>NZ_LGHP01000001.1:0-300726 GCF_001280845.1 Bacillus sp. FJAT-28004
CTTTAATTGGGATAATTATTCCACGGCAATTAACAATACTTATGGCCTTACGGACGATAATTCTAATTAATCATTGAGCTAACGGGGAACGTTAGTTTGGAATATCACGACTGCAACCGGCTAGGGCAGTACAATTCCAATATGTAGTACAATAGAGTTCGTCGAGTGGAAACATATCTAAAGAGGCTAAGCGAAGATAACATGTTACTAGTACAGCGTGAATGGGGTACACCGAAAATTTAGTCAGTTATTTCTTCCCTCCTGCGGATATTAAAGATATAGAGAGTTTTCAATATGAACATGGAATCATACTTCCTAAAGACTTTAAGTTGTTTCTTATGCTACATAACGGGGTTCAGCTATTCTGCCATCCTAAATATGGAGATGGGTTTGACATTTTTGGATTAAATGAGATATATCAGCATTATATCGAGTACAACTATAAGGAGCTAATACCGAGAGGATGGTTTCCAATCGGAAGTGAAAACGGAGATATGCTTTTTATCAATTCTAACGTGTATTCGAATGAACAAGCAGAAAACAACTACTTACTTTGGAGTAACAAGTTGTTTGTTGATAGTGCTAAGGAGATTGGTTTGAATTTCGAAAGATGGCTCGAAAGATTTCTGATGTACAATGGGGATTTATTCTGGGCTTGGGGTTCAAACGAGAAACCATATCATTATTATGGGAGATTAAAACAGCATATCTCCAATTGAGAAATTCTAAAATAAATACTCTTTAGATTTTGAGCTAGTGAGGAACGATAGTACAATAAACCGCCTTTTTTATTAGTCATAAATCAACATTGGGATTTAACATATCCTTATTTTATTGAGACATAAACCAATCGCGTAACCGGGAGCGGTAAAATCCATAAATTAAGCAGCTGTCGCAGTTCTTTTGCGCCAGCTGCTTTTTAATTGTCAATTCTTTGTCTCCTTTCGAATAGGAATAAACATGTACCTATTGTGAGGGGTGAGCGCATGTATTCAGCAGAAATTAGCCGTTCGAATCCGTCGTGTATCTTGTTTATTATCGACCAATCCGGATCGATGTCTGATCCGTTCGGGGCAAGCACTAAGTCCGAGAGCGTTTCGGACGCCATCAACCGGTTATTGCAAAATCTCGTTATCAAGTGCGCGAAGTCGGAAGGGATACGTGATTACTATCATGTTGGCGTAATTGGCTATGGCGCCGGTGTCGGTCCGGCGTTCGGAGGTGTTTTAGCGGGGAAAGAAGTGGTGCCGATTAGCGAAATTGCCGATAACCCATCAAAGCTGGATAAGCGTTTGAAAAAAGTGCCGGATGGGGCAGGAGGGCTGGTTGATCAACTCGTCAAGTTTCCGGTCTGGTTTGAGCCCGTAGCAAACGGGGGCACGCCGATGTGCGAAGCGATGAGAACGGCTCATACCGTTTTGACTCATTGGATCAGTGAGTACACGCATTGTTTTCCGCCGGTTGTCATTCATATCACGGACGGGGAATCGACCGACGGCGATCCGACACTTGAAATGGAACAGCTAAGAGCGCTATCGACGGATGACGGAAATGTACTGCTATTCAACCTGCACATTTCCGATAGTCCGAGCGCGGTGGAGCTCCGCTTTCCGGAAACAGCGGATGCACTGCCCGACGCGTATTCCAGGGTGCTTTACGAAGGCTCAAGTCCGCTGACGTCTTTTATGATCCGAGTCTCCAATCAGGAATACGACTTGAATCTTTCTGATGGAGCGAGAGGTTTTGTGCTCAATGCGGATTTAACTCTCGTAATCCAGGCGCTTGATATCGGAACGCGTCCGGCCAATCTGCGGTAGGGCTTTAGTTATGCGAATCGAAAGCGAATGTTTTTTATTGCCGAAGGGAGGAAATCGCAGCGATGAATACGAAGATGCCTCCCATAACAGCACACATGTTCACAAGGAGACGACAATTTGTAGATTCGCCATAGCCGATGGGGCTAGTGAGTCCTCATATGCTGACCTGTGGGCGAATTTGCTCGCAAGCGGTTATTGCTTTGGCAGATTCGGCGGTATGCAGATCCATAGATCAGTCTCCCCATTATCGAAAGCCTGGCAGAAAAAAACCAACGGCAAAAGTCTCCCCTGGTATGCGCAAGAGAAGCTCAGCAGCGGGGCGTTTTCCACATTAGCGGGGATCACGTTTCGATTTGCGATGGATGCCGAATCCGCGGCATTTGACGCGATCGCGGTCGGCGACAGCTGTATTTTTCATGTTCGAGGGGATACGATGATCGCCTCATTTCCTTTAAGCACAGCCGATGATTTTCAACGTCGACCGGTTCTCATCTCGAGTAACGCGGCCAATAACGTCCAGATTAAAGCGTTTGTTCACAAATGGAGCGGTACCGCCGAAGCGGGAGACGCGTTCTGGTTGATGACCGATGCCCTAGCCTGTTGGCTATTGACTCGTTACAAGGAAGATCGCAGCGTGATAAGGCTAATACATAAGCTAGCCGGCGAGCGTGACTTTAACCATCTCGTGCATGAAGAAAGACGGCGGCCTCACCGTGAAGGCTATTTCTATCTAAGGAACGATGACGTTACGTTCATTCGTCTAAAACTGGTTAAAGGGACGTGAGGCGATGTTCTGGCCCACTCCGCAGGATTATAGGGAAGTAATCCAAAATCCGCGTATCTGTTTCAAGGACCAGGATCTGCAGGCCGGCCACCCTGAATTGGATAAGCTCGGCCTGCCCCGTCCGATATCGGGAAGCTTCGCCAGCGTATACAAACTGAAGTGCGGTGAGCAAGAGTGGGCGGTCAGGTGCTTCACTAACAATGTAAAGGATCAGAAGATCCGTTACGATGCCATCAGCTTGCATTTACGCTCCAATCCTCTTCCTTATCTCGTCCCATTCGAATATCTTTCCGAAGGCATCAACATTAACGGTCAGTGGTTTCCGATCGTGAAAATGCAGTGGGTGGAAGGAGAGTCGCTGCTCGATTACATGGGGCGGAATTTGCATCGTGCCGACCTGCTGCAAGAACTCTCCGATAAATGGATAATAATGACCCGCGAGCTGTGCTCGGCCAATATTGGGCATGGCGACTTGCAGCATGGAAATATATTGATCAAGAAGAATGAAATCATTCTGATCGACTACGACGGGATGTATGTCCCCGCTTTAAACGGCATGCCAAGCAACGAGCTCGGTCATCGAAACTATCAACACCCGGGAAGGAATGAAGGGCATTTCGGCCCCTATATCGATCACTTTTCGGCATGGGTAGTTTGGATATCGATCGCAGCTGTTTGTGCCGATCCCTCATTATGGCATTCGCTTGAAGAGGGAGAGCCGGAGGAAAGCCTTCTTTTTCGACGGAATGACTTTGTTAGTCCAGATGCATCACGGGCGTTCGAATTGCTGGCGCTTGTTGAAGAAGAAGCGGTACGAAAGGCAGCAAACTCCCTTCGCGCATTCGCGACAGTGGAAGTGCCGGAGGTGCCTAGACTCCCCGATCCCGATTCGGAGGAGAAGGCTATGCAGCCTTCAAGCCTCCATATCTCGGCCTTCTCTAAAAATACGGCATTTAGAACTTCACTAACCGTCTTGTATGATCGGCTCTTAAAGCGGAATCCGCGGAAGGCTGTCGCCATATCGCCGCCAGAAACTTTGTATTCTGGTGGAGCGTCGTGGGTCTTGGACCATATTACGTTGGAAGCGACGCCGCACAAGAAGCGATCAACGTATTTGTTCTTGCAGGAAAGCTTCGTTTCCTACCTGATTTTACTCGCAGCAGCGTCAGCCGCGGCTACTTTGTACAGCAGTGCCCCGGTCGCAGCGCTACTCTTCTGTTCGATTATAGGTTTTGGAACGGAAATGGCCTTTTTAAGCTGGCGTTATGGGAAGGTTCCCGCCGTCCAGGAAAAGAGAGCCACGTACGAAAACATAAAGAGGCTGGAGCTTGCCCTATCCGAATTGAGAAGCGAACTGAACGAATTGAACGATATCAAACAAAATTTTAGTCAAATTGAAGAGGAATCGATATACGATTGCGTACAAAGGCTCGAAGAAGCGGTTTCTCGGGAAGGGCATGCAACGGAAGCGGTGGAGAAGGAGCTTCATATTCATTTAAGCGGGTTAGTTGGCGAAAGACGGACCATTGACCAAGAGGAAAAAACGGAGCTGTCCAGCAAACTGGCCTCGTTCCAAAAAACATGGCTGGAAGAGCAAATAATCAAACATAAGATTAGCCAGGATAAAATTCCAGATATCGACGATGAGATGAAACGCCGTTTAAGAACGAACGGCATTCGTACGCCGGCCGATTTTATGGACATTACGATCAATCAGTCCTATGGCCGCAAACAAATCGATAGGGCATATTTGATTTTAAAAAACGGCGGTTCGGTTCATGTAGGCATGAGCCGATCTCAAGCGAAGGCGCTGGTCGACTGGAAAAGAAAAATCGAACGCAGGTATCGAACTAAAGTTCCTGCAGTCCTTCCTCGCAGTGAAATCTCCGCCATAGCGTTAAAGTATAAGGATCGGAAGTCGAAATTAACCGATGCGGAACAAACGTATAAAACCGTAGCACAGGAAAGGTTAAATGTGATCAAGCAGGCCCACCATCCTGAGCTGGATTCCTTAACGAAGGAAGTGGAGGCTGCCAGAATCCGGCTTGAGAACGAGCTTCATCACTTTGATATGCAGATCGATGAACGAAGCAAACGCCATTCAGACAAACTCGAGGAATATCGCGATCTAAACAAACGAATGGAATCGTACATGGATGTTCATTTTGTAAGGTACGTAAAGCAAGTATTCCTGTTTCGAGGGTAAACTACCATCATCCTAAGATAGCATCCCCTTCCGGTAGCCGGGAGGGGATTGTTAGGTCGCCGCCAAAATAAACGACGAATAAGATAAGCAAACGAAAGAGGCTGGTAGATGGATGGATTAGATCAGTACCTAATGATGTGCAAAAAAAAATGACTGAAAAACAAATCGCTACACATAATGACCGACTTGCATTTATACCAGAAGGTACAATTAGCCAACAAAAAAGACCGATTCTTATTATTAAAAGTTATGAGAAGTTTAATTGAGAATAATTTCAAGAATCTAAAGTCGTTGAACTAACGAGAAACTATAGCTTAACAATCACCAGGACGAGGCTGCCAACATAAATCGGCGTCTCGTTGAGCTAACGGGCAGGATACGATAAAGCACCAGGTCAAAAAAGAGTGTTATAATTTTGGACGGAAATATTAGTTTGTCCAGTAAGTGGGGGGTAAAATGATAATAATAAATCACTTAGACACTAAACTATCAAGCCGATATGAGGAGCTTGACTCAAATCAAGATGGGAATAAGAATACTCAATTTGCTGACATTATTGTTGATGGCAAATCGATATACAATAGGCTCAGGAAATATGACATGGTCCCCGCATTAGGCTGGGGCACAAGTGATAATCAACGGCAAATGATTGATTATTTTCTTTTAAGGCAACCCCACGAATATTTGTACTACAGGTATCCCATTTTAGTTTGTCCTTTATGTGGAGATGAGGAATGTGGATTTATTTCAGTTAAGATTGATAAAGAGGGGGATATTGTCATCWGGAGAGATTTTATATTAGAAGGTGAGAATAAAAAAATAGACATAGGCCCTTTCTACTTTAATTGGGATAATTATTCCACGGCAATTAACAATACTTATGGCCTTACGGACGATAATTCTAATTAATCATTGAGCTAACGGGGAACGTTAGCTCCATAAACACTAAGACGAGGCTGCCGGCATAAAACGTCAGCCTCGTTGAGCTAACGGGCAGTTTAGTTTAAATAGAAACATCACGAATGTTCTTGATAATTATGCTATATTTTAATAAAAATTCACTCTAGAAAATGAGGGGGTAGTATTCTGAACAAGATCAAAATATTATTTTTTGCAATGTTTTTATTAGTAAGTATTTCAACAGCGTGTTCACCCAAAAAAACACCAACATTAGAAGAGCAATTTAAGAAAATTATGGTTGAAAACAACATTACTTTTGACTCTGTGTGGCATTTTGAAGTTAAAGATAATGTAGTAATCATTTTTTATGAAAAAGAGCAAACATTAAACGTAGGATTTATAAAAAATAATCAAAGTAAATGGGAATGGATAACTGGCAGTGGTTCTATTGACCTTCAAGAAGGTGGTTATATAGCAACAGCTGAAATGAGGCTTCCATTTTACATAACTGCTGTTGTTAAACCTAATGAGAATGTCCAAGGCATTTCTGTTCAAGGGGAATATGCAAAATTAGTACAGATTAATCCTAAAGATAAGGTTTGGTTTGCTTTTACTAATAGACCAGCCAACGGCAATGATATAAAAGAAATAAAATAATTTTTTGTTAAACTAACGGGATACAATAGTTGAACAAAAATGGAGCAGTTTGCTGCGGCAGCTGCTCCTTTCTTCGGTTAAGCTAACGGGCAGTTTTGCTGAATAGATCTGCTGAGTATGTGGAGCATCTGGCCTCTCACGGTTGGTTGCGGACAAGAAAGATTAAAAATCGTCAGGTAAAGGAGAAATCCGGCAGATACGATTGCGATTAAAAACTACCCATGACGCACATGCGTCATGGGTGGTTTTTAATCATTTTCATACGTTCAGGAGGGGGCCGTGGTGCAATAGCGATGTCCTAATCACTTCGTTGGACAGACAGAGTTTTGTGTAAAAATGGCCACCACCCGGGAACGGCCATTCTTCGTATACATTTCCGAACCGACTTACTTGACCGGCCCCATCCAGGTTGAAATCGTCTTCTGCTGGTGCGGCAACGGCGGTTTCAACTTCCCGTTATCGATCAAATGCTTCAAAATATAAGCGACCAGCCGGCCTCCGCCGGTATTGCCTCTCACCATGTAAGCAAGCTGCGGCTCCAAATGCTTCGGCTGATTTTGCAGGAACAGCTTGAGCATTTTATCGTAGAGCTTGCCGACAGCAGGCGCATACAGAGCGGACAAATCCGGCATTGCCTTGTTCAACCGATCCAACGTTTGCGGAGAGTCGATCCAAACCGCATTGAATTTGTACCCCTCCTCCGTCTTGCGGATGTACCCCTTCTCCAGCAGGAACGAATATTGCTCGCTGTTCTCTTCGTTGTCGGGCAGTTCCCCTTGTTGGAACGCATGACAAATCTCGACATTCCGGTATTCCAGGAAACGCCAATCCACCTGGCGGTCGCTCCAGTACGTATTGAATTGCCACAAGTATAAGGGAGTGTCTTCGACGTAGCGGAGCGACGGACCGAAGGTGACGTAACTACTCAAATCAAAACCCGGATCGGCATTGCGGCTCCGGTTCAACGCCGCATAGGCAATATACTGCCCTCCGTCCTTTCGCATTGGTGCGACCGCATCGAAGTTGTCGCCCGCCGGCATGCTCCGCCAAGATTGCTCCTCGACGTTCTTGGGCAGCAAGGTCCAGAGCAGGAAGTTATAGTCGCCGTCCGGAACGTACACTCCGCTATCCTCGACTTGCCGGCGAACTTCCATTAATGCGTCGAAATGAACATCGGCCACTTCGGCGGCGCAATCTTGCCAGAATCGATGACCGGCTACGACCAACTCGAAGAGGTCCCAGACGATGGTATTGCTTTGATATTTGCCGGGAGAGGTTTGGATGAGAAAATTGTAATCGGCCAGGTGCCGGACTTCGCCTTCCAGCAAAGACGGCGGCATTCCGAGCTCCTCCGCGATTTGATGTACGGTACGCGCCTTGTGATAAGCCGCGTAAACGATATTTTGCGCCAAGGCGCGTCCAAGAAAATCGTTGGTTTCGCCCAGTCTGCCGGCCGAACCGGAATGGCCCATTTCCCCCATGCTGACCGGATTGACACTTAAAGTTCCTGTTGCACGCATACGTTTCATCCCTTTTCTTAACTCCTTTTTGGCCTCGCTCAAATGCCACTTCACCGTGTTGACAGGAATGTTCAGAGCAATCGCGACATCGCCGATTTTAAGCTCGTCGTAGTAATGCATGACCACGATCCGGCGATGGATGTCGGACAGAAACGCGACTTCCCGGCGCAGCTCGCGGTAAGCTTCGGTTACCAGCAGCCGGTCAAGCGGCTCCCGGGAAGGGGCGGCCGACAGTTCGGACATGCCGTTGATTTCGATCGCTTGGGGAGCGTGCGCACGCTTTTTCAACCAATTCACCCAAGTGTATCGGGCAACCGTCCAGACGTAAGCCTCAAGGCATCTAATGTCCCGCACCCCGGAGAAGGATTTCAACAACTGCAGCATAATCTCCTGAGCCAGATCCTCCGCCTCCGCCCGCTGCTTGACCCGGTTCAACGCAAAACCGAAAATCGGCTTGACATAATTCCGAATGGCTTCCGCCGCTTCTTTTCCGTTCTTCCCGATTGAATCCATCTTTTTCCTCCGTAGTTGTATCTGTAATTCCTGACAATCAAATAGTGTGCCAGGCGAAATAAAGGTTGGGATATTTTCAAAAAAAATTTGGACGTCCTACCGGATCACTCATACATGTATAATTACAAACATCATGAGTAGGTCATTTGAATGGTTAAAGAGACGTTATGAACTTTTTGTTGAGTATATTGGAAAAGAATTAAACAAGCTGAAGATTACTTTAGATGTAAAGGTCTCACTTTTAGTATATAATGATACTTTTTTCCGTTCAACTAAGGGAGGATACAAATTAGGAGCACGAGCCGAAGTTCTTCTTCGGGTACTTGGGGTACTCCTTCGTTCCGTAGGTAAACCAGGAGTGGTCTCGATTAATTATTCAAATGCATAATAGAGGTTCATTAAACTAACGGGGAACTCTAGTTCAATACAATAGATTAAAACCTCTCATTAGAAGCAAACCTAAATTTATTAGGTCTAATGGGAGGTTTTATTATGATTTTAGTTGAATTGTGGAGACTGTATGTAGCCGATAAGCAGATTCAGGGATTTAGTCCAAACACACTAAAAGCATACGCCTTGCAGCTAAAGATGTTGGTTTCTGAATTTGGCGATCTTGATATTACAGAGGTTACTCTACAGTTGCTAAAGGAATACTTGGCGAAGCAATCCGGCCGCTTAAAACCAAGCAGCTTGGGCCATCGTATTCGCTATGTTCGCTCTCTTTTTCGCTTCGCATACGAAGAAGCATATCTTGCTTCAAACCCTTCTCTAAAGTTAAGAGAACCAAAAATGGATAAGCGTATTCCAAAGTTTTTAATCGAGGAAGATGTGATTCATTTAAAGATCTCTTGTCTATCCCTGCGGGAACGAGCTCTCCTTGAGTTCCTGCACACTACCGGCTGCCGGGTTGGTGAGGTTCAGAAGATAAATATTGAAGACCTAAATTGGGACAATTGCTCTGCGATTGTCAATGGTAAGGGTTCGAAACAGAGGGAAGTTTACTTCACCACCAAGTTCAAGGTTTGGTTGAAGAAGTATCTAGTCAGTCGAGAGGACTCCTGTAAGGCGTTGTTTGTGACGGAGTCTTATCCTACCCGTCGTATGGCTATCCCCACTATCAGGTGGTCATTAAAGCGGCTTGCAGTTCGAGGAGAGATTGAAGCTAATGTATATCCGCATCGATTTCGCCACACCTATGCTTGTCAACTGCTGGATAACGGAGCGCCTTTGGATTTCATCCAAGGCATGCTAGGTCATGAGAAAGCATCAACCACTCAGATATATGCTCAGCTACGTGGAGAGCGGAGACGTGAGCTATATCGCCGTTTCTTTTAGCATATAGTACCTTGTTGACCCATTAATTAACGGTACTTTATTCAGAATATTAGCGGCAGTTACTCAACTAAAGGGCAGGATAGTTTAATGGATGCGCGAAATATTTAAAATGTTGAGGTGTTTGCGAAGTTCGCAAGGAGCATGACCTGATAATAAAATAGGTCTAGTTTTCAAGGAGGTAAAACATGGATTACACTTCACCGATTGAAGCGGCGTTAAAGGTGAAACGATGGCCTAAAGATACCATAGCGGCGGGTCGTCGTCATACCGTTGGTCTTAAATCGGACGGAACGGTGACGGCTGTGGGTGATAATAAATATGGCCAATGTGATGTAAGCGGCTGGCGCGATATTGTGGCGGTTGCGGCTGGTAATGTTCATATGGCGACGAACACGGGTAATGCTCATACAATCGGTCTTACATCTGACGGCACGGTGACGGCTGTTGGTTGGAATAAGCATGACCAATGTGATGTAAACGACTGGCGCGATATTGTAGCGATTGCGGCGGGTTGGCGTCGTACCGTCGGGCTTAAATCGGATGGCACGGTGGTGGCTGTAGGTCGAAATAATGAAGGCCAATGCAATGTAAGCGACTGGCGTGATATGGTGGCGGTAGCGGCGGGTGACTGGCATACCGTCGGGCTTAAATCGGACGGCACGGTGACGATTGTGGGTAATAATCGGTATGGCCAATGTAATGTAAGCGACTGGCGCGACATAGTGGCGGCAGTGGCGGGTTACCTTCATACCGTCGTGCTTAAATCTGACGGCACGGTGGCGGCTGTGGGTTGGAATAAGCATGACCAATGCGATGTAAGCGGCTGGCGCGGTATTGTGGCGATAGCAGCGGGTAGTAATCATACAATCGGGCTTAAATCTGACGGAACGGTGGCGGCTGTGGGTAGGAATGAGCATGGCCAATGCAATGTAAGTGGCTGGCGCGATATTGTGGCGGTTGCGGCGGGTTGCGCTCATACTCTCGGCCTTAAATCGGACGGCACGGTGGTTGCTGTGGGTGATAATGGATATGGCCAATGCGATGTAAGCGGCTGGCGTGGCATCCAACTGCCCGGCAATTAGTTTTCAATATTAATAATACATATAAAGCCTTAAGTCGGTGGGGCGTCGTGAATACGGGAATGTTACGAGAAGGTATTAAACTAACGGGCAACGATAGTGTAACAATCATCAGGACGAGACAGCCGGTATGAAACGGCAGCCTTGTTGAACTATTCCATCTATTAGCTTATCAATATTTATTTATTAGAACAAAAAGGAAAATGCTATACTAATAAATGAATATGACAAAGAACCGAACCGTACCGTCCCAAAGATATCATGATAGCTCTACCTTCATATATGCTCTAGCTCAAGCTAAGGGTGATGGATGTTGATAAATAGCGGTGAACGGAGAGTGAGAAGCGTTGAAAATAAAGGTCATTATTGCAGATGACAATCCCTTTATCCGCGAAGGCATGAAGATCATACTGGCCACCTTCGATGAGTTCGAGATATTGGCGACGGTTCAGGATGGTCAAGAAGCCGTGGATTTCTGCCGGGAGAATGAAGTAGACGTGGCACTGCTCGATGTGCAGATGCCCAATATGAATGGTGTGGAAGCGACCAAACTGATCTCCGAGCAGACAAGAACCAAATCACTAATCCTGACCACGTTCGATGACGAGGCGTTTATTCTCGATACATTCCGCAACGGGGCGAAGGGATATCTGCTCAAGAATAACGAACCGGAGCGGATTCGGGATGCCATTATAACGGTATACAACGGACATAATGTGTTGCAGGATGCTGTGCTGGATAAGCTGAAATCTAGTTTGCTACCGGACAAGGATAAAGATAAGAAAGAAGATAGAGGGAGTAAGATCGATAGAAGTTTATTCACGGATAGAGAGCACGACATTATGTCCCTCATCGCAAAGGGGCTTTCTAATCGTGAAATCTCGAAGAAGCTGTTCATCTCAGAGGGCACCATTGCCAACCACATTACTTCTATTCTAGGCAAGAAGGGTCTTACGCATCGTACACAAATCGCGATTTATTTTCTGACCGGGGAAGTGAATTAAATGACGGAGAGGGGAACCCCTTTAGAACTCTGGACAATGGGCATAAAAGCGATTTTCTTAAGCTATGTGGTCATTCAATCCTATGTATCTGTAGGTTCGATTTCACCATGGTATATGTTGTTCATCCTCCTCTACCTGTGTTTGAATATTTCCATTCATATCGCTAAAAAGGTTAGTATTACGACGATCGTGCTTTTGCTGTCCATGCTGGTTATCGCAGCGTCCTCGTCATACATCCAACCCTTATTTTTACTCCTGTTGCCTCTGAACATATACGAGCTATTCACTATATACCTGCGTAAACGCGGAATTATTCTATTTCTCATGCTGGTTCCACTATTGTTGCTGTCTCAAGAATCTCAAGCCATATCGGTTACATATGGTCTCGTTGCGATGCTAAGTTTCCTCTACTACCTCTTGCTAAACACCTACATAAGCAAAATTGCAGACCTCAAAGAGGACATAGAAAATAGAAACGAACATATCCAGCTGTTGACTAAGAGTCTAAATGAGAATAAAGAATATATTAGACAGTCCGATTATACGATTAAGCTGGAGGAACGTAACCGACTGTCCCAGGAAATTCATGATAAAATCGGACATTCGATGACGGGTGCTTTGATCCAGATGGAAGCCTCGAAGCGCTTGTTCACCTCCGATCCGAACAAATCGGCGGAGTTGCTGCAGAATGCAATCCATATCTCCAAGGATGGGATCGAGAGTATCCGCCTTGTGCTTAAGAATATGAAGCCGCCGACAGAGCAACTCGGAATGAATCGAATGAAATTATTCATTGATGAATTTTCAGCGAAACATACGGTCAGGACCTCTCTCACCCATGAAGGTAATGTCGACATCATTACTCCAATCCAGTGGAAGGTCATTCAGGAGAACACCCAGGAAGCGTTGACCAATGCCATGAAATATTCAAACGCTACTTTCATCTCCATCCATATTGAGGTCCTGAGAACCTTGATTAAGGTCGAAGTATCGGACAACGGCAAAGGAGCGCAGAAGGTGATAAAAGGCTTAGGAATAATCGGCATGGAAGAACGCGCAGCAAGCGTAAATGGTACGATTATTTTCGATGGCTCAAGAGGCTTCAGTGTCACTACATTAATTCCTCACGGATAAGATGAGATTTACGATGATTAGATAGGAAGATTCTCAGGGGTTAAGGATGAACTTGTGCACTGTCACAGGGGCATCCTTTTTTATTACAATTACATTATCCTAAAGACGAAACGGGAGTGTTACGGATGAATGTACTTGAAATTAAGCAGCTTACGAAGAAATTTGGGGATTTTATTGCTGTGGACAATATCACGATGTCTGTGAAGGAAGGCGAGATATTCGGATTTCTGGGTGCGAATGGAGCAGGTAAGAGTACGGCCATTAACATGATCGCCTCTCTGCTTCGGGTTACCAAGGGTGAAATCGAAGTTCTTGGCAAGAGTATCGCTAAGCATAGCAAATTCGCGAAGATGAACATAGGGATTGTGCCGCAGGAAATGGCTATTTATGAGGATATGACAGCTTACGAGAACGTTCATTTTTTCGCCGGATTATACGGACTTAGAGGGGCCGAGCTAAAGCAGCGTGTGATCGAAGCTCTAGCATTCGTAGGACTTGGCGACAAGCACAAAAGCTATCCCAAAAATTTCTCAGGCGGCATGAAGCGAAGATTGAACATAGCCTGTGCAATCGCCCATCGGCCAAAGCTGCTTATCATGGATGAGCCAACGGTGGGGATTGATCCGCAATCTCGCAACTATATTCTTGGTTCCGTGAAGAAACTGAATGAATTGGGCTGTACGATCATCTACACCAGCCATTACATGGAGGAGGTCGAGGAGATTTGTACAAGAATCGCCATTATCGACCACGGCAAGATCATCGCGGAAGGTACGAAAGGTCAATTAAAGGCCATCATTACGAATCAGAAAAATATAGGTATCGAGGTCCGCTCGGCGGAAAATCTGGATAAGAACAAACTGGAGGGAATTGCTGGCGTTAACCGGGTGGAAGTGGAGGACCGAATCGTTAAGATCACCTCTGATTCCGAGGTCAATAATTTGAACCGGATCATCCAGCAGTTGATGGCGGACGATATTGAAATACGTTCAGTGGAAGAGAATGAGCCTAGTTTGGAGACAGTGTTCTTGACATTGACTGGAAGAAGCCTGCGGGACTGATAAGAAAGAAGGGATAAGGAGGCGAAGGGGAAATGAATGTATTCAGAATAATGCTCAAAGAGTTAAAGGTTATGCGCGATCCCAAAATGCTTTTGTTCTTGGTGGTTTCTCCGCTATTAACCATGCTTATTTTGGGAACGGCGCTTACGAATGCTTTTAATGGCAGTTTAACGGTTGGAGAGATCAACGTACTTTATAAGAATAATAGCTCATCGAGTGAGTTATCCAAATATTGGAATGACTTCGCGGGGCAGATGCGTCAAGCCGGCATTAAACTCGAGAAGGCAGACGAGAAGACGGATGGGAAGATAGAAGTGAAGAACAACCGCTATGCGGGTTACGTCGAGATTTCGGACAGTGGGCTGAAGTATTACAGCAGTAGTCAAAGCTTGATTGAAAGCGATATTGCTAAGAGTGTGCTTACAGCTTTTACAGATCGTTACCGATTGGCGGCTGAAGTAGTAGGTACAGACTCGGAGCAAGCGGATGCGATCATGACCGGAAGCGGCGGTGAAAGCTATGTGGTCGAGGAGTCGCTGAATGCCACAAGGAAACCTGGAGCTATGGACTATTTCGCTATAGTGATTACGACAATGATTATTTTATACAGCGCCTTGACGGCCGCACAATTAATAGACGGTGAACGCAAAAGGAACACAGCTGTTCGATTACTTGCTTCACCGGTGACGAAAATCGAAATTTTCGCGGGTAAATTAGCGGGGCTTGTCGTGCTGAATTTAATACTCACAATTGTCGTAGTGCTCATCAGTAAATACATGTTTAATGCCTATTGGGGAGAAAATTTGGGTCTAGTGTTTCTAACGCTCTTTACTGAAATCATTTTCGCTGTGAGCTTGGGACTCGGGTTCAGTTATATTATCAAAGGTAACGCATCAGGCACTGTTGTTATGATTATTATCCAATTGGCTGCTTTTCTCGGCGGTTCATACTTCCCGGTCGATAAGGCTACGGGAATCATGGCAACCCTCTCTTCTCTTTCTCCGCTGCAATGGTCCAATGCAGCACTTATAGAAATGATATACGCAGGTAGTCTGTCAGCAACGGTTAACGCCATGCTGTTAAATATCGGCTTCGCGGTCGTCTTGCTTGGTATCGCATTAACGATGATGCGCAGAAAGGAGGGATTGTAAAATGAGAGACACGTTATGGCTTATCCGGAAGACATTTATTTCTACCTTTAAGAACTATTTGAATCTATTTATATACTTCGTCTTTCCTGTTATGGGAATTTTGCTCGCGACACTAGTCCAAGGAGGCTCGGGAGTAACCGATTTGAGAATGGGCATTGTTAATCATGATGGAGGTCAGACGATAACACAGGGTGTTATCGATTCGGTGGGCAGACAGGATTCCATGCTTGTAAGTGAGATTAAGGAGAATGAGATAAAAGAGCTGGTTGCTGCTGGCGAGCTGGATGCAGCAATTATCCTTCCCGCAGGTTTCGCACAGAGCTTGATTGACGGCAAGCCCGCAAATGTTAAGATCGTATCCATTAAGGGGGCGCAGGTTACCGGACATGTGAAAGCATCCTTGGATCAACATATTAACAATATGGTTTCGATCGGCAAGGTGGTTAAAGGAGATAAGGCTAAGTTTGATACCCTTTATGAGGGATTTCAAAAAACAGACTTCAGATTATCAGCTGAGAAAGTACAGGATCAATCCGTAAATTACAACAAAACCAATCAATCAATAGGTTACTTGCTCGTCCTCATGCTGGTGTCCGCTTCGAATTTATCTGGAATTCTTATTAAGGAAAGAGAGAATAGAACCTATTATCGCCTTTTATCCTCACCGATCAATCCTAGAACCTATGTCTTATCTAATATCGTCGTTAATTTGACTATGATGATGCTTCAGATTGCGGTGACACTGTTGATCATGATCAATATTTTTCATGTTGATCCGGGTATTCCTTTTTGGAGCATGTTCCTAATTCTTGTGTTATTTGCACTAGTGGCAATAGGTTTATCGCTTGTAATCGTGGCATTCTCAAGCAGCTCTTCAGCAGCCAGCGGCATGCAGAATATGATCCTTATTCCTAGCAGCTTGCTATCTGGATGTATGTTCCCGCTTGCATTAATGCCGACAACCATGCAGCAGCTCGCGCATTTTCTTCCACAATATTGGCTTCTGGATACCTTTAGCAACCTACAACAAGGAGTATCCATGGGGGCATTATCCTTGAACCTGATCATTTTGATTGCTTTTTCCGTGGCCTTATCTTTAATAGCCGTCTATAAGTTTGGCAGGAACAATGATACTCGAAGCTATATTTAAGAAGCTATTCCCGCTATCGCAGTCCAGTATGTGGTTATGATAAAATGGATGAAATCCTTCAAAAATAAGGAAGTGTTAAACAATGAATTTCGAATTGGTTATGCAGGAACTTGAAGCTCTCGGCAAGGAACGAACCAAGAAAATATACGTGTCCAATGGCGCGCATGAACCGCTTTTTGGTGTGGCTACAGGCGCAATGAAGCCCATCGCCAAGAAAATTAAAAAAAACCAACTTCTGGCTGAGCAACTTTACAAAACGGGGAATTACGACGCCATGTACTTTGCCGGCGTAATTGCAGACCCAAAAGCAATGACTGAAGCTGATTTTAACCATTGGATAGATTCGGCTTATTTTTATATGATTTCCGATTATGTAGTGGCAGTAACCTTGGCAGAAACAGATATTGCACAAGAGGTTGCTGATAAATGGATCGAAAGCGGCGAAGAGTTGAAAATGTCAGCGGGCTGGAGTTGTTACTGCTGGCTTTTGGGTAATCGACCAGACTTTGAATTTTCCGAAAGTAAACTTGCCAATATGCTTGAAATTGTGAAAAATACGATTCACGATTCTCCCGAACGAACAAAATATGCTATGAATAGTTATCTTTACACAGTGGGGGTATCCTATTTGCCTCTCCATGATAAGGCGGTCGAGACCGCGAAGGCAGTTGGCCCAGTAGAAGTCAAACGGGACAAGACAAAAAGCAAGTTTCTACTCGCTTCCGAAACTATTCAAAAGGCAGTAGATAAAGGGCAAATTGGTTTCAAACGTAAATATGTAAGGTGTTAAACTATCTGATGCAAGTGGGGCACCTGATAGTTGTGCGAGCCATTTGCTGAAAGAAAAATATAGAAACCGGCAACACCAGTATAAGAACTGGTGTTGCCGGACCCTAACGTTCCCTCGTGCTCTTAGCCGAATGATTTGCCGGACGGAAATTCCCAGCGCCGTAGCTCCCTCAATATTTGTCATATGTCCATTAATGACTTTCTCCACCACAAGTATCTTCTTCATTTCTTCTCTGCTCAATGTAATAGTCTCCTGACCGAAAGTGATATTCTCTCAGAAGAACGAAATTTTTATTCCAGTTATTGACGTATTTCCAATTGAATGATAATATCTACCTAAAGTTAAATCCTTTAAACTTTATACGCATTTGTAATTGATTTGACAACGGCTTGAAAAAACAAACCATTTGTCGGACTTTATCAAAAAATGATTAATGGCTCAATGTGTTACCTCAAGGTTTTAATATTTTTTTGGCCTGAAAGTTAAATGCTTTATACTTTTGCTGAGATAGGTGGAGATATTAGGATGATTAAAACAAAAGGTTTGCAATTGCTGGTGATTGTGCTTTTTTTCGGTATCCTATTTCCTACTCATTCATCGGGGGTTCAGGCAAGCCAAGCACCATTTGGAACCGAGATTATTGTGCGGACGGTTAACCAATTTAGAAATATCACTGATGTAACCGCATTCATTCAAAAGGCTGTTCAGTACAATGTGGATATTATCAGTATGAATGTGAAGCAGGATGAAGACGATGAAGTGCCTTCGGGTCATGTATTCTATGACAGTGCGATTGCCCCGATTGCCGCCGGATATGAGAACTTCGATGCGCTTCAGCATGTGATCACGCAGGCGCATCAGAATGGTATCGAGGTTCGCGCATGGATACCCCAGTTCCATGATCAGGCAGCATTTCTTGAGGATCCGAGCTGGCAAATGCATGCTTTAGTTGACGGCATTGTAGTACCCTTTACAGGCTCGAATGGCAATGAATATTTCGTCAACCCGATCCATCCGGATGTTCAAGCTTATCAACGCTCGATTATTGAAGAGGTCGTAAGCAACTATGATATCGATGGTGTTGTACTCGATTGGTTGAGATTTGACAATTACAACATGGATGTAAGCAGCTACACGGTTAACCTATACGAGAGTATATACGGATATTCCCCGCTCGATATTGACTTTGCTGCAGATTCTACACGCAGGAATGAATGGAACGAATGGAGAACGGATCAAATAGGCGGTTATGTGCAGGATGTTCGCGATGACATCGACCAGATTAAAGCGGGTATGGAGCTAGGTGTTTATATTTTGCCGCCGGAATTCACAGAGGTTGGTCAGAATGTTGCGAAGTTCAAGGATGCCATTGATTTTGTTGCCCCGATGGCTTATTTTGATGATTGGGAATTTGATACGGAGTGGGTCTATGGTGCCAATGGGATTTTATCCGATACATCGTCTCTTGCTGGTCCTGGAGTAACAATCGTGCCAACGCTGGATAACGATTGGACAGCGAATGAGTATCAGGAGGTATATGGCGGCATTAGAAATCACTTTCCTCAAGTGACTCATCTCTCCTTCTTCTCCTATGGAGCATGGGATGAGACCGTGCTAAGTGATATTAATACACGAAGGACCTGGCCTGCTGCACAAGACTATGAAGCGAATATTCCGACTGAATGGAAGGCAAGAAATATCGGATTAAAGCCAGGAAGTGCTAACTATAGCGGAGGGGCCTTCACATTGTCAGGCACCAATTCAGATATATGGGGTAATGAAGATCAATTAAACTATATCTATCAATCTCTGCAAGGGGATGGATCGATTGTTGCTCGGGTCACTGGAATGAACAATATGGATGGTTGGGCTAAAGCAGGCGTTATGATCCGTGAGTCGCTTGCTGTGGATGCTAAACATGCGGACATGATAGTAACTCCTGCGAATGGAGCTGCATTTCAATACCGAGCAGCTAATCAAGGGAATACGGTTGATCATACCATAGTTGAGACTCCTCCATCGTGGTTAATGCTGGAGCGCAGCGGCAATCTGTTCACAGGCTCGATATCCACGGATGGGGAGAATTGGACGGCTGTGAGCAGCGCCTCAATCGCAATGGGCAGTAATGTGTATATAGGCTTGGCACTGAGCAATTCGGGCAGCGCGACCAATAGTCAAGCGATAATCGATCATGTCTCGCTTAGCGGCGACTTGCCTGTACTGTGGAAAACCACGGATATTAATTCGACTACAGGAGCTGCCCTTTACCAGTCAGGGACCTATACCTTATCGAGCAGGGACTCAGATATATGGGGTGCCACAGACAAAATGCGATATGCCTATCTTCCGTTGACCGGTAATGGTTCGATTATAGCTAAGGTTTCCAATATGACAAATATGAACGGATGGGCAAAAGCGGGTGTCATGATTCGTGAGACTTTGGGAGCCAATGCGAAACACGTCGACATGCTTATCACACCTAGCAATGGAGCATCGTTTCAATACAGGCAGGCCACTGGAGGCATTACAATGGACACCGTTACTGCCGTATCCTTGCCGCGCTGGGTTAAGCTGGAGCGAATAAATAATCAATTCATAGGCTATATCTCCTCGAACGGGGTGAGCTGGACAGAGGTTGGCAGACGCACATTGACCATGAATAGCGGAGCTTACATTGGGCTCGCTCTTAGCAATCCAGGCAGTTCTACCACCAATCAGGTTTTGTTCAATCAGGTCCAAATTGTGAGATAAGCTGCTGATTATAGGATACACAACGTTGAACATCCATCCAGGATTGACACAATGCTGGATGGATGCTAGCATCACATTGGAATTAAAAGGATTTAACTTTAATACACGCCAAAAGGAGAACAACATTACAGTGAATATACATGATGTGGCAAAAAAATCCGGCTTATCTGTTGTAACGGTTTCTCGAGTAATCAATAATGCACCCTCTGTTCGTGAAAAGAACAGGGTGAAGGTATTAAAGGCTATGGAAGAAATGAATTATCAACCCAACTCCGCTGCCCAAAGTCTGATTCGAGGAAAGACCGGAATTATTGGCATGACCATTACGAATCTTAATGATTCATTTTACGATAGAGTGATTAAGGCTGCCAATCGGAAATTAGCTGATCAAGGATACTTTCTAGCCTTGTCTATATCGGAAAGTGAGGGAGATGGGGACACCAGCAATTTCTTATTTCAGAAGGACAGGGTGGATGGCATTATTGTGCTGTCCCCTATTGAAGAAGAAAGTTATATTGCCGAATTAAAAAGAAAGAATATTCCATTTGTATTACTGGATAATCAAGAAGAGCATGATGATGTATCGAGTGTGGTTGTAGATAATTATCAAGGTGGATATGAAGCGACGAAGCACTTGATAGATCTAGGTCACACGGAGATCGCCCATATTGGAGGACCGACACTGTTCTTGAGTGTGAAGGAGCGAAGAAGGGGATACTTGCAAGCCTTATCCGAAGCAGGGCTAACTCCGTTTGCTATTGAGTATAGTCAGTTTACTGTAAGTGATGGTTATAAGGTAGCTAAGAAATGGATAAGAGATGAGAGCCTGCCGACGGCCATATTCGCAGCAGATGACTTCATTGCACTTGGTGTTATCCATGCTCTAAGCGAAGAAGGGCTAAGTGTACCTCATGATATTTCAGTTGTAGGTTATGATGATCAGGTGCTTGCTGCTGGATTTTTCCCGAGATTAACGACCGTCAGACAACCTGAAGCACAATTAGGCACTCTCGGTGTTGATCTGCTCCTGAAGCATATTAACGGTACGATTCAGGAAACGACAGTCACCAAGCTTAATCCCCAATTATTGATTAGAGAATCTACAGCTTACTTGAGAAAAAAATAAATCAATTTAAATAGGAGTGACTATTTGCTTGAAATATTATATGGGTATTGATGCAGGGGGAAGTAAAACCTATGCCCTCATCACTAATTCCGAGGGAACCATTCTGGGTATGGGGAGAGGAGGAAACGGCAATCACCAAAACAATCGTGATCAAGCGGAAGAAAGCCTGCAGAGTGCAGTCTCACATGCACTAAGGCATGCCCAATTAACCGCTGATCAGATCGAATTTGCATGGTTTGGGCTTGCTGGTGCAGACAGGGAAAGCGACTATCGCATCTTAAGGCCAATCATTCAGAAGATGAATCTTCCGAATACAGATATTTCATGTGATACGTCAATAGCGCTTCGAGCAGGAACGAATCAGCCTTATGGTGTTGTTCTCATATGTGGAACTGGGGTAAATTGCTCGGGAATAAACAGGAAAGGCGAATCCTTTCAATGCGGTGGATTCGGCTATATGTTCGGTGATTTTGGCGGAGGACAAGATTTGAGTATAGAGGTGTTTCGCAGCGTGATACGTGCCTGGGAGGGCAGAGAGGAAGAAACGCGCTTATCGAATTTGCTGATTAATAAATTAGGTTATGAAAGCGTCGAGGTGTTAAGGGATAATTTCCTTGATCACTCCAAACATTTGCCTGTCGAAATCGCAAGATTGTTGTTCGATGCCGTGCAGCAAGGAGATGAAGTGGCCAGACGAATCCTGATGAAGCAGGGAGAAGAATTAGGATTAGCGGCCGCAGCAACCATAAATCGATTGGCAATGAACGAGGAGACATTTGATATCGTCTTGGCAGGCAGTATATTGACACGCGGCGATCAGTTCGGGCTGCTGCGAAGTATCATTGAAAGAAAGGCTAAGCAAGCGGCACCTCATTGTTCGATTACCCTATTAAATACGGAGCCGGCGGTCGGTGCTCTTATTCTAGCCATGGAGAGCAGTGGTGAAGAGGTATCACCCGATATCATGAATAATTTGACCAAACTTAAGATAAATAGTATTCGAAATATTCGAAATATTCAAAATACTAATTAAAGGAATGATCAGTATGAAAGGAAATTTGAAGCTGGTTGTCATTGGCGGCGGATCGTCCTATACCCCGGAATTGATCGAGGGTGTTATACAGCACCATGGACAGCTGCCTATCGGAGAGATTTGGCTGGTGGATATTGAAGCAGGGGCTGCAAAGCTGCAGATCATCACAGAATTGAGCAAGAGAATGGTTGAGAAATCCAAACTTCTCATTGAAATCCATGCCACCACGGACCGCAGAAAAGCGATTGCAGGAGCAGATTTTGTATGTACGCAAATTCGAGTTGGCATGTTGGAGGCGCGGAAATGGGATGAACAAATCCCGCTGAAATATGAAGTGATTGGTCAAGAAACTACGGGGCCTGGCGGCCTGATGAATGGCTTGCGAACCATTCCTGTCATTCTCGACATATGCAGAGATATGGAGGAGCTTGCCCCAGACGCTTGGCTGTTGAATTTCACTAACCCTGCCGGTATGGTGACAGAAGCGGTGCTGAAGCACTCCAACGTGAAGAGTGTGGGGCTATGTAATTCGCCGATTGGCTTCCAGAAATGGCTGGCAGAATTTTTCGAGCTTCCCTCCGAACGCATATATTCGGAATTCGTGGGGATCAACCATTTGCACTGGGTATCTGACGTATTCGTTGATGGAGTGAGCCGCATTCAGCAATTAATCGATTATCCGCAAACGTATCATGCCAGCAATGTTCCTTATCAGGATTGGAGTCATCGATTTCTCAGTTCTTTGAAAGCGATTCCATCCTATTATTTGAGCTATTACTATAGGACGGATGAGCTGCTGCAGGAGCAGAGAGAGGCGGGTCGAACTAGCGGTTCGCGGGCGGAGGTTGTTCAGCGTTTGGAGAATGAGTTGTTCGAGCTCTATCGTGACCCCGAGTTGGCCGAAAAACCGAAGCAATTGGAGCAAAGAGGAGGAGCGTACTATTCAGAAGCTGCGGTGCTGCTGATGAAGTCATTACACAACGATACAAGAGATATTCAAACCTTGAATGTGAGGAATGGCAGGATCATAGATTTCTTGCCGGAGGACGCTTCGATCGAAGTGAATTGTGTGGTGACCAAGCAAGGTCCCATTCCGCTGCCCCTGTCCAAGATTCCCGAATCCATTAAGGGAGTGCTTGCCGCCGTTAAACAGTGTGAAAGCTTGACCATCGAGGCCGCAGTACATGGTGATCATGGTCTAGCTTTGCAAGCCATGGTTCATCACCCGTTGGTTCCATCGGTACATATCGCAGAACAGCTGTTAGACGAAATGATGCAATGCAACCAAGCCTACTTACCTTTATTTCATTCATCTAATCCTGGCAAAGGAGTGAAAGGCGGATGAAAATCAACGCAAAGCCATCTAGACGCAGCTTATTTATGAAACAATGGGATCTTCAATCCATGGTAATACCCGGAGTCATTTTCGTATTTGTATTCAGTTATATTCCGATGTATGGAGTGTTAATGGCCTTTCAGCAATATGACATTTTCGCTGGGATTTGGGATAGTCGTTGGGTCGGCTGGACTAATTTCCGTCTATTTTTCAATGCTCCGGAATTTTCCAATGTGCTGCGCAACACAATTGCCATTAGTTTGTTGAAGCTGCTCATTTCTTTCCCGGCACCGATCATTTTGGCTCTCATGCTCAATGAGATTGGAAATATGGCTTTTAAACGTATCATTCAAACGGTCAGTTACCTGCCTTATTTTCTATCCTGGGTCATTGTATCCGGCTTCGTCGTCTCATTACTATCGGTTGATAACGGTACAGCCAACATTCTTCTTGAAAAAATGAATCTCATAGAGAATCCCATAAATTTTCTATCCATACCTGAGTACTTCTGGACGATTCTAGTAAGCGTCAACGTATGGAAGGAGGTTGGGTTTGCAAGTATTGTCTACCTAGCGGCCATTGCTGGAGTGGATCCAACGCTGTATGAAGCAGCATCTATAGACGGAGCAAGCCGATTTAAGCAAATTTATTTAGTCACACTGCCATGTATAACCCCGGTTATTATCATCTTCATGATATTGGCGATTGGCGGGATACTTAGTGCGGGATTCGAAGATATTCTGTTGCTAGCCACCAATCCCATCCTCAGAGAATATTCAGATGTCATAGATACCTATGTTTATCGTGTAGGCATTCAAAATTCACGGTTCTCTTACGCGACAGCTGTTGGTTTGTTCAAGTCCATTATTAGTGTTGCTTTATTGTTAATAGCGAATAGATTGGCACGCAAGGCGGGAGTTAGTCTGTGGTAATTCATACTGCAATATAAAGGGGGGATGCAAGCATGAGGCTTAGCACGGGTGATAAGGTGTTTCAGACTTTTATATATGTAAGCCTGATCATTTTGGGAATAGTGATGTTCTATCCTTTCTGGAACTCTCTGGTTATATCCTTTAATGAAGGAAGAGATACGTCACTGGGCGGAGTCACGATCTGGCCGAGGGTATTTACACTTGAAAATTATAATGTTGTATTCAAGGATACTCGGTTGTTGAACTCCTTCTGGATCTCGGTGATGCGTACTGTAATCGGTACGATTATGTCCGTATTCGTTACGTCGCTGCTGGCATACGGGATGTCTAAGAAAGAACTGCTGCTAAGGAACAACTATATGGTTTTCTTCATTGTGACGATGTTTTTCAGTGGCGGGTTAATTCCGACCTTCCTGCTAGTGCGAAATCTTGGATTGATGAACACGTTCTGGGTCATGATTATTCCGGGATTAATCAGTGTTTATCATATGATAATCTTTCGTACCTTCTTCTCCTCACTTCCCGATGGTCTGGAAGAATCGGCGAAGATTGATGGCTGCAGCAATTACGGAATCTTCTTTCGAATTGTTGTGCCTATCTCGGGACCAATCATAGCTACGATCGGATTATTTACGGCAGTTGGTCATTGGAATGATTGGTTTACCGGAGCCATTTATATTTCCAAGGATGAGCTATTGCCGATTCAGACCTTATTAAGGCAAATTATGAACTCGAATATCATGACAGAAATGTCATCCGGCAATGCAATCGCCATGGAGCATATCAACAGAAACCGAAGTATAACGACAAAATCTCTCCTGATGGCTACGATGATGGTTGCTACTATTCCCATAATTCTGACATACCCTTTTCTGCAGAAATACTTTGTCAAAGGGGTATTGATCGGTTCGATAAAGGGATAGTCCCAATAAAAAAAAAGAAGGTAGGGGAAAAAATGATTACAAGATTAAGATGGGTATCGTTGTTTATTGTTGTCCTAATGGTTTTTCTGGCTGCTTGTTCAAACAATAATAATGAGCCGAAAGCATCGAACAACCCGAATAATTCGGAAGGAAATGAGGGTTCGAAGTCGGTAACGTTTTCATTTTATGGCCATTATGATTGGTTAACTACGGCGCCATGGGCTGATAACGAGGCGACCAAATGGATTTTGGACAACAAGAAAGTTACTGTTAAACCGATTCAAGCCGGCGGCGCATCTGTGGAGAAGCTAAACACGATGATTGTCTCTAACGATCTGCCAGATGTCATATTTACTGATCGAGGAGAGACCGTCGATCGCTTGGTTCAAGCAGGAAAGCTTGTGGCACTTGATGAGTATTACGAGAAGTATCCCAATTTTAAAAAATATGTGAAGGAATCCACGCTGAATCTGCTTCGATCCGAGGATGGGAAAATCTATCAAATTCCAAATTGGTATACGTCTGGAACCTTTGGGAACGGCGGATGGATGATAAACATAGAAATTTATAATGAACTCGGCAGACCGAAGCTGGAAACATACGATGATCTATATAATTACTTAATTAAAGTCAGAGACACGTACCCAGATGTTGTTCCGCTTGAAGTTGGCGAGAAGGGTGCCGGTTTGGAAATGATGTACGGAGGCTTCAAAGAAGGTGTAACTAGTAATTTCATTGGATTGCGGGGTTATCCGGAAGGCGACAAGCTAGTCTCGATTTACGAGGACTCTGCGTTCCAGGAAACGATGAAGTATATTAGCAAGCTATTCAGAGAGAGGCTGATTACCCAAGATGCAATTACACAAACTCAGGATGCAGTCAAAGAAAAAGTAAACACAGGCCGTGTGGCTGTCATGGTCGAATCAAATATTACTACTTACGGAGCGGAAGGGCATCGTGAAGTGACTAAGGTTAAACCAGACGGTGGTTATGAAATTTTATGGCCGGTTCATAAAGCTGGATTGGACAAAAATAATATATTTGTGAGCGGATTCGAAAGCTTAGGATGGAATGTCAACGTTATTACGACCGAAGCCAAGGATCCGGAAGCAATCTTCGCTTATTATGACTGGATTACAGGACCAGAAGGACAGAAGGTCTTATTTTTCGGACCACAAGGTCTGTATTGGGATGAGCAAAATGAGGATGGATCGCCAATTCCGAATGAAAACTATTCAACTGGAGACGTCAATAAGCGATCTGAAACGATGAGGAAATTCGAAGATTTCAACTGGGCCGGCAATACGACCTTTATTGATAAAGCCAAGGTAAACTTGGAGATGGCCTTGTCAGAAGAGCTAAGATCATGGGAGACGATTGCACAAAGCACGGTCACTTGGAAGACAGCGAAGGATATTACCGAATTCGTCAATGTGGATCCGCTGCCTGACTCAGAGCTCGGCATTATCTCACAGCAAATCTCTGATATTTACACAGTAGCCTTCGCGAATATGGTGTTTGCTAAATCCGATGATGAGGTCGTATCCATTATAGAGAAAACAGCTAAAGATGCAGAAAAAGCAGGACTGGAGCGGCTGTTGGAATTTAAAACTGAGAGATGGCAGGCGAATGTTAAAAAAATTAATGCTGATTATTGAGTGGCAGCAAGGTGTAACCCAAATCTACAATAGGGGGGCCGGAGAATGAGTCATTTAAAATCATATAGGATAATCATATTAACGCTAATTTTTAGTATGCTCTTCACTTCATTTAGCTTTGCAGCGGAGGCAAAATCGGAATTGGATACTGCCGATCATAGTGCTAATAAGGAATTAACAGAATGGATGGATAAGGGGTGGTTGAAAGGCTACGGGGATGGTTCAATTCAGCCGGACCAGCTTTTAACGAGAGCTGAATTTGTGGCTTTAGTCAATCGATCCTTTCAATTCACGAATGAATCTGAGGTGACCTTTCAGGATGTACCTGTGAATAGTTGGTTTTATCAAGATGTTGCCAGGGCTGTCGCAGCGGGCTATATCAACGGCAAGAGTGCAAAGCAGTTCGCGCCGCGAGATTCCATTACAAGGCAGCAAGCTGCTGTCGTCATAAATCGTTTGCTTCAATTGCAAGCGGAAGAACCTGCAGCGATTATGGAATTTGCAGATAGTGAACAATTTGCCGAATGGGCCAAGGAAGCTATTGGCAATGTAGTCACTCACGGAATCATGCGCGGATATAATTCTGAAAATATTTTTAGCCCGCTAAATCCTTTGACACGTGCGGAGATGGTGGTTATCTTGAACCGCTCGCTGCAAGTTAAATTAAGCCAATCTCCTAAAGAACCAGGAAATGGGAATGTCAGTGGAAACGGAAATAACGGAAATGGCAATAACGGTGGTGTAACCACGCCAGTTGAAGAAGAGAACACGCCTTTCATGACCGAGATTACGGTACGGACGGTTAACCAATTTCGAAATGCAAATGATGTAGCGGACTTTGTTGAGCAAGCCGTTAAGTACAATGTGGATATTATTAATATGAGTGTCAAGCAGGATGAAGACGATGAGGTGCCTTCCGGTCATGTATTCTATGACAGTGCGATTGCCCCGATTGCCAATGGCTATGAGAGCTTCGATGCGCTTCAGCATGTGATCACGCAGGCGCATCAGAATGGTATCGAGGTTCGCGCATGGATTCCTCAGTTTCACGATCAGGCAGCCTTTCATGTGGATCCTAGCTGGCAGATGCACGCTTTAGTTGACGGTATTGTAGTGCCTTATACAGGTTCGAATAGCAGTGAATATTTTGTCAACCCGATCCATCCGGATGTTCAAGCCTATCAACGCTCGATTATTGAAGAGGTTGTAAGCAACTATGATATCGATGGAGTCGTATTGGATTGGTTGAGATTCGACAATTACAACATGGATGTAAGCAGCTATACAGTTAACTTATATGAGAGTAAATACGGGTATTCTCCACTCGATATTAACTTTGATGAAGATTCTGCCCGCAGAGATGAATGGAATGAATGGAGAACGAATCAAATAGGCGGTTATGTGCAGAATGTTCGTGAGGATATCGACGAGATTAAAGCGGGCATGGAGCTGGGCGTTTTCATTTTGCCGCCGGAATTCGTAGAAGTTGGGCAGAACGCTTCGAAGTTCAAGGATGCAGTTGATTTTGTCGCACCGATGGCTTATTTCGATGATTGGGGCTTCAATGAGGAATGGGTCTTTGACGAGAATGGGATTTTATCTGATACATCGTCTCTTGTTGGTCCTGGTGTAGCGATTGTGCCAACGCTGGATGACAATTGGACGGATGACGAATATCAAGCCGTTTATGGAGGGATTAGAGAGAATTTCCCTGCTGTTACGCATCTCTCCTACTTTAATTATGGCGCATGGGACTGGAATGTGCTTAAGGCAATCGATGAGAGAAGATCATGGCCAACGGCAGGCTGGGAGCCTCCTGTGGAACAGGATTATGAAGCCGATCTGCCTCAGCCTTGGCAAGCTAGAAATATCGGGTTGAAGTCAGGCGATGCTTCCTATAATACGGTGGACGGGGCATTCAAGTTGACAGGCAGCTCAACCGATATTTGGGGAAATAACGATCTATTGAATTATATTTATCAGCCATTGCAAGGGGATGGGGCGATTATAACGCAAGTGGCTGTAATGGAAGAAATGAGTGAGTGGGCCAAAGCGGGCTTGATGATTCGCGAGACGCTGAATGTGGACGCTAAGCATGTAGATATGATGGTTACCCCCGCCAATGGAGTCACCTTTCAATATCGGGAGAATACGGGAGAAGGCACTGTCGATCAGACGATGGCTGGGAGTCCGCCAGTGTGGCTTAAGCTGAATCGCAGCGGCAATGTATTTACCGGTTCAATCTCTGATAATGGAGAGGACTGGACGGTAGTCAGCAGTTTTGAAGCTGTTATGAGTGAAAATGTCTATATAGGCTTAGCACTAAGCAATCCAGCCAGTACAAGTGATAATCAGGCAGTGTTCACTAATGTTCAGATTATTGCAGCTGACGAAAGCTAAAAAGAAACGATATTAAACTAACGAATAACGATCGTTCAGTATCAAGAGGGCTACCAGTCGTGTAGCCCTTTGATACGCTAAAGGGCAGTATCTCCAGTTATATTTTAGTTCAAGAAAGCAGAGGCATTATAAGACTTTATTTTCGAGACCTCCTATACTTAATAGGAACAAGATTATATTGGACATTTTTTACATAACAGCGTTATAGTTGGTGTATATAATTGGAAGGCGAGTGATTAAGATGAACAAAAACAAATTTGCTGATAACCCTAATAATTCAGAGGCGCGGAAGGGATAGCGACATGCTTTAGCCTTCCGTGTAGGAGAAAGTCCACAACATGGAGGGAAAAATAAATGTTTTATACTAATGGTTCCTATCAAGGCATTGTAGCAGAAACCTATGATATTTGGTGGCATGGCGACATATTTTTTGATACGCAATTTTACGAGAAGCTAATGAATGAAGTGCCAGGACTGGCTCTGGAGATTGGTTGTGGAACAGGAAGATTATTATTACCGTACTTAAGTGCTGGGTTTGAGGTTGAAGGCGTTGATTGCTCAGAAGATATGCTGGATACTTGCAGACTCAAAGCTAAAGAAAAGGATCTTTCTCCTGTTTTGTATCAGCAGTACATGCAAGAGCTGGATTTACCCCGAAAGTACAAGACTATATTTATTCCGCTTGCTTCCTTTATGCTCGTGGCAGAAAGAGAAGAAGCTATGAGCGTTTTAAGCAAACTATACTTGCTTCTTGAAGAAGGCGGGCAAGTGGTAATCCCTTTGTTTATTCCCAAAGATGCAGAAAAGAAAGAATGGACTGTTGGCGCCTCAGGTAAACGAAATGATGGTTCAGAAGTTATGGTGAGTTCAACATCAACCATAAATTATCTTGAACAATTGCAAACGAAGGTAGAGCGTTATGAAATTATTCGAGATCATGAGTTAATTGAAACGAAGTTTTATACAATGAAGCTGCGATGGTATTACAAGTATGAATTCATGATGATGCTCGAGAAATTTGGATTCAAAGACATTTCTATTTATGGCGGTTATCATTTTCAACCATTGAATGACGACCAGAATTTTATGATTTTTAGAGCAAGAAAGTAAGTCTAGACTACGCTTGGAATTAGACACAGAAGGCTGCCGACATTTTTTAATGGCGGCCTTTTTTGCTTTGCTAGCTGGCAGCATTGCAAATACAATTAAAGATGAGAGGGTGAGGGTATGAATGATCTTCGTTATCCGATCGGACAATTTGAACTCATGCAGCATGAGACGTTAGAGCTTCGCAATAGCTGGATTGAGGATGTCTCGCGAATATCCCCCATTCTTCGGCAAACGGTGCAAAACTTATCCACTGAGCAGCTGCTTTTACAATATCGTCCGGGCAGTTGGACCGTTAGGCAGGTTGTCCACCATATGGCCGACAACGATATGAATGCCTTTATCCGTTTCAAGAGAGCGCTAACGGAGGATAATCCAACGGCTAGCTCGTATCGAGAAGATTTGTGGGCAGAACTAAGCGATTATGAGACACCTGTTGAGACTTCGCTAGTTCTCCTCGAAGCTATTCATGATCGATTTACAGCCATCCTACGTACATTACATCCATCAGATTTTCAACGATCATTTACAAGTCCTACTCACGGCCTAATGAGTCTTGATGCCGCGCTTCAAAGATTTTCTTGGCATGGTCGGCATCATATCGCACAGATCACTTCCATATTCCAAAAAGATCGTTATCTCTAGCAGTTAACGCAGAGCTTCCAATGAAAGAGCGGTTGTCAGGTTTTGCTGCCAGGTATACAATGTGTAAGGAGAAAATCAGAATTAGTTATATTAAAGGGAGTGCAACAGGTTTGTCATCAAGTGTTTTAGCTTCAGCTTCGCCTTCTTTCCGTGTTCGTTTAACCACATTGCTTTTAGTTGTCGTAGTAGCGGGTATGAGTCAAGGTCTACTGCTGCCACTGCTTTCGATTATGCTGGAGGATTCAGGCGTCTCGTCAGATATGAACGGGATTAATTCAGCTGCGATGTATATCGGAATTTTTTGCACGATGTTTTTCGTTGAGAAGCCGGTCATGCGTTTTGGGTACAAAAAAGTCATATTAGTTGGTATTACATTAGTTACACTCGCTAACCTGCTATTTCCATTCACGGAGTCATTGGCTATATGGTTCGTCTTGCGTTTGCTAGTGGGTGTTGGGGACAGCTCGCTCCATTATGCAACTCAGCTATGGATTGTAAGCTCAAGTCCAGCGGATCGACGGGGGAAATTTATTTCCTTGTACGGCATGGCATATGGACTGGGCTTCAGCTTAGGGCCACTTGGCATTAATCTTCTTCCACTTGGAAGGGCGGTTCCGTTCTTAGTGTCCAGTGTGTTCTTTGTCACTGTACTGATGCTCGTGCTGCGTATGAAGAACGAAATGCCGGAGCGGGTTGCACGGGGCAGCGCGTCTGAGAATCGGTTCGTGAAAACCTATCGCCTCGCGTGGTTCGTGCTTATACCTGGCTTCTTATATGGACTGATGGAAGCTTCTATGAATAGTAACTTCCCATTATATGGTTTGCGCATCAATCTGAGTCAGCATTGGATATCTCTTCTGCTTATGGCATTTGGGGTAGGGGCTCTAATTCTTCAACTGCCGCTTGGCATTTGGAGTGACCGGATTGGCAGGAAACCGGTGTTGATTGGATGCGGAGTAGTAGGCGCTCTGGCATTCTTCGCAATACCTGTTGCTGGAGACAATATCGCGCTGCTCTTTGTATTATTTGCTATTGCTGGCGGAGTCGTCGGATCATTTTACTCATTGGGCCTTGCATATGCAGCGGATATTTTACCAAGGGCTATACTGCCTGCGGCGAATGTTATCGCTTCGATTCACTTCAGCATTGGAAGTATCATGGGTCCGACGCTTGGCGGTTATGGTATTCGTTATGTATCTGTACACAGCATTTTTCTATTCTTAGGTGCGGCCTTCCTCGTTTTCGCGCTGCTTGGTTTTGGGTTTCGTCCTAAAATAGTAGAGGTCCAAAAAGTAGAGATATCTAGTTGAGAAGCTGCTCCTTTTTCTCATTAGAGAAAAAAGGGAAATTTAGACAAATAAGCGAATAAAAGTAATGATTACGATGCTATCAAAGGAGTAGAAGCGAAAATGTCTAATAAACTTAGCTCTCTGACCGTGTTAATGGTATCCCATTTAGCAAAGTCTCAAAACTTCTATCGCGATGCGCTTGGGTTTACCGTCACGGATTGGTGGGCAGAGCGGGGCGGCTTGCAGGGCGTTGCACTCAAGTTGTTCCAAGCAGCCGATCCTTCTGACGTAAGGCCAAATCAGCGTCCTGCTGGCGGCGGTTATGCCGTCGATGTGCAGGTTTACACTGAAACATGGGCACAATTAGATGCCTTGTATGATGAGTTCCGCAGTAAGAATGTTATTATTTCCGTGGAGCCAACCATCTATGCAGATGGGGGTCCTTGGAAGGAATTTGTAATTGAGGACCCTGATGGCTACCATTTTGCGTTTGGCGGAACGGATGGCATTGAGGGTAACTAGAAATTTAGCTCAACGTATAGAAAAAAGGCTGCCGATAATTCCTTCGGCAGCCTTTTTTAAAATATGCTAGACGCTCACAGGACTAGCTTCTACCATCCAACCAAATGGATCTTCAATCTTGCCCATTTGAATGCCAGTTAGCGTATCATATAGCTTCTTGGAGATCTCGCCTGTTTGGCCTTCATTGATGACGAGTACATCGTCCTGCCAGTTCAACTCACCAATTGGAGAGATGACAGCTGCTGTACCTGTACCGAAAGCTTCCTCAAGCGCGCCACTGCGGCCAGCTTCGTAAAGCTCCTCAATTGTAATCGGACGTTCAACAACTTCAATGTTCCAATGACGGAGCATGTGAATGATGGAATTGCGAGTCACTCCATCAAGAATACTGCCGTTTAAAGCAGGTGTATGAACAACGCCGTTGATTTTGAAGAAGACGTTCATGCTGCCAACTTCTTCAATATATTTGCGATGTACGCCATCAAGCCATAACACTTGAGAATAACCTTTATCTTTAGCAAGTTCCTGCGCTTTCAGACCAGCAGCATAGTTGCCGGCAGTCTTCGCTTCGCCCACGCCGCCCTTCACGGAGCGAACATATTCGGATTCAACGAAGATTTTAACCGGGTTCACGCCTTCTGTGTAGTAAGCGCCTACTGGCGACATGATGATGATGAATTTATACTCTGTAGATGGTGCTACACCAAGCTGCGGCTGAGTCGCAATGACGAAGGGACGAATATACAGCGACGTGCTAGGTGCTGTTGGAATCCAATCCTTATCAACCGAAATAAGCTGCTTCAGAGCTTCAATCGTTGAATCAATATCCAGCTCAGGTACGCTAAGACGCTCGTTAGAGCGATTCATTCTTTGTATGTTTTTTTGAGGTCTAAACAGCAATACGCGACCATCATCGGTTTTATACGCTTTCAAGCCTTCAAAGATCGTTTGTCCATAATGAAAAACTTTAGCTGCAGGGTCTAATACGATCGGTTGGTAAGGCAGAATACGCGGCTTGTGCCAGCCGTTGTCCGTCGAATAATCCATAATAAACATATGGTCCGTAAAATGATTGCCGAATCCAAGCTGGTCGACTTCTGGTTGTTGTTTCTTGTTTTTGGTTAACTCGATTTCCAATGATTGTAGCAAATGGGCCATCTCCCTTAATTATGATCGTTAATTGAATGCTATCACTTCATGCGATATATTTAAAATATCTATTTTATTGAATGTCCATACCTTTAAAGTATGGAAGAACGGAGCGAACGAATTGGACATGCGGCAGCTTAAATACTTCTTAACTATAGCACAAGAGGGACAGGTTACGCGCGCTGCAAAGCTGCTTAATATGGAACAGCCGCCTCTTAGCAGACAATTAAAGCAAATGGAGGAGGAGCTTGGCGTCAAGTTGTTTGAGCGAAACGGCAAAGGACTAATACTAACCGATTCAGGTGAACTGCTCAAGCAGAAGGCGGAATCGCTGCTCCTGCAATTCGATGAATCCCTCAGAGAAGTAAAGGGGATGGAGGAAGGGGTTCGCGGCGTCCTGTCGATCGGGTCTGTTGTATCCTGCATTTCCTTATTGCCCCAAAATATCGAGTTATTCAGAGACAAATACCCTCAAGTTACATTTAAAATTTCGGAGGGTGATCACTTCTACCTTGGTGAACAGCTGGAGAAACGCGCGATTGATTTAGTTATCGCTAGGCTCCCGTTTGAGGCGCAGAAACATCCGCAGCAATACTCCATTATGCCGCTTCCATCAGATCCGTTTGTAGCCGTCATTCCAAGCTCGTGGCCCGAATATGAAGGAAAAGAATCGCTTTGCATGAAGGAACTTGCCCAATTTCCGTTCCTTACTTTGAAGACGGACCGAACGACGCGCATGCATGAGCAGGTCGTGAACGAGTGCAAACGTCATGGTTTCGTACCTAATATTATATGCGAATGCTCAAGCGTCGCGATTATTATGTCTCTGATAGCTTGCGGGATCGGAGCGACCGTTTTTCCGAAGTCGGTTATGTCTTCTTTTCCAAGCACCGTCGTCAAAATGCTCGACATTGAGGATGCGGACTTTCAGTCCGATGTCGGCATTCTCTGGCTGAAAGATCATTATTTGTCTAAGCGCGCACAACAGTTTATTGAAAGCTTTCGTACAGAAATTTAAGAAGGGGGTAAACACTTGAATCATCATATAAGATTAGCGGAAGCCAAGCTTCGTATGTATGAGCAGGAGCATGTTCTGAAGATACTTGCGAGATTGCCGGATCAGGAGAAAAATATACTGGCGGCGCAAATTATGGAAGTCGATTTCGTGCGGCTGAACAAGGCTTTAGCAGAGCATAACCAACCGAAAGAGGTGATCAACGATACGATAGATACGATATCAGCGATCCCCTTTGAAGACTGGGAAGATTTCGAGCAGGGAGCAAAAGCAGCTTATACCGAACGGGGCTGGGAGCTGCTGCGTGCTGGGAAAGTTGGCGTTATCGTCGTTGCTGGGGGGCAAGGCAGCCGTTTAGGTCATGAAGGACCTAAGGGCACGCTTGATATTGGACTTCCATCCCAAAAGTCTTTATTTCAGCTTCAAGCAGAAAGGCTGCTTTATTTATCCAGGAAAGCCGGCAAGTCTATTCCTTGGTATATCATGACTAGTCCAGACAACCATGAAGAAACGACGGCTTTTTTTCATTCTTTGGATTACTTTGGTTATCCGGCGGAGGATTTTTTTTTCTTCCAGCAAAATACGATGCCTGCGCTGGGTCATGACGGCAAGCTGCTTTTAACGGAGGATGGAACCCTCATGCTGGCTCCGAGCGGCAATGGAGAATGTTTTGCCTCATTAAAACGATCAGGAGCTATCGCCGATATGAAGCGAAGAGGTTTAGAATGGTTGTTTTATTACAATGTAGACAATGCGCTCATAAAGGTCGCGGACCCTGCATTTATTGGCGTGGCTGCCGCGCGCAATCACATGGTTGCAACGAAGGTCATTGAGAAAACGGATGTTGACGAGAAGATCGGCATTTTATGTTTGAAAAACGAGCGCCCGGCTGTTTTGGAGTATAACGAAATTCCGGCTGCTATCAAGGATAAAAGGACAAAGGACGGAAAATTGTTTTATAACTTGGGGCATATTTCTATCCATGTATTTAAGTTCGATTTCATAGAAGACCATGCTGATGCGGACATCCCTTTTCATGCTGCCTCAAAAAAGATGAAATACATGGACGCTGAGGGAAACATGATTTCGCCAACGGAGCCTAACGCCTATAAGCTTGAACGTTTTATTTTTGATTTTTTCCCACTTGCTGATCAATTGACTATCCTGCGGGGAACACGTGAAGAGGAGTTCGCCCCTGTCAAAAATAAAACGGGTGAAGACAGCCCGCATAGTGCGCGCAAGCTCGTTCTATCGCTTCATCGAAATTGGCTGCGAGCTGCGGGTGTGCCTGAGGAACAGCTGCATGGGCGTGATATTGAAATTTCACCGTTGATTTCGTATGACGGCGAAGGGCTGAAAGACTGGAATTCTAAATTCTAACGGATACCAAATCCGCTATTGTTGCAGCAACAAGGAAAATGTTTACATGACGAACGTATGTACGGTATTATTGGGGTAGCTAATTATTCATTTTTTAATAGCTAATGGGAAAAGACTTCTTTCTAGAGGGAGATGATCTGATGAATGCAGAAAACGTAAAGTCAACAGAGCAATTGCAACAAAAGTTAAATGACCATTGCAATTCTCTGGCTCAACTAGGTTATCTTAATGGTTGTGTATTGGTTGCTTCCGAAGGACGAATCATCCTAAGCAAGGGCTACGGAATGGCAAGCTTTGAGCATGATGTTCCGAATACCCCGCAGACGATATTCCGTATCGGTTCGATTACGAAACAATTTACGGCGGCAGCTATCGTTATCATGCATGAACTGAAGCTTTTGAATGTAGAAGATCCGATCTCCATGTACCTCCCCAGCTATCCAAATGGCGACAAAATCACGATACATCACTTATTAACGCATACATCAGGTATTCCAAACTATACAAGCTTAGAGGATTTTGTGCCGAAGATGAGACTTGTTTCTTCAACAGAGGACATCATTGCCAGATTTGCAGACAAGCCCTTGCTGTTTGAACCGGGTGAGAAGTTTGATTACAGCAATTCAGGGTATGTGCTTCTTACTGCTATTATCGAGCAAATATCCGGCCGTACCTACGAGGATTATATCCACCATGCTATATCGAAGCCGCTCGGGATGATAAATACCGGCTATGATAACGCTAAGAAAATATTGAAGAACCGTGCATCGGGCTACGAGGTTTGGGGTGATGTAGTGAATGCAGAATTTTTGGAAATGACCATTCCATCCGGCGCTGGAGGAATGTATTCGACCATTGAAGATCTTTATATTTGGGGTCTATCACTGCATTCACAGCGGCAAATTAGCGAGAAAGCTTATGGGAGCATGACGACTCCATTCAAAGATACATATGGCTACGGTTTATTTATATATGAAGAAGATATTATGGGCAGCCTCAGGAAAGTAATAGGCCATGGCGGAGGTATCAATGGTTTCTTAACCGAAATGAGGCATTATAAGAACGAAGATTTAACGATAATTGTCTTATCTAATCTAGTAACGACGCAGGTAGGGCATATTAGTCAGCAGCTGGCGCGGATTGCTTTTGGTGAGGAGATGAAGCTTCCGTTATCGCACACGCCTATACAACTGGACTTCAATCAGTATACGGATCTCGTTGGCAGCTATGAGGTGGAAGGGGAGCCTGGCTCTTCATTCATCATTACACAAGAGCAAGAGAAGTTTTATCTCACTCAAAATAAGTGGTTTAAATTTGAGTTATGCCCTTATTCCGCTCAAGTGGGAGAACTGCTGTTTTTCTTGAATGGAATGGAAGGAAAGATCACCTATTCGGAAACTGGTTCTCGAGCAGAGCTAACTGCAGAGCTCTTTGGAGGCGTCAAAAAAGCGGTAAAGAGCGTTAACCTATGATTCAAGCTGTAATGTTTGATTTAGATGGTACGCTGCTAGATCGTGACCGCTCCTTATTGCAGTTCGTGGACGAGCAATTCGAGCGATTGATTAAACCGAACAACGAGGTGGATAAAGACAGTTATATTAGCCGATTCGTTGCATTAGATAGCCGTGGTTATGTCTGGAAGGACATCGTATATCAGGAGCTCATACGAGAGTTTGAGCTTAGACTGGATTGGAATATGCTGCTTGACGATTATAAGAAAGGTTTCTCAAATCATGCTGTTTCATTTCCTAATATGATTGAACTGTTGGTTAGCCTTAAGGACAAAGGCTACAAGCTTGCCATGATTACGAACGGATTCGGTGACTTTCAAGCCAGCAATATTCATGCACTGAAAATAGCTCGCTATTTTGATGAAATTCTCATTTCGGAGCGGGAGGGCTTGCGCAAGCCTGATCCGGCTATATTCTTGAGAGCAACGGAGAAACTGAATGTAGAGCCTGCGGCATGCGTTTATGTTGGCGACCATCCGGTTAATGATATCACCGCGAGCAAAGCGACAGGCATGAGGGGAATATGGAAGGAAGACACTTATTATACAGAGTCTTTTGAGTATGACGCGAAAGTGAAAGACTTAATAGAAATTGGACATATACTTGAACAATGGAAATCACGGGGGTAAAGAAAGATGGAAAAATAAGTTGTAAATTGGTGAAGACGCATATACAATAATAGGAATGACTGGAAGGGGTGGGAGTATGAAGGCGAATATGGAGGAGCTTTGCGAAAGACCTCGATTTTCAATTTTATATTTCCATTCTTATAAAAAACACTAAAGTGCTTGTTGCTTTAGTGTTTTTTTTTATACTTAAAAACGTGAAGGAGTGTTTTACAAATGAGGAAAGAACAATTGGCGAAAGCAATCTTTGAAGCAGCATATTTAGAGGGAACCTTTATGCTTCGTTCAGGTCAAACATCAGATCACTATTTTGATAAATACTTGTTTGAGTCAAATCCCAAGCTCCTCGCGGAAATTGCAGAGAAACTGGCTCCATTAGTGCCTAAGGATACGGAAGTATTGGCTGGGCTCGAAATGGGCGGTATTCCGATTGCAACAGCCCTTTCACTGAAAACAGGCATACCTGCCGCATTTGTTAGAAAAGAAGCAAAGAAATACGGCACCTGCAAGCTCGCTGAAGGAGTGGATATAGCAGGGAAAAAGGTTTGTGTCATTGAAGATGTGGTTACAACAGGAGGACAAATTCTAATAAGCACGGGTGATCTGAAGAAATATGGGGCAGAAATCAAGGCCGTCATGTCGGTTATTGAAAGAGAGCCGCAAGGCAGAATGAATCTTGAAGAAGCGGGATTAACCTACATTTCTTTATTTCATATCGATGAGCTTCTGCAAGCTTCAACCAAGTAAAATTGCATAATGCCTGACGAACAAGTACCATTTATAAGAGAAAATGATAGCAAGCTGCTATTAAATTGATTGGCAAATTGAATTAAAATTCGGTATTATGTATTAATATACAAAAAACGACAAGTATGAATTCTATTCATTCTATATTGAGTAAGGGGCTTATGAGGTGAGAATTTCGTTAGAGTTGGTTCCTAGAGATGAGGCCCAGCTGAGAGCAGAGCTGCACTTAATCAAAACACAGTTTCCTGCTATAAATACCATTAATATTCCTGATTTGACGAGGTTCGAGCTTCGCAGCTGGGAGGCATCCTGCATCTCCAAATCACAATACGAGTCTTGTATTCCCCATATAAGGGCAATGGACTTCGACTGCGTGGAACCGCTGCGATTCATCGATCGCTTGGACAAGCATCAAATTACGGAGGTGCTCGTCGTAACAGGAGATGCTCCAAAAAATAGCGGGAAGGTCGTTTATCCGACAACCTGTATAGACTTGATTGCCAAAATCAAAAAGGATCACCCCCATATCAAGGTCTATTCAGCAATTGATCCTTATCGTGGCAGCATGGATAAGGAATATGAGTATGTGCAAAGAAAGCTTGAAGCTGGAGCAGACGGTTTCTTTACGCAGCCGTTTTTTGATCTGAGCTTAATGGAGCAGTATTCGAATAGAGTGAAGGGCTCGGAAATTTTCTGGGGCGTATCGCCGGTCGTATCGGACAAATCCCAAAAATATTGGGAGACAAGAAATCATGTTGTTTTCCCTAATGATTTTCAGCCGACGCTAGATTGGAATATTGCCTTTGCCAAGCAAGCATTAGCATTTACGAAGCAGACGAACAGCAGCATTTATTTTATGCCGATAAAAGTAGACTTACAGGCTTATTTTGAAGGGATTTTCAGTAAAGTACTCGTTTAAAGGAAAACTCTATTCCATAACAAACTAAGGCTGTCTCCAAAGGCAACATACCTTGAGGAGCAGTCTTTTTTGTGTTTTTATGAAAAAAACTTCATTGGCTGCAATTTTCGGAAAATGTTACAATCGTTCAAGTGTCATCATTTGGAAATGTAAGGAATTAATTGTGTTTTGCAATAAATGAAAAAAGGGATGATGACGATATTGGCTTTCAAAACCAAAACAATCATTTTTACAATATTGATTGTACTAGGCTTGCTGCTGCGCTGCTATTATACGGATTGGGATAAAAAGCTGACGGGAGATGAGGTCGGCTACAATAAAATGGTGCTGCAATTGCTTCACGAAGGCGTTTACGGATATACGCCATATGTTTATTCGGAAAAACCAAATGCATTCACAACGCCAGGATATCCACTTTTTCTAGCCGGCTGCTATATCGTGTTTGGCTATGCCGGGAATCATCCACCAGTCGTTCAAATTCAGGCGCTGCAAATATTGATTCAGCTAATATGTGCAGTTATCATGTATATGATCGCGAGACGGATGTTTGCACATACCGGCATCAGTCTGTTTATCATGGCTTGTTATTTATTTCATCCAACGTTTATTTTATCGCCATTGTATCTTTTAACGGAGACGTTATACGGCTTATTTTTTCTACTATTTATTTATCTATTAGTAAGATGTACACAGGTGACGAAGCTTCGATGGTTTCTTTTACTAGGAGTCGTATTCGGTATTTGCATTCTGATACGTCCAACTATCGTCCCCTTTATTGTCATTCTACTGGCTGGTGTAGCTGTATATGGCAGAAAGCATGAAATGGCAGCTGTGCTAAAGGCTATTTCTACTATCATTATCGGCTTTGTTGTTGTTATGCTGCCATGGTGGATTCGTAATTGGATTACATTAGATAAGGTACTATTGCTGGCGGAGCAGACGGGAAACCCGTTGTTATGGGGCTCTTATCCTTTTGAACGCCGTCCCAGCGTTGACATTAACCAAGATCCCGCGGAAATGGGGAGAATAGCTTATCAGCGAATCATCGATGGCTTTCGCAATGAATTTTTTACCTACCTTAGCTGGTACAGTTGGGGCAAAATGATGATTTATATTAGTGAAATTTTTCCGGGTTTAGGATATATGACAGCAAATAAGCTTTTGTCAAAGATGATAACCATTTTGCATTTGATTGTTATGGTGATTGGTTTGGGCGGACTGGTGAAGATCATCATCCATGAAAGAAGAAATGCCAGTTACATGATGATTGCGCTGCTCGCAGTGTTTAGTATACTGCTTTATCTTCCATTCTCGCCTACTCCAAGATATTTTTATCCGACGATTCCGCTTTGCTTTTTGGGACTGGGATATTTGCTTTCATGCATCGCTACGTTTAAGGGCAGACCAAATAAAAACGAAGGTTTTAGAGCATAGTTGCTTTAAGGCATGAACGTTCTATAATAGAAAGAACTTCAATAAAATCATGTTGGATTTTCATCCGATTCTAGCTGCATTCGTTAGTAGTGGGATAGTAAACCTGAATAAGGACTTTAATAAAGGTGGTATTTTTAAATATGGCAAAAGGGAAATATTATGTAGTCTGGGTTGGCAAGAAGACAGGGGTATTCTCCACATGGCCCGAGTGCCAATCGCAGGTTAGCGGTGTACAGGATGCGAAGTTTAAGTCTTTCGAAACGAAGCAGCAGGCGGATAAAGCTTTCCAAGACGGCTGGCGCAATCATTGGGGTACAGGTTCAAGCAAAGCTTCCGCTGCGAGCACGAAAACAGGGAGCAGCGTAAAGCAGCCTGCGTTGATACAGGAAGATGCTGCTTCTATTGACTATGATAGTATTTCTGTTGACGTAGGAACACGAGGAAACCCAGGCCCTGTGGAGTACAAAGGCGTAGACACACAAACGGATGAAATTTTATTTTATGTCGGACCGATACCGAACGGCACCAATAATCTAGGCGAGTTTATTGCTATTGTACATGCTCTTTCCTACTTGAAGGAGAAAGGCAGCACAAGGACGATTTACAGTGATTCGAGAACGGCGCTAAGCTGGCTTCGTAATAAAAAAGTAGCCTCGACCTTAAAAAGGGATGCTTCGACTTCGAAAATTTGGGAGCTGACGGATGAAGCTGTGAAGTGGCTTCAAACGCATACCTATACGAATAAGGTATTGAAATGGAATACGGAGGAGTGGGGCGAAATCAAGGCGGATTTTGGCCGCAAATAAAGGCGCGCTGCCTTATCTAAGCCTCAAACAAAATTAGTTTCCCCGAAGCGAGGACGGGGAAACTTTTTTGTGTTTTTTGAACGTTCGGCTAAAGTAATAGATGTCGTTGAAGCCCGTCGCTGCTGCAACCTCCGACACCGTCAGCGGACTGTGACGCAGCAAGTAATCCGCTTTGCCAAGCCGAGTCATCGTAATGTATTCCGTAACGGTATGGCCGCTCAGCTCTTTGAATAATCGGCTAAAGTGGTAGCGGCTGAGGTTCGCCATGCTTGCTAGCTGATCCACCGACAGTTCATCCTTGTAGCTGTCCTCAATGTGCTTGAAGACAGGTGTGAAACGCTCAATGTTCTTCATGCGCTCCGCGTATTCATCTTTAGTGAGCACGGTAGCAACATGGCCGCGAAGCAGCAGCGTCAGCAGGCGATAGAGCTCGGACTTAATAGCAAGCTCATAACCGAACTCGCGCTGCTCCAGCTCATGGATTATGGCAAGCATGCAGGACGATACTTTGCTGTCATCGCCAACATAGTTTTGCAGCAGCAGACGTTTCTGTGTGATCGGTGTAATAAATTTAGTCTCAGCAGCATCCACCGACTGGCTGTGCAGCAAGGAAATATCGGCAATGAGCGCATAGTAGTACAAATCCGATGACAGACTGATTCCGTAATGCAGCTCATTGCTGTTTACGACGATGAGATCTCCAACGGAGGCCGTAATCGTAGTAGAACCGCACTCTATCAAAGCTTTTCCCCTCACAATATATAGGAATTCAAGATGTTCGTGAAAATGATGGGGGAAAATGACCATTCCCTGCTTGTCAAAGTAGTTGTGATGCAGTTTTATCGGAAAATGAGGGTCTGGCATGTCCATGGGCTCGCGCAGTTCTTCGAATTTTTCCAACTTGAACGACCTCCTCAGGTAGGATAGCACAATTGTACAAACAAACCGCACAGCTTTACATGGAGTTGCAGGATGAAACCATTATAATACGAAAGTGTAGACATGCAAAACCTAACTATAAGATTTCATAAGGAGAGATTAGCAATGAAACCGATACAAATCGCGGTTATTGGAACAGGCTCTATCTCATCATCTCATCTAGATTCCTATAAGAAAAATCCTAATGCGAACATTTACGCGGTTTGCGATTTAAATGAAGAGCGTGTGAAAGCAGCAGCTGAGAAATATGGCGCTGAGAAAATTTACACGGATTATCACGAGCTGCTGGCTGATCCGGTTATCGAAGCAGTCAGCATTTGTACTTGGAACAATACGCATGCTGAAATCAGCATTGCCGCTCTTAAAGCAGGCAAGCATGTGCTCGTAGAGAAGCCGCTTTGCCGTACAGTTGAGGACGCGCTTCTAGTACAAGAGGCGGTAGAGCAATCCGGCAAGCTCCTTCAAGTCGGATTCGTCCGCCGGTACGATACGAGTGCACAGTTGATTCGTTCGATGGCTGACAGAGGTGAGTTCGGTGAAATTTATTTTGCCAAAGCATCAACGCTCAGACGTCTTGGAAATCCAGGCGGTTGGTTCTCTGACATTGAGCGCTCTGGCGGCGGGCCGCTTATTGATATTGGCGTGCATGTTATCGATCTTTGCTGGTATTTGATGGGACGGCCAAAGCCGGTATCCGTCAGTGCCAATACGTATCGCAAACTCGGCAATCGTGCGAATGTAAAAAACTTAAGCTTCTACCAAGCGGCTGACTACGATGCAGAGAAAAACACGGTTGAGGATTTGGCGAATGCACTTATTCGCTTCGAGAATGGCGCATCCCTGCTCGTAGATGTCAGCTTTACGCTGCATGCCAAGTCTAATGAAAATACTGTTAAGCTTTATGGGGAGAAAGGCGGATTTGAGATCGACCCGGAGACCGTTATTGTAACGGAGCAAAATGACACGATCTTAAACGTATATCCGCAGACCGACAACAAGGGCTTTGATTTTGTTGGCGCTTTCCAAAATGAGATCAACCACTTCGTAGATTGTGTTGCAAACGGAAAACAGCCGATCAGCCCAGTGGCGGATGGCGTGGAAATTATGAAAATATTAGTCGGCATTTATGAATCCGCAGCAAAAGGAGCGGAAGTGCGTCTATGAAACTAGGAATCAGCACGTACAGCTTATATAATGCTCTGAGAACGGGCGAAATGACGATACAGGATGTTATCGTGTATATAGCATCCATTGGCGGAGAACATGTTGAAATTGTACCGCTTGGCTTTAACCTTACCGAAAATCCTGAACTAATTGAAGTCATTAAGAAGCAAGCGCAGGAAAGCGGGATCGAGCTATCGAATTATGCGGTAGGCGCGAACTTCTCCGGCTTAAACGAAGAACAATTCGAGCAGGAGCTTGAGCGCTTGAAGCGTGAGGTGGATATCGCGGCAGCGCTCGGCATGAAGAAGATGCGTCATGACGTGGCATCGTCGCAGAACTTATCGATTTCCAATTTCTTGTTAGAGCTGCCAAAGCTAGCGAAGGCTTGTCAAGCTGTCGCGGATTATGCAGCCAAATTCGGCATTACGACAAGCGTAGAAAACCACGGTTATTATATTCAGCATAGTGACCGGGTGCAGGCGCTCGTTGAGGTTGTAGATCGTCCAAACTTCAAGACAACGCTTGATGTAGGAAACTTCCTTTGTGTGGATGAGAATCCTCTTGCTGCGGTTTCAAACAATATCAGCTTGGCTTCTATGGTCCATATTAAAGATTTCTACTATCGTCCATCAACCGAAAATCCGGGAGAAGGTTGGTTTAAATCCAAAGGCGGCAATTGGCTGCGCGGCGCAATTGTTGGACATGGTGACATCGCAATGCCGCAAGTACTGCGTGCAGTGAAAGAAAGCGGCTACGATGATTATATTTCCATCGAGTTTGAAGGCTTGGAAGATTGCCGTTTTGGAACGAGACTCGGCTTTGAATTTGTAAAACGTGTTTGGAACGAAATTTAAACGAAGGAGTGACTCGAAGATGACATTGCCAATTATTACGAATAAAATCGGCGTTATCGTGGATAGCTTTAAGGTTGGTGTAAAGGAAGGTTTGCTCAAAGCAAAGCAGGTTGGCGCGGATGGCGTACAGATGTATGCGGTGCATGGCGAACTGGATCCTGCTAACCTTTCAGCAGCTGCAAGGAAAGAATGGAAATCCTACATTGATGGACTAGGCCTTGATATTTCCGCTCTAGTTGGTGATTTGGGCGGCCATGGCTTTCAGGACGCTGCGGAAAACCGCGCGAAAATCGATAAATCCAAACGGATTATGGAGCTTGGCATGGAGCTTGGAACGAACATTATTACGACACATATCGGTATCGTTCCGAGCGATAAAAACAGTCGTGTGTATGAGACCATGCATACGGCGTGTGAAGAACTAGCCAGATTCGCAAATAACATGAATGCTTACTTTGCGATTGAGACAGGGCCAGAGACGTCCGCGCATTTGAAGTTGTTTCTGGATGGCCTCGGTACCAAAGGAGTAGCTGTTAACTTTGACCCGGCTAATATGGTTATGGTTACAGGAGATGATCCTGTCCAAGGCGTTTACACGCTTAAGGATTATATCGTTCATACGCATGCGAAGGACGGCGTGAAGCTGGGGCATGTCGATCCGCGTGACGTTTATGGCGACTATGGCTACGAGGTTTCACTTGACCATGAGAAAATTGCCAATATGGTAGAAACCGGCTCAGCTTTCCGCGAAGTGCCGCTTGGTGAGGGCAGCGTGGACTGGCCTGCATACTTGCGAGCGCTTCAGGAAATCGGGTATACAGGCTATTTGACGATCGAGCGTGAGGTTGGTACGAATCCGGAAGCGGATATTAGCAATGCAGTTCAGTTTTTGAAAGCTTTTAAAGGACAATAAAAGATGAATGGAGCATCCTTATTCATTCTCTACAGGTGAATCGAAGGCTGCGAGCAGCCTTACTGGAAGGCAAACCGTCAGGCTGCAAGGCGGCAAATTAGATGTTAGTCATCCGTTTGAGATGAATGGAGGATGTAGATTTAAGCGACAATCTCATTAAACCGCCCAAAAAAGCTCTCTAGGCATTATGCCATGAGAGCTTTTTTTTTGACTTATTGTTGTTAGCATTCCGACTGGCAAGGGTGAATCAAATTCAGTAAAATAATAAAAGACGAGTAACATCGATTTATAATTCGATAAACTACTCATACTAGAGGACGTGTAGAAATGGCAGCAGAGATTGTTCAAGTAGCGCATACGGATACTGATTTACACATGCTTATCCATAAGCTGGATGAGGATTTAGCGCAAAGATACACGGCAGAGGAAGTTTTTACAGTAGATTTTAACGATCTAGGGATTGAGCAAATTATATTTATGGTCGCATACGAGCAAGGAAAACCAGTTGGATGTGGAGCCATAAAACCGCTGGATCATGAGTATATTGAATTAAAACGATTTTATGTCAGCCCCGCGTATAGAAGGAATGGCATAGCCGCACAAATATTGAATCATTTAGAAACCAGAGCAAAAGATATGAATTATCAATTTATCCGTTTGGAAGCAGGCGCACCACAACCAGAAGCGCTTCATTTTTATAAAAAGCATGATTATTATGAAATTGATAGATACGGTGAATATGTCGCCTGTGATTCTAGTCTTTGTTTTGAGAAGAGACTATAAGTACAACTGTTAGCCCGAATGTCGGAACGCTATAATAAAACAAACTAACGACGCAAGGGTGGAAATGGTTCGTACATGATTCCATGGCATCCAGCTGGCAACATACCGCGTCCATAATTCGGAGCCTGCTACACTTGGGTCTGCTGAGGCAAGCATTTCATTTAAAGGTACGTTAAATACAATCGTTATTAGAACGGAGCCAATGAGATAGAAAAGGCTGCCGGCAAGCAAATAGTTTGCAGCTGGTTCACCTAATCGGAAAAAAGAGGTGATCGCAAGCAAGATGCTTGCTAACGCCGTTCCAGAAAACACTAGACCAAACAACGGGTTCAGTATAACGACGTTGATGGACTGCATTGCGGCAATACTTTGCGCTGCAGGAAGACGCGAGAGAGCGGTCATCATAAACGTCGAAAAGGCAAAAAACAATCCTGCCATCAAACCTGAGCCAAGAGCTGAGAAAAAGGTTAAGACAATGATGGAGCGATCAAGCATTTGGAACCCCCCATATACCTGCAGCCGCGGTGTCTCGAGCGTAGTCGGCAAAATCCCGAGGCTCACGGTTCAGAGCGAGCTGAACGCCATTTGTCAGGTGTGAATTGCGGCCATCCAACACTTTAGTAAATAGCTCAGTCAATAACGTGAGAACATAATCAGGCATATCCTGCTGCGCAAGCGCAGTGATAAACTGCTCGGAGGATACCTGCACGTAGCGGACATCTCTGCCGCTGGCTTTCGCAATTTCTTCGGTAGCTTCCTTAAAGGTGAGCGCGCGCGGGCCAGTCAGCTCATAAAGCTTACCGATATGGCCATCCTCAGTCAGCGCTGCGACTGCGACATCTGCAATGTCATCAGCGTCGATGAATGGCTCAGCTACGTCCGCGGCAGGGAGTATAACACTTCCGCTGAGTACGGAATCAAGCAGGAAGCTTTCACTGAAATTTTGACAAAACCAGCTCGCTCGCAAAATGGTCCAGTCAGCGCCAGAGTCACGCAGTGCTTTCTCACTAAGCTGAGCTTCTTCTTCACCTCGGCCGGACAATAGTACCAAGCGCTTGATTCCTTGTTTCACTGCAAGCTCAGCGAAAGCACCGATCGATGCGGCAGCACCGGGAAGCGCTAAGTCTGGGTAGTACGTTATATACACAGACTCTGCGCCTCGCAGTGACGCTGCCCATGTTGAGGAATTTTCCCAATCGAACGAAGGATCACTTGAGCGTGAGCCGCTTCGTACGGGCAGTCCACGAGCGGTCAATCTTTCTGCTACGCGGCGGCCAGTTTTTCCAGTACCTCCAATGATTAAAATAGGTTTGTTTTTCATAAAATCTCTCCTTTGCATTTTTATTTATATTCAAAAAAACAGAATTACTTGTTTGCACAAGCAAATGTTTTCTTAAATAAAGAAGATATCGTCATTCTTTATTTTCTAATTGATCACTTACCGCACATAGTTGAAAGGATAGCTCATCGCTTTCTTTTTCCCCGAGCAATAGGGCGTAACGTTTACGCAAATTCATCCAGCACTCATTAATCGTGTCATTTAATGCTTTGCCTTTCTCAGTGGCGGAAATAAGCGATAAACGCCCATCCACTCGGCTGGTGAGCAGCCCTTTGATAACAAGTTTCTCAATTAGACGGGTCACTGTTGAGGGCTGGAGATGGAGAATCTCGCCTAACTCCTTCTGTGAGATGCCATCCTTCTCATACACAGCCATTAATAAAAAAGCAGCCGTGGGTGACATGCCGCTAACGGCAAATTCATCTTCTGCCATCTTCGTGATAATTCTGCCCAATCGGTTTGCAGTGAAGTACAGGCATTCTTTTAAATACGTATCCAGCATCATCGTTACCTCATTTTTACATAAAAGTTGTTTGTGCATACAAATATAATGTATTTCCATTTTGTTGTAAAGCCTATTTTTTTATGGCTGAGGCAGCCTAAATATTTCTTTTCAATTCTAGGCTGCCTCAGCATTTTAGCTAACAGTTTGTTTGATCATACGTGTTACACGAGCAAATCTGCTCGTCGCTCACTCCGCCAGCGAAGAACAAACAGTAGAACTGCGCCTGCGGCAAGAAGCAAATAAGTTAGCGGCTGCACATACTGCGCGTATAAAATATCGGCAAGTCTACCAATTAATAAATTTTCCAGTCATCCAAACATCAGAAAAGCATAAGGGATTTGGAGTCCAATGATGACCATGTAATTGGGTGCCATACTCGAGATCCATGCTGCAAACACCGCGGTGATTAGACTGAGTGCGTATATAGCTGCTACAGTCAGACCAATGAATTGTCCGAATGTGAGATCATACCAAAAGTAACCTATACTAAATATCGAGTTGATGCCTGAGTCCAGAAATAATCCTGTTCCCAGCCTGCTATACATGAGGAAGAAGACGCCAAGCTGTACGGTGACGATAAGGAGTGTAGAAATCATCGCAGCAGTAAGCTTTCGCAAGAAGAGCTTTCGTCCGATTCGCGCAGTATATTGCAAATGAATAAGCTTGCTTTGTTTATCTCGAAGAAAAATAGGTGAAACCATTAAGAGGATACTTAAACCGATAAGGACGGTCATGTAGATGATTAAACTCATATAATTTCTGTTCATATGGGCACTAGTATATAGGTTAAACATATGACTTGCGGGCAGATAGATTGTGTGAATTTTATTGTCTTTGATCTTGAAATTTGCTACAATTCCTTCAGGTTATATTTGGAAGGGGAATCAACTCTATGCCAGCAACTTTGTAATAGTTTGATAACATTTCATTTTTCACTATTACAAGGAAACAAAGCATAGTGTGTTTATACATCACATCATGCGGCGAATCCTTGTGGTTTGCTGCATTTTTTGTGATATGTATCGCTTCTTTATATACTGCTTTGTATTCCTTCTATACTTTAGGAGGATATCAATGAGTCATTCACAAAATAGGAGCAAAAACATTTTTACTATAGAGTGTAGAGATATTATTTTGAGGGAGTATCAGGTTGAGGATTTGGACGATCTACACAACATCACCTGGCAGCCTCACTTTCATGAATTTTTAATAGATTGGAATGTAGCTAAGGAACAAAGGGAAGACTGGTTCAACAATTATGAAATACCCGATAACAAACGTTTTTTAAATGCTGTATCCAAAGATGGAGATGTTGGAGAACTGCGGCTGCGACTGGGTATAATATCCAGATATACGGGTGAGTTTATTGGTGTTTGCGGTACTGGAATATTGGATAAAGTATCGCCGCCAAATCGAGAGATTTTTTATGGGATCTCAAACGATCACAGGAATAAAGGTTACACGACTCAAGCTGCAATCGGATTAATTAAGTATTTGTTCGAAAATACGAATGTCGAAGAGCTTGTTGCTATAGCTCAGATACGCAACGTTCCATCGAATAAAGTGATCCAAAAATGTGGTTTTGAATTTCAAAACAGTATCGATATTGAAAATAGGAAATACAATTATTACAAGCTTAGATCGAGATAACACAAATTTTATGATTTAATTCGGTGTAAAGGTATAGGAATAAAGAGCACTTAAAGCTATAATGGTTTTTAGTATATCATTTACAAAAGGACATGGGCCGTTACTGGCTGTTTGGCCTAGCCGAAAAATAACTTTTAAGGAGTACTCCAAATGACTAAAACGCTTATTTTCGGGCACAAAAACCCGGATACCGACACGATTACATCAGCGATTGCGTACGCTGAGCTAAAAACAAAGCTAGGTGCTGACGTTGAGGCGATTCGCCTTGGAGACGTTAACGGCGAAACACAATACGCACTTGATTATTTCGGCATTGCAGCTCCTCGTCTTATCGAGAATGTTGCTGACGAGACAGACACTGTTATTTTGGTCGACCATAACGAGCGCCAACAATCCGCGAACGATATCGATCGCGTACGTGTACTTGAAGTTATCGATCACCACCGTATCGCTAATTTCGAGACAAGCCACCCGGTTTATTTCCGCGCTGAGCCTGTAGGCTGCACAGCGACGATTTTGAATAAATTGTACAAAGAAAACGGCGTTGAAATCCGCAAAGAAATTGCTGGCCTTATGCTGTCTGCAATCATTTCTGATTCCTTGCTGTTCAAATCGCCAACTTGCACAGAGCAAGACGTAACAGCAGCTCGCGAGCTTGCTGAAATCGCAGGCGTTAACGCAGAAAGCTATGGTCTGGACATGCTTAAAGCAGGCGCGGATCTTAGCGACAAAACGATTGCACAGCTGATCACCCTCGATGCAAAAGAATTTGCAATGGGCAGCTACAAAGTAGAAATCGCGCAAGTAAATGCGGTTGACACAAACGATGTTATTTCTCGCCAAGCTGAGCTGGAAGCAGCTCTTAACGACATTATCGCTACAAAGGGTCTTGACCTGTTTGTTCTTGTTGTAACGGATATTTTGAACAACGATTCCGTGGCGCTAGCACTTGGTGCTCAAGCTCAAGCGGTAGAGAAAGCTTACAATGTAACGTTGACGGATAATAAAGCGGTATTGAAGGGCGTAGTTTCCCGTAAATCGCAAATCGTACCTGTTCTTACAGAAACACTAAGCAATCTGTAAGAAACGACGAGGCAACAGCCGTTTGCCCAAAAAAATAGCAGTCTGAAGCTTGGATTTCAAGTTTCAGGCTGCTTTTGTTTTGCTATACTAGAGGAGAAGGAGCGGATGACATGTTTACTGTAACAGAATATAGCGCTGAATTAATGAAGGACCCGTTTGGCATTTTGTCAGGGAAGAGGTATGAATTCATTCTCGATCTGGATGTTGCGGATGATGATGAGCTTTATCATGATGAGGGCGTAACGCTCCGTGTCATTTATGTGATCGAAGAGGATGCAGCCCGCATCGCAAAGTATGAATTTCTAACAACATCCTCAAATAAGTATATTGATTTTGAGCTTGAAGAGGATGAAGAGAAAATGGTGCTAACATTTTGTCAGGAGCATTTTGATAAGTCAGAGGAATAACTTATTAGCTGACGTTTGCATAGATCAAAAAACCGAAAAGAGGCAGCACCCAGAACAGCGGTACCATTGCAATGGTAACCGCTGTTTTCATTTTATTGAAACGATAAAGCACCCAGCTCACGATAATGGACACAATAAGCGCTACCGGATATAGCCAAATGACGATGAATATCAGCACGGGCCAAAACAGCTTTTCCGAATCTGGGTTATCGAACATCATCACGGACATTAACGCGACAAAAAGCCAAATGATCGTGAATAGTCCGAACAGGATTTGACTAATAAGCATCGTAAGAAACACTTTTTTGTTTTTCATTTTTATTAATCCCCCCCCGACTAATATTAAAGCAAGCCCCGCTTATTTGTACAAGAGAAATTATTACTTTCTACCTATCCTCAGCTCCCTTTGTTATTTGTCACCCCTTAACCGCATAAAATTCAAAAACAGCTATTTTTTGCGGTGCATGCAGAGAGGAGCAGGTGATGAACAGGGCAAATAAGGATATCGAGCTGGCAGAGCAATTTGGCGCCCATAATTATCATCCCCTGCCGATTGTGATTAGCAGCGCAGAGGGCGTATGGGTGAAGGATTCAGAAGGTGCGCGCTACATGGATATGTTGAGCGCTTATTCCGCATTGAATCAAGGGCATCGACATCCTCGGATTATTGGAGCGTTAAAGGAGCAGGCGGATAAAGTGACGATTACGTCACGCGCGTTTCATAACGAGGTACTGGGTACTTTTTGCGCGAAGCTTTCGGCATATACCGGAAAAGAACGAATTCTTCCTATGAATACTGGGGCAGAGGCTGTTGAGACGGCGATAAAGGCTGTACGTCGCTGGGCTTACAGCGTCAAGCAAATACCGATTGATCAAGCTGAAATAATCGCTTTTGAAGGTAATTTCCATGGAAGGACGCTGACGCTAACCTCTTTCTCCTCAACGGAGGCGTATAAGCAAGGGTTTGGCCCTTTTACACCTGGATTTTGTATTGTTCCATATGGGGACCTAGAGGCGGTGAAGGCGGTGATTCAACCGAATACCGCTGCGGTTCTGATTGAGCCGATTCAAGGCGAAGCTGGCATTCGGATTCCTCCAGATGGATTTCTTGCTGCTGTTGCTAAGCTATGTGCGGAGCATCAGATGCTGCTTGTGGCAGATGAGATTCAAACCGGTTTCGGGCGTACAGGACGGAAATTCGCTTGCGACTGGGAAGACGTCATTCCTGATATTTATATCATGGGGAAGGCGCTGGGCGGAGGGGTCATGCCTGTATCGGCTATTGCCGCGAACAGCAGTATTATAGATGTATTCGAGCCCGGCTCTCACGGTTCTACTTTCGGGGGCAATCCGCTAAGCTGTGCTGTTGCGATTGCAGCGCTTGAAGTAACCGAAGATGAGCGGCTGGCTGAACGCTCACAGCTGTTAGGGCAGTATTTGATGACCAAGCTCGCCACGCTGCAGCATCCGGACATTACAGAGATCAGAGGCCGCGGATTGTTCATTGCTATTGCGCTTTCGACTCCCGCGAGGCCTTATTGCGAGAGACTAATGGAGAAGGGGCTTCTGTGCAAGGAAACGCATGAACATGTCATTCGGCTGGCACCGCCGCTCATCATAACAGAGGAGGAACTCGACTTTGCTTTTGAACAGATTGGGGCTGTCTTCGCAAATAGTATGCTGGCAGGAGAGTGACGGCGATGAGTACCTTTCAGGTGGCAATTGTTGCTGTTCCCTTCGGGAAAGGGGCTGGAAATCCCGGAGCAGAACTTGGTCCGGCGCATATTTTGCAGGCGGCAGGGCTTGGTCGCAAGCTGACGGAGCTTCATATTCCATATCGACTAACAGGAGAAATCGGTGTGAACGCCCCATTGCCGCCGCTTCAGTCAGCTAATGCCAAGCATTTGTCTGAGGTGCATGACGTTAGCAATCGTTTGTCTGAGCGCGTATCAGAAATTGTTGTAGCTGGGGAATTTCCTTTAGTGCTGGGCGGAGATCATAGCATTTCGATTGGGACGATTGCTGGCCTTGCTGAGCATTATGAGGATCTTGGGGTCATTTGGTTCGATGCGCATTCGGATCTAAATACGGAGGATACAAGTCCATCGGGCAATATTCATGGGATGTCGCTTGGCATCAGTCTGGGAAGAGGTATCCCGCTGTTAACGAGTTTAAGGGGATTCTCGCCCAAAATAAAGCCAGAGCATGTCGCCATTGTCGGAGCCAGATCGCTTGATTCCGGGGAGAAAGCCTATATCCGCTCTTTAGGCATCGCTTGTTATACGATGCATGATATCGATCGGCTCGGTATTGCACGCGTGATGGAGAAGGTGATTCAGCAGCTTAAGCAAACGACCGATGGCGTCCACGTCAGCTTTGACATCGATAGTCTTGATCCACTTGAAGCACCGGGTACGGGCACGCCTGTAAGGGGCGGCCTCAGTTACCGCGAAGCGCATCTTGCGCTTGAGCTTCTTTATCAATCGAATGTGGTCACATCAGCGGAAATCGTCGAAGTAAACCCAAGCCTCGACCATAATGACCAGACAGCTAAACTTGCGGTGGAGCTGATTGGCTCGCTTCTTGGCGAACAGATATTGTGAAGTAACATAGGCATAAGCGTCTAGCAATGATTCGAATGAGCAGGAGGAACTGATCTATGCGGGAGCCATTTCAGAACGAGCCATTTACCGATTTTTCGGTAATCGACCATATTAATGATTTTCAGGAGGCGCTGCGCAAGGTAGAGCTGGAGCTGGGCCAAGAGCATTTGCTGAAGATTGGTCCCGACCGCATCGAGACAATTCAAAAGCGTAAATCAATCAATCCCTCTGACGTTGGGCAGCTTGTGGGAATCGTCTCGCAGGCGGATTCAGGGCTTGCACATAAAGCCATACTCGCAGCAGCAGAGGCATTCGAGGATTGGAAGAAAGTGAAGCCTTCAGCGAGAGCGAGAGTATTGTATAAAGCAGCGGCATTACTGCGAAGGCGCAAGCACGAATTCTCTGCATGGCTAGTTTACGAGGCGGGTAAAAGCTGGGCGGAGGCTGATGGTGATACGGCGGAGGCTATCGATTTTTTGGAGTATTATGGACGAGAGATGGAGCGGCTTGCGGAGCGTCAGCCTATTGTTGCTATAGCTGGCGAGGATAATGAGATTATCTATATTCCGCTTGGTGTAGGGGTTATTATTCCGCCATGGAATTTTCCGCTTGCGATTATGGCGGGCATGACAATGGCGGCGGTCGTTGCCGGTAATACAGTGGTATTAAAGCCGGCAAGCGCGACGGCAGTTATCGCAGCGAAATTCGTTGAGCTGCTAGAGGCGGCGGGGCTGCCTGACGGTGTTGTTAACTTTTTGCCTGGAGCAGGAAACGAAGTGGGTGATTTTTTGGTGGAGCATCCGTTAACCCGCTTTATTTGCTTTACGGGGTCAAGAGAGATTGGCTTGCGCATTAATGAGAAAGCCTCGATCAGTCAGCAGGATCAGAAATGGATGAAACGTGTCGTTGCAGAGATGGGCGGCAAGGATACGATTATTGTCGATGCGGATGCGGATCTTGAACTGGCAGCCGATGCGATAACAGCATCCGCTTTCGGTTATGCAGGCCAGAAATGCTCTGCTTGCTCACGTGCTGTTGTGCATGAACTCGTCTATGACGAGGTTATCGATAAGGTCGTTGAACGGACGAAACGGCTGAAGCTTGGGAAAGCGAACGAGCAGCTCACTTTTGTTGGCCCAGTCATTGACGAGCGAGCCTACATGAGTATTCTAAAATATATCGAGGTTGGACGCAGCGAAGGAATCATCGTGCAGGGTGGGAAAATTGGAGATAGCAGCGGTTATTTCATTGAACCTACGATTATTAAAGATGTCGCTCCGCATGCCCGCATCTCTCAAGAGGAAATATTCGGGCCAGTACTCGCGTTTATTAAAGCCGACAGCTTCGACGCAGCGCTTGATATCGCGAACAACACCGATTACGGACTAACGGGTGCCGTCATCTCGCGGAACCGCAGCAGATTAGAGCAGGCCCGCGAGCAGTTTCATGTAGGTAATCTATATTTTAACCGCAAGTGTACAGGTGCTTTAGTCGGCGTCCATCCTTTTGGCGGCTTTAATATGTCAGGCACAGATTCGAAGGCCGGCGGGCGAGATTATTTGCTGCTCTTCACGCAGGCGAAGGTTATATCAGAAAAATTCTAATCGTTAAAGGCGAGCGGATTGGGCTATCAGGCTGCCGATCCGTTCAATGCCTCTCTCAATGTTCTCCTCGTTCACATTGGTTACATTTAGTTTCAATAGATTTTCTCTGTGAAAAGTAGACAAGTAGTCGCGATCCATTGCATCAACAAGAATCTCTTCCTTGCGCAAACGGCTGATTAGGAGCGGGACAGAGATCGTTTCGTGGAGCAAAATATGGGTATGAATGGTCGGGTGTTTGGATCGATCATAGGTGAAGGTGCCTCCGCAGCGGGAAGCTTCCTTCGCAAGCGCCGTATCGAGCAGCATCGCTCTTGCCGAGTATTTATCGCGGATTTTGGCGCGATGACGCTCGAACATGCCGCTGCGCAAATAGATTTCAAGAGCGGCTTGCGACAGCATGGAGCTGTCGATGTCGTCTTGTTTTTTGTATAGTCGAAACACTTCTGCAAGTAAATCAGGCATGACCGCTATGCCGATTCGCAGGCCGGGAAATATAATTTTTGAATAGCTCTTCAAATAAATGACATGGGACGAGTCGTCATAAGCATATATCGGATCGGCTTTGCTGTCTTGCTCAAAATCAGCCAGAAAGTCGTCCTCAACGATATACACATCGTATTTGGCGGCTAGCTTAGCAAGCAGCTGCTTCTCTTTCCTCGAATAGGAGCAGCCAAGCGGGTTGTGGAAACGCGGCATAGTATAAAAAAACTTAATATCCTCTGTACGAAAGATCTCCTCCAGCCTGTTGAAATCAATGCCGGAGAAACGACGTTCGATGCCAATTACAGGTACGCGGCGTGTTTCTAAATACTCGATAAACAGATGATAACCAGGCTGCTCAATCAAGACTTTCTGCTTACCGCTCGGAAAAGGCATAGCCGCAAGCAGGGACAGCGCCTGCTGAACCCCGGATACAACAAATATATTGCTCTCCTGCGTAAACACTTGATAGCTCATTAATTGTTTGCGAACAATATCGATAAGAGAATCCATTCCCTTGGCGGTGCCATAAACAAATAAGTCCTTCTGGTAAGTATCGATTGCTTTATTGATGCAATGCTGAAAATCCAAATAGGGAAATAGCGCGGGATCGGGTGCCGTTGCTGCAAAGTTGAGCAAGCTGGTTGCTTCGCTTTGAGCGGAATTCATTCCTTTTACAACAAAATAACCGCTCTTTGGCATCGCATAAATGAGATGGCGTTTCTCCAGCTCATCCAAAGCTTTAATAATGGTGCTCTTGCTGCAGCCGAACTGCTCGGCTAGCGTCCGAATGGAAGGGAGTTTCTGTCCATCTTTATAGGGCTGCTTCGAAATGAGCTCCTCCAGCTCATTCATGAGCTTCAAATAAATGTACATAACCAAAGCTCCTCCTGCCATCTGTACCGATACAGATGGCTTTTTTCTATATTGTAGCATGTGTGGCTTTGAAGATACGATACCTGTATAAAGCGAACTTTACTAGGAGGTATAACATGACGACAACACAGAATAATTTAAAATCGAAACGGCTTGCTTATACAGCAATCATTGTTTATTCGATTATCGTAGGGCTTTCTTTTCTTTTCGGAAAATTAGCCTTAACGATTACTAGTCCGCTAGACAGTCTTGCCCATCGCTTTACCATATCTTTTTTTGCGGCTACAATACCTGTATTATTTGGCTGGATCAAGCTGCAGCTTAAAGCGCGGGACATGTTAACGATTCTTCCGCTAGCGGTCTTTTATCCGTCGATGTTTTTTGCTTTCCAAGCCTATGGTTTGCAGTTTACATCCTCCGCGGAAGCAGGCATTATTCATGCAACGGTGCCCATCTTCACGATGATTGCGGCAGCGTATTTCTTAAAGGAGAGGACGACAAAGGTACAGAAGCTTTCAACCCTGCTCTCCGTAGCTGGAGTCATCTTTATCTTTGTCATGAAGGGTACGTCAATCGACATTTCTAATGTCAAAGGCACATTGCTCATACTCTTATCAGCACTTTCATTGGCCGGTTACAGCGTGCTTGCAAGGAGGCTCTCAGGGCGCATGAAGGTGATGACGATGACTTATATGATGACGGCTATCAGTTTCCTTGTCTTTAACATCATCGCGATAGGTCAACATGTCGCAAAAGGAACGATTTCTCATTATTTTGAACCGTTTGCCAGTCCAGTCTTCCTCTTGTCGATTTTATATTTGGGTGTGCTCTCCTCGCTCATTTCCAGCCTGCTCAGCAATTACGCCTTATCGAAGCTTGAAGCTTCCAAAGTGAGCGTATTTAATCATCTCGCTACGTTGGTCTCCGTTATCGGAGGTTTTGTATTTCTCGGAGAGAAGCTGGCTTATTATCACCTAATTGGAGCTGCTGTTATCGTCGTTGGAGTGCTGGGTACGAATATGGGGGCGTTTGGTAAAAGAAAGGGTGCTTCGTCAATAAGTGTTTCACAAAAGGTAGAACGGTAATAGAAAGTGGCGATTCAATCTGAATCGTACAGCTGCCGGAAAGCTTGGTTATACTTATTCTCTACGCTGACAGCTGCTCTAATAATGGATATGATTAGGTTTATAAAGGATTAGAAGCAGGCGTTAAGGGGATGATCAAGTGATTGAGAATAAGGAAACATGGATTATTGAAGCGGATATTAAAAGCATGCAATCGGCTATGGAAGCGGGATGGATAAGCTCAGAAGAGCTGGTCCAGTTATATATGGAGCGAATTAGCAAGTATGATCCGATCCTTCGATCTATTTTGGAAATCAACCCGGATGTTATTGAAATCGCCAAAGCATTAGATCGGGAAAGAAGCGAAAAAGGGAGTCGAGGCAACCTTCACGGTATCCCGATTTTGCTCAAGGACAATATCGATACGCACGACAATATGCATACAAGCGCGGGTTCGGTGGCACTAGCGAACTCTTATGCTGCGGAAGATTCCTTCGTTGCTTCGCAATTACGTGCAGCAGGAGCTGTTCTGCTCGGTAAAGCGAACATGACGGAGTGGGCCAATTTCATGTCAAGCTCGATGTGGGCGGGATACAGCTCAAGAGGTGGACTGGTGCTCAACCCGTATGGTCCGGGAGAGTTGTTCATTGGCGGTTCAAGCTCGGGATCAGGCGCAGCGGTTGCCGCCAATTTGGGGGCAGCTGCGATTGGAACGGAAACTTCGGGCTCCATCATTAGTCCTGCAAGCCAAACGAGCTTGGTAGGAATAAAACCCACGATAGGATTAGTAAGCCGATCGGGCATTATACCAATTACGAATAGTCAAGATACAGCTGGCCCAATGACTAGAACAGTAACAGATGCGGCCATTCTACTCGGGGCAATGGCAGGCGCTGATGAGCGAGATGAGGTTACGGTAAATTGGGCAAAACATGCTCATCCAGACTACACGCCATTCCTTGATGCTAGTTATTTAAAGCAAGCACGGATCGGAATTCCGCGCTTTTATTATAAAGATTTGGATGAAGACAGACTTGCTATTATCGAGTCGGCTATTGCGGTCTTGAAGCAAGCAGGAGCGACGATTATCGATCCGGTTGAGCTGCCATGCGAGCAGGTCGAGTGGGATTGGCATGTATTGCGGTATGAGTTCAAAAAATATATCAATGACTATCTAGGAAAGCTTGATGAATCCGTTCCGGTTCATTCCCTGAAGGAGCTCATTGCTTATAATGAAAGGCATGCGGAAACTGCTTTGAAATATGGGCAAGATACGCTGCTGTCAGCGGAGGAAACAAGCGGAACGCTGACCGAGCAGGAATATAGGGATAGTATGTTGAAAAATAAAGAGCTGGCCGGCAAACGCGGAATTGACTTCGCTTTAGAAGAGCACCAACTGGATGCTCTGTTGTTCCTCGGCAATGAGGATGGCGATGATCTTGCCGCAAGAGCGGGCTATCCCGTCATTACAGTGCCAGGCGGCTATGCGGAGAAGGGGGTCATAGCAGAAGGCGGCTATACGACCAAGGGACCGCAGGGCGTCACCTTTATAGGTAAGGCCTTCAGTGAGCCTACCTTAATTAAACTAGCTTACGGCTTTGAACAGGCGACCAAACATCGCGTATCTCCGTCTGCTTTTAATTGAATCATTTGAAATAAAAAGGCGCAAGCAGCGGGTATAATCCGTTGGTTTGCGCTTGTTTTGTTGGAGGGAAATAAGGTGTTGAATGCTTAATTTTAGATACTACGTATCTTTTTTAAGTTATGGATCGTTTTCTAATAAAGGAGTTTTAGAGGAGGGGATTTATATTGCAAAAGGTACTTATACTAGGTGCAAGTGGTCTTGTTGGGAAAGCTTTAATCGATGAGTTTAAAAATGGGTTTGATCTATATGGGACATATTCTTCTTCGTTTACTAGTCTTTCTAACGATAAGCAGTATAAATTAGATGTTCAGCAAATCGATGAACTGAAGGAAATGATACGTTCGATTAAACCCGATATTGTGATTTCTTGCTTAAGAGGAGAATTTGATCAACAGTATACATTCCATAAAGAATTGGCTATGGAATTAGCACATAATAATAGCCGAATGTATTATTTTTCAACCACTAATGTATTTGATGGTGATTTTTCAAGACCCCATTTTGAGACAGATATACCTATTTCCGAATCAGATTATGGGAAATTCAAAATTGAATGTGAAAACATGCTCAGAGAAATTTTGAATGAACGAGTGATGATTGTCAGAATACCCGCGATATGGGGTAAGAATTCTCCGAGATGGAACACGATAAAAGATAGTATTGAAAATAATAAAGAGATAGATGTTTACGGCAATCTAGTCTGCAACCATCTTTTGGATGTTTCATTAGCGAAGCAGCTGCGCTTCATTATTGAAAAAGAGCTAAAAGGAATATTTCATTTAGGCTCAGCGGACTTGATGACTCAGGGACAATTTTATGAACAGATTTTAAGTGAATTAGGAAGTGAAAAGAGCCTATTGCGAGATCATTTATATCAGGATCATGATGCTACATATTATTTTCAACTGAGTTCAAATCGCGATGATCTGGCAGGCGCTCTGCAATATACGAATGATGAGATTATATCTTTCTTATTGGGTAATTATTCAACTAACGAGTAACTATAGTTTGAAAATGATAGGGCTGCCGTAGGGTAGCCCTTTTTTTAATGGGCAGACTCAACAGAATCCAATAATAGGAAATTTTGAGCAGAATACTTTCTCTTTTTTAAAAGATTTTTCACCTTTATCATTTGATTAAAGACAGAGTAGAGGAGAGTGTAAAGCATAGCCCAAATGCAGGGACAGGAGGACAATAAACAATGAAAATAAAAACAATAGCGATATGCAGTGTTGTCATTCTCATAATAGTTATCGGAACAGGATATCTCGCGTATGAAAAATATGGTACATACTATGCTGCATGGGAAAATAAATGGGGAATAACTATCTCGAAACCTGATGAAATAAAAGTTGTTTTTGAAAGTCAGCCAAGTTTTAACGGAGATGGGGAAGGGTACTTTATTTTGGCATACACCGAAAAACAAATGAAAAAAATGGAAAAAGAACAATTTTGGCAGCCAATAAACGAAGAATACGTTAATGTCATTGATGGGCTAGTGTCACGCTTCAAAGAGTCTGTTATAGAAATTTATCCAGATCAGAAAGAGAAATATGAAGGTTTATATCGAGATCATCCAACTGAGTACGGAGTAGATGATTTATATTTCTACAAAAAGAAAGATGACGGCAGCTACGTTATAACCGTTTTTAATTTAGAAAAGAAACGAATGCACATCATGGAATGGACGCAATAAGAGAGGATAATGAATGATTCGACTAAGGAGTTGAGTATGTATGCAGCGAGGAGGTACAAAAACAAATAAGAAGATTATTTTGATTTTCCTAATGTTATTACTACTATTCGATGCAGTATTAATTATATTGAGCATCAATCAATATTATTTGGTTTATTTTAATTCATCGGTATGGAGTATTCCTATTCTATTTAACATCTTTTACTTAATGCTAATGTGTTTTGCAACTAAAAAAAGGGTTCTTTTCATACCCATAACGATATTGACCATTTTTTTAATTATATTTCATATTGGATTTTTATTTATGAATTGGGATTACGAATATTTAGACTCCCCTAAAGGGGCGGAAACTTTAATTATAAAACACCGAGTGGCAACATTAGGAGAAAGTAATTATTTTTTTGAATTTTATCAAAAGTGCTTCCATGGTCTTCTAATTAATAAAATAGCTGCACCGGATCTAGCAATTATGGTTCGTGATCATGAAAGTTATCCAAATGCAAAGAAAGCATTAGGTTTTGATCATCCTAACTGGCTAAATGAAAAGAAAGTGATTTTTGATTCAAAAGATGGTAAAAAGGAAATTAACCTAAATTAACTATGGATACGATGCAATAACAATTGGCAGCTAACGGTTTATAATAGTTGAAATAACCTGTAAATCATTTGTGTAAGGAAGCGATTAAATGAGTATGTATATCTTTATCAGGGAAATGATGGCCGGGGAGCAAGACATGCAGATTGACTTGGATGGCAGCTTTACCGTTGATAGCACCCTTGTCCTGTCCTTGATAGGTCCGCGAATCGAATACATGGTGAAAGAGATACCAAGCTATAAGAAAAATTACTCCGACGACGAACATCTTGAAGAAGAAACGGACACAGATAACTCAAGGTACATCGATAACCCGGATCAAATCATATATTTGGCATTCGTGGGGGACCAAGTAGTAGGTCAAATCATATTGAAAAGAAACTGGAACAAATACGCCTATATTGAGGACATAAAAGTAGACACAAATTACAGAAGATATGGGGTAGGCCGAAAACTTATTGAACAGGCCAAGAGCTGGGCAATGGCTAGTGGACTGCCTGGGATCATGCTCGAGACGCAAAGCAACAACGTTAGGGCATGCAAATTCTACGAAAGCTGTGGTTTTGTAATAGGCGGGTTTGATCTTCAAGTTTATAAAGGCATAGATAAACAAAGCAATGAAATCGCGATATATTGGTATTTGATGTTTGAGTAACACAAAGCATAAAATTTGGAGTTGATGGGGCAGCGTCTATAAAAAATAGAAATAAAAGCTACCATTTATCGAATGGTAGCTTTTTAATGTTTAAGTATAATTATCAACATTAGGAAAATAACCTTGCACTTCATTATTAGCTTAATCGAGCGAAAAAGATAAGTCTATAAATTTCCATGCGAACTGGTGGGGATCTCCATCAGATGATCGGAAATCTAAAATGAATTCTCAAGGCGCTTTCTGAATGATTTCCTAACAGGATATTTTAAGCACAATGCCCTCGATAATTACTGGTTACAGCAAATTCCTATGTTTATGGACTACCGAAATATATGCTCGTTCTTCTGGTGGCTTAACAATTGGGATGGAGATGAAAGTTAACGGGCAGTAATGGTTGGGCTACATTAAGTTATAATAATGATATACAAGCCATAATGAATGTGTTGTTATCGGCGAAGGAGAGGTGCTAATTTGGAGAATAGTATCATCGAATACTGTTTAAAGAAGAAAGGAGCGACTAAAGATTATCCCTTCGGATTCACTCCATTGGTGATCAAAGTTGCCGATAAAATGTTCGCGCTTATTTTTGAGGACAAAGGGGATTATTTTCGCTTAAACCTAAAATGTGACCCGGTGATTGCGGAAAACTTAAGAGAGCAACATGAGACCGTTCGACCAGGGTACCACATGAACAAAAAGAACTGGAATTCAATTACGATCGATGGCTCCTTGCCAGAATCGGATGTTTTTGAAATGATTGATCATTCTTACGAATTGGTTTTCAAAAATCTTCCTAAGAGCCTCCGAGAATCTATACTGGAAATGAACTAACTGATCAATGGCGTAACAACTGACCGGAACGGTAAATGGACGTAGTTAAAGCCTATAACCTCTTGTATAATGAAACTATCTTCAAAAATGAAGGGACTGAACTATGCGCAGATGTCAATATTTTCAACCTAACTATTAAAATATAATGGAGGTAAAAGTATTGATTACAGAGTTACACACTGAACGTTTATATTTGAGAAAAATGAAGGTATCGGATTCGTCTAGCTTGTTTAAAATTTGGTCTGATCCAGATGTTACTAAATTTATGAATGTTAGTTGTTTTACTAATGAAAATCAAGCAAAAGAAATGATTACTCTCCTTGATGACCTTTCTCAAGACGGCAAAGCTATTCGTTTCTCCATCATTAAAATAGAATCCAATGAAATCATAGGTTCTTGTGGTTATAATTCCTTGGATATTGAAAATGCAAAAGCAGAAATTGGATATGACATTGCTAAATCATTTTGGGGAAGAGGATATGCTTCAGAAGCTATCTCTTCTTTGTTAGATTACGCATTCTCATCTTTAAAGATGAATCGAATCGAAGCAAAAGTTGAACCCGAAAACGTGAATTCAATAAAACTTTTACAAAAGCTAAACTTTACGTTTGAAGGAACACTAAGACAATATGAAAGAGTAGACGGAAAGTTTAACGATCTCAATATCTATTCAAAATTAATATCAGATTGAATTTTCCTCACTTAGACTCATGAATTCGCAGGATTTCACCCTATGGTAAGTATGAGAGAAGAAGACATGGAGGAGCGGGTGGAGCCCTATCATTCCTTCGTCACATCTAACTAAGGGAATATAATGACAACAGGCTGTCGATAATTCGGCGGCCTGTTCATCTAACCAGCACGATAACGAAATACATATCTAAGGGCTTTTTTTATGAGAAAAAGTGATGTTGTTTATTTATTCTATTAGTATCATTTAACTTAGATGATTAGCCGATAAATACAGTAGTTCAAGAGAATTTATATCCACCTACTAGAAAACATTAATCACCTGAAATTAAATCATTTAAGGAGATAAATATGAAGAAGAATTTTAAAGCTAAATCATTATCTATCCTATCTACAGCTGCTTTACTCAGCGCGCTGATTCCACATGCATCCGCAGAGGTATCCTTGACCGATATTTCAAACAGCTATGCCAAAGATGCCATTATTGAGCTAGTAGAGAAAGGAATTATCAATGGTACTGGTGACGGTAAATTCAACCCGACAAGTAATATCCAGCGGCAGGACTTTGCTATTATACTGGCGAGGGCTCTCAAACTGGACCTTAGCAATCCTCCACAATTAGCTACATTCAAAGATGTCCAAAAAAGCAATTATGCCTTTGCTGCTGTAGAAGCCGTTGTTAAAGCGGGCCTGTTTAAAGGCATGGGTGATGGAACTTTTGGCATCAATCAAAACATCACCCGTGAGCAAATGGCTGTAATTTTCGTGAAGGCACTAGGTGTTAACAGCGCTGGAAAAGGTCAAAATTTAAAATTTTCTGATGCTAGTTCAATCGCCAGCTGGGCCAAAGACGCAGTTGGTGCTGCTGTTGAATTCGGACTTATGAAGGGAAATCCCGATGGCACTTTCGGCCCAGCTAATCAAGCAAGTCGTCAAGATGTAGCTTTGGTCGCTTCTAAGTTTTTGGCCGAAAAGACTAAGGTCGATGAACAAGAATCCAAGCCACCTGTGACACCAACGCCAACACCAGTTCCGACACCAACTCCTACACCAGGCGGTGGAGGGATTCCTGAAAATACAGCAGATCAAGAAGCAGCAAACCCGGTGAAAGCCGAAATTGCAGCCTTGCCCGTAAAATTGGATATAACTCTAGTGAACAAAGCAGCTGTAACTAAAGCACGTACGGATTTTGATGCTTTAACCGCTGCCCAGAAAACGTTGGTAGGGGATATCACAAAGTTGATAGATGCGGAGGCAGCTATTGTTGAATTGGAGGCTCAAGCAGCAGCAGATCAAGAAGCAGCAAACCCGGTGAAAGCCGAAATCGCAGCCTTGCCTGCAAAAGCGGATATAACGCTAGTGAACAAAGCAGCCGTAACTAAAGCACGTACGGATTATGATGCTTTAACCGCTGACCAGAAGACGTTGGTAGGGGATATCACGAAGTTGATAGATGCGGAGGCAGCTATTGTTGAATTGGAGGCTCAAGCAGCAGCAGATCAAGAAGCAGCAAACCCGGTGAAAGCCGAAATCGCAGCCTTGCCTGCAAAAGCGGATATAACGCTAGTGAACAAAGCAGCCGTAACTAAAGCACGTACGGATTATGATGCTTTAACCGCTGACCAGAAGACGTTGGTAGGGGATATCACGAAGTTGATAGATGCGGAGGCAGCTATTGTTGAATTGGAGGCTCAAGCAGCAGCAGATCAAGAAGCAGCAAACCCGGTGAAAGCCGAAATCGCAGCCTTGCCTGCAAAAGCGGATATAACGTTAGTGAACAAAGCAGCCGTAACTAAAGCACGTACGGATTATGATGCTTTAACCGCTGTCCAGAAGACGTTGGTAGGGGATATCACGAAGTTGACAGATGCGGAGGCAGCCATTGTTGAATTGGAGGCTCAAGCAGCAGCAGATCAAGCAGCAGCAAACCCGGTGAAAGCCGAAATCGCAGCCTTGCCCGCAAAAGCGGATATAACTCTGGTGAACAAAGCAGCTGTAACTAAAGCACGTACGGATTTTGATGCTTTAACCGCTGTCCAGCAGACGTTGGTAGGGGATATCACAAAGTTGATAGATGCGGAGGCAGCTATTGTTGAATTGGAGGCTCAAGCAGCAGCAGATCAAGCAGCAGCAAATTTGGTGAAAGCCGAAATCGCAGCCCTGCCTGCAAAAGCGGATATAACTCTAGTGAACAAAGCAGCTGTAACTAAAGCACGTACGGATTTTGATGCTTTAACCGCTGTCCAGCAGACGTTGGTAGGGGATATCACAAAGTTGATAGATGCGGAGGCAGCTATTGTTGAATTGGAGGCTCAAGCAGCAGCAGATCAAGCAGCAGCAAATTTGGTGAAAGCCGAAATCGCAGCCCTGCCTGCAAAAGCGGATATAACTCTAGTGAACAAAGCAGCTGTAACTAAAGCACGTACGGATTTTGATGCTTTAACCGCTGTCCAGCAGACGTTGGTAGGGGATATCACAAAGTTGATAGATGCGGAGGCAGCTATTGTTGAACTGGAGGCTCAAGCAGCAGCAGATCAAGCAGCCGCAAACCTGGTGAAAGCCGAAATCGCAGCCTTGCCCGCAAAAGCGGATATAACTTTAGTCAACAAAGCAGCTGTAACTAAAGCACGTACGGATTTTGATGCTTTAACCGCTGTCCAAAAGACGTTGGTAGGGGATATCACAAAGTTGATAGATGCGGAGGCAGCTATTGTTGAACTGGAGGCTCAAGCAGCAGCAGATCAAGCAGCCGCAAACCTGGTGAAAGCCGAAATCGCAGCCTTGCCCGCAAAAGCGGATATAACGCTAGTGAACAAAGCAGCCGTAACTAAAGCCCGTACGGATTATGAAGCTTTAACCGCTGTCCAAAAGACGTTGGTAGGGGATATTACTAAGTTGATAGATGCGGAGGTAGCTATTGTTGAACTGGAGGCTCAAGCAGCAGCAGATCTAGCAGCAGCAACCCCGGTGAAAGCCGAAATCGCAGCCTTGCCTGCAAAAGCGGATATAACGCTAGTGAACAAAGCAGCTGTAACTAAAGCACGTACGGATTTTGATGCTTTAACCGCTGTCCAGCAGACGTTGGTAGGGGATATCACTAAGTTGACAGATGCGGAGGCAGCCATTGTTGAATTGGGGGCTCAAGCAGCGGCAGATCTAGCAGCAGCAAACCCGGTGAAAGCCGAAATTGCAGCCTTGCCCGCAAAAGCGGATATAACTCTAGTGAACAAAGCAGCTGTAACTAAAGCACGTACCGATTATGAAGCTTTAACCGCTGCCCAGAAGACGTTGGTAGGGGATATCACGAAGTTGACAGATGCGGAGGCAGCCATTGTTGAATTGGAGACTCAAGCAGCAGCAGATCAAGAAGCAGCAAACCCGGTGAAAGCCGAAATTGTAGCCTTGCCTGCAAAAGCGGATATAACGCTAGTGAACAAAGCAGCTGTAACTAAGGCGCGTACGGATTATGAAGCTTTAACCGCTGCCCAGAAGACGTTGGTAGGGGATATTACGAAGTTGACCGATGCGGAGGCAGCCATTGTTGAATTGGAGACTCAAGCAGCAGCAGATCTAGCAGCAGCAAACTCGGTGAAAGTCGAAATTGCAGCCTTGCCTGCAAAAGCGGATATAACGCTAATGAACAAAGCAGCTGTAACTAAAGCACGTACGGATTTTGATGCTTTAACCGTTGTCCAGCAGACGTTGGTAGGGGATATCACTAAGTTGACGGATGCGGAGGCAGCTATTGTTGAGTTGGAGGCTCAAGCAGCAGCAGATCAAGCAGCAGCAAATTCGGTGAAAGCTGAAATCGCAGCCTTGCCTGCAAAAGCGGATATAACGCTAGTGAACAAAGCAGCTGTAACTAAAGCCCGTACGGATTATGAAGCTTTAACCGCTGTCCAGCAGACGTTGGTAGGGGATATCACGAAGTTGATAGATGCGGAGGCAGCCATTGTTGAACTGGAGGCTCAAGCAGCAGCAGATCAAGCAGCAGCAAACCCGGTGAAAGCCGAAATCGCAGCCTTGCCCGCAAAAGCGGATATAACGCTAGTGAACAAAGCAGCTGTAACTAAAGCCCGTACGGATTATGAAGCTTTAACCGCTGCCCAGAAGACGTTGGTAGGGGATATCACGAAGTTGACAGATGCGGAGGCAGCTATCGTTGAGCTGGAGGCTCTAGCAGCAGCAGATCTAGCAGCAGCAAACCCGGTGAAAGCCGAAATTGCAGCCTTGCCCGCAAAAGCGGATATAACGCTAGTGAACAAAGCAGCTGTAACTAAAGCCCGTACGGATTATGAAGCTTTAACCGATGCCCAGAAGACGTTGGTAGGGGATATCACTAAGTTGACAGATGCGGAGGCAGCTATTGATTTGGTAGAAGTAGCAATAGCTAAAGGGAATTTAAATGTATCGTACAATGGAATCGATGATAAAGTCATATTGCCAATCATTCAAGATGGCGCCGCTGTTACTTGGATATTAAAAGATTCAACGCAATCATCGATTGTAGATGTTTCGAATGGGAGTATTAAACGTGCAGGATTAACAGCTAATACTGACATAGTGCTCATAGCGACAATTACCTCAGGAACCATTTCTGATACGAGAGAGTTTACAATTAATGTTAAATCTGAGAATAGTGAACCTGAGACTATTACAAGTAAAGCCATAACAACTTTTGACTTCTCAACCGTAGGTGCTACACAAGCCAGAGAAGAAAGCAAAATTATAACCTCAACAGATTTCAAAAGTAACCCTAAGCATTTCACTATAAGTGATGGGACTGTTACAATACCCGTTGATCTGACCTGGAATATTCCGTTGAATGGATTTACTACTGGACAGGTGGTGGGCTCGGCGGTAGATAGTTTTATTCAAGACTACTGTAATGCACATGGAATCGACCTAGGGAAACGGACAGTAAATGGAGTCGGATTTGGAGACACATTCTTTATATCTACCTTCAAAACCGGGTCAGCTGCTTCTATTACATTAGGTGGGAAGGATTGGTCATTCTTCTTTCAAAATAGCTATTACACCGGGACGGACGATCACACCAAGAACCGTACTTTTATCATTAGTGATGGTGTGAAAATAGCAACAATTTTATTAAAACGGCGGTATACCGACATGGCTGACTTGGTTAGTGATCTAAATGATCAACTAAAGTTAGCATCAGTGTCCGCCACAGCAGAAAAAGTAAACGAGAATCAATTCAAACTTGTCTCAAACTCTGCAGATATAACGTTATCCATTACTGGAAAAGATAAAAATCAGTTCTTCGGCGATTAGGACTTAATTACAGAAAAAACATAGAAAGAGCAGATCCTTATTGAACTGCACCCCGTCAAGTAGACAGTACAAATAATAAAAATCAGTTAAGCGGCCTTGTTCCTAAATTCCATTGGACTAAGGCCGTTTAATTTTGCTTGTAATCGTTCGTTATTGTAAAAATGGATGTAGTTCTCGACGTCCTTCTTGAGATCCTGAAAGGTTTCGTACTTGTGTAAATAGTACTTCTCACATTTTAGAGTCCCCCAGAAGGATTCCATTGGGCCGTTATCGATGCATCGACCAACTCGAGACATGCTCTGAAACAGCTCATTTTTGTCCAAGAGCTTTTTGAAGTCCAACGATGTGTATTGAAATCCACGATCACTGTGAAGCATTGGTTTGCTTCCTGGAGCTGCTTGCAAGGCTTGCTTCAACGTCTGAAATACTAACGGATTGTTATTGGAATGTCCCAGAACATAGGAGACGATGGATTTATCATGGAGATCTAGAATAGCGCTTAAATACGCTTTTTGACCATGTCCATATTTGAATTCGGTCACATCCGTGACCCACTTCTCATTTGGTGCTGTAGCCTCAAACTTACGGTTTAACATATTCTCCGCCACTTGCTGCGGAGTGGAGCGCACATATTTCGCTCTCTTCCTGCGAATTACAGACTGAATACCCCTTAGCTTCATCAACCGGTATACACGTTTATGGTTGATCGTTTTTCCGGTTTGCTTGCGCATATGCAGAGTCAATTGGCGGTATCCGAAGGTACGCTCCACTTTCTCGTAGATGGATAGCATTACCTGTGTCAACTGCTCATTCTCCAGCTCGCAAGCGCTGGGTTTGCGATTTAGCCATTTGTAATAGCTCGAGCGTGCAATTCCCGCAATTTCACAGAGAAGCTGTATACTTAATGACTCATCCTTATGAAGCGCTTGAATGGCGAGATAGACCGTTTCCTGTCGAATATGTCCTAGCGTCGCCTTCTTTCGAGTTCCTCTAACTTTTTTAAGAATGCATTTTCGGCCCGAAGGCGTTCAATTTCGTGCTCCATTTGCTTCATCTTGAGTTTCTGTTGATCGGCCTCCGTTAACTCTTCTAGAGCTTTCTTTCTCCCACGGCCATCTTTTAATGCTTCCTGATCACCATCTTCAAACTTCTTCACCCATTGATATACTTGCTGGTAAGAGACCTGAAATTGTCCCGCTGTCTTTTGGTAGTCATGCTGATTYGTTAGGCAATACTGGACGATCTCTATCCGTTCCTGCCATGTTGTAGAGCGACCTTTTGTCATAGCTTTTGCTTCCCCTTTGTAGGTTTTTAAGCTGCTATGACCATTATACTTCTTTATCCATTCGGAGAGCTGTGTTGTGCTGGAGATCTTGTATTTATCGATGATCTGGTACTTAGACAATTTCCCCTCAAGGTAATCTTTCACTGCTTGAAGCTTGAGTTCAGCACTATAACTTCGGTTATGTGTATGGCGCTCCAGCCCTTCATAACCGTACAGCTTATAGCGACGTTGCCATTTCATCAATGTTGTATTGTTAATCTTATATTTCTTAGCAGCAGCTAGAAAACCAATCTCTCCACTAGAAACTTCTTCAATGATATTGAGTTTTTCTAGCGCATTATATTTCCCTCCGACCATGAAAAAGCTCCCCTTACAGTTACAGGTTTTATTTTTTAACCTGTCTACCGTAGGGGGAGCATATCATATTAGTGGATCTGCTCTTATTTTTCTAGAACGTTCTCATTGATGCTGTCTAACTGTTGGTTGAAGAAAGTGCTATCTTGTACCTTTTTACGTATTTTAAATGAATACATATTTTGTAGAAACAGAGGTCTAATAATGATGATAACCGCAAAAACGGAAAAAGAAATTAAAATTGACACTGATTACTTACAGTCACTATTACGGCGAATTGTACCTTCTAAGTGTTTACAGTTATTATTGTGGAATTGTAGTCCTCTTGGAAAAAACAAGGAAGAAAGTTCGGTCTATAGGATATCTTGTACAGTTCTAGACAACAATAGAAAGCAAAATTATACAATGATTCTCAAAATATTAAAACCCGATTCTATGCGAAATCAAGTCGATCACTACTACTACTGGAAACGCGAAGCTTTGGTCTATCATTCAGGGATACTGAATCAATTGCCGCTTGGTATAAGGGCGCCCTTATTCCATACAGTAGAAGAGCATCCTGATGAAAATGTATGGATCTGGCTCGAGGATATAGCTATTGAATCTATCCAAAGTGACTGGTCATTCACGCACATGTGTAAAATATCCTACTTACTTGGAAAATACAATGGCGCTTACATAAAAGGAACTCCTCTCCCGACTGAATCTTTTTTATGCCACACTTGGATGCGTTCTTGGGTAGAGGTTTGTGCTGCTTATGCTAAACCCATTGAGGAGCAAAAAGTTATTTGGGATTCTTGCTTGAATGATTTTAATGGTAAGAGCTCTATGTGGGAGCTTTATCATAACAATAGAGACCGAGTAAACAGCTTGCTAGAGACATTAGAATTACTGCCTCGTGTATTTGCCCATCAAGACGTACACTGGGATAACATTTTTATAGAGCAATTGAATGGCAACGATTCATTAATAGCGATTGATTGGCAGTTTGCAAGTATCTCAGGTGTAGGAGAAGAGCTTGGTCGAATGTTTGGATATGCGTTATTAAAAAAGAAAGTCCCAGTTAACAAGGTAGCAGAATATAAGGAGGAGTTATTTCTAAATTATTTGCAAGGGCTTAGAGATGTGGGGTGGGATGGGAATTTCAAACTTGCTCGTTTTGGTTTTACTGCGAGTGCATCGCTTAGGTTTATCATGGTTATTGATAAGATGCTTAGTAACTTAGAAGAAGACGATAGAATAAACCAGAAAGAAAAATCAAGTCATCTGTTGTTAGTCACTCAGGCACTGCTTGAATTGGCAGAAGAGTCTTGGAACCTTAGAAGTCAAATAATATAATACATACGATTCCGCATACAAACAAAAACTAAAGTAAGGGTATCTTGCTGCGATGTGAGCGCTGATTTTCCGTCCGTGGAACAATCGTAAAAAAAAGGACCGTGTTCGCATCGTTTGCGACCGGTCCTTTTTTTTATTTATGGCGATAGATCATGCTGCGCCGAATGAAAGCTCCTATTAATCTCACCTCTTTTATATTTAAAAATCACCCGTAGTTATAAGCCTTTTCAAAGTTCTCTTCAACTACATAGGATGTATAATTATTTGTTTTTCAAAAAATAGTTTATCGAATATTAGGAGGTTTGAGTGATTGGCTAATAATAATTGTAAGTTTTCAAAGAAGCCTATGATTAGCGGAAACTGTAGATTGTTACCGATAAAAATCTGTTTTCCAGCTTGCAAAGCTCGAAGGGGACCTCAAGGAATACAAGGTCCAGCCGGATTACAAGGTCAAAAGGGAGCTCGTGGTATACAAGGTCTAACTGGTTCACAGGGTCGGAGGGGAGTTCGCGGTATACAAGGTCCGGCAGGTCCGCAAGGTATGATCGGTCCTCCGGGCCCTTCTCAGGTATTAGTGAATCAAACCGCATTTGTAGATCCAGTGTATGGTAATAATGCTACAGCAATGCTTGATAACGAGACAAAACCTTGGCGGACTGGGGCTGCAGCAGTTGCCGCAGCCCCCTCCGGAACGAGAATTGTCGTACGTCCCGGATCATATACGGAGACGAATTTGGCTAAGGATGGAATTAGTTGGGTCTTTGAAAAGGGAGCAATCGTGACGGCAGTAAATAGTCTATTCAATGATTTGGGAGCTGCAATCGCCTTTGACGTGCTAGGTGAAGGACAATTTCTAACCAATGGAGCGACAGCTGCAGGCAGTTCCATTCTTCAGAGCACAGGAGCTAGCATAATCCACTTTGAATGTGAATCGATGAGCGATACCGTAGGCAATACGATCAATCTCCTCGGCGGAGGGAATTATACCATAAACGTGAGAGAGAGTGTCACGAACAGTTTCGTCGGAGGTTCTGCCGTTGTGATATCGAACGGTACACTGTTTATGAATGCTTTTGCAATTTCGAATGATACCAATGGTACGGAAGATCTTATTCTATTTAATGGGTCAGGATCACTTAGTATAAACCTAGAAGTAACGATGATCACTAGCGGTGGCAGAGCGATTTTTGTTACAAATAGCGCCTCGCCCCAGACGTCGATTATCACCCTGCGATCCAGAACGATTCAAACAAATTCAGGTTTCATCTTTGATATCTCTCCTCTTTTTATGGGATCTTTTATTAGTTACTCAATAGCCTTGGTCGGTATTTCACAAGGAGTATCGGTTCAAGGTGGCAGCGGCAGTATGGTTAGTTTGAACTCGTATATATTAGTCGTAATTAATTCACCATCTCCTGCACTCGTAATTAATGGAAATACTATTTTTACGGGTGAGTTCGATAGGGTATTTAGTCAAGACAGATGTGTTCTAATGCAGAATGGAGAAGCAATTATCCATGCCAATGTAATGAATTCCTTCCAGACGGTAAACACGACTATTGATCTTCAAGGTGGGCAAAGCAGATTACAGGTAGATCTTATTTCAGGTTCAACAGGCTGTTATCACGTAACTGGAGGTCACCATAATTTAACTGTGATGCAGATGTCGACAAACGGAACGACGGTTCCTGCGGTTCGCGTGGCTAATAACAGCATCTTATTTATGAATTTTCAAGAGATTACCGGATCTGTTAACGGACTCATTTCGGTAGAAAGTGGAGGGAGTTTAAACATGCTTGGAGAGCGCATCTCCACTTTCGACAGCGGCACCGGTTTCAAGACAGCTCTTCTTATTAATGATGGGCAAGTTGAAGCGAATGTAAATGCGATCTCGGCCTTTGGCAGCTGTATTCATTTAACGCCGGGAGGGATCAATCCCAACATCCGTTGTTACGTGAACTCTTTCTCCAGCTCAGTCTTCGGTATTCCAGGCACTAGCCTCATTTTTCAAGAAGCAGGAAACTCGAATATTGAATTCAATCGCATGGATGCTGGCGCCTCCCTGCAGATGATTTCCTTAACAAATGGTAATATGGATATACAAGGAGAGTTTATGCTCAACACCCTTCCGGATTCTTCAATCGGTGTTGCAGTTACCGGTGGAAATTTCAATGGCACTATTGGCAGAATGCAATTAGGAACACGCGCATTAGAGGCGAGTGCAGGCAATGTCACTCTTACATTTAATGAGATAGCAGTCTTTCAACCTAGTACAGAACGGACGATTGTCTTGCTAGAGGGAAATACGAATGCCCGAATCGTTGGTGATCTTATTCAAGGTGGGGCAGATTATACGGGAATTGCTGTTCAGGATACGGCTTTTGTTGTGGCAGACATCAACGAAATCAGAGTCGGCGGGATCTGTATGCTGTATAACTCTAACTTGGCCTCAGACTTGTTCTTCGACAGGTTATTAGTCGTGGGCGGCGTAACCCTGACTGATGCTGCAGCCATCATTGTAAATTCCGGGATATTAAGAGTAAATGGCAGCATTATCGGAAATGACACCGGGCTTGCTACTGGAACAGGCATTATTGTTGCCAATGACGGAAATTTGATTGCAGATATTAACTTTATTCGCACAACAAACAATGCGCTGAGAACTTCCAGCACCGGATTCGTTCAATTGTATACAGACGAAGCGGAGGCTGGGGCGGAAGTCATTAATATCGTTAACCTACCGGGTGCTAACTCTGCGAACTATACGTTCAAAGGCCTCTATCGCTGTCAGGATCCGAACACAGCTGTGATTGCGATGAGCCCTGAGCCACCTGGTGTGCTTCGGTTAATTAATACGACGCTTATCAACGGGATAAGTCCTTCGATTTCTTCGCCTATCGCTATTGAGATAAAAAACTATGGTATTGTAACAGCTGCATTTAATCCAGATGCTGTTGTCACCTTTCTTTTCCCAGGATCAGTTAATATAGATCCTGCAGTTAATTAGACACGAGGATGTATGAAGGGAAGGCTGCGCTCTGTTGAGCGCAGCCTGTTTCTTTTAACGAAATCGAAAATAAAAACCTTTCAGAACTCCGTGATTAGCTTCTCCCGATGTTGATGAATGGACAAGTAAGGGGGACGGATTATTAATAAAATTGTCTGGAACAGCAATGTTGTCGATTGCTTAAGAGTCTACTAGAGTATAAAATCTATTTATTATTGTTGTATATGAATTCATAAATGGAATGCAATACTCTATTACGTAATAGCTGTATTTTGAATGCGCTTACTTTTAGGGGGAGGATGTATGAAACTATTAAATTCTAAGCTTCTTTTGAAATACTTCATATCTTATCTAGGTGTCTTGTTGATTCCGTTGATGATTATTAGTTTCGTAGTATTTAATTACTTTTCTACCTATTTAGAGGAAGATGTCATCCAGAACAATCAGGAGATGCTGAAACGAGTTCAAACTATTGTGGATAATGAAATGCAGGAAATGAGAAACATTGCTTATCAGATTGCAGTAGATGAGAGTTTGACTCCTTACATGGTCAGGAAGAATGGTTATGGGGGCATTCAAGCAGTAAGTTCGTTACAAAGCTACAGTATTTCGAATAGTTTTATTGAGGAGCTTTATTTATATTTTCGGGATGACAATCTATTATATTCACCTGTTAGTACGTACACGCCTTCTCGTTTGTTGAAAAATAAATACACATATAGACATTGGAATCTGGAAGAGTTCTTAAATACAATCAATCATGCAGAAAGACCTATACTAAGGCCTGCAGAGGAAGTTGTCCTACAAATTGAAGGTGGGCGAGTTGACAACTTGCTAACTTATATCGTTCCTATACCCGTATACGAGCCATCTCCATACGCGACTGTAATGTTTCAAATTAGAGAAAAAAAGCTGAAGGAGCTTATGCGTGGAATTCAGGATAATTACTCTGGAAATACTATCATACTAGATGAAACCGGGCAAATGATAACTTCGCTGTATGATGAAGAGTACATGCACGAATCAAAATATAAAGAGGAAATTCAAGCTTTTCAAGCTGGAGCAGGTTCTGATAAAGTAAACCTCTATCATAATGAGTATTTGAGATCTGTTGTTACATCTGATACTTCGAACTGGTCCTATATTACGCTTATTCCGACGAGTGAAGTGATGAAGGAAATAACTAAATTCAAATATATTGCGATGACTTTAATTTTAATTGTTTTGTTAGTAGGGAGCGCTATAGTATATTATCTATCCATTAAACAATATAATCCGATCAAGCATCTGATTGAAACCGCAGAAGCGAGATATGGTAAGAAATATAATACACGTAATGAATTTGATTTTATCCAACTGGTAGTAGATCATTTATCGGATAAGAATCAAGTACTGTCGGATCAAGTGCAGAGTAGTAAATCGGCATTACGGAATCTGTTGCTCTTTAAGCTTATGAAGGGACAAATATTAGATATTGAAGAATTTAATGCGGCTGGACGAGAAATACAGCTTACATTCTCAAAGCGATATTTTTCGGTGGCGGTGTTTTGGTTCGATCACGATAATGGTTCACAAAAAGATCGTTTAATTAGTTATGTAGAAGATAAAATAAAGTCTAGCGCGTTCGAAGGATATGTCAATGAAACGATTGATAACAATTCAGTGCTTGTTATATTAGCATCGGATCAACGGGGAGTAAATTATGTACAAGATCATGTTGCCGTAATAAAAAAAGAAATTTATGATACGTGGGAGTTTCCTGTTACAGTAGGGATCGGGAATCAGTATGAAGAGTCGCATCTGATTGGAAAATCGTATATGGAAGCAATGACGGCTATAAACTATAGGCTGATTTGGGGAAATAACAAAATTATTTGCTTCAATGATATACCGGAAAATATCTACGATATCAATGATTACCCTAAGAATGACTTTGAACAATTCGAATTGGCACTTAAACGAGAGGATACCGCTGCAGTAATTGATAGCATGGGTAAGATCACCCAATATATTAAAGATCATAACATCTCTATTTTAATGGCGAGAAGTATTTGTTATGACGTCGTCAATACAATTATCCGAACGATGCTAAGCATGAAAGCCAACTATTTTATCAATAAGGATAAGTACCCTGATGTTATCTCATTACTTAAGTTTGAAACGGTTGAACAATTGGAAGCGGAAGTAAACAGGATATGCCAGGATCTACTAAGTGCGATCGAAAAGAACAATAAGAGCTCAAGTACGGATATCAAATCAAGGATATTAGCTTATATGCAGAACAATTATTGTGAGCCTAACTTCTCGGTTCAAAACATGTCAGAGGACATCGGCGTTTCATCGTCCTATATTAGCCGCTATTTCAAAGAGCAAACGGGGCAATCGGTAACAGACTATGTCAATGTGCTCAGGATGGATCTGGCTAAGGAACTGCTGCAAACCAACAATGATTCATTGCAAATTGTTGTTAATAAAGTTGGATATTATGATGTGTCCAGCTTCATTAGAAAGTTTAAAGGAATGACAGGCCTTACTCCGGGAGAGTACAGGAAAAAACAGAAGTGAGCAGTAGTTGGAAAAGTCCTCAAATGGGGACTTTTTTTGTGTCATTAATCGCATATTGTTGTTAAGATTCAGCATATTATGGCACTTTAGTTCGTAATTTGCATATACAATCAGCGTTTGACTGATTAACAATGAAGGATCTGTAGACTATGCTGTAGTTAGATTTAATCACACAATTTGATTGGGGATGAAAGAGATGTAATTGTGACTGGCTTTCCCAAATTCAGAGGGCTGAGAAAGGAGTATGAGCTATGAAGCAGATCGGTGTGAACCAAATATCTGCTCAAGAAGACTTGAGTCATACTAGTTCGGTAAGAAAGAAAAAGGCTAATGTCACTCTTGATTACATGAAGAGAAATCTTGATCTTTATTTATTTGTGCTTCCTGTACTCATATATTTTGCAGTGTTCCACTATTATCCGTTGTATGGGGTACAAATTGCATTTAAAGACTTTTCTCCAACGGAAGGGATATTAGGGAGCAGTTGGGTAGGATTAGATCATTTCACCCGTTTTTTTAATTCCACATATGCTTGGGATATTATTAAAAATACACTGTTCATTAGTTTGTATGCGCTTGCAATTGGTTTTCCTGCTCCATTGATACTTGCTTTGCTGCTTAATCAAATACCGAACAAAAGGTTTAAAAGCATCGTGCAGACGATCACTTACGCACCTAATTTTATATCTTTTGTTGTTATAGTGGGGATGCTGTTAATCTTTCTTTCCCCATCTGCGGGTATTATTAATTCTGTTATCGCCATGTTTGGTGGTGACCCGATCAATTTCATGGGAAGCTCTAAACTATTTAGTTCAATTTATGTATTGTCTGATGTTTGGCAAACATGTGGTTGGGGAGCCATTATTTATTTGGCTGCATTAAGCGGTATTAGTCCAGAGCTGCATGAAGCCGCAATGATTGATGGAGCTAACAAACTTAAGAGAGTATGGCATATTGATCTGCCTGGCATTATGCCAACAGTTGTCATTCTGTTGATCCTAGCTCTAGGCGGAGTAATGAGCTTAGGGTTTGAAAAGATCTATTTGATGCAAAATGATTTGAATATTACTTCTTCCGAAATTATATCAACCTATGTCTATAAGGTAGGTTTGCAGGGTGGAGATTTCAGCTTTTCAACCGCGGTTGGACTTTTTAACAATGTTATTAATTTTGTGCTGCTTATTATTGTCAACGCAGTTGCTCGGAAAATATCTGATAACAGCTTATGGTAGAGAAAAGAGGAGAAACGGATGAAAGCAGCGTTCATTCATAAATCTAAAGTGGACAAGCTGTTTGATCTACTGAATTATATTATTCTTACGACGGTTATGATGCTAGTGCTTTATCCACTATATTTTATCGTCATTGCATCCATCAGCGATCCGATGCAAGTGAGTTTAGGAAAAGTATGGTTGTGGCCTAAAGGATTAACTATAGAAGGATACAAGGCAGTATTCTCCAATAACCAGCTTATGGTGGGCTTTCGAAATTCTTTATTCTATGCCGTAATCGGTACGGTATTCAGCCTTGTATTAACGCTGCCAGCAGCATATTCGTTATCAAGGAGAGATTTAAAAGGTAGAAATATATTTACATTTTTCCTGGTATTCACGATGTTTTTTAGCGGCGGTCTTATTCCATCCTATTTGTTGGTGAAAGACTTAGGTATGCTTAATACGATTTGGTCGATTATTATTCCGGGGTCAGTGAGTGTATGGAATATTATTATGTCGCGCACCTTCTTTCAGTCCACGATTCCTAATGAACTGCTTGAAGCGGCCAAAGTTGATGGATGCAGTAATAAGCGCTTCTTCATATCGATTGTCATTCCTTTGACGACACCGCTGATTGCAGTTATGATTCTGTTCTCATGTGTGAGCTACTGGAATTCCTATTTTAACGCAATGATCTATTTGAAAGAGCATGCATTGTTCCCGCTGCAGCTGGTATTGCGTGAGATTTTGGTGCAGAATACAGTTTCATTTTCCTTGATTAAAGATCAAGCATTAGTAGATCAGCAGCAGCAGCTTGCTATGTTAGTCAAATACGCTGTCATCATTGTTGCGAGCGCGCCGGTTCTCATTTTATATCCCTTTCTTCAAAAATACTTCGTTAAAGGTATCATGATTGGCTCGATTAAGGGATAAGCAAAGTCTATACAAGAAAATATGATTTACAATTCCAAAGGGGGGTTATCGTATGAAGATGAAAAAAGGGTTAATTTACGGTTCTATTTTGACATTAGCTATGTCTACTGTAGCAGGCTGCAGCAGTTCGGAGAAGAAGCCTGTTTCAGAAGCAGCGACACCGGAACAGGGTCAAGACGGCAGACCAATGGAGGGCAATGTATACCTTACTGGTCTTCCGATAGTAAAAGATAAATATTCTTTTAGTATTTTTATGCCTGGTGATACAAGTCTGGATGAAAAGGAAGCTTATCTAAAAATAGAAGAAGCAACTAATGTAGATGTTCAGTGGGACATGCAACCGTGGGCATCGGTTAACGAAAAGAAAAATCTGATGTTCTCGAGCGGTGATTATGCAGATGTTATCGCAAGCTGGGTGCTTCAGGAAACAGAAATTATGAAGTATGGCCCAAAGGGAGTATTTATTCCTTTAGAGGATCTAATTGATAAGTACACTATAAATATAAAGAAAATGTTTGAGGATGTTCCGGAAGCGCGCAAAGCTGTAACAACGCCAGATGGTCATATTTACACGATACCACTTGTACAACAGCAAGCGAATACGAAAGCAGTTTTGCACATTAACAAGCAGTGGCTGGATAAATTAAGCTTGGACATGCCAACAACAACAGATGAACTTTATGAGGTGTTGAAAGCATTCAAAAACAATGATCCTAATGGTAATAATAAAAAAGATGAAGTTCCTTTATCCTTTGAAATAAACGGTCCTAACAATAATCAATTTGGTTTCTTTGGATTTTTCGGCAGAGTAGATACGCCTAATCATCTTGCAGTTGAGGATGGGAAGGTATTATACACGGCAGTTCAACCAGAATGGAAGGAAGCCGTTAAATGGTTTAATAAGCTGTGGAATGAGGGTTTGCTTGACCTTGAAGTGTTTACTCATGATACAGATCAATGGAAAGCTAAAGGGCGGCAAAATCCACCAATCTACGGTGTAACCTCTGATTGGGATGGCGTTGAGTCGCTTGGTGAAGAGAACTTTAAGCAGTATGGGATATTGCTTCCAGTAACTGCGCCAAATGTTGAGCAAGCCGAGTGGCCGCAACCGGACCCAGATGTGTATAGAGCACAATTTGCAATTACTTCAGCTGCAGAACAGCCTGCTGCGATTCTCAGATGGTTGGATCAATTGTTTCCGGCTATTACAGAAGAGGGTTTAAATGAAACGCTGTATGGCAAGGAAGGCGAAGGATGGATAAAGACAGAGGACGGAAAATTTAAAGCACTGGCAGTATCAGAAGATCAAGCTGAGTATGCCAAAATAACAGGTTTTCCTAATTATTGGCCTTTTGATTTAAGTAAAAAGACAGAAGGAGTATATATGGGGCCGAATGCTGTAGCAGGGGAAAACTACAAGCTGTATACGCTTGCTGAAGCCTATGCTCCTTTTCTTACAAAAAATCCTTTTCCTCCGATCTGGCTAACGCCTGAACAACAAAATGAAGTTTCTACAATTCAAACAGACATCCAGAAAGCAACCGACGAAAGGTTTGCACGTTGGGTGACTGGTGAAGGTGATATTGAAGCGGATTGGGATCGCTTCCAAAAAGATCTTGAGAAGATGGGTCTCTCGAAACTAATTGCGATATATCAGGAAGCTGTGGACGCCTATAACAGACTTTAGTAGTTCACGCTCCATTTAAAGACGCGGGGTAGATGGCGGGTTTGGAGCTTAACGGTGAAAAACTTGGTGTCTACCCTGTCGTTATAAGGAGGAAAACACTATGAAATATCAAGTATTCAATGCCAACGAATGGTTGTATCCTGATAGTCTAGTAGACAAGGAAGGCTGTAAAAGTATTGATATACCGGTGGCCAGAGGCAGCTATGCCGCTTGCCAGATTCTGTTCAATGACGTTGATGTGGAATCGTCTATCGATTGTGAATGTACTGGCGGCAGTGACAACAGAATACAGAACCCGGAAATGTATCAACTGCTCGATATCTATGTAGAGAAGAACACGGGACCAATCGGGTTCTGCGTTCAAGAGGGAGAGTCAGCGAAAGGGTATACGACACGTCAAGCGCCATTCCGCGTATACGAAGCATTAAATCCGCTGACAGCGGATGTTCGCACACTTTCGCACACGGAGGCTTTGTACATAGCCTGGAAGATTCCAATGGACATCGAGCCTGGACTGTACAAAGGACAATTGGTCGTTAAGATCGGGGAACAAACCTGCAGCATTCCCTATCAATTGGAAGTGTTCTCTGCTGTCGTGCCTGAGAAGGAAACGCTGTCCATCATCAATTGGTTTATCCTGGGGAACATGGCCAAACGATATAATCTGGAGCAGTGGTCCGAAGATCACTGGGCTATGATCCGTCGCTATGGCGAAGTGATGAGGCGAGCACGTCAAACCCATTTCTGGGTACCGCTGGATGCGATCGATAAGGAACTGGTCGGTGAGAACCAATATCGCTTTAACTTCGATAAAGCCGAGCGTCTCATTCGTCTCTATCTTGATCTTGGATTTTCTGGTATAGAAGGCGGATTGCTTGCCGGACGGCAAGAATTCATGGGATCGGAATTTGTCATATGGAACACTTGGAATAACGGCGAGCCTATTAAAGCGATATCTTACGAAGGATACGCTTTCCTATCTCAATTCTTGCCTGCTTGGAGAGAGTTCTTACAGAAGAATGGTTGGCTGGACATCCTCATCCAGCATGTAGCGGATGAGCCTACGGAAAACAGCAAGGAAGAATATCGGATTCTATCCGGCATCGTGAGAAAGTTTATGCCGGGAGTGCCACTGCTTGAGGCGGTGGAAACCTCTGATTTGTCAGGAGCAGTGGATATATGGATTCCGAAAAACTCTTATTATCAGGAGCATCGCGAGGAATTTGAACGATTGCGGGCACTCGGAGACAAGCTGTGGTACTATACCTGCTGCTACCCTGGAGGCAGCTATTTAAATCGCCTATGGGATATGCCTTTGCTGCGGAGCAGATTTTTGCATTGGGGGAATTATAAGTATGATATGGAAGGATATTTACACTGGGGGCTAAATTGGTGTCCAGATGATAAAGATCCATTCAATCATACCGATATCTTCTTCCCGCCAGGCGACACTCATATCGTATACCCTGGCATGAACGGTCCGCTCTCCAGCATGCGTTTTGAAGCGATGAGAGCAGGCGCTGAAGATTACGAGCTGTTAAGAATTTTAGCTGCTAAAGACAAGGAACTAGCTGATGAAATCACAGCTTCTTGCTTGATCAGCTTTAACGAAGTCAACGAGGATCTTGTACACTTTGCTGACGCGCACCGCCGATTGCTGCAGGCTGTCTCCAAGTATACTTAGGGTAATCCATGGAGCAGAATGTAATCCTTGAGACAAGATGTCTCCATTCTCTAGTAAAAATATTTGCTGACGAAGACTTGAAAGAGCCAGCCTTTACCCAGGGGTCTTCACTGATCGGAGAATATTATTCCTTTCAAGTCGCGTATCGATCAGCTTCGTTCTTCAGAAACATTGTTGTGACCATCGATTCACCGCTTACTCATGATATAACGCTCAGAAGCGTAGGCTTAGTGCCTTCTGAACTGCCAAGTTATGAAGATCATGACGATTATTTGCTTCGAACGAAGCCTGGCTTGTATCCCGATCCACTGTACGATTTAGAAGGGAATATCGTGAGATCCCTTCCAAACCAATGGCGATCCGTCTGGATAACTGTTCGAGTTACGGAGAAAGTTGCACCCGGCATCCATCCGATTAGCATTCGGTTCACGAAAGAATCGGGCGAACAGTTAGGTGAGGAACAATTTCAACTCGAAGTTATTGCCGCTTCATTGCCAGAGCAGGAACTGATTCATACCGAATGGTTCTACTTGGATTGCCTGGCCACCGAGTATAAGGTAGTTGCGTTCTCGGATTCCCATTGGAAAATCATTGATGCTTACCTAACTAATTATGTCGAATACGGCATGAATATGATTCTGACCCCGTTGTTCACTCCTCCGCTAGAGATGCATGTCGGAGAGGAACGTCCGACGAATCAATTAATCGGAGTGACGAGAGAAGGAGAGCGGTACACCTTTGATTTTTCACGTTTGGAGAAATGGATGGAGTTGTGCTTAAGCAAGGGGATCCAATACTTTGAATTTTCTCACTTGTTCACGCAATGGGGAGCGAAACATGCGCCGAAAATTATAGCCGAGACGGGTGGTAACGAAGAGCGAATATTTGGCTGGGAAACGAATGCTGCTGGTGAAGAATACCGTAGTTTTTTGACTCAGTTTATTCCTGAACTGTTGAAGCTGATCAGTGCGCGCAGGCTGGAACATCAAGCTTACTTCCACGTATCGGACGAACCGTGGATCGGGGATATGCCATTCTATCAGGATGCCAGTACTCTGTTGCGCACTTTAATAGGAGATTTTCCCATTATCGATGCGTTATCAGATTACCAATTTTATGCGTCAGGCCTATTATCGCATCCTGTCGTGTCTACAGAACATATAGATACCTTTACCGAAAATCATGCGAGTAATCTGTGGGCCTATTATTGTTGCTGCGAGTATAAAGATGGCCTCTCCAACCGTTTTTTCAATATGCCCTCGGAACGTACGCGCATCATTGGGGCGCAACTGTATAAGTATGATATTCAAGGTTTTTTGCATTGGGGCTATAACCACTGGTACTCGCAGAAGTCGGTGATCCAGCCAATCGACCCCTTTAAAGTAACGGATGCGGATCATGGATTCCCGTCGGGGGATGCGTTTCTCGTGTATCCGGGTAAAAGCGGGCCTATCAGCTCTATCCGCTTGGCTGTGATGCGTGAAGCCATGCAGGATGTAAGAGCACTCAAGCTGTTGGAAGGGCTGATCGGCAAGCAAGAAACGATGAAGTGCTTGGAAGAAGACTTGCAAGAGCCGCTTACTTTTAGACGCTACGAGAAGCGTTCGATGTGGATTATAAACATGCGTGAACGCATCAATCGATTGATCAAAGATCGTATATAGGGGGTTATTTTGTGCTGAATATCTCGGAATGGCATGAGACGATGCTCTATCATAGGGTGCAGCCTTGCGGTCCGGTGCCTACTGTCGAAGATGAGGAAGGCATATATCCGTATGTGAGCTATTGTGAAACCGCTAAGAGACCAGACCTTTGCAGGTTCCGGATGATGGCTATCGAGAATGAATGGATCAAGGTCACAGTCTGTCCCGATCTTGGCGGAAAGGTTCATTCGTTGATCGATAAATCGAGTGGCAAGGAGATCTTGTTTCATTCGGGATCGATTCGTCCAGTCAGAATATTGCCTCGAATGGCTTTTATAAGCGGTGGTATCGAAGTCAGCTTTCCTATCGCCCATACACCAGTACAGATTGAGACCATTCACGCCTGCGTGAAGCAAATAGGAGATCGGCTTTACATATGGTGCGGAGAGCAGGAGATCCGTTACGGTATGCAATGGACCGTTGAATATTCGCTTGGGTCAGATGATCGCTATTTGACTCAGAGAACGTTATTCCATAATCCGACCTCACAAGCGCACTCCTGGATGTCTTGGTCCAATGCAGCTTTGCCGGCACGGTCTGATTCGCAATTTCATTTCCCGTCTGGGCAAGTATTGCGTCACGCAGATGTTCTTGAAGAGATCGAGTGGGAGAAGAACCGTGAATACCTGCTCGCTGATTATGACAGGATGCAAGGTTTCTTCTGGAGAACCACCGATTGCCATGCATTCGGGGTATATACGCCAAGTCTCGGCACCGGTTTGTACCACATTGCCGATCCAGTGGAAACACCCGGCATCAAGCTGTGGATATATGGAAATGGACCACATGAAGAGTGGGCTGAATTGTCAGTTGCCCGAAGAGAGAGCTATGTTGAGATTCAGGCAGGCCCATTAGTAGAGCAATCGGATAATGACAAGCTTAAACCAGGTGAACGCCACTTGCATACGCAATATTGGATACCTAGCTCCAAGCCGCTCGACATTCGCGAGTTGCAACTTCCCGAGCCTCAATTAATGGAGGCGGAACTTATCCCGTTATTTGACTGGGCTCCACATACGATGACAGCACCGTGGAGCAGACTTGTCGAAGCTTATCGGCTTGGGAAATCGGATCTGATTCCGAATCCGCCAGGGGCTGAGGAATGCGTGTGGCCGCCTTCAGGTATGGAACATCTGGGGGAAGCAATGGAGTGGGCATCTCAGTATGCTGATGAAGATAAGCGTGCTCAGTGGACGTATTATTTAGGAGTATGGTTGGCAGGGCGCGGAGACATAGATGAATGCCTTGAGCTTCTGAACTCGGTCGAGACCGATTGGAGCTGCGCTTTTCTGGGGAGGCTGTTGCGGGTAAGCAAGCAAGATTATGCGGCTTCACTGGAAGCTTACCGCAAGATGGATTCTCCCGCTTGGGCTCTTCACCCTCAAGTATTCATCGAAAGAGATATCACACTGTCTCATATTGGTCCGTCTACCCTTGAGGAAAGGGAGCAATGGTTTGAACAAGTCGATTCGCTTCTAGATGACGGACTAATGGAAAGGAAAGCATGGTTCCTTTTTGACAAAGGCGCGCTACTCGAAGCAAAAGCAATATTGGAACAGCATCCGTTTGAGAAGGTGCATCAACGATACAAGCGTTCTGAGTTGTGGCAGCTCATTGTGCAATCCATGCAAAGTACGGAGACTAAGGTTCCCGATAATCTAGGTGAAGATGATCTGGAGACTTACGGCGCCTATAGAGTGACCGAGTCACTCGCTGTTGAGCAATGACGATTATTCATAACTAATAAAATATGCCCTGAGGTAGATTAGAGTATAACCTTATTTATTTGGTCGTGCCTTTTTACCTTTCAGGGCTTTTTTGTGTTCATAAACAAGAAAAGTATTTCCCCTCATTCGATTTTCGTGGCACAAATTTGTTAAGCGAACGGGCAAGATAGCTGAGCAAGGAATAAGATAACGCTTGTCGAACGAAAGGTGTAGACGTGAAACTTAAATTCGCGGAATGAGATCAAGTCTGTGATAAATAATAAGCATACTCCAAAGGGAATTTATACACGGAACCAATCCCGCCGCGTTGTTTCCTCTTCAACTTACGATAAATGGATTTTTGTGGCTTGCCATTGACTTCAATGATCCATATATCTCCATCCTTATCAATGGCTAAGTCAAGGCCGATTTCCCCCAATAAACCCATCCTTTCGTCTAATAACTGAGCGATCCTTATACTTAATAAGCTAATCTTTTGATATAGGGACTCTTTGTCCGAAGAGTGACGTGACAAGACTTCGAGTACTTCATCCATCTCATGGATGTTCTCAGTGCGATTTGTAATATAAAAGTGATAGGGAGCTATTCGGCTTATCCCTTTTGTAATCTTCCAACAGCCCGTCGCTTCTTTTTGCACGAGTATTCTAAAATCAACAACCTTATCATCTACTCTCGCAAAGAAAATCATTTGTTGAATGAGGAACTTTTTGTTAGCAACAAGTTGACCGATTTCTTTGAAAAAGCCGTTCACGTTATAGGACGTGTACAGGGGGGTAAACGTATCTTCATAAATCTTGAATAGGTGATGTTCTGTCTTTTCAACCATATAGACTTTCTTTCCCTGATTCCCATAGCAGGGTTTAAGTATTAAAGGCTTCTCTTCTTTGAGTAATTCTCGAAGCTGATCCGGATGATAGAGCGATGTCTCCGGCACATATTGCCCAAGATCACTGTTTCTTAGCTCTAGGTATAACTGCCATTTATCTATTTGGGTTACACGATTAAAGCACTTATGTGGTCCAAGATAGGTTTCCAAACGCTGAATCATTGGTGTCTCCTTTTGATAACAACGGTTATAGACGGCATCGGGAAAGCGAAATATTTTTTTTAGCCACGTTTTATTTTCCAAGCATAAGCCTCGAATGGTTCGTTTTTTCCAATGAATGTCTTGGGAAGTAAAGGTGAAGAGCCGGACGGGAAGTCTCCCTTTATAGCGTTCATAGGTTTGAAGAATCGGTTTGAGATCTTTGCCTTTCGATACCATAATTCCTATCAAAGGGATCTTCTTCATGCTTCTAATCACCCACATATGTCATAGTAAACTTTTTAACAGATTACGCGGACGAGACGCTAAGTGTGTGGGACATATTTGTATGTCTATGAAAATAGGTTATTTTCCAAGAGTCATTTGACCTCACGGTTTAAATAGTATGGAAATACAATGAATATTAGGCAACAGACTTAAAATTATGAAGAGAGGTGTTTGGATTGGGAGTTTTCCCTGTAACGGTATTTGCTTATGTTACCAATCAAGGAGAAAATACAGTTTCGGTGATAGATACGAGAACTGACACGGAAATACTTCGAATAAACGTCGGAACGGAACCAACGGGTTTAGCTCTGACTCCTAACCAGAGAAGATTGTATGTGGCCAACAGCGGTGACGGCACGATCTCCGTAATTGACACCCTAACGAACGCCGAGATCCTCCCACGTATTAATATCATGTCGGCAGGTATGTTTGCCTCGCCGGATGGTGAACGTTTGTATACGGCCAATTCGGGAGGAAATACAATAACCGTCATTGATGTAGCTACCAATACCCAGATTGGTCAACCAATTCCGGTTGGGACAAATCCTACGAGTATTCTCATATCGCAAGATGGTACAAGAGGTTATGTCGCAAATTCGGGCGAAAATACGGTGTCAGTGCTCAATTTAACGACGAACAGTGAAATCACGCGTATCCCAGTCGGGAATACCCCTGCAGCAGCGACCATAAACCCTAGGCTTCCACGGGTATATGTAACAAATGTGCAAAGTAACAATCTATCGGTTATCAATACGAACACAAATACTGAAATCCTCCCTCGTATTCCAGTCGGAACTAACCCAATTGTCGCGATATTCATGTCTAATGGAGAAAGAGCCTATGTAACGAACTCACAGAATAACAATTTATCTGTCATCAATACAGCGACAAATTCGGAAATTCTCCCTCGCATTCCAGTGGGTGTCAGGCCATTTACGCTTGCATTTACTCCGGATGGCACACGAGCGTACGTGACAAACCAGGGAGAGAACACGGTATCCATCGTTGACACTGTAAGGAATGTGGAACTCCCTAGACGTATTCCGGTAGGCAATGTACCCTTTAGCATTCTTATGGCAAGAATTCCGGTTAGGTAACAAAGTACAATAAGCGAGACGTGATTATTTAGACTCATATACCGCTGCGAACGATTTACTATTATTAAACATAACGAATAGACCATCCATGAGATGGAGTTTTATGGATGGTCTATTCGTTATTTAGTGTAGGGCATACCAAGGTTTGAATTGCACATAAGTTACTAACTTAAAGTGACTATTCAAATGGAAAAGTCGTTGCTGGATGAACCCCTTCCATTTAAAAACGAGATATTCAACCTTATTATAAGCTCATTAACCCTGCATTATATCGATGATTGGGTCCCCACCTTTCGTGAATTCTATCGTATAATGAAACCAGGTGGACAGCTTTTATGGACTTCAAACACTTTGAACGGACTGATTACTTTGCTCATTGTCTGGCCCAGGGCAGTTATGCTTAAAATATCGATGACAGTGTAGGAGTGGTAGACGTGGAAGAGAACTATTTATCACATAAATCACAGGAAGCCGTTCAATCCATTATTTCTGCTATTCATGAGCGTTTGGTTGGACGAACCAGTCCGCTGGTTGTGTCATTGGATGGAGGGAGCGGGGCAGGTAAATCTACGTTGGCTGCTGAGGTGGCTTCGCATGTGGGTGCAGCAGTCATCCAGTACGATGACTTCTTCGATGCGACGATCACTAACGAAGAATGGGACTCCTATACATCGGAGCAAAAATGTCGTCATTGTATCAACTGGCAGCGTATGCGAACGGAGGCATTGTTACCAATGATTAGAGGTGAAAATGCACAATATCACCCTTTTTCCTTTTCTACTGGGAATGGTTTGGCATCGTCCTTAGTGACGAAGGAACCTTCAGAGGTAATTATTCTTGAGGGAATTTATAGCTCGCTCCCTGAACTATCCGATGTTGTCGATCTTACAGTTCTCGTGGATGTATTACCCGAACTTCGCCGCAATAGGCATAATATTAGAGAGGGTACTGACGATGTGGAATGGCATCTTCGATGGGACTCGGCTGAGGATTATTATTTCACAGTCCTTCGTCCACCATCATCATTCGATTTAATAGTGATTAACTAATAGTACATATTGGGTTACCGAGAGAGACTGTCTGTTGATATTGAACGATTGGGTTGGATATGTTCAAATATGTAATGTTTTCAAATTTTCAAAATTAATGTTTACCTGACAAGGGTTATTTGATATTATAATCGCAACATTCAAATGCGATGAAGAGAAGAGTAAATAAATGAATTCTTTCACAGAGAGCTCCGTTTGCTGAAAAGGAGTAAGGGTTCCTTATTGAAAAAAGGCTCAGAGCAGCAGATCGGAACCCAACATATAGGGGATGGTTTGCCAGGAGCTCCTGTTACAGAGCTAAAGTATAAGCATTACTTGGTAATGCCGTACTTGAAGAGGCTAATATGGCGACATATTAGCGAATCTGGGGTGGTACCACGAGTATACAAATCTCGTCCCTAAGACTGTCCAAAGTCTTGGGGGTGGGATTTTTTTTATTGTCGCAAAGGAAATACTGCTTACATTCAATATAAGGTACACCAAATCAGAGATTTTGAATAGTTACAGACGTTTAAGCCATATTGAAAGGAATTGAATATTTTATGACAGAAAAATTGAAGGTTGGTATTGTTGGAGGAACGGGCATGGTGGGGCAGCGATTTGTTCAGTTGCTGGATCAGCATCCCTGGTTTAAAGTAACGGCGATTGCAGCTAGTGCCAGTTCGGCAGGTAAAACGTATGAAGAATCTGTACAAAGCAGATGGAAGTTGTCTAGCCCAATTCCTGAAGATGTGAAAAATATCGTCATTCAGGATGCTTCGAAAGTAGAACAATTTGCCAATCAGGTCGATTTTATATTTTGTGCAGTGGATATGAAAAAAAATGAAATTCAAGCGTTGGAAGAGGCATATGCAAAGACGGGCACGCCTGTTGTTTCCAATAATTCGGCTCACCGCTGGACACCTGACGTACCAATGGTCATTCCGGAGATTAACCCAGGCCATATGGAAGTGATTGCTGCACAGAGAAAGCGACTTGGAACCTCGACCGGATTTATTGCCGTTAAGCCTAACTGTTCCATACAGAGCTACGTGCCAGCACTTCATGCACTGCTGGATTACAAACCAACAAAAGTGGTGGCATCAACGTATCAGGCGATATCTGGAGCCGGCAAAAACTTTACCGATTGGCCTGAAATGTTGGATAATGTTATCCCATATATAGGTGGCGAAGAAGAAAAAAGCGAGCAAGAGCCACTGCGTATATGGGGTAGTATTGAAAATAATGAAATAATTAAAGCAAGTGCACCATTAATTACAACGCAGTGTATTCGCGTTCCAGTATTGGACGGACATTTGGCTACAGTATTTGTATCGTTCGAGAAAAAACCATCGAAAGAAGAAATTCTCGAGCGCTGGCTGCAATTCAAAGGGCGGCCTCAGGAACTTGGCCTGCCAAGCGCACCAAAACAGTTTATAACTTATTTTGAAGAAGAGAACAGGCCGCAGACGAGACTTGATCGTGATATTGAACGCGGTATGGGAGTTTCGGCGGGCAGATTGCGTGCGGATTCAATATACGATTATAAATTTGTAGGACTATCTCATAATACTTTACGTGGAGCAGCGGGTGGTGCTGTTCTAATCGCCGAACTGCTTAAAGCGGAAGGGTACATTCAGGCGAAATAGAAGCACACACTTTCAATCGAATAGCTATACTAAACAGCAAGCATTCTGATATTTTCAGGGGCTTGCTGTTTTTCAAAAATGCGTTATATCAGTGGTTGGTTAATGATCTGGAAGGAAATTCAATTGGATGAAAGAATATATAAATGAGTAAATCTGAAAGGGAATGAATATGCGAGTCATTACTTTATGCGGTTCTACAAAGTTCAAAGAACAATTTGAACATGCAAACGCTTTTCTTACACTTCAAGGTAACATCGTTATTAGCGTTGCTTTCTTTGAGCAAAGCGATGGTTTTGAAATAACAGAAGAACAAGCTGAATTACTAGGAAACCTGCATTTTAGAAAGATTGATATTTCGGATGAAATATTCGTAATTGACGTTGATGGTTACATAGGGAACAGTACAAAAAGAGAGATCCAATATGCTGAAGAAAAGGGTAAGGTAATTCGGTACTATTCTAATGGAGAAATTCCTTTAAGAGTATTCAGCTAGCGAGAAACGATAGTTGATACCCAGACCTTGTTGAGTTATGAGCATAGGGGGATATAATGGAGACATCAATCGGTGAGTTAATTCAACATTATTTTATTAATCCAAGCTATGAAATTGAATCAGTTCCTTTTGGTCTGACAAACCTCACGAAAATAGTTAGAATCAATGGTCAAATGTATGTAGTCCGCATCTATGATCGTCATACGAAAAGTGTACAGAGCATAGAACTTGAATCAAAAATAACTTCATTTTTGAGTAGCAGCGACCTAACATTCCAAGTGCCTGTATTTCTAAGGACGCTGAGCGGGGAAGAATACATACGATTATCAGACGGGACTTTAGGTGTCGTAGTTTCTTTTCTTGAAGGGAATGTACCAGAAATATCAGAGACACAGCATGCCACCGAATTTGGTCTGGTTGTGGGAGAAATCTCTTCCGCACTGAGCAAATACGAAACGGGTCTACAAAGTTACCCCGGAAAAACCTTTTCAGACTTTTATGATCTTCACCCACTCGCCCTTCGTAATGATGTAACTTCTTTTATGGAAGAACCACCGTTTTACATACCAGTATCCCACCTAAACTTTTATAAAGAAATGATTTGGTCAGTTGAGGAGTCTGTTCATCAGCTAAATCATTTGCCTAGGCAGCTCGTTCATCATGACTTGTTGATATTCAACCTATTGTCCCAAGAAAACAAAATTTGCGGTGTACTTGATTTTGATTTTACTTCTATAGAAATTAGTTTTATGGAGTTTGTCATTAGCCTTAATCATATTTTGCAAATATCTAATGGTTCTTTGGAAATGACTGAAGCATTTATTAAGGGCTATGCAGTTTTTCGCAAGGCGACAATACAAGAAATTAATCATTTGCAGCTCATGACACAGATTTACCATATTGCAGTTCTCCATATTTATATAGGTCAACATTACTCAGGAAAACCCATTGAAGATAACTTCAACTATATACTTAATCAATTTCGCACAAGAAATAACTGGCTAAACGAACATCGTTTAACTTTGCAAAAATTACTCGAATCTTACTTGATTTGATACTCAAGCATCGCTTGATATACAAAATAGAGAGTCAAATATACACTGGAAATATCTTGAACGAAGGGGTGATGACAGTGTTTGATATGTTGAAAGTAGGCAGGAATATTTCGAAGTTAAGGAAGAAAATCGGAATTACACAAATGGATTTAGCTGACAGACTTCATATCAGTTACCAAGCGGTGAGCAATTGGGAGCGGGGAGAAACGATGCCTCAGTGTGGCGCGCTAGAGAACACGGATTTCCATCAAAAAGGTACTGAATCAAAGCTAACAGATGTTTTGTCTAATAAACGATACCGTGATTGGCTTATTTTATATGTATAATGTAAGGAAGAACATTTAAGTAAATCACCTGCTGGTGAGTCTAACGGAATGTTAGAAGGGAGTATTTCATTGACTCTACAACAATTAAAATACGTAATTGAAGTCGCTAATCGAGGCTCCATTAATGAGGCTGCCAAGCGATTATTTATTTCTCAGCCTAGCCTTTCCAATGCAATTAAGGATCTAGAAGAAGAAATGCAGTTAGAGATTTTCGAGAGGTCTAATAAAGGAATCTCACTTTCTAAAGAGGGTGTTGAATTTTTAAGTTATGCCAGGCAGGTAGTCGAGCAAGCGGAATTGTTGGAAAGCCGTTACCTTAATGCCAAGCCTTCGCCACAGCATTTTTCGGTTTCTACTCAGCATTATGCTTTTGCAGTGAATGCATTTGTGAGTTTGGTTCGAGAGTACGGTCAGGATGAGTATGAATTAACTTTGCGTGAGACCAAAACCTACGAAATTATTGAAGATGTCAAAAGCTTGCGCAGCGAGATTGGGATCTTATATCTTAATGAGTTTAATGGGAAAGTGATCAATAAGCTGCTCAAAACAGCGAATTTGCAATTCATTAGCTTGTTTACGGCTAAGCCGCATATTTTCATCAGCATTAACAATCCGTTAGCCAATCAATCCATCGTGACGATTGACCAGCTTCAGAATTATCCGTATTTGTCTTTTGATCAAGGCGAATATAATTCTTTTCACTTTTCAGAAGAAATTCTCAGTACGATGACGCATAAGAAGAGCATCCGCGTAAATGACCGGGCGACGCTGTTCAATCTATTGATCGGATTAAACGGATATACGATTTCGACTGGTGTTCTCAGTGCAGATTTAAACGGCAATGAAATTATTCCTGTACCGCTTGATTGTGAGGAGACCATCAATGTAGGTTGGATTTCTCATCGAAATGCTTCGTTATCCAAGCTCGGATCGGCCTATATAGAGGCGCTCAAACAAGTGATAGGCAAATAAAAAATTCGGTATAGCTAAAAGCTATGACTAGATATAGTTTAATCCAGTTACACTATAACTGCGGATACGTGTTATCTTTCTTGTAACAATTTGTATAGGAGTGTTACGAGATGGTGAAAAGCAGTGTTTTGGGATATCCACGTATTGGTGCGGATCGGGAATGGAAGAAAGCGCTCGAGGCGTTTTGGTCAGGCAAGCTTGAAGAATCAGAGTTTCACGGTAAGCTGCAGGAAATCCGTCTGAATCATTTGCGTAAGCAGCAGGAGAAGGGCATCGATCTCATCTCGGTTAATGACTTCAGCTATTACGATCATATTCTTGATACAGCTGCTATGTTCGGGATTATTCCGAAGCGATTTGCTTACGAAGGCGGCACTGTACCATTGTCTATATATTATGGCGTTGCCCGTGGGACGAAGGATGCTACGGCAAGCGAAATGACCAAGTGGTTTAACACTAACTATCACTACATCGTACCTGAACTGGACGGAGCAACACCGGTACTTACAGAGAATAAGCCGCTTATCGCATACTTGGAAGCGAAGGAAAAGCTCGGTATCGAGGGAAAACCCGTTATTGTGGGTCCTCTAACTTTCCTGAAGCTGTCCAAAGGATATAGTCAATCAGAGACTGACACATGGCTGGATCGTTTGCTGCCGCTTTATGTACAGATCCTGCAAGAGCTTGAGCGTGAAGGGGTTCAATGGGTACAAATTGACGAACCGATTCTTGTCACGAAATTAAGTGAGGATGATCGCAAGCGGCTTAAGAGCATCTACGAGACGCTTGCTGCTTCAGTTACTAGTCTGAATATCATGCTGCAAACCTATTTCGAATCCGTAGAAAACTATAGTGATATCGTAACGTTGCCTGTCAAAGGATTAGGACTGGACTTCGTACACGGTTTGTCTGGAAACTTATCGTCGATTAAACAATTCGGTTTTCCTAAGGACAAGGTTCTAGGTGCAGGCGTTATCGATGGTCGCGGCATCTGGAAGGCATCGCTTCGCGATAAATTGGCATTGTTGAACGAGTTGGCAGAAATCGTAACGGCTGATCAGCTAATTGTGCAGTCATCTTGCAGCCTGCTTCATGTTCCGGTCACAGTGAAAAATGAGGCTAAGCTATTACCTGAACTAAAAGGTGCTCTTGCATTTGCGGATGAGAAGCTGGATGAGCTTGTTCTTCTTGCGAAAGCAGTCACCGCTGGAGATGCTTTAATCACAGCTGAACTGGAAAAATGCGATACTGCTCTTCAGGCGCTTAAGCAGTCAGGCGAACGCAATCGCAACGACATTCAGCAAGCCGTTGCTGCTATTAGTGAGCAGAATCCAAAACGCAATCTGCCTTTCTCTGAGCGTCATATTGCACAACAGAAAAAGTGGCAATTGCCGATTTTTCCAACGACGACAATTGGCAGCTTCCCGCAATCCGCAGAGGTGCGCAAAGCCCGTCAACAATGGCGCAAAGGTGATTGGAACAATGAGCAGTACGCTAATTACATCCGTGAGCAGATCGATATTTGGATTAAGCTGCAGGAAGAGATTGGTCTGGATGTTCTCGTTCATGGCGAGTTTGAACGCACGGATATGGTTGAATTTTTCGGTGAGAAGCTTGCGGGTTTCGCGTTCACCCAGTTTGGATGGGTGCAGTCGTATGGTTCCCGCTGCGTGAAACCGCCAATTATATTTGGGGATGTAGCATTCGAGGAAGCGATGACTGTCGAGGAAACGAAGTATGCTCAGTCGAAGACTGAACGTCCCGTTAAAGGGATGCTGACCGGACCAATTACAATCATGAACTGGTCGTTCGTCCGTGATGACATTACGCGCGAACAAATCGCTTACCAGCTTGCCTATGCGCTTAGACAAGAGGTAGAGGCGCTTGAGCAAGCGGGCATTGGCATGATTCAGGTTGATGAACCTGCGGTTCGCGAAGGACTGCCGCTTAAGGAAGAAGATCAAGCCAATTATTTAGAATGGGCTGTCAAAGCGTTCCGCGTAACCACATGCACGGTTCAGGATACAACGCAAATTCACACACATATGTGTTATTGCGAGTTCCATGATATGATTGATTCCATTGAAGCGATGGATGCGGATGTCATCTCAATCGAGACTTCACGCAGTCATGGTGAATTGATTCATAGCTTTGAGCTGAATACTTACAAGCTGGGTATTGGTTTAGGCGTATACGACATCCACAGTCCGCGTATTCCGCGAGTGGAGGAAATGACGAGTATGATCGAACGCGCTTTGCGTGTACTAGATCCGAAGCTTTTCTGGATTAACCCAGACTGTGGACTAAAAACACGCGGATTCGAAGAAACCGTCGATTCCTTGCGCAATATGGTTGAAGCGACACAGATCGCTCGTGCGAAGCATTCTTTACAGGTATAAGCTTAGGAATCGTTAACTAATATGGTAGAGCAGGCTGCAGTAGGCAGCCTGCTCTTTTTATTTTCATACTAGAATCCGGCTGATTTCTCAAATATGATACTATAATTGGAATGTGCATATGACAAGGCAATGGAAATTTTATTAAAGCAATTAGCTGAGACGAGCGCTGACGAGGGAATTCAGTCGTACAAGAGAGCTATCCTTTTTTATTCAGACCAATTGGATCAAATATGGGATTGAGGCAGCCTGCTATTTTTAACGATATGGCGACAGACTAGGACTTTATTATGACGTCTCAGTCTATCGCCTTTTCTATTTATTCAGATTATCCGAAACAAATAAGGTTTTGTACCGTCTAACAATTAGTGTAAATTTTACCATTAAAGCTATTCACGTTGACTCGCAGGAGGGGGAGAAATACGAATGAAAAAAACCGGAATGAAAATAACGACAAGGATGGGGCGTGTCTTTCTGGCTGTATGTCTAATGTTGCAGCTGCTTATTGGCGTCGCGTCAGCCAATACGCCGGAGAAGCTGGCGGCTGGCCGCAGCGTTAATGCGAGCAGCAAGGTCGATAATTCGCTGACCTTCACAGCAGACATGCAGGAAGCGCTGGAGGAAGCGGAGCAATTGCTTTATGATCAGAAGCCATTTTCGGATTGGGCGGCATTGGGCTTTGCAAAGAACGGCCGGGCAGTTCCGAAAGGCTTTCTGAAGGAGAAAGCGGATGTCATATTAAACAATGGCGGAAGATTTGATAAGTATATAGATATGACAAGAACGGTGATCGCTTATGCTGCTGCTGGCGGCAGCAACATTAACAATATCGCTGGTCTTGATTTTTTCTCAGCAGTTTTGAACAATCCTGACCTAGAGAAGATGGGGATATATGAACTCGTACCCGCTTATGTAGTGGCGAATAGTTCCACTCCTTACTCTCCTAATACAATCCCTTTCTGGTATCCTGGTGCATTTTCTCACATCATCATGAATCAGCAGTTGAAAGATGGAAGCTGGTCCGAGTCCGACAACGGGAAGGGGAGTACCATGGCGACAGCCATAGCGTTGACAGGATTGTCACTCATGTCGAGAACGCTAGATCGGGAGCTGACGGAGTCAGAGCAGCAAGCACTGGAGTGGCTGCGTACGCAACAGTCGGTCGATGGTGGCTTCGACTTCAGCACAGCAGCGACAGCTCAGGTTATCATTGCTCTGTCATCGCAACGAATGGACGCTGCTGCGTTCGCGCTGCAGGGAGGCGCTCAGCCGCTCGATTTTCTGATGTCTCGTCGATTGGATGAAGGTGGATTCTCGGAGCGCAGCGATGGCGTTTTGGATATGACGGCGACGCTTCACGCTTATTTGGCGTTGACCGCTTATAAGCTGTATGTGAACGGTAAAGAACGGCTGATCGACGATTTGAATTTGGCCGCGGGCAGCGCGATTATTCAGATCGAGGGGCCTAAAGGCACAATCGCACAAGGACGCGTTCCAAGTGGCGGTAAGGCGATAGATACGGCTCTTGCTTTCCTTAAGCAAGAAGGAATTGCTTACGAAACGAAGACAGCTTCTTCCGGGGAGAAGGTAATCACCTCGATTAAAGGCATCGACGCTCTGCAATACGGCGGAAAGAATGGTTGGATGTTCGCTGAGTACAGTAGATATGGCAGTTGGATGTTCCCAGAAAACGCTAGCAGCGGGAATGTTCTTAGTGATAGAAGTCGATTGCTTCTCTATTATGGTTCGGATACAACCGAGGTTATCGACTTGGTCGTTGTTAATGGCTCAAATGCGAACGGCCAACTAACAGAGGGACGGCCTTCAGCAAATTCGCCTTTCGAGCTGTTCGTTAAGAAAGCGAATCGTAAATCGGGTCAACTGCCGGCACCGAATATAACGGTGACAGTAGGTGGGAAGACGAAGGTGACCGATGCGAAAGGGAAAGTGGCTTTTGCGGGAATGCCCTCCGGCGTGCATGTCGTCACTCTTACTGGGTATCGGAATGATGCTGCGCCTGCTGTGGCCAAAAGTATTTTCTATTTATCGGTCTCTGCTCCTTCGTTGGCTGACTTTAAGGATGCTAATCAAGTTGCCGAGTGGGCAAGTGAAAATATGGCGCATGCACTTTATGAAGGCTACATCCAGGGCGTAAGCGTGAAAGATAATGTGCTGGCTCCGAAAAAGACGTTGTCTCGCGCTGAATTCGTAGCCATGCTGCTCCGCTTGGTACACGGCGTCACGGATCAGCCTGTTGGCAGCCCTCCCTTCAATGATGTTCCTGTGGGGAAATGGTACAGCGACGAGATAGCAAGAGCTGCAAAGCTCGGCCTTACTGACCGTACATCAGGTCGGTTCGAGCCAGAGCGTACGATTACCCGCGAAGAGGCAGCGATCATGTCCGCAAATGCTGGTCGTTTAGCGACCTTTGGCAGCGAGTCTCGAATGGCGTTCGTTGACATTAAGGGTCTATCCTCGACGAGTCTCTACGCTATCCAAGCCGTCAACGAGTATAAGGTGATGATCGGCAGTGACGGCAAGTTCAATCCGCAGCAGACGCTGATCCGAGAGCAAGCGGCGGCGATTCTTTTGAGGCTGCAGCGGTTGCTCTATCCCGAGAAGTACTTAGATTGAAGATTCAGCATTGCGCTCAATTGGTATGAAATCATTTTCCTATTTCAAAGTCTGCTATTCTCAGCATTTGACCAGTCATACTGTCGACAAGCATGTACTCTACCGATGCTCAGGTTCAAAGAGGGGAAGCGATGGGGAAAATGGTGTTATAATCAATCTATATTCCGAATTGCTTTGCACATAAATGGGAACCATCTATGTGAGAAATGGGAATTATGTTTATTTTTACTGTTACTGTTAGATGATCATGCAATAAAGAAGATAAATGACTTAAGAATAAAGGAGCTACGATGACTGAGGAAACAGAATTAAACGAAACAGGATGGAACTTTGACAACAGTTATGCTCGTCTGCCGCAATCCTTTTTTACAAGAATGAGCCCACCTCCTGTGCACTCACCGCAGTTGAATGTCTTAAATGAACCACTGGCGATATCTCTGGGATTAAATGTTCAAGCGCTGCTAAGCGATGATGGTGCAGCTATGCTTGCTGGCAACGAGATTCCCGAAGGCGCTTTGCCGCTTGCTCAAGCTTACGCAGGGCATCAATTCGGTCATTTTAACAGATTAGGGGATGGCCGTGCCCTATTGCTGGGCGAACAGATCACACCCACAGGTGAGAGGTTTGATATTCAGCTAAAAGGCTCCGGCAGAACGCCATACTCCCGCGGAGGCGATGGTCGGGCGTCACTTGGACCGATGCTGCGTGAATATATCATCAGTGAGGCTATGCACGCGCTTGGTATTGCGACAACTCGCAGCCTTGCGGTGGTCACAACCGGTGAGCCTGTATACCGCGAAACGGAGCTGCCAGGTGCAATACTGACTCGTGTGGCTTCCAGCCATCTGCGCGTCGGCACCTTTCAATACGTCGCTCAATGGGGTACGGCTGAAGAGCTCAGAGAGCTTGCTGATTACACATTGCAAAGACATTACCCAGAGGTGGGTGATGACGAGAACCGCTATCTTCGCCTGCTTCAAGAAGTGATTAAGCGTCAGGCAGAGCTGATTGCCAAATGGCAGCTCGTTGGTTTTATTCACGGGGTGATGAACACCGACAACATGGCCATAAGCGGAGAGACGATTGATTATGGTCCTTGTGCCTTTATGGATGCGTATGATCCAGAAACGGTATTCAGTTCCATTGACGTTCATGGCCGTTATGCATATGGCAATCAACCGCGAATAGCGGCGTGGAATCTTGCGAGATTTGCTGAAACTCTGTTGCCGCTGCTGCATGACAACGAAGAGCAGGCTGTCAAACTGGCAGAGGATGCGTTATCAGGTTTTGCAGAGTTGTACCACCATAACTGGCTTGCAGGAATGAGAGCAAAGCTCGGAATTTTTAAAGAAGAAGCAGAAGATGAAGCCTTAATTACAGATCTGCTTCGCATGATGCAAGAGCAACGAGCAGACTACACCAATACGTTCTGCGCGTTAACTTTTGATAAGCCTGAAGATACGATCCTTTTTGGCAGCGAGGGGTTTGCACAATGGTATGAGCTGTGGCAGGAGAGACTCGGCAGGCAGCCGGAATCGAAAGCCTTGTCTCATCAGTTGATGGGCAGCAGTAATCCCGCGGTAATCCCGCGCAACCTTCGAGTAGAAGAGGCACTAGAAGCCTCGGTGAAACAAGGAGACAACAGTGTGATGAAGCAGCTTCTTGATATTCTTTCGAGCCCTTACGACCACTCCCGCGATCGGCCTGAACATTACACACTTCCTGCGGTATCAACCTGTCCTTACCAAACCTTTTGCGGTACCTGATATAAAAGGATATAAAAGCAAAAAAGGCAGCTCACCTAAATGGTCAGCTGCCTTTTGTATTCTGTTGTGTTTATCCACGTTAGTTTATGATTCAAATCGATTTATAGTATAATGATTACTATTATATGGGATGCAGAACAGGGAAAGAGGGAACGAATGCCTACTATACTGGTTGCTGACGACGATGCGAACATTCGCGAACTCGTTTGTTTATTTCTACGCAACGATGGATTCGAAACAGCCGAAGCGGGAGACGGCAAGGAAGCACTAGCCGTCTATGCCTCGATGCATATTGATCTTGTCGTACTCGATATTATGATGCCGATTATGGATGGTTGGACGTTATGCAAGGAGCTCCGAAGAAGCAATCCTGATCTTCCGTTACTTATGCTGACTGCAAGAGGCGAGACATGGGAGAAAGTGAAAGGTTTCCAGCTCGGGACGGATGATTATTTGACGAAGCCTTTTGATCCACTGGAGCTGACGGCTCGTGTTGGGGCTCTGCTGAAAAGATACCGAATTGGCTCTACGCAGACGATACAGCTCGGCAACATCATTCTTGACCGGCAGACCTATAAGGTAATGAGAGGAACGGAATCACTTGCGTTGCCGCTCAAGGAGTTTGAACTCCTATATAAGCTCGCTGGAACACCTGGCCAAATCTATACGCGTGAGCAGTTGATCGATCAAATTTGGGGGATCGATTACGCAGGCGATGATCGAACGATAGACGTACATGTTAAACGCCTGCGCGAACGATTCGCGACGACAACCGATTTTCATATCGAGACGGTGCGCGGACTTGGCTACCGGCTTGAGGTGCACGAATGATTAAATCTTTATATACACGCGTAGTGTTAATCTTTCTAGTATCCGTGATCGGGGGCACGATCATTGCTTTTTTTGTGGCAACATGGGCATTTCAAGAGAAATTGAGTGAAAACTCGCAAATTTTGATGCGTAATTTTGGACAGGATATTACCCGAATTTATGAGGCCATCCCCTCACGTGAAGCGGACAAACTCGTAAGTGGAATGAAGCAGCTCAATTCCTATCATGTTCGAATTTATGAAACGATGGATCGGGTCCAGTCTTTCGGAGCGCTGCACGGACATAAGCCTGCTGCTATAGCGGAGGAACACGTATTGAAGGTACTAGATGGAGAAATGGTTCAGGTTCGTATGAAGGGGGTTACTGTTACTTTCATAGGATTGCCGCTCAAAACAGACATGGGCATGAAAGCGATGTTTGTGGAAGCACTCTCCCCACCATCTGCCTCTACTATATTCAAATGGGGATTATCTTTTGTGGCTTATGCTTTGGTTACAGGAAGCTTATTTATTTTAATTGCCTCCATATTTCTAATAAGACCAATTAAGAAGCTAACAAAAGCGACTAGGCGGATAGCATCTGGAGATTTCAATGTCGAGCTGAATATTAAGCAAACAGGTGAGCTGGGGACGCTAGCTCGAAGCTTCGAAGAAATGATGCATGACCTGCAGCAATTGGAGCAGATGCGCAGAGAATTCGTAACGAACGTCTCGCACGAAGTTCAGTCGCCGCTCACCTCGATATCCGGCTATGCTATAGCGCTCAAGCAAGTAAATATTGCAGATAACGATCGAAATCGCTACCTAGATATTATCATCGCTGAAGCCGAACGGATGTCCAAGATGAGTGATAGTCTGCTAAAGTTGAGTTTGCTTGAATCACAGTCACAACAGATGCGGCCGACCGCGCTTAGACTTGATGAACAGATAAGACGAATTATCGTCGCGATTCAGCCGCAGTGGTCGACACGCAATATCCGATTCGAGCTCCAATTGCCTACCGTTATTCTTTCGGCTGATCATGACCTGTTAAATCAGGTATGGACCAATATACTCGGCAATAGCATCAAATTTTCCAAGGATGGCGGCATCATTGAAGTGAGTATCAAACAAGATATCAAAAACGTGACCGTCCGAATATCCGACAGCGGCATAGGCATTGCGCTAGAGGATCAGAAGCGTATCTTCGAGCGTTTTTTTAAGGCAGATCGCTCCCACAGCCGTAAATATGAAGGCAGCGGTATGGGACTTGCCATCGTTAAACAGATTGTATCGCTTCATCAAGGTGACATCCGAGTGGAAAGTGAGCCCGGCCGAGGAACGACCTTCATTGTCACCTTGCCAATCATAACACCGACAGAGTAATTTGATTTATACTGTATTAGAAGTCGACTTAGCTCGTATACATACTCTATGCTGCGGAAATCTGTGCAAACTCTTTGCATGTGATGCTGCAGCTTTTTTTTGCTGTTCATATTCAGTTCATATTGACGTCACGCGGAGTACATCTTCGTCGTATAAGCTTTCTTTAGCGGCCCGTTAAGGAAGCCCAATATAGAGATAATGATAGGAGAAGATGTAAGTGAACATACGAGAGGTAAAGAAAATGGACTTGAACACAGCAACAGGAAAACAACCAGTTAGTAAAATGAAAAAAATATTGTTCATTTTACTTAAAGTATTAGCAGTATTAGTTATAGCAATCGTCCTTTTTGTTGCTACGGTTTTTGTCGTTAATAAGATCAGCAGCAAATCAGAGGAAGGAAAAATAAAACCTTATGGTCAGTCTGTAAAGGTAGATGGGAAAAATATGAATGTTTTGATACAGGGACAAGGAGAAGAAACAATCGTACTCTTGCCTGGTCAAGGAACAGCGACACCAGTGCTTGATTTTAAGCCGTTAATTGATGAGCTGTCACCATTTTACAAAGTTGTCGTGGTTGAGCCTTTTGGTTATGGATTAAGTGATAGAACCAACAAAGAACGAACCACAGATAATATTGTAAGTGAAATTCATGAAGCGCTGCAGAGCCTTAATATTGACCGTTTTATTCTAATGGGTCACTCCATTACAGGCATTTACGGACTCGATTATGTGAACAAATATCCAAACGAAGTGAGTGCATTTGTCGGGATCGATACCAGTGTTCCAACGCAAGGCGGTATGGATGCTAAATTGCCATTAGGAAACTTTAAACTGCTCAAACAATCAGGTTTTGGAAGATTGATGATGAAGTTTGGCAAGGACCCGTATGCTGGGCTGCCATATGATGATGAAACAAAAAAACAAATGATTATGCTTTCGAACAAAAACATGTTTAATAACACCAGCTTGAATGAATTGGAAAATCTTTATCCTAATTTTGTTGCAGCTAGAAGTTTATCATTCCCAAAAGAACTTCCCCTTATTTTCTTTATTCAAGCGAATAATACAGGCGTAAAAGGATGGATACCGCTGCATGAAGGGCAAATAAAAGATTCTGTGCATGGTAAAGTGATGACATTTGAAGGAGGTCATTATTTGCACCATACCAAATCAAAAGAAATTGCTGAGAACTTCCGGGCGTTTATGGAGCAAGTAAAACAAGACAAGTAGATGATTATTTAAAAATCAGATCCTAATCAAGAAGGTATTGGGCTAAATAAAAAAGCGGCAGTCTCGGACGATTTACTCGTCCAAGGCTTGCCGCTTTTATTTTGACCGGATTAGTCTATACAAGAGTCTATAACTTCATTTTAAATGATTTTTTCGTTAGCGGATAAAGCCACTTAACGCCGCTTGGCGTAAGCGTGTCTGCTACGAGATGAGATAAATAACCGAGCATGGCGACGATCGCGATACCCTCGACTTGGAGCTGGTTTTCGAGTCCAAGGCCGATATATCCCCAAATCGGAACGGCCCATATTGTATGCGTCATGCCGCGGTGTTTCAGCCAAGGCACCCAAGCAGAAAACAGCCCAAAGCCGATGAGCCAATTCATCTGATAGTAGTAGCCTGCGTACATGACCATACAGCCAACTACGCTGGCGAGAACATTTCGGATAACGCCTTGTTTAGCGACAAGGCCTAGCAGGAAAATAGCGGCTGCGACGCCTATGTACACCGGTGATGGAGATTGATCTGTGAAAAAATAATAGGCTACGATTCCGGCAAGCAGGCATCCAGACCAAAGCGTAAGCTCGCGAATGAGCTTTGATAGCTTGCTGAGCTTAGTACTGAGCATGCTCGGTCCGTCAAGATCGGCGCTTAACGCAGAAAATCCTGCTACTGCAATGTACAGAGCGGCATGCTCGATAGTAAAGGGATAATAAACAGAAGCGGCTGCACCAACAGCTGCTCCGATTGCAAGATGGGTCTTTCCTGTCATAATTCCTCCTGTGACTGACTATGCGTATGCATGAAGTATGGCAGTCTATTATAGTTGTTCCCGGTTAACCTGCTCGTTTCGAACCATTTGCTCTAGCTTCTCTACCAGCTGATCATGCACCGGGTCTTTTTTGCCAAGGCCAAATAAACGTTTCCGTTTTTGTTGCTTGAGCAGCTGAAGCAAGTAGAGCTTTTCTTTTAAAGTAAACATGACGGCATTGAACCTCCTGTCTGCCAGGGCATACCAGCCGATTTATCCTCTCCGATAGACGCTTGGCGTCATGCCGGTGCACCTTTTGAACAATGTGTTAAAAGAATGAATATCTCGATAGCCGACCATTTCGGCAATCGTACTGATTTTGAGCTGAGAGCCGCGAAGCAGCTCTTGGCTTTTTTGGATGCGCAAATTTTGCAGGTAGCGGTGAAAGCTTTGCTTTGTATATTGCTGAAAGAGCCGTTGCAGATGCCGCTCGCTCCAGCCGCTTGTCTCGGCCAGTTTGGCAAGGGTCAGCTCCTGCTGGAAACGCTGATCGAGCTCGTTTAACAGCTTTATAAATTCTGGTTGCTGCGGAGCCCGAGCCTTGGCTGGGGAGGCGTTAGCAACAGAGCGTTGTAGTGCGATGATCAGCTGGAGCAGCAGCGTATGCAAGTAATCGGACGAGCCGCTCTGTTGCAGTTCAAATTCTCTATGCATGGATAGAAACAGCTTCTCAAACTGACTATTCGTATCCATACAAGAATAATAGGGAAAATGTCCGCTTTCCATATCATTAATAAACTGCACGCTGCGATAATCGGATGCGAATGCACTAAGCTTATGCAGCAATAGCGGAGAAAAGACGCAGTTGAATACGCTCAACGGGTTGCGCGCTTTGTCGGAGGAAATCGGACGAAACACATGTGAAATGCCGATTGGGATGAAAAAAACCTGTCCTTTCCGCACCTTATGCACTTGATCTCCGATATGATGATAGCCGGCGCCTTCTGCAATATATACGCATTCGAGAAAATCATGATCATGATAGGGACTCGTGATGCTTTCGCTAGCACGATTAACATAAAGCAGCTGGTTGTTTTGAAAAAAATACTCTCCACGGAATGTTTCTACGGGATGATTCATCGTGAGCTCTCCCAGCGAATAGTTCTACATTTTATAAAAATGTCCGGATTGCCGCATGATATTGTCCATTTTACCTACCACTTTTCAAACGTGCTTTTTTATAATTATAGTGTAAAGCGCTGTGGCAAGGAAGGCGAACACTCAAAAAAAGGACGCCAACTCTACATTTAGCTAGGGCAATTATCGGTTTAAACGACCTAAGGAGGAATACATGTGTTCGAAATTAGCGAAGTACACTGTGAATATCAGCAAAACCCGATTGGAATTGGAGTGACAAAACCTCGTGTAGGATGGAAATTACTTTCAGATGAGCGGGCGGTCATTCAATCGGCTTACGAGATTGAGATTGCAGCAGAATCGGACTTTGTATCTCTACTTTGGCAATCAGGACGCGTGAATAGCGAGCAGTCGGCACATGTTGAGCTGGACTCTTTTGTCGCTGAATCCTGTAAGCGTTATTATTATCGTGTTCGGGCTTGGAATCAAAAGGGCGATGAAACGGCTTGGTCAGCATCAGCCTTCTGGGAAATGGGACTGCTTAGTCCAGAGGAGTGGCTTGGCAACTGGATCGCTGCGCCGCTGGAGATGCTGCCAATTGAGGCTGAGCCTAGTCCGCTAATCAGGAGAAGCTTTGAGCTTAATGGCAAAGTGAAGGAGGCACGTCTGTATGCGACTGCGCTAGGAATATACGAGCTTGAGCTGAATGGCCAGCGAGTTGGCGACAGTTATTTTACACCGGGCTGGACGAGCTACAATCATACGCTGCAGACGCAAACTTATGATGTGACGGCATTGCTGAAACAGGGCAAAAATGCGATTGGCGCTTGCCTTGGTAACGGCTGGTATAAAGGAAATTTGGCATGGAGCAATCAGCGCTGCGTATACGGTGATCGTCTGGCGTTGCTGCTGCAAATGCGTATTGTTTATGAGGATGGACGAGAAGAGATCATCATGTCCGATGATAAGTGGAAGGCCTCTGTTAGTCCGATTCAATTTTCGGAGATTTATCATGGAGAAACGTATGATGCGCGCCTCGAACGAGAGGGCTGGAGTACAGCAGCTTATGATGACAGTGCGAAGGAGTGGCAGACGGTCGAGGTGATTCAGCATGAGAAGCATATGCTGAGACCGCAGGTGAATGAGCCTGTTCGCAAGCAGGAACGAATAAAGCCGATTGCTGTGATCACGACACCAAAAGGGGAAACGGTGCTTGATTTTGGCCAAAATATGGTCGGCTGGGTACAGTTTGCAGTAAAGGGAGCGTCGGGTTCCGAAGTAACGCTGCTGCATGCAGAGGTACTTGATCAGGAAGGCAATTTCTACACGGAAAACTTACGTGCGGCGAAACAATTGATTCGATATGTTCTGAAGGGCGGAGAGACCGAAACGTATGAGCCGCGCTTTACTTTTCAGGGCTTTCGCTATGTGCAGCTGATTGGATTTCCTGAGAACATAGAGCTTGAAGATTTTACAGGTGTCGTGCTGCATTCGGATATGGAGGAAACCGGTGAGTTTCAATGCTCTGAACCGCTTGTGAATCAACTTCAGCACAATATCAAATGGGGTTTAAAGGGTAATTTCCTCGATGTGCCGACGGACTGTCCGCAGCGGGATGAGCGACTCGGCTGGACAGGGGATGCGCAAATGTTCATTCAGACGGCTTCCTACTTAACAAACGTAGCTCCCTTTTTTACGAAATGGCTGCGGGATGTTGAGTCTGATCAAGCAGAGGACGGCGGTGTTCCGTTCGTGGTTCCACAAGTGCTGGGCGAGAATGATATGTCCTCGGCAGCATGGGGGGATGCGGCAGTAATTTGTCCTTGGACGTTATATATTTGTTACGGAGACAAACGGATATTAGAAGAGCAATATGACAGCATGCAGGCGTGGGTATCGTATATTCAGCGTCAAGGGGAAAACGAGTTTTTATGGAATACAGGCTTTCACTTCGGAGACTGGCTCGGGCTCGATGCCAAGTCGGGCGATTATGTAGGGGCAACGGATCGTGATTTTATCGCGACCGCCTTTTATGCCTATTCGGTATCCATCGTTCAGAAGACGGCAGTCGTGCTCAACAAGGATGCGGATGCTGAGAAATATTCGGGACTGTACGAAAATATTATAACGGCGCTTAGAGATGAGTTTGTAACGGCAGCTGGACGGTTGGCTGTTCCGACGCAAACGGCCCAAGTGCTTGCCTTGATGTTTGGTCTGCTGGATGATGCGGCAGAGAAGCGGGCTATTGCCAAGCTGACTGAGCTGATTGAGCAAAGTAAAGATCACCTAACGACAGGTTTTGTCGGGACCCCCTATTTGAACCATGTACTTAGTGCTTTTGGCAAAAACGATGTGGCGTATAAGCTGCTTCTCCAGCAAACCTATCCATCATGGCTGTATCCCGTGACCAAAGGCGCTACGACGATTTGGGAACATTGGGACGGCATTAAGGAAGACGGAAGCTTCTGGGCCAAGAATATGAACTCATTTAACCATTATGCCTATGGAGCAATTGGCGACTGGATGTACCGGACGGTAGCTGGGATTCAAACGGTGGAGGATGCTCCTGGGTATAAGCGAATCGTCGTCGCACCGCTTCCAGGCGAAGGGCTGACTTGGGCGGAAGGGAAAATAGAGACGTTATATGGCGCGGTAAGCTCAAAATGGTCCAAATCGGAAGAGGGACTCTTCACGCTCGATGTAACGATTCCTCCGAATGCTTCTGCGGAGATTCGTTTGCCGGGTGCGGCTGCTGGGACGAAGGTGACCGAGAGCGGTGAGTCGTTAATCGGTACTGAGGGGATAACATCGGTAGCTGGAACCGAAGCAGGCGTTACGATACAAGCAGGGTCTGGCAGCTATCGATTTGCTTGGTAGATATGTGCATGCATGCTGCAAGCGGGTATTTCAGATTCACCCCATCAACTGAAACATGTTATAATGTGTTTTAGATGAATAGAGTTGGTGGGATGATGATGGATAATCAAGTTGTCGCAGCATGCGATGATTCGTGCGCAGGCTCGGAGGTAAACATAGAGAGTGTTAGAAGCAAAATGATTGCAGACACAACAGCTGCTCAGCTGGCTGATCTGTTCAAGGCGCTTGGTGATCCAACGCGAGTGAAGATTATCCATGCTCTGGTGCAGTCTGAGCTTTGCGTTCATGATTTGACTGAGGTGCTCTCGATGGGGCAATCGGCAGTCTCTCATCAGCTGCGGCTGCTGCGAAACATGCGTATCGTCAAGCGCAGGAAAGTCGGGAAAACCGTCTTCTATTCGCTGGACGACGATCATGTAGAACAAATTTTTATGCTTACGCTTCAGCATTTGAAGCATGAATAATATATCCAACAAAGCTACTCTTCATGGTTAATAACCATAAGGGTAGCTTTTGTTTTATCGATGTTAATTTTATTGATTTTTAGTAAAATTGAAGTATAATTTTACTTATCGCCACGGGCTAGCAGGAAGGAACGGTAGTATGGCTACAATTAAAGATATAGCACAGCAAGCAAAAGTTTCGATTGCCACCGTGTCGCGGGTACTGAATTATGATCCAGGCATATCGGTTGCGGACGAAACTCGTAAACGTATATTTGAAATTGCACAGCAATTGAACTATAAGACGCTGCGTCAGCGCAATGGCACCGGGCTTAAAGAGCGTTATCGCATTGGACTCGTGAACTGGTATTCCGATCAGGAGGAAATGCTTGATCCATATTATTTGGCTATTCGGCTTGGTATTGAGCGCGAGTGCTTCCATCGAAATATGGATTTGGTAAAATTGTTTATGCAAGTTCATTCGGATGGAATAGATTGGCCTTGTGAGTCATTCGATGGCATGATTGCGATCGGGCGCTTCGAGAAAGAGGATCTGGATCGTTTTCCTCAGGGTTTAGACCCTATCGTATTTGTTGATTCGTCTCCAGATGACAATCGGTACGATTCCGTTGTTATTGATATAGGAAAGTCGGTTTCAGAAGTGATCGATTACCTCATTCGCCTCGGCCATACAGAAATCGGTTATATTGGCGGGCATAACTTCGTAAATAATAAGCGTGTGCGTGATGAACGTGAGCATGTATTTATAGAACGAATGACTGCTAAAGGGCTGTTTGATGCGGAACTCGTTTATACGGGGGAACATTTGTATTCCGAGGACGGCTATAAGCTAATGAAGCAAGCGATAGACGAGAACAAGCTGCCAACGGCATTTTTTATCGAAAATGATTCCATGGCAGTCGGTGCGCTCCGAGCGCTGCATGAAGCGAAACTTCGGGTTCCAGAAGATATTTCAATTGTCGGCTACAACGACATCGCTATTTCTGCCTTTTTACAGCCGCCTCTCACGACGGTAAAGGTGCATATGGAGTATATGGGCGAGACGGCAGTTGAGCTGCTCGCAGATCGTATGACTTCGAAGCGGGATATTGCAAAGAAGATTGTACTGCCGACAAGGCTGCAAGAGCGTGAGAGCAGCATTAAATTAGTGAAGCGCTAAATCAGCACCTGTGAAATAACAATCGCAGCACTCGAGCGGAGGTGGCCAATATGTCAATGTTGCTAAACGGGCAAAACGTATTGCCGGCAGTGCATAAGCTGAAGGATGTGGAGGCGGTGCTTGCCTCTCCTTTTTCATACATGGTGCTGCTTGGAGGACATTTGGGACAGTTAAAACATATCGTTGATCTGGCGAGCCAGCATAACAAAAAGGTGCTGCTGCATGCCGACCTGATCGATGGCTTGAAAAACGATGAATACGCGGCAGAGTTTCTATGTCAGTCGATTCGACCCGCAGGTATTATCTCGACGCGCTCCAGCGTTATCGGTCGTACGAAGCAGAATGGATTGATTGCGATTCAGCGGTTGTTTCTTATTGATTCGGATGCACTGGAGAGAAGCTACACGGTACTGGACAAAAACCGTCCTGATTTCATTGAGGTGCTGCCGGGTGTTATACCGGATATTATAAGTGAAGTGAAGCAGAGGAGCGGCATTCCGATCATAGCGGGAGGGCTAATCCGAACGGTTGAGCATGTCAGTCAGGCGCTTGAAGCGGGAGCTTCGGCGATAACGACATCACGGAAAGATCTGTGGAAGTCAGTGAAGTAGGCTGAAGCTGAAAAGTGAAGGAGGGGTTTAAGTGGAGACCTATATGTTATCGCTAGATCAAGGCACGACCAGCACGCGCGCATTGCTCGTTGATCGCAGCGGTACGATTGTAGATATGGTGAGAGAAGAGCTTCCGCTGCATTACCCGCATGCAGGATGGGTAGAAGCAGATGCTATGTTTATATGGCAGTCAACGAAGAAGGTAATGGCAGAATTATTGGCCAAAACGGGCATAACTGCTGAGCAAATTGCTGGAATCGGAATTACGAATCAACGGGAAACGACAGTTGTCTGGGACAAAACGACTGGGCAGCCGATTCATAACGCGATCGTATGGCAATCCCGTCAAACGGCGGGCATTAGCGACGGGCTTAAGCAAAGCGGTTATGGGCAAGTGTTTCATGAGAAGACTGGACTGCTTATTGATGCTTATTTTTCGGGTACAAAGGTGAACTGGCTTCTTGAGCATGTTGAAGGCGCGCGCGAGCGTGCTGAGAAAGGCGAGCTGTTATTTGGCACGATTGATACTTGGCTCATATGGAATCTAACCGGTGGGCAGGTACATGTAACGGATGTTTCGAATGCATCAAGAACGCTAATGTTCAATATTCATGAACGGAGCTGGGACGATGAGCTGCTGCACATTTTGAACATTCCTAAAGCCATGCTTCCGGAGGTACGCTCTTCTTCTGAAGTATACGGATATGTTGTTGATGAAATTGTCGGACGCAAAATCCCTGTAGCTGGTGCAGCTGGTGATCAGCAAGCAGCCTTGTTTGGTCAAAATGCTTATGCAGAGGGAAATACTAAAAATACGTATGGTACGGGCTGCTTCATGTTAATGAATACAGGCTCCAAAGCAATCGTCTCCGAGAAGGGGCTGCTCACAACGATTGCGTGGGAGGTTGATGGCAAGCTGGAGTATGCGCTGGAAGGCAGTGTGTTTGTCGCAGGTGCGGCAATTCAGTGGCTTAGAGATGGTCTAGAGCTGATTGAATCCGCTTCCGAGACGGAAGGTCTTGCGGAGCAGGTGGAATCCTCGGACGGCGTGTATGTCGTGCCGGCATTCGTTGGACTCGGTACGCCCTACTGGAATAGCGATGTTAGAGGTGCGGTATTTGGACTCACGCGGGGAACGTCGAAGGCTCATTTTGTCCGTGCAGTATTAGAGTCGCTGGCTTATCAGACAAAGGATGTACTCTCCGTCATGGAGGAGGAATCTGGTTTGCCGCTGGAGTCGCTTTGTGTTGACGGCGGAGCAGTTGCCAACAATATGCTGATGCAATTCCAAAGTGATCTGCTCGGCGTTCCGGTGGAGCGTCCAGTTGTAAATGAATCAACGGCGCTTGGAGCCGCTTATTTGGCCGGACTTGCGGTGGGCTTCTGGGAAAACCGCGAGGAACTTGCAAATCTGAGACAGGTAGATAAAGTATTTAAGCCAGCTATGGAAGAGGAGAAACGTGCTGATTTATACAGCGGCTGGCATCGTGCGGTCAGAGCGGCCATGGCTTTCACGCAATAATTATGTTATACTGATGGCAAGTTAATAACGGTTGGAGATCAGGAGAAACCACGAAGACCGCTTCCACATCCTTTATAGGGATTGGGAAGCGGTTTGAGTGGTTTTTTTGTTTAAATATAAGAATTTATAAGTTTGTTAGCTTATAAAGGGCTTATATTTCTCCGTCAAAGCTGCTTCAGCATCCAGAGGACGCCGAAGGCGTTTTTGCTTGGTTTAAATTAATTCATGAGTAGTGAGCTGCAAATGGCAGAACACTAATAAATAGAGAATCGGGAGGAAATAATGATGACAAATGATAATAAAGAAATATTTGCCGCCCAAAATCGTGAGCAAGTACTGAAGCAAATGCAGCAATCACAGCTGGATGTACTCGTCATTGGCGGAGGAATTACCGGTGCGGGTATCGCCCTTGACGCTGCTGCGCGCGGAATGAAAGTAGCCCTTGTGGAGATGCAGGATTTTGCAGCGGGGACATCGAGTCGTTCGACTAAGCTGGTTCACGGCGGTTTGCGTTATTTGAAACAGTTAGAGATAGGTGTCGTAGCAGAGGTCGGCAAGGAGCGGGCTATCGTATACGAGAACGGGCCGCATGTCACGACACCGGAATGGATGCTGCTTCCGCTTTATAAGGGCGGCACCTTCGGTAAGTTCTCGACATCAATTGGTTTGCGCGTTTACGATTTTCTTGCTGGCGTCAAAAGAAAAGAGCGTCGCATGATGCTGAACGTAGAGGATACGCTGTTTAAGGAACCGCTTTTGAAGCGGGATGGCCTAAAGGGCAGCGGATATTATGTGGAATACCGTACGGATGACGCGCGGCTTACGATAGAAGTGATGAAGAAAGCGGTAGAAACCGGCGCTTTGTCGGTCAACTATGCCAAGGTAGAGACGCTTCGTTATGGCAAAGACGGTAAAATAACAGGTACGTTGGTTAAAGATATGATTAGCGGCGCTGAATACGAGCTGAAGGCGACTAAAGTCATTAATGCTACCGGGCCTTGGGTCGATGATATTCGTGAAATTGACGGATCGAAGAAGGGCAAAACCCTCCGTCTGACGAAAGGTGTTCATGTGGTGTTCGACCAGAGTCGTTTCCCTTTGCGTCAAGCGGTCTACTTCGATACGCCGGATGGCCGCATGGTGTTTGCGATTCCACGCGCTGGAAAAACATATTTCGGTACGACAGATACCAACTATAAGGGCAATACCGTTAACCCCGTTATGACACTGGAGGATCGCACTTATTTACTGAAAGCCGTTAACTTTATGTTCCCGGATCTGAAGCTTGTCGAAGCGGATGTGGAATCAAGCTGGGCTGGTCTTCGTCCACTGATTCAGCAAGAAGGGAAGTCACCTTCGGAAATATCGCGTCGTGATGAAATTTTTGTATCGGAATCCGGACTGATTTCGATTGCAGGGGGTAAGCTGACAGGTTATCGCAAGATGGCTGAAACCGTGGTAGATAAAGTAGTAGAGCTGCTCGGACAAGAGGGCAGCGGCAATCATTTTACCAAAAGTGAAACAAAGACCATCACGATGTCGGGCGGAGACTTAGGCGGGTCAAAAGGTTTTGAGCCATTTGTTCAGAAAAAGACGGCAGAGGGCGCGCATTACGGTTTTAACAAGGAAGAGTCAGCCTTTCTGGCGCAGCGTTACGGCTCAAACGTGGATCAGCTGTTCTCTCTGGCGCAAAGCACAGGCGCTTGGGCCGAATCATATGAGCTGCCGCTCATACTAGCGGTACAGCTTCGTTACGCCATAGAGGCGGAAATGACAGTGAAGCCGACAGATTTCTTTATTCGGCGGACTGGTGATCTGTTTTTCCGAATCGGATATGTACAGCAATGGAAAACACAGGTTATAGCCGCGATGGCGAATCGTCTGAAGTGGAGTGATGAACAGCGCGCTGCTTACACAGCAGAACTGGAAGAAAAGTTGGTGGAAGCAGTCGAGCCGCTGCGCAGCTAAATGGAAACCGAATAGATTATCTGATAGAAATGGAGGTGCAGAAATGCGTCTCTTTTTTTGTATGCAAAAGGTGTTGCAACATTAGCATAAATTACATATAATAAATTTAATAACATATGAGCATGTATTCATATGTTATGGAAATTCGATTGCATTCATGAAATAGTTGGTTGAGACGCAGACTAATAAAGTCTGTTGGAATGGATTGGGGGAGAGAATTATGAACGGATCACAGGACGAGAAACTAGGGAAATCATTAAAAACAGCAGCCATTGCGGAAAACCATCAACATGATCATGGAGATGGAGCATGCGACCATAACCATAACCATGAAGAGAACGCACCTAAGCATTCTCATGGGAATCACAGCCATCACGGTCACCACCATGGTCACTCGCATGGTCATGGTCATCATGGACATTCTCATGCTCCGAACAATAAAGCGGGACTGCTGATCGCACTTATTATTACAGCAGGTATTATGGTTCTGGAGTTTGTAGGGGGACTTGTAACCAACTCGTTGGCGCTATTGTCTGATTCAGGGCATATGCTAAGCGACACAGCGGCACTGGCGTTAAGCTTGGCAGCAATGTGGATTGCCGTGCGTCCAGCTTCTTCTAATCGCACTTATGGATTTCATCGTTTTGAAATATTGGCAGCCTTGTTTAATGGCATTACACTGTTCGTTATCGCCGCGTTTATCATTGCGGAGGCAATCAAGCGGTTCGGTGAACCGCCGACCGTCGCGAGTGGCTCGATGATGATTATAGCTGGCATTGGATTGCTGGCTAATGTAGCAAGTGCATGGTTTCTTATGCGGAAGGCGGATGTGAAGGACAATCTAAATGTTCGCAGTGCGTATCTGCATGTCATCGGAGATGCCATTGGTTCAGTAGGCGCGATCGTTGCCGGCATTCTGATGTATTTATTCTCGTGGTATATCGCTGATCCGATCATTAGCGTAGTGGTTGCCCTTCTTATTTTGCGAAGCGCATGGGGAGTGATTAAATCAACCGTTCATATTCTAATGGAGGGGACGCCAGCTCATGTGAATGCTGAGCAGGTTAAAGAAGCACTGCTAGACATTCAAGGTGTCAAAGACGTTCACGATCTTCATATTTGGACGATTACTTCAGGAATAGACGCCTTAAGCTGCCATCTTGTTGTTGAGGATGCGAAGGATTGCCAAGTAATTCTTCAGGAGGCGATTCAACATCTGGCTGACAGGTTCCAAATTGAACATTCGACGATTCAAATCGAGAAATCGCAATTGAAGCACCCTGCTTGTAAGGTATAGATACGGTTATCGTAAAATAGGGCTGTCACTTCAGTAGGATGATCTACTTTGGTGACAGCCCTATTTTTAGGTTGATGATTTACGACTAGACTGCTTCAATAGCCGATTTCGTTTTGTACACTTGTAAGCCAATTAAGAAGGATACGACCCCCCACATGACCATAATACCGATACCGATCCAGAATGAGGTTGAAATAATACCTGAATTGTAAATGAGACCATCCCGCATGCCCTCTACGAAGTAAGTGAGCGGCAAGATTTGTGCAACAGGCTGCAGCCAGTTCGGCATAACTTCGAGTGGGATAAACACACCACTTAGAAACATCATGAGCATGCTGGCAATGTTGGACATGCCCATATAAGCCTCTATGGATTTGCTGAATGAAGAGAATAAATAGCCCATCGCATTAAATACTAAAGCACCCGCAAAGAAAGCAATGACCAAGCTGAATACATTAATATGAAGATTCGCGCCAAAACCGAATACACCAATCAAAGTTAAGATAACAATTTGAAACACTCCGAGTATGAGTTTTACAACTACGCCTGCAAGTCCGTAAAGGCCCATTTTGGCAGGGGTCATGCGAAGCCGTTTCATGAGTCCCTTCCTGCGCATCTCGACAAGACTGACCATGCCGAACAGTCCGCCTTGCGCAAGGGTTAAACCGATCATGCCTGTAAGCAGGAAGTCTGCATAATTTAAATCTTCTGAGCCCTGTGAAATACTTTCTCTAGCTAAGCTGAATGTTGGCGTTGCGTTGGCAACAGTCCAATTCGTCTGCTGAATAAATTGGTCCAAAATGCCGGCAATAGCTTGCGTTGTTGCGCCTTGCTCATTTGCTTTGTTTACAACAAGCTGCATCGTGGTGGAGCTATCCGATTCAGGTAAAATAATGAGCGCGTCAATATCTTGTTTCTCAATGAGCGTGTTGCCAGCTTCCTTGGTGATAGGCTGCTCTTCTTTGAACTCGAATACAGGAATCTGGCGCAGCTGTTCGAGCAGCATGCTCGAATTTGCATTCGGCTGCGAATCGACAACAGCAATCGTAGCTTTAAAGCTATCGGATGAGCCTCCTCCAAAAATAACCATAAACAATACCATTAAAATAATCGGAAAAAAGATGTTCCAAAACCATACTTGTTTTTCACGAAACATCATTTTGATTTGGGCGCTAAACATTTTGGAAAATTGCTTGGTGCTGTTCATTTAATCCCTCCATTCCTTGCCGGTGAAGGCAATGAATACATCTTCCAGACTCATTTCACGAATAGAGATTTGCTCGACGCGAAAACCACGGTCTTTTGTAAATCCGAACAACTCATATAACGTTTCTTCAGGCTGGGTCGTCCATAGCTGGAGAGAAGCTCCTTCACGATTTGTTCGGACGACTGCGGAATGGAGAATGGCAACTTTCTCTGTCTCAATAGCCGCATCAGCACCGTCAACAAAGGTAAGTCTGACCTCGCGTTCATTCGTGAGCCGATCAATAAGAGCAGCTGGCGTATCTAACGTGACGATTTTTCCTTGATCGACAATACATACGCGGTCACTTAGCTTTTCGGCCTCCTCCATATAATGGGTAGTAAGGATGGTTGTTTTGCCAAGCTCCTTCAGCTTGAGGATGATGTCCCATATATTCCGTCTTGCTTGTGGATCAAGTCCTGTTGTAGGCTCATCGAGAAAAATAATCATAGGATCATTGATCATTGCGAGTCCGATAGCAAGCCGTTGTTTCTGTCCGCCGGAAAGTTTCCTGACCTGCTTGCTGCGCTGATCAGTGAGATTAATCATTTCGAGCACATCTGCTGCTGGCCGGGACTTTGGGTAAAAGGTAGCGAACAAATCTAAGTTTTCTTCCACCGTCAGCAAATCGAACAAAGCGCTAGATTGAGGCTGAACGCCGATGGACACCTTAATTTGTTCACTGTTTTTCGTCCAATTTAAAGGGCCAAACTCGATTTGGCCGGCATCAGGATTTTGCAGCCCCTCAATCATTTCAAGAGTAGTCGTTTTTCCTGCGCCGTTTGGACCGATGATGGTAAACACTTCTCCAGCCTCGACGGTGAAGCTAATACCGGCTACAGCGCTGACTGATCCAAAGCTCTTTTGCAAATTGCGCACCTCTAATACGGGCATTATGTAACCTCCTTAAGTTTTGTGAAGAAAGCATACGCTTGTTTTGTGAAGCAAAACTCACTTCGAAAGCATATGCTTAGTTTTGTGATACAAGGGTTCCGTTGGGATTGATCTGTTACAATAATTTTAACCGTATCCATTTTATGAGAGTACCGTCTTAAGCATGCTTCGGACTCCGTCTTAAGGCGGAGAGTGTGGGTGCGGAGTTTTTGAGAACGATCAGTTCGATGACATAAGAGCAGTTGACCTCAGGTGCATATTGATAGCGCAGGGTAACTCAGAAGTATTGTGAAATATTTTGGATATACATGTTGACTTACATGACTTATGCAGATCATGAGATTTATTGGTAATTGCGAGAATCTATGCTTGAATAAACCGGCCACATCGTCATGGAGAGATCTCTTGGTCAAAAAGTAGAAATAAAGCTTGCAAAGCGGTTTACCTCTTTGTCAAACTCAATGTAGATTCGTTCGAAGCCTTCTTGGTTTCTTGTTCAAACCTGGCAACGAGTTTTGAAGAGTCCGCGAACCATTTCGCCGTGGGTGCAGCTCTCATCACTTTTCTAAAGACAATTTTGCGACTAAATAAGTACTTATAAAAACTGACCTGAATTGGAGGTTAAAATGTTTGAATACTCATAGTAATCCAAGAGATGGAGCAACTCTTATTTGGGTACCATCTGGAACATTCATGATGGGAAGCAATGAATTTGAAGTTCGGCAACTTTGGACAAAGAATGAATGGCATGAAGAGTGGTTTAATGCTCAAGTTGGAGGCAAGGATTGGGTTGGGGAGTTATTTTGTCATGAAGTTGAAATCAATGGGTTTTGGGTTTATCGTGATTTAATAACGATTGGACAAAATTATCTTTTTATGCAAGACACTGGACACCCTGCACCGGTTGATAATACGATTCACAGTCGACTGAACAGTGCTTGGCATGATGGGAAACCCGTTGTAGGAACAGAGAATCTTCCTCTAAGTTCGGCTTCTTGGGAAGATGCAGTGGCATATTGTGATTGGGCGGGAGTAAGACTGCCATATGAAGCTGAATGGGAGTATACAGCTAGAGGACCGGAAGGCCCTTGGGGAGATTCATTAGATCTACATGATTGCCGATGTGGAGACACTGTTGCAAATAAGTTCTTCAGGTCTAATGAAGAATGGCGTCTTTGGTTGATCGGGAGTGGTGGAGATTCTATTGTAATAAAAATGTGGGAGGAGTCCGATGAAACGGAATAATCCGGCTTCTCATTTGAAAGCGCTTATCGAATTGTTCGATCGGGAATGGCACCAGGTTTCTTTTCCTTCATTCGGTTTGTGGAGAAACAGAGGCTGGGATGGCGCGGGGGCCGGATTCGAGTTGAACTACTACACGCGGGGAGAAAATACGGTCATTCAAGACAAGCTCACGTTGAACGTCAGGCAAGGTGATCTCCTCTTCGTGCCGAACAATGTCCGACATAGTTACTGTGACGATGGTTCGTTCGACTTGTATTACTTGTTGTTCCAATTCGATCGTCCGGAATTGAACGAGCGGATGCGCCAGCTGTTCGATCAATTGGAATTCTGGGCAACCTCGTTGCAGATGCCGACGCTGCAAGCGGACTTTCGCGCGCTGATCACCGAGCTCCGCATGGATCGACAAATATCGGTCATGGCCAAACAATATTTCCTACATATATTCGTGAAGATATACATGGACCAGACGGAGAGCGCCGGATACCGCAACAAACAAGAGCAAATCGTGAAACTCGTCATTGAAGATATCCACGAGAGGCTTGATGCCGGCGGCAAAATACTGTTGCCGGACTTGGCCGTCCGCCATTCGCTGAACGAACGGTACTTAAACCAAATATTCAAATCGGTGACGGGATCGACGCTCGGAAAGTACATCCTTTCTATTCGGATCGATGGCGCGAAACGCTTGCTTGAAACGACCTCGGTGTCGATTACCGAAATCGCGATATTAAGCGCGTTTTACGACGGGGCGCATTTCTCCAAAGCTTTCAAACAGAGCGAGAAGGTGACGCCGCAGGAGTATCGCGAACAACATTCTTACGTGCATATGCATTTCGATCAATCCTAATTCTCGTAAATATGGATAAAATAACAATAAACCCCTGACTTGAAGAGGCCACTGAAGAACTTGTGATTTTGTCGGAGCAGCTAGAAGGTACGAAACAAAAAGACGACTGATATCCCAATTTATGGGTTATTGGTCGTCTTTTCGCTGTCAAAGCAGGTCGGCTTGAATGGCTTCTTACTTCATCAGCTTCAATATTCTCTTTAGATTTACGGTAAAGATCGCCTTCGCGCCTTGTAACTCCATGCCAACAAGACCCGAAGATGACGCTACGTCATACCCGTGTCTGTGTTTGAGTTCGTTACGGACCGCCATATGGCTGGCTTTGCACACATACATGCCGGCATCTTTATTAAACAGGAATTTATCTTCCTTCTTGCGATTCCCTTGTGTAATTACTGTGTTGAGTTTAGCCACCAATACAATGTCATTATCGTTGCTGTACTTAAAATTATCTCTTTCCGAATAGGCGGTGTCTCCGATTACCGTTTTGATACCGGTTGCCTTGCTTTTTTCGATCAACGTCCGCAGTTGTTTACCGTTTCTTTCAACAGATTGAGCGGTTCTTTGATTTTTGGAAGCTCGCAAATTCCGCCTTCTGCTTCAAGCACGGCGATAAGTTTTGGATAGTAGGCGATTTCAACTTCAAGCACGTCATATGGGTAGCGTGAGGGCTTTTTCAGTGCCCTCGACGTGAAGGGGTTTATTTTTCTTACAATTTTACAAATGATGCTATTTTCATACAATACGCAAGAATAAAACGTGAACTATAATGCAGTCATGTAAAGGCGATAGCAATTAAAAGAAGGGCTGAGCGAAGATCAGTCGATAAATGCTTCGCCTGTTCGTAAGCGTTTTCAAAAAAGAAGAAGTGCGGGTCGGAAAGGCTTGCACAGGGGGGCAACTTTATGAAGTCGAAGAGTATAGTTAAGCCGCTTTCGCTTGCATTATGTTTATCGCTTTCTTTAACGATGGCTGCATGCAGTAAAGGTAATGAAGATTCCGGAAATGAAAACGCTACCAAAACGTCCGAATCATCGAAGCCGCAGGCGCTCGATCCGAACGCGGATCCAGTGAAAGATCCTTTCGGAAAATTTGACCCTCCAATTGAGATAACGACCGTACACCTAGCCAATGAGGTGGCCAGCAACCTGAAAAACGGGGATACGATTGAAAGTAATATTTACACGCGCACATGGTCCGAGAAACTCGGCATTAATATGAAGTTTAATTGGACATCGGCTGGCGGACAGGCCGAAGAGAAGATGAACTTGACGATCGCGAGCGGCGATTTGCCCGATTTCTTCTATGTATCCCCGTCACAGTTCGAACGGCTTGCCGCTGCTGGCCAACTAGAGGACCTTACGCAAGCTTTGACGGACTACGGCACGAAGTATACTAAAAAGTATCTTACGGGCGATTATTCCGGTTTGCTGGAGGGCGTAACGAAAAACGGAAAAGTTTACGGAATCCCTAACGGTCAGACCTATCACGATTCCGGATTTATGCTCTGGATGCGCTCTGACAATGTCGAGAAGGCGGGTTTAGCGATTCCGAAAACGGTCGACGAGCTCGATAAAATACTGGAAGCGTTTAAGAAGAACGACTATGATGGCACGGGCGGAGACAAGTACCCGATCCCGCTTGCAGATGCCAATATTGGCTCGACCTCTTGGGGAATAGGAGACTCATTCTTTAACATGTTCCATTCCTACCCGAATATTTGGGTCATGGACAGCAAGGGCGGGCTGGAAGACGGCATGTTCGGTCCTGAGCACAGGGAGAACACGCGCAAAGCGTTGCTCAAACTACATGATTACTACCAAAAAGGGTACATCCATCCAGATTTCGCGACGTTCGATGATGCGAAATACAACGAAATGCTTGTGAACAGCCAATCCAGCATCGTGTTTGGCGGTCTATGGGATGCATGGTGGCCTCTCAATTTAACATTAGACAAAGATCCGAATAGAAATTGGTTGCCGGTGGCTATTCCTTCCGCCGACGGAGAGAAAGCGAAATCTTCCGTTACGGCTGCTACCGTTCTTGGCATCAGCGTTGCAAGAAAAGGTGTAGCGCATCCGGAAGCACTCGTGAAAATGCAAAATCTGTTCCATGACCTAAACAACAATCCGGACACGATGCAATTCGGTAAATATAACACCGATCCAGTCGATAACGCCGGCATTTTCCTAGCATACCCGATGTCGATTTACAATCCGTCGTTCAATTACGAGGCCCTTAAAGCCGTTAGCAATGCAATGAATACAGGCAATGCCGACGGATTGTCGGAAGCGAACAAACTCTTCTTCAACCAAGCGAAGGCTTATGCCGATTCGAATGATAAAGCGGGCTTCCCAGCCTACTTGTCCTACACGGACAAAGGCAGCTTAGCGGTTGTTGACAGCTACATCCAGAACAAAGCGTTCCAAATGAATGAGTATACGGCAATGCCGACTCAGGAAATGCTCGACAACGCTCCGATTATCAAAAAAGCTTACGATGTAATGTTCCTGAACGTAGTTAAAGGCGGCGATATTAGCCTGTACGACGAGTTCCTTAAACAATATGATGGCTTGTATGCATCCGCGGTCTATTCGGGCATCAACAAATGGTTCGAAGCGAAAAACAAAGACAGCATCCAAAAATGGTTCGAGAGCAAATAAATAAGTCAGACTGCGGATGTGAAACGCATCCGCAGTCCGTATTATAACAAGGCTAATTACGATTCATAGGGGCGAAGATATGAAATTGTTCACGATTCCGCGAAAGCAACTCCCTCTCTACATCATGTTGATCCTGCCGGTTGTCGTTATTTTCATCTATTCGTATCTTCCGATGTTCGGCGTAGTCATGGCCTTTCAACGATTCGAGCCAACGCTTGGCTTCTTTCGTTCGGAATGGGTCGGGCTGGCGAATTTTCATCGACTATTTTTAATTCCCGACGTGAAACAAGTCGTGCTTAATACGCTATATATTGCCTCGATGAAAATCGTTGTCGAAACGATTGCCGCCATTCTCATCGCGATCCTGCTGAACGAGATTATTTCCAAAGTGTTCAAGCGGATGGTACAAACGATTATCTATTTTCCGTACTTCTTGTCTTGGGTCATACTGGGGGGAATCATGAGGGATATGCTCTCTCGGGAAGGCCTGATTAACGTGCTGCTCGGCAAACTGGGCATACATCCGATCGTCTTTCTTTCGGAGTCGTCCTTGTTCCCTTATTTGCTCGTGGGAACGGAACTGTGGCAGGTTACCGGATTTGGAACGATCGTATATCTTGCTGCCATTACGGCGATCAATCCAACGTTGTACGAAGCGGCGGTAATGGACGGCGCCAGCCGATTCAAACAGATTATCCATATTACGATTCCGGGAATGAAGTCGACCATTATCCTCATGGTGACGCTGAGCCTTGGGTATATTCTCAACGCCGGCTTCGAGCAGGTCATTATGCTTTACAGCCCTCTCGTGTATTCGACAGGGGATGTTATCGATACCTGGGTATACAGAATGGGGCTTCAACAGTCGCAATATTCGTTGGCTTCGGCAATCGGACTGTTCAGATCCGTAGTTAGTCTAATATTGATTTCGGCTTCTTATTTTATCGCTCGTAAAATATCGGATCATCGCATTTTCTAGGGAAGGAGGTCATCGTGGTGAGAAGTTCCTTTGGGAGTCGCGTGTTATCGAATATCAACGGATTGTTCTTTATTTTATTTTCTCTCAGTTGCGTCGTCCCGATGCTTCACGTGCTTGCCGTTTCGTTAAGCGCGAGCAGCGCGGTTACGGCTGGTGAAGTATTGCTATGGCCGGTAGACTTTACGTGGAAGTCGTACGACTATATTCTGCAAGCGGCCGAATACTGGCGCGCGATGTGGGTATCTGTGATCAGGGTCGTGTTAGGCACGTTAGTCAGCTTGATGCTGACGACTCTGATGGCCTACCCGTTATCCAAAAGCAAAGAATCGTTCAAGCATCAGCCATTCTTCGCATGGTACCTTGTCATTACAATGTTATTTTCCGGCGGATTGATTCCCGTCTTTATGATTGTGAAATATACGGGCATACTCGACTCCGTCTGGTCGCTTGTTTTGCCGGGAGCGGTATCGGTATTTAACGTATTGCTGCTATCGAACTTTTTTCGCAATATCCCTAAGGAAATCGAAGAGTCGGCCTTTATGGACGGGGCGGGGCATTTTAGAATTCTGATGCGGCTTTACTTGGCGCTGTCCTTGCCGATTCTGGCGACGTTAACCGTGTTTAGCGCGGTAGGACACTGGAACGCCTGGTTCGACGGATTGATCTATATGAATGACCAGAAAAACTATCCATTGCAATCGTATTTGCAGACGATCATGGTCAAGCCCAATACACAGGTCATGACGCAGGCATACGCCAAGCTGATGAACAGTGTGTCCGACCGGACGATCAAAGCGGCGCAGGTATTTATCGCGACTTTGCCGATTCTGTGTGTCTATCCGTTCCTGCAAAAATACTTTATTTCCGGCATGATGATCGGTTCCGTGAAAGAATAGCTCTTATGTTCGAACACCCCCCCACCAAGTGTATATTGGGCAAGTTTGAATGGCTTGAACATAATCGCTAGCAAAGCATCTTTAGCAGCCAAGTCGGGAGAATGGGATCAAGAATTTATTGGTTAACCACGTTTTGAATGAAAAAGTCACTCAGATGAGTGACTTTTTTTAAGCATTTTTCAATGGTACGATGTTAGTGACCAAGTAATTATTTTATATAGAATCTTGTCCAATAAAAAGACCTTAGAACAGTGGACTGAACTAAGGCTAATAATAGTATTTTTGGTTCTCTTATTTTGACTTTTTAAGTTTTAAACCGTGAGTCTTGTTTATCGCATCCAAATCTTTTTGCGGAAGAGCATCAATATATTCTTGAGGTACAATAAGTCCCTTTTCGATATATTTGTTAATACGTGTCACAAGTTCCTTGGCTATTAAACTATTTGCCTCAGGCTTATCTTTCAATTTTGGTGCTACCCGATTTCCATTCTTATCAAAAGATTCAATAGTCCCATCTTGATACATAACGCTAATGAAACAAGTATAATCTCGTCCTCAAATAGGAAATGTTTAGTAACATTAGGGCGATCAAGTGCATCGTAACGGATTGATTTGAAATATTAATGATTATGATTAATTAAATTCGTTATACAAATTATATTTAGTTTATTACTATTAAACTATAACGTGTTTTGGAGGAGATTTTAATGGCTAGTGATATGATTATTGAACAGATACGATCAATTGGAGAACATATTAATGGGCTGTCGGATCTGTTGGTGCAAGTCGTAGAAGATGGTGCGTCAATTGGCTTTCTACCTCCAATGAAGCAATCTGAAGCTGCAATGTACTGGGAGGATGTGTTAAGCCCAGAAGTGATTTTATTCATTGCCAAAATCGATAATCATATCGTTGGGAGCGTGCAGCTGCATCTATGTATGAAGCAAAATGGTGGACATAGAGTGGAAATCGCAAAATTAATGACCCATCCAAACTATCGACTTAGAGGGATTGGTCGTTCACTCATGCAAAAGGCGGAGAGGCGAGCAAGGGACGAAGGTAGAACATTATTAGTTCTCGATACAAGGGATGGTGATCCTTCGAATAACCTGTATACTTCGTTAGGTTTCATTGAAGCAGGACGAATTCCTGATTATGCACAATCTGCAAACGGCCAATTAGATGCAACGGTCTTCTATTACAAGAAGTTGAATTAAATGACATGCTTGATAGGGCAGCCCTCCAGAATCTATATCCTCATAAAGGACTTAATGGTACAATATGGATATCATTCTGTGGAGGAGTTGATCTATTTTGGCAATTAAAAAACCGTTTGGTTATGGATCACTTTCTATCATTTTTCTACTTTCGGGGTTTTTAATAAATTATAAATTTGGGAATGGTTTTATTGTAACTCATTATCTCTTCAATATAATCGGACTAGATAAATATTCAAATGGTACAGATGGTTTCAACTATCCCTTTTTAGCTTCAATACCGTTTTGGTTAGCGACAGTATTGGTTTCGAAAAGGCATATCAATGATTTTGGAGCAGTCGTCAGTAAAATGATTGGCGAGTTCCTGCTTGCTATAAGCATGATTGTTACGATCCATTTTATAATACTCTCAATTTGGATTAAGTTTTAGTGTTAATTACAAAGTTAAAGCATCTCCATTCGCTTGGAAGGTGCTTATTTATGATATTTATGTACAAGAGACACTTAGATCTATTTGATATAATTGATCCATTATATTGAAAAGAGGCGGTTTACATGAAAAGTATCACAGAAGTCTTTTGGGCAGCTTCATTACGTTAATTTCTTCTGAGCCCTGATGTATACACCTATTCCATTCGCTACTTCATCTGTGTTGATCTATAATAATGGGATTATAGCGCTATTGGGAAGCGTAACCAAACGACGACTTAGGTGGTCATATAATCTGAAGGATGATTGATAGGCAATAATAATTTTGTGGGGGAATGTGCAGGTGGCATCCATGGAAATATGTCTAACCGATCTGGTATCATTAGAAATCCATTTAGGAAGTCTCGATACACTTACAAGAATGTCGAGCGGATTTAGCAATGATAATTATTTACTCACAACAAGCCGGGGCAAATACAGAATTAGAGTGCCGCAGTATTCCATTCAGTTAGAGCAACTGGCAGCAGAACAAATGATTTTGAAATGGTCATCAGAAGAAAATAATACGATTGTTCCTCTTCTTTATCTGGATACACTGCCGAATGGTACACATGTAAGTGTATTTCCATTCATTGATGCTGACTCTAAGTTTGATCTGCGTAATGAGCAGCTGGTGTTTAGTGCTGGCAAGGCTTTAGCTGAGTATCATGCCTCTGTTGCAGGGTATGAGGGCAAATTCCCTTGGAAGACGACATTTGAGTCATTCAATTTCGATAGGGTCGACATGGAAGCGTTAAGGAACAGTATTCATGAACAATCGGTATCCGAGTACCCTGAATTTTGGAATGCAGTAGAGAACCTATTGTTTAGAATGAACAAGCTCGGGAAGCAATTGAACGAGGAACCGTATCTTTCATTACCTCATCTTTCGTGCCACGGTGATTATGCGCCCGCTAATCTATTAGCGCTCCAGGATAAAGTAGTCGGAATTATCGATTTCGAGTGCAGTCGCCGGGAGCCGAGAGTACATGATTTATCCTCCTTTTTGCTAGCTTTGCAGGAAGATGAGCGATATGAAGAGTCCATGTCATCCTGGTTTCTGAACGGGTACCAGTCCGTTATCACTCTGTCGGGAATTGAACTGGAATTGATTCCTGTCTTTCAAATGATGCGTTCTTTGGAAGCAGCCAAACGTCATTTTATGAGAGTCATTCAAGGAGAACATCACGTACATGCTGGCTTAGTGATGTATTGGGATCGTAAGACTTCTAAACTCTGAGTTTGGATTCAATTCGGAACGTAAGAAAAAAGAGACCCTTAGGGGTCTCTCAAATGATTGTCTGCCTCAGAACAGATCGATTATCCGCTTCAAATCTTCCCGAAGTGTAATCTTGGAATCATTCCGAATATAATGGCAAACATAGGATCTGCGGAATCTGTCCTTCGTTTTGTTACGGGTGGAGGAATGGACAAGCAGACTGTGAAAGAACAGAAGATCCCCTTTCTCCATCACAACGGGTATTTCAGCCGTCAAATCCACGCCTTCCGTTTCCGTGGTCCAATCCGCATGCTCCAACAGATCTTTCACCTTTCCATGGCGCAGAGGCCCCAGCTTGTGACTGCCTGGAATAACGCGAAGGCATCCGTTGTCTTCATCATTACTCTCCATCGCGAGGGACGTAGCAATCATGGTGTTCGGCTCATGATGGATATATTCATAGTCTTGATGAGCTGCCTGACCTTTTGAGCCGGGTTCCTTGAAGAAGTACATGCTCTGCACGCCAACCGCTTCATCGCCCATCAATTGGGCCAATGCCCCTCTTATAATAGGAAGCTTCAGCATTTGCAAGGAGAAGCTGTCCTTCAGATGGGGATTAAAAACCCGGAAAGAGAAAGTAGCTTTTTCCACCGAATCCGGTTGATCCGGTATCTCATTCTTGGCAAGGTTGTATATATGCTGGTTATAAATATCGAGTAAATCGTTGCTGCAGGCCTGACGGAGAAGAAGATAGCCGTTTTTGGCGAAAAACGAGATTTGCTCTTTATTCAGTGGGGAAATGCGGTCCATTGGCTCTATCATTGTGTCTCACACCTTTTCAAAAAGATTAGCTTCCGCGTCACCCTAGCGCTTCTGAGAGCTGCGATTTCGATCCATCCATCCCAATAATAGGATGGCGAGGGACAGCAAAAGATTAACACTGAGCGATAAGACTAGAATAACGTATTCGGCGGAGTCCTTTTTTACAATAAAAAGTAAGAAAACGATCAGTACAATGAAAAAGACACTTACCTTAAATATTACTTTACGGTAGCTATGGTCCATTTCGGCACCTTCTCTACATGATGACATGACACAATCGTCTTGCCGGAGGGCATCAGAGATGGTGCTGTTTGCTCGCATGTTTGGCTTGCGTACAAGCATCTCGGATGAAAGGAGCAGCCGGATGGCGGATTCGTAATACTTGGCATATCCAAGCTTTTCAGCGGCAATTCCCTCTTCACTTTCGCAATCCTTGGATTCGGCACCGGAACGGCGGATAACAGCGCCTGCAGATAAGGATGCTGCGGAGCGGCAAGCACATCATGCACGCTTCCTTGCTCGACGATCTTCCCCAAGTACATGACGGCCATTCGGCCATGCTGTGCAATATAGCGTGCGGTCGCCAAATCATGCGTAATATAGATAAAGGCAATGCCGAGATTCTTATTAAGGGTGGACATTAACCGCAGGATCGCCATTCGTAACGAGACATCAATCATGGACACAGGTTCGTCCGCGACGATGAGCTTCGGTTTCAAGGAGATCGCTCTTGCAAGCAATACCCGCTGTCTTTGACCGCCGCTCATTTGATGGGGATACTTCTCGATGTACTGCTCAGGCGGCGTCAATCCAACCGTATTCAGCAGCTCGCAAACCCGCTCATAGGCCTCTTTGCGGCTGCGAACGAATTTATGCTGAAGGATGGGATCGGATAGAGATTGGAAGATGGTTCGCATCGGATTCAATGCCGCGTACGAATCCTGCTGGACAAGCTGCACGCTCTGACGGTACTCGGAAAATTCCGCTTTATTCATATTCCATACGTCTTTTCCTTGAAAAAGAAGCTGCCCTTTGGACGGCTTGTGCAGACCCGTGACGACCTTGCCAAGCGTTGTCTTGCCGCAGCCACTTTCCCCTACAAGAGCCAGAATCTCTCCAGGCTCGAAAGATAACTGGACATCGGTCATGGCGGGGATGGGGGTCGGTTTTCCAAGCATTCCCGATTTTTGCTCAAAAATCATGCTTATGTTGCGAAGTTCCAGCAAGCTGCTCAAGCCAGCATCTCTCCCTTCTCATTCAAATGACATGCGGATATACGGAAACTGCCTACTGAAATCGCCCGAGGCTCCTCCTGCATGCAGAGATCCGTTGCAAACTCGCATCTTGGGTGAAACGCGCAGCCCGGCGGCAAGTTCAACAGATTCGGCGAAGAGCCTTTGATGGATCTATTGTCGTTGACATCATCCAATATGGAAGGAGCCGCTTGAATGAGTCCCGCCGTGTATGGATGCTTGGCATTCTCGAACATCTCGAACGTTTCCCCGACTTCCACAATCTTGCCGGCATACATGACGCCAATGCGGTCGGCCACTCTGGCTACAACAGAAATATCGTGCGATAAAAGAAGCATCGTAATGTTCATTTCCTTATGAACCTTTAACAGAATATCAAAGATGTAATCCTGCGTGATGACATCGAGCGCAGTTGTCGGTTCATCCAGAATGACCAGCTGCGGGTCGAGCAGCAGGCTGAAGGCGATCATGACACGCTGCTTCATGCCGCCGCTCAATTCGTGCGGATAAGCTTTCAGTATGCGGTCTGGCTCAAGCCGGACATAATCGAGCAGTTGCGATGCCTTCTTGATGATCTCGTCTTTACTCATTTTCTGATGAGCAAGGACGGTTTCAATCATCTGATCACCTATGCGCATGACAGGGTTCAATGCGTTCTGAGCGGCTTGAAATACCATCGATACGTCCGCCCAACGATGCTGACGCAATCGATTGGCATTGTAGCGCAGCATATCCTGGCCATTGATAAAGATGCTTCCGTTCTTGATGGTTCCCGGCGCCGAAACGATATTAAGAATAGCCGAAGCCAGCGTCGATTTGCCGCTGCCGCTTTCTCCGACCAATGCGGTCACTTGTCCCCTCGGAATATCAAATGAGACATGATCGACAGCCCGAATCGTTCCCGAGCGAAGTTTGAATTCGATGGATAAATCTCTAATCTCAATCAGATTGTTCTCGTTCATGGATTCTCCCTTCTATCCTCTAAGCCTAGGATTTAGCGCTTCATCGATGCCATTGGCAAAGAAGATCGAACCCAGTTGAAATAATGCAAGACAAAGAATCGGCGAGAACAGATAAATAAAGCCCAGCGGATTGAAGATACCCCCTGTTTGAGAAACGGCAAGATTAAGCATTTGCCCCCAATTGGTCGGTGAATAAGGGGCAAGACCCAGCATCATAATGCCTACGCTGCCTGTAATGGCACCGCGCATCGTCATAATAAAACTGATGGATAAGAAGGAGGTGATGCTCGGCATAAGCTCTTTGAAAATAATATGCGGCTTGCTCATGCCCATAACCTTGCAGATGACGATAAAATCCCGTTCCTTCAGCGATATAATTTGCGAGCGGACAGCGCGCGTTAGTCCAGGCCAGCTCCAGGCGCTTAACACAAGGGCGAAGGAAATAGGATCCTGGATCGAGAATATAGCCGCCATAATAATCAGAATCGGAAAGCTCGGGATCGTAAGAAACAAATTGGTAATCAGCATAATACCCGCATCAAGTCTTCCGCCGACAAGTCCGGAGAGTGTCCCGAGAAGCGCGCCGACAAACAAGGTGAAGAAGGCAGCAAGCAAGCCGACAAGAAGGACTTCCTTGGACCCATGCACCAATTGAATAAACGTATCTCTCCCGGCAAAATCGGTTCCAAGCCAATGCTCTAACGATGGCGACAGGTAACGGTTGTCATAAGCGACGGTCATATTGAGTTTAAAAATAAAAGGTCCTGCCGTTGCCATCAAAATGAAAAAGACCAAAATGATTAGACCGATTAGCGATCTTTTGTTATGGCAAATGATTCTGAAAAAATCGATCATTCCTCGCATGGTATGATTACCCCTCTACCTTGATTCTCGGATCAAGCTTCGAATAAACCAAATCCGCAATGAGATTGGCAACGATCATCGTGACACTGAGAAACAGCATGATGCCCTGCATAACCGTATAATCTCTTGTTCTCGTCGCTTCTCCCAAAAAGTATCCGATACCAGGGTACTGGAAGATATTCTCGATCAGCGTCGCTCCGCCAAGCATGCTGCCGAAGGTGATGGCCAGCATCGTGATCATCGGCAGCATCGCATTCTTCATGACGTACCGGTTCATGATAACCGATTCGGAAATACCTCGCGCCTTCGCTGCAATAATATAGTCCTCACCAAGTACGCTTACGGCATTGCCTTTCATCATAAGCGCCCATCCGCCGATATTCGTTATGACAAAGGTCAGGATCGGCATAGCGGCATAGTAGAGCACGCTTACAATAAAGTCGAGGTTGAAGCCAGGAGTCACAAAGGGATCGTATGCGCCGTTAACGGGAAACCAGTTTAACCCGTATGCGAAAACAACCAACAATAGGATCGCAAAAATAAAATCTGGTATGGCTGATGTAATAACGGTAAATAAGGAAACTGAAGGCTCTAAAACAGAGTTTCTTTTCCAAGCCATTCTCACGCCCAGAAGCATCCCGATTACAAAACTGATGAAAAGAGAAATGGTTACAACGAAAATGGTCCAAGGCATTGCGTTTGCAATAATGGAATTTACCGTAATTTGCTGGTAAACCATTGAAACGCCAAGGTTTCCTTGCAGGAGACCAGAAATATAACGAACAAACTGTTCATGCAGCGGTTCGTTCGGATTGTAATTAATCATCGCTGCAATTCGCCGGTACGCTTCTTCCAATGTAATCCCGAACTGGGTCGCGTAATCGCGGGCCCATGCATCAATGGCGTTACCTGGTGTTAAACGGAGCAATACAAAGGTCATCACTGTGGCTAAACATACGGTAACGAGAGCCATCCCAATTCTCTTTAGCACAATAACGGGTGTCAAATCCAGATCCTCCTTCAAGAAATGGGGTAGGTTGCGGGCTTCACAACGATGGATACGTACACAGGATACGAGAGGAACGCTGTGAAGCCCGAGCATGGTTTCAATAATGGAGAATGTACGTTAGTAACATCGAAATCAGGACTACTCTCTAGGCGATAATCTTCCTTCCACGAAGTACGTTATTCCCCCGAATCCAAAGTTGATTTCAGAAACCGCATCGATGTCTTCAGGTTCGATCGGTACCGGCAGACTGCGATTGTACTTTTCGAATTCATCTTCTCTCGGCCAGCCCTTGACCGTCTTGACATTCTCGAAATAACCGGTCGTATTTTGGAAGAAGCCTACTCCATAGGCGTTTTCATTCGTAATCCATGCCAGCTTGAAAATGGCGTCCTTGCGCTCTTCTTCTTTATGCAGATAGGGCATTCCCTTTAACGTTTTTTCAATGTCAACGACCTGCCCGTCGGGAGCTGGCAGTCGCATATCCAGCTTCCCTTTATCCGGACCATCCTTAAATTTGGGCAGGTGAGCCATATTTCCGATACCGCCCCAGTAGAAATTCCTTAGTGAATTCCATGGGAACATGAAGCCCCAGGAAACGTCTACCCAATCGACAGACATATGATAAGCGCCTTTGTCCTTGGTAGCATTGTTGTAATACACGCTGCCATCGACGGCCAGCAATTTGGTCGGAAGGCCGAATTTGGTCATCTGCTCTGCGGCGATCTGGGCGGAGTTTACCGCTTGCAGCCAACCTCCGCTCACCCCGATAATAAATTCCGGCGTCTTGCCGTTCGGGTCCGCCCAGTTGCCGTCAGCACCCTTCTTCCAGCCCAGCTCGGTTAACAGCTCTCCGCCTTTGTCAGGGTTATACGAGAATTTCGTCATTTTCTCGCGGTTTTCCGGAGTGATCCATTTGGCAAGCTCGGATTGCGGCATCCCGGTCATCGAGACGTCTGCTTCTTGACCATAGTAGTTGCCAACCTCACGAATCTTCGTTCGGTCCAGCGCATATACGACGGCCTGACGGAATTTCGGATTATCGAACGGCGGTTTATCCAAATTGAATACCATCCCGATCGTCGCGGGGTCGAACATGCGGTAATGAACGAGATCCTTGTTGGTAGCCAGCATATTTTCAAGAATATCTTTAGGTGGCGTGCCGGGATATGTATCGATCTTGCCCGATTTCAGTAAAGCTAGGCCGGATGAGTCAGATCCTGGGTTTTTAATAAAGATCCGGTCGAAATTAATATTCTCAACCTTCCAATACTTCTCATTTTTCTCCAGAATCATATCCGAAGCGGTTACTTTCTTCACGATAAACGGACCTGTACCTACAGGCATCTTAGGTCCAGCTTTCAAGAAATCCTGCCAGTTTGTATCGATCTCTTTACGCAGCTTGTCTGAAATCTCCAAGCCGAGAGGTCCCTTCTTATCTGGATCGTTTGTAGTTTTGGCTTGCTTTAACAATTCGTCCACTTTATCTATATACTTACCATAGAGATGATAAGGAATTGTGGCCTGATAATCCTGCGCAAGGAACAAGTTTTTCATTTCCGTAAACGGGGAGGGTTCTTGCCACTTAAATATAATTGTTGTATCGTCGGCGATCTCAATGCCGGTGAGATGTTTCATGATTTCGACGCCGTTATTGAGCATGTAATAGCTCCAAACATCCTTGCTTGTAAATGGCTTGCCGTCCTGCCAAGTTACACCTGATCTTATTTTGATTACGGTATTGTTTCCCTCATGCTCCACCGATTCGGCCAGACGGTTATAAATTTTATCCGTTGAGCGAACGATCTGGAATAGTCCCTCAAACGTATACTGCCAAGCCTGTCCTATGCCGCCGGAAGCGAATGGGTTGCCTTGAAACAACGGCGGTTTCGGCCATCCACCTAAATCGCGGAACACTTTAGAGTTATCTTCCGTACATCCATTCAAAAGTAAGGTGACAACCATTACAAATGGAAGCAATACGAGCTTCAATTTCCGGAATCGCATCAGCAGTCCTCCTATTTTTATATCAAAAATCTGTTAATTCAGTTCATTTTAATCACTTTTGGGAATGTAAGCGCTTACTATCCCTATTATTATTATAAACAATTAAAGTAATGATCGTCTTTGTATATTAAGGTCCTGTTTTTGCATTCTTACGCCATGCTCCATACATCCTATCCGAGGTTGGCGGCAGCCGGTATTATTACATGATCTTAAGTTGCACTTTGATTATGACCTTGCAATACAACCTTAAAATTTGGAGTTAAACGGCAAGGTTATCCGTTCTGGACGGCCGGATCGGCACGCTGGCACGATTCCAATCACGAAAAAAAGAAGGAACAGGTGATTCCATGAAACGGCGAATGTTATTCGCGAGTCTTATTCTTGCTGCTCTCGGCATGCTCGAACGCAGGTAACGGAGGGAATGACTCCGGTCCTAAGAACGGCGGCAGCATCAATGGGAAGAACGATTCCAAAGAGACGATTACAATCGCTTGGCGGCCGAATGAATCGAGCGGGTGCGATGCGATCGGCAAGATGATCGAGGAAGCGACGGGAGGAGCTGGTGAACCTGATTTTGGATCAAGTCGAACCCAGTGATCCTGCGCAGCTGCGTGCAGCCCGCAGCGCCAAGATTGTTCGGATACGCGGGAAGGGAAAAACGGAAGGAACTGAATGTTTGTCGACCGATGCGCGGGCTGCTCTAGCCGATTATTTGGAATTCGAAAGACATCTGGATCAAGTGGAGGAAACGATTTCCTTATTCTTGAGTGTGAAAGGAACACCGGCTCGGATGAAGCTAGGTCTATTTTTTAATCTATGCTTGCTTACCCGCCTTTGCTATTTTTGATGGTTTATTTTAGTGAATGTGGTTTATTCTTATCGTTAGTGAGACTTTAGGATATTACGGATCCTACCAATTATGTTATTTACGTAGCAGAATTGGATACTGAACTGATTGGCTGGATTCACGCTCAAGGTCGTTTTTTGAATGAATCACCTCCATTTATTGAGATCGGTGGTCTTGTTTCGGCAATGCCTATAGACATATGCTATACTGATAATAAATAAAATTAGAGGTAGGATTCTTTTAAATTTACGATAATAATCTATTACTTGAAGATAACTTTTAGGTAGCGTCAATAATTTTGTATAAATGAAAAAACTTCTCTTGTAGAAGATTGCGTTAGTACATGGTGGTGAACATGGCTTGGAGTTCAGCAAGTGCTTGATCAAAGCCAACAGGACAACGTGTAGCGAAGTTGTGTGGTAACTCAATTCTACAAAAAAGGGTCTTCCTTTTTCTATTTATCTATTTACACAAAATATTTTATGCTCTCACTTCTAACACAAATTCTTATATGAAGAAAAGGAAGAGATTCAGTGGGAAGAAAACAATCTTTTACTGAGACAGAGCTGCTGGATACGACAAAAAAATTAGTGCTTGAGCATGGCTACGACGGTTTTCATCTCAAGCTGCTCTCACAGCATCTATCCGGAGCCCGGAGCACTATTTATCAATATTACTCTAATAAAGAAGAGATAGTTGCTGCTTGTATGAAGCGCGTAATAGCAACGGTATTAGAAAATTCATCAGCAATTGATGAGACTGATCCTATGGACGCCCTCGAGCAGTTACTTCTCATTTACGTAGAAGAATCTACGCTCCATCAACTTCTAGGAGATGCTAGTAAAATTAATACTACTAATTCTTCTGCAGCAGCGAGAGATCTTGAATTTATTGAGGAAGCACATATGACCCTTAAAATTCAATTATCACGCTTGTTTGAACGAGCACAACAGGATAAAAGCCTGCGGCAAGATATCCCATTACCTGTATTTATTGGTGTTTTTTTTAACTTAATTAATACGCCTAATATGCTGAATTTCCCTATACCTGATTGGGGAAAGCTGTTGTTTCAAATGTGGATTGGGGGAGCTAAGAGCTAGCCTCAGTCTTGGAATTAATTTGACACAAGTGTCATTTATAATGTTTAATTAGTGAGTCAAGTGTAACAGTGATATAAATTTGACACTAGTGTCGAAAAAACAAAGATAAGGAGTTGAAAAGAAAATGTTTTTAGCTATGAAGGAATTGATGAATAGTAAAATGAGATTTTTAATGATCGTCATTATTTTTGTACTAATAGCTTGGTTGGTATTCATTTTATCAGGTTTGGGGAATGGATTATCTACGCTAGCTGCGTCAACATTCAAGACAATGAAGGCTGATTATGTCGTCTTTGAAGAAGGTTCACAGTCTTCAATGAGCAAGTCGTTACTGTCTGATCAATTAATGACGGAAGTGGAGCTGCTACCAAATGTGAGTGCTGCCGCACCCATGGGAACAACGATGGCTACAGCGCTAAAGGAGCAAAGCACCAAGAATGAAGATAAGGTGGACATCGCGATTATAGGAATTAACCCAGGAAGCTTCTTGGAACCGGCTATCGTAGAAGGGGAAAGCCTATCTTCCGGGAACCCTACAGGTGTCGTGGTGAATTCAACGATGAAGGATGAGGGATATAACATTGGTGACACTTTTCAGTTAGATGGAACGACGGAATCATTGACGATTATCGGATATGTCGAGAATCAGACCTATAACCACGTTGCATCAGTATTTACTCCAATGGCTGAATGGCGGAAGATTACCTTCGCGGCTCCGGGTAAGGATAAAGGAGTCGCAGGGCCCGTTAATGCGATTATGTTACAAGGCAAGGATATTGATCCAGATTTAATTAATAGTAAGCTATCAAATACGGATACGGTTACCCGAGCGGCAGCCGTTCAAGGAATGCCAGGGTACAAAGAAGAGAACGGTACTATTTTAATGATGCTTGCATTTCTGCTAGCTATCTCCGCATTCGTGCTTGGGGTGTTCTTTTATGTAATTACGATGCAGAAGACCAACCAGTTCGGCATTATGAAAGCTATTGGTGCTAGTAACAGATTTTTGGGCAAAGCTATTGTATCACAAGTGTTTGTGCTTTCGCTGATTAGTATTGTAGTTGGAATTTTACTGACTTATGGAACAGCTGCCATTATGCCGGAGGGTATGCCATTCAAGCTGGAAACTAGTCTTGTCGTCACATATTCTGTTATCTTGCTAATTATCGCTATTTTAAGTTCGGTCGTATCTGTTCGCAAGATTACAAAGATTGATCCACTCAAAGCGCTCGGGAGGGTTGAATAATGACTAAGGGATTGCAAATGAGTGAAGTCACAAAGTATTATGCCGAAGGAAGCAATCGGATCGCGGCACTCGATCATGTGTCAATTTCAGTGGAGCCGGGTGAGTTTGTTGCTGTAGTTGGACCGTCCGGGTCTGGTAAAAGTACGTTCTTATCCATTGCTGGAGCGCTGCTTAAGGCCTCCGAAGGAGATGTTAAGCTGAATGGGTATAATATCTCTACGCTTACTGCGAAGGAACTATCTAATATAAGGTTACGAGAAATCGGATTTATTATGCAATCATCGAATTTGGTTCCTTATTTAAATGTTCTTGATCAATTGCTAATAGTAAAAAGGATGTCGGGAAAGGTTAAAAGGGAGGATAAGGAATACGCCACTAAGTTGCTGGAAGAGCTGGGTCTGGGCTCGAAGTTAAAAAGCCTCCCGGAAGAGCTATCAGGTGGTGAGAAGCAACGGACAGCGATTGCTCGTGCTTTAATTAATAATCCCAACATCATCTTGGCGGATGAGCCGACAGCAAGTTTGGATACCAAGCGCGCCCATGAAGTGGTCAGTCTAATTGCGCATGAGGTGAAGTCACGCCAGAAAGCGGCGATTATGGTTACCCATGATGAGCGTATGCTTGAATATTGCGACAAGGTATACCGAATGGAAGATGGGAAATTATCGTTGGCTGAAACGTCAAGAAACAGGTACAGAAGCTCCGCAAAAGAAATCTCCTATTCTCGGAAGTGAACTTATAACTTATGAAGTTGCATCCGTAAAAAAAATAGTATGTCGCCCTACAGATGGTACAGACAAACATATCACAAGTTGGGAGAAATATTGCTGGGGGGTATACCCAAATTTCGCTCTTTAGATGTTACGGTGAACCGTATCACAAGTGACGCAAGTTTTTTGCTGACACCATGTAGCCGGATTATTCGAGGCAACGGTTAACAATTGATATCTCAAACAGCGGCTACAGTGTCACTGAAGTGTTCATGAAGTGGATCGAAAACGAGATGCAGTAGAGAGTGTAGAGATATCCAATCCTTAGGATCATTCATGAAAGAGATCATTGAATTTAGAGATCATCGGTCATTTGAAGTGCACCCCCTATAGTCAACATTGGACAACCTTAATGCTTAGGCCGATGAAGACGATAAGGGGTGCTTTTTGCTATGGTGAACACCATCAAAGGTCAATGGGTCGGGGCCAGATTTATGGGGAAGCATCTCCACGTTTTTACTTGCATCTTCCTTTCTTATTTGCTATATTTGATAGTAATAAATTGTTATTATCAAAAAGTTACTAACTATATACCGAATGGTGAAGGTATAGAAATTAAATGAAAGTGGATAAAACATGGGGCGGCTGGAATCTGATTGAAATCGTCTGGCTAGTTTTGTTTACTTCGATTGCTGTCGGTTTTACGGTCTCTATCACCGGGGTGCTATGTGTGGTGCTTACGGTGAAAGGAACCCTGATGAGTTATGTTCTCGGAAGTACAATACGGTCGGTTACGCGTACTTGGCTTATATCAACGGTTTGTTTGTAGAGGTCATGCGGGGAGGCCTCAAGGAACGAATGCGCAAAGTAAACGAGGTCTTGGTGAAGTTTGAGACCTACCGGAACTATTTCGAAGAGCTGTACGGCTAGAATAAAGAACCAAGGAGGTAAGGACGCTTGAATTTGTTGGATCGCGATGGGCTTACGGAACGTGAATTTTTCGAGCAGTACCGTGCCGGGGATTACGAGCGGCCTTCGGTGGCGGCGGACATGGTCATTTTTACCGTAACGAATACGGAGGCGGACAGCTACCGCAAGCTTCCGGAAAAAGAGCTGCGAATTCTGCTCATTCGCCGGGGAGGTCACCCGTTCCTGGGCAATTGGGCGCTTCCGGGCGGCTTCGTCCGGCCGGAAGAGACGACGGAGCAGGCGGCGGTGAGGGAGCTGCGTGAGGAGACCGGTGTGGATGGCGTATATTTGGAGCAGTTGTATACCTTCAGCGATGTTGGAAGGGACCCTCGCACCTGGGTGATGAGCTGCAGCTACATGGCCTTAATTAACAGCGATCAGGTACAGCTGAAAGCAGGGGATGACGCTGTCGGCGCTGCCTGGTTCAAGGTAACCTATCGGCTTCTGCGCGAGCGGAAAGAGCTTATTGATGATGGGTATGTGAAAACGATGGAATACGAGCTCAAGCTAAGCAGCGAAGAGGAAGAACTTACGGCAGTTGTGGATCGGACGATGACGTCAAAGCCGGCCTCGACTTCAACCGTGTACTCCATCGTATCGAATGACGGATTGGCTTTCGATCATGCGAAGATTATCGCTTGCGCTATTGAGCGACTGCGGGGAAAAGTGAATTATACCGATATTGCGCTACACTTGATGCCGCAACTCTTTACTTTGACGGAGCTGCAGCAGGTTTACGAGGTGATCTTGGACAAAGAGCTGCTGAAAGCCGCCTTCCGGCGTAAAGTTGCGGATCTCGTGGCGGAGACCGATCATTATACTGAAAATGCAGGACACCGTCCTTCCCGCTTGTATCGGAGAAATTTGGAGGAATATCGATGATATACAATATCGAGCAGTTAAGAAAAGCATACACCGCTGGCAAAACGTTTAAGTTTGTGTTCTTCTGGGGCCATACACCGCCAAAGGACGACGGCGTCGACAAAAGCTGCTTCAGCCAATGGTGGATGAGCCCTTTCGTGGTAGAGGGGATCGAGTATTCCTGTGTCGAGCAGTTTATGATGTCCGAGAAAGCAAGACTGTTTGGAGATGACGAAATGTTGGACGTGATCCGTAAAGCTAAGCATCCCAAGGAGATGAAAGCTTACGGGCGTGCAGTCAGAAACTTCGACAAGGACACTTGGGACAAAGAATGCTATGGCATCGTTAAAAGAGGCAATTTGGCTAATTGGCGAATATCTCAAGTCAACGAAAAACCGTATTCTCGTCGAAGCCAGCCCACAGGATAGCATTTGGGGGATCGGCATGGGCCAGTCCAATCCGGACGCGGATAATCCCGTAAAATGGCGGGGGAGGAACCTACTCGGATTCGTGTTGACCGAAGCGAGGGACGAATTGCTGCGGGATTAACTTCTACCGGAATTGTGTTTAATGAAAGAAGGGGGAATGAATGAAATGAAACGAAAAGAAATTGCCGAGGAAACATTACGGATACAGCGGCAAGGCTTCTATGTATATAAGGGGCGGCGGGTAGAATTCGCCACTGCGCAAAAGCATTCGGAGGAGAATAGCGAGTTGATTACGCCGGAACATGGAGAATCACTGGTGCGGGGAATTGCCGGGCTACCTAGGCTGCCGCAAGGCGCCGCTTGTTTTGTCACCAACGAGCCCACAGTAAAGGCGATTTTGGATTTTGCGGAGACAGGGAAAGGGCGCGTCGGCGTGTTAAACTTCGCTAGTGCGAAAAATCCCGGGGGAGGATTTTTAAACGGGGCGATGGCTCAGGAAGAAAGCCTGGCGGTCTCCAGCGGATTATATGAAACGCAGATGCGCAATGAAAGCTACTATAAGGCTAATCGAGCCTGGAAATCGATGATGTATACTAATCACGCCATCTATTCGCCGGACGTAGTGTTTTTCCGTGACCAGCGGTTCGACCTTATAGAGCGGCCGGTGACAGCTTCAGTATTGACTCTGCCTGCCGTGAATTATGGGCAGGTTCTGCTTAAGGGAGAGGACCCCCGGAAGGCGGAATGGATGATGAAAGACCGGATGCGACTGGCCCTGGCGATATTCGCAAAAAAAGGCGACATCAACCTCATCTTGGGTGCATACGGCTGTGGCGTTTTCCGAAACGAACCGATGAAGGTGGCAGGATGGTGGCACGAGCTTCTGGAGGATGAAGGCTTGGGATTACTGTTTTCGGAAATTCGTTTTGCGGTATTGGACACTTCCAAAGAGGGTAAGTGCATTCATGCTTTTGAAAAGAAGTTCAATGGGCACAGCAACATAATGGCCGATTAGGTGCTCATTTTAATTCGCTCTAAAAATGATACGGTGAACCGTATCATTTTTACTAAATATGTTAAAGTACACTATCAACATTGAAATTGTTAATGAATTTATTGCTATTGAACACGTTCGATAGAGTGGAATAATGAGGTGAAATCTTATATCTAAAATTGACAATATGATGGCGATTCTATGGATGTTGAATTCAGGAAGGAAAATTACTGCAAAACAAATATCTGAAAAGTTAGAGATCAATATAAGGACTGTTTACCGTTATATTGATGCACTTTCTGCCAGTGGTGTGCCGATTATATCTGACACAGGTCATAATGGGGGATATACCCTGTTGAATAATTTTATTGAAAGTCCGCTTCTTTTTGATGTTGATGAGCAAACGGCATTACTTCATGCTGCTGTTTTTGCAAAAGAAGCTGGATATTTTTTCGGGGAGGCATTAAACAGAGCAACATCAAAGCTAAAAATGTATTCAAACCAAGAGCAGGAAAGAATGATCAAGCAACATTTAGAAGGGCTTGAAGTAATAAGTCCAATTGGAAAATCATCTATGGAGCCGATATTGAAGAAATTGGAGCAAGGTATAGTAAGCAAATCATCTGTAGAAATTGAATACCATACAAGTCATGAAGAGCAGACCACACATAGGATTGTTGATCCATATGGAATTATTTATTGGAATAATAACTGGTATGTCATTGCATTTTGTCATCTAAGGAATGAAATCCGAAGTTTTAGAGTGGGGCGAATTATCAGTATTGTTCAAACCGAAATTACCTTCGATCGTCCAAAGGTTTTTTCGGCAAGTGAATTTTTTATGAAAAGCCTACTTCCCGAAGTGAAAGATAAGCAAGCACTTATCCCTTTAGTTGTTAGTGGTAAGACAAGTGCGTTGGATAACTTATGCCAGCATTGGTTTTTAGGACATCATTTCAAAGAACGGACTTCAAATAAAGTGATATTTCTACTAGAAGAAGAAGCAATTCATACGTATGTACCGTATTTACTTTTATCCTATGGCAAATCTATTCAAGTCATTGAACCAACGAGTTTGAAGCAAAAACTTATTGAAGTTCTTTATGAGTTAATTAATTATTATCAAGTTTAAAAACTTTACTGACGGAAGATGTCAGTAAAGTTTTTTTATAATAGGGTATATCGATTAATTAATTACAAAAGGAGTGTGTATTATGCATACAAAAAAAGTGTATCTTTATGTATTTGATACGATGGCAGACTGGGAGGTAGGTTATTTAATTGCTGAACTAAACTCGGGAAGGTATTTTAAAAAAGAATTAGCGCCTTTAGAGGTGGTTGCAGTAGGCGTTGATAAAAATCCTGTTACTACAATGGGAGGATTGAAAATACTACCTAGTATTTCTATTGATGAGTGTATTTTGGAAAGTACTGATGTTGTAGTTCTTCCAGGCGGAAATACTTGGATAGAAGCAATTCACGAACCTATATTGAAAAAAGTTTCTAAATCTTTAAAAGAAGGTGCTGTTGTTGCGGCGATTTGTGGAGCAACACTGGGACTTGCAAAGATGGGATTGCTAGACTCAAGAAGGCATACAAGCAACAATCTAGAATATATGAAGATGATTTGTCCTAATTATATTGGAGAAAAATATTATGAAACGGAACCAGCAGTAACTGATGGGAATTTAGTTACTGCATCAGGAACAGCTCCATTGGAATTTGCGAAACATGTATTGAAGGTGCTAGATGTATTTGCACCAGAAACATTACATTCATGGTTCAATCTTTATCAGACTCATGATCCCAAATACTTCTTCGAGTTAATGGACTCTATCAAATAGCTGATAGTAAACCAAAATACAATGGATAGTCCCCTATTAAAGTGGTTTCCTACTTTCTTTATAAGGGGATTTTTGGCGGTTCTACACATTCTTTTTTGTGTTTATTACGTGCCGCAGTAACACTAGTAAAATCGACCAAATTAGTTCCAGAGATTGTTATCACCTGTCACATCCAGAATTACATCATAACTCCAAACGGCTGCCTTCGGGTAACCTGGCATGGTCATTACGCTCTGACGGACAGCATTGTTAAAAAGATATCCTAACTTTTATTAATATGACATAAGGTGACGTATTTGAGGTCTATAATGGGTGGTAGATTAACGAAAGGAGTAACAAATCATGAAACGAAGAATAATTTTAGATTTAGCGGTTACTTTAGATGGTTTTATTGAAGGGAAAAATGGTGAAGTTGATTGGTGCATTATGGACTCTGAGATGGGGTTTATTAATTTTTTAAATCAAATTGATACAATTTTATATGGAAGAAAAAGCTATGAATTATGGGGACAATTTACTCCGGAAATTGAACATACGGATTCTGAAAAAGAATTTTGGGATTTGGTTCATAGTAAAGAGAAATATGTGTTTTCCAGGACGCAAAAGGGGACTGATAATAAAGCAATATTCATAAATGATAGTATTCTTGAAGAAGTAAATAAATTAAAGAATAAGCCTGGTAAAGACATCTGGCTATATGGTGGAGCAAGTCTTATTACAACTTTTATCAATTTAGGACTTGTTGATGAATTTAGATTATCTGTTCACCCTGTTGTTTTGGGAGAAGGGAAACCGCTGTTTGTGGATATAAAACAGAGGTTGAATTTAAAAATGGTTAATACAAGAACGTTCTCCTCAGGCGTGGTACAACTAATTTATCATTTGGATGGTGATCAAGAGCGCGGATTGGATTATTGACATGGGTCCCGAGGGCGGCCGCCGGGGTGGCCGAAATGTATTCGAAGTCACTCCTGTCCAGCTTGCTGCTCCCGAGCATTCGATAACGGGGGCGTATTTGCGCAAGGCAGAAACCGGCCAGGGAGCGTCTTCCTGACGGGGTACGTTGCAACGGACCCTATTCCGAAACATCGATACCGTCTTTATCTGTATGGCACTCAATAACGATTTTAATCTGCGTAGACTTGATCGGTATTTGTCGATTGCATGGGACAGTGAAGCAACACCGGTTGTTGTTCTCACTAAATCGGATTTGTGTGATGATCTCCAATAAGACTCGATGAAGTATCCACGGTTACCATAGGCGTAGATGTGCTTACAACAACAGGGTTATCCGAAGATGGCTTCCTTGCTGTCAAGGAGTATATGGAACTTGGAAAGACCTTTGTCTTTATCGGATCATCCTGTCGCCTCTCACTTCCACTGACGGAAGATGAGCGGCGACAGGATTTATGCAACGCCAGTGAAATTTAATATAATATGTATTCAAAAATAAGAGTAGCCTACGCAAATTGCGTGTGGCCACTCTTATTTACTGTATCCATATGTTAAAAGATAATAAAGTCTTAGACTGATGTGACATCAAAAATAAGTTAACGATTTTACAATTCAGAAATTTCTTTTTTTATGAGATATTTTCAAGTTATCGTTCGTGTTATATATAGGAGGTGAATAAATGGACAACCAATCTTTAACGCGCACAAATAGTGAATTTGCTGAAATTTATCAGCGGAATATTGATATGGTTTACAGATTATGTTTCATCCTTTTGAAAAATACGACGGATGCGGATGATGCTGTTCAATCTATATTTTTGAAGCTATTCAAGCATAATAAAGCCTTTCATGACCGTGATCATGAAAAAGCATGGCTTATTGTAACGACCAAAAATACCTGTAAAGATGTATTAAAAAGCTGGTGGAGATCTCGCCGGGTCGATATAGACGTTTTGCCGGAAAAAACATACTGGGATAACGATGAGCAGCAGAGGGATGTACTCGAGAAATTGCTTCGGCTTCCCGAAAAATACAGAACGGTTTTGTACCTTTATTATGTTGAGGATTATTCCGTAAAAGAAATATCGAAACTGTTAGATCGAAAAGAGAGTACGTTGCAAACGCAATTATCAAAAGGGCGCACACGCCTGAAGGCTGATTTGGGAGGGATACATGTTGACGGAAAACCAGTTCAAGGGAATATTTGAAACCATAAAGCCTAATAAGGAACATAAGGACAAACTATTACATGACATGATTGTAAAAATTGAATCCGAAACCGTGGAGAAAAGAATGCCTACATCCTGGAGACATGTAAGATCCGCGATGCTGGCAGCAGCGGTCATGATCTGTTTGCTAACGACAACTGCTTTTGCAGCCAGCTATATGGGACTGGATATGAAATTTTTGAACTTTCTAAACCCAGCGAATAGCGAGCAAGTGGTGTATTTGGAAAACGGCGCTCATGTGGTGAACAAGCAGGCGGTAAACGAGAATGGAACGCTAGAAGTTAAGCAAATTATCGGCGACAGCAATTTGATTTACATCTTAATGGACTTCACAGCGCCGGAAGGTACAGTTCTAGATGCGAAACGGTATCGTTTTGAGACACTTTTAAGTTTTGATAATATGAGTTCAAACAGCTCCTCAACCGGTTACACCTTATTGGACGATGAGAATCCTAACGATAATAAAATCAGTCTAATGATGAATTATCTAACGGAGAATAGAACAATCGCAGGAAGTCCTGTTACTTTGATGCTTAGTGGTTTAGAGGCGGCAGATGTTTATCCCGATATATTTGAAAAAATAAATGCAGGTTCATGGAAAATCAAATTCAATTTGGACTATAAGGATATTTCAACAACGTATCAGATAGATCAGGGCATATCATTATATAACTACGAAGCAACACTATCATCCATTTCCATTTCGCCGATTTCCGTTACAATAAAAGTAGACAGTGCGCATACCAAAGAGATTTCTGAGGCGGCCAGCCGCTCCTCGCGGGAAATAGGGCTAAACGAGTATGCGGATCATTATCCGATCACCATACATTACAAAGATGGAACATCGGAGACAACGGCTGTTTTTAAGGGGATGTCCTCAGGAGATCTGATAACTAACACCATAACGATCGTGAAACCATTTACCCCCATTATAAATGATAAAGAAATAAAATCAGTCGAATTTTTTGATACTGTCATTCCGATGGACTAATTTTATAGTTGTGCGAAAACGAGGAGCTGCAGGTATGCAGTTCCTCTTTTCTTTGTTGATGTTATGGACAGGATACAGAGGAAGAGGGCTAGGTAAGAAGTTAGTTGAATTCATTACAAAAGGTTGACGAAAGGACGAAAAGTTCGAAACGGTTCGAGTTTGTGCATCCATTACAGATAAAGAATAGATAAGATCACTTGTTCATGCTTCACACAGGGGAAACTGAGGCCTCTTGGTAACTTTTACGTTCGAATAAGTATGAAATGTAAACGGATACATTTTTTAAAAAAAGGATTGATTTCGATGCGATCATGTTGTATTATTCGTTTTAAGAGAAACGTTTCGACATCCAATTATGTAAATGTAAGCGTTAGCATAAGGTTTGGATCGTGAGTGTTGTTCATATTCATTGTTTTCCGCGAAAATATCATTATGTTTATTTCAAAATCGAAACGTTACCAAAAATAAGCATCATATATCTCACCACTGTGGGGGCGGTTAAATTTCAAAAGAATGAAAGCGCATTCAAAAGAAGTGATTCTATTAAGAAGAACCATAACAGGAGATGGGCTAAATGTATGTCATAACAAGACTTAAGCTTCATGGTGGAAATGTGTTGCGGGAGATTTTGAAGAACAAGATTCTGTTTTTTATGCTGTCACCCGTCATCTTATATTTTATTATCTTTCACTATCTAGTCATGCCAGGGGCATACGTAGCGTTTGTTGATTTCAATATCAGCAAAGGTATTTTTGGAAGCAAATTTCTAGGTTTAGAAAATTTCGAATTTTTAATTAAAACGGGTGATCTTTGGAATATCACAAAAAATACGCTGCTTTACAATTTTGCTTTTCTCGCTCTGGGGAACATCATCCAAATTGTTTTTGCCATTATGCTTTCAGAAATTTCCGGTAATTGGTTCAAAAAGATTTCTCAATCCGTACTTTTGCTGCCGCATTTCATTTCCATGGTTATTGTCGGTGTGTTCGCCTACAATATGTTCAATTTTAACTCCGGCTTTATTAATACGATGATTACCTCATTTGGCCTGGAGCGCTACGAGTTTTATTCTGATCCTGATATTTGGAAGTACATCATTGTTGCTTTTAAAATATGGAGCGCAACCGGCTATGGCATGATCGTCTACCTAGCGACAATTACAGGCATCAGCAATGATCTTTATGAAGCGGCTTATATGGATGGGGCCAGCAGATGGCAAAGAATTCGCTACATGACCTTGCCTATGCTTAAACCAACGTTTATTTTGCTGCTGCTGTTTGGTCTTGGCGGAATTCTCAAGGGCTCGTTTGACCTGTTCTATAATCTGATTGGTACAAACTCGGTGCTCTATCCTCAAACAGACATCATTGATACGTATGTCTTCCGCAGTCTGGTGGGGCAGTTCAACTTCTCCATGGGCGCAGCAGTGGGCTTCTATCAATCCTTATTCGGTTTAATCCTAGTGTTAACGGTTAATCTGATCGTTCGTAAAATCGAACCGGACAGCGCCTTGTTTTAAAATGGGAGGTGGATAATGTGGGAAATAAAAACAAAGAAAAAGAAGATTTCGGCAGTATATTTATAAAAGTAATCAGCTATTTGTGTATCACCTGCTTCGCCTTGGCTTGCCTGTTTCCTTTTGTCCTGATGATCTCCTCTTCCTTTATGAATGAGCAGGAAATCATTCACGAAGGGTACAAACTGATTCCGAGCGATGTTTCCATCAAGGCTTACGAAATGCTGATCAATAACTCGACAGCGTTATCGAAAGCTTATGGCGTAACGATATTTATTACGGTTGTCGGCACCGCTTTAGGATTGTTTATGATGTCAATGGCAGGTTTTGTTCTTAACCGGAAGGATTTTAAGTATCGTAATTTCTTCTCCTTTATGATCTACTTTACGACACTGTTTGCCGGCGGTTTAATTCCAAGTTATATCCTGATGGTCAAATATTTGCATCTGAAGGATAGCTTATTCGCTATGATTTTGCCCGGTGTAGTCGGCGCATGGTCGATTTTCCTTATGCGGAATTTCATGAAAGCGATCCCTGATTCCTTGTATGAGTCAGCTACAATTGACGGCGCGGGCGATTTTCGCATCTATTGGCAAATATTTATCCCTCTTGCGATTCCGTCACTCGCTACCGTTGGCCTTTTCGCGGCGCTCGGGTTTTGGAACGAATGGTATAACGGCATGCTTTACATCCAGTCGCCTGACAAATTTCCTTTGCAATACTTTTTGCAGCGCATGATCAACCAGACCAATATCCAAGCACTTATTAATCAGGGCGTGGTCATCAATACGGCGGAGTTACCGACACAATCCATTAAGATGGCTACTGCCGTATTGGCAACGGGTCCGATTATCCTGTTATATCCATTCGCACAGCGCTATTTTGTATCGGGTCTTACCATTGGTGCGGTTAAAGGTTAATAAATACCCCTTACTAAGGGTGTATCTATTATAGAAGTAAGATTCGTAACTAAAAAAGGGGGCAATAACATGAAAGGTAAACCATTTTCGATTTTGATACTGGCTGTTATAATGCTGACCAGCCTACTCGCTGGCTGCACATCTTCAAAGGAAAAGAACACGCCATCCACAGAGCCGGGAGCGTCTACTAACTCGAGCGGTGTAGACATTTCTAAAGAGGTTAAGCTTGTTTATTATTTATGGGGTTCTGAAGGCATTGCCAATAAGGACATTTTGGCAGAGATCAACAAATTGCTAAAACGCGATATCAATGCGACACTGGAGGTCAAGTATATTGACTGGCCAGATATTGCTACTAAGTATCCATTGCTGTTCGCCTCTGGCGAGAAGTTTGATATGTCTCATGCGTCACCTGGTGCCGCAGTGTCCTATTATTCACTGGCCGGACAGGATGCGCTCGTAGATATCACGGACATGCTGGATAAGGTTGCCCCAACTCTGAAGGCAGCTATACCTGAAGAAACCTGGGCAGGTTCTAAGTTCGACGGCAAAATTTACGGCGTGCCTTCTTTGTACAGTGAGTACACGCCCGCTGGTTTTGGCTACCGCTCCGATCTGCTGAAGAAGTATGGCATGGAGAAAATCAGCACCATTGAAGACATGGAGAAATACATGGACAATGTATTGGCGAACGAGTCCTATTCGCCAATCAACGGCAATGCAAACGACGCCTTTAACATGTTTAGAATGCTGGTCGATACGACGGGTGAGTGGCAGAACGCGCCTGGTATATCTCTAACGGAGCTTAATCTTGTTACGAAAAGTCCGAAAGATTATAAAAACGTATTCCACCCGGCCTTCACCCAAGAGTTTGAAGATTGGGCTGTGAAAATGCGCGAGTGGTCGGATAAAGGTTACTGGCCAAAGGACATCCTGTCCTCGCAAGTCGATGCCGGGACTAACTTTAGAGCGGCTAACTCAGCTGGTTACCTTACTCATGCACAGGACTGGATTGGTAAGTATGGAACGGACATGAAAGCACAGCCGGAATCGGATCCTTATTTCTATACATTCGCTGAAGCAGGCAAGAAGATTAAACGGAAAATGGGCGTAGAGAACTCCACTGTTATCAGCTCGAATTCAGCAAATCCGGAACGTGCACTGATGGCAATTGAAAAGTTCATGACTGATCCGGAATATTACAATTTGATACAATATGGCATCGAAGGACGTCAGTACATCATTGAAGACGGCGTTAAGAAAACGCCGGCCGGTTTTGATGATAAAGTTGACGGCGGAGGTTTTGCTACATGGTCCTTACGGAATGATAAATATAATTTGCGCATGGATACGGAAAACCCGGTTCGTAACGACTTGTACGCGGAATGGGATACCTTCTCCATCAACGATCCGTACATGGGATTCAGCTTCGATTCAAAGAATGTGACGACGGAGATTGCAGCTATTTCTAACGTGAACTCACAACTGGGCATGCAGCTAATGCTCGGCAAAACAAGCAAAGATCCGAAAGAAGCGGTAGCTGAGTACAGAAAACAGCTGCAAGCAGCGGGGGTTGACAAGGTCATTGCAGAAGTGCAAGCACAGCTTACCAGTTTTGAATCTGGAAACTGACGAATATTGAGAGGCCGTAAGGGAGCTATGTTCATAGCTCCCTTATCCATGAGTTCAAAAATCCGGCGGCAGCCGCTCGCGCTTAACAAAGAAAACATTGGTTTCGGATGAGGGATTCCCCTGATTCGGAAGTGTGGGGTGACAAGACAGAAATGGCTACGATAAAAGATGTCGCTAAAATGGCAGGTGTATCGATATCGACGGTCTCGTACGCCTTGAATAATAACTCAAAAGTAAGCAAACATACGAAACAAAAAATTTTAGAAGCCGCGCGTGAATTAAATTATCAGAAAAACGGAATCGCTTCTGATTTGAAAAGAAGCAGCACGCGAACGATTGTGCTTATCGTGACGGATTTGGCTGGCCCGTATTATTCGGAATTGATGAAAGGCATTCAAGAAGTTACATTGTCCAAAGGATATGACTTACTGGTTTGCAGCTCGATGGGAGAGGAATCGTCCACGGCAGTCAAATTTTTGACGGAGAAGAGGGTCGATGGCGCCATCGTATTGGCCTACAATATTAGCGAAGATATTATTATGCAATCAGCCAGAAAAGAATTTCCAATCATTCTGCTTGATCGGAGAGTAGATAACGAATTCGTTGTCAGCATCGAAGTCGATAACGAAGAAGGCTGTTACATGGCGGCGGAATATTTAATCGAACAAGGCCACCGGGATCTTGCTTATATAGGCGGTAAAGCGTTAGACCGTCTTCATGCGATGCGGGTTAACGGATATGAAAGCGCATTGCGCAAACATGGATTGGATTGGAATGGACAACTACACCAATTTGGGGTTTTTAACCGGGATAACGGCTATAGTATGACCAAAATGCTTATCGCGCAAGGAAGATTGCCAACCGGCATTATGTATGCCAACGACGAAATGGCAATCGGCGGTATGAAAGCGTTCAAGGAGCATGGCATCAAAGTGCCGGCTGATGTCTCGGTCATTGGTTTTGACGATATTGAATTGGCACAGTATGTCCGGCCTTCTCTCACGACAGTCATGCAGCCTAAATATGAACGCGGCGCATTGGCCGCCCATGTGTTATTTCAGATTTTTGAAGGTAAAGAGGTTGATCAGCTTTATAAATTCCCAACACAATTGGTGATACGCGATTCTGTGCAAAAAAGAGAGGAATAAGAATTTATGAATCGATGTTTTCAAACCATTCAAACGAAATTGAAGGAGAGGATTTCGAAGTGAACACACAATCCTATCGAGTAGCTTTTATCGGCTGTGGCAAACGTGCGCATGAACATGCGATCGGCATACAAGTCGACAGCAGGTGTGAGGTTGTCGCATTGTCCGATATCTCAACTGCATCGGCTGAAATGCTGAATGCCGAATTTGGATTTCAAGCAAACATCTACACTGACCACAAGGAAATGCTTGCGAAGGAGAAGCCTGACGTGGTTCTAATCTGTCTATGGACTCCTCTTCATTTACCGGTATTTCGTGATTGTGCAGAAGCCGGCGTCAAAGCAGTGCTGTGTGAGAAGCCGATGTCCGCGACCTGGGGAGAATGCCAAGAGATGGGCCGCATCGCCGAAGAGAAGGGCTGCCAACTGACCTTCTCCCTTCAACGCCGTTTTGCAAAGGGAAATCAAACCGTACGGCGCTTAATAAAGGAAGGGAAAATCGGACAAGTGCTTCGAATGGATCTATATTCCCCGCCAAATTTACTGGATTGCGGCATCCACACTTTTGATCAGGCAATAAGCTATCTTGATGAAACCTCAGTAAAATGGGTGCTTGGAGCGGTCGATACCACCGAAATATATAACTGGTTTAACGTATCATCAGAATGCGGGGCGTCAGGACATATCGTATTCGCTAACGGCGTCCAAGCGAGTCTCTATTCCGGCTCCATCGATACATGGGAACCGACTCAGGATATGACGAAGATTTGGGCCGGAGTTCGAGTGATCGGCACCGAGGGGTTTATCGAAGTAATGTGGGACGGGCAAATTGTAAGGGGAGTCAACTACGAGGATTCGTCTTGGAAGCCTGAGATGGAATTATCCTCGATGTCCGACCAGATGAAGGGCTATGTTCGCCATGTGATCGACTGTTTAGAGACAGGCGTAGAACCTGAGGTTTCGCATCAAAAGGCACTTCGCGCCTCGGAAATTATTTTTGCTGTATATGAGTCGGTACGCCGAAATGCACGCGTGGAGCTGCCGCTTACCAATGTAACAGACAGCCCATTTATCACTATGCTTGAGAACGGCCAATTTACTAATAAAGGAGCGCGAATCTAACTATGTCGAGACCTAAACTTGGTTTAATCGGAATTGTTCACGAAGAAGCGAAGCAGGACTTCTGGGGTACCATGCAGCGCGTAGCTGAGATCGGTTATGAGGGAATCGAAGGTGGAGCTGAGCTGCTCGCAGGAGATGTAAAGGCTAATGTAGCGCGGTTCCACGGATTGGGACTCCAAGTTGCGACGCACAGCGTCAACAAGGAACAGCTGCGCGACGAGAAGGAACTAGATAAAGTGATTAGAGAGGCCCATGCGTTACAAACGAGGGATGTCACCTTCTGGTGGGATGTTGTAGATACACGGGAGCAGCTGCTTCGCGATGCTGAATTGTACAATGCAGCAGGCGCTCGTTTTACAGCTGAGGGGCTAAGATTTTGCTACCACAACCATGCTCATGAGTTCCAAACAACTTTCAACGGCGTTTATTCATTGGATATTTTAGCAGAGCACACGGATCCCCAAAATCTCTATTTCCGTCTGGATGTCGCCTGGATTACGATTGGCGGCGCCGATCCGGCACACATCCTTCACAAGATGGCGGGCCGTGTACCGGCCATCCATTTGAAAGACATATACGGCACTGACGAGATCGGAAAATGGACTGCGGTCGGTACGGGTGAAGTGAAAATTAAGGAATCCATTCATGCGGCAAAGGAAATCGGAGTTGAATGGATGACTGTCGAGCAGGATCAGCTCCGCAATCTTACAGGTTTCGAGACTGCGACTGTCAGCTATCTGAACTTAAAAGAAAAGGGATTGCTTTAATTTGTCGCTGCACGATCATAATATCTAGAACATAAAAGGAGTCGATCAAAATGATCGGCTCCTTTTTGTTAAAAATATACCGTAACTACTGAGGCAATAGAATACAGTATTAATCCGATTTTACAGTCGCTTGAATAGCGATGCCGGAAGCGTCGTGAACAACGAACGCGTTTCCTTGCGCCGCAACTTCAACACCTTCGCTGCGCAGATGCTCCAGCCAAGTTTCACGAGAGGCCGAAGTTGGGAAAACAATCGTATAGTAGGATAAGCCAACTGTGTTAGCTGGCGGTAAAGTGGCACCTGCACCTGCCCAAATGTTCATGCCGATATGGTGATGGTACCCGCCAGCAGAGACGAATACAGCTGCCATTTGAGCATAGTCACCAACGACATCGAAGCCTAGCTTACCTTCATAGAAAGCGCGCGAATTCCGCAGGTCGCCAACGTGAAGATGGATATGTCCAATAACAGTGCCTTGTGGGAGACCGCTCCATTCTAGACCGTCACTCTCGGCAAGCAGGTTTTCCCAATCAAGCGGGTCAGTCGCCATCACATAATTGCCGCCAGCATCTTGCTTCCACTCTTCACGCGGACGATCCGCGTAAATTTCGATGCCGTTATGATCCGGATCAGAAATATAGAGCGCCTCGCTAACCAAGTGGTCGGCCTGCCCGATAGGTATGCCGCTTTTGATCAAGTTGCGGAGCGCAAGCGATAACGAACGACGATCAGGCAGCAATATTGCAAAATGGTACAAACCGGCATGCGAACGTTTTTGCGGAACCACGGCATTCGGCACTTCCTCCAGAACTAGCAGCGTGTGCTTCCCATCAGCAGTGAAAGATGCAACTCGATTTACTTCATCGTGCTGCAAAACCTTTAACCCAACGACTTCCTCATAAAAAAGTATGGAACGACTGAGCTGACTAACCTTAAGCTTCACTTCGCCCAGTGAAATATGCTGATCCAAAAATGTCGACATGGCAATTCCTCCTTGAAATATATGGTGTGAGACATCGTTGCTTTGAATACACTGCACCTAAAGCATAGTCCTTTACGTCTATATCATGTACAATATTGGAAAAAGTAACAATCATTGCTCATTATGCAGTTAGGCTTCGATATGCTTATTTCTTATAAGTAGGTTTAGGATAACATATGCATAGTAAAAGTTAAAGTAACTTATTAAAAGTAATCAACTTTTCGAATTTTTGTCAACAGGAGGGTGATATGAGAAAAACATTACGCAGGGTGGAATGGGTGCTGCTCGTTGTCATTGGAGGAATGGCACTGCTTCTGGGGCTTCCTTCTATTGACTTATTTGGTCATCATGCTGAGCTGAGCGAGGCTAAGAAGAAGGGCATTTATTATAAGGTGGAAGCTGACAAGCAAACCTATTTTAACAAAGAGGTAAACATTGACGGCATTGTTTACGGTGAAGGGAAGCTAGTCGTTTATTTGTCCTCACGGGAATTATTATCGGTGCCGCTATTGCCTAATTCCATTCAATTAAAAACAGATACCAATGAGGTTTTTGAGAATAACAGCTCAGCTAAACACATGCGTCTATATCGATCATACGGTGAATTTTCATTTAGTAACGTGCCGCCTGATATGAAAAGTGTTACCGTATTCAATGAAGCTTACGGCGAGTCCTTTTCCTTTTCTATTCCACTTGAAGAGGGGAAGGTAGACTGATGCAGGCATCTACAAAAACAATTCTCGGTCACTTCATCCGTTGGTTTTTTATCCTTCTGGCTTGCTTAATTGTTTATGCATCGCTTTTCTCACAAAGCTCTGTTCGATTGGAAAAGGTCGTACAGTATGCTCTGAATATGATGGAGCTGCCTTATGCTCCTATTTCCATAAAATCTAAGACTGGCCAGGGCTACGAGCTGCTTCAAATTGTTGATCGCAAAAATGGGATCCATCATCAATTGTTCGTAAAACGCACGCTTGGACTTTTTTGGAGTTACCGTGGCGGGGGGGCTGGGATGAAGCTGGACCCGCAAATCATACTCAGCTTTCAATGGGGTTATTCGACTTTTGGAAAGTATGTCCATTATTATGCGGTTGGTCAACTGAATGATCCTAATGTTAGTAGAGTGCATATCGAGTGGTGGGATGGTTATGAGCAAGATGCGCTTATTAAAGACGGTGTATATCTAGCGACGCGTTCCATTCGTAACTCTAATCATGAGCAGTCAAATTCCAAGATGAATAAGCTGATTGCTTATGATGAAAAAAGTCAAATATTATATGAGCTAAATGATGAGCAACGAGAAATTAGAGCAGATGCGAAAACAGAGAGTTAATAGTGAAGCAACGTAATAGAAGAGCCGTCCGCGCTTTTTTTTGAAGCGATCGGACGGCTCTTTGTATTATCCTTGAATACTTGGCTGTATTGGTGAAGCAGGTTGTTTCTTCTTAGTTGGAAGCGGACCGAACAGCAGCCAATGCCATTTGAACGGTGCACTGAGTGCCATGATGGCCCAAGGAATAATCAGTGCGAGCAAGAAGCCGCCGGCCACCCATACATGGAACAGAATAGGAGAGCCACTGGCGTTTGTCTGGCGGTATAAATAGAGGATTATAGGGTGAACCAAATAAATGCCAAATGATGTGGCACCGATATGTATGAGCGCTTTAACGACCATTTTGTTCCAAGCTGTATAAATCCAGAAGGAAACTTGAAGCAACACAATAGCAGCCGTTACGCACCGTACCTCGTCCACCAGCTCCAGCAGACTTGTGTTAATAATGGATAATCCAGTTAACCGTTTCTCGTAATAAAAGTAGACCATGATCATACTTGATGATAAGAAAAGCACCCATAGGGCAACCGTTGCTACTATTTTTTGTACCGTTGCGTTATTTCTCGTTAAATTGATCCAATCAGCAAGCTTTACATAATAGATTCCAATAAAGGCTCCTGCCGTAAAATAAAACATATACGTAAAGGCATAGCTGCCGGGGCTGATAAGATGATATTCCCGACTGATCTTATAAATAAATAACCATTGTATCAACAATCCGATCCAAACGATATGCTTGCTAAGCTTTGGAAAGCGATTGACAGCGTAAAGCATAAGCGGAGCAAGCGCATAAAATTGAATAATAATAACGACAAAATAAAGATGGGTATAGGTTTTGCCAAAGATAAGCATCTTGAGAAATTTAGTCGTCGTAAAGTAACCGATAAACGTCTGAATATCGCTAAATCCGAATTGAGCCAGCCTCGTAAAAGCAAAATACAAGAACGAGAATAATATAAAAGGAATCAAAACTTTGGACATTCTTTTTTTGTAAAATTGTCCGATTGCTCTTGTTGTGAAGGGTTTGTCGTAATAGTTGTAAAAAAGGACGAAGCCGCTTAGAAAGATAAAGACAGGTACTGCGAATTTGGTAAATGTGTTTAGAAAGACGTAGAGAGGATATAGCGTAGCGCTGTGGTCGTAGTTAGCTACGATCGCTGATGTTGCGTGAATCATGATGACCGCTAAAATACCGAATGCTCTAAAAACGTCCAGCGCAGGTAAATATGGTCTTTTTGCAGATTGTGCCATTAAAATCCCCTTATTTTTATATGATATTAGCTTGTGTTGAGCGGCTATGAGGAAGCCTCTATTCGTTATTATAAGGTTAGTCCCAGTTTCAGCCAATACTTTTATTTTTATAAATGAATATAGCAGAGAGAGCCTCCTTTTTACGATAAAGAGGCTCTTTCTGATTTCGTTGGAAACGATATTTTGTCGTTAGATTTCTCGTTTGACATTCATGCCCGTTCTATACATTTTTTCTGCTTCAAGCGGACTTTCTTTTGCCGTCAAGTGGTGTGGAATCACCCGGCAAACTTGAACCGGCCCGCCGAATACAGCCGATCTATACTTTTCCACATGCTGCTTGGGCAAAGGCCGGTTATAGTAGCCAGGTACATATTTATTGATCATTCCCTGAAGTACATGGGTAGCTTCATCCAAATCTGTGATCGGCTCTGCTTGTCCAAATATCATTACGCTCATATAAGCCGTATCCGTTTTGGCAGGTACCGGATCCGTAATGGTTCCGTATTCCTCACATACCGTAAAACAAACTTCTGGATTTTCACTCATGACCAGATTACGTCTTCCATCTCCAGCCCCGTGAAAATAGAGCTTCCCGTCCGTCCATACATAATTAAGCGGTACAACATAGGGCAGGTTCCCATCAACCAACCCAAGATAACCAATTCTCGCTTGGTGAAGGAAACTTTCGATTTTCTCCTGATCCTTGCATTCCCTGATCTTGTAACGAACCGTATCCATTTCAAAATCTCTCCTTTTCACTCCTAAGATATAGGCAACGACTTTGTTGAACATACCAGCATTATTGAGGTAGTATATCAGTGAATGGAGTGTGTTTACACATCCAAACATCAAGGTTATGAACAATCCATAATCAATTTTATAGGGTTGGAGCATCTATTTGGAGGTGTGCACAATGATGAAAGTAAGTCGTAATGATAAAAGACCGATCTGGATGCAATTGCTTGATCAAGCGATTCATAATATTAAAAGCGGAATTTGGCCCCCGGGAGAATTGCTGATTCCTTCCCGTGAACTCGCTCATCTGCTAGGTGTCTCTCGCTCAACGATACAGATTGTCTATGAGGAATTGTTAAGTCGAGGTTATACGGTTACATCTCGACGAGGAGGAACGCGAGTTAGTAAATGGAATCAAGTCACGGGTTCGACGAAGGAAATAATAACATATGGCCCTATTCCCCCCGCGCTTCCTTTATTGAACTCAGCGGTCGATCAATTACATGATTGGTTCAGAGGCAAAGAACAACGGGAAGTGGAAATAGATTTTAGTCCCCATGAACCCTATTTGGATGACCATTTTCAAAAAAACTGGCGACAATCGTTTCTCCAAGCGTCCACTGCTATGGATTTATCAAGCTGGGCTTACGGTAATCCCTATGGTTTTACACCATTACGTGAGGAAATTCAGCGTTATTTATCACTTGAACGAGGTATCCATGTCCAAACAAATCAGATTCTGTTGACCTCAGGAGCTCAGCACAGCATTGATTTAATCGCACAATCGCTTTTATCAGATGGGGACACTGTCTCTGTAGAAGATCCTGGTTTTCCAGCTGCATGGATGGCGATGAAATATCGACGTATGAATGTGGTGCCAGTTCCCGTTGACGAATATGGTCTTGCAGTTGAGCGAATTCATCCACAATCCAAACTGATCTTTGTCACCCCTTCGCACCAATGCGCGACAGGGATCGTTATGTCGGAGCCGCGAAGGCAACAATTGCTGCATAAGGCCGTTCAAGAACAATCTTGGATTATTGAGGACGATTATGATAGTGAGTTTCGATATCGTGGGGAGCCGCTTCCAACACTGATTAGTCAGGAACCTAATAATACCTTGTACCTCATGAGTTTTTCTAAAATGATTGCTCCAGGCATTCGTATTTCAGCAATCGTTGGCTCTGTCGAAGCCATTGCTCAACTAGCCAGGGTGCAGGAGCTGACTTACCGTCATCTTCCGATTATGGACCAGCTAACACTAACCCACTTCATCAAGAATGGGCATTTTATGCGCCATATGAGAAGAGTCAGAAATGTGTACCGACGAAGACACGAAGCCATGACAAAGGCTATTATGGCTAGTGGTTTAGGGAAACGTTTCACATTAAGTGGAGTAGAAACAGGATTGCATATGTTACTTGAAGCTGAAGAGTCATACGATGAAGAAGCCGTGACGAAGTTAGCCCTTCAAAAGGGAATACGTGTGTACCCTCTTGGGCCCTATTGTTTGGAAAGCAAACGAAAGGGTTGGGTGTTGGGGTTTGCGAAAGTAGATGAAGCAGCGATAGAGCAGGGGATTCATCGTCTAGCGGAGTTAATCTTGTAGGTTAATATCTACATAGACTCCAATAAAACAGTAACTAAAACCACTTTCGCAAGTGGTTTTTTTTATTGTTTTGGTATAGTCCTACTATTGTAAGGATTGGGAAAAATCAAATTCTGAAATGTCTCTCTTTACAGGAAAATTTTTGTCTGATAGAATTGCAACATTCTATTGTTAACCAAAATAAATTAAATTAGGTTAACAATTAAATGAATCAAGTTAAAGGTGGTTATATCTTTTGACAATACATTATGAACGACTTTCTGCTACGAATAAGGACTATTTATGGCATCCATTTACTCAAATGAAAGACTACAATAACTCCGATCCTCTAATTATCGAACGCGGCGAAGGCATCAAATTATATGACGTCAATGGGCGTGCTTACTATGACGGGTTTTCCTCGGTATGGCTTAATGTCCATGGACATAATGTACCTGAGCTAAATCAAGCGATCACGGATCAGTTAGGACGTATTGCGCATTCTACCCTTCTCGGTATGGCTAATGTGCCTGCCATTGAGCTTGCAGAGAAATTGGTAGGGATCTCCCCCAAAGGATTAAAAAAAGTGTTTTACTCAGATTCCGGTGCAACGGGTGTTGAAATTGCGGTCAAAATGGCGTTTCAATATTGGAAAAACCAAGGACAGGAAGGTAAAACGAAGTTTATTACGATGAATCAAGCGTATCACGGAGATACAATTGGAGCGGTTAGCGTAGGTGCGATTCCACTGTATCATGACGTATTTCGCCCCATGCTGTTTCCTTCATACGTGATTCCATATCCATATGCTTACCGTCATGATGGCGGTGAACAGGAAGCAAAAGAAGCTACACTTATTGCGTTGCGTCATTTACTCGAGACTAGCGCAAATGAAATCGCAGCTCTCATTGTGGAGCCGATTGTACAAGGGGCCAGCGGCATCATTATTATGCCAAAAGGCTGTTTACAAGAGATGGCAGCACTTTGCCGTAAGTATGGTGTACTGTTCATTGCGGATGAGGTGGCGACAGGTTTTGGGCGAACAGGTGAAATGTTTGCTTGTGATCTTGAAGATGTATCACCTGATTTGATGGTAATCGGAAAGGGCCTTACAGGCGGTTATTTGCCTGTGGCAGCGACACTTACGACAGATGAGGTGTACAACGCATTTTATGGGGATTACGAAGAGCAGAAAACATTCTTCCACGGTCATTCCTTCACAGGTAACCCGCTCGGTTGTGCCGTTGCTTTGGCCAGCTTAAAGCTGTTTGAAGAGCGCAACATAATCGAAGGAGTACGATCAAAAGCATCATTCGTGGAGCGTAAGCTCTCCATACTAAACGATTCACAGCATGTCGGTGATATTAGGCAGATGGGGTTGATGATTGGAATTGAGCTCGTACGCAATAAGGTTACACGTGAACCGTATGCTTGGTCCGAAAAAATCGGAGTTCGTGTAACTCAAAAGGCCAGAGAGCTTGGAATGCTTACGAGACCGCTTGGCAATGTTATCGTATTCATCCCCCCACTTGTTAGTACAGAGGCCGAGCTTGAGGTTATGACAGATATTTTGGTGGAGGCCATTCTCAGCGTCACGGAAGAAGAAAACATCCTATGAAGTTGATGCGTGGATTATTTGTGGTCGGTACGGACACTGGCGTCGGCAAAACCATTGTAACAGCGGCGCTTACCGCAGCACTTCGCTCTGTAAATATGAATGTAGGAATTTGGAAGCCTGTTCAGTCAGGTGAGTTACTTGGTAGCGGAGCTACCGATGCTGAGCGTCTACTACAATACACCGGACTAAATGAGCAGCCGGATAAGGTAGCGACATTCACATTCGAAGCCCCGCTTACACCGCTGCTCGCAGCCAAAGAAGCTGGAGTGACCTTAACATTACAGGAGCTAACAGCCGCTGGTGAAGATCTATTACACCGTTACGAAATGTTGCTCATCGAAGGAGCCGGTGGTGTAGCTGTTCCACTGACCGATAATTCTCTCATGGTGGATTTGATTTCGGAACTTCGAATTCCGGCTCTGATCGTCGCTCGTTCGGGTCTCGGAACGATTAATCACACGCTCCTGACGATTTCCTATCTACGGCAAAATGGGGTTCCGATTATAGGTTTCATTTGCAATGACGGAGAATCATTGGACAGGTATGACGACCCAAGTGCGACAACCAATGCAGCATTAATTGAACGTTATAGCGGTATCAAGTTTCTCGGACATTTCCCCTATTTGAAGGACGAGATAAATACAATATCGCTGATCCAGGCGGTTCGAGAACAGATTCAATTGGAATCGATCGTACAGGCACTAACAAATCAAATGAATGGAGAGTGAAGTTGGAGATGACAACAATTAAATCGAAAATAGAGTGGTCGTTACTTGCCGAGAAAGCACTAATGGGTGAATGTTTAACGGTTGAAGAAGGGCTTGCTGTACTTGAATCAGATAACGATGACATACTGTCCTTGATGCAAGCTGCTTTTCAGGTCAGACAACACTTTTTTGGAAAAAAAGTGAAACTGAACATGATCATTAACGCTAAAAGTGGACATTGTCCCGAAGATTGTGGTTACTGTTCACAGTCCATCGTATCGACGGCACCCGTTCAAAAATACACCCTGCTCGATAAAGATACACTTCTTGCAGGAGCACGTGAGGCTATGGTGCGCAAAGCAGGTACCTATTGCATAGTGGCTTCGGGGAAAGGCCCGACGGAAAAGGAACTGGACCAAGTTGTAAATGCGGTTAAAGAAATACGTTCAACGATGCCGCTCAAAATTTGTGCATGTCTGGGGATATTGAAGGACGGCCAAGCTGAACGGTTAGTAGAAGCAGGCGTACATCGTTACAACCACAACTTGAACACAAGCAAAGATAATTACTCGTCTATTACGACTACGCATACCTATGAACAGCGTGTTGAAACTGTGGAGAAGGTAAAAGCTCATGGCATGTCCCCTTGTTCCGGTGTAATTATTGGTATGGGTGAAAGTAATCAGGAAATTGTTGAGATGGCTTATGCGCTCCGTGAGCTCGATGCGGACTCAATTCCGATTAATTTCTTAAATGCCATTCCTGGAACCCCTTTGGAAGATGCTGGGCGCACCTCCGCTATGAAAGGGCTTAAGGTACTGGCATTGTTTCGGTTTATCTGTCCTTCTAAAGAGATTCGTGTTGCGGGCGGTCGCGAAGTCAGCCTCCGTACGTTGCAACCATTGTCGCTATACGCTGCCAACTCACTCTTTGTAGGTGATTATTTAACGACTGCAGGTCAAGATATATCGGCTGATCATCAAATGATTGAAGATTTGGATTTTGAGATTGAGTTAAATGCTCTTTAATATTCAAATGAATGCCTTTTAAGGTGGTACGGATCATGAATTGGATGGAAAAAGAACTTGAGGTATTACATGATGCTTCACTAGAGCGCTTCTTACGTAACAGTGCCCCAGCACCGCAATATCCTGGTTATACGGTGAGAGAAGAACGCTTGCTGCTCAATCTGGCCTCTAATGACTACCTTGGACTAGCACAACATCCTGCTATTATTGAAAAAATGCGCGAAACGCTGCTTATCGAAGGAAGCGGCTCAGGAGCGTCACGTCTTGTGACAGGCAATCGATTGCCTTATGGAGATCTTGAAGAAGAGTTGTCTGATTGGCAGAAGAGTGAAGCGGCACTTGTTTTTGCAAATGGGTATATGGCTAATTCCGGTGTTATTAGTGCACTTGTGGGTCGTAACGATGTGGTTTTCAGCGACCAATTAAACCATGCGAGTATAGTGGACGGTATCGTATTGAGCCGCGCGGAGCATGCTCGGTACCGACATAACGATATGGAACATTTAGAGGTTTTGCTGAGCAAGCATCGTGATAAAAGACGCAAGCTGATCGTTACGGATGCTGTCTTTTCAATGGACGGCGATGCAGCTCCCTTAGGTAAGCTGGCTGCGCTCAAACGCGAGTACGGAACAATGCTGATGGTAGACGAAGCGCACAGCGGGGGGATTTATGGGGAACGCGGTCAGGGACTATGCTATGAGCTCGGTCTGCAGCATGAAGTGGATATACATATGGGAACATTCAGTAAATCATTTGGTGTATATGGTGCATATGTCTGCGGCAGCCGGACGTTAATTCGCTGGCTAATTAACAAGTCAAGACCGCTCATGTATTCGACGGCATTACCGCCTTCTTTGGTAACAGGTATTTCAACGTCGCTCGCCTTAGTCCAATCTGATCATTGGCGCCGCGAACGACTCTTCTCGTTAAGCGCGATGTTTCGATCCTCGCTCCTTCACGCTGGTTTTAATGTCGGTAAGGGAAATTCTCCTATTGTACCGGTGATTATTGGTGATAATGAAGTAGCCCTTCGTTTCAGTAAAGCTCTTGAATGTAAAGGGATTGAAGCGGTGGCTATTCGTCCGCCCACAGTTCCTGATGGCACAGCGCGGATTCGCTTTTCTTTATCTGCTGCTCATACAGAAAAGGAATTGATAGATGCGGTCGCGATAATCTGCACAATCGGACAAGAGTTAGAGGTGATACGTCATTGAATGCGGAGTCGAGCGGTGTAATCTTGTGGCTAACGGGATGGAGCCTGCCGGATACTGTTTTTGATCGACTTCGTGAGTTGCTGCCGGAATATACTCATGTTTCTGTTGATTACTATGGAACGGATTCTCCAGAGAACATGATAGATATCACGGAAACAGCAGCGAGGAAGATTCTGTTTGAGGATGGGACTGATTGCAGCACTAGGCGTGTTCACGGTCCGATACTGATCGCAGGTTGGTCGCTAGGGAGCTTATTAGCACTGAGATTAGCAGCTAATGGTTACGCTGATGGGCTTGTACTGTTTGGAGCAACGGCTCGTTTCACTCGTTCCAAGGAAGGAAGTGTCCTCGGCTGGGCAGATGCCTACGTTCGGCACATGATCAGAGGAATCTCAAAGGATCGGACAGTTGTTGAGACGAATTTCAGAAAGTCCATGTTTACGGATGCAGAATGGGAGGGAGGTCTTGCTGCAAGCCTTCCTCCAACTGGCAGCTGGACAGCCGAAGCGCTAATTTCAGGCCTGCAGATTTTACGAACCGAGGATTGTTTGTCTCGATTGCCCGATATTGCTTGTCCGGTTCTTATTATCCATGGGACTGAGGATCAAATTTGTTCTTACAATGGTGTTTTAGAGCTAAAGAGTCAGTTGCCTCAAGCAAAGTTAGTTCCATTACCCGCCTGCGGGCATGTGCCTTTTTTGGGAAGGGAAGTACACATAGCTGGAGAATTGAGGAGATGGTGGGATGACCAGCAGCAGAAAGATTGCTATTCAACGTCAATTTAATCGGAATTCCATTTCATATGATACTCATGCCCATGTTCAGCGTACAATGGCTGATCAGCTTACAGAATCGATAATAGAATGGAAAAACAAAGAGTTTATAGATGAACCTAAGATTCTTGAGATCGGTTGTGGCACCGGGACTCTAACCCAAATGGTAGCAAACGAATGGCCTAGTGCGAGCATTACTGCACTTGATATTGCACCTGAGATGATTAAAGCAGCTGTGAAACGTGTGCAATCAGAAGATGATCATCTGGGCACCCGAAATCGTATTTCGGATCGTATACGTTTTATTCTTGCGGATATCGAAAAGTGGGCGGCTGATGCTCCAGCTTCCTCGTTCGATATCATCGTCTCCAATGCTTGTTTCCAATGGTTAAGCTATCCCAAAGAAACGTTAGGACACCTTCAGCGAATGCTCCGTTCCGGAGGCGTGCTGATATTTACCACATTCGGGCCGGATACATTTTGCGAGATGCATAGGTCATTTAATGAAGTATATCTAGCGCTTGGAATAGAGCCACAACGTCACGGACTGTCGTTTCATTCGCCTCTCGAATGGAAATACATGCTTGAGGAATCAGGATATTCAAGTTTCAATTATAAACGTTCTATTCATATTGAAAAGTATGCTAGTGTAAGTGATTTTCTTCATTCGGTTAAAGCAATGGGAGCTAGCACTTCAGAAGCAGTTACTGTATCTGGGCACAGTTTGCGACGTTTGTTCACCAACATGTACAAAGAATACGAGGCGAAATTCAGAATACAGGGTGGGATTGCTGCCACTTATGATTTTCTAATCATTCAATCAGTGTGTGACTCAAAAGTGAAAGTTTTCCCGTAATACTTGCCATTCTAAGTCATTAAAACCATAGCTTAACGTATAACGTTCGTATAGATTAAGGGAGCGGTGTAGACAACCGCTTCCTTTTTGTATATCTTTCTTATAGGTTTGATTTAGGAAAGGGGCTTTTTGCACTCATGTGGCTTACTTATTCAGTGTTCGCTGCCCTATGTTTTGGCTTGCGAGGTATTTTGTATCATTGGACGAGTCAGAAGCCGCTTAACCGTAATTTATTGCTATGCGGTACGTTCACCATGGGAGCGCTCATTAATGGGATTTGCGCGCTAGTCTTCTCATCGAACTGGACGCTCGCGGCGTTAATAGGCATTCAAATGGGCTTGTTTTCATTCGGTGCGAATGCAAGCATGTTCAAGGGGTTTGCAGTCGGAAAGGCTTCACTTGTAGCTATATTAACGGCATTGCCTTCTGTTGTTGTTGTAATCGTTGCATTTGGACTGTGGGGGGAAAAACTCCATGCGATGCAATTAATCGCATTTGTCGTTATTATTGGCGGTGTGCTTCTTGTTCGCCTATCGAATGACATTTCGTTGCGCAATTTGCAAGGAGCGCAATGGGGGCTGCTGGCAATGCTGCTGTTTGCTGCAAATGATTTGTCAGGCAAATGGTCGACGATTATGGAAGCAGATTTGTTTCCAACGATGTTTTTTATGTTTGTGACGGGAGCATCGTGTTTTGGTATGTGGTGGCTGCGAGATTTGCAAACTGAGCGGGCCAGACGGGTGTTGTCGCTTCAGAGTGCGGGCATTGTCGGTGGTGAGGTGCATGTGTCACAGCATACGTCCAGTGCTAACTTATCCCATAAGCCATCAGCTTGGAGCGGCAAAAAAACGTTTCTTATTGGTTTGGCCGTCGGCACAACTAACGCTGTCGGCATGATGCTTATCGTAACCGCATTTGATCTCGGCAAAGCGGGGTTAGTATCCGCAGTCACGGCGCTCAATGTGCTGATTGTGCTGCTCTATACGCGGTTCTTCGTGAAGGAGAAGTTTACGAAGATAGAGATTATCGGCATTTCACTTGCTTTCGCCGGTATATTGCTGATGCGATTATTTGGATCGTAAGAAATAATAGGTAGAAAAAAGCTTTGCATGGGCTAAGGAGTTGAGCCTGTGCAGAGCTTTTTTTGTGGATTATATTGACAATTTAGTAATGTTCATTTAAATTTGTGTTTAACAAGTGTTAAATGATTATTACAAAAATAGCGGATAACATTAAACGTTGACTTAACTAAGTGTGGAGGCGTTAATTATTTTAGACTGGGGAATAGCGGCTAAACGATTGCAGTTTTCTTATCACGAGCCTATTGAATTTTTAACCACTATGAAATTTGTTGCCCAAATCGAGCATATGAAGGCTTTTGCGAGAGAGATTCATTTTACATTGGATGCCGAAATGATCCGCATGGTGGAGACTGCGAATGCGAGCTTGAGCAATCATGTGAAAGCTGAGATAGCTGCCCTTATCGGTGACAATATGTTTAAAGAACGGCTTGACTATGTAATGGCTGTGCTGTTTGTAGAGGATCGGGAGAAGCTGAATAGTTCTGAAGATTTTCTGGCGTGTTACCGTGATAAGCCAGCAAGCGAGCTCCTCTTTCATTTGGCAGCAGCGAAATATAATGACGAGAAGATGGAATGGACGAAAGGGAATGACTGGGGAACCATTGCGAATGATGTGGGATTGCTTTACGAGCTGGTTGCGGGATGTGAGCTATCGGATCAAGCTGAGCATACCTCACTACTAGATCATATTCGATTTCCTGAGGAATACAAACAGCGGACTCTGTTCATTATGGAGCAATTTCATCGTTATGCCTATTTGCCAATACGTGATCGCTTGAAGGAGCTTGGTGAAGCTGGAGCTGCAAAATACCGAGCTTTGTTTGAAGAGCAGCCCGAGCGGGCAATCCGCGATATTACGAAGATGGATGTTGATTTGATCGATAAAGAGACGGCCGTTCATGTGAGTTATTTTTCTCAGGTGCGTGTAGGTATTCATCGTGATGATCGGGAAGGTCATTCACATTTGGTGGTGCTGGGAATCAACAATGACGTGTTTGCATGGAGGCGCGAGGATCAGGAGACGATTGAGCGTTTTTTGAAAGTCATTGCCGATAGGCGCAGGATGGAATTGATTGAGCTGCTCCACCACAAAAATTATTATGGCAACGAGCTTGCCCAGGAAATGGGCTTAACGCCTGCAGCCATAAGCTATCATACGAATATGTTGTTTGATCTTAATCTCATTCAGCTGATTAGGGTTGATAATCGTATCTATTATGAGCTCGACAAAGAAAAAATCGGTTATTACTGGGAGCAAACGAGGCGGATATTGCTGCCGTAATGCATAGAGGAGTGAATGCGATTGGGTGAGTATGTATACGAGCTAAAGGGTGTTAGTCAGGTTTACAAAAAAGGAAAAACGATGGTCACAGCCAATGATGACATTTCGCTTACCATTCGTGAAGGAGAAATTTTGGGCGTGCTCGGTCCGAACGGAGCGGGTAAATCGACGCTAATTAAACAAATGGTCGGCCAATTAAAACCAACCAAAGGGCAGGTTCTTTTTTGCGGCGAGGATGTTATGAAGCATACGCGCCACGTATCCAGCATGGTGGCATATTACGCGCAGGAGCCCCATGTTCTCTCAGCGCTTAAAGTCCACGAGGCCCTTTCATTTACAGGTAGGCTGAGAGGGATGTCAGCATCAGATGCGGAGAAGCAGGCGAAGGAGCTATTGGAGCAATTTGATATGGAGGCTTTGGGCAATAAGCTGCTGAAGCAGCTGTCTGGTGGACAGAAACGATTAATCGGAATCGGCACAGCTCTTATTGGCCGTTCACCAGTGCTTATCTTTGATGAGCCTACGAATGAGCTTGATCCCAAAAAACGACGGCTCGTTTGGAATTTAATTCAAGAGCGCAATCGAGAAGGCGCAACGATTATTTTGGTTACGCATAATGTGCTGGAGGCTGAGCAAGTCGTGGATAGAGCGGCTGTCATCAACCATGGCAGGCTGCTGGCAATTGATCATGTGGCTACGCTAAAGCAGAAGGTTGATCAGCGGTTGAAGTTTGAGCTTACGACAGAGAACGGGCGTCGTGCCGAAGCCGCTGCTGCCCTTCATCATTTCGGTATCGTGCAGGAGAGCAGTGAGAACCGATTGCTGCTGCTGGTCGAGAAGAGTTTAGCAGGCAGGGTACTAGAGCATATTATCGAGCATACTGGGCTGCCGATTGTTGAATATGCCGTCGTTCCCCCTAGCTTGGAGGACGTATATTTCCATATTGACGATTTGGCTCGGAAGGAGGCATCCGTATCATGAATGGAACACCAATGCCGCTGCGGCATATGCAGTCGATTCAACTATCCGGACCGAGGCGATTGTGGACAGAGCTGGAAATTTTATTCCGGATTCAATTTGCGCTTATTCGCGACAGCTGGGTAATCGTCGTGCTTGTAGCAACCATGTTTCCACTGACGACGATTTTATTTATGAGGTTCTTTATTGCTGATCCAACACCTGAGATGATGGTTCAGATCATTGCGGGCAATATGATATTTGGTGTCATTATTATGGGCTTAAACAGTCTTGGGCAAGAAATATCTATGCAAAAGCATCAAGGGCATTTTACGTTTTATGCATCGCTTCCTATCCAAAAAATAAATTTCGTAGCGGCTAATTTGCTCCGAGGTCTTATGAGTACGATTCCATCCTTTGTATTGCTAGGTGTCATCGGTTACTTTGTTTACGGTGTGGATCTTCATTTATCATGGGGGCTTCCTATCGTTATGCTGCTGTCGCTTACGAGTGTGGTAGGGCTTGGTGTATGTATAGGCTTCTGGTCGCCGAATCAGCAGTTGACCAATATGCTTGCACAGCTGCTTATGATGGTTGTAACCTTCCTGTCACCTGTCATGGTGGAGCTCAATCAGCTGCCTAAGGCGCTGCAAGTGATCTCCTACATTTTTCCAACAACCTATGCAGCTGATGCGATGCGTATTGTTTTGCTTCAAGGCTGGACACATGCGGTCATGCTGGATTGCCTCATGATGCTCCTCTATACCGTTATTACGGTGGTCATTGTTAATCGGCTTGTCAGCTGGCGGGTATAACATGTAACGACAACATGCAAAGATAAAGCGATAAGGTCTGCTCCAACAGGTTGAAAAACCTCTCGGGGCAGCCCTTATTCTTTAAACTCCAAATCTAACAATTATTCGTTCCGCTTGTAATGCGAGGGAGTCATGCCTGTTCGTTTTTTGAACATACGGTGAAAATGCGGAAGACTTTCAAAGCCGCATAACTCGGCAATTTCGGCGATATTGGCATCGCTCTCCATTAAGAGCTCTTTGGCGCGAATAATCCGTTTGGTCGTGACATATTCCGTAACATTCATGCTGGTCAGTTTTTTGAAGACACGAGAAAAATGGGCTGGCGTAACGGATGCACGTTTAGCAAGCATCGACAGGCCAAGAGGGCTGCCCGGATGCTCATCGATGTAGGTTAATACAGCAGTCATCCAGCTTGGAGCTGAGGATGATACCGGTTGACCTTCTTCTGACGAAGCGAGGGTGCGTCCGAGGAGCAGCAAAGTGTGCTGGAGGTGAAGTAGAATAGCAAGGCGATATCCTGACAGCTTGTCTGATTCCTCTGTATGAATGCGATCTATTAAATCGACTATTTGTTGTTTCTCTTCGGTTGTTGCCGATGACAGCTTGTACGCCTTTCGGCGCTTGGCCTGCTCGAAGCAGCGCAAATAGGAGAAAGGATCTCCAAGAGGCGGGCTATGTACGAGCGAAGCATTGAAGAATAGAGCAGTTGATGTTTTCGGGTCATTCGTATCAGGAAAGGAGCGATGAATCGTGTTTCCGGGAATGAGGAAGATGTCACCGGGAACGGCATCATAAAACGTCTGATCTATAAAGAAGGTACCTTTGCCGCTATAAATATAAACCAGTTCATACCAATCGTGAATATGGTCAGGCAATTCGTTCTGTGCGCTTTTGGTATCCCGATAGACACATTCAAACGGAAACGGTGTATTGGCATCGAATCTTTTACGATACGGATTCATAGGTTTCACCTCACTCTCATGTATGAATCGTTAACTCTTGTTGTTTCTTGGGTCAGCCTGATTGTAACAAATATCAAAAAAGAGTACAAATATGCATGAATTGATTATTTCAGCTATCAATATTGTTTTTTATAATGAAGAGGAAGCTACTTTCTTTGAAAAGAGGGCGAAGAGATGAGAATAGATGCGCATCAACATTATTGGATGATCGAGCGAGGGGATTACGGATGGATTACACCGGAAATTCCGGTTCTTTATCGAGATTTTTTGCCGCAGCATTTGGAGCCTCACTTAAATGAACATAAGCTGGATGGTTCGATCGTTGTTCAGGCGGCAGCGACACTTGCAGAAACGGATTATTTGCTGGCTTTAAGCGAATCATCGGATACGATAGTAGGCGTTGTCGCGTGGCTGGATCTTGCGGATCCAGATTATCGCAATCATTATGAGCGCTTTGCGCAGCATCCGAAATTTGTCGGCTTCCGTGTCATGATCCAGGAAATGTCTGACGCAAATGCGATTCTTGCGCCTAGCTATTTGGAAGCGTTCACATATTTTGCGGATAAGGGTGTACCCATAGATTTGTTAGTCGTGTCGCATCAACTTGCACCTCTAGTAGAACTGCTCGATAAAGTGCCTGGCCTTCATGCGGTCATTGACCATATCGCGAAGCCGCGCATTAAAGCCGGTGAGCTTGAGCCTTGGAAAAGCCAGATTAGCCAAATCGCTGCTCATCCTAATCTATTCTGCAAGCTTTCAGGCATGGTAACCGAGGCAGATCATACGAACTGGAAACCAGCTGATTTCATGCCATATATCACGCATGTGCTGGAAGCATTCGGAGACAGGCGGGTCATGTTCGGCAGCGATTGGCCGGTCAGCTTGCTTGCGGCAAGCTATGACGAGGTTGTGGCTGTGCTTGAGCAGGCGCTGCCGCAGACATGGACGGAGTTAGAGCGAGAGCGGTTATTTGGACGTAATGCAAAGGAGTTTTATCGAATATGACTACACTAAATTCAAATCAATTAAATGAGGAACAGGCAAGTCTATATGAGGCAACGAAGCTGGCGAAGATTACGGTTCTGCAAATTGGCGAAGGCAACTTTCTGCGCGGTTTTTTTGACTGGATGATTCATGCTTGCAAGAAACAAGGCTTATACGAGGGAAGCATTGCGGTGACGCAGCCGCGTCCCGGCGGCAAGCCAAAGATCGATGCGCTCGCTGAACAGGACGGACTTTATACTTTAGTTTTTCGCGGTTTAGAGAATGGCGCTAGCGTGGAGCGGGCAGAGATTGTTTCCGTATTCAGCAAAGTGTTTGATCCTTATTCCAAATGGGATGAATATCTTGCTTTAGCAGAAAGTCCAGATCTGCAGGTCGTCGTATCCAACACGACGGAAGCGGGACTTGTCTATCGACCTGAGGAGCTCATCGAGGGACAGCCGATTCAATCGTTTCCCGGCAAGCTGACGCAGCTGCTTTACCGTAGATTTAATTACTTTAACGGTGACCCTGAACGCGGCTTAGTATGCTTGCCTTGCGAGCTGCTGGAACGGAATGGCGATGAGCTTCGCAGCTGTATTTTGCGCTATAGCGATGATTGGGGTTATTCCGAAGCGTTCAAACATTGGGTCGCTCGGCATAACCGTTTTTTGAACTCGCTTGTGGATCGAATTGTTACGGGTTATCCAGATGAAGCACAGGCTGAAGCTTGGTTTAGTGAATGGGGTTACTCGGATTCTATGCTGAGCACAGCAGAACCGTATCATTTATGGGCGATTGAGACAGGGCCGGGGCTGGAAGAGCTGCTTCCGCTGCGCAAGGCGGGTCTGAATGTACATTATGTCGAGGATTTGAAGCCCTTCCAACTGAGAAAGGTGCGTATTTTGAACGGTGCACACACATTAATGACGCCGCTCGGCTTGCTGCATGACATGGAGCAGGTGCGAGAAGCGATGGAGCATACAAGGCTTGGTTCTCTGGTGAGAGCAACGGTAGAGACGGAAATTATTCCTTCACTCGCCATGGCAGAAGAGGAACTGAACGCCTATGCACAGGATGTTTATGAACGTTTTCTTAATCCGTTTATTCGTCATCGACTTGCAGATATTGCGATGAACAGTTTAAGTAAATTCAAGGTGCGGCTGCTGCCTTCTTTACTTTATTATGCGGAAGGCGGTAAGCCGTTGCCAAGCGGGCTTATACAAGGGTTTGCTGGCTTACTTCGGTATTACAAAGTAATACTAGGCGAGACGGGCTACGAAGGGAAAACGTTAAGCGGCGCGTCGTACTTGGTGCGGGATGATGCCGGCTTGCTTGCGACGATTGCGTCTGTATGGGCGGAAGCAAAAGAGCGGCAATGGCCGCAGGAGCAGACAATTTCAAGGCTGCTGCACTTGGAGAGCGTATGGGGTTGTGATTTGGCAGCTTTATGGCCTGAACTAGCGATTGCGATAAGCGCGAGTATAGCGGAAATGGAGCGAGATGCAAATGAATAGCTGGATCAGACTACATGAGGATGATCATGTCGTTATTGCGCTGCAGTCATTTGCTAAGGGGGATAAGCTAACGCTTGAAACGGGGCTGGTTCTTGAGCTGCTGGAAGAGGTGCCGAAGGGGCATAAGGTGCTGACGCGCGCTGTCCGCACGGGGGAGCATGTACTCAAGTTCGGTTATTCGATTGGGGTTGCGAAGGAAGATATTGAGTCAGGAAGCTGGATTCATACCCATAACATGGGGACTGGCTTAAAGGGCTTTCTCGATTATTCCTATAAGCAGACTACTTTGCATGAGGATGTGAAAGCAATATCTCGTGATGCTGGCCGCATGTTCCAAGGCTTCGTTCGCGAAAATGGAGACGTCGGCATTCGGAATGAAATTTGGATTATTAATACGGTTGGCTGCATTAATAAAACCTGTGAGATAGTAGCTAGAAAAGCAGATGCTCTCTATGCTGGACGGGTGGATGGCGTGCACCACTTCGCACATCCGTTCGGCTGCTCGCAGCTTGGCGACGACCTTGTGCATACACAGAAGCTGCTTGCATCACTCGTAAATCATCCGAACGCAGCAGGCGTACTCGTTATCGGCCTTGGCTGCGAGAATAATCAGATTGATGCTTTCAAGCAGGCAATTGGCGAGCATAGCGCGGAGCGGGTAAAGTTCTTGAAGTCGCAGGAGGCGGAGGATGAGATCGAGGACGCGCTTGGGCTGGTCGAGGAGCTTGTCAGATATGCAGAACGATTCAAGCGTGAGCCGGTTCCCGTATCGAAGCTGAAGCTTGGCCTGAAATGCGGCGGATCGGACGGCTTGTCCGGCATAACGGCGAATCCGCTAGTAGGAGCAGTATCGGATCGCTTGATCGAAGCGGGCGGTACAGCCATATTGACCGAGGTGCCGGAGATGTTTGGCGCGGAGACGATTCTGATGAACCGTGCAGCAAACGAACAGGTCTTTCACAAAATTGTTCATTTAATTAACGATTTCAAGCAATATTTTATTAAACATAATCAGGAAATTTATGAGAATCCATCGCCCGGCAATAAGACTGGAGGCATTAGTACGTTAGAGGAAAAATCACTCGGCTGCACCCAAAAGGGTGGACACGCCATTGTACAGGATGTTGTGCCTTACGGACAGCGTATTACGAGCAGCGGTCTTAATTTATTAGAGGCGCCGGGCAATGATCTTGTGTCGGTGACGGCGTTGTCTGCGGGAGGGGCGCATATCGTGCTGTTCACGACAGGAAGGGGAACGCCGTTTGGCGGACCGGTTCCAACGGTGAAGATTGCGACGAATAGCGAGCTTGCCAGTCGCAAGAAAAACTGGATCGACTTCAATGCAGGCCAGCTGCTTGAGAACAAAAGTATGGAGACGCTGACCGATGAGCTGTGGGAGCAGCTGATCAGCCTAGCATCAGGCGAGCTGCAAACGCACAATGAACGCAATGGATTCAAAGAAATTGCGATTTTTAAAGACGGCGTTATTTTGTAGCAGCTGCGTCGACCGATAATAGCTGATAAACAATGGATTAATCCTCAAAATCAGGAGTGGATATAGATGAAATATCGCAAGCTTGGCAAGACGGGACTAGAGGTGTCCGCACTTAGCTTTGGCGCATCATCGCTAGGTTCTGTATTTAGAGAGACGGATGAATCGGAAAGCCTGCGTACTGTGCATGCTGCGGTGGATATGGGCATTAATCTGATCGACGTGTCTCCGTATTATGGCTTAACGAAAGCTGAGACTGTGCTCGGGAAGGCGATAAAACAGATCGAGAGAGATCGGTTTATTTTGACAACGAAGGCTGGAAGATATGGCGAGGATCAGTTCGACTTCTCGGAGGAACGTATAATCCGAAGTGTGGATGAGAGTTTGACTAGGCTTCAGACGGACTATATCGATATATTGTTTTTGCATGATATTGAATTTGTACCCTTCGAGCAGGTTGCAGAGGGTGCTTTCCTTGCGCTCGATAAGCTAAAGCGGCAAGGGAAAATCCGATACTCGGGCGTATCGGGGCTTCCGCTAGCCGTGTTTGAGAAATCGCTGGCCTATACCGAGCTCGATGCCATACTTTCTTATTGCCATTATTCGCTAAATGATACAACCTTGCTAGATATATTGCCCCTGCTGGAGCAGAAGCAGGTCGGCTTGATCAGCGCGTCTCCGCTCTCGATGGGCTTGCTCAGCAACCGACCGGTTGTAAGTTGGCATCCTGCAGGGGAGCCAATACGTGCTCTATGTCAACAAGCAGCTGAGCATTGCGCTGCTCAAGGCGAAGAGATCGCCAAGCTGGCAGTACAATTCGCTACGGCAAATGAGCGAGTGACAACGACGCTGGTGAGTACGGCTAATCCGGCTAACATACGCAAAAATATTGAATGGACGGACGAGCCGATTAATGAAGAGCTGCTGCGAGAGGTTCTTGCGATATTGGAGCCGATTCACAATCTTAGCTGGAGTAGCGGAAGAGAAGAATACAATTTGAGTATCGACGTATAAGGGAGTGCTGCAAGGTGAGAGCAATCGTGTGTGAACAAATCGACCAGCTAAGGCTTGTGGAGCAAGAGGAGCCTGTCTTGCAGACGGGTACAGCTATCGTTCGTATTCGAAGAATCGGTATCTGCGGTACCGACCTGCATGCTTATAAAGGGAATCAACCCTTCTTTACTTACCCGCGTGTGCTGGGCCATGAGCTGGCAGGAATCGTTGAACAAATAGATGATCCGCAGAGTACAATCAAGATCGGTGACCAAGTGAGCATCATCCCTTATTTGCACTGCGGGGAATGCATCGCTTGCCGGCATGGCAAAACGAACTGCTGCACTGATATGAAGGTGCTTGGCGTTCATATTGACGGAGGCATGCGCGAGCTGGTTGTCGTACCGACCACGCATTTGCTCGTGACGAACGACCTGACGCTTGATCAATCAGCGGTGCTGGAGCCGCTGAGCATTGGAGCGCATGCGGTTCGCCGTGCTGAGCTTCGGGCAGGAGAGACGGTACTCGTTATTGGCTCTGGCCCAATCGGGCTTGGTGTCATGGCGTTTGCCAAACATCGCGGTGCGCGGGTGATCGCAATGGATATTCAGGAGGATCGCCTAGCCTTTTGTAAGCAATGGGCGAAGGTGGATGAAACGGTCAATGCTCGGGAAGACGCTGAGGCAAAAATTTCAGAATTAACAAATGGAGAGTTTCCAACGGTCGTATTCGACGCTACCGGTAATGCAAGGTCGATGAGCGATGCATTTAGTTTTGTTGCACACGGAGGCAAGCTTGTATACGTTGGCCTCGTCAAAGCGGATCTTTCGTTTAATGATCCAGAGTTTCACAAGCGAGAGATGACGTTAATGGGCAGTCGCAATGCGACCATTGAGGACTTTGCAGCGGTTCAAGAGGCTGTTAGAAGCGGCGGAATCGACGTGGCTAGTTTCATTACACATCGTGTACCGTTTGGAGAAATGATCAACCACTTCGATAGCTGGCTGAAGCGAGAATCGAAGGTCATTAAAGCGATTGTGGAATTATAGCCAAGGTATCACGACTATGATAGAAAGTCCGGTCAAAAGGCGCTGGTGCCTTGAGCCGGGCTTTTTACTTATTTATGAACGTATACAACGCTGTCTGGTAATGAACATTTATACTCATTTAGTACGTTGACAAAATTTTCACCCGGAATTATGATAGGTAGCCAACTGCCAAAAAATAGGTTGTTTGAAGGGGTTTAACAAATAGAAATAGGGGGGGACAACGATGCTGAAAACAGAAAAAGCTGCGGAAACGGGCAGGCTTTCACAGCAAACGAGCGAGCGGGCTCGCAAGCAAGCGGATAAAGGAAAACAAAAGGCTGAGCTGAATGAATCAAAAAGATCCTATATTTGGGCGCTAAAGTTTCTGATGCCTTATAAGAAGCAAATAGCGGCTCTTGCGGCCTGCGGTACGATGGCGGTGCTCGGTGAAACATTAACGCCCAAAATGATCCAATATGTTATCGATCATGTCGTAGTCAACAAGGATACCTCGCTTTTTATACTTATTTTAGCAGCACTCACAGCTATCAATTTGCTAATGCTTATCGCCAAAAATTATCGTAATCTACTGCAGCGGACGATAGGAGAGCTTGCCTCTCGCGATATGCAAACCGCTATTTTCAAGCATTTGCGCAAGCTCGGCTTCGCTCACTACGAACGGCACCCAGCTGGGGAGACGCTGTCGATGTTCAACTCCGAGGTAGCATCCGTTCAGAAAATATACCGAAATGTCCTTCCGAGTGTTATCGAAAATTTACTTTTCATATCGGTGGCCATTTGTTTACTGCTCAGCATCAGCGGTTGGTTATGTCTGATCATGCTGCCAACGTTCGGGCTTTATTATTTATTCGGTCCTTATTTTGAACGAAAAGCTTCTCTTTACGGCAGAGAATCCGGTCAATCACGTATTGCTTATAATCAGTCGGTTTATGAAAGCATATCCGGCTTGCGCGAATTCCGTGCTTTTGGTTCGCAGCCTTGGTACCATGGACGAACGCTCGGGAAACATAAAGAGTGGTCGCGTGTTTACCTGCTCGCTGCTACTTATAGCTTCGGGCGGGGCAGCTTTCGGCGCTTTACATTTTATTTGGGTGCAATTGCTTTATTTATTACGGGCTACTACTCACTTCAAAATAATTGGATTACGTTAGGCGGTTTTATCGCCTTCACCCTCTTGTATATGACGACGATGTTCCGCCTCACGCTGCTCGTCACGCAGCTTACTGAGCAGAAGCTCATCATCCACCAGACAATTCCGCTATTTAGATTCATGCACAAAGAGATTGAAATTGATGATCCAGCTGATCCCATCACCCTTGATGAGGTGCACGGCGGGCTTACGTTCGAGGATGTTTACTTTCAGTATCCGGAGCAGCCTCCTGTTATTAATGGCTTCTCACTGACCATCAAGCCAGGCGAGAAGGTCGCATTTGTAGGGGCAAGCGGCAATGGCAAGACAACGATGTTCAAAATGATCGGGAGGTTTTACGACCCCACTGTGGGCACGATTAAGCTCGATGGTGTACCTATACAGCAAATGACGCTTGAACGTCTGCGCGAGTCGATCGGTTATGTGTTTCAAGAGACGTATCTGTTTGGGTCATCGGTCAAAGAGAACATTCGTTTCGGCAAACCCGAGGCAAGCGATGAAGAGGTTGTCGCTGCTGCGAAAGCTGCTTATGCGCATGATTTCATTATGCAGCTGCCGGAAGGCTACGATACGCTCGTAGGCGAGCGTGGAATGAAGCTGTCTGGCGGACAGAAGCAGCGTGTTTCGATTGCGCGGATGTTCGTGAAGCAGCCAGCTATTATTTTGCTCGATGAGGCAACCTCGTCGCTTGATAATGTAAGTGAGTATGAGGTGCAGCGTGCACTTGATGAGGTGTTGGTGAACCGGACGACGATTGCGATTGCACACAGGCTGTCGACCGTGAAGCATTTTGACAAAATTGTTGTCATTCACGAGGGCCGTGTCGCTGAGGCAGGAAGCTATGAGGAACTGATTGCAAGTAAAGGGCTGCTGTATGAGCTGGAAATCGGGCAATCAGAAGCAGCGGAAGAGAGGGTGGCACATGAAGTATCTTAAAATATTTTGGTCGAACTCGGTTATGCTCAAAGGCACTTATCTCATTGTGCTGCTCTATCTTGCGCTTGAATCGGTGTCAAACTACACGATTGTTTATGTTCAAAAAATATTAATCGATGACGTGTTTACGGAAGGAAAGTATGAGCTAATGCCGATTGTCATCTGCATATTCGCGCTTGCAGGCCTCGTCTACTCGCTAATGTTCACGATGACGAGCCGGAGTCTTGTTCGCAATGAATTTGCAGTAAGCCGCTCCTTGCTCTCCCGTATGCTGAAGCGCCTTGAAGGTGTTCCTGTTGAACGGTTTCAAAATGAACGAACCGGCAAATACGTTTATTCGTTCACACAGGATCTGTACGTATCGGCGAGCGTTATGGGCTGGCAGATTCCGCGCGGCATACAGGAGACGTTAAACTTATGCATACTGATGACGATCATTGGCATCGCTAGCCCCATTTTACTACTAATGATCGTGGGGCTTTGTACTATATATGTGCTCATTGGCTTTTACTTTACGCCCAAGCTGAAGGCGCAGGCAAGACAGGTAGCGGAGAAACGCACCGCGCTGCTGATTCAGATTGAAGAGGGGGTAGCGTCTACACGAGAAGTAGTTGCTTATCACCGCTTGAAGTGGGAAATGAAGCTTTACAATAAAATGTTTGCGGAATACTTTGAGCAGGTGATGGCTGAAGGAAAACTCGTGAATCGGCAAATTCGCTACAGCGACCCGATGAAATGGGGCATAGGTATTCTCGTGCTGGGCTACTGCGGCATGCAGCTTATTCATGAACAAATGTCGATTGGAACGTTCGTAATATTGTTTCAGTTTTCTACGCAAATGTCGGATTCCTTCTATAATTTATTTCAATTTATTATGGGCATGTCGTCACAGCTTGCTAACGTGGATAGGGTACAACGTATTTTGGAGCTCGAACAGCATGACATGGGACAGAAGAGCATAGAGAAACAAATCGAGCAGCTGTCTTTTAAGGATACAAGCTTTCGTTATTCACCCGATTTGCCGGAGGTTATTCGCGGTTTTACGGCTGATCTGCCGATCGGAAGCAAGATTGCTTTTGTAGGGACGAGCGGCGGAGGCAAGTCGACTATTGCCCAGCTGTTGGTTCGTTTCTTCGATACGCCGAAAGGGACGCTCAAGCTGAACGGTATGGATGCGGATGTCTACAACCGCGAGCAGTGGGCGAATAAGGTGTCGATTGTTTTTCAAGATCCTTACATGTTCTCGGATACGATTCGTGAAAACTTGATGTTAGGCAGAGACGAGGTAACGGAGACCGACGTGGAGGAAGCATGCCGAATCGCGCAAATTCATGATTTTATTATGGGGCTGCCTGATGGCTATAATACAAATATTGGAGAGCGGGGCATCAAGCTATCCGGCGGACAACGTCAACGTATTGCCATTGCGCGGGCAATTGTCAGTGATCCGGAAATTTTGGTGCTGGATGAAGCGACATCAGCGCTCGATCTGGAGACAGAGCGTCAGCTGCTGGCTGGTTTAGAGGCAAGACGGAAGGGGCTGACTACAATTATGATCGCTCACCGACTGTCAACAATCGAGAATGCCGACGTGATTTTTGTCATGGATCAGGGATCATTAGCTGAGACAGGCACACACGAAGAGCTGCTCGTCACCGGTAAGGTGTATCAGCAGCTGCTGATGGCGCAGCATTAAGGACATTAGAAATAAAGAAGATAGCGAAGTAGAGCAATATTCATGGAAATAGATCTAGATTCTAGATCTATTTCTGATCAGCTCCCGCTTTTCCCCAAGCTAAGCCTATCCGCGTTCACTAACCCGTCACACCTCTCTAATGAATAGAAAAGTCCATCCTCCCAAACAGGAAAGTCCATTCCGATCATTTGAAAATCGTGTAACATAGGGAATGTTGCTGATAATGGTTATCATTGATAACCGTAGCAATGTATTTTTTTGATAATTAATGAGAATGATTATCTCTGATAATATTCGTGATGATTTGAGGATTGAATATGAAGCTATGGTATCTTTTTGTCGTGCTTATTGTTTTATCGATTATTTCTTTATTTATCGGGGTAAAAGACATCTCGCCGCTGGATTTGTTCAGTCTGACGGATGAGCAGCTTCAGGTTCTCACCATTAGCCGTATTCCTAGGCTTATCAGTATTATTATAGCCGGTGTCGGCATGAGCATTACGGGTCTGATCATGCAGCAGCTAAGCCGCAACAAATTCGTATCGCCTACAACTGGAGGAACGGACGATTCTGCTAGACTCGGCATACTCGTTGCCTTAATGGTATTCCCGTCTGCAAGCACGCTTGAGAAAATGCTGGTCGCGTTTGCTTTCGCACTCGCAGGTACCTATCTGTTCATGAAAATTCTCGATCGTCTGAAATTTAAAGACACGATATTTATTCCACTCGTAGGTTTGATGTTCGGTAACGTTATAAGCTCAGTTACTACTTTTTTTGCCTATAAAAATGATCTTATCCAAAATATCTCGTCCTGGCTGCAAGGCAGCTTCTCGCTTGTCATGAGCGGACGTTATGAGCTGCTATACGTGAGCTTGCCGCTGCTCGTGCTGGCGTATCTTTATGCGAATAAGTTTACGATTGCAGGTCTTGGCGAAGAGTTTTCGACCAATTTGGGAATGAATCATAAGCTTGTCGTTAACATTGGACTTGTGATTGTAGCACTCGTATCGGTTATCGTCATTTTGACTGTCGGTACGCTGCCTTTCCTTGGCCTCATTATTCCGAATATCGTGACGCTGTATATGGGCGACAATTTGAAGAAAAACCTGTCGCATACGGCGGTGCTTGGAGCCATATTCGTACTGGTGTGCGACGTGCTTGGCCGCCTTATTATTTTTCCGTATGAAATTCCAATTGGACTCACTATTGGCGTCGTCGGAAGTATCATTTTTCTTTACTTGTTGATGAGGAGAAAGGCATATGAAGCTTAAACTAAGTTTGCTTGCGGTGCTGGGCGTCGCATTAATTGCCGTGTTTTTATTCATCGATCTTGGAACCAATTGGGATTATGCACTGCCAAGAAGATTGAAGAAGGTGCTGGCGATTATCGTAACCGGGGGCGCTATTGCTTACTCCACTATGATTTTTCAAACCATTACGAACAACCGTATTTTGACGCCGAGCATTATCGGGCTTGATTCCCTTTATATGCTGATTCAAACCTTCGTCATTTTTTCCTTTGGTTCTATGAGTCTACCAAGCACGAACAAGCATCTTAATTTTTTTATTACGATAGTGGCAATGATTGCATTCGCTTTGCTGCTATATAAGTTGCTGTTCAAAAGGGAAGGCAGAAATCTTTATTTCCTTCTATTAATCGGATTAGTTATGGGCACATTGTTCGGCAGCATGTCGACGTTTATGCAGGTCCTTATTGATCCGAATGAATTTCTAATCGTACAGGGAAAAATGTTCGCCAGCTTCAATAATGTAAACACGGATTTGCTTATCATCTCGATGATCATAGTCGCTCTTGTAGCCCTTTATGGCATGCGGCTTGGCAAATATTTCGACGTGTTGTCACTAGGCAAGGAGCATGCAGTCAATTTAGGCATTCCCTATGATTATGTTGTCAAAAGAGTACTGGTCATCGTCGCCATTCTGATCGCTGTATCCACCGCATTAGTTGGACCGATTACCTTCTTAGGACTGCTCGTCGTCAACGTAGCCTACCAGTTCATGAAAACCTATCGGCATAGCTACCTTATTCCGGGGGCTATACTGATCAGCATCATCGCACTGGTTGGCGGACAACTGGTCGTAGAGCATGTGTTCACGTTTGAGACTACGATTAGCGTCATTATTAACTTCATCGGCGGAGCGTACTTTTTATATTTGCTGCTAAGGGAGAAGAAAGCATGATAGAGGTAAAAAATGTTTCCAAAGCATATGGCGGCAAGCCGGTTATCGAAGATGTATCGATCCGTATTTCGAAGGGAAAGGTCACTTCGTTTATCGGGCCGAACGGTGCAGGCAAGAGTACGCTTCTCTCCATGATTAGCCGGTTGCTGGCGAAGGACAGCGGTCAGGTGTTAATTGAGGGGAAGGAAGTCAGTGACTGGAAAAGTGCTGATCTTGCCAAAAAGATATCGATTCTAAAGCAGTCGAATCATATTAATCTTCGTCTGACCGTACGAGAGCTCGTCAGCTTCGGCAGATTCCCGTATTCGCAAGGGAAGCTGACCACAGAAGATTGGCAGCAGGTAGATGAAGCGATTGCCTATATGGATCTGGTTGATCTGCAAGGCAAGTATCTTGATGAACTCAGCGGAGGACAAAACCAGCGTGCGTTTATTGCGATGGTTATCGCTCAGAACACCGAATACATATTGCTGGACGAACCGCTTAATAACTTGGATATGAAGCATTCCGTTCAAATTATGAAAGTGCTGCGGCGACTCGTCGAGGAGCTTGGCAAAACGGTCGTGCTCGTCATTCATGATATTAATTTCGCTTCTTGTTACTCCGATTATATCGTGGCGTTGAAGGATGGAAAGGTCGTCAAGGAAGGTTCAACCGAGACGATCATCGACAGCGCCGTGCTTAATGACATCTACGATATGGACATACCGATTGAGCTCATTAACGGGAATCGTATCGGCGTCTATTTTAAGTAGTCATGTAAGGTCTACCTATGGTTATTCAAGTTTTTCAATATAAAAAAATTAATTTAGGGGTGATTGTTATGAAAAAATCTATACCTGTATTGGCTATTTTAGTAATTCTAAGTTTGGTGCTTGCGGCATGCGGCGGTAATAAAAATGGTAATAAAGGTGCGAACAGTGCAACTGACACACCTGCAACAGATGCTCCAGCAACAGAAATTACAGTTAAGCATCAGCTTGGTGAAACGGTTGTTCCAGTTAATCCTGCTAAGGTTGTTGTATTTGACTACGGTACACTAGATACATTGGATAAACTAGGCGTAGAGGTTGCATCATTGCCGCAGGCTGGCGTTCCTACTTACCTTGAAAAATATAAAGATGCAAAATACATAAACGCGGGCAGCTTGAAAGAGCCTGACTTTGAGAAAATCAATGAGACTGATCCTGATTTGATCATTATCTCAGGTCGTCAATCGGACGCATATGAAGAGCTCAGCAAAATCGCACCAACTATTTTTATGGGCGTGGATACAAAAAACTTCATGGAGTCGTTCACGACTAACGTGAAAACACTTGCTCAAATTTTTGGCAAAGAAGCTGAAGCAGAAACAGAACTTGCAACGATCAATGACTCGATTAAAGCTTTGAATGAAAAAGCAACGGCATCTGCTAAAAACGGTCTGATCATTTTGGCAAACGAAGGCGCAATTAGCGCTTATGGCAAACAATCGCGTTTCGGCATTCTGCATGATGTGTTTGGTATACCTGCTGTGGATGAGAACATTAAAGTATCAACACACGGTGACCCTGTAACTTACGAATATGTAGCGGAAAAAGATGCTGATTACCTATTCGTTATTGACCGTAATGCGGTGACAGATGGTTCAGGCGATGCACATGCTTCTGTTGAGAATGCTCTAGTGAAAAATACGAAAGCGTACAAAGAAGGCAACATCGTTTATCTTAATCCGGAGTTCTGGTACCTTTCCGGCGGCGGACTTATTTCTGTAGCAGAAATGGTTAAAGAAATCGATGCGGCGGTAAAATAATAAAGCAAGCATAGTAATGATAGGCGAATTTTCATTCAACTTTGAATGAGAATTCGCCTTTTATTATGGATTTATTTTTGTTTACATTCATTTGGGTAATAAGTTGATATAATGGGTTTTAAACTATTATCTCTTATATGATTCATAGCAAATGCCCTGAAAGGAGTAAAAGAAATGGAATCAAACAAACCGTGCTGTGCGGTCCGCAGAGATCAAGCTAAGCAAGGAGGGACTCAGGTGCAGTCGCTGTCGTCCGTGCAGATAGATCATTCCATTCGCAAGCAAATGCGGAGCAACTTAATTCGTATTGAAGGTGGCATGTTTCGGATGGGAACGGATGCCACCGACGGATTTCCCTCAGACGGAGAAGGACCAGTCCGGGAGGTTCGCCTCGATTCGTTCTTAATATCACCCTATGCCGTCACAAATGCGGATTTCCGTGCTTTCGTGGACGATACGGGTTATGTCACGGAAGCGGAGCGCTTCGGTTGGTCTTATGTCTTCCATTTGCTGGCCTCGGAAGAAACGCGCGCTCGCGTGAAGGACGTCCCGCAGCAGGCGCCATGGTGGCTGGTTGTAGAAGGTGCCTATTGGGCGAAGCCGGAAGGGCCTGATTCGACGGTTGATGAACGGTTGAACCACCCTGTTGTGCATGTTTCGTGGAATGATGCCGAAGAATACTGCGCATGGTCTGGTACGCGGCTGCCGAGTGAGGCGGAATGGGAATATGCAGCGAGGGGCGGTTTACAAGGCAAAACCTATCCGTGGGGTGATCTTCTCAAACAAGACGGCAAACATATGTGCAACATTTGGCAAGGCAAATTTCCGGTCAAGAACAACGCAAGTGACGGTTATGTGGGTACAGCGCCAGTAAACGCCTACGAACCTAATGGATACGGGCTGTACAACCTTTCCGGAAATGTATGGGAATGGTGTGCGGACTGGTTCAGCCCCGGGTATCACAAGCAGACTACTCTTAGTAACCCATTGTTCAAAGAGCCGACAGAGCGGCGGTCAATGCGTGGCGGGTCATATCTATGCCACCGTTCTTATTGTAATCGTTATAGGGTAGCTGCGAGGAGCGGCAACACACCAGACAGTTCTACTGGAAATTGCGGTTTTCGGGTAGCAGCGGATATCACTATCGAATAAGTAAAGCAGGCAGCAGCTAGATTTATTGTTATATTCCTCATCTATTGTCGTCTTTTTTCTATGTTTTCAGTTGGATAATTGTACTATATTTAAATGATTAACAACTGAAAATAGGAGAGTGACGCTAATGAAGCAGCCGAATCTTGTATATGTTTTTGCCGATCAGCTAAGGTCCGATGTACTTGGGTATGCCGGCGATTTGAAAGCGCATACACCAAACATCGACCGCTTTGCCTCTCAGTCTATGGATTTCAAAAACGCGGTAACGGTATATCCAGTGTGTGCGCCGCACCGAGCTAGCTTGTTCACTGGCAAATATCCATCGAGCACAGGAATGGTCATTAACGAAATCCGCAGCATGCCTGATCCTGATGCGATCGGCCATGTGCTTACCAATAACGGATTCCAGACTGGATACATAGGCAAATGGCATCTATACAATCAAAGCGTTGACCACAGCGACATGACCAGCCACTACGTACCTCCCGGCCCGTACCGACTAGGCTTTGACGGATATTGGGCTTCGTACGGGTTCAATCATATGTATAAACAAGGGTTTTATTTCAAAGACGACTTTGTCCGTCATGACATTGAAGGTTATGAGCCTGATACGCAAACCGATCTAGCCGTTGACTATTTGGAGAGCGTGGATCGAGAGAAGCCGTTTGCCATGTTCTTGTCCTATGGAACCCCTCATGATCCTTGGACCTCAGATAATGCACCGGATGATTTTGCGGATATGTATCGTGATGTACAGTTCGATGATCCGCCGAATTTTACTGGAGAAGCTTCAGCAGATGTATTTTGGAATGAGCAATTTAGCAAGGAATGGGTTAAGGAGAACTGGATCCCGCAGCGAAACTCGTTTAAACAGGTGTACTATTCAATGGTGGCCAACTTGGACGCCAACTTCGGCAGACTGATGGCCGCATTGGAACGGCTCGGGCTCTCGGATGATACGATCGTTGTGTTTACATCAGATCACGGTGAGATGTGGGGAGCTCACGAGCGAATCGCCAAAAAAATATTTTACGACGAGGCGGCTCGGGTGCCGTTTCTGATGAGATGGCCGTCTCATATTGAGGAAGCATCGCAAACGGATGTGTGTCTGAACACGCCGGATATTATGCCAACGCTGCTCGATTTGCTGCAGTTGCCGATACCGGCATCGGTCGAGGGCCAGTCGGTTAAACAGCAGATACTTGGCGAAGCTGGGCCTGAGCCCGAAGCAGCCTTCCTGCAAGGATTGGGGCACACATACCAATGGGCAGACGGAGACGAGTGGCGTGCGCTGCGCGACAAACAGTACACCTATGCCCGGTTAATCGATGGAAAAGAGTTTCTATACGATCATCAGAACGACCCGTATCAGATGAAGAATCTCGCGGCAGACTCGGCATTCACCGGACTGATGGAAAAATACCGCAGCATGTTAAGCGACAAGATGGCCAAGCTGAATGACGAGATCCACCCCTGTACCTGGTACAATGGACGCTGGGTCGTAGACCGGGTTATCGTCCGTTCGGCCACAAGAGAGCTTATTTAATGAGGCAATGAAAACGATATGATATTGATTGTGAAATGAACATAAATAAAGGCGAATTTCCATTCAACTTTGAATGAAAATTCGTTTTTTTTAATCATTTTCTTCAAACTTTTTCAGTGGCGGCGGCGGATCATCAGCCTATTTGTATAAAAGCTTGCTCGATTTTGTAATGCCTTTTTCGAACGCAGCTTTAGAGCTATAATGTAAGGAAAGTAGAAAGGGGAGCATTTGTGGAGCATGTTTTAGAACTGCAAGGTGTAAGGAAAAATCGCAATGGTGCAGAAGGCGACCCCCTATTCTCGAATGTAACTGCAACGATTGCCGACCCGATTATTATTTCCATTCTAGGTGTATCCGGTCAAGGCAAGAGTACGCTGCTTCGTCTGCTTGCTGGTTTAGATAAGGCAGATGAGGGAGATATCCGATTACATAATATTTCGCAGAGAGATATAGATCCAAGGTTATGGAGAATGAAAGTATGCTATGTTGCACAGCAATCGGTCATGCTGCAAGGGAGCATCGAGCAAAATTTGAAGACGGTCAGTATGCTGCACCGCATGCCATATGATGAGAAGCTCGTACGACACATGCTGCCTAGGCTTGGACTGGATCATCTTGATGTCAGCAAAAGTGCGGAATTGCTGTCGGGAGGAGAGAAACAGCGTATATCTCTCCTTCGTTCTTTGCTTCTGCATCCTACTGTGCTTCTTCTCGATGAAATCACGGCGTCGCTTGACCGAGGCAGCAAGGAAATGGTTGAGGAAGTGCTGCGAGAATGGCATCATCAAGAAGGCGCAACGATGCTTTGGGTCACACATGATTTGGAGCAGGCGCAGCAAATGAGCAGTTCCGTATGGTTCATGGGTGAAGGGACGTTGCTTGAGAACAGCGAAACAGCTGCTTTTTTTGAACAGCCGACAACCGAGCTCGCACAAAATTATATAAAAGCGCCGATACAAAAGGAGCAGCCATGTCTATCCTAGCACTTAGCTTTACATTGTTATTCGTGATGATTACGATGCTAATTTCCGTGTGGCAGAAGCTTGGGCTCGAAAGAGATATCGCGATAGGCACAATTCGTTCTGCCGTGCAACTGCTGCTCGTTGGTTATGTGCTGCAATTTATTTTTAATACGAGCAATCCGCTGTTTATTACAATCATCCTCGTACTCATGATTAGTATTGCGTCCTATCATTCGGGTAAAAGGGGTGCTGGGCTGCGGGGGATCATCTGGAAAATTGCGATCGCGATCACATCGACGGAGCTGCTTATGATGGGACTGCTGCTAGGCTTTCGAATCATTGAAGCGACACCGCAATATATCATTCCGATTAGCGGCATGACGATCGGCAACGCGATGGTCGTTTCCGGCTTGCTGCTGAATCAAATGAGAAGAGAGGTCGAATCCTCCAGAGGCGAGATGGAGACGCTGCTCTCACTCGGAGCGACAGCGAGACAAGCTATTCAAGACGTGATGAAACGATCGGTTAAATCGAGCATGATTCCAACGATAGACGGGATGAAGACGGTAGGTCTCGTTCAGCTTCCAGGTATGATGACAGGGATGATTATCGCTGGTGCGAATCCAATCGAAGCGGTACGGTATCAAATTTTAATTGTGTTTGCATTCGCTAGCTCAGCAGCGGTTACGAGCATCATTTTAAGTTTATTAAGCTATAAGTTATGGTTTACGAAAGACCTGCGCATTCAAAATATGGAGCAAAAAGGGTGAATACCATCGTGAACGTATACAACAGCGGAACGGCATTGGTAAAGCAAATAGCGGACACTGAACTATCTGAACATGCATTGGCGTTATGGGCCTTGGGACAGGAGGGCTTTCTCGTCAAATGGGACAAGAAAACGATACTGTTTGATCCGTATTTGACTAACTGGGTGTATGAGCTGGCTGGTCCGCCGTGGTCACGAGCGTTCGAATCACCGCTGCAGCCTTCCGATTGCCTCGATGTCGATTATGTCGTATGCTCCCACCACCATGAGGATCATATGGACAAGCTGACGCTGCAAGCCATTGGGCAATCAACCAAAACACGATTTGTTGTGCCGAAGGCTCATCTGCCGCTCATGAAGGAATGGGGATTCCGCGATGAACAGCTAATCGGCATCTCTCATGGACAGTCGCTCGAGCTGGGTGGCGGCATAAGGTTGGATGCATTCGCTGCCAAGCATGAGCAGTTTGAACAGGACGAAGCAGGCGAGCATAAATTTCTAGGTTATGTTGCGAATTTTAAAGGTATACATCTCTATCATGCTGGCGATACGATCGGTTTTCCGGAGCTGGTAACGTGGCTGCAAAGCAGGCAGATCGATATTGCTTTGATGCCGATCAACGGAAGAGATTTTGTTCGCAATGAGCAGGGCATCGTCGGAAATTGCAATTATCGCGAAGCCGTTGAGATTGCGGTGCAAATAAATGCTGATTTATTAGTTCCGATGCATTATGGCTTATTTCCACACAACGATGAGAACCCGGCTTATTTCGTCGATTATATTCAGCGCCATTATCCAGCCCAAAAGTTTCATATGTTCGCTCCCGGCGAGCGATTTATTTATATGAAATAATTTGCGCTCAGCAGGGCAAAATGAGTTAGGAATAAGGACTGGAGGTTGACGGATATGTCAAACAGAGGACTTGTGACAGCGTTAACGGCTGTTGGGGCAGCCCAATTGCTTAAGCTGCCTATACATTATGCGAGAACTGGCATGTGGGATGTTCGTAAAATAATGGGTTCAGGAGGCATGCCGAGCTCACACTCAAGCGGCGTTTCTGCACTTGCCGCCTATACGGCGACTAAATACGGTGTGAAGACGCCGGAATTCGCCATTTCTGCTATGCTTGGCATTATTGTGATGTATGATGCAATGAATATTCGCAGACATGCAGGCGAAATTGCGGTGCAGGTTAATGATTTGGATGAGGATGTTGAGAAGCTGGCTGGCGAACACCCAGGCATGTATCATAAGCGCAGGCGCGAACGTCTTAAAGAAAGTCTGGGCCATCAGCCTCGTGAAGTTGTAGCTGGCTCTCTGCTCGGAGTATTAATCGGTTTCGTTGGAGCTTTAGCCATTTCTAAGAAATGAGCCATATAGCAATCGTAAAATTAGCAGACAGGTTTAGGCTCTTTTTGGCTTAAGCTTGTTTTTATTTGGATTCATGCATTTGCAGATGACTGGGTCGAATGGTTAGTTATATAATGGTAAAAGATTTCAATTATTATGCACTTAAGGGGGATATACAGGTGACAGAGCAATTATTGTGGATGCACGGAGCGCCGTATGCACTGGGAAATGCAGATGAGGATTGTCCAGCCATAACGCCTTATCTTGTTGATGGCGAGGAGCGTCCTGCGGTTATCGTATGTCCAGGCGGTGCTTACGGCGCAAGAGCCCCTCATGAAGGCGAGCCAATCGCACAGTGGCTGAACAGCTTAGGCATTTCTGCGTTCGTACTGCGTTACCGGGTGGCGCCGTATCAATATCCCTGCGCACTGCTCGATATTCAACGGGCCATACGTACCGTCCGTTTCAAAGCAGAAATGTTTCGGATTAATCCTAAAAAAATAGGCGTTTTTGGATTTTCAGCGGGCGGGCATTTAGTATCGAATGTGGGGACAAGCTATGACCAAGGGAATAAAAATGCTGAGGATGTCATTGAACGAGAGTCTTGCCGTCCAGATTTGCTCGTCTTATGTTATCCCGTCATCACGCTCAAAGATCCTTTCACGCATGTGGGATCAAGAGAAAACCTGTTGGGCAAAGAAGCGAAGCTGGATAAAATTGAACAGCTCAGCAATGAAGCGCAGGTGACTTCGGATACGCCACCGACTTTTTTATGGCATACAGCAGACGATGCAGCGGTTCCTGTTGAGAACAGTCTTATGTTCGCATCCGCGCTGAGCAAGCACCAAGTTCCCTTTGATCTTCACGTGTACACAAAAGGACGTCATGGGCTTGGCTTAGCCGAGGATGAGGAGCATACGACGGAATGGACAGCTGCTTGCGCATCATGGTTAGCATTTAATGGTTACAAATAATAGCTTTAACTTGCTACTCGCAAACGATTATTTGTCTGACGAAGCTGCCTTTTCGAGTCGTGCAGCGATCTGAAATAGTAAAACCGGCATTTGTAATCAGCTCATCCATAGGATCAGCCGTAACGATAACGGCTTTGCTCGCGATACGACGAGTATGCTGAAGCAATGAAAACTGTGCCTCTGGCGTCGTACTAGAGAAGTGATTATAAGGCATATCTACAATGGCAACATCGTAATGGTCAGAGATATCGGCAATATCACCGCATACGGCATCCGTTACATACTCGAAATGCGCTAGATTTTCACGTGTGCCTTGAATGATAAAATGATTGATGTCTCTACCAACGATGTTCATTCCCATCGATAGCGCTTCTACCAGTACCGTCCCAATGCCGCAGCAAGGATCGATCGCTTTTATCCCATTTGGATTCGGAATTGCGATATTGGCTATTGCGCGCGCAATTCGTGTGCTGAGTGCAATGGAATAGCTGCGCGGCTTTTTCATGTGAGCGAGCCATACAGCTTTGCTTTTTATATAATTGCCAAAGTACCAGCGTCCACCCCATGTTAAAATGCCAAAAACGCAATCAGGCTTGCGTACATCAGCCTCGCCTTCAATATATTCGCCAATTTCGCGTTCAATTGCACGTTGACCGTCGAAATCGATTTTATTCTCCGGCTTCAGGTCATTCATTTTCGAAAAAATCACCTTAAAAGTAGCATCACCCAGTTGGATTTGCTGTACCTGCTCCAAAATATCTTCAAGGCACTCACCTTGATACAAAACCTCGATTCGATCTCTCATAAACGGACTGCGATCGGGGTGAACATCTATGTTACTAAATAGAACATCTGCCTCCGATTGTTTACCAAATAAAGAGCGCATTTCCAAGCGGCATATGTCTGCTTCTTCAATGCGATAGCCATAGGTATATACGAAAAGTGGTGCATTGTTTATGTTTTCCAGTTTAGTCGCATCCTTTGTATAAATGACTTGAAGCTTCTATTATACTCCAAATGGATAGTCAACTGTGATTTTGGTATTCGGAAGAATGCTGTACAGCGGTTGAGTTCAAGCTCATCCAATTAATACAGCAGCATGCTGCTCGGCAAGCTGCAGGTGCTCGCGCACACGGACAACTTCTCCAATAATGATTAGAGCCGGATTGGCAAGCTTCATTGCTATGGCCAGCGTATGGATATCCGACAGTGACCCAACGATGGTGCGCTGGAGCGTAGTCGTTCCCCTCTCAATTAATGCAGCTGGAGTTGATGGACTCTTGCCGTACTTCAGCAGTTCATCTCGAATAAAAGGAAGCTCGCTGACGCCCATATAGATTGCCAGCGTGTCGACGCTATGCGCAAGTAAATCCCAGCGTATTGGCGATTTGTCGCCATGACAGCGACTGCCGGTTACACAGGCGAAGGAAGCGGCATATTCACGGTGGGTAAGCGGGATACCTGCAGCGGCGGCGGCGCCGATTGCTGAGGTTACGCCAGGCACAATCTCGAAGGGGATTCCCCATGAGGCGAGCGCCTGCGCTTCCTCCGCACCTCTGCCGAAGATGAGCGGATCGCCCCCTTTTAGGCGGACGACCACTTTTCCTTCCCGTGCATAGTTGACGAGTGCTTCATTAATTAGATGCTGCGGCATGGCATGTGACCCTGGAGCTTTACCGACGTAAATGAGCTCAGCGATGGAGCGGGCATAACCTAGCAATTGCTTGCTTATGAGCCGATCGTACAGAATCACGTCTGCCTGTTGAATCCGGTGCATGGCTTTAACCGTAATAAGCTCGGGGTCGCCTGGTCCTGCGCCGACAATATACACTTTTCCGGTCATTGATTTTCTCATAAGCTGCTCCTTTCGGCTGGTTAAACCAACTTCTGAACTGATGAATTTACGGCATGCTCATTTCCTTTAGACGGTTACATAAATAGATCCGTTCTCATGATCAACTTCGGTCTCGAATGTGTTGATGCAGCCTTCGTCAGGCTCATGGACATTTCCGCTGCGCAAATCGATTTTCCAATCATGGAGCGGGCAGTGTACGGCTGTTCCGCACACCATCCCTTCTGAAAGCAGTCCTCCCTTATGCGGGCATTTATTCTCTACAGCAAGCACGCTGCCGTCGGTTAACCGAAATACAGCAATTTCGATATCTTTTATTTTAATTCGCCGTGATCCCTTTACATCAATATCGGATAGGTTAGCTACTAGCAGTTTTGTTGTCATAGATGTGTATTCCTCCTTCAGGGTATGATGCAGCAAAGCTTGCTTCGTAAGAATATGTTCTATAGCTCTACCGGCTGAGCGGCAGACAGCTGTTCGAAATTTTTACGCAATTCACCCGTTTCGACAATTTCCTTCCACGGATCGGTCGTCAAGCTGAGCGTTTTCTCAATGCGTGACTTAAGAGCAAGCCGCTCTTCAGGTTTTTGGAGCGCGTTCTTTACATAATCGAGTCCAACGCGCTCGATCCATTGAGCCGTCCGTTCATTCCACTGCGCCTGTTCGCGGTATAGTTGTAAAAAGGCGGAGGACCATTCCATAACCTCATCTTCTGTTTTGACGATACAGAGCAGGTCTGTAGCACGAACCTTCACACCGCCGTTGCCGCCGATATGAAGCTCCCAGCCTCCATCGATGGCGACTACGCCAAAATCCTTTATTGTAGCTTCCGCACAATTCCGCGGACAACCGGATACAGCTAGCTTCACCTTGGATGGCGTGTTCAGACGCTCGAACTTTTTCTCAAGCTTGATGCCCATGCCGATCGCATCCTGCGTACCGAAACGACAGAAGGTTGAGCCTACACATGTTTTTACCGTTCTAAGCGTCTTTCCGTAGGCATGCCCAGATGGCATATCGAGATCTTCCCAAATATTTGGTAGATCTTCTTTCTTGATTCCGAGCAAATCAAGCCGCTGTCCACCTGTGAATTTAACCATTGGAACGTCGTACTTCTCGGCGACTTCCGCAATTTTCTTTAAATCAGAAGGGGTTGTTACGCCGCCGTAAATACGCGGAACGACGGAGAATGTACCATCCTTCTGAATATTTGCATGGTAGCGCTCATTCGTGATCCGTGATTCTTTCTCATCTACATATTCCTCCGGATTGATCATGCCGAGGTAGTAGTTAAGCGCAGGACGGCATTTCGAGCAGCCCTCAGAATTATGCCAGCCGAGTACATTCATGACCTCGCTTGTAGTGCTTAGATTCATTCGCTTTATTTCTGACACGATCTCATCCCTGTTCAACGTTGTGCAGCCGCAAATACCTTCTTTAACGGGCTCGCCTACCGCATCACCAGCGTAAATTTGAAGCAGTCCTTCGACTAGCGGCTTACAGCCGCCACAGGATGCGGAAGCCTTCGTGCAGGATTTGATTGCACCAACCGTGTTGCAGCCCTTGTTCGTAATCGCATCGGCAATGGTTCCTTTCGACACCCCGTTACAACCACAAATGATTTCGTCAGCGGCCATCGCCTCAAGTCTGCTGCCGCTGGAGGATTGGCCGAGCAGATCGGATGAAATGCCGAGCAATATTTCCTTCTCGCGTCCCGCTATCGATTCACCTTTCTTAATGGAAGCGAATAATTCAGCGCCGTCTGATGTGTCACCAAATAACACCGCGCCAATTAGCTTTCCGTCTTGAATTACAATCTTCTTATAGGTGCCTGCGATATCGTCTTGGATCTTGAGTGCACGAGTGCCTGGTGCATCAACGAAGCGACCAGCTGAGAACACGTCAACGCCAGATACTTTAAGCTTGGTTGAAGTAACCGAGCCTGCATAACCTGCCGTTTCAACGCCTGCTAAATGCTTGGCGAGCACTGCGCCTTGCTCATAAAGCGGAGCAACCAAGCCGTAAGCAATGCCGCGATGCTCTGCGCATTCGCCGACAGCGTAAATACCGGGGATGCTCGTTCGCATGAAGTCGTCTATGACGATTCCGCGATTTACTTCGATACCGATTGCTTTGGCGAGCTCTACGTTAGGTTTAATGCCAACGGCCATTACAACCAGATCACCATCTACCTCGGTGCCGTCAGCGAAGGCTAGCCCAGCAGCGCGACGTTTGCCTTTAATGGAGGCTGTGCTCTTTTTCAATAAGAACTGCATGCCTTGTGCTTCCAGCTCACGCTGCAGCATTCTCGATGCCGCTTCATCTAATTGCCGTTCCATTAAATAGTTATGGATATGCACGACGTTTACTTCCATCCCGAGATGCAAAAGGCCTCTAGCCGCTTCTAGGCCGAGCAAGCCGCCGCCGATTACGACAGCTTTTTTATATTTTTTGGAGGCGTCGATCATGACCTCACAATCATGAATATCACGGAAAGCAATTACACCTTCTTTGTCAGCGCCGGGAAGAGGCAGCATAAATGGATTAGAGCCGGTCGCGATAATGATTGTATCGTAATCCACTTCAACGCCTAAATGGGAGGTAATCTTTTTGCACTCCGTATCGATTTTCGTTACCTTATGGCCTGTATGCAACGTTATGTTATTTTCTTTATACCAGTCCCAATCGTTGATCACGATCTCTTGCATATCGGCTCCGCCAGCTAAGACGGAGGATAACATAATCCGATTATAGTTTGGATGCGGCTCAGCGCCGAAGATTGTTATGTCGTAGCATTCAGGAGAAAGCTTTAATAAATGCTCAATCGCTCGAACCCCCGCCATGCCGTTACCGATAAGTACTAATTTCTTTTTAATTGCAGTCATTGTATTTCTCTCCTCTCAATCTCTGTCTAAGCGAAAATCATAAAAGCCCGCCTCGTTCCAGGGGAAAACGTACGTCTCCCCGGTAAACGAAAGCAGGCTTCTTTGCCGCTTCAAACGAATACACCGTTGTATTCGTGAATGATATATGAATGTTAACGTAAATATACAATGAGGCTAGAACTCATGTCAATATACATGACATAAAAAGAGGCGAAAAACTTGATTAGTGACAAAAATGCATGTTATATGTTATATATAGTTACAAAGGTATCGACTTGTGCTCATTTTACAAAGAAGTCGAATAGGAGGGGGCGCTTCTACATGCGTTCTTTGTTAGTAGTCGATCATCATGCGGCAAACGAGGCAGCAAAGGCGGGCCCTCAATCGGATCAGCTTTCCAAGAAACAAACGCCAAAATATTTACTTGAGATGTATGGGTATCAAGTTCTTCGAGCGGGAGACGAGAAGAAGGTAACGTTGCAAATGAGCAGCACGGATGCAGTCATTCTTCATCTGCCTCTCAATGAAGTAAAGCAATGGGGATTGAAGCTGCTGAAGCAAAAGTCCGTCCCGATGTTATGGTGGTGCAGTTCGGCTTCCGCATCTTTATCGGCTGGATTTTGCGAGGATGACGTGCCTATAGATGGCATTCTAACGCCTTCGATGAGCGAACAAGAGCTGCACTGGGCTCTTCATTTCGGCGCTAAGCAATGCTTCGAGAGACTGCAATGGATGAACGAGCGCAAGCAGCTGGAGGGGCGGCTTGAGGAGCGCAAGTGGATCGATATGGCTAAGGGGATTTTGTGTAAAATCAAAAATATTACCGAAGCGGAAGCCTACGACGTGCTGCGGAAGCAGGCGATGAATGAACGCAAACGGATGGTTGATGTGGCCACATCAATCGTAAAGGTGTACCAAATACTTCAGGATCAGAAATAAGGGGGATTGGCAATGATGATCAACCTGTTAAAGGAAGTAGGCCGGGGAAAAAGGGGAGCGCGAGACCTAAGCAGTGATGAAGCACTGCTCGCGGCAAATGCGATCCTGGAATTAAAGGCGACCCCGGCGCAAATCGGAGCTTTTTTCATTGCTGAGCGCATAAAAATGGAGAGTGTCGAAGAAATTGAAGCATTTGTAACGGTTTGCCGTAAGCATGCGTACCGTGCGCCCATCCAAGAGGGACTCGACTGCGCTGGACCTTATGATGGCCGGAAAAAATCCTTCTTCGCTACCTTTCCTACCTCTTTTCTACTTGCATCCGCAGGGCTGCCGATTACGCTCCATGGAACGGCGTCCTTGCCCCCTAAATGGGGTATTACGCTGCAGGATTTGCTTAAAGAAACAGGGATTGAAGCTGAACGCTTATCCCGAGACCAAATTGTTCAAGCCGCTTCAAATACGGGCGTGCTGTACGTTCCAGCCGAGGATTGGTGCCCGCCCCTTAAGGCACTGCGTTCCATTCGTGTCGAGCTGGGGATGCGGACGGTCCTTAACACTGCAGAGAAGCTTATTGATTACGCACACTCCCCTTATTTAATATTTGGGGTCTATCATAATACTGTATTTGAACGCATTGCGAAATTAGCAAACAATTTGCAATATAAGAAAGCACTCATCGTACAGGGGATGGAGGGCTCTGAGGATTTATTCATTGAGAGGCCAACCCGTACCTATTACGTAGAAAACGGAGAGTCGCATTTGCATGTTATCGATCCGGACAGCTATGGCTTAGAGACGCCCGTGCCGGAAATCGAATGGACACCAGCGGAGCAGCTGAGAGTATCGGAATCCGTTCTGCAAGGACGCGGCCATATCGCTTTCGTCAATCAAGTGCTGCTTAACGCAGCTGTAAGGTTGAAATTGGCGGAGAAGGTTGATTCGGTAGAGGAAGGGCTATACATTTGCAAGGATTTGCTCGATAATGGCGCACCTTGGGAGCTTTATCGCAAATGGCAAAATGCAATGCGAAGTGAACCAGCTTTGCCTTATCGCCTCTGAATAGGAGATGTCTCGAAAGGTCATAGACCTTCAGGGACATCTCCTATTTTTTTTACTTATTCCTTTTGCTTTCTTCTGTTATGCGCAACGGATCGGGAAAAGCTCCAGCTAATTGCTTCTACCAAAAAATTTTAAAAATAGGAAAGGGGATTGACGCGGTGAGCTGAATTCAAAGTGAAAGAGCCATGCCCCAAGCTTGAATTTAAGCGCCAAGTAATAAAGGTATGATTTCATGTTGCCGCTTTTGTGCAGGAAACCGAGCTCTTTTGTACTGTCTGTCATCATTTTAAGATTAAGAAGTCTAGCTACATCTTTTTTTTCAGCGGGCACAGGACTGTTCCTGAAATTATTAAGCAGTATCGCAAGGATGGTTTGGATGTGATAAGACGCCATGTCTTTTCTATAATGATCATGGGCTAATAAACCGAATTTTTCGGATATGCTTCTCCGTAGTTGATACTGCAGCACTAAGCTATCTTCAAGGTACTGCTTATAGGGGGAGCGTATGAGACTGTTCAAATTGTTTATGGTGTTATGAATGTACAGAGGATCTGGAATGGCGTAGACACGGTTTGCGGTCAGCAAGGCTTCCAAATGAAAAATCGTATCTTCCCCGACCGTTAATCCCTCATTGAATTGAATTTTGTTTGTTTCTAGCGATGTACGAAGAAATAGACATCGCCAAGAGAAACACAAATCATTATTGGAATGGACAGATGCTGCGCTTAGAATTAAATCCTTGCCGTTCATAACGGTATGCAGCCTGAAGCAAGGCGATACGTTTTGATTGGTTGGAATTATCGCATAACCTCCAATCAACACTTCACAAGCTTGCTCTTCTGCCGTGGCGTATAGCTTTACGAAAAAAAGCGGATCGATCTCGTCGTCAGCGTCCAGAAAGGCGATATATTTACCTCTGGCTGCCCGTAATCCGGCATTTTTGGCGCTGCTCGTACCGCCGTTTGGCTTGTGAATCACTTTAATTCTGTCGTCCGCTATAGCGAACTCTTCGCAAATCGTACCGCTGAGATCAGTAGATCCGTCATTGACAAGCAGCAGCTCAATATTTTGAAAAGGCTGATTTAGAATACTTTTTAAGCAGGGGCGCAACCATTTTTCAGCATTAAATATAGGTACAATCGCACTTATTGCGTAATTCATAGGCTACACCTCTGATGTGTTCAATCGTTTAAGCTCCACAAGCAATGTTCAAAATAATCATATCATATTCGTTATAAAGAACAACAACTTATTTTCAACCAATTATTATCTCTAGCACAAATAAGTGGTAATATGAACAGATGAGGAAAGGGGTGACAGGACTGAAAATTAAAATGACATGGTCTGTCGTTGTGCTTCTCATTTTGGGAAGCTGGGCCGGTAACATTTGGTATTTTCAGAACATGCAGCTGAAGGAGGCGCTGTTTCTAAAGCATGACAGCACCATAAATGGAAACACTGGTGAAATACTTGATTTTATATTTTTTGAAAATAAACAAGCGGCTAACAAAGTAAGGAGCATTCAAATAGAGGAACTGCCGGAGCTCCGATTTCAAATTTATGAAAGCAACACGTATACCCATCAAGTTAAGATGCAAGCTTCTGCAGAATTAAGGCCAGATCTTATCAACGATGATAGGAAAAAGCCGTTCACCATAAGAGATATTACGGTGTATTACGAGAAAGGGCAGTCTAGGAAAGTTCCGATTGGCGAGATCCATGTCGTATGGAATAAACGAGAAAGCATACTGGACTTTGCTACAGGCAGCTCATCATCAAACGGCTCCGGAAGTTATAAGGTTTATGTAACGAAAGCGGCTGTTTTAGAGAAGGTTGAATATACGTTCAGCAATAAAGTGAAGCCATGGTTCAAGCTTGATCTGTCTGGGAAACCGATCGAGTCGCTCGATTTCCCTATGAAGCTGTTGCAAGAAGACTCATTGGCATTTGCTTATCAATGGTCTATTCCGGATAATGAGCCGGAAGCATTTAACATGTATAAATCCAAAATCATTCTTCACTTCTTATTGGAAGATGGACGGAAAATCATCGAGGACATCCCCATCAATCACAATCTTTACATTAGTGATCGGCAGTTGAAGAGTTTAGTCCGCTTGAGGAGGTGACATTCATTGAATATCCCTTTAAGACGCGACCTAAGAAGACTTGGCTGGGGCCTTGTTATTGCAATGATTGATATAAGGGTTGGATTTTTTGATTTGCTGCCTGACATCATAGGTTACATGATGATTGTGTCATCACTGCAACATCTGAGCTCCTTGCATGCGGTATTCAAAAAAGCGAAGTACATTGCTATTGTTTTGATCATCTTTACTATTCCGGTTTTGTTTATCCAAACGAATGTAACGATAACGAAATTTTCGTCGATACCACTCACTGTCCATCTCTATTCACAATTGCTGTTTGTGCTTCATATTTTGATGGCGTATTGGATTTTTAACGGGCTTATCGGGATGCTAAAGAAGGAGGGGAATATTCAGTTATTGGATGCTGCTATAAGCCGCAGAAATACATATTTGGTGTTCAACATTTCAATGGTTATATTTTATCCGTTCTTATTGAATGTTGAAGAGAGCTGGAGTATGTTATTAATCGTATTTGGAATATTGTTATTTATAATGGAGCTGCTATTCATTCGACTGCCCTTTCGATTCTCAAATGCTAGAGAGAAGCGGTCGTTGAATTAGCGGAAAAGGGGGATCTCATGTCTTTTGTAAAACGGTTGCGATGGTTTTTTAAGGATAGATGGGGCAGCTACGTGCTTGCCATAGGCATCATGACGTTAGTTAGCTTGCTCTCTACGATACCGCCCAATCTCATTGGGCGAACGGTTGACAACATCCGCGATGGTCAGCTGACCTCAGATGGTTTAACGCAGACTGTGCTGACACTTGCTCTACTTGCGCTATTTCTTTATGTCATGGTCTACATATGGATTACGACATTGTTTGGCAATTCGGCGCTAATAGAGAAGGTGCTGAGAGGGAAGCTGCTCGCGAATTTAACGAGGATGACTCCTGCTTTCTTTCAGCGCAACAGCACGGGACAACTTATGGCACTTGCTACCAATGATGTACTCGCGATCGGTCAGACAGCTGGATACGGTGTAATGACACTCGTCAACACGTTAGTAGGCGCATCGGTAGTCATCATAATGATGATTTCATTAGTCAGTTACAAATTAATGATTGCGGCACTTATTCCGCTGCCATTGCTGGCAGTTGTGATTAGCAAGCTTGGCAACAAAGTAAGAACTCGCTTTCTGGACGCGCAGGCATCCTTTGGGAAAATGAATGAACATGCACTGGAATCCATTTCGGGCATACGCGTTATTCGTTCCTATGTACAAGAAAACAATGATCTTGTTGCATTTGATCATGTGACCTCTGAGGTTATGCTCAAAAACAAACGAGTTTCGATTCTGAATGCGATGTTCCAGCCTATTATCTCACTTATTGTTGGAGTCAGTTATTCCATCGGAATTGGTTACGGCTCTTATCTCGTGTTCCAAGATGAGATTTCACTCGGACAGCTCATCTCATTTAATATTTATTTGGGTATGCTCATTTGGCCGATGATCTCCTTTGGTGAGTTTATTAATGTTTTGCAACGTGGCAGTGCCTCGGCTGACCGATTGGACTCGGCATTAACGCAGAATCCGGATCTTCAAGATTCGGATAAGCCCGTTGCCGTTAAGGTGCCTTCGCGCATTGAGATGAAGCAGCTCACCTTTACTTATCCTACGGCTAGTCAGCCTAGTCTGGACAATGTATCCTTCCAGCTTGAACGAGGTCAGACGCTTGGAATTGTAGGCAAAACGGGGAGTGGAAAGAGTACGCTGCTTAAGCAGCTGCTGCGTCAATATCCGCTTGATAAGGATCGCTTAATGATAGCGGGAGTTCCAGTCGAGCAAATTACGATAGACCAAATGAGGCGCTGGATTGCCTATGTTCCTCAGGAGCATCTGCTTCTCTCCAAAACGATCCGAGAGAATATCGCGCTAGGCAAGCCGAACGCTACGTCTGAAGAAATAGCGCGAGCTGTACAGATGGCTTCTTTTACAGAGGATATAGCGCAAATGCCCGAAGGGCTTGAAACGGTCGTCGGTGAAAACGGCGTTATGCTCTCAGGCGGACAAAAGCAGCGTTTGGCGATTGCACGGGCACTGCTCGTTGATTCCGAAATATTGCTTCTGGATGATTCGCTTTCGGCTGTTGATGCGCGGACGGAAAGTCGAATTCTTCACCATATTCGCTTGGAGCGCGAAGGGAAGACGACTTTTATTACGACTCATCGTCTCTCTGCAGTTAGTCATGCGGACTGGATACTTGTGCTGAGTGAGGGACGAATCATTGAAGAAGGCACCCATGAGGAGCTAATGCTGTTCGGGGGCTGGTACAAGGAACAATGGGAACGACAGCAAATGGAAGCTAGTTTGGAAGAATAAGGAGGCTGTAGAATGCCAAAACAATCAACGGCGAGAAGACTATTCGCATATGCTCTCGTCTATAAGTTTAGAATTATCGGCGCCCTGCTTATTCTGTGCTGCGCAGTAGGCGCAGAGCTCGGCGGACCTTTTATAATAAAAACGATAATTGATAAGCATTTATCGGTCGGCGGGAATGATTTAATGCCGGTTCTCGGGCTGCTAGCACTTTATATGGGACTGCTGCTCGTCGCAAGTATTAGCAATTTCTCGCAATCCTATATTTTGCAGACGACGGCGCTCCGCATTATAAAAAACATGCGTATGGATTTAATGAGCCACATTCAGCGAATTCCGCTGCGCTACTTCGACAATACGCCGATCGGGCAAATTGTATCCAGAATTGCGAACGACACAGAGGCTATAAGGGATTTGTTCATGAGTTTCATGGCGACCTTTGTTGTCAGCTTCGTGCAGCTAATCGGTATTTTTACAGCGCTGTTCATCTTGGACGTGCGGCTCGCGATGTTTTGCTTGCTCTTGCCGCCGCTCTTCGCGATCATTATGGTCATTCACTTAAAATATTCGAAGAAATATATTACGATTATGCGCGCGCGGCTTAGCGACATGAATGCCATGATTAATGAATCGATTGTCGTAATGCCGATCATTCAAGCCTTTCGCCGGGAGAAGGTAACGCTTGAAGAGTTTGAGGCATTGAATGAGGATAGATACATCAACCAAATTAAGCAGTTTAGAGTATTCTCCTTGTCCTCAAGAAACATTGTGGGTACTATTGGCAGCTTGGTAACCGCGATGGTCATTTGGTATTTCGGGAAAGCCTCGCTTGAGACGGTTATTCTTTACGGTGTGTTCTATGCGTTTATTGATTATTTGGGGCGTATCTTTATGCCAATTATCGGTATCTTCGACCAGTTGACGAATGCGCAGCGTGCTTTCGTATCCGCTGAGAAGGTGTTTGCAATATTGGACATGGAAGGCATGGCGGTCGAAGAGGTTGCTCAGGTGAAACGTCCGGATGGTGTCGTGAAATTCGATAACATAACGTTTGCGTATAAAGAAGGAGAGAATGTCCTAAAGCAAATCTCTTTTGAAGCGCGCAGAGGAGAGACGGTTGCTTTAGTCGGTCATACCGGTTCGGGCAAAAGCTCAATCATGAACCTGCTGCTTGGCTTTTATGAGCCGAATCAAGGGACGATTACGATTGATGGACGGAATATAGCGACATATTCGAAGCAAGAGCTGCGTAAGCATATGGGCATTGTGCTTCAAGATCCATACTTGTTTGCAGGTGACATTAAATTCAACGTCAGCCTGTATAACAAGGACATCACAATTGATCGAGTGAAAAGCGTGCTAAAGGATGTTGGGGCGGCAAGCTTTATCGAGCAGCTTCCTGGCGGTTATGATGAGCAAGTGGTCGAGCGAGGCAGTACGCTATCTTCTGGTCAGCGGCAGCTCATCTCCTTCGCAAGAGCTTTAGCCTTTGATCCATCTATTCTTATATTGGATGAGGCGACAGCGAGCATAGACAGTGAGACAGAGGGGCTAATTCAGCAAGCGTTGAAAGTGGTCAGTGAAGGCCGGACGACGCTAATTATCGCACATCGGTTGTCCACTATTCGTGATGCCGATCAAATTCTCGTATTGCACCGCGGTGAAATCGTCGAGCGCGGCAATCATGATACACTAATGGCGCACCGAGGCAGGTATTATAAAATGTATCAGCTGCAGAAGGGCGAGAAAGTTTCGTCTGAGCCGGCTGGTGTAACGACGGAAGCTCAAGGACGATAAAAAGCTATTTAACGCATTGGATGATAAAGGGAAAAGCAGCGGCAGCCTAACTTGGCTGCCGCTGCTGCTGTTTGGCTAGATTTATGGAATCGTTTATTTCATTTCGAATGCTGATTCACCTAAAAGCACCTGAATAAAATATCCTCGTATCACTTCTGCGTCTGCGTCTGCGGCTGGATTAGAAACTCATCCACTTGAGATCACCTATGATTTCTGGATTTAACGTCAAAATCAGTGCTCGACGGACTCGGGTTTGACCCTAACGGACCTAGAATCAGCTATTCACCAAGATGAGCTCCAAAATGGATTCTAACGGACATAAAATACGTTATGGAGGTGAATTGCGGCCTAATCACAACAATTGAAGCCAAATAAGGGCCTATAGGTCCGTTAGAATTGCAAAAGGGTGGAATCGAGGTGAATAAGGTCTCTGGTGTCCGCCTTATTCCTCTTGCAAGTAGCAATTGCTTCATAAATTAATAAACAGACAGATTAAACGACAAAAAAGTAACGTGATAAGTTAAGTGTATGGTACTTGAATCATAGATTTGAGACCATTTAAAATAATCTTTTCTACCAATTGACAGGGAATATGTTCCAAAGTATACTCTTCAATAAGTTTGGTGTTAGTTTACGTTACATTAATAGTAGATGGCTCATTAGCTTTGGGCCCGAAGCTGAATTCCCCTTCCTTCATCAATGCAAATAGTCTGCTCACGGATGTTATGCATGTTTTTGGAGTAAGGGGATTTTTATTGCCGTCTATGAACAAATGTGCATGTTTACTAGAACTTAATTTCATTTTGATATTGTGATTACATTTTTTAGTTAATCTAATTGTTGGGTAAACTATTTTATTCATTATTGGTTATGGAGAGGGGAAAATGTAGGATGCACAAATTAGTCATACGAATACAGAGAAAAGCTTGCATGCTGTTAGCGGCTCTTCTATTTGCTGGAGGCACGCTGGGCAGCTTAGGCGCGCCGGTTCAGGCATCGCCTGCGGGTGATAATATCGTTATTTCACAAGTGTATGGCGGTGGAGGGAACAGCGGAGCGACATTAAAAAATGATTTCATCGAATTGTACAATCCGACTGATGAAGATGTGAGCTTGTCTGGTTGGAAGGTGCGTTATACCAGCAGCAAGGGAACTTTCGAAGATAAAATTTCCACAGTTTTATCTGGCACCATCAAATCGAAAGGCTACTTTCTAATTCAGCAAGTTTCTAATGCTGATGTGGGGGCAAGCCTTCCATTACCAGATGCCGTGGGAACGTTGGCAATGGGTGGCTCCGAAGGTAAAGTGGAACTGCTTAAAGGTTCAGTGAGAATCGACTTAGTTGGTTACGGACCAGGGGCGAATGAATCTGAAGCACAGATGCCCACAGCTAGCTTATCCAGCTCGAAAGCTGCGATTCGAAAAGCAGCTGAGGGAGCACCATCTGATAGTCGCGGTAAAGATATAGACAATAACTTCGAAGATTTTGTCGTAGTTACACCTGATCCGCGCAACTCCTCTTACGTCGTTGTTGCAGACGGCGTTGAAGCTGTATCGGCAGATTTAAACGAAGGATCTGTACTTCCTGGTACGATCATTAAGCTCTCGACGCCAACGGTTGGCGCCAGCGTTTACTATAGCGTCTACGGAGCAGAAGAGCCGCAAGTCGCTCCAGAGGACTTTACATGGTATCAACCGAATGTAACAGAAATCAAGATCAATGCGCCTACAACGGTTCATGCTTATGCAAAAAAAGAAGGATTTCCAAATAGTGCTTTGCGTGAATATTCTTATACGATTTCGAGTCTAGTGACAATCGCACAAGCACGCACGGCTGCTCTTGGTACAAGCGTAACGCTTAGCGGTGTTGTAACGCATCGAGCGGATTCAGGCGCTTTTGTAAATCTTTTCGTTCAGGATCAAAATAGCGGCATAATTGTTAGAGTTCCAAACAGTGTCTCCGCACAGCCGGGAGACATGATTGAGGCTTACGGCAAGCTGACTGAATTTTCGGGATTGCTTCAATTGGAGGCTACTGTAGAAAATACGAAGGTGACGGGTTCTGTTCCTGTTCCAGAGCCGATTATCGTAGATTCAACAAGCTTTGGCAAAACGACTGAAAATCGGAATAAATCCGAGGGTCGTCTCGTACAGGTGAATAACATAACCATTGAAAGTGTTGCCAGCGGCGTTGTTACAGCTGAGGATGCTGTGAATGGTGGCAAAGTGATTATTTATTCGTCGGATGCTTCATTTGTGGCTGGAAAAACCTTTGAGCTGGTTACTGGCGTCATGACTTTTCATTCCAGTGTAGGTTTGGAATTACTGCCGCGCAATACGCTCGACATTGTTGAGAAGCGGTTGGCTGTTCAAGCGAGCATTCCATCAGGCGGTATTAACGCAGGAGGTTCGGTTTCATTAAGTACACTTGCTGCGGGCGGTGTTATCCATTACACGACTGACGGATCTATTCCGACAGCATCGGCTGGAACACAATATACTAAAGCTATTGTCGTAAATGCAGATATGGTCATTAAAGCAGTTGTCACAGCTGGTGGAGTGACAAGCGATGTATCGACGTTTACGTATAAAGTGTTAGAGAATACGGACGGTATTGCCATCCATACAATTCAAGGTGAAACGCATAAATCGCTCTATAATAATGTACAGGTTTCAAATGTAAAGGGCATTATTACTTCCGTAAGCACGGATTCCTTCTTCATGCAGGCAACTGATGATCAACAGGACAACAATCCGAATACTTCTGAAGCCATTCAGGTTTACAAGAAGGCACATGGCTCAGCAGTTAAGGATGAAGTAACGGTGTCAGGCACTGTACAGGAATTTGGGAACAGTCCATCTTTGACTGTAACTCAAATCAATGCAACAACAATTAATAAAGTATCGAGCAACAATCAGCTTCCTAAGGCAACATTGCTGGGAACAGGCGGCCGGATTATTCCAAACTTGATCGATTCGGATAGCTTTAGCAAGTTCAACCCAGAGATCGATGCCATTGACTTCTTCGAGAGTTTGGAGAGTATGCTCGTTGAAGTGAAAAACCCAACGATTACAGGACCTTACGCCAATACGGTAACTCCAATTACCTTTGATAACGGTGCTAACAATCCAGTAAAAACCGCTGTGGGCGGAATTGTACTTCAAGGAAATGGTTTATCGGCTATTGATAGCAGCTTGAATCCACAGAAGCTGTATGTAGGCGGCTCAAAGCCAACTAGTGAAGAGATTAAAACAGGCGATGCTTTTAACGGCAATATCATTGGCGTTATTCAATACGCAGGCGATCTATTTAAACTCATGCCGACAGAAGCTTTGCCAGCAATTGTACGCAGTGCAAATGTTCAGAAGGTAACGACTATTGAACCGAAGGCAGACAAGCTGACTATTGCAACATTTAATGTTGAAAACTTCAGCGCAGCACAAACAGCAAAAGCTGCGAAAATCGCTTCGATTATCGTGACGAATATGAAGCAGCCGGATATTATCGGTTTAATGGAAGTGCAAGACAACGATGGAGAGAAGGATACAGATAATACGGATGCTTCCCAAAGCTTCCAAACGTTGATTGATGCGATTAAAGCAAAAGGTGGACCTACGTATGCTTATGCCGACATCGCTCCTGAGAAAAATAAAGATGGCGGCGCTCCTGGAGGTAATATCCGTGTCGGTTTCTTGTACAATCCTGATCGGGTAACTCTTGCGGAAGGAACGAAAGGCGACTTCAATACGTCGATTAAGGTAGATGAAATGGGCGGCTTGACGCAAAATCCTGGTCGCATTGGCTCTGATGATGCTTCGACATTTGCGTCATCTCGTAAACCGCTTGTAGCAGAATTTATGTTCCAAGGAAAACGTGTTGTTGCGATTGCGAACCATCTGAATTCGAAGGGTGGAGACGGTAAGCCTTGGGGTGAAGTTCAGCCGGTAGTTCGCAGCAGCGAGGTGCAGCGCGCGAAGCAAGCCGAAGCCGTTAACAGCTTCGTGAAGGAACTGACAACAAAAGACACTGAAGCAAGCGTAGTTGTGCTGGGCGATTTTAACGACTTCCAATTCTCCGGCACGCTGAACAAGATTAAAGGCAATGAATTGACGAACCTTGTAGATACGCTGCCGGTTTCAGAGCGTTACTCGTATATCTATGACGGTAACTCGCAAACGCTTGATCACATTCTTGTTGATAAAGCAAATGGGACAAATGCACAAATCGACGTGGTTCATGTCAATGCTGATTTCTCAACAGAACAGGGCAGAGTAAGCGATCATGATCCGCTTCTCGCGCAATTGGATTTATCTGTGAACGATAAGGAATTAGATATGACGATTTTGCATACGAATGATACGCATGCGAATTTGGATACGACCAACGCACCAAACAATGTTCTACGCCGTGTAACGGCGATTAAGGAAACGAAAAAAAGTTCGAAAAATCCGATTCTGGTCGACGCAGGAGATGTGTTCTCAGGCACGCTGTATTTTAATAAATACTTGGGACAAGCGGACCTTGAATTTATGAATCTGGTTATATATGATGCGATGACTTTTGGTAATCATGAATTTGACAAAAATTCAAATGTGCTTGCTGATTTTATTAACAAAGCAGAGTTTCCATTTGTATCGTCAAACGTGAATTTCTCGAAAGATGATGTTTTAAATAAATTATTCAATAATGAAATCGGATATGGTGGTAATAGTGCGTCCATTTATCCAGCACTTGTCAAAGTGATAGATGGTACAAGGGTTGGGTTGATTGGACTCACAACGGAAGATACCGCGAATATCGCTTCACCGGGTGATGTAACATTCGACAATGCTGTTGTAAAGGCCAAAGAGACTGTTGCCACGTTGCAAGCAAAAGGCATTAACAAAATTATTGTCCTATCACACATTGGCTATGAAGCGGATTTGGAGCTAGCTAAAGCAGTGCAAGGTATCGATATTATAGTTGGCGGTCATAGCCATACACAATTGGATACAGCGGTTGTGGACAATACGGATGCGAACGCACCAAAGCTCATTGTACAAACAGGTGAAAAAGGACAGTTCCTAGGTAAATTGGAAGTCAGCTTTAACAAAGCAGGCGTTTTGACTAATTGGAACGGTAAACTGATATCTATCGATGGGAAGACGGGTACAGCCTTTAACTTTGCTGAGGACGCCGAGGCAAAAATAATCTTTGAAACGAAATACAAGCCGGGCGTTCTAGAGATGTCACAGACGGTAGTCGGCAATACGAACGTTGAGTTAAACGGGCTTCGTGCTGATGTGCGCTCGAAAGAAACAAACCTTGGCAATTTGATCGCTGACGGTATGTTGGCAGCGGCGAAAGCAGCAGGGACAAATGCTGTGATTGCTTTGCAAAATGGTGGGGGTATCCGTGCATCGATTAGTGCGGGAGCAATCAACCAAGGAGGAGTACTGGGCGTACTACCATTCAATAATGATTTGGTTACGATCACTTTAACGGGACAAGAAATCAAGGACGCAATGGAAAACGGCGTGTCTACGATTACAACGACTAAGGACGGTCGCTTCCCGCATATCGCTGGAATGCGTTTCGACTATGACTCGACTAAACCAGTGAACGAGCGAGTAGTACGCATTCAAGTGAAAGACGGAAATAGCTACGTTCCGATTGATTTGAAAGCAAAATATGAAGTTGCGACAAATGCTTTTACGGCCAAAGGCGGAGATTTCTATACTTCACTTGAGAAGGCCTATAAGGAAGGTCGCGTAAACTTATTGTATTTGCCGGATTATGAAGTGTTTACGAACTACATTCAGCAGATTGGAACAATTACGGCGGCAACATCTGCTGTTGAGGGTCGGATTGTAGATGTTAGCGTGGTAACACCAACGCCGACACCAACAACACCGCCGGTAACGACGCCAACACCAACGCCGACACCAACGACACCACCGGTAACACCGACGCCGACACCAGAAGGTCCTGCAATTAAATTTAGTGATGTAGGAAGCCATTGGGCGGCAGAGGCTATTGCAGAGGCAGTGGAAATCGGTTTTGTTAACGGGTATGGAGACGGTACGTTCCGTCCTGGAAACACGGCTACAAGAGCACAGTTTGTTACGATGGTAGGCAGAGCGCTGAAGCTTGAATCGTCGACGAGCAATCTGGACTTTGCAGATGCGGGTCAAGTTCCTGCATGGGCACGCTCCTTCTTTGCACAGCTTATCGAGGATAAGATCATAGCGGGTTACGAGGATAATACGCTTAGACCATCAAGTGAATTAACAAGAACGGAAATGACCGTTATTCTCGTTAGGGCACTTGGCATTAAGATTGATCCGAATGCGAAGCCAACGTTCGCTGATGTAAGTGACATACCGGTATGGGCACGTCCTTATATCGCGGCGGCTCAAACAGAAGGACTAGTTGAAGGAATGGGTGGCAATCGATTTGCTCCTAAGAAAAATGCAACAAGAGCAGATGTGGTTACACTGATCTTGGCGGCACTAGAGTATGAGGGAAAACAAGGGATTTAATGAAGTAAAGGCGTCCCATTCCACTTGCAATGAGTGGGGTGGGACGTTTTTTTGCTGAGATTTGTTGTTTTCATCTAAAGAAGGCGACACTTCATTTGTAACCTATGTTAAATTAGAGGGAGTAGATACCGTTTGTGTTTCTAGACATAAATAGAAAGAGTGAAACTTGGATGGCTGATGATCGAATGGACGATAAGCTCAGTAAAATGATTGATGTAGCAAGATTATATTATGAACTAGATTATAATCAGGAGGAAATCGCACAGAAACTGGGTGTATCGCGCCCCACGATATCAAGGTTTCTACAGCAGGCGAAGGATGAGGGTTACGTTCAAATTAAAATCGTGCACCCTAATGAAAACAATTTTGTTCTAGCAAACCGTCTAGAAGCAAAGTTTGGTCTGAAAAAAGCAGTTATCGTTTCTGTGCCGCAGTACGAGGACAGCATCGTGAAAAGGTATATTGGCGAAGCAGCAGCGAACTATTTATATGATACGGTAAAAGATGGCGACATCATTGCGACGACTTGGGGAACGACGCTCTTTCAAATGGCTTCTCAGTTGAAGGATAAGCCGGTTCGAGATGTTAAGGTCGTGCAGCTTAACGGCGGGGTCAGCCACTCGGAGACCAATACATACGCCTATGAAATTGTTCATTTATTCGGCAAGGCTTTTCATACGATACCCTACTTTATTCCGCTGCCGGCGCTTGTTGACCACGAGGTAGTGAAACGAACGATTGAATCGGACCGCCATATTCGAAATATTTTGGAGCTGGGAAAGCTGTCTAATATCGCCGTTGTAACTGTAGGTGCTCCAACAGATGACTCCGTATTAATTAGAGCGAACTATTTTACAGATGCAGATCTAGACATCATTCGCGAGAAGGCAGCAGGCGATATATGCTCACGCTATATTGATATCGCAGGTGATATTTGTTCAACAGAGATGAATCAGCGCACGATCGGCATTAGTCTCGATGAGCTGAAGCGCAAGGATCAGTCGATTCTTGTGGCAGGCGGTGCGAAGAAGGTGGACGGCATTTATGGCGCGCTGCGCGGCGGCTACACCAATGTGCTCATAACTGACCAGTTTACAGCAAGGTATTTATTGGAACGGAATGTGTAGATCAGCTTATGGAACAAACGAGGGGATCTTAGCTGCCAGACAGCAAATAAGATCCCCGCGTTCTACTTCCCGTATATCTTAATGAAGCGCAAATCGCTCAGCCGAGTCAACCGTATGCTTCAGAAGCGTGGCAATCGTGACAGGGCCTACGCCTGCAGGTACGGGGGTGATGGCGCTGGCTTTTGCTAAACAAGCCTCGTAATCAACGTCCCCAATATTCCCTTCATTGTACCCTGCATCAAGCACGACAGCGCCACCCTGGATCCATTCTCCTTGAATAAAGTTTGGCTTGCCGACTGCAGCAACGACGATATCGGCATGGCGCAGCATATCCGCTAAATTTTCTGTTTTGGAATGACAGGTTGTAACGGTTGCATTGCGATTCAGCAGCATCTGCGAAACAGGCTTGCCTAGAATAGGGCTCCGTCCAACTACGACAGCATGTTTGCCTTCAACCTTGATGTCATAATAATCAAGAATAGCCATAATAGCAGCAGGGGTACACGATGGATACTGAGCGTAACCAAATGCATTTTGGGCGAAAGATAGCGCAGTTACACCATCTACATCCTTATGAATACTAATCGCTTCAAATGCCGCACGCTCATCAATCTGATGCGGTACGGGGTGCTGCAAGAGGATACCGTGAATAAGAGGGTCTTCGTTAAGCTGCAAAATAACGTCAATCAAATCGTCCGTTGAAATGCTTTTGTTCAAATGAATACGTTTGGAATCGATGCCTAGCTTCTTGCATGCATTGCCTTTCATTCGAACATACGTTTCAGAGGCAGGGTCATCTCCCACCAATATCGTCGCTAAACATGGGATGATCCCCCGTTTGACTAACGTTTCAACTCTTGCCTTCAACTGCTCTTTAATCGCATTCGCCACAATTGCTCCGTCCAAAATCAGTTTCTCCGTCATCTTCTACCTCAGCCCCTTATGAATAGATGTCAAAAAACATAAAAAGGCAAGGGGTATGTCCCCTTACCTTTGCCCAGGCGTACGGCTAATGATCTGCGCGCTCCCTCATGGTTGCCCATGTTCCGCCAGTCACGCACAGCTTTTTAATGGTATGTTGATTTTAACAGTTGGATGGTGCAAAAGCGAGCGGATTTTAATCTTCGTTATTTTATGGGTATATAGGTGTGGAAACGCAGGTGATGAATGCTATAATTGCTTTAACAAGAGGGAGCGAGCCGCGCTGCCCTCTTAATTTGCAATTTACGCAAAATGATGGGAGATTGAGGTGGTAAGTTGTTAAAGCTCACTAGATTTTTGAAAAAATATTGGCTGTCCGCTTTGCTGGCGCCGCTGTTTATGCTGCTAGAGGTGTTCATGGACTTGCTGCAGCCGCGATTCATGGCCAGCATTGTGAATGATGGCATTATTGCGGGTGATCTAACAGCTATCGCGAGTACCGCGCCCAAAATGCTGATCGCTGCGTTGATCGGACTAATTGCAGGTGTAGGCTGCACGGTGTTCTCAACGATAGCTTCGCAAAACTTTGGGGCTGATCTAAGGCAGGAGCTGTTTCAAAAAATACAGTCGCTGTCGCTGCGATCGCTTGACCGCTTTGGTTCGGGCTCCATTGTGACGAGACTGACGGGTGATGTTACACAAATTCAGAACTTAGTGTTGCTGCTGCTCCGAGTATTCGCACGCAGTTCATTCATTATTATTGGCAGCCTGATTATGGCCTTTGTAATCAGCCCGCGCCTGTCTATTATTTTGCTCGCAATGATACCTTTACTAGCTATATTCCTCATCATTACAACTCGGATTACCGTTCCTCTGTTTGCGATGATGCAGCAGCGGCTTGATCAAGTGAATACCGTTATGCAAGAAAATTTGTCCGGTATCCGTGTTGTTAAGGCCTTTGTTCGGTCGGATTACGAGGAAGAACGTTTTAATGAGACGAACTCAAATTTACTGCATGCTAGTCTTAAAGCGGCCAAGATCGTCGCACTTAATACGCCGCTTGTGTCGATCATTCTTAATTTCAGTATTGTAGCTGCATTATGGTACGGAGGAATGCTCTCTGAGTATGGCGCTCTGTCGGTGGGCAGTCTTGCAGCATTTTTAACTTATATTACACAGCTTCTATTCTCTACATTAGGGCTAGGAAATCAATTGATTGCGATTTCTCGGGCCAAGGCTTCCGCTGACCGCATCAACGAGATATTGGAGGTGCCAGCAGATAAATGGACAGCTGAAGGTAAAGCTAACGAGCAGTCAAAGCATATTCAAGCGGGTAGAATTACTTTTGACCATGTAAGTTTTAACTATGAAGGCGATTCAGAGAAGGCGGTGCTTCGCGACATTCATTTGGATATAGAGCCGGGTGAGACGATTGGGATCGTAGGGGTGAACGGCTCAGGGAAATCAACGCTGGTCAGCCTCATTCCAAGGTTCTATGAAGTCACTGAGGGGATGATTCGTATAGATTCCCATCCCATTAACGAGATTGCTGCAGTCGAGCTGCATAGCCAAATCGGCATGGTGCTTCAGCAAGCGCATTTGTTCAGTGGAACTATTCGAGACAATATCAGCTACGGCAAACCGGATGCGAGTCAGGATGAAATAGTGGCAGCAGCGAAAGCGGCTGAGGCACATGCGTTCATTATGAAGCTGGAGAATGGTTATGATACATTGCTTGGTCAGCGGGGGGTCAACCTGTCAGGCGGTCAAAAGCAGCGATTGTCTATTGCTCGGACTTTATTGCTTAAACCAAAAATTGTCATTCTCGATGACTGCACAAGCGCGGTCGATCTGAGAACGGATTTACTTATACGCAAATCGCTGCAAGAGATTATGAAGACCAGTACTTGTTTTATTATCGGGCAGCGAATTGCGTCCGTACAGCAGGCGAATCGGATTATCGTGCTTGAGGACGGTCAAGTGACAGCGATTGGCACGCATCAAGAGCTTCTAGAACAAAGCAAGCTATACCAGCAAATGGCCTTTTCCCAGCAAGGAGCTTGATAGATGAATCATACAATAGCGACATTAAAAAGAGTCGGAACTTATTTACTTCATGGTCGCGCTAGACTTATTGCAGTCATTGCACTAACGATAGCTGCAGCAGGACTTACGCTTGCAGGTCCTTATTTTTTAGGCAAAGCTTTGGATGATAATATTATTGCCAAACAATATGATGGACTGCTTTCTATTTGTTTGCTTATGCTTGGAATATACGCGGCTGGCAGCGTAGTCAGTTGGCTTCAAGCGATTTTCTTAGCTGAAGTGTCGCAGCGAACCGTATGGAGTCTTCGCAAGGAATTATTTAATCATTTGCAAAAGCTGCCCATCCCGTTTTTTGCGAGTAAAAATCACGGCGAGCTCATGAGCCGTACGACGAATGACATCGATAATGTTACCAATACGCTGAACCAAAGCTTGATTCAAATTAAATCGAGTATCATAATGCTCATAGGCTCGTTCGCGATGATGCTTTTCTTAAACGTGTGGCTCACGCTCGTTGCACTCATAATCATTCCGGTCATCGTTTTTGTTACGAAACGGATAGCGAAGATTACACAGCGCCAGTTCAAAGGTCAACAGCAGGAGCTGGGCGGGCTTAATGGATTTATTGAGGAGACGGTATCTGGGCAGAAGGTCGTGGCTCTGTTTCATCAAGAGGAGCGAATGGCTGAGCAATTCAGCGCTGCAAATGCCAAGCTGAAGAAAGTTGGAACAAAAGCTCAAATTTATTCGGGTACGATGGGCCCATTCATGAATATGTTTGGTCATATCAGCTATTTGATCATTGCAGGAGTTGGCGGCTGGCTGGCGATTCATGATCATGCGACTGTCGGCGTTATCATAAGCTTTCTTGGCTATTCAAAACAATTTAGTGGTCCATTAAATGAAGTTGCGAATCAATATAATATGATTCAGTCTGGTGTAGCAGGCGCGGAGCGGGTGTTCGAAATGATGGATATTCCGTCAGAGTATGAAGCAGCCGAGGCTGTGAAAGAGATGGAATCGATTGGCGGCAAGGTGGAGTTTCGTGATGTGAGGTTTGAATATAAGGACGGAACCGCAGCCCTTAATGACATCTCCTTTACTGCTAAGCCGGGAGAGACCGTTGCATTAGTTGGTCCAACAGGAGCGGGCAAGACGACGATTATTAATCTGATTGGACGTTTCTACGAGATCAAGGACGGCCAAATTTTAATTGATGACGAAGATATTCGCACCATAGACAAAAACAGTTTGCGTAAACAGCTTGGGATTGTGCTGCAGGACGCCCATTTGTTCTCGGGTACAATTCGCGAGAATATCCGCTACGGTAAGCTGGATGCTACAGACGAAGAGGTTGAGGAGGCAGCTGTTCAAGCGAATGCAAATAGCTTCATTGCAAAGCTGCCGCTGGGATACGAGACCGAACTGACGGCGGAAGGCGGGAACATCAGCCATGGGCAGCGCCAGCTTATCACAATTGCCCGGGCAATTCTTGGAGACCCTGCGCTGCTCATATTGGATGAAGCAACGAGCAGTGTAGATACGCTTGCTGAGCTCCAAATTCAAGAAGCGATGAAGAAGCTGCTAAGTGGAAGAACGAGTTTTGTTATTGCTCACCGTCTCAGCACTATACGGAATGCGGATACCATTTTGTTCATTAAGGATGGTGAAATCGCTGAGCGCGGTACACATGATGAATTGCTCGCTAAAAATGGATTGTACAATCAGCTGCATGGAAGCCAATTTTTACAGGAAGTATAGTTAGGCTCTCTCATAAAGTCGATATGAATGTGGTACAATGAGATGAGCGATACAATTAGGAGATGACAAACGATGAGTGAACAATTGAACGAGCAAGAACTTTTGCAGTATATAGCAAACGAAACAAACGCGGATGAGCAGTTGATTAAGCTGGTATTAAAGCATGAGCATGCTTTCATCAACAACGCGAAGGAAGATAAAAATGGCGAGGTAGATATTGACGGAGACGAGCTGGTAGATTACGTATTAAGCCGCCCTGACGTGAAGTCTAACGAGCTGATCGTGGAATCGATTTTGGATGCTGAAATGGATTACTTGATGGACAAAGGCCTAGCAGGTTACGTAGACTAGTCTGAGAGTTTTTAATAAGGACTGCTTCAAGCGCATGTTGGCTTAAGCAGTCCTTCTTCTGTTGAAATGCTTATTATATTTTTGTAAACACTGGATGGAAATGGTTGAGGTGTATACTCCCAATTAATACGGGAATACTCCAATGGATTCGAAACGTGATACCGATACTTCGTGTTTAATTCGTGTTGCACAAATGGTTATTACAGGGGAATAAGGACATGAGTATGCAGCATATGATCTAAACGAGGTACATGCATTTTTGAAAAAAATGCTTTTTTATGCTAAAGTTATAGGATGAAATCGGGAAAACGGAGGCTGGGCAGTTGGCAAAAACGCATAAGGGGTTATCATCTTTAGAAATTTTTAAGAGGTTTGTTTTTATTACGATTGGATCGATTTTAATGGGCGTTGCTTTGGAATTGTTTCTTGTTCCGAATAATGTTATCGATGGAGGCATTGCCGGTATATCGATTATGTTGGCGCATTTAACGTCACTTCCACTCGGCGTGTACTTGTTTGTAGTGAACGTACCTTTCCTTATTCTTGGTTATAAACAGATTGGGAAAACGTTTGCGATCTCGACCCTTTATGGCATTATCGTCATGTCGGTTACCACATCAATGCTTCATCATGTTGAAGCATTTACCGAAGAGAAGCTGTTAGCAGTTTTGTTCGGCGGTCTTATTTTGGGTGCAGGCGTTGGTCTTGCGATTCGGTTTGGCGGCTCGCTCGATGGCGTAGAAATTGTATCAATCCTGATTTCGAAAAAGATGCGTATGCCAGTCGGACAAATTATCATGATATTTAACGTTATCATTTTTGTAATTGCGGGTTTCGTGTTTGAATGGGATTCAGCCATGTACTCGATGTTTACATATTATATAGCGATTAAAATAATTGATATCGTTGTGGAAGGTCTCGATGAATCAAAATCGGTAACGATTATTTCTTCAGAGTATGAAGAGGTATCGCAAGCGATTATTGATCGATTGGGACGTACGACGACCTTGATTCAAGCACGCGGCGGCTATTCGAAGGATGAGACGCAAATGATCTATTGTGTCGTATCCCGCCTAGAACTAGCGAAGCTCAAAGCCATCGTGCAATCCATTGATGAGAATGCCTTTATTGCTATTGAGCATGTATCTGACGTCATGGGCGGCGGATTCAGCAAAGGCAGCATCCATTAATGATATAACCAAAAAAATCCGGCAGCGGCGTCAGTAGACGCTGTGCCGGTTTTTTTTTTGATTATAGGCTTGTCGTAACAGCAGGATCGCTTGAGGCTCTAGCGAGTCCCTTATCCTTCACGCAAAGAAGGAACAAAAGAGCGATAACCATTCCTCCTGATGAGAAATAGAAAAGTACCGAGTAACCAAGAAGATCAATCAAGCCGCCCATGAGCGGCGGTGATGCTATCGCAGCGAGTGAAGAAATCAAGTAATATATGCCTGTCCGTGTACCTATGCTTTGCTCTTTGCCAAGCGAAACAATGAAGGGATAGGAGTTGATGTTAATCATCGCCCAGCAGATACCGCCTAGAATAAGCAATGTACGAAGCGGCAGCAGCGCATCCGCGAATGAGATTGCTGCAAAAATCACGATGAGGCCAATAACACCTAGAGAGATGATGAGTTTTTTGCCAAAGCGGTTGCCGAGTAGTCCGCTTGGAATGGCGGCTGCTACAAAAGCCAGAGAAAAGAAAGCAAGCGAAAATGATGACTGGCCTTCCGTCAACTGTAAGTGCTTCGTACCATACAGTGTGAAAAAGGCTTCGACGCCTTGATAGGATAGAAACCAGAAGAAGATCGCTCCTAGCAGGAAGATCGTAGGACGGTTCCATTGTTCTTTGAACGATACTTTTATTTTCTCCTCAGCAGGCGAGTAAGAGATGGCGTCTCGTTTTTCTTTTATGTTATTCAACAAAATAACTAAACAGATTAAGGTCAATATGGATGCGGATAGAAAAGGGAGCGAGGAATGTTTCTCATATAGAAACGAGCCTCCCGCGAAGGCGATTATAGAGCCGATTCCGCCCATGAAGTTAATAACGCCATTTGCCTTTGTCCGCTTGTTGTCATGAGTGATGTCGGGCATAAGCGCGACGGTCGGGGATCGGTATAAGCTCATGGACAGGTTCATAAGTACCATGAACAATACGAGCGTGAGCAAGCTCGTATGCCAAGGGATGAGTGCTCCGAATAAGGCTGCAAGCGGCATGCCGATGAGCAAATAGGGCATTCTTTTGCCAAGACGTGTGTTTGTGCGATCGCTGCGGCTTCCGATCCATGGCTGCAAAAATAGAGCAAAGTAATTATCGATCGTCATCATGAATCCAATTAGCGCCGTACTCGTCAAAAACTTATCAAGGAAAAAAGGGACGAATGCGTTGTAAAGCGCCCATGTAATGCTGATGCTAAAAAAACCGAACCCGAGCAGCCATGTCTTTTTCATTCCGCTTGTGCTCCTCTCCTTAACAGCACCTCAGCCAAACGATCGGGATAATCAGTAATGATGCCGGCAACGCCTGCGTCAATAAGGCGCTCCATTTCTTCCGTTTCATTAACGGTAAATGGATGGTAAGCGATGCCATGAGCGGCGGCCGAAGCTGTCCACTCTGGTGTTACAGCGTATTTGACGGGATGCAGTGCATCTGCCTGAAGCGCAGCCGCATAATCCCAAGGACGATAAAGACCTTCCATGTACAAAACGCCGGTACGAATTTCGGGCGCGAGCTGTTTGCAGAGCAAGAGTGAATAATGATTGAAGCTGGATAGGATGATGCGATCAGACATATCGTAAGCTTTAACCATGTCGATGACTTTTTGCTCCATGCCGGGATATTGGACGATACCGTTTTTGAGTTCAATATTGAGAATGATATTTGTTTGGCGCAAAAGCTCCAGCAGCTGTTCCAAGAGTGGAATTCGCTCGGAATGAAAGGCTGGGTCGAACCAGCTGCCGGCGTCGAGTGACGCAAGCTCCTCGTACTCTATATCCTTTACAAGCCTGTTGAAGCCGGTCGTCCGTTTTAGTGATTCATCATGAATGATAACGATTCGGCCGTCCTTCGTCAGTTGAACATCAATTTCGATGCCTGTAGCACCTAGTTCTATTGCTTTCTTGAATGCAGCCAGCGTATTTTCCGGACAATAGCCGCTTGCTCCACGATGGGCGAAATTAATAATGGTTTTGATAACGATTCATCCTTTCTGCACGATATGGTCTCTTAGTAACTATATAGAAGTAATATTATGGCTGTGTCAAACAAAAAAAGATTGTGGGCTGTTGGATTGGAATGTATGTATATGAAACAATCCGGATTCAATGCCTGCATCCATAAATAGAACTAGCAGCACAAGCTCACCAATTGGAGATAAGGGATAAATTCACATTATTAAAAAGGATATTTACATACCCCTTAGGGGTATGATATATTAAGTTCATAAAGAGATACCCCATGGAGGTATGCGAAATGGATAAAGATACAATACTCGATGGGAGTCATGAGCATTCCCATCCACCGGATGACTGCTGTGATCCGAATGGTCCGCGGAAGAGTCATCATTCATCGCAGATGAAGGACAATTTAACAAAACGTCTGAATCGAATTGAAGGACAAATTAGAGGCATAAAGGCGATGATTGAGAAGGATACGTACTGTGATGACGTGCTCAATCAGATTGCTGCTGCACAATCCGCTCTAAACAGTGTGGGTAAGCTGCTCCTTGAGGGGCATATGAGAAGCTGTGTTATTGAACGTATTCAAGCAGGCGAGAGTGAAGTTATCGATGAATTGCTGATTACCGTTAACAAGTTAATGAAATAGATGGAGAGGGGATTTTAACTATGGCAAACGCAGTATTGAAGGTAGAGGGCATGACATGTGGACATTGTGTCAGTTCGGTTGAGAAGGCAGTTGCAAATGTAGGAGCAGTAGGCAAAGTTGATTTGGCAAATAAGAAAGTAACGGTCGATTTTGACGAATCGAAAGTAACGATTGAAGCTGTGAAAGCAGCAATCGAGGATCAAGGCTACGACATTGTATAAAATAAAATGATGGCAATGAATCAATGGCAAGTAAGGGGCTAAATGCAGCCCCTCTTTTTTTTGGTCTCTGATATCGTTATTGTTAATTATTGAATAAAAGAAAATTGCCCATTGAAAGGCGATAAATCTAAAGTCGTATTAACGAAGTGCTTTTAGATCTTTTATTTGCTCGATATGTCGCTGTTCGTGTAAATATAGCAGTTCGATCCATTGATCTAATGGCAAGTTACCAAACCTAGGATGATTCACGGCTATTTCCTTCAAAATAGATATATCCTCAATCTTAACAAGAACATCCATTAATTTATTTCTTGAGTCGCTTAATAGTTGAATGATCTGTGGCACTTGAAAAGGTTCCGAACTAGGTTCTGAAATCTTAGGTGCCTGAAACTTCACAGACTTATCTAACACAATTTGAATAGGTTTTCGTTCCGTTTTGGATAGAATCTTTTGATCAAGCCCCAATAGAATTGCTTTTCTGAACAAATTCTCCGTTTTCAATAAATGATGACAAATCTGAGCTATACTCCACTTTGTAATCTCAATTGTACGATTGAATTCTTCGTCATTTAGGGATGAAATCTCATTTAACAATCGTTCCCTAGTTGTATATAAGTGTTCATCAAAGTCATCCATACGATCTCCTCCTTAAGTGAATGGTAATTACATCCATTATCATATAACAAGGTACTATGACTTGGTACTATTTATTACCATATTCTATGATCAGCTAAAACGCATACTTGGTCGTCTGTTGGTAGTATTGAAGCTGAGTAAAGTAACAAAGAACAGTAAACATTTATAAAAATGCTAATCACTCAGAAATGAGTGGTTTTTTTTGTGTTTAAGCATAGGAAAAGGTGCTGAGAAACCTACCGTTATACGAAGTATATCGATATACGTCGTTTTGGTTAGAAGAAAATTGTACGGAAATTTTTTCTTGAATTAGATTTTAGTACTTGAAAACGTAAAAATACGTGTTAAACTAAATCATGTAATATAGTTATTAATCGATTAATAAAATAGTTACTCCTTGTGGAGGTGAAGCGTGAACCGAGTCAATTTTCGGGTGTTTTAGTGCTTAATATGGATTCGCGCTTTACGGTGTATTCTTCATAATGCTGATTATTAAAGGGAGTCATAACAGCATGAGTAATAAAAAAAGAAATAATCCTTGCTGCATACAAAACAATCTTCCTGGTTAACAAATGTGTTAAACATATTTTTATCCATGAACCTAGTCATGCGAGTACTAATGACTATATCGTTTAAGGATTTAAATGTAAACGCTTTATCCAAAATTGCGGAGGAGGAATTTTTAAATGAAAAAGTTTGCAAGCACTTTCATTTTTATGTTGGCTCTTATTATGCTCGTAACTGCATGCTCCAGCGGTGCGGGGAAAAACACCGTTAATAACGGTAAAGAAAATACGCCTACGAATGCTGAAGGAAATAAGGAAGCGTCTACAAATGAGACAGCTGCTAATGATTCTGAGCCTGATGGAGGGGCTGCTAAGTCCTCTGTTGATCCATCGATTGCTGGTGAAGTAACGTTCTGGACGTTCCTCGACAATAAAGAGAAGGATGCTGCACTTCAAAAGGCATTTAACGAAGTTTATCCGAACATCAAGTTGAAAACGATTTTTGTACCGTTCGGAGATCTGCATGATAAACTGCAAACGACTTTGGCTGCTGGCAAAGGAGCTCCGGATGTTGCGCTTGTTGAGCAAGGTCAATTCACACGCTATAGCACAGGAAACGTGCTGGAGGATTTGCTTCAACCGCAATATGATGCCGGCAAATATCAAAGCCTTGTATCTGAGTATAACTGGAACCGTTGGTCGTCCATTGACGGCAGCAAATTACTAGGCATGCCGTGGGATGTTACACCTGCCGTAACTTACTACCGTGCAGACATTTTTGAAGAGCTAGGCTTGCCATCTGATCCAGCCGAGCTTGGCGAATATATTCAAGATCCAGACAACTTCTTCACACTAGCTCAAACGTTGAAAGCAAACGGAAAGTACTCCATGGAATGGCGTGATTCACCGGTTCACTGGTTAGGCGATTCACTTGGATACTATGACAGCGAAATGAACTGGGTTCGCAACACGGATGAGTTCGTAAAATTCCTCGATATTTCGAAACAAGTTAACCAATTGAAAATTGCTCCGCATGACGGCATCTACAGTGATAAAGGCAAGCAACGCGTGAAAAAAGGCGAGTCCCCAATGTACGTTGCGGGAACTTATGGCGCACGTGATCTGGAAATCAACTTCCCGGATCAAAAAGGCAAATGGAGAGCAACAACGATGCCTTTTGGTCTTAACGTAGGCATGGGCGGATCGACATTCGTTATTCCTTCGCAAAGCAGCAATAAGGATGCAGCATGGGCATTTGTAGAATTTATTACAACGTCCGAAGCAGCATGGAAGCTATGGATTGAACAATCGGTTCAACCGGATTACAAACATATTACAGGACAAGAATGGTACTTATCTCATACGAATCCTTACCTCGGCGACCAAGAGGATTACAAGTTTTACAATGAACTTGCCAGCCTCATTCCTATTAGACGTTTTACCCGTCTTGACGGCTTAGCTTGGCCTTTATGGGTTGAAGGCGTACTAGCCGCGCTTGATAAGAATATCGATTCAAAAACAGCTATTCAGCAAACACAAGAAAATGTGGAGAACAAGCTAAAGGCTGAGAAGGAAAAATTGATGAAAGAGCTCGCACAGTAACGCTGCTTACTTCCCACAAAACCGAATCATCCTTCACTGAAGGATGATTCGGCATGATAACACGACCAAGTATTTTAACTATTATCGCGAAACGATAGCTGCGCCGCCTTATGATGACGTAAGCCGTTTACGCTAGTATGGCAAGGGGGTGCTCCTTGGTGATTCGTTGGCTAAGTAAGTATAAGGTAACATTGGTTGTCATTGCCGCATTAGTCTGCTTCTTTTTGTGGTGGAATAATTCAAGGGGCTACAACGATGATGCAATGGCTGGAATTGCGTTGGATGCGGAAATCGATCAATCGTCAATTTTGGAAGGTGAAGACGCCAGCAGCAAGCTGGAGCCGTCTTTTAATAAATATGTAGACAGCTGGAGTGAGCAGGGGGCGGCAGATACGACGGATTTCAGCGTTACGCTGTCATCTACTGATTATGCGGGAATCAGCGAGTCAGGAACAAGGATCGTCTCGGGCTTAGGAGACCAAGCTGGTCAAGCTTTGGCGCTTATTGATGAGGATAGCTGGGTGGATTATTCCTTTGAAGTGCCGCAGGCTGGTTATTACCAAATGGGAATGAGCTATTTTGCGATGGAGGGCAAACGCTCGTCCGTCGTTCGCAGCTTGCAAATCGATGGGAAATATCCTTTTTTCCAAGCGAAGAAGCTGGAATTCCAAAGAATGTGGAAGGAAGCGGGGAAAACTTGGTTTGATAATCAGAATAATGAATTCAATCCGCGCAGGGAAGAGACATTCGGTTGGCAATACCGAGAATTTCGTGATGCAGAAGGCAAAACGTACGAGCCGTTTCGTTTCTATCTGACGAAGGGCAAACATACATTGCGTCTTCAAGCGGTCAGGGAGCCTGCGGCAATCGGGAAAATTGACATTTACTCCCCGGCAAAGGTACCGACTTATGCCGAGATTGCCAGCACATACGAACAGAAAGGCTACATGAAAACAACGGGTCAGCTCATTAAGGCGCAGGCCGAGCTGTCGACCTTAAAGTCCGATCCGACACTGAAGCGTATCGAGGATCGTGAGCCGTTAACCGAGCCGTTCAAAAAAGATTCAATCGTACTTAATACGTTCGGCGGCGCTAGCTGGCGAACGGGCGGACAGTGGGCGGAATGGGAAATTGAGGTGCCTGAAAGCGGTTTGTACGAAATCGGAGCACGCTATGGTCAATGGTTTCTTAACGGAATGCCGACACAGCGGACGGTAATGATTGACGGCAAGCTGCCATTCAAAGAAATGAATGAAATTTCCTTTCCTTATAAAGCGGAGTTCCAAGTTGCGAAGTTTGGCAGCGACAACGAGAGTAAAGAGCCTTATCTCTATTATTTAGAGAAGGGCAAGCATACGATTCGCATGGAAGTTCAGGTCGGCGCACTTGGGCGTATGCTCGAGACCGTAACGGATACGACACGCAAAATGTCTCTGCTCGGTCGTGAGGTTATTCAAGTAACGGGTACGAATCCCGATCCAAATGGCGACTGGCGTTTGGAGCAAAATATTGCGAACCTCGTGCCGCGTCTGCAGCTTATGGCGAAGAGCTTCGACGATACGATCAAAGGGCTGTATGCGCTTGGCGTTGATGAAGGCAGCTCTGAAGTAAGTCCGCTATACGAAGCGCGCGACGTGCTGCTCAGCATGTCTAACGATTCAACCTCTATTCCAGGACGTATGCTGCAATTCAATGATTTGCAGGCATCACTTGGCACATGGGTGAACGGGCTGAGCAAGCAAAGCTTGCTGCTAGACTATCTCATCATTAAATCGCCAGATACAGCATGGCCGAAGCCTGATGCAGGCTGGCTGGCTAGAACCGGTACGATGCTTTACGACTTTACGAGCTCTTTCACGAAAAATTACGGCGGTATCGGCAACGTGTATGAAGAGGAGAAGGTGCTGGACGTTTGGGTAGCGAGAGGGCGCGACTGGGTCGACATTATTAAGCAAATGATTGATGAGGATTTCACGACAGAAACAGGCATCAAAGTAAACGTCAACGTCATTCCGGCTCAGCAAATGCAGGTGCTCTTGCTTGCCAGCACGGCTGGTCTAGCACCAGACGTTGCGCTGGGTGTAGAGGGTGAAATTCCAATCGATTATGCAGTCCGGAGCGGACTGGTCAACTTGGAGGAATACGACGATTACGATGAAGTAGCCGCTCGCTTCAGACCAGGAGCACTTATTCCTTACAAATATAACGACGGCAGCTATGCTTTGCCGGAAAATCAGAACTTCAACATGCTGTTCTATCGCAAGGATATTATGCAGCAGCTAGGTATAACGGAGGATCAAATTCCTGATACGTGGCAGGAAGTGATGGATCTCATTCCAATCCTGCAGCAAAACGGCATGGACTTCTTCTACCCGCATGCTCCGAATAATCCAGCGCTTGCCATTAATGAATTTGCACCATTCCTGTTCCAGCAAAACAGCGAGTTCTACCGTGAAGGCGGTAAATACTCGAATCTTGATTCGCCTGAAGCGATGAAGGCTTTTAAGCTTTGGACAGGGTTATTCACGAATTTTAAAATTTCTAAACAAGCTGATTTCTATAACCGTTTCCGTTCCGGCGAAATGCCGATCGGCGTAGCCGATTATTCGACCTACGTGCTGCTATCAACAGCAGCGCCGGAGCTTACCGGCTGGTGGGGGATGAAACCGATGCCGGGCATCAAGCAAGAGGACGGACAAATTAACCGTTCAACCGGGGGCCTCGCGCAAACGGGCATGATCTTCAAAGACACTGACATGAAAGAGCAATCATGGGAGTTCCTGAAATGGTGGACGAGCGCGGATACGCAGGAAAGATTCGGCTCCGAGCTTGAAGCGCTGCTTGGCGTTGAAGCGAGATGGAATACCGCTAATATCGAGGCGCTGAAGCGTATGCCGTGGCAATCCTCTGATATTAACGCGATTCTCGAGCAGTGGGAATGGTTTAAGGAGCGCGAGGTTGTCATTGGCGGTTACTACACGACCAGACATATCGCGAACATTTGGAACCAAATCGTATTGAACGGCAAAATACCGCGTGAGGCGGTGGAGGAAGGCGTTAAGGAAATCGATAAGGAATTGCGCAAGAAGCGCGAGGAATTTGGTTTAAACGATGAACCTGCATCTGCCAAACAAACAACTACCAAAGGAGGCGACAGCCCGTGAAAATGAACGCAGATTCAGCGGCAACCGTAGTTACTCCGGCTGCGGAACGCCTCCGCAAACCGAGTAAACTGTCCTTGCTGTGGCATGAAATGAAGAGAAACAGGGTTTCATACCTGTTTCTCGCTCCGTTTCTTATCCTGTTCACCTTGTTCACAATCGTACCGGTCGTAACATCGGTTGTACTTAGCTTTACGTATTACAACATCTTGGAAGCGCCAAAGTTTATCGGCCTCTCCAATTACAAGCTTTTGTTTGTCGATGACGACATCTTCCTTAAGGCGATTGGCATTACGTTGAAATTCGCGTTCATTACAGGGCCGGTCGGCTATGTTATGGCGTTCTTGCTGGCCTGGCTAATTAGCCAAATTCCGCAAAAATACCGCTTTTTCTATACGCTTTGTTATTATACGCCTTCTATTACGAGCGCAACAGCAATGTCAGTCGTATGGCTCTACCTGTTCGCGGGAGACCGCAAAGGCTTGCTTAACTACTTTGCTTCGAAGCTGGGCATTATCGACGAGCCTTATTTATTTTTGCAAAATATTAATTCGATCGTGCCCGTTATCATTATCGTCTCGCTATGGATGTCGATGGGGGTAGGGTTCTTGGCTTTCCTAGCTGGACTTCAGAACGTACCGAAGGATCTTTATGAGGCAGGGGAAATTGACGGAATTAAGTATAGATGGCAGCAGCTCATTTATATAACGGTTCCATCGGTGAAACCGCAATTGCTGTTTGGCGCGGTGCTTCAGGTCGTTAGTTCACTGACCGTGTTTGATGTCAGTGTGCAGCTCGTTGGACTGCCGAGTCCGCTTTATGCAGGTCATACGATTTTGACACATTTATTCGATTACGCCTTTATCAAGTTTGAGATGGGTTACGCTGCGGCGATCGCAGTCGTGCTGTTCGTCATGATGATCGGGCTAAACCGTCTCATATTCAAATGGCTAGGAAAGGACTGAACCGATATGACTGGCGCAGTGAAAGGCAGGAAGGATTGGGGAGGCTTTTTCCTTTATCTATTTCTTACGTTGTTCGGTCTCTTGATGCTTGCCCCTCTGGTTTATATGGTATCTACAGCCTTTAAACCAACAAGTGAGCTGTTCCTGTTTCCGCCGCGATTTTTCGTGAACAATCCGACGTTAGTCAATTTTCGCGATCTATTGCTCATAACCGGAACAACAAGCGTTCCGTTCTCAAGGTTTATTTTTAACAGCTTGCTGATCAGCTCATGTATTGTTGGCTTTGGAATTCTCGTATCGGCAATGGCTGCCTATCCGCTTGCGAAGCACAATATGCCATTCCGCAGCGCAATTTTCAACATGGTCGTGCTTGCCATCATGTTCTCACCGATGGTTGTGCAGATTCCACAGTATTTGCTCATTAGCAAAATCGGTCTTATCAATACGTATTGGGCTATGATTTTACCTTATTTGGCGGCTCCGATAGGGATGTTTCTCATGACGCAGTTTTTGCGCCAAATCCCGGATGCCTTGCTTGAGGCAGCGCGCATGGACGGCGCTTCCGAATGGAAGGTGTTCTGGGTTGTCGTCATACCAATGCTGAAGCCAGCCATCGCGACTTTTGCCTTATTCAGCTTTATATCTGCCTGGAATGATCCCTACCCTGCGATGGTCTATACGACCGATCAGGATATGAAATCGCTGCCGCTGGCAATCCAGACGTTAAGCGGCGGATATGGGGTCGTCGCGCGTGTCGGCACACTCGCGGCGGCAAGTTTATTGATGATTGTGCCGACGATAATCGTCTTTATCGTAACGCAGCGCTTGGTGCTGCAAACGATGGCGCATTCAGGTCTGAAAGAGTAGGAGGACAACCGGGATGAAGCAGGTTACGATATTCCGATTCGTTGTCAGTACAGCTATCGCTTTACTGATGCTAGTTACAGCTCTACCTGTTCAAACGTTCGCGGCCTCTCCTTATGAAGGGTATACGAGAAATAAGCTGGGCGATGATGTTCACTCGATCAACGGGTACATGTACGAGAGCTCAATTGACGGATATAACCTATCATCGGGGCCATTTAACGCACCTGAAGATATTTTCCTCGCTGACGATGGAACGATGTATATCGTCGATTCAGGAAATAGCCGGATCGTGCATTTGGATGCAAAACATGAGGTGCTGAACATTATCGGTGATGAAGAAGGCGACGGTAAGCTAAACGAGCCAAAAGGTGTTTACGTGAAACGGGATGGAACCGTTTATGTAGCCGATACCAAAAACCAGCGAATCGCTATTTTTGATAAAAACGGGAAATTCCAGAAGCAGTTCGGCAAGCCTGAAAGTCCACTGCTTGGAGCAACCTTCTCGTATTCGCCGTCGAAGCTGCTCGTTGACAAGCGGAACTACATGTTTGTCGTAAGTGACGGGAATACACAGGGTCTTATTCAAATTGATCCGAACGGGCAATTCAAAGGCTTTTATGGTGCGAATCATGTGGGCTTCAGCTGGAGCAGATTGTTCGTTAAACTCGTTGCAACCGAGGAGCAGAAGGCGAAATTGTCCGTTGTTAAACCGCTGGAGTTCTCCAATGCGGTGCAGGACGAGGAAGGTTTCGTTTATACCTCTACACTTGGAACAGAAATGAATCAATTGAAGCGTTTATCGCCAGTCGGTGTGGATACGCTCAATATTGTTCCGAAGAGGTATGGCGGACGGTTTGATGCTGGGCCTTTCGAAGTGCCGTCATTTCTTGATCTCGCGGTAGATAAGGACGGTGTTATAACCGCACTCGATCTTCAGTCCAGCAAAGTATATCAGTATGATAAGCTCGGTAATTTCTTGTTTGTATTCGGAGGGCTTGGCGATCAGAATGGCTTATTTATTACACCATCAAGCCTTGATCAGTCAGCAGACGGCACGGTGTATGTGGTCGATAAAGGACGGAACCGCATTGACTTGTTCCGAACGACGCCGTTCGCTGATCTGGTGCATGATGCATCGCGGCTATTCGTTGATGGACGATATAAAGAGTCGGAGGGAATGTGGAACGAGGTTTTGCATTTGAATGCAAATTTCGATCTAGCCTACCTTGCCATCGGCAAATCTCTCTATAAAGCGGAAAACTATAAGGGAGCTATGGAGTATTTTGAACTGGCAAGATCGCGTTACGACTACTCGGTCGCTTTCAAGGAATATCGGAAGGAATACATTAGAGAGCATTTTGCATGGATATGTCTAGCTATTATTGTACTTATCGCCCTTTTGCGCTACATCATTCCATTTGTTTGGCGCAGAGTTTCCGCGATGCTGTCAGCCCGTAATTCGGCTAAAGTGGTTCAAATGAAGGGAGGAGTGCCTTATGATCGCAACGTTTAAAATGATGCGGCAGGTGCTCGTGCACCCGATAGATTTTTACCACGACATTCAGGAGCCGGGCCGCATTAAATGGGGGCAAGCGTTGTTCATCGTCGCACTTGCTTATATCGCGAGAATGGTTGCCATTCTAATAACGGGGTATGCCTTCGAGACGAGAGAAACCTATGAGATATCGTTCGTGCATGAGCTGATTTGGATCGTCGTGCCGTGGGTAACTTGGACAATATCGAACTGGGGCGTCAGTGCAATTCTTGAGGGGGAAGGCAAATTTAAGGAAGTGTTCGTCGGCAGTGCATTTGCGCTAGTTCCTTATGCGATCTTTATTATTCCAATCACGCTGCTTACGAATATTTTGGCGCTGGATGAAAGCTCTATTTATTCGTTTTTAATCAATTTCACTCTCTACTGGGTAGGTTGGCTGCTCTTGCTTAAGGTAAGAATTGTTCATGATTTTGAGATCGGGAAAATGATTTGGATTACGGTGCTGAGCATCGTCGGTATATTGATTATTTGGTTTATCGGCATTCTAATGTTTGGCTTAATTAATCAGCTCCTTAACTTTATAGTCGACATGTTCAAAGAAATAAACTTCCGAAAGTAGGTGGACGAGATGAGGAAACAACGAAAATGGCTTATTATCGCGGCATTGCTGCTCGTTGTCAGCATATTCCCTCACTTCGGGACCGTGGAAGGCGAAACCCGTGTTCAGGCGGAGGAAGACGCGGGCACGAATGCGCCTGCAACGGAGACCACCGCGGATGCAGAAGCCGCAGTGGTTGCGGATACGACTGCAGCTCAGGAAGACCCCGCAGAAGAGATTGCTGCAGAGACCGCGGAACCTGCTGACCAAGGCGAAGTGAAGCTGTATCCCGTATCTGCTACGAAGCTGATTGCAGAGAACAACAGCTACAAGATGTACATCGATGAGAAAACAGGCAATGTTCGCCTTGTTGATAAGCAAGCCAAAACGGAATGGTTAGGTACGCCGCAGCTTCCTAGAACGACGATGCCTAATAATAAGAAGTTTATGGACGCAGCCGTTCACGTGAAGTATACAGAGGGTTCGGATACCGTACAAACGTATTTGGCGAAGGAAAAGGAAAATAAACTGAAAATCGAGACGATCGACGGTGGAGCGAAAGTGACCTTCCAATTTATTAAGGAAAAGCTTGAGTTTGCGATTGAATATCGCTTGGATGAGAAAGGCTTCGAATTGACGATTCCGGAAGCTTCTATTAAGGAAGCTGGCAAAGCAAAGTTCGTGAGTATTGAGCCGCTGCCATTCTGGAATGCTGCTGCGGATACGGAGGAAGGTGCGATTTTCTTGCCGGACGGCTCGGGCGCTCTTATGAAGTACAGTGCGAAACATCCGCAGTTTTTTGCGGGTTATTCCGAAATGATCTATGGCGCGGACCCGGCGTATGTTACGCAATCACATGAGAATATCGATCAAATATGGCGTCAAAAGGTTGCTCCAAAAGAAATGGTTGCGCTGCCGGTATTCGGCAACTACCGCAATGATATCGGCTCGCTCGGTATTGTAACGAAGGGGCAATACGATGCGAAGGTTAACGGAACGCCGTCTGGCATTCGCGCGATCTCGTATTATCGGACGTCCGCGGAATTTGTGTATCGCTGGAGCGATGTTATTTTTATTGGAACATCAGGAGAAATTCCATTTTTCCAAGGCAACTGGATCAAAGGCGATCGGCAGCTGCGTTATGTGCTGCTTCAGGATAAGGAAGCTGATTACGTTGGTATGGCGCAGGCTTACGGGAAATTCCTGAAAGAAGAGCAGGGAGTTAAGCCTTCAGAACAAACTGCAGTTCCCGTAAAGGTGAAGCTGCTTGGTGGTATTTTGCGCGATGAGGTGCTGGGCAGTACGTTTATTTCGATGACCACATTCGATCAAGCGCGTGAAATTATCGATGCTTTTCAGAAAAAAGGAATCAAAAATTTGGAGCTTACGTTTTCTGGATGGTCTGATGATGGTTTATATGGGGATCAGCCGGATCACTTCCCTGTGGAGAAGAAGCTGGGCGGAGCGAAGGATCTGAAAGACCTTGCCGCATATGCGGCTAATAAAGGTGTTTCGTTTTATTTGGAAGCGAACTATGCTCGCGCAATTGCGGATAGCGATGGCATAAAGAAGGGGAAAGACGCCATTCGCGGTATGGATCGTGAAGTAGCGCCGTCCACTGATTATTATGTCGGGAGCAGATGGAATGACGACAACAGACTCTACTATTGGATGAAGCCAGAGCGTGTCATTAGTAAACATCTGAATAAAGAGCTGAAGGATTATTCGAAGCTTGGCATCTCTGGTGTCCATCTTGCTTATTGGGGAAATACATTGTACTCCGATATCAATCCAAAGTCGCTGACAACACGCGGCGAGACAGCATCAGCGTGGGTTAAAGCTACGGATGCCATTCGGGAAGCGACCGGCGGTGCGTCAGTCGATTATGGCTTTGCTTACATGCTTGGGCATATCGATGGCATTAGCGGCGCGCCGCTGGATTCCAGCCATTTTATTTACAATGACGAGACGGTTCCTTTCTATCAAATTGCGGTGCGAGGTCTAGTGCCATACACGGCTAACCCGATCAATTTGCGAAATGATGCTCAGAACGAGCTGCTTCGGATGGTGGAGTACGGTGCGCTGCCTAGTCTGGAGCTGACTTATGAGCCTACGACGAAGCTTCAAAGAACGCTGGAGGATCGGTTATGGAGCTCGCAATATACGACTTGGATTGACGATGCCGTTCAGCAATATAACGAGCTTGAACAAATCTATGATGCGATCTCAAATCAAGCGATTGCTGATCATGAGAAGCTGAGCAGCGATCTATACCAAACAACGTATGCGAACGGAACAAAGGTTATTGTCAATTACGGCGGTGCTTTAGCGACGGTTGACGGCATCTCTATTCCTGCGGCTGGTTATCTCATGCAGAACGGAGGGAAATGAGCATGGGCAAAAAATTTGGACTCTCGATGAGAGGCCGCCACATCTTTGAGGGATACTCGTTCATTTCCATATGGATTGTCGGTTTCTTATTGTTCATGGTCATTCCGCTCGGCAAATCGCTTTATTATTCGCTTAACAATTTAGAGGTAACGAAGGCAGGGTTAAAGGCATCTTACACGGGCCTAACCCATTACCGGGCTGCTTTTACGACAGACATCGATTTTGTTCCGCTGCTGCAAGCCACGCTGACAACGATGCTGTCGCAGGTGCCGCTCATTCTAATATTTGCGATGTTTAGCGCTTTGCTGCTTAATCGTCCTTTTCGCGGGCGTACATTATTCCGTGGTATTTTCTTTCTGCCGGTCATTATCGCTTCCGGAGCAATTTTGAGAGAGCTGCTGGAGCAGGGGGCTGCCCAGCTCCCGATCTTCTATCAATATGATCTTTACAGCAAGCTAAACGCTTTTATACCGGACAGCATCTTGGAGCCGCTGCTTCAGTATGCAGATTCTCTAACCCTCGTCATGTGGGATTCGGGCGTGCAAATTTTGATTTTTATCGCTGGCTTGCAGACGATCTCGCCTGCGCTTTATGAAGCGGCCAAATGCGATGGGGCGACGAAATGGGAAAGCTTCTGGAAAATTACGTTTCCGATGATTATGCCGATGCTGTTCGTAAACACGCTTTACAGCGTCGTGAACTCATTTACCAAAACGGATAACCAAATTATGAATCACATTATGAACAATGTGTTCAAAACGAATAATTACGCTTATGGCTCTGCAATGGGCTGGATTTACTTTATTGTGATTTCGGTTGTGCTTGCGGTCGTGTTCTTTATCTTCCGCAAAAGCTTGTCAGCAACCGAAGGTAGGGGGTAGAGGGCATGAGTTCACCTAGCATGACCGAAAAATATGCAGACCTTCAAGGCAAAGCGGAAACGGTCTGGAAGATTACGTGGATGAAGCGTGGACGCGGCGTAATCGGAACGATCTTCTACTATGTAGTTATTCTTAGCTTGGCGTTTGTCTTCGTCTATCCGCTGCTGTACATGGTATCGAAATCGCTTATGCGACCGGAGGACGTGGCGGATGCTACGATTCAATGGATTCCGAAGCAGTTCAACTTAACGAATTATTCGATTGCGATGGAGGAAATCAATTTCTGGCCAGGACTGCTGAACAGCTCCATCATTTCATTTGGCAGTGCGATGCTTCAAGTCGTTAGCTGCTCTATTGTAGGCTACGGCTTCGCGCGTTACCGTTTTCCCGGTCAAGCGTTGTTTTTGGCGATGGTTGTATTTACATTTCTTGTGCCGCCGCAGACGATCGTTGTGCCGCTGTTTACCTTTTTCCTCGATTTGGGCTGGGTAAATACGCATCTCCCGTTCGTTGTGCCGGCGTTGCTAGGACACGGACTTAAAGGCTCTTTGTTCGTACTCATCTTTATTCAGTTTTACCGTACGCTGCCGAATGTGCTGGAGGAAGCGGCAAGAATCGATGGTGCAGGTGCGTTCCGGACGTACTGGATGATTATGTTCCCGCTCGCGAAACCAGCCATGCTGGTCGTCTTCTTGTTCTCGGTCGTCTGGCACTGGAATGATCTGTTTGAGCCAAATATGTATTTGCTCGTTCCAGAGTATTTCAACCTGGCGCAAAATATGGCTTTCTTCAACGGCAACGCCAACTTAGATCTTCAGCAGGCATCGAGCTCGATATCCTCAGGCACGCTTGGCATGGCGCCGACGCTGCAAAACCAAGTGATGGCTGGCGTTATGCTAACGATCCTGCCGGTACTCATTTTGTATATGTTCACGCAGCGTTACTTCGTCGAGAGCGTTGAACGTTCTGGGATCGCAGGTGAATAATAGGAGAGGTTCTACAGATTAAAGAGTATGCGATAAAAAAGAAGGGGATGGAGAGCTGGCGGCTCGCGCCGCAAGCTCTTATTCATTTCTTTCATAATAAAGCTTAAAGACGATGTCTTGATTGTAATTGCCAAAGCCAGAGCCGAATAAAGTAACGCCGCCAACATTTTCTGCGTCTTTCTCAACAGCTATGCGGAATTTCCATTGCTTGCTTAAGATGTTGACATCATCAAGCGTAACTTCGGATATTTGCTGGCCGTCGATAAATGTTCCGGTTTGCGTTATTTTCAGCACCTTAAGCAGGCCATATTGATTAATTTCATCCCACCACCAATCGGGGGTATACTTTCCGCGTTTACCGCCGAAGTCGCCAGGACTCGTCCACAGGCCAATTTTGGTGTCATTCAAGTAGAAGGAAATATCGGAAGGCCAATTGTCATTGGCAAAAGGAGCCTCCGAAGAGATTTCGAACGAAATTTCAAGTTCAGTAGGCTTCTCGCTTTTCAATAAGAAGTTGGCCGTTTTGTATTCAATAAAGCCGCTGCTGAACCAAAGTATTCTGGCATTGATACGATCGGGATCAAGAAAAAAACGCGGCTCGTCGAACATGCCAATTACTTTAGCAGTTGTAGCAAGACCACAGGTTGGTTCCACTTCAAAGTCGGTGTAGTGCCCGATGGAAATAATGGATTCATGATAAGTGCGAAGCGCTGGACGCCGTGTTGACGGGAAATCTATTTCAATGCTATCGGTGATAAGCTTGCACATTTTTTTGGTTCCGCCGCTGCTGGAAACCATCTCGGAGCTAATCAAACCGGCCTTTTCGAGCTTTTTCACATGCATCGTCATTATGGGGCTGCTTAGTTCGAGCGCCTGTGCGAGATCCTTGATGTTCATTTCTTGTATAGCAAGCAGTTGTATAATTCTCAATCTTACATCGCTGGCTAATGCTTCATAGATAGGTAAATGAGTATCTGAAATATCAATTTTCATACGTTCACTCCGCTCAGTTTTTTAACTTTGCATCCGCCTTGTATCTTGTGATTGAAATATAAAGTCTTAATCGTTAACAAAAACATTACTTGGATAAAGTTATAAAATCTATTGAGTATGGTTCGCTGTATGTAAGGTTGATTCGTACGATCCAAGCAGCACTAACTATCTTATCTATTTTATATGCAAAGGGATTGCTTGACAATTTATATTTAGAGAGCTCTACCTATTCGTATATATATTAATGAATCTAGGATGACATCTTATTTAAATAGAAATATTAGCTGGAGGACTGAGAGAAAACATGAGTACACAAGCATCCGAACAGTCGCAGAAGCAGCTGCGAAATCCGTTAATAGAACAACGAGCAGATCCATGGGTTATGAAGCATGTAGACGGATATTATTATTTTACGGGATCCGTTCCTGAGTATGATCGGATCGAGCTGCGAAGAGCAAGAACGCTAGAAGGGCTAACTGATACAGAGCAAGTTGTTGTATGGAGAAAACACGATGCAGGGCCTATGAGCCGAAATATTTGGGCCCCCGAGCTGCATTTTATCGCTGGAAAATGGTATGTATATTTTGCCGCGGCAATGGAAGAAGCGCCATTTAGACATCGCATGTATGTGATTGAAAATGATTCGGATAATCCGCTTGAGGGCAATTGGACGGAAAAGGGCCAGATCGTAACGGATTGGGATTCGTTCTCGCTCGATGCTACTAGCTTCTTGCATAATGGCGAGCAATATTTAGTATGGGCGCAGCAAGACCCAGCCATTCAAGGCAATACGAATTTGTATATCGCTTCGATGAGCAATCCTTGGACGCTGAAGAGCAAGCAAGTAATGATTACGAAACCCGAGCTCGACTGGGAAGTTATTGGCTTCATGGTGAATGAGGGAGCGGCTGTCATTAAGCGGAGCGGGAAAATATTCATGACTTATTCCGGCAGCGCCACTAATCATAACTATGCGATGGGGTTATTGACAGCTTCCGAGTTCAGTAATCTACTCGATCCCCTCTCATGGGTGAAGACACAGACACCAGTGTTTACGAGTTGCCCGGAAAATAGCCAATATGGCCCAGGCCATAACAGCTTCACTGTGTCGGAGAACGGCGAGCAGGATATTCTGATCTACCATGCGCGTAGCTACAAAGACATTGAAGGTGATCCACTATTTGATCCCAATCGCCATGCACGAGCCAAGGTGTTTACGTGGAATGACGACGGGACCCCGAATTTCGGGAGGCCGCCAGCAGATAATCTGTAGTTAATTAGCAAGAGCTGCCTGTAAAAAGGCGGCTTTTGTTCTTATATTAAAAGTGTTCGATAAAAAAAAGAGCTGCAATCGAAGGCGAAGTACACCATCTTTGCAGCTCATGTGAGATTATACAGCTTGCAAGCCAGCTTGGTTAAGCATGTTCCAAGGTTTGTTGTAATGAGGCTGGAAGAAGAAGTCGACGTAGCTTAATTCCTCCATCGTCATTCCGTTCTGGATGCAAACCGACAATGTATTAATCGACTGGGTAAGATCCACTTTCGATAAGACCTGCGCGCCAACGATTCTGCCGCTATCCGCTTCATAGACGACCTTCAATGTCACTTGCTCGAAGGTAGGCATAAATTCGAGACGGTAGCTATCAACGATTGTGACATTTTTCACATTCATTCCCGCAGCAAGCGCAGCTGTTTCCGTTAAACCTGTCGATGCAATATTATAATCGTAAATCTTAATACCCGACGTGCCTTGTGTTCCGAGATATCTGACCGTTGGTTTCATCAGGTTTTTGGCAACGAGCGTTCCCATGCGTACCGCGTTTGTTGCTAAAGGGATATAAGCATTTCGCCCTGTTGGATTATAGTGAATGGCGCAGCTGTCGCCAGCGGCAAATACATCCGGCTTGCTCGTTCTCATATAATCATCCACAATGATCGCGCCGTTAGGCAGCATATCAACTTGGCCTTTCAATAGCTCAGTGTTGGGACGGAACCCAATGCAAAGCACGACGAGGTCTGCTTCATATTCTCCCGCTGTTGTGATGACAGTCGTTACCTGACCCTCGCTGCCCTTAAACGAAGTAACCGTTTGGCCGGTTGCGATGGTAATTCCTTTATCAATCAATGCTTGCTCTGTAACTTCGGTAAATTCACGATCCAAGTATTTATATAAAATACGTTCCATATTGTCAATTAAGGTAACCTGTTTGCCAAGCTGTTCAAATGCTTCAACGAGCTCAATACCGATGTAGCCAGCTCCGATAACAGCAATGCGGTTCGCTGTTTTTGCTTTTTCGATGATTTCTTTCGAATGGTTGTAGTTTTTGCATAGTACTATATTTTCAAGCGCGATGCCGTCCATTTGCGGAATAATCGGCCACGAGCCTGTCGTAACGACGAGCTTATCATAACTTTCCGTAAATTCGTCGCCCGTTACAAGATTGCGGACTTGAATTTGTTTGGCATCCGTATTTACAGCAAGCACATCATGTCGCATATGCGTCTTCACGCCAAGCTCAGCGAGCTGCTCGGGCGAAGCATAAAATAGCTGCTCGGCATTTTTTACTACACCGCCAACATGCAGCGCGATACCGCACGATAGAAACGAGATATTGTCATTCCGCTCATAAACGGTAATGTTCGCCTCCGGGTAAAGTACAGCCATTTGTTTAATTGCAGCAGTTCCTGCGTGTGTACAGCCAATAACAGCGATATTAATTGTCATATAAAACGCCTCCTATGGGATGTGTAAAGGGGAGTCTGCAAACGCAGTCGCCTATACAACGTGAATTAATTCACAATATACTATACAGTGTGAAAAAAATCACAACCTTTGATTGCTTTTATCATATGCGCTTTTGAGAAAAATGACAAGGGGTGTTCAAGCCGTTTTTACAATATTGATTAAATTTTCAGATTATTTGACACTTTTTGTCCACAACTTCCACCGAAACCACTTTTCATAAGATTAGATAGTAACGAGGCGTGAGCAAGCGCTGAAAAGCAGCTGATCTGCTCCCTTCATGTTACGGTAATTGATTTATTAAATGTTCAGGATGGAGCAGCTTCTTAAAACGGCTAGTTATATAGGTATTAAACCAAAATGCATGGTAGGGATGTAAACCAGCGTTATACGCACCATCGAGCTCACTGGAACCGCCATCGCCTACAAATACCGCATTTCCTGGATCTACGCCCATCCGCTCACAGGCTAATTGATATATTCGAATATCTGGTTTGGCTAAGCCAACTTTGAACGAAAAGATGGCATCGTCAAAATAGGGAGCAAGTTCGCTTGCCTGCCACTGCTGAACTTCCTCTTCTGTACAATTACTAATAAGGCCTATTTTTATATGTTTACTTTGCAACTGTTCTAACATGGCAATGACAGCAGGCTGAATCGTTAGAAAGGGAGCTTTCTTTTCTTCGATTCTTGTTCGATATAAATGCTCCACGATTTGTTCGTTATATGGCAAATTCCGCTTCTCCAAAATGTTCCTCATTACTTCGATGAAGTTAACAAATTGTCCGGTCATTCTTGCTTCTTGGCGGTTTCCCCATTCTTTCTTGAAATCTTCATGATTCATTCCGAATAATGTGGAGTCGTTTGTAGATCTATTTATTGTACGTTTACCGTCTGTAAATTCGGTTACCAACGTTTCAAACAAATCGAAAAATACAGCTTTTGTGTGCAGTATAACCAACTCCTTTTTTAGATAATAATAAAATTTTTTCTATTGTTGAGTTAACCATTCATTCGAGATGTAACGATGTTATTCCTTTCAGCAACACTGATATTTTCATTTTGAAGCGTTTTGCATTAGACTCTTTAGGTAAAGCGAGCAATAGCTGAGGAGGAATTCATAATGAAAGCAATATATGATGATAAAATCGTACTTATAACTGGCGCCGGAGCCGGTATTGGCCGAGCTCTTGCGCTAGCTTATGCGGAACAAGGAGCACTTCCAGTATTGGTGGATAAAAATGAAGAGGGACTCGAGCAAACAGGTTTGCTGCTGCAAGAGTCAGGTTACGATTCTTTATCATTTACTGCCGATATGAGTAAACCTGATGACATTATTGGAATGCTGCATGATTTGGAAACGATTGTAGGGAGACTGGACATCGTCATTAACAATGCAGGTTTTGGCATATGGAAGTCACCGTACGATCTAACCATTGACGAATGGGACAGCGTTGTGAATACGAACCTGCGCGGGACGTTCGTTTGCTCGCGTGAAGCTGCCAAGCTGATGCGGACAACCGGCGGTGGAGCCATCGTAAACATTTCCTCCACGAGAGCGATGATGTCGGAACCGAATGGTGAGGCCTATGCTGCTTCGAAAGGCGGAATTCTCTCGCTTACGCATGCGATGGCGGTGTCGCTCGGCCCAGATCACATTACAGTTAACGCGATTTGTCCGGGTTGGATTGAGACGGGGGATTACAGCAAGCTGCGCCCAGAGGATCACGTGCAGCATCCGTCTGGGCGTGTAGGCAAGCCAGAAGATGTTGCCCTAGCATGTCTATATCTAACAGATCCCAAAAATGATTTTGTGACCGGAACCCATATCACTCTTGATGGCGGTATGACGAGAAAAATGATTTATGAGGAGTAACTAGTAGTTGGGCTTATGAAGTCAGCATTAGTTGAGAACAAAAAACAGTCGAGCAGATTTTTTTAAAACTGCTCGACTGTTTTGTTTATTCATGTTGAAACCGCGAACAAGCTTCCATCGATTATAAAATATATTAGTATTTAAATATATACTAAAGTTAGTATGTCTTCGGGTTTGAAACCGATGGAATGATAAAAGTAGAATGAAAAGAAGACGATTATTATGGGAAAATTGGTTTTAGGACAGGTTTTCAGTATGGAATAGTAGGGTGAAGAAAATAAATATCCATTTTTTATACTAAATAGAGTATTTAAAAGTATAACAATATAAACTAGAATAAGTTCATCAAGGAAGCGCTTGCAAAAAAAGGGAGGCGTCAAATATTATGAACAGAAAATTATCGGCAAAGCTTGGACTCGTTCTACTATTGTGCTTTGGTATGCTGTTGTCGGCTTGTTCATCAGGTGGGAATGGAAACGGTTCTTCGACGAATGGGAATGTGGGTAATAAAGAAGACGCAGCAGTAAACACGCCGCAAGAGAAAGTGAAGATTTCGTTCATGGGTCATGGCAGCCCGCAGGAGAAAGATATATTCGCGAAGCTGATCAAATCGTATGAAGTGAAATACCCGAACGTAAAGGTTGAGTATACAAGCGTGCCGCCAGCAGAATACAATCAGAAGCTGTCTACGTTAGTCGCATCAGGCAAAACGCCGGACGTATTCTACGTATCGGGACCGCAGTTTTACAAGTTTGCCGAAGCAGGCACAATTCAAAATTTGCAGCCGTTTCTAGAAACGACAGAACTGTTCCAAGCAGATAATGTATGGAAGCAAGCGCTGGATCGTTACCGTTTTGACGGCAAGGAGCTAGGCCAAGGGGATTTGTACGGATTGCCGAAGGACGTAGGTCCATGGGCAATGGCCTACAACAAAACGATGTTTGAGGAAGCTGGCGTCGAATTGCCGCCTGCAGAGGTTGGCAAATGGACGTGGGAGAATTGGCTCGAAGCAGCGAAAAAGCTGACGAAAGATGAGAATGGCGATGGCAAAGTCGACATTTACGGCGGAGCCAACTTCACGTTGGAAGGTGCGGTATGGGCAAGCGGTGGAGACTTCATCGACTACAAAACAGGAACGGTTACGATCGATACGCCTGAATTCACCAAAGCGATGCAATGGGTAGCCGATCTGCGCCTGAAGCATAATGTAACGCCATCGCCGGAGGATGAGAAAGCGATGAATGCTTATTCTCGTTTTGTAGCCGGTAAAGTAGGCATGTTCCCTATGGGTCCGTGGGATCAACCAGGCTTCTGGGATTTGCCGTTTGAATGGGACATCGCCGCATGGCCGGTGAATCCTGAAACAGGCAAAGCAGGAACATGGGTTGGATCGATGGGTTACTCGGTGTCAAGCAAATCGAAGCATGCACAGGAAGCGTTTAACTTAGCGGCATTCCTTGCGCTGGATAAAGAAGGACAGAAGCAAAACTACGAGCTGGGGCAAGCGGTGCCTAACTTGATTGATATGGCAAAAGGCGAGTTTGTAGCTTATGACAAGGCACCTGCAAACCGACAAGTTTTCCTTGATATTATTGAAGATTACGGTCATCCTCCGGTTGATTTTGGTTCAAAGGATACGAAATGGATCGATACGATGTGGCAAGAGGCCGGCAAAGTGTGGGATGGAAAAATGACTGCGGAGGGCTGGGCGAAGGAATTGCAGCCGAAGCTTCAAGACTTGTATGACAAAGGTAATAAGTAAAAGGAATATGCATTAGAGAAACTATGCCTTGAGGTTCTTAACCTTAAGGCATAGTTTTTTTGTTGAGATCCACCGTTGATTAAGCTAAAGACAAAATGAAATTAATTTAGTATACTTGATATATTAATATAAGGAGAGGGCGTCGTTATGAAAAATTTCCCTTTATATAAACAAATTCAAGTCGAAATTTTAGGGCAAATCAAGACTGGGAAATTACGTCCCGGAGATCGCGTCCCTTCCGAGAAGGAACTTGCGGACAAATATAGAGTCAGCCAAATTACGAGTAAAAATGCATTGATTGGTTTAGCTGATGAAGGCGTGCTCGTTCGAGTACAAGGCAAAGGAACGTTTGTAAGGCAGGATGGCGAAGCGGCAGAGGAATTAGATGTTTCAAGCAATGTGCGGGATGTCATCGGACTAATTCTACCGTGCATGAAGACGAAGGTAGATCAGAAAATTCTTGATTCAATTGAAAAGTATGTAACAGCCAGCGGCTACAACCTTCAGGTCCGGATTACAAGAGAGTCGCAAATTGAAGAAAGCGCAGCTATTGAATCAATGGTCGCTGCAAATGTACGCGGATTAATTGTATTTCCAACGGAGGAGGAGCGCTATAACGATAGCATTTTACGCTTGTCGCTTGATAAATTCCCGCATGTGCTGATCGATCGTTTTTTGAAAGAGATTCGCACGTATAGCGTCAGCTCGGATAATGTGAATGGAACGGAACAGGCCATTACCCATTTGCTCGACAGCGGCCATGAGCATATTGCTCTTATCACACCTGAAATTACGAATACAGCGACCGAAGAGAGAGTCGTTGGGTTTGAAAAAGCGTATTTAGCCAAAAAACTTCCGATCAACAAGGATTTATGGTGCATCCTCAAAATTGAGGATATATCTAGCGGCAAAGCGCAGCACATTATTGAATCCTTTATGAGTGAACGGCCTGAGGTTTCAGCCGCATTTGTTGTCAATGTTGAGCTGACCAATTATACATATTATGCAGCGAAGAGGTTGAAGAAATTAGTGCCTGACGATATTGAGCTCGTTTGCTTTGACCGACCGGATTTCCAAGATGTATCGTATTTGCAGCAAAATGAAGATGAGATTTGCAAGGTTACCGTTGAGCTTCTTCATGCGCAATTACAAGGGGAGTACGAGCCGCAGCGTATCGTCGTACCCGTAAAGTTTTGCAAAACGTAATCAATAGAACATACAAATACCGTGTGCTGATTTTTAGTGCAGGGTATTTTTTTATATTATATTCAGTATATAAACATATAACAATATAATTTATAATGAATTCATTGGATTAAGCGCTTACAGAGTGCTGGAAGTATTCACACAACATAGGGGGCGTCAAACGCAATGAAGAGCAAATTATCCGTAAAGTTTGGACTCGTACTGCTATTATGCTTTGGAATATTGTTATCGGCTTGTTCATCAGGCGGAAATGGAAACGGTTCTACTCCAAAAGGGAATACGGGTAACAAAGGTGATGCAGCAGTAAACACACCGCAAGAGGAAGTGAAGATTTCGTTTATGGGTCATGGCAGCCCGCAGGAGAAAGATATATTCGCGAAGCTGATCAAATCGTATGAAACGAAATACCCGAACGTAAAGGTTGAGTATACAAGCGTGCCGCCAGCAGAATACAACCAGAAACTGTCTACGCTGGTCGCATCGGGAAAAACACCGGACGTATTTTACGTATCGGGACCGCAGTTTTACAAGTTTGCCGAAGCAGGCACAATTCAAAATTTGCAGCCGTTTCTAGAAACGACAGAACTGTTCCAAGCAGCTAATGTATGGAAGCAAGCGCTCGATCGTTACCGTTTTGACGGCAAGGAGCTAGGCCAAGGGGATTTGTATGGATTGCCGAAGGACGTAGGTCCATGGGCAATGGCCTACAACAAAACGATGTTTGAGGAAGCAGGCGTCGAATTGCCGCCTGCAGAGGTTGGCAAATGGACGTGGGACAATTGGCTCGAAGCAGCGAAGAAGCTGACGAAAGATGAGAATGGCGATGGCAAAGTCGACATCTACGGCGGAGCCAACTTCACGCTGGAAGGCGCGGTATGGGCAAGCGGTGGAGAGTTCATCGACTACAAAACAGGAAAGGTTACGATCGATACACCTGCATTCACTAAAGCGATGCAATGGGTAGCCGATCTGCGCCTGAAGCATAATGTAACGCCATCGCCAGAGGATGAGAAAGCAATGAATGCGTACTCTCGTTTTGTAGCCGGTAAAGTAGGCATGTTCCCGATGGGTCCGTGGGATCAACCGGGCTTCTGGGACTTGCCGTTTGAATGGGACATCGCCGCATGGCCGGTGAATCCTGAGACAGGCAAAGCAGGAACATGGGTTGGATCGATGGGTTACTCGGTATCAAGCAAATCGAAGCATGCACAGGAAGCGTTTAACTTAGCAGCATTTCTTGCGCTAGACAAAGAAGGACAGAAGCAAAACTACGAGCTGGGGCAAGCGGTGCCTAACTTAATTGATATGGCAAAAGGCGAATTTGTAGCTTATGACAAGGCGCCTGCGAACCGTCAAGTTTTCCTTGATATTATCGAAGATTACGGTCATCCGCCGGTTGACTTCGGTTCAAAAGATACGAAATGGATCGATACGATGTGGCAAGAGGCCGGCAAAGTGTGGGATGGCAAGATGACTGCGGAGGGCTGGGCGAAGGAATTGCAGCCGAAGCTTCAAGAGCTCTATGACAAGGGCAATAAGTAAGTTAATTGTTTTAAATACAAACATAAATAACGAATAGCTAGTGCGAGGATGTGTACGCATGAGGAAAAGTAAACCTAGTTATATCCGCAAAGAATATGCATGGGCCTACCTGTTTGTGGCGGCCCCTGTGCTTGGTTTTCTCATTTTTGGAGTCGCACCGCTTATCTACTCAGCATGGTTAAGCTTCACGTCTTGGGATTTGGTTACGCCGCCTGAGTTTGTAGGTTTCGCCAACTATGTAGAAGTATTTCACGATGAGAAGGTATACAAATCGCTTTATAACACCGTATTTATGATGTTAGGCATTCCAATTGGAATGATTGTGGCGCTCTTGCTTGCCATTATGATGAATCGGCCGCTCAAGGGCATCTCGTTTTTACGGACAATCTATTACTTGCCAGTTATTTCACCCATTATTGCGGTGTCGCTATTATGGCAATGGATTTTGAATCAAGATTTTGGTTTGCTTAACCAAACGATGTGGAATTGGTTTGGCATACAAGGGCCTAACTGGTTAGGCGACGCAAGCTGGATTAAACCTTCGATGATTTTGATGGGAGTATGGGGCGGCGTTGGCGGTACGATGGTTCTTTATTTAGCGGGACTTCAATCGATTTCCTCCTCCTATTACGAAGCTGCTGAGGTAGATGGCGCGAATGCATTCCAGAAACTGTGGTTAATTACGATTCCACTGCTGACGAACATTCATTTTTTCGTCATTGTTATGGGTGTTATCGGCGCATTCCAGTCATTTAGCCAAATCTATGTATTGGCAGGCGATGGTGGGCCGGAGTATAGTGCGGCAACGGTAGTGTTTTATATTTTCGAAAATGCGTTCAAGTACTTTAATATGGGCTACGCCAGCTCAGTTGCGTGGGTTCTTGGCCTTATTATTTTCATCGTTACACTCATTCAGTTCCGCTTGTCCAAAAAATGGGTGTACAACGATTAATATTTTACCGTCACAGTTTGCGAGGGGAGTTTGATTTCAGATGCAACAGAAACGAATAACAAACCTTTGGGTGGCATTAATCCTTGGTATCGGCTCTATTATTATGCTGGCGCCGTTCGTATGGACGATATCCACTTCATTAAAAGATCAACGTAACGTTTTCGAGATTCCGCCTAAGTGGATTCCTGACCCTGCTACATTCAAAAACTATGTCACAGCGTGGAATGATTCTCCTTTGCTCAGCGGATTTATGAATAGCATGATTATCGTCGTATTCGTTCTTGTCATTGGATTATTCGTATCGACCATGGCGGCATATGCATTCGCAAAGATCGAATTTCCGTTTAAAGATGCAATCTTCCTATCTTTGCTTGGCACAATGATGATTCCTTTTTCCGTCGTCATGATTCCTCAGTTCATTGGCTTCTCGTCGATTAACTGGACGGACACGCTGTTGCCGCTCATCGTTCCCGGACTGTTTGGCAACATTGTCGTCATTTTCTTCCTGCGTCAATACTTGGCGGGCGGATTGCCGAATGAGCTGGTGGAAGCAGCGAAGCTGGACGGCAGCGGTTTCTTCCGTACCTTCTGGACTATTGCTTTGCCGGTTGCAAAACCCGCGATTGCTGCACAAGCAGCGCTAAGCTTCATGGGGATTTGGAATGACTTTATGGGGCCGCTTATTTATTTAAGCTCCCCACAAAAGCAAACCATTCAAGTACTCATCGCTTCTATGCAATCACAATACATGGGATCGTCTAACTATCCGGTTATTTTGGCAGCATCGATCATTTCAATGGTTCCGGTCATTCTTGTATTCTTTTTCTGCCAACGCTATTTTATCGAATCCATGGCGATTAGCGGCTTAAAGGGTTAGGGCATGAGTTATTTTACAGTCAGAAATATGAAGGCGACGAAGCTGGTCGCCTTCCTCGTTGTATTCATTGTGGTCATGCTAAGTGGTTGTAAATCTGTTTCGGAAGAAAAAGAGATCGTCTTGTTGAAGGAGGATGCAAAATTGTATACGAACTCGTTGAAGCTGGATCAGGAGTGGGAGGATTATGGGATTGGCGATCCTTTCATCATGCGTTACAACGGTAAGTTTTATTTGTATTGCAGTACAAAGGATTGGCGTCCTGGCATTAAAGCTTGGAGCTCCGAGAACTTAGTGGAATGGAAGTATGAAGGGCTAGTCACTGAGGACCCCATAACGACTGGAGCATACGCACCCGAAGTATTTTACTGGAATGGCAGCTTCTATTTATATACATCTCCGGCAGGCCAAGGACATTATGTACTGCAAAGTGACAGCCCAACTGGGCCGTTCGTAGTCAAAACAGAAAATCTAGGTAATTCCATTGACGGCTCTGTTTTTATTGATGATGACGGGAAATGGTATTTTACGAATGCAGGTACGCAAGGCATCGTTGCGCATGAAATGCCAGATCCATTTACGATTGATGTTGGCGTAACGACAAACGCATTTCTTGGACATTGGACGGAAGGTTCCATGATATGGAAGAGAAATAACCTGTACTATATGACGTATACAGGCAATCACGTATTTAGCAACGGTTATCGGGTGAACTACGCGGTTTCAAAGGATGGACCTTTCGGTGATTATACCATCCCTGCAAACAATCCAATTATCATCAATGTGAAGGATGAATTTAAAGGACTTGGCCATAGTGCGACCGTGCTTGGTCCGGATATGGACTCCTACTATGTGACTTATCATAATCTGGTTGGACATTCCTCAGAAGGCCCGCCTGTACGAGAATTGAACATTGATAGACTTGCCTATAACGGGGAAAAGCTGGTTGTATTTGGTCCGTCTCACTATCATAAGCAGCCTGCACCAGCAATGCCTTCATTATATAGTTGGCTCGCAGACGGTATTTTGTCCGAACAATGGGATGAGACATCATCAGCCCTAGAAGATAAGGTGCTGAGTAAGCTTTCTACCGAAGACGCCTTTATTGCGGAATATAATTTCCGTTTGAATCTTACAGACAATGCAGCGGAAAGCGGTATGATTGCAGCCGTATTCTCGTATGCTGATGATGCTAATTATGCAGCAATTAAGCTTTTGCCAGCCAAACATGAGGTTCAATATGTAACTGTGAAAAATGGTACAGAGAAACAGGTCGCACAAGCGCTGCTTCCGAACGAATTTGATTACTCGATGCTGCATACCATTCGTGTTGAGCAGCGTGATGACAGCGTCCTCGTTTTCTTCGACGGAATGAAGAAGATAGAGGAGCGCACAACTGAACCGAGCAAAGGGAAAGTTGGTTATATCGCCATTCAGTCAAAACCAATCTATGAATATACAGCATTTACGAATGAGGCAGGCGGCAGCAGTGATTTTGAAGCATACAAGCCTGTGCCTGGGGCTGTTGAAGCTGTTCATTATTTGAAGGAAGCGGAGCGCGGCTTCCATATGGAGCAGAAGCTATCTGAGATAAGCGACTTCAGGAAAGCAGACGGAGTACCGATTCGCAAGCTGGACGACGGCAGTTACTCTGTGCGCCTGCTGCAAGGCGGTGACTGGATGAAATACAAGCTGAACGTGAAGGAAAGTGCGAAATATGGAATCGGACTCACGCTTCAGAAGCCGGAAAAGGATATTGTCCTGGAATGGTCGGTTGACGGCGGAGAAGCAGTGAAGACGAAAATCAAAGCCGATGACCCAGCCTTTAAGGAGGGGGCAGCAAACCTTCGAGTCGGAACAATAGATATTGAGGCAGGTTTTCATGAGCTTAAGATAGAGCTAAAAACCGGATCTACTGAGATACAGGCATTCGAGCTATTTGCTACTGAGATGCTGGATAAGGAGCAGCCATTCGATCAATTATCAGTTCAATCGGGCTTTGGGTTGTTTGGACAATCGAAGGATGGTTATACCGGCAGCGGCACAGAGGATGACATGTTGTTCGCAGGCAGCGACAATTGGGACAACTATGAGTTGGCGTTTGATGTGCAGTTGAATGCAGAGATGGATATCGGGGGCGTATTTGTTCGAGGTTCCAATGAATCATACCATCCGCATCAGGTTAGGGATGCAGCGATGGGCTATTACATCGGTATTTCTTCTTCGCAGCTGACCTTGAATCGTATGAACTATGATTCCAATTTATTAGCTAGTGAAACCGCAGAACTGGAACCGGGAAAAACGTACTCGCTCAGAGTTATCGTAAAAGGCGGGAACATTCAAGTATTCCTGGGGGATGGCTCAAATCCAGTCATTAACTATACGGATTCAAATCCATTTTTGCATGGCAAGGTAGGGATTCGTTCAGAAAGATCCACGATTTCGTTCAACAATATAATGATAAATCCGCTAAAAAAATAAAATAAAAGCATAAGCAATAGGACTGGAGTGGGAACATGATGGATGCAATACGAAATGAATATCCAAGACCGCAATTTGAGCGACCATCCTGGCTAAACCTTAATGGAGAATGGGAATTCGAGTATGACGATTCGAATGTAGGCAGCGATAATAAATGGTTCGAGAGAAAGCGGTTTGATCGCAAGATTCAAGTGCCATTTTGTTATCAAAGCGAGTTAAGTGGGATTAATGAAAAATCATTTCATGATATCGTATGGTATCGTAAAAATGTTGAGGTACCGACGGAGTTTGCAGGGAAACGAATCATTCTCCATTTTGGTGCAGTCGATTACGAAGCAAAGGTATGGGTAAATGGACATTTAGTAGCAAGCCATGAGGGAGGACATACGCCATTTCATGCTGATATTACTGCTGTTTTGAATCCAATAGGCCCGAATAGTATAGTTGTGCGTGCTCAAGATTACAGTAAAGACGTCACGCTGCCTAGAGGGAAGCAGTATTGGAAGGAGCAGTCTGAGCAAGTCTTCTACACGCGGACGACAGGTATTTGGCAGACGGTTTGGATCGAAGCAGTTAATCATGCGCATGTGAGCCGAGTTAGGCTAACGCCGGATATCGATTACAATAAAATTCATATTCGCAGCTTTATAAAGGGAACGGAATTATATAATGGCTTACGCCTCAGCATTAAAATATTGTTTGAGGGTGAATTAATAGCTGAGGATATCATTCGTGTTATGGAGCAGGAAGAGGAAGTTTCTATTAAGCTTCATGATTTTAATGATCATGGGCTCGGCCGCTGGTGGTCGCCGGAGAAGCCGAACTTGTATGACGTTGAATTTATGCTGCTTGATGGAGAACGAGAATTGGATCATGTGAAAAGCTATTTCGGCATGAGAAAGATATCGATCGAGGATGGCGTCATATGCTTAAATAATCGGCCTTATTATATGAAGCTAATTTTGGACCAAGGTTATTTTCCTGGTGGCGTACTTACAGCACCTAGCGATGAAATGCTCCGTACGGACGTCGAACTGACCAAACAAATGGGGTTTAATGGAGCGAGAAAACATCAAAAAATTGAAGACCCGCGTTATTTGTATTGGTGTGATAAGCTTGGACTGCTTGTTTGGGGTGAGATGGCAAATGCATACCAATTCTCGGAGCAATATGTAGCACGTATTATGAATGAATGGCAAGAGGCTGTTCATCGCGATTATAATCATCCATGTATTGTCGTGTGGGTTCCGCTTAATGAAAGCTGGGGAACGCCAAATATATTAATAGACAAAAGACAGCAGCATCATGCGTCTACGCTTTATTATTTGACGAAATCACTTGATGACACAAGGCCTGTCATTTCGAACGATGGCTGGGAGCATGTGAAATCTGATATTTACACGGTTCATGATTACGAGAGCCAAGAAGAGATACTGGCAAGTAGATATGCAACGCCAGAAATGTCCGTCAAGTGTGATCCCCAAGGTAGAAAAATAATTGTGCCTGGGTTCACGTATAATGGCGAGCCGGTACAGCTATCTGAGTTCGGCGGAATTTCATATATTAAGGATAATGGTGAAGGCTGGGGGTATTCTTCCGCTAGAGACGATCAGGATTTCTTGAACCGTTTAGTTGCCGTGATGCGTCCAATTATTGCGGCAGGCGGACTGCAAGGTTATTGTTATACGCAGTTGACTGACGTGGAGCAGGAAAAAAATGGATTACTGACTTTCGAGCGTGAACCGAAGCTTCCTATTGAAAGATATCGTGAGTTAAACAAAGGGATGATTCCGGTACTGTAAAGAGACTTTCCATGGGGCGTTTGGCACGATGCCAAACGCCTCAAATTCATGAGCTTTATTTTCAACCAGATCATAGGTCCAAGCATAGCTAATGTACTTACCGAACATAATAGTCGAAACAAAGACTATGAACAGGTCAGGAGCATTGCGATATGTTTAAAGAAGCAGTATCTATTGTGGATCAGAAGATAAAAGTGATTGAGAGCGATCATGGGACTATTTATTTAGTTGGTCCAATTCAGTTGCCTGTAAAGCTGGATGAAGGAGAGTCAATTTTTCAATGGTATTGCTGGCTGCTCTGTAAAGAGAAGCTGGAAGATGCAGAACAAATCATCAAAAAGCTTTCGTCGATTAATTTAGCAGAAATGCAGCAATCAAGCGTGCTTGTGTATGGTGATTTCGAACAGGCTGATGAGGCGTGGATTCGTATGCACAGCATTTGTCATACTGGTGATATTTTTGGCAGCAAACGCTGTGATTGCGGTTACCAGCTGCATGAATCGATGCATATGATTGTGGAAAAGGGTACAGGCGCTTTATTTTATCTGGCCAATCATGAAGGAAGAGGGATCGGCCTGTTCAGCAAAGCGATGGCTTATTTACTGCAAGAGCAGGGCTATGATACTGTAGAGGCGAATGAAGAGCTCGGATTTGTTGATGACGCTCGCAGTTATAGCGACGCTATACTCGTGCTGCAAGCACTCCGAGAAAAGCCAGTTTCACTAATTACGAATAATCCGAAGAAGCTGGGGGCTTTGCAAGCGGCGGGGCTTGATGTGAAGGATCGTATTCCGCTGTGGGGAGATCGATCGGAGCATAATGAACGGTATCTCGCTACAAAAGTGAATCGTTCGGGCCATTTTGCAGCAACTGTTTGTCCTAATGAATAAATAAGGCCTTGAAAATTGGATAGGGCTGCCCCATTAGCACATAAATGCGCTAGCCGGACAGCCCTTGTTTGTATCATATATTTAACCGGACCTCTTCATTAAGAAAGGCCGTATGGAATCCCCTTGTTAACAGCAAACAGCATGTGTACCAAGTTGTCTTAAACTCGCATCCTAAAACAACGAAAGCCCTACCTCTCTTCCGTCCTCGCGGCTCCGATGACCGCGCCAGTGTGAATCAGAAATACATCACGAAACAGGTTTGGAATTAACAGCAAAGAAATCAAAATCCGAGGAAATCATTGAATCTTACTGGGGATGTTATGGGGTTAAATATTATACATTCACATTATCATACTACATATTACATTTAATTGCAACAACAAATTATAGCGAATGACTTTTACCTTTCTGGATACTCTAGAAATGGAAGGGGGAAGTAAAATGCCTAATTGGTTTGAAATTGTTCTGCGAACGTTAGCTGCAATCACTATTTTATTTGCACTTACGAAGGTTCTGGGAAAACGCCAAATTTCTCAGCTGTCACTGTTCGAGTACATAACAGGTATATCGATCGGTAATATAGCCGCATATATCTCGCTTGATCTCGACAATTTATGGTTTTTGGGGCTGGTATCATTAGGAGTTTGGGTAAGTGTATCGGTAGCAATGGAATTTTTGACCATGAAGAGCAAGAAAGCTCGTGACTTTATTGATGGAAAAGGTACAGTACTGATTAAAGATGGCCAGCTGTTGAAAAAAGGCCTGCACAAAGAACGCCTGACTTTGGATGAGATGCTGGAGCAATTGCGCAAAAAAGACGTATACCGCGTAGCCGACGTAGAGTTTGCTGTTATGGAATCAAGCGGCGAGGTCAATGTTATGCTGAAGAAGGCTTATCAACCTTTAACACCGGATACTCTTGGCTGGCAGGTGAAGAATGAAAGAGAAGCAATGACCGTTTTGATGGACGGGGATATACAAGATGAGGTGCTTGAAAGCATGGGGCATGACCGGCAATGGCTGCTGCATGAACTGGAAAAGAGAAATGTGAAGGAAGCGGAAGTGTTTTTTGCTCAAATTGACAGCAATGGTGAATTGCTTATCGATACAGGTGAAGAGAGCAAGCAGCCGCATAACAGTCAGTCCAAACCCAAGGAGCGCGTCATTATGCTAATTGAGCAGTTTGAGGCGGAGCTGCTTCGACTTGAACGATTATCCCGTAATGAAAGCGATCGACGCGTTTATCAGACAGCGATTGATCGCTTTCAAGCGAGTACGAAGTCACTGCCTGATCAGTTGTTGAAGCACTAACCTAGGTCCATTTAGCCGACCAAAGCTTCATTTCTTTTAAAATATGATGCAAGTCCTCGCCTTTTGGTGTCAATGTGTATTCGACTGTAACCGGCACGGTTGGAAAAACCTTGCGTTCAAGCACGCCCTTATCCTCAAGATGACGGAGCGTGCTTGTTAATGCGCGCGGGCTGACCGCAGGAATAAGCCTCTGTATTTCTCCGAATCTTTTGGTTCCGCAAAACAACTCTCTCAGCACTAGGAATGCCCATTTACCGCCGATCACGTCCAATGTTTTCTCAATATTGCATTCGATATGGATGGGTTCCTTAGGAACGTAATTATGTGCACTCATCGATAATGCTCCTCTCTGTTATCTGCTATCAATAGTATAGTATGTATATATAAGATAATAAAGTGAAAAAACATTCACTACTTTAATTATTGAACGTTGTGCTATAGACTACTATCTAAGGGCGGAGCGAATCGATTAAGAGGAGTGCTTGGGAATGAAGTATAGAAGGCTAGGCAATAGCGGATTAAAGGTAAGTGAAATTGGACTTGGCAGCTGGCTGACATACGGCACAGCAACAGAAGCGAAAACTGCACAAGAGTGTATTCATAAAGCATATGATTTAGGCATTAATTTTTTTGATACTGCTAACGCTTACAATAATGGGGAAGCAGAAAAAGTAATGGGAGACGCTTTGAAGGGGTATACGCGAAGCAGCTATGTTCTCGCAACAAAGCTTTTTTTCCCGATGGGCTCAGGACCCAATGACCGCGGACTGTCAAGAAAGCATATCGTTGAGCAATGTGATGCAAGCTTGAAGCGTTTAGGCACAGATTATATTGATCTTTATCAATGCCACCGCTTTGATTCAGAAACGCCGGTTGAAGAAACATTGCGAGCACTCGATGATTTGACAGCACAAGGGAAAGTGCTTTATACAGGCGTAAGTGAATGGACAGCTGAGCAAATTACGGATGCTGCAGCGATAGGAAAACAACTTGGCTTGCGCAAGCTTGTTTCTAATCAACCGATTTACAATATGTTTGAGCGGTATATTGAACGAGGAGTTATTAGAGCTTGTGAGCAAGAAGGGATGGGGCAGGTTGTTTTCTCGCCGCTTGCACAAGGTATTTTGACAGGTAAGTACAAACCAGGCCAAGCAGTGCCATCCGGCAGTCGTGCCGCGAATGAAAAGACAAATGGCATAATAAACAGCTATTTGCGCGAAGATGTACTACAGGTTGCTCAGAAGCTGGAGCAGCTAGCTGCAACGATCGGAGCATCATTATCACAATTTGCATTAGCATGGGTGCTGCGCCAGCCGAATGTAAGTTCAGCAATTATCGGATCAAGCCGACCGGCCCAAATTGAAGAAAATATAAAATCCATTCAATTTGAACTGACGGATGAGCTGCTGTCACAAGCAGAAGCGATCTTGGAAGAAATCAGCGGTTTTTCTCCAATGCGTTAAAAAGAAAAATGATAAAATTAGCAAAAAGGCTCTTCGAGAGGAGAGCCTTTTTGCTATATATATAATAGAAGCGATTTTTTTTATTGATTCATTTGAGCCTCGGATGGGCTGTAGGTACCAGGCTGCGTGATCGGAGGAGGCATATCCTTGCCACCAGCAAAATGATATTTCACGACGGTATTGAATTTATCGATCAAAGGCATCAATGATCGACCGCCCCATGCTTCCTTGGCAAAATCATTAAAGTAGTTTACGAACTCCATATTAGCTGAAATATGAACTTCTTGTACGGCTGGAGCGAGTTCTCGAACTCTAAGAGCTACAGTCTGCTTCAGTTCATCCGACAAATCATTAATATCGTTGACTGAAAAATAGGAATTGTACGGTGATACAAGCATGCGGCTGTTGCCATAAGGACTTCCAGTGTCATGGTTATAGACGCCTTCATTCGTACCGGTATTGTCTTGCTCGCTTTTCCCCCCGGAATTCCGAGTGCCAACGGCGGTCCAGTCAAGCATTAAACCAACATAAGCATTTTTGTCTGTGAGCATGACGATTGCGGAAGCAACGCCATTAAGATTAGATACTTTTCGAGAAATGACGGAGCTGTATTCAAAAAAAGAATTATCATGCTGGTTAGCATTGTTTGTCGTCGGCCCATAAGCTCTGCCACCGAGCATCTTTGGATCGTTAGCTTGGCGGCTTCCATAATCGGTGTCGCTTTGCTGAGCATGCTTTTCGTAGGCACAACCGGCTACAGTTGTTATCATGACAGCCGATAGCAGCAATGCGGCTATTTGTTTAACCATAAAGAACGGACCCCCATTCATACGATAATGGCTTTAGTTTTTGCCGCTGCTTCTTAAATATACGTTTTCGCAAGCATACATAATTGACCATGGGTTTGGTGCACAATGTAGGATAGAGAGAATGCCATGCAGATGGGTCAAACATAACTGTTTATCATGCGAAAAAACGCAGTAACGATGCGAATTTGACAGCTTTGAGAACAATTTGTGAACTCTCTGTGGAACATTGACAAATAGGGGCTTCAACTTTATATTTAATAAAGTGATTTAAGTTGCAGGAGTTGTAATAACATCTGTGAAACACGCAGCCAGCCGTATGCCACGTGAAAATTAGGCAGCTGCGATAATGTCAAAAGTGGGGTTGATTAATGATGAAACGGTGGCGATTTGTAAAACGGCTTGCGCCGCTTATGGCCATGATGGTACTGGTACTAGCGGCTTGCGGGCGGAGCGATTTGTCGACGCTGAATCCTCAGGGACCTGTAGCGGAAGAACAATTCGGGCTGATGAAGCTGGCAATTGGAATCATGTTGATCGTGATTATTGCCGTATTTGCGATTTCTTTGTTTGTAATTATTCGTTTCCGCAGACGTCCGGGAGACAAAACAATTCCTAAGCAAGTGGAAGGAAATCATAAGCTTGAGATTATTTGGACAGTAATTCCAATTATCATGCTTATCATTTTGGGTGTTCCAACCGTTCAATCCGTGTTTAATCTTGCTAAAGACTACAGCAAAGATCCGGAAGCGGTTCAGGTCATCGTTACTTCACACCAATACTGGTGGGAGTTTGAATACCCAGCTTACGGAATCAAAACAGCACAAGAGCTTATTATTCCAAAAGGCAAGACGATCTCTATCACAGCGAAATCCGCAGATGTGCTTCACTCATTCTGGATTCCATCGCTTGCAGGGAAAATTGATACAAATCCTGGTGCAAACGTAAATAAAATGTACTTCTCTGCACCAAAAGAAGGCGTTTACCTGGGTAAATGTGCTGAGCTTTGCGGGCCTTCACATGGTTTGATGGACTTTAAAGTTAAATCAGTGGACGAGTCTTCATTTGATCGTTGGGTAGCAGCTCTTAAAGAGCCTGTAGCACTTCCAAGCGATCCTGCAATTGCTAAAGCATTTGAAAGCAAATGTCTATCATGCCACGCAGTGGGTGATTTGGGCGGACCTGCTTATCCTAACTTGACAGGTATCGGAAGCCGTGAGACTGTCGGGGGTATACTTGTTAACACCGATGATCCGCAATATTCCAATGAAGGTTCAGTATACGATAACTTACACCGTTGGATCAAAAACCCTGATGAAATTAAACCAGGCAACCAAATGGGTAAAATCGACGATTTGACTGAACAAGAGATTGAAGGTATTGCTAAGTATTTATCTGAATTGAAGCTTAACTACGAACAATAATTTATCGGTGATTGAAGGAGGTACCTACTTTGGCTCATGCGCATACGCATAAGGTCAAACGTTACAGCGGTCTGATGGACTGGCTGACTACGGTTGACCATAAAAAAATCGGAATATTGTATATGATTGCCGGCGGATTTTTCTTCCTTGTCGGCGGTTTGGAAGCGATTTTGATTCGGGTTCAATTGTGGAAGCCGCTAAATAACTTTGTTAGCGCGGATACATATAATGAGCTTTTAACCATGCACGGAACGACAATGATCTTCCTTGCCGCGATGCCGCTTTTATTCGCCTTGATGAATGCGGTTGTACCGCTTCAAATCGGCGCGCGCGACGTAGCTTTTCCTTTCGTTAACTCATTAGGCTTCTGGACATTCTTATTCGGCGGTATCCTGCTTAACGTTAGCTGGTTTACTGGCGGCGCTCCAGATGCAGGCTGGACGTCTTATGCACCGCTCGCGGGTACGACCTACAGCGGCGATCATGGCGTTGACTATTATGTACTAGGCTTGCAAATTGCAGGTATCGGAACACTTATCGGGGGAATTAACTTCCTCGTAACGATTATTAACATGCGTGCGCCAGGCATGACGTTCATGCGTATGCCGATGTTCACATGGACAGCGTTCATTACTTCGGCGCTTATCCTGTTCGCTTTCCCTGCTTTGGCAGTTGGTCTAGCGGCACTCATGTTCGACAGATTGTTTGATGCTAATTTCTTTGATCCTTCTGGCGGCGGTAACGCGGTCCTATGGGAGCATATTTTCTGGATATTCGGGCATCCTGAGGTTTATATCCTCATCTTGCCGGCCTTCGGCGTTATTTCCGAGGTAATAAGTACATTCTCACGTAAGCGTTTGTTCGGTTACAGCTCGATGGTATTCGCTACAATCCTGATCGGCTTCTTGGGCTTCATGGTTTGGGCGCATCACATGTTCACAGTAGGTCTAGGGCCAGTTGCGAATGCGCTGTTCTCGATTGCAACGATGCTTATCGCAGTTCCAACAGGTATCAAAATTTTCAACTGGCTATTTACGATGTGGGGCGGTTCCATTAAATTCACAACAGCAAACTTGTTCGCTGTCGGATTTATACCAACCTTCGTAATGGGCGGCGTTACCGGTGTCATGCTTGCAGCAGCACCTGCTGACTTCCAATATCATGATTCTTACTTTGTCGTAGCGCATTTCCACTATGTTATCGTAGGTGGTTTGGTACTAGGTATATTCTCAGGTCTTCACTATTGGTGGCCAAAAATGTTCGGTCGCGTGCTGAATGAAACACTTGGCAAGCTGACGTTCTGGACTTTCTTCATTGGATTCCACTTAACATTCTTTATTCAGCATTTCCTAGGCTTGCTTGGTATGCCTCGTCGTATTTGGACATATCTCGACGGTCTTGGTTTTAACGAAATGAACATGATCAGTACAGTGGGCGCATTCTTGATGGGCTTTGGTACAATTTTCTTCTTGCTGAACGTTGTTATCACAGCATTTAAACCACAAAATGCACCAGCGGATCCATGGGAAGACGGTCGTACGTTGGAGTGGACAATTCCATCTCCACCACCTGAGTACAACTTTGCTCAAACACCGCTTGTACGCGGCTATGATGCCTACTGGAAAGAAAAAGCGGACGGCCACAAGGGCATGACGCCTGCGGAGCCAATTGGTCCAATTCATATGCCTTCTCCTTCGATCCTGCCTTTCTTCATGGGACTTGGATTGTTTATCGCAGGTTTAGGTTTCATGTATGCAAAAGATTGGGGCAACTTGTTCGGATCGTTCAAATCGGGTTATGCTCTCGGTATTGTTGGTTTGCTGATCTTGTTCGGTTGCATGTTCCTTCGTTCCGTAATCGATGATCATGGCTTCCACATTGAAGAAGAAGAAATCCTTAGAGATTTGGGGGGGAAAGCATGAGTGCGCATTCGCATGTAGAGGGGCAATTGCCTCATGAGCCCGAAAAGGCGACCCTCGAGGGACGCAATAAAGTACTAGGCTTTTGGCTTTTCCTTGGTGGAGAGACTGTATTGTTCGGAACGTTGTTCTCAGCGTTCCTCGCACTACGGAATCAAGTTCTAGATGGACCGCCAGCACATGAATTGTTCCAGCTTCCACTCGTTGCGCTTGCGACTGCGCTATTGCTAACGTCAAGCTTAACAAGCGTGTTCGCTGTTCATGCGCTGCACACAAACAGAGTCAAGGCGCTAATTAATTGGTTGATTATTACTGTTATTCTTGGCGCAGGTTTCCTTGCTCTTGAAATTTATGAGTTCTACCACTATGTACATGAAGGTCACGGCTTTACAACGAGTGCATTTAGCTCCTCGTTCTATACGCTCGTAGGTTTCCACGGAGCACACGTTGCTTTCGGTATTACATGGATCACGTTGATTATTATTCAACTGGCAAGAAAAGGTTTGACTGTAGTAACTGCACCTAAGGTATATGTAGCTGGTATGTACTGGCACTTTATCGATGTTGTATGGGTATTCATTTTCACCGTCGTTTACTTGATGGGAAAGGTGGTTTAATCCATGGCAAGCAATCATACAGCCACAGAGGAAAGCCCCAAGCGTCATAAGGTCGAAGGACCTAAGAAGCATATTATCGCGTTTATTTTCTCACTCTTGCTTACGTTCATCGCATTTGCGACCGTAATAAGCGGAGAAATCAACAAAGATTTTATCTACATCATTTTGATCGGCTTAGCGGTATTGCAAGTATTCGTTCAAATGGCATTCTGGATGCATATGAAAGACCGTGGTCATACATTCGCTATTATTGGGATTTTGACTGGCGTATTCATCGTATTCACTTGTGTCATTATGGCTGAATACTGGGCTTGGTGGTAAAAGATTTAACTATTGGAGGAGAGGAGGGTCCCGAGGCTTGGGTCCCTCCTCTTTTGTAAAAAAGCTAGCGTAATTGAAAGGAGTTTCCACGATGCTTGGCTTACAATATTTTCGCTTCGAGGAATTGTGGACCCCCATGTTTTTGTTCGGAATGGCCGCAATTGTCATTCTATATTTCTACTTAATTGGACCATGGCGAGAAAAGCATGCTCCTGAGGCAGATGCTGCGACAAAGCTTCAGAAGTTCATGTTTGTTTCGGCTGCTATTATGTTTTATATGGTTCATGGAGGACCTTTTAATCTATTAGGTCACCTGATGTTTACATTTCATATGGTCAATATGTCAGTATCGTATTTAGTTGTGCCGCCGCTAGTATTGCTTGGCATTCCAAGCTTCTTATGGCGAAAAATGTTCTCGACTCGGTTTTGGAAAAAGTTGAGTTTTATGATGCATCCTATTATTTGTCTTCTGTTGTTTAATATACTATTCTCTGTTTATCATGTCCCAATTGTCCATGACTATGTGATGACGCACTTCTCTGTGCATCGTCTTTATTATTTTATTTTGCTTGTAACGTCGTTTATGATGTGGTGGCAGATTGCAGCTCCAGTACCGGAGTGGAGCAGGCTTAGCGATGTGAAAAGAATGGCTTATGTGTTTGCGAACGGAATGCTTCTGACACCGGCTTGTGCTTTAATTATTTTTGCGAAAACGTCTATGTATGCGATCTATAGCGATCCTAATGTATGGGTTACAGCGATGGGCTACTGCGTATCGGGTGATCCAAGCCGTTTGCTCGAGAGCTTCAGCGGTCCACAATTTTTTAATTTGATGGACGTTGTTGAGGACCAGCAGCTTGGCGGAATCGTCATGAAATTCGTGCAGGAAATTATGTACGGAATTATTTTGGCGTATATTTTCAAACAATGGTTCAAGCGTGAGCACAAGGATGATGAACTGCCGAACACGAATACAGGAACAGCTTAATACCAATTATTTTACGAACAATAGGTGGGGTAAAAGTGGACAGATATAATATTGTACCGACAATCAGTACTTTCTTCATCGTACTTAGTGCAGTGCTGGTAGCCGTAGGCTGGAGGCTGGCGATTAAGCGAAGGCTGGCGGAGCATCAGAAGGTTATGTTCTACGCAGCAGTGTCAGCAACGATCTTCTTTATCGTATATGTATCGCGTTCGATATTCGTAGGAAATACAATCTGGGGCGGGCCAGATAGCTTAAAACCTTACTATTTTGTCTTCCTATTGTTTCATATCGTGCTTGCGACAGTTGGAGGTGCGTTTGGAATTACCACACTAACGCTCGGTTATAAGAAGAAATTTGCTAAACACCGCAAGTGGGGCAAAGTAACCTCGATGGTTTGGTTTGTTACTGCTATTACAGGCACAGCGGTGTACGTATTGCTATATCTCATGTATCCAGGCGGCCATACGAAACCCGTCATTGATGCAATTTTCGGATAGGAACATCAATAGATATACCGTTAGTAAGCCATGTTTTCGAAAGAGGCAACTCTTTTGACAGCATGGCTTTTTTTTATGGTTAAGCAGCGATTTGTATACAAATAGGCGTATTGTCATTGTGCAGGAGTATTTACCGTAGTAGGGAATTCTCCTCCAAAAATCTTTTTATGGAAGTACTTGACAACTGTGTATGCACTGAATATACTGTGTATAAGGATATATACAGTATATTCGCTAAGCGATTGAAAGGAGCAAATGCTGTGGGGCTATGGAAGGGTGCATGGTATTTAGCGAAGCATGAGCTGGCTAAAGATCGTTGGAAAAGTCTTTTTACATTATTTTTTATCGGCTATTTATTGTTATTTACCGTCTCTTTAATAAATGATGGCTTTGAGGGGGAAAATGGATCATTCGGAAACTGGTCACTCGATTTCATTTATCTCTCGATTCTGCCTGTTCTAGGCTTCGTCGTTAATAAAACGATGATGCGTTCATGGAAAGAAAATTCCTATACGAGAAAGATAGCGCAATGGAGAACATTGCCGATCTCCTCGAAACAAATTGCACTGGGACGAATCATCCAGTTCACCATCGTATTATTTGCTGCTCAGCTTGTTTTCTTCCTTTTGCAGTTTCTAATTGCACGAGAAATGGGCGTTGATATTTCAACCGGAAACTTCGTGTTATATGGAATAAGCTGGTTCGGCTACTCTCTGACGATGGGAATTGGATATGTATACTGGGAAACAGGGCATTCAGGAAAAACATATTTTTTCTTCAACATCATCTATCTTGTTCTGCTGCTCGTCATTTCAATTAGTTTATCTCTTTTGGACATTGGAAATATTGTTGCCGGTTCGCTGCACGCGATTGAGAATGGCAGCTGGTGGCTGCCAATCGTAACGGTCACCGCTAGCGTTATTACTGCCATCCTCGGAGTTAAACGAATCGAAAATCGGCTGGATAAACGTACCTACAGAGCATAGATATTCGAGATTGAAAGAAGGTGAAGGTCATGCGGCTGCCGATCCAAATTAATGAACAAAGTGCAGAGCCGCTTTATCATCAAATCGAAGTACAACTGCGAGCATTAATCGTCAGCGGCCAGCTTTCAGAAGGGATGCTGCTGCCATCGATACGCGAGCTTGCCCAAACCGTTAAGTGCAGTGTTATTACAGTAAAAAGAGTATATAACGATTTGGAAGCGGAAGGACTGCTTCGAACGCGGCAAGGAACCGGCACGTATGTGGCACAGGTTGGTGAACAGGAACGTGACCGGCATCGTCTTGCTGCTGTTATCGAAGCGTTAGAGCTGGCAGTCATTGCCGGCAAGCGGGTTCAGTGTACAGAAGAAGAGCTGGAGACGATGTTTAAAGAAGCAATGAGTAAGCATTTTGAATAAAGGATGGGACATATGATGAATGAGACGATGGCGATACAATTAGACGGTGTTGTGCAAAATCGTGCGAGCTTCAAACTAGGACCAGTCCATATGAGCATTCCGCAGGGTTACATCACGGCAATTGTTGGGCCGAACGGGTGCGGCAAGAGCTCTACATTTCGGTTAATTCTTGATCTGGATAAAGCGGATGGGGGCACAATTCAGTTGCTTGGAGAGCAAGTTGAGAATGGGCTGGACACAGAGCTGAAGAAAAGAATCGGTTACTTGCATGACCAATCCTCCTCGCATGAGGATAACATGAAGGGGACGGAGAAAGCTGAGTTTCATCGCTTCTGGTACGACAAATGGGATGTGAATCGCTATCGGGAGCTGCTTCGCATTCTTGAAGTCGACGATAATCAGCTGCTTGGCAAAATGTCGAAGGGAATGCGTCGCAAATTCGAATTTGCACTAGCCTTAACGCATAACCCGGAGCTTCTCCTACTCGACGAACCTTCCTCAGGGCTCGATCCGCTCGCATGGAAAACGATGATTGAGGTGCTTCATCGGTATATGGATCGTGGAGATCGTACGATTCTCATGACCTCTCATATTATTGAAGAAGTGAAACGACTTGCTGATTTTATCATATTTATGGCTCAAGGAAGAGTGCTTGGCATGTACGAGAAGGATGAGTTATTCAGCAGTTGGTTTACGCTATTTGTAAGCGGTGTTGATCTATCGCCGAAGAAAGCGGCGTTAATGCCAGGTCAAACCGTTGTGGAGCATGCAGGCGGAACAACGTATCGTATTGCGACGAACAAGGCTGCTGAAGCTGAGGCATGGTGTGCTGCGGAAGGTTACCAGATCGTCAGCAGGCAGGTACTTGAGCTGGATGAGATTATGAATGCTTTACTTATACAAGACAGATTAAGTACAAGGATGAACTAGTAGAGGGGAGTAATAACATGAATCCATTAATAGTAGAAAAAGTAGTGAAGCAATACGGGGATAAAACGGCGGTAAACGAAATTAGCTTGGAGGTAAGCGAGGGAGAGATTTACGGCCTGCTCGGGGCCAACGGCGCCGGCAAAACAACGACGATGCGGATGGTGCTCGGCTTGATCTATCCGGACGAAGGGCGGATTCTCTACAACGGAAAGCCTTACAGCAATGAGCAGCTTAGCCTGCTCGGGTATTTGCCGGAGGAGCGTGGGCTCTATCCGAAGGTGAAGGTCAGCGATCAGATTATCTATCTGTCGCAGCTCAGAGGAATGTCGAAAGCGGATGCCGACCGCAACCTGAAGCAGTGGCTGGAGAGGTTCGAGGTGCCGGAATATTACAACAAGAAGGTCGAAGAGCTGTCGAAGGGGAACCAGCAGAAGATTCAGTTCATCGCGGCCGTCAACCACAAACCACGCATCGTCGTCATGGACGAAGCGTTCAGCGGGCTTGACCCCGTCAACGTCGAATTGTTGAAGTCAACGGTTAAGGAACTGCGCGACTCCGGCTCAAGCATCCTGTTCTCGACGCACCGGATGGAGCATGTCGAGGAGCTGTGCCGGAACATTACGATTTTGCATCGATCGAACACGGTCTTGAAGGGCAGTTTGAAGGAAATTAAAAAACAATTCCCGAGAGAACGTGTCATCCTTGGCGCCGACAAAGATATTAGCGGACTCGATCGGCTGGCCGGCGTAACCGGCGTCACGCGCACGGAGCGCGGCTACGACATTTCCATCTCCTACGAAGCGGCGGGCGCTGACATTCTGCGTTTGGCGATGGAGCAGGCGAACGTGAATCATTTCGAAATCAAGGAACCAACGCTAAATGAAATCTTTATCCGAATGGTGGGTGATCGTCATGAATAGTTTCTGGACGGTAGTAGGGTTTACGATCCGGAATAAGGTCAAAGGCAAAGCTTTCGTCATTACTACGTTGATTATCGCGTTAATTATCAGCATCGGCATTAATCTTCCTTATATCATTGCACAGTTCGATAAAGGCGACAAAGTAACAAATATCGGCTATATCCAGTCGCAGAGCGAACAAGCGGCAAGCGGCACGGCAACTGGCGACAGTTTGAAGGCGTACTACGAGAAACAAGAAAATTCGAACATCGTGATGGTTCCTCTTGAAGACAAAGGCGATGCATCGGCGAATGAAAAGCAGCTGAAAAAAGCAATCGACGATGGGAAAATCAAGGGCTACCTTGAGTTCGGCGATATGACGGACAACGGTTTCCCGCAAATGACTTACAAGTCCGAGAAGCTGATGGAATTCGGCATGACGGAATCACTGCAGGGAGCACTTTTGCAAATTCGCCAAACGAACGTGCTCCAGGATGCGGGCCTTTCGGCTGAGCAAATGGCGCAGCTATCGGCTCCGATCGAGATCGGCACCGTTCAGATTTATACCGGCGAAGGTTCGGGCAGCGGCAACACGGGCAGAACGCCGGCGGAGCAAGGCGTCAACATGGGCGTCATCTATATCATGATTATCTTCCTGTTCATGGCCATCATGACCTCCGGCAACATGATCGCGTCGGAAATTACAGCGGAGAAAAGCTCGCGCGTCATGGAAATCCTCATTACGAGCGTATCGCCACTGAAGCAAATGTTCGGCAAAATATTCGGCATGTTCGTCGTCGTCATCGTGCAGGTTACATTCTACCTCGCTGTCATTCTGACGAACGTGTCCATGCCACATAACAAAGGCGCACTAGGCAATCTCGACATCGACTTGTCGCTCGTCGATCCGTTACTGATCATCTACGCGCTGCTGTTCTTCCTGACGGGCTTCTTCCTGTTCGCGACGCTGTACGCGGCGGTCGGTTCGATCGTTAGCCGGACGGAAGACCTGGGTCAAGCGGTCATGCCATTGACATTCGTCTCTCTGGCGGGCTTCTACATCGCAATCTTCAGCATTAGCGCGCCGGACAGCATGCTCGTGAAGGTGACGTCGTACATTCCGGTCTTCTCACCATTCGTCATGCTGCTCCGCCTTGGGCTGACGGACGTGCCGATGTGGCAGACGCTTCTCTCTTTCGGCATCCTGCTCGTCTCGATCTACGTGGCGGTCTACATCTCCGCTAAGATCTACCGCACCGGCGTACTCATGTACGGCAAGCGACCTAGCTTGAAAGAAATCCGCAAGGCTATGAAGGCGTATAAGATTTAGAAGGCACGGCAACGCTCAAATCGGAAAGAGGCTTACTTCTGTAGGCCTCTTTTCGTTTTGAATTACTTGTACAGAGTGTGATTGTCATCTCTCGAAGTGCAAGACGAGTTGTAGGACGCATTGCAATAGACTTGTAGTCAGAAAACGAGGTACTTCTATGTTCTGTATCAAAAAACTTGACACAGCGAATGCAAAAAGTTAATGTGTTAATAAAAACGGGGAGATTTCATATAGTGGCTAAGTACATTATTCTTAAACAAGACATTCATAGAAGACTAATGAATGGGGAGTGGGCGGAAGGTTTTAGAATGCCCTCCAGCAGAGAATTTGCCGAATACTACGAATCCAGTGTGAATACGGTGGAGAAAGCCATCAAAGAATTAGTCGAAGAAGGGTGGTTAATCCGGGATTCCCGTAGAGGAACTTTCATGGATAAAAGTAAGCTTACTGTTCAAGGCAGCACACATCTGGTGGCTGCTTTCGTTTTTGGCATTGAAAATCCGCTTTGGTCGGCTGCATTGAGAGGAATTGAAGATGTATTATATTTACAAGAATATCAACTGATAAGTTCAAGTAATGATCGGAATTTGGAGAAGTTGGAAGTGCTTGCAAAAGGGGCGGTAGCAAGAAAAGTCGAGGGAGTCATATTATGTCCAATTTTGAGTCATGGACATGAAGATATTAATAATCGAATCTTCTCCCTCCTCCAAGATAATGGAATAAAAGTTGTATGCCTGGATCGAACCGTATATAACAGCAATATTCCGTATGTAACAAGCGACAATATTACCGGGGCATATAATTTAACGAAGTTGTTAATCAGTCATGGCCATCGTCGTATATTATTTATCCGGAATTCGAACATAAGTACAATGAATGAACGGTTAGTGGGATTTAAACAAGCGATTATCGATTCTGATTTAGAATATTCCGAAGAATTTGATGTGATTATACCGACCAGAATGGAAGATTTTTCTGACGAATTTGATTGGTATTGTGACGTATTTGAGCAGAAAATGAAACAATTGAGTTTTACGGCGGTATTGACAGCGAATGATCAGATTGGGGAAGCTGTAATTCATTCTTTCAAAAAACTAAAATATAATATTCCCGAGGATGTATCGTTTGTAACGTACGATGCTGCCAATTTAAACCGGAAAATTAATTTCAATGTAACGGGAATTTCACAACCCTTTTATGAAATGGGACAGTGTGCCGCCAGATTATTGCTCAATTTAATTGATGGAAAAGAAGAACAATATAATATCGGACAAGTATGCAAATCGAAGATCGACATTGGAGAATCTGTAAAATCGATTTAGTTATAGCTGGTTATTGAAATGAAGACGACTGTTATTCCAAATATCTGGGATAATAGTCGTCTTTTTGCTGACCAAAAGCCCATGGTTCAGTTTTATTACTTCTTGAAACACCGTTTGTTCGGCGTGTTCGACAGAATTAACTAACGTAATAGGTTTTTCATTTTAAAACTGATCAAATCTGTATTAATTTATGTGTCATAAAAATGATATTAAATAATCTTTTTATTGACACAGATGTTTGTTTATTATAATATCTGACTTATCGAAGTGAATTATAAAACGCTTTCTTTGGCAAGTTTATGTTCTAGAGGGGGACTGAGAGGGTTGGTAAGTCTACGTAATTTTTGGGTTAAATCATGGAATCAGCGATACTTATTTTTAATGGTATTACCCGGTTTTCTAATTGTTTTGGTGTTCAGCTATTTTCCGATGTACGGCATACAGATTGCATTCAAAAAATACAGTGGGGTGCAAGGGATATGGGGGAGCGATTGGGTTGGTCTTAAATACTTCATTATGTTTTTTAATGACCCGACCGCGTTGAGAGTTCTTAAGAACACGTTACTGCTCGGGATCTATTCTTTGCTGTGGGGGTTTCCGGCCCCGATCATACTGGCTTTGCTATTTAACGAAATCAAAAATTCCGTTTTCAAAAAAGTGGTTCAGACGATTTCCTATTTGCCTCACTTTATATCAACTGTGATCATCATAGGGATCATTAGGACTTTTACGGAGAGGGAAGGACTATTTAACAAAATGGTCTCACTATTTGGCATCGATCCCATCGTGTTTCTCTCGGAACCAAGCTGGTTTAGGACTATTTTTATTAGTACAAATATATGGCAGGGCATCGGATTCGGTACAATCCTATACTTGGCTGCATTAAGCAGTGTTGATCCTACCCTATATGATGTCGCAAATATCGATGGAGCAAGCCGTTGGAGAAAAGTGCTGAATATCAACTGGCCTCAAATTAAACCGACGACGATTATACTACTGATTTTTTCTGTAAGCGGTATATTGGGTACCGATTTCCAAAAGGTATTATTGTTGTACAGTCCGGATACATACGAAGTCGCCGATGTAATCGGTACGTTTCTATACCGGGAAGGCATCATAGGAGCAAGGTTTGAATATACGACGGCAATTGGACTCTTCCAGTCGGTAATTGCATTTATACTGCTTGTTGGGGCTAACATGATAAGCCGAAAGGTTTCAGAAACAAGTCTTTGGTAGGGGGGCATTGAAGATGGTAGGCAAAGAGAGTATCGGTTCGAAAATATTTAACATCATAAATATAGGTATCATGCTGCTTCTGTGTGTGGTTATGCTTTATCCGTTCTTAAACGTAATCGCAGTATCACTAAGCAATTCTGAACATATTTTACGAGGCAATATTACGATTTTTCCAAGAGGATTTAATATAAACGGGTATAGCTACATCTTTAAAGATCCGTTTTTGTATTCTGGATATGCACATTCGATCATCTATGCGGCAGGATCTACATTGTGTATGTTGACCTTTACTTCGCTCATGGCGTATCCGCTTACAATTACCGATTTTGTTGCCAAAAAGTTTTTTGCGATTTTCCTGGTCATAACGATGTTCTTTAGCGGCGGCATGATCCCAACATATATGCTTATGCGCAGCCTTAACCTGCTTGATACATACTGGGTAATGATTATACCGGGATGTATATCTGCTTTTAATGTATTGATGTTCAGGTCGTTTTATCAATCCATACCGGCCGATTTGCGTGAATCCGCTGTCATTGACGGAGCCAATGACATTCAAATTTTGTCAAAAATTTATTTACCGCTTTCAAAACCATTATTGGCGACCTTTGCTCTGTTTGGGATTGTGGGTAGCTGGAACGGTTGGTTTGAGGCGCTGATCTATCTGAATGACGAGAACAAATATCCGCTGCAATTAATCCTCAGAAAGTATTTATTTACACTTTCCTTCGAAGCCGGGTCCGGATCGGCTGCCATGCAAGCGATGCTGTCGCAAATGAAAATGGATCCGAAAAATATTCAGATGGCGATTGTTGTCATTGCGATGTTTCCAATCATGTTAATATATCCGTTTCTCCAAAAATATTTTGTGAAAGGCGTCATGATTGGGGCTGTTAAAGGTTAGCTATCACCATATAGTTGGTGACTGAAGGGAGGGGATATCCTGCGAATAAGCATAGAAGAGCATTAAAGGAATAGTGACGATTAACGGGTAGTTAAGAAAAATAATGGAGGGGTAAGTATGAAACGAAGTAATCGGCTTTTTTCACTTATTCTCGCGATATTATTCGTCTCGGGAACAATATTAGCGGGTTGTAGCTCCGAAGATACAGATAAAAATACGAATGATTCGGCAAAATCAGGCGGCACCCTAAGTTTTTCCGTTACTTTGCCTTCTTTCGGTAAGAAAATCGAAGATTCCATGGTGCAAAAAGAATGGGTAGCCAAGATGGAGTCCCTGACGGGTAAAAAGCTTGACATTGAATTTAATTATATACCTATAAGCGAGTATGACGATAAGTCGAGACTTTTGCTTGCAAGCGGCGATATTACGGATTTAGTATTGATCATGAACAAGGACTTATATAATCAGTATGAAGAAGACGGCACATTTATGGATCTTAGCTCATATAAAGAGCTCCTGCCTAATTACATGAATTTGGTTACACAGGCGACAGACGGTGAAATAAAAGCAATCAGATCCGATGGTAAATTTTATGGATTGTGGAACATGAATTTGCCAAGACAGGCCGAAGATAAAGGAATGGGAGTATACACTCCGGCAACTTACCGTTACGATATTTTGGAGAAGAATAACATGAAGATTCCAAATACGATAGACGAGCTATACGAAGCTGCCAAAAAGCTAAAGGAACTTTATCCTAAATCGTTCCCGGTCAGTACAATATGGAATTCCTTTGATTCGCTCTTCTTAGCTCACCATAACGGAGGATCTAAAGTTTACTGGAACGGCGAGAAATATGTATTTGGACCGATGGAAGAGTCGTATAAGGAAGCTCTGCAGTTTGCGAACAAACTGTTCTCCGAGAAATTACTGGATCCGGAAACGTTCTCTGATAAAGATGATGCAATCAAGAAAAAAATAATGAATGGAACGAATTTTATTTTGCTGCAAAGCTGGTTTAACTCTGCCGCAGATTGGAACCGCTCGGCAACAGGAGGGGAAAAATTTGTCATCTCACTATTCCCGGATAACCCGAAATACGGGAAAGCTTGGCAAAGTATTTCCGATTTCAGCACTGTAGGCGTGGATCAGGGTGCGGTGATGGTCGTAAACTCCAAAGCAAAGAATGCGAAAGATTTAGTCCAGTTGATGGATCTGCAATATAACCCGGAAATCATTGAACTCGTGACATGGGGCATAGAAGGGACAACATATACGAGAAGTGCCGATGGCAAACCTACGTTTGTCGATTCGATTAAAAAGGCCGCCAATGCTTGGGAAGAAGGAGACAAATACGGCATGAGAGCAAGCAGCTCGTACCGCCCGGGATTACAAATGGTAATCGATACGAGGGCATTTGTCGATTTTGCCCCGAACGACCTTGGTTTCGTAAATGGCAATTTAGTTGAAAAACCGTGGGAAACAGCTTTCGCAGATATGCCGTTTCCTAACGAGTATACAGCTCCTATGGTGAACGAACCTTTTCTTGAGTTTACTGATGACGAACGGGAACAAATTACTTCGGTTATGTCGCCAATTAACACTTTTATAGCGGAAATGCAAAACAAATTTATTAACGGCAAAGAGAGCCTCGATAACTGGACAGCGTTCCAAGATAGAATTAAAAAAACGGGCGATATTGATAAAGTTCTTCAGATCTACGCCGATGCTCTAAAGAGATACCAAGACAGAGTAAATAAATAGCGGTATGAACGAACCCGCAATATTCCTTATGGATAATGATATTGCGGGTAATTTAATTATTTTAAGTACAGGAGTGACGATGGTTGAAAAGCGAATTTGAATGGAAAGAGCAAATGGCCAAGTATAACGGAATCTTCACGGAGCCGCCCAAAAACGTACCTACGGACAAAGTGGTGGACGGCCCTTTAATTGGAAACGGTGATGTCGGAGTAGTGATCAGCGGATCGCCAGAACGGCAGCGTTTATGGATATCGAAGACCGACTTTTGGAAAGCGAAGCGGCTGTATCCGAACGGCAGTCCGTGCTTGCTCGGAGGAATCGATATTCATATACCTGCGTTGGCAAAAGCTTCGTATTACAGCGAACAGAGGTTGCTTGAAGCGGAAGTTGCATCGGTATTTCATAATGACGCGACATCGGTTTCCATAAACTACTCGGTTCCGGCTGGCGAAAATGTGGTAATCGTTGAGCTTTCTTGTGAGGGCGATGCATTACCGATTACGGTTGACTTGTGGGTACAGCAAGGGAATGAATCCAAGACGGAAGAGGGGCAGCAGGACGATGTTGTTTGGGTGTCTCGAAAGTTTAACGGCGCCGACCTCGATTGGACGACAGAAGGTGCAATCGCCATGCGCTGCTTGGGCGGCGGACGCGATTCACTCCTGTTGCAGCCGGGAGTAAAAACATATATCGTTGCATCTGTATTGACGAATCATAATGTTGAAGATTATCAGCTAGAGTCGGTTAGAAGAGCCGGACTTATGGACGTAAACCGAATTGAGATGCTTCATTCGGATCATAAACAATGGTGGAGCCAGTTTTGGGCAAAATCCGAGATTGAAATCGGCGATGATGTGCTGGAGAAGTATTGGTACGGCTCTCACTACATCATGGCTTGTTGCAGCCGCAACAAGGCGTTTCCGCCTGGTTTGTTCGGCAACTGGATTACGACAGACACCCCTGCCTGGGCGGGGGATTATCACTTGAATTACAATTACCAAGCCCCTTGGTGGGGAGTGTATTCGTCGAATCATATCGAATTGAGCGAACCCTACGATACGCCGTTGCGGGAATATATACCGAACGGACGTAAGTATGCCCAGCAATATTTAGGCGGTAAAGGAATCTATTATGATGTCGGTATAGGACCGAAAGGATTACCGACTGCCCTATCCTCTTCACAAGCAAGCATAAAATATGAGAACGGCCATTTATTTTTGGGGCAAAAAAGCAATGCAGCGTATTGCGCAATCAATATGCTGATGCGTTATTATTACTCTTATGATATGCAATACGCGAGTCAGGAGGCGTATCCGTTTCTGCTTGAAGTTGCCGATTTCTGGGAGGATTATTTGACGTTCGAAGGAAACCGATATGTCATATATCGTGATGCGATTCACGAAGTCCCCACTTTTACAGATTCACATCCTAACGATGAATGGTTGCGGGAGCTCGAGGAAAAAAATCCGATCCTCTCGTTAGCGCTAATTCGGGCAGTATTCAAAGGGCTGCTGGATATGTCCCATGAATTGAACCTCGATTCGAACCGGCAGGAAAAATGGTCGCATATATTGGAGCATATCAGCAATTTTCCAACGTACGAGCGCGATGGAAAAACGATATTTCGCTTAACGGAAGAAGGGCGAGATTGGTGGAATGATAATACGCTGGCCATTCAGCATATCTGGCCTGCCGGAGCGATCGGACTTGGCTCGGATCCGAAGCTGCTTGAAATAGCCAAAGATACGATTACTGTTTTGAACCGTTGGACGGATTATAATGGTTTTCCAACGATATTTACAGCCGCGGCCCGGGTCGGATACGATCCCGAAGTCATCTTGCGCGAGCTGCGTCGTCAGTGTCTTGAGCATAGCTATCCGAATCTGTTTATTTTCTTCGGTGGAGGCGGCATTGAGTGCTGCAGCGGTGTACCTTCGGCAATCAACGAGATGTTAATGCAAAGCCATGAGCATGTAATCAAGTTATTTCCCGCCTGGCCCCGTGGAAGAAACGCCCGCTTTACAAATTTAAGAGCCGTCGGAGCATTCGTGGTATCGAGCGAACTGGCAGATGAAAACGTAACTTACGTAGACATCATAAGCGAGAAAGGCAGGGCATGTAAAATCGTCAACCCATGGCCGATGGAGGAAGTTGTGGTTATGGAGAAATGCGGAGATATTCAAAAGAAAATCGATGCGCAGTTGTCGGGAGACATCGTTTCTTTTACTACGGAAGCAGGCAAGAGTTATAGGGTGAGTATTCATGTCAAAAATTAAAGAAGTACTTATTCTCCATCATAGTCACTTGGATGTTGGCTACACACACCCTCAGCCTGTCTTGCTTGAGCTGCAAAAGAAATATATCGATCAAGCGTTGCAGTTGTGCGAATTGACTGAAGATTGGGCTGAGGAAAATAAGTTTCGTTGGACGTGTGAGTCCAGTTATCCGGTACTTCGCTGGCTGGAAACAGCAAGCGAGCAGCAAATACGGCAAATTAGACATTACTTGCAGAACGGACAAATGAGTATCTCCGCTTCGCTCATGCATACGACCCCGCTTGTGACAGCTGAGCAAGCGGCTCGTATGCTGCAACCGATCAAGGAGATTCGCAGCCGCTTAGGTTATGAGATTAAGACCGTTATCCACCATGATGTGAATGGCCAGCCTTGGCCTTATAGCCAACTTCTGCTGGATGCAGGCGTAGAGTTTTTCATTATGGGCATTAATATTCACTTCGGGGGAATCCCTTTGACGAGGCCGATGGCTTTTCATTGGGAAACGCCGGATAAAAGAAAGCTGCTGACTTTTAATGGCGAGCATTACTCACTCTTTAGCCAAATCTGTAATGTGAACGCCCAAGATACGAATATTATGGCCGAGGGACTTACCCGATATTTGGAGAAAATCGACGCGAACCTGGACTATCCGTTTGATTTTATTTACTTGACCGCAACGAACATACCGCTTTATGACAACAATCCTCCCGACCAGGAGTTGGCTGGGTTAATCAAGCGATGGAACGGAGAAAACCGGGAACAGACGATATCGTTCGTAACGCCGGAGCAACTATATAAAAGGGTCAGAAAGCATGAGGAGAAATTACCCACTTATTCGGGCGACTGGACGGATTATTGGAATTTTGGTTCAGGCAGCTCGGCCAAAGAAACCAAGTTGAGTCGCCGCACGAAACAAGGAATGAAGACAGTGGAGTTCTTAAATGCTTTTCAGATAGAGCATGATCCGTCCTATATGCAAATGGAGAAGCAAGCCTGGGAACAAATTCATTTATATGATGAACACACATGGGGGGCTTTCAATTCCGTCACAGAACCGGATCATTTGAATGTGGACATCCAGTGGATGCATAAAGCGCACTATGCATATTTGGCAAACAGCTTGACTGGTTATTTGCTGGGAGTGCAGATGGAGAAATTAGCAGGTAATCCGCTACAATCGGAAGAACCCGAAGGGATTCTGGTACTGAATTCATCTTCGGTTCCTGTAAAACATGATATTCGCATCCCTTCAAGCTTTACCATGCGAGGAAGACATCTTAGCGCCGATCGAATCCGTCAGACACTGATGAATATTGAAGCTAACCATTCGGCGACAAGTTATGGAATCATTGAGCTGCCCCCATTCAGTTGGCGGAAGATTCCGCTCTACAGGCTGCAAGAAGCAGTGTCGTCAAAGGATATTACAGTTGACGCAGGGAGCATAGAAACCCCCTACCATAAGTGCCTCTTCGACCCTTCAACAGGAAGGATTTTGAGTCTGTACGATAAGAAGGCGGATTGGGAGGTGCTTGATGTATCCAGTCCCTGGAGTTTATTTCAATATGTGCAGGAATCGATCGATCCGACCTGCCAGGATAACCATCGCAGCACTTTTTTTCCTAGAGATGTGGAGAAGGGGAACAACAGCATCAGCGTATGGAATCATAGTTGGAAGGCCAGGAGGCAGACGCATACTGGAATGAAGTCATGCCACGTAGAGCGCAGTGCGCATTCAGCCACATTGGTTCTTCAGTTCGATGCGCCCGGCGTGGACGATCTGGATCAGAGGTTTACATTCTTTAGCTACCGCGCGGATATTGAAATGAAAGTCTCCTGTTATAAACAAGATATTACAACAGCGGAAGGTACTTATTTCGCGATTCCGCTAAACTTGAAACAATGGCGATGCCATTATGATACGGCCGGACAATTCGTCGAATTGGACGCCGAGCAGCTGCCCGGCGTATGCAGAGACTATATTACCGTAGATAAGAGTGTTTCGGTCTATGACGACTTACATGGGGTAACTCTTGTTTGCCCGGATGCACCGCTTGTGCAAGTAGGAGATTTTAACTTTGGCAAGGAGCAAAAGAGTATCCCAAGGCATCCGAATCCGCTTCTATTGACTTGGCCAATGAATAATTATTGGGATACCAATTTTCGAGCACGTCAACCGGGATTTGTTTCGTTCACTTATATGTTGACTACTTCTCATTCATTTGACCCTGCGGTTACAATGCAGACGGCTGTCGAGGCCGTATCCCATGTTGTCACTGTCCCTGTCATCGCCTGCAAGAAAGAGGAGGCGGGACAGTTTATGCAGATCAGCGGCAACGGGGTTCAGGTGTTCGATGTTAAGCCGGCCGAGGATGGAACAGGAGTTGTATTGCGCCTAGGCAACTGTAAGGATGAGCATGTAGACATGCGAATTCATTTTCCGAATAGACACATTAAAGCCGCTTACAACACGAATGTTCTGGAAGAAATTCAAACGGAAATAACTTGCATTCATAACGACACGATCGAGTTAGGCCTTGAGGCTAAACAAATGCTGCATCTTCTTGTATATGTTGAGAGCCGATGAACTGGCTTCATAACGTTTAAAGAACTTAGACATCTATGACTCACTACCCTAACGGTTTTCAAAAGATATTGAAAAAGCCCACATTCGGCCTATCTGGCTCGATTGTGGGTTTTTGGTTTAGTTAGATGAGGTCCTGTCCATTCTCATTTTCATTCTCTTTATAGATGGAGATCAGCACGATTGCCTTATCTTCACCTATATTTCTTACTAAATGTGGCGTACAAGCATTCCAACTAAAGGAATCACCTTCTCCAAATTCAGCTTTATCTTCCCCTTGTTCCGCGTAAATTCTCCCTTTAATGACCACATGGACCTCCTCGCCTTCATGTGCATGAGGAGTATTGCCAGTTGTAGAACCAGGAGGAAACTCTATAATCATCATCCGTACGTTCTTTGTGGAACTCAAGTGTTGCACTTTTAGATGTTCTGAACCGCTTGTAGTGATTGTCCGTTCGTCTTTCCGAACAATTTTCATTCGCTCTTCTTTCTTTAGAAGCAAGTAGGCAAGTGGCACTTTAAGTGCTTGAGCTATGTTTTCTAGTGTTGAGATGGACGGTGAGGTCTTATTCGTTTCAACCTGACTCATAAATCCTTGAGACAGGCCGGTTGTTTCGCATATTTGAGCGATTGTGATATTTTTTCGCTTCCGGATCGCTCGTATAGTGGAGCCAATATCCATCTAATCACACCTCTAGAATATTTGTAATACAAAAATTAATTTTATATTATCAATATTTATGTTGACAAGTCAATGCAATTCGTTTTAAATTACACATATAGAAATTATATTCTTATTACTAATATTTTTGGAGGGAAAAAAAGAATGACTAAAACAGCTTTTGTTTCCATTATCATGCGTGTGGTGTTAGGCATTATATTTGTATTTCACGGAGTGGATAAGTTTCAGGGAATAAGCAATGTAGAAGCTTGGTTCAGTTCGATAGGTATCCCGGGAGTTTTAGCTTATGTTGTTGCAGCGCTTGAACTTATCGGCGGTATATTCTTGATCTTGGGGTTGTTTACTCGTTATGTATCAGGATTGTTTGTCATCCTACTCATCGGTGCAATTTTAACCGCGAAATTATCGGCTGGACTTCTTGGTAACGGTCAAATGGCTGGTTATGAGCTGGATCTTGGATTCATCTTGGTCTCGTTGTATCTGGTTGTTGCCGATCGATCACCGTTCTCTGTTGACGGTTTTATTATGCGCAAGCGTAGTGAATAACTTACATCATGGAGGAAACTAAGATGAATTCGAAATATCAATATGACGTTCACTTTCCGGTTAAACTGGAGCAAGGAAAGAAATATCCGACGATATTCACCTTCCACGGCAAAGGATCGAATGAACGAAATATGTTCGGTTTGGTCGCTCCATTGGCTGAAGATTTCATCATCATTGGGATTCGCGGTAATTTGCCGCTGGGTGCGGGATTCCAATATTACGATTTGAAAAGCCTTGGAAACCCAATTCGAGAGATGTATGATCAAGCGGTTAAAGATCTCGAAGCATTCATTCATTATGCGACTGAGGAGTATCCAATCGATCCTGATAAACGTTATTTGCTCGGCTTTAGCCAAGGTGCTATCCTGTCTATGACGCTTGCACTTACAATGGGAGATCAATTAAAGGGAATAGTAGCTTTGAACGGATATATTCCTGAGTTTGTGAAAACGGAGTATTCACTTCGAAGTGCTAAGGATGTTTCCGTATTTGTCTCGCATGGAGAATTCGACTCCGTGTTCCCGGTTCGTATCGGGCACGAGACAGCTGCCTATTTAAAAGACCAGACGGAGCGTTTAACTTTCAAACTATATCCGACCGACCACGGCGTTTCTGAAGAGAACCAGCTTGATTTTATAAAGTGGATTAATAAGGATGCCGAATCAAACATAAATAAGGAGTGAGATCACATGATGCCATCCTATTTTTTCGCGCACGGTGCACCATCAATCGTGCTCGATGATAACGAATATACAATGTTGCTTAAGCAATTTAAAGAGCACACGCCAAGACCGAAAGCTATTGTTCTCTTCTCCGCTCATTGGGAGGAATCGATACAGACGGTTAGCGCCGCTAAAACTTATGAAACCATTTATGATTTTGGCGGGTTCCAAGATGAGCTTTACCAGATGACTTATCCGGCACAAAGTGACCGATCGTTAGTAGATCAGATTCAAAACTTGTTTACAAAGCATGGTGTTGAGAACGTTCAGAATGAAAAAAGAGGTTTGGACCACGGGGCTTGGGCTGTTCTAAAACTACTGTATCCGGATGCAGATATTCCGGTCGTAGCGCTATCCGTAAATCGTTATCTATCTAATGAACGGCAGTATCAAATCGGCAAGGCATTAGCGGAACTTCGCGAGCAGGATGTTCTTATCATCGGAAGCGGTGGGACCGTTCATAATTTAAGAAAATTGAACTGGCGGTCGGAGGGAATTGACGAGTGGGGGGAACAATTCGACAACTGGATTCAAAGTAAGCTGGAGTCATGGGATACCGAAGCCCTGTTTCAATACCATGAGCTTGCTCCCCATGCCCAAGAGGCCGTACCGACGAGTGAACACTTCATTCCGCTTCTTCTCGCCATGGGAGCAGGTGACGTCAACCGTGACGCGAAACTACTTCACCGCAGCTACCAATACGGTAACCTAAGCTTAAGCTGCTGGCAATTTAATTAAGATGAAATGAAAGAGGGCGGATCGGATGACATCCGCATTTAAGACGGCGGCGGAGAGGACGATAATATTCTCCATTGCCGCTGTGTATATTGCGTTGCAAGTGGTGCAGCTTGAGATGCTGGTCTTTCTGCTCGGTGGATTGGTGTTTGCTGCAATCGTCTTACTGTTGCCAAAACTGAAGGGAATGACGTTTTGGCTCACGATTTTCTTTGTGACTGTAGGCGTTGTCCTTCTTGCGCTTCAGAAAGCAGATGCTAGGATTTGGTTCGAGTCGGCTGGAATAAACGTGACCATTGTAACGCTTTTCCTATTCGCCCCGTTGTTCGGGATTCCAGTTCGTATTCCTGAATACGTTAAGACCTTGAAGAGGTTTTACGAAGCTAACCTGCACAGCAAGACCACTCTATTCTTGGGAACGCAGCTGCTCACTCAAATCATGGGCGTATTTATCAATGTGGGTTCGATACCGGTTGTATATCAAATGGTCTTTATTAAACCGCAGCCCGGTATGAGCCGTTTGCTTGCAAATGCGCTCAACCGAGGTTTTGCGGGAGCGATTCTCTGGTCACCTTATTTCGCTGCCATGACACTTGTGACTTCAACTTTAGGACTGTCCTGGTCGACCGTTCTGCCCTATATGCTTGGATTGGCCATTCTTAGCCTCGGTATAAGCTGGGCAGTCGATTTTCGGGAATTGCGTGACGCTAGTCTAGATGAATTTGAAGAGGCGGTAGACAAAAAGGAGAACTCGAATTTTCCTGTGGGACTCGGAATGTATTTAATAGGCGCCATTATTGTTATCTTAACCATGGAACGTATGATTAAGCTGCCAATGGTCTTATTAATCTGTATGGCTGCAGTAGCTTTCCCTTTGTTATGGTGCCTTATAAAGGGGACCATGACCATATACAGAGAAGGAATTAAAAATCATGTAACAACCACTTTGCCGGCTTTGCAGAAAGAGATCACGCTTTTTCTGGCCGCCGGCTTTTTCAGTGGCTCAATTGGGATTACGAACTTCGGCACAAAGGTTCCGAATTTGCTTGACTTTGTTCCAATGCCGATTTCCTTCACATTCACGATATTAACCGTTCTTTTGATTGCAAGCACTTCATTAATTGGTCTCCATCCAATCGTGCCAGTGACTATGCTTGCTGGAGCCATTGATCCCGTGAGCGTGCAAATCAGCCCTACTTATTTTGCGGTGCTGCTGCTTGGAAGCTGGGCTTTGTCTAATCCCATCTCGCCGGCTTCGGCTGTAAACAACTTGCTGTCCGGTTTACTAAAGAAATCAGTGTTTGAGATAGCCGCACCGAATTACAAGTTCGCCGGCTGTATGGCGCTCAGTTTGATCATTTTTTTAATGGTTGTGGTGAGGTATTAAAACAATAACAAGCTAATATTGAACTGACATATCATTTTCATGATCTATTTCTTGCCCCAGCTGCAGTCTGTATTCACTCAAGGACATACCAAAATGCTTTTTAAATCGCGTGTAAAAATAATTATTTCTCTCTAGTCCCACCTTGTCGATAATGGATGTTAAAGGCAGTTGCGTATTGCGCATATATTCGTCCAGCTTTTGCATTCGCGAGTCGAAAATATACTGCGCAATAGACTGCCCATGTGCTGTTTTGAATATATGGCCGACATAGTTCGATGATAGCCGTAGTTTTTCGGCGATAGAGCTGAGGCATAATTCTGTGTTGGAATATTCCTGCTCGACAATTCCGATAATGCGTTGTACCAGCTGGTCATTACTATTGGCTGTATTCCTAAGGACGGCTACCTTATAGCATAGCTTCTGTAAAAACGAATCCATCACGCTGTCTATATCTGTACTCACCTCTGCATTTTGTATCCCGCGCAAAAACTCCTGTAGCGTTAAATCCTGACTATCCTTTACAGCAGGCATCTTGCTTAAAACACTGGAGTAAATGCTGTAAATCAAATGAACAATGCAATACAAAATTTCATCGTACGAGTATTGATATAACATGGGGCTGATTGTTTGATAGATTGCAGCAGCAGATTCATAATTGCCCTCGACCACTTTCTCAACCAGCTGCTCCTCTTTCTTGACGGGTATGTGAAAATTATCCGTGTTGATTTCATCCATCATGTATGGAGTAATAATACTGCCATGTCCGTAGCGCATCTTCAACAGAATGGAGCCCTTCATATTATTGTACATGCTAGGCAAATGCTCGAGCCCTCGAAACATCGTGCTGTACGCCATTGATAAAGAAATACGGATATATTTAAGTGTATTACTTTGCACCTCGCACAAATAACGCTCTATTTTCTCCTGCAGCACTTTATATTGGGTTACTGTGGAACAATCCATAAGCACTACGAATTTATCGGGTTCACTGCTGAAGATTTCGCACACACCATATTCCTCTGCCAGTTCTGTTGCGATATTCACAATAGCATAACGTAGCGCCCATCGTTCCTTCTGGCTGTTCATAGATACAAATTGGCTGTAATTATCGATTTTTATGAGACACATGCACAGCTGACTGGTGGCGATATAATCCAGATTGATGTCATGCAGTTTCTCGAGCACTTTGTCTATGGGGTGTGTGGTACTATCACTTAATAATGCATTGAGAAAATCTTGTTTGACAGCATAACCTGCTTCATGAATTATTTTATCAAGCTGTTGATTTTTCTCCTTCATAGATTCGAATACAGACAAAATAAATTGAAATTCTTCCATTCTCGAAACGACGGCATCGTTTTTTTCGGGAGCTTCGCCGTTCATAATTTTCGTAATCGTTTGAATCGGATAGTTCAATCTCCGAGCCAAATACAAACAAATTACTGCACAAATTATGAATACAACAACTACGATACCCGCAGACACAAATGATGCCTTAATTACATCTTTAAAAGTTTCTTTTACAGGGGTAACGCCCATGATGTACCAGTTGTTTGCATTACTTTTACTGCTTGATACAAGATAGCTGATTCCACCTATTTCTCGTATCTGATTATTGCTCCTATCGAGTTCATGCGCTTGCTGGCTTAATGCGCGTGTTTCACTCCTATTATGTTCAAGCTCTGGCGTGAGCGTCTTACTTAGAATAGAGCCATTCGAATCAACGACTAAAAAAGACGATTTTGTTTCAGGGCCATTGCCATTGATGGCTTGAATAGAATCTGTAAGCGCTTTCGTGCGGATGTTGACGACAATAGCATTTTTCAAGCCAGTTGAAGTCTCTCCCGGTTCGAATAATATATAGGAGCATGTACCAGCCGATTGCGTTTCTTCATCTATAGATGTCACAATAGGTCGGCCACGATACTCAGCTACAAAATTTTTATCGGTTAGCAACGCTACAATCGCCTGATCTGAGAATGTAGATGCTGATTGGCGTTCGCCACTCCTTGAAGAATAGAACAAATCCGCCCCCGCATTGAAAAGATAAACGCTTTCGATATCTTTTAGTGTCAGAAAGTGCTTGTCAATGACCTTGCTTGCCGAAATCGCCACGAGCTCATCATTTTTCTTCATATTAATAAATTGGATAATATCTTTGTCGCTGTACAGCGCATTTCCTAATTTCTTTGCAGTCTCATCTAGGTAGGTAATACTATAATTGTAATGCTCAATCAGCTCATGATTGAAGCGGTTAATCATTGAAATACTCGTGCGCAAATAAGTAATGGTCAAGAAAACAGTAAGCAACACAGTGATGAGGATCGTAATAATCAGAAAGGAGAAAAACGATTTGCGCAGAAAGCTCGTACTGCTTTTTTTTATTACCCTCGGTAGCTTCATAGTGACCCCCTAGTTCATACGACTTCGATTTTCTATGTATTTATAATCGTTATCATAATAGCATGATAATCCATATAGCGTCACCGATTAATAACTCTTTATAGATTTCATTAGTTTTTAGAGATGGCTTGTGTCGAAAAACTAAGAGAATGATGGTTTTGTTTGTTGAGGAAGCCCCTCCCTCTAACTACACTAAAAGTAGAAATACATTTCATGCAAGGAGAGGGGTGAACTAAATGAAACTAATTGCAAAACCAATTGCAAAACCAATTCATAACAGAACATTGCGCAGCGTACGTAAACAATTTCCATTCTATCTAATGATGTCACCCGGTCTACTATTTATTGCCGTCATGTGTTATATCCCAATGGGCGGTGCTATGATTGCCTTCAAAGATTACAACCCTCGTAATGGGATATTGGGAAGTCCCTGGATGGATCCGCTGTTCAAAAACTTCGAATTTTTCTTTAAATCCGAAACAGCGAGAATTGTTACGTTCAATACACTTTTCTACAATATCATAGAAATGGTTGCCGTTACCCTCGGTGCACTTGTATTGGCTATTCTATTAAGCGAAGTAAAAAATAAATTTCTCTCCGCCACCTATAAAGGTTCGATATTGCTGCCAGTCTTCCTTTCATGGATTGTAGTCCAGTATATTGTGTTCGGCATGCTCAGTGTAGACCGAGGCATCGTCAACAATCTCATTTCTTCAAATGGTGGAGATGCCGTTTACTGGTACAGTGAGCCTTTCTATTGGCGCTTTATCATTCCCTTTGCCTATCTGTGGAAAAATATCGGTTACTATTCCGTATTGTATGTAGCAGCGATCGCAGGGATTAATACTGATTATTATGAAGCTGCCCAATTGGATGGCGCTTCGAAGTGGCAGCAAGTCAAATATGTTACACTGCCGCTTCTGAAACCGATTATTATTGTTCTCTCTCTGCTATGGGTTGGCAAGCTGTTCAATGGCGGATTAGGAGACTGGAACGGATTCTATACCCTTTCCAATGATTCAGGGGCACTATATGCAGCAACAGATGTTATCGACACCCTTGTATTCCGCTCGCTGAAAAAGCTGAACGACTACGGCATGTCGTCTGCAATTGGTTTATATCAGGCAGTAGTTGGCTTCGTTCTTGTCCTGGTTTCTAACTATATTATTAAAAAAACAGACCCCGACAGCGCCTTGTTTTAATCGATCAGCGTAGAGAAAGGGAGGGATTTTCATTTTAGCAAGAAATTTTCACGTGTCAAAAGTTGTGATTCATCTCATTTTCATTGTATCAGCACTAGCCTGTATCATTCCGCTGCTATTGGTTGTATCGATATCGTTTACAGCTGAAAAGTCGCTTATGATTGACGGATATCATTTTTGGCCCAAAGTGTTCGATACTGCATCTTATCGATATGTATTTAGCGGAGCAGGCTCGATTGCGAATGCATACGCCGTTACTTTCTTTGTAACCGCTGTCGGTACACTGCTGCATTTGTTTGTTACTTCCATGCTGTCGTATTCGTTGACGCGTCCAGAAGTTACATTTCGCAATGCACTCACTTTGTTCGTGTATATTCCGGTGCTGTTCAATGGCGGACTTGTTCCACAGTACATTTTAATCACGCGATATCTGCATCTTAAGAATACGATCTGGGTACTCATTGTCGTCTACCTTGTGTCAGCAATTAACGTGCTGATCATGAAAAACTTTTTCCGATCGATTCCGAATTCCTTGTTCGAGTCTGCACGCATAGACGGCTCAGGTGAAATTCGTACTTTTTTCAGTATTGCACTTCCGCTTTCTAAACCGTCACTAGCGACTATCGGTCTGTTCACAGCGATTTCCTACTGGAATGACTGGATGACCGCTTCATTGTACATCGAATCGCCGAAGTTGCACACCTTACAATATTTGCTGCAATCTTTAATGAACAATATTGGCTATTTACAAGCCAATGCAGCAGCCTCAAAATCTATGGAAGCCGCTATCGGCATGCTTCCTAGTGAAGGAGCACGGATGGCTACCTGTGTACTTGCCATCGGTCCGATTATATTACTATATCCTTTTCTACAAAAGTATTTTGAAAAAGGCTTAACAATAGGTGCTGTAAAAGAGTGATTTTACAGAAATCTAGGTGAAAATAAAATTGAAAATTTAGGGGGAGAACAATGAAAAAATTTTCTATGATGTTGATCAGCTTAACTCTGCTTCTCACGATGATCCTGTCTGGCTGCACGAAGGCTACACCAAACGCTAATGGCGATCCTACGGCTCCACCAGCTGATACTAAAAATGCAGAAAAAGAAAAGGAAAAAGAAAAAGAAGAACTCGTTGAACTTAACTTTTATATGATGAACGGCCCTGTCAATGATTTTGACCGTGTCATGAAGAAAGCTAACGAAATTATTGGTGAAAAAATCAATGCCAAATTGAATATGGTTCTTGTAGACGGCAGTACTTATGCAGATAAAATGAATCTGATGATCAATTCTGGCGACGATTGGGATCTTGCTTTCACAGCATTCTGGGGTGGAATTAATTTCTTTGGAAATGCTGCGAAAGGAGCCTATGCAGATTTAACTGACCTTCTTCCTGTACATGCGCCTGAAACGTTTTCCCGTATCCCTCAAGGACTATGGGATGGTGTGAAAGTAGACGATCGTATTTATGCCGTTGTCAATTATCAGCAATGGGGCGTTGCCAAGCGCAATGGCTTTATCTTCCGCGATGATATTCTTAAAGAAACGGGGTTTGACTGGAAAGCTGTAAAAGGCAAGCCAACAATTGAAGCTCTCGAAATGGTAGGACCATTCCTTGGTGAAGCGCTAGCTAAGCATCCTGATATGATTGGATTTGAAACTAGCTCTGTTAATAGCTTATTTGCCAATGAGCCGCTTTACTGGGATATGGAGCCTGTAGGTGATTTGCTAATTCCTGGATGGATCAATCTTAATGAATCGGACAAAGTTATCAACCAGTTTGAAACGCCTGAGTTCGCCAAATACGCAGAAATTATGCGTGACTGGTACAATAAAGGTTATGTGCGCAAAGATGGTGCAACGGTAAAAGATACGACTCCTGATCGTAAAGCTGGGAAATTTATCTTTGCAGCGAACTATGGCTGGCCTGATAGCATCGATCTTCCAGGTCAAGAGCTTGCTATGTCAATGACAGAATACAAAAATGCACCTGCTCAATCCGTATCGACTACTCGTACATTGATTGCAGCTGGAGCTGCCTCCAATGCAGCTATTGCTATCAATTCAGGTTCAAAAAACATTGAAAAAGCTTTGCAGTTAATTGAGCTGCTAAACACTGATGACGATCTGTACAAACTGATTACATTAGGTGAAAAAGACGTTGACTACACCTACAACGAAAAAGGTGACTTCACTCAAATTGAAGGCAAATACAATTTCAACTGGAATGAATGGCAAATCGGTCAATCCTTCAGCCCAACGTTCAACCGTGCTGATCATGCCGAAAATGCAGCTGGTGAGATGAAGAGAAAAGCACAGTCAATCGTTTTTGAAAATGATAAAACAGCAGATGTTTCGCCATTGTCAGGCTTTGTATTTGACCCGACTCCTGTAAAAACGCAAATTGCTAACGTTTCTTCCGTTATGACTGAGATGGTTCCAGCTATCAGTTCTGGTTCAATTGACCCGACTACAGCCGTGCCTAAATTTCTCGAGCGTTTGAAAACTGCTGGCGTAGATGACATCATCAAAGAAAAACAAGCCCAATATGACGCTTGGAGAAACAATTAATCTCACATTCCATAGTGAAGTCCGGTGTATGTCTTTATAGCGTACACCGGATTTCTAGCTTCATAATCAAGCCGGCGTTAATGGAAATACGACTGCATGTGTGACAAAGAATGTAAGCGTTTTAAAATATAAATCGCAAAGGAGTGTATCGGTGATGAAAACCAAACGAAGACTCTTATCCATGATTCTTGCATTATGTTATTTGGTCGTAACACTAACGCCTACACCATATGTTGCTGCAGCGGAGGTAACAGGTACCCCGAAGGGAAATCTTGCACATAACGCCAACGTAACGGGGTCCAAGTATGATTCAAGCGGCCAGAGCTCTGGTAATTGGTGGGGAGGTGCCCCCTTTTCACTCAAAAACATAACAAGCGGCACATTGAATACAGATTTATGGGTTGCACCGGGCGCAAATGGTACTCCCGGAACTCCCGGTAATACTGCCTCCAGTTATCTTCTCATCGATTTAGGAACAGAAAAGATGATGAATGTTGTTAAAATTTGGAATTATTTTCGCAATCACCCTGCATCAGGATTAAGAACGTATCATAACCAGATTGTTCAGCTTTCGACAGACGGCAGCAACTGGGTTAACGTATTCAATCAGGATGTCAACAATGTCGCTCATCAGGACCCAAAGGACTCGAACAAGACATTTGCAAACGGCACTCTTGTAAACGAGAGCATCACGGGTGTTTCGGCCGGAAATGACGCCGAATATCAGGAGGATACAACTGCTGGAGGTCATCAGATTGAATTTGAACCGACAACTGCACGTTACATCAGATGGTGGGTTGGAGGTATGACCGGCGAACTCTCCAACAATAACATTCCGCAGATGGTGCAGTTACAGGCGTACTACATGAACACCATCACCTATGATTATAATGACGGAATCAACCCTTCAACTACTGTAAAAGCGATCAACGATACTGTATTAACAAAGCCGAGCGACCCTGTTTCCCAAACATTGGGTCAAGTTTTTGACAAGTGGACAGTGGATGTTGTCGGCGGAACAGCTTGGGATTTCCTACAGCCGGTAACAGGTGACATGAAGCTTGTGGCTAATTGGAAAGCCGTTTCAGTATATACCGTTAAATTTTCTTCCGGCGAGAATGCGGAACCAATAACTGTAGAGGTCACGGAAGGAGATAGGGTGACCCCTCCTGAAGGTCTGATAAGAGATGGTATGGTTTTGGTGGGATGGGAGCTAAATGGTGTACCTTTTGATTTTTCCACTCCGATTACAAGTGAAATCATTCTGACAGCGATATGGGTACCTGTGCCAAGTGCAGATGCTTCTGTAATTCCAGCAGGTTTGTTGAATATTGTGCTAAACAGCGCTGGTCAGATTACGAACCTTATCAACACTCTTGATGGTACCGACTATGCTACAACTAGTCCAGACGGCAAGACGTCTTATCTGATGTCCCTAATTGTGAACTATGCTCCGCATTATCCAACTGCGGTACATTATACAAAAGGGAGCGGGAAATTAACCTTTGATTTTGCTTCTATAAAGGGCAAGGCAACCGTAAATGTTGAGGAAAAAGGCGGCTATACCACCTTTACACTGACAGATTTGAAATTACCGTCGGAATTGTCGGCGCAGGCAGTATTATGGGGTCCCATCAAGGTTGACATAAAATCAGGTGGTCAGGTTGCAGGTGTTGCTTACAACGACAATTTCGGACTCGGAATTCATAGCTTGAACAATAAGACCATCGGCGGTTGGCCGGTTGAGTATAACAATTTAAGCTACCCATCGGATCTTCCGAACGTTAACGGATACCCGCATCCTCTTAATACAAGAGGTTTTAATAATATCGCAGCTGCTTTCAACACATGGGGCAGTGCGTTGCAGGCATACACCTGGGATTATACGAAGCCAACCAAGCGTAAGGTTCAGGAATGGAATGCCGCTTCACCTACGCGCACCATTCCCGCGCTTACTGGTGATTACGCGGGCGATGCGAGCATAATAGGCTCTTCTATTGCCTTGTATGGGACAAGAACTCCCAATATTTTAAACGTTTTATCCAACATAGAGGTAAATGAAGGCTTGCCGCACCCAACGATTAACGGTGAGTGGCAAAAGACCTCTCTAGAAACAGCACAGGATTTCCTAGTATTTACCGATAATATGTACAATAATATTGACAATGACTCCAAGATGGCCCTCGATTCAGGTATTAATTACATCTACGGGCAATACGGCGCGTCAGGTCCATGGATTACAGACGGTGGATACCAGTTTAACGGCAACTTCGGCGGTTCCGATGCGGCGGCAAAACAAATGGTAGACATCGCGGCAAGCTACGGCATTAAGGTGGGCGTTCATACTTTATCGAACGAGATTTCCCCTGGCGATCGGACATACATGAATCCCCTTGCTAATGCCGGGCTTGCAAGTGCGGGCATTGCGAATCTGACAAGAGCGATGTCAGATACCGACACTACCGTATATATCGATAACGGTAAGGAATTCTCACCTGATTTTGTCGGCGCAGCAGGCTCAAACAGCGTTCTTATCGACAATGAAATAATTGCTTTTAGCGGCTCTACTAAAGTGAGCGACAACGAATGGCAATTGACAGGTGTTGTGCGCGGTTATCGTGGAACTACGGTAAGCGCTCATGATGAAGGAACTTCTGCTAAGCTGCTTTTCTTCTATTATGACAGATATATCGCGGATATAGAATTGAATAAGCAGATGACTGGCCGTATGGCAGATATATTTAATAACTTAGGTGTCCATGCAATGTCCTATGATGCACTTGAGGCAACCAAAATGACCACTTACGGTGCTCTTAATTTCGGCGCATTTCCTATCTCCGTTTATAATGGAATAAATGCAGCCAATAAAGACGGATTTATTACTGAAGCAAGTGATATGGGCTCAAATTTATGGAATGTGACATCAAGAATTAGCTGGGGAGAATCCGATACACCGATTAATCTCATTAATAATTATTTGGAGTTCTACGGTCAGAATTTTTTCCCGAAAATGATTGGCTGGACATACACCCACGGAGGTCATGGAGCTTCCGACGAGCCTAACCTGCTTATGAACCTTGCTATGAAAGCGGGTTGGGATGCTGGAACCGGTTGGTATGTTACTGCAAACACATTTAAACAAAGACCTTACATGGCAAAGGAAATCAAGCTTTGGAACAATGCGATAAAACATGGGGCGTTTGTTGTAGGTGGTGAATTCACTTCTGAAGTGCAGGCTGATATGAGAAAAGCTTGGTCTAACGGGAAGGCGTGGAAGCTGACTGAGGTTGTACCGGATCAGCAATGGACCTTGCAACAGGTTACCAAAGACAATAATTTCACACCTATCGGAAACGCAATAACCTTGAATGCAACAAACGATATTAATGTTGTGCAATCTGCAAACGGTGATATTGCTACAAGCACAAGTCTTAACTATTCAAGGGCGCACAGCGGCGACACTGTGACTATTTACCCTCAGGCCTATTCAGGCTTTCAGCTTGACGAAGCTACTTTGACGGTTACAGGAGCGGGCAACATCGTATATCCGATCACGGCAAAGGGTGACGGTACTTACACATTCCAAATGCCGTCGCTGGATGTTACGATTACGGCACAATTTAACAAAGAAATAAAGAACGGAAATCCAAACCTAACTGCTACGGGAGACGCTAGCGTTATTGCTGGCCAATCTTTTGATGTGACTTACGCTTTGAGTAGTGTCACCGAGAGCGTGTATGCGCTGGATCAAACAATCCATTATGACCCAACCCAACTAGAAATCCTTTCTGTGGATGCTCTGAAAAGTGGATTCTCGGTCATCGGACAAAAAGAGGGACTAGGTCAAGTACGAATTCTTATGGCAAGCACTGAGGCGGGAAGCGCGATAACGGACACGACAAATGTTTTGAAGCTGCACTTCAAGGCCAAAGCAGTCGGACAAAATGTAACGAGCTCCGTTTACTTGAGTGACGTAGCTGTCGCGGGTGCAAACGGGAACGAAATAACTGTCAACAATGGTGAAGCATACACGATTCAAATTATTGCCGTGGATAAATCGGTACTACAAGCACTGATTACAAGCGTGCAAGCATCGCATGATGCAGCGGTAGAAGGAACTGGAATTGGCATGTACCCAGTGGGTAAGAAAGCGATCTTGCAAGCGGCGATTGATAACGCTAAAACATTAGCGGGTCAAGGCGGGGCTACTCAGGAGCAAGTAGATCAAGCGATCGAACAATTAGAGGAAGCGTTAAAAGCATTTGTAGCTTCTGTGAATGTACCAGCAGCTGGCGACTTGAATAGAGATGGTAAATTCAGCATTAGTGATCTCGCGCTAATCGCAGCTAGTTATGGAACGACTTCTACTGATTCGGTCTGGAATCCGCAAGCAGATATGAATAATGACGGTAAAATAGACATTGTTGATCTTGCTGCTATTGCTAGATTGATATTAGGTTAACTCCAAATTGGGGGAAGGTGTAATGCCTTCCCCTTTTTATCGTGCGTGTGCATCGTACCGAAAAACCGCAGGACAACATAATCTGCGGTATGGAAGGCGTTCCGCTTTGTTCAAGTTTTGCTAGTTTTATCAACATATTGGTTGAATTCAGAGAAAAGTTAATAAATAGTAGTCGAATTGTGTTACTTTTTGAAGAAATATAATCTTTTTATTATTTTCAAAACGAATGGATCTAGTTAAATTGATAGTAATTAGTATAAATCGATAAGGGAGTAGAGTAGGATTTGAAAAAAATTACTGCAGCATTAATCGGAGCTGGACAAAGAGGGGCAGGGGCTTACGCACCTTATGCCTTACAACACCCAGAGGACATTCAATTCGTTGCCGTTGCGGATAGCGATCCTGAGCGAAGGGAACGATTCCAGCAAGCCCATAATGTTCTGTACGAGAATTGTTATTCCAGCTGGGAGGATCTGCTTGCAGGACCGAGGCTGGCCGATGCTATTCTCATTTGTACACAGGATAAAATGCATTTTGAGCCTGCGCTTAAAGCATTGGAGAAAGGGTACCATGTGCTTATGGAAAAGCCGATGTCACCCGATCCACGAGAATGTTTCATTATGGGGGAATATGCCGAGAAATATAATCGGGTGTTTTCGGTTTGTCATGTACTGAGATATACGGACTTTTTTTCGACGATCAAACAGATTATTACGGATGGGAAAATTGGAAAACTCGTTTCGATTCAACATACGGAAAACGTAGAACATCGTCACCAAGCACATAGCTTTGTAAGAGGAAACTGGAGGGATTCAGAAGTTTCGAGTCCAATGATTCTAGCCAAAAGCTGTCATGACATGGACATATTACAATGGCTTGTTGATGCAGATTGTACTAAAGTTTCATCCTTTGGCTCATTAACTCATTTCCGTAAAGAAAGTGCGCCGGAAGGCGCGCCTAAGTACTGCTTGGACGGATGCCCCGTACAGGACAGCTGCCCTTATTATGCACCTAAAATGTATATTGAACGAGATGATTGGGTGGGTGAAGTGCTTCGTACTGTTGTTAGCAACGACACAAGTGACGAGGGTGTGCTTCGAGCACTGAAGGATGGGCCTTATGGAAGATGCGTGTATCATTGCGATAACAACGTGGTCGATCATCAGGTAGTGAACATGGAATTTGCAAATGAAGTAACGGTTGCGTTCACCATGAGCGCCTTTACGTATGAAGGCGGGCGCTCGGTGAAGCTAATGGGCACTCATGGTCAGATCAGAGGCGATATGGAGAAGAATGTCATTGAAGTGACGAGCTTCGTTACTAGGGAAACAGAGACCATCAATCTGGAAACGGATTTGGCGGGTCATGGCGGCGGCGACACAGGTATAATGAGAGATTTCGTACGTCTTGTTCGAAGTGATGGGAAGGAAGAAGGGCTTACAGGTGCAGATGCCTCTGTAAAGAGTCATCTGATTGCTTTTGCCGCAGAAAAATCGCGTTTGGAAAGCCGAGTTATTTTGATGTCTGATTATATCAATGAATTAAAGAATAGTGAACTGCACCCCGTCAAGTAGACAGTACAAATAATAAAAATAATTAGGCGGCCTTGGTCCTGTATTCCACTGGACTGAGGCCGTTTTGTTTTGCTTATAATCGTTCGTTGTTGTAAAAAGACGTCACTCTAAGTTGAGAGTGATTAATTGGAGAAATGCATATTTTTTGAAGAATCCCAAAAAGTCAATTATGAGAGGAAGTCATACATTTTTGTGTATTCATAATCTCATAGTTCCACTAATTTAGAATTGAGATCTACTGTAGTTGGTAAGTTTCATTATTAGCAAAAAGAAAAAGGAGGGCACATACGAAAAATTTCGTTACCGTAGATCACGGCGAGTAGACAGATGTGAAAAACGCCAGGAAATGACAAAAGAGGAGGAATAGCATTGTTGATAAAAAAAATCAAAAAAACGACTTCCCTTGCATTGGCCACTGCAGTAATCTTTACATCATTTTCGTTTGGCTTTCTGGGCACGAACGTATACGCGCAGCAAACGGCGGGGAAAGCTCCGTTTATAAACTCGTGGCTGGTCTCCGGTCCTTTCGATTCGCCCGTAGCGGATCAAATCTATGCATGCGAAACGGGGGAAATCGTAAATTTAGCGCCGCAAGCATCGGAAATTACGGCATCCGCAGCTCTTGCAACGAATCCTGCCTCCAATTTGGTTGACGGAAGCACAAAAAATCAGTGGGTCACAGAAAACGATTCTAATCCGTGGGTCAATTTGAAGTGGAGCAAACCGATTACAATCAACGAAGTTAAACTAACGCAATGGGGTGACTCGCGTCACGTCAACAATTGGTATCATCTTACTTTCACTCTTGAAGACGGTAGCAAAATAGAATCCGGAAAGATTGACAGCACGTCTTCCAGTTCGTCGGAACCGACCGTATATGCGATGCAGACTGCGTTAAAGAATGTAGTCGAATTAAAGGTTGAAGTCGACAAAGGACGTACGCCTTATCCTTCGATAACTGGTATTTCGGAAATAGAGATCTATAACAAGCCTAAGAATGAATCCGGTACGGGAAATTCTGTAATCGCTCCCAAAGTTGGAGATTCGTTAGGCTCAGCAAGTGAAAATAATAAATGGGAATATTTCGATGATCGCATTTATAACCGCAACTACGATGATTATCAAGATTTATACGGTTACTTTACGGTCAAAAAAGGTGTCGATACGAGAAACAAATATGTGTACGCCCACTCCTATGTTTATAGTCCGACTGAACAACAAGCCTATTTTAATGTAGGCGCCAGCGGTTCGTATCGGCTCTATGTAAACGATGCATGCGTCACCACGCCGACCACCCCGGTGGAAGTGCAGAAGGATTTGACAAAACAAGCGATCCAATTGAAACAGGGTTGGAATAAACTGATGATTCAAATCAAACATACCTATACAGAAGATGTGAATGCGAGCAATGTTCCAGTTGGGAAAGATCAGCACGTGGCCTATCTCGGGTTTTATGGCCGAGTCGCGGATCAAAACGGAAATAAAATAAGCGGACTAATCCAATCGGTCGAAGGCGAAGCTGAATCTTTAAAAATTGTCACGCAAGGCCTTTCAACCGAGGATGAGTTGGAAGCCGCACTTCCAACTCATAATATGCCGATTGGTTACAAGGAATGGCCTTATGTATGGAATAAATCGACTTCCGCTAAGCAGCACGGCGTCGCGGCATCGGCATTTCAATTTATGGCGAGCGGTGGGAAACCAGGTTATACGTGGACGATCGTAGCCGGCAAACTGCCTGACGGCTTGGAATTAAATGCAGATGGAACCATTGCAGATGGATTAGTGAATGGAAATGTCGATTTAACTAGCAGTAAGGGTATCATCGATATTAACACTAAACCAGGTGATTATAACTTTACTGTACAAGTAAAGGATCTTGAAGGGAATAAAGTTAGTAAGGATATGACCATTACAGTAAAGGAACGCCCCAATAAATGGTTTGAAGAGGGCAGGGTTGGCGCGTTAAGTCATACGATTGTCACTTACGGCTATTTTGTCGACTCCAATTACTCCGTTGATTTATGGGCAGAGAGAGCCAGACGTCAGGGACATTCACTCGTCTCGGTTGAAGCGTTGCAACAAAATTATTATTGGCCGTCCAAATTTGCGGACCCGCAGCATGACCGGCATAAATATTACCCAAAAGATGCAAATGGTAAAGTAGTAGATGGATTAAAACAGTTTGAAGAAGCCGTAAAACGTAATGACATGAAATTCGGCATCTATTACGCAACCGAAGGCGGAGGCTTACAACATTTTTCTACGGATGTGTTTATGCAGAACGTGGAGGACCTCATTTTGCGGTATGATCCAGCTTACCTTTATTTTGATGGTCCGCAGGCAATGCGCAGTGCTAATTATGACGTGATGTACAGTAATATACGCAATTACAGCGATGAAATTATCGTTAACTCCAATGCATGGGGCGAAGAGTTCGGCGACCCGGACTTAAGAACCGCCGAAGCAAGTCATATTTATGCGAATACGGGAGCAAATCATCTTGTAAAACGTACCACAATGGAACCATGGAAGTCTGTTCACACCAAGAACAACTATACGCCTTACTATGAAAAACGCGATGATTACCGTCAGGTCGCGAAAGAAATGATCATGAACACCGGCAGGGGCTATGTGGATAACAACGACCAAATGCCGCTTATGAGCCGCGGAACAAACTGGGATTCTCCAGAAGACGTTGCCACAAGATATCCAAAATCCATTCAGGAGTTTATCGATGTTCGCGAAGGGCTTGCAAGCTGGTTCGCGCCTGAGGGCAAGCCGGAAAGACACGAATCAACGACAGGTACAATGCCCTATTTCCTTAGCGGCTACGGTTACGAAGACGATGGAAAAGGAAACTATGATAAGTTTGCACATCCCAATAGTACAACAGGCCCGCAATGGGGATATGCAACCTCTAGAGATAACAATATCTATCTTCATATTATGAAAGATCCTGACAGTAAAAAAGGATTCGATGAGATAGCCGGAAGATCCATGACCATTGGTCCGATCAAAGATAACGTAACATCGGTAACTTGGTTAAACGAGAATAGTCCGATCCAGTCGTATACACAAAATGGGGACAGCCTAACAATCGATCTTGCCAACGTTTCGGAGGATCCGGTCGATACGATCATTAAGATTGTAACGGACAATTCCGCTCGCAAATATACGCTTACGAATGTCAAAGCGACGGGCGAGCAGTTATCACCTTCGTCACTGCAAATTAACGCGGAAGGATATATGACCTTCTCAGCGCTGAAAGCCAAGCTTTCCGGTTTAACTTACGATAGCGGGAATGCTGACATAGCGGCAGTCGATAATAACGGAATCGTAACTGCAGTATCGAACGGAACGACGAGCATCACTGTAAGCGGCACTTATGAGGGAGTGACGAAACAGGATACATTGAAGGTAACTGCAAGTGACGGCAAAATTCATGTCGGCGAAAGCATGATCGGGGCAACTTTGCATGTCAATGGCAAGGAGGCATACGGTGAATTCAACACATTAGACACACTCCGCTATCAGATTGAGGGCAGGTCAGCGAAAGGCGGAGCCATCGGATTGGATGCGACGCAAATTGTGTGGCACGGCGGCATCGTAGATTTGCAGGCGGGGGACAAAAATAAGCCAGTTGCCATCAAAGAAGTTAGTACCTTTACTTTCAATAAAAATGTAATGATCACGCCGTATGTCGATCAACTGACGAGAGGCGTTGTGTGGGCAGATGTCACGTTAGACGGGAAGACGTTTACGACCAATAAAGTTTTCATGGATGTGCGTCCTTACACCAATCTTTCGAAGTCTGCCGAGATTACAGCGAGCCATAATCAAGCAGAGGTAGAACATTTAGTGAATGGCACAGCTATCGACGGCATTCATTTTGATCAAGCAAAATGGTCCGTTGCGGCAGAAGAAAAGGCATGGATTCAATTTAAGCTGCCAACCAAGTCCGAAATTGCAAACATCAATATCAACTTTAATTCGTTAAATCAAAAATATATCAATACGCCGAAATCGATTAAAATTCAAACGAGCGAGGATGGTACGGCTTGGAACGATGTCAGCACTGTTACTGGTCCGACGGGGAATGCATATTTTGGATTCTATAATCAATATCCAGTAAACACTTCGGCGCAATATGTCAAAATCGTATTTGAGGGCGGCTCGAACGGATCGACGATGGATTTGCTAGAAGTAGCTGTGAACGGAATCGATAAGTCTAATTTGTTCGATAGCTTCGAATACGAGTTCAAATCAGTAGACGCGAAGACAGGTAAATTTGACATTAAAGCTTATACTGGCGCGGGCGAGCAAATCAATGAAAATATCGAGGTTGTGGTGACAAGCGAAAATCAGGATGTCATTGCGGTAGATCATTCCAACCTGATAACGGCTGTTTCCGAAGGCATGGCCAAACTGAAGATTAAGGTAATGATTGGCGGACGCTCATTGGAGAAACTGGCATATTTATTCGTTGATAAGTCAGGACATCTGTATATGGATTCTTATTTGGACAAAGTCAGCGTTACGCTGAATAAGACGACAATTAAGGCTAACGAACCGATCATTGCTGCTATTGAAGGTTTATTAGACACGGGAGAAAAAGGTGATTTATCAAGAGCTGTAGTCGAATATCTGTTTAGTGATTCGAGATTGGAAGTTGTTCCAGGTAGCAATACGATTGTGGTGAAAGGAGCTGTTAACAAAACGTTCCAATCGACCGTGAAAGCAAGAGTAACGCTGGATGGAGTGACTGTGGAGTCAAATCAGCAAACCATTACTGCTTTAGGCGGAAATATAGCCGACATCGCCAGTGTATCTGTATCTTCCGTAAGAGACAGAAACGGCGTCCCTAATGGAAATGATCAGGACGATCGCTATTTGGGAATCAAGGCGATTGACGGTAATAAAGGTACTACATGGGCAGCGAAAGTTGCAGATAAAAACCCATGGATAAAACTTCAATTCTCTGGTCCTATGGAAATTAGCCATATTAATCTGGTTGATAGAGGACACGATGTTAACCAAATTGTTGAAGGACTCCTTGAGTGGGAGGGCGGAAGCCAAAAGGTAACGGGTATTAAATGGCAAGATCAACCGGATAACATCGTGACATTCGATACTCCGATAAAGACAAGCTGGATAAAGTTTACCATCGATCCGGAAAATAAATACACCAATCCAAGCGGTGCAGAATGCGGACTGGCAGAGTTTGAAGTATTCGCGGCAAGAGGAGCGTTCGAGAAGAAAATCGTGGATTATAAATCGGTTGCCGTAGATACGAACCAAGGCGTAATCCCCGTACTTCCCGCACAGGTTGAAGCCGTCTACAACGACGGAACGACAGGACTCGCGGATGTCGTGTGGGCCCCAATTACGGCAGAAATGGTAGCCCATGCTGGTGTGCTTACCGTTAAAGGAACGGTAGAAGGATCATCGGCGGAACCCAAAGCTACCGTCAGAGTGGCCGAGGTTCAACAATTGTTTACGCTCAGCCTAAACCAAACATCCATCAGCCTGACCGTTGGCGAAACGCATCAAACGGTCGTCAGCGCGACATACAGCGAATCGGGCGCGGTGAAGGATGTCACTTCGCTAGCCGAATTCAAGGCAGAGGACTTGAAAATTGCTTCTGTAGATAACAATGGATTGGTGACTGGTGTAGGGGAAGGCAGCACGACAGTGAGCGCAACTTATGGCGGAAAAACGGTGACGGCGCAGGTTCATGTGACWAAGCGYGGCGAGCWGCAAACRGCCGTGAAGTTTTCCGGTCCGTCTACGGTCCTGAAAGGYGAGCCGTTCTCCGTGAAATATGGACTGAAGGATGTAAAAACTCCGRTATTGGGCCAGGATGTATTGCTCCAGTATGACTCCAGTCTCTATGAATTCAAAGATGCGGTTGCCATCCTTGAGGGAGTTAGTGTCTATGTACAGGAGATGCCTACTCCTGGACAAATACGCTTGCTTGTCGCTAGTCTTGGAATGGACAATGCGATCAAGGGTGATWCAGAAATAGTAGAGCTGAAATTTATGGCTAAGCAAGTCTCGCARAACGCAAACGGGTCGATAACAGTTGCAAGCGCCGCTTTAGGCGACGCGCAAGGAAACGAAAGTCAAGCGATTCCGGCGTCCATACGAGTCGAAGTGAAGGCGTCTCCGGTTATGCCGGGCGACTCGAACAACGACAACAAGTACTCGATCGCCGATCTTGCCATCGCGGCGGCTCATTATGGCATGAAAGATGAGCATCCAGATTGGAACAAGTTCAAGTCGGCGGACTTCGATGGCAATGGCGTTATCGATATTGTCGACCTTGCGGCGATTGCTAGAAAGATT
>NZ_LGHP01000001.1:305291-1046682 GCF_001280845.1 Bacillus sp. FJAT-28004
CTTCAATTCTCTGGTCCTATGGAAATTAGCCATATTAATCTGGTTGATAGAGGACACGATGTTAACCAAATTGTTGAAGGACTCCTTGAGTGGGAGGGCGGAAGCCAAAAGGTAACGGGTATTAAATGGCAAGATCAACCGGATAACATCGTGACATTCGATACTCCGATAAAGACAAGCTGGATAAAGTTTACCATCGATCCGGAAAATAAATACACCAATCCAAGCGGTGCAGAATGCGGACTGGCAGAGTTTGAAGTATTCGCGGCAAGAGGAGCGTTCGAGAAGAAAATCGTGGATTATAAATCGGTTGCCGTAGATACGAACCAAGGCGTAATCCCCGTACTTCCCGCACAGGTTGAAGCCGTCTACAACGACGGAACGACAGGACTCGCGGATGTCGTGTGGGCCCCAATTACGGCAGAAATGGTAGCCCATGCTAGTGTGCTTACCGTTAAAGGAACGGTAGAAGGATCATCGGCGGAACCCAAAGCTACCGTCAGAGTGGCCGAGGTTCAACAATTGTTTACGCTCAGCCTAAACCAAACATCCATCAGCCTGACCGTTGGCGAAACGCATCAAACGGTCGTCAGCGCGACATACAGCGAATCGGGCGCGGTGAAGGATGTCACTTCGCTAGCCGAATTCAAGGCAGAGGACTTGAAAATTGCTTCTGTAGATAACAATGGATTGGTGACTGGTGTAGGGGAAGGCAGCACGACAGTGAGCGCAACTTATGGCGGAAAAACGGTGACGGCGCAGGTTCATGTGACWAAGCGYGGCGAGCWGCAAACRGCCGTGAAGTTTTCCGGTCCGTCTACGGTCCTGAAAGGYGAGCCGTTCTCCGTGAAATATGGACTGAAGGATGTAAAAACTCCGRTATTGGGCCAGGATGTATTGCTCCAGTATGACTCCAGTCTCTATGAATTCAAAGATGCGGTTGCCATCCTTGAGGGAGTTAGTGTCTATGTACAGGAGATGCCTACTCCTGGACAAATACGCTTGCTTGTCGCTAGTCTTGGAATGGACAATGCGATCAAGGGTGATACAGAAATAGTAGAGCTGAAATTTATGGCTAAGCAAGTCTCGCAGAACGCAAACGGGTCGATAACAGTTGCAAGCGCCGCTTTAGGCGACGCGCAAGGAAACGAAAGTCAAGCGATTCCGGCGTCCATACGAGTCGAAGTGAAGGCGTCTCCGGTTATGCCGGGCGACTCGAACAACGACAACAAGTACTCGATCGCCGATCTTGCCATCGCGGCGGCTCATTATGGCATGAAAGATGAGCATCCAGATTGGAACAAGTTCAAGTCGGCGGACTTCGATGGCAATGGCGTTATCGATATTGTCGACCTTGCGGCGATTGCTAGAAAGATTTTGGAATGATCTTTATTTACTAGGGAAAGGAAGATTATTAAGTTCGCAACTAGGGCGGAAGCGGTCACTTTGATTTTCTTTACGATTAAATAAATCGACCGCCATGGTCGGTGAAAACACCAAAGGCACGGCTCAATCATTCCGATGATTGAGCCGTGCCTTATCCATATGCAGAGCATCTCTTTTTAGAGATTCGTTATTTTTTGGTGTGCCGATTCTATTGATTTTGATTTTTTTTCATTTGTTATTGTTTAGTATGGTGAGGTTAACCATATATACTGAGGTCGTAAACAGGCGGGTAGCATTACAAGGTTGGGACTAAGTTCAGAATTACAATTCTTAGGTTAAATATGTGATTATAGCTTGGTAGGGTGAAGAATGTGGTATAATATCCCTATTCTTACAAGCACCAGAAGGAGATCGGCAAAATGAACTTGGATCAATTGTGCGAAGGTATTCAGTTGGATGAGGGCGCCCGTCAGACGATCAATCGGATTCATATTGATGATAAAAACTATAATCAACGAAAACAGCAGTTTATAAGCGATAGGCTAGCCTTCTTTGACTGCGTGAAGCAATCACCGTCTTACCGCGAGACGTTCTTGGCCCTATTCGCAAGATTTGCGGTGGATGCCTATGAAGAATATAGGGCCCGAGGCATATCGGACGATATTTATTACGACACATTCTCTGATCTGCAAATATGGTGCAAGAAATGTTACCAGGATTTCGGCGTCTATGGCATCGAAGAATACGGGTGGCTGCAGGAGCACGTTCAACTACGGTTATTTCGGCTAGGTCGGCTGCAATTCCAGCCTATAGCGCTGGATCAAGATGTGAAGGCGGAAGGAAGAAAATTCCGCAAGGGAGAACTGGCGCTCAACGTTCATATCCCGGAAGGCGGACCGCTGGATGGGCAAAGCGTGGAGCGATCGTTCAGGGTGGCGAAAGCGTTCTTCCGGAGCATTCCTTCAATCTTCGTATGCCAGTCTTGGCTGCTCTATCCGCAGCTTAGCGAAGTGTTGCCGCCGACTTCAAACATCCTGAAGTTCCAGAAGAACTTCGTCGTCTATGAAGTGGACCGTGAGGCAAAGCAAGCGGAGGAACGGATATTCAACCGTGTGTGCGAAGACCCTTCTCTTTATGAAGAGCGAACGTCATTGCAGCAAAGCGCAAAGGCCTATCTGATGGCAGGTAATCAACTGGGGAACGGATACGGAATAAGATTCCAATAGTGAGAGAGAGCGAGCCGTTTGACCGTTTCTATACGGGCAGCGGCTCTTTTCATCCAAGGAATTACGAGACGTTTACAGCTGGGTCCATCACAAGCCATATTTGGTCAACTCTACTGTCAATGAGTATCTTTATATTGCTTAGGCGAAAGCCCCGGATGCTTTCATTGTTAGCCGTACCTATTGTGACCGAATCGCCGGCTTTGTCCGCTACATTGGTTAAGTAATCCGTAATATCCGCATTGTTCCTAAAGCGAAGCAGCGTGTCCTCCAAAAACTCCGTTTTACTCTGAAAATTAGTATTGGTTTGCTTGAGAAAGAAAACGGTATCATTGCGAATGTAGCCAGTCAATACATTGAAAATCAGGGTAATTAAAAGAAAAGTGCATAATATGAGCGGAATGAGAGTTGACGCAATATCAAATAAAATGATTTTTGATCGAAGAGACTACTTCTTAATCATTTGATTAGTAGACAAAACATTCAACTCCAATCAAACGAGGCTATTGTCATGCACAATAAATAGATGATAGCATGAAAGATAACGGTGAGGGAAACCCAGATGTTTGGTGCTGAGTATTGCAAGAGAATCTGAGATTCATATGGACACTGGAATCCTTGTGGGATGAGAAGGCAATTGAGATGCTCAAAAATAATCTAAATCGTGTTATTGATAGAAAGATGTCAACACTTGAGCTATCAGAACTCCTGCGTCGTTGATAATTTAGTCCGGATAGCATGTTAGAATTGAGAAAAGTTCTGGTGGAGGAGCAAAATACGATATGCTTAATTATCTCCAAAAGATACATATTTTCAGACGGTTTTTATTATCGTATATTTTGATTCTCGTGATCCCTTTAATCGCAAGTTTTATCGTATATCAAGTGAGTCTTAATAAAATCGTAGATCATGCAACGACAAGCAGTACAAAATTGTTGAAAGAAATGATATCCGCGATCGATCAGAAAAATATTGAAATCGAACAGTTCATTTATCAGCTGCATTTTAATCAGGATATTAGGCAATTAATGCATCGAAAATCTCCTAGCGATACGCTTGTTGCTTATGATATATACAAGGTTCGTGAAAGTCTTGAACAGCTTGTGCATACAAACACGCTTCTCAGCAGATTTTATATTTATTTTAATCAAATTGATACGATTGTAACTCCTAGATCTGCTTATGTACGTCCGGAAGATTTTTTCAATAATTATACTTATGATGAAATGAGTTTTGAGGAATGGAATACCAATATTAATCGGCATTTTTACTCGAGTTTTTACATTCCCGCTGCAAACGTAACTATGGAACGGGGAACCAATACCGTGAAAGAATCGGTTATTACCTATGTACAATCGTTGCCTTTAAATAATACATTATCGTCAAAGGCAAATGTTGTCGTAATGATTAATGAAAGCGAATTCACATCCTTATTAAGCCCGATTTCGGCTCAATATAACGGGTTTACGTATGTATATAATCAAGAAGGGGATATTCTCTTTAGTGATGATTCAACTGAAAATACTTCTATACGTAAGGATTCCTCCGGAAAACCTTTTGTTGATGTGGAAAATGGGAAATTTATGTATATAGAATTAAAATCCGAACATAATGATTGGACCTATGTAGCGGCAATTTCTAAGGATAAGCTGCTCGCAGATGTTAATCATATCAAAACGATTAGCATGCTAACCGCTTTAATCTCTATTTTGGCAGGACTTTGTATTGCGTTTGTTTTCTCGTTTAATAACAGCATTCCATTAAGTCGCCTATTACGTATTATCCCGCTTTCAGAAACGAAAAAAATAAAAAACCCTTATGAATTTTTACATAGTAATGTTGAGGATATGATTTCCAAAAATACCGATCTGAAAAATCAAATTCAGCAACAACAACCGATCCTGCAAGATTCTGTGTTGCGCTCTGTCGTTATGGGAGAAAGAACATCTATGAAGGATGCAGGTGTTCTGCTGGAGCAGGCTGATATCCGATTGAAAGGCGATATTGGATATGTTGGTATTATTCAAGTTATTCATTTCTCCAACGAACTTGACATAGAAATGTTGGATGAAATCAATGTTGCACGTCTGATGATCCAAAATGAAGTGAAGAAAAAGTTTCATGAAAATATTTATCTCTTTCATTATGATGTGAATCAAATTATTTTTCTTCTAACCTATTCCGAAAATGACCTTATCCATGATGAGAAAATTGAGAAGGAGCTTAATTTATTCATAGGTCTATTAATAGATAAGTATAGTTTAAAGGTCAATATAGGAATGAGCCAACAATTTCAAGGAATCAGGGGGATTTCGAAAGCATATGAAGAATCGAAATCCAGTCTACCGTTTATTCTATCCATGGATCAGCAAGCCACTTTGTATAGATATACGAACAATCCGGTAGAGCAAATGAATGTTTATTATTATCCGATCGAATTAGAGATCAGACTCATTAATTCTGTTATGAACGGTGATGAAACAGAGGTTATAGAATTATTTGATAAAATGCATGACGAAAATGTTGTAAAAAGAAGGTTAACCCAGCAAAATGGCACCCAACTAATTGGCGCATTACATGAGACAATGATTCGAATCTTATCAAAGAATACCGGAAATAATCAAATCATCATGGAAGATATTCAAGCCAGGTTGGAAAGAGTGATGGGTAAGAATAGCATCTTTAGTCAAGACGTTGACCAAATAAAGTGGATGATGATCGATATTGCTCGAAGGATACAAAAACAAATGCTTGCCGGAAACCAGGTGCTGATATCTAAAATAAAAAAATATATCAAGCAGAACTTTCATGACCCGGATTTAACCCTGTACCAATTATCTGATGCAGTCGGTTATCCGGAAAAAGGAATTCCGATCATTTTTAAAAATAATATCGGAATTAACATTTCTGATTATATTGAGGAAATTCGAATGAACTATGCAAAATTAAAACTCACGCAATCGAATGATTCGATTGAAGATATTGCTACTGCTTCCGGATATAATAGCAGTCATTCATTCAGAAGGGCGTTTAAACGGATTACCGGTTTATCCCCTTCAGAGTATCGATCGGTTATTGAGTGCTCGTGAAGTGAATCTATAAGGTATTCCAAGAACCATCATGATTAGGATCCTCCTGCGTTTGTAGGGGGATTTTTACATTCATTGAACAAGCTAAAGGCTATTATTATCCCTTCTACAGCAGGTTTAATTAAATGTACCCTTCTGATTTATTGTACGGTTATGGGTGCTGGACATATAAAACCCCTTGATAATAAAGGAGTTACTTGGTGTAACCTGCAAATGAATTGTCCCTTTTCGTATTTCCGCAATCATAATATGATAGCGCTATCAACACGGAATATCACCCTAGAATTTGTTCGGAAATATGATAATGAAAGGGGAATGAAATGGAACTGAGAGGAGTCAAACAACCTGGGATTCAACAGACAAGCAAAAAAAAGGTGAGTGTGAAAGACAATTCAGCTGTAAAAAAAATCAAAAGGCATTGGCAACTCTATTTATTAGCGATCGTTCCTTTAGCATTTCTAATTACCTTCAAGTATGTACCAATGGCCGGAATCATCATTGCCTTTAAGGACTACAGCGTCACAAAGGGGATCATGGGAAGTGATTGGGTAGGTTTGCGCTACTTTAGTTACTTTTTTGAAAGCCCGAACTTCTCCCTGTTGATGAAAAATACGCTTGGTTTGAGTCTTTATGGGCTGATCATTGGATTTCTCTGTCCAATCATTTTGGCACTAGCATTAAATGAAGTAGGTAATGCCCGATTCAAGAGGCTAATACAAACCGTTACCTACGCACCGTTTTTTATCTCGACGGTCATTATGGTATCGATTATTATCTTATTCCTGTCTCCAAATGCAGGATTAGTTAATAATATTCTCGAGTTGTTTGGCATCGGGCAGATTAATTTTATGGGTATACCGGCATACTTTAAATCGATTTATGTATGGTCTGACGTGTGGCAAAATACTGGTTACGCTGCAATCATTTATTTAGCGGCATTAGCTGGAATTGATCCAACCTTGTACGAAGCGGCAAAGATAGATGGTGCCAGTCGTTTGCAGAAAATCACTTATGTAGACCTTCCCGGGATTACGCCGATTATTGTGGTACTTCTTGTGTTAAGCATTGGCAACATCATGTCGCTAGGTTTTGAGAAAATTTATTTGATGCAAAATGATTTAAACACAGGTTCAAGTGAAGTGATAGCCACATACGTTTACAAAATCGGATTACTAGGAGCAAATTATAGTTTTGCAGCGGCTGTTGGTTTGTTTAATTCCGCTGTGAACCTTATTTTGATCATAACGGCTAATACGATTTCAAAACGATTTTCGTCTTCAAGTTTATGGTAAGGAATGTAAGGAGGAGGACAATGAACGGGAAGCCATTCACACAAGGTACGAATAAAACGAGAATAAGAGAATCAGCGGTTGACCGATTGTTTCTCGGAGGTATTTATTTCTTTCTATGTCTGATCTTAGTTTCTGTATTATACCCACTTATCTATATTGTAAGCGCCTCCCTTAGTGACCCGTCGGCGGTAACTTCCGGTCAAGTATGGCTGTTTCCGGTTAATCCTACGTTAGAAGGGTATACGACCGTGTTTAAAAACCCGCAAATTATTCAAGGGTTTTCCAACTCGCTTTTCTATGCGGTTGTCGGAACGCTGATCAGTGTAAGCATTACGGTTATGCTCGCCTATCCGCTTTCAAGACGAACCTTTTACGGCAGAGGCATCATCATCTTTTTGCTTGTATTCACCATGATATTTGATGGCGGCTTAATTCCAACTTATCTCGTCGTAAAAAATCTTCATTTCATCGATACGATTTGGGCACTATTGCTGCCTTCGGCATTAGCGGTGTTTCAGGTTATTATTGCTCGAAGCTTCTTCCAGACAACGATTCCGGATGAATTAGCTGAAGCGAGTGAAATTGATGGTTGCAGTGATTTCCGCTTTTTTTGGAGCATCGTATTACCGCTTTCCAAACCGATTCTTGCCGTTTTAGTTTTGATGTATGCGGTTGCAAAATGGAATATGTATTTTGATGCATTGATTTATCTGAAGTCCGAACAACTATATCCGTTACAGCTTATCCTGCGAAGTGTATTGATATTGAACGCGGATCCAAACGGAGATGTTATGCAATTATTAAAAGCTCAAGGATTAAGGGAACTAATGAAATACTCTCTTATAGTTATTTCCAGCTTACCGGTCCTTATCATCTATCCGTTTGTGCAGAAGTACTTTGTGAAGGGTGTATTAATTGGCTCATTAAAGGGGTAACGAACAGGTAACAACAATTTATAAATGAAAGGGATAAAAATATGAAAAAACTAAAGATGCTAAGTATTATGTTATTCATCATTGCTTTATTATCGGCTTGTGTGCCTTCGAAGGATGAACCGTCCTCAAGTAAGGAAAACGGAAACACTGGTGCAGACGGTCCGATCCCGGTGACGATTTTCACACCCAAGCTGTCATGGGATGGTGAATTCGGAGCCGACGTCAATGAATTTACAAAACATGTGGAGGAAAAATTCAATATTAAAATTACATGGGAGTATGCTCCCCAGGATGTAGCGAAGGAAAAACAACAATTATCTCTCGCCAGCGGAGACTATCCGGATGCATATTTTGCAGTCACATGGCTAGATGGGTTTACGAAAATAGATGTACAAAAGTATGGAAAAGAAGGCGTATTTCTCCCGTTAAATGACCTAATTGATGAACACGCGCCAAATATCAAAAAAGCAATGGAAGAAGTCGAATATTTGGAAGGCGGGATAACAGCGCCTGATGGAAATATTTACGCCTTGGCATCTATCAACGAATGCTACCACTGTTCTAGGTATGGTAAAATGTGGATGGATACGGAGTGGCTAGAAAAACTAGGTTTAGAGATGCCTACAACGACAGAAGAGTTTAAAAATGTGTTACGCGCATTTAAAAATGATGATCCCAATGGAAATGGAGCAAAAGATGAGATTCCATTAAGCGGAGAAACTAGCGAAATAGGAAACAGTCCGACTATTTTCTTGATGAATGCCTTTATCCACAATAACGGAAAGGATTTTATTAACGTAGAAAACGGGAAGCTGGTTTTGGCGGCCATGAAACCGGAATGGAAAGAAGGATTGAAGTATATTCGCTCCTTATATGAAGAAGGATTAATAGACACAGGTACTTTCACTCAAAATATGGAGGCTCTCAAGCAGATGGGGACACGTGAGGGGGATTCCATCCTTGGTGCTTCAGCAGCAACTCATTTGGCTGTCTTCATGGATTTGGCTCATGAAAAATCGGCAGCGTTCGATGTTGTACCACCGTTAAAAGGGCCGAATGGCGTTCAATTAACGACTGCTAATTACGGAGCTGTAGACACACTTACATTTGCGATTACTGAAAAAGCAAAAGGTGAAAAGGCAGTAGCTTTAATTAAACTGGCAGACTATTTATATAGCGAGGAAGGAACGATGTTCGCAGCCAGAGGAAAAGAAGGCGTTAACTGGAGAAAAGGTGAATCAGGGGATATTGACTTAACCGGCAAACAAGCAAAATATGCGATAATTCCAGCTGATCCAAAAGAAGAAGAGAAGGAGGAAGCAGAAAAAAGGTATTACTCTTGGGGAGAAAGAGGCCCGAATATGTTAACGAGAGAATTGAGAGATTCGATTGCAGCGCCAGAAGATGAGTTTTCACCTGAAGGCTATGAAAGAAGACTTTTCAATGCAACTTTAAAATATGATGGATTTGAGCCGGAAGATATATTCATCGCTAAAGGAGCTTGGATTGATCCTGCAGAGGCAGAAGAAGTCTCGCTGTTGCAGATTAATATCAATAAATATATTAATGAAAACACAGTACAATTTATTACAGGCGCAAAAGACATCGAAAAAGAATGGGAAAGTTACTTGAACGGTTTTGAAAAGCTGAATGTCAACCGTTATCTGGAAATCTATCAAAACACATATAACCAATAATACCTTATAGAATCTATAAATAGGGCTTAATATGGAACGGTGTCTATTAAGCCCTATTCCTTTTGACTAGGAAGGAGTGCTGTTGAAATGAATCCAAAAACGCGATTCATTGATGTAGAAGCATACGGTGGAGAAGCAAACTCAGAAAAGGATCATACCCCTATTGTTGATAAGTTATTTCAAGATATCAGGGGAGCGAAGGAAGAGGTGATGGTCTCTTTTCCAAAAGGAATCTATCATTTCTATCCTGATTTTGCACCGAAAAGAGCTTTCCACACATCGAATACGGATACGATCAGACATCCTATCAAGACCGTATGTTTTTTAATCGAGGAACTTGAGAATGTGACCATTGAAGGAAACGGCTCGATGTTTATATTTCATGGAGATGTGATGGCGCTTGGGATTTTTCATTCTAGAAATATCCACATCCGAAATCTGTCATGGGATTATGAAGTTTCGACATGTTCAGAATTAACGGTAAAGCACATTGGGGAAGAACAAGGACTTTATTATGCAGATTATCATCTCGAAGAACAAGTTCCCTATGAAATTGCTGACAATGAGCCGTTGTTTTATTGGCTAAGTGAGAAGAGCCCTTACACAGGTGAATATTATTGGAGAGAAGAGGGCTCCAAAAACGATTGGCTTGTTGTCGGATTTGATGAAGCGAGCGGAGCAAAAAGAAGATTTGAGGCTAATGAGGGGCCGTTTTCTTCGAATCGTGTAAAGATCAATGAATGGAACAATGGGAATATTCGTATTTATTATCGACATGCTCTTCCCAAAGCAGTTATCCCAGGAAGAGTATTTGAATGTTGCAAGGTTATAGATCGCAATACGGCAGGCGCTTTCATATGGGAAAGTGAACAGATACGGGTGTCGGATGTAACGATTCATTATTTGCATGGGTTTGGCTTCCTAGTACAAATGAGCGGCGACGTGACGTTCGATTCGACCGATTTCATTCCCAATCTTAACATGGGGAAACATGGGTCGAGCTTTGCCGATTCCATTCATGTTTCTGGTGCAAAAGGGAAAATTGTGATTAATGGATGTACGTTTACCCATCCGCATGATGACCCTATTAATATACACGGCACGTTTACGAGGGTTCAAAAAATAATCAATGAAATGACCATCGAAGTCATCTATGCTCATCCCCAGCAGGCCGGTTTCCCGCAATATCATGTAGGGGACAAGGTTATCTTCTTTCGACGTGCAACAATGGGTGATGAATTCGAAGAAGAATTTGAGGTTACCCATGTTGTACATCCCGGACAGGAAGGCAATGATTTGCAAACGATGCAAGTCACACTGAATAAAAGGCTGCCGTTCGATACGGTACAAGGCGAATATAAAGAATATCTTTATGTTATGGAGAACGTGACGTATACACCAGAAGTTGTCATTACGAATAATCATTTTGCCCATATTCCGACAAGAGGAATACTTTGCACGACTCGGAGAAGTGTGTTGATTGAAAATAATCACTTCAAAAATATAACGATGAGCACTATTTTTATCTCGAATGATTCGAACGATTGGTATGAGTCCGGTCCCGTTAGAGATATGTTAATTCGCGGAAATACGTTTCATGTGACGCCTGTAGCTGGTTGGGATGACCGTAAACCGGCTATATATATCCACCCCATTCCACTTGGAGGGAAGACTTCTCCTGTTCAGATTCACAAAAATATTACGATTGAGAGCAATACCTTTTATATGGATCATGAATCTGTTGTATCCGCAGAAAACGTCGAAAATCTCATCTTCCGACATAATAGAATCATAAACAAGAAACCTGAGATATTGCCCCATCCGATATTTGAATTTGATACGTGCAAATATGTCGTGTTATCGAAAAATACATATGAAGGGTATCATCAGGTCTATGCCGCTATAAAAGGGATGCAGGAAAGTGATTTGCAAATTCATGAGGATCAGGTGGTGTTACGATGAGGGCTTGCGAATTGTTATACAGAAAACCGGCTAACACTTGGACGGAGGCTCTGCCGATAGGGAATGGAAGAATGGGTGCAATGCATTTCGGTGGCGTTGAAACCGAACAATTCCAGTTGAATGAGGACACATTATGGTCCGGTCCGCCGCGTAAAAATAAGTCATATGATGATAAAGAATCGTTAAAAAAAGTAAGACATTTAATCGATGAAGAGAAATACGTGGAAGCTATAAGCGAAACGAAAAATATGTTTGGTCCTTATACACAAGCATATATGCCGTTCGGAAATTTGAAGCTGCAATTTCTGCATGGGAATGTAACCAGTCACTACGAAAGAAAGTTAAATATCGAACAGGCCATATCCAAGGTGAAATATGCAGTCGGCAAAGTAGAATTCACGAGAGAAGCATTTATATCACATCCACATCAAGTATTGGTGATCAAGTTAGCAAGTTCAGTTAGAGGAATGTTAAACGTAGCTATATCCCTGGATAGTCTGTTGAAATACAATGCTGTTCATTCTACTGACCATAAATTAATTATTCAAGGGGTTTGTCCTGAATATTGTGCTCCGAATTATTACAAAGGAGACTGCTCGCTCCCCATTATTTATGGAAAATTTGGCGAAACAGACGCTATTCATTTTGAAGGAAGAGTGGGCGTAGATCAGAAGGACGGACAAATTGAATCAGAGAACGGAAGACTCGTCATAACCAATGCGACTGAAACGATCATCTATTTATCAATTGCTACTTCTTACAATGGTTATGACCAATTACCGGGTAAGAACTTCGATGACCTGTCTCAAAAAAATGAAGCTATATTAACCGGTGCAATGGGTATATCTTACGAAGAGCTGAGAAGAGCGCATATACTGGATTACCAAAACCTATATCGCCGGGTTGACTTCCAATTAGATAAAGAACATTCGGAAGAAGAGCTTGATACGGATAAAAGGATACGATTATCTGGTCCGAAAGATCTTGGAATGATTGAGCTTCTATTTCAGTATGGGCGATATTTGTTGATCGCATCATCTCGAGAGGGATCACAACCTGCTAATTTGCAAGGAATATGGAATGATTTGACGCGCGCGCCTTGGTCATCCAACTATACATTAAACATAAATACGGAAATGAACTACTGGCCTGCAGAAGTGACGAATTTGGCTGAATGTCATCGTCCTCTGTTACAAGCTATCCGTGAGCTCTCTGTAACCGGCAAGGAAATGGTGAGTGAAAGGTATGGATTGAAGGGGGGGACGGCCCATCATAATACAGATATTTGGAGACATGCTCATCCCGTCGGCGGTGATAGACATGGTGATCCGAGTTGGGCTTTTTGGCCAATGTCAGGGCCTTGGTTAACTCGTCATTTATGGGAGCATTTCACCTATTCACAGGACAAGGTGTATTTGGCGGAAGTGTTCCCTATTATAGCAGGTGCAGCGGAGTTTTGTTTAGATTGGTTAATAGAGGATGAGAACGGCTATCTTATTACATCGCCTTCCACATCGCCAGAGCATCGTTTTATTGCAGAGAATGGAGAGGTGGGCTCCGTTACAAAAGCGTCAACGATGGATTTGCAAATCATATGGGATTTGTTCTCAAACTGTGCTGCGGCTGGAGCTGTGCTCGGTATCGACAATGAGTTTATTAACCAAGTGAAAGCAGCAAAAGAACGCTTGCACCCGCTGCAAATCGGTAAGTATGGCCAACTGCAAGAGTGGTTGATTGATTATGAAGATTGTGAGCCGCATCACCGTCATGTATCCCATTTATATGGTCTTTATCCAGGATGCCAAATTACAGATGGTCCAATCATAGAAGCTATTCGGCAATCGCTAAATAGAAGAGGGGATGCAGGAACAGGTTGGAGCCTCGGCTGGAAAATTTGTCTGTGGTCCAGGCTAAAGGATGGCGAACGAGTACATTCGTTACTTCAACAGCTATTTATGATTGTCGAAGAAGCGGGTGAAGTTATGAAAGGCGGCGGACTGTACCCGAACCTACTTGGCGCACATCCACCTTTCCAGATTGATGGGAATTTTAGTTATACCGCTGGTGTGGTCGAGATGATTGTCCAATCGCATAAAGGATTTATCGAATTGTTGCCGGCGCTTCCTTCAAATTGGATCGCAGGTTCTCTTTCCGGTGTGCGTGTTCAAGGCGGGTTTGAAGTAAGTATAAAGTGGGATAGGATGCGGGTAACGGAAATGACGGTAAGCCATAAATCGAGTCAGCCCTTTGTATATAAATCTTCAGAGCCGGTACTCCTTCGTGAAGAGGGAAAAGAGGATCAAAGAGTAGACCCGGTAGATGGATATGTTACGATTTCAATGAATTCAGACAAGCCGTATAAACTGTTGCTTTTACGATAAAGGGGTGGAGAATATGAAACAACTAAGAATTGGAATTTTAGGAGCAGGTGGAAGGAGCTCTATTATCCAATATTGGCATAAGCCAAATGGCAATTCTGTTGTTGTGGCAGCTGCCGATATATCGCTGACAGCATTAGAGCAATTTCAACAAAATGTGAATCAGGAAGCATTTGTGACAACTAATTACAAAGAGATGCTTGCAAGGGAAGACGTTGATGCCATCGCCATCTTCACTCCTGATTACATGCATGAAGAACACGCAATAGCAGCTTTACAAGCCGGCAAACATGTATATTGTGAAAAGCCGCTAGCTATCACAATTGAAGCATGCGATCGCATTCTCGATGAATGGAAACGGTCAGGAAAGCATTTAATGATTGGATTTAATATGCGTTACATGAGCATGTACCAAACCATGAAGGAAATCATCAAATCAGGGGTAATTGGTGATATAAAAGCAGTCTGGGTAAGACACTTTGTTGGACTTGGCGGGTATTTTTATTATCATGATTGGCACGGTACAGCCCAAAATACAACTTCATTGCTTTTACAAAAAGCTTCTCACGATTTTGATGTGATACATTGGTTGACGGATCGTTATACAACGAAAGTATCAGCTTTTGGCAGTCTTGATTATTACGGAGGCAATAAGCCAAATGACTTGCATTGTCCTGAATGCGATGTGAAAGATACTTGTCCGGATGTAAGTATGTCACGGCTGACGCAATGCGCATTTCGAGAAGAAATTGATGTGGAAGACAACAACATGGTTATTATGGAATTAGAGGGTGGAATAAAAGCATCATATATGCAGTGTCACTTTACCCCAGACTATTCCCGTAACTATACGTTTATCGGAACAAAGGGTCGAATTGAAAACGATGATGTGAATGATAAAATTCATGTGAAAACACGAAAATCTGGTTCATGGCAGGAAATGAGCGATATTACCTATGATATGAAACAGCTTCCTGGAACACATGGCGGGGCTGATCCGCGTATCTGTGAAGACTTCGTCAATCTGATTTTATATGATAAGCAACCGTTAACCACCCCATTTGCAGGACGAATGAGTGTAGCGGTCGGTTGTGTAGCAACAGAATCCATTCGCTCCGGCGGTAAGGTTGTAGCTGTTGATCAGGGAAAACATAAAGAAGCTGGTGGAAATTTATTCGCTTTTGAGGACAACGTAAGCGTATAAGCCATAAACTCTTCCCATTTCATTCGGATCTCTTCTCTGCCTTTGAAAAGATCCTCCTTAGATTGGTGGTCAAACCTCAGATCTGTAGACAATTAAAAAAGCCCTAGGATGAAAGCTGACACCGATACTCCTTCGGTGTCAGCTTTTTCAAATTAATCTGAATCCGTTCTTCGTTATAAAAGTGAATAAATTCTTCGGTCACAGTTCAATAACACTAAATAGTAATCACTTTTTAGAAATTCATTATTTTTTGGTGTGCCGATTCTATCTATTTTGTTGTTTTATTCACTTTTTATTGTTGCATATGGTAAGGGTAACCATACATACTGAGGTCGTAAACAATGAGAGAATAGCCATTCTACTATCGAAAGGAAGATTTAATAATGATCCGTAAATTACTTTTGTTCAGCTTGGCTTTATTCCTGTGTATATCTAGTTTACCTCCAAAAGCTGCGTTTGCAGCGAATGAGCAAGCCTATTCGCTATCCATCGCCAATGCCAGTCCAAAGGTTAATCAAACCTTTCAGGTCAAAGTGAATGGAACAAATGTTATCGATTTGTACGCCTACGAAATTAATTTAACTTACGATACGAAACGACTACAGTTTGTGAGCGTGGACCTTGGAAAAGAAGGATTCGCAGTAAAACCGATTTTGAAAGGGAATACAATTCAATTAGCGCATACACAAATAGGAGAAAAGGCAGGCAAAAAAGGAAATGTGACCCTGGGCACACTAACCTTTAGGGCGATTGCTGCGGGATCGGCCGATATTGCACTTTCAAGCATTAAAGTCGTAAATTCCAAAATAGAATCCACGGTCGTTTCAAGTCGTTCCAGTGTGAAAGCTGTTGTGAAAAGCGATACGGGAACCAACGGATTTACTGACATTTCCAGTCACTGGGCGAAATTGTCTATCGAAGAAGCGGTGAAGCTTGGATTCATCGCAGGCTTTACAGATGGTACATTCCGGCCGAACGCACAAACAACTCGCAGCGAATTTGCGGTCATGTTAAGCCGTGCATTGAAACTAGAAGGCGTAGAAAAAGAACTGCCTTTCACGGATGTTAATAAGATTCCGGCTTGGGCTAGACCTTCCATCTCACAAACGATAGCTGCAGGGATTTTGAACGGCTATGACAATAACACCTTCCGTCCGGCACGTAATATTACCCGCGCTGAAATGACGGTAATGATCGTTCGTGCGCTAAAGCTCAAAGTTGATCCGAATGCGAAGTTATCTTTTGCCGATGCGGACAAAGTAGCTGATTGGGCGAGACCCTCTGTAGCCGCAGCGTATGAAGCGAATCTCATTAAAGGTCGCGGGAAGAACCTCTTCGCACCGAATGAGAATGCCACGAGAGCGGAAGCAGTGATCATGATTTTGGGGATGCTGGAACATAAAGAAAAGACGAATTAAATCTTTCAGCTCTTGCTAGATTGATACGGGGTTAACTAAGAAGAGGGGGAGGCAGAAAAGCCTTCCCCTGTTCTTTTAATGAAGAAGCCAATGATCAAAATCTCCATTTTTTCATCATAATGTCCACATAGTGCAAAATTAAGTCTCGTTTGTTCAAAGACTAATATAGTTTGGGAGTATATCATATCAGACAACACTATCATTTGTTGATTCGTGACGGGTAGAAGCTGATCTAACATCGAATGATGTTCTAATTTCTGATAGCGTTTGCAAACAAAAAATTAATCACTCAACTGAGGAAAAGAGGAATTAAATATGATCACAAACAAAACACCGCAATTAGGAAATACGGCACGCAGCTACGATCTTGTTCAAGGTTGGGCAAAGATTCCTGCTGATTTGGAGTTTGGCTATACGCATGGAATCGTCGTAGACCAACAGGATAACGTTTATGTCTTTCATACAGGAAAGCCCTCCATTTTCAAATTTGATCAGACCGGGGAATTTCAAGCGGCTTGGGGCGAAGAGTTCGAGGGGGGGGCACACGGATTTTATCTTCATAAGGAGCAAAATAGTGAATACCTCTTTATCACAGACACTTCTCGAGGTAATGTTGTAAAAATGGATTTAAGCGGAAAGCACTTATTGACATTGGGAACACCTGATCGTCCTGATATATACAACGAGGAGCATAAATATGTCCCTACAGATGTAGCCGTTTCGGCAAATGGCGATATTTATGTATCTGATGGTTATGGACAAAGCTGGATTCATCAATATACAGCAGCAGGGGAATATATCCGTTCATGGGGTGGAAAAGGTACGGAATTAGGACAATTGAACTGCCCACATGGTATTTCCATTGATGTTCGCAGTGGTATAGAGGAAGTTTATGTAGCGGACCGTGGCAATCATCGGATACAAGTCTTCACCTTACAGGGCGATTTCAAAAGAGTCATTGTCGATGATATGGATATGCCCTGCAGCTTCTATTATCACGGGGACGATCTCTTCTTCCCAGACTTAAACAGTCGGATTACGATCTTCGACAAAAATGATCGGTTGATCTGTCATCTAGGTGAAGATCAGCAGGCTTATAAACAAGAAGGCTGGCCGAATTTACCTAAGTCTTACTACAAGGATAATAAATTCAGCTCACCACATGGTGTTTGTGTTGATTCTAAAGGTTCTGTCTATGTTGCTGAATGGATTTTCGATGGACGTATAACTAAGCTTACACTTGCATAATTAACTGGTAAACAATCATTATTACCTAGTCATAGAAGCTGATAAAGTAGGTAAACTTTAGTTTCAATAAACTAGTAAATGGAGATGATAGCATGTCTGGAAATAAGGCAGTTGTTTATAGTAAACCAGGAAGTGTTGAGGTACGAGACACAGCTTATCCAGACTTGGTGTTGAAAGATGGCCCGGGTGTAAATCCATTAAATGTAGGACGTAAATGTGAGCATGGGGTTATTCTGAAAGTGATTACAACGAATATTTGCGGAAGCGATCAGCACATGGTTAGAGGAAGGACAACGGCTCCATCCGGTCTTATCTTAGGTCATGAGATAACAGGTGAAGTTATTGAAGTGGGTCGTGATGTCGAGTTTATAAAAAAGGGTGACTTGGTCTCCGTTCCTTTTAATATTGCCTGCGGACGTTGTCGCAGTTGTAAAGAACGTAATACAAATATATGTTTAAATGTTAATCCAGACCGTCCTGGTTCTGCTTATGGTTATGTGGATATGGGCGGATGGGTTGGCGGACAATCCGAATATGTCATGGTTCCATATGCAGACTTTCAGTTATTGAAGTTCCCAGACAAAGAGAAAGCAATGGAAAAAATTCTTGATTTGACGATGCTCTCTGATATTTTCCCTACTGGTTATCATGGTGCGGTTAGTGCTGGGGTTCGCCCGGGATCAACGGTATATGTTGCCGGTGCAGGTCCGGTAGGTCTTGCCGCAGCGCACTCTGCTCAATTGCTAGGGGCAGCGGTTGTTATCGTCGGTGATTTAAATGCAGAGCGTCTTGCCCAAGCGAAAAGCTTTGGTTGTGAGACGATTAATCTTCGTGAGAATGGTGATTTAGCCGGACAAATTGATCAAATTTTGGGATCTCCTGAAGTAGATTCAGCGATAGATTGTGTTGGTTTTGAAGCGCATGGGCATGGGAAGGGGCATGGCGAAGCGCCAGCAACGGTATTGAACTCCATTATGGAAGTTACTCGTGCAGGCGGCAGCTTAGGAATTCCAGGACTTTATGTAACAGGGGATCCAGGTGCTGTGGATGAGGATTCGAAAATTGGAACATTGAAAATTCGTTTTGGTCTCGGTTGGGCTAAGTCCCACACGTTTGTGACTGGCCAAACGCCAGTTATGAAATACAACAGAGAATTAATGATGGCAATCATGAGCGGACGTGCACAAATTGCTAAAGCCGTGAATGCCACACTTATATCATTAAATGACGCTCCAAAAGCTTATCAAGATTTTGATCGCGGCGTTTCCCGGAAATTTGTTATTGATCCCCATGGCGTCGTTAAATAATGATGTTTTTATCCAGATTGGGAGCATAAACTATCATTCGAGGTGCATAATGACGAATAATAGCCGAAAAATGCCTGCTGAACAACATAATCTGTTGTTTCACAAACCGATTGATCGTTGGGACGAGGCTCTCCCATTAGGGAATGGCTTAATGGGTTGTCTAGTTTGGGGAAATGGCGACCCAATCCGTCTTAGTTTGGATCGTGCAGATTTATGGGATACGAGATTAGCTCCTGAAGTATTGGATAACAATTTTACGTATAGGAAACTGAATGAACTTATTCGTGAGAAAAATCAAGCTGAAATCATGAGTAAATTCAGCGATTTTTTTAGCATATATCCAAACCCTACAAAATTGCCGGCAGGACGTATTGAATTATGCTGCGGTTCTGCCGCTGAGAGTATGAAAAGCAGCCTGAACATTAAGGATGCAACAGCTAATGTAGAGTGGATGGCAAATGGAGAAATCTATCAATTAGAAACATTTTTACATGCAAATAGTGAATTAGGCTATATTCGATTAACGGGAAATACGGCAAATCTAGTTAATCTGCAGCTTGTTCCACCAGATTATTCTGGTGATTTTCAAGAAAGAGAAGACCAAAGCTCTACCTTTGATTTACAGCTGGCTTCACTTGGTTATCCAAAAGCGGAGTTTGGCAACGAGGGAGATAGCGTTTGGTTTCGTCAGGCAACCAATCATGGTTTGGAGTATGCCATTGTCGCCCAGAAAAAGCAGATAAGTGAACGTGAGATGGAATGGGTATACACGATAGCAGCTAACCTGGATGGCAAGGATTGGTTTGAACAAGCTAGGCGTAAAGTAAGGGAAGCAACAGAAATAGGCTTTACTGAATCATTTTCATCTCATGCGTCATGGTGGGAGATCTATTGGCAAAAAAGTTCAACGACATTATCTGAATTTGAGTTTGAAAAACAATGGTATTGGACGAACTACCTATTTGGATCTTGTTCGCGTAAAGGTGCTCCGCCTATGCCGCTTCAGGGCGTATGGACCGCAGATGAAGGGCTGTTACCTCCATGGAAAGGTGACTATCATCACGACTTGAATACCGAATTAAGTTACTGGCATTATCTTAAAGCGAATCATTTGGAGGAAGGAGAAAGCTTCCTCGATTTTCTATGGGAACTACGTCCTGCAGCCCACGAATTTGCTGAGTCATATTTCGAAGCCCCGGGGATTAACTTGCCTTCCGTAATGACGATTGATGGAAAGCCGTTAGGTGGATGGCCAATGTATGCGCTTAGCCCAACGAATCAAATTTGGTTATGTCAGGCATTTGATCATTACTGGCTTTATACCGGCAATCGAGACTTTCTTGCGAACAAAGCCTATGTTTATTTCCAAGAAACTGCAGATTGCTTGTTGTCACTTCTTAATCCCGGAGAGGATGGAAAGCTGCGTCTATCGATTTCTAGCTCACCTGAGATTCATGATAGTCGATTGAGTGCCTGGCTAACACCCAATAGTAATTATGATTTATCATTGCTCCGATATTTATTTACTCGTCTAGAGCAAATGGCAGAGCTCCTAGAAAAGGGAACAGAGCAGATGAAGTGGGCTGGCGTAATGAACCTTTTGGATGAATTGGCAATTAATGAGTCAGGATTGATGATTAGTCCCGATGAGAATTTACTGGAAAGTCATCGGCATCACTCTCATGCTATGGCTATATATCCGCTGAAAACTCTAATTTACGATAGATCAGATATCGAAAAGCGAATTATTGACAACACGATTAGCCATTTAGAAACGTTAGGGAAAGCGTATTGGGTAGGCTACTCTTTTGCATGGATGGCAGCATTATACACACGACAAGGAAACGGAGAAGCTGCCCGCTATCACCTGCAACAATTCTGGGAACATACTTGTTCGCCGAACGGTTTCCATCTGAATGGAGATTACAAAAAAACAGGGTTAACACAATTTCACTATCGTCCGTTTACATTGGAAGGAAATATGGCTGCTGCTGATGCTTTGCAAGAGATGCTGCTGCAAACAAACCTGGGTGTTATTCGACTCTTCCCAGCAATACCAAGTTCTTGGCAGGAGAATGGGGCAGAATTTCAAAGGTTTCGTGGGGAAATGGGTGTTCTTGTCTCTGCTAGAATCTTCGCAGGCAAGCTAGAATACGTAGAGCTTCAAGCAGAATTAACAGGTGTTTTTCATCTGGAAAACCAATTTGGAACTGAGCGATTGACGCTAGAAACGGATGGAATCTGCAAAGAGATCATATGTACCGCAGGATCAGTTATTACAATGGCACTCCAGAAAGATGAGGTTTGTCGCATAGTGAACAGTAGTTAGAAAGAGATAGATGAAAGCAGAATAGGTACGACTAATCTGGTACCCACACGCTAAACACTTTTTTATAAGTGTCTAGTGTATGGGTACCAGTTTAGTGAGAGGTAAGGTTTGTAACCATATTTGACTATAAGCTGACTCCGATGGAGCGGCTTTTTCGTGTTGTATAAGTAATGGTCCTCAAGAATAGTGGCGTGGTGACATGAAGTTACTCTACTTTCTTGCAGCGTACTGAAGATTTTTCTTGGTTTTTGAAGGATTATGAGAGATCTTGTTGAATAAAATTGCACATTACTTACTTGTTAAGTAATTAAGACTAACATGATGTCGGAGGAGGAGAATGAAGATCGGATTTCGTACTATCAAGTCCGCCATCGGCGGAAGAGTCTTATTGTAGGAGAGGGGGAGTTTTATTTGAAGTTACTAACGCAGTCGCCTCGCAGCTCTATCTTTATGAAAATCGTTCTAACTTTTCTCGGTGTGCTTGCCCCGCTCTATGCTCTCAATTTGTATATGAACGAATCCGGACAAGAGACGGTCCGGACTGAAATCGTTCAATCCATGAATACCAAAGTCGAGCTGTATGTCAATCTGATCGAATCCGATATACAGCGGGTCATTCAGCTGATTGAAACCTACGTCAATGATGACAATCTAATAAAATTAAGCACCTCAACTGCAATCATGTCCAACATCGATAGAACGGACGCTATTCTAGCTTTAAAGGATAAATTGAATTTGGTCAAAACGTCCAGCAGCTTCGTGTACAATGTTACGGCGTTCATACCTGAGTTGGATCGGAGCGTCACATCCAACGATGATGCCATCACTTCTCTCGATGAAGCGCAGTTTAAAGCGCTCTCAGAGACGACTAACCGATACGAGGCGCCTTTTTTGATGTGGAAAGACCGTTTATTCATCAGTGTCCCGTATCCCGACCCTGCCACATCGGGAGGACGTAAGCCCGTATTTCTGCTTACCGTTGAGATATCGAAGCCTGCTCTTCGCAGCGCAATGCGTCAATTTACGAATAATGGGGAGATGGCCGTACTCTCCGGCAACCGTTTGCGCTATTTCATCACGAACGATAACGGCTCGGATGAGGCGGAATTAGCGGTTTCCAAGCTAGTGGCTTCGCCTAGTTCCGAGCAGGAGAGTGGACAAGGCCTGATACCACCTGATCGCCAATTACAGAGATCGATAACGATAAATGGAGAACGACACCTTGTCATTGCCAAGTCCTCTAGTATGCTGGATTCTACCTTGTCTATCTTTATGCCTGAGGAAGAGATATTCGGCTCACTTAGTCATTACCGAATGTGGATGTTCTGGCTGACCTTGTCGTCGGTTATGATTATCATCTTCTTCGCATTAAGCATTTATCGCATTATTCAACGGCCCTTGCACACGCTGATTCGTTCCTTCAACAAGGTGGAGCAGGGCAATTTGAATCTGGTTGTACAGTATCCCTTGAAGGATGAATTCGGGTTCTTGTTCGACCGCTTCAACGCCATGGTAAAGGAACTGAACGTACTCGTTCATGAAGTATATGAACATAAATATCGTGTTCGGTTAGCGGAATTGAGACAGCTGCAAGCCCAGATCAATCCTCACTTTCTTTACAATAGCTTTTTTATTTTGCACCGGATGGCGAAGCTGCACGATAACGACAATATCATCCGATTCACCAAATATTTAGGGGATTATTTTCAATTCATCACCCGTGACGGAATGGATGAGATGGCTCTCGAAATGGAAGTGAAGTATGCGCGTACGTATACGGATATCCAGGCGTTCCGCTTTGGCAGCCGAATACACACGGAGTTTGGCGAGCTTCCAGCAGGAACGGAGCAGCTCTTTGTACCGCGCCTCATTTTGCAGCCGCTTATTGAAAACGCTTATAATCATGGGTTGGAAAATAAGTTGAAGGACGGCTGGATCCGCGTTTCATTCGAGCTGCAGCGCGACACGCTAGTGATTGCTGTGGAAGACAACGGTGATGAATTGGATGAGGGCAAGCTTCACTCCCTGCGCATGCGGCTGTTATCAGCAGAAGAATCCGCTGAAAGCACGGGACTTATCAATGTTCACCGAAGGGTTCAAATCAAATATGGGCAAGGAAGCGGCCTAACCTTATCTATGGGTAAGGACGGAGGACTGAGAGCGGAGCTGCGGCTGCGGCTGTTTCGGGAGGAGAATGGGAATGCGAATGTACCGATTGTTGATCGTGGATGATGAGCCTTATACGGTCGATGGCTTATACGAAATGCTGCTGCAGGAGACCGATTTGCTTGAGCTCGACCTGTACAAGGCTTACTCGGCTAACGAAGCGATAGAGTGGTTGAATCGGGTGAAAATCGACATTGTGCTCAGCGATATCCGTATGCCAGGTATGGACGGACTTCAGCTGCAGCGGCAGATTAAGGCAACGTGGCCGCGCTGCAGGGTCATTTTTCTTACCGGAATGAATGAGATGACCTATGTTCAGCAGGCGATGCGCGATGGCAGTATCGATTACATTCTGAAGACTGAAGGCGACGAGCCTATTCTGAGGAGCGTTCGAAGCGCGATCGAAGCATTGGAAGAAGAGCTGAAGAACGACCGTTATTTGCAGCATGCCAAGGCGCGAATTCAACATGCGCTTCCAGGACTGCGGAACGCTTGGTTCATGCAGCTGCTGCAGCATGGCATTGACCATGTGGGCCTGTCGCAATCAAGACTTACCGAGATGGAGAGTCCGCTTGATTCGGTTGCCCCGCTGCTGCCCGTGGTTGCCAGGGTAGATCGGTGGCCGGAGCATATAACGGGTACGGATCGTCCGCTGCTTCTATTTGCGATTGAGAATATCGCCCTGGAAATGCTGGCCGAGGTGAGCACCCAGTCCGTTATTATTGACGACTCCTATCTGATGCTAATGGTACAGACCCAGCAGCATTTGGAGGAAGGAAGCCATACTGAAGAAGGCGATCAGGCTGGCGCGATTAGATTCGTACAGGGAATGCTGGAGACGGTGCAGTCTACGTGTACGCAGCTGCTTCAGCTTCCGGTGTCGGTTATATGCGGTCGTACCTTTGTCAGTTGGGACCAGATCGCAGACACATACTTTCGGATGCGTCAAAAGCTTGTGCTCGGCGTCGGTAAGGGGGAAAATATGATGCTTCTCACCGGAACCGGAGGAGTATCAGAGGACAATGTGGACAGCGGGACAACTATGATGCCTTCCCGTCTAAGGGAACAGCTTGATGTGGCACTGGAGAGCGGGCGATCCGAAGAAGCCTGCGCTGCAATCAATGCTTGCTTCGCCAATACGTGTGAATATGCCCGATACTTAGAGGCTTATTATACGGTGGCCAACCAATTGATCGGTCTGATCAATCGGTGGGGATGGGCGGATCAGCTGGAGCTGGGTGGTGAAATTCGGCTGGAGCAGCTGATGCATGTACGGGGCCATTCCTCCCGCGAGCAAGCGGTCGAGTATCTTCGCTTCGTGGCTGAACGTCTAGTCTCCATCAAGCAAGGTGCGCAGGATGAGCGTACACAGCGAATTGTGGAGAAAATAAATCGGTATATTCGCGAACGAATCGGAGGAGATCTGTCACTGACAGCTCTGGCAGAGGTCGTTTATTTAAATCCGGCCTACCTCTCGGTGTTGTATAAGCAGACGACAGGTCAAAATATATCCGAGTATATCATCAGCGTTCGATTAGAGAATGCCAAGGATCTGCTTCAAGGCTCACAATACAAGATTCATGAGGTGGCGGCAGCGATCGGCTTCGATAACGCCGGTTACTTCACCCGCTTCTTCCGTAAGAATGCCGGAATCGGACCGCAGGAATACCGGGATCAAGCCAGTCTGTAAAATCACCTTTATGACCGCGGAAAACCTCGATCTCGAAAAAACAAAACAAAAGAGAACGAATCTAAAAGATGTTACATTTCATGCTCGAATGAATCGTTCTATACTAAACCAAGTAAGATCACCAATCAAAGTATACACTCTGATAATCATGGTAGCGGTTACATCCTAGAAGCGAAGCTTCACACTTGGCGAAGAGGCTCGAAGCAACGCTGGCTTCACAAAACTTGGTCTATGCTTTCAAAGCAGTCTTGTTGCAAAAAGAGACTCAGGGAAGCAGCGCTCCACAAAACTTTTTTAGGAGGATGTCCATGAAAAAGATGAGAGACAGGACGTGGGTCACGGTATTGCTCGTTATGTTAATGGTAGTTGTGAGCGCTTGCTCCAGTTCCGGTGTTAAGAAGGAAGAGGGCGGTAACAAGAACGCGGAAAAGCAAGTTAACGAGGAGAAGGGTAATACGACTCCTGCCGATCCGCTGGGCAAGTATGATCCGCCGATTGAAATTACGACCGTCCGTATCGTGAACGATACGTACAAGTATGCAGAAGGCGAAAGTATTGAGAACAACGTCTGGACACGTACGCTCCAAGACAAGCTGGGTATCAATTTGAAGAATAAATGGGTCGTAAGCGGAGACGGACCGGGCGGACAAGGCGAGCAGAAGATGAACGTCTCCATCGCTTCCGGTGACCTGCCAGATTTCATTCCGGTCAATGCAAAACAGCTGAAGCAGCTAGTTGAAGCGGATCTGCTCATGGATCTAACCGATGTTTACGAGAAATATGCTTCTCCATTCACGAAGGAAATCATGAATCAAGATGGACCGAATGCCTTAGCATCGGCAACCTTCGATGGTAAGCTGATGGCGATTCCAAACACGGGTTCTTCCATGGACAATACGATGATGATTTGGGTCCGGACCGATTGGCTGAAGAAGCTAAACCTGCCAGAGCCAAAGACGATGGACGATGTGCTTGCGATATCCGAAGCGTTCACGACTCAGGATCCGGACGGTAACGGAAAACCGGATACGATCGGTATTTCCCTGAACAAGGATCTTTATGGCGGATATGCAAGTATTGATGGCTTCTTGAACGGTTATCATGCCTATCCGCGACAATGGATGAAGGATAGCTCGGGCAAGATTGTTTTCGGAAGCATTCAACCGGAGATGAAGCAGGCGCTGGCGAAGCTGCAAGAGCTCTACAAGAAAGGTCAGATCGATCGTGAGTTCGGTGTTAAGGATGGCGGGAAGGCGGCAGAATTCGCTGCATCCGGAAGAGTCGGGCTCCATTTTGGAGGCATGGCTAATCCTCTCTGGCCGCTCGTAGACAACAAGAAGAATGATAAGAACGCTCAATGGCAATCGTATCCGCTCGTATCGGTGGACGATAAGCCGGCACAATCTCGGGTTGGTCTTGCTGTAGGCCAGTATTATGCCGTATTGAAAGACACGCAGAATCCGGAAGCACTGCTTAAAGTGATTAACCTGTTTGTCGAAACGGGCTGGGGCGAGACGACGACGGCAGACAATTACGCTGAGCATTTTACAAAGGGCGGCATTGAACGGCATAAATATCCTCCATTCCAAGCATGGCCGGCGCGTAAAAATCTAGATATTCATTTGAATATCAGCAAAGCGATCGAAACGGGGGATAAGTCGAAGCTGAATCCAGAGGAAACCGACAACCTCGGCCAAATCGAAACTTACCTGCAAGGCAAAGAAGGCAGCGAGCTCGGATGGGGATACGAACGTGTATTCGGCACGGACGGATCGTTCAAAACGATTAACAAATACGTAACAGACAACAGCATTCTAATGAGTGAGTTTTATGAGGCACCGACTGAAACGATGATACAGAAGGATGCTACTCTCCAGAAGATGGAGCTGGAAGTTTTCTCGAAGATCATTATGGGTGATCCAATTGATAATTTCGACAAGTTCGTAACCGACTGGAAAAAGCTCGGCGGCGATGCGATTACAGAAGAAGTAAACGCGTGGTACGCAGCCAAATAATGAAATTAGGCAACGAAGAGGGAAGAAGGAATACTCTTCCCTCTCTTGCGTTCTAGGTCGAATAATCCGAATGAATCGCAGGGAGGCGGCAGGATGCTTCAAAAACTGAAATCGCCTTATTGGCCGCTGCATCTCATGCTGCTGCCGGGCTTAATTTTGGTTATCATCTACAGTTACGGGCCCATGCTTGGGATCGTCATAGCTTTCCAAAAGTTTATGCCAGCCAGGGGAGGCCTATTTGATTCACCTTGGACGGGGCTCGACAATTTCCGATATGTACTTGATATGCCAGACTCGATGAGGGTTCTCAAGAATACGATTATAATCGCAGTTTTTAAGATCATTGTCGGTTTTATTGTGCCGATTGTCGTATCGCTTCTATTGAATGAAGTTCGCAAAGAGGTATTTAAGCGGGGCGTTCAAACCTTAATCTACTTACCGCATTTTCTATCCTGGATTATTCTTGGGGGGATTATGATTGATGTGCTATCGCCCTCCAGCGGAATTCTGAATCAATTCCTGAGCTTTTTTGGTATCGAACCTATTTATTTTCTAGGGGACAATTCCTGGTTCCGGCCGGTGCTCGTCATAACGGATGTATGGAAAGAGTTTGGCTTTAACACGATTGTTTATTTAGCTGCCCTGACCAGCATCAACCCAGCTTTATATGAAGCTGCAATTGTCGATGGAGCGGGGCGCTGGAAGCAGACGCTGCATATTACGCTGCCAGGCATGTTGCCGATTATCGTGCTAACGATGACACTTGCAATGGGCAATGTTCTAAATGCCGGCTTCGATCAAATATTTAATTTATACAGCCCTCAAGTATATGAATCAGGAGATATCATCGATACGTTTGTCTACCGGATTGGACTGGTCGATGCGCAGTATGGCGTAGCGACAGCGATTGGTTTGTTTAAGTCGATCGTCTCCTTAACCTTTATTTCCGTTTCCTATTACTTGGCCTATCGTCTCGCGAACTACCGCATTTTCTAGTAACGTTGAAGGAGGGAGAAGCATGGTCGAGCAGCTCACCTTGGGAAGAAGATTGTTTGTTGGCACGAACTATGTCGTGTTGGCCTTGCTATCCATTCTTTGTCTTGTACCTTTGATTCATGTGTTGGCTGTTTCGTTCAGCTCGAGCCAGGCGGCCACAGCTGGTCTGGTCAAGCTGTGGCCAGTGGAGTTTACAATCAGCTCCTATCAATTCGTTCTGGCCAAGCCGGCCTTCTTAACCTCGATCGGTGTTACGCTGCAGAGGGTTGCAATCGGCTTAACGCTCAATATGGTGCTTACGATAATGATCGCTTACCCGCTGTCGAAGGAAGTCAGCAAATTTCCATTCCGTACCGTCTATGTATGGATTTTCGTGATCACGATTTTGTTTCAAGGCGGTCTTATTCCGCTGTACATGACTATCAAATATACGGGGATTATGGACACGATCTGGGCGTTAGTACTGCCATCCGCGGTGCCGATCTTTAATGTTGTCCTCCTGCTTAACTTTTTCCGCGGGCTGCCCAAAGAGCTGGAGGAAGCCGCTTTTATCGACGGTGCGGGACATTGGAGAACACTCTGGCAGATCATCGTGCCGTTGTCGGCTCCGGCGCTGGCAACACTAACACTGTTTGCAGCGGTTGGACATTGGAATTCGTGGTTTGATGGACTGATCTTCATGGATTCCCCCGACCATTATCCGCTTCAGAGTTATTTGCAGACCGTAGTCATTAACCGGGATCTCAGTCTCATGTCTTCTTCGGATATTAAATCATTGGCGGAAGTGAACGACAGAACAGCGAAAGCGGCGCAAATTTTCCTCGGTGCTCTGCCGATTCTGCTCGTGTACCCGTTCCTGCAGCGATTCTTCATGAAAGGTATCGTGCTTGGCAGTGTCAAGGAATAGCAGGGTCTAAGGGATGAAGAACCATAATAGTACTTTTCACGGTAGCTATCCCAGCCGTAACTCGCATCAGGGCCAGAGAACTGACGTTATGCGGAATCCGTATCCGGATGGGCTAGAGACGGAGTGGTCAAGGCGATTGAGCTTGGATTGATGCAAGGCAAATCATCGGATAGAATCGATCCTGGATCGAAGGCAATTAGAATTGAGACGGCGCAGGTCATCTATAACCTGCTGCAAAAGCTAAACAGTTCAGCGCAATGAATGAAATGGCTCGGAGAGTGATCTTGGAGCCTGCTGGGCGGTTGGAATCATGAAATAAGCCTCAGAAACCACAATCAAAGTGGGATCGGAGGCTTATTTTTTTTGATTTCTACACGCAAAGCGGGGGCTCGGAAATGCTGGAATGACTGATGAGGCTGCGCTTTACCGGCTATCTCCGTCAATGATTATAGTGACTCGCTAAAGATTATGGGGGCAAGGTCAAGCAAACTAGCTCGGCGGTGATTATAGACGGTAATTGTACAGCTCGATAAGCTTGGAGTAATTAAACCGCATTTGAAGGGAGCACAAACAGCATGACCTTAGAGAGGTATGAGGATCGGATTATAGAACAACGCCAAAGCCATGATGAACGCTTTAATAGATATTCGCCTTATTGCGATCTTATTTATTACCCGTCAACCAAAGAGCCCGGTCTTCGCCTGGCGATGAGAATATTGAAACCCATAGAGCCTTCGCCTATTTTAGTAACGACACATGGATGGCATATGAGCATCCCACCCTTCGAACATAGGGAAGAGCCATACGGGGATGGCAAATATCTTGTGGTCGAGGTAGATATGCGCGGAAGAGCTTTCTCAGATGGCCGTCCCGACTGCAATGGTTGGGAGTTGCTCGATGTAATAGATGCAGTCCGGTTTGTGCAAGACCAGTATCAAGAATACATTAGTAATCCTCAGTTGGTCTATTTCGAGGCTGGCAGCGGCGGAGGTGGAAACGCTTATGCCATAATCGCAAAGTTTCCGGATTTTTTTGCAGCGGCTACAGCAATGTGCGGTATTTCGGATTATGCGCTTTGGTATGAGCAGGATGAGATTGGAGAATTCCGCGATGAGCTGGATGTTTGGATAGGCTTCCCGCCCAAGCATAATCCGGAAGCTTATCAATCACGCAGCGGCTTGGCGCTGGCCGAAAATTTGCTTACCCCGTTGTTTATTGCTCATGGCGATAAGGATATCCGTGTGCCGGTGGAGCATGCGCGGATTTATATGAAACGGATTCAAGAGCTCGGACTATCAAGGAAGGTTCAGTATTTGGAGCTGGCAGGAGTAGGCACAAGGGAGCACTGGGGAAATGCTTCAAGCGAGCAGTTTGCTCAAATGCAGGAGCAAAGCGAGGTTAACCGTGTACGTAACGCTGTCCCTATTGAGATACCGGATAAGGGTTCATTCATCGTAGCGGGATATCTCGTCACGAAAAAATTCGCAGTAGTGCTAAATGATTTGGATGAGGTGGCGGTCTTGCATTATGACTTGAATAGAAAGGTGTTCGACGTGGCGGGAGCAAAGTCCGGTTATTCGATCTATCAACGGGATGACGCTGAGCGCCAGAAGGATTTTTGGGGAGGATTGGCATGAAAATATTAATTCGTGATCGCTGGCTTTATCTCATGTTGTTGCCGGGGCTAGTTTATTTTATGTTGTTTAAATATTTTCCAATGTGGGGCGTGTTGATCTCCTTTCAGGATTACCAGCCTTACCTAGGCTTTTGGAAAAGTGAATGGGTCGGGCTGAAGCATTTTATCCGATTTTTCAACGAACCAACCTTTGGCCTGTTATTTAGGAATACAGTCGTGCTGGCTATGTATAATTTGCTGTTTTTCTTTCCGCTGCCAATTATTGTTGCGCTCATGCTAAATGAGGTTCGAAAGGAATTTTTCAAGCGGTGTGTACAGACTTTGATTTATATTCCCCATTTTTTTTCGTGGGTAGTTGTAGTCGGTGTTTTCTATATTTTATTTACGGTCGAGGGCGGCGCGGTCAATGAGCTTATCGTGAAAATGGGCGGAGAGAAAATTAATTTCCTGCTTAGCGCCGAGTGGTTCCGCTCGATGATTATGACGGAGATTATCTGGAAAGAAACGGGCTGGGGCACAATCATATTTTTGGCCGCTCTGGCAGGCGTTGATCCCGGATTGTATGAAGCGGCGAAAATCGATGGAGCCGGACGCCTCCGTCAGTTATGGCATATTACGTTGCCAGCTATACGCGGCACGATCATCATTTTGTTGATTTTGCGGCTGGGGGACTTTATGGATACGGGCTTTGAACAAATTATATTAATGCTTAATGCTTTGAATCGCGAGGTTGGCGAGGTATTCGATACTTATGTCTATACGACTGGTATTAATCAGGGACAATTCAGCTACAGCACGGCTGTAGGATTGTTTAAATCCGTAATCGGATTGATTCTTGTGCTTGGAACAAACGCACTCGCTAAGAAAGCCGGGGAAGAAGGCATTTACTAGAAGAAGGATGTGAATTTGCATGAAAGACCGAACTGTTGGCGGGCGGTTATTTGATATTATCAATATTACGGCTTTGATCTTGTTTGCCGTACTCGCTATGCTGCCGTTTTTATATATCGTTTTTAATTCCTTCATGTCGTCAGAGGAATTTGCCAGGCGCGGTGTCGTGTTTTTTCCAAAGGAATTTTCATTAGATGCGTACAGGTATATCTTCTCTACCAATACAATTGTGCGCAGCCTGTTGAATACGATCTTCATTACGTTGGCGGGGACGGCGATCAACATTATATTTACATCTTTAATGGCCTATCCGCTGTCGCGAAGAGAATTGCATGGAAGAAGGCCGATTATGCTGATGATCATCTTCTCGATGCTGTTTAGCGGAGGAATGATTCCCGCCTTTCTGGTTGTAAAAGCATTAGGCTTAATGAACTCGCTGTGGGCTTTGCTGCTTCCGGGTGCGATTAGCGCATTCAATCTCATTATTCTAAAAAACTTTTTTCAGCAGATGCCTGACGGGATTGAGGAAGCGGCAAAAATCGATGGATGCAATGATGTAGGAATATTAATTAAAATCGTGCTTCCGCTTTCATTGCCGGCAATTGCTACCTTCTCGTTGTTTTACGCGGTAGGGCATTGGAATTCCTTTTTCACGGCCATTCTCTACATTAATGATACGGCTAAATGGCCGATTCAGGTCCTGTTAAGACAGGTCGTTATTATGGCCGAAGGAGGCATTGGCGACGCTAGCCAGATGAGCGAATCGCTTGCGATTCCGGCGCAGTCCGTCAAGATGGCTGTGATAACGGTATCGACGCTTCCGATCCTAATGGTGTATCCATTTTTACAGAAGCATTTTGCCAAAGGCGTTCTGTTGGGTTCGGTTAAAGGATGACGTATTATACGTTGTCATTTAATATAAAACTATGAGAGCAAGGGGAGGATTTTTAAATGAAGGGTTGGAATCGTTTACAAGCTGCTATGAAATTTGGCGGGGCTATCGTTCTATCAGCGGTCCTATTGGCTGGTTGCAGTCAGGGAACAGGCAAAGGTACAAATGGAGCGAAGGAGTCATCATCGCCGACATCTACATCGGCACCAGAGGAAACGGTTAAGCCTGCTGAACCAATTAAACTGTCTATGATTAATCAGTATTATTCGGTTGAGCCGCCAAAAACGGATAATGAAGCGATAAAGTATATTGAGGAATATACCGGCACGAAGCTTGATATAACATGGGTACCTAACTCCGCTTATACGGATAAAATCAATGCGACCATTGCGGGCGGCGAGCTGCCGCAAATTATGATGATAACGGGCAACAAAAGTCCGAGCATCATTAATGCAGCAAAGTCCGGCATGTTCTGGGAAATTGGTTCGTACCTCAAAGATTATCCGAATTTGAGCAAGCTGAATCCGCTTGTGCTCGACAACATCGCCATTGAAGGCAAGACATACGGCGTATTCCGCAGCCGTCCCGTGGCACGCGAAGGCATCATTTTGCGCAAGGATTGGCTGGATGCGGTAGGATTGGAAGCTCCAAAAACAATCGATGATTTCTACAATGTGATCAAAGCTTTTGCCACAAAAGATCCTGATAAGAACGGCAAAAACGATACGTTTGGGATGTACGAGGGCAGAGGCATGAACGGTTTCCAAGCGATGCTCGCTTGGCATGGCGGTTACAATATGTATGGCATTGAAGACGGCAAGGTCGTTCCTGATTTTTTCAAGAGTGAATATTTGGATGTGCTCAAGCTTTATAAACGGTTGTATGAGGAGAAGCTGATCAATCAGGACTTTGCGATTACACCGGGTACAAAGCGCGTAGAAGCGATGAACCAAGGCAATGCCGGGTTGATTATTAGCGCACTAGATGATGTGAACAGCGGTTTTAATGATTTGATCAAAGTAAATCCAAATGCCGAGCTTGATGTAATTAGCAGAATCAACGGTCCAGCGGGCGAGCGTCAGATGCTGTTCAACGGCGGATATAACGGTTTGTATATGTTCCCGAAAACGAGCGTAAAAACCGAGGAAGAGCTTAAAAACATTCTTGCTTTCCTAGATAAGTTATCCGATGAGAAAATTCAAAATTTATTTGAATGGGGAATTGAGGGCAAGCACTACAAACTAGATAACGGAGTACCGGTTCGTACCGACGGCAAAGCCTATGAGACAGATATCAATTCTATTAACCAAATTCGTTACGATGACGGTGCTTTAGTGACAGCAGGTGAGGATGCGCCAATCGTAAAAAAATACAAGCAAATGTTTAAAGACAATGTTGAAATTGTAGTTCCGAATCCGGTAGAGGCTTTCCAATCGGCGACTTTGGCTGAGAAGGGACCCGAAATAACCAAAATACTTACCGATGCCAGGGTGAAATTCATTATGGGCGAGATCGATGAGAGCGCTTGGCAAAAAGCAGTAGAGTTATGGCGGAAAAGCGGCGGAGATCAAGCTATTCAGGAATTGACAGAGCAATACAGCGCTGTACAGAAATAACGGTGCACTTATAGCCATTCCTGAATAGTTAAACTACAATAACGAGACAGGAATTCACCTTTGCATAAAGGGTGAATTCCTTAAGTTATTTGAAATATGGGGGTTTTACTTATTTTGGGAAACCGGCTGCCGAAATTTTTAACGAGATTATTTCTATTCAACATGCTGCTGGGAACTCTTCCTGTCATCGTTCTTGGCGTTCTTTCTTATTACAAGTCCTCCGAGATTATTCAAGATAAAGTGACCAAGGCTAATCGACTGAATTTGGAACAAACACAACAAAGCGTTGAGCAGCTGTTGAAAATGGCGGATTTATCTGCTGTTCAATTTATGAACTCATCTCTTGTGAGCTCAGCTTTAAATATGCCATTGACTGCTAATCAATTCGAAACCGTGAATGAATTGCTTCAAGGCTTGCATAAGCTGCAAAGCTTCGAGCTCGGTATCAATGACATATGGCTCGTCAGCTTCAATAACGGATGGGTGATCGACAACAGCACGGAGGTTTTGCGGCTGGAAGCACTTAATCAAAAGGAAATGATTCATAGCTACGCCAAGGTCGACAAATCAAGCTTTTGGACGACAGCTGACGGGGGAAAGCAGGTTCATTTGGTCAAAAAGCTGCCGGTGCATGCACAAAGCCCCTCGGGATTAATCATTATCAAATTTATGAATAAAGAGATTACTAAATTGTTGACTAATAATAATGAGCTAGGAGAGGTGATGATTCTCGATCATGACGGGATTGTCATTGCGCATAGCAATGAAGCACAAATCGGGCAGGATTTTCGCAATAAGAAAGAGCTGCAGTTTATGTTTGACACGGCAGAAACGGTTGGCGATAACCATGCGGGGGTGAATACCGATATGGGCGTCAATTTCCGTAAATCCTCTTATAATAGCTGGACCTATGTATCCATTTCTTCGGTGAATCTTATTACGAAGGATTCCAAGGTCATTAAATGGTATACCTACACCGCATGTTTGCTGATTTTTGCAGGTACGCTGCTTGTCGCCTTGCTGGGGTCGAGAAAAATGTACAGCCCGATCGGCCGTCTTTACCGCTTTCTAGCGGAGAAGGAGGAAGTATCAACGGTCAAGCACGGCAGTGATGAGTTCCAATATATCGACAGCCAGGTCTATGAAATGCTGTATGCGAAGCATCGTCTCTCCGGCATTATCGAAGGCCAGCAGCGCTATGTAGATGAGCTGTTCATGATCAAGCTTTATCAGGGAGAAGTGAGAGCCCAGGATATGACGGAACGAATGGATGCGATAACGTCAAACCGCAATTGGCATTATATTGGCGTCATGGCGATCCAGATTGATACGCTTGAGGGGACCCGGTATGAGAATAGAGATGAAGAGCTGTTGCTATTCGCTTTAAACAATATTGCCGGCGAGATTTTGCATGACAGCGAAAGGCTGAAGCCTGTCGTTATGCAGCGCACACAGGTTACATTGATCGGCAGCCATGATACATCTGAGGAAATATTCAAGCTAAAAATCAATGCGTATGCCGATGAGACTAGAGAAAAGATTGAGCAGTTTCTGGGCTTGAAAGTAAGTGTAGGAATTAGCCGATTTTATCCAACGGTTGAATCAGCTCCATGGGCCTATCAGGATGCAACCGAGGCGCTTAAATATACGATACGCATGGGACCTAGCTGTATTATTCATATTATGGATGTCGAGCCGGAGGGAACGATCCTCTCGCATATTCCGGATGGCATTAAACAAGAGCTGCTGGATGCGATCAAGCTTGCCGATTATGCTCAGGCTGACCAGCTGCTTCATACGTATCTTCAAGATATTTTCAATGAGAAGGTAGGACATAGAGAATATTTTGTTCCGTTGACATCCTTCCTGCTGGATTTAGTACGAATGGCGCAAAGCCTAGGTGAACCGATAGACTCTCTCTATGATGGAGAAAAGTCACTAATCGATCAGTTGTATCAGCTCAAGACCATTAAGGAAATGGAGCAATGGTTTAGCCAAATTCTTATTTATCCGATGATGAATGTACTCGAGAAGAAACGTAGAAATCAATATGCCAAAATTTCCGATCAAATGCTCGCTATGATCCATGAAGAAGCTGAAACGGATCTTTCATTAGAATTATGCGCATCTCGAATCGGCTATCATCCGGATTATATCCGTGGTGTATTTCGCAAGGAGGTAGGTCTCAATTTCAGCGATTATTTATCGAATTTCCGTTTGCAGTTAGCCAAGAAGCTGCTGGTTGATACCGATTTGAAAATTTTGGAGATTGCTGAACGGCTGAGATACAATAATTCGCAAAATTTTATTCGATATTTTCGCAAGCAAGAAGGCATAACGCCAGGGCAATATCGAGAAAAAAATCAGAGACAGGAGTGATTGATATGATTAGGATTAAGAAGTATTTTGCCGTCCTTATGACGGTTATTCTGCTATTGCCAGCCGGCTTGGCAAGCAAGCCCTTAACTGCGGAAGCAAGCTCGAATGACGCCGTTATTCGAGAGGGCTCCACCTTTTTACTGGATTTTCAAGCCGGCACTTTGCAAAATGGAATTTATCATGACGGAAGCAGCTCTGCCTTCAAGTTCTCAGGCGATACAGCACATGTAGCCTTGAGTGGCGGGCAGCTTGCTGTTGGGCCAGTAGAAGCCTCAACCGTAGGTGTATTTGATTATGGTTTCAACGGCAACCCCACTCATAAATACGACGATTTTGAGCTTTCCTTTGATATGACGGTTACGCATAGGGAGCTGAATAGACAGGCCGGTATCCAGTTTCAAAAGCAGGCCTGGAGCGATGGCTGGGACTCGCAGCTGAAGACGCATATCAGCTATGATGCAAAAATGAACTTTTTTGCAGGGAGCACCTCTATTGCCAATACGGGTAGCGGGAAGTTCCGGGCGATTAAGGATTATGGCGTACCGACGTTAAACCGCGATGTATTGCCATGGGAAACGTTTCGTGTGAAGCAGGTTGTTGATGGCGACCGTGTCCTTACTTATTTAAATGGTTCAGCAACACCCATTGTCGATGTCACTCGATCCTCCGAGGCTCTGCCAGGATTCGTTGGCGTATTTGCCAATGCCAATGTCGGATTCACCATGGATAATTTTCTATTTAACCGCTTAACGCCGGAAGCAGAGCGTGATGGCTTAGGACTGGCAGGCGATACAAACGGCTTTTATCTCTTTATTCCATCTTTAAATGAAAGCGTTTCCAAGTTTCGAGTGACTTATCAAAATATAACCGACAATGGAAGCCCGCAGTCCATCGAATATACGGGACCGAGAGATCAATATGTTTTTGTTGACGGTTTAGATGCAGGGAAGGATTACAGAGTCGTGCTAACCCCCGTCTATACGAGCAGCAGAACGAATGTGGATACGGATATTACGATGTTCAAAAGCGGGACCGTCTTTGTCGGGGCTCCGCTAGACACCCAATTGATGGTATCCAGCGGCGATACTTTTTTCGGACAAACCAAGCAGGTTGAGATTTCCGTCATTGGAGCCGATCAAATCCGATATACGCTGGATGGCTCCGAGCCAAGCCTTACCCACGGGACATTGATCGAAGGCGATACTATTTTTAATGATTCAATCGTAATTAATGCTACCACCACATTGAAAGCTATCGCACTGTTAAATGGAGTGATCAAAGACCAGAAGCAAGTAACGTATACAGCAGGAGTAAATCCGGTTTCGCTAACGAATTCAGCTATATTTCATGATTCTCAGACCCTTGCTATACAATCGGCGTTCGCAGATTCGTTGATCTACACAACGGATGGAACGGAGCCGCTTTATGATCCGGCGACGGATACGGCGTTAAATGGAATAGCTGTTCCTGCTTCAACAGCGGGGCTGACCGTAACGGCATCAACGTATATGAAAGTAAAGGCAGTAAGGGGGGAAATAGTCGGAGCTGCTGCTTCTGCAAAGTATACGAAAGTTCCGCTGCTTGCAAATCAGGTTACCGATTGGGATTTTACAAGCGGCGTGCAGCAGTATGCGGAGGAGCAGGATGAGCTGTATGGCAAGCCGGCGGCCCCTTGGTCGAATCTGCTCGGCTGGGACGTGAATTCGGATACAGGCGTTTGGGCGAATCATATTGATGTAAATCACGTTTATCGGGATTCGGAGGGTGTTCATCTATTTACAACAGATGAGCCGATCGGGGCTTCTACGTCGAATCCAACCTTTTATTTGGAGCCGAACAGCGCAGGTTATCCGAATATTCCTTCTGAATACCGTTATGTCAGCTTAACGATGAAGGTGAACCACACCGCCAATGCCGCTATTTATTTCGGGACGGATGCGGGAGAAGGTACAGACAGGTTGAGCGAATCTAGAAAAATATCGTTTCGCAACACCACTGCAGAGATTCCGGAGTTTCAGAATTATTTGATTGATATCGGCGAGCATGCAGGATGGACGGGGAACATCACCAAGCTACGGATCGATCCGATGGCCACCTATCCGAGTATGAAGGACGGCATTGAGATTATAGTCAAGGAAATCAAGCTGCTGCGCAAGCAGGATCTTCCGCCTGAAATTCGGTTGACTACCTTTCAAACCTCGGCTCAGGAAATCGTATCGCCTGGCGATCAGTTCGTCATTAAAGCTGAAATCGAAAATATTGGCGCCAGTGTCACGGGACTTAACTTGCAGCTAAGCGCTCCGGATTTTCTAGAAATAACGCCAGTATCAGGTTTTGATATCACTGCGCTATCAGCAGGAGAGACCGCAGAAATTGTCTATAATGTCAATGTGCTGGATACAGGGGCTGGTGCAATCGCTTTTTCGGCAAAAGGAAATGGTATCGCAACGACTAGAGGTTTATCTCGTATATTCAGCGTGCCAGCAACGCTGCCCGGCAGCGGACAACAAGATGACGTCATTATCGGAAATGGAGAGAGGCGATTGGTCTTCCCGGCTCCGAGCCATACTGGACTGGAGGGCTACGGCTTCGGCTGGCTGGAGGCGAAACGCGATGGCGTATGGAGCAGAATCGCCGTTATGCCCTCTCTAGGAAGCGTTCAGGAAATAATAGATGACGAGCTTACGGTAAAGGAGCTTTATACAAGCGGGGCTTCGGGCTCCAGCTTCCCAATATCCTTCGAGGCTTCCGATGGAGCATTATGGTCAGGAGCGATCCAAGTTGAAGAGACTGCCTCAGGGAATCTGGAATTGGAGCACACGCTGCAATCGAATCAGGCAAGGAATATTGCAGCGATTATCGGACCCACGCTGCTGCTTGGCGAAGCAGATGTTCCAGCGCTCGATCCGAACTACCGGGTCATTCGTTCAATGACGGATGTGCAAGGCGATTATATTAATGAAGCGCTGTTTCCTGGTCTGGAGTGGCTGGACGATATGACGAATAACAATCAGTCCTCGAATACCGATGCTGTCATCGATAACGTAGACGCTTATCGTTATGTGCCTCATCCGCGCAAGATTACGGTGCCGTTAATGGCCGTTCGAAAAGGTGAGCTGATGTTCGGATTAATGTGGGATGCCAGGCAGAAATGGGACGGTATAAATGATCAACCGTCCGCATTTTTTGGCGTACCCAATCGCCTTGAACGAGGCGAGGACACGATTTCTACCAAACTAAGCTTATTTATTCCTTCGATTTTTAAAGGGGTTAATGAAAATGCAACATTTGCAACCGGCATACCGACCTTTTACGATAAAACAACAGCTAGCGCCAATAATGAAAATCCGGTTCGGCAGTCTTATCTGTTAGGCGCTAACCAAGCACTAAAGCTCCAATCCGAGTTGTTTGTTAAGGAAGGGACGGAAATGTCCGCGACCATTGAAGAATGGACGAAGGAGCACGGGCTAGCAGAGCCGCTCCCATACGCACATGGTACGATGCAGCAGGAAAGCGAGGCTATTCTGACCAGTTTCGAAAATTTATGGTCGCCCTCGGACAATAAATGGATGAATCGTATCGGGCCTGCGGCGACGCCTATGATTACATCTGCATTTGTTACACCCTATACTCTATTGAATAAATACGCCGCCGCCTCTTATCAAGACATTGCAGAGCAGCGAGTTCAAACAGCAATGGCTGGATTAGGCAGCAATTATTCTGCTTATGGTTACATTCTTCCTTTTTATCTGGAAGGAATAGCCGCAAAAACGATGGAGACTATGCAAGGCGTCAATGTAGACGCCTTGATCTCAACGGCGAAGCTCGTAAATCCCGCTGATGTAACAGAGGGCGTTTATTGGGATTACGAAACCTTCATTAAACGAAAGGGATTTCCATCTAGTCCTTTTATCGGTCAATTATCAGACGTGACGGCGGGATCAAATGCTGAATTTTTATTCAAAATGCTTAGACATGCTCGGCTGACTGGCAATGGAAATGCGACAACCTACGGACTTGCCGGCTTAAATTATATGAATGACAACTTTACGATGCCTAGAGGCTCGCAGTCATGGGAGCTGAGAAATATGATTCCTGAGCTGGGAACGGCGGCACTTGCAGTAAGAGCCAATGTGGAAGCATACACACTGACGAGCGAAGACAAATATTTGGAAAATGCCAAGCTATGGGCGGGAAGAGGACTACCTTTCATTTATCTATGGAGTGATGGAAGCTATGGCATAGAGAAAGCTGACGGCAGGGGAGGATTTTTTGGCAGCCATACATTTATGGAATATTCAGCTATCGCTTCCTTTGGGCAATCCATCTATCGGAGCAACGGTGTGCCGCTTCCTTCTACCTGGTTCGGGCGGCCAGTCCAGTGGTCCGGGCATGATTACGGGATTGCACTGATGGAGCTATATGAATCTATGATGTCATCTGGTTTATGGGAGGATTATTTGGATGCGGGAGGCATTGACTACTCCAAAATCAGTGAGGGTTTATCCGTTAGCGGATCAAGGCAAACGACGGCCGCCGATAGCCGGTACCCTACTCATTTGTATGATGCAACAAGTTTGCTGAAATGGGAAACCTCAGACTACCTATACCCGAATTACCAAGGTGCTGAGCTGCTTAGCCTGCTTGTGGGAGAACGTACAAATCCGGTAACGAAGATGGTGCGGATCGGAACGCACGATATTCGAATAAGTGCTTTGGCGGATATTGAGCTGCTTGATGTTCAGTCGGATCAAATGAGCTTACGTCTCCGTTTCTCGTCTCCTGGTGAATATACGGTGTTTTTGCAGGGGATTGAGGCTGTCGGAAACGTTGAGCTCATACAAGCGGAGTCAGGCTCAGCGGTAAAATCATTTGCGGTTAGACCGGTAAGCGGTTATGGAGAAATTCATGTAGTGGCAGTGGGAGAAGGAGATACGGAGGTGGATATCGCGATCACCTCACTGGTTGTTCATAGCTAAATGTCAGCAGCAAATTCCTCCTGGGAATGAGGGGAACCAGTAGCTTACTCTGACGATTTGCTCCATTGGAAGGCGATCGACATTCCTCTGCTCCCTCATGGAGAGTCCAGCGAGCTGGACATCTCGGGTTGAGGTGTTCGAGGGACAGGATGAGTGGCTGTAAGAACAGATATGTGCTTACAGCCATCATCCGTATGAAGTCACACATCATGGCGATCTATATAAGCGCTTCCTATTGAGCGGTAGCGACAATATCAAATCTGCTATAACTCTCCTCTTCCCCCTCTCCCGTTTAAGGCCTCACTTGCCCCCTCTAATATCCGGAATAAGCCTATTTATTTTGGCGCAATAACTTTGTCTTTACATACTGAAAACCCGAAACCCCAAGTAATTACAGGGGTTTTAGCTGTTCCTAAATCGAAAAGGGATAGCATCACAAAAATAGAAGGGTCACTTTCAGAGTGAAGGAGTAGCAGCACAAAAAGTGGGGATTTCAGCAAACGCACCCTACATGTTACTTTAGGTTGGCAAGGCGTTGCTGAACCGAATTAAAACTTGCATAAGAAAGGGGGATTACATTGAAGCAGCATTCGCAGTCGGCGGCTCGTGCTCCTATGCCTGACATGCCGAAGACAGGTACAGGCTCAAGCTGGATAACATCCATGCGGAAGGAATTAACTCGGAATCGATTTCTTTATATGCTTTTAGTGCCTGTAGCCATTTATTTATTGCTGTTCAAATACGCACCGATGGCTGGAGAAATCATTGCGTTCAAAAATTATCGATTGTCCGAGGGGATTTGGGGAAGCTCGTGGGTAGGATTTCAACAGTTTGAGAAGCTGTTTGCAAGCCGTGAATTTTATATCGTATTAAAAAATACACTGTTGCTCAACCTGTATCATTTAATTTTTGCTTTTCCTGCCCCGATTCTGCTCGCGATTATGCTTAATGAAGTAAGGGTGGAGTGGTATAAACGGACTTTGCAAAACTTGTTGTACATTCCTCATTTTATTTCGTGGATCGTCCTTGGCAGCATCATTATTGCACTGCTATCGCCATCTACAGGAATTGTGAATTATTTACTGCAAGCGTTTGGGATTGATCCGATCTATTTTATGGCTGACAAGTTCTGGTGGCCGGTGACGTTCATTGTGTCCGGTATTTGGAAAGAAGCAGGATTTGGGACGATTCTTTATTTGGCAGCGATGGCATCGATTGATCCGACGTTGTATGAAGCAGTCAAAATTGACGGTGCCAATAAAATAAGACAAATCTGGCATGTTACACTGCCAGGCATTCGCAGTACAATCGCGATTCTTCTTATTCTGCAAGTTGGTAAAATGATGGACGTTGGTTTCGAACAAGTATATGCACTGCGGAATCCGGCGGTAACGAGCGTGGCCGAGGTTATCAGTACCTTCGTGTATACCCGGGGGATTGTAAACTTGCAATACAGCTACACTACCGCATTAGGTTTGTTCCAATCACTAATCGCGCTTATCCTCATTGTGTCAGTGAATCGAATTATAAAAGCGCTGGGAGAACGAGGATTATGGTAAAGGACGAAAGGAGTGATGCATTCTGAAGCTTGGAAAACAAACCGTTTCATCGATACTATTTCGCTGGTTTAATTACATCTTGCTAGCATTGCTCGCCTACATGGCATTATTCCCGTTCATTAACGTCATTGCTGTATCGTTTAGCAGCAGCAGGGCAATTAATGCGGCGGAAATCTTCATGTGGCCGGTTGAATTCAATATGGAAGCATATGTAAAGTTACTGAAAGACGGTCAATTAATAATAGCAATGAAGAACACCGTTGTGATTACAGTAATTGGAACGGCGTTGAATATGTTTTTTACGATCATTGCCGCATATCCGCTCTCTAAAGCAAGATTGAAGGGCAGAAATTTCATGCTGATGGCCATTCTATTTACGATGCTGTTCAGCGGCGGATTGATTCCTAATTTTCTGCTTATCAATAGCATTGGACTCACAAATACGTATTGGTCACTTTGGCTTCCAGCACTTATAAGCGCTTACAATATGTTCGTAATGAAAACATTCCTGGAAGGGCTGCCTGATGAGCTGGAAGAATCCGCTGCGATTGACGGTGCTGGTGATTTCACTATTTTATGGCGAATTATTTTGCCGCTATCGAAACCGGTCATCGCCGCATTGACGCTGTTCTATGCAGTAGGCTGGTGGAATTCCTATATGAATGTCCTAATCTATATTCGCAGTACAGATAAGGTGTCATTGATGGTGAAATTGTATCAGATGATTGACTTGGTAAGTCCGGAACTGCTGCGCGGAAGCGGGGAAGGTGTTTCGCAGATTTCGATTACGCCGGAAGGTATTCGGGCAGCAGCAGTCGTATTCGCTATTGTGCCGATATTATGTGTGTATCCATTTTTGCAAAAGCATTTTATTAAAGGCGTGCTGCTAGGCTCCATTAAAGGATAGCTGCCGAAATGTATGAAATGAGCTGAATATCAAGTGCGCTTAACAGGCGCGTTTCGATATATAAATTAATTTTGTAGGAGGTCAAGTATGAAGCGAAATAGAATACAAAAAGGGAAAATGTTATTTATGCTGGTTATGATCATGGCGTTCTTGGCAACGGCGTGTTCGAACAGTGGTGAAAGCAATGGCTCTGAGAAGCCGACAAACGAGGCTACGAACAAGCCGACCAATGAGTCTACAAGCGGAGAAAAGGACCCTTATGACGGATTACCTAAGAAAGTTAGTATTTCCACATTTGATAGAGGTCAAGTATCCAGCGATGAGGGCACCTATGAGGACAACCGTTGGGTGAAATGGATTCGCGAGCAATCGGGTATTGATGTGTCGATCGTTCCAGTACCGCGCAACCAAGCGCAGGATACGCTTAACGTATTGATTGCATCGAAACAAGCGCCGGACCTGCTATGGGAGTATGACAGAACCTATATTGGCAAATTGGTTACCCAAGGGGTTATCCAGCCGATTGGGGAATATATAGAGAAATACAGCACGACTTACAAAAAATATTTGGAAGACAATCCAGATTTGCTGCCTTATATTACTTTCGATGGCGAAGTCTATGCAGCTGTGACGAAACGTGCGATTACAGCCATTGTTAATCATGGTATGTGGATAAGACAGGACTGGCTGGATGAATTGCAGCTTGAAAGGCCGACGACAGTGGAGGAGCTAGTTGCTGTAGCAAAAGCGATGAAAGAGCGTTATCCTGACAGCACGCCAATTGTTGGTCATACAACATTTGATATTTATTCTGCTCTCTATGCCGCAATGAACAATCAATGGTATGTGGAAGATGGGAAGATGGTATATGGTGCGACGCTTGATCGTTTCGGTGAAGCGATAGCACTGGAGAAGCAAATGTACGATTTGGGACTGGTCGATCGTGAATATTTAACTGATAGCAACAATCAGCGTGCAACGCAGCTGTGGACAACAGGCAAGGCTGGTATCTATATGGGGCAATGGGGACTCGGAAATACCGATATTTTAACGAAAGATCTACTCATTAATGTGCCGGACGCTAAGCCGGAGCCACTTGAAGCGGTTGCTACACCGCATGGCAAATATGGTACGTATCAGGAGGCTTCGCCGCTATTTTATGTCACTTTCAATAAGGATATGAAAAATCCGAAAGCTGCCATGGAATATTTGGATTGGATTTTGGAAAAGGGTTGGTTCACACTCGTGAATGGCGAGGCAGGCGTCCATCATGAAATGGTAGGTGACGTTGCGAAGCGTCTTGATCCTGATAAATTTACAAAAGAAGTGATTTTTGCAGGTGAATATGCTGTATTGCGTGATGAGAGCGGTTTCAAAGCTGAGAATTTGCTCGTTCAAGCGGCCAGTGATGACGTTTCACAACGCATTGCCAAGCTCGATATGGAATCACTCGATATTGTATTGAAAAATGAGTTCCGACGCGATATTCCTTATCAACCAAGCTTTGATGAAATTAATGAAATTCGTTCAACGTTGGACACCTTTATTAAGGAAACACGCGCTAATGCAGTCACACAAGGAGCGAAATATACAGGACAGTGGGCACTAGATGAAATTCGCAAGGAATGGAAACGTTTGGGCGGTGAAAAAGCAGAAGAGATTGCTCAGAAGTGGTATGAAGAAAATAAATCCAGCTTCTAAATTGTAAGCTTTGGCTCTGGAAGAAGATACTGAGGGGGAACGGAAATGAAGCTCGTACAACATCGGCGACTTACTAAAGCGGTTGCAATCCTATCGACGCTGCTGTTCTTCCTCGTGTTTTCTTCTGCCTTTTTAACGTATTCCGTATTCAACCGTCAATTGGAAGGGCAGTTAACCAGTACAAACATGGAGCTGCTCGGACAGATGGACCATAAGCTGGAACTGTCGCTTAAGCATATTGATAAAACGGCTATTCAACTGCTGAAGGCATACGAGGTAGGTCGATTCTTCAATAATGAGCTGAGCGAGCAGGAAACTCAGAACAATTCATTTCGTGTATCGACTCTCATTACGAATGCGATCAACAGTATCGATTATATATTTTCGATTGATCTATATGCGTACGACAAGCAACGGCTCGTTTCTGGAAATGTATTAACTGAACAGGATTATAAGCTGGATTTTTCATGGATTCCTGAGTTTCAGCAGTATGAGGGGTATTTCAACTGGATGTCAACTCGGAAGGTACAGCTTAATCATTCGCAATATCCGATATACCGCAATGTTGTCACGCTGGTTCGCTCCTACCCGCTTATTCATTCTCCAGGTACGCGCGAAGGCGCGATGGCTGTCAATATTAAGGAGGATTTGCTGTATGGCTTGATTCGAAATACGGCACCGATGGATAAAGGACAGACCTTCATTATGAATAATGAAGGCGTCGTGGTGCTGCATGCTGACCAGAGCAAGCTGGGCAAGGATATTAGCGAATTTGCGTACATCGATCAAATATTAAATGCTCAGGGAGCGAGCGGTCATTTCTCTGAGGAGGTTGAACAGACGGCAAGCTCTGTTTTTTATGTGAAATCAGATTATACCGGCTGGAATATTGTGCGAGTTGTGCCAGATGCACAGTTTATGAAGCCGCTGTATGCCATTCGCAATGGACTGCTTATCCTTGCAATCGTATTGTTTGTGGTGGCGACAGCATCGGCAGCGATGGTGGGACGCTGGATTTTCAAGCCGGTCAATCGTTTTATTCAGGTGATGACACGGCATTTGACGACTCATTCGAAGGAAACGGCAACACGTAAATATACAGATGAATTCCAATATTTTGAGTCGACGGTACAGCATATTTTACAAGATCGGGAAGATTTGCATAAGCAGGTGATCGAAAGCAAGCCGCTCATCAAATGGCAGCTGCTGACTGAATTGTTGTCTGAGAAACGCAAAAATTTCGCGGTGTTACAGCCTTATATGGACATGCTTGGCATTAGTTTGTATCCGGATCATTTTATCGTGATGAGCATTGAATTTGACAATAAGCATGAAATTGCTTCGCCACGGGATTTGCAGCTGTATGCTTATGCGCTCTGCAATGTGGCTGAGGAATTGATGAATGCAGAGAGCCGCGGAATCGCAGTGGAGCTGAGCATCGGCAAGTGCGCGGTCATAATGAGCTTTGGTGATGGCGATGAGTCGGAGCGACTTATGATGCGGGCGGTGGCCGTTGCGGATTTAATGAAAGATTTCGTTCAGGAATACTTTAACCGAACGATTACGATTGGTATTGGAGATATTGTTGAAACGGTCAACGATATTCATCGCTCCTATAAGCAATCGCTTGAGGCTTTGCGCTATAAGCTTGTGATGGGCAGCAATTCGATTATTACGAAAGAGGATGTTTTCAGCGATCAATCCCCGCAATTTTATCGGTTATTCGCTATGACAGATGGGATCGTTGCTTCGGTCAAGGCGTCAGATGCGGATAAAATGAAGCTGCAAGTGCACAGATGGTTCGACTCTTTCACCGAGCATGTTGTGCCGCCGGAAATGATTATGCAGCTCATTGTGCAATGTCTAATGAAGGCGGCGACCGCAGCTGTAGAGATTGGCATCGATCCGGAAGGGATCTTTCCAGAGCAGTACATGGTTGAGATGCTGAATCAGTATGAGCAGCTGCACCATCTTGAGGCATTTACAATCCAATCACTCACGAGCTTCATCGAACGGATTAAGGAAAAACGAAATAACAGGGAACGAAATGATGTCATTGACAATGTGATGGTCTATATTCAAAAGCATTATATGCGCAGCGACTTATCGCTCAACTTGCTCGCAAGCGAGTTCCATTTGAGTGTATCCCATCTCAGCAAGCTGTTCAAAGAACAGAAGGAATGCAATTTCATCGATTATTTGATGGAGACGCGCATGAATAAGGCAAAGCAGCTGCTAAAGGATACGGAAGAGAAAATTCGCGATATTGCGGAGTGCGTGGGCTATACGAATGTGAATAGCTTTGTACGAATTTTTAAGAAGATAACGGGATTTACACCTACGGAATTCAGAGAGCGGTCACGGGGAGAGCAAGACGAGGAAGTCAGTTCAATCCTATAGAGGAGAGGAAGGGCACAGCATGCTTATTCGCAAGTTGAAGGACCCTTTAACGAACATCGATATTCAGGCTGTTGGGAATCCCGGTGCGGATACCGGTCAGAACTATTTTACAGCACAAACCTGGATGGCAGACAGCCGTCATATAGTTGTTTGCACAGATATTGATGAGAACAAAACGGGACGTTATGTACGTTTTGATACAGAGACGGGAGCGACAGAGACGGTGCTGATAGACCTTAGCTGGGGATGCGGCATCGTATCGGCAAATGATCTGTTCTATTATTACGTTGGTTCTGCCATTTATGAATATAACTTGCATACGCAGTTGTGTCGTACCGTCTGCAGTATGGAGACGGGGACTCAGCTGTATGGTCCGCTCTCCATCACCAACGACGGGAGAAAACTCGGGATTTATTGGAAGCGCGGAGACGATTGGGTGATCGGGACAGCTCAGGTCGACACGGGTTCGGTCACCGAGGTAGCTGCACCGGGCTTTCAAGAGCCATACCCTATTGCGAATCATTCCATGATTAATCCTCAATATGATCACCTTGTATTTTTTGCTCATGAGGGCAAGACGGAGCATATTGCTGATCGCATCTATGTCGCAGATACAACGACGAATGAGATACGCAATGTGTTTCGCCAGCAGCGGCTGGATACGAGTGAGCATGTAGAGTATGTCGGGCATGAGATGTGGGCGGCAGACGGAGAACACCTGTATTTCATTAAGTATCCGCAAAGCCCGCTTAAACCGACAGGAGTATATCGGGTTGAAAAATGGGGAAAAGAGCGGGAGTTTATTAATGGCGACTACAGGTATTGGCATGTAGCAACTAGCCCAGATGGACGCTATGCAGTTGCAGATACGATTGAAGAGGGGATGCATGTAAGCAAAATTGTCTTGATCAATTTGGAGACGCGAACCTCTAAGCTGCTGTGCGAGCTGCCTCTATGGAGAGAGCATCCCGGACATCCTCACCCGATGTTCAGTCCCAATAGCAATAGGGTATCGTTTACTTTTGCAGATGAGGATCAGCACTTATGGATTGGTGTAATTGACCTTGATCAAATTTCTGAGGAGGAATGATATGACAGGGCAGATGACAGATGCGATGAGCAGAATCTACAGCTGCATGACCGGTGATCACCAGGGCATTTGGGGCATGGATATCAATCATTGGGACTGGGTTCCTGGTGTAGGTGTCATTTCAATTTTGGACTACGGAGAGAAGATAGGGCAAGCGGAAGCGATTCATTACGTTCAAACATGGGTAGAGCGGAATAAGCATAAAGCCGATGCTCTGAATGTAATTAATGCCATGGCGCCTTATGCTGTATTTCCAGCTTTGTATCGCCGTACTGGGGAGAAGTGGCTGCTGGCCAAATCGCAGGAAATTGCACAGTGGATGCTGTATGAAGCGCCGCGGACTCGCGAGCGGGCTTTCGAGCATACCGTTACAGAAGCTGTTGAATTCCGCGAACAGGTGTGGGCGGATACGGTGTTTATGGCGGTGCTTTTTCTAGCACGTCTGGCCAAATTGACGGGTGACAAGCAGCTGGCCGAAGAGGCGCTGGAGCAGACGATGCTTCACTTGCAGCTGCTGCAGGATACAAATACGGGATTGTTATACCACGGCTGGAACTGTGAAGCAGGCAACCATTTGTCAGCGGTTCATTGGGCAAGGGCAAATGCTTGGATTGTTATGAGCGTACCTGAGATTATGACGGAAATCAGTGGATTAGCTGTCATCCCAGCAGAGCTTTATGAACGCTATCGCACCCTTGCTGCAGCACTTCGCTCTTGTCAGGCAGCAGACGGGCTTTGGCATACAGTGCTGGATCGCGTCGATACGTATAAAGAAACATCGGCAAGTGCCGGAATCGCATGCGGCTTTCTTAGAGGAATCGATGCGGGACTACTCGATGTCTCGTTCATGGAGCCGGCTGAGCGTACACTAACCGGTGTGCTTTCCTTAATCAATCCGGTTGGTGAAGTGGCTGGAGTATCAGGCGGAACACCCATTATGCCATCCGTGGATGCGTATAATCAAATTAAGATCTATCCGACGCTATATGGGCAAGGATTGACTCTGCAGCTGTTGACACAATTCAAGTACAGTTCTGCAAGTGAACAAGCAACGGAAGGTAAATAGAATACAAGCGAGGGATGAAATAAACATGGCGTACTATTCCGATAATCCATTTAATAACAGGCAAATGCTGATTAAACAGATCGATTCTCGAGATTCACAGTACAATTCAGAAAATCGCCTCTTGAAGTCGCCTTTCAGCAGTCCTGGTTATCATACAACGATCAAACAAGCTGATTTTATTCACTCAACTCGCAGTTCTCTCGTGTATGCACTTGGTTTGCTAGATACGGAGGAAGCACACTATGAGCAGCGCGCCTTCGATATTATTGAGCAGGTTGTTTCTCTACAGGATACGGATCGCAGCCGCAGTACGTTTGGTATTTGGTCTTGGTTTTATGAGGAGCCGCTCGATCAGATGTCGCCTCCTGATTGGAACTGGGCTGATTTTTGCGGCAAGCTTCTCGTACTGATCGTTTCAAGGCATTCTGCTAGATTGCCAGAGAAGCTGAGGCAGTCGGTACAGCAAGCAATCTACAATGCCTGTGATGCAATTATTATACGGAATGTAGGGCCCAATTACACGAATATTGCGATTATGGGCGCATTCGTTACACTCATCGCTGGTGAATTATTCGAGCGGGAGGATTATGCAAAATACGGATTTGAACGGCTGGAAAAGCTGCACAACTATACGCTGCCTAGGCAAGCGTTCCTAGAATATAATAGTCCGACGTACACGCAAGTTGCTATTTTGGAGCTGTCCGCTATTGTAACGGAAACGAATAATGCGCAAGCGAAGCAGCTCGGAAACGACCTGCTGAATATTGCCTGGAAAAGCGTAGCAGATCATTTTCATGCGGGATCAAGGCAGTGGTCGGGCCCTCATAGCCGCTGTTACAAAACGTTGCTTACACCGCTAAGTGAAGCTTTCCTGCAACTTGCAACAGGAGGAAAGCTGGCTTTCTATCAGGAGGAAGAGCTTCCCTATGATGAAGGTTGGTATAAGTGCGGTGTCATCTGTCCAGAGCAATATATCGAACAGTTTCTTAGCCCCGTTCAGCAGACGATAAGAGAATGCTTTGGAACCACCGGAAGCGGAACAGAGAAATGGGCAACGACTTATATGACGCCGACCTATTCGCTCGGCAGCTTCAAAAAAGAGATCATGTGGAATCAGACACGGACTTTGCTTGCGTACGTGGATAATGGCGGCAAGGCGACTTACTTGCATCTGCGTGCTTTGCATGATGGTTATGATTACTGCTCGGCTATTTTTCATGGGGAGCAGCGGGCAAACCATCTGCTATTTGGTATGAATTTTGTGGTCAATGGCGGTGATACTCACCCGAATTTGGATATGATTAATGGATCTATCGAGGCGTCCGATTTCAGATTTCGTCTGGAAATAGGCGGTGCTTTGGAGCATGTTAGTCCGGTTGTGGAAAAGGACAGTGTAAGCCTGCGAATTGGCGAGACGTTAGTGTTGCTGCGCAGCTGGTTTGCGGCATTTGATGATCAAGCTGCAGGACCTGCATCAAGGGACTGGAGCTGGGAAGTTACTAAGGTAGATAACGTGCTGGGCATCGATCTTGTCCTTCATACTGGTGAGAAGAGGGTCATTGATTTTCAAAAGGTGAATGAAGCTGCATTTCTTTTCTCCCTTTGCATAGGGGAGGGGCTTGAGAGCTTTAAGCCGCAGATCGAACGCACAAAAGAGCTTGCAACGGTAAGTGGAAGCTGGAATAATGAGCCAATAGGGCTATCTTTGCAGCTGAAGCCAGGTGTGCAGTAATCATCCGCTATCCTAAAACCCATCGAATTACCGATGGGTTTTTCTTATAGCTGCAACCTATGAAAACAAAAAAGAGAGGAAGAAACCGCATTGAAAATCCAGTATACGTTATTTCCTGAAGGACGAACGAAGGCTATGACCTTCAGCTATGATGATGGGCGTACGCAGGACCGTCAACTTGTAGGGAAATTGAATCAGTATGGCTTTAAGGGAACCTTTCATCTTAACTCTGGTTTCTTAGGCAAAGAAGGATATGTAACTGCGGAAGAGGTTCAAACGCTTTATGAGGGTCATGAAGTATCTTCGCATACCGTTGATCACCCTTTTCTAGAAATATCTCCTCCAGATCAAGTGGCACAAGAAATATTGGATGATCGGCGGGTATTGGAAAGTCTTGTGCATTATCCAATACATGGTATGAGCTACCCGTTTGGTACTTATGATGATAAGGTCGTAGCTATGCTGCCCACGCTTGGTATTGAATATGCTAGAACCGTTAACAGCCATGGCAGGTTCGAGATGCCATCAGATCCTCTTCGATGGCATCCAACCTGCCATCATAAACAGCTGCTAGAGCAGGTTGAAATTTTTAAAGACTACCAGGACAGATTTAAAAGGATGTCATTGCTTTACGTTTGGGGTCATAGCTATGAGTTTGACAATGATGATAACTGGGAGATTATTGATCAGGCAGGGGATATTTTAAAGGGAAATGATACAATCTGGCACGCTACGAACGCTGAGATTATAGCATATAAGCAAGTGCTCGAGAGACTGAGATTCTCAGTTGATCGAAGTATTGTTCATAATCCTTCGGCCATGGATGCTTGGATAAGTGTTGAAGGCGAACCTGTTAAGCTCGGTGCTGGTCAAGTTATTCGATTATAAAATGATGCCAAGCGGTATCTACAATGCCGAAACATAATGTTTTCTACAACAAACAGCCAGAAGAGCATATCTTGCTCTTCTGGCTGGAATCATGATAGCCTGCTGATCTTTCTTTTTATTTATTTTTCGTGTTCTGGCTTTTCAGCAAGCCAATCTTCCAAATTTGCTACTCTTTCAGGATGGAGATAGCTTCTTGCAAGGAAACCTGCGCCATGTGATGGCATGGGGTCTTGATCCGTTGGTTGGTATCGCAAATCTACGCTCCAGCGAACCTCATCCGATTCATTAGGTGTGGACATATGCAGACAGCGGTCATTAAAAAGAATAGCGCTTCCACACGAAACTGGTAAGACGACAGTTTTTGTTTTTCCTAACTGGCTTTCATGCAATGCCGTATATCCTGTACCTGTTTGACTTTCGTTATGCCATTCCAATAGCTTCGTGCGATGTGTTTTGGGCTTAATATGCAAACATCCGTTAACTTCGTTGGCATCGACAAGAGGAATCCAAACGGTAATGACGGGATTAGAATTGGCATCGGGCCAATAGGATTTGTCTTGGTGCCAAGGCACAGCACCAGCGGCAACCTTCGGAATTTTTGGTCTTGTGTTGTACACCGGATTTGAGAATAACTCTCCTCCAATTAAGGATTCCACAGCGTTCAAAATTTTTGGATTGCTCATCAAATGGAAGTAGCCAGGCAGCCTGTCACGCCAGCTTCTTCCGTAGTTCAGAAATTCCTCTGATGTCAAATCTGCAAATAACTCCGCCAGCCTGTATTTAAAGGGGCGATGTTCCAATTTATCGCTAATGAGTCCTGCTTGCAATAATTCATCTGCTATCATGGATACTTTGTTATTCATCGCTTCTTTGGCAGGCTCCAAATCTTGTTCTGTTAGCAGATTTGGAAGCACAATATATCCTTGCTCATTATAAAAATCGATCTGTTCACTCGTCAGACTTCCGCTTTTACAGTCGATGTTCATAGCATAAGCCCCCCCATTCGTTATCGTTATTTGAACTCATAGTATCAAATAGGAGATGAAGCTGTATTTAGATATCCGTACGATTATTTATCAGTACGTCCGGCAATCTTCATTCACTTAAAGATTAAATAACGTTTGCTCAAATGTGAGGAGTGCTTGGAGCAAGACTGCTTCGTTTGTAGCCGGCTGGCGTCGTTCCAGTTAATTTTTTGAATGTACGATGGAAATGTGGCAGACTCTCGAAGCCGCACTCATTAGCTATCGCGTGGATCGGTGCATCTGATGATAGGAGAAGCTCCTTTGCATGGCTAATTCGTTTGGCCGTGACATATTCGGTTAGTGTCATTCCCGTCAGAAGCTTAAAGACACGCGTGAAATGTGATGGATTCACTGCCGCTTTGGCGGTTAGCGCGGATAAGCTGACGTCCTCAAATGGATGCTCGTCGATGGTGCGCAGCGTGAGCTTCATCCACTCTGGAGCTCCGGTGTTTTTCCGCTCTGCTGTCGGAGCGGGTATTTGACGATTCAGCAGAAGCAGCAGCTGGAGCAGGTGAAGCACGGCGGCATGACGACGTCCCAGTTTATCGACGGTTAGCTCATCGTTGATATGAACGAGCATAGTCTCAATAAAGCTATGATCCTCAGTATCCATACAGAGCTTATGGCTTTTCCGCTTGTTTGTTTCCTCGAAGCATTGAACGAAAGTAAAGTCATCGCCTAAAGAGTCCCATTGTACGATACGTCCGTGAAAATAAATGGCGCTCACTGTCAAAGGAGCTTCTTCATCCGGTAATGCGCGATGGACGGTGTTGCCAGGCAGAAGGAATAGATCGCCGGGCTCGATCGCATAGAAAGAGCCATCAATAAAAAAAACGCCTTTTCCCGAATGGACATAGACGATTTCATGCCAATCATGAAGGTGATTAGGCAGCTCGTTATGCGAGTCCTTTACCGCACGATAGCTGAATTCGAACGGAAAAGAAGCGGCAGCATCAAATTGCTTACGAATGGGTTTCATTTGTCGGTACCTCCTTAATCAGGATGACGAAAAATAGGATGTTTGGTACTAGTGTAAATGCTAGTTGAATAATAGTCAAAATAGGGTATGTTTAAGCGTTATCTCGCAATTTTCATATCCTAAATGCTCGATTATTATGAAGATTAACCGTTGAAAAACCTGGTAGTAAACAGATTAGTCATGAGCAAACACGAAGTGGAGGAGCTGCTGAATGATACAACAAGTTACAGATGGTGTCGATGCTTTGATCATGGATGACTGTGATCATGTTGTGATGGCACTGCGTGATATTAAGTCAGGAGAAATGGTCCGCTACAGAGATGGTCAGGGGATTCATGAAATAACAGCGCTTGATGCGATTCCGTTCGGCCATAAGCTGGCGATTGAGGCGCTTAATGAAGGACAGGAAGTGCGGAAATACGGGGAGACGATCGGCCTTGCCAGTCATGCAATCATGGTGGGGCAGCATGTTCATGTTCATAATATTGAAGGAATACGCGGCAGAGGCGATAAAGCCGGAAAGGTGGCAACATGAGTACATTTATGGGGTATGAAAGACCGAATGGAGATATTGGTATTCGCAATCATCTGCTTATCATTCCTACGGTCATCTGTTCCAATCAGGTTTGCAACCGGATCATGCAGCTGGTGCCTGGTACTGTAGCCATTCCGCATCAGCATGGCTGCAGCCAGATCGGGGCAGACAAAGAACGTACTTTCGAGGTGCTCGCGGGGACCGGTAAAAATCCAAATGTAGGCGGGGTTATCGTCATCAGTCTGGGTTGCGAAGTCGTTGATCCTTACGCGCTTGCAGAGGATATTCGGAAGACTGGAAAACCTGTGGAAGTGATTGATATTCAATCGGTTGGCGGCTCGGTCAAAGCGATTCAGCATGGAACGGACATGGCAAAACGAATGATGGCGGAGCTTGAGCGTCAGCCCAAAGTACCTGTTCCGTTCTCAAAATTGAAGGTTGCCGTGAAATGCGGCGGATCTGACGCGACTTCCGGATTGTCATCGAATCCGGCGCTCGGTGAAGCTGCGGACTCATTAATCGCAGCTGGCGGAACCATTGTCATCGGCGAGACGACAGAGATCATCGGTGCCGAGCATGTGCTGGCACAGCGCTGTGCCACACCAGATACGGCAGATATGCTCTATCATATTGTCGGCCGTTTCGAGAGAGAAGTGGAGAGAATGGGCGCTGACATGCGGGGCGGTAATCCGAGTCCTGGCAACATCGAGGGGGGACTCTCCACCATTGAGGAGAAATCGCTGGGATGCATTAGCAAATGCGGGAAAGCCCCAATTAAAGGAGTTATCGAATACGCTGAACGGATACCGGAGGGAGGACTTTATTTCATGGACTCGCCGGGCAACGATATCGAATGTGTATCGGGCATGGCAGCGGGAGGCGTTCATATCGTTTGCTTTACGACAGGCAGAGGAACGCCTACTGGTGCGGCCGTCGTACCCGTCATCAAAATTACAGGCAACAAAAGGATGTTCGAGCGGATGGAAGATAACATGGATGTCGACGTCAGCGGTATGTTGGATGGCATGACGAGTTTGGAAGCTGCTGGCGAACGAATTTGGCAAGAAATCATAGAGGTAGCGGATGGAAAATGGACGAAAGCGGAAACGCTGGGTCATCAGGAATTCAGTATTAACCGTATCGGACCCAGCCTATAGGAACGTTTTGTTCGACTACGCTTTAGCTTTTGGGTCATGAATTCGAACGTAGAAGGGAGATTAGGATATGAGATTAGCGGACAAGGTTGTCCTCATTACCGGTTCAGGATCGGGCATCGGCAAAAGCACGGCACTGCTTTTCGCAAGAGAAGGTGCGATCGTTATTGTCAATGATCTGGATGCGGATAAAGGCAAGGAAACAGTGGAAGAGATTAAATCCCAAGGGGGGCAAGCTTCCTTTGTACATGCAGACGTTACTGATCCGGATTCTGTCCGCTCGATGGTGAACGAAACGCTTGCAGCCCACGGACGTATCGACGTGTTATTCAATAATGCTGGCATTAGCGGCGTAGGAGCGCTTCATGAGGTGGAGCCGGACGACTGGGATCGCGTGATTCGGGTCAATATTCGCGGGGTATACCTGCCTTCCAAATATGTTCTGCCGCATATGATGGAACGCGCGGGTGGAACGATTATTAATATGTCTTCCTGTATTGCAGAGATAGGTCTTGCGAATCGTGCTTCCTATGCAGCGACTAAGGGGGCGGTGCTGGCGCTCACCAAATCGATGCAGGTTGATTATGCGCAGTACAACATCCGAATTAATGCACTTCTCCCGGGAACGATTATGACACCGTTTGTTGAAAATTATCTTCGCACCTCTTACGAAGACCCAGAGGCTGCAATCGCATCGCTAAAAACAAGGCAACTCAGCAATGAACTAGGTCGTCCTGAAGACGTAGCGAAGGCGGCACTTTTTCTTGCATCTGATGAATCGAGCTTCATGATGGGCTCACCGCTTTATATCGATGGAGGCGTTGTGTTCGGGAAGAATGCCTGACCCAGCAATAGAGTGAATCATCCACATACGAGAGGAAGATAGATATGAAATTGCTTATGATTCAAAAAGAAGAAGGCGCTCATTTAGGCGTGAAATTGGCTGCGGGCGTACTCGACATCGTTGAGGCAGTGAAAATCAATGATGAGCAAAATGTACCGACAGAGGTTATGGAGGTCATCGAGGGCGGATCGGATGCGCTGTTGTCGTTAACTCGGTTCGTGGAGAAGGCTTCAGCCGCGCCAGAAACGTTTGCTGCTGCCCTATATCACGAAGAAGAGATTACATTCGGTCCATGCGTAACCGCGCCGCGCAAAATCATTTGCATCGGACTAAACTACCGCAAGCATGCGTTCGAGACGAACGCTCCTATTCCAGCGTATCCCATTTTGTTCAACAAATTCGATAACACGATAGCCGCTCATGGAGAGGATATTCCTCTCCCGGCAAAGGTGACGTGCCAAGTCGATTACGAGGCTGAATTGGTGATCGTCATAGGTAAGAAAACAAAGTACGTGGAGAAGGAGCAGGCGCTTGAGCATGTATTCGGATATTGCTGCGTCAATGACTTATCCGCCAGGGACCTGCAAATGCGCACGCAGCAGTGGCTGCTAGGCAAGTCGCTGGACAAGTTCAGCCCGCTCGGCCCTTACTTGGTCACTGCGGATGAAATTGATAATCCTAACAATCTATCCATCGGCTGCACTGTCAACGGCGAAGTGCGCCAGCAATCCAATACATCGGATATGGTTTTCAGCTGTGATGAAATCGTGAGCTATGTCTCACAACATATGACGTTGTCGCCAGGCGACATCATTCTTACCGGAACCCCCGAAGGTGTTGTACTCGGATACCCAGAGGACAAGCGGGTATGGCTGAAGCCCGGCGATACGGTTACTATCGAAATCGAGAAGCTTGGTTCACTTACGAACCGGTTTGTGGAGGAAGTCCATTAAATAGAAAGAAGCGCTTTGAGTTCCCGAGGCGTTTCGGCATGTCGAGAAAGCCTATGTAATAGAGGCTTTCTTTTTTTTTTTGCCATAGTGCGGAAATTCAATAATAGAATGACGGATACGTGAAAGAAAGAAAGTGTTCAGTATTCTATCATAATAAATAAGAACATAATCAACCAATCGAGATGGGGGTATTTCGCCGAATGACTATTGAAGCAGGTATTAATATTTTTTCCGTATACAGGGAGCTTGGTGAGGATTACTTTGGAACACTGGAAAAGGTTGCTGCTGCGGGGTATGTAAATATTGAGCTTATCGGATTTAATATGAAGTCCTTTACAAGATATATCGATGAAATTCCTATGGAAGCGGTGAGAGATAAGTTTCGCGAGCTTGGTCTACATGCGGTAGCGGTTCATGAAGGTACGATGCCCGGTCAAGAGCTGATTTCGCATGATTGGGATTCCCTCATGAAGTATTACGCTGGTATCGAGTGCAAGCGGATCGTGCTCCCATCTGTGTGGATCAAAGATCGTGAGGATACGCTGAGAGCTGCGGAGCAGATGAACAGCGTCGGCAAAAAACTGAAGGATGGCGGTTTTCAATTCTACCTGCATAATCACGCTCATGAGTTTAAAACGGTCGGTGATCAAACGCTGTTCGACTTGATTTTGGAAAATACGGATCCATCCTTTGTGAAATTTGAAATTGACATGGCATGGGTCATACGCGCAGGTATAGATCCGATTCATGTGTTAGAGAAGCTGGGCGATCGTTGTGATATCGTCCATCAGAAGGATATAAGCAAAAACCTATCCGGTCAGCTTAATATTATGGAGGCTATGCAACTAGGCAGTGATGAGGGGCTTGAACCATTTCAGATTTATCAGAAACATATTGGCCCTGGTGACTTCGTTGATCTTGGCACGGGTGTGTTTGATTTTGCAGCAGTATATGAGCAAATCCGCGCAATGGGGCATGTCCGTTATGCGCTTGTCGAGAACGAGGGCGAGTCGGAAGACAAGTTTGGCAGCATTCGCAAAGATCTAGCCGTGCTTCAACAATATGTATAGCGTATAGGAGGAGGGTATTCAATGAACAAAGGAAAACTTAAAATCGGAATAATTGGCTGTGGCGGTATCGCAAACCAGAAGCATATGCCTTCATTAGCCAAGCTCACCAATATGGGTGAAATGGTTGCCTTCTGTGATGTTATTGAAGAGAAAGCCAAGAAGGCGGCTCAGGATTTTGGAAGTGAAAATGCTAAGGTCTATGTGGATTACAAAAAGTTGCTGGAAGATGAATCGATCGATGTTGTCCATGTATTAACCCCGAATCTGCAGCATTCTTATATAACGGTTGATGCGCTTGAAGCAGGTAAACATGTCATGTGTGAGAAACCGATGGCGATCAACTCGATCGAGGCCAAAAAAATGGTAGATGCAGCTAAGCGGACGGGTAAAAAACTGACGATAGGTTATCAGAATAGGTTTAGAAATGATTCTCAAATCTTGCATAAAGCATGCCGCGAGGGTGATTTAGGAGATATTTATATGTCTAAAGCTCATGCGGTTCGCAGACGTGGAGTACCGACATGGGGTGTCTTTCTGGATAAAGAGCAGCAGGGCGGCGGGCCATTAATCGATTTGGGTACTCATGCACTGGATTTGGCATTATGGTTCATGGACAACTATAAGCCAAAATCTGTGACCGGTTCTGTCTATCATAAAATGGCGGATAAGTTTGAGGGCAATATGATGGGCCCATGGGATCCGCAAAGATATGATGTAGAAGACTCGGCTTTCGGATTTATTAAGATGGAGAACGGCGCTACAATTTTCTTGGAAGCGTCGTGGGTATTAAACACAACAGATGCTAAAGAAGCGATGACTACGCTTTGCGGGACAGAAGGCGGAGCAGAAATGAAAGCTAGTTCAACGTTTGGGAAAAGCGATGTCATCTTTAATAGCGCCAAACACGGACAACTTGTGGAGACAAAACCATCCTTTAGTGGAGGCATTGCTTATTTTGGTCCAGGAGCTGAAGAAGATGGTGTGAAAGAGGCGAGACAATGGCTGGAAAGCATTATTAATGATACAGAGCCTCTCGTAAAACCAGAGCAAGCTTATGTGGTTACACAAATATTAGAGGCAATCTATACATCAGCTGAAACGGGTAAAGTCGTAGAATTCGAATAAACTTCTCGTTTAATTAGCCGTGAGAGAAGCGAAAAAAAGGCCTTTCCATCATTGGGAAGGTTTTTCGGCTAGAGAGAGGGAATACGTTAATGTCTGAGTATGAGGATCGTCCAAGGAGGCCGTAATCACGTGAATGAAAAATGGACTGAAACAAAATTGGAAACGATTACATATGTAACCAATGAAGGTGGCCCTACACTCGGGTATTCAGCTGCTTCAGGCGTAAATATAATAATGGATGATGGATTTGCATTTAAAGACCTTAATAAGGACGGGAAGCTGGACAAGTACGAGGATTGGCGCTTACCGGCAGAAGAGCGAGCAAAGGACCTTGCATCTAAAATGTCCATCGAGCAAATCGCGGGTCTGATGTTATATAGCGCGCATCAAGCCGTTCCAGCTTCGCAAGGATTTTTCACCGCTTCATATAATGGTAAGCCCTATTCGGAGAGCGGTGCAAAGCCGTATGATTTATCCGATGAACAAATTAAATTTCTGATAAAAGACCATCTGCGGCATGTGCTCCTTACGTTTGTTGAAAGTCCGGAAATTGCCGCTCATTGGAACAATAAAGTACAAGCCTTGGCCGAGAGTACAGGTCTTGGCATCCCGGCGAATAACAGCAGTGATCCGCGCCATGGCTCCGATGCGAGCAAGGAATATAATGCAGGCGCGGGTGGCGCGATCTCCATGTGGCCGGAAACGCTGGGGCTTGCAGCTGCGTTTGATCCTGAGCTTGTACATCAGTTTGGGAAGATCGCGGCTAAGGAATACAGAGCACTAGGCATTGCAACCGCACTTTCTCCTCAAATCGATATCGCGACCGATCCAAGGTGGTCACGCTTCGATGGCACGTTCGGAGAAGATTCGAGACTGTCAGCGGATTTGGCCAGAGCTTATGTTGACGGCTTTCAGACCTCGTTTGAAGAGGCGCCTGAGTCGAACGGCTGGGGATCAGGAAGCGTAAATGCGATGGTTAAGCATTGGCCGGGCGGCGGTTCTGGCGAAGGCGGCAGGGATGCTCATTTTGGATACGGCAAATATGCGGTATATCCAGGCAACAACTTCGAGGAGCATCTGATCCCTTTCCTAGACGGCGCTTTCCAGCTAAAGGGGGGCACGGAGAAGGCTTCGGCAATTATGCCGTATTATACAATTTCTTATCATCAAGATCAGGTGAATGGGGAGAATGTAGGCAACGCCTACAACGCACATATTATTGGGAACCTGCTTCGTGATAAATACGGTTACGACGGTGTCGTGTGTACGGACTGGGGAATAACGGACGATGAAGGCGCTGATATTAGTCGGTTGTTTCCGGGCGGGCGTTCATGGGGCGTTGAGGAAGGTTACACTGCCACTGAGCGTCATTATAAAGCGCTTATGGCCGGAGTAGATCAATTCGGTGGAAATAATGATGCAGGTCCAGTCATTGAAGCTTATCATATAGGCGTGGCTGAGCACGGTGAAGCCTACATGCGAGCGCGGTTTGAGCTATCGGCGGTACGGCTCTTGAAGAACATGTTCCGCGTCGGCTTATTCGAGAACCCTTATTGTGAAGCGGAAGAAACCTCTCGCATTGTCGGCAATGCCGAATTTATGACAACGGGATACGAAGCGCAGCTCAAATCACTCGTGTTGTTGAAAAACAAAGGAAATGTTCTTCCGATACAGAAAATGAAGACGGTCTATATTCCGAAACGCCATAGACCAGCGGGTACGAATTGGATTGGTTTCCCGACTGCTGCATTTGACGGATATCCCGTCAATATGGATGTCATTCAGAAATACTTTAAGGTTACCGATGATCCCGAGGCTGCAGATTTCGCAATGGTGTTCATTACAGGGGCAGATTCCGGCAGTGGATACAGTAAGGCAGATGTAGAAGCTGGTGGAAGCGGTTATGTTCCGATTAGCCTGCAATACGCTCCTTATACCGCAGAGCATGCTAGGGAGATCAGCATTGCCGGTGATGAAAGAGATGTATTAAACCGCTCCTATAAAGGTAAAACGGTATCGACAACCAATGCTTCAGACTTGGAGGCGGTTCTGAGTACAAAGGAAGCCATGAACGGCAAACCTGTTATTGTATCGCTTCAATTATCGAAACCTTCAATCGTTGCAGAATTTGAAGCGGAGGCCGATGCCATTATTACTGCATTTGGCGTACAGGATCAAGCGATTCTAGCTCTAGTAACAGGTGAAGCGGAGCCTTCAGGACTGCTGCCGATGCAGATGCCTGCTAATATGAAGACCGTCGAAGAGCAGCTGGAGGACGTTGCGCATGATATGGAAGTACATGTTGACTCTGAGGGGAACGCCTATGATTTTGCATATGGTTTAAACTGGAGCGGGGTCATTATGGATCACAGAACTAAACGTTACGGCAAGAAAAAATAGTTTGATAAAGAGCGGCCGGGGATTAATCCCCGGCTACTAGTTGTATATAGCTCTATTTTTTTATCTGAGAGGCAAACGGGGGGAGCACAACTTGAAATTATTTAATCGATCTCTCTTTAATTCGCTTCGATTCAAACTTGTAACAGGACTTATGCTTATTATGCTCCCGATGGTTTCCTTTCTTATTTATAATAATTTGTATTCGATTGATGTCGTTCGTAATCAAGTGGCGCAGTCCAACAGCAATATGCTCAATCTTTACATGGGATTAATCGACGTGACGCTTGAGGATATAGATAGCTACATGCTCAAATTTACTGCGGAAGAATCCGGTTTGAATGTACTCGATAGTCTCCCAGAGGCAGATGTTGATCTATACAATCTGCAGCGAATATGGCTATTTACAGAGCTAAGAGATAATGCGACTTATTATAAAGCATTGGACTATTTTTTTATTTATTCGCCATTGAATAAGGATTTGTTGTTCGCGCCTAAGCTGACAGGCTCCGCTTATACGAATAATGATTTCATCAAAGAGGGAATTGTGGGGCTTCTGAACGACGAACAAGCGATGAAGGATTATCAGTACGATAAATGGACTGTACTGAATTTGAAGGAGCAAAATTATCTTCTCCATACGATCAAGGCTGGCAATCTGTACATTGGTGCAGGGGTTAATGTGGACGGTGTTATGGATCCTCTGGACTTTCTAGACCTTGGATCCGAAGGGAGGTCGTTGCTTGTAGATGAGAGCAATAGGCCGCTGCAGGATGAGGATTTTTTTGAAAAACAAAAAATCGACTTATCCTATACCTCTAAGACGTACCGGCTCTCCGGCGCAGACAACGATTACCTCGTCATGGGCGAAAAGTCAGGCAAAGGTGAATTCGGATTAGTAGCTGTTGTGCCAGACCAAAATATATTGGAGAAGCTTCCTTACCTGCAAAGAATTATTGTGCTCATTGCGACAGGATCAATTCTAATCCTATTGATTGCGCTGTATTTCCTGCGTAAAGTCGTCCTGCTGCCGATCAATCGAATTATTGTAGCCATGCGTAAAATCAAAGAGGGTTATTTTGAGGCAAGAATACCAAACAAACCGACCTCGAATGAATTTGAGATGATGAACGAGACGTTCAACAGTATGGTCTGCGATATCCAACAATTGAAAATCGACGTTTATGAGGAACAATTGATTAACCAAAAGGCGGAGCTAAAGCAGCTGCAGCTGCAGATTAACCCTCACTTTTTTTTGAACAGCTTGAACGTCGTCTATTACTTGGCTCAAGAGAAGAAATACGAATTGATACAGGAGCTGTCCTTCTCCTTGATCCGATATTTCCGGTTTATGTTTCGCAGCCAGACGGACTACGTGCTTCTGCAGGATGAACTAAATCACAGTGAAAACTATTTGAAAATCCAGAAATTCCGATTTCCCGGAAGCTTTACGTACGACATCGCAGCTGAAGACGAGCTGAGGGAATGTTATATTCCTCCGTTAATTATCCAAAGCTTTGCCGAAAATACGATCAAGCACGCGATCAACACGGATGAGCCGACCCATATTGCAATAACGATTGAAAGATGCGAATCGATGCCTGAAGAGAGGCTGCGAATCCAAATTCATGATACAGGTCGAGGGTTCTCCGATGAGATATTGCAAAAGCTGCATCAGGAAATTAATCTAATGAATGAAGATGGTGAGCATATTGGCATCTGGAATGTAAGACGCAGATTGCGATTGTTATACGGAGATAAGGCGAGCATGGCTTTTTATAACGAAGACGGAGCTACAGTCGAAATAATGATGCCTTTATCGAAAGAAATGAGGTAGTGAACATGTACCGATTATTAATCGTTGATGATGAAATCTTTATCGCAAATGGCATTAAATCGAGTGTGAACTGGAGAGAGCTCGGCATCATCAGCGTCACCATCGCACATAACCTTCGGCAAGCGAAGGAGGAATTTAATAATCAGCCTTTTGACATGATGATTTGTGATATTGAAATGCCACAGGGCAGCGGACTGGAGCTCTTCGAATGGGTGCGTGAACAATATCCCCAAACCGAGTGTGTGTTTCTAACCTGTCATGCTGATTTTCAGTATGCGAAGAAGGCTCTGCAGCTTGGCAGCTTCGAGTATTTGTTGAAGCCGGTTCCGCATGATGAATTGAAGCTTGTCATGACGAAGCTAATCGAGAAAATTAGGAAGGAGCGGGAATCGGCAACGATGGTTACCGAGCATTTTTGGCAGGATGTGCTCAAACAAGCGATTCCGTCTAATAGCTTTAAAATGATGGAGGTTATCGACAAGCAGAAGCTTCCATACACCAGATCCATGACATTTCTACCAATCGTTATAAGCATCCAGCATTGGGAGAAGCCATTAAGCGCGCGTGACCAGCAAATCATGGAGTATGCGCTGCGCAACGCCCTTGAGGAGGTTGTTATTCAGCGTGCTGCTAGCGCACAAATCGTGCGAATGAATATAGATTACATGCTAATTATTTTCGCGCAAGAAGCAACGCAAACAGAAGGCGGCGAGCTTTTCTGCAAAGAAATCAAAAGCCGCTGTCAGGCTTTTATTGAGATGTGCAATCATTATTTGTATTGCCACTTGTCCTGCTATATCGGCAAATCCGTACAAGTGCATGAAGTGCGGGATATGGTTGAGGGCTTGATCGCTTTTAAAAAGAATCAAGTTAATATGGTAGATAGAGTTATTTTCATCAATGATGAAATAAAGAAAGAATCGCAAATTCCATTGCCGCCTATGAATGTATGGTCGGAGCTCATCAAGCAAGGGGACAAGAAAAAAATGCTCGATGAGTCGCAGCAGTTTTTGGATTCCTGGAAACGAATCGAGTGTTTGGGTGCCAAAGGGCTGCAGCAATTTTATCAAAGCTTTTTGCAAATGGTTCTGCATACGCTTCATGAGCAGGGGCTGCGTGCAGATGAAATCTTTTCAGATCATTTGACGCCAGAGCGTATTTTGTCAGCTACACGAAGTGTGAAGGATCTTCAGGATTGGGTGAGGGATGTGCTTGAGAAAGCACTTGTGCATATGGAAGAGCTGGATTCGACGGAGACGGTGGTCGAGAAGATCAAGCGTTATATCGCGCTTCACATCGACGAGGAGCTCTCAAGACAATATATCGCTGATTATATTGGGTTAAGTCCGGATTATATCGTCAAACTATTTAAGAAAGAAACGGGTCTCTCGATATCCGATTATATTTTAAAAGAAAGAATCAATCTAGCAAAGGAGCTGTTATCCAAAACCGATACCACGATCAGCAACGTTGCGTTAGCGGTTGGTTTCTCGAACTTTTCGTATTTTTCCACGTTGTTTAAAAAAGAAGTATCGATGACACCCCAGTATTATCGCAAAGGTTGTCCGTCGAAATAAACGATGCCGTTAGAGGGTTATGAACCTCTCTGACGGCATTTTTCTTATCCTTATTATGATGTCGGAAACTCGAAAGTCGAATGTCGGATTCTTAGTAGTGGGTGCATTTCGTTTGCGCTACTATTAGTTAAGCAAGATAATAAATGAAGCCAAAGGTGGTTGAGACCCGTGCAAGCAAAATCTGAGACGTCACCCTCCAATATGAAGCAGGTCTCATTGAAGATGAAGAAGAAGACAGCATTCGCATTGGAGATGAGAAAGGTAAAGAAATACCGCGCTCTCGTGCTGATGGCGCTACCCGGCCTTTTGTACCTGCTTATTAACAACTATTTGCCAATGTTCGGAATCGTTATTGCGTTTAAGGACATCAATTTCGCCAAAGGAATTATGGGCAGTGACTGGATCGGTTTTAAAAACTTTGAGTATTTGTTTAAAACGACGGATGCTTATATCATTACAAGAAATACACTGCTTTATAATATTACCTTTATTTTGCTCAATACGGGAATTGCTTTAGCGCTTGCGATCATGCTTAATGAAATCCGCAAACGTTTCTTATCAAGGCTTTATCAGACGCTGATCCTGCTTCCTTTTTTAATCTCGATGGTTATTGTCGGTTATCTAGTGCTTGGCTTCCTCGATGTTGAAAACGGATTCATGAATAAAACCTTGCTTCCGATGATGGGACTCGATTCTATCTCTTGGTACAGTGAAACCAAGTATTGGCCCTGGATTCTGACGATTGTGAGCGTATGGAAGGGCGTAGGCAATTTGTGCATCATTTATTTAGCAGCTATCATCGGCATCGATAGTGAATATTACGAGGCGGCGACGATAGACGGGGCAAACCGGTGGCAGCAAATTACGAAAATTACGCTTCCGCTCGTATCGCCGGTTATCACGATTATGACCTTGCTCGCCATTGGACGTATATTCTACTCGGATTTCGGCTTATTCTTCCAAGTTCCGCTTAACACGGGGGCGCTGATGCCGGTTACGAATACGATTGATACCTATGTATATCGTGCATTAATTAACCTCGGTGACATCGGGATGTCCTCCGCTGCAGGTTTGTACCAAGCGCTTGTCGGATTCATTTTGGTCATTTTATCGAATGCGGTGGTACGCAAATACAACAAAGACAACGCGTTGTTTTAGAAAGGGGGATGGATCATGTTAGCATCAGGGAAGCTCTATCAATGGATCATTAACATCGTTATGCTAGTGTTCACTTTTTTCTGCATCATGCCGTTCTGGCTGCTGTTCTCCGCCTCCCTTACCGATGATATGGAGCTTGTTCGCAGCGGTTATGCGTTTTTTCCTGAAAAAATAAGCTTCTCCGCATACAACTATTTGTGGAATAGCTCTTCAGACATTATAAGGGCATACAGCATTACGGTTTTAACGACTATAATAGGTACGACGCTTGGACTTACGCTTACTGCGATGGTAGCTTATCCGCTTTCGCGACTGGAGATGCCGTTTCGCAATACGCTCGCATTTTATGTATTTTTTACGATGCTGTTTAATGGAGGTCTTGTACCGACGTACTTGCTTTACACCAACTATTTTGATTTAAAAAATACGATGCTGGCCTTAATTATACCGGGCCTTCTAATGAACGGATTCTTTATCATACTGATGCGCACCTTTTTTGCAAGCTCGATTCCGACAGCTATTATTGAATCTGCCTATATCGACGGGGCAAGGGAATGGAAAATATTTTATCGGATCGTATTGCCGCTCTCGACGCCAGTGCTTGCCACAGTAGGATTGTTTTACACGATCTTGTACTGGAATGACTGGTTTAACGGATTAATTTATCTTACAGATAGTCACTATTATAGCCTTCAGAACCTTCTCAATCGGATATTGTTGGACGTGCAGTTTTTACAATCTTCAACGCAGGCAGGCAGCCGGAACGCTGATATTGGAGCGAATATTCCGCTTGCGCCGATGCGGATGGCAATGGCCGCTATTGGTGTCATTCCGCTGTTGATAGCATACCCATTTTTCCAAAAGTATTTCGTGAAGGGTCTCACGATTGGTGCTGTTAAAGGATAAAGTTTTCATAGTCGCTATAACGGCATGGATCATGCATTTATAGATAGAATCGGATTATAAATAAAAAAATAGGGAGGTCACAGCAATGAGAAAAAATAAGTTTGCAGCAAGAACGTTCCTCTTATTCGTACTTGCATTCACAATGGTGATCAGTGCATGCGGTAACGGAGACAACAAAGGCACTAATTCAGGTAACGATGGAAAAGCCGCAGAAGAAAAAAGCGGCAACGATAACGGAGCGCTTAAGCCAGTTGAGCTAGTCATGGTATTTCCTGTAGGCGGCGAGCCGAAGGATCTGAAGCTGATACAGGATGAAATCAACAAAATGACAAAGGAAAAAATCAATGCGACGGTAAAGCTGGTTCCAATCGGATTTGGCGCATGGGCTCAGCAAAAAACATTGATGATGTCTGGTAATGAGCAGGTGGATTTGATCGTAAGTGGTCTTGGAACGTACAGCCAGGATGTGGCCAAAGGGCAGCTGCTTGAGCTTGACGAATATTTGGCTGATAAAGGACAAGGGGTAACGGAAGCGCTTGATTCCCTTGATCCAGCTTTCTTGAATGCGACGAGAATCGATGGGAAAATATATGCTGTACCGAGCATCAGGGATTTGGCTGCAGATTATGGCATTACGATGCGTAAGGATTTAGTTGAGAAATACAACATTGATACTGCCGCGATTAAATCACTGGATGATTTGGATGCTGTATTCCAAACCATTAAGGATAATGAACCGGGCGTGATTCCGACAGTTAAGTACGGAACATCTATTCTCGACATTTTTGTACTTAGCTACTTTGATAACTTGGGCGAAGGATTTGGCGTGCTTCCAGGCTATGACAATGACCTTAAGGTCGTGAACATGTATGAGACGCCGGAGTATGCAGAGATGCTGAATACAGTAAGGAGATGGAATCAAGCTGGTTTTATTGCCAAGGATGCGGCTACAAGCACTGAAACGCAATACAACTTAGTTAAATCCGGCAAGGCATTCTCGTTCATATCCCATATGAAGCCGGGGATTGAGACGCAAGAATCGAGATCAACAGGCAAAGAAATGGTATCGGTACATTTCCGCCCTGCAGCAACAGCGACGTATAATATTACATCCGTCATGTGGAGCATTGCGAGAAACTCGAAGGACCCAGAGAGAGCGATGATGCTGCTTAATATGATGTATACCGATAAAGACTTCATCAACCTGCTGGATTACGGAATTGAGAACAAACATTACGTGAAGGTTTCCGACAATGTGATTGATTACCCGCAAGGCGTCGATGCAACGAATTCAGGTTACAATCTGCAAATGGGCTGGATGTTTGGAAATCAGTCGCTTTCTCATATTTGGAACGGCGATGATCCAGAGCTTTGGAATCAGCTTGCTGAATTTAATAAAAACGCTGTGAAATCGAAGGCGCTGGGCTTTACCTTTAATGCGGATGCCGTGAAAACAGAAATAGCGGCAGTTACGAATGTGCAAAATCAATATAAAATTGCTTTGGAGACCGGGACAGTTGATCCTGTATCGAAGCTGCCTGAATTCAATAAACAGCTGAAAGCAGCGGGAATTGACAAAATCATTGCTGAGAAACAAAAGCAGCTAGACGCATGGGCAGCAGCTAAAAAATAGTAATGAGCTATAAGCCTCTGTTATGACGAAAGTCATTGCAGAGGCTTTATTTATGTTCTGGTTCATCAGCGGCGCTGATGATACGAGCATTAAAACGTGTTGATTAAGCTTCTTTCAAACGATATAATACAAATGATATGGAAAACATACCGTCCAGACGGTTTTTTGCGTAATAGAGGAGGAGAAAGAAATGACAAATAACGAGAACAAATTGCCTACACGTAAACGATTATTACTAGCAGCCTCAAACATCGTTCTAAAGCAAGGAATGGCCAAATTAACGCTTGAGGCGGTTTCCAAGGAAGCTGGTGTTAGTAAGGGAGGGTTATTGCATTATTTTCCTAATAAAGAGTCTCTAGTTGAAGGGCTCGTTAACGAGCTGACCCAAGAGTTCGAGGAAGATATTGAGGAAAGAGTCCAAACTGAAGGCGATACGCCTGGTAAATGGGTGAGATCCTACGTAAAGTCGACATTTGAAAGTGAAGAGAGCGGGCTGGAAATAGGTACTGTTTTTTCAGCTGCGCTGTATGCAAACCCGGATATGCTACTAAAAATTCAAACGTTATTTGCCGCTTGGCAAAAAAATATCGAGAACGATGGCATAGATCCCGTTCATGCCACGATAGCGAGGCTTGCGGCTGATGGACTATGGTTCTCCGAAATCTTCGGAATGCGTCCGTTAGACGAGCAGCTGAGAACACGTGTTTTTGAACAATTGATAAAATGGACAGAGGAGGAGACGGTATAATGGGATATTTATTTTTATTGTTTTCGATTGTATTTGAGTTAATCGGCACCTCCATGCTGAAAGCCTCTCAAGGATTCACTCGAGTATTCCCTACGATAATTACGGTTATCAGCTTAGTATGCTCCTTCTACTTTTTATCCTTGACGCTGAAGACCATACCTTTGAATACTGCATATGCGATTTGGTCTGGTCTTGGCGGAGTGGCGACCGTTGTCATATCGGTGCTCATTTGGAAAGAGAAATTGAATCTATGGAGTGTTGTTGGCATTTTATTGATTCTAATAGGTGTTGTCGTGCTGAATGTACTAGGGCCAGGTCATGGGAACGAGTCGGCGGCTTCTTCAGACACCCACCAACATATGGTGTAATTTATAATCGTGCGGACAAAGACAAGCCCTGATGTGATCAAGAACATTGATCTATCGGGGTTTTTCTGTTGTTCGTTTTCTAGCTTTTTTATTTGCTGTTGACAATCTTATAATCGAGCTATAAAATAAAAAAACAATGTGTAACCGATTACACATCATAGGATTACATCAGATATGGACAAAGAGGTGCAAAGATGACTAAACCAAAAATTACGGTTATTGGAAGCATGAATATAGATATGGTTACTGAAACAGAGATCATGCCGAATCAAGGCGAGACGATTTTTGGCAGCGTTTTCTCTAGCTTTACAGGCGGGAAAGGCGCTAATCAAGCAGTAGCTTGCGCACGTCTTGGTGCACAGGTAACGATGATTGGTTGCGTTGGCGAAGATCATTTTGCAAAGCAGCTTTTGGAGGCATTAGAAAAGGAAGGTATCAATACGGAAGATGTGAAAACGGTTACTCATCAATCGACGGGCATCGCATCGATTACCCTATGCGACAACGATAACCGGATTATTGTAATCCCTGGCGCCAACCATAGCCTGCATCCAGAAGATTTGATGTCCTTGAAGGAAGTTATTGCAAATTCGGATATGCTCCTGCTGCAGCAGGAAATTCCGTTCGCTACTGTCCAAGCAGCAATTAAGCTGGCGAATGAGTTGAACGTTCCAGTTATTTTGAATCCTGCTCCTGCGATTGAGTTGCCAAGAGAGCTGCTGGAGCAGGTTCATATCATTACACCAAATGAATATGAGCTTGCCATTTTGTTAGGCCAGGGTGACAAACAGGAACGAACCTTCAAGCAGCTTATTGAGTTGTACCCGCATCGCATAGTAATGACTGGCGGAAGCAACGGCGCATTTTATAAATCGCTTGACGGTGAGATTAAACATGAACCGGGCAAGAAGGTAGAAGCAGTCGATACAACCGGAGCGGGCGACACCTTTAACGGCGCATTAGCCGTGAGGTTGAGCGAAGGCTCGACGCTAGAAGAGGCAGTAAGGTTCGCAGTCGCTGCCAGTGCACTGTCAGTTACTAAACTTGGCGCTCAGAGCGGAATGCCTACACGATCCGATGTCGAACGTTTTATACAAAATTAGTCGTACTATTTACTTCGAGAGGACTTGCAGATGAAAAAAACAGGCATATTAAACAGTGATATAGCAGCAGTGATTGCCAGAATGGGCCATACCGACTGTATCGTAATCGGTGATTGCGGACTGCCTATTCCTGACACGGTTAAACGAATCGATCTGGCTGTGAAGCCCGGACTCCCGTCTTACCTAGATACATTAGAAGCAGTGCTCGCCGATATGGAGGTTGAATCCGCAATTATCGCCAGTGAAATGGCGGAGCAAAATGCTGTGATTCATGACGGCACAAGGCTGCAGCTGGGTGACATTCCGATTAAGCAGGTGTCGCATGAGGAACTTAAAAAAATTACCTTGCAAGCGAAAGCGGTAATCCGTACAGGCGAAGCAACGCCATACGCCAACATTATTCTTCAATCGGGTGTTTTTTTCAAATAAGGGCTGCTGTTCAGCAAAAGGGGTGGCATAGATGGAGTATCTAATTGAAATGACTGGCATTCATAAATCTTTTTCTTCCGTACAAGTATTGAAGGACGCCGCATTTCAGCTCAAGGCGGGCGAAATACACGCTCTGATGGGTGAGAATGGCGCAGGCAAATCGACCTTGATGAAGATTTTGACGGGCGTGTACAAAGCTGACTCAGGCTCGGTTAAGGTCAAGGGGCAAGAGGTCATGTTCACGGATCCGACGCAAGCTGAGAATAGGGGCGTTGCGATCATTCATCAGGAACTGAACATTATTCCGAAGCTGTCCGTATCCGAAAACATGTTTATCGGGAGACAGCTTACTTATGGCAAAACCGGAATTGTACGTGACAAAGAGATGAAGCGCAAGACGCGTGAATATTTGCAGCGGTTAGGCGTCGAGCTTGATCCAGACGCTGCGGCGGATACATTGTCTATCGGGCAGCAGCAAATGATCGAGATTGCGAAAGCGCTATCTAAAAATGCCGAGGTTCTTATTATGGACGAGCCGACTGCGGCATTGACGGATCGTGAAATCGAAGCGCTGTTTAAAATTATGAATCAGCTGCGTCGTGAAGGTGTGGGCATTGTCTACATTTCACATCGGATGGAAGAAATCTTTAAGATGTGTGATCGCATTTCTGTTTTGCGTGACGGTGCGTTCCTCGGAACAGAGAAAATAGCAGAAACGACGGTTGAGCATATTGTTCGTTTGATGGTAGGCCGTGAGATTGGTGAGCGTTACCCGGAGCGCAGCAGCAAGATCGGAGCGGAGCGGCTTCGCGTCGAGAATTTAAGTGACGGCAGGAAGCTAAGCGGGATCAGCTTCTCCGCGGCGGCAGGAGAAATCGTTGGCATAGCCGGGCTTATGGGAGCCGGACGAACAGAAATTGTACGCATGCTGTTCGGAGCCGACAAGAAAAGGCAGGGTAAAATCTTTATTGATGGGCGAGAGGTTGCGATAACCAGCCCGTCAAGAGCTATCGAAGCGGGGATCGTATTCGTAACAGAAGACCGCAAGCATCAGGGATTGGTGCTCGGCATGTCTGTCCGTGAGAATCTATCGTTAACCAATTATAAGCGAATATCAAGCTCCGGCGTTATTTCAGCGAAGAAGGACAACGAGCTGTCGGATAAAATGATCAAGCGATTCAACATTAGAACGCGTGATCCCGAACAGACCGTAAAATCGTTAAGCGGCGGCAATCAGCAGAAGGTTGCCATCGGCAAATGGCTGGGAGAGCTGCCTAAAGTGTTTATTATGGATGAGCCGACAAGAGGGGTAGACGTCGGGGCGAAAAAAGAAATTTACACCATGATGAACGAGCTGAGCGAGCAAGGCGTCACCATTATTATGGTTTCATCGGATTTGCCCGAGGTATTAGGTGTCAGCGACCGCGTTATTGTCGTTCATGAGGGACGCATCTCTTCAATATTGGACAAAGCGCAAATGAATCAGGAAACAATCATGCATGCGGCGACAGGGGGAAGCAGCAATGGCCATTGACAAAAAACAACTATCAACCACTTTGCAAAAGCTGGGTCCGCTCATCGGACTCCTAATTATCATCGTCATTCTAATTTTCGCAAGTCCGAATTTTTTGACCATAAACAATATATTGAACGTGTTCCGCCAAGTTTCCATTAATGCTTTAATCGCTTTTGGAATGACCTTCGTCATATTGACTGGGGGCATTGATCTATCGGTAGGCGCAACGCTTGCACTGTCTGGAGCGTTAACCGCAGGTATGCTGAATGGCGGCATGGATCCAATAACGGCTATTATCATTGGACTAGCTGCCGGCGGAGTAATGGGAACGATTAATGGTCTTCTCGTTACGAAAGCCAAGATTGCGCCGTTTATCGCCACCTTAGCGACGATGACTATCTATCGGGGCTTAGCGCTCGTCTATACGGATGGCAGGCCGATAACTGGATTTGAAAGCGAATTATTCACATTAGTTGGCGGAGGTTACTTTTTTGGGGTACCTGTTCCGGTTATTATTACGATCATCATTTTCGCCGTATTATATTTCATGCTGCGTAAAACAACTTTTGGCAGAAATATATACGCAATCGGAGGAAATGAAGAGGCTTCGCTGCTTTCGGGCATCAAGACCGGACGCTTTAAGATTTATGTGTATGCGTTGACTGGTCTGCTGTCGTCGCTTGCAGGAATCATTCTTACGTCTCGACTGAACTCCGCGCAGGCAAATGCCGGAACAGGCTATGAGCTGGATGCCATTGCAGCTGTCGTGCTAGGTGGAACCAGCTTGTCCGGCGGTAAAGGATGGATTGTGGGTACGCTAGTAGGGGCGCTCATCATTGGTGTTTTGAATAACGGTTTGAATCTGCTAGGTGTCTCCTCATTTTATCAGCAGGTTGTTAAAGGGATGGTCATTCTGTTGGCGGTATTGCTGGATCGCAAGAAAGCCAATAGCTAAATCATATAATTCAAACAAACAAAAGGTGGTTACAACATGAAAAAGATTACGAAACTAGTAAGCATCGGTATGATTACAGCGCTGCTCCTTGCAGGATGTTCAACAACGGCTCCCGGTTCAGGAAACAAAGAAGCTGAAAAAGGTGCTGCCAAAACAGAAGGCATTAAGATTGGACTTGCCGTATCGACGCAAAGCAATCCATTTTTCGTAACATTAAAAGAAGGCGCACAGACAGCGGCTACGGCTGGATCGGCAGAATTGATTACGGTTGACGCGCAAGATGATGCAGCTAAGCAAGCTTCCTCAATCGAGGATTTGATCCAACAAAAGGTCGATGTCATCATTATTAACCCTACAGATTCAGCAGCTATCGTTCCAGCAGTGGAATCTGCTAATGCAGCAGGCATTCCGGTTATTACGGTAGATCGGACGTCCGATGGCGGCAAAGTAACGACGCATATCGCTTCCGACAACAAAGCAGGCGGCGTGCTGGCTGCGAAGTTTATTGCTGAGCAGCTTGGCGGAACAGGCAAGGTTGTCGAGCTTGAAGGTATTCCGGGTTCTTCTGCAGCACGCGAGCGTGGAGCGGGCTTTAATGAAGAAATCGCCAAATCAAGCGGTATCCAAATAGCGGCTAAGCAGCCTGCCGATTTTGACCGCGCTAAAGGTCTGACTGTCACGGAAAACATTTTGCAAGGAAACAAGGATATCAAAGCAATCTTCGCTCATAATGACGAGATGGCGCTTGGCGCACTAAAGGCAATTGAAGCAGCAGGCAAATCCGATATTCTAGTTGTTGGCTTCGATGCGACCGATGATGCCGTGAAGGAAGTATTCGCGGGGAAATTGAGCGCGACTGTAGCGCAAAAGCCTGATATGATGGGTATTTTGGCTGTACAAACCGCAATAAAGATTGCAAAAGGCGAAACGGTTGAAGCTTCCATTCCAGTTGAGCTTGATCTCATTACGAAAGATTCTGCTAAAAAGTAACGTAAGCTTTAAGCCAAACAAGTGTGTTTACGTTCTCGCGAGCGTAAACACACTTGTTTTTTTAATCGATAATTCCGTATACTTTAACCAAGGCCAGGCTGATTCGTGAAAGGATTTTGTTATTTATGACTACAATTAGAGATGTTAGCAAACTGGCTGGCGTGTCCGTCGCCACCATATCCCGCTTGCTTAATCAAAGTGGCTATGTCAGCAAGGAAGCCGAAATCGCAGTTATGGCAGCGATCCAAAAACTGAATTATAAGCCTAACAATATTGCAAGAAGCTTGGCAGGCAAAAAAACAGCTGCCGTTGCTTTAATGGTGCCAGATATTTTAAATCCCTTTTTCCCCGAAATAGCCCGCGCAGCCGAGGATGCGGCAGCGGCTCACGGCTACACGCTTGTGCTGTGCAATACGGACAATAATCCGGACAAAGAAAAGAAGTATATCGAAACATTAATCAACAAGCAAATAGACGGCATTATTATTTCATCCTATACTGTTCTACCAGAGCAAATCATTGCTTTGCAGGACCGCTCCATTCCGATTGTAGCTATCGATAAATCTTTTTCTAACTATCCGATCCTTTCGGTAACTGCTGCAAACCGTCATGGCGGTGAAATGGCGGTTGAGCATCTACTATCTGGCGGTTGTCGCAAGATTGCTCATATTTCTGGCCCCACGCATGTGCATTCATCGAGGGAGAGGACGCTTGCCTTTGAAGAAATGTGCAGAGATTTGCCTTGGTTTATGCCAAGTCTGATTGGTTATGGCAACTTCAATGTTGCAGGGGGCTATCAAGCAATGAAGGAAATTTATAAGCAGCATCCTGATGTGGATGGTGTATTTGCTGGCAATGATTTGATGGCGGCAGGCGCGTTAAAGGCGTTAATAGAGCTTGGAGTTAAGGTCCCGGAGCAAGTGAAGCTAATCGGCTTTGACGGCATTCGAATGGACATGGTTTACCCTGAAATTACGACCATCTCACAACGAATTTACTCGATCGGCAAAACAGCAATGGATTATTTGATCCGTTTAATCAACAATGAACCAATCGAGCGTAAAAATTACGAGTTTGAGGTAGAGCTGCTGCGCAAGGGAACTTCTTAGCACATTATCAAAAGCGAATGCAAAATGGAGTGTGAACATTAGCAGCTCACACTCCAATGCTATAAGAAATCTGCTCATCCTGGTAATACATATAGATTTTCAGATGCATTTAAAGCTTCTACGTTATTTTTTTACGTGAAATATATCCCCACATTTTCTCCAGAATGTATACGCCAAGCCAAGTCGACAAAATAATAAACAGCGGCATTACGGTAAAATTGTAGCGATACTCCGGCACGAATACGAGTCTGATCAGCGACATAATAATGATGACCACCGCCAGCATAACGGAAGGATGTCTCCATCTCCACATAAGCGCAAGCAGCGGAATGATCGCGCTGTAGATGAGCAGCTTGTGCAAATTTGCTGCATTCGAATAGGCATAATAAATGGGTGAATGGCCGGAGCCGAAGAACATGCGCTCATAGGTATATTTAAGCTTCCCGACCGTATACCATTTTACGTATGTCGATGTTTGCTGAGTGAAGCCCGCTTTAATGCGCGCCCAGGCATATTCTTTCTGTGACATTCCATTTTGTTCAACGATTTTATCGCTGTAATCTTTGTTCGGGTATGTACCAGCACTGAACGGATTGGACTGTGAAGCAGTTAATACAAACTCATTTAGCGATACGACGTTGCGAATCCACCAGGGAAGCATCGTCGCCGATAGGCACAGTCCCGTAATAACGCCCAGCATTGCTGTTTTTTTGAATGCAGCCAGCTTGGAGACTGGCGCCGGCATCTGTCGAGATTTGGGTTTAAACCATTGTTGAAGCAAAAATACCCCATATAGCGGAACATACAACGGTAGAAACTCGGCTCTGATTAGCACGGTAATTCCTAATAAAATACCGGCAAGCGCAGCATCGCTCTTCCGCTGTGTACGGAAAACATGAAGCTGCATGGATAAATAAGCCATTAAAAAAAATAATGCAAGTGTTTCGGTAAGCACTGCCCCAGTTGTCCAAATAAAAGGATGATAAATCGCTGCGATAAATATCGATATAAGTGCAACCCACTTATTTTTTGTAGTCTGCATCGCTATCAAGTGGATTAGAATTAAGGTTGCCAGGCTGATAAACAGCTGCACCCATCGGATAAGCGGGAATGGCTCTACGCCGAGCCCTTTAGCCACTACGTACATACTGGTCATAAACAAAGGATATCCTGGCGTTACCCTTGCATTAGGAACCTCTTCCTTGTAAGCATAGATTCCTTTATCGAGCAACCGATTCACCGTTTCACTATAATACTTTGTATCATGTGGAATGTTATGTTTTACCGAAGTAAGAAAGTCAGCCCTTAGCCAAAAGGCAAGAAAAAATATAAAAATAATCGCTATTGTCCTCACTTTGTTTGCTCTAATCCATTCCACGTTATTGAATCCTCCTCATGCTTCTGATCCTGCCTATTTAATAAGGCAAGTATAGAGGGCTCTTCTTAATAAGATTGTTCGGATTCCCTTAACATTTTCTTAACTCCTCCTTAAACTACGAATGACCAAAATATGGTATAATAATCGGGATATAATGAAGGAGGAACAATATGAATCTAGCGAATAAAATAACGATTGCTCGTATTTTATTAATTCCCGTCTTTATTTTATTTTTCCCGATATACCCTGAATGGTTAATCGAGAAATCAGAATTGTTTCGTCATATAGACACCTATGGCATTTATTATGCCGCAGCGTTGTTTATACTCGCTTCAGCAACGGATAAATTAGATGGACACATCGCAAGAAAATATAATCAAATTACGAATCTTGGGAAGCTGCTCGATCCATTGGCAGACAAGCTGCTTATATCCGCCGCGTTGATCTTAATGGTAAGCGAGCACTTGATCTACAGCTGGATTGCATTTGTTATTATTGGAAGAGAAATTATTATAACGGGAATTAGGATCGTGGCATCCTCTCAGAAAATCGCTTTGCAAGCAGATCAATTCGGCAAAATAAAGATGGTCTTCCAAGTCATCGCGATTTCAGCGGTTTTGTTAAATAATCGTCCATTCAGCTTGATCACAACGATTCCTGTTGATCAAATTCTAATGTACGTTGCATTAGTTTTGACCATATTGTCCGGGGTGAATTACATCAAAAACAACTATCGCTTGTTGCAGCTTAATTCCTAACTTTAGGGATTGGCTGCTTTTTTTGCATCGATAATATTACGTTATCTTGCTATTCTATTCGAGAATAGGAACATATAGAGCTTGGTGAGGTATAGTAAGGATACAAAAGCTTTTATTTCAATTTATAGGAGGAGAGCCGGCTGCAAACCTTACAAACAAAGCTTTTTGACTATGGGCAAGCAGAGATTGAATATTTGACAAGCGTTGATGAAACGCTCGGTGCGGCCATAACTCGGCTAGGAAAAGTAGAGCGAATTATTATGCCGAATCTGTTCGCTGCGCTCGTTAATGCGATTGTAGGTCAGCTTATCTCGGCTAAGGCTGCCAATACCATTTGGGTAAGAATGCAGGAGCGGCTCGGAGAAATATCGCCCTCCAATATGGCTAAGCAGACTGCCGAACAGATTAAAAGCTGTGGGATAACGATGAAGAAGGCCATTTGTATAAAAAGCATTGCCGAGTCGATTATTCAGGGCGAGATTCAACTGGATGAGCTGCATAGCTTATCGGATGAAGAGGTGATCAAGAAGCTGATGACCTTAAAGGGAGTGGGCAAATGGACGGCAGAAATGCTGCTTATTCATGCCATGGAGCGCCCTGATGTCGTCAGTTGGGGAGATATCGCTATTCGCCGCGGGATGATGAAGCTGTATGGTCTTGAAGCGCTGTCCAAAGAGCAATTCGATAGTTATCGGTTAAGCTATTCTCCCTTTGGCTCAGTGGCTTCTATTTATTTATGGACGCTGTCGATGGAATAAGTTCAAAGGAGTAAAAACATGGAAAAAGCAATCAAAGAACAGCTGTTAGAATGGGCGGAGGTCGATTACCAGAAGTTTTCTGCTGCGCTTATCCCTACTATTAATAATGTAATAGGCGTCCGGCTGCCAACCCTGCGCAAGCTGGCCCAGACGATAGCAAGGGGAGACTGGCGTAACTATTTAAAGGATGCGGAAAGTGATTATTTTGAAGAGGTTATGCTGCAAGGAATGGTCATCGGATATGCAAAAGCGGATATCGCAGACTTATTGCACTATGTCGCTGAATTTGTTCCGAAAATAGACAATTGGTCGGTTTGCGACAGCTTTTGCATTGGACTGAAATTTACGAAGGCGAATAAGTCGGCCGTGTGGGATTTTTTACAGCCGTATTTGGCCTCAGATAAGGAGTATGAGATCCGTTTTGGCGTCGTTATGCTGCTGGATTTCTATATCGAAGTAGAATACATTGATCGTGTATTGCAACGGCTAGACCAGACCAAGCGAGAGAGCTACTACGTCAAGATGGCGGTAGCATGGGCGTTATCGATTTGTTATATAAAGCTGCCTGAGCCTACTACGAAATATTTGGAGAGAGGTGCTAACTCGTTAGATGATTTCACCTACAACAAAGCTCTGCAAAAAATAACAGAATCATACCGCGTGGATCAAGAAACAAAAACAAGGATTCGCGGTATGAAACGAAAAAACAGTTAAGGCTCAAAGCCTTCCTGGCTTACATAAATATGGTCCTCGGAAAAAACTTGCTTGAACCGCTCGTATACGATGCGATAAGCAGCCGGATGATACCATTCCTCAAGGCCTAGCTGTTCATATAAGGCATGGATTCCTAGTTGGCGGGTTCTTTTTCCACTGCTTCCGTCTCCCATAAAATAGTCATCAATGCATATGCGATCAACGAGCGGCTTTAGTATTTCGGCGAATTGCTCACTGCTCGGCAGCATGGGGGCAATCGTCGCTTGGGTTTTAACGCCTGCATCAGCGAGGAGCTGAAGCGTCTTTAGCCTAGCTTTAATTGGAGGCGCATTCGGTGAGAAATGCTTGCGAATGTCCTCGCGATCCGTTTCCACGGTCATACTGATGCGAACCTTTTCTCCAAGTCGCAAAAATAGATCAATATCTCGCTGAACTAGCGGGCTTCGGGTCTGCACAAACAAAAAATCGGGAGGATCATCAACCATCGCCTCCAGCAAGGAGCGGGTGATTTGTTCCTTATATTCAATAGGCTGATAAGGATCAGTGCTGGATGACATAAAGATGGTAACCGGGCCTTTGGCCTTCGCTTTTAAAAATTGTTTGCGAAAAACTTCAGCGGCGTCCTTCTTAATATCAACCCAAGTGCCCCACTCGGCGCCCCGAAATAAAGAAACAGGCATTTTCCGCACATAGCAGTAGGAACAGCCAAAGGTACACCCCGTATATGGGTTCAAGGAATGACTGTAGCCAGTAAGAAACCCCGTTCCTTTATTCAATAATGTTTTGGGCTGCGTATATAAATATTCGATTTGCATATTAGTGCTTCTCCAGCTGGAGCAGCTTTGTTTTCATTTCTATGCCGCCGCGATAGCCCGTTAGCGATCCGTTTTTTCCGATGACGCGATGGCAGGGGATAGTAATTAAGATCGGATTTTCGCCAATCGCAGTGCCCACTGCACGAGAGGCCGATGGTCGCCGAATTTGATGGGCAATATCGGAGTAGGACTTCGTTTCACCATAAGGAATCTCGCAAAGCGCCTTCCATACATCTTGTTGAAAGGCTGTTCCTTGATAGTCGAAGGGGATACTAAATTGCTTGCGCGAACCTTGAAAGTATTCAGCCAGTTCTATCGTATAGGGTCGGAGCAGCTCTTCATTCTCCAGTAAGGTACTGCCCGGAAAGCGGGTATTTGCCCAGCGAATAAGCTCATCTACCGGTTCATTCTGAGAGCCAATAAAACAAAGTCCTTCCGTTGTAGCTGCAATGTGTATGCTCCAGACCTCGTGAGTGAACAATGTCCAATAAATAGGCGGTTTAGTGTGGTTGGTCATTCGAATGAGCCTCCTCCATCTTCGTTTTCTGTAATTGCCGATAGGTTGCCGGCGTGCAGCCAGTCTTCTTTCTAAATAACGTGACAAAATACGGTGTGTTGCGCAGGCCAACACTTGAGCCAATCTCTGAAATAGTCAAATCGGATGAAATCAGCTGTTCCTTGGCCTTATTGACTCGTATTTGCTGTATATATTCAACAGGTGTTATGTGTTTGATTTTTTTGAAGGTCCGATGCAAGTGGTAGGGGCTGCCGTGACAATGATCTGCAACGACTTGTAAAGTTAAGTTGTTCATATAGTTTCTATCGATATACTCGGCAGCTAAATGGATCCATTCATCATCAGGCAGGCGCTTCCCGGTAGGCTTGCACCGTTTGCATGGGCGAAAATGGGCAGATAAAGCTTGCTCGGCCGTACGGTAAATTGCAATATTTTCTTTATTGGGCGGTTTGGATTTGCAGGATGGCCGGCAAAATATGCCTGTCGTTTTCACCGCGTAAAAAAAGACCCCGTCATAAGAAGCATTGTTGCTTAAGATGGCATGCCACCTTACATCCGTCAATGTTTCTGAACTTTGTTCCTCCATTTTGCTCACCTCTATCATTAGTATAACCTCGAAAGTGAACGTATGTACGCATTTAGGAATGTAAAAGCAAGATAACGAAAGTGAGATACTTAGAGGTGAGACTTTGATCCTGATGTGCAATCGCGTAAAATAGGAAGAGCAACGGTTTTAAGGGAGGAGATCTCATGGAAGCTAAAGTGATAACATTACCCCAATTTCATGTCGTAGGTTACAGTATTGAAGCTAATGTAAAAGAGTTTGAGTCGGGTCTTGGCAAGGACATTTATCGTTCGTTAGTTGAAAGAAAAGAAGAAATTCAAAATAGGAAAAATGAAAATGTTATTTTAATACAAGTTTATCCTATGAAAATGGATTTTGATCCTCTGGTGGATAAGTTTACGAATATAATCGGTTACGAAGTAAGTAAACAAGGCGATGCTTCATTAAATATGATAAATCATACGGTCACTGAAAGTAAGTATGTTACATACAAGCACAAGGGACTTGAATCCGAGCTTAGTCATTCGTACGGCTATGTATATGGCGATTGGATGAGTAAAACTGGAAATGAACCAAAAAATTATGATTTTGAAATTTGGGATGAGAGATATCAACCAGAAAGTCCAGACAATGAGATTGATTTGTATATCGCATTGAAATAATGAAAGGAGCACGAAATGATGTCATTACCACTTTCGAAACAGCTTAATCGAGATTATATGGTCAGCCAACTTGAGGCTTTACTGAACATACCAAGCCCTAGCGGGTACTGTATGGACATTGTGAAGTATTTAGGGGAGGAAGCGGAGAAGCTTGGCTATGCTTTAGAAATAACGCCAAAAGGCAATGGAATGATTACAATTCCAGGCGTTAGTTCCGAGAAGGTGATCGGTATAACCGCGCATCTGGATACGCTTGGAGCGATGGTTCGTTCTATCAAGTCTGATGGGAAACTTCGCTTCACGTCGATCGGGGGCTACAATATGCAAACGGTCGAAGGGGAGTATTGCGTTATTCACACACGCGATGGCCGAAAATATGAGGGAACGGTTTTGTCTACGAAAGCCTCCGTGCATGTGTACTCTGATTCGCGGGAGTGGAAGCGTGAAGAAGCGAATATGGAAATTCGTATTGATGAGCTAGTGAAAACAAAAGCGGATACTGAGGGGCTGGGCATTTCTGTAGGCGATATTATTTCGTGGGAGCCGCGAGTACGCATTTTTCCGAATGGCTGGGTGAAATCACGGCATTTGGACGATAAAGCAAGCGTAGCTGCACTGCTCGGATTAATGGAATGGTTCAAGCGTGAGGGGAATACGCCTGCACATACGTTGAAGCTTATCTTCTCTACCTACGAAGAGGTTGGACACGGAAGCTCCTATATACCTGAGGATATAACGGAAATGATCGCGGTGGACATGGGGGCGCTTGGAGATGATCTTTCTGCGACAGAGCAGGATATATCCATTTGCGCCAAGGATTCGACTGGACCCTATGATTATAATATGACGACCAGGTTGATTGAGCTAGCCAAACGTGAAAAACTAGCATATGCAGTTGATATTTACCCGCATTATGGCTCCGATGCGTCGGCGGCGCTGCGTGGCGGAAGCAATATTCGTGCGGCATTAATCGGACCGGGCGTTCATGCTTCCCACGGCATGGAACGAACTCACGCGGATGCGATTGTCAACACGTCGGCCTTGCTGCTGGCTTATGTGATGGAGTAATAAGCGGACGTGGTTTCGCATGACAAAAGCTGATATACCGGCTGTGAAGGTATAGTTGTGTGCTATGGTGTTAAGAGCGAATAGAAGAGCATCGGGGATGTCGGTGCTCTTCTTTTTGATGATTAATTTTGTCAAAATAGATAATGGAGTAGGACGTTAGTAGAAGTGCACTAATAGTTATATTGGAACAAAATGATAGGATATGCTCGTTGATTTCAGTGCTTTCGAAGCTTTATATTTATCCCGAATGATGTTCGATAATCCTGATAGGTGCAAAATATAGATCACTGAAAAGCATGAATGTTTAACCGAGAGCTATGGAATATCCGCTTTTTGGGCTTACTTCGGCCCTTTTTTTAGTTGAAACTCATCTTTCTTTTGTTTTTTAAGTGTAAATATTGGGTTTTTAGGTGTTAAAACGTACTGGAAAAAGAGAAATGCAAAATATGTCGAATGATGTTTTACTGCTGCTTAGGTAGGATGCTGGCCAATAGTCCCTTATTTTTTCGTTAAATGAGTGAAATTTTGAAAGGAATAGTTGACTGGATAAAAGTGGTAAAAAGACAAAATCCTTTATAATATATGGGTTAAAGAGAAAAAAATAAGCATGGATGTATGAGTCTGAAGTGGGACTTTCGCCAAACTACTGTAAAGCGCTTTCAAAAGTCAGAATTATCAATTTCAACGTAAAAAGCATGCCATGTTATATCCCACTATTCGCATCAATTAGGAGTCCGTACTTATGAAAACCATAATGAAAATGAGCAAGATTGTCTAAGTGACACCATGTCTTTATTCCCTCAAGAATTATTATCATCTGTGTCATACTAGAGTGCAAAGAGAGACAAGAAGCTATCCAAAATTCAAAATGTACGAGTGAGCTGATGAATGGAGGTTTCAGAGATGAACGTTTCAAATCAGGAGCAGAAGCGGATGAAGCTGAAGCAGTTTTTGAAAATACTATCCGAGGACCCTTCTCTATTACAGAAAGACGAGCAATCGGAAGCAAGGTCGTTGCCTGAGCTGCTTATGGCAACCGGCTTCCCTATTCACAATGAACCGATCGACATGGCAAAGCTGGTGTCACAGCTGCTCGGTAAGATCGGCCTGCAAGCTTGCTCTGCCGATATGATGGAGCATGTGATGAATGGCGGGACCGTCGATGAGTTCATAAAGAACACGAGATAATAGATTTAACTTTTTTAGCAGGTATTCATAATAAAGAATAATCCTGTAAACGAATGACGTCCAAAAGTTCGCGTTTTGAATAATGAGAAAATTTTAATATTCATTAAGAACAACTTTCGTGAAGCGCATGAACGGATGATTTTATTAGTAATGGAGGAAATGATTTGGAATTAAAACAGTATTGGATCATCGTCAGAAGAAGGTTATTGATGATAGCCTTGATTATTTCAGTAAGCTGTCTGACCATCGGCATATACTCCAACTACTTTATCAAACCACAGTATGAAGCATCCGCTAAGTTAATCGTCAACCAAGTTAAGGAGAGCAGTTCGCTCATACCGAGCATAGACCTTGGATCGATAAACACCACGATTGGACTTATCAAAACCTATAAAGAAATTTTGAGAACGCCACGAATGATGAAGCGGGTTGTAAAGCAATACCCGGATCTTGGTGTGACGTATGGCGAGCTAATCGGCAAGGTAAGCGTAAGTTCAGTGAATGAAACACAGGTCATGTCCATCTCGGTACGGGATGACTCTTATGAGCAAGCCGCAAAAATTGCGAATGCGGTTGCCATCGTTTTTCAAAAATCAGTTCCAGAGCTGATGAAGGTAGATAATGTTTCAGTGCTTGACCAAGCTGATCCACATGAACAACACGGTCCGGTTGCACCGAATCCAAAGATGAACATTGCGGTCACGTTCATGCTGGCATTGATGGCGGGTGTAGGCATATCCTTCCTGCTGGATTACTTGGATGACACGATTAAGACCGAGGAAGACATCGAGGCACTGCTGGAGGTACCGGTATTGACGTCGATTCCAAAGTTTGAAGAGCGTGATTCGATGGACAACAGCAGCAGCACTACGTTAATGCCGAATTCAGGGAGGGGAAAAAATGTCTCATTTGATTCCTAAGTGGAACTTAATTACCGAGCTTAATCCCAAATCGCCCATTTCTGAAGGGTACCGAATGCTGCGGACGAACATCGAGTTCTCGACGATAAATCAAAAGCTGCAAATTATTATGGTCACCTCTTCTAAACCAAGCGAGGGCAAAAGCACGACTTGCGCCAATATGGCTGTCGCTTTTGCTCAAGCAAACAAAAAGGTACTGCTGATTGATGCGGATCTTCGCAAGCCTTCTCAGCATCATATCTTTGGAAAGTCCAACCGGAGCGGTCTAACGACGGCTTTATTGAACCAACTGAAACTCGAGGACATTATCCAGTTCACGAATACGGACAACCTGTCCATTATACAAGCGGGGCCTACGCCTCCCAATCCTTCAGAGCTGCTCTCGTCTTTGCAAATGGCGGATCTGCTTAAGACAGCTAGAGAGCGATACGATATGGTCATCATCGATACGCCGCCAATTATGTCAGTGACAGATGCTCAGATTGTGGCAACACAAAGTGATGGCGTCGTTCTCGTTATCGACTCGGGTAAAGTGAAAAAGGATATTGCACTTAAAGCAAAGGCGTCACTTGAGCATGTAAAAGCAAATCTTATCGGCGTCGTGCTGAATAAGATCAATCGAAATCATTCAGATATCTACTCTTACTACTACGGGGAAAAGACGGATGCTTAAGCATCCTTGCTCCCGCAGCTAGAAGCAAGGAATAGATAGGTAATGTCTCCTGCACCTCTATCACCGGAGGCACTCGGTCATGCTGTGGGTCAGCCGACCTTAGACGTTAATCGTCAAGGGTGTGACGTGAGGAGGGGTTAAATGCCCCTTAAGAACAAAAAAAATAATAGGATAGGGTGAAATCAAATGAAAAAAGTGAGAAAAGCCATTATCCCCGCCGCAGGACTCGGTACCCGGTTCTTACCGGCAACCAAAGCGATGCCTAAAGAAATGCTTCCAATCGTCGATAAGCCTACTATTCAGTACATTGTAGAGGAAGCGATTGAGTCAGGCGTTGAGGATATCATCGTCGTAACTGGTAAAGGGAAGCGTGCAATTGAGGATCACTTCGATATCGCATTTGAGCTTGAGCATATATTAGAACAAAAAGGTAAGTTCGACATATTGGAAAAAGTAAGGAAATCATCAAATGTGAATCTTCACTACATAAGGCAAAAAGAAGCAAAGGGACTTGGGCATGCGGTATGGTGCGCTCGCAACTTTATTGGGGACGAGCCATTTGCCGTGCTTCTCGGGGATGATATCGTGGAAGCGGAGACTCCTTGCACGAGGCAGCTCATTGAACAATATGAGAAAACCGGCCGCTCCGTCATTGGCGTTCAGACGGTTGGCGTGGATCAGACGCATCGATACGGAATCGTTGATCCAGGACAGCGGGTAGATAATCTTTATGAGGTCAACCGTTTTGTGGAGAAGCCGCCGCAAGGACAAGCTCCTTCCAATCTAGCGATTATGGGTCGTTACGTGCTCACTCCCGATATATTCGAGTATTTAGGCCAGCATGAGCGCGGAGCTGGAGGAGAAATTCAGCTTACGGATGCCATACAAAAGCTCAACGTAGATAAAGGAGTCTACGCTTTTGATTTCCAAGGCATTCGCTATGACGTTGGAGAAAAGCTTGGCTTCATTATGACAACGCTGGATTTTGCATTAAGAAATAATGAACTTAAGTATCAGCTTATGACTGAGCTTGAGGAATTAATGGAACGGGAGCTTAGCAAGCAGTTAATAGCTGGAAGGAGCGAAAGAAGATGACACCTCCACAATATCAGGATGAAGCGGCAATCGGCGTTTCTGATTACTATTCGAATAGGCGTAACGTTGAGAAAACGATAAGCATGTATTCGATTCTCAAACGTACGATTGACATTGTTGGTTCGCTAGTTGGTTTATTCCTGTTAAGCCCGCTGTTTATCATCATCGCTATCCTTATTAAGTGGGAGGACCCTAAAGGTTCTGTCTTCTTCTATCAGACGAGGATCGGCAAGGATGAGAAGCCGTTTCGCATGTATAAATTCCGCTCGATGCTAACTGGTGCCGAAGATAAGCTAAAGGAGCTGCTTGATAAGAACGAAATCAGCGGTGCTATGTTCAAGATGAAGGATGATCCGCGCATTACGAAAATCGGCAAGGTGATTCGTAAAACGAGCATCGATGAGTTGCCTCAACTGCTGAACGTGCTAAGAGGCGAAATGTCTTTGGTTGGTCCAAGGCCGCCTCTTTCGCGGGAGGTAGCGGAATATACGGAGTACGACAAGCAGCGCTTGTCCGTAACGCCAGGCTGCACGGGGCTATGGCAGGTAAGCGGCAGAAACAATCTATGCTTCAAGCAAATGGTTGAGCTAGACCTGACCTATATTCAGAAGCGATGCATTTGGTTTGATTTTAAAATTATGCTGAGAACGGTGAAAACCATAGTCGGTTCTCAGGATGCTTTTTAAAGAGCTAATGCTTACGAAGATAGTTTTGCTCCGCAAAACAAGCTAATGCTTACGAAGATAGTTTTGCTCCGCAAAACTTTGAGGAGTTGATAAAAATGGCAAGGATCCTGCATATTTCGGAGTTTACTAAGGGCGGCATCGAGACGCACTTGAACGAGGTGCTGAGCTACCAAGCGAGCAGACATGATATTTATCTTATGGCTTCTGAGCAGAATTCCAGCCCTGAATCGCTTCAAATTAGCCAAGATCGATTGTGCTTGTACCCTTACAAGAGAAAGCCTGCTTATTTTGTGAAAGCCATAAAAGCTATTCATCGTAAGGTAAAGGAATTTAAACCTGATATTGTACATGTACATGGAACGTTCGCAGGTGTTTTCCTGCGGACGTTGTTTTTTTTCAAGAGTCAGCGTCCGATCGTCATCTATAACGCACATGGCTGGGCATTTCTGATGGATATTAAGCCGTGGAAGCAGCGGGTATTCGCCTTAGTTGAGAAGACGATGGCACTTAGGACCGATTTCATTATTAACATTTCCAAGCATGAATATGAGAAGGCAATGCATTACGGACTGCCAGCGGCCAAATCGGGAGTCGTCTATAACGGTGTTTCAGATACGTCAGCATTGAGCAAACCTCCTTTTGAGACTGATCCTGGCATGATTCATTTACTTTATGTAGGGCGCTTCGATCGTCAGAAGGGTTTTGATCTGCTGCTAGAGGTGTTCAGCGAGCATCGGTTCACGAACGTTCGTCTATATTTGGTTGGCGATACCGTGCTGGAGGAAGTTGAATATATCTTTCCTGAGAACACGATTAAGATCGGCTGGGTAGATAATTCTCAGATTGACCGTTATATGCAATCCTGTGACGCGGTAATCATTCCATCACGCTGGGAAGGCTTTGGCATCGTCGCCATTGAAGCACTGCGGAATAAGAAGCCGGTCATTGCAAGCAATCGAGGCGCGCTTCCGGAAATTATTAGCGATGGCGTTAACGGGTATGTATTTGACTTCGACAATAAGCAAGAGCTGGCGGATATCATTCATGAACTGGACAAGTCGAAACTGAAAGAGCTGGGACTAGCCGGATGGGACATTTTCCAAGAGAAATTCCATTCAGATAAAATGAATAACCAAATCGAGCGGCTATACGAGGAAGCCTTGCAAAAACAAAGCAAATCGTTCTCCTCCGCCGTCAAAAAATACGTCTAGATTTACGGGGATGAAGAGAAGATGAGCCAAAGCTTGCAAAGCAATCTAGTGATTAAAGCTAAATTAGCCAAAAAAGAAGAGAAGGAACAGATCTTTTTGGCGATTTATTTGTGCTTTTTGCTGGTGCTGACCGTCTACCAGGATTTCCCGTTAGTTAATATGATCGGCGAGATCGGCAGGTCACCCATTATTTTGCTAGTTCCGTTTTTTGTGTTTTGTGAAATTGGGCTGCTGGCGAAGCATAAGCGGGTGATGCATGGCACCATGCTGCAGAAGTATATATTCGGGTTTATTTTGTATTTGAGCTTTATCAGCATTGTGTATTTGCTTATTCAATTTATTCAAGGCAGCTATAGCTTCGGCTCAGAGGGGCTGCTCGGCAAAGCGATAAAGGTGCTCATTTATTTTGTGCTCATTCTGCTTTACATCAGGCATATGCAGCTCGTTTTTTCCAAAATCACAAGCTTTAAAACGCTGTATGGCTGTTTCCTTGCGATCGTTACGCTGCTGACGGCCATCATGATTTTGGAGCTTATGAGTATGCCGAACGCATTCACGTATTTGCATGCAGGGAACAATCCCTATTGGAGGGTCAGGATGCTAACCTCGGAGAGCAGCACGACGGGCTCTATCGTTGTGGTGTATGCATCCATTCTGGTGTATTTAACGAAGTATTTAAATCGCTTTGGCAGGACGCTAACGATCGTCTATGCTTCAGGTTTTTTTCTATTTTACTTATTTATTACAGGTTCCAAAGGGTTTATGATTATCAGCTTATTCACGCTAGTCGTGACCATGATCAAGTTTTTGGATTTTCGGAAAAAGAAAAATTTTATTTTGCTCATCTCAGTCGTTCTGGCCATGTATATGTTCATCACTAATTTTTCTGCGGGGCTGGTCAGCTCGTTCAGTAATGACATCGAAAACTACACATCTTCCTACACGCGTATGGGAACGATCATTATCTCGCTGATTACGGTGTTTCACAATCCGCTCGGGGTTGGCACAGGAGCATATCTCATGTATTTCGATAAGTATGTGAATGATTCGATCAGCATGATGTCCCATTTCTATTACAATACATTTGGCATCAGCCAAATTAATGCGGGGGAGCTGTTGCAATATTCGGGTTCGGATAAAAACTTAGGCGTCAAATCAGGCTTTTTCCAATGGATTATGTTTGGCGGGCTTTTCGCGGTCTTGTTCTTCTATCTGCTTGCCAAAAACCTGATCGTCAAAGTGAAATCCAGCTCTATTCTATTTCTTGCCTTAGTCTTTATCTTATTTTCAATGCTCCTCGTTTCCTTGGAGATTAAATATGAGATTTGGCTGCTCTTTGCTTTTATTAGTCTTTATTTAGGCAAAAACGAAATACAACAACCAAAAAGGTCGGGGATATCCAAATGAAAATGCTTGTGGTATGCAGTGATTTTCCCTATCCCGCCGATCATGGCGGTAGGGTAGACACATGGGGGAGAATCAAGGTTTTGGCTGAGCTTGGCTGGAAGCTGCATTTGCTCGTCTGCGGCAAGCAGATGCCATCCAAGGAAGAAATGGACACGGTATATGAATACGTGGAAAAGATTACACTTTGTGATCGAAGACGCAAGCTAGCTGATTTACTGCATGTTATTCCGATGCAGGTGCAGTCGCGAAGTGAGCTCAGGAACGTAGAGCTGGCAGGGGATTACGATTATGTTCTGCTTGAAGGCGACTACGTGTATCCGGTTTTGCAGAACCCGAAGATCAAGCATGACACAGTCATCCTGCGGGTGCATAACGATGAAGCGGTATATTTCAAGGCGCTTGCCAAAAGCACTAAAAATGTCGTCCACAAAATGTATTACCACATGGAAAGCAGTAAATTCACGGTTTTGCAGAAAAAAATGCTGCAGAAGGTGGATAAATACTTGTTTATATCGAGCAAGGAGTTTGAAAGCTTCCGAAAGCAGCATCCTGCTGCAAAAAGCTTATTCCTGCCTCCTCCGGTAACGAAGGGCAGCTTCGAGGCAAGTGATTTCCGCAGCAAGCATGTCGTATTCATCGGATCCTTGTTTATGCCAAATAACAGAGAAGCGATTCAGTGGTATCTGGAGCATATACACCCGCTGATGCTGAAGGAGCCGAATTATAAGTTTATCGTGGCAGGGAACAGCAGAAAACAGAGCCTCAGCTGGCTCGATAGCTACAACCTAACGAACGTCATTGTACATGACACGCCGAAGAGTTTGGATGAGATTTATCGGAGCGGCTATTTATTTGTTAATCCGATGCAGAACGGAGCGGGCGTCAAGCTGAAAACGATTGAAGCTATCCAGAATGGCTTGCCGGTTATCTCGACCTCCATCGGCTACGAGGGGACAGGTCTTGTGGATAATGAGCATATTATGGTCGCTGATCGACCGGAGCAATTTTATGGGAAAATCAAGCAGCTATTCGATAATCCGGAAACGGCCAAATCGTTGCTGGAGTCGTCGCAAAACTTCTTGCGCACGCATTACAACCATAAAGAAGTGCTTAACACGTATATTCAATCCTTGAACGTCAGTTATCCAGTAAAGCAGGTGCTCTAGAATGAGTCGAAGTAAAACGAATGTTTTGTTTGTTACCCATGCGGATAAAAAGGGCGGAGCTGAGCAAAGCCTGATTCATTTAATTAATTACTTGGATACGTCGAAATATCGGATTTTCTTGTTAAGTCCGCGCGATGCGACGTATCTAAATGAAATTAGATCGGAATATGTTCATTTCCCGCTGCAGCTGGGCAGCATTAAGAAAAAATTAGGCTTAGGTTATATAGAAACGGTTCTTAAGATCCAATCATTTGTGCGTAAAAATCGTATCGACATCGTTCATGCAAATGGCTGGCGAGCACCTTGGTATACAGCTCCACTGAAGTTTATGACGAAGAGCAAGCTGATCTGGCATCACCGTGACTATACCCATTTGCGTATGTTCAACCAAGTGCTGCCGCGGTTTTTTGATCGGGTTATTTGTATCTCGCAATTTGTAGCGAATTCGATTAAGGGCAACAACAAGACGATTATTTATAACGGTGTTGATCCAGAGCTTGCTTTGACGAGGAAGAGCAGGGACTTTATGGAGGATGATACGCTAGTGATCGGCACGTTCGGGCGTATCGTGGAATGGAAAAGATACCATCTCATGATTGAGGCGGTGAAGAAGCTTTCGGACAGCAATCGGAACAATTGGAAGCTGCTCATCGTGGGTGACGCTTCAGTTGACGGGTCGGATGACTATTACAATGACATGATCAAGAAGGTGCTGTCATACGGCTTGGAGCATCATGTTATCTTCTATGGCTACAGTAAAAAACCGCTTGATGTGATGAAGGAATGTGATTTAACGATAAACTTCTCGCTTAACGAGCCGTTTGGGAGAGTCATTATTGAATCGATGCTCGTACAAACGCCAGTTATCGTTGCGGATTCTGGCGGAGCGCCAGAGATCATACATCAGACGAGAGGCGGCTTCATCGTGAAGGATGGCGATGTGGAAGAGCTGTATCAGACGATTCGGAGCGTGTACGACCAACAGGTTGATTATGAGGAATTATCGAGTCAAGGTTATACGAGCGTGATGAATGACTTTAATATGTGCTCCATTGCGAAGAAGGTGGAGTCGACGTATCGTGAGCTGCTCGCGCCAAACCTAAAATCGGAAGCGGCAGGCGGGATGGTCAGATGAGTACCTTCAATCAAATAAGTTTCGGCAAGCTGCTGGCCGTACTGAAGGGGGCAGCTATTCTTCCGATCAAGACGAGTGCAGTTGGCAGGCTTGGACGGATTTCCGGGAAACTTACCTTGAGAAACAAAGGTCGGTTCATTGTTGGCAAAAATGTTTCCTTCCACTCGAAGCCGTTGCCTTCATCGATTTCCGTTGAGAAGCAAGCGGAGCTTTGGGTCGGGGATAATGTGTTTTTTAATTATGGCCTCGATATCGGCTGCACCAAGTCGATCCGAATCGGCAGCAATACGATTATCGGTCCGATGGTGAACATTATTGATACGAACTTTCACCCCGTTGATATGGAGGATGGTGCAGGCAGCAAAGACATCATCATTTCGGATAATGTGTGGATTGGACGCGGTGTTGTTATTTTGCCTGGCGTAACGATTGGCCGTGGCTCGGTCATTGCGGCTGGCAGTATCGTAACAAGGAATATTCCGGAAAATGTGCTGGCAGGCGGTGCTCCCGCAAAGATTATTCGCGAGCTCCAGATCACGAAGGAATGGGTTCGCAGATATAACTGAAGGGAGCGTAATGCCATGAAAGTATGGATGTGGCCAAAATCAAGCGAGTTGAACTTTTATAATGATTTGTTGACTGATTCACTCAGCAGTGCAGGCATGGAAGTCAAGGATTTGAAGCATGGCAAGCTTATGCTTCAGGTCGGACAAGCGAAGGCGGGTGATATTGTCCATATTCACTGGATGCATCATGCCTATCAGAATAACAATCCGCTGCTGTTCATTGTGAAATCGATCATTTTTGTCATGACGATGCTTTATTTGAAACTGCGGAACGTGCAGCTGGTATGGACGATACATAATCTATATCCGCATCAGGTGAAGTATAAGCGGCTGGAGCGGTTCATGCGAACGCTCATTTGTAAATTTTGCAGCAAGCTGCTGGTTGCCTCTGAGTCGATCAAACGTAAGGTCATGATGGAATTCGGAGTTCCAGCAAGCAAGCTCTTTGTCGTGAAGCACGGTCATTATCTTGGCGTGTACAAGCCGGCAGGCTTCAATTTTAGAGAGTCTTATGGCATCAGCAAGGAAGCTGATGTTTATTTGTTTTTAGGCGCGATCAAAGCTTATAAGGGTGTCGAGGATTTAATTGAAGCCTTTAATGCATGCAAGACTAGAAATACCTATCTGATCATTGCCGGCAAAGCGGACAAGCAGATGGAATCGTATTTGAAGCGTGTAGAGGATAAGGAAAATATTATTTTGGATTTACGATTCATTCCGAATGAAGCCGTTGCTGACTTGATTAGCGCCGTCGATGTGATGGTGATGCCGTACAAGGAAATCACGACCTCGGGCTCAGCGATACTTGGCCTCTCGTTCAGGAAGCTCATCGTCATGCCGGATAATGATTTTATTGATGAGTACTTTATGGAGGATATGGTCGTGAGCTACAATCCAAACGACTATAACGGCCTCGAGAATGCGATGAAAGCTGCGTTAAATGTGAAGAGAGAACATAAGACGCCAAAGTATGAAGAGGTGCTTAAGGAACTCGATTGGGGCTCGATCGCACAAAGGATAAAAAATGTTTACCAAGGATAGGGGATAAAGGATGAAGGTAACGGTGGCCATCTGTACCCATAACCGGGCAAAGGATACGGGAGAGGCAATAGAGAGCGTGCTTGATCAAAGCTTTGAGCGGGAGCAAATCGAAATTGTCGTTGTCGACAATCGATCGACAGACAATACAGCAGAAGTAGTTGGTAAGCTTGCGCATCGTTTTGGTTCTAACATTCGGTATATTTTTGAGAATAGGCTTGGCTTGTCGGTAGCCCGCAATCGTGCGATTAAGGAGGCTAACGGCGAATACATTCTGTTCCTAGATGATGATGCACTTGCCTCTCGCGACTGGGTACGGCATATCGTGGAGGTGTTTGAGAGCGATGCGGCGATTGGCTGCGTAGGCGGCAAAATTGATCCGATCTGGGAAGCGGCTGAGCCGGACTGGATTCCGGAGGAGCATCGTTCGGTATTCACGATTCTTGATTATTCAAGCGTTGTGAAGGAAATGCCTGCACCGTCCATTCCTTATGGCGCAAACGTTGCTTTTCGAACAAGCGTTTTTCGGACAATTAAGCCATTTCGAGAGGATCTTGGACGGGTAGGCACGAACCTGCTCTCGAGTGAGGAAAGCGAATTAATCGCACGGCTTCGCGAAAACTACAAAGTGTTTTACACGCCTTATGCGGCTGTTCAGCACAAAATCGCCAAGGAAAGAACGACAAAAAAATGGTTTTTGAAGCGGATCTTCTGGCAAGGAGTGAGCGATGCGGTCAAGCGGCAGGACAGAAGCCTCGTTGCAATCGTCAAACATGTGATCCGAATGATTCAGGCGATTGGAACGTCCTTGCTGTCGATTTTTCATTTCAAGAAATTTATCAGCCAAGTCGTGAAAATATGTTATCGCAACGGGTCACTTGTCGGCATTCTGCGTTATAACGGTAGGGGTTGACGGAAAGCTATGGCGCAGCTCGCTATTTCAAAAGTTTGGAGGGGCAACGGTCTCGTTCAAACGATTATGCGCACCAGTGCAACGAATCTCCTCGTTATGGTCATCAGCACACTGACCTCGATCGTAACTGCGCGTATGTTCGGCGTCGTTGGAAAGGGAGAATTTTCAGCCATTTTGTTTTGGCCGACGCTTCTTGCGGGGCTAGTAGGCTTCGGCCTGCCAACCTCACTTATTTACAATATGAAACAAAATAAAGGCAGCGGGAGCGATTTTGTTAGAGCGGGCTTTTTATTTCAAATTCCGATCAGCATAATTGTTGGCGTAGTTGCGTGGATATGGCTGCCGGTTTGGCTTGGCAACTACCCGGCTGACGTCATTCAAATTACGAGATGGTATACGGTACTCATGCTGCCGATCCTGCTCGCTATAAATTTAATATCGGCTCTGGCACAGAGTACAGGAAAGTTCAACATTTACAATGGTGTACGCTTATCGGTTCCGCTGTGCAATTTGGTTGGGCTGTTGGCACTTTGGGCGGTTGGTGATTTAAGCCTGCATAACACTTCACTTGTATTTCTCGTGACCAGCGTGCTTGTCGTTTCATGGTCATTATATAGTTTAAGAGAAACGCTTCAGATGAACTGGTTGAAGGGACTTGGCAATCGGCTCGCAGCTAAGGCGTTATTCGGTTATGGCAGCAAAGTGTTCGGAGTAGAGCTGCTCGGCACACTGTACACGCAGTTTGATAAACTCGTTATTCTATCGATGCTGACTGCTAGAGATCTAGGGCTGTACACGGTCGTTTATGCGCTGTCTCGTGTATTCAATGTCGTACAGATGGCGATTACAAACGTTGTGTTTCCGAAGGTTACCGGCATGGAGAAGTCAGCCATTATTGCAACGGTTGGCAGGGCGTTTCGACTATCGATGCTGCTGATGACGATCGTCGTCATCCCGAGCATGTTCATCGGCCGTTATCTGATGGGCATTCTGTTCGGAGCACCGTTCCTCGAAGCAAGCGGAGCTTTTTATCTGCTGTCGTTTGAATGTATTCTCGGGGGCGGCGCATGGATTTTGGCATCCTCGTTTAATGCGATGGGCCGTCCAGGACTAGTGCTTGTCCGCCAGCTTATTGCCTTAACGGTAACGATCGGATTGTTTTTCCTATTTACGCCCATGTATGGGCTGAATGGAATCGCCCTCGCCTTATTAATCGGCGCGGTTATCCGCTTGGCGGTGACATTGGCATCGATGAAAATTATTTTCCAAGTAGAGTTATCAGGCATGTTGTTTGATAAAAATGATTTCCGATTTCTAATCGAGCGTTTGAAGGACAAAAAACGACGTAAAGGAGCGCGTTGATATGCAAGTTGAATCACAGGTACATCCGATGGAGGGCTTAAAGAAGATGCTTCTCCGTATAACGAAGGTGATTCCACCGGGCTCAAGCATTTATTATATCGATTACCCTGTATACAACAATGGCGGAGATTTACTGATTATGAAAGGTGCAGAGGCTTTCTTCAAGGACAATCAAATCCGCGTTGCTGCGCGTTACAGCGTTCTTGATTTTCCTAATAATCTGATCATTCCAAATGATCAAATTATCGTCCTGCAGGGCGGTGGCAACTTCGGTGATTTGTATCCGGTCCATCAGAAGCTGCGGGAGAAAATCGTCGCCAGCTACCCTAATCACCGCATCGTATTGCTGCCGCAGACGATTTTCTTTGAGAAGGAAGCAGAATATGATCGTACGGCGCGTATCTTCAATGGACATAAGGATGTTCATCTATTTGTACGGGATACGTTGTCTTATGGTGTGGCGGCTCAAAAGTTCGATAAATGCTGCGTATACTTATCGCCTGACATGGCACATCAGCTATGGCCGATTTTACCGAAAAGTAGCCCAGGCAAGGAGCTGCTCTGCTTCTTCCGTACCGATATTGAGAAGACGAGCGAGCAGGCGAGCTTTGAGTCAGCTGGCAGAGGCGATTATTTGGACTGGGCTTCCCTTTACAATCGTGTGGAGAAAAAATCAATTAAGATGATCGGACAAATGATGACGAAAAGCGGAGTGCCTCTTCCGATGCAGGCGATATGGGGCAAGTATTCCGACTATCTGGTAGACAAAGCAGTCAAGCGCTTCAGCGGCTATCGCGTCGTGCAAACCTCTAGGCTGCACGGGCATATATTATCCTGTCTGATGGACAAGCCTAATACACTGCTCGATAACTCATACGGTAAAAACTCGAATTACTACAACACATGGACCAGTGCCATCAAGTCAGCGCAATTAGTGGTGAAGAACGAAGCTTAGCGGGACATGAAGTATGGATTCATAAAAACTTTTAGGAGGAATCAAGATGAAGATTGTTCTTCTATCAGGAGGCTCGGGGAAGCGGCTTTGGCCGTTGTCGAACGAATCGAGATCCAAGCAGTTTTTGAAGGTGCTGAGAGATGAGAGTGGCGAACGCGAATCGATGGTTCAGCGCGTATGGGGACAAATCACGAAAGCAGGTTTACGTGAGCATTCCTACATCGCAACAAGCAAGCCGCAGGTAGATATGATTCATAGTCAGCTCGGAAGCGAGATCGAAGTGATCGTCGAGCCGGAAAGAAGAGATACCTTCCCTGCTATCGCGCTCGCAGCAACCTATTTATATTCAGTGCAAGGTGTAAGCTTGAATGAGACCGTGGTTGTCATGCCCGTTGATCCATACGTAGAGCAATCATTTTTCCATAAGACGAAGGAGCTTGAGCTGGTTCTGAATGAATCGGGAGCGGATTTGGCGCTCATGGGCGTTAAGCCGACGTATCCTTCGGAAAAATATGGCTATATCGTTCCAGAGTATGCAGCTGAGGCGAATAAATATGTCAATGTAAACAGCTTTAGAGAAAAACCCCGCGAAGAAGAAGCGGCAGCCATGATTGAGCAGGCTGCGCTTTGGAACTGTGGGGTTTTTGCATTCAAGCTTGATTTTCTCATTAACATTCTAATCGCGGGTGAATTCCCTATTCAGTACGACGAGATGTTGAAGCAATATGGAAAGCTGCCTAAAAACAGCTTTGACTATGAAATTGTAGAAAAATCCACTCATATCGTAGCACTGCCTTACGAGGGAGATTGGAAGGATCTTGGTACTTGGAACACATTGACGGAGGAAATCGAAACGCCGCTTATTGGGAAAGGGATTATTTCGGGAGATTCGAGCAATACGCATGTCATTAATGAACTAGACATCCCGATTACGCTGCTGAATGTCTCCAATGTCATCGTAGCGGCGAGTCCGGACGGAATTTTGGTATCGGATAAAGCTGCTAGTCCTATGATCAAGGAGGTTATGAAGCATTCTGACCAACGTCCGATGTATGAGGAGCGGCGCTGGGGACGCTATCGGGTACTCGATTATTTGAAATATCCAGATGGCAAGGAAGTGCTGACCAAACGACTATGTGTTGCACCAGGACGGAATTTAAGCTATCAATACCATCTGCTGAGAAACGAGGTATGGACTATTGTTTCCGGGCATGGGGTCATGGTCTTGAATGGTCGAAGCTTCGAGGTGAAATCAGGCGATGTTTTAACGATTTCGAAAGAGTGCCTTCATAGCCTGCGTGCGGAAACAGAGATGGACATTATCGAAATTCAGACAGGGACAGAGCTTATTGAAGAGGACATTGTCCGGCTTGCCTTCGATTGGAATGAGATTATGCAAATATGCACCGTATAAATAAATCATTCGATGAAGGAGCGATTAGCATGAACATCACGGTTATTGGAACTGGCTACGTTGGGCTCGTATCGGGCATCTGTTATGCGGAGCTTGGCAATCGCGTGATTTGTGTAGACAATGACCCGCGCAAAATTGAGATACTAAACGCCGGCGGCATTCCGATTTATGAGCCAGGTTTGAAGGAGCTCGCAGCGTCGAACCGAGCGGCGGGGATGCTGACATTCACGACCGATTTGCAAAGCGCGGTTCAACAATCGGACATTATTATTTTGGCGGTCGGAACACCACCGCTGCCAAATGGCGAAGCCAATCTATCTTACATTGACCAAGCAGCCGTAGAGATCGCAAAGGCGATGAATGGTTATAAAATTATTGCGGTAAAAAGCACAGTGCCGGTTGGAACGAATGAACGTCTAGCAAACGTCATTAGCTCTCACACAAGTGAATTGTTTGACAGTATATCGCTGCCAGAGTTTTTGCGCGAGGGCTCGGCCATTCAGGACACACTCCACCCGGATCGCATTATTATCGGAGCGAGCTCACCAAATGCAGCAGACATCATGAAGCTATTGCATATTCCTTTAACCGAGCAAATTGTCATCACGGATATTCGCAGCGCTGAAATGATTAAATATGCGTCCAATGCGTTTCTAGCTACAAAAATATCATTTATCAACGAGATCGCTAATATTTGCGAGAAAGTGGGCGCGGATGTTACGAAGGTAGCTGAGGGAATGGGTTATGACAAGCGAATTGGCCCATCGTTTCTAAAAGCTGGGATCGGCTATGGGGGCTCTTGTTTTCCTAAGGATACCAGCGCCTTGATTCAAATCGCCGGTCATGTTGATTATGAATTCAAGCTGCTCCGATCGGTAGTAGAAGTCAATCAGGATCAGCGATTCAACGTCATTCGCAAGCTGGAGACGATTTTCCAAGGCGATCTATCGGGCAAGACGATTGCAGTCTGGGGACTCGCATTTAAGCCAAATACGGATGATGTGCGTGATTCTCCAGCATCGGAAATTATTCAACATTTGGTTGATAACGGTGTAAAGGTCAAGGCATATGACCCTATCGCGACTGACAACTTCCGTACTTTGTATGAAATTACCGGTGTTGAATGGTGCGAGGAAGCGATGGAAGCGGCAAAAGATGCGGATGCGCTTTGCTTGCTGACCGAGTGGGAGGAGTTCTCGCGGGTTGACCTTGGACTGCTCCAAAAGGTTTTAAAAAGTCCAATTTTGATTGACGGCCGTAATGTTTTCGAAGAGGAGCATTTGGTTGGTACTGAATTTGTTTATTACTCTGTAGGCCGCCCTAGCCTTAATCAAGGCGTAAAGCAGCAAATACCTGTATTACAATTTTAAACCAAACTTATGACCAGAGGTGAATGAAATGACATTTCGAAAAAAAGTAACTTTATCCGCGCTAGCAATCTCGATGCTTACTGCATCGCTAGGTGGGTTGCCGCTCAGCCAGAAAGGGCTGACGGAGAAGCTGGGATTTGTTCAAGCGGCGAGTGCCGCAGAAGCTGGGCTGCCTTCAAGCGTGTTTTTGGAGCGAATGAAGGCTCTACATGCTGCTCTTGCGGCTGGGGACAAGACTGACATACAAGAGGTTAAAAATTTGCGAGATGAAATTGCCGGACTTGATGAAGCGACAAACCTGCAGCTGATTGATCCCATTTGGACAAAAATTAGCGCTAAGCTTCCTGAGTCTGCCGATAAGGCGGAACTAAAGGCAAGCCTGTTCCGGTTGATCAAGGCTGTCGGCTCCTTCCGATATGACCCCGAAGCCACTGACCTAGAGGCTATTCGTACGAATCCTGAATTTCGAGCAACCTTGAAGACGATTGCGGCTGCAGGCGGCGACGAGAACATTAGATTGGAAGACTTTCTCGTCTTTATGTTTGGTGATGGCAGCAGTCGAAAAGGTGTCGAAGGAACGATTGCCAGCCTGATCGCGGAGAAGTCTCCGGAGGAACTGATTTTGCTGCTTGGCAATAAGCAAGGCATTACAGCTGTCCTGCTTCAAGCAACGGAGAAGCTGCTCGGTGAAACGAAAGCGTACAAGTTCAGCTCTATTTTGAAAAACTTAGGCGTAAAGCCACAGGATGTAAGAGCAACCGTGCAGAATTTTCAGCTGAAGCTGCAAAAGGATGAGCCTGCGATCAGCGCTATGACTGTGGCCTACATTCGTTCAGCAGTGAATTCAAGCGTGAAAATAGACTACACCGGTCGTGTGCATTCGTATAGCTTAAATGTGTTTGGCGTATATCTTTTCCCACAAGTGCTGCAGTGGTCAAAGGTATCCGGCGATTCTAATGTAAAGGTATTGCCTACGGGTGTCGTTACTATACCGGATTCTGCGAAAACCGGCACAGCCGTTATTCAGGCTAAGCTGATTAATCCATACGGCGGCTCGGCGAAAGTTATATTTGAGCAAGAGGTTACGTTAAATGGTGCGGTTTCGAATGAGACTGTGTTTCCTGTGGAGTCCTTTCTTAAGCGGATGAATAAGTTGCATTCTGCTCTAGCAGCAGGAGATCCAGCGGATATACAAGCGGTTGTTAATTTGCGTAACGAAATTGCCGAGCTGGATTTTGCGAAGGATCAGAGTTTAATCGACCCGATTTGGAAGAAGGTAGCTGCTAATCTGCCGGCATCAGCAGACCAAGCGAAGCTAAAGGCTACTTTATTCGATATTATTAAAGCAATCAGCTTGATTCCGTATAACCCGCAAGCTTCGGGCTTGGAGGAAATTCGCAATAATCCCGAATATCGAGCGGCATTAATGGAACTTGGAGCTGCCGGGGGCGGTGAATCCAGCTTTGTCATCGACGATCTTCTGATGTTTTTATTTGGTGATGGCGAGGTTATCCCGGGTGTAGATGGTGCTATTCGGCAACGGCTGGCAAGCCTGTCACCGACGCAGCTGCTGCAATTGATTGGAGACAAGAAAGCTATATCAACACTGTTGCTTCAGAAGACAGAGGAGCTCTTAAGTGAAACAGGTAATTATAAAGTGAGCTCCGTTTTAAGCCAGTTAGGGGTAACAGCGAAGGAATCTGCTGCGACAATACTTAACTTCCAGTCGAGATTGAAGAAGGATGAGCCGGCAATTCAAGCGTTGATCATTGCTCAAATGCGCGCCGAAGCGGTCGAGAGCGTTAAAGTCAGTGAAGACGGTCGCGAGCAAAAATACAGCTTGAAAGTGTTTGGTGTGGATGTTCCGACACTTGCGCTGCGGTGGAGCAAAGTGTCTGGAAGCAAAGATGTAAAAGTAGCAGCTAACGGTACAGTTACGCTTCCACGAGGCGTTGCTAGCGGTTCGGCGATTATTCAAGCCACATTCGTTAATCCATATGGCGGATCAGCAAAGGTTATTTTTGAGAAAGAGGTTACGTTAACGGCAACCAGTGGAGAGGGAGACCATTTTCCGGCAGAGGAATTCCTAGCACGAATGAATAAGCTTCACGCGGCGCTGCTTGCTGGAGATCCTGCAGATGTTCAGGATGTTCGCAATCTGCGCAATGAGATCACCAAGCTTGATTTTGGCAAGGATCAATCGCTTATCGATCCAATCTGGAACAAAATCGCGCCTAATCTTCCGGGATCGGTTAATAAAACGGAACTGAAGAAGAGCTTGTTCCAAATCATTCAAGCGGTCGGCTCCATTCAATATGACCCAGAGGGGAAAGGGCTTGAAGCGATTCGTACGAATCCAGAGTTCCGCGCTACGCTGAAGACGATTGCAGCTGCCGGCGGAGTAACAAACTTGAGCATGGATGACTTCCTTGTTCTACTGTTCGGAGATGGTGATGACCGTCCGGGCATTGAAGGGACTGTTCGCGATATTATTTCGGATATGAAGCCGCAGGAAATCGCACAGCTGCTTGGCAATAAAGCAAAAATAAATGAAGTTATTTTGAAAGCGATGAGTGAGATTTTATCTGAGAAGGATGATTATGCATTAAGCGAGGCGCTTTACAATCTTGGTGTTAAATCGACGGACTTGCGTTCAACTGTTCTTAAATTCCAATTGAAGCTGAAGTATGATGAGCGTGCTATTAACGCATTAACTGTCGCATATATCCGTTCAGAAGTCATTTCGACAGTGAAGATTACAGCAAGCGGAAGACAGCATGAATACAGCTTGAAGTTGCTTGGAACAGCTCTTCCTTCTTCGTTCTTGAAATGGAAAAAAGTATCGGGAAGCAAAGATGTCACGGTTGACTCGAGAGGAAAAGTAACGATTCCGAAAAAAGTCGCTAAAGGGACGGCTGTCATTCAAGCGACTTTAGTTAATCCGTATGGCGGCTCAGCTAAAGTGATTTTCCAGCAAGAGGTGACACTCGTTAATGACGACGTCGAAATTGATCCAAAAGCAGAGTTTAAAAGAATCGCTGAAGAATTAGATACTAAGCTAAACGATATTAAGAAAAAGCTGAAAGCAGCAACAAACGATGAGCAAAAGGCGCAATTGATTATGGATGTTGTACTGGCTAGAAATGTAGCAGTCAATGAAATTAACGAAGTAAAGACAACGAACGCGCTGAAAAATAAGGCGATAAACGAAACGAAAAGCAAGGTCAACAAATTGCTTACTACTATTATAATGGAAATCATGCGATCTTAAGAAAAAGCGGCCAGTCTTCCTTCTCACCTAAGAGAAAGGAGACTGGCTTCTTTCTATTCAAAGCGGAAGGTGGTATGAGCATACTATGAGCAAGCAGCAAGCAAGGAAGAAAAGGCGGCCACGGCTTCAGAAGCCGGATACCATTAATATAATACTAGGCTCGTTAACCCTTATTCTGTTATTCGTGTGGGGCGGGCTCTATTGGAATGAATCTTCACAGCAATCACATATTGTGAATGCGAATGGCGCAGCATTGAAAGAGCAAGCAGAGCTGGATGAGGATGAACTGTACGGGGTAGTACCTGAGAAAACAAGCCCAGCGGTAGACGGAGTACCTTCAACGACTGACAAAACGGGTAAACCAGCGGAGCAGGTTGCGGGTAAACCTGGTGGAAGCGGAGAAGAAGCTGTACTGCCGGAGAAAGAGACGGAGAAACCGACCGAATCGGATAATTCTCAGCCTGTACAGACAACGAAGCCATCAAGCACAAGCAAGCCGAATAAAGATACGGTCACTAAGCCGAATGATGGTTCAGCGCCAAAACCAAAACCAACGCCTGAGCTGCCTAGTGTGCCGGAAACCGAAACTCCAATTTCAGCAACGGAAAAATACGAGCAAAAGATTATTCAGCTTCAAGCAAAGTGTACGCAGGATATGAATGACGTTCTGGCTGGAGCGGAAAAAAGTGTCGAGCAAATGGATATGTCAGACCCTTACGCTTTTCAGGAGTTGAGTCAAAAATGGATGGACGGGCTTACGAAGGCAGAAGCGACATGCAGTACGAAGATGCAGGGGATTATTGGACAAGCAGAAAAAGATAATGTAGAAGCGGAAATTACGGAGAAGTGGGAGCAAACGTTCAGCGATCTCATGCTGCAGCTTCAAGGACAATTTGAAGCGAAGCTGCTGCAATTGATGGGCGGTTGAGTTCCTCATCCTATAGGCGGTTCGATAGATAAATTATTCATTCTTTGGCAAAGTGCGGTCACGGAGGACACGTTCGAGCAAGTTGCGAATCAAATCCAGATCGTCCTTTTCCAAAGGAACCCCATCCCAATGAAGTTGTTCATATTTCAAAAATTCCTTCGCATTATGGTTGAGCTCGGATGGCGATTCAGGATAATCGGTAAGCCCTAGAAGATAATCAGCGGAAGTGCGCAGCTTACGCGAAATGGTCTGAATGGATTCAAGAGTCGGCTGTCGGTATCCCGATTCATAACCTGCATAGGTGCTTTTTGCAACCCCTAAGAAATCAGCTACTTCCTGCATAGTTAATTTCCTCGATTTACGCAGCTGTTTAAGGCGCTTCGCAAACATCATTATCCCCCTCTCCAACGTCTCAAATGTCTATTTGAAATGATCATATTGCTTGCAAGGAAATGCACACATAATTATATCATGTTTTCCAAATGTATGTACAAGTCAGAATGCTAGCTAGATGTAAACCTTTGAATGGTCCCCGTGCCGCCGCCGATTTGACTCTATAAGCACATATATGTGCTAACAGCCGCCCAACTAATGCTACTTCATAGCTGTATGAACACATAGGTGCTAACAGCTACTTTAGAGCCCCGCTCCTCCGCCGAATGGACTCTATAAGCACATATATGTGCTTACAACGCCTAAACTAAAGTTATTTCATAGCTGTAAGAACATATACGTGCTAACAGCTACTTTAGTCCCGCTCCGCCGTCGAATGGACTCTATAAGCACATATATGTGCTAACAGCCGCCAAACTCACATTACTCCATAGCTGTAAGAACACATAGGTGCTTACAGTGATTTAAAAGCCCTACTCCACCGTCGAATGGACTCTATAAGCACATATATGTGCTTACAACGCCCAAACTAACGTTATTTCATAGCTGAAAGAGCACATACGTACTTACAGCGACTTAAAAGCTCCACGCCGCCGCCGAATGGAAGCAATAAGCACATATATGTGCTTACAACCGCGTAACTCACATTACTCCGTAGCTGTAAGAACACATACGTGCTAACAGCGACTTAAAAGCCCTGCGCAACCGCCGAATGGACTCTATAAGCACATATATGTGCTTACAGCCGCCAATCTCACATTACTCCATAGCTGTAAGAACACATACGTGCTAAAAGATACTTTAGAGCTCCGCCCCGCCGCCGAAAGGACTCTATAAGCACATATTTGTGCTTACAACGCCCAAACTAACGATATTTCATAGCTGTAAGAACATATACGTGCTAACAGCTACTTTAGTGCCGCTCCGCCGCCGAATGGGCACAATAAGCACATATATGTGCTAACAGCCGCCAAACTCACATTACTCCATAGCAGAGCTGTAAGAACACATACGTGCTAACAGCTACTTAAAAGCCCCTCACCGCCGCCGAATGAACTCTATAAGCACATATATGTACTTACAGCCGCTATCTATTCGATGATGAGTATGCTGGAATAAGGTAATTAGATGAATAAATCCCTATAGCAAAGGAAAGCCGATTAATTCGGCTTCCGCAGCTATAGGGATTTTTTCATTTTATTATATCTAGAATATGCCATGGCGACTGAACGGATTCTCGTTTGAACATAAAGGTATAGACAACGTTTTGACGAGGCTTATTCAGCTGATGAATGGATACAGGTAGTCTTATTTCAGTTGTTAAAGCATCTCCCAGCTCATCGGAGCGGGCCATGCCTTTGGACTTTGGCGGAATTTGCTCTCGTATGGAAACGAGCGACTCCATTACATTTAAGAAGGAAGCAAGCTTTTCCTTTGGCATTTGTTCTGCGAGCGGAAGCAATAGTTCATGATCTTGATGATACATCGCTTCAACGAAACTTCTAGCTAGGACGTTTGGCTGAGCAGATTCAAAATAAGGCTTAATTTGACCAGCAGCCTTATGTACCATCATTTGGTGTGCGGGGTCTGGACTATCGGACTTATGGGTGGAGCTGCCCAGAAAATGAATGCAAAAATGACCAGAGAAGCCATTCTCCGGAATGCCGTCTCCGCCATGCGGCATGCCATTCATGGAGGCTGCGATCCAAGTGTCACCGGAGTGGATAAGTACAGCCTTTCTTTTCCAGCTCCACTTGCCGTTATAAATTTGCTTCATAATACGGGAATCCTCTTTCATTAACGGCTGCACATCAGCGTGATCACTTCCTGCCCGCCGCTGTACATTAAATGTTAATCCTGTCTCCAGCTCCGTCACGGAAAACATGCTTTTTTTAGGCAAAAGTCCCGTTGCTTGCTGCCACGATAGCAGTTTTCCGTAATGCTGTGTCCGCAGACCTTCGGCTAACCCGACTAGCTTCTTAGCTAACTTGTCTGGCAAAATCGTTTTTTCAGCCTTCGCTTCATTCCAAAGCTGACCGGAACGCTCCAAGCGGAAATGTATCGCTTCAGTCGACTGCATCGTGATGTCTATATCGGGGTAAAAGTCTATCTCAGTTGCAGGAACATGCTTGGATTGGCGTAAAGCGGCATTGATTTCTCGACTTTCAATTTGAAGCTCGCTCATGAATAAGGCATGCTGGCCAGAACGGACAGTCATAATCAATATATTCTGGTGACGCAGCTCATCTGATTTTTTTGGCTTCAGAAACATCGTCTGTGCTGCAGCATCGTTCGGCTGTAAGGCTAGCAGCGAGATGAAAACCAATAAGATAACAGCTGAAGCTTGTCTCACGGTACGTTTCATTTTGTTATCTTCCTCCAATCACACTCATTATCGTTATTTTCAGCCAATAGCTTATTAATTATGTAGTCGCCCTCATGCATGCTTCGGTCTGAAATGATTCATACTAGCACGGATACTACCGTATGGGGGTGACTAACGACAATGGGACTGCCATGGATATTGGCCATATTGTTTATGTTTCAACAAGGACAATATTCCGATCCTTTAGTGATTGAGCATGATGGCCGTGTAATATCAGAAATGAAACGAGCACAGTATAGCGATTCACTGACAGGCATTCCGCTCGTTGACCAAGACAAGCTTCATAAATTTATGGATGATCTTGAAAAACGAGTGCAGAAGCCGCCCATTAATGCAGTGCTTGACGGAGCGGGGAGAATCATGCCTGAGCATACGGGAAGTAAGCTTAATCGGAAAGCGTTTGAGGAACAGGTTTACAGCTTTATTTTTGAAGGGGAATTGTCTCGACTTGAGATTCCTATGTTAACCACTTATCCGAAAGTAGACAGTGAGCTGCTATCCGTCATCAAAACAAAGAAAATTGGACTCTATGCTACATATTACAACTCACGCAACAAAAACCGTTCTCATAACGTTGAATTAGCTGCGAAAGCAATCAATAATCATGTCGTCTTTCCTGATGAGCGGTTCTCATTTAATGAGGTTGTCGGCAAGCGGACGAGGGAGAAAGGGTATTTGCGTGCTCCGGTAATTGTAAGGGGAGAAGTTTCTGAGGACGTCGGCGGTGGCATTTGTCAAATTTCATCGACACTCTTTAATGCTGTGGATCGAGCTGGACTCAAAATTGTTGAGCGCTATTCACACAGCCGACATGTCAAATATGTGCCCGCTGGCCGCGATGCGACCGTCAGCTGGTATGGACCGGATTTTGTGTTTCAAAATAAATATGATCAGCCCATTCTAATTCGTGCGTATGCGCAGGGTGGTCAGGTAAGTATCGTCATTTGCTCTACTGAAGACATTAATGCAAAAACCAGACAAGTGCCGAGCGCCTCGAAAAAATTGCCTGAGGAAATTAAATTAGAGATGGATGCAGGCGGCTCTGAGTCGATTATAGACATCATAGATTAAGGGGCTGCCGCATAGGGCAGTCCTTTTTTTTGCGAATAATCACAAGTTGAAATATTGCTTGTAATAATATCCAAGGTTAAAGTAAAGCGGGGGGAGATGCTTTTGGATTACAAAATTGTTTTTTTCGATGTGGATGGAACGATTACGCACCATGAGGATGGCAGCATTTCGAATAATACCAAAGAAGCGATAAAGGCGCTTAAAGACAAAGGACTCAAGGTGGTTGCAGCAACAGGAAGACCGCTATCCATGTGTGAAGAAATAAAAGAATTAGGAATAGATACGTTCATTACCGCAAATGGAGCGTATGTTAAGCATAATCAAGAGGTCTTACATAAATTGCCGCTGGACAAAAATATGATTAAAGAAGTATATGATTTTGCATACACCTGCAATCACGGCCTTTCATTTTATACGGAAGATTACTGCATGAACGGTGTTGAAAATATTGAGATAGCAAAAGCATTGAAGGAAACACTGTCTTTGCTTCATTATCCAGCGGCAAATCCATTGATTTATGAACAAGAGGTTTACTTAATGTGCTTGTTTGCTGATGATGCAACAGCCCAGAAATATAGGGAGCGGTTTCCGCATCTAACCTTAAAAAGATGGCATCCTTTTGTCCTAAACGTATTGCAGGAAGAGGTGTCCAAGTCGCTTGCGATCATGAAGGTTTTGCAATATTTTAACGTGGATAAATCAGAAGCTATTGCATTTGGTGATGGTGAGAACGACATAGACATGTTGGAATTAGTAGGGCTAGGTATTGCGATGGGCAATGGGAATGAACGGTTAAAAGGAGCAGCTGATTTCGTAACTAAAAAATCAAGTGAGGACGGAATCGAGTTTGCGTTGAAAAAGTTTGGGGTTTTATAATCATTGCCTTCTGACATTAAGATGGACAGCTTATGGAAGATTGTTTGGCACGTAAGGGTTGACACCGCTAAGCTATTTCGTGATGATGGAGTAGAGCATGTAGCGGAAGGAGCTGACCGAGATGAAATTAATAGTGGAACAACCAGCTGCTCGCTGGTACAAACAAGAGATGGGTCTTTCCGATGGTGAAGCGATTCGCATTTACGTTCGCCTGGGCGGCTGTGGCAGCGTTCATCCAGGTCTTTCACTTGGCATCATGAAGGAAGAGCCCAAAACGGTGGGACTTCGTGATGTCGTAGAAGGTATAACCTATTTTATAGAAGATGACAATCTGTGGTATTTGGATAACAAGACGCTTCGGATTTCTTTTGACGAGAAATATGAAGAAATTAAAATGGTTGTGGAATAACCTCTTATTCACAGCTTGTATAGCAGTACAACAAAATAGGAGCAGCTCCAATGGGTCATAGACCTTGAGGAACTGCTCCTTTTTTTTTCGTGTTATCTCCTATTTGTTATTGATCAGCAAGCGGGTCTGCTTCCGACTTCTCCTTGCATGAGCTTTTTGAGCAATTGCAGCATTTGCCGGTATGACGATGATCAGCAGCTTTGTCCGCATCATGCGATACACCGATCACCGGACTCTCCTTGTTGTCCCCATCATTTAAAGTTGCCTTTATGTTCATTGTCATTGCCGCCATCCTCTCATTTTCCGATCACTTATTACCATTATAAAAGAAGGATCATTGCGGCCACATCGGGGAACCTCCCTATTTGTGGAGCAGCTTTTGTATGGAAACCCTGAGCTATAGTTCAGGGAGTTCCCCGACATACAAATGTAAGATAAACCCCTAAACTAAAGGTGTAGCAAACGCAAGCGATCAGAGCACAATAACTTAACAGAAAATTTCAGGAGGATTACCAGATGGAGCATGCTCCTTTGAGAAGGGTTGAGCAGCTTGCTTTGAAGAAGCAAAAGGTGTTTCAGACAAGTAAGTTGAGGTATATATTGCGAGCCATGTTAGCCAGTATGTTTATCGGGTTTGGCGTAATCGTAGCTTTTAAGACTGGCAGTTTTTTCTACGAGACACATAGTCCGCTAACCTATCCAATGGCGGCGATTACGTTTGGGGCAGCCATCATTCTAATCGCATATGGCGGAGGAGATCTTTTTACCGGAAACACCTTTTACTTCACCTTCGCAGCTCTTAGGGGCAAAATGCGATGGCTTAATGTAGTGAAGCTATGGTGTGCGAGTTACGCAGGCAACTTTCTAGGAGCAGTCGCCTTCGCACTGCTGATATGGGCAACCGGATTGTTCAACGATGCTTCGGTTAATGGTTTCTTGCTCAGTGTGGTAGAGAAGAAGCTTCACGCTCCGGTATGGGAATTATTTTTCCGAGGTGTGTTATGTAACTGGCTCGTTTGCTTAGCATTTTTTGTTCCGATGTCACTGCGCGGAGATGGACCAAAGTTGTTCGCTATGATGCTGTTCGTATTTTGTTTCTTTATATCCGGCTACGAACACAGCATCGCCAATCTTTGTACCTTCGCCATCGCGCTTGTTCTGAATCATCCAGGAACGATTTCACTCGAGGGCATGATTCATAATCTGGTGCCGGTGACGCTCGGTAATTTAATTGGTGGCTCCGTCCTTATGGGCGTTATGTATTATTTCGTAAATAAACCATTTGAAGAGGTGGAATAACAATGAAAAAATCTAAAGTTGTCGTTATTGGTGTAGGAGCAGTAGGATCTACAACAGCCTATACACTGCTGCTTCGCAGCCGAATGGATGAGCTTGTGCTAATAGATGCGAATGCAGGAAAAGCAGTAGGGGATGCGCTCGATATGAATCACGGGATGCCATTCCTCGGACAGACTAAAGTATGGGCAGGCACCTACGAGGACTGCAAGGATGCGGATATCGTCATCATTACAGCGGGAGCGGCGCAGAAGCCTGGCGAGCCAAGGCTGAATCTATTAAAGCGCAACATTGCAATCTATGAGAGTATCGTTTCGGAAGTATTAAAATACAATGATGACGGTATTTTGTTAATTGCGACGAATCCGGTAGATATTATGAGTTACTTCTGCCAGAAAAAGTCGGGCTGGCCAACCAACCGTGTCATCGGTTCAGGCACATTGCTCGACAGTGCAAGGTTCCGCTACCTTATCGGTGAGCGATTGCAGCTTGACCCGCGCAGCGTACATGCCCATATCATTGGGGAGCATGGTGATTCCGAGCTTCCATTATGGAGTCTAGCAAACGTAGCCGGTTCTTCCATCTCGCTTAGCGAGGAAGAAAAGTCAGACATATTTACGCATACGAGAGACGCAGCCTACGAAATCATAGAAGCGAAAGGTGCAACCTATTACGCCATTGCGTTAGCACTAGATCGCATTGTAACTGCAATACTGTCCAATGAGTCGGCTGTACTCAATGTATCCACGTTAGTAGATAACTACCACGGCATATCGGATGTATACATGGGTGTTCCGTGTGTTGTTGATCGCCATGGGGTAAGAGAGGTGCTGGACATTCCGATTACAGAGGAAGAAAAAGCGCTGCTGCACCGTTCGGCGAACAAGCTGAAGGAACTTATCGAAACGATCTCGGTTTAGACAAAACAAAAAGGAGCTGATCGTCATGGTTACCAAATGGCTAAGCGAAAACAAATATGCAGCGGGTTTAATGCTTCTGCTGCGCGTATACTTGGGATGGCAATGGTTGAGCGCAGGATGGCATAAGCTTGGAGGATTTGATGCCAGCGGATTTTTAAAAGGAGCTATTAATAATCCTGTGATTGATAAAGGTACAAACGAATTAGTATACCCGACGTTCACTGCATTTCTAGAACATGTGGCTCTCCCGAATGCAGGCATCATTAATTTCCTCATTCCCGTTGGTGAGTGTTTGGTAGGACTTGGGCTAATCGTTGGCGCACTTACGACAGCTGCAGCATTCTTTGGACTATTAATGAACTTCATGTTTATGTTTGCAGGTACGGTATCGACTAACCCTTGGATGCTGCTGATCGGAATTATCGTATTCGTCGCTGGAACGAACGCAGGTAAATTCGGTATTGATTTCTTTGCACTTCCTTATCTGCGCAAACTGTTTAAGAAATTCGGAAAAAGCGGCGATAGCGGGTATACAGACAATAAGACGGTCCCTCGCTAGAGCGGAACGAATACAATGAATAAAGGTTGTTCCTCAAGTAGGTTTATCTACTTTTGGAACAACCTTTTTTTTGCGAATTTTAATCGAATAACAAGGTGTTTAACCCAATTGAGCATTCCACACGAATGCTCGATTGACATGTTCTGTTTAGTTTGATACCTTAATTATATATATTCATACTGGTTTAGTTGGTATTTAGGGAGTGGAGGTGTGTCAAATCAACATTGAGAATATAGAAGCATTCGTCTATGTGATCCATTGTGGAAGCTTTAATAAAGCAGCTGACGCGTTGTATTTGTCTCAGCCTTCTGTAACAGCAAGAATTAAGTCACTTGAGCAGGAGCTCGACTGCAAGCTTTTTGATCGAAATGGCAAACAGATTCAAATAACGGAAGACGGTAAACGATTTCTCCCTTATGCCCAGCAGCTACTGCTCATTTATCAGAAGGGCAAGCAGCATATCAATCAGAAGAAGTCGCTGCCTAACGAGTTCCGAATTGGCTGTACCGTGTCTGTCTCCAATTATATCATTCCTGACTTATTGCCTCGCTTGAAGCAGAGATTTCCGAATACTCACTATAAAATTGTCACAAGTACCACGGATGATATTTTGAATAAGGTGTTAAGCAAGGAAGTGGATATCGGCTTTGTTCGCAAGGTGAATCATCCAAGCTTGCAATCGACCAAGTTTTATGAAGATCCGATTCGGTTACATGTATATCATGGGCACCCGTTCTTAACGATGGAAAAATTGACGGTTGAGGCGATAGCTGAGCAGCCCCTCGTATTTTTTGAATGCGGCTCATTGGATTGGCTTCGCATTCATCGTATATTCGAGAACCTAGAGCTGCCGCCTAATATTCAAATCCAGACGGATAATTCTGAAATGGCCAAAAAGCTAGTGATCCAGAAAGCTGGAATCGCGTTTCTTCCAGGCTTATGCGCGCAGCAGGAATTACAGGATGGGAAACTTTATCCGATACGTGTCCCAGAGACGGAAGGTATTTTTTTGCAGACCAACCTCATTTCGCAACATGGAGAGCATCTGGAATTAGTCCATGCCATCATGGAAATAGGCAAGCAATTAGCAGCTGCGGAGCTAAGTTTATCGGCTAATGTGAATCTGTAATAGAAAAACTCTATTACCCGAAGAGCTGTCGATATGCTACATTTATAATTACAGTTAAGCCGATATGAATAGTGTGTTTAAACGCATTCGTCCGCTGCTTCTTCTGAAGCAGCGGACTTTTTTATTGCTCAAAAACATCATTGAATTATTCGATTTTCTTATAGAAGATCTCTATAAGCTAGAGGATTGACGAAGCTGGCAGTCCGATGGTAAAGTGAATTCAACGCAAATCCTTACTTAACAGGTAGGAATTATAAGGATTTAAACATTCGATGATTTGGGGGAAAAAGAAAATGAAAAAACGATTCGTTTTATCGATTGCACTAGTCCTTGCATTTACACTCGCAGGCTGCGGGGGCAATAAAAACAACGCCGGTACAGATGCAGGAAGCGGAGAAGCTTCCAAAGCAGTAACCAAAATCGTTGTTGGTACAGGAACACAATTCCCACAAGTTTGCTTTATAGATGAGAATGGTAAGCTAACAGGCTTCGATGTAGAGCTTGTAAGAGAAATTGATAAACGTCTTGCAGATTACGAATTTGATATCCAAACGCTTGAATTTACGAACTTGCTGTTAAGCTTGGAGACTAAAAAAATTGACATGATTGCACACGAAATGGAGCAGAATCCGGAACGCGTGCAAAAGTATTTGTTTAATAAAGAGCCTTATGCACACTGGAGAAACAAAATTATAGTAGACAAGGACAATGAATCTGTTCAAACGCTGGCTGATCTAAAAGGTAAAAAAGTGTTAACAACGGCAACAAGCGCAGCAGCAACCATACTTGAAAATTACAATAAGGAAAACGGAAATGCCCTTGAACTCGTGTATCAGAATGGCGGTGCAAACGATAATGTAACGCAAGTAACCTCTGGTCGAGTGGATGCTTTCCTCGCTGCTGACTTTACATTATCGCTAGTTGATCCGAAAAAAGAGCTTAAAGCAGTAGGACCGGCTCTTAGTGAAGCAGACATCTTATTCATGTTCCGCAAGGACGATCCGGAGCAGCAAAAGCTTTCTGATGCTGTTGATGAGGTAATCAAAGAGCTGAAATCAGATGGTACGCTTGCGAAGCTTAGCTCTGAATGGCTAGGCGATGACTTCACTTCCAAAGAAAAATAAACCCAATTGAAAGGTGAGATGGCTAAGGTGGGAGAATCATTCGATATCAGCTATGTGTTCGAGTATCTAATAAAGCTGCTGCCTACCTTGAAAGTCACTCTTCTCATCGTGGTGAGTTCCATCGTACTCGGGGTTGGCGTCGGATTTATCGTCGCCTTTCCCCAGCTTTATAAGATTCCGGTTCTAAGACGTTTTTCGCAAGTGTATTTATCTTTTTTTAGAGGGACTCCTATACTCATTCAGCTTTTTTTGTTTTACTACGGCCTACCCGAAATATTGAAGATTTTTCATTTGGATGTAGCTAAAGTACCAGCTTTATATTTTGTCATTCTAACTTACGCGCTGCACAGCGGTGCCTATATAGCCGAGATGATTCGGGCGGCTGTTGGGGCCGTAGACCGTGGACAGGTTGAAGCGGCTTATGCGGTAGGAATGACTGGCTTTCAAGCCTTTACCCGAATTGTACTTCCTCAAGCAATGTCTATTTCATTACCGGTATTTTCTAATCTCGTTATCGCTAATTTGAAGGATACATCGCTAGCCTTTTCATTAGGCATTATGGAATTGACAGGAAAATCACAGACGCTGGCCGTTATGTCCAGGCATTTCCTTGAAACCTACGTTTCATTAGCGATTATCTACTTTGTGATGAGCTTTGGACTTGAGAAGCTATTCCATTTTATTGAACGCAGGTTATTGAAGCATGAGCGCCGCATAACGGTAGAAGACAAAGAACCGCTCATGAAAAAAACGAAATCAAGGCGGTTTGCAGCAGGAGTAGGTTTTGGCAGAGGAGGAAGGGAAAATGAAGCTTGATTTGGCATTCATATGGACAGCGTTTCTTCAGCTCTTAACCGCAGTACCAACGGCTTTGGCAATCACGTTTGTCTCTGTTTTCTGCGGCTTCCTTATTGGGACTTCTGTTGCAGTCATCCGACTGTATAAGATTCCAGTCCTTTATCCTATCGCCGTTTCCTATGTAACTATCATCCGCGGAACTCCCATGTTAACCCATTTATTGCTTATTTATTTCGGATTGCCGATTATCGTTGATGGTATAGCTGAAGCGTTAGGATTATCGTTCCGTTCGGTCTCTATTCCAATGATTGGATTCGCTTATATATCTTTCTCGATTACGGCTGGCGCTTATATGTCGGAGGTTGTGAGATCAGGCTTGCTTGCCGTTAACCGCGGGCAAATGGAAGCAGCCTATTCGATTGGAATGACGACAGCGCAAGCGATGCGAAGAATTATTTTGCCACAAGCCTTTGCAGCAAGTCTGCCTAACTTATCGAACTCGGTTATTGGCATGCTGCACGGATCAACGCTTGCTTTTACGGTGTCCGTCGTCGACATTAACGCTAAAGCGCAAATCGTTGCTTCAACAAACTGGAAATTTTTTGAGGCTTACCTCGCAGCAGCCCTCATTTTCTGGGGATTAACCTTTTTGATCGAGCGTCTGACCGCTTTAGCCGAGAAGCGCTTTAACCTTTACAACAGAGGCGGTGTTTCATGATTAAGCTGACGCAAATTAGAAAGAGCTTTGGACGTAATGAAGTGCTGAAGGGAATAGACCTTACGGTTAAAAAGGGCGAGGTCGTTGCCATACTCGGGCCAAGCGGTTCCGGTAAAACGACGCTGCTGCGCTGCATAAATTATTTGGAGAAGCCAAGCGACGGCCACATCTCCATTGATGATTTTACCGTTAATTGCAAGCATCCGGATAAGAAAGGGATTCATACACTTAGGCAGAAAAGCGCAATGGTTTTCCAACAATATAATTTATTTAAGCATAAGACAGCGATTGAAAATGTGATGGAAGGTCTCGTAATCGTTAAGAAGCTTCCGAAGGATGAGGCGCGCCAAAAAAGCGAAGAGCTGCTTGAGAAGGTAGGGCTCGGCAATAAGCTGAATGCCTATCCGAGCGAGCTGTCCGGTGGACAGCAACAGCGCGTAGGCATCGCTCGTGCGCTAGCGCTCAATCCAGAAGTTATTTTGTTCGATGAGCCGACCTCGGCGCTTGATCCAGAGCTTGTTGGCGAGGTGCTTAGCGTCATTCGCAAAATTGCAAAGGAAGGTATCACGATGATAATCGTGACGCATGAAATGAGCTTTGCACAGGATGTTGCGAGCCATGTCGTTTTTATGGATGGCGGCGTTATCGTCGAAGAGGGCAGGCCTAATGATATTTTTACGAATCCAAAAGAAGAAAGAACCAAACAATTTCTGAAACGGATCACACCTGAGGGTGTCTATTCCATCTAACACATAGAGGAGCGAATCAATATGTCACTCAAAATTGGCATTCTGGATCAAAGTATTATTTTCCCCGGTCAAACTGCTGCTGAAGCATTAGCGAATACCGTCAAGCTGGCGCAATTGGCAGAAACGCTCGGTTTCGAGCGCTTCTGGGTATCCGAGCATCATGATTCCCCAGGGATGGCGGGGTCCTCGCCAGAGGTGCTTATTGCTTATTTGCTGGCTCAAACAAAATCGATTCGCATTGGTTCAGGCGGTGTAATGCTTCAGCATTATAGCCCCTATAAAGTAGCAGAAAATTTTAATGTGCTTGCATCATTAGCGCCAGGCAGGGTTGAACTTGGCATCGGGCGAGCACCGGGCGGATTGCCGCGTTCTACGAAAGCTTTGCAGAAGGGCATAGCGGAAGCCGCTACTTTGGCAGAGAAGCTTACAGAGCTGGAGCAGCTGCTCCATGACAAGGCTGGTGAAGAGCATCCGCTAGCAGGACTTGTTGCAAGTCCGCTGCCGAAGCAGCCTGCTGACATTTATTTGCTCGGCACAAGCCTATCGAGCGCGGAGCTTGCTGCGGAGAAGGGTTATCCGTATGCTTTTGCGTTATTCATTAATAATGATCCAGATACGGCTCGAGAGGCGCTTGATACGTACCGAAATAACTTTAATCGTTCGCTTGGCGGCGAGCCGAAGGCAATACTGGCATTATCCGTTATCGCATCCGATTCGGAAGAAGAAGCGAATGAGTTGGCGGGTCATTTTAAAAATGTGAGAGTTACGCTAGCAAGCGGAAAGACAATCAACGTGGGATCGCTAGAGCAGGCGAAGGAGTTTGCTAGGCAAGCAGGCGAGGACTACACGGCTGAGGAAAGAGATGCGGATATAACTAGAGGCACCAAGGAGACGGTTCGCAAACGATTGCTTGAAATTGGGGAGCAGTATGGTGTGGATGAATTTATTTTCACGACGATTATTCCTGATTTCGCCAAGCGTGTTCGATCCTTTGAGCTTCTTAAGGAAGCCTTTGAAGGGGAATTGGTATGAGTAGATTCTCAACTGGATCGATTGAGGAAACGTTAATAGCCATTCGAAGGCAGCTGCATCAGCATCCCGAGCTTTCTCATGAGGAATTCGAGACGACGGCTGCGATAAGTGACTGGTTAACAGAAGCGGGCATTCGAATCGTCGACTATGGACTCCAAACTGGGGTAATTGCAGAGGTTGGGGGTTTGTATGGCGGTCCAATTGTGGCGGTTCGCGCTGATATAGATGCGCTGCCTATACAGGAGGAGACGGGACTTCCGTTTGCTTCAAAGATTCCGGGAAAAATGCATGCCTGCGGCCATGATTTCCATACGGCCTCGATCGTAGGGACAGCTCTTTTGCTCAAGGAACGGGAGCAGGAGCTGCAAGGAACGGTGCGTTTCCTGTTCCAGCCTGCGGAAGAAAAAGCAAAGGGTGCTCAGAAGCTTATTGCAAGCGGAGCGCTGGAAGGCGTGAATGCAGTGTTCGGCATGCATAATAAGCCGGATCTTCCGGTTGGAACGATTGGGATCACGGGCGGGCCGATCATGGCGGCAGCTGATGGTTTTGTCGTTGAGGTGGAAGGACGCGGCAGCCATGCAGCAGTACCTGAGGCAGGTCTTGATCCGATCGTAACTGCGGCGCATATGATTACGGCGCTGCAATCGATCGTAAGCCGCAACGTAAGCGCGCTGGATAGTGCGGTCGTTAGTGTGACGAGGCTTCATGCAGGGACCGCTTGGAATATTATTTCTGACAAAGCGATATTTGACGGAACGCTGCGCACGTTTGAAGAGCATGTCCGCACGAGAGTGCGCGAGCGCTTCGATCAGGTTGTGAATGGTGTAGCTTCGGCGTTTGCAACGAGTGCGAAAGTAAAGTGGCTTGAAGGACCGCCGGCAGTTATAAATGATCAGAAATGGGCAGATCAAGCCTCATTAACGGCTGAGGCTCTTGGTCTTACGGTGGTGAAGCCGACTCCTTCTCCAGCAGGCGAGGATTTTGCCTTCTATTTGAAGGAAACGGAAGGGCTGTTCGTATTTTTTGGCACAGCCGGTTCACAGGAATGGCATCATCCAGCCTTCGATTTGGACGAAAAGGCTTTGCCGATTGCAGCCTCGTTTTTTGCTTCTCTAGCTGCGGATGCTCTGAGCAAGCTGGCAGCAGAGAGCGTGCCGGGAGGACGACAACATTCCAAAATCATATGATGTGATCGTCGTTGGTGCAGGCTCAATGGGCATGAGCGCAGGTTATGAGCTCGCAGCTCGCGGGGCAAGGACACTGCTCATTGATGCTTTTGATCCGCCGCATAACATGGGAAGCCATCACGGCGAGCCGCGTTTAATCCGGCATGCTTATCATGGCGGAGATACTTATGTGAAGATGGCGCTTCGAGCTGATGAGAGGTGGCTGACACTCGAGAAAGCAACCGGGCAAAAGCTGCTGGAGCGATCGGGCGTACTCAATATGGCAGAATCGAGCTTCTACAATTATGAAGGCAGATTAGGCGATGCTGTTGCGAATGGTGTACAAGTGGAATTGCTGCGTGCGGAAGAAATTAACCGGCGTTTTCCGGGCGTCCAATTGGCAGATTCGTTCCAAGGTATGTATGAGCCGAACGCAGGTTACTTATATAGCGAAAAATGTGTAGCAGCTTACAAGCATCAGGCTGTCGAAGCCGGAGCGGAGCTTCTAGTAAACAGCTTCGTTACTGATATTCAGGCCAATGCCTCAAGTGTCACCGTTTATACGAAGGAGGCTGCTTTTACGGCTCCGCAAATCATCATTACCGTAGGTGCATGGTTTAGCATGCTCTCGAATCATGTTAAGCTCCCGATTCGGGCTGTTCGCAAGGTGGTAGGTTGGTTTGAAACGAGCTCACCTGCTTTTGATGCAGGCGTATTCCCCGGTTTCACTTGGGGCGGGGCGGCGGGCGGTTACTATGGGTTTCCGAGTATCGGAGGCGCGGGGATTAAGATTGGCAGACATGATACAGGCGTGGAGTGGAAGCCAGGTGAGCCGATTGCTCCATTTGGCGCTTATCCAGAAGATGAAGAGGATCTTCGCCGTGCACTTCATGCATTTGTTCCGGGTGCAGCCGGTAAGCTTCTGAGGGGCGCTGTATGCAAATATGAGTTTACACCAGATGAGGATTTCATCATTGATGCTCATCCGGAGCACGACAATGTGCTCCTTGCCGGCGGTTTTTCTGGTCATGGCTTTAAATTCGCGAGCGTGGTTGGCGAGATTTTGGCTGACAAAATACAAAAAAAGAATACGGGTTACGATCTTCAATTATTCGAGCTTGACCGTTTTAGGAAAGTATAAAGATCATTACTTTTGCTATTCATGAGGAGGATTTTAAATGAGCCAACCCGTTGTCGATATTCAAGCATATTTGCAGGTATATGATCAAATTGAGCAAGAATTGGAAGGACTTTCGGATAATCAGCTGAAATGGAAGGCTGCACCTGAGTCATGGAGTGTGACTGAGGTTCTCGCTCATCTCGTTGATCACAGCATCATCGTATCCTTTCGCATTCGTGAAATATTGTCTGGCTCCGAGGTAAGGCTGCCTGTTTTTAATCAGGATGCTTGGGTGTCTGGGCAAAGGGCAAATGAAGGTGATGCCAAAGATATTTTGCTTGCGGCTCGCTCACTCGTTCAATATAACAGCCTCTTGTTTAACCGTCTGACCGAAGAAGAATGGAGTAAGACGGGCATTAACTTTAAAGGAGAGCCCGTATCGATAGCCGTTATCGTCCCGGCATTTGTGAAACACGTACAAGGTCATTTAGCTCAAATTAGTCGGATCAAGCAGGGGGAGCAAGACTCTCGCAACTCGATTAGCGCGGTTTAAACGATATCGCTTTTTTATCATATAAAGGGAGAGCAGGTGAAGAAGCATGTCCGATACTGCAGTAATCATTCGTAATGCTGAGCTTGAGGATCTAGGGGCTACAAGGGAAGTACTCATTGATGCTTATGGACAATATGCACAAGAGCTTCCGGAAGAGTCATGGAATCAATATAAAGAAAGCATACTGGCATCCGTTGAAGGTGCAGCAACGAAGGCTCGTTTAGTCGCGGTGCTTGGCGGGAAGATCGTTGGAAGTGTGTTCTTGTTTGATTCCTCGGAAGCCGCCTATGGACGGCCGGAGCTTCTAATTCATTCGCCGATTATTCGCCTGCTCGCCGTATCGAGGACAGCTCGCGGCTTCGGAGTAGCGACGGAGCTTATACGTGCCAGCGCCAAGCTTGCACGGGAATGGGGAGCGGAAACGCTGCATCTTCATACATCAGACATGATGGATTCTGCTGTAAGACTGTACGAGCGCCTCGGCTTCGAGCGCGCTTTCGATAAGGATCTGATGAACGGGGAGACGCTTGTCAAGAGCTACCGGCTCGAATTGAAGGAAGCGGCTTTATTACAGGTAACTTAGTGGAGAGATGTTTCTTCTGCTTGGATATTATCCATACTGTTGCCGCTTAGAGCATCAGTGACTACTGCACTTTTTGCAATAGATACCTTACATGGTGGACGGATGGGATGGCTACGCTGCACTTTTGCAATAGAATAGCAGCGTATTGCTCCAAATTTTGAGCCGGTGAGGAGTTCTGCTGCACAAAGTGCAGTGTAGGGTCTCAGCGAGCGATTGTGAGTTGATTCTACTGCACAAAGTGCAATGTAGGATCCGAATGAACCTTTTCATTTGATCCCGCGGCTCTGTTGTTAGAACCATTAAAATGTCTATCATTCATCGTTAATTAGGAGGCTGTTTATTATGGCAAATCGCAAGCAAATTAAGTTTGGCGCATTGATTCATGGTGTGGGAGGCAATGTGTCGGCATGGCGGCATCCGGAAGTGCCGGCTGATGCAAGCGTGAACTTTAAATTTTATACGGAGCAGGCACAGACAGCTGAAGCGGGTAAGTTCGATCTTGTATTTATCGCAGACGGTTTATATATAAACGAAAAATCAATTCCTCATTTCTTAAATCGTTTTGAGCCGATTACGATATTGTCCGCACTGGCAGCTGTTACCTCTAAAATTGGCTTGGTTGGAACGTTATCAAGCTCTTACAGTGAGCCGTTTACGGTTGCGAGGCAATTTGGTTCGCTAGATCATATTAGCGGCGGGCGTGCAGGCTGGAACGTGGTCACGTCTCCGCTTGAGGGCTCGGCTAGCAATTTCAGCAAAACGGATCATCCTACGCATGATGAGCGCTACAAAATTGCTGAGGAGTATTTGGAAGTGACACGCGGATTGTGGGATTCTTGGGAGGACGATGCCTTCGTCAGAGACAAAGAGTCAGGTGTGTTCTTCGATCCGTCTAAGCTGCACCGTCTGGATCACAAAGGCGATTATTTCTCTGTGCAAGGTCCACTTAATATCGCTCGCTCGAAGCAAGGACATCCGGTTATTTTTCAAGCGGGCTCGTCCGAGAGCGGCAAGAAGCTGGCTGGCAAAGCAGCAGATGCAGTGTTCACGGGCCATGAAAATATCGAAGATGCAAAGGCATTCTACAAAGATGTGAAGGATCGTACGGTTGCTGAAGGCCGTTCGGTGGACGATATCGTTATTCTTCCCGGTATTGGGCCCATTATTGGACGCACGGAAGAGGAAGCTGAGCGCAAGTATCAAGAGCTGGCGGAGTTAGTGACGATCGAGAATGCCTTAAACTATTTAGGACGTTTTTTCGAGCATCATGACTTCTCTCAATATCCGCTGGATGAGCAGTTCCCAGAGCTAGGTGACCTCGGACAAAATAGCTTCCGCAGCGGCACGGACAAAATTAAAAAAATAGCAAAAGAGAAAAACCTTACTCTTCGCCAGGTTGCCCTTCAATCTGCGACTCCGCGCAGTCAGTTCATTGGTACTCCTGAGAAGATTGCTGATCTTATTGGGGAGTGGCATGAAGAAGGTGCAGCGGATGGATTCATTATTCACACTTCGATTCCAAGCGGCTTGAATGATTTTGTGGAGCTGGTTGTTCCAATTCTGCAAGAGCGAGGTATTTATCGTACCGATTATGAATCGGATACTCTACGCGGCAATCTAGGCTTGCCGATTCCAACTAATCGTTATACGAAAGTGAAAGTGAATAGCTAATTAATTTTAAAACGAAGTATCTCTCTACATTTAAAGTAAAGAACGATGTATGACGAGTTTTGAGAGATGGCAGCTTGGTTAAACTAGTATTGTTCGTTTACGCTAAATGGAGGGTCCAATACGATGAAATTTGAGCTKGGCTCATGCCTGCTTGAGCAGCGATTAAGCGAGCGCGGGTTATCGAGGACGCAGCTTGCAGACGCATTGTTGGTCAGGCCTGAGAGGATCGGCGATTATATCGACAACAAACGAATAATGCCGCTTAAGGTAGCGATATCGATAGCTGCTACTATTAAATGTGATGTACCCGACCTCTATGAGTTGCGGACATCCATTTAAGAAAGTACCCATTAATGTTGGTTGTTCTATAAGAGAAATAGCCTCGTAAGTCTACGATGACCTACGGGGCTATTTTCCTTACATAATATATAAAATCATGCCATGATCTTTATTAGCCGCATCGATGTAGTAAGCAGCCACCTCTTGGTAGTAACTAAGAACATAATCCTTATCCTCGTCGCCATTCCAATCGGTGCCGGACGGGTAAATATCCTCTTCACTAAGCTCAGCTGGATCAAAACGATTAGCCAATTCGTCTCTGCCTTGCTTGGAGAGCTCTTCTGCCACTGCTTTCACCTGAGCATTCGTCAAATATCTTGCCGGACCGTATCCCTCATCTGCGCCGATTGGCGTTCCTCCGAGAATGGTATGCACAAGCGGTTCATCACCCGCGAACGAGCTTCCATTAAGCATAAAATGAATGGCATGCCAAGCTTTATCAATGTCCAAGGCTTCTGTTTCAAACACCTCGTGAACAATAACGCCGTCCAGCTCTTCAATACGATGTATGAGTAATTGAAGCTGAGTCATTGGTACTTGCTGCAAATATCCGATCATTCCCATTACTAGAGCCCTCGCCTTCATCCATTTGCTTGTTCAAACCTTTTCCTTATTATAACATTATGAAATAGGATCGGCTCTATATACGAGCGGCGTCATAATGAAGCGAAGGAGTGGTACTTATGAAGCTAACGGAGTCAGAAATCGAAAAAAGCTTGGCGGCATGTGAGGGTTGGAAGCGGGAGGATGGCAAATGGATGATCAAAAAATATCGATTTCAAACTTTTCTGAGCGCTATCGCTTTCGTAAATGAGGTAGCGCAAGCATCTGAGCAGCTTAATCATCATCCATTCATCGCCATCGATTATAAAATGGTAACACTCCGCATGACGACATGGCATGATGGCGGCCTTACGGAGCTGGATTTTACAGCAGCTGAAGCGTTTGACCGTGCCTATGCCAGCACTTAACTATACCTCGATTAGAGCTGAAATTTCCAGGTAAATGTATTGAAAAAGCCTAGCAGGCCGCCTAAGACGATAAGTCTATAAGGCAGCCTGCATTTGTTTTTTTATAAACAGCTAAACGCCTGAATACGCTAGGAAACCGCCATCAACGGGTATCGTCGTTCCGGTAACAAAGCCGGCTGATGTCTCGTCGGCGAGCCATAATAAAGTGCCTAATAAATCTTCAGGCTTGCCGAAACGCCGCATGGGAGTATGAGAGATGATTTTGCCAGAACGCTCGGTTAATGTACCATCATCGTTCATTAGAAGCTTTCTGTTCTGCTCAGTCAGGAAGAACCCGGGAGCGATAGCGTTAACGCGAATGCCCGATTCAGCAAGGTGAACGGCCAGCCACTGGGTGAAGTTGACGATGGCTGCTTTGGCTGCACTATAGGCAGGTACCTTCGTCATAGGTGATGGAGCGCTCATGGAGGAAATATTTATGATCGCTGCGCCCTGACGGCCTAGCATTTGCTCTGTAAATATTTGTGTTGGGATAAGCGTACCGATGAAGTTGAGATCCATAACGCTGCGGAATCCTTCAGTGCTCAAATTAAACAGCGTCGTTATGTTTTCCACGTTTAGATGCTCCGGCTTAAAGGTTTCGTTTGTGGTATTCGCGCTTGGATGATTGCCGCCCGCACCATTAATTAATATATCGCAAGGACCGAGCTTCTCTAGTACGGCAGCGGCTGCTGCTTTAGTGCTCTCAGCGCTAGTCACGTCACAAGCAGCAGCCATGGCGATCCCGCCAGCAGCCTTAATTTCCTCAGCTACGGCAGTCCCTTTCTCAGCCGTGCGATTGAGAATGGCAATTTTGGCTCCTTGCCGTGCAAGCTCAAGCGCCATGACCCGGCATAGCACACCGGCGCCTCCAGTTATGACGACGACCTTACCTTCAAACGACTCATGCTTAGGCAGCTGTGTCATGAATTCCCCTCCAAATCTACAGTCGAAGCGGCTGAAAGCTGATAGGCATCCCAAAGTCCCCATAAATACATAATGCCTAGAGCGCGATCGTATAGGCCATATCCCGGTCTGCACTGCTCATCAAAAATGTGACGCCCATGATCGGGTCTTGCATAACCTGTGAAGCCAATCTCGTGATAAGCTTTCACAATTCCAGCGATATCGACTGTTCCATCTTGTGTGCGGTGGGACGTTTCGATAAAGTCGCCATTCTCATACACGCGAACGTTACGGATATGGGCAAAGGGAATACGATCCGCAAACTCATGAATCATTGAAATGATATCATTACTTGGATTCGCGCCTAGTGAGCCGCTGCACAGGGTGATACCGTTAAAGGGACTATCATACAGCTTTAGAAAGGTTCTGAAATTTTCCTGACCTGTCATGATACGCGGCAAGCCGAATACAGACCTTGGCGGATCATCCGGATGAATAGCCATTCGAATTCCGCTCCGTGCTGCGACAGGAATAATTTCATTTAAGAAGTATCGCAGATTTTCCCATAGATGTTCTTCTGTTACGCCTTGATAAGCCTCAAACAGCTTCGTCAAATGCTGCAGCCGCTCAGGTTCCCAGCCGGGCATCGTGAGCGCAGAGTTCGCATTGATCTCTTCAACAAACTGGAATGGATCGGCATCAGCAATTCGGCTATTCTCATAAAATAAAGCTGTTGCTCCGTTGCCCATTGGCTTGTGCAAGTCGGTTCGCAGCCAGTCGAAGATCGGCATAAAGTTGTAGCAAATGACTTTAACGCCTACGCTTCCTAACTTCTCAATTGTTTTCTTATAATTATCGATGTATAAATCACGAGACGGCAAACCAAGCTTAATATCCTCGTGTACGTTAACGCTTTCAACGACATCGATATGCAAACCGGCTTGCTCCGCTTGCTGCTTTACCTCCAAGATACGCTCTAGCGGCCATTCTTCTCCTGCCGCAATATCATGAAGCGACCAGACGATCCCGTCTGTACCGGGAATTTGCTTGATATAACTAAGGGGAACCGTATCATTGCCCTCGCCAAACCACCTAAATGTCATTTTCATCCGTCATAAACCTCCCGTTTCATTTATAGTAATGGGGATACTTTTCCTTAAGTAGAGCCTGATCGGATATGTTCTGAGTAAGATGCTCAGTCATGAGCCGATCTGCGGTTTCAGCATCTTGTGTTTCGACAGCTTCAGCCATTAAGCGATGCTGCTCATAAAGATTTTCCCAGTGGTGGTCATCAACCAGCCGCAGCATACGGCTTCGATTTAGATGCCCATTCATTTGCTGCATATTCGACCAGGTGTTGCTCTTACTGCAGCCAACAAATAGAATACGATGAAAAGCCTCATCAAGCGCAAACATACTTTGGTTATCTTTGTTGTGAACGCATTCCTGTTGAAGACGCAGGTTATTTTGCAGCTCAAGAAGGAATGGTTTGGGAAACTGGACACATGCTAACCGAATGACTGCCCTCTCCAGATGCTCCCGCATAAATCTTGCTTCCTCTACGAGTACAGTATCAATTAATGAAACGAGAGTTCCCCGCTGCGGAAGCACTTGAACAAGGCCCTCTTGTGCGAGTCTGAGGAAGCTTTCCCTCACGGGTGTACGGCTGACCTTGAACAACAGTGAGGTCTCGTTCTCCGATAGAGCAGTTCCAGGCGGCAGTTCCAGCTTCAAAATCTGCTCTCTTAGCTGCATATAAACAGAGTCCCTTGTGGAAAGGGGCTGTGGACGTACATGGAAATCCATAGGCATATTCCTTTCTCTTTCATACTACCATACTACCATACAAGTAAAAGCATGCGATAGCATGAACTTAATAAAACGCCAAAAGGGCTGCCCCAAAAGTAGTTAATCTACTTCTGAGACAGCCCTTCTTTTTGAATCCAAATGTTTATTTTGCGCTAATCGGCATTACTCCAAGTTGTTTCATTACGGCTAACAGGACAAGCAGGGAATTTTTCTCCCTTTTGGAGCTTATCTTTCTTGCCTGACTCTGAAATGTAGTTCCCATCATGCTTAACAATTTCTCCCGTGCGATAAGAAGTATTCGTACTACTCATAGTAACTAGCACCTCCAGTTATTTTATAGCAGATAGATAGGGGGTTACCTGCTTATTCTTATTTACCCCGTTGAACTAGAAATGAAACAGCTTCCTGTGAAAAAAGATGGTTTACTTACCGACTGCTCTTTCCGTTTTCCCTTCAGTTCTCGTTTGCTCACGCTCTAATAGCGTTTTCAAATACAAAGACATGACCCTCGCAAGCTGATCGGATACCTCCATAAGACTCATATGACCGACATCCTCGAAGGTGGTTTCTAAAATATGAGGATATTTGAACGTCGTTTCTGGTTGTTCCAGACTTGTAACCGTAAAGGTCTCATTAGGTTTAATAACGCCGTCTTCTGAGCCTGCTACTAGCAAAATAGGGTATTTGGCATCAGCCAGCACTTGGCTTCGGTCAGGACGCATCTTCATGCCCTCTAATGTAGCGATTGCTGCGTGAGCCTCCATCTCTTGACCGACACCGATAAGTTGATTGACCTCATCCCGCATTTCTCCAACTTTCTCATCGGTAAACAAATTAGGGATGATACTATACAAATATTTTGATATTCCTTTTTCACGAATCGCTTCAATATCAGCCGTTCTTTTCTCCTTCGTAACCTCTGAGTCGGGAAGCACAGTGGAATGGATAAGTGCAAAACCTGCGAGCTTGTCCGGGTATTTCTCCGCAAACGCTGCCGTTACGTAGCCGCCCAAGGAATGGCCGAACATGACGACCTTCTCGATATGAAGTGCTTCCAAGAGAGCTGCGATATCCTCGGCCATACTCTCCATCGAATACGGACCTTCTGGAGCTGATGAACCGCCGTGACCACGGAGATCAGGGATGATGACGCGATATTGATCACCTAGAACCGGACAGATTTTTTGCCAGTATTGAGATGAGCCGCAAAAGCCGTGGAGCAATACAATGACGCTTCCTTTACTACTACCACATTCTTCATAGACTAAATCGATGCCATTAACGTGAATACGCTGCTTTTCCATCGATCATCACCAGCCTTTTCTATTATCGATTTGTTTTGGTGTAGTCTCTTAACCTATTCTAGAGCTTCTGAAACATCAGAAAACAAGGTTATTTGTTTCTTCATTAATAGCCTTATTTTGATAATAAATTCTGCTAATCGATTGTTTCAAAGGGCACGAGGCTGGTTAATAATATGACAAGTTAACAAATTAACCAAATAACAAAACAGCTTCAAAGGAAGGATGATTCCGATGTTAGGATGGGCATTATTATTTTTCATCTTTGCCATTGTCGCAGGCATTTTCGGATTTCTAGGGATTGCCTCCGCATTAGCCGGGATAGCAAAAATATTATTCGTCGTATTCGTTGTTCTCTTTATTGTATCTCTCATAGTTGGTAGAAGACGAGTCAGTTAACTTCGTTTAGCGAGGTAGAAAAACACTAATCCAATCAAATCAGAGGAGGAATTTATAATGAATCAACTATCCAATACGAAGGTACACACGGTTAACAACGCTGTCGAGGTTCAAGAGCAGGTTTATAAATTTCAAACGGATGGTTATGCGAAGGACAAAATTTTCGTACTGACGCATGATAAGGACCGGACAAACCGTATTGTCGACAATACGGATGCAGAGAAAATCGGTATTGCCGAGGAAGGCCTAGGATCGGCTATCGCTAACATTTTCCGCTCGAACGGAGATGAGCTGCGGGCTAAGATGAGATCACTTGGTATTTCGGAGCAAGAATCACAGCGTCTTGAGCGCGAGATGGATCAGGATAAAATCTTGGTCATCGCATGGGGAGGCAAAGAGTATTCGGGTGATGAATTTGATCCTGCCGTATACTACTACCCTCACTATATGTGATAATTTCCGCCTCCACTTCTACCAAGAAGCAAGCAAAGGCCTATCCGCGAGGGTAGGCCTTTTATTAAAAAGTTAAGTTTCAATTTTATAAGTAAGCTTATAAGGCAGCATAGTGCATAGGTAATTTTACTTATAAATATTTGACTCTACTACCGCTTACGCTCAGAATATAAGTAGTAGTTATTGGAGCTAAAGGAGCCTGCATATGAGTATTATAATTGTGGATGATAATGCTACTAATCAGATTATTATTAAAGCTATTTTAAATAAAGAAGGCTATAGGGATTTGAAAATCGCGTCCTCTGCAATGGAGCTTTACACTATGCTGGACATTGATTGTACGTTTTCAACCGAATCAAACGTAGATTTGATTTTGATGGATATGATGATGCCGGAAATTGATGGCTTGGAAGCATGCAAACGAATTTTGCAGGTGGAGCGCTACAAGGATGTTCCGATTATATTTGTTACTGCGCTCGGGGATTCTAGCAAAATGGCGGAAGCACTCGATGCCGGTGCCAGTGATTATGTGATGAAGCCGATCAACAAGATGGAGCTGCTCGCAAGGATTCGCTCAGCTTTAAGGTTGAAGCAAGAAATCGATTGGCATAAAGAAAGAGACAGGCAGATCAAAGCAAAGCTGGAGCTTGCCAAGAAGGTACAAAGGAATGTATTAAGCCAGCCTATAAATGATGATCATATAGCGATAAGCGCTGTATATCAGCCTTCTTCGGAGCTTGCGGGTGATTTCTACGCTTGGTACCGGATTGACGATCATCGATACGGCGTTATTTTGCTGGATATGATGGGACATGGCATTTCTTCGTCTCTGGTTTGCATGTACATATCTTCGGTTCTTAAGGATACGATTACACGTATTACCGATCCGAGTCTTGTTATGCGAGAGCTGAATCGGTATATGAGCCAGCTGTATAAGAAGGAAGAGCTGCTTAATTATTATTTTACCGCTATTTATTTAGTGCTGGATACGGATAAACGGGTCATTGAATATGTAAATGCCGGACATCCTCCTGGCAAAGTGCTAATTGGTGACCAATCAACCTTATTGACTGAGGGCTGCTGTGCGATTGGGCTCTTTGAAAATATCGACATCCAAAAGGGCAGTATTACCTACGATGATCATATGAAGATCGTTCTCTATACGGATGGGTTAAGTGAGTCCATCGGAGATAACGAGGAGACTAAGCTCAATTTGCTTGTTGAACAGCTAATCAAAAAAGATGCAAGTGAGCATGCGGAAATGGTCAGTGAGTTTATTTCGGAGCATGCCAGTGTCAGCCAGAAGGACGATATTTGCTTAGTCATGATTGAATCGAAATAACCTTTCTGAAATATTTTTGCAATTATCATTATTTTATAAAATAAATGATGACGACCTGTTTCAAAGAACTGCGAACGGTTTATAGGTATATATAAGCAAAAGGAAACCCAACAATCCCGCATAGGAGGGAGATCATAATGAAGACTTTTATTATTATTGGTTGCTTAATCGGAGGCATATTCGCCTATACGGGAGAGATTGGACCTGTCACCGCGACGTATTCACCAGTGACTAATTCAAGCTCAGCGAAGGCGGTAGAGGCTAAGGAAGCTACCCATGACATTGTAATCGCTTCGGGATCTCCTTCAACTGTAACGGAAGTTACCTATGCAACAGAAGCAGCACAAGTCAAAGAGTCGAAAAAGCCAGGCTTTAAGCTTCAAACGGTTAACGGTATCTCACTTTATGATGATCCAAGCAGTGTCGTAAAAAAACTGGGCAAGCCAAAAAACATAACGGCAGACCCTGATTTAACTGAACTGGTCACTTATGAATACCCGAATATGAATGTCATCTTTAGCGGTGAGTTCATACAATCCGTTGAAATGGCGGAGGACTCCAAAACGCTTCTGATGGATGGAATTGAAGTTGCAGCCACAGTAGATGCTGTAAAGAATGCGTTAGGAAAACCTGATTATATGACGGAGGACGGTATCGTATTCGAGCGAGATGAAGCCTTGTTAAAGCTTTTTATTGATGCGGATACTCAGAAGCTAACGTCCATTCATTACTTCCACAGCTTCTCTATGTAACAATTCACTTGTACAGCTTGTACAAGGAGAAGGATCTTGATACTATTTATTAAACAAAAGTGAGCGGAGTGAATGGTATGAAAGCTGAGCAATTTGAAATCAGGCAAGAAGAGATACAAAACCAAATTATTCTTCATGTAAGCGGTGAGCTGGATTTATCTGTAGTGCCGCAGCTGCGCACAGCTTTAGAACCGGTTATGAACCGTGAGGATAAAGCATTGATTCTAAACCTTAAACATTTAAAATATATCGACAGTACCGGAATCGGCATTATCGTTTCGGTGCTAAAACTTCGTGATGAGTTAAAAGCGCCGTTTTACGTGCGGGATATTCCTTCCGCAGTTAAACGCCTGTTCGACATCACAGGGATATCCAGATATTTAATAGAAGGGACAGAGGCCCAAGCATGAATGCCATACGCTTACAAATACCGGCCCATGCGGACTATATCGATCTGGTCAGAATCTGTCTATTCGGAATTGCCTCGAAGATGAGCTATGCTTACGAAGAAATGGAAGATATGAAGGTAGCCGTTTCTGAGGCCTGCAATAACGCAGTTATTCATGGTGCTCAAGGCGCCGATCAAGATGGTATCGACATTTGCTTTGAACCAAGTGATACAGGGCTTACTATAAAGGTAAAGAACAGTGGATTAGCCTTCCATGGGCAAGATGCATTTGATAAGGCAGCACCTCTCCCTGATGCGGACGTAAGCGGACTTCGGGTGGGCGGACTAGGCATCTACTTGATGCAGGCGCTGATGGATGAGGTTGTGGTCCATTCATTAGAGAATGGGACTGAGGTAGTACTAACCAAATATTTGAATGTATCAGCAGAGAATTAGTACGATTGCAGCTGAATGATTGAAGAAGAGGAAATGACGCACCACGTCATTTCCTCTTCTTTTTGTTAAATGATATTTTTCCATTGACTCCCAAGTGTATTATGTGCATAATACGCTTATAAAGTGTATTAACTGCTTAATACACATTTGCTATGAATGTGAGGTATTGCTATGAACACCATCGAAGGCTGGACGGAAGTTACATTCAATAGTAGGGACCCTGTTTATTTGCAGGTCGTCCGCCATTTTAAAGAACGAATCGCAACAGGCAGACTTGCCGCCGGTCAGGAAACTCCCTCCAGAAGGGAGCTTGGCACGCTAATGAAAATTAATCCAAATACGGTTCAGAAAGCATACAAGGAAATGGAGGAACAGCAATTGATTATTACGGAAGGAAATTCACCTAGCAGGATTACGAACGATGCGGAGCTGCTAAGCCAAATAAGATCGGAATTGATTGGGGAGGCGGTAGGCGCATTTGTAGCTTCCGTACGCAAAATCGATGTGCCGATCGATGAGCTGCTCCAGCTGGTCAAGAGCAAATATGAGGAAGGAGCGTCAGAGCATGATTGAAGTAAAAGATATACATAAGCGATATCGGCGCCGTGATGTGCTGAGCGGAGTATCTTTTACTGCGGAAAAGGGTGAAATCACTTGCCTTATCGGTGTGAACGGAGCAGGGAAGTCAACCATTCTGAAGGCGATCATGGGGCTGACACCTATCTCCGCAGGCTCTATTCTCATTGACGGACTAAGTTTAGCCCCAAGCTTATATGAGAAAATCGTTTTTGTCCCGGATCATTTGACGATGCCTTTGAGCATGAAGCTTTCCGAGGCGATCCGTTTTATGGAGGATTTCTATGATAGTTGGAATCCGAAGCGAGCTAGTGAGCTTATGCAGTTTTTTAATCTTAACCATTCGGATAAAATCGGCAATCTGTCGAAGGGGACAGCCGCCAAATTTAGTCTTATGCTAGGTCTTGGACAGGATGCGGACTATATTTTAATGGACGAACCATTTTCCGGAATAGACTTATTCAGTAGAGAATCGATTATGGATGTCTTTACAAGTGATTTAATCGAGGGCCGAGGTGTACTGCTCACAACGCATGAAATAGGAGAAATGGAGCAGCTCATCGATAAAGCTGTGCTGCTGCAAAACGGCAAAATAAGCAAGGCATTTTATTGTGAGGAAATGCGCAGTGAGCAGGGCAAATCAGTTATTGATGTCATGAGAGAGGTGTACCGGGGATGAACCGTTACTTGAAGCTTGTCCATATGGAGGTACATCGTTTTCGGTGGGTGCTGGCTACTCTAATGGCGATTGTTGCGATTACCCAATTTGCTTCGCTCATTTGGGCGACTACAAAAGAATTATCGTTTCGAGAAAAGCTGTTGTTAGAGACCGTAGACAAGAGTCTCCTGGGTGGTTTTTCTCCTCAATATTTATCGTTTGAATGGGCTATTTTCAGCTCGCAGATGGGTTATATTTTGCCGATGTTCCTTTGTATAGGTGTACTTACCTTGTATGTTTTTATTATATGGTACCGTGATTGGTTTGGACGATCTACTTTTGTTTATCGATTGCTTATGCTGCCAACGGCTAGAAGGAATCTTTATTTAGCGAAAATATCGGCATTTCTCTTGTTCGTCCTTGCGTTTATTTCGTTTCAATTACTATTGCTCCCAATTCAACATATCGTATTCAACCTCATCGTTCCCACTGATCAGCGGATAGATTCCCATATCGTTGAAGCGATCATTAGCAATCAAGCACTTATATGGCTTATTCCGCAGCAGTTTGAACAATTTGTTTATTTATACGGCTTTGGAGCGGTTGTTGTATTAGCAGTGTTTACTGCCATTTTGCTGGAGCGAAGCTATCGTCGTTTAGGTATTTTGTATGGCGTGCTTTATTTGGCCGGATGCGTGTTCGTTGTGGTAGCTCCCTTTTTATTTTTGTATATAGATCAGTACTACAGTTATTTGTATCCCTATGAAATATTTGCGCTTGGGCTAACCCTGTGCATTCTTGTGGTCTGCATCTCGGTGTGGCTTGGCATGCGGCTGATTGCCAAAAAGATTACGGTGTAAGGAGAATGTTCATGAGGCGTTATTGTTTATCCATCCTAATGGCTGTGCTGGCAATAAGCGGAATAGGCACTTATTATTCGTATGGCAGGCTGGACTATTTGCCTGAGTACAAGCTAGAAACGATTCAAGGTGATGCGAATGAAGGATCAGATATCGAATTATCAGGCCCTTATTATTTGGAAAGACGTTCCGAATCTTTGAAGATAAATACAAATGGGAGCGAATACGGAAACTCGAATTCTAATATTCGTACAGATGTGCTTTATGGTGACTCATGGTTCTACGGCCGTTCTGACATCCAGCAAATGATAAACGATCATAAGTCATTTATGCGGGGTAAACGTAATCTTGATGGCTTTTATCGGGATGAGGAGTGGATCATCTACGTAGAAGTCAAAACCGAAAAAAAAGGGTCAGAAGCTGCCAATGCGGTATTTCAGCTACAGCTTCTCCAAGAGTCTACAGACAAAGTATCGAAACTTGAAGTGACCTATGAGCTGCCGAAAACTGCGACTTTCACAAAAATAGTAGATAATAGAAATGAACATTTTTATTTGATGGATGTTCAGCGGGTGGATGAAGAGATTCATTTGCTAGTCAGTGCATATGATTACGACTACGAGAGCAGCAGGTACGAGCTATTTGTCATCGATATGAAAAGCGGGAAGCTGCTGCGTAATACGAATATCGAGTCACTGGGCATTAACACCGTTAGCGATAAAAAAGACGTTCAAATCCAAGTTGGACACATGTCAGATGCAGATGGGGTGTATAGCATTCCTTCCGAAAGGATACTCTTTACGGTTCGGGAAGAGAAAATTAGTAAAGAAGATAGAGAAGCGAATAAGGTTCCAGAAACGCTAAGCGAGAAGTATTTTGCTTATTCATACCGTACGGGCTTAATGACTGAATTGACTAATTTATTTTTCAAGGAAGCGTGGACAAGCCTGCAAGGCGATTATTATTATCTAGCGGAAAATGGACCTGACTACGTCACTTTATCGCGGTATCATTTATTGACTAATAAATTTGAGCAAGCTTATGCAAAAATATCCGTAGATCAGTTGAATGTAGACGAGATCAAAGCTGCGTTTATTAGATTAAATCGAGTATACCTTCTCACCAAACAAGCAGAAGTTACCGGAGCATCTGTGCTGGATCTTTCAACAGGGGAATTGCTCTTTACAGGGCGTGTTGCTGAAGTTGGCGACGACAAGGAAACACCGGAGGAAATGAAGGAAAATCTACACTTGAATAATATGAACATTATCAAAAGCATAAATAACTAAATAAATGGATGAGGAAACGTTATGAGTAGAGCGATTCTATCCCCTAGAAAGCTGAAGCAATTAAGAGGGATTGAGCAATACACTTATCAGGTTGCTCACTATATTTTACAAGATGAATGTCTCGCAGAAGAGGCGGCAAAAGAGGCGTTATTAGAAATTAGCTCGATGGAACCTTTGATGAAGGGATCGACAGAAGAGCTGCGCTGCCTTGTCAAAAAGCTGACGATCAGCGCATCGATCAAAGTAGCTGCTCGTCTTCTGCCAACCGCTTAGAGATGCAAAACAATCACATAAACGTAAAGAAAAGAGCCAGAATCCTTATGAAAGGAATCTGGCTCTAGATTTGTTGTGCAATGAAACCACATAAGCTAATTGTTCACCTTGCGGAAAATTCGCTCCGACTGATTAAAATCCTCATATTTGCTTTTATGCACAGTAATAAGCGATTCCATATTGCCTAAAGCTAAGAAACCTTGTAGAGCCAAGCTATCAAAAAACAAAGTATGAACGCGGCTCTGCAGGTCAGAGTCGAAATAAATGAGAACGTTTCGACACAAGATAACGTGAAACTCATTAAATGAACGATCGGTTGCCAAATTATGCTGGGCAAACATTAGATTTTCTTTTATATAAGGATGGAATAAGGCATGCTCATAATCGGTCGTATAGTAAGAGGAAAATTCTTTGGTGCCGCCAGCCTGCAAATAGTTTTTGGTAAAACCTTGCATCCGTTTGAGCGGAAATTTCCCTTGTTTTGCGCTTTCGATCACATGCTCATTCATATCCGTCGCATAAATCTTAGCCTTATCCAGCAGGCCCTCCTCTTGAAGCAAGATAGCCATGGAGTAGACCTCTTCTCCCGTTGCACATCCCGCATGCCAAACTCGTATTTCAGGGAGGTTCTTAAGCAACGGAACAACATCCTTGCGGAATGCAGCAAAAAAGTTTGGATCACGGAACATTTCGGTTACTCTGATAGAGAAATCATTGAGCAATATATCGATAAAACCAGGCTCATGCAGCACCTTCTCAAGTAGAGAGGTGATCGTCGGCAAACCCTCAAGATTCATCCGATGCGTAATGCGTCTACGAATCGATGACCGCAAGTAATGACGGAAATCGTAGCCATGGACTCTGTAAATGCCGTCTAATAACAAATCAATTTCTATATTTTCCAGATCATCGTGTGATAATTCAGTGTAATCTATAGTTTCCTCATTTTCTTGATTCGTCAATTGCCCACCTGCTTCGTCAACCATACCCGCATCAGCGAGAAGAGCTGATCCATATTTAGAGGCTTGCTAATGTAGTCAGAAGCGCCCGCCTCCAAGCATTTGTCACGGTCGCTTTTCATCGCTTTAGCCGTAAGCGCAATAATTGGCGTATCCTTCATATCTGTTTCCTGGCGTAAGGCTTGCATCGTTTCAAATCCATCCATAATCGGCATCATAATATCCATGAGCACAAGATCGAAGTCGGATTTTTCCCTTATAATATCCAAGCATTGTCTGCCGTTACTCGCTACGGTCACGTTAAAAGCTTTGTTCTCAAGCGCTTTGACGAGCGCGAATACATTTCGGGAATCATCCTCGACGAGCAGAACCTTTTTCCCTTTAAAAAGAGTGCATTCATCTTCCGTTAAGTCGGTTACCGTATGCTCGGTAATATCAGGTGCTGAAACAATGTCCAAAGGCTCTGCAGCTGCTGCCACCTCTTGGTCAAAGTCAAAAGATACAAGCTGCTCCTTCTCCATATCGGGAAGACTCGGAACGAAGAGTGTAAATGTACTCCCTTTCCTTGGTGAGCTGTCAAGGACGATACGTCCATTCAGAAGTTTTGTAAATTCATTGCAAATGGATAATCCTAATCCTGTACCGCCATATTGACGATTCGTTTCACCATCCACCTGTTGGAAGGCTTCAAATATGAGCTGCTGCTTATCGTGCGGAATGCCTATGCCGGTATCTGTTACAGATATGGCCAAAACATCTTTATCTATATGTGCAGGAATATATTTTTTTGTATCATTCAAATCAGCTTTTTGGATGTCGAGAGTGACAGATCCTTTTTCGGTAAATTTAAAAGCATTGGATAATAGATTTTTTAAAATTTGCTGGAGCCTCTGTCCATCCGTGTAAAGCAATGGAGGGACGTCAGCAGCAACGTTAATGTGGAAAGCTAGTTCCTTCTGCTCGGCGACAGGTTGGAATAGCAGCTGCATATGATCCGGAATTTCACTAATGTTTACTTCATCCATCGTCAGGATGATCTTTCCAGCTTCCACCTTGGACAAATCAAGAATGTCATCGATTAATGTTAATAGATCATTACCGGAAGTGTTAATGACTTTAGCAAAACCTTCTTCGTCGGAATTAAGCGTTTGGTTCTCATTTTCTGCAAGCATTTGCGAGAGAATTAAGATGCTGTTTAGTGGAGTACGAAGCTCATGCGACATATTGGCTAAGAAATTGGATTTGTACTGTGAGCTTTTCTTAAGCTTCTCCGAATAAGCTTCGAGCTCCTCTTTTGCTTTCTCCAATTCCTTCGTTTTCTGTTCGGCAAATAGATTCTGTTCCTCGAGATGCTCGGTAGTCATTCGCATCTCTTCTTGCTGCATCTGAAGTTCTTCCGATTGTGTTTGCAGTTCCTCGGTTTGCGTCTGCAGCTCCTCCGTCATCACTTGGGATTCGCTAAGCAGCCTCTCAATTTCCATCCGGCCGACAACACTATTAATCGCAACTCCCAAGTGATTATCGATTTGCTCAAGCAGCTTTAAGTGCTGAGAAGTGAACGAATCGACTGAAGCAAATTCAACGACAGCTACTACTTTGCCTTCATACTCGAAAGGAACGATCAGGATGCTCCTGGGCTGTACCTTCCCAAGACCCGAGGTTAAGCTAATCGGGTGCTCTGGAGCCGAATTCAATAGAAACGTACGTTTCTCCACCGCTGCTTGACCGATAAGGCCTTCACCTAATCGGAAGCTGTCGTGGCCTGTTTCATCCCCATACGCTGCATAGGAAGCCAGTTTAATAAGCCGCTGCTGCTCGCCGGCACCTTGGCGAATATAAAATAGGCCATATGCTGCATCCAGAATCGGAGCGAGCTTCGTGAGAAATGATTCCGCTAATGTTGTTGTATCATTAATGCCTTGATTCATAGTCGCCACCTCGGCAACCTTTGTTTTAATCCAATCTTGGTCGTTTAGATTGTCAAGCAAAGCATTCGTAGCCTCAGCAAGGTCTTTGATTTCATCCCGCGTGTTCACTTTAATTCGGGTTGTTAAATCCCCTCCCGCGGATGCGATATCGTTTATCGTTTTTACGACCTGCTTGATCGTTTTGATTATTGCGCCTGATACCAATGAAACGATGATGAGGGCGAATATGGATACGATAATCAGCATGAGATACAAGCTGATTATCAGCATGTCATTTCGATTTTCCAATTTCAAAATATGATTCTTGGTTGCAGTAATTTCACTTTGGCGCAGACTCTCCAATTGTATCCGAAGAGAATCAACATCTTTTTTTCCTAAGTCTTCATTAAAATAGTCGATAATGGCTTGGGTATTGTTAATTTTGCGCATTTCTATGGTTGGCTCGCCAGCGGTAGATATCCATCTTTGAATCGTAAGCTTTATTTCTTCTAAATTTTTGATTGTAGTCGGATCGTCGGATAAATATTGATAAAGCGCGTTATAGTTGGCTTCCCATTCTGCTTTGCCGCGGATATAAGGCTCTAAATAGATTTCATTGCCCGTTATTACATAACCACGCTGGCTGGTCTCCATGTTTATGACATTATAGCGGATACTGCTAATCAAATTATGCACTTCGATGTCTCGGCTTGCTATCGTCTCTATTTCTGATTGCAGGGACGATATCCTCTCGCTAACGATCACGATAGAAACGCCTAAGCAGCATATGATAAGAAAATATCCTAGTAAAATCTTTGATCGGATTTTGAATCGTAATTTATCCAAGTGTAATAAACTCCTTTATATTACAGATTGCAATGAATTGGCACTCTTTATTATAGCATGAAAGAAGTTATGGAATATTTGTTCCACCTTATTTGAAGATGAGAGTCTACTATTTGTTTCAAATATTGTGATAGCGGGTATGTAATGAAAAAAAGGAAGTGATGTTGATGGATATGTTAATGCAAATCAGTATTGCAGTTATAGCTATTGCTTTTCTTGTTCTCTTATATTCACTCATTCAAACATTGAAAGTACTGCGTGGCGCGCTTGATGAAATGCGGCAAACCGTTGGTTCGCTGCGGACTGAGGTCACCCAAATAAGCGTAGAGGTGAAAGAGGCCATTCATAATACGAATGCAATGACACTTGATGTGCGAACGAAGCTTAGCTCGCTCGATGTTTTGTTCGCATCCGTCAATGATCTTGGTCACGCCCTGCATTCATTTACCGGAGCAGCGAAAGAATCGGCGGCGAGCGTAGTAGCCTCCATAAAAGGTGAAGGCAAGAAGCCGGCGGGTGAACCTAGCTTAATCAGTACGATTTATGATGGTGCGATTTCAACGATAAGGATTTGGAATAAAGTTAAAAAAATATAAGTTATAATAGGAACATACTAGAGAGGACAGAAGCGACTATGAACTCATCCATTCGTTTATCGATTCCTGCGAGAGCAGAGTTTATCGATATTGTAAGACTTACATTATTTGGCGTTGCAAATAAAGCAGGTTTCTCCTACGAGGAAATCGAAGATATGAAAGTTGCGGTAACCGAAGCTTGCACGAACGTCGTACTCCATGCATACAGCAATGCCCAGCCTGGCATAGTAGATATCAGCTTCGAGCTTGAGGAAGAAGGGCTTTCCATTCGTATCAAGGACGAGGGGACGAGTTTTAAATATGAGCCAACTGCTAGCAAAAACGATTCTTTACACGACAAAGAGCTAAGTGAAATAACCGCTGGCGGACTTGGGCTGTTTATGATGCATGCCTTGATGGATAAAGTTGAAGTGTTCTCTGAGAGAGGCACAGAGGTGATTTTGACCAAGCTATTTGGTAGGAAAGAGGAGATGGCATGAACGCAAATTCATCCTTCCTGGATCCAAAACATATGATTGAAAAAATAAAATTGTATCAGGAGTCGAATTGTAACGATGTCGCAACCGTATTGCTGCAGCATTTTGAGCCTATTGTGAAGATGGCAGCAGCGAAGATGTCGCGAAGCAGACCTGATCTCTATGAGGATTTGTACCAAGTAGGTCAGCTGTCTATGCTTCGTTTATTTAAACAGTATGACAGCTCGCGGGAAATTCCGTTTGAAGGCTACGCGATGAAAAGCATTATTGGACATTTAAAAAACTATTTGCGTGATAAGTCTTGGTATATCCAGGTACCAAGACGAATCAAAGAGAAGGGCTTGCTTATCCAGCAGGCTATCGATCACTTAACGGTAGAGCTAGGACACTCGCCCAAAATGGAAGAGATCGCAAGTCATCTTGGACTTTCAGTGGAAGAAACGATAGAGATACTCTCTTGCCGAGAATCCTACCATTATGTATCGCTTGACACACCGTTATCGAGCGAAGGGGAAAGCGCAGCCACGATAGGCGATCTGATTGGCTCTGATAAAGACGATTATCTGAATGTAGATAATCGTCTGGATTTGGAGGAGGCGCTGGATCAATTGAAAGCAGAGGAGAAGAAGGTGCTTATCCTCGCTTATCATAATGGCAAATCCCAGCGTGATATAGCCGATCAGCTTGGCGTATCCCAGATGAGCGTTTCTCGTATTCAGAAACGGGCTATTGAGAAGCTGAAGGTGCTTTTAGCAGATCATGGCGCGGAGTTTGGAACGTAAAAGCATTTCTATTTCTTTTTTTAAATGATAACTCGAAATATTTAAAACCCCCTTTCCATCTCGATGGAAAGGGGGTTTTTATTCTAAGCTTCATTTGTTATTGAACGGGATCAGGTACCATGCCGTTCTCAATAACTTGTGCATTCGTTTCCATCTTCTCCATATCCTCGCCAAGCTTAATCATATCTTCCTCTGTTGGTGCCATCGAATTTTCCGTTGATTTAAGTTCGGCTTTCATTGTTTTACCTCCCTGTTGTCGCAAGTCCATCCTTGACATCTTCCTTGGTGGAGGAAATGGAATCCATAATATGCTGGTTTGATTTTTTAGCGTGATCTACTAAATCACTAGCTTCATCTTTGATATTGGTGGCTAGATCCTTCGTGTTTTGTCCGACTGTCGTAGCGAAATCTTTTGTATTATTTCCAACGGCAGTGGCCATTTCTTTTGTTTTTTCACTGATCGTTTTGAACTTGTTGGAGAGATCCTCCCGCAGGTTTGCACCTGTTTTTGGTGCGAACAGCAGAGCTGAAATAGCACCGATAGCACCTCCTACAATTGCGCCAATCAAAACGCCGTTACTAGAGTTTTCTCGTGACATTTGTCATCTCTCCTCGATTTGTATTTGTCGATCAGGTTGACCAACGTTTTTTGAATTTCTTAGTTATATATAAACCTTAACTACCTTTTTGAAACAAAATAATAAGGAAAGTATTGACAATTTAAAGGGGACGATGCTACATTTGTTTCGATTTCTCACTTTTCTGCTGGGAATTATTTGATATAAAAAGGTGGAGTAAATCGTTTGAATGGAATAATTTATACAATAAGATTCAGAAGGAGGACTTTTACATTTTATTAGATCAATAAGTGGAAGAAGCTAGAGAAAAAATTCATAAAAATAATATATTTTTTCTCTTAAATTGGTTAATTATTGAGTTAATTATTCCGATAAAAAAATGCCAACCTTTTGCACCTATGTAGAAACTCACAAAAAATAGAGAGATAGAGGAGAGAAATCATGTTTAAACGAGTGGAGAATGAGCTAGAGCTAGCTATGTTTAACGGCATTTGGACGACAGTCTGGATGGAAAAAGGTTTTGAACTTGAATTTTCTGAACACGCTCTTGAGAGATTCGTCATTGTGACAACGGAAGGACATTATGTAGGGACGGCTGAAATTAAGGCTTATTGCTTAACTTCAAGCTCCATCAACGATGCAGGCCCGTTTCGAACGCATCCGAAAGTCATTGCAGCAGGCGGGGCTGTGGCTGAGATCGACAAAATTGCACTGCTCAGATCGTATAGAGGACGACACATTTCAGATGTGCTTTCGTCGGCTGTCTACATAGCAGAGAAGCTGCAAATGAAATATTTTGTCTCTTTGCTGGAACCCAAATTTTTGCGAGCGCTTCGTATTACTTATCAGGTACCGTTAGAGAAAGTAGGAGAGAAGGTGTTCTATAAGGGTGATGATGTCGTACCTGTATTGTTCGATATGGAACAAATGTATCGCAACAAGAACAACTATGAATGGCTCGTCTATCCACACGAAGCGGTTTTAGCTACAAACGGAGCGGGAGGGACAGGACGTACCGTTTAAACGTAAGAGAACATGAGTTAACTCAGAAAAGGCGGAAATGTCATGAAAAGAGAATTGACAGAACTAGACAAACGAAATCGATTGTTAATAAAAATCCTGTGGAGCCTTCTTGCTCTCGGGATCGTTACAGATCTTGCTATTGGACTTGACGCGAAGATGATTATTCTTCTTGCGGGAGTCGGTATATTTTTGTGCGGGGCAGCTACTTTCATGACATACCGTGGCATTTTTACGGAATCCATTAAGTTTGTCGTACCATTTATTTTGACAATTCTTGTATCTTTATTGATCGTATCTGATCCGAATCCTATAGTGAGCACGTACTTTTTAGTTTACGTGAATCTTGCAATTATTACGTTGTATGCAGATTATAGACCGATTATTGTTACTGGTATTTTGGGAGCGGCATTAAGCACTTATTTATTTCTTGATCCAGTGCTTCAACCTAAGTTATTTCCGAATGAATCGCTCGTCTATTTGTTTTTGTATCTCATATTTGCAACAGTCGCGCTATCGTTCTCTGCGGGTTTCAGCGGCAGATTGCAGCGGCAGGTAACAGACAAGCAGCGCGAAGCATTAGCTTCTAAGGATATGGCAGAGGCGCTGCTCGCTAAACTAAACTCTTCTATTATAGTATTAACGGAGTTCAGCAGCAGCCAGCAGTTGACGGTTCGTTCCACTGGAGAAATATCGAAAGAGGTAACGGCTACCTTCTCCGAAATGTCGGCTGCGATCGAGAAGCAGACAGGGACCATTATAAACATTAGCGAATCATCACAGGTGATTGATACTTCGGTTAGACTGCTTCTAGACGGCACAGAGCAGCTGCAGCAATATTCTTCTGATAATGCGATGTTGACCGTTCAAAATAGGGAGCAAATGTCTACCTTATCAACCGAGGTTGAGAGCGTTCGCTCCATTATTTCACATACGGTTGAGATGATGACGGAGCTTAATGAACAGAATGATCGCGTAAGCTCCATAGTTAGCACAATAAGTGATATTGCGGAGCAGACGAACCTACTGGCGCTTAATGCGGCTATTGAAGCGGCTCGCGCAGGCGAGCATGGCAGAGGTTTTGCTGTCGTGTCAGGTGAGGTTCGCAAGCTTGCAGATAATGCAAGAGCGGCGACAAATGAAATCACTGAAATTTTAACGGGTATTCGCTCACAAATCAGTGCAGTTCACGAACAAGTGGAAACCGGACAAGCAGCTGTGAAAACGAGCAGGGATGTATCTCGTCAGGTGCAGCAGCTAATTGATCGTATTAACGAGAATACGGAGCTTGTCAAAAGGCATTCTGATGCGGTTGGCAACTCAGCCACTGAACTGCACCAGCGTTATGCGAGTATGTCGAGTGAAATGCTGAATATCGCTGCAACAACGCAGCAGAACATGGCTTCTGTTGAAGAGGTTCATGCCAGCATGGAAACGCAGGATATGAAGATTCATACGATGGTGGAAGAATATGCTCAGCTCGATCAATTGCTTTCAGAGCTTAAGCAAATGGCTGCTAAGCATTGAGTTGATTGGGTATGGCATTGATAACTTTATAGGTTATAACGAAAGTGCCGATAGGAGGAGAGCAGCTTGCTTTGTAAGCTGGCTCTCTTTTTTTGTGTAATAAATGATTTTTAATTGTTTATTACATAGGATCGCGGCCTCGTTACTATTATAATTACAGGTACAACAATGATGATGGTTATAACCGTTGAAGGGGACAACATATGAATGATTTTTTTCAATATGATACGGATGAGAACAGGCTGTCTTTGCTAGCTCGAGCGAGAAAGGTTGCGTTATTGGCACTGCAACAGTATGAATTGGAATGGGTTAATATTCAATATGTTCAGCTCTCCGACACGATTACTTATAAATTAGAGACAAGTTACGCTGAAAGATATTTGCTTCGTATTCATTCGGATCGATTGAGCGAAGCGGAAATTCGATCAGAGCTTGCTTTGCTTCACGCATTAAATCAATCGGATGATCTGCATGTGCCCGAAGCGCTGGCAAGCTGTAATGGCTCTTATGTTTTGGAGATCGATACGGAAGAGGGATACCGTAAACCCTATGTTACGCTGATGCGGTGGGTAGATGGCGAGCATGCAAGCGGGGAGTTTTCGGATAGTACGGTTCATCAAATGGGTGTAATGATGGGCAAACTTCACGAAGCAGCGGCGGGTTTTGTTCCGCCTTCTGATTTTGTCAGGCCGATATGGGAAGCAGGAAGCTTTAGTCGTCAAATGGCTAAGCTTGAACAGCATTATGAATGTTTTTTATCGGAAGAGGCGTGGGAAACGTACCAAGCAGCGGCTGAGAAAATCGTGACGAAACTCACTGTCATGGAACGCAGTGGAGATAACTACGGACTTATTCATGGTGATCTGCATAGCGGCAACATTGTTTTTCATGAGGGCGCTCCTTATCCCATCGATTTTGGCAGATGCGGTTACGGATATTTTCTATACGACATGGCAGGTGCGCTATTAGAGCTTTATCCGAAGCATCGATGGATGTTTATTCAAGGCTACGAGAGTATAAGAAAGCTGGAAACGGATTATGTTCACCATTTGGAAAGCTTTTTCATTATGTTCATGATTGAGAATTACTGCCATCATGCCTCTGATCCAAGAGAAACTGCCAGTTTAATTGAAGAACAGCCGTATGCCCAGGCGTATATAAGAGATTATTTAAAAGATATTCGGTTTTTATTCCAAGTTATTGAACCTGTTGAAATCGATAGAGCAGCTATTGCAGGGGGGAAGGAAAATGGAAAGTGAAGCTTCTGAAGCTTCCCTCAAGGATCATTTGCTTGAATTGGAGCATGAGTTGTTAAAGCCGGAAATTCGCACCTCAAGGGAAGCATTGTCAAAGCTGCTTACAGACGATTTTTTTGAATTTGGAAGTTCAGGAGAAGTTTGGCGTATAAGCGATGGCATTGGCGAAGAGGGAATTGGCATTGTGGAAATGACGCTAGAACATTTTGAAATCCACTCTTTAGCAAGCGACACGGTATTAACGACGTACAGAATCTTCAATCAAGTAAAAAAGCAGCATTCCTTGCGTAGTTCGATTTGGAAGTATAGAGATGGAAGATGGCAAATGTTCTTTCATCAAGGAACACCTACGAAATCTACATAGATTTCACACAAAGGAGCTTTCATATCCACTTATATAGTGGGGGGAAGGCTTTTTTGGTTTTATTGTGAAACATTGTAAACTCCAAAGCCGTTTAATATATACCTAACATAAATAGGCGGTGTTCATATGGAGATCGTTAAACATTTTTTTCTTTGGATTTCTATGATTATTTTATTTGTTGCAGCGGCGGTCGTCTTGGAGTTATTCGAAGGGTACAAAATCATGACAACCGAATATTATGGCCTCCGTAATATAAAGCTGATTTTCGTTTTTATGATGTTTTTTTATGCATTAGTTTTTTATCCGATTACATTGCTGCCCATATCTTTGACGATTCGCAAGGTTGTAATATCACCGATCATCCCGTTTTTCATTTATTCACTCCTTGGTGGAATTGGAGGATTATTTATGTTTCAATTTTTATATAATGATAGTTTTGTCGTGGAATACGATTTGAAAATGAGTAGTTCTATTCTAATATTTGCGGTGGTTGGTTTCATTTATGCCCTCACAGAAAATGTGCTGAATCGTCGAATGAGTGAATAATATGGATACTAATTTTTTATTGACCGGGAAACCGCGAGTGGGCAAATCAACAGCGATCATTCAGCTTATTAACCGAATAGGTATAGAGCATTTTGGGGGAATTTATACAGAAGAAGTACGCAACGAGACGAATCGTATCGGATTTAACTGTGTCACTCTCCGTGGAGAAAGTAAACGAATTGCGAGTGTGGATAGTCAAAGCTCAGTTAGAATAGGGAGATATGGCGTTGATATAGAAGCTTTTGAGAATATTGCTCTAACAGCCATTAGACAATCGTTGAATACGAAGAAGATAACGGTGATTGATGAAATTGGATTCCTGCAAATGTTATCGGTACCTTTTCAAAAAATGATTCAGGATATAGTTTCAAATTCGCAGCATATCCTTCTAGGGACGATTTGTGTGGATAGCCACCCCGTGATCAACAAGATTAAAGAACTGCCTGGCATCAAACTTTACGCTATGGATGTAGAAAACAGAGAATTAACGATAGAGGCATTAGCGAGTGATCTTTTTAGGTTATTGTAGGTAGTCCCTTGCACGTTAAAGAAGCTTCCTATTCTACTTTCTTGTATATACTAGCAGGAAAACCTCCTGTTAATTTCTCTGTTTATACGTCAAATGCTCAACTAACAGGAAAATCTCCCGTTAATTTCGCCAAATTAGCTCTATTTCAGAAATAAGAGGAGAATTAACGGGAGGATTTCCATGTAATTAGTTAAAGTAGACTCTTTTTGATGAATTAACAGGAGAAATTCCATTTAGTATAGGGATTTCCGTGTCAATTGAGGGAAATCCCATGTGAAAAATCCAATTAGCGTAGGGAGCTCAGTTACAAATGCTGAAGCAAGCTTGACCTTGCCAGCAGCGAAAGCACGGTGCCATTTTTTAAAAAAAGAGTCGTATAAATTAGTCAGATAAGTGTTGACGAATGGAAAACATCATGTTAAATTAAATTTATCCTATTGAATTAGTCGGAAATAAATATTGAAACTTGCAACATCATCCATGGCTATGGTTTCGCTGTATTTGATTGCAAGTCGCGCTCGCTAGAAAACTGGAGGCGCATGCCAACCGAATGCCGAATCGGTTGTCGTGCGCCTTCTTTTTATTCTAAGGAAGAGGAGATGGGAATAGTGAGTCATGTTGGTTTTGTAGCTAATGCTCAGTCACTTGAGCAGCAATACAGTACGGAGGTTGCCGAAGCAAGAAGCCCTGATTATCCTGTACACCCGCTAATTCTGAATCGATGGTCGCCTCGTTCCTATTCGGAGCAGCCTGTGAGCGATGAGGAGCTTTATACGGTTTTGGAAGCTGCAAGGTGGGCGCCATCATCGAGTAATTTGCAGCCATGGAGATTCTACGTGGCGAGGGAAGAAGCTGAGCATGAGCAGTTCCGCAAGTTCATTGTGCCTGGCAACCGTTTGTGGACAGACCACGCACCGGTGCTGCTGCTTCTTGCCTCTGAAGCGGTTAAGGAAGATGGTAATCCCAATGTGTCGCATGCTTTCGATACGGGAGCAGCTTGGGCAACCTTGGCGCTGCAAGCGAGGCTGCTTGGTCTATCGACTCGTGCTGTTGGAGGATTCGACCGAGCGGAAGCTCGCAAGATTCTAGAAGTACCAGAACATATTGCACTTCATGCGGTTATTGCACTTGGTCATCGTGGAGGACTTGATACGCTCGATGAAAAGTTTCGTGATAAAGAAATTCCGAATGCGCGTCGTCCTTTAGCTGAGAGTCTATTGGAGATTAAGGTAAATTAAACGGCTAATCGCATTACTGGAAACCCGTGTGACCATGCATTTGGTTTGATAGCACTTATATTTTAGTTTGATAACACTCATAAATTTGGAGAGGATGTTGATTATGTCCCGAACGGTTGAGGTTGCTGATGAATGGTTGAAGCGAATACAGGATCAATTGGCAGGCGTTCAATATGGCATCGTTCAAATTACGATTCATAATGGTCAAATTGTACAAATTGATCGGACGGAACGCAGCCGCTACGAGGTGGAGAAGCTGCCAGCTGCTGCTCGCAAGCAGAGATAACCGTTTAGTCGTGGAGAGGATTCCTATGAAGAGCGATTTGAAATCCAGTTTATATGAATGGCCCGATCTTGCCTTTCATCATTACTGCTTGCAAATGTACCGGCTAAACCGGGGTGTCTACAATACCATTGATCAGTGGTTGTATGACAACGGTTATGTTGGGATCAAAAGCCGGCGAAAGATGATTGTCCAGTTTCTAGATCACATGATCAAGCTGCAAGCGGAAGAAGGGCGTAAGTATTTATCCTTTGGCAAAGGAAATTTGGTCATCGAGCTTAGCCAATTTGCTGCTGAACACGAAGTTCCGGTAAGAAGAGCTTTGGCCGCATACTAGTGAATATATTCGACCGGAAAACCGGAGACATTTTGCAAATGCAAAACCTGTCTCCGGTTTTTTGTGTACAAACGAGAATCATTTGAGGAGGATAACGATTATGGAATATCGCAAATTAGGAAGAACAGGACTGCAAGTATCTGAGGTGAGCTTAGGTACGATGGCATTTGGAAGATGGATTGATGAAGAGGCTTCTGCAGCAATCTTGGATGCAGCGCTTGATTATGGTATTAATCTCGTTGATACCGCAAATGTATATGGTGCTGGCGAGTCCGAACGCATTTTGGGTAATTTGTTAAAAGAACGGCGTCAACAAATCGTGCTGGCGACGAAGGTTCATGGCCGTGTAGGTGAAGGCGTGAATGACTCCGGGCAAAGCCGTTATCATATTTTTAAAGCAGTGGAAGATAGCTTGAAACGTTTGAAAACCGATTACTTGGATTTGTATCAGGTTCATCGTTTTGATCCTAACACGCCGCTTGATGAAACGCTTCGGGCATTGGATGATCTCGTGCGTCAAGGGAAAGTAAGATACATAGGCGCTTCCAATTTTGCAGCATGGCAGCTTGCAAAGGCTCACGGTATAAGTGCGCTGCATAGTCTGCATCGCTTCGAAAGCCTCCAACCGGAATACAGCATCATCTCGCGTGAAATTGAGAAGGAAATTATACCTTTTGTGCAATCGGAGCAAGTAGGCGTTATAGTGTATAGTCCGCTTGGCAGAGGGATACTCTCTGGCAAGTATCGTGTTGGAGAAGCGCCTCCTGAAGGATCACGGCTTGCGGCAGGCGAGCAAAGGCTGGAGGAGCTATTGCAGAAAAACGCGATTCCGCTTGCAGAGGCGATCAAGCCGCTGGCGGAAGAAAAGGGTCTAACTCAGGCACAATACGCATTGTCTTGGGTGCTCAGCCGTCCTGGCATTACATCAGCTATTCTAGGCGCTTCGAAGCTTGAGCATATTACGGAAGCTGCAAAAAGCTGGCATGTAAAATTAAGCGAAGATGAACTGGCGAGGGTTGACGAGGTCACTTCAAACGTACAATTTGCCAAAGAAGCTGTTCGGAGCTAATCCAATAATTGAATACATTCTACCGTATCAATGGAGGATATCAGAGCATCGTGTGATATCCTCATTTTTTTATCAAGTTCGGATGGGAGGCAGTAAGCATGGCGGGAGTAACGATTAACCATTTATACAAAAGATATGGCAAAGACAAACACGCGGTTGTGCAGGATTTCCAGCTTGAAATTAAAGATAAGGAATTTATCGTATTCGTTGGTCCTTCCGGCTGCGGTAAATCGACGACATTAAGAATGATTGCGGGGCTTGAAGAGATCTCCGAAGGTGAGATTTATATTGGAGAACAGCTCGTCAATAAGCTTCCTCCGAAGGACCGTGATATTTCGATGGTTTTCCAAAACTATGCCCTCTATCCCAATCTAAGTGTATATGAGAATATTGCGTTTGGACTGAGGATGCGCAAGCTGCCGAAACATGAGATCGATTTGGCGGTAAAAAATGCTAGCCGAATTCTGGAGATTGAGCCGTATTTGAATCGCAAGCCGAAGGAGTTGTCGGGCGGTCAACGCCAGCGGGTGGCGCTTGGCAGAGCTATCGTGCGTGACCCGAAGCTGTTTTTGATGGATGAACCGCTGTCGAATTTAGATGCCAAGCTTAGAGTTACGATGCGAATGGAAATAACGAAGCTGCACAAAAAATTAGGCACAACCTTTATATTCGTTACACATGATCAGGTCGAAGCGATGACGATGGCGGATCGGATTGTCGTGATGAAGGGCGGCGTCATCCAACAATGTGATACGCCGGAGCTAATCTACTCCAAACCTTCGAATACGTTTGTTGCCAGCTTCATCGGTTCTCCTCAAATCAATTTCATTCATGGGCGCGTGCAGGAGAATCCGCAGGGGCGATTAGAGTTTCATACGAATCGTTTTCAACTGAAGATAAATGAAGCGATGGAGGATATTTTACGCAAAAATAACCAACTAAACAAATCGGTAATATTAGGTATAAGGCCGGAGAATGTGAAGCTGGAAGGTTTGTTCTCTGAGACGATCATTACCGGTACCTATAAGGATAATGAACTTATGGGCGCTGATCGTTTTCTTTATTTGGACATTGGACAGGAGAAGCTGCTTATTTCGCGCGTCGATCCAGATAATCGTTTTGCTGAAAATGAGAAAGTGAAAGTTGAGCTTGATATATCGAAGGCGCATTTTTTTCATAAGGATACGGGTGAAAGATTTACAGATTGATCGGGTATTTGCGGAGGAGGGAGGCGGCTTAACCTTTATGAATAAGAAACGAAAATGGCTAGTCTATGGTGCCAATATTGTCATTGCAGCATGGCTGCTTAATGCTGGAGCGGCAGTAAACTCTGAATCTGGCGAGAAAACCGATACGGTCCATTATGACGAGCTCGTAACTACATTTAATTATGAGGTTGATCCTTATTTTAGCGAAGCGCTGGCAGCATGGCAGGAGAAGGGGCTGAAAAATGCAACAACTTCGATTCAGCTGGATGCAGCGAAGCCATCTCGTGTATCGAATGAAGAGGAGATCAAATCAGGCGATTACGACGGTAAATCAAACATACTGATTTGGAATACAAGGAACACCGGATGGGTTGAATATAAAGTTGACGTTGCAGAGAGTGCGCTGTATGAGATCCACGTTTCTTATAACCCTCTGAAAGATGGAAGAAAGGGGCCGATCGGGTGGGAGGTAACGATAGATGGCCAAAGGCCGTTTAGGGAAGCCGCTTCGATATCCTTATATCGGACATGGGAGGATGTGCGTCCTATTCTGAAAAACTCAGACGGCGATGAAATCCGCCCGCGTTCGATTGATGCGTCGGGCTGGAGCGAGAAGCCGTTAACGGATTCAGGAGGGGCATATGCGCAGCCTTTGCAATGGCATTTCGAACAAGGAACACATACCATTCGTTTGCAAGGGTTTGACCCGGTTGCGCTAGAGAGAATCAAGCTGCTTCCGAGCAAGCAAATACCTGAGTATGCCGAGGTTAAGGCTGTGAATGCCGATACGCCTCCGCTTGCAGGCGAAGTATTGACGATTCAAGCGGAGGATTTTACGAGCAAAAATGATACGGCAATTAAGCTGTTTTCGGATAAAAACTCACGCACGCTGCCGCGGTATACAGGAAGAATCATTTACAATACGGTCGGCGGTCCGCGCTGGCTCGAGCAAAATCAGGAAATCTCATGGTCGTTTGAAGTGCCGGAGAGCGGGTTGTACAAAATAGGCTTTCGCGCCCTGCAAAATACAATAGCCCAGAAAACCTCCTACCGAGTCGTTCGAGTGGATGGAGAAGTTCCATTTAAGGAATTTCTAGCGTATGGCTTTCCGTATTCTACGGGTTGGAACGGAATGATTTTGCAGGACGAAAAAAAGAATCCGTATTTGCTTAAGCTTGAGAAGGGCCAACATACGTTGTCGTTAGCCGTCACACAATCGCCTATTAAGTCAATCGTTGTGGATGTAGAGAAGCTGATTGCTCATCTGGATGCGATTGACTGGGATTTGCGTACGATTACAGGCTCGAGTTCGAAGAAGACCATTGACCGCAATCGTACATGGAATATGGAGCAGGACTTTCCAGGAATGACTGACAAGATGGCGCTGGCAGCGGATGTTATGGAATCACTGTCTAAGCGAGTGGTTAAAGCGAACGGTAACAAGGATTCGATCAGTCAAGGACTCGATACATCAGCGAAGGATTTACGTGCATTGCTTAAGAAGCCTGAAGAAATTCCTTACCAGGTCGAAGAGATTTCTTCGATGAGAGAGAAATTCGGCACCTTTATCGATACGCTGCTCAAGCAATCGCTGCAGCTGGATGAGGTATATATTATTCCCGAAAAGACGGATGCTCCGAAAATGGAAGCTGGTTTTTTTGGACGGATATGGGGCAGTGCCCAAAACTTTATTTATTCGTTCGATGCGCGGGATAGCCTTAACGATTTGGATGACAAGAAGCTGAACATTTGGGTACAGCGAGGCAGGGATTATGTGGATCAGCTGCAGCAACTCGCTGATGAGTCGTTCACGCCAGAAACAGGCATTGAGGTAAAGGTGAACCTGCTGCCAAACGCTGAGCTTTTGCTTATGTCTAATGCAGCTGGCGTTCAACCGGATATTGCCCTTGGCTTGACGCAGGATTTGCCGGTTGATTATGCGATCCGCGGTACGCTTCAGGATTTGAGTGAATTCGAAGACTTTAATCAGCTATATCCGAAGTTCAGTCCAGGATCATGGCTGCCGCTGCACTACGATGGCGGTTATTATGGCGTGCCGGAAACGCAGTCGTTTCAAGTACTCTATTACCGCAAGGATATATTAAAGCGCATAGGAGCCGAAATTCCCCAGACATGGGAGGAGGTTTATCAGCTATTGCCTACACTGCAGCAAAACTTCATGAACTTCTACGTAAATCCGAAGGATTTTACGCATTTTTTCTATCAAAACGGCGTGGAGTTTTATGAACCGGGCGGTGTGAAATCAGGACTCGATGGACCGGAGGCGTACCGTGCCTTCAAGCAGTGGACGGATTTATTTAATACTTACGCCGTGGAGCGGGAGGTGCCGAGCTTCTACCAGCATTTCCGCAGCGGAACAATGCCTATCGGCATTTCGGATTACAACATGTATGTGCAGCTTTCGGCTGCTGCGCCTGAGCTGAATGGCCGATGGGGCATCGCGCTTATTCCCGGTACGAAGCAAGCGGACGGATCGATAAGCCGCTGGGCTGGCGGGGGGCAACGCACGGGTGTCATTTTTGGCAAGTCCAATAAAAAAGCAGAGGCATGGCAGTTCCTGAAATGGTGGTTGTCAGCCGAGGTTCAGGAGCAATACGGCTCTGACTTGGAAGCGGTGAATGGCGTCGCTTTCCGCTGGAATACGTCCAATGTGGAAGCATTCACGCATCTGCCGTGGAAAAAGGAGGATGCCGAGATTATTTTGAACCAGTGGAAATGGTATAAGGATATTCCGAATGTGCCCGGCGGTTATTTCTTGGAACGCGAGATTCATAATGCATGGAATCGATCCGTTGTTGGAACGGCGAATTATATGTCCTCATTGGAGCAAGCCGTTAGGGACATTAATCGCGAGCTTCTAAGGAAGCAGCAGGAATTTGGCTACATCAATGAGCGAGGCGAACAGGTGAATAAGCTGGACATTCCTATTGTCGATCGGCCTTGGGAAGGGATTGATCGTTATGTGGAGTAGGCTGTGGTCGTATCGTATATCGTATTTGTTTATCGCGCCATTTCTACTATGTTTCACTCTGTTTATCGTTATTCCGATTTTTGCCGCGGTAGGCTTAAGCTTTACCTATTATAACGGGATTGAGCCTCCTCGCTTTATTGGCTGGAGCAACTTTCAGTATTTGATCGCGCAGGATCTGCTTTTCCTAAAATATGCGCTGCCCAATACATTTAAGTTTGCTGTCATTGTTGGTCCTGGCGGTTATGCTGCCGCCTTCCTGCTTGCATGGCTTATTTCACGGCTGCGCGGCGGGGTTCGCAAGTGGGTGGCGCTTGCAATGTATACGCCATCGCTTACCGTTGGGATTGCGATGACGATTATCTGGCTTCCCTTGCTGTCGGGCGATCGCATTGGCTATTTGAACAGCTTTCTATTAAAAGCCGGCCTTATCGACGTTCCGAAGTTATGGGTGACCAGTCCGGAGTTTCTAATGAACTCGATGATCGTCGTCACGTTGTGGTCGAGCATGGGAGTAGGCTTTCTAGCGATGCTGGCGGGTATTCTTAATGTGGATACGGTTCTGTACGAGGCTGGGAGAATCGACGGCATTAGAAACAACATACAGGAGCTATGGTATATTACGATTCCGTCCATGAAGCCGCAAATGCTGTTCGGTGCCGTAATGGCGATTGTTACGACCTTTAAGACCGGATCAATAGGTGTTGAGCTTTCCGGTCAAAACCCGACGCCCGAATATGCCGGGCATTTGATCGTAAACCATATTAACGATTATGGTCTCATCCGTTTTGAGATGGGTTATGCGGCGACGGTTTCGGTGTTTCTTCTTATATTCATGTATTTCGCGAACAAGCTCAGCTGGGGATTGTTCGGTACGAAGGAGGAGTAACAGCTGAAACAATCAAGCCTTGGTATAAAAATAAGCTTTAACCTGTTCATGCTGATATTATCCGTCATCATGGTCCTGCCGATTATTTATATTTTTAATCATGCCTTCAAGCCTTATCATGAATTGTTCGTTTATCCGCCGAGCTTTTTTGTGAAGGAGCCGAACATTCAGAACTTTGTTGAACTCTTTTGGGTAACGTCCAATTCAATCGTTCCGGTATCCCGCTATTTGTTCAATAGCTTGTTCATTTCGGCTGCGAGTGTCGTTGGCGTTACGACTGTCAGCGCGCTTTGCGCTTATCCGCTGTCGAAGCATCCTTTTCCGGGCCGCGCATTCATCTTTGCTACGATTATTCTTATGCTGATGTTTACGCCGGAGGTTATTCAAATTCCGAGATATTTGGTCGTCAGCCACCTAGGCATTATGAATACGTACTGGGGGCATTTGCTGCCCGTTCTTGCTTTGCCGGTAGGCGTGTTCCTACTCAAACAATTCGTGGATCAGATTCCTGATTCACTGCTGGAAGCTGCGAGAATTGATGGAGCAAATGAGTTTATCGTATTTGCTCGAATCGTCATTCCCATGTGTATGCCGGCCATCGCGACCGTTGCGATACTCGCCTTTCAGAACTCTTGGGGCAACGTTGAGACATCGATGCTGTTCATGCAGGATGACGAAATGAAAAACTTTCCGTTTTTCCTCTCGACATTGACCAATAACTTGGCGAACAATGTGGCGCGTCAAGGCGCTGCTGCTGTAGCAGCGCTTATTATGCTCGTTCCGAATTTAATTTTCTTTATTATTTTGCAAAGCAAGGTCATTTCGACAATGGCGCATTCCGGCATTAAATAAGGGGGAAATCGTTTGAAGAACAGGAGGCTGCGGATTCGTCCGATCATTATAATCCTGATTACGGCGATTTACATAGCTTGGCCCGTCTTACCGGCCACAGCCTCGCAGTTACCGTACGAAACCTACTATAAGGATGGATTCGGACAACTGGTGAAGACGCAAGCGGCTTACATTCCTGCTGGCATTATCGGCACGGATGTAGAGATTACGGAAGCAAACCAAGCTGCGGGCGCCGAAGGGAAAACAAAGCTGCAGCTTAATCAGCCCAAGGATTTATTTGTTGATGAGAAGGATCATATTTACATTGCAGACACGGGCAATAATCGGATTGTTCACTTGGATGAGCAAGGCCAATATATTCGTGAAATCAAAGTAACAGAGAGCCCGCTCAAGAAGCCAAGCGGCATATATGTCGATGAAGCTGGAGAGATTTACGTTGCGGATACGGGCAACAACCGGGTCGTAAAGCTTGATCAACAAGGCAAGCTGCTGAAAGCATTTGGCCGTCCGGAGTCCAGTTATTTGCCGCAGGCGTTCAAGTATGATCCGGTTAATCTCATTGTGGATAAGCGCGGCTTTATTTATGTGACGACGCTTGGCGCTTACCAAGGTTTGGTGCAGCTTGATCCAGAGGGCAATTTCATTAGTTTTTTTGGGCCGAATCGCGTAAGCTTTTCCCTGTTTGACGCATTTAAGCGATTTGTATATACGCGGGAAATGTATCAAAGGGAGCTGAAGAAGCTGCCTGGAGCTATCGCCAATTCAACGATAGACAAGAACGGATTTATTTATACGGTAACGAAAGAAATTAGCGCGGATCAGGTGAAGAAGCTCAACATCGCAGGTCTCGACCAGCTGGTAGGCAAAGGGGAATTCACAGCCCTGCAGCCGGTGCGTTCTTACGGAGAGGTATTTCACAGATCCAAGCAGAGCGTAAGTCCTCAGCTCAATGATATTACGGTGGATGCTGCCGGCAACTTTACGGTGATCGACTCTGTAGGCAATATGATTAGCCAATATGATTCGAATGGCAATCTGTTGTTTTTCTGGGGCGGGGATGTCATTACCGCTACATCCAAGACAGGAATCGTCAAAGCGCCAGCAGCCATTGCGAGCAATTCAAAGGGTGAGCTGCTCGTGCTGGACAGCGTTAATAATTTTATCCAAGTGCTGCGGTTGTCTGAGTTCGGCCAACTCGTCCATGAAGCGAATCAATTAACGCAAGAAGGCAGATACGAGCAGAGCGAGCCACTCTGGAGCGAGGTTCATCGGCTACATGCACAATATACACCGGCACTGATTGGTTTGGCGAAGGCTGCCTACAAAAAAGAGGAGTACGCAAGATCGGAGCAGCTGTTTTATCAGGCGGGCGTAGTAGGCGGCTATTCAGAATCCTTTTGGCAAAATCGGTTGACGTGGTTCCAGAAGCACTTTGGCGTCCTCATGAATGTGGCGCTTGTGCTCGGCATCGTGTATCTTCTATGGAAAGTTCTATCCAAAAAGCTTCGCTTCAAAGGCAAAGGGACAGCTAAACGCAGTGCTAGGCATCCGATTCTTGAACAGCTGCAGCATATGTTCTATTTAATAAAGCATCCTGTAGACGGCTTCTATGCCATTCGGTACGAATACAAGGCAGGATGGTTAAGCAGCACAATGATATTCATATTTGCACTAGCATCGTACGGGTATATACAGGCAGGCACAGGCTTTGTCTTCAATCCGGCCGTGCATGTCGGTATTGATCTATTTCCCATTACGATTCAATTTACCTTGATATGGTTGGGCTTTGTTGTCTCGAACTATTTAATCAGCTCGCTTCTTAGAGGTGAGGGACGGTTCCGAGACGTATTTTATGGTAGTTGCTACGCCTTATTTCCGATTATTCTCATTGGTATACCTGTAACTTTGCTTTCCAATGTGCTGACCTTAAACGAGCTGGCGATCTTCAATTTTTTGAAGCTGTTCATCGTTTTATGGGTAGTGTTCCTGTTCATATGGATGGTGCAAGGCATACACAACTATACCTTCATCGAAGCTATTTTTATCATCCTCTTATCGTTGCTTGCGCTCGCGATTATTGTCATTCTAATTTTCATCTTAATTAGCCTAAGCATAGAATTGGTCAACTTTATTAATTCCTTATATCAGGAGGTGATCATCCGATGACTGTACGCAAAATAAACCTAAAGCTCGTTATGAAGCTGCTGCTCTTTGCTGTTTTGCTGACCGGGATAGGATGGTTTGCTCTTGTGGCGGTTGGGTTATGGGGGAAGCCTGCTGCCTTGGCAGTAAATGTTTCAAACCAGTTTGAAACGAAAGGCGCCGTTCCCTATAAGGCAGGTTTGCCAGTTGAAGCAAATTTCGAGCAAATCGCAGAATCAGACCAATTAAAGCTGCTTGTAGATAAGACATCTGCTCACTTCCAAGTGATCAATAAAGCAACAGGGAAGATATGGCGTTCTTATCCAGAGCCCAGGTATTGGGAAGAAGAAACGGTACCGAATACGTGGAAAAATAATTTAACTTCTCCGGTCATCATTGAATACGTAAATGCAAAAAACTACAAATCCTCCTCTGTAACTGGCGGTTTAATCGATAGCCAAGGCTACTTGGAAAACTTCCAGGCTACGGAGAACGGATTCTCGGTCACCTTCGCGCTGCCGAAGGTGCAATTGAAAATTCCAATTGAGGTACGTCTGCACAAGGACTATGTAGAGACGAGAATCTTGGATGAGGGAATCGTCGAGGGCGCTTTAAGTTTATTGAATATTAAGCTTTACCCTTTGTTTGGGGCACAACCGTCTGCTGGCCAAGAGGGTTACCTTTTGCTGCCGGACGGTTCCGGTTCGTTGATCAATTTTAAGGCAGATCGTTTGATGCAGCAGTTGACCTACAATGAGAGTATCTATGGACAGGATCTTTCCTATTACAACGAAAATACGGGCAGACAGGGGATCACGATGCCTGTATTCGGCTTAAAGTCAGGGGATCAGGCTTTTGTTGCGATCATTTCCGAAGGGGAGGCGTTCGCGAATGTTTATGCAGCGCCGTCAGGCGCGGTGGGCCGCTCGAACTGGGTGACGACCGAATGGCAGTATCGCAAACGGTTTTTCCAAAGTGTAAGCAAGAGCACCGGGGAAGGTTTTTATACGTATAGCGGCGATAAGTTTATTATGAATGCTCGCTCAACGCGTTATTATCCACTGTCCCCTAAGAAAAGTGATTATGTTGGCATGGCGGAGGTTTATCGCAATTATTTGATTCAAGAGCAAGGTGTAAAACCGCTTGAAACAAACAAAAAAGACATTCCGTTGTTTGTGGATATTGTAGGCGCAGACATCGAGAAGGGGCTTTTTGCAGATTCTTATTTAAAAGCGACTACGACAGAAGAGGCAACCGAGCTTGTTCGTTCTATTTATAATAGCGGTATTCAGCATCTGCAAATTCAATTCTCAGGGTGGCAGCAGGACGGTTACAGCACACATGGCGGCTACTTTCCTGTAGATAAGCGATTAGGTGGAAACAAAGGGATGAAAAGCTTTATCTCCTTCGCTCATACCTTGGATATTCCTGTTTATTTGACCGCTAATTATACGCTCAATACGAATGGCGATGATCGGTTCTGGTGGAGACGCGACGGCTTGCGCAATTTGGCAGGAACGGTGCTGGAGGAAAAGGAAAACGAGGATCAGGACGCTGCGAAGTTTGTGAGCCCGAGGTTTTATGAGAAGGTGGTCTCGGCTGATTTGAACAGCTATAAGAGCTTGGGAGCAGACGGCATCTATTTCGAGGATGGCATCGGCAAGCAGGTCAATACGGATTTCAATAGCCGATACCTGGCGAGCAGAGCAGAGGTTGTCGATATACAGCGCAGCATTTTGATCAAAAGCAAGGAAGCACTCGGGTCGCTTGTGGCGAATAATGTGAATTTCTATGCGCTAGCCCAAATCGACCATGTCCACCGCCTAACCGCAGATTATTCGTATGACGTCTTCATCAGTGAAGCCATTCCTTTTGCCCAAATCGTTCTCCACGGCTTGCGTACGTATTCGCTGGAATGGTCTAATTTGCGTGATGAGTTCGATGATGAGCTGCTCCGCAGCATTGAATATGGAGCATACCCTGCGTATGTGCTTAGCGGAGACAAGGCAGCAGATTTGAAGAATTCCTATTCCTACTGGTATTACAGCTTGAACTATAAAGAATGGATAGACGATCTAAGTGCTGAATATGCCAAAACAAATGAGGCGCTTGCAGCCGTGCAGGAGCAGTTTATTACGGGACATCGTACGCTTGCTCCAAACGTGAAGGAAACAGAGTACGGCAGCGATTATCGGATCATCGTCAACTATAATCAGACCGATTACAGCAAGGATGGGGTCATCGTTCCAGCAAAAGACTTTGTCGTCATAAAAGGAGGAACGAAGCCATGAGATGGAGTCGCAAGCTGGATCATACGACGGTTAGGAAGCTCGAAGGCTCCCTATTTATCGCACCTTGGGTGTTTGGCTTCCTCGTTTTTGTGGCGTTCCCGCTCGGCTATTCGCTGTATATGAGCTTTCATCAGGTGAAAATTACGGTGAGCAGCGTCAACTATACGTTTATTGGTCTCAGCCATTACCGGGAAATATTGATTGCGAATGGAAGCTTGCTATATGAGGAGCTGTTCCCGTTTCTAAGGGAGTCAGCCATGATGATCCCCATCATTCTTGTCTTTTCGCTGTTTGTTGCCATCTTGCTCAACTTGCGTTTTCCAGGCAGAACGCTGTTTCGGGTCATCTTCTTTTTGCCTGTTATTTTCTCCTCCGGCCAGATTGTGCAGGAATTTATTGCGCAGGGTGAAGGTTCCCTTAGCATTATGGAGACGCTGCGTATCGACTATTATTTACGTGAATATGTTCCGGGATCATGGGCGGCTCCGATTCAAAAGGTCATGAGCTCATTTGTGCTTGTTCTCTGGTATTCAGGCGTGCAAATCCTCATTTTTCTCGCGGGACGCCAGACGCTGCCGGCATCTGTGTACGAGGCTTCCCGTATTGACGGCTCAGGACCATGGAATACGTTTTGGAAAATAACGCTGCCCGGACTTGTCCCTTATATTTTCTTGAACTTAATGTACACGGTAGTCGATTTATTCACCTTCCCGTCCAATCCGATTGTCAGCCGAGTGAACACGAGCAATTATGGCAGCTCCAGCGCTTTGGCATGGATTTATTTTTTGATCATCCTAACCTTCGTACTCTTGACCTTATTGCTATACAGCCGAGTGGATAAGTCGCTTTCAGGAAAACGATAAGTGTGAAAGAGAGGTGAGTGTTCGTGAAAATTGTAAAAAAAGGAAATGAGATTGCGGCTAACCTATATAGCGATGAGAAGCTTCGAAGAAGTTTAATTGGTCTCAAATACCGGCTGCTTGGAGCAGAAATTGATAAGGGCATTCTCTTCAAGCTATTTGTTTATATTATTCTGATCAACGTTGCCTTCATCTATATGAAGCCGATTCTATACATGGTGACGACGATGGTGAAGGATGCAAGAAACATTCTTGACCCAACCGTTATTTGGGTGCCGCGGTCAATATTTTTGGGGCATCTGCAGCAAGCGAGCGAAATGCTGAATTACACGAAGAGCTTCCTCATCAGCGTCTCGCTCGCCTCTTCCGTAGCGGTGCTGCAGGTATTCTCCTGTGCAATTGCCGGTTATGCGTTCGCAAGGCTGGAGTTCCCCTTCAAAAAAGTATGGGGAGCTCTGCTGTTGTTTACATTTATTATGCCGCCCCAAATTACGATTCTACCATCGATCATGCTCTTTAAAGAGTTTGGCTGGCTGAACACGTTTTTGCCGATGGTTGTCCCCGCTTTATTTGGCCATGGCTTGAAAGGAGCGATGTTCGTTATTATTTATCGATCCTTCTACTCCACACTGCCCAAAGAGCTGGACGAGGCAGCACGAATGGACGGAGCAGGCCCTTTTCGCTTGTTCTTTCGCGTCATGTTTCCGATATCGAGGTCGGCTACCGTTGTGGTCGTACTATTTTCTTTCGTCTGGAACTGGAATGATTTTTACTTTCCGTCACTCTTTATGTTTACTGCGGAAAACGTACCTCTCTCCATTACGCTGGCAAGAATGGCTGGCGAGATGAAGCTGGCTGAAGGAGCGGGAGAGATTACGGTTTATGCCGAAGCGATCAAGATGGCGGCCTCTTTCCTAATTATTATGCCGCTGCTTGTCGTGTATTTGTTCGCTCAGCGATGGTTTATTGAAGGGGTTGAACGGACGGGATTAGTAGAATAGTGAAACGAAAAAACCGTTGACATTATGCGATTGAGATGATAAATTCTTAGCACTTACTATAATCCTTATAAAACCAATTGACTTAATTGGAAATGATCGACCGGATAGCCGGAGATTGCCTTAGGGCAGCTCTGGCTATTTTTTTTTAGAACAATTGCATTTGATTTGAAAATGACTTAAGGGGAGTCGTGCGATGAGTGGATCGGAAAGAAAACTAAATCTTAATGCGTTTCTGGCAGCATCAGGCCATCATGAAGCATCGTGGCGGCATGCGGATACGCAGCCGGAGCGAGGCGTTGATATTAAGCACTACTTGAAGCTGACTCAAATTGCCGAACGAGGTTTGCTTGATTCTGTATTTCTAGCGGATGGCTACTGGGCTGGAGCAGGATCGCTCGAGCCATTCACCATGCTGGCAGCATTAGCAGCAGCGACGAAACATATCGGTTTAATTGCAACGGTGGAAACCACTTACAATCAACCCTTTCATATCGCCCGGAAGTTTGCTTCCTTAGACCATATCAGCAAGGGGCGCGCAGGCTGGAATATCGTGACGGGAGCGGGACCGGCTGCGGAGCAGTTCAGCAGGGAACAACATCCGGAGCATCATGATCGTTATGAATCAGCGGAGGAGTTTGTAGAGATTGTCAAGCAGCTGTGGGACAGCTGGGAGGACGACGCGCTGCAAAATGACAAGATAAGCGGCGTTCTTATCGATGAGGCCAAGGTTCATACGATTGATTATGCTGGGAAGCATTTCAAAGTAAAGGGACCGCTGAACATCGCGCGACCGCCGCAAGGATATCCCGTACTCGTTCAGGCTGGCTCCTCTGAGACGGGCAAGGAATTTGCCGCTAAGCTGGCGGAGGTGATCTTTACTGCTCAACTGACCTTCGAGGAGGCGGCTGCTTTCTATAGGGACGTGAAGTCACGTTTGGCGAGGTTCGGGCGGACAACGGATCAGCTGAAAATATTGCCCGGACTCAGTCCTATATTGGCGGATACAGAAGCAGAGGCACAGGATCTGGAGAATGAGCTGTATGAGCTTATCGATCATGAAGGAGCGATTAAGCGGTTATCCGCTCGCTTAGGTGTTGATTTATCCAATCATTCACTTGATAACCTTGTCAATCTGGATGGCGTACAAACGACAGATCAGGTAAGCGGCATGAAGAGCCGTCACCAGCTTATTTTGGATTTAGTAGAGCGTGAGCGGCCTACACTTAGACAGTTAATTAATCGTTTGGCGGGGGCAAGGGGACATTTTACTTTTACGGGTACACCGTTGCAGCTGGCAGATGTCATTGAAAAGTGGTTCAAGAATGGAGCGGCCGATGGCTTTAATGTCATGCCGCAGCTGTATCCAAGCGGGTTGGGGCGCTTTGTCGATAAAGTCATACCTGAGTTGCAAAATCGAGGATTGTTCCGCACCTCTTACGAGGAGCAAACGCTGCGCGGAAATCTAGGTTTAGTGAGACCGGCAAATAGCAGGCATGCCAAAAAAACGGAAGAAGAGGTGTATTCCTAATGAGCGAATCTAATCGTAAGGTTCATTTGAACGTTTTTTTAAGAGCGACAGGCCATCATGCGGGAGCATGGCGGCATCCTGAAGCGCGACCGGATTTGGAGCTGGACATTGATTACTTAGGACAGCTTGCTCGAATTGCTGAGCGAGGCAAGCTGGATTCCGTATTTTTAGCGGATGGATATGCAGGCGGCGGCAGCAAGCTGGAGCCGTTCACGCTGCTCGCAGCACTTGCCTCTGTAACCGAGCATATCGGCTTGATTGCCACAGTGGGGACCGTATATAACGATCCGTTCCATGTCGCAAGGCAATTCGCATCGCTGGATCATATAAGCGGCGGCAGGGCTGGCTGGAATATCGTTACGGGAGCGGGCTCAGCTGCTCATAATTTTAGCAGAGACGAACATCCAGAGCATGCGCAGCGCTACGAGACGGGCGAGGAGTTCGTCGAGGTGGTGAAGCAGCTGTGGGACAGCTGGGAGGACGACGCCCTTATCTTCGATAAAAAGGCGGGTAAATTGCTGGATGCAAATAAGGTGCACGAGATCAACTTCAAAGGACATACCTATTCGGTGAAGGGACCGCTCAATATCCCGCGTCCGCCGCAAGGTTATCCGGTGCTGGTGCAGGCAGGCTCCTCCGAGCAAGGCAAGGAGCTGGCAGCCAAAACGGCGGAGGTTATTTTTACCGCGCAGCAAACGTTCGATGCAGGCCGTGTCTTCTACTACGATGTGAAATCACGCTTAGCGAAGTATGGGAGAACCGTTGACGAACTTGTTATTTTGCCAGGGCTGGCTCCAATTGTGGCTGATACGGAAGCGGAAGCGCGCGAGATTGAGGAGGAGCTGCATGCTTTTGTGGATACAAGGCGTGCGCTCGATAGCTTATCGGAGCGGTTCACGGTGAATTTGAATGATTATCCGCTGGATGCGCCGGTGCCGCTCGATAAAGCAAAACCTGCTGAGGAATTCAACGGCATTCGCAGCAGGCAGGAAGTTATCATCGATGCGGCGCGCAGAGAAAATTTTACGATTCGCCAGCTTCTCTATCGCAGCAATGGAGGACATGGGCATATCACGTTTACCGGGTCTGTTCTTCAAACCGCAGATTTTATTGAAAAATGGTTTAGAAACCATGCGGCTGATGGCTTCAATGTGCTGCCGCAGCTCTTTCCTACGGGACTTGAGACCTTTGTAGACAAGGTCATTCCAGAACTGCAAAACCGAGGACTGTTCCGTACCGAATATGAAGGCAAGACGCTTCGTGAGAGTTTAGGGCTCCAGCGTCCCGCCAATACGCGCTATTTTCAACAAATATAATTAAATGATAGAAAGGAGAGGGTATAGGATGAAGAAACTAGGGGCTGTTATCGCGATATTTATTCTTGCAGCATCGATCTCCGCATGTGGGGGAGACAATAATGCACCTGCAAAGCAGAATGCTGCATCGGGTAAGAAGGATGCAACGAACAGTGCGACCGAAACCGCTGATTTCAAGAAGCTTGGGGATGAGCCGCTAAAATTATCGTTTTATTCCACTGGCGCTACTTTTACGGACGTGGAATTCGAAGCGATGATCGCAGGTCCTATTCATGCGAAGTATCCGAACGTAACCATTGAACGAATTACGCCAGCCGCGACGACGACTCCGGAGGAGGTGCTGTCCACACATGTGCCGGACATTATATTTGGCAGTGTGCAGCAGCGGGTTATTCGGACGGGTGTATATCAGGATTTGAGAGAGCTCATAAAAAAACATCATTTTGACGAGAGCCGTCTCAAACCGATTGGCTACGACTATATCAAGGACATAACGAAGGGCAATGGCGATGCGGTTCTCGCGCTCCCATTCAATATCAATCAGCATGTTTTGTATTATAACAAAGATATTTTTGATAAATTCGGCGTTCCCTATCCAACGGAGAAGCAGTTGACATGGGATGAAGCGGTCGAGCTTGGCACGAAGCTGACCAGAACAGAAAACGGCATTCAATATATCGGGCTTGTTGTAGACAATTTAACTGGTTTGGGTAAATCGCTTGGCATTCCTTATTTGAACCGGGAGACGGGGCAGGCTGCGCTAGATACGCCGGAATGGCTTCGCGTATTCGAGCTGCAGAAAAAGATTTTTGAAATTCCAGGTTATGTGGCGCAAGACGGCACTTGGAACTGGACCCGCGATCATTTCATGAAGGATCAAAACATTGCGATACGGGTATCCTGGCTGGCCAATATGGTTGGTCCGCTTGAGGAGCTGCGCCAACAGGGTGTGGAGTTCAACTGGGATATCGCGCCGGCGCCAAACTTCAGCGATCAGCTTGGCAATACAAGAGAAGCGCAAATCCACTCGATAGCTATCAATAGCCAAAGCCCACATCAAGATGAAGCATTTCAAGTGATTGCGGAAATTTTATCGGATGAGGGGCAGCGGATTGTTGCTAAGAATGGGCGTGTTCCAGCTATTATCAATCCGGAATTGGAGAAGGATTACGGCTTAGAAATACCAGTTCTGCAAGGCAAAACCGTTCAGAATGTTTTTATTGGGAAGCCCATTCAAGAGCATTTCATTCATCCTTATGAGTCGAGTATTACGATACGGCTTACGGAAGCAGCTGAAGACCTCGCGATTCATGGTCTAGACGTCAATTCGGCTATACGCAAAGCAACGGACGCGATTAATAAAGATGTGGAGACCTTAAAAACGACGATCGGCCAATAAGCAGACAATGGGAGGAATTAACTATGGGGGAATCCACGCGTAAATTAAATCTCAACGCCTTTTTGTTCGGAACCGGCCACCATGAAGCCTCATGGCGGCTCCCGGAGGCGGAGCCGAGCCGCAACCTTGATTTCGAGCATGTGCTGCAAATGGTTCAGACAGCTGAACGCGGCTTTATGGATTCGGTGTTTCTGGCAGACGGCTATTCCGGCCGCTCCAACAAGCTGGAGCCGTTCACGGAGCTTGCTGCACTGGCAAGCAGAACGAAACATATCGGCTTAATTGCTACCGTTGGCACCACCTATAACGAACCTTTCCATGTAGCGCGGAAATTTGCATCCTTGGATCATATAAGCAGAGGAAGAGCAGGCTGGAACATCGTTACGGGTGCTGGGTCCGCCGCGCACAATTTCGGGAGAGAAGAGCACCCAGATCATTCGCTGCGCTATGAGGAAGCGGATGAATTTGTAGAGATTGTCAAGCAGCTGTGGGATAGCTGGGAGGACGAGGCGGTTATTAATGATAAAACGGTGGGAACCCGTATTCATAAAGACAAAGTCCATACGATTGATTTTAAGGGGAAATATTATTCGGTGAAGGGACCTCTTAATATCGCAAGGCCGCCGCAGGGTTATCCTGTATTGGTGCAAGCGGGGTCCTCGGAGAGCGGCAAGGAATTTGCAGCAAAGGCAGCGGAAGTTATTTTTACCGCGCATCAAAGCATTGAAAGTGCTCAGCAGTTTTATAAGGATGTGAAATCAAGACTGCCGAAGTATGGGAGAGAGGCTGACCAGCTGAAGATCTTGCCGGGCATTAGCCCGATTTTGGCAGACACGGTGGAGGAAGCGAGAGAAATCGAGAGCGAATTATTCGATTATGTAAATAAAGACGGCGTAGTTAGACAGCTATCGGAGCGATTAGGCATTGATTTATCCGAGCATCCGCTCGATAAGCCGCTTTCTTTGGAGGGTGTCCGTGAAACGGATGAGGTGAATGGCAATAAGAGCAGGCATCAGCTCATATTGGATCTCGTCCGCCACGAGCAGTTAACGCTGAAACAATTGATTAATCGTCTTGCAGGAGCGAGAGGGCATTTTACGTTTACGGGTACACCTCTTCAGCTTGCAGACATCATCGAAGACTGGTTCGTTAACGGCGCTGCCGATGGGTTCAACGTCATGCCTCAGATTTTCCCGAGCGGCCTTACGCAATTTGTAGATAAGGTGATTCCAGAGCTGCAAAATCGCGGATTGTTTCGGACGGAATACGATGGAACGAGCTTGCGGGAGCATCTTGGATTAAGACGGCCAGCCAATGCTCGCCATGCGAGTAGAGCTATACATTAAAAGACTGAGCGAGAGCTTGTTGAATGTGAAACGACACAGCTGCACCTCATAATCGAGGAGAGAAAATGTAATGAAGAAAAAGCTTACGATAGGCATGATTATTTTAATGTTATTTGCTGTATTGGCGGCTTGTGCCAGTAAGGATAATACACCGGCTAATAAGGATGAGAGCAAAGCAAACAAGCAGCAAGAAACGAACGCAGCCGAAACGGAAAAAGCGGATTTCAAAAAGCTTGGCGATGAGCCGCTCACATTAACTTTTTTCAGTACGAGCGGCACTTTTCCCGATGTGGAGTTTAATACGCTCATCGCTGACCCGATTAAGAAGAAATATCCGAATGTAACCATTGAACGAATAACGCCGGCGGCTACAACAACGAATGAAGAAGTACTTTCTACGCATGTTCCGGATATCATCTATTCCTCATCGTCCTCCCATCAGCGTATTATCCGAACGGGCGCCTATGAGGATTTGAGAGAGCTCATTAAACGCCATCAATTCGATGAGAGCCGGATCAAACCGATTTTGTATGACTATATCAAAGATATAACGAAAGACAAGGGAGGCGAAATCTATGCGATTCCGTTTAACTCCAATCAGCATATCCTCTACTATAATAAAGATATTTTTGATAAGTTTGGTGTTCCGTATCCTACAGAAAAACAGCTGACCTGGGATGAGGTGCTGGACATTGCAGCGAAGCTGACCCGCACGGAGAATGGGGTACAATATATCGGCCTCTCGGTTGACAACCTGACAGGTTTAGCGAAAGGGTTAGGTCTGCCATACGTCGATCATGATACAGGAAACGCGGCTTTAGATACGCCTGATTGGCTGCGCGTGTTTGAGCTTAACAAGCGCATCTTTGAAATTCCTGGTTACGTAACGCCAGACCATACATGGAACTGGGGACGCGATCAATTTATGAAGGATCAGGTTATCGGCATGCGGGTGACTTGGCTGGCTAACATGATTGGCCCGTTAGAGGAGTTGCGCCAGCAGGGTGTAGAGTTTAACTGGGACTTCGCACCGGCTCCAAACTTTAGCGACCAGCTAGGCAAAACTAGAGAAGCTCAAATCCATTCGTTATCTGTGAACAGCCAGAGCAAGCATAAAGACGAAGCCTTCCAGGTCATTGCTGAAATTTTATCGGATGAGGGTCAGCGAATTTTGGCTCGGAATGGCAGGGTACCGGCTGTTATAAATCCAGAGCTAGAGAAGGAATATGGGCTGGACATCCCGGTGCTGCAGGGGAAGGCTGTGCAAAACGTATTTATCGGGGAGCCGCTGCAGGAGCATTACGTCCATCCTTATGAGCTGGAAATAACGACAAGATTGACTGAGGCGGCTGAGGATCTAGCTATCAATGGGTTAGATGTGAATTCTGCGATTCGAAAAGCGACCGAGGCAATTAACAAAGATGTTGAAACGCTTAGAACGACGATAGGAGACAAGTAGCTTAGAGAGCCAGAGCAAAGGTGCAGCGAAAAATGCGGCCCCTTTGTTTTGTGCTGTTTTTCTTAGCTGACTTACATGTGGTAAAAGAGGCAAGCGACGGAGCAAGCGAATGTTAAAATCACTTGCTCCTGCTTTTATTAGGTATGCTGCTGGATATGAGGAATAATGGATCGGCATGCTTGGCGCAAGCCTGCTACGAAGCCGAAAGCGGGTCCATGTGTATAGGCGGCTAGTGGGCCGGCAAAGTAGAGTCCAGGTATGCTGCTTTCAAATTGAGCGCTAAGCAGAGGAAAGTTAGCGAAGGAATCCGGTTCCCTCTCGATAAGCTGCAGTAGATAGGATGGCAAAAATGGCACTTGATCGAGATTGATCTGGTATCCGGTAGCGGCAATGACATGATCGACGAGGCGAGTTTGTCTGCTTCCCAGCGTGAGCAGCACTTGGCCATCGCTTGTTGCTTCTGCATGATTAATAGCTGCGCCTCCAGTGAGGGGGAGTTTTCCTTCAACGTAGGGCTTTAGGAAGGGGGCGACGCTGCCCTGGCGCGGTGCATTTCGCCGTTCTTGCTTGAGCTCGGCAGGCAACTGATAGAACTGTTCAGCGGAGTCGATCAGCTTCTGGCCCGATACCACATTATCGTCGCTGGAATAGTGGACGGCATCACGCCGGAACAACAGCTCTACCTCGCTTCCGGCCATATGCAGCAGAGCTGCAGCTTCCCAAGCGCTTTGTCCGCTGCCGATAACTGCGACCTTCTTGCCTGCGTAGGGTTTAAAATCGCGAAGCGCAAAGGTATGAGAGAGGAGCTGCGGGGGAAGAGCACGCAATACGGGCGGAATGTAGCTATAATGCTGTAATCCGGTTGCGATGACGATATTTTTCGCTTGATACAGCTTGCCGTCATGTGTTGCTGCGCTAAAGCCTGTGGATGAATAATGAAGCTGCGAAACAAGCTCAGGCGTGAAGGATACCCCTGTTTGTTTAGCGAACCATAAGGCGTAATCGACAAAATACGGACGAGGGAAAGGGATTTGCAATTCGACTCCCGTTTCGCGGCCAAAACGTTCGATGGTAAAAACGTCATCCTTATCGGAGAGGCTGATATACCGGGGGTGGGTACGTATGAACATATTTTGAGGCATTTGCTCCTTCCAGAAAAACATAGGCTTGCCCAAAATAACGTATGACATCCCCCTTGCTGCTGCATGAGCGGCAAGTGAGATTCCGTAGGGGCCTGCGCCAATGATAATAAGATCAACCACGGATTTCACCTCCTATGGATTTGTTTGTGTATTTATACCGAGCATTATACTAAGAATAGTCGGTAATGCAATACTCTTTTTTTCAAAAATGATATTTAGAGTTTTGCTTAGTCGTTTGGCGTCTAACGATGAGGATTGACAAATAAATCATTACGTGATAAATTTTCAGTACATTTTTCATACTAAAACAGTTTGAATTATCGGGATTATAGTTCTACCGGATAACCGGAGACAACAGTGTATCTGTGTCTCCGGTTTTTTTATGTAAAAATGATTAAAATGAACGAATTCATGAAGAGGAGGCAAAATAATGAATGAAGTTATTGCATTGTTAAAAAAACATCGCTCCATCCGTAAATATAAAGATACGGCTATACCCGAGCGTGATTTGGAACAAATTTTGTTGGCCGCGCAAGCAGCCTCCACCTCATCCAATATCCAAGCGTACAGCGTGATCGCTGTTAAGGACCCCGAGCGGAAGCGGAAATTTGCGGAGCTTGCCGGCAATCAGCAGCAAATCGTTGAAAGTCCGGTGTTTCTCATCTGGTGCGCAGATCTAAATAAAATCAGATTGGCTGCAAGGCTGCATGAAGATGTGGAGCTGCGTCAGAATGCCGAGCTGTTTCTGCTTGGAACAATAGACGTAACGTTGGCTGCCCAAAATGCGGCAATCGCTGCGGAGTCGCTCGGCTATGGGATCGTCTATATCGGAGGGATTCGCAATAATCCTAAAGAAATAACTGAATTGCTTGAACTGCCTGAGCTTGTCTATCCGGTGTTTGGCATGTGTGTAGGCGTTCCTGATCAAGAACCTGATATTCGTCCAAGATTGCCGCTCGCAGCTGTCTATCATCAAGAAACATATAAGCAGAGCGGGTTGGAGGATGAAATCATTGCTTACGATTCAATCACTCGGGAATATTACGCTTCGCGCAAAGGCGGGGAGCAGGAGACGAGATGGTCGCGTGAAATGCTTAGAAGGTTCAAGTCAGACCGGCTGCGCGATCATTTGCATGATTTCCTTGTAGGTCAAGGATTCAAGCTAAAATGAACCAATTTAATAAAATATAATCCGACCGGACCACCGGAGATTTAGCTGACGATAAGCTAAGTCTCTTTTTTGTTAGTTAGACTCATTTTATTTGGAATCTTATCTTTTTTATTTATCTAACGGGAAAAACTCTAGCTAATTTTTCGAATTATTCAAATAGGACTCAATTAAAAGGAAAAGTTCCTGTTAAGTGGGCAGATATAAGCGGTTTTATCAGCAAATGCCTAAATTAACAGGAGAAATTCCTGTTAAATCCATTTTCTCTTCGAATTCCGCTGAATTAACAGGAGAAATTCCTGATAAGTACTCAAGTGGCACCGAATAGCGTGGTGAAGAAACGAAGCCTGACAATCAACATTGAACTTAAAGTGTTTTCATAATGAACTGAAAATGGGGGATGACAAATGAGCGAAACGAAGCGGGACAAGAAGGCACATTTTAACGTGTTTATGCGAGGAGCAGGCCATCATTCGGCAGCATGGAAGCACCCGGACTCCAGTCCAAAGGAAGATTTGGATTTGGAATATTATGCGAACATTGCACGCATAGCGGAGAGAGGACTGTTTGATTCCTTATTCACCGCAGACAACTATTCCGGTCTTGGCAGAAGATTGGAGCCGTTCACGCTTCTCTCCGGTCTGGCCGCGCTGACTAAGCATGTTGGACTTATCGCGACAGTCAGCACAACCTATAACGATCCGTACCATGTAGCGCGAAAGTTCGCTTCGCTTGATCATATCAGCAAGGGTAGGGCGGCGTGGAATATTGTAACAGGGCATTCGCAAGCCGATGCAGACAACTTCAATAAACCCGAGCATCCCGACGTGCAGAAGCGATATGAGATTGGTGATGAATTCGTCGAGGTGACGAAGCAGCTTTGGGACAGCTGGGAAGAGGATGCACTTATTTATGACCGAATGGCGGAAGTTGCGCTGGATACGAGCAAGGTGTACGAAATTAACTTCAAAGGCAAATACCACACCGTAAAAGGGCCGCTCAACATACCTCGCCCGCCACAAGGGTATCCCGTTCTCGTGCAAGCAGGTTCCTCGGAAAGCGGCAAAGAGCTTGCAGCCAAAACGGCGGATGTCATTTTTACTGCGCAGCAGACTTTAGGTGCGGCGCAATCCTTTTATACGGATGTGAAAGCAAGATTGCACAAGCATGGAAGGACTCCGGAACAGCTGCTCATTATGCCGGGACTCTGTCCCATCGTGGCCGATACGGAAGCGGAAGCCCATGATATCGAAGCGGAATTTAATGGGCTGCTGAATACGAAGCAAGCGCTAAAGCGGCTCTCGAACTATTTTACGGTTGATTTGTCGGAGTATCCGCTCGATAGTCTTGTTCCCGTCGACAAAGCAAAACCATACGGAACGATAACGACAGGCATTACAAGCCGTCAGGAGGTGGTAGTGGATGCCGCGGTACGAGACAAAATGACGATTCGGCAGTTTCTAGCTCGAAGCGCAGCCGGTCATGGTCATGTGTCGTTTACTGGTTCTGTACTGCAAACGGCTGATTTCATTGAAAGCTGGATTAGAAATAACGGCGCGGACGGCTTTAATATTTTGCCGCATATTTATTACAGCGGTTTTGAAACGTTTGTCGATAAGGTTATTCCTGAGCTGCAAAACCGTGGACTCTATCGTACGGCCTATGAGGGCAAGACACTCAGAGACAATCTAGGACTGGCAAAACCTGAAAACAAGCATAAAGCCATATGGGCATTGAACAGAGAAGCGCAAAAGATCAAAGGATAACGGTTCAACTCTTCCACTTTTCAACGGGAAAACTTCAGTATTAGCCAAAATATGTTTTGTAAAAAATGAGGAGGTAGTTAATATGTCGGTCCAATATCGAAACTTAGGTGCAAGCGGTTTAAAGGTTAGTGAAATTAGTCTCGGAAGCTGGCTGACATACGGCGGTTATGTAGAGCGTGAAAACGCGGTAAAGTCGATTCAAACGGCGTATGACCTCGGCATTAATTTTTTTGATACAGCGAATGTCTATGCGAAGGGTGAGGCTGAGAAGCTCGTCGGAGAAACGCTGCGTGAGTACCCCCGTGAATCCTACGTGCTGGCGACCAAGGTCTATGGAAAAATTGGCGATGGACCAAATGACCGCGGGCTCTCTCGCAAACATGTCATCGAGTCGGCAAATGCAAGCTTGAAGAGACTTGGACTCGAGTACGTGGATGTGTTTTACAGCCATCGCTTTGACCATGAGACGCCGCTTGAGGAAACGCTGCGCGCCTTTGAAGATTTGATTCGCCAGGGCAAGGTTCATTATGTAGGTGTAAGTGAATGGACAGCTGCTCAAATTACGGAGGCGCTTGCGATAGCAGACAAATATTTACTTGATCGAATTGTCGTGAACCAGCCGATCTATCATTTGTTTGAACGCTACATTGAGAAGGAAATTATTCCACACGGCTCCAAAAAAGGCTTCGGTCAGGTCGTATTCTCGCCGCTTGCGCAAGGGCTGCTCACAGGGAAATATACATCCAATCATCAAGTACCTGATGAGTCGCGTGCTGCAAAGCAAGAAAACTTTAAAAACCGCATAACGGAGGAGAAGCTGGCAAAGGTTGAGCTGCTGAAGGAAATCGCATCCGAGCTTGATCTGACGGTGGGTCAGCTGTCGCTCGCTTGGATATTGCGCCAGCCGAATGTGTCCAGTGCTTTGATTGGCGCCAGCCGCCCGGAACAAGTTGAAGAGAACGTGAAGGCATCTGGAGTGGTGCTTGATAATCAGACAATTGAGCGTATTGCAGCGGTTATCGATAACGGCCCTGTATCTACACGAGGTTCATTCTAATCCTCCCTGGCCAAAAATGAGCAAAGTCCAGTAAAGAGCATCTCGTTACTGGACTTTGTCATGAAATCGCAAGAAGTAATTGCCAGTTAACGATATATCGTATAATATGTAAATTAATACGATATATCGTTAACGAAGGAGATTACACTATGACGAAAGATTGGCAGCCAGAGGAACAATTGTTTTTGCATCATGCGAATGAAAGAGAGGGAAACGGCTCGGGCAGACGTTTTTTCAGCCGCGGCGGAGTTAAATATGCGTTGCTTGCGCTGCTCGAACAGGAAGGCATGCACGGCTATCAAATGATGAAGGCGCTTGAGGAGCAATCAGGAGGCACATATAAACCGAGCGCAGGCTCCATCTATCCAACGTTGCAAATGCTGCGGGATCAAGGATTTGTTGAGTCCTCCAAGCAGGATGGCAAAAAAGTATTTGAGATTACAGATGAAGGCAGAGCTTATTTGCTGGAGGAGAACGATAATGCTGCAACGGGAATGGAACGTCCTGAGCAGGGTGACGCGGATGAGGAAGGTGCTCCCTTTGAGAGAAGAAAGCCGAACCGGCGATTAACGCCTGCTGGCAAGGAATTGCTGCATTTGCTGAAGGCTGCAGAACGAGCGGCTGTCACTGATGCGAGCAAAGCTGCGCAGCTGCGCACCATCTTAGATGGCCTTCGAGTATCGCTTCGCCAAATCACAACGGAACCCGAAAGTGACTGCAGAGAAGGCGGCGCGATATGAGAGAGCAGCACAATTCAGCACCGGCATTTCGAGGCGGGGCAGGAATGGGCGGCATGAGAAAATTCGGGACAGGTGAGAAGGTAAAGCCAGCCAGTATTTACAGCATGTTTATAAGAATATATGCGCATGCGCGGACGCAATTGCCCGCTTTGATTGCAGCAGTTGCCTGTGTTATCGCTATATCGCTGCTTGAATTTATCGTTCCGCAGCTTACGAGACTGACGATTGACCACATTATTCCGAATAAGCTCTTTAATAAACTGCTGCTTATAGGCGGCGGTGTCATGGGAGCAGCGGTGGCGCTAGGGGCTCTGCGTTATTGTAGTACTTCCCTTATGGCGTCTATCGGTCAAAAGGTGCTTTACAATTTGCGAAACGATTTGTACCGCCATATGCAAAGTTTGGACGTTGCTTTTTTTGACCGTAACCGGACTGGTGATTTGATGTCTCGGGTCACGAACGACGTAAGCATCCTTCAGCAAATGATTTCCTCCAGCATGATGCAGCTGTTTACTGATTTTTTCACCTTCACGGCGATTGCAGTTTATATGCTGTGGATCGATTGGAAGCTGACGCTAATGCTGCTTGCGACCTTCCCGTTTATGATTCTGACGACTAGATTTTTCAGCAAAAGAATGCGCTCCTCGTTCCGAACGGTGCAGGAATCGGTGGCTGATGTTAGCGATCATTTACAAAATACACTAACCGGCATCCGTCTTATTAAAGCGTTTACTGCCGAGACCTACGAGTCCGAACGATTCTCTGAGCGAACGCAGAAAAATATGGATGCGAATATTCAGGTGACTCGCCTGCGAGCCGCTTATGAACCTATTATTGATTTTCTTAATTTCCTTGGCCTTGCAATCGTCCTTGTTTTTGGAGCATGGCTTGCGATGAAGGAACAAATGACAGTGGGTACAATCGTTGCTTTTATAGCTTACCTCAGACTGCTGCAAAACCCAGTTCGTCACTTCAGCCGCATTATTAATACGATTCAGCAATCGGCTGCTGCTTATGAACGCATTATGGAGGTTATGAACACGGAGGCCGAAATCATTGAGAAGAAAGGAGCAGTGAAGCTTCCGCCGGTGAGCGGGCATATTGTTTTTGATCACATTGATTTTGCTTATTCGACGGATTCGACCGTGTTAAACGATTTTCAATTGGAGCTCGAGGCGGGCAAGGTGACTGCGCTTGTCGGATCTTCGGGCTCTGGCAAAACAACAATCGCTCATCTCATCGCTAGATTTTATGAACCTCAGTCTGGCGAAATAACGATTGACGGTTATTCCTTAAAGGATATAACGATTGCTTCTCTTAGGGAACAAATCGGCATCGTATCACAGGATATCGTGTTGTTCAACGGCTCTATAGAAGAGAACATCCGGTATGGCAATCTACATGCGACGGATAAGGAGGTTTTCGCTGCGGCTACAGCGGCGAATGCTGCTGGTTTTATTGAATCGTTTCCGCAAGGCTATGAGACGCAAATTGGCGAGCGCGGCGTCAAGCTGTCAGGCGGACAAAAGCAGCGTCTTTCCATTGCACGGGCGATTTTGAAAAACCCGCGCATCATTATTTTGGATGAGGCTACAGCTTCACTTGATACGGAATCAGAGCAGCACATTCAAGATGCGCTAGCGCAATTGCTGGAAGGGCGTACTTGTCTCGTCATCGCGCATCGTCTCTCTACGATTCAGAAGGCGGATCGGATTTATGTGCTGGAGCAAGGAGAGATCGTTGAGCATGGAACCCATGATGAGCTGTTGGATCATCAAGGCCGTTATAGTCAGCTCTATGAGCTGCAATTTCCGCAAAAGGATGTTTCAGAACAATAATTTTGCAAAATAGGAAGTGGTCGCTACTTGAAATCAAAAAGGTTATTGACCGATTTTTTTCGGAAAACGTGGTATATTTACCTGTTCTCACTCTTTTTCCATTTGATTTCTAACTTGATCAACGTTTTTTTTCCAAAGGTACTGGGACAATTCACGGATAAACTGCAAATCGGCGGCTTAACAAGTGAGTTGATTGTAGATTACAGTTTATTGCTGCTTCTTATTGGTGTTGGTCATGTGCTGTTTAACGGCATTGCGATGTATTTGGTTATGTATGTGGGAAGAAAGTTTGAATTTCTCGTTCGGAGAGGACTGTTCAAGCATTTTACACAGATGGGTGAACGGTTTTATTCCAAAAATGGTGTAGGCAAGCTGCTCAGCTACTTTATGAATGACGTCACAGCGGTACGGGAATCCATTTCGATGGGGGTCAATGCAACAGCAAATGCGTCGATGCTGTTTATAGCGGCCGTAACGATGATGCTCATTAGCCATATCCCTTATTATTTGATTCTGGCTTCGATATTTCCGCTGCTGCTTATCCCTATTATCGTTGTATATCTTGGGCCTATTATTAGAAAAAGGTCGCTTGAGGTGCAAGAAGCACTCGGCCAGATGACAGAGACGGCGGAGGAGCAATTCGGCGGCATTCGTGTAACGAAAAAATTTGCGGTCGAAGATATCATGAATGAGCGCTTCGGCAAAACGGTGGATCAAATTAGGTTCAACCAATTGCGATTGGTGCGCGTTTCATCTTTTTTCCAAGCTTTGATTCCGTTTCTAGGAGCAATTGCCTTAATCGTGGCGCTTGCATTTGGTGGTTACATGACGATTATGAAGCAAATTACACTCGGCAACTTCGTTGCCTTAACGCTCTACATTAGAATGCTGATGAATCCGCTCCAGCAGATCGGCAATGTCATTAATTCCATTCAGCGTTCCCGCGCTTCACTTGAGCGATTAAACGGCTTATTGTCGCAGCAAACCGAAATTATGGAGCTTCCGGGCGCTAAGGAAATAAATCTGATGAACGCAGGCATTACGATTCGTAATCTATCCTTTTCTTACGACCCATTGTCCAATCCAGTTCTGAAAAACATCAACCTGAACGTTAAACCAGGCACGACGCTTGGCATAATCGGTCGGACCGGAAGCGGCAAAACAACATTAATGAAGCTTCTGCTTCGCACCTACGACCCACCTCCTGAGACCATCATGTATGGGGATACAGACGTACGAGGCATGACGCTTGAAAGCTTGCGAACCCAAGTTGCCTACGTGCCGCAGGACGGATTTTTGTTCAGCACAACGATCAGAGAGAACATTGCTTTCTCTAATCGAGAGCATGAGCTTGAAACGGTTGTGCAAGCTGCGAAACATGCTCAAATTTACAATAATATCGCTGAGCTGCCTGATCAGTTTGAAACGAGACTTGGCGAGCGCGGTTTAACCTTATCCGGCGGCCAGCGTCAGCGCACAAGCCTTGCTCGCGGAATGATAAAGAGTGCTCCGATTATGATTTTAGACGATAGTGTTAGTGCAGTAGATGCTGTGACAGAGAAAGATATTATAGAAGCGATCCAAACCGAAAGACATAACAAAACGACAATCATTATTGCGCACCGAATTAGTGCAATCAAGCATGCGGATGAAATTATAGTGCTCGATGACGGCTTGATTGTGCAGCGGGGCACTCATGTGGAGCTGCTCGCGCAGCAAGGACTCTATGCGACGCTTCATGCGATACAGGAGGAGGGGAGTCAACATGCGACCGGCACAAGCCATTCATAATTGGCAGGCAGATCAGAAGGGTGATCCGAATCAGCCGGAGCAGAAGCCGGAATATGTCTCGGCCTTTCGCACATTATCCGGTTATGCGAGACCTCATATATGGGCATTTATTGGTGTGTTTTGTTGTACGTTAATCGCGATTTTATCTGACTTGCTCCAGCCCTTCTTAATGAAAATAGCGATCGATGACAATTTATTATCCGGCAAAAATGATTACAAAGGTTTACTTACCATTTGTTTCATTTACTTGGGTTTATCCCTATCCAGCCTGCTGTTTACTTATTTGCAAAACAATCTGCTTCAAAATATTGGGCAAAGCATCGTATCGCGCATTCGCAAACAGCTGTTTGGTCATATTTTGAAGCAGTCTATGCGGTATTTCGACCGGATGTCGAGCGGCAGCTTAATCACTCATGTCTCAAGCGATACGGAGGCGCTGAACCAGTTTTTTAATCAGGTGCTGCTCAGCCTGTTCAGGGATGGACTTACGCTCATTTTTATTATGGTGATGATGTTTCAGCTAGACACGACGTTAGCACTTTATTGTTTGATTTTACTGCCGATTATATGGGCGATTGCGATTGCTTTCCGTTCTTTTATGCGCACGACCTATCAACTTGCCAGAACGAGATTATCACGGCTCGTGGCGTTTGTTGCTGAGAACCTGTCGGGCATGAACCTTGTACAAGTGTTTCATCAGCAGAAGGAGCAAGAGAAGCAGTTCAATGAACGAAACAGCTTATATTTCCGGGCGAATCTTCGAGAAATTCGGACGAATGTCGTATTTGGCCGAACCTTTGATATTTTGAGCAATTTATCGATTGCATTTGTTACATGGATCGGCGGAAATGCGGTGCTTGGTCAGCAGCTGGAATTCGGCGTTTTGTATGCGTTTATTACGTATATCCGCCAGTTTTTTCAGCCCATTAATACGATCACACAGCAATGGAATACATTGCAGTCTGCGACTGTCGCAGTTACGAGGATTTGGAGCGTATTTGCGAATAAGCCGGACATTACAGATCGTGAGCATGATTCGCTTGAAATGTTAAAGGCGGATAGTGATGAAGAGGCAGATGAACGTCAGGCGTCCCTATCTACTTTGAGCTTAGAGCAGGTGAAGGGGCAGATCGATTTTAATCGGATCTCCTTCTCTTATGAGGAAGGAATACCGATCATCAAAGATTTGGATTTGCATATCCATTCGGGCGAGATGATTGGCGTCGTGGGTACGACGGGAGCGGGCAAAAGCTCGCTGATCAGCTTATTATGCAGATTCTATGATGTGAAGGAAGGCAACATAAGGATCGATGAGACAGACGTAAGAGATATACCGCAAGCGATCCTTCATCGCCTAGTCGGTCTGGTACAGCAGGAGCCTTATCTTTATTCGGGAAGCATCATCGAAAATATAAGAATGTTTGATGAGACGATTTCTCGCGAGGAGGTTATTCGCGCCTGCGAATTTGTAGGTGCGGATACGATTATTCATAAGCTGAAGGACGGGTACGATACAAAGTTGTCAGAACGTGGCAGCGGTTTATCGGCAGGCGAGCGGCAGCTGATTTCTTTTGCGAGAATTATTGTATTCAAGCCTAAGGTGCTTATTTTGGATGAGGCGAGTGCGAATTTGGATTCTCATACGGAACAATTGATCCAAAATGCACTTCAGATCGTATCGCAGGATAGGACGACAATTGTTATCGCGCATCGACTGTCGACTATCATGCAGGCTGATCGGATCATTGTTATGAGCCATGGTGAAATCGTAGAGCAGGGCAATCATCAAGAGCTGCTCGAGCATGATGGACATTATAAAGAGTTGTATGAGCATTCGCAGGGCAATATTGCAGTATAAATCCTTTTTCGTGTCACCCTTACTCATTTCGGCACAAGCCGCTAGGCCATTCATCATATAGGAGGTTGATAAAATGAGTCACGTCGTCAATCATATTACGGATTTGATAGGAAATACGCCTCTGGTTCGATTGAACAGAGTCGTGCCGGCTGGAAGTGCGGAAATTTACTTGAAGCTGGAATTTTTTAATCCGGGCAGCAGTGTAAAGGATCGAATTGCAATCAGCATCATTGAAGAGGCGGAGCGTGAAGGGAAGCTGAAGCCGGGCGATACGATCATTGAAGCGACAAGCGGCAATACGGGCATTGGAATCGCATTGGTAGCAGCGGCTAGAGGCTATAAAGCGGTTCTTGTTATGCCGGAGACGATGAGCTTGGAGCGACGGACCTTGCTGCGGGCATACGGTGCGGAATTGGTGCTTACACCCGGAGCTGAGGGCATGAAGGGAGCGATTCGTACAGCGAAGGAGCTGCAAGAGAAACACCCCAATTATTTTCCGGCGCTACAGTTCGATAATCCAGCAAATGTGAAAATTCATCGGGAAACGACTGGCCCTGAAATTGTCAGAGCCGTGGAGTCGCTTGATGGCAAGCTGGACGGCTTCGTGGCGGGAGTAGGGACGGGAGGTACGATTACGGGCGCTGGCGAAGTATTGCGAGAACGTTTCCCTCAAATTCAGATTGTGGCTGTAGAGCCGTCCTCATCGCCGGTTCTATCTGGCGGCTCTCCGGGTTTGCACAAAATCCAAGGGATTGGCGCAGGTTTTGTCCCTTCGATTTTGGACTCCAATATTTATAACGAAATTATTCAAGTGAGCAATGATGATGCATTCGAGACTGCGAGGAGAGTAGCTAAGGAGGAAGGCATTTTAGGCGGTATTTCCTCAGGTGCGGCTATTTATGCGGCTATTCAGCTGGCTCAGAAGTTAGGCACCGGCAAGCGAGTGGTTGCGGTCATTCCAAGCAACGGGGAGCGGTACTTGTCAACGGTGCTGTATCAACAGGAGCAGCAGCTTTAGAAACGTGAGCGTTTAGAGAGGACAACTAATGGCTTAGCAGCCAGTAGCTGTCCTCTCTTGTTTATGTGTAGACGCGCAGCGAATGATTGCAACAACGAGCTCCATATGAATGCTTGCCTAATCTTGCAGGAACCTATTAAAATGAGTGAAGCGATCCTAGTCGCAGTCATGGCCATATCTCACACTATATAATAGAAAGAAGCAGATGCAGTAATGAGTATTTTCTTTCACATTTTAATGACAAACGTGCTTCCGATGGCCATCATGATTGGGCTTGGCATTATGATTCAAAGAGCATTCAAGCTGGATATTAAAACGTTGTCCAAGCTGAATTTTTATTTATTTTCTCCTGCTGTTATGTTCGACCTTCTATATAAAACGGATATCTCTGCCCAAGTAGTCGGGAGAATTTTATTGTTTTTTGTGCTGTTTATGGTTACTCAATATTTAATCGTTGAAATGGTTATCAGAATTAGAGGGTATCAACCAAGCATGAAAAGTGCGATGCGCAACAGCGTCTTGTTCTATAACAGCGCAAATTACGGCATACCGCTCAATCAGCTTGCTTTTGCCGGCAACGAGAAAACGCTCGCGATTCAAGTACTGATTATGATGATGCAATCGCTTATACCAAATACCTATGGCATTTATAACGTCAATGCACACAAAGCCGATATGCGGGCGATTTGGCGGACAATCATTTCTATGCCGATTATTTATGTCATTCCGCTTGCCTTCCTACTTAGGGGGCTGGATGTTACCATCCCGCAGCCGATAGCTACGCCGATCGGTTATTTATCGGCAGCGTTTATCGGAACTGCGCTTATTACGCTTGGTGTACAGCTTGGCAATATGGAATGGAAAATAAAGCGATCACTCCTCATAGATGTAAGTATATCGGGCATACTCCGACTAATCGCCGGTCCTTTGCTCGCGTGGCTGATCGTCTGGCTAATGGGACTCGACAAGCTGACGGCAGCAGCACTAATCGTGTCATCGTCTGTCCCCACCTCGCTCAGCAGTGTGCTGCTGGCTGTAGAGTTCGACAACGAGCCAGAGTTTGCCTCGCAATCTGTTTTTATTTCTACCATTTTAAGTATAGTCACGGTTACCGCAGTCATTTTTTTCTTAAAACTTGATATATAGAAACAAGTAAACCTATCAAACTCTTACATTAGAGTTTGTTAGGTTTTTTATTTCTTGTGCAACAAGATGGACAAGGTTAAAATGGAAAAAGATACAAGGGTAATTGATTTATTGGAAATGGAGGTCTACTACTAGATGCTGCCAATCACAAATGATATTATTCATGCAAGCGCTTTAAAAAGGACTTTTGGACGTGGAAGCGGTGCAGTTAACGTATTAAAGGGTGTTGATTTGTCGATACCGTCCGGCAAGCTTATTGCTTTTAAAGGAAGATCGGGTTCTGGTAAAACGACGCTTATTAACTTGCTAAGCGCACTGGACCGTCCAACCGAAGGGAATATTACTTTTGCTGGACGCGATTTGACGGCGATGTCGAATCAGGAGAGAGATATGGTACGCCGCAAGGAAATGGGACTTATTTTTCAATCATTTGCACTCATTCCACTTATGTCTGCCTATGAGAACGTGGAGTTTATATTAAGAGTTTCTGGTATGCCAGCTAACGGCCGCAAGGAAGCAGCTGTTGACGCTTTGGAGCAGGTCGGTTTAAAAAGCCGCATGCATCATCGGCCGTTCGAGCTATCGGGCGGGGAGCAGCAGCGAACGGCAATTGCGCGGGCAATAGCCCATAAGCCGAAGCTGCTGCTGGCAGATGAGCCTACTGCTGAACTGGATAGCCGGACAGGATTGCAAATCATGAAAGTGTTTCGCGATCTAGTAGAAATGGCAGGAATGACGATCATCATGACGACACATGATCCTGCAATAATGGAAATTGTTGACCATGTTTATGAATTGGAGGATGGACAAATTGTCGCAAAAGCTTAAGCCGATACTCGGCTGGTCATTCGCGCTGCTTCTTAGCGCTTCACTAACAGGGTGCTCCTTGCTTCCTGCTGAGGAGGCCGCCTTAAAGCCGCCTCTTGTTAAGCCGGCGCAAGAAAATTACCGGACGGTAACGGTCGAGAAGGGGACAATCACACAAGAAATCAAAGGAAGCGGAAGCCTGGAGTCAACGCAGTCGGAGATCGCACAGTTTAAAGGTCAAGGCGGCCGCATTGCGAAGATGATGGTTGCTTCAGGAGCGCAAGTGAAAAAAGGTGATGTCTTAGTTCAGCTTAATGTAGATGGACTGGACGTTCAATTAAAGGAACAGCAGCTTGCATTTGCCAAAGCTAAGCTTGCATTTAAACAAGCCAAACTAGGCGGTGACAATGATGTTATTGATATAGCAAAGCTCCAAATGGAGATTGAGCAATTAAAACTGGATCGTTTGACGGCGACATTCAACAGCAAGCAGCTTGTTGCCGAAATGAACGGCCAAGTGACTTTCGTTGAGGATCTGGATGAAGGCGATTTTGTCGAGCCCTACCAGACACTTGTTGTTATATCCGATCCATCAAAGCTGCGTTTGGCGCTCCGGGTTGAATCAGGTGCGGAAATTAGCAGCGTTGACGTTGGCTTTCCGGCGATGGTTACCTTTGGATCCGAAGAAATAAAAGGTAAAGTTGTTCAGACACCATCATCCGCTCCTGCTACTTTGAACCAACAGCTTCAAGAGCGTTACTCAAAGACTTTGTTCATTGAAGTACCGAAAGTGCCTGGAGACGCAACAATCGGAGCGTTTGCTGATGTCAAAATTATTTTGCAGCAGCGTGATGACATACTCAAGATTCCACGCAGCGGCGTGCGCAGCTTCCTAGGCAGAACATTTGTAAGAACGCTTGAGGACGGCAATAAAATTCGTGAGATCGATATTGAAACCGGAATTAAAGGCTCGACGGAAATTGAAATTACGAAGGGCTTGGAAGAAGGCGCGATTGTTGTACTTCAATAATTAAGGTATGAGCCTGTATAGAACGAATGATGACATCATCTAGTTCCATTAGGAAGGTTATCAATCGTTTACGCTTGGGAGGTTTTGAAGTGGCTTTGTTTATTATGATTATTCGCAAAATGGTGCAAAACAAATGGTTGGTCGGGAGCTTATTTATTGGCTTGGTCATGTCCGTAGCCTTAGTAAGCAGCATGCCGATTTATTCGGAGGCCATTTTATCGAGGATGCTGGTCAAAGATTTAGAGACCATGCAGAGCGAGCGGGGTATATATCCGGGCAATCAATACAATAAACTTTTTTACACGAAAGAAACGCCGGAGCAAATAAATAAGATTTATACAAAAGTGGACCGCTATATACGTGAGCAAGCACAAATAAACTTTGGCATACCGGTTCAGGAGCTTATCGTTGATTTGCAATCCAAATCGATGAAGATCAGGCCGGAGAATGATCCAGAGCCAGATACCAAAAAAAATCTCAAGACGATGTCACTGCGCTCCTTCTCTGATCTTGAAGAGCATATTACGCTGACGGACGGCAGAATGCCGGCAGAGGAGCAGCCGGTGGATGGCGTTTATGAAGTACTTGTTACAGAACGAAGTCTTGTACAGTTCAAAACGGTTCTGGACACGAAGTTTTTTGTCAACGACGATAAAATTGCCGGGGAAATAACGTTTAAGCCAGTAGGTGTGTTCAAGAAAAAGCAGGACGATGATCCTTATTTCAGAGATACGGATCTGAGCGAGCTAAGCACAAGCTTTATCATTAGTGAGAAAATCGCTAAACAGCAGCTCATGCAGGAAAGCCGAATTCCGGTTGCGTCCGTAGGTTGGTTTTTTGTATTGGACTATTCTAAGCTTGAACTGAGCTTGGTGGATGACTTCATTCAGACAACCAATAAAATTCGCAACGTCATGTTGAATAGTGTAACGATGTATCAGGCGGTGTCAGAGACACCTGCTCTTGAAACGATTTCGAAATATTTAGTACGGGCAGAACAGCTGAAGACGCTCATGTGGTCGCTTAATGTTCCTGTATTGATTATGCTCGGTTTTTACATGTTCATGGTATCGAATCTTATCGCAGATCGGCAAAAAAATGAGATTGCTGTCCTGCGAAGCAGAGGAGCTGCGCGTTGGCAGGTCATCAGCTCTTATGCGGTAGAAGGCATTATTTTATGCGGCATCGCATTTGGTGTTGGCCCCTTGCTTGGCGTCATACTGACCGAGATGCTTGGTGCATCAAATGGTTTCCTTGAATTTGTACAGCGCGTTCGGTTGCCAGTCAGACTTACGGAAGAGTCCTATCGTTATGGAGCGATTGCTTCTGGCGTCTGTTTTGTCATTATGATGATTCCTATCATTATGGCTACTCGCGTCTCCATTGTAGGTCATAAGCAGCAGTTGGCAAGACTTTTGAAATCACCGTTATGGCACAAAATGTTTCTTGATGTGATTGCATTAGCGCTAGCTATCTATGGTTTATACACGTTCCGAAAAAGGCTGGCTGATTTGCAAAGCTTGGGACTAAATGCCGATGATCTAAACATTGATCCGTTGCAGTTTGTTGTACCTGCTTTGTTTATTATGGGTGCGGGTCTGCTCTTGCTTCGTTTGTATCCATGGATTCTTAGACTCGTATATTGGATCGGCAAGAAATGGTGGCCGCCTTCCATATATGCAACATTAATACAGGTTGGACGTTCCAGCTCGCAGTATCAATTTTTGATGATTTTTCTTATTATGACGATAGCTACTGGCGTATTTAGTGCATCAGCAGCAAGAACGATCAACAATAACACAGAGGATCGAATCAGGTATAGCAATGGCGCAGAGGTTGTATTGACCACAGAGTGGATGAACGATGCACCGCCGCCTCCGCCTCCGGGAGCGCCGACTTCTCCGACACAGGATTTAGCTATGTTGGCGCCTGTCCATTACTTGGAGCCGGCATTCGAGCCCTTCAAAGCGATTAAAGGTGTAGAGCAAGCGGCTAAAGTATTCAAGAAAGAAGTATCCTTTAGCGTAAATGAAAGTAATGGTCCTGCAACTTTAATTGGTATTGATTCGGATGAATTCGGTGAAACAACCTGGTTCCGTGACAGCTTGCTTAACTATCCGCTTAATGATTATTTAAACCTGCTCGCAGGTGATCCGCAGGCGGTTCTCATCTCAAGAACGTTAGCGGATCAGAATAAAGTAAAACCAGGCGACACGATTTGGGTAGGCTGGAGCGACGTGCCGCAGCAGCCGTTCAAGGTGTATGGCATCATTGATTATTTCCCAACCTTCAATCCGAATCCTGCCGTAGGCAGCGTGGATGTCAGTGAAGAATCTTCAGGGGGCAGAGCTCCAATGCTGATCGTCGGCCATTTGCCGCGCATTCAGGTTCAGCTTGCGCTTGAGCCGTACGATGTCTGGCTTAAACTGAAGCCGGAGGTCAGTACTTCTGAGTTTTACGAAGCGCTTAAGGAATCGAAGCTTCCGATTACGAATATCGTCAATACGAGAGAGGAACTGGTGAATGCCAAAAATGATCCGTTCCTTATGGCTTTAAACGGTATTTTGACGTTAGGTTTTGTATTGTCGATTCTTGTTAGCTTTATCGGGTTTCTATTGTATTGGGTATTATCATTGCGAGGCCGAACCTTGCAAAATGGTATTTTGCGTGCCATTGGCTTATCGCTAAGGCAGCTCATTGGAATGCTTGGGGTTGAACAGCTGCTGACATCAGGTGTTGCTGTTCTAATCGGAATAGGTGTCGGCAATATCGCAAGTCGATTATATGTGCCTAACTTCCAAATTGCTTTTAATCCAAGCAGCCTTGTACCGCCATTCAAAGTCATGTTTGATGCGACGGATTTGGTACGCATCTACGTGCTAGTCGGCTTCATGTTAGTCGTTGGACTTGGCATATTAGCCTACATGCTGTCGCGACTGCGTATTCATCAAGCGATCAAGCTAGGGGAGGATTGACGGATGATTCATTGCGAAGGGCTTGTCAAAATATACAAAACAGCCGACCTAGAGGTATTCGCCCTGCAAGGCCTCGATCTTCAAATTGAAAGCGGCGAGCTGATGGCCATCATTGGCAACAGCGGTAGCGGCAAATCAACGCTGCTGAATATGCTTGGCGGCTTGGACCGTCCAACAGCAGGCAAGCTGACCGTTGACGGAAGAGATATGCTGAAGTTTAAGGAGCGTGACTTCGTTCGTTACAAGCGCGAGAGCGTAGGCTTCGTCTGGCAAAATAATGCGAGAAACTTGATTCCTTATTTAACAGCTCTTGAAAATGTGGAGCTTCCGATTTTGCTAACAGGCAGTCGCAAGCGCTGGAGAGCGAAGGAGCTGCTGGATGCAGTTGGCTTAAGCCACCGTGCTTCAAATAAGCTTTACGAATTGTCAGGGGGAGAACAGCAGCGCGTAGCAATCGCTATTGCCCTTGCAAATCATCCTAAGCTGCTTCTTGCCGATGAGCCGACGGGTTCGGTAGACTCACGAATGGCCAATCAGATTTTGGACTTATTCCGTGAACTGAATCGAACGATCGGCATTACTGTTGTTATCGTTACGCATGATCCAGAGCTTGCCAAGAAGGTTGATCGTGTAGCGGCAATCCGAGACGGCAAAATTTCATCCGAAATGCTGCGCAAACGCTCATATGCCGAAGAGCTGGCGGAGCTTGAGCAGGAGGATGAGGATGGCACGCATGTAGAGTATGCGGTGCTCGATAAAGCGGGTCGATTGCAGGTGCCTTCCAACTATTTGGAATCAATAGGCGTAAAAAACTCCAATAAGCTGCGCGTAGAGCTTGGAGAAGGCAAGATCATCCTGCTGCCTCCTGAGGAGAAAGCGGAGTAAGCTATTCAAACCAAAAAGGGCTGTGCATGGTCAGTGATGACTTAGGCACAGCCCTTTCATTCTATTTAGGCAAGCTTACGAGTTAGATAGGCTAGGCAATGAGGAGCTCGATTGGATAACTACTGTATGCTCATCGTTTCCCCATTCATCCCAAGAGCCTTCATAGGGGCGAATATGATGATATCCCATTAATCGTAAAGTGAAATAAGTATGCGCACCGCGTTGATTCGTCTGGCAATAAGGCATGATTGTTTTTGCAGGGTCAATGCCAAGAGTTTCAAATTGCTGCTTTAAGTCTGGATAAGCCTTGAATCGCACAACACCCTCTTGATCTGCCCTTCCAAGGGAATCATTCCATTCTTTATGAATCGCGCCAGATATATGTCCGCCCTTACGATTCGAGCGCTGTTCTGCTCCGGAATACTCCAAGGCTGAACGCGTATCGACAAGAATGCAGTTGTCCAGCCCTGCTTGAATGGCTTCCTTCGTAACAACCAGCTTAGCATCAGCAGATAGGGTGAGCGTTCCTTTTGCCGCAAGAGGCACTTCAATTGTTGTCTCATGGCTGGCTGCAGCCCATGCTGCATAACCGCCATTCAATATTTTCACTCGATCCTTAAGACCATAATACTCCAGCACATAAAAGACGCGCGTCGCTAACACACCGCTTCCATCATCATAGACAACGATTGTTGAACCATTGCTTACACCAGCATTTTTAAGCAAGTATTCAAGAGCATCCACGGAAGCAAAAGTGTAACGCGAACTATCCTTTAATGCTTTGGCGTCCAGCCAGTAAGCGCCTGAAATGTGACCGATCTCATAGCCTGTGGCTCTGACATCTAATAGGACGATGTGCGGCTCTTGTCGATGCATTTCAAGCCAATGAGCATCTACCAGTAGATGCTCATTGGGGTATTGTAATTCTATGGTTTCCGTCATGCGCGAAGCCTCCAAATCGCTTTTTGTTATAAAGGGCTGAACCCTAGGTTTTCACGCAGATTTTGACCAGCATAGCGAGTAGGAAACAAACCTCTGCGCTGAAGCTCGGGGACGACAAGATCAAGAAAGGCGTCGACGCCGCCGAAGGCGAGCTGGGGCATGACGCTAAAGCCATCCGCAGCGCCGTTTATGAACCAATGCTCCATGATATCAGCTACTTGGTTAGGTGTACCAGCAATGCTTAGCTGACCGTTGCCTACCCAATATTTTTCGAGCAGCTCTCGGAGCGTAAGCTGTTCATTATCGACAATCTTTTTCACCATCTGATAGAAGGTTTGATACGCATTGATTTGACCCGGATCAGGCAGCTTTGGGAAGGGATCATCCAGTGCATAACTCGAAAAATCGATGCCAAGCAGATTGGAAAGAGACATGACGGCACGTTCAATTGAGCCGAGCTGCTGGAGTTCTCTCGCAATTTCACGAGCTTCAGCCTCCGTTTCAGCAACAATAACATGAATGCCCGGCAATACTTTAATATCATGCGGGGATCGTCCAGCTTCGGCTGTTCTTGCTTTGATGTCTTGATAAAACAGCTGCGCATCTTCAAAGGAGTTCTGGACGGTGAATATAAGCTCGGCATATTGAGCAGCTAAATTTCTGCCATCCTCTGAAGCTCCGGCTTGAATAAGCAGAGGCCTTCCTTGCGGGGGACGCATAATGTTGAGGGCGCCGCGAACTGAATAATAATTCCCTTGGTGCTGTATATCATGAACCTTGTTGACATCGGCATACACGCCTGAAGCTTTGTCTTGAACGAGCGCATCTTCTTCCCAGCTGCTCCATAATTTGAGGACGACTTCCGTGAATTCCCGCGCTCGCTCATAACGTTCTGCATGAGCTGGCAATTGCTGCAGTCCAAAGTTGAAGGCAGTGCGTTCTACTCCAGTGGTTACAATGTTCCAGCCAGCTCGACCGCCGCTAATATGATCAAGAGAAGCGAATATTCTGGCTGTGTTATAGGGCTCGTTGAAGCTCGTAGAAACGGTAGCAATGAGGCCGATTCGCTCGGTTACGGTCGCAATTGCAGATAACAAAGTCAGCGGCTCAAAGCCGAAGATCGGGCCATGCTGCACGGCCTTTGCCTCAATAGACAGACCATCCGCGATAAATAGGGAGTCAATTCGGGCGGCTTCTGCTTTTTTGGCCATCCGCAGGAAATGACTGACGTCATGAATCTCATCCAGCTTCGTACTCGAATGGCGCCATGCCCCTTTGTGAGCGCCCGCATTGTGCAAAAACAAGTTTAAAATCATTCTGCGATTAGGTTCGCCCATATGAATCACCTCCCTTTATTTCATGCCGCTAAGTGCTATGCCACGGATGATTTGCTTCTGGAAAATAAGAAATATAATGATAAGCGGTGCAATCGAGATCGTTGTTCCTGCCATAATTAAGATCCAATTGCTCGTATCCTTCAGCTCGCTTGAAAAATAGACGATCCCGACTGGAAGCGTAAATTTCTCCTCCGTTTGCAGCACGATGAGCGGCCAGATGAACTGGTTCCAGTTCCCGATAAACGTAAGGATGATCAAGGTTATAATAGCTGGCTTCACTAGCGGAATCGCTATGTGCAGTAGAATACGCCATTCATTAAGTCCATCGATTCGAGCCGCATCCAGTAAATCCGAAGGAATCGAGTCCATAAATTGCCGCATGAGAAAGATGCCGAAGGCTGTAATAATACCGGGAAAAAGCACGCCCCAATAAGTGTCGGACCAACCCAAATCATTCGCAATTAAATACCATGGGATGATGAGCATTTCCGTTGGAACCATCAAGGTGCTTATAATAAGCAGGAAGATAAGCTGTTTGCCAGCGAACGAAAATTTGGCGAGCACGTAGCCCGCCGCCGTATCGAAGATTAGAACAGTGGATGTTGCAATAAGAGAGATGATGAGCGTATTTTTGATCCATTCTGCGAAGGGTGCCTTCTTGAAAATAGAAGCGTAGTTGTCAAACGTTATCGTCTCAGGAATTAAGCGGAGATTGTAGACGTCTTGAGGAAGCTTGAAGGATGTAGCGACCATCCATAAAAACGGAAACAACATGATGCCGACGCCGAGCGCTAGCAGCAAGTAAATGACAAGTGAGCGCAGCCTCTCTGCGGGGGACTTCGCGTTTTTGTGTTTCTTGTAAATGTTTTGTATGCTCATCTATTCGTCCTCCCATCAATATTCTACTTTTTTGTTCAGCACTTTTAATTGCAGCAGAGTAAGCGCCAAAATGACGACGAATAAAACAACGGTAGCAGCAGCGGCGCTGCCCATCTTAAACTGCTGAAATGCCAAATTATAAATATGGAGCACCATCGTCGTTGTAGCGTTTAACGGTCCTCCATTCGTCATGCTCAGCACCTGTCCGAACGATTGCAAATAAGAAATGACTCCAATGACTGCGGAAAATACGATTACCGGATTAAGCAGCGGAAGAGTAATATGACGAAATTTCCGCCACGCACTGGCGCCATCGATAGCTGCCGCCTCATAGTACATGCGTGGTATCGCTTCAAGTCCTGTCATAAAGATGAGCATTTGAAAGCCGGTGCTTTGCCAAATCATCGTTAAAGTAATTAGAAAAAGCGCCTGGCGCGGCGATTGAAGAAACAATTGCGGTTCTAATCCTAGATTTAAAAGCATCTCGTTTAGCCAGCCATTGCGCATAAGAATCCAGCGAAATACCCAGCTGACAGCGATGATGCTGGTTACGTAAGGGATGAAGTATACGGTGCGGAACAGGCCGCGCAAACGTTGTATATTGTGGAGCAGTAATGCGACGATTAGCCCGACGATCAGCTGTCCCGGCACACCAATAAGAACAAATTTGAACGTATTGACGATCGACTTGAGGAAGATTTGATCCACAAATAGCGCTTTGAAATTCGCCAGTCCAACGTAAGGTTTGCTAGAGGACAATAAATCCCATTCACGCAAACTCACGTTGAAGGCATACAGGATTGGCAGCAAACGTGTGCTCAAAAAATAAAGCAGAGGAATTCCGAGGGTGATATAAATAAACAAATTACGCTGCGTGCGGTAGGATAAACGTGTGAGAAGCAGCTCGCGGCTTTTGCGTACGGTTAACTTAAATGCATGTGCGATCATAATGGAATTCACCTCCATTTCATCCAAGAAGGGTGCTCGCTCTCTAGGTCGAGCACCCGTACTTACCCTATTACTTTTTATCTACAGCTGCCCAATATTCGTCGTAAAGCTTTTGCGTTTTCGCTACGAGGTCTTGAAAGGCTTTCTCGACAGGAACTTTATTCAGCAGCACTTCATTTGTCGCATCAACAAACAATGTTTTTTCCTGTGTTTCGTCAATGAAGAAATGCGCCCGGCTATCGTTCAATTGGGATATAAAAGGTCCGAGCTTCTCATCGTTTACGTATTTATCCTGTGTCGCAACCGCTTTCTGCGCAGGAAGCTCACCAATCTGTTCAACCCATTTTTCTTGAACCTCTTTGCTCGTTAGAAACTCCAAAAATTCGGAAGCAGCCTTCAGCTTGTCGCCTTCTACATTTTTGGGAATCGCGTTCGCCCAGAAGGAGGATGGCGCTGACTTGGTTTTGTAGGATGGAAGAGGTGCAACACCATAGTTTAAATCTGGAAAGTCTTTCTTAATGGAGCCGAGTCGGAATGAACCGTCGATATTAATCGCCGCATGACCGGTCATGAAGGCATTGCTGTCATTCTCATAAAATCCGTTAATCCCAACCTTATGCTTAACTGCAAAATCGATTAAATATTGGAATGCCTCCAAACCTGCCGGTGTTTCTGCCCACAATATTTTACGGCGATCATCGCTTAAGTCCTGACCACCCGCTTGATGCAGCAGACCATCTCGGTACCAGTGGTGCAGCTGCGCGCCAGGCTCCCATGCGAGCCCTTCAGTGACAAACTGCCCTTTGGCATCTGTTTCTGTCAGCTTCTTGGATACGTCGACGAGCTGCTCCCACGTTGTAGGAAGCTCAGTAATTTGGGCTTTGGACAATAGATCTTTATTGTAGAACAAGGCGAGTGTGCGTACGGCGGTAGGAATCGCGTAATAGGAGCCGTTGATTTTTGCGGCGCTAACTAACGGATAAAAGTTGCTTTCAATTTCCGCGGTTGGAAAATGATCCTCAGGCAGCGGCTGCAAATAACCGGATGAGACGTACTTAGGCAGCCAGCCATAATAAAGGTTTATAACATCTGGACCTTTGCCAGCTGGCACTAGCGTTGCTACCTTCTGATTGTATTGGTCATAAGGGAAGTTGGTTTGTTTTACGGTAATGTTCGGATGCAGCGTTTGGAATTCCGTTATCAGCTCATTGATCAGCTCAACCTTGGCTGGGAATTCATATTGCCAATATTCAATCGTTACCTTTTTATCCGTTTCGTTATCTGTTGCTTTTTCAGTTGCTTTGTCTGTTTCTTTGTTTGCTACTTTGTTGCCAGACGTTTGATTGTTGCTGCCGCAGCCGGAAACAGCAAGCGCGAGAATGAGTGAGCCTGTAACTGTAAAAATCCAACTTTTTTTCATCAATCATATCCACTCCTTTTTTTATAAAAAAGTGCTGCTTATGTTTGGCTCGCTATGTCCGACTTCTTCGATATTGTGCTTAGAGGAAGCTCCAGGCCCAGCAGGCGCCTTGCATTATTGCCGAATATATTCTCGATATCGTCCTCTCCGAATCGCAGTTCGCGACATGCGCGAACCTGATCCTGCAGGTAGCGATAAGGGTAACCTCGAGGGAACCCGCTGGCATCCGTTCCAAAAATAATTCGTTCTGGTCCGATCAGCTCATAGGTTTTGCGCAGCGCGAATTCCAAGGTTAGCTCATAGGGCATCCAGCGCATCCACTGATTGGAGCCGGAAGTATCGACATATACATTCGGACAGCTCCAGCACAGATGAAGCAGCTCCTGGAAATAACCTGCTCCAAAGTGAGGAATGATGAACGGAATATCAGGATATTCTCTTGCGGTATTGAAGATGGATAGCGGACTTATATTCGGATGATGTGCGATACCTCCCGCATGGCCAAGCAAGCCGAAGTGAATCAATACAGGAAGCTTCTTCTCTGCGAGAAAAGTCCATATGGGAGTGAGGGACGGATCATCAAAGGGGATAGAAGTCAGCGGTCCGAATAGTTTATATCCCTTCAGTCCAAGCTCATTGATTGCTCTTCGGAGTTCTTCCTCCGCTTGGGCATCCTCGATGGAGTGATGGGCAAAGCCGGTAAAGCGATCCGGATGACTGGCGAGATGATCGGCCAAATTGTCATTATCAAGCGCGGTGAGAAAGTTGAGACCCCCAATCCCGTACTTATCAAGCTCCTTCACCCATCGGTCAATTAACGGAGTGTTTTCATCCTCACTAGTATTGTCAGCAGTCGTTGCATCAGGAAAATCCCAAGTGAGCCGCATTCGCTCACTTCTTTCTGCACCATAGCGAGAAACGGATTCATGTCGCTTGTTATTGCCAAGCAGCAGTCGGTAAGGAAGATGTCCGTGAACATCAAACACTTTAAATTGGTTGCGAAACATAACCTCACTCCATTCCTAATTCTTTGATAATCCAATCGGTCAATAATAAATCAATGTCCTTAGCAGCAGCTTCCAATCGAGACTGTCGTTCCTCCAGCCATAGCTCTAGCTCAGACAGCCTATTCTGCTGAACATTAAGCGCCCGATGCATCTCAGCCGGACTAGGCCCGCCGCGCAGACTGCGAATGTTTACAAAATGGGCAGGATCCAGTGCTTGCTTCAACTGCTCGTCACTTAGCTCAAGAGGGATGCCAATGGTTTGAATCGCAGCTTCGTTTAGCGCTTGCAGGTTCAGATCGCCTACTTTATTTCCTTGCCCAGCGGCGTGCGTGACGAGTCTGCTTACAATCGAATGCGCTTTGCGAAAGGATAATCCCTCATCTCTGACGATTGTGTCCGCAAGCTCGGTAACGGTTGCGAAGCTCGCAGCAGCGCGCTGCCGCAGGACATCTTTGTTTAATTGCAAGGTTGAGATGACCTTGGACAACAATCGATATACGACTTCAAGCGTATCTAAGCTTTTCCAGGCGTAGGGCTGCATATCGTCCTCCGTGTCGACAATATCGCCAAAAGGCGTATTGTGGATCATCGTAATGACAGTCTGAGCGTTACCCGCAATGCTGGATAAGAGAGAACGAATATGTTCAACAGAGACGGGATTTCTTTTTTGCGGCATAATGGAACTTATTTGGACGTATGGGGCAGCTATTTGGACAACCGCAAATTCCTGTGTGCACCATAACAGCAGCTCCTGTGCAAACCGTCCGAGATTAATGGCGGCTAGCGAAATGACAGCGGCGATCTCACCTACATAGTCTGCGCCGCTTACAGCGTCATAAGAGTTTTCAATCAGTCCATCGAAAGCGAGCAGCTCCGCAACGCGCTCGCGACTGATAGCAAAACCCGACGTTGTCAGAGCGGCAGCTCCCATGCTGCTTAAATTACAATTTGCATACGCGGCCTGTAGTCTGCGTATATCCCTTGCGAGTGAGTCCGTTACCGCCGCAATGTAGTGGGCGATTGTCGTCGGCTGTGCTTGCTGGGTATGCGTATGGGCAATAAAAATCGTTTCTGTGTGTTTATTGGCAAAAGCGAGCAGGTCAGCGTGCAGCTCCAGTGCAGACGAGATCGTTTTTAGCAGTTTTTCTCGCAAAGTTATCCGGTATATGGCGATGCCCATGTCATTGCGACTGCGAGCCAGATGCAGGCTGCCTGACGCTTCGCCTGATAATTCCAGCAGCTGGTGTTCCACCTCAAAAAACAAATCTTCAAATTGACCGGTATAGGTTCCGCTGCTTAGCTGCTCCAAATCAATCGTAAATAATGATTTTGCAATTTTATGGCCATCTTCTTTCGAGAGCAGACCTTGCTCAAGCAGCATGATGAGATGTGCTTTATGCACCGTAATCATCGGTTGCAAAAGCTCTTTCTTGGCTTGTTCATAGGCAGGCGCAAGTACCGCCTCAGCATAGGTTCTGCCAGGGAAAGTGTCGCCTTCAGAGGGGGTGTTCCTTGTAATTGCCATCGTTGATGCTCTCCTTTCTTGAATGAGTATAAAAAAACAGCCGGAGCTATCGCTAAGCGATGTCTCCGGCTGTCCGGTCGTTTTCCATATTATTCCTAGTGGAATTGTATGATTAGAATAGTATCACGGTTTTATTTGGAGCGCAACCCTTTTTATTCTATAGTAGATCATTGACGCAGCATCGCTTGGTACAAGCTGGAGCTCGCTCGAGTCAAGAGGTGTATACGAAAGTAAAGACTAGTATATGGATGAAGATTGTTCATCTTTCTATACTGGAAATAGGAAGGAAAGCTGCATGAAAGCAGCCGCAATATCAATATGAAGATCATGTGGAGGGGTAGTATGAAGAAGAAAAGAAAGGCGCTCTTGAGCATCGCATTGGTTCTTAGCTTGGCCGTTACCGGTTGCGGTAAAAACACGAATGAACCAGAAAAACCGACAGACACACCCGCCGTTGAAAAAGGAAATGAAGTGATTGAAGTTTCAACGGTTTCGCCAAGCGATCAATATTTGAAGTTTGATGAAGGCGAGAGCTTCGAGAAAAACGCTGTTTATGATGCATATGAGAAAGATATTGGCGTTAAGATTACGAACAAGTGGATAGCGGATACGAGTCAATTCAAGGAAAAGGTAAAAATTACGATCGCATCTAATGACCTGCCCGATTTCCTTTTGGTTAATGCAACACAATTGAAAGAGCTGACCGAAGCGGATATGATCATGGATCTGACGGAAGTGTACGACGAGCATGCCACAGATGAAACGAAGAAGTTTTTGACGATGGATGGCGGCATGCAGATGAAAACAGCGATGTTCGACAATAAGCTGATGGGTATTCCTAGCTCATACAATCCGTACCAATATCAGTTTTTGTATGTGCGTACGGACTGGTTGAAGGAGCTGAATTTGCCTGAACCGAAGACGATGGCAGATTTTATGGCTATAGCTGAGGCTTTTAAAGCCAAAGATCCTGGCGGTACAGGTACATCGTATGGTCTTGCCGTGAGCAAAAATCCATTCACTTTGGATACAGGGGTAACCGGATTACGTGCATTCCTTAATGGCTATCATGCGTATGAAAATATTTGGATCGAAGATGGCAAAGGCGGCTTGGTTAATAGCGATATTCAGCCGCAAGTAAAGGAAGCGCTCGCTGCTCTTCAGGATATGTTCAAAAAAGGACTGCTTGATCCAGAATTCGCTGTGAAAGATGTCGAGAAAGCTGCTGAACTCATTTATAACAATAGCATCGGTATGGTATATGGCGCATCATGGACACCAGCTCAGCTTGTAAAAGGTGCTGTGAAGGACGGAAAAGTGGTACAGGAGTGGGGTGCATTCCCGATTCCTACAGTGGATAGCAACCCGGCATTATCGCAAATCGGTCTGGGTGTTGATGAATATTATGTGATCTCGAAGAAAGCGAAGCATCCAGAAGGCGTCATCAAATTGTTGAACCATTGGATTGCCGTCGACAATCATCCAACTGCTGAGCAAAAGGTTTATGAATTCGGTAAAGACTTGAAAGAGAAAGGCAACAATTACTGGCTGCTTAGTCCGCTTCGCGTAGGTAAACAATTGGATAACAACGGCGAAATACTGCCAAAAGCGATTGCAAATAAAGATACTAGCATTTTGGTAACGAAGGATCATAAAACACGGTATGAGCGGGCAATGAAATATGTTGACGGTGACACGAGCATGTGGTGGGAATATTTGATTTCAGGTCCGGGTGGCGCGTTCTCACATGTGCCGACCATCCAGAAAAATAAGCAATATTTGCAAAATAAATTTTACGGTGCGCCAACTCCGACCATGGTAGACAGACAAGAAATTCTACTCAAGAAGCGGGACGAAGTCTATTTCAAAATTATAATGAATCAAGTTTCGGTTGATGAATTTGATAAATTCGTAGAAGAATGGAAAAAGCTTGGCGGCGATGAAATCACTAAAGAAGTGAACGAATTTTACGCGGCTCTGAAATAATCGCAAAGCGGATGAATGGAGGGATTGGTCGAAACAATCCCTCTTTTTATTAACCTTAAACAACGAGGTGAATGGCATGAATGTATTAACTCGGATGTGGAAGCGGGAATGGCCTCTTCATCTGATGCTGATACCGGGAATCGTTTTGGTTTTGATTTTTAGCTATGTCCCAATGGTAGGCATCATCATGGCTTTTCAGAAATATATACCGAACAAAGGCTTGTTCGGCTCACCCTTTATTGGACTGAAAAACTTTAAATTATTGCTCGATTATCCTGATATCGGGCGAATTTTCTTCAATACCGTCTATATTGCCGTGATGAAAATCGTAGCAGGTCTGATTGTGCCAATCACGATTGCGATATTGCTTAATGAGCTGCGGAGAGAATGGATTAAACGAACGTTCCAGACGCTCGTTTACTTGCCGCACTTTCTATCGTGGGTTCTGCTAAGCGGGATTATCGTTGATGTTTTCTCTCCATCCTCAGGCGTTTTCAATCAAATGCTTGGCTTATTCGGTATAAAGCCTATTTTTTTCTTAGGGAGCAATGATTGGTTTCCCTATGTAATGGTCGCATCGGATGTATGGAAGGAGTTTGGATTTGGTACAATCGTTTATCTGGCTGCGCTAACGGGCATTAATCCATCGCTTTATGAGGCAGCAGAAATTGACGGCGCAGGACGTATTAAACAGACCTTTCATGTAACGCTGCCTGGCATGATGCCGATTATCGTGCTTATGTTTACGCTTAATATCGGGAATGTACTCAATGCAGGATTTGAACAAATCTTTAATCTGTATAGTCCCCCGGTCTATGAAAGCGCGGATATTATCGATACCTTTGTCTATCGCATGGGAGTGCAGCAAGCGCAATTCGGATTCGCCACAGCGGTTGGCCTATTGAAATCTATCGTCTCTTTTATATTCATTTCTCTTTCTTATCTATTAGCCTATCGTGTAGCGAATTACCGCATTTTCTAACGATGCGTTCGTAATTCAGAAGGGAGTCATTACGTGGTTACAAACCGATCATTCAGCAGACAACTATTTGTAGCGTGCAACTTTATTTTTCTATTGCTTACCTCCTTCTTATGTCTCATGCCTATCATTCATATATTGGCGATCTCATTCAGCTCTGGAGCTGCGGCGGCAGCGGGCAAGGTTTTCTTATGGCCGGTTGAATTCACGACTGCTGCTTATGATAACGTATTTGGAAAACCGGAATATTTGCGTGCTTTCTGGGTATCCATTCAGCGTGTTATTCTAGGAACATCCATTAGTATGTTTTTGATGATTATAACGGCCTATCCGTTATCCAAAGATCCACGTCAATTTCGGCTCAGAACCTTTTATGCATGGTTATTCGTATTTACGATTTTGTTCAGCGGCGGTCTTATCCCATCCTATCTAACTGTCAAATCGCTTGGCTTAATTGATACGATGTGGGCGCTTGTATTGCCAACAGCTATTCCGGTGTTTAATGTCATTCTACTGCTTAACTTCTATCGTAATTTGCCTAAAGAACTCGAGGAATCCTCGCGTATAGATGGTGCAGGTCATTTCACTACATTATGGAAAATATATGTACCGCTATCCTTGCCAGCTTTGGCAACGACGGGACTGCTTACGATGGTGGGACATTGGAATAGTTGGTTTGACGGCATGCTGTATATGAATCATACTGAGAATTATCCGCTGCAGACGTTTCTGCAGACAGTCATTATCAAGATGGATTTCCGCTTTATTAAAGCTGAGAATGCCGAATTGATGCTCAAGCTGTCTGATCGCACAAGCCGAGCGGCACAAATTTTTGTTGCAGCATTTCCGATTCTTATTGTGTATCCTTTTTTACAAAGATTTTTCATTAAAGGAATCGTAATGGGGAGCGTAAAAGAATAGTACGGGGATGCTCTACTACTGCATGCAGGAGAAAAAATGATGAAAAACCTATTCTTTTTGCAAGATTCCTCTATATTCAAAAAAATAATGGCTGCCTTTCTGGCGGCCTTGTTGCCGCTGATGGCGATTACTTGGATGATTATTGAGAAAGGCTCGGACAATATTCGCAGCGAAATCTCAGAATCGATTCTGAATACGACAAGATTTTATATGGACTCGCTCGACAAGGAAGCGGATCGAATTAGCCGTTATTTGCCCAATTATGTGATGGACAAAGATTTGATGGAAATTGCAACAACCGGTAAGGATATGAGCTCTTATGAGCGTTCACGCAAAATATTGGATATTCAGCGGCGGCTCGAGCTTATGAAAAATTCAAGCCCGTTTATTAAAGAAGCAAAAGCCTATATCCCATTGATTGAGCGCACGATTCTGAGCAATGATTTTGAGACCTCTTTGAATGAATCGGAGTATAAAGCGATGCAGGTTAATGTGAAATTGTATGACGAACCGTTCATTTACTGGGAAAATCGACTGTTTATTACGATGCAATATCCTATTAACACAGTCAAAAACCCGTTATATATTGTAGGGGTTGAGCTGTCTACAACCAAGATCAAGGAAACATTATCGCAAATTGGCGGCACACGCGGCGGACGCAGCGTGCTGCTTAATTTGGAACGCGGCTGGGAAATTGAAAGTGGAGTGGACCCGGATTTGCTGGGTCAAATGAAAGCTCTTGCTTTGGAAAAGCAGCAATTGAAGTCGAATGAAGGTTATGAAACGATTGTTTATAATAGTAAGCGCTTTCTTACGGTGTATAAATATTCTACTCTTTGGAATTCTTATTCGATTACTTGTATACCCGAAGAGATGGTTCTTGGCTCATTGCAGATGTATCGAACTTTATTTTTGTGGGCTTGCGCACTTTCTGTTTGTATCATCTTGTTTTTTACTTATTTTCTATTGCGCTTTATTTACAGACCTCTGATGAAGCTGGTGCAAGCCTTCCGTCGTGTTCAGCAGAACAGGCTGGAGCCGATCGTGAATGACCGAGGAGCTGATGAATTCGGTTATTTATACAAAGCTTTTAATGATACAGTGCGATCGCTCAATACGTTAATTAAGGAAAATTACGAGCAGCAAATTCGGAATCAGCGCTCAGAGCTGAAACGACTGCAATCGCAAATTAATCCTCATTTTTTATATAATTGTTTTTTTGTGCTGTGCCGATTGATTAAATCGGATAGTCAGAAGGAGAAAGCCTATCAATTTTGTTTATACATTGGGCAATACTTTCAGTTCATTACTCGTAATGATGAGGATGAGATTCCGCTCGAGCTTGAGGTGGAGCATTCTCGCACTTATGTTGACATGCAATCGATCTGTTACGGGGAAAAGATACAGGTCTCTTTTGCAGGAGATGTTCCAGCCATTCACGTTCCAAGGCTGATTCTGCAGCCCATTATCGAGAATGCCTATAAGCATGCTTTAGGCAATATGGTGAAGCGCGGCGAGCTAAAGGTTCATAGCGACCAAAAGGAAAATGTATTCGTCATATACGTTGAAGATAATGGGCAAAGCATTACGGATAAAGAGATTGAGCTTCTTCAGATGAAGCTGCGGCATTCAACGAATCATATCGAGGAAACGACAGGCATTATCAATGTGCATCGGAGAATTCAACTGCGTTACGGAGAGGAATACGGCATTTCGCTGTCACGATCTGACTTAGGCGGATTACAGGTGAGAATTAAAATAAGTGCAAGCTAGAGGGGGAAACACCATGTACAGACTGCTTGTTGTTGATGATCTTCCAATTATTGTCGATGGTTTATTTGAGCTGTTCGAGCAGACAGAGCATTTGCAGCTCGAAGTAATGAAAGCTTATTCAGGGGAAGAAGCTTTGGAGGTTTTATCCGAGCATCGCATTGATATCGTCGTTTCCGACATTAAGATGCCGGGAATAGAAGGGATCGAGCTATTGCAGGAAATAAGGGCGCAGTGGCCTGCCTGCAAAGTTATTTTTCTAACCGGCTATAACGATTTCCAATATGCAAGGAACGCCATTACTTACGGTGGTTTTGATTATATTCTGAAAGTAGAAAGCGACGAGAAAATCGTTCAGTCTGTAGAACGAGCCATCGAAAAAATTGAAGAGGAACAGGATCAAGTACAGATGATCACGAGAGCGCAAACCAGTATGAGATTGGCATTGCCCTCGCTGCAAAAAGAGTATATGTGGGGACTCCTTCAGGGCAAGCAAGTAACGGAGGAGCAGTTAGAGCGGGCATTCAAAGAATTAGATATTCGGCTCGATGCTGCAAAGCCGGTTTATTTACTCATTGCAAGGATAGATGCCTGGAAAGAGATGTTTACCACGCCGGATAAAGCATTGCTCACCTATGCGCTGCAAAATATTTGTGACGAGTATTTGTCGGCACAGGTAAAAAGCTATTCCGTTGTATTTGAGCTGTCCAAAGTCGTCTGGATGATTCAACCAAAAACCTCTGATGAGTTTTCTTTTGATTCCAGCAGCATGGACTTTCTTAGAGCCCATCGTTATACGAGCGGTATATTGGAAACGATTCAAGGAACATGCAAGAGGTTGCTGGGAACCACGGTTTCTTTCCTTCTTGGAAGTGAGGTGACCACATGGAATAATCTTTCGGATCGTTTTCATGCGAGCAAATACGGTTTGGTGCAGGGACATGGATTATTTAATGAGGTCATCCTGACTGATAAAGATATTCAGAAAGAAGAGACAGACGATAAAGCCGGCAGCACTCATGATAGCTTTTACCATGCTCGGGTACAATTGCTTATGAGCTGTCTAGAAAATAACCATCGGGAGCAATTCAATAAATTATATGTTGAGCTTACAGCGATATGGAATGTTCCGGGAACGCCCAATGAGCGAAAAATTGAAATGTATCATTCCCTTTCAGCGGTGTTTCTGTACTATATTCATAAAAACCGTGACATTCGGGATTACATGAATACTCAGCTCGATTTGGATAAGTTATATCGGTATGGCGATTCGACTTCATGGACGGAATTGATTCAGTATTATAGACAAATGGCCGACTGTTTTTTCGAATGGAATACGCTGCGAGGCACGCAATTGCCGACAGAGGTTGTTAACAAAGTACATCGCTATATCGAGGAGCATTTATCCACCGATATTTCCTTAACGGCTCTTGCAGATTACGTAAGCTTGAATCCATCGTATTTGTCCAGACTTTATAAGCAAATGACGGGCATAGGATTGTCGAAATATGTAAATGACTACAGGAATTTGGTTGCCAAAGACATGCTTTTGAACACGTCAATGAAAGTAAATGAAATTGCTACTGCGCTAGGATACAATTCAGCGCTTGCCTTTATTCGCTTTTTTAAAAAGCAGAACGAAACGACGCCTCAGGATTTCCGTATGGCAAGGTGCCAGTCGCAAATACAAGGTCAATAAGTGTATACGAATAGTAAACAACGATCTCTGTTTCCTCCCAAACCTTCCCCTTACAATTGAGGTATTGAAGGTTTACAAGAGGAGGAAAAGTTTTGAGGACATTAACAGCCGTATTACTAGGCGCTGGCAGCAGAGGGAGATACATTTATGGACCATATGCAGAGAAATTTCCGAATGAATTAAAAATTGTTGCCGTAGCTGAACCGAATGAAGAGCGTAGAAGAAAGTTTGCAGAGATTCATCAAATCGACCAAGAGCATGTTTATGATAGTTGGGAGAAAGTATTTGAGCAAGGGCGTATAGCAGATGTCATGATCATCTGTACACTCGATCGGATGCATTATATACCGGCGATGAAGGCGATGGAGCTCGGTTATCACGTTATGCTTGAGAAGCCGATGTCTCCTTCCTTGGAGGAATGCATCCAGCTCGAGCAAGCATCACTACGATATAAAAGGCAGCTTGTTGTTACACATGTTCTTCGGTATTCACCATTCTGGTCTGGGATCAAAAAATGTATCGAGGATGGCGAGCTCGGCACGGTAGGTACGATTCAATTAACCGAGAATGTCGGTTATCACCATATGACGCATAGTTATGTGCGCGGCAATTGGCGTAATTCAGAGGAGACGAGTCCAATGATTTTGGCCAAATCCTGTCACGATCTGGATATCATCTCCTGGCTATGGATCAGTCTTGTACAAGCGTTAGCTCGTACGGTTCTTTGCTTCATTTCAGATTGGAGAATGCTCCAGATGGCTCAGCGGAACGCTGCATTGATGGCTGCGCAGTCGAGAAGGAATGTGCTTTCTCAGCGATAAAGATGTATTTGCAGGCGCCGGATCACGCTTGGGCGCGATATATGACGAATGATTTGTCACAAGAGGGTATCTTGAAAGCGCTGAAGGAAGGACCGTTTGGACGTTGTGTATATCGCTGCGATAACAATGTCGTTGACCATCAGGTTGTTAATATGGAATTCGTGAATGGAGCGAACGCATCGTTCATTATGTCTGGACTGACACAGAGTGGTACACGGCGGGTTCAAATTATGGGGACAAAGGGTGAAATTATTGGCGATATGGAGAAGGGTGCTTTTACTTTATATCGTTATACGACTGGAGAGCAGCTTGAGATTCGTTGCAGCGTTCAAGGGGATGGTCACGGAGGCGGCGATGAACGAATGGTGAGCTCGTTCTTGCGAAATGTTTGCCAGTTTGACAGCAATCCTTCCCATGGTTTGACGTCAGCAACGGCGTCTCTGCAAAGCCATCTGATGGCATTTGCAGCGGAGCATTCGAGACTGCATGAGGGTCTTGCAATAAAAATTTCGGATATGCATAAGAAGCAAGAGCTGCCCGCATAAAGGTAAAGAAACATGTTGAAATGTCCCCAAAGCAGATGCTGGCTGCTTTGGGGATCTTTTTTTGCTCATTCAATGCAGGAAGGAATCATTGTGAAATGGGGCAGGTAAACAAATGTATATCAAAGTAATAAGTTGTCTCTTTGAAACAAGGGTGAAGTTTCTTAAAGTTACAGTAAGGACATTGTTACAAGCTTCTACATCGATTGTGATGGAATCTTAGGAAGGAGGAAAGAATCTCGCAATAGGATTGAAGAGAAGCACATCCTATTTCATGTTTAGCTGTTTCTTTAGTCAAAAATAGAAAGGGAGCTATCATTTATGAGATCGAATAAAAGATGGATTGCTATCGCATTGGTTGCTATCATGTTGTTGACACTAGTTCCGGCAGTGCAAGCAGAAGAGGGACAGGGACAGTCGGCGTTCCGGAATCTTGCTGCGGGGCTCGGTTATGAATGGTCGGAAGCGCCGGAAGCCAAGTACCCAGATGATCATAATAAGCTGACAGATGGCATATATGGCAAATTGGATATGTCGGACCCAGCATGGGTAGGGCATGTGAGAAAGATGACGCGAGAGGTTGTATTTGATTTAGGCGAGAAGAAGTCTATCTCGAACATTAAGGCGCGGTTTTTGCAGGATTGGCCAACTAACACCATGCTTGTGCCATTGACGGTCTCGATGTACGTCTCTGACGACAAAGAAAATTGGGGAACGCTTTCACATAATTCCACCAAGCTGCTTTGGGGAGACGGGCCGCCAAGAGATGAGGTGTATGACTGGGATGGAAGCAGAGATGGCATCAAAAGCGGGAATTCTGATGCGGAGATTGCTTATGCCCGCTATGTCAAAGTAACCTTTTCGATGCATACGAGAGCTTGGACTTTCATTGATGAAATCGAAATTTGGGGCGCAGATGGAAAAGTGGAAGGAGCGGAAGAAGTTGCCGCTGAGCAGCCGAGCTACTTAGAGCCGGGAGAAGCAACGGGCGGCATTCGTCATCTTGGATTGCTCTATAACGGACAATATGCGAATGACAAGGGAACTTGGACGAAGGATCGGATTATTCCTAATATCAGTTACGTAGACCTTGCCGGAGAACCCGTGGATTGGCTTTTTGACGGAGTTCTTTATCTTGGACTTACATCGCCGGCCGGAAATGCGTTTGGCGGAGGAGCTACACTCGCGGACTGGAAATGGTATCTGGATAAAACATTTGCGGAAACAGGCGATATGCAGCAGCTAAACGAAGCGGCCATGGAAGTTGGAGGCAAGCTGAATCAGCCTGATCATAAGGTGAAGGTCGTTTTAATGATTCCAGATCCAGGTGAGTATGTGAACGATTTCGGAGATATTGACGGTGATGGTGTATCTGAAAGCTTCAATGCTTCTGAGGTCGGAGAATTGAAAGCGTATGCAAACAGAGAGAAAGCGATACAGTGGTGGTTGAATGAAGCGGAACAAAAATGGGCATCGAAAAATTACTCACATCTTGAGCTTGCCGGCATGTACTGGCTGGAGGAACAAATCAGTACAAGTGCGACAGGGCCGGATTTAATTCGTTCGACGAGTAATAAAGTGCATGATCAGAACTTGAAGCTTTTCTGGATACCGCACTTCTTAGCTTATAAAAGCCATATGTGGAAGGATGTTGGGATAGATGCAGTAACCTTCCAACCAAACTATTTTTTCGAGGAATTGGATGAGGATCGTCTGGAAGACGCCACGAACATAGCTAAGCAGTATGGGATGGGCGTTGAGCTTGAATTTGATGATCGTATGGTGACAGATGGTGTGTTTAGGGAGCGGTTTGTTGATTATTTAAACAGCGGTGTCCAAACCGGTTTTATGCAAGCAGGTTTTAAAGCCTACTACCAAGGTAATAATGCCGTGTTTGATACTGCGGTAAGTTCTGATCCTGCAACACGTATTTTGTACGATTGGCTCTATCAGTTTGTGAATGGAACGTATCAGACGAACAACGCTGCCCCTCCAAAGGCAGAAGTACAAATGAATGGCCAAATCCTTCAAAGCGGAGCAGTCGTTCTTGAAAGAGAGCCCGTTTCCTTTACGTGGAAATTAATCGATGATGATGGAAGCGGACTTAATAAAGTAACGGCTACCTTTAACGGCAAGCCTTACACAGAAGGAACCGTCATTAATCTGGCTGGCAAGCCAGGAAAACATGAGCTTGTCATCACCGTATCAGCAGGCAAATCGGAGAAAACAGCTTATGTGATTGAAGCTGGAACTAATGCTTCCGATTTGAAAACTTTAATTGAGAGCTATAAGGAAACCAAACAAATTACAAATGATGAAGCGGCTCGTTCCCTGAACAATTATTTAGAGATGATGAACCGGTTCGAAGGCAGCGATGAAGCGAAGTTTACTAAGTACTTAAAAGGCTTTAATGCGAAGCTGGACCTTCTGAAAAAAGATCATATTATTACTGATGGGGCTTACAGCACGCTGAAGGAGGACGTTTATTATCTGCTTGGAAATTTGGCGATGAATAAGGCTGCGGAAGCATCAACGGTGGAAGCTTCGAGTCCTAATTATGCCGCTGGAAAAGCTGTTGACGGATTCCCAGCAACAAGATGGGCAAGTGAATTGCTAGATAAGACGTGGTTCCAGATCGATCTCGGTGAAGTGACGGAGATGGATACGATAAGGATTGATTGGGAATATGCTCGCGCAAAAACGTACAAATTACTCGTTTCTGATGATAAGCAAAATTGGACCAATGCGGTAAAGGAAAATAACGGTGTGATTACGGCGGTAGACGGCAAAGAAACGGTTCATTTTGATCCAATCAAGGCTAGATACATTAAATTTGAAGGGATTGACAGAGCGACATTTTACGGATATTCGTTCTATGAATTTGGTGTATATCACTTATCGGGAGCAGAGCCAGTCAAGTCCATTGAAGGCATTAAAACAACGGTAGATGCGGCATCGAAAAAAGTAACTTTAGATGGTCTGGTGATGAACGGCGATCTTGCAAACGTAAGTTTGAAAGTCATCGATCCACAAGGCAAGGTTCATAACGAAGCTCAGACGACGGGTACAGAAGCTGGAAACTTCCAATTCGCATTTACGCTTACAGGTGAATTAGAGGGGACCTATGAGGCGTATCTATCACTAGACGATATGAGCGAACCGGAAAAGATTACTTTTGAGTACAAGAAAGAAATTGAGGTTATTAAGACGATTGAAGGTGTTAAAGCCGGACTAGATACAGCAACAAAAAAAGTAACGATTGATGGGTTAGTAGTGAATGGGGACCAAGCAAACGTAAGTTTGAAGGTGCTTGATCCGCAAGGCAAGGTTCATTATACAGCGGAGACGACGAGTGGAGATGCTGGAAACTTCCAATTCGCATTTACACTGACAGGTGAATTAGAGGGAATCTATGAGGCGTATCTATCATTAGACGATATTGGCGAGCCAAAAAAGATTACTTTTGAGTACAAGAAAGAAATTGAGGTTATTAAGACGATTGAAGGTGTTAAAGCCGGACTAGATGCAGCAACAAAAAAAGTAACGATTGATGGGCTAGTGGTGAATGGGGACCATTCAAAAGTGAGTTTGAAGGTGCTTGATCCACAAGGCAAGGTGCATTACACAGCGGAAACGACGAGTGGAGATGCTGGAAACTTCCAATTCGCATTTACACTTACAGGTGAATTAGAGGGAATCTATGAGGCGTATCTATCACTAGACGATATGAGCGAGCCCAAAAAGATTAATTTCGAGTACAAGAAAGAAACGACTGGCGGAGGAGGGGGCGAAAGTCCGGTAATATCCACTCCTGACTTGTTCCAGCTGCAATCGGATGGTTCGGTTAAAGCAGAAATCAACGCAAAACTTGATCCGAATGGAACGATGGCTGTTGGTGTAGTCAGTGAACAAGACCTGAAGAAGGCGATTGCTAGGGCGAAGGCAGATAAAGATGGGAAGCTAAAGGCTGCTATCGTGCTTAAGAAAAGCGGTGAGGCAGCGAAATATGCTGTGGATCTTCCTACAGCTTTCTTGTCTGAGTATCCTAATTTGCTTATTGAAGTGATTTCTCCTAAAGCAACTGTCTTACTCTCTGGACAGATGCTCGTGAAGTCAGCGGAGCTTGGCAAGGACATACGTTTTGTAATGGGGGAGCGGGATAAGAAATCATTGAGTCAAGACGTGCAGGCACAAGTAGGTGAAAGAACGATTGTCGAGCTGTCGGTGTTAATGGATGGCAAGCCTTATACCTGGACAAATGCAAAGGCACCGATTACCGTTACTGTTCCGTATTTGCTTGCAGATCATGAGACAGCGTCAAAAATCGGTATGCTATTCATTAACGATCAAGGCACAGCTTCAGTCATTGCAGGAGCAGCTTATTCCGCTTCTGACAAGCACATCAGATTCCAAACAGACCGAACGGGCACATATGCAGTATTTTATAAACAGCCAGCAGTGCCATTTACAGATCTCGGCAAGTATTCATGGGCGCAGGAAGCTGTTGAGAAGTTAGCTGCTTTAGGTATCGTGAAGGGAACCTCAAATACAACGTTCAGCCCAGCTGAGCAGGTAAGCAGAGCAGACTTTATCTTAATGCTTGTTAGAGCGCTAGGTTTGAAAACGGAGGCAAGCGGTGCATTCACAGATGTTCAGCCGCAAGATTATTATTACGACGCTGTAGCCATTGCTAAGAAACTAGGTATCGTTACCGGCATGGAAGGCGAGCGATTTGCGCCGAAAGCAAAGATCACAAGGCAAGATATGATGGTGATGGCAGCGCGGGCGCTGAAGGCAGCGGGAGCGGCAGAGATCACGGGAGATATCAAAGCGCTTGATAGCTTTAAGGATGCAGATAAAGTGACTGATTATGCAGCCAGCAGTATAGCGGGAATGATCGAGCAGGGGCTGATTCAAGGCGATGGAGGCATGATCAAACCACGCAACCATACTACCCGTGCGGAAACTGCCGTGTTCCTATACCGACTTCTGAATTTTCTATCAGACAAAGGATAGTCTATGAATGAAGGATGTCTGGAATAAATCAGCGCAATCGAGTTAAAGAAGAGGAGCCCCAAGCTAGGGCTCCTCTTCTTCCTATATACTGGGTTAAACAGGTGCGCGATCTTCTTGTGCGAGCTTCGTATAGTACAGTTTGAAAATGAGATCTTGATTATAGTTTCCGAATCCAGAGCCGAATAAAGTAAAGCCGCCGATATGCTCAGCATCCTCCAAAATTGCAATACGGAACGTCCAGTGACTGTTGCTAATATCAATCTGGTCGAGACTCACGTCTGAGAGCCTAATGCCATCCATGTATGTGCCATCCTTCTTAATAATCAGTCGCTTCAACAAACCGAATTGGTTGACATCATCAAACCACCACGGTGGATTAAGCTTGCCTTTTCCGCCATAATCGGCAGGGCTCGTCCACATTCCAACTTTTACACCATTAAAGAAGAACGTAAGATCCGAAGGCCAGTTCATGTTGGTGAGTGGGGCTTCCGACGAAATTTCCATCGAAATTTCAAGCTCGTCCGGACTTTCGCTCGTTAAAAGGAAGTTAGGAATTTTGTATTCGATATAGCCTTGCGAAAACCATAAAATTTTGGCGTTGACGCGATCTGGATCAAGAAAATAGCGCGGATCATCGAAAATACCGATAACCTTTTCCGTCGTGCAAATGCCGCAAGTAGGAACGATGTTGAGATCGGTATAGTGTCCGATAGAAACTTCAGTTCTTCTTGATTCGCGTTGAACGACGTCCTTGCGTGGAAAAGCGATTTCAAGTCCATCCATGCTAAGCGAGCATACCTTCTGAGCGGCACCGCCTTTGCCAGGCGTCATTTCCGATTTGATAATTCCGGCCTTCTCCAGCTTCTTCACGTGCATCGTCATGATGGCGCTGCTTAAGCCCAAAGCCTCTGCAAGCTCACGAATGTTCATTGATTTTTTGGAGAGTAGGTGAATCATCTGGATACGTACATTACTTGATATAGCCTCAAATATAGGCAGGCTTTGCTCTGATAGCTCGATTTTCAAGGGTTACCTCCGAATTAGAGTTATTATTAATACATATGTGAATGTTTAGTGTAGGCTATAGACTGTAATATACATGAAAAAAGTCGAAATCACAAGGAATATTGCTTAATATAGCCGATGTATGTTATGAAGAAGATAACTAAAATGTAAATTAATTCGCTGTATCGTTTACTTGTGTGTGCAAATTCATTTTTTTGGGGATAAGCTTTATAAAATGTTTATTTTTTGGTAGCATAATTATTAGTAAATGATATAACAAATCAGTTTCGATAAAGAAAGGTGACCTTATTCATGCAAATTGATCTTTCTAATAAAACGGCGTTAATTACAGGAGCTACTGGCGATTTGGGACGGGTTATGGCACGTACGCTCGCAAGCTGCGGCGCTAACATCGTGCTGCATTACAATAATAACGAGGCTAAGGCAAAAGAATTGCAGATGGAAATTACGGCTATGGGAAGAAAAGCTATGATCGTGCAGGCCGATGTAACAAATGAGCAGCATATTAATGAGATGAAGGCTAAGGTGACAGAAAAGCTTGGCCACGTAGACATCGTTGTCGCTAACGCGGTCATCCAGTATCAGTGGACAAGTATTCTTGAACAGCCTATTGCTGATTATGTTAGTCAATTTGAATCCTGCGTTTTGCAAAGCGTCTTTCTAGCCAAAGCTTTTGTGCCGTCAATGATCGAGCGGGGCAGCGGTAGAGTAATTGGCATCAACACCGAGTGCTCGATGCAAAATTTTGCAGGTCAATCTGCTTATACAGCTGGCAAACGCGGGATGGATGGCGTCTATCGCGTATTAGCCAAAGAAGCTGGGGAGCATCAAATTACGGTAAATCAGGTTGCACCGGGATGGACCATCAGTGATCGCGATCGTGCAAGCGGTACTGAGGAAAACCTTGCATACGCACAAAACGTGCCGCTTAAGCGTAGAGGAACGGATCAAGAAATTGCCAATACGGTCGCGTTTCTGGCATCGGACTTGGCTAGCTTCATTACGGGTGCCTATATTCCTGTGAACGGCGGAAATGTCATGCCTGCCATTTAGGATTAGGGAGTTATGAGGAAGGATGAGCTTGAGCTTGAGAAAACGATTGTGGCGCATATGGGCAGCTTTAGGCGGCATGAGAATGGAGGGAAAGCTGTTTATCGTTTTCCTGCTTCTAATCACGCTGCCGTTATCGTTTATAGGCTACATCTCATATAGCAATTACTCGCGTTCAATTGAGGAGAAAACGATTGTTTATTCGACCAAAATGCTTGAAAACATGATGATTCGAGTAGACGATTACATCGAGGATATGATTCGTATATCTTCCATTCCTGCGTACCAGAATGATATTAAACAAAATTTGATTCTCTCGAACAGCTATTACGAGAAAAGGCAGCAAACGTCGATCGATAACAGCAATCAAGTACCTGATGATTTTGATCTGCTGCTCTTAATCCAGCGAGGCATCGAGGGCAATATTTCGTTCATCAATACGATAAAACGAGGCGCCAACTCGGTTTATATTTTTGATCAGTTCGACAATGGGTATTATTCAACGGCAGGCGGCGGCATTCGGCTTAACGTGAAGGAGAGCTATGAGAAATGGCGAGAGCTCATTAATACTTCTGGCGGTGAAGCAAGACTGTTTAGCACGCAAAAATACACGAGCAATTTGCAGAGTATTAAGTATGCGTTTACAGTCGTTCGCAAGGTAATTGATAAATCGCTTAAGCCTATCGGCATGATTGCGGTGGATGCGAATATTAGCGTCATCGAGGATCAAATGAGTGAGCTGGATAAGGTGACAAATGGAAAATCGGTGATCATCGATGAGCTTGGCAATGTTGTTTATGACAGCGACAAGCAGCGAATGGCGACGAACATTATGAATGATCCTACGGTAGCCCAAGCAAAGGGCACCAAAGGAAGCTTTTATTTTGAACGTGACGGCGTTAATCGGTTATATATTTATACAACCTCGCCAAATACGAAATGGAAGGTTATGACCGCCATTCCGGACAGTGAGTTAACGAAGGATGCCGTTGTCATTCGCAACGTAACCTGGATTGCTACGATTATTACGATTATAGTCGCGCTTTTCATATCGGTAGTTTTTTCATTTGCCCTAACGAATCCGCTCCGCAAAATGATGCGATTGATGAAAAACGTGCAGGAGGGTGACTTTAACGTTCAATTCCAAGTTAAATACCGAGATGAGGTGGGTCAGCTTGGCAATCAGTTCAACCGGATGATTGTCCGAATCGACCACCTTATTCAGGACATTTATTTGATGGAAACGAAGAAGAAGGAAGCTGAGCTGCATGCGCTGCAAAGCCAGATTAATCCGCATTTCATGTATAATACGCTCGAGTCTATACGAATGGCTGCTGAGCTTAACGACGATCAGATCGCGGCGGATATGATCGCCATACTCGGGAAGCTGCTGCGGTACAGCATAAGCGATTTGCATGAGGAAGTAACGCTTGAGAACGAAGTTCTGCATATGCGCAACTATGTGGAAATGCTTAATTATCGTTACCCGAACCGATTCCATTTAGAAATTAGTATAACGGATGACATGTGGAAGTATCCCATGATCAAGCTAGTGCTGCAGCCAATTGTCGAAAATGCGATTTATCACGGCATGGATGACAATAAGGCCTCGATGAGAATTGATATGAGCAGCGAGCGCACGCCGCATGGTGTATTGCTTCGCATAAAAGACGATGGGCTTGGCATGGATGAGGATACATTAGATCGTCTAAACGGTTCGCTCGCAGGATCGGAGGAAGCGATCGTAAAGCGCAAATCAGGCGGAATTGGCTTGAAAAATGTAAATGAGCGTATCAAGCTCTCCTACGGAAACGCGTATGGATTGAAGGTGGCCAGTGAACGGGATAAAGGCACCGAGGTTATTTTACAGTTTCCACTATAAAGAGGGAGAGACGCTGAATGAACAAATACATGTGTGTGCTACTGCTCATTGTTCTTTTGTGCGGCATAAGCTTGACGGGGTGTCAGAAGGGCCGAGGCAACAGCACTATGGAAAAGGCGTCCGCTAAGAAAGAGGAGCAAGTTGGCCAAAATGTGACTATTAATGTGATGACCAATCGCGTCGATCTGATTGAGAATGGCGAATTTCAAAAATATGCCGATCAATTTGCACAGCTTAATCCTGGCGTAACGGTGAAATTCGAAGGTTTATCGAATTACGCCAGCGATATTATGCTGCGCCTATCGACGCGCAGCTTAGGCGATGTGCTGCTGCTGCCAAACAATATTAAAAATGAAAACCTGCCTGATTATTTTGAGCCGCTAAGTGACAATTTGTTCGAGCATATTCATTTTGCAGACTTTAAAGCTTATGGTGGTGAACGCTTTGGCATTGCTACCGGCGCTTCAACGACAGGGATTGTATACAATAAGCAAGCTTTCAAAAAGGCGGGAATTACACAAATTCCAACGACCTTGGAGCAGTTTTACGCAGCATGCGAGAAGTTGAAGAAAGCGGGTATCGTGCCTGTCTACCTGAACTATGGTGCTCAGTGGCCGCTCATGACTTGGGGCGAGGATTTAGTGAGCTATATGACGGGTAATGCTGATTATTTGAATAATATGGTTATTATGGACGAGCCATGGACGATAGACAACGCTTGGGGACAGGCGATTTCCATTGTCAAAACATTAATTTCAAAAGGTTATGTGGAAAATCAGCTGCTCACAAATCAATGGGAAACGTCAAAAAAGGAGCTTGCCGACGGTAGAGCCGCCATGTATTTAATGGGAAATTGGGTAATCAATCAGGTCATCGCTGCGGGCGCAAAATCGGAAGATATCGGTTTTTTTCCATTCCCTTATGATAACAGTGAGAAGCGTTTCGCGCCGCTAAGTCCAGATTGGTTTGTTGGCGTAAGCAAATTCAGCGAGAACAAGGAACTCGCCGAGGCGTGGGTCAAATTTTTTGTAAACGAGTCTGGTTATGTTGATGATTCCGGCTTTTTGCCTGTGATTGAGAATAAGCAGCCTTCCTTGCCGCAGTTTCAACAGTTTTTATCGTTCAACATCGAGTTTTTGGAACGAAGGATGCCAAACGACCTCTTGCTTGAAATTGCGAATACCGCTCAAATTGCATTTTGGTCTGGCGATTACATTCAAGAGTGGATTGCCTCTCCTGATTTGCAGAAGGTGTTTACCGAATACAATAGGCGCTGGAAAGAAGCGCGAACCATTACCGAAAGCTAAGGTGAACTACCCATGTCAAAAAAGGTTACGATGCAGCAAATAGCTGATTATTTAAGTGTATCAAAGTTTGTTGTCTCGAAGGCGCTCTCCGGCAAAGGCGGCGTCAGTGAGGCAACACAGGAGCGGGTTATTCAAGCGGCATCGCAGTTAGGTTATTTTACGCAAAAGAATGCCTATGTGAAAACGATGAAGCTCGAGCAGCTTCCCAAAACGCCTGCCGCGGGCAAACAATCGGTGCTCGTGCTAATGCCAAATATCCGCTTCCAAACGAAGGATTCGCTGTATTGGGGAAGAATCCTCGATGGGATTGCCTCGAGATTAGAAGAGTATGGTTATGGCATGGTCATTGTGTCAGAGCAAAGCGTCGATCACTTTCTACATTTCTTGAACCCGAACGGTATATTGGGACTCATCGGCGTTGGAGAAATTTCGACTCCGCTGCTGCTTGAGGTGCATCGCATCGGATTGCCGATGGTGCTCGTAGATCATGAGGATATGCTGATTCCTAGTGATACGGTGTTTACGAACAATTATGATTCAATGTACCGCTTGACCAAACATTTGATTGGCAAGGGACATACACAGCTGTGCTTTATCGGTGATATGAACTATTCGCGAAGCTTTAAGGATCGTTTTCTTGGCTTCCGCAGCGCACTGGAGGAGCAAGTTTTAGTAGAGCCTCGCTTTTCAATGAACAATGATTGTTATCTTCCAGTTGAAGGCTTTGAGCATGAGCAGTTCCAAGAGCCGATAAAGCAGTGGGCAGTCAAAAGACTTAAAGCAAAAACGATGCCAACGGCGCTACTCTGCGCAAATGATATGATCGGTATCGGTGCGATTGACGCTTTGAAGGAGCTTGGTATCGCGGTGCCGGAAGAAGTGTCAGTTACAGGCTACGACAACATTGAAGATTCCTATCGCATGACACCTGCTTTATCGACGGTACATGTACCTAAGGAAGCGCTTGGTAAGCGTGCAGTAGAGAGACTGATTAGCCGAATAACGAATAAGCAAGAGCCAATGGAGAAGCTGCTTGTAGCTGGTGAGATCTTATACCGAGAGTCAACAGCGCAAGTAAAAGCATAACGTAGGGCATATTTTGCTGAATGAGGCTCAACTTGATTAATTGTGTACCATTCGTCATATCAGCGGGGATTTTGAATACAATTAAAAATATATATTGTATATATTATATATACAAATTTCGCGGTATTCGACAAGAAAAGTGGTTAATTTCGTCTGATTTATAGGGATATAGTATTAAATAGGCGTTTTCTTTGGTTCCAAAGAAGGGGAATTCGCTTATTTCGACAAAGATGTAGGTATTGCCTAAAAAGATGCAAGCATATATTATATATTACAAATATTAATATGGAGCTTGGTGATAGCAAATGAATTCAACAGTCCGTACTCCGCTTTACCAGAAAATTCAGGATTATATCCGCGAGTTGATTGCTACGGAGGGTTTGAAAGCGGGGGACCGCATTCCGACCGAAAAAGATCTAATGAAGCTGTTTAACGTCAGTAAAATTACTGTTGTGAATGCGATGGTCGGACTTGCGAACGATGGAATTATTTCCCGAGTGCCAGGCAAAGGTAGTTTCGTCAGCAGCGACGAACCGATAGAAGTAGAAGAAGTGGCGCCGACTGCGCAGGCTATCGGCTTAGAGAGGGTGGTAATCGAGAATAGGACGCGCATTATCGGTCTTGTTATGCCATCTATTTATGATTATTTTGCCATTCGTTTAGTTGAGGGAGTACAAAAGGCACTTCGAGAAAAAGGCTATCGAACTATGATTTTGCTGTCTGATGGCGATGTCGATAAAGAAAAAGAAGCGTTTAAAACACTTAAGGAAATGGGAACGGACGGCTTGCTTGTGTTTCCGGTAGATGAAGAAAATTATAACGAAGAAATATTAAATATGAAGTTCAATGGATACCCCTTTGTACTTATCGATCGTTTTCTGCCAGGTGTAGAAACCAATTATATCGCTGCGGACGGTAGGCTTGGAACAAGTCTTGCAGTCGAATATTTGTGGGATCTTGGTCATCGGGAAATTGCGATTTGTTCGGATTCTCCTTTGCAGACGATCACGGTGCAGGAGCGAATTGAGGGCTATATGGACGCCTTAAAAAACAAAGGTGCGCTCATTAACCCTGCTCATATCATTACTGACTTTCTTGTAACCAGCCTAAAGGATGCGGAGAAGCACCCGTTATACCGCTATATTCGCAATCGAATGGCTACGGCGTATATTACACTTAATGGTAGGCTGGCCGTTCGAATTTATCAAATGGCGCGGCAAGCAGGTTTGCGTGTTCCTGAGGATTTATCGATTATAAGCTTTGATGATCCGACGTCCATCGTAGACGAGTTCAGCATGTTTACCCATATTAATCAGTTTGAGCATGAGATGGGTTATCGTGCGGCAAGCACATTGATTAACATTATTGAAAATGGAGTGGACCCAAACAACAGATATAGCAAAACGCTGCTAAACCCTGAGTTGGTTATCAGCCAAACAACGGGACCGAAACCGATCCAATAATCGAATAAACGTATAAATAGAGGATCTTTTCCGAAAAGGAAAAGATTTTTTTATTTATATATTGAATATATTCAATCTATATATTATATTAGGAGTAAGCCGATCGTTACAAAGCTCGGTTGCAAAGGTCATATATCGAAGTTTTGAATAGATTCACAAGGACGATTTGAAAACGCTAACATAGCGAAGTCGGTAGGCATGTATGGGAGAAAACCTGTATGAAATATAGAACTGGATGAAAAAGGAGACCTACAAATGCCATACGAAAAAGTGAGAACGGAGCAATTGAAGTCTTTGCTGGACCGATTGAAGGAACAAATCTACAAGCCGCTCACGGAATTGAAAGTAACCGCTTGGGTCACTGAGGAACCAGTTTCTTACGAGAATAGGGAATCAGGCCGAAAAATCGAACTAGCTGCGGGAGACCGCTGGGGCAATCTTTGGGACTGTGCTTGGTTTCACTTTAGCGGGAAAGTACCGCCGGAGGCGAAGGGTTCTAAGATCGTGCTGCTTATCGATGTAAATGGCGAGCTTTGTCTGGTAAATGAAGAGGGAACCCCTACTCAGGGGCTTACGAATATCAATTCCGAGTTTGATTATAGTCTTGGCCTTCCTGGCAAGAGAGTTGTGCACATCAGTGAAAACTCGCAAGGGGATGAAGAAATTGATTTGTGGGGCGACGCAGGCTGCAATGACCTGTTTGGCCGGTTCCGAAGCGGTACGTTAAAAGAAGCCCAAGTCGCGATCTGCCGCGAAAATATTCATCAGCTTTATTATGACGCTGAAGTATTGCTGGAGACGGCTGATCGTTTGCCTGAAGGATCAGCGCGCAGAGCACGCATATTTCAATCCTTGTATGAGGCATCCCACATACTGACATCTTTAAGCGACGAAAGAGTTGCCCAAGCATCACAATTGCTGCGGGAGCAGCTCGATAAACGCGGCGGCGATCCGGTACTTACGATTAGCGCTGTCGGCCACGCGCATATGGATTTGGCTTGGCTGTGGCCTATCCGTGAAACGATTCGCAAAGGAGCTCGCACTTTTTCAACGGTGCTGCGGATGATGGAGCGTTACCCTGACTACATCTTCGGAGCAAGTCAGCCTCAGCTTTATGATTGGATGAAAATTCATTATCCGAAGCTGTATGCGAGCATCAAAGAGCGTGTGCAAGAAGGCCGTTGGGAGCTGCAAGGCGCGATGTGGGTTGAATCGGATACGAATGTGCCAAGCGGAGAAGCGCTGATCCGTCAAATCCTTTACGGAAAACGGTATTTCCAAGCAGAGTTCGGTCAGGAGATGAAGTCGCTATGGATGCCGGACGTATTTGGGTACACAGCTAGCTTGCCTCAAATTTTGAAGAAATCAGGCGTGGATTACATGATGACGCAGAAGCTGTCTTGGAGCGTTTACAACCGCCATCCTCATCATACTTTCCACTGGGAAGGAATCGATGGCTCGCGCGTTCTGACCCATATGCCGCCTGAGGATACTTATAACAGTCCGGCCGCGCCTCGTTCAATTGTGAAAGCAGAGAATGAATATATGGACAAAAACGTATCGGAGAATTGTCTCATGTTGTTCGGAATCGGCGATGGTGGAGGCGGTCCTGGCGAGGAGCATCTCGAGAGATTGCAGCGAGAGAAAGATTTACTCGGCCTTAGCCCAGTCATTCAAGAGCCTTCTTCACGGTTTTTCGAGAAGCTCGCAGTCGGCTCTGATCGTTACCAAGTATGGTCCGGAGAGCTTTATCTGGAGCGGCATCAAGGAACGCTTACGAGTCAGGCGCGCAACAAACGATATAACCGAAAGCTTGAGAAAGCACTGCGCGAGCTCGAATACGCGGCCATATTGGCAGAAACGACGAAGGGCAAACCTTATCCTTCGCAGGAGTTGGAAACGATATGGAAAGAAGTGCTGCTCTATCAATTCCATGATATTTTACCGGGCTCCTCTATCAAGCGCGTATACGACGAGTCGTTGGAGCGATACGCTATACTGCTAGGTCGTGTCGAGCAATTAATTGCAGAGGCATACGAAGCGGTTGCGGAATCCGTACCGGGAGAGAAAGGCTCCGATGTTATCTTTAACTCCCTGTCATGGGAGCGTGAGGAATGGACTCAGCAGAATGGCAGTTGGCAGCTGGTTCGTGTTCCTGCTATGGGATATGCTGTGGCAAATGCTGATACGCATGCACTTGTGCTTGCTGAGACGGCAGCTGCTGAAGCGGAAGTTGAAATAGAAGTTATCGCGACACAAGAGTTAGATGCAGCGTACAACCTTTTTCCCGATATGAGGGCATCGGCTATCGACCGGATAATGGAAAATGATTTGTTATCTGTTACGTTCGCGGACGACTTTACCATTGTTTCAATCATCGATAAGGAGCTTGGCAGGGAAATCATTCCGCAGGGTCAGAAGGCGAATGAAATGAGCCTGTATCATGATGAGGGCGACGCATGGGATATTAAACAAGATTACCGCCTCTCGGGGGGAGTGCCGCTTCAGCCTTCCGAATCATCAGCATTTCAAGATGGACCAACGGTAGGATTGCTGCTCGTTTATAAATTCGGTCAGTCAACAATGACACAGAAGGTCATCCTGACTCATGGCAGCCGCCGCATTGATTTCGCTACGGTAGTCGATTGGAAGGAATCTGCCAAAATGCTGCGCACATCTTTCCCAGTCAATATTCGTACGGACAGCGCGAGCTGCGAAATTCAGTTCGGCTACTTGAAACGGCCTACACATCGCAATACGCTGTGGGATTATGCGAAGGATGAAATATGCGCACATCAATGGATTGATCTTTCGGAGTCAGATTATGGGGTCGCGCTGCTTAATGATTGCAAATACGGACATCGTGCTTGGCAAAATGTTCTGGATTTAAATCTTTTGCGCAGTACGTCTTATCCAGATCCGGAAGCCGACCTAGCAGAACATCTCTTTACTTACTCCTTGTATCCGCATAAAGGGGATCATGTTCAGGCGGAGGTTTATAAGCGTGGATATGAGCTTAACGTTCCGCTGCGTTCGGTTCGCATGACCACAAACGACACGGCAAGGAATCTGCCAGCAGCAAAATCATTTTTCAGTGTGGATCATTCAAACGTTATGGTTGAAACGGTCAAACAAGCTGAAGACAGCGACGAACTAATTATCCGTTTATACGAGACAGCAGGAACTCACCTAAAAGCACGACTCATTGCAGATATAAATCCAACGGAAGCATGGCTTACTGATTTGATGGAAGTTCCCATCGATAGAATCTATGCGGAGGAAGGGGCTTTCCACCTAGCCTTTACTCCATTTGAAATAAAAACGATCCGTTTGGCAAGGAGGTAAAACATATGACCGAATCAGTATTGTGGAAACGAATATGGCGGCACAAAGTATTTTATTTGTTCATGCTGCCGGGCATCATCTGGTTTTTCCTTTTCTCCTACGTTCCTCTCTTTGGTATACAAGTTGCTTTTCGTGATTTCATGTTCTCCGGGGGCTTCACTGGAAGCCCCTGGGCAGGATTTAAATACTTTGAGCAGTTTTTCTCCTATTATCAGTCATTCGAAATTATCCGCAATACTATTATTATCAGTCTCTCGAAGCTTCTTATTGGATTTATGATGCCAATCCTATTGGCTATCCTATTAAATGAGGTTCGCAACGTAAAATTCAAGAAAACAGTGCAAACGCTTTCGTATTTACCGTATTTCGTTTCGTGGATCGTCGTTGTCACGCTGATGCAGCGGCTTCTGACTCCATCTGGAGGTCCAATCAACGAATTGCTTGGTGTCTTCGGAGTAGAGCCCATTCAGTTCATGAATAACACGACGTGGTTTTATCAAATTATTATAGGCTCTGACATTTGGAAAAACATTGGTTGGAACTCTATCATTTATATGGCCGCAATCGCCGGTATTGACCAGCAGCTTTATGAAGCGGCCAAGATCGACGGCGCAGGACGTAGACGGCAAATGTGGCATGTGACGCTACCTGGTATCCGCAACATCGCCGTAATTTTGTTCATACTCTCGGTAGGCAGCTTAATGAGCGCTGGCTACGAGCAACTGCTCTTGCTTAGTGGTCCGGCTACCGCAGCAATCGGAAGTGTTCTCGACGTACATGTCATTAGTGCCGGAATAGGCGAGGGCCGATTAAGTTATGCGGCTGCAGTAGGGTTATTCCAAAGTGTTATTGCATTCATTCTTATCGTAACTGTCAACCGAATTGCTCGCAAAGTTAGCGACGTATCCCTGTTTTAAGGAGAGGTTTGATATGGCGAAGCGCCAATTTTCTATATTTAATTTTTTCAATTATATCTTCTTGACGTTATTCGGCTTGTCGATGATCTATCCGTTTATTTACATTCTGGTCTACTCGCTTAACGATGGGAAAGACTCGATGATGGGTGCGCTTTATTTCTTTCCACGTAAATTTACATTTGAAAACTATGTCGAGGTTTTTGAAAATGCCCGGATTTGGCAGGCGTACAAAATTACGCTGCTCCGCACCTTAATCGGTACGTTAGCGCACGTATTGCTTTGCACGCTTATGGCTTACGCGCTTTCCAAAAAATCGCTGCCTGGTCGAACATTTTTTACGTATTACATTTTTTTACCGACGATCTTCAGCGCTGGGTTCATTCCGTATTTCATCACGTTGCAGAAGCTGCATCTAATAAATACTTTTTGGGTGTACGTTATTCCAATGCTGTTCAGCTTCATGCATATCGTCATTCTACGAACGTTCCTGCAAGGTATTCCGGAGGAACTGGAGGAATCAGCTCGTATAGACGGATACGGTGACCTTCAAATTTTTATTAAAATCATTTTGCCGTTATCGGGACCGGTTCTTGCTACAATTTCGTTGTTTATCGGGGTTTCACACTGGAACGATTGGTTCACCGGCACCTATTATGTGTCGGATAAAGATATGATTCCCGTTCAAACACTGCTTCAAGAGTTGTTGAGTGAAGCGGAAGCTCTTTCCTCCTCTATGCAAAGGGCGGCGGAGCAAGGCGGACAGACGGTCAATATGAACATGGCAGGGGCAACGCCGGAATCACTTCGAATGGCACTGCTCGTTATCACGGTATTTCCGATCTTATGTATCTATCCGTTTTTGCAGCGTTATTTCGTCAAAGGCGTTATGATTGGCTCGGTCAAAGGGTAATCGTCCGAAATCAGGACTTTATCATATTTCATTTTATTACAGTTCACGGGAGGGTTTTTATGAAGAACAAAAGAGGGAAAAGCGCTTCGACATTGATCGCAGTAACTCTGATGGCGGTTACACTGTTTGGCTGTAGCGGTAACAACAACGGCGGCGCCGTCAATAAGCCGTCGAACAACACAGAAACTCCAGACAGCGGTAAAGAACAAAAAGAGGTGACACTCAAAGTTCTTCACAACTGGAACGGCTCCAGCGGCAGTGATCAAGATACGACGGCTATCGAGAAAGTAATTAAAGAGAAAACAGGAGTTACGGTTAAATGGGAATATACGAAAGGCAGCGAGGTCGAGAAGTTAAATACTATCTTCGCGACACAGGATTTGCCGGATATTTATACAGGCCCAGCTTGGGGCGGAGAGCTAGATGGCATCATAAAAGCTGCTAAAGAGGATCAATTGGTCGATTTGTCCGATAAGCTCGACAAATATCCGAATCTTGCCAAAGCAATTGAGAAGGACAACGTTCCTCCTGCGCTTTACGAGAAAGCCTTTGATGCTTACGACGGCAAGAAATTTTTGCTTTACCAGAACCACCCGGCAACGCCTGAAGATGCAACAGATTGGCTTTATGGCTTCTACGTCCGCAAGGATATTGCCGAGAAGATCGGTGTAGATCCGCAATCCGTTCGTACGAAGGAAGAACTGCGCAGCTTCCTGCAAAAAATCAAAGACGCTGACCTTAAGGAGAGCGGCTTGCCAATGATCCCGCTTGGAGGATTCCATAACGGCTGGGCTGTTGGTATCGGCAACACGATGTTTTATGGCTCCGGTTATATGCAAAAAGAAGACGGAACGCTGGAGAACAGCTTCTTTAACAAAGCATACGAGGACTACACGCTCTATTATCGTAATCTGATTGCTGATGGTCTACTGGATCTTGAAGCGTTCACACAGACGGATCCAATTGCAAATGAGAAAATTAAGCAAGGCCGCATTGCCGTGCTAGCCGCTCATTATCCAGCAATTCTGGATGCCTCTAAGGATTATGTGAAAGCACATCCAGGTTCTGAGTATGTACCATTAGGTCCATTGGAGCGTGCGGGTGCTGCTGCAGACCGTCCAGCTGACCTTTCGATTCAAGGAAATAACGTAACTGTTATCCCGAAAAAATCGAAAAATGTGGACGCAGCGCTTCGTTTGCTGGATTATCTTGCTTCTGATGAAGGATTCCTACTGGTAAGATACGGCGTTCAAGGCGTTCATTGGGATATGGAAAACGGCAAACCAGTAGCTAAGAAAGAATGGTTTGATAAATTCACAGAAGATACAACAGGCAAGTTGAAGAAAAAAGAAGGCATGGGCATCGGCCTCGAAAGCATGTCAGGCCAAGACCGTATCAATTCGTATGGCGGCGGCGACATTTGGGCAGATCAGTCTCGTCTGGCTGCTATGGAAAATGCCCGCAAAATTCTCCGCCCTAATGGCATAAGCGTAATTTCAGCTTATAACCCAGGCGATGTCTTGATGAAGTCTCCACAATGGGAAATGCTGAAACCGTCTATGGACAAAATCGGCGACGTTTGGAAGGAAGCAATCTACGCGAAATCGGATGAAGCAGCACTCAAGATCATTAATGATCTTCGCGGACAGATGAATAAAACAGGATATGAGGAAGCAATGAAGTATACAAATGAAAACCTGAAAGGCAAGGAAGTTGTTCTATTTGGAATGCCTAACTAAGGGAGGTTTCTCGATTTGAGCAAGGAGTTGCAAGGGAGGTCGGAATGGACCGGCTTCCAGGAATCGAGGCCATATGGCCCGAAGTATGATCTGCGAACCGACTTCGTCATGGTATACGGAATTTCTAATGATCTGCCTGAGCGAATTGAGGGCTGGAGAAAGGCCGGTTATACAATCCATCTGATGACGGGTGTATCCTGGGGGGAGTATCAGGACTACTTGTACGGTCGCTTCGACGGACGAGAGCACTGGGATGAAGCTCAGATGGACCGCAGCGGCAATCATCTGCTTCATGGTAAAGATGTTCCTTATATGGTTCCGACCATTGCTTTCGCTGAGTATTTGGCGTCTCACATTAAACGAGCGATCGATTTCGGAGCAGAAGCAATTCATTTGGAGGAGCCAGAGTTTTGGGCGGCATCCGGTTACTCGGAGGCGTTCAAGCGCGAGTGGTTGAATTATTACGGGGAGGATTGGATTCCTCCCCACTCCTCGCCGGACGCGCAGTATCGGGCTTCTAAGTTGAAGGCGGCCATGTATTACCGGGCGCTTGATCGACTTTGCAGCCAAATGAAGGAGTATTCACTTGTAACCTACGGCAGAACTGTACGTTTCTATGTTCCGACCCATAGCTTGATCAATTATACGCAATGGAGAATTATCAGTCCCGAGGCGCTGCTTGTTTCTATGCCGGGCTGTGACGGCTTCATCGCCCAAATATGGACGGGAACAGCGCGTACACCTAACGTGTATAAGGGACTGCGCCGAGAGCGAACCTTCGAGACCGCATATCTGGAATACGGAATCATGCAGGAGCTTACGAGGGGAACAGGGCGTGAAATGTGGTTTCTTCACGACCCGATTGAAGATAACCCTAGATACAGCTGGAGCGATTATCGCAAAAACTATCGTTCTACCGTGGTTGCTTCCCTGCTGCATCCTGAGGTTAAGCAGTATGAGGTATGTCCATGGCCGCGCCGTGTATTTGAGGGCAGCTATCCAACTGAGGACGGGAAAGGTAAAGAAATGATTCCGGGTGACTACGCGACCGTGCTACTGACGGTAATGAATGTACTGCGTGACATGCACAATCATGAAGAAGTTGTTGGAGAAGACGACTATACTTCTGGAATTGGTCTTTGCTTATCCAACTCTGCGATGTATCAACGAGGAGACGTTGTTAGTGAAGGAGAGCAAGAAGGCGAAGTCGTTAAATATGATGGAACCACCACGACCGAAGCGTTGAGTGATGAGCAAAAGGAGCTTCTTGATTGGTCCGCTTTTTATGGATTAGCGCTTCCGCTCGTCAAGTCAGGCATTCCACTTAGGCCGGTGCAGCTCGACAATATTTTAACCTTTCCGGGGTATTTGGATGGATACAGGGTGCTGCTGCTCAGCTATGAGTTTATGAAGCCGGAGCATCCTGGCATTCATCAAGCGATCGGACAATGGGTGAGGGAGGGCGGCATTCTCATCTATGTCGGTGATGGTATGGATCCATATCACTCCGTACGAGAATGGTGGAACCGCGAGAATAGCCGTCGTTCCTACGCTCGTCCTGAAGAGCATTTATTTGAAGCACTAGGCTTGAACCGCAATCCGGAGGAAGGCGAATATCAGGTAGGCAGTGGTGCTGTGTTATTCTTCAAAGAAAGTCCAGCAGTATTGTCTCGTACCGATGCTGGGGCTGGACTCGTCAAGCGTGCCGTAAGACGGTCGCTTGAAATCCGCGGAGAATCGGTTGAGTACAAGGAAAGCGCCTCTCTTCATATTAGACGCGGACCCTATGTCATTACTCATGTGCTCGACGAGACGGATGCGGAGGGATCAGTTACCCTTCAGGGCTTGTTCGTTGATTTATTTGAACCCAGCTTGCCGGTGATGCATTCGGTGGAAATCAAAGCGGGCGAGGACAGCTTGCTGTTTGATTTGAATTACTCGAACAAGGCGCAAGAGGAATCGAGTATTCTCGTTAGCTCATCTCGTATTCGCGATGAGGTGATGAACGCAAATCAAATCTCGTTCGTATCAGAGTCACCGTCCGACATCACCGTCAGTACGCGCCTTCGTGTACCGGGCGAGCCGCGCAGCGTCACAGCTGGTTCGAGTACTGCTTCATTCGAGTATGACGTGGATTCAGGTACGGTACTTATTCGTTATCCAGGCGTACCTGAAGGAATTGCTGTCAACGTGGAATTATAATACGACTTATTCAAGAAATGCCGGCAGCATACAATTGTTGCCGGCATTTCTATATTTTGAACCTATTAAAGGAGGATCACGATGAGAAAAAGTATATTATCTTTAGCGTTATCGTTTTGCTTGATCGGCTCCATGCTGACAGGTCTAACCTCTATAGCAGCCAAGCCCCGTCCTGATACGGGTCCAAAGGATACATATTACGAGAAAGCGGCATACAAGGCAAAAAAGCTAAACGTGATCAAGCTCGCTGACATGACGGAGTCGGAAAGTGTAATGATCGCAACACTCCAAGGATTGATTGCAAATAAAACGGATGAACAAATCTATATTTTGCCGGAGTCAGGAAACTATGGGCTGTGGTTGAAGGATCTCAAACAACATTATGGCGTTAAAACAAAAGAATTTGATGATCCATGGAAGCTTTTGAAAAAATATAAAAAGGAGTTCAACGGTTATTTGCTTTGGAAAAAGGGGGACAGCTCCATTAACGCAGCTTCCTCACTTGCTCATTTCAAGGACGCTGTGCTGGTTGAGCAGAGCGATGTGAAGAAGGCGAAGGACTACAAGCGAGTGATGGATCTCTCTGGCAAAGATGAAGCATGGGTGAAGTCCAATTATTGGGATAAGGTCAAACATAATCTCTTCATCGAGCAGAAGGAAGAAATGGGGCCAAAGCTTAGAGATTATGCTGCAATGACAGGAGCATTTACGTTTTATGATGGCAACAGCGAGTTCCGTAAAACGGTGATGGCTGACGCTGATCCGGACTCGGTCGTACTCGGCTGGGGCGATGCCTCGAATGGGGAAGAACGCTTTATTATGCCAAGCTCGGAAGCGGGGATCTTCACACTGCCAGCTGATCATGCCTTTAACTTGTCGGTGCTCAGCGGCTTTAAGCTAAATGATCTCAAGCAGAAAGCTTCTACACTGCCAGCGGTGGAGGACAATGTTCATTATGTATCATTCGTTATGTCTGACGGTGACAATATTCAATGGATGCTGAACGATCTTGCTGAGAAGGACAAGCCGTGGTTCGGCAATGCAAATCGAGGAAGCTTTGATATGGGCTGGGCGATATCGCCAAGCATGATCGATCTGGCTCCCACCGTCGCAGAACGTTACTACAAGGATGCGACCGAAAGAGATGCCTTTGTAGTAGGACCATCAGGCGGTGGTTATATGTATCCGAGTCGATATCCTGCGGCTGAGCTTGATCAGCATTTGAACAGTCTTAACGATTATATGGGCAGGATGGATTTGGGACTTGTAGAGGTTATCGATTTTAACGCGTTTAACAATGCTGAGCTTTGGGACAAATATACAGCGCAACCGAATGTGGACGGCGTTGTTTATTTGGAATACAGCAATCATAAGGCGCTGAATGGCGCGCTTAAATGGTCGAATGGCAAACCAATTATTACGCCAAGAGAAATGTTGTGGGAAGGCAACGCAGGCAGCGATAATGCATCCGTAGTTAATCATATCAATGCAGCGCCTCGCAATCCGAAGAGTGCAGCAGGCTACTCGCTCGTTCTCGTACATGCTTGGTCTAAATCGATGGACGACGTAAAGGAGGTTATCGATCAACTGGGTGACGATGTTAGAGTGGTTACACCGGTGGAGATGGCGGAGCTTATTAAGGAGCAAGTACCGCAGACCAGTGCTGAAACGCCGAACAAGGTGTATCAGGCGGAGACTGATTTTGGGCATCAAACCGGCAAGCAGGACGGAGACGGCTGGCTGGCTAATAGAGCGGAGCATACGGCAGGACATATGCTGTTCGGCCCGGGCGCTGCGGATATTCAGACCGGACGCCATCAGGTAAAGATCAAAGCGATGATCGACAACCGTGATGCGGACAATAATCGGATTATGAATATCGATATATTTGATGCAACTGACAATAAAGTAGTAGCGGAGAAAGCGGTTCTGCGATCGCAATTTCAAAAGGCAAATGCCTATCAGAACTTTGCCTTGGAGGCTGATTTCGTTTTAGGACATTCCTATGAATTCAGAGTCTGGTACGATGGCAATGCGAGCGTGAAGATTGATAGTGTGTCCGTTATTATGGAAAGCAATCTAGCACAGAAAATCTATGAAGCGGAGAATGATTTTGGACACAATACGGGGAAGCTGGACGGAGACGGCTGGTTGGCTTTGACGGAACAGCATGGTCAGGGTCATATGCTTTACGGTCCTTACGTAGCTGATATTCCGAATGGAGTCCATGACGTTACGTTTAAGGCGAAGATTGGAAGTGTTGCGGGAGCAGACGATCGGGTTGCGCTTCTGGACATTTACAGTCCTACTTTGGATCAGGTAGTCGCCTCGAAAGCGTTAATGCGAAGCGACTTTGCAGCCGCGGACGTTTATGAGGATTTTACGCTTATCGACGTTCCATTCTCGCTTGGAAGCACTTATGAATTTAGAGTTTATTTCGACGATACTGCCGACATCAAGATGGATCATATCCGTTTGGACATGCCCCAGCAGGTGATATCCGATACGGATGGCATATACTTTAAGTTCGGCGGAGGAGACGTTCAGTCGTTGTCACTTAGTGCAGACTCCGGCGAGAAGCTGCTTCAAGCGTGGGGGAGAGCCGTTCAGGATGGGAAGCCGGACGTAAATCTAACACTAGATGCGGCATGGTCGATCGCTAGTGGCAGCGAAGTTGCTCGTATTAGTGAAGATGGAGTGTTGACGGTGCTTGGAAACGGCGCAGCAACTGTCAAAGCTGCATATAACGGACTAGAGGCAGAGCTGCCGATCATTGTCTCCGATCAATATGATAACCGCATATTTGAAGCTGAGAGCGCGTTTGGTCATAATACCGGAGCAGCTGACGGAGACAGCTGGTATGCTAACACGGCGGATCACGGTTCGGGTCATATGCTGCACGGACCGGGTGTGTCCGATCTGCCTTCCGGCGGCCACAAGGTTAGCTTCAGGATCAAGATAGATGCGAATACAGGCGATTCAAATCGTGTGTTGAACCTGGATATTTTTGATGGGACGGGCAATAAGGTGGTCGGCGAGAGAGCGATTCTTCGAGGGTACTTCACCTCTGCTGATGTCTATCAGGACTTTGTGATTGAGGCTGATTTTGTAGCAGGGCATGCCTATCAGTTCCGCGTTTGGTACGATGATCGGGCAACCATTCATGTGGATCATGTGTCTGTTCGGACTCCAGTGACACCATAACCATTGAAGGGGGTGTGCCTCCAGTAGAGACATCTACTGGAGGTGCAACCTCTTTTGTATATGATTGTGTTAGTAAATATGATCTCTGGCTTTCTTCTGTTTCCCTAGATCGAATCAGCAACGGATGATGATATCTTTTGGAGAGTGGATGGATACAAATCGCGCTCAAAAGGTTATACTTAAGCACTTGAACAACTACGAATCAGTATAACTATAAGATTAGGAAGCGATTTGATTATGTCACAACATGCAAAACTGAATCATCAAAATCTATTTACGGGTATCTTATCTGCATTGCTCGCTTGTACAGGAGGGGCGGTTCTAATTGTAAGCAGCGCGGAAAATGCGGGTTTTACGACTGTGGAGCTCATTTCATGGCTGTTCGCCGTTTATTTTTTTGGTGGACTATTGAATATCGCATTGACGCTAAAATACAAAATTCCGTTTGGCGGCGCTCATTCCATCACAGCGGCCGCTTTCTTAAGTATGTCTGCTACCCAGTTTTCGGTGCAGGAGCTTGCTGGCGCAAGTATTTTAACAGGGATCATATTCGTTGTATTCGGACTATCAGGTTTATCTGATAAGCTGCTTGCCGTACTCCCGAAGCCGCTTATGGACGCGATGCTAGCGGGTTTAATTTTCAGCCATATTGTGAAGATCGTTCCTGCAATGAAGGACGCGCCTTTTGTTGGATTTATGGCAATGCTAGGTTTCTTCTTATTTCCACGCTTTTTTAAGGGATGTCCTCCCGTGCTGGGCGTTGTTTGTATGGGCTTGCTAGCTCTTTGGATTGGCTATGATCTTCCGGCGATGGAGTCGCTGCCGTTCGCGATGCCCCATGTGGTGCAGCCCGAATTTTCATTAAACGGCATGTTATCCTTGACGCTGCCTATGACAATGCTCGTGCTTAGCAATGATTTATTCGTTGCCTTGGCGGCACTTCGGAAAAACGGATATGAGCCTTCTGCTTCCAAAACGATAACGATAACCGGTGTTGCCACAGCGGCTGTCGGTTTCTTGGGCGGACATACTGTAAATATAGGCGGAATGATGAGTATGCTGTGCAGCAGCGAAGAAGCAGGTAAGAAGGAATCTCGTACTTATGCTGCTATCGTCTCAGGAGTGTTGGTATCTATTTTTGGATTATTCGCTTGGAAAGTTATCGCCTTCATTAATATACTCCCGCTATCTTTTATTTGGATGCTAACGGGCTTCTCGCTAATGGGTGTATTTATTCAAAGTCTTCAATCCGCATTTTCGGAATCGACTTATCGGTATTCAACAGCGTTCACATTTGCGATTGCGGTAGCTAATATATCTTTCCTTGGTATTTCTGCTCCAGTGTGGTGCTTAATTATCGGTATTGTGACAATGAAATGGCTGGGCGAGGGAACGCGCAGCAATCCTTCACTTCGAACTGAAAAAAAGTTAAAAGGATAATAGGCTCATTCCCAAGGATACTTCGATAGCAAATAATCGGCGAACTTCTTGCTCTCCTCTCTGCGCTGCTTCCGCATAGCTGTTCGATGCTCTGCCGTTTCATATAATTTAATTTCTTCTTCTGATTCTGGGACAATACGAGGTAGTTGCTGGACTGCACTTTGTGCAGTAGATAGCTTATATGGGCAAGAAAGAAATTGGCTGCGTTGCATAAATGCAATAGATTGCGACTTGTTTCCTTCATTTAGCGATGAATAGGTGATTCTATTGCAGTAATTGCAGTGTACGCTGGAAGCAGCCGGGCCGAAGCGTGTTCTATTGCACAAACTACAACGTACGATAACTCTTAGGCAGTCCAAGGAGAGTAAATCGACTTATGGGCAGAGTGATATGAGTTTTAGGCGGCGCTAGTACTTCGAAACAATAAAAGAGGGTGTGTTTCATAAAGTCTGTTAAGACCTTATGGAACACACCCTCTGCGGTTTAGACGATTAAAGCTGTAAGTTGCGATCGATTAAGGCGATGCGCTGTTCCACGCATGCGTATGAACGAAGCGGGTCTTCAGGTGTGTTTAGGCAGTAATCGAGCAATTGATCGACTGTAGTTGCTGCAACATGACAACGTGTGTCGGAGGAGGCGTAGTAAATGAATACGTCGCCATTCTCCTGAGCGATTACACCATTGCAGAAGGCTACATTCGATACGTCGCCGACCCGTTCAATGCCTTCAGGTGCTAGCAAATGCCCGCCGGGGCGATGTGTGACTTTGTTAGGCTCTTGCAAATCGGACAAGAAAGCATAGAGCACGTAACGCAAGCCCGCCGCTGTATTGCGTACGCCGTGAGCGATATGAATCCAGCCCTTATCCGTCTTAATCGGTGCAGGACCTTGACCGTTCTTCACCTCTTTGATCGTATGATAGTGGCGCTCATCAATAATGACTTCGCGCTCTACAACGGCGTTCTCGATTGTATCGGATAGTCCCCAGCCGATGCCGCCGCCTGAGCCTGTGTCGATGAAGCCGTCCTGCGGACGAGTGTAGAAAGCATATTTTCCATCAACAAATTCAGGGTGAAGCACGACGTTTCTTTGTTGGTTGGATGCTGTTTTTAGATCAGCGAGGCGCTCCCATTGCTTTAGATCCTTCGTTCTTACGATACCGCATTGTGCAATAGCGCTCGATAGATCACCTTTTGGTGCGGAAGGGTCTTTTCTCTCTGTGCAGAACAGGCCGTAAATCCAGCCATCCTCATGTTGAACGAGGCGCATATCGTAGACGTTGATGTCCGGATCGCTAGTTTCTGGAAGCAGAATAGGGTGGTTCCAGAAGCGGAATCCATCAACAGGACTATCACTCTCAGCAATTGCAAAAAAGGATTTGCGGTCATTGCCCTCGGCGCGCGCTACGAGATGAAACTTGCCGTTTAAGAAGATAGCACCGGGATTGAATATGCAATGTACGCCAAGTCGCTCCATGAAATAAGGATTTGTTTCTGGATTGAAATCATATTTCCAGATCAGCGGAGCATGCTCTGCCGTTAGAACAGGGTGTACATAACGATCAAATACGCCGTTTCCGAATGCTGCAGGCTCGTTTTTACGCTGCACGAGCGCCTCATAGCGATCTGTCAGCATTTGCTTGCGTTCATTAAATTTACTCATTGGATAAACCTCCATTAGTGTGAAGTTGATGTGCCGGATAAACGTTCAATCATTTCAAAACAAGCACGACCGTTATGATAAGGGCATTTCCATGGACTAACCTTTTGAACATTTTCGCTTGGAGATCCATTGCGCGTTACGCTCCAATGCCATTCACCAAACTGTTTGTCGACGATAAAGTTCTCAATGAATTGCCACGATCTTACGGCAGCCTCGCGGTATTTCTCATCGCCCGTCATTTGATAGGCATTATAGAAACCAACAACAGCCTCCGCTTGCGGCCACCAATCCTTGTGCGTATCAATTAGCCCACCTGGACCTGCCTCATTCAGAAGACCGCCGTCCTCGTCTACGCCTTCGTTCAGCGTCGCTTCCGCCATTCGAATCGAGATTGCTTTGGCATCAGCCAGCAATGCTTCATCCCCAAGCACCTCAGCCGCCTCGACCAGCAGCCAGCTGCCTTCGATATCATGACCGAAAGAGATATGCTCGGATCTGCCGTTCCATTTTTCATCGAAGAAAAGAATAAAGTGCGCGTTGACTGGATTAATAATATGTTTAATCGTTATTTCAATTAATTCTTTCAGCTTGGCATGCAGTTCATCTGACTTCCATATCCGGTAAAGGTTCGTGTAACCCTCCATGATGTGGAGATGAGTATTCATCGACTTCTTCTCATTCAAATCTTTTTCACTCAGGCTATTATCGTCAGTTTCCAGCCACTCGCGTGTAAGAGCCTCGAAATAACCTTTATACTCCTCATCGTAGCTATAACGCTCAAGTGTATGGAATAACGAGATTGCTTGCTGAAGCGCAGCATCATCGCCAGTAGCGCGGTGATACTCGGATAAGGCGTAAATGGCAAAGGCTTGGCCATACACCTGCTTTTTCGTTTCCGCTGGATTGCCGGCTGCGTCGACCATCCAGTATAATCCGCCGTATTCCTGATCTACAAAATGCTCGATCACGTAATGGTACGCTCGTTCAGCGATTTTTAAATATGATTCATTTCCAGTCATGCGATAAGCAGAGGCAAAGGTCCATAAAATACGTGTATTAAGCACTAAGCTTTTGCCTGCTTCGTTGTTAACGGTTAAATTTCTACTGATATAGCCATAGAAACCGCCATTTTGCTCATCGATCGTATGCTTCATCCAAAAGCCAAGAATGTTTGTTTCTAGCTCTTGCTTGATGCTTGCAAGCCATTGCTGGTTGTTTTCATTCATTGGCTCAAACCTCCGTCACGCGTTTCAGCTATTTTCGCCGCATAATATTGACGAACGGTTTGCTCAGCTTGCTTGCCATACATACAATAATCGTCGTTAGTACTAGCGTCTGTCTCTTCATATAATCGTGCTGGCCAATCCCAGAGCATAAAGCCGCCTACCCAAGCACGTTTGTCTGTATGGGAGAACATTGTCTCGTAGTACTGACGCTGCACCTCTTCACTTGGCGCGCCGAGGAGTCCCCAATCGTTAGGAATATATTGCGAGCCTTCACGGCTAGGACAGCCTGCTTCCATGAAGAAAAAGGGTTTGTCGTATTCCGTTACGACCTTCTCAATACGATTCAGCTGTTCTTCCCAATCATCGATAGGGTAGTAGCCGCTTGAAGAAATGACATCAACAGCATCCCACCATTTCATTTGACCTTCTTGATATTTGTCACAATTGTACGTAACGATGCCCGAGTAAACTTTGCGTACCTCTGTGATGAGCTCACGCCATTCGGACTCCCTGCGATCGGTTTGAACCATCTCGCATCCAACGCAAAACATTTCACAACCCGTTTCTTCGGCAATTCGCGCGTAGTGCAAGATGAAAGTTGTATAAGAAGCGAACCAGTCAGACCATTTTGGCTCGCAAGGCACATCGAGATCAAAGAAATTAATATGTGCACGCCATGTGCCATCCGCACAATTGACGACCGGCTTCAGACAAACGTTAAGGCCTATTTCCTTCGCTTTTTGAATAGCACTGCGAACCTCATCATCGGTAACCGTCGGCGCTTCACGAAACTTAATTTCAGTCGAGTGCGCATGATCTTGAAGAGCGCCAAGCGCAATAGCCGTCCAGTTCACGCTTAAACGCTCAGCCATCAATTCCATCGAACGATCCGCTTTTGCGCCGGTCCACGTGCCTCGAACGCCTGTCCAGCCCCATGTCATTCCGCCTATATAGGCTGATTTAGTTCTCATAGAAGTCGCCCCACCTTATTTTTGATATTTTTGTTATTGCTAATAATATTTTTGTTATATAACAAGTAAACATGATTCTAGTCTTGTTTGCAATAGCTTTCTTCAAAAGCAATCCACTTCATAAAATCGCTTCATTTAATAACGCTAAAAGCATCATATGTATGCACAATAATGAGTGAAAATGCTAAAAATAGCGTTTTCATAAAATGACAGTTGAAGACTATAAATCATATTTTAAACCATTTTAGATGCGTATTTTATGAGGTATTATCAAAATGTAAGCGGAATCAAAACGGGCCGAGGGGGATTTGAAAAATGAAAAAAGTCATTTCGTTAGCACTTGTTTCTGTAGTTATGCTAACATCTTTAGCTGCATGTGGTGGGAATAATGCGAGTACGAATACAGCAACGAACAAGCCAAGCACGGATAACACCGCAACGAACAAGCCGGAGAACGGTGGAACAGAAGAGGCGTCAACCATTAAAGGTGAAGTAGTATTCTTAACCAACCGTACCGACATGATTGATAAACAGTATGTCGATTACGAAAAACGTTTTGAAGACAAATATCCCGGTGTCGATCTTAAATTTGAAGCGATAACGGACTACGATAAAACGTTGAAAATCCGTATCGCTTCCGGCGATTTCCCGGATGTCGTATTTGTTCCAACGATTCCAAACGCTGAGCTGCCTAATTATTTCACTCCGCTTGACGACATTACATTCTCCGGTGAAATTCACTTCAAAGATTTGAAAGCGCAAGAGGGCAAAATGTACGGCGTATCCTCAGGCGGTTCAACTGTAGGTATCGTCTACAACAAGAAAGCATTCGAGAAAGCAGGCATTACAGCTCTTCCGAAAACATACGACGAATTCCTTGCAGCATCACAAAAGCTTAAAGACGCAGGGATCGTGCCGCTTGCATCAAACTTCAAAGACAAATGGCCGCTTGATACTTGGGTATATGATGTTACAACTCTAATTGGAGGAGCCTCTGATCACCAAAACAAACGTGCCGAAACCGACACACCGTACACGCTTGACAATGTATACGGCAAATCATGGGGTATTCTTCGTGAGTTGTACACCAAAGGTTTCCTAGAAACAGACGTTAACTCGACGAACTGGGAGCAATCGAAAAAAGACGTAGCAACAGGCAAATTCGGTATGTATCTTATTGGTAACTGGGTAATCAATCAAGTAATCGAAAACGGCGCTCCTGCTGAGGATATTGGCTTCTTTCCATTCCCTGTCGACAACTCGGGCGAAGCAAAAGCACCGCTTAACCCGGATTTCTTCTATGCTGTTAATAAAAACGGCAATGTTGAAGCAGGTAAAGCGTTCGTGCAATGGATGATCGAGGAATCTGGTTATGATGATTTCGCAGGTTTCATTCCAACTTTGAAAGACAAAGAATCTAAGCTTCCACAGCTTTCGGAATTCAACAGCTTTACCCCTAAATTTTTCGAGCCAGCTGCACCAGTAGATGCTGCGACAGAAATTCAAAACAAAGCGCAGCTTGATCAAGCTGCAGTTGTACAAGAATTCGTATTAGCTAAAGACCCGCAAAAGGTATTTGATAAAGTGAATACTGCATGGGCGAAAGCGAAAAAAGATTTAGGCTTGTAAGGGCTGTGTGCAGAATGGATAACCCGTAAGTCGGTTGTCCATTCTGCACCTTCAGATTAGAAAGACGCAGGGAGGATGGGGTTGTCTCATGTTTAGCAGATTGTCTTTTAGAACACAGAAGAACTATGTCATTATTGGCTTCGTCGCATTGCCGCTGCTGCTGCTGCTGACATTCGCCTATTATCCGGCAATGGAGCTCATTCGATTAAGTTTTACAAGCTGGGACGGATTAAGTCCTAATAAACCTTGGATTGGTTGGTCGAATTACAGGGAAGTATTTTCTAATCCAGCTATTTTTGGCGTCTTTAAACATAACTTTGCCTATTTCGCTGTTGGAATCGTACAAAATATCGCCGCGATATATTTCGCAGTGGTGTTGAACAGCAAGCTCAAAGGTAAAAACTTTTTCAGGCTGCTGCTTTTTTTACCGTACATCCTAAATGGCGTTGCTGTAGCATACTTATTCGGTTACGTATTCGACACGACAAACGGATCTTTGAACTATTTGCTAGGACAGCTAGGATTTGATGCTCTGTCCAAAACTAGCTGGCTCGGCAGTGGATCGTTTGTAAACTACACGCTTGCTTCCATTGGCTTTTGGCGTTTTATGGGCTTCAATATGGTTATTTATTTGGCGGCACTTCAATCTATTCCAAGCGATATTTACGAAGCTGCATCGATTGACGGGGCAAACGGCTGGCAAAAATTTATTAGCATTACGCTGCCGAACATTTACAAAATTATCGAGCTCAATTTATTTTTTACGGTTACCGGCGCTTTAGAGGTATTTGATCTGCCTTATATCCTGACCAAGGGCGGGCCTGCGGGATCGAGCGAAACCTTCGTTATGAAAATTGTCGAGACCGCCTTTCAGTTTAACAATTATGGCTTAGCATCTGCAATGAGCGTCGTCTTGTTACTATTTGTTGTTATTGTTTTGTCGATTCAGCGGTTCTTGTTGAAAGGAAAGGAGGAATAATCGATGAATAAATCCAATAAGCTTTGGGACACAATCAAATATTTAAGCCTTCTATTGGCTGCGTTTGCGATTTTGTTCCCGCCTTATATCATCGTCGTCAATGCATTTAAGACGAAGGATGAATTTCACACTAAATCGACGATCTCCATGCCGGATAGCTTCCTCTATTTAAAAAACTTTGCTCAAGCCTTTAAGCAGGCCGATATGCTCCATGCGTTCGGGAATACGCTGTTCATTATTGCGATAACGCTTATTTTGAACATATTGATTGGATCGGCTTTCTGTTATGCAGTTGGGCGCTTCAATTTCAAATTTAAAGGGCCGCTAGTCGGCTTGTTCCTATTCGCAACGATTATACCGGCCATTACAATTCAAGTCGTCAACTACAAAACGATTCAAGCGCTTGGCTTGACGAATAACCTGATGGGACCTGTCCTAATCTATGTAGGCGCAGATATTTTGCAAATTTACATTTATCTGCAATTCATTAAGAACATCCCTTATGAATTGGATGAGAGTGCGATGATAGAGGGTGCTTCATTGCTCCGGATCTTCCACTCCATCATCTTCCCGCTGCTTGCGCCAGCTACAGCGACAATCGTTATTTTGAAAACGATTAGTATCTATAATGATATGTTCATTCCGCTCCTTTATTTGCCTAGGGCCGAGCATGTTGTCGTCTCGACATCGCTCATGCGATTCTTTGGGGTTAACAGCGGGGATTGGCAAATGATATCATCGGCGATTCTAATCATTATGATTCCTACGTCAATTCTTTATTTATTCTTGCAAAAATATATTTTCGCGGGTGTGACAAGCGGTGCGGTTAAATAAACCGTCCGCTTTCTTTTCATTGCAGATGTACCGATTTTAGCACAAACTAAAAGAGGCACACGCGAGAGGAGCGAGCAGGTTTGAACATTATAATCGCGGACGATGAAGAATTCATTAGACTGGGTCTAGAAAAAATATTAACGAAAATGGATTTAGACATTACGGTTATCGGCTCCTATAGCAATGGAATGGACGCATGGGCGCATATTTCGAAGCTTGGTGAAGGCGAGCTGGATGTGCTCATTACCGATATAAAAATGCCGATGATGGACGGGCTGCGGCTTATTGAGCACTTGCGCAACAAGTCGATTACGACTATTGTACTTAGCGGCTTTAGTGAATTTGAATACGCCCGCAAGGCTCTCCGCTCTGGCGTGCGGGATTATTTACTGAAACCAGTGGACAAGACGAACTTGCATGATCTGCTCGTCCAGATCGAGCAAGAGCGAAGTGAGAATGGGCAGCTAGCTGAATCAACGGTGTCTACTCCACCTCTGGAGACGATCTCGCAGGAAAAAGAACATTATGTCATCGAGCAAATGAAGACGATTTTGGAGCATGAATACGGCAAAAACTTCGAAATGGAACGAATAGCGGACACCGTTGGCATGAGCGCAAATTATTTGAGCCGTCTATTCAAACAGGAAACAGGCATGACGCTGACAGACTATTTGATCGATATTCGGATTGAGAAGGCAAAGCAGTTTTTGAGCGATCATCCGAATCTGAAAAATTATGAGATATCACAGCTGGTCGGCTATAGTGATCCTGTTTATTTCAATAAGCTTTTTAAGAAGATGGTCGGAGAAACGCCTAAGGATTATAAAGCCAAGCATCACTAGTGTCGATGAGCAAAATTGAATATAAGATGTGCAATATCATTCATTTACAGGAAGGTGGAATGAGCGTAAAATGATGCGGTAGCTTGCCGTATTTAGAATGGTTTGACAGCATGTAGAGCTGCAGAAGGATGGAGAGAGCAATGTCAGAGAGGGTTTTGAAAACTCAGCTTGGTGCTGCGAAAGGACTAGCGAGCACATTTGAGAACGCGGCACTAGAGGAAAATGTCAGCCCGTTAAAATTTTTATTGTCATTATACAAAGGAAACTTTACCAATCTATTTATTTCTTTATTATTTTTGTTCATTAAGAGTGCGCCTGTTTATGTGCTGCCGATCGTTACCGCGAATATTATCAACATTGCGACGAATCCAGCAAAATATCCGCTTAGCGGCATTTGGATTAATTTTGTTATTATTTTGATCGTCATCTTACAGAACATACCGACTCATGCTGCTTACATTTCTTTTTTGAGCCGTGCGGTAAGATATGTAGAAGCGGGACTTCGGAGCGCGCTTGTGCGCAAGCTCCAGCAGTTGTCCATTAATCAACACAGAGAGCTGCCTGCGGGCAAGCTGCAGTCGAAGGTGCTGCGCGATGTCGAAGCAGTTGAGATGATGTCAAAGCAGTTCATGCTTGCTTTGGCGCCTGCTGTAGTTAACATCATCGTATCCTTCATCATAACGCTGAACAGCAGCTGGATTGTGTCGTTGTTTTTTATACTGACTATTCCAATGTCCATAACGATTGTAACCATTTTCCGCCGTAAAATCCGTAAGTCGAACAAGGAATTCCGTAAAGAAATCGAACAGATGTCCTCTCGCGTGTCGGAGATGGTTGAGATGATTCCGATTACGCGTGCACACGGTCTGGAGAAGGTTGAGATTGCCCGTATTGACCAGACGCTTCGCAACATTCAAGGCAAAGGCTATCGGCTAGATTTGGTAGAGGCATACTTTGGCTCGACAAACTGGGTAACGTTTCAAATTTTTCAGGTGCTTTGTTTAATCTTTACTGCTTATTTAGCCTACAATGGGCAAATTCAGGTTGGCGATGTCGTGATGTACCAAGGGTTCTTTGCAATGATTTTGGCTTCGGTTACCGGTCTTATTAACATTTATCCGCAAATTGCAAAAGGGCTTGAATCGATTCATTCCATCAAAGAAATTTTGGTATCGACCGATATTGAAAATAACAGCGGCAAAAGAAAAGTTTCTGATGTGCGCGGTGAATTCTCCTTCGAGGGCGTTGAGCTGTCGTATCCTGGAAGCGAGCATCATGTGCTTGAGGATGTTACGCTTGAAGTAGAGGCTGGCGAATGCATCGCATTTGTTGGTGCATCTGGGGCAGGCAAATCAACGGTGCTCAATCTCGTTATCGGTTTCCTGCAGCCAACGGGCGGGAAAGTGTTGATGGACGGCATCGATTTGGCGGACATTGATCTGCGCAGTTATCGCAAGCATCTGGCAGTCGTGCCGCAAACGAATATTTTGTTCTCGGGAACGATTCGAGACAATATCACGTATGGTCTTCGTGATATTACAGATGAACAAGTGAATCGCGTTGTTGAGATGGCTAATCTATCTGAATTTATCGGGCAGCTGCCTGATGGCCTCGAAACCATGGTTGGAGAACATGGCGGCAAGCTGTCCGGCGGGCAGCGTCAACGGATCGCCATTGCACGCGCACTCGTACGCGAGCCCAAAATCATTATTTTGGATGAAGCAACCTCCGCACTCGATAACGAATCGGAATTTCATGTTCAGAAGGCTATGCAGGAGCTTATTAAGGGTCGGACAACATTCATTGTCGCTCATCGCTTGTCCACAATCCGTGATGCAGACCGCATTGTCGTCATGAAGCACGGTCGTATTGCCGAGGTTGGCACCTTCGAAGAGCTGATGGCGAGCAAAGGCGAATTTTATAATTTGAAGCAGCTGCAGCTTTAGGAGAGGCAGGTTTGTTAGTCATAGGGTTGATCAGGTGTTTTGCCTGATCAGCCTTTTTTTTTTGCCGCGCGCTTTCATTATTGAGAGGCTTTGGTATTGGAATGTTCATATTTTTATAGAAGATATGAATATTGTTTTATTATACGAGAAATTGGAATGCCTTATAATGTGAATATCATACAAATTAAATGTGACGAGGTGCTTGATTATATGCGGAAAAAGCTAGTGTATACACCGCCGGCAAACGGTTATCCGGAGTGGAACAACAACCCGGAAATTTATCGATTGAACCGTATGGATGCGCATGCTTCATTAATGCCCTTCGATACGGAACATGAGGCGTTGGAAGGCAATCATAGCAAGTCTTCGAATTATTTGCTGTTGAATGGGCAGTGGAAATTTGCATTCGCAACAAATGCTGAATCACGAATCGCCAACTTTTATGAAGCCGATTATGATCATAGCCAGTGGGACAGCATTACGGTACCCGCTCATTGGCAGCTGCAGGGTTATGATTATCCACAATATACGAATATACGATATCCTTGGGATGGTAACGAGGACATAAAGCCGCCGTTTGCTCCAACCGCTTATAATCCCGTTGGATCGTATGTCCATACTTTTACGGTACCTACTCCGTGGGATGGCAAGCCTGTATTTATTAGTTTTCAAGGTGTGGAGTCGGCTTTCTACGTATGGCTGAACGGTGAGCTTGTTGGCTTTAGCCAGGACACGTTTACGCCTTCCGAGTTCGATCTAACCCCTTACCTTGTAGACGGAGAGAATAAGCTGGCAGTAGAGGTTTATCGATGGAGTGATGCAAGCTGGTTGGAGGATCAGGATTTTTGGCGGATGAGCGGCATTTTCCGTGATGTTTATTTGTACACAACCCCCGAGGTGCATCTATACGATTTTTTTGTACACACAGAGCTTGATGAGCAGTACCGTGACGCAGAGCTGATTATTGATGCCAAGCTGCTTAACTATTTCGTTAGGCCAATGGGTCAAATAACGTTGGAGGCAACGTTGTTTGATGCGAATCGAGCTGCCGTATTTCCAAACCCGCTGACGATTCAAACGCAGGTGGAAGGTGAGGAGCTAACTTCTGTCCAACTGCGCGGCGCTGTTCAAAATCCGCTCAAATGGAGCGCAGAGCAGCCGAATTTGTATACGTTGATACTTAGCTTGAAATCTGAGGATGGCACGCTGCTTGAGGCGATAAGCTGTAAGGTTGGCTTCCGCAAGTTCGAGATAAAAGACGGCTTGATGCAAATTAATGGACGCCGGATTATGTTCAAAGGGGTAAATAGACACGAGTTCTCATGCGATACAGGCCGTGCTATAAATGAATCGGATATGCGTAAGGACGTTGCGCTCATGAAGCAATATAACATCAATGCCGTACGCACCTCACATTATCAGAACAACTCACTTTGGTACGAGCTCTGTGACGAGTACGGTTTATACGTCATTGATGAAACGAATCTAGAAACCCATGGTTCCTGGTCTTATGGACAGAAGGAGCTTGGTGAGACTGTACCTGGAAGCAGACCGGAATGGATGGGAGCGGTGCTGGATCGCTGCAATTCGATGATGCAACGTGACAAGAACCATGCCTCTGTCGTCATATGGTCGCTCGGAAACGAAGCATTTGGCGGGGACAATTTTATTAAAATGCATGATTTCTTGCGTGAAGCTGATCCGTCCCGTGTCGTTCATTATGAAGGATCGTTTCATTTCCGTGAATCGGAAGCGGCTTCTGACATCGAAAGCCATATGTATACGAGTCCGCAGGGCGTCGAGCAGTATGCTAGAAGTAACCCGAAAAAACCTTATATTTTATGCGAATACAGTCATGCGATGGGGAATTCCTGTGGAGGCTTGCATGTGTATTGGGAGGTTTTCGAGAAGTATCCGGTATTACAGGGCGGCTTCATATGGGATTGGATCGATCAAGCCATTCGTGTGACCGACGAGAGCGGCGTAGTGAAAATGATGTATGGAGGCGACTTTGGCGAATCGCCGCATGACGGCAATTTCTGCGGGAACGGCCTTATTTTTGCAGACCGCACGGTGTCGCCTAAGCTGCAAGAGGTGAAGAAGGTATACCAGAACGCAAAGTTTGAAGCAATTGATTTGAAGAACGGTTCCATTAAGGTGACCAATCGTCATCTATTCAGCGCTTTGAATCGTTTTACGCTTGCTTGGCAAGTGGCGATTAACGGCGTTACTGTGGAAGAAGGTACGATAGAAGCGGCTGCGCAACCTGAGTGTACGGAATCGTTAACGATTCCATATAGACTGCCAAAGCTTTCTTCAACCGCGGAAGAGGCCGTATTAACGGTACAACTGCTGCTGAAGGAGCAAACCCTCTGGGCAGAAGCGGGTCATGAAATAGCCTTCGAGCAATTTGTACTGCCTGCGCCTGTAGATGCTGTTATTGGTCTAGTACCGGCTAAGCCAGCTATTCATGCAGAACAATTGGCAAATAGGTTGCTTGTAAGCGGTGAATGCTTCACAGCGCAATTTGATCTAACAAATGGCAGTCTTACGTCCTATATGTGGAATGGCACAGAACGGTTATTACAAGGAGTGACTCCGAATTTCTGGCGTGCGTACACGGATAATGATCGCGGCAATCAGCAGCATATGCGCTGTGCAACATGGCGAGAAGCGGGTACGGAGCGCGTTCTGCAAGCCATGACTTGGGAGCTTGAGGCAAGCAGTGTAACGATTAGTGTACAATATAGCTTACCTACGACATCGGAATCCTTGCTTTCACTTGTTTACACGGTAAGCGGAGACGGAGAGATCGATGTATACGAGAAGCTGCAGCCCGGGGCAGACTTGCCGGAAATTCCGGAATTCGGATTGTTATTCCAAATGCCTGCTCGATTTGATCAAGTAAGCTGGTATGGCAAGGGTCCAGACGAGACGTACTGGGATCGCCAGACTGGAGGCAAGCTAGGTCTTTATACTGGCAGCGTTAAGGATCAGTTTGTACCGTATATACGGCCACAGGAATGCGGCAATAAGATGGAAGTTCGTCATGCAGAGATTACGAATACGCAAGGCGAAGGACTCGTGCTGAAGGGTGCACCACATTTTGAACTGAATGTGCTGCCCTACACTCCTTTTGAGCTGGAGGAACATGATCATATTCATCTGCTGCCAGAGAGCAATAAAACGGTCGTTCGCGTGAATCATAAGCAAACCGGCGTTGGCGGGCATGACAGCTGGGGCCAACGCCCAGAGAATGAATACATCCTGTTTGCGAACCAAGCTTATACACATCGTTTTTCATTAATAGGAATTTAAAATAAAAAGAGGCTTGTCTTCCGTCTGCTGACGGTCGGCGGGCCTCTCTTTTATTTGATATAGATGCCGCCAAATGGCAGCACTTCGCGAAGAATTCTTTTGATAAAACCGCCGTTTTGCAGTTGATCCTCCAGATCGGCATCGCGTGAGCCCGTTTGGATGAGCACCGGGCCGGTGCCACGAATTTCCCACTGTACATTCATATGCTGGCTTGCGAGCTTATTGCCATAAACGGACAGCTGGATGGATGCATGCTCAGGATATGCGACGAGCGCTCCAGTCTCAACATATAAAGGACGATCCGGATGAAGCTGAATGGATTTCATATCCCCGGCCGTAATAATGCCAAGCAAGCCCGGACCGGAAAATCGCATACGGACAAATTCCTTCGTAATCCATGCGTTTTTGAGCTTCTGCACAACGGACTTCAAATTCATGCCGTCCGAGAAAAAAATGATATGTCTGAAATCGAACAGTAAATTGCTTTTCTCATCGATCTGCAGCGTTTCGAGCGAGCAGCCTGCCGGCAGGCCAACAATGAATTCGGAAGGTCCAGAAATGAGGGAGCGAATCCAGCGTTTCTTGCGATACATGCCAGCCAAATCCATGAAACGATCCTCGCGATTTTGCGGATCGCCTTGAAAGGCAATGATCGATTTTGGATGCAGCACATGAAGCTTGTCCACAGCTTCAAGGTTAAGATGCACATGCCCGACCTGGGCGGGAACCGTTATTTTCATCCGCTGATTCCTCTGCCGCCTGTGCTCCGCTGCTTGCGCCATACGACATAACGCCAGACGCGTAGGGAGACGATATAAGCAACAAAAACAGCTGCGATAATAATGACAGTATTAATAAGCTTGCTTATAAAGGATTGTTTGTCCTGCTTCATGCGATCCATCTCGGCTTGCAACTCCGCATTTTGCGCAATTAGCTGATTGTTTTGTTCAAGCAGCTCCTTTTGCTTAAGCGCATACTCTGCTGCAGCCTTTGCGGATTCCTCAAGCTGCTGCTGTTGCTTAGCAAGTGCTTCCGTGGCTTCAATATATTGCTGCTGGAGCTCGCTTATTTTCTCAGGTGTATTGTAAATGTCTTTGATTCGATCAATTAAACCTGCGTGGACAGTTGGTTGTGGAATGATGATGAGAATAAAGGATAGGAAGCTTGTTATGACAAGTGCTTTCCATAATGGTTGCCGCATCATATTCTCCCTTCAGTTTTCGACATAAGAGGGGCTGATGCTTACATTTTACAGCCTTTCTCGACAATAGTCACTCCTGTCCTGTATTTGGATGGAAATAGCGACGATTTATTGCCTGAAAACATTTACTCCATAAAAAAAAGGATAGCAGCGGTGTCGCTGCTATCCTTTGATCGATGACTATTTTCTAACGTACAAGCGACTTGTTTCTTCCCAAATGCCGCCTGGCTCAAGCGAGACAAGCCCGATTTGCTCAGCTGGCAAATTCACATTTGGCGCATTGACGAGATTTAGCTGCGGCTCTGGACAGAAGAAGCCTGGCGTAGCATTGTTGTTCCAAATCATCCACTGCTTATAAGCCGTTCCGATATCGTAGACAAGTGTTACACCATTACGTGTATCGGTCAGCTCCATTGCATTGCGGCCGTTTTGCGGCTCGGTTGTGTAGTGATTGTCCATCGACTCCCAGAAAGGCGAGATACCTGTTGTTTTCATTGCTTCTTCGTCCGCTACTAGCGTCTGGTAGTTGCCTGTCGGCAGCATCCGCTCGTTAAGTTCCCAGCGTTTTCCGGTTGTTAGCGTGAAGCGGTAATCATCTGCTGTGCTGTTCGAAGCGAACGGCGCATTGATCGTCGTATGGAATGCGATCAGACAAGGCATCGCATCCGTTCCTTCATTATGTACGGATACATGCTGGAGCAGGCCTGTATCATTCAATGCGTAACGAAGCTTAATCGTGAAGCGATGCGGCAAATACGTATAGATGGGGTGGCTTTCATCGATTGAAATTTTGAGCGATACGTAGCTTTCCGTTTTGTTTGTGCCAAAATCCTCGACACTCCAAGCTGCTGTATGGAAAAATCCGTGCAAATGGTTGCCGGTTTTTGCTTCATTTACAGGGAAGTTATAAGTTCTGCCATTCCAAGTAAAAGTACCGTCTTCATAACGGTTGGGAGGGAACAGGACAGGGATGCCGTGAATGCCCGGATTCGCTCTAAAGCCATCCATTTCCTCTAGGGATGGTTCACGAAGGAAGGTATAGTTGTTTGCATTATCGCGAAAAGCAATGAGATTGGCACCAACAGCTGGCAATACAGCTGCTTCATAAGCGCCCCACTGCAGCCATACAGCTTGTTCATCATGAAATAATTGTTCAAATGCTTGTCCTTGCGTAGACATGGTAATCCTCCTAAAAGTTATTAATAAAGACTTAATCGGTGTAAAATTTTATAATATTCAACTTTAGAATAGCAGGACAGCGAACAACAAACAACCGCCCTATTCCGATAATAGCGGAAATTGGAGCGGTTGTATGTACAACTATTTTGTTATCCGTAATTCTTTACTCGAAGCACGTTGTGAAAACAGCTGTTGGATGACGAATTGCTTGCGGCGATTTACGGTTACCTGCTTAGAGTCGGTTATTTCGGAGTCAAAATAAATCGTACCAGCATCAATCGTCTTGATTTTTCCGATATTGATGTAGCAATTGGAGCTGACTTGATAGAAGCTGCGTTCCCTCGTCAGCTGGCTAATCTGTTCGGCAGTCATTCTTTTCTTTATATTATAGTTTCTGCCATGGAAGCTTACGAGTCCTTGCATACCGAGCTTAAAATAGAGCACATCTGTTTCCAACTCGAAATCCTCATACACATTCCGTTCGCTCATTACAACATTCATCATCTCAATTCCCCCTTTAGAAATGTGAATCGCTGATTTGTTAGCGCTTACATTGTAACATGTCACAATAGTATTTGTGAAGTCTTTTATAAAAAAAAGACATTGTTTGATGAAGCGGCTTGTGCTATGGTCACTGTAAAGCCAAAAGTTCAGAGAGGTAGGGTATAAAATGAGCAATCAAAAGGGACAATCAACATCCAGCAAGATCCTTTATATCGGGTCATATGGAACAGCAGAGGAATCAACTATTCATGTGTGTTCGTTCGATGAAACGACAAGTGAGCTAAACCTATTGCAGCGTCTTAGTGGGTTTGAGAATGCTTCTTATTTGACGCTGCATCCGGGTGGTGGCAGCTTGTTTGCAGCAAGTGAAACAGATGTAACAGGAGATGCGAGCGGTGGTTCGGTCGCGTCGTTTGAGATCGATAGAGAAACGGGTTTGCTGCAGTCTACAGGAAACCGCTTACTTACATATGGCGCTCATCCATGTTACCTTAGCACAGACAATGCAGGGCAGGTGCTCTTTGCTGCCAATTATACAGGCGGCAGCGATGCATTATTTCCAATTAAGGCTGATGGGGAGCTGGAAGAGGCATCATCTGTCCAGCAGCATGCCGGCGAGCTGGGTCCAAACGCCGCAAGGCAGGATGCGCCACACGCTCATTGCATCGTCCCGCTAGGTTCTTCTTATGTTTGCTCCGTTGATTTGGGCATCGATGCGATCGTTATTTATCGCTATGATGAGGAAGGGCGTTCGCTTGTTCCTCATGGAATCAGCAAGGTACATCGTGGGGCTGGTCCGCGTCATTTGATTTTCCACCCACATTTAAAAACGGGTTATGTGATGAATGAGCTGGATTCCACGATTACACAGTTAGATGTAGACGCAGAGCTAGGTGTGTTAACAGCAAACCAGGCGATATCTGCATTGCCGGCTGATTATAATGGCAATAACGATTCCGCGGATATTCATTTAGGTGTATCTGGACGTTACTTGTACAGTTCTAACCGTGGGCATAACAGCATTGCCGTATTTGCAGTGGATCAAGGCAACGGACAGCTTTCACTTATCCAACATATCGATTGCGGCGGTGAGTTGCCGCGAAATTTCGTAATAACGCCAAGTGGAGATCATTTGCTCGTTGCTAATCAGAAGACAGGCAATATTACTGTATTCTCGGTAGATGCGGAGAGCGGACTGCTATCCCAGCTGGAATCGAAGCTTGAACTACCTAGTCCTGTGTGCATGAAGTTTGCAATAGCTTAGTTTAGTCGGCTGCACGCTTCATCGACGGTTACGAGTGTTTCGTTAAGAAAGGCAGGTCCTACTAATCATGTCTGCACAGCTAGAATCGAGAAAAATCAATAAAGAAGCCATGAAATCTGCTACCGTATACACGATATTAATTTGCATCAGTTCCGTTCATCTCATGAATGATATGATGCAATCGGTTGTTTCAGCTTTGTTTCCTGTATTGGAGCAATCACTGCGGTTAAGCTTGGCACAAATCGGCTGGATTGCTTTTACACTCAATATGACTTCATCCGTTATGCAGCCTGTTGTCGGCTTGATCTCGGATAAAAGGCCCGCGCCTTGGATGCTGCCTGTCGGGATGTGTGCCAGTATGCTCGGGATGGTTGGTCTAGCCTTCGCTCCGAACTTCTACTTGGTGCTGCTCGCGGTTGTGTTCGTGGGGCTGGGCTCTGCTGTGTTCCATCCAGAGGGCTCGCGGGTCGTACATTTAGCCGCAGGCAATCGCAGAGCTTTCTCCCAGTCGATCTATCAGGTTGGCGGCAATTTTGGTCAAATGCTCGGTCCGTTGATGACGATGCTGATCTTCCTGCCGTTTGGACAGAAGGGCGCTATATGGGGGACACTGCTTGCTGCTACAGCTATTATTATTTTGATGAAGGTCGTTCCTTGGTATAGGACGCAGTTAGCCGATCATGATGGTAAGATGCAGCGCAAAGCCGTCGGTAAAGTGAAGCCTGCTCTTGCACCCAAGGTCGTCGGGTTTGCGCTTGCTATCCTGTTTGTGATCGTTTTCGCACGATCCTGGTATGCCGCAGCTATCGGTAACTTTTATCAGTTTTATGTGGTGGAAACATATCACCTAACGATTAAGCAAGCACAGATTCCATTGTTTCTATTTATGGCAGCCGGTGTTGCCGGCACTTTTCTAGGCGGCATATTAGCGGATCGGATTGGACGCAAAAAAATGATGCTGATTTCCATTCTAGGCGCAGCACCATTCGCCCTTATCCTGCCGCATCTGCCGCTGGCTTGGGTATATCCGCTAATCGTTGTGCTTGGCTTTATTTTGCAATCCGGATTCTCGGTCAGTGTCGTATATGCACAAGAGCTTATGCCTAGCAAGGTAGGGACTGCTTCGGGACTGATTACGGGACTTGCTTTCGGTATGGGTGGCCTTGGCGCGGTTGTGCTCGGATATTTGGCGGATGCGCGCTCGCTAAGCTTCGTTATGGTAGCGTGCAGTGTATTGCCGCTGATGGGCTTGCTGGCGCTTATGCTGCCAAAGGATAGAAAAGAAACTGTTTAAATCGGTTACAGAACGGTCGCTTTAAGGAGATTTCCTTAAGGCGGCTTTTTTACTTTCGCAAAAACAAATTGAAAAAAACTAAACATAACTATATAATGTTTATTAATAAAGCAAACGTTATTAAGGAGTGTTTGTTTAAATGGATACAGAGGAACGATTTTGGTCATCGTCGGTGGAAGAACTGAAGCAAGGTTATGTATACGAGGAAGCAGAAGGATATTATTATTGCCTCATATGCGGAGAACGTTTTGAGGATGGAGAGATTTTTCGGGATGAGCATTCTGGACGCTGGTATGAGGCACGTAAATATGCAGCCTATCATGTACAGCAGGAGCATGGCTCCATGCTTGATTATTTACTCGAGCTTGATAAGCGCCAGACGGGTCTGACCGATTTGCAGAAGGAGCTGATTCAAGGTTTTGCCGATCAGTTGACTGATAATGAGATGATGAGTCGTACCGGCATAGGCAGCGCATCGACGATCCGGAATCATCGCTTCGTGCTTAAGGAGAAAGCGAAGCAAGCGAAGCTGCTGCTCGCGATCATTGAGATGATGGAGCAAGGCAACACGGCAGCTCCGCGCTTCGTGCCTGTGCACCGGACTGCGACGCAAGTAGATGAACGTTATGCGATTACAGAGGATGAATACGCTGCGCTGTTGAAGCAATATTTTCCGGATGGACCTGAAGGTCCGCTCGCCTCATTCCCGCGCAAGGAGAAGCGTAAAGTAGCAGTACTGCGTCATATCGCCTCTTATTTCAAAAGCGGAGTCCGCTATACCGAGAAAGAAGTGAATGAGCGGCTGACTACTTTTTGGGAAGAGGATTATGTTACCCTGCGCCGCTATCTAATCGAATATGGATACTTGGATCGCAAGGACGATGGCCGGGTGTATTGGGTGAAGGGTTCAGGAATCAAGAAACTTGAGCCAGAGCAGAATGAGACGGCTGAGCAGGGTGAGCAGAAGACTGAGCCGAAGAAGCCTGCTAAGGGCAAGCAAGGGAAAATGGATAAGAAGAAAGCTCTGGCTAACGTGCAGGAGCAAGAGGAAGATCGAAAGGGTGAACCAAAAATGGATAAGGCAAAGCGGAAGCAGCTGACAGCTGAATACCAAGAGCGTGAGCGGATGATGGGTGTATTTCAAATCAAAAATAATATTAATGGAAAAATATATTTAGGAGGCTCGACTAATTTAGATGCCCTGTGGGGAAAAGAGCAGTTTGTGCTTAATATCGATGGTCATGCGAATAAGGAGCTGCAGAAGGAATGGAAGCAATTCGGCCCAGAGAACTTCTCCTTTCTCATTCTAGAGACCGTTAAGCTGGAGCAAAAAATCCGTTATGATTATAAAGACGTATTGGACCCGGAAGACCGTCAACCCGTTGATATGGTGCGACAGTACAACAGAGAAGTCAACGATTTAAAGGAGCTATGGGCCCAGAAGCTGCAGCCTTATGGAGAGAAGGGCTATCACGGCCCAGCCGAGAAGACAGAGAATTAATCATTTTGTTTGATGAGGGAGAGTGCTGGTTGAAATGTCTGCTAATGGAGTAACGGGAGCGGGAGAAAGTTTGCTCCGCAACAAATTTTTTCAAACGATTATTTTTTCAAACGTGCTGCTTCAAATCGGGATTTGGGTAAGAAACTTTGCCATTCTGATGTATGTGACAGATAAGACAAACGAGGACCCGTTCGCGATTAGTTTGATGGGCTTCGTGGAGTTTTTACCGATTTTCGTATTCTCGTTCATCGGCGGAACTTTCGCAGATCGCTGGAAGCCGAGGCTTACGATGATTTGGTGTGATTTTTTATCAGCGTTGTCCGTGTTTGTTGTACTGATTACTCTACTTTACGGATCGTGGCATATGGTGTATTTTGCTACGTTTGTATCGGCGATCCTATCGCAATTCTCACAGCCATCGGCAATGAAGCTGTTTAAGCAGCATATTCCGGCTGAGCAATTGCAATCAGCGATGGCGATGTTTCAATCGCTTATGGCGATATTTATGGTGCTTGGGCCGTCACTTGGTGTGATATCGTATCAAAAATTCGGCATCGAAGTTTCAATTGGAGTAATGGGTGTAGCGTTCTTGCTGTCCGCTGTCGTTTTGTTTCGAATCCCTCGTGATCGTGAAGTGGAGAAAACGGATGCTGCATTGGAACGGCATTTTTGGAAGGAGTTCAAGGATGGGTTTAAGTATGTATGGCGTAGTCCAGTCTTGAAAGCACTTGGAGGTACGTTTGCTCTAGCGGGTACGGCGGTAGGGATTGCCCAGACGCTTGGCTTGTTCATCGTGCTTGAGCGTTTGGGCCAGCCAAAGGAGTTTTTACAATATATTCTAATGGTTAACGGGATAGCGATGCTGGTTGGCGGAGGGGCTGTCATGGTTATTGCCAAAAAAGTAGCTCCGCAAAAGCTGCTCGCAATCGGCCTGCTTTTTAGCTCGATTTGTATGATTGGTGTAGGCTTATCAACAAGCATACCACTTACATTAGTGCTGCAATTCATTAGTGGATTGGGCTTCCCAATGATTCAAATCGGAATTAGCACAATGATTTTGCAATATTCCGAGGAGTCCTATACGGGACGGGTGAATGGTGTGCTTACCCCAATGTTTATGGGGATGATGGTTATTATGACGCTTGTTGCCGGACAGCTCAAAACGGTGTTTCCGCTCGTCGGCATTTATTGCGTCGCAGGGGCGATTATGTTTTTGGGAATGCTGCTCCTTGTTCCGTTGTTTAAGCATAAACCGCTTGTTGTTCAGTCTAGTTCTTAGTTGGCGGGGGTTATTGACAGATTCTCCCGTGTGAAGTAATATTTGCTGTAGTTGATATGAAGGATAGCGAAGCACGCTTATACCCTCGGTAGAGGGAGGGGCGTGCTTTTTTTGCGTTGCTTCAGTAGTGTCTCTTGGAGAGTAGCCTATTGATGGGGGAGAAGGAATGTTGTCGAAATACAGCAAATGTTGGAGAGGGAAGAGGTGAGAAAAGAAGGGAAAAGAGATAGACAAGAAGAATGATTATGAAACTTCTGTAAAAATATGTGTGATAAATATGTGTAGTTCGCAAATGAACATTCTTTATTATAAAAAAAATGGGAGTGGTTAAATATGCAAAAAATAGGACGAGTCATGCTTGCAATGGCTTTGCTGGTAACATTGCTGATTAGAACGGAGACAGCTGCGGCAGCGGTTGCTTTTACGGATACAAAAACGCATTGGGCAAAAGAAGAGATCGCGACTGCAGTTAATCAGGGATGGATTAATGGCTATGATGTCAAAACATTTAAGCCAAATGCAAATATGACGCGCGCTGAATTTTTGAAATCGCTTGTAGCCGCTATGAAAATTAAAACGGAAGATACAGATACGCCTTTTGTTGATGATAGCGGTTGGTTTCGGCCTTTTATTGCTACGGGGTTGAAACAATCTATTATTAAGGTCGGGGATTATGCAGAAAATACTTTTGAACCTAATCGTATGATAACGCGAGAAGAGATTGCGCGCATGACGATCCGTGCGATTGGCAAAGATGCCGAGGGCGCAAAGTCGGGTTATCTGGCTGTGGCGAAGAAACTGGAAATTATGAAGGGTTATCCTGATGGTTCGATGGGCGGAGAGAAGAACGCGACTCGTGCTGAGGCGGTAGTGATGATTACAAACACATTGACGGCCAAGATTGGTAAGTCTGTTACATATCCCAAAACAAGAGATGCACTGAATACAATGGTTCAGTCTCTGCCTAATTTCAATGGGACGACTATGTTTGGTACTGGTGGTATTGTTTTAATTAACTCTAAAGGATCAGATGACTTTTTTGATTATACACTAGCGATTGAATACGTGGTTGAATTGAAAAAGACTTCAATTATCATTTCTGAATCAAACGTTGAAAATCAGAAGGTTGTTAAAGAAATACTAAAGTACTACTTCCCTAAATCAATTGATAAAGCATATTCAAGTTACAATAAAGTTAATGGTTTAGAATCTAATAATGCAAATAGTGTAATAGACACAAAATATGATAATCGGACTTTTAAAGTTTACAAGGGAAGTGATAACAAAACAGTGATGATTCGGATTGGAGAGTGAGCTCCTTGAATAAATCACTACAAAAAAATGCTATTCTCATATTATTTTTTTTATTAGTAATAACATCAATTCCATCAACTACTTTAGCTGCAGGTAGGAAAGATTGTCCTCTGCCATCAACGTATGATACAAACTCACAGCTTCTTATTGAGCAAAATAATATTCCTACTTTTATTACAACGGGAAAGGGTAAGAAAACACTAAACGGAAACTTTCTTTCAAATAGTTGTGGTATGGGGAGTAATTTAGTTGTATACGGATCACCATTGGATATTTCAACATCAGAAGGAAACCTATTTGATGATGGAGAATGGCGTTATCTCGGTTGGGATATTAACGGTAATCTTTATCGTAACTGGCTATTTCGAAGCGATTCTAGAGCTACTCTAAATGTTGGGAAGAATTGGGTGAAAACACCTTGGAATACAACAGTAGGAGAAAGTAAGAAAATTACTCCAACACCAATGCTAACATCACATCCTGATGCACGTAAATGGCTAGAGTCTATTGTAGATCCCTATAGAGAATCTCCTACTTTTATTCAGAGCTATAATAAAAGAACTGGTAAAGGATGGACGGGGGAGACCCTTAAAGAGTATGTCATTATCCAACAGATTCCTACAGATTTCAGTCCAGGTATTGTTCAAATGTGGAATATATGGAAACCTGACGGTTCTTGGTGGTATGAGATGTTTTATATTCCTCCTTTAAATAAATTGGTGGTAAAAAAACAACCTGATCTCTTGATTAGTACGTTGGTTAGTCCTGCTGATGCTTGGGTAGGCGACTCTGTACCGATAAAGATAACAACAAAGAATCAAGGTACAGAAAACAGCGGTGCTTTTACAGTAGGTATAGTTGGAACTAACATCAAATCAGAAATCATTTCAAACATACCTCCCGGACAAATCAAAACAGTTACCGTCAATCTAACCTCTACATCAAGCGGCATTAAGAGCTTCACTGCAAAGACAGATTTTGGTGAAGCGGTAGCTGAATCAAATGAAAATAACAATACAAAAGATTTTAAAATCGCCTTTAACAAGAAAAACGAACCAACGACTCCAATAGCCATCATCTCTCATAAAGAGGGAGACCATCGAACAACCCCAGAAATAACCATGAAGCCGGCAACAAAGCCGATGCTTGATGATAAACTCTCCTACTCTCCAGGCAAGGAAGCCATTACTCTAAAGGAATGGAAATATAAAACCCCAGTAGGAAAAATGATTGCGAGAAAACCAACAGCAAAAGATTTTGCGGCTGAAGGGAAATACATCATTGAGCTGCGTGTTACCAACAGCGCAAAAAAGGTTTCAGAATGGGCACAGCTGATTATAAATATAGCGAATCAAGCAACGCCAAATCCAAGCCCGTCGACATCACCTGAACCAACGCCAACACCTAAGCCTGATTTAAAAGCAGACATCGAATTTGACCCTCCTAGTATCATCGCAGGAGAAAAGTCCTCACTAATCAATCGATCAAAAGGTTTGAACGGATATACATGGAAGTTCACAGACAACTTAAGCGCAGTACTGCCGAATACTACGGACTATGAGTTTATGAATATCACGTATCCAGCGCCGGGTTATTACACAGCTGAAATAACCGTTACCGATGAATTTGGTGGATCACATCGGGATGGAGCGGTTCTTCGGGTTATCGATCCCAAACCAGTAGCCATCGTATCGGGAATAACTCGTGTTATACAAGGAAGACCTTTAGAGCGGCCATACAACCTGTTAAACTCGTATACACCTTTAGAGGATAGAGGCGAAAAAATAGATTTTAGTAGATCAGAAATGCGCTATAAAAGAGTAGGAGATGCCGCTTATACAAATGGCTGGTTCAACATAACGCCTACTGATTTAGGCGAGTATAGTATCGAAGGTAAAGTTTACGATACTACTGGAAGAGTTAGTGATTGGGATGAACTGATTATGGAGGTTGTGCCGGATGCACCTCCTACGGTAAGAGTGGTAGCTCCAGAAGAGTCTTATCGGGGTAATGGCTTTATGCTTTATATCGATGCAGAGAGTCCTGACGGCGATATTCTAAAGTATCTTTCTCTCGAAGAACGCTATGACCGAGATGGCGATGAGAACTTTGAAGAAGAAGCTTGGAGAACCTTATATGATGGGAAATTCAAAACAATACATTCCCTTAATTACTCTACCGTTGGTAAACGCCAATATCGTGCTGTTGTGACCGAAGACTTTGGAATGAAAGGTTATTCAGGAATTGCTGCCACCGATATTCTGAATTACGCGCCATCTGCTAACTTTAACGTGTTTGGAACTACGCAGCAGCCAGGGCAGGGAGAAGATAGCGGGCCTCCAGTCACTAACTATACAACGCAATCGATATTTCGTTCGTGGACGTCAAAGCTTCCATACAAAGGTGGAAATGCTCAAAAAGCAGCTTGGAAAGCAGATGCTACAACACTATCAACCAAAAACGGTGTATATGCAAATTTCTCAGTCGGATACCCGAACTCAGGGAATGGAGCAAACTCACGTACAAAATATCAGCTTGCTTCTGAAATTGTTGCTAAACCGACTTGGAGTGTTCCTAATACAGAAACTGTGTTTAACAAGGTTTTCGGTGGGAACAGGCTATATTCTTATAAGCAAGATTATAATTCGCCTAACTTTCCCTATACATTTTATGAACGAAATTCAATTACAGGAGAACTTTTGAGGACAGTTACTTTTGATACACCTAGTAATTTTACACTTATGCAAATTGGAGGAGACGAAACTTTTTACTTTTCTGATGGAAGAGAACGCGCAACCAACCCGTATTTGGTTAAAATTGCTAGGTACGATAAAAATGGTGTATATATAGACACGATTTCCATGCAGTCTAATAAAACCTCGCCTAGTGGACTAGGTAGCGAAATAGGGCCAGCCCTTCTTGAATTATCATCTGATGGTGAATTTATGTATGTAGCTAGTAAATTTTCTTATGATGTTCCGGGAAATTACTATGATGGTTACAGGAATCAATTGCGATTTTTCAAGTACTCCCTAAAAACCAAAAGTTTGGTATGGGAAGCGCCAGGAGAAACTTTGGATCGCGGATATATTACAAACATTAATATGACTGAAGATGACAACGGAGATGTGTATTTCACCTATAACTTTGAAGATCGCTACTCCTCTGGATTAGCAGGCTTGAGAGGTTACGTTGTACAGGTAAAACAAGACGGAATAACTCGTACTCATGCAATAGGAGGAGCAGCTGGACTATCTCATGCTTCTATATCGGATTCAAAAAAATATGTTTATGTAAATTACGTGGAACTTAATGGTAGTACAATAGGTAATACTTTTTTTGAAGCTATTTACAACGGAACAAACTATAACGGAGAACCAGTGTTTGAGAACGCTTTTGTAAGAAGTATCGTTAGATATCAAGATGACTCCGGATTATCGTTTGCAGTAGTAGCGCCTAATGCCAATCCATTAGTATTCGCCAGTGGGTTCACGTATTCTCAAGGCAGAACACACCAGTCATATAATGCATTTTTCAATATATACGGAGACCAAAGCGGTGGTTTCGAAAGTGAAAGTTATTCTGCTAACCTTGGAAAAATATTTATCAATCAGCATAATCAAATTATTTATCCTGTGTTTAATCCGGTGGGGATTACATTTGATCCTGGAACACCTAGAAAAATAACGGCTACTTTGTATAATGCATCAACAAATAGTGTCATTGCAGCAACACCGTATTCCGGACCGCCAGTAGTATCGTATGAAGATCGATCTGGAACCTCATCAACACCTATTTTGCCTGACGGTTCCATTTATGTTTTCTATGATAAAAATGTGATGCCGTTTGTTCCAGCTAAAGCTGGTGGATCAATCAAAGAAATAGATGCCAATACGGTTGAAATCACAAATGACGATTGGGGCGGACTGCTCTATGATGCAGGAAGCGCAATGAAAAATTACGCATTAGAATTTCATGCGAATGTAAGTGACATGAAGAATGATAAGGTAATCGGAGCTGCTTTCCAGATTCAGAATGAAAAGAACATGTACGCTATGGAGTGGAGCAAAAATGCTTTGTCGCTATACCGTGTTGTGAACGGTGCTAAGACGTTGTTGCAATCTACACCTATGACAAGGACAGCTTTTAACACGTACCCGATTAAAGTAGAATCGGTTAATGGCATTCAGCGCGTATATGTGAATTATGCAAAAGTACTAGAGGTTGCAGATGGTACGTATATAAGAGGCTACGCAGGTTTAATGTCACTGGGGCAATCCAACGCTGTATTCTCGAATGTGAAGAAAACGAACTATGGCGACACCTACACCGAACAAACCTATGACTCCGTTCTCGTCAATGATCCTATCTCGTATGAGAAGTTGTTCAATGACATTGAAAAAGATCCAATGGCAGCAGAGGAGTGGAGTTACAGTCACAATCCAAACTTCTTTGAAAATCCAGAAAGATTAAGTGTCCATAACGGTAAAACATATGGCTCAACAATCAATTCGCTCGAAAGAGCTGGTGTGTATGAAATCACCTTCCGCGCCAAAGACAATCCTGGTCTATCGGCTTATAGGAAATGGTCGGAGCCAGTGAAAAAGCTGCTCTACGTGCATCGAAGACCTGTCGCGCAGCCTGACGTAAGGTTTACAGGCAAGGTTTTTGCAGAAGGTGAAGCACTTAATTATGAAACGTTTGATACGTCTTATGATCCGGATATTGCTCATATTTTATCAGATAAACTTTTTCGCACCCGCTGGGCTGACCAAAGCACATGGACAGCAGGGAAACGAGAGTACTATAATCGCCCAGGTGTGGAACTGATTGTACAGGAGCAAGTACGAGATATTCACGGAGCATGGTCATATTGGGGGCAAACGATTGTCTATAAGGATGGGATACCGCCTGTAAACCAAACGAAACCTGTCATGACCATTACTGTTCCGACTGGAACGACTCCATCAGCTCCAACGGTACTGATTAAAGAGCCAACCATTAGATGGACATATTATGATGCTCAGAACGATCCGCAAGAGAGGTACAGGTTAACGCTTACTTACGTCGATAATAATGAAACGGCTTTGTACATCGAGCATGAAGGAAATGCAGTTACTTATCCTATGCTTGTAGGAAACATTGTTCCAGGTCGTGTCGTTAAGGTGCAAGGTCAAGTTTATTCAGCAGGGGTATGGTCAAATATGAGCAATAGTAGATATTTTGTGCTGGATCTTCCTCCACAAACCTATTTGCTTTCATTTAATGGCCCTGATGGAAATCATCCGATCTACACAAATACGAATCGTCCACAGCTGCGAGTGTTCACAGTTGATCCAGAGAACCACCCAATTAAAGCAATAGACTATGAGGTGTTCAAAGCATCGAGTGGTGCTATGGTAATGGACACGAACTCTGCTACGACTGCAGCTAATTACACAACAACAACGTTAGCCGAGGGGTTGCATTACTGGAGAGCTAGAGCAAATGATAGTTATGTATGGGGACCGTATTCAAGTAATGGTTTCTTCTTTGTAGACACGGTTAAGCCAGCTGATGTAAAAGAACAACTCATCGTTGAGCCTACGGCAGTAACGGTTAATTTTAATGCATTCTATGATGCTGAGCCTTCATCGGGGCATGCCACACGAACATTCTATTTGCAAAAAGTGAATGCTGACGGCAGTGTGACGAATATCGATCTAAATGGTGACGGTACAACGGAATATAGTATCCCGTTAGCACTTTCTAAACAATCATACAAAGTCGCTGGGTTGATTTCGGGACAAGCATACCGTCTTACCGTACTCGATTATGATGTTGCCGGCAATGAAGGGCATTATGAATATATTCATTTCGTTACCAATCGTCCTCCAACCGCTGACTTTGATTGGATGCCAAAACCTGTATATGAAGGGGATATGACCTCTTTTCTATCGAATGTATCAGACGCTGATGGCAATACACTTACGATTGCTTATGAGCTGACGAGTCCACTCGGCGTGAAGAACAGCTATTTCTATACCGTTAATGGTCCAAGCTATCCGGTAAAAGGGCCTTCTCTGAGGTTGACGGCGGTCGGACTTTGGAGCATGAAGATCACGGTGAGCGACGGCATCGCTGATCCGGTTAGCCTGACCAAAACGTTGCAGGTATTGCCGCTTCAAGTCAATGGTTATGTAAGGCATACGGAGCTATGGGATCAGCATCGTAAGGCTTTCAATTTAAAACAATCAGGGGACGAGAATTTGCCGCGCGGCTATTCGGTATTTTGGGCAGGAGAGAAATTTATATTGGAGGCAGATACAACTCTAACGGGTACTGCTACAAAAGCGGATCGGGTAGAGGTGCGCATGAGTACTTACGAAACGTCCCTCGCGGCGTTAAACGCAGGGCAATCCAGCTGGAAGGGTGAGCTTTGGGATGCATCATTTGCAAAGCTTGCTAAAGGCACCTTAACCTTCACCTTTTCTGCTTACTACAATAATGGCACAGTAAAAACGAAGTCAGTTGACATAACAATCGAAGGGCAAACGATAGATAGGGTTGGCGTACACCGCGTTCAATAATGAAGCGGGCTTCAAGGTAGCGAAATTCAAATAAAGAAGGCATGCTGCGCTGGCAGCATGCCTGTCTTTGTTTATTTTTCTTCGCCACTATACCGGAACACTTTACGCTTAATCCTCTATTGCAGCTTTTTTGCTATTGATCGCTTTAATCAGCTCTACATCGAATTTCGGTTTACGATCGTAGGTATACAGACCGTTTACTTCTTGTTCCACATCATAGAGTTGTGTATAGCAAAAACCGAACATATTAGGGTTTTCAAGTAGAGTGCTGGTTAAGCCGTCATATCTTTCAATAAATTGCTCCAAGCTTTGTGGACGATCTCCATAGCCCCAGCTTTTCTCATCCGATTGATTAGGATTCCACCAAATTCCGCCATACTCACTGACGAAATAGGGCTGACCGTTATAGCTCTGTCTATCTGAGAACGAAACCCACGCCTCACCTTTTTCGGCAAGCGGCTGATATCGTTCACGGAATGTTTTGGGGTTCTGATCATAATCATGGACGTCAAAAATATCGGTCACAACATGGAAGTTACCGCTTGTATCGATAACTGGACGCGTCGGATCGATCGCTTTGGTCGTCTCGTAAACGACGCGAAGTACGTCATTATCTTGCCTTGTGCCGCGCGATGAGTCCCAGGTTTCATTGAATGGACACCATCCGATCAAGCTTGGATGGTTGAAGTCGCGTTCTACGCCCTCAATCCATTCCGGTAGAAATTGAGCAAGGCTGGCAGCGGTTGATATATCGAGTCCCCAGTTAGCATGCTCTCCCCATACTAGATATCCAAGCTTATCCGCCCAATAGAGGAACCTAGGTTCAAACATCTTCTCATGTAATCTTGCACCGTTAAAGCCAAGAGCCAGTGACATCTCAATATCTTGTTTTAAAGCATCGTCAGTGGGTGCTGTATAAATGCCTTCAGGATAAAAGCCTTGATCAAGGACCAGCCGTTGGAATACGGATTTACCGTTAATTCGGAATGCCATACCATCTAATTGAATGGAGCGTAATCCGAAATACGACGATGCAGAATCTATTACATTGGCATCTTGAATGAGTTCAAGCTCTAGATCGTAAAGCGCAGGCGAATCCGTACTCCATAACTTAACTTTTGAGAGGGGCAAAGTTAGCGCAACTGACATTGAGCTTAGATTTACAGATTGTTGCCCAGCTGTCTCTCCATCCAGCGAAGCATTGCAACGGAGTTGCATATTTTTTGTATTGCCGACCAGCTTGGCAGTAACATGCAGACAGCTATTCTCTGGGTCAGGAATAAACCGACAAGATTCTATATAGGTTTGTGGTACATGCTCGAGCCAAACTGTTTGCCATATACCTGTTGTGCGTGTATAGTCGCAGCCTTGTGAATGGTATGAACCACTTTGCTTGCCGCGTGGTTGTAAGCCAGAGCGAGTATCGTCCTCTGCATATACAGTAACGACATTATCTCCTTCTCGCAGCGCTTGAGTAATGTTAAAGGAGAATGAGCTGTAACCGCCTCGGTGTTTGCCAACGTGAATGCCGTTAACCCATACCTGTGCCTCGTAATCTACCGCTCCAAAATGCAAAAGTGTATGCCCACCGCTCCAATGTTCTGGAAGCTTGAAGCTTCTTTTGTACCAGACAGCTGGTATAAAATCGGTATGTCCGATGCCGGATAGGCGACTCTCTGGACAAAATGGCACGATAATGCTTTGAGACAGCTTTTGTTCTTCTTGGTTTAAACCTCGGGCAATACCGCTTTTTCCAGGGTCCATTTCAAATTGCCATTCACCATTTAAATTGAGCCAGGATTGACGAATAAATTGTGGTCTAGGGTATTCTGGACGAGGGATTTGCAGTTGATCCATTTTATCATTCCTCCAACAAATTAATTTTTAAGTTAATTATAAAGTCGTATATGTTTAATATTAAAGATTAATAGGTCAAAATGTCAATGATTAATAAAACAATCTCCATATTATTAACTTTAAAACTAACTATAAAACGATAATTGAAGGAGACGAAGATAATGAAGTTTTATTGTAGTTAAGTATTGTACATGTTTGCGGGCGCTTAATATTTATTGGAGGAAAAGCTGCTATATAGCCATTTCAAGAGGGAATTACACTTAGGATGGATACGCGGTATGAATCTTTTTTTGAGGTTGTCATATTTATTACAGCTTGCAGCGGAAGCTCTATAGAAGCTAGCTCGCTGCAAGCTGTGGAGAGAAATAGATTATTTTACTTGTTGCATAGTCATAGGTTTAAATTCACTAGTTATTCAACCTACTGTCCGTTATTGATCTTTGTGAAAAACGTGCTAATGGCGTAATAGGCCGCGCCGCGGACGGCAGACTGCTCCTTAAGCTCAGCGAACAAGATCCGCATACGCTCGCGATGATAGGAGAGTGTCCGCTGATCGACGGCAGCTTGTACGGCAGGTTCAAGCCACTCGGCTGCACGGCTCATGCGATTGCCAATAATGACAACGTCAGGATTAAATACGTTGACGATATTGGCAATTCCTGCGCCCAAATAATCGCCAATGGAGCGTATATGCGCGATAACACGCTCATCGCCGGCAGCTGCTGCAAGCAGCAACTCCTCTAAGTTCTCAAAGCCTAACGATGCAGTGCTCTCAAGCAAAGCATTCTCCGAAGCATATAGCTCCCAGCATCCCCGATTGCCGCAGCTGCAAGCTTTGCCATCATACTCAATCGAGAGATGACCCAGCTCACCTGAGAAACCAGACGCGCCTTTATATAACTCTTTGTTCAATATAATGCCTGTACCGATACCGATGCCGACGCTGACATAAATTTGGTTAGCAATGCCTCGTCCTGCCCCGTATTTCTGCTCTCCCTGTGCGCCCGCATTCGCTTCATTGTCTATAGTAACCGGCAGATTAAAGCGCTCTTCGAGCAGCCTTTGCAGCTCAACCTGGCGCCATTTCAAATTTGGTGCAAAAAGGATCGTGCCGTTATCATCAACGATACCTGGCACGCCGACACCGATTCCGACAATTCCATATGAGCTCTCTGGCGCATCATTAATAAGCAGCTCAATACATGCAATTAACTGCTCGATCACATGATCAACAGCCTGCTGCTTCAAACTGCGCTGCTGCTCAGCAATCACATTGCCCTCCAAGTCTACCAGTAGGCCGCGAATATAGTTGACGCCGAGATCGATACCGATAGCATAACCAGCCGTTCCGTTAAAGAGCAGCATGACGGGTTTGCGCCCGCCGCTGGATTGTCCTGGACCATTCTCAACAACGAGATGGCTGTCGATCAAATCCTGAACAAGACTAGAAACGGTCGCCTTATTTAATCCGGTCAGCTCCGATATTTGAGCTCGCGAGAGCGGGGCATAACCTAGTACCGCTTCAAGCACGATTGCTGTATTTATTTTTTTGATGAGCGCTAAGTCACCTGTTGTTTTCATTTTCAAAAAAGATTGCCTCCGTCCAAATCACAATATTTATTATTGTATCACGAAAAGTCTAATCAATAGATTACTTAAGCGGTACACGACTATTTGGCTATTTCAGCAGAGAATGTATGACGTAACTATTTTAACACAAAAACTTAGTTTGTTTAATAGACAAACTAAGTTGTGGCATGTTATTCTTTATGTAAGCACTCTCAAAAATATCGAATTCCATGAAGGAGGATTTTGATTACGATGACTTATTTTAAAAATATTAACACGATCCAATTTGAAGGTAAGGGCTCAGACAATCCGCTTGCGTTCAAACATTACGATCCAAACCAAGTGATCATGGGAAAAACGATGGAAGAGCATCTGCGCTTCGCGGTTGCCTACTGGCATACATTTAATGCGAATGGTTCGGACCCATTCGGTTCAGCTACAATGGTACGCGGCTGGGATCAATATAACGGCCTTGACCGTTCGAAAGCACGCGTTGAAGCTAACTTTGAATTCATGACTAAATTGAATATTCCTTTCTTTGCTTTCCACGACGTGGACATTGCGCCTGAAGGAGAAACGTTGCAAGAAACGAACAAAAATCTTGATGTCATCGTAGCTCTATTGAAGGATAACATGAAATCCTCCGGTAAAAAGCTGCTTTGGAACACCGTTAACATGTTCACCAATCCACGTTTTGTTCATGGCGCAGGCACAACATGTAATGCCGATGTTTATGCATATGCTGGCGCGCAGCTCAAAAAAGGTCTTGAAGTGGGTAAAGAGCTTGGCGCGGAAAACTATGTTTTCTGGGGCGGCCGCGAAGGTTACGAAACACTTCTTAACACGGATATGGGCTTTGAGCTCGATAACCTAGCACGCTTGTATCATATGGCTATCGCTTACGCGAAGGAAATTGGCTTTGACGCTCAATTCCTAATTGAGCCGAAACCAAAAGAGCCAACGAAACATCAATATGACTATGATGCAGCAACAACGATCTCATTCCTGCAAAAATACGGCTTGAAGGATCATTTCAAGCTTAACCTTGAAGCTAACCATGCTACGCTTGCAGGACATACGTTCGAGCACGAAATTCGTACAGCAGCGATCAATGGCATGCTTGGTTCGCTTGATGCGAACCAAGGTGATCTGCTTCTTGGCTGGGATACAGATGAGTTCCCAACAGATCTCTACTCTACTACACTCACGATGTTCGAAGTATTGAAAGCTGGCGGTATCGGCCGCGGCGGCGTCAACTTCGATGCGAAGGTGCGCCGTGCATCATTCGAAACCGATGATCTGTTCCTGGCTCATATCGCCGGTATGGACAGCTTCGCTTGGGGTTTGAAAGCAGCAGCGAAATTGACAGAGGAGAAAATCCTCGACAATATCGTCGATAACCGTTACCGCAGCTTCAAAGAAGGCATCGGCGCGGATATCGTGTCTGGCAAAGCAACACTTGCATCGCTTGAGCAATATGCGCTGCAAAACAACCCGATCAAAAATGAGTCCGGACGTCAAGAACGCATCCGCCTGATCCTGAGTGAAGTTATTTTCAGCGTTTAAGTCGGGAGGAACTCTGTCAAATGAGCTATGTAATAGGAATTGATTTAGGAACGAGCGCCGTCAAAGTGCTGCTTGTTGACCGCGAAGGTGAGATAGCTGGGGAAGTATCCCGCAGCTACCCTCTGTTCCATGCTTTTTCCGGGTGGAGCGAGCAGCGGGCAGATGATTGGGTTGATGGAACAGTTGAGGCTTTGCGTGAGCTGACTTCAACAGCAGGCATCGATCCAAGTGTAATCGAAGGCATTAGTTTCTCCGGCCAAATGCACGGACTTGTGCTGCTTGACGGTGAAGGGAACCCTGTTCGCAACGCTATCTTGTGGAATGACACGCGTACAACTGGGCAATGCCGTGAAATCGAACGCACGCTAGGAGAAAAGCTGCTCAGCATTACTCGTAATCCGGCTTTGGAGGGCTTTACGCTCCCAAAAATTTTATGGGTTCGTGAGAACGAGCCTGAAGCCTTTGCGAAGGCAAAGCTGTTTCTTTTACCGAAGGATTATCTTCGCTATCGCTTAACAGGCGAGCTTCATATGGATTACTCTGATGCGGCAGGTACGCTTCTGCTTGATGTCGCTGGAAAGACGTGGAGTGATGAAGTGCTTGAAGCATTCGGAATCCCGGCTAGTTTCTATCCACCGCTCATTGAGTCCCATGGACTCGTAGGTACTTTACAGCCGCAGTTTGCTGAAAGCACGGGGCTGCCAATCACGACGAAGGTGTTCGCGGGTGGAGCAGACAACGCATGCGGAGCGATTGGCTCGGGCATTTTATCCGAAGGCTTGACGCTTTGCAGCATCGGTACTTCAGGCGTTATTCTCTCGTATGAGAATGACAAAACGAAGGATTTTGCGGGTAAGGTGCATTTCTTTAATCATGGCAAAGAGGATTCGTTCTACGTGATGGGCGTTACACTTGCTGCTGGCTACAGCCTAAGCTGGTTTAAGAAAACATTCGCTCCTGATGAATCCTTCGATCAATTGCTCCAAGGTGTAGGAGCAGTGAAGCCAGGAGCGGGCGGACTGGTATTCACGCCATATCTCGTTGGCGAACGTACGCCTCATGCGGATTCGCTCATACGTGCAAGCTTTATCGGCGTCGACGGATCACATGAGCGTATTCATTTTGCTCGCGCTGTTATGGAAGGAATTACCTTCTCACTTAATGAATCAGTTGATATGTTCAGACGTGCAGGCAAGACGGTTGATACGATCATATCGATCGGCGGCGGCGCACAAAACCCGGTTTGGCTGCAAATGCAGGCTGACATTTTTGATGCAAAGGTCGTATCGTTAGAGAACGAGCAAGGGCCTGGTTTAGGTGCTGCTATGCTTGCTGCGTATGGAGTAGGTTGGTTCGACAGCTTGGATTCCTGCGCCAGCAAATTTGTTAAACATGCGGATACGTATTCACCGCAGCCTGAAGCAGTTGCTGCATATGAAGGTGTTTTCAACGTTTACAAGCAGGTTTATGAGCAAACAAAAGGCTTGAATGAGGCGCTTGCTCCTTATCGCAGCTAATCGTATACAAAAGAAACGCGGAGCAGCTATTATCGTTTATAGCTGCTCCATATCATTTCGGGTCTAACTCCCAGCTCTCCGGCGATCAATTCAGCCGTTAGACGCTGGGGCTTTTTTATTTTCCCATTGCGAATTTTGGAAATGGTCGTAAGAGAGATAAGCGTAGACTGAGCGAGTGAGGTTACTGATATATTTTTGCTAAGCATAAGCATGCGAAGCTTATAAGAAGGGTCCTCATCTTGATTATTCATATGAAGGCTAGTTAATATGATAACAAAGTTTTTTAAGGTCCGATTGCCATTGTAAAACGGTTGAATAACGGCATCGGCGTTATAGCAGCGATCCCCGAACTTAAGATGGAAGTCTACGGATTCGGCTGTTCGGTTGTTTTTGGCATATTCTAATACACGCTTAATCTTATTTCGTTCATGGTCCGGAACAAGCTCAAATATAGATTTGTTCAAATACGAGGAGGATGGCTGTTGTACAGGCGCATAATAATGTTTAAAGCTCATAATGTTATAGCGCTCATTTACAACGGTTGAGATCATTATTTTATGGTGCAGAATATACTCGTCAATCCATTTGGCTTCACGTAAATCTTTGCAGATGATGACATAAACAGTGCGATCCTCGAGCTGCAGCTTGCGGCAGGACATCCGTACATCTGCGGGAGTCGATGACTTCGTGACAAGCTTGCATTCAAGCAGTGGCGAGAAGGCTTGTTCGTCAGCAAGTTGATGAACGGCTTCATCGAAGGAGAGACTTGTCTCGTGAGTCGAGATTATCGTAGATGGATCAAGAAGTATGAGATCTGATTTCTTAAATCCAGAAAAGTCAGCAAAAGCTTGATTGACATCGCGTATAGACCAACGGGATTCGTCCCATTCGACGATAAGCATAGGATCTGAAAGTAAATAAAATAATTGATTCATCGATGACATCCTCCTTATCAATTAGCCTAGCTGCACACTTATGTAATGAGTATGTCATAAAACATAACATAATAAAATAGTTATTTGTAATTATATATCGTCACGTCTTACAGTATTCTTTTTTACATGATTTTCTATGAATAGGGCATGTTAAACAAAACATCAGAAAGGATGATCACTTTTGTCTACAAATTCAGCCTTATTATTTGATTTTAACGATGCTCAGAGTGCAGCTCTTGCTTGCGAGACGCTGAGGGAGCTCGGATACGAGACCGTTCTTCATGAAGGAAGCCGCATGCATGTTCATTTAGAGGGAAGCGACCTTACATCTGCGTTAGAAATAGCACAATCACATGGCGGACAGCTTGTCGAGCAAGCTGATATCGACGCAGATGCAGTGACAGGCAGTGCTTATTCGCTTGATGCGATTGCCATTCCGGCACATCTTGTGAATGAGGATTGGGTTTCGTCCGATGAACAAGGTAACGATGCTGAGGGGCTGCACAATCGTGACGACGCTGCGGATTACAACGAGGAATTTCTTCCTGATCCCGGAACATATGATCATTTCTCAGGTGATGTGCGAATTTAGCAGATAATGAGGTACATAAATGCAGAAAAAAAGGCTGTCTCAACGTCTAAGGACGTTAAGACAGCCTTTTTATATAAGTTATCGAATCACAGCGTTTAGCCCTGCCGTATAGCCAGTCGAGAAAGCCGCAGTAATATTGTAGCCCCCTGTATAGCCATGAATATCTAAAATTTCTCCACAAAAAAACAGTCCGCTCATAAGTTTGGATTGCATCGTCTTTGGATCGATTTCCTTTAACTGAATGCCTCCGCCGGTTACGAATGCATCTTCAATGGATAAAGAGCCATACACTCTAATTGGAAAATGTTTGATCAGCTGAGATAGGGCTATCCAATCCTGCTTAGGAATATTGTCATAAGTAAGGCTATCCGGCAAACCTGCCTTCTGAAGCAGAATCGGTATCATTTTTTCAGGCAAATAGCCTTTAAGGACATTTTTAATCGTTTTTTTGGGTTCAAGTTCGGTTAGCCTCAGCGTTTCCTTATAGACCTCGTCTTTGCTCTTATCAGGCAAGAGGTCAATTGCGACTTCAATATTGCCGGTCTTAAATTGTTTTAGAGCCTTTACTACAAACTGACTGCAACGCAGCACGATAGGTCCTGAAATACCGAAATGCGTAAAAAGCATATCGCCATTATGCTGGATAATCTGTTTCCCTTTAGGATTCCAAACCGAAAGCGCTACGTCCCGCAGGGAAAGCCCTTGCAGCTCCTTGCTTACGATGAAAGGTTCATTCGACGTGAGCGGTACCTCGGTTGGGAAAAGCTCAGTTATCGAATGCCCAGCTTTCTCTGCCCATGCATAACCATCTCCAGTTGAGCCGGTCTGAGGCACTGATTTCCCGCCGGAAGCTACGATTACACTATTTGCTCGGAATGTTTCACCAGCTTTTGTACGTGCACCAGTGACCCTTCCGTTGTCATACATGATATGATCGACTGGAGCGTTCAATATGATCTTAACGCCTTGTTTACGTACTTGGTTCACAAGCGTATCTACTACAGTCTTAGCTCTATCCGATACAGGGAACATTCGTCCGTTATCTTCTTCCTTAAGTGCAATCCCGAGGTTCTCGAAAAAGGCGATAATATCCTTATTGTTGAAGTTAGAGAAGGTACTATGAAGAAATCGTCCATTTCCGGGAATATGCTTGATCAGCTCGTCCAACTCTTTATTATTCGTTACATTACAGCGGCCGCCGCCGGATATGCCGAGCTTGCGTCCTAATTTATCGCCTTTGTCGAGGAGAAGCACCTTAGCGCCATCCTTGCTTGCGGCAATGCTCGCCATTAGACCTGCGGAGCCGCCGCCAATTACAATTGCATCATATTGCATCGCTTTCCACCTGCTATATTATTAGTAGTACTATAATACCACAAAAGAAAGGCGGCGTTTGGATGCTGCGTGACGAATGGCAAATAACTGGTGCAGAAGGGTCGCAATTATTTTTAAGGGAATGGATGTCAGAATCACAAGAGACCAAAGCGGTCGTCTGTCTCGTTCATGGCATGGGGGAGCATGGCGACCGTTATGGGCATGTAGCTGCCCAGCTAACGGCTGCGGGATTTGTTCTTATCGCGCTGGACCAGCAAGGACACGGCCGCTCATCAGGCAAGCGAGGGCATCTTCATTCACTTGGCGCAGCTGTAAGCGATGCTGCACTTATGATAGAAGCGGCTGGCAAGCGGCATTCAGGCAGCCCGATCTTCTTATATGGGCATAGTATGGGTGGCAATGTGGCGCTAAATTGTGCGTTGCGACTTCATCCACCGATTCAAGGACTCATACTGACAAGTCCTTGGCTGCGGCTGGCATTCAAACCGCATCCTGCGGTGGAGTGGTTTGGTCGCAGACTGGCTTCCGTTATCCCGACGCTGCAGCAATCAACGGGCTTAAATCCTGCGGATTTATTTCGTCCAGGCTATGACCAGGCTGCTCCGATCGTGGAAGATCCGTTATGTCATACAAAAATAACACTCCATACCTTTTCGGAAATTACGGATGGCGGCGAATGGGCGATTGCTCATGCATCAAGCCTCCAGGTTCCTCTGCTGCTCATGCATGGTACCTCCGACCGAGTGACTTCCATGGATGCAAGTGCACTTTTAGCCGAAAGTCTCGGGGAACAATGTTATTTTAGACGCTGGGATGGTGGATATCATGAATTGCACAACGATGTGGAAGGAAAAGAGGCAGTTCAAGTGCTAATCCAGTGGCTGAAAGAGCAATTGTAAATACATTTATTTTATGTTTTAATCGGATTAATAGATTGTATATAAAGCTATGCTGCTTAGCTTAAAAAACATATTATGGTAAAGATTCAGAGTGTGGTAGGAGGATCGGACGTGTCGTCTGTGTTAAAGGAATTGCTCTTACAATTCATTGTTTCCTTATTGCCTGTTTTCGCCTTTCAGCTTTGGTATGATAAAGACCAAAGATGGAAGGGAATACCGATCTTTATGAGCGTATTTTGCGGTGGGTCTATGATGCTGTGTATGTTGACCGGCCCAAATTTAATGGGCTATGAAGTCGATTTTCGTCTAATTCCCTATGTGATAGGCTCGCTCTATGGAGGCCTGCCAACATTAGCAGTTTTAACGATCATCTATACTGCAGTGAGAATTCCGATGTTAGATAGCAGCTGGGAAATGATCAGTTTTATTATTTTGGTCGTTGCTTTTGTCCCGTTTATGCTGCTTTCAATCCCCTCTTTCAAGCGTTCCACGTTGCTAGGCAAAGAGCAGAAAGAACGGAAAGGCTTGCTGATCATTTCGATTTTGATCGTATACTACATTGCGTCCTTTACTGGTTTTATGTCATCTAATGGCATCTGGTGGTCAAATACGATGGTTTATGTGCAGTTGCTTTATATTTTTGCAGCATTAATGGCAACCTGGCTCTCTATTTTTATGATCGAGAATGTGAAGGAGAAACAGCAGCTTTATGAAGAAGTGAAACGAATGTCAGTTAATTATAGCAATGAAGTGGAGAAGCTCCAGCAATTTATAGACGAGACTTCATTTGGTGTAATCATCGTCGATCGTGAAGGCAAAATCACACATTTTAATGCGACGGCGAAGACGGTGCTCAGCCTTCATTCACTGTATACCGAAGATACGGAGCTGATTGGCACTTCGTTTCCGCTTATCTTTCAAGATGGACACGGTGATGCTTGTATAAATCTACTTTCTCTAGCGTTAGACGGAAAGAAGAACACACTCGTTCCCTACGTAAATGGCGATAAAACGCTGGTCTTGACGACTATTTCTTTACGCTCATCGTTTAATGATGAAAATGCAGGAGCAGCGCTTATCGCTCAGGATGTTACTGAGCTGCATCAGCTTCAGAGTGAGGTTGGACGTATGGAACGACTTAGCCTTGTTGGTCAAATGGCTGCGAGCATCACCCATGAAATACGCAATCCAATGGCGGTTATTCGCGGGTTTGTCCAGTTGATTCAGGAACGAAGTCCAAAAAATCAAGAGGAATACTTTAAGATTGTAATCGAAGAGCTAGACCGTGCAAATATGATCATTAGTGATTTTCTATCGCTTGCTCAGAATAGGGATCTAGCTATGGAGCTGATCTCATTGCATGACGTTGTGAATGAGCTCATACCGCTGCTTAGTGCCGATGCTAATTTGCGCGGACAATCGATTGAAGTGAGCCTTTGTGAGGATTTACCTTTAATCATGATGAATGATAGAGAAATTAAACAGCTTTTCCTTAATATTGCCCGTAACGGAATGGAAGCTATGGACAATAAGGGCTCGTTACATATCAGTACCCGCTATTATGGCAATAAGATTGAGCTGCGGATTGCCGATCAGGGTGTCGGTATACCTCCTGAACAGATGCAGCATTTGTTCGAGCCTTTTTTCTCCACAAAGACACAAGGCACAGGGCTAGGTCTTCCTTTATGCTTAAGCATCGCTGAGCGTCATAATGGCCGAATTGACGTGGAATCAAAGGAAGGTGAAGGTACAGCATTTATTGTTACTTTCGACGTGCCGATGGAACTCGCGGGTTAAATAAAGGAGCATATCGTGGTGGAAATACGTAAGTTGTTGGCTGACGAACAGCCTCCTATGGAACTGCTGCTGTTAGCAGATCCTTCAGTTAAGCTTGTTAGAGAATACATAAAACGCGGGGAATGTTTTGTAGGTGTTGTTAACAATGAAATCATTGCTGTATTTGTACTCTTGCCTACAAGGCCAGAGACCGTCGAGATCGTAAATGTCGCAGTGGTTGAGTCAAAGCAAGGCCAAGGGATTGGGAAGCAAATGGTGCTTTATGCGATATCCTATGCAAAACTCCTTGGCTACAAAACAATTGAAATCGGAACTGGCAATTCAGGAGTCAGCCAGCTTGCATTGTATCAGAAATGTGGCTTTCGTATGACGAGTATTGACCGAGACTTCTTTATTAGACATTATGCGGAAGCTATTTATGAAAACGGGATACAGGTCATTGACATGGTTCGTCTATCTCAGGATTTATAAGGAAAGCGCTAGCTGAGCATACTACCTCTGAAAGATAACCGGCTATTGCGGTTATATGTTATGACGGGAGGAGGTGCTCACAATGACACAGCATAATGAGGAAAAAGGTCGTTCGGCTGAGCAAGCGAAACAGGCTGCAAACAATGCGGCAGCTGACAGAAAGTCACCCGAATCTGCTGGTTTTGACAAAAAGCTTGATGGACCTAACCGTCCTTCAACCTAGTGCGGAGGTGATCATATGTACGATCATGAACAGAAGCACGAAGACATGTCGCATAAAGATGATCCCGCATTAGATCCTTATGAAATCGAATTTCTGCCACAGTATCGCGAAGGACGGGGAAGCCGTGCGCCGTTTGTGAATTCACACGGCATTGTCATAGGCGATCATGAATATGAGTCTCCAGATTCACCGTTGTCGCAGTGGAGCGTGGATACCGATCCAGCCGTCATGGCTGGCGACGAATGGGTGCATCCGTTCAAGGATATAGGTTTTCTAACGGCAGAGAATCGGGATATTTTTGAGGAAGGCCTTCCGCCACAGGGAGGCATATTTACTCATCCTGACAAAAATGCGGCATATGGTTTGGACAAACCGAAAGATTCTCCTGTTTAAACCGAAAAAGAACAGCCGGAGTGAATGCGCTCCGGTTGCTTTATTTTGACTACGGAAGGTATAATAGTAGCTAAAATAAAGTAATTAAAGGAGTGTGTTTCGATGTCGATGTCATTCGAGCGATACATGTTAGATATGGTGCAGCCTATGAGAGACGATCTTACTCGCATTGGTATTCAGGAGCTTCGCACACCTGAGGAAGTTGAAGAAAAATTGCCAAACGCAAAAGGTACGGCGCTTGTTGTTATCAATTCCGTTTGCGGCTGTGCAGCAGGCCAATGCCGTCCAGGCGTAGCTGATGCGCTTCAACACGATATTACTCCTGATCATTTGTATACCGTATTTGCAGGGCAAGATAAAGAAGCAACTGCAAAAGCTCGTGAATATTTTGCTCCATATCCGCCATCTTCCCCTTCAATCGCTTTGATGAAGGATGGAGAGCTAGTACACTTTATCGAGCGCCACCAGATCGAGAATCGTTCCGCAGCGGACATTGCAGCTGATTTGACGGACGCTTTCGATCGGTTTTGCCGCTAATTAGGACGGTAGATATGAGTTTACAACAGCAAATCATTGAAAGACTTGGCGTTAAGCCGCAAATCGATCCAGAGCAGGAAATTCGCAAACGGGTTGATTTCCTGAAGCAATATGTAACGCAATCGGGAACAACGGGCTTGCTTATTGCGATTAGCGGTGGAATTGACAGCGCGGTAGCAGCGGGTCTTTGCAAGCTGGCAACAGATGAGCTTAGCTCGGAAACGGGTCGCGAGTATATGACACTTGGTGTGTTTCAGCCTTATGGCGAGCAATCCGACATTGCCGATAGCTATGCAGTGGCGGAAGCATTCCAGCTGAAGCATCGCGCTGAGACGAATATCGAAGAAGCCGTGGATGAAATCGCGATTGAGGTAGAGCATAGCTTTAAGTCATTAGGCATTCCGCGTCATTTAAGCCGTGGAGGCAAAGGCAATGTGAAAGCAAGAACGCGGATGGTTATGCAATACGCGCTTGCATTCGACCTTAATTTGCTAGTAGTTGGAACAGATCATGCATCTGAGGCCATTACGGGTTTTTACACGAAATGGGGCGACGGAGCGGTCGATGTTACTCCGCTTAGTACGCTTAACAAACGGCAGGTTCGTGAGCTGGCCTCTCATATTGGGGTACCGCAAAGCGTGCTCGACAAAGCGCCTACGGCAGGCCTATGGGACGGACAAACCGACGAAGGCGAGCTAGGCATCACTTACGGTGATAACAGCGACTACCTCGAAGGTAAGAAAATTAGCGACGAGGCTCGCGAGAAGCTAGAAAAACAATATTTGAAAACCGAGCATAAGCGCTCCCCGATTCCGGGTATATAAATCGCTGCTTTGGTTTCATGCGTTAAGAAGACTGTTCCTTGAACCGAGAAATCGGCAGGGGGCAGTTTTTTTTTTGCAATCGAGCAGGTTTAGAAACGTGAAGTGTGCAACAATACGGGGAGGAAAAATGAAAGAGGGAGAGAATATACTAGTTGTGGAAGGAGCTGTAAGCTATGAAAAATACGAAGTTAATCCTTGTTGAGGGATTGCCCGGTTCAGGAAAAACGAGTACGGCTCGTTATGTGAAACAATTATTGGATGAACAAAATATCGCTAATCGCTTGTTTTTGGAGGGCGATTTGGATCACCCAGCGGATTATGATTCCACGGCTTATTTTACAGAAGCGCAATTTAAGCAATTGCTGCAAAAATATACGGAACAACAGCAGCTAATCAAACAATATTCAGAAGCAAAAAAGGACGGATTTGTTGTTTATTACGGGAAGCTGCTGATGGAAACGGATTCGATCAATAGAGAAGATTTCGCAGCCTATGATGTATATAACATTTCTTTGGCGCAGCATCAACAACTCATCTTAGAAAAGTGGAGCGATTTTGCGAAACAAGCAATTAACGGAGATGAAGTGTACATATTGGAATGCTGCTTTTTGCAAAATCCTTTAACAATCATGCTCGCACGAGAAAATTGTTCTGAGCCTGACATATCTGCCTACATTCATGAGTTGAATCGCTTGATTCAGCCGTTAAATCCTGTAGTGTGCTATTTGCATCAAGATGACTTCAGAAATGCATTCCCTTCTATTATTGCTGAGAGGTCAACGGACTGGCTAGACTTTATTACTTGGTATTACACGGAGCAAGGCTACGGTAAAAGTAAAGAGCTAAAGGGAGTAGAGGGTCTTCTTGAAGTGCTTGAACTGCGAAAGACATATGAATTTGCGATACTAGAGGATTTGCCGATCGATAAAATAATGTTGGGTAGAAGCAGCCAAGATTGGAATAAGATCCACAGCCAAATTTATTCAGATATGCAAAGCCGGTTAAGTAGGTGAGTACCTATTGAAAGAGAGAATACCATACGTTATAGCAGTGGTCATATCCATGGTGCTTGGCTACAGCTCTAGAAGGTATGCTGATTCACTGCCAGCGTTCGTTGCAGAGCATTTTGGCGATGCGCTGTGGGCAAGCATGATTTATTTTGGTTTTCGTGCTATAGGGGTGAATAAGAACTTGTTTTGGGCTGGAGGTATAAGCGTCATCTTTTGTTTCGGCATTGAGTTTAGTCAGCTCTATCAAGTGGATTGGATGAATGAGATTCGCAGCACATTTGTTGGTGCCTTAGTGCTCGGGAGCGGTTTTTTGACCGTAGATTTAATCAGGTACAGTGTGGGCATTATGATTGCTTTGATCGTTGATAGGTATTTTATCCAAAAGACATAAGAAAACCCTTCCACCAAAAAAATGGCGGAAGGGTTTTTGCATTACTTGATTTTTTATTGCTATTATTCGATTTGACAGACTACTGTCCAGCTCTTATCAGAAGGCCGCAGCACATATTTAAATAGTTTTCCGCCAGATTTCTCAATAGCAACCAAAATGCCATTTTGAACGGGTAAAATGTGATGAATTTCTCCACCTGGTACAAGAGCTGTTGCAAGTGGGGTTAAGATTGGAATGAGAGATTCCTCAAGCCAACATCTTTCTTGATACCACTGAGGAATCGGAATAGCAGCAGGATAACCTTGAATAGGCGCTTCAAGCTCGAGAGCCAAGCTTCGAGGATCAGCTGAAAGTTTACGTCCGGCACCTATCGCTGCTACGAACCGCAAGCACAGTTCAATGGTATGGAGGATCTCATCATAGCTGACAGAACCATTGGCGTACCGAATTTCCACCGTACCCATATCAAACCAAGCTGCTAAGTTTATTCCACAACGATGGGATTGGGGGCGCCCGCGATGGAGAACAGCATCAGCACCTTTGTTTGTCATAAAGTTTTCTCGCATCTCAGGCGTAACCGGCGGGCAAAACAGCAATCGATGCTCACTAGTATTGAGTAATGCTTGGATGGCTTGTTGATATTCCAGTGCAGCGTCTACAAGCGGGAGGACAGCGTCTTCTCCCCATGGTTCCAGTCCAATATGAACATGAAGCCCACAGCTCCAATTAACCGTTGCTCCTTGTTCTTGCAGGCGGGTTAGCGTGGTCTGAATTTGTTCTCGATCTGCCCATAAGATCGGTGGCGGCTTAAGCTCGCTTCCTGACTCCGTTCCGCTCTCATCTATCTGTCGTTCATCCAAAGACATAACCCAGCCAGGCAATAGCTCCAAGCTTTCCGGGCTTCCACCTATAAACTCAATTTCAACGCCGAAGCGCAGGTCTTTCCAATCCACTAATTTTGGCCACATGGTCATCTTCCTCTCATTTCTTATAAGCTGGGTTCATTAATGAGAGGATACGAGGTGGACCTCGGGATTAACGAGGGATTTTTTTTCTGAACATAAAAAGACCTCCTGATCCGAAAAAGTTATTATGATTAGCGATAGAAAATAACGAAAAGGTTTCTCTTATTAAAGATATTATATATGATTAGAAGAAAAAAGGTAAATTGAGGAGATCCGTATAATGAGTTTTACAGCTAATCAAAAAGAGATCATTCAAAAAATTGCGATAGCAGCGCATCGCCAGCCTATTTTAAGCAGCGGTCTATGGTTTCATCATGATTTACGCGATAATTTTTATTATGCTTCCTACTTGTTCGCAGCAGCAGTTGATCAATCAGAGCCGCTGCCCTTCGAGCGGGAATCTGCTAAACAAACGGCAGTAACTGTTCTTTTGGAGGTGCTCGCTCTTCAAGATCAGGATGCTCAGAGCGTTACCTATGGTCATTGGCCGCTGTGGCTGGAGCTGGTTCCTAAGGACTCAAAACCAAATACGCTGCCCGTGGAGCTGATGGGGAGCTTGATGGCATTTTTTGCGGGCCGGTATAGGACGTATTTTGACGAAAAGCTAATACAGGCATTTGATGCAGCTCTTATACATATTTATCGAAGCGGCTTCTACCATCAAAAAAATGTATTTGGTCATCATGATGCTAAATATACAGCTGCAAAGCTGATTTTCGGACAAATGTTTGATGATGCTGAGCTGCTGGAGGATGGGCGAAACAATCTTCAGCTCACATTAGCCCATATTCGTAAGCATGGCATGTCCGAGTACAGCAGTATGCCTTGGTTCTGGCATTGGGTGCAGGCATTCACATGCGCATGGCATGAGATAAGTGACGCAGCAATTAAGCGAGAGCTGGCCGACATGCTGGATTTTCTCTGGAACGAGCGAGCGGTGTTTTACTTGAAAGGGGCTTGGGTAGGCGCTCATTGCCGCGGTCAGAAGCATGACATTCCGCTTGATAGCAACGTTTTGCATGATTATGTGCAATTCGGTGATTTCGAGCTTCCAGAGCAAATGCCTCGGACGGAGTATGCGGGATTTTTATATTACGAGGCGCCTGAAACAGCTCGTCGTACAGCGCTTAATCGCAATGAGCCCACTGAGGTGAATAAGGTGATCACGAAGCTAACGGATGGGGGAGTAAGCACGCTTCACAGCTATGCTTACATTACATCGGATTTTGCATCAGGCGGGATGTGGGAGCGTTTCAAGGAGTTTGACAATGAGCAGCATCGCTGGGACATTTCATTGCCACTCGGACAGCAAAGCGGCGTAAATCAACTCTATTTCTTCCATCCGGCAGAGTCGAACGCAGTGGATGATTTGAGGCATCAAACCGAGCACACGGAAGTCCTCTATTACAAAAATACGATAATGGCCCTATATCCTATTCCCACGGGCATAGACAATACTATTGTAGGGGTATTGCCTTGTATAGAGTGGCAGCAAGAGCCGGGGATGCTGCTTGGCCAGACAGGCCATGTCTATTTGGCACTCTACCTAATGCAGCCCTATGAACTGGATCGTCGTTCCGACCGCCATATCGTGACAAGCGAAGGCTCGGAAAACGGCGTAATTGTCGAAGCAATCAGTTACAGCGATGCGCTTAAGAGGGGCATAAGCAGCTATGCGGAGTTTGTGGAAGAGGCAAAGCGGAATATGCCAACTTGGTCAACAGACAAAAAGCTTAGTGTCCGTTATGTGAGCCAGGATAAGAGCGTGCTTGAACTAAATGTTGATAGACAAGGTAAAAGCGAAAAATGGATTAATGGGCTATCAATTGATTTTACGGAATATAAGATTTGAAAAATTATTTTTGAGTATATTATCGTGCCTGGCGGAAGGAAAGCTGCACTGACTAAAGCCGTAACGCAATGTATTCACATATCGTTCACCACTATATAGCTCTAATGAGTCATGTGATACTACTCCCCCATTGTTACAATTTGGACAGTTAATCCAAACCGATGGGGGTATTTTTTATGAAGTTTAAGAAAAAAATCGCGGGAGCAGCGCTGGCTGCCATGTTGACACTAGGAGCGGCGGCTCCAGTGTTCGCGCATGACGGATGGTCGCAGACAAGTGCTCCAATCATAGCACAGGGCCAAGTATCCTATGTTGAGCTTATGTACGGCAATCACTCCAACGAGCACAAAAGCTATCGGCTAGAAGGTCAGTGGGGCAGTACTTCGAAAGTATATGTGACTACGCCAGCAGGGCTGAAATCAGATATTACGGGTACTCGTTTCTACACTGGCGAGCCGGCTACGGAAACAACGCCAGCACTAAATAATTATTTCGTAGCGTCTTTTAAATCAAATGTTCCAGGCGCGTATATTATTTCTACAGAAGCAGATAGCGTGTACAAGGGCGCAGATGCTGCAAGCCGTACCTTGCGCAGTGCTAAATCTTTCGTAGCGATTAGTGACATTCCTGTTGTTGAGCGGGTCAAAGCACTTACAGGTTTCGCTAAACAAGTAAGCCCGGATAGAGCTGAGCTCATTCCGATGTTCAACCCTGCTGCAACAACGCAAGGTGAAAAGGTGTCGATTCAACTGCTTCTAAAAGGCAAGCCGCTTGCTAACACATCCGTTGATATTATTCGCCGCAGCAATTCTGAAGCCGTGGAGCTGAAGACGGATGAAAAGGGCTTGGTTTCATTTACGACAGACGCTGCTGATTATTACTTAGTACGTGCAAAACCAAGCACATCGGAAGCCAAGGAAGGCGAGTACAGCACAACCAATTATGAGGCGACTATGACGTTTACCGTTCAAAATAAATCTGTGAAACTTCCAGGCAGCACACTGTCCGCTAAACCCCATATTTACGTAAATGGAAACGTAGTTGCCGTAAGCAGTCTGACGGTTTCGAATGGAACAACAAAGGTCGATGCAGCGTTCATTAAGCAATATGTAGACAAAGCTTATAAAGGCACAGGTGCAGTAACACTCCGTTCCGCAGCAGAAGCAACTGGTGCTTTTGTTGAATATTTTCCGGCAGTAGGCGGTAATCAAGCAGCTATCGCTATTTACACGAAATAAGGATTGCAGATGAAAAAGATACGATTGATTTTTGCGATATTCATGATGTGGGCATGCTTGCCGAGCTTCGTCTCGGCGCATGCCTATATTGCGCAATCGACACCCTACGAGGACGCGGAGCTGGCGGAAGCTCCATCAGCCATTCGAATTAAATTTACAGAAAAAGTGGATACGAAACTAAGCAATATTTCACTAAAAAACATCGATAGCAGCATTGCTATTGCAGGTAAGCTAAGCAATGACGACGATCTAACGCTAATCTATACGATTCCTAAGCTGGATAAGGGCATTTATGAAGTAAGCTGGCAGGTATTATCGCTGGATTCGCATATAACAGACGGTTCCTTTCAATTTGCGGTAGGTGTGAAGCTTGAGGCGGTTAAACCGGATGATACAGTATCACTGGACGGTGCTGCTGCTGGGAATGTAGGGAACAACTCCGGAACGGGGACAAAAGTGACGGAAAAGCCATTACAATCCGAGAGACCCGTGGCGACGGATAAGCCCAAGTATACAAACAAGCCGATTATAACGCCCAAGCCAACTGCTTCGCCTAAGCCGACTGCAGAGTCGATAGCGATCAGTGAGGGCACCATTGCGACTCCGACTCCGACTCCTACTCCTACTGACCCGAGCAGTGGAGATAAGACAGTGGATACGGAAGAAACGACTACCGATAATGTTGTTGCTGCTGCGGATGATCAGTATTCTACCCCGCAGGTAGAACAGGACGCAGTTAGCAAGCATAGCGGCCATGGCAACCAAAGCGGGGACAGCAATGCAAAAACGAGTGAGCATGATCACGCGAAAGGCCAGGGTATTATGGTGCTGCTGCGCGTGCTCGATATTTTGACTGGAGTTATTCTCACGGGAATATTATTTTTCAGGTATGTCATCTGGAGAGACGATGCAAATGAGGCACCCTTTGGTTTCTCAATCCGAGCAGAGAGATTAGTGATGGGCGCAGCAACGCTTATTTGGGTAATATCCGGATTAATCCGCTTGTCGATGCTTGCAGAGCAATTCGGCGGCGTATCCATCTATGCATTAGCTAACGGAACAATGGTTGGGAAGATAGGGACGCTTAGAGCTGCGCTTGCATTAATCACGCTGCTTCTTGCTTTTGCTCCTATTCGGGAGCGGCGATGGGCGAATGTTATCAAGTTTGCTTTAGCAGCGGTATTGATTGTGACCTTCCCGCTTACAGGCCATGCGAATGCTGCTTTAACGGATGTGGCGCTTGGAATTATGACCCATGCCGTCCATATGTCTGCCGCCGCAATATGGTTTGGCGGTCTTGCAGGCTTGCTGTCATTAACTTTCCATAGGAATGCTGTGGAGCGCTTGAATCAAGCGGCTGTGCGCTTCGCAAGCTGGGCGCTGCCAAGCATGATTCTTATTTTGATCAGCGGGATATGGCTTTCAGCGGCTAGACTCTCAGCATGGGGGCAATTGCTATCCACAGCGTATGGCAAGCTAATTCTCGCTAAAACCTTCCTTATGCTGCTAGTGGTTGTCATTGGAGCACTTCATAAGCTCGTATTCATGCCGAAAATCGCGAAGGCGAGCGCTTCAAGAGGCATGCTGGTCGGTATTCGAATCGAAGTGCTGCTTGCAGTTGCTTTATTCGTGCTGGCAGGCTGGTTGTCTACAACATCGCCACCGGAAGCACGCGTGGAATCGAAGCTGTCTGAACCGATTTATTGGCATGTGATGGGTGAGCAAGCGCATATGAGTTTACGTGTTTCGGAGAATGAACAGACGAATGATCAGGTTGTTCGCCTTGATGTGTGGCTGCCTGAAGAGCAGGGAGCACCCTTATCAGCAGATGCGGCTGTTACGCTGGACTCGAATCAAACGGAAGCCGAGACTCAGCAAGGCAGCAAAATAGTCATTCCACTGGAATTGCAGCCTCAGGTTGTTGAACCATTTGAATTTCCAGGCTTTACGAAATATACGTATCGCTCATCAGGTGAATTTATCGATGATAAGAAAAATGGCTTAATTACTATAGATGTAAAAGACGAGAAAGGAAACAACTTCCATTATGAACGAGTGATAGGCGATTCGTTAACGGAATAGTTCTATTCGTCCAAATAAGAGCAAAGAACCGTCAATGCTTGACTTCGTTTCATGCTTCTGCTAATCTCACCATCAGGGAAAAGGCGGGTGTTAGCATGATCATCGGCATCGGACATGATTTATCAGATATTACAAGAATCGCGAAAATATTGGACGGCCGCACAAGCAGAAGGTTTTTGGAGCGGGTGTTATCTGCCGGGGAACGAGAGCTGGCTGCGGCGTACACTGGCGAGCGGCTTTATCAATTTACGGCTGGGCGCTTCGCTGCGAAGGAAGCCGTTGTGAAAGCTTTTGGCTGCGGGATTGGAAATGTGATCGGATTCACAGACATCGAAATTTTGCGAGGAAGCTGCGGTAAGCCTGAGTGCTCCTTAACTGTGGCAGCGTGGAATCGCTTAGGACTTCACCCTGAAGCTGTCCGAATTCATGTCACGATTACACATGAGCGGAAGCTGGCTTCTGCGTTTGCCGTTGCGGAACGGATATCGGAGTAACCTTTTGACTATACTTGGAATGTAATATACCAAGTTAGCTAGTCGAGAGGGGATGCCGACAATGGAGGAGCAGCGGCTTCAAAAAAAGAAGCGCCGGTTTAAAACCGGGCAATGGGTTGAGTTCGACGGATTGTATTCGGACGATTGGGGCGGAGACTTAGTGCTGGTACAGGGTGATCTTTTTCCGATGCATCCCCAAATGGGTGAAACACATTGGACGTACGCTGGCCAAGCGGCACTTCATTTCATGAGTTCTCCAAAAATAAACGGTCATCATATCGGCTATTAAATGATAATGAACAAGAAAAAAGGATGCCTGAGCAGCATAATCTGCTCAAGCATCCTTTTTTGTTGCTAGGTGACTGTTTATTTTTTGCTTGCTAACCAATCTGAAAGTCCAGCAATTTCTTCAGCAGTCAAGCGCTCTTTGAAGGCAGGCATCGAACCTTCACCCTGCTCAATCTGTTTCGTAATATCTGACGCGCTCATGCGTTCTCCAACTTTTTGGAGATTCGTTGCTGGGCCAACTCTGCCTTGAAGCCCTGTTCCGTGACAGCTGACGCAATTGGCCTTATAAACTGAAATCACTTCCTCTGGCCCATCAAGTGCATTGCTTTTGTCAGTCGCGCTATTTCCCTTTCCTCCGCAGGCTGCCAAAGAAAATAGCAGTGTCACAGAGAAGAGGCATGTCATTACAATAGAGAAGTTACATTTTCTATTCATAAATAGCATCCCTTTCGTGAATTCTTTATTATGGAAGAGTATACTTATATAGGGTATTCATAAGACTTCCATATGAATTTGAATCGTTAGTTCGTATAATAGAGAAGATAGTTAACCATATAGAGAGAAGATATAAATATTATATCTCAGTTTTACTTACAGGAGAATTCATGAAACCGACAATAGAAAGTATTTTGCAAAACCAATTGAACAACATTCAGGCCGAGGTTATTATGACCGCCTATACCGAAAACGAGCCGGGCTGGTTCGAGCAAAAAACCGAGCCAGATTTTTTCCGATTTTGTTATACAGAAAAGGGAGAAGCCAGGCTTAACATACAAAATGAGAGTTATAATTTGCAGCCTGACACGCTTTATTTTTTGCCTGCGGGTACACAACAATCGTTTGGGACAGTGGGAAATGAAATTTTTGGACGATATTGGTGCCATTTCCGATTGGCGCTGAGTGATTTTCAAGTCATAGATACTTTACAGCTTCCGCCATTTGTTTATGTGAAGGATAGACAGATGATGAAGGACCTTTTTACAAAAATGAATGAATATCAGCATTGCCATTCGATTACGAGAGAGCTGCGGCTAAAGTCGGTATTGCTCGAGCTGCTTGCCTACTATTTGGACGAGAGCCATGTTCAGAGACAAACACTTCATCAACCTAGTTTAGAGGTGAAATGGAATGAGGTACTCGCTTATATTGAGGAGAATTTGCATCAAAATATACAAATCAATGAGCTGGCGAAGTTTGCTTTTCTTCATCCTAATTACTTCATTACATCCTTCAAAAGCATCATGGGCTGCTCGCCGATCCAATATGTGACGAATCGCCGCATCGCGATCGCTAAGCAGCTGCTCATGGAAACGGAGCTTCCGGTAGCAGTCGTGGCGAAGCAGGTGGGCATGCAAAACCATTATTTATCAAGGTTATTCAAAAGATATACAGGCATCACACCGCTTCAATACAGACGAATTGGTAAGAGCAGCGGAGGCAACCCAAAAAATCTTACAACGAGAAAGAACGAGGAGAAGAACAAATAATGGGAGAAATAGACGTAAAGACGTATTTTAGCACAGAGCTTCTAAATTGGTATCGACTGATTAAGCGTGATTTGCCATGGAGGATGAATCGCGATCCTTATCGGGTATGGGTATCCGAAATTATGCTGCAGCAGACGAGGGTAGATACGGTTATTCCATATTACAACCAATTCATGAGTAAATTCCCAACCGTAAGGGCGCTTGCAGAGGCTCCAGAGACGGAAGTGCTCAAAAGTTGGGAAGGTCTAGGTTACTATTCGCGCGCTCGGAATTTGCAAGCAGGAGCCAAAGAAGTAGTAGAGCGTTATGGCGGCATCGTGCCAGATGACAAGGCCTCCGTTGCTGGATTAAAGGGCGTTGGACCTTATACTAGCGGTGCGATTATGAGCATAGCGTTTAACCGTCCAGAACCGGCAGTTGATGGAAATGTTATGCGTGTGCTCTCTCGATATTTTTGCTTGGAGGATGATATTGCGAAAGCATCTACGCGAGTGAGCATTGAGAAGCTGGCTGCTTCGCTTATTCCGGAAGGCGCTGCCGGCGATTTCAACCAAGCGCTGATGGAGCTAGGAGCACTCGTATGTACGCCGAAGTCTCCAAGCTGTTTGCCATGTCCCGTAATGGAGCATTGTGAGGCTAGACTTGCAGGCAGAGAGACGGAATTGCCGATTAAGACGAAGGCGAAGCCGCCTCGTCCAGAGTTCAGGGCGGCGGCAATCGTTGTCGGCAGCGGGGAAAATGAAGGCAAAGTGCTCGTTAGGCAGCGGCCAGCTACAGGCCTACTAGCGCAAATGTGGGAGCTTCCGCATTTGCTGTTGCCGCTGGATAAGACGAAATGGCTGGATGAAACAGCGCCGAAGGAACAGGGAGAGCTAGCCGAGATGATCAGCCGAATGGTTGAGGAGGACACTGGACTTCTTATTCGGCCGCGCAGCTGGTTTATGGATGCCGATCATATTTTCAGCCATATTCATTGGAAAATGCGATTTTATTTGGCGGACTTGGGTGATGAGTCCTTTTCAATTGCAGACGCAGACCTAGCTATTGCGTCCGAGAGCACAGCTGTTGCTGCTGAAGCAGGGTCCATTTATGAAGTGATTCGAAAGTCAGCTATTATAGATCATTCTAACGAGACACATTTGGAGCAAATGGGCTCTTATCGTTGGATTACGAAGGAAGATATGGATACGCTGCCGTTTCCAAATTTATTTTTGCGCATTTTAAAGCAATTTTGGGAATAAATGAATAGAAGAGCTGGGGGAGAAGAATATGAGCGATATGCTAGAGCTGTTGTTGGAGCATAAAATAGTAGCAATTTTACGAGGAATTGAAGATCGGCATGCGGATGCAACGGCGCAGGCTTTAATTGATGGCGGTATTCATATGATGGAAATTACAATGAATACAGACGGTGCAGCAGCTATGATAGATCGTTGGCGCACGAAGTTTGATGGAAAGGCTGCAGTGGGCGCTGGAACGGTAACGGATGTCGCCCTTGCTAAGCAGGCTGCTGAGGCAGGAGCCCAGTATCTCATATCGCCTAACTTGGATGAGGAAGTTATTGCATATGGCCGCGAGCACGGCCTCTCAGTATGGCCAGGTGTTATGACACCGACAGAAATTGTGAAAGCTTGGAAGGCTGGAGCGGATGCTGTGAAAATATTTCCGATGGGTACTCTTGGCATAGGATACTTGCAGGAAATTCGCGGACCGTTGAACGATATACCGATGATTGCTACTGGCGGAGTGGATCTACATAATATTGCAGATTACTTTAAAGCAGGAGCAAATGCTGTCGGAATGGGCAGTAAACTCGTCAATATGGAATGGATTCGGGAGGGGAAATTCGCTCAAGTAACGGAACGAGCTCGGCAATTTGTAGAAATTGTACGTACGTTATAGAGCAAGGAGGTTATAACATGGACGCAGTCTTATGGATGTTAATCATCTTCTTCATTATTGTTTTGTTACTGGCCGCGTTAATCTGGCAAATGGGCGTGCGCAGCCAGAAACCACGGAAGATAATGAATGCGGATGCTCCTGATGTTAACACGCAGTGGCAGTCCGTGTCCTTCACCAATCATGGCTCTAAGCTAGAAGGCTGGCTGCTTCAACCAGCTTCCAACGACTTGCCTAATGAGGGGCTTACCCCTCTAATTGTCATTGCGCATGGTTGGGGTTCAAACCGAACGAGAGTACTTCGGTATACGCGTCCGATTTATGAAGCAGGGTTCGCAATCTTGATGTATGATGCGCGCAGCCACGGCAACAGCGACTCTATTTCTGCGCCTTCCGCGCTCATGTTTCGGGATGATGTACTCGCTGCAGTAGAAACGGCTAAAAGTCTCCCAGGCATCGATCCAGACCGAATTGCGGTACTAGGTCATTCACTCGGTGGATTTGGGACGCTTCTCGCACTTGATCAAGGTTTGAAAGTGAGGGCGGTCGTAACGGATTCGATGCCCGTCCACTTCGATACAATGATGAAGTCCGAATTGCGACGCAAAAAACTACCGCTTTTTCCACTAGCCTATCTGATCCCAATGATATGGCTTATTCGTTCACGCATATCGTGGTCGCAGTTTAAAGAGGCCAGTATTCCTGCGGTATTAGCTAGACATGCGGGCAGTTCGGATATTGGGCGTACGCCGGTTATGATGATTCACTCGATTGGTGATGAGTTTATTAGTGCGGAGGATCTGAAGCGGCTAAAAGAGCAATTGCCTGAACAAATGATTCGAACACTGTTCGTATCAACAAATGGACATAGCACATCAGAGCAAGATCCTAACTTTTGGGAGAAGGTTATTCCTTTTTTGCTGGAATCCATTGAACATGCATCTATCAAAAAGGAAGCCCACGGCACGAGGCTGCAGGCTTCAAGAGAGAATATATAATAAAGGGGGGTCATGAATTTATTATATAAGCATAAGATGAAACCAAGATGAGAGAAATATTACAGTTTGATTACAGGAGGTTCGAATGCGTAGAGTAGCTTCCAAACTGTTGGTGGTTGTCGTCATCGTAGTGGCTGCATTTTGTCTGGACCTAAAGCTGGATTTATTTCCGGCCGCAGCAGAGTCGGAGGAGGTTACCGCTATGGATGAAACGAATAAGATGGAGCGCTTGGAGCTTGAACTTGCTAAACATTTCAAAGCTCGGTCCGAGCGATTTTCGGTGACATACACGGGGGACAAGCAGGAACTATCGAGTAAGATGACGGAGGTTATACGTGCTGCCCTAAAGCATGATGATTATTCAGCTTACATTCTTGAATCCTATATCTATACGATTCGCAGCTGGGGAAATAAATCGACGATCGCTCTTGAAGCGAGATATCGCGAAACACTCGAACAAACTGCAGTTGTAGACCGTGAAGTAGCAAAGGCGCTCCGATCCATTATAGAGCCGGGAATGAATGAGCATGAGAAAATAAAAGCCATTCACGACTGGGTCGTTAGCCATGTGGAGTATGATAAGTCATTGAAGCATTATACTGCGTATGATGCTGTGACACTTGGAGAAACAGTCTGCCAAGGTTATTCTCTGCTAGGCTACAAAATGCTCAAGGAAGCGGGACTGACGGTATTAATCGCAGAAGGTACTGTGAATACGGGTGAACATGCATGGAATATGGTGCAGGTAGACGGAGTTTGGTACCATTTGGATCTAACTTGGGATGATCCGGTCGCTGCAGCGGCGGCAGGCAACCAAACAACTGTACAAACTGTTTCGCCAAGCGAGAGTACGATTCGCTATAACTATTATTTGAGAACGGACGAAGAATTGCGGGTCGATCACCAATGGACCAAAACATATCCTGCTGCGAACGTCTCCTATGCGGATACAATTCGCGAGCTGGAGAAGCAAGGGGCGCAGTCAGAGCGCAGCCGCTTCAGCAGGCTGAAGATAGCGCTTGGCTTGCACTGGCTTGAACCAGAATATACGGTATCAAGCTCAGAGCAGCTGAATCAAGTTATTCAATCGGCGCTTGATTCGAAGACAGGTAGCTTAGCATTCAGATATGAGCAAGGCGATCAATTCCCAGCAGCTTTGAAGGCTGCCTTCAAACGAATAAACGTAGCCGTCGGCTATCGGGCAAGCTACGAGCCTTATGCTGGAGATCAATCACTTCTTGTTAACCTTCAGCTAGAGTATGCGAAATAGAATGGAATGAGGATGGGATGAGGTGCAGAGATGTACCTCATTTTGCTTTAAAGGAGCTCGCATGACAAAGGGGGTGCATCTTTGCACCCCCTTTGTGTTTCGATAAAGTCAATTATTGCTCATTTTTCCTTGCCGCGGTCATTTGCTGCCATACCGAGCCTGCTGCTTCTTCACCGCGTTCAATCCGCTCAAGTGCCATTTTGGCTTGAAGCTGAATTTCGAACTCATTATCGTTTGCGGCTTCGCGGAGCGCTTCGATAGCTGACTCATCTCCAGCCTCATAGAGAAAGCGTGCCGCACGCCACCGGACAAGCTTGTTTTTGTCCCGCAGCGATTCAATCATCGGTCCAACTGCAGCCGGATCACCAAGATCGGATAGTGTATCGCCAGCAGTCCTTCTAACGGAAGTCGAGGAATCGCGCAGCGCCATAAACAAATAAGGCAGCGCTTCAGACGATCGCAGATCACCAAGATAAATAACGGCTAGACGACGAATAGAAGTGTTCTCGTCCTTAATCGCTTGTGCAAGTAATGGCAAACCTTCAATAGAGGATACGAATCGCTCCAATGCTGCATAACGAACCTGCCAATCCGGCGAGTTGAATTGCTCCTCAGCTTCTTCAAAAGTAAGAGGAGCAGGTCTTACAACAGCTGGCGCATCTCCTACAGCGCTAGTATTCCCTTGCAAAATGACCGCTTGTACGAGAGTATCCAATCTCTCACTCGGATAGGAAGCTTCCAGCTCACGTACAATTTCAGCTGCAATTTCCTCAGGCTCGCCATAGCGGACACCAAATTCCTCCAGCTTGCGTTCGCGAATCATGCCTGAGCCGGCGGCGAGGCTAACCGCCTCGCCAAACGGAGAAGGAAGCGCCGACCTTGCCTCGATGTCTCCCATTCTTACGCGCACCTGCATCGGAATGCCGCGATACATTTGAACGAGCACCTGCGCTTCACCAAAGCTTGTTGAGGGTCCTTTTCCGTTGCCGTCCTCATTGTCATCATCAGCAACCTTCTGCAGCAATTGTCCTGCTTCAGCAAGTATAGCTGCCCAATCTGCTCCAGGCTTGCGGTCAAGCGCAATAAAGTCAGCTGTGCGGAACAAGCTCTTAACACCGTTTATTTGCAAAAGTTGCTGAAGCAGCTCAGGAGCATCGCTTGCTTCACTCGCTTTATAGGTGAGTCTGCGACCGCGCGGCAGTGTCTCATCGACGTTCAGCTTCATAGAATTTGGGCTTGGCGTTGGTTCTATTGAAATTAGTTTCATAAAGAAACCTCCTAGGGTAAGTGATGTATAGACATTCATCTGTTGTATTTGTGTAACAAATGCTGTGTCGAAAGCGTAATCTTATGTGTAAAAGCTTTATAATCAAGTGTAACTGATTTCATGTTAGGATGCGAACAATCAAGCGGGAGGCTGTCTCTAATTCATATTTCTGGAGAGACTGTCATACGAGAGCTTGGATGGTTTCGCATAAATAACAAATTTGCATTGTGAGCCGCTGGCTTGGTATCTTAATAAAACAACAAATGAATGCGAAGGAGGGATGGACGGTTGAAGTTAAAACGATTTGCAAACATAGATCCTATCGAGCAGCACACTTCTTTAAAGCAATTCAAAAGATGGCGTCAGGAGCGCATTCGCAAGCTGAGAATGAAAGATTATTCATTCACCGTTCCGAATGTTGAACCTGACATCGCATACTTGGAGAATAACAGAAAATGGCCTTCTATTACTTGGGTGGGGCATTCGACCTTTTTTATTCAGTTCGGCGGTTTGAACATTATTACGGACCCTGTGTGGTCGACTCAGATGGCGTTCCAAAAAAGGCTTTCAGAGCCAGGTATCAAGGTTGAAGATGTACCGCCAATTGATATCGTGCTTATTTCTCATTCCCATTATGACCATTTAAATATAAACTCGCTGCGCAGGCTGATTGGCACTAGACAATTGCTTGTACCAGCTGGACTCGGTGCTAAGCTTCGGAAGAAGGGTTTTCTCAGAATCAAGGAGCTGCATTGGTGGGAATCCGTTATGTATAACGGCGTTAAATTCACATTCGTGCCTTCACAGCATTCGACTCGCCGCAATCCATGGGATACGAATAGCTCGCATTGGGGCGGCTTTATCATTGAGCGTCCTGCATCACGAAGTGAAAAGCTCGTAAGCCGTGTTCGTGAAGATTCCGAGGGTGGCGACAGAGGTAAATCAGCCGCAGAGTCGCGAGCGCAAATCGCAAGCGCGTCCGAACCTGCCGCAGCACGAATTCGTCCGTTTTTTAGTGAGCAAGGTTCAGGAGAGCGACCCGTCATTTCCGATTTCCCGACCATTTATTTCGCTGGGGACAGCGGTTATTTTCAAGGTTTCAAGGAGATCGGCCGCCGCTTTCCTGTTGATGTAGCATTATTGCCAATTGGGGCCTATGAGCCGGAATGGTTCATGGCACCTCAGCATATTACGCCGGAGCAAGCGCTTCAAGCATTCGATGATTTGGATGCTAAGTGGTTCATACCGATGCACTATGGCGCGTTTAAGCTTGCTGATGATACGCCTCGTGAAGCGCTCGATCGCTTGGAGGCTGAACGCAGAAAACGTTGTATTGCCGATGATCGTATTCTAGTTCTGCCGCATGGCGAGACATGGCGTTTGTCCGGCAAATAACAAACGAGTACAAAGCTTCGCCAAATTTGAGCAATGACGACGATATGTGAAAGAGTTATACTGGCTAAGTATAATACTAGCTAAGTATACAAAGCGGAAATTCGATGGAGCTTAGGTTTGCATGCGCAAATCTAAGCTCTATCTTACGAAGCAAGGTACCTATAAGGAGGAGCAAGGAATGATTCATGCAAACATTCGTCTAGGTATTATCGGTGCAGGTGCAATCGGTAGCATACATATGCAGACATTCAATAAAGTCGATGGTATTGATGTAGTTGCTGTAACGGACGTTTACCTTCCGCTTGCTGAGCAGCGTGCTGCTGAATACGGTATTGAAGCGGTTCATCCAAGTCCGCAATCATTGCTTGAGGATTCGTCGATCGATGCGGTAGTTATCGGTGTACCGAATCAATTTCACGCTGACCTTGCTATCGAGGCATTGAAGCAGGGCAAGCATGTTCTTCTGGAGAAGCCGATGGCGATTGATTCCGAAGCAGCGCGCTTGATCGTAGAGGAAGCTGAGAAATCAGGTAAAATACTGATGATGTCGCATCAGATGCGCTGGAGCGGACTAAGCCGCGCGCTTAAGCAGCGGATCGATAACGGCGATGTAGGCCACATTTACAATGCAAAAGCAGGTTGGTTCCGCAAAAAGGGGATTCCCGGCTGGGGTTCGTGGTTCACTCGCAAAGACCAAGCAGGCGGCGGTCCGCTTATTGATATCGGCGTTCATATGCTTGATCTATCGCTCTATCTAATGGGTAACCCGAAGCCCGTTTCCGTATACGGCTCGACATATGCTGAATTCGGACCAAACCGTCTCGGAACAGGAACATGGGGAACGCCAAATTGGGACGGATATTACGACGTTGAGGATCTTGCTTCGGCGCTTATTAAACTTGATAATGGAGCGACATTGTCGCTTGAGGTTAGTTGGGCAGCACATTCAGCCTTCCTGCCTGAAGATCCGTTTATTCATTTGATGGGAACAGAGGGCGGCGTAGCCATCATTGGCAATAACGGCAAATACGTTACGCATGAGAACAATGAGGTCGTTGAAAGCGACATCGTTCCGCTAGAAGGCGAAGAGGATCGGATTCTGATGAGCCGTCATTTTGTAGATTGCATTCGCGAAGGCAGACAGCCGATTACGTCCGCGTTGTCAGGTTATACAAATAACCGTATTCTTGACGCCATATATGAATCATCCCGGACGGGCAATGAAGTTAAACTGAATTGGAATTAATGTTTTTATAAGCTGCAACTTCGCAACAACATAAAAGCTTAGAAGCCTTCCCAAATGCGCCAACCGCTTCAAGGTCGCATGGAGGAAGGTTTTTTTACGGTGTGATCTATGAATTAAAAGTGTTCCTTGCTGCTGGATTGTCTATCCAAATGCCAAGGCAAAGGCAAAAGAAGGTTCGGTTTCCTTGCATACTGTGGTATAATAGATCAAGATAAAGTGATTTTGTAGTGAAGGACGGGATTAAACGAATGATTAGTACAAGTGGCATAACGCTCCGATACGGGAAGCGTGCGCTTTTTGAAGATGTTAGCATTAAGTTCACGCCAGGCAACTGTTATGGCTTGATCGGCGCTAACGGCGCGGGCAAATCGACCTTTTTGAAAATATTATCCGGTGAAGTAGAGCAATCGCACGGAGAAGTGCATATAACGCCGGGTGAACGGCTAGCCGTTCTAAAGCAGAACCATTATGAATACGACGAGTCAGTTGTACTTGAGACGGTAATGATGGGTCACAAACGTCTTTATGAAGTAATGAAGGAGAAGGACGCTTTGTATGCAAAAGCAGACTTCACTGATGAAGATGGTATGCGTGCAGGTGAGCTTGAAGCAGATTTCGCAGACATGAACGGCTGGGAAGCTGAGTCTGAAGCAGCAGAGATGCTAAATGGACTTGGTATTACTCCTGACCTGCATGACAAGAAAATGGCTGAGCTAAGCGGCAACGAGAAAGTTCGCGTATTGCTGGCTCAAGCATTGTTTGGTACGCCGAACATTCTATTGCTCGATGAGCCTACCAACCACTTGGACATTGAGTCCATTCGCTGGTTGGAAGATTTCCTTGCCGATTACCAAGGGACTGTTGTCGTTGTCAGCCATGACAGGCACTTCCTGAATACGGTATGTACACATATTGCGGATATCGACTTTGGTAAAATCCAAATGTATGTCGGCAACTATGACTTCTGGTACGAATCCAGCCAGCTTGCTTTGCAGTTGATGCGCGGAGAGAACAAGAAGAAGGAAGACAAAATAAAGGAATTGCAGGCGTTTATTCAACGTTTTAGCGCGAATAAATCGAAAGCGAAACAAGCAACTTCGAGACAGAAGCTTCTTGAGAAAATTTCGCTTGATGATATTCGTCCATCGAATCGTAAATATCCGTTTATCCTCTTCAAAGGTGAGCGTGAAGCGGGCAAGCAGCTTCTGCTTGTTGATGGCTTGACCAAAACGATTGACGGCGAGAAAGTTATCGACAATCTGACGATCGCTCTTAATAAAGGCGATAAAGTTGCATTTGTTGGACCGAACAGCTTGCCTAAAACTTTGCTTTTCCAATTGCTTGTTGGTGAAGTTGAAGCGGATGCGGGCAGCTACTCATGGGGTGTAACAACATCGCAGGCTTATTTCCCGAAAGACAACTCTCCCTATTTTGATGGAGTGGATTTGAACCTTGTGGAATGGCTGCGTCAATATTCGAAAGATCCGGATGAAACCTTTATTCGCGGATTCCTTGGCCGTATGCTCTTCTCGGGCGATGATGCAATGAAGAAAGCAAGCGTATTGTCCGGGGGCGAGAAAGTTCGCTGCATGCTCTCCAAGATGATGCTAGAGGGCGCGAACGTATTTATTTTGGATGAGCCAACGAATCACTTGGATCTTGAATCCATTACGGCTCTGAATAACGGTCTGACAGATACGGATTGTACAATTTTGTTCACTTCGCATGACCATCAGTTCGTTCAAACGATCGCTAACCGTATCGTGGAAATTACGCCTAACGGTATAATCGACCGGATGATGACTTATGACGAGTACCTTGAAAGTGCTGAGGTTAAAGCGCTTCGTGAGCGTATGTACGCGGTTTAATCTACTATAGAGCGTCAATCAGTGAGGGCAGCCTCGCTGGTTGACGTTTTTTTATTTTATCTAGACGTAACAAGGCGAATGTTTGCGTAATTTGAATTAGGATTAGATATTCGTACTTTTTAGAGCATTTTTGACGCTCTTACTAGCTATACTGCATAGCAGCCCATTGCAGAAAGTGCAACAGAAACCTGACATCACACCTCAAATTATGCTTTGCATTGCAGAAATGCAACATATTCAGTCCAGAACTTGAAATATGAGAAGGAAGCTGACGCTTCTGTTGTATAAACTGCAGCTTAGCTTGAGTATTTTTTTGATTGATTGGTATACGTTGTAAAAACTGCAGCGCAGCTTGGGAATTGAGTTGGAGAGAGTAATATAAGAGGACAAACCTACAAAATTTTAGGTTGATTAATGTGGAAAAGGGAGTTATACTACGTTTGAAAAGGTTTTCAGAAAAGGTTTTCAGAAAAGGTTTTCAGAAAGCGTTTTTATCATATCGAAGTTTGTAGCATTGTGAATAGTTCTAAGCTGGGGCAAACTAGTGCATGTAGATCACTAGAGCTTTCACTCATCAAGAAAGGCGTGCCATTATGAAATCAACTATACGGGATGTAGCAAAATACGCAAACGTATCCATAAGCACCGTATCCCGGGTTATGAATGCGCCGGAAACAGTGGTGGAAGAGAAGCGAGTGAAGGTATTGGAAGCGATTGAGGTGCTTCAATACCAGCCGAATGGATTCGCTAGAGGATTGATTTACAAAAAATCAGACACGCTTGGCGTTATGATTCCAGATATCGAAAATCCGTATTACGCAGGACTAATACGCGGGATGCAGGATGCAGCCGTTATGCTAAATCATAGTCTGATGATTTGCAATACGGATCGCGACAAGCAGCGGACAATCGCATACGTGCAAAGTTTTTTTGAGAAGCAAGTAGACGGCATTATATTTACGAGTGATTCTTTGCATGAAGAATATTACGAGGAGATGCAGCGCTATCGTCTGCCATTCGTTCTAGCTTCAACGAATGCTCCGGAATATGATATTCCATCTGTTGATATTGATGATGAGCAGGGTGCGTACGAGGCGGTTAAGCATTTAATTGAAGCAGGACATCGCCGCATTGGTATGATTGGTTTTCCATTAGGAGTTACGATCTCCGGCGAGCCGCGATATGCTGGATTCAAGCAGGCGCTTCAGGAGTTTGACCTCTTAGATTACGCGAATTGCATTGAATTCGCCCTACATCGATTTGAGCATGCTTATGATGCAGCTGAACGTCTGTTAACGCGTTGTCCGGAATTGACGGCTGTTTTTGCAGCTTCGGATGAATTCGCGATGGGAACGATTTCTTATTTGCGTGACCATGGCAAATCCGTTCCCGAGCATATGTCAGTTGTCGGATTTGACAATATTCGAATGGCTCAAATGTTTATACCTAAGCTAACGACGATAGACCAACCGACCTATGATATTGGGTACCGTTCAGTTGAAAAGCTGCATGAGCTAATTACGACAGGAAAAGTTGCTGTGCTCAGAGAGAAGCTGCCTCATCATTTAATCGTGCGGGAATCGACTAAAGCCTATTCATAATTACGCCATCTCTATTTTTTGTAATACATCCATTTCAAAATAATGATAGCGAAACGAGCTTTGCCTAACTTTTTGGCTTTGGTCGTTCATGCTATCCAAGCTTTGAAAAGCTTTTCAGAACGATGTAAGCGTTATCTAATTAATTATCCCTATTTCGATGTACCTTGAGCATAAAAAGAACCAACATTGGAACTTTAAAGGAGGTGATGAAACAACTTGTTATCTGACGTTAACTTAAATTTTCAAAAGGGCTATGTAAGTGTAATTTAAATACTGATTACTTAAACATGAAAGGATGAGGTCTATGTACACGAGAAAAACAAAGAACGCATTGACTGTCTTTATTCTAACGATTGTGCTTGCGATGACGATTACGGCTTGCGGAGGAAAAAATAATAATACGACTAACCAGCCGACAGAGAAGCCAAGCGATACAGCTGAGGGTGGAACAAGCACAGGCGATAGCGCACTGGCAAAAGCATTAAACGGCGATTTTAAAGGTAAAAAAGTTACGATGTTCGGTCCGTTCACGGATGCGGATGAAGTGAAGTTTAACGAAAGTATTAAAGCGTTCGAGGAGAAATCCGGAATCGATATCGCTTATGAAGGCTCCAAGGAGTTTGAGGCTACAATCTCTGTACGTGTGAATGGTGGAAACGCTCCTGATATTGCGGATTTCCCGCAGCCTGGTTTGCTGAAGGGGTTTGTGAACTCTGGCAAGGTTATTGATGTGAAATCGTTTCTTAGCGATGAATATTTGAAGAAGCAATACAACCAAAGCTGGCTCGACATGGCAACAATGAAGGGTACAAGCGGAGGTGTAATGTCAGGAATTTGGGCGCGCAGCAGCGTAAAAAGCTTAGTATGGTACAACAAAAAGGCGTTTGCAGAAGCAGGTTATACTGTTCCAAAAACATGGACCGAGCTAATGGCGCTTACTGATCAGATCGCGAAGGACGGCGATCCAGCTTGGAGCATTGGCATCGAGAGCGGCACAGCAACTGGTTGGCCGGCTACAGACTGGATGGAGGATATTATGCTCCGCACGACTACGCCAGAAAATTACGATAAATGGGTATCTGGCGAACTTCCATTCACAGATCCAGTTGTCAAAAATGCTGCGGAAAAAATGGCTGAGATTTGGTTCAACGAGGATTATGTATACGGTGGGAAAAAATCGATCGCTACGACATCGTTTGGAGATGCAGTTAAGCCATTGTTCGACAATCCTCCAAAAGCATGGCTTCACCGTCAAGCTGGCTTTATTACAAGCTTCTTCCCAGAGGGCTTGACAGCTGATGATTACGATTGGTTCCCACTCCCTGCTATTGATGAGCAATATGGTCAACCAGCTCTTATCTCGGGCGATATTTATGCCATGTTTAATGATCGTCCAGAGGTTCGTGCTGTAATGGAGTTTTTCACAACAGGCGAGTCGCTCAAAGCATGGATTCAAACGGGTGGCGTAACGGCTCCTATGAACGATGCAGATCCATCTTGGTACCCGAATGAACAAGAACGCAGAATGGCTGAATTCGTAAAAACGGCAGAAACAATTCGCTTTGACGGTTCTGACCTGATGCCAGGCGCGGTTGGCGCAGGTACATTCTGGAAAGGTATGACGGACTGGGTAAGCGGAACAGTAGATTTGGATACAGCACTAAAAGAAATTCAAGCAGGCTGGAAAAAATAAATGATTGTTTGATGGATTCGGGGCTTCTCGTCGAAAGGCGAAAGCCCCTCCATAATCTCATCAGTGAATTATAGATTGTGAAGATAGGTTTGCTTCGCAAACCTAAGCACACGCTTACGAAGATAGGTTTGCTTCGCAAACCTAAGCACATGCTTACGAAGATAGGTTTGCTTCGCAAACCTTTGAGGAGGATTCATATGGAATTACAGGCTAGGAAAGGCAATGTTCTGCGGCTACTGTTGTTATCCGTGCTCGTGCCAGTTCTGAATATTGCCATTCACTGGTGCATATTTATATTTTTTCGTGACTCCAACCTTCCGCCAATCGTCAATGCGGTTTTGGCAGTCCTCTGGGGAGCACTTGGCATTTATTCCATTTACTATTCGTTTAACTGGGTAGTTGAGAAATATCCGGATCAATGGAAGCGGAGAATATTGCCTTTTGTATTTGTTGGCCCGGCGGTGCTGCTGCTTGGTTGGCTGCTTGTCTTTCCGACACTTCGGACTCTTTATTTAAGCTTTTTTGATGCCAGCTCGGTCAATTTTGTCGGCTTCGCCAACTATGTAGCTGTATTTTCGGACCGGCTTCTCGTTATGGCGCTGCGAAACAACTTGCTTTGGGTGTTTTTTGGCACACTGGCTTGTGTTGGCTTAGGTCTTTTAATTGCGATTCTTGCTGATCGAAGCAGCTTTGAGAAGCTGGCTAAGGGACTCATATTTATGCCTATGGCGATCTCGTTCGTGGCGGCAGGCGTTATTTGGAAATTTATTTATTACTATCAGCCAGGCGAGGAGCAAATTGGGCTGCTCAATGCGATCGTCGTGAAATTCGGCGGGGAACCACAGGCATGGCTCAGTATGATTCAGCCGTGGAATAACTTGTTCCTTATCGTTATTCTCATTTGGATGCAAACAGGTTTTGCGATGGTTATATTCTCAGCTGCGATTAAGAGTATCCCAGAAGATATGCTGGAGGCCGCTCGTATGGATGGTGCAGGTGAGGTTCGCATTTTCTTCAAAATTATGATTCCATACATTGCGGGAACTTTGTTATCCGTTACAACAACGATTATTGTGTTTACACTCAAAATCTTCGACGTTGTTATGATCATGACAGGCGGACAATATGAAACGGACGTAGTGGCAACACAGTTCTATCGTCAGCTGTTTATGTACCAAAATGCAGGATATGGTTCAACCTTAGCGATTGTGCTTCTCATTGCTGTCATTCCAGTCATCATAATTAATCTGCGGCAGTTCCGTAGAGAGGGGGGGTTCTAATATGAGCAGGAACATAAAATCTCGTAAGTCCAAGTGGCTCGTGAATACAGTACTAGCCGTCATATGTCTCATTTGGACAATCCCGACGCTCGGTCTGCTCGTATCCTCTTTCAGGCCCGCAGCTGATATATTATCAACCGGCTGGTGGAATATACTTCCGCATCGTGATTGGAACACAACAGAGCAGATTCAGCTGCCCAAGGATACCGATCTTCGTGAGCCAATCAAGGTGAACGGAACAACCTATACGGATGATCAGCTGCGTTCAGGTGTTGAGCTTAACGGCGAACGAATCATATGGGAAAACCGCCGGGCTAGACTGCTGAACGTTCAAGATAAACAGTGGACGATCATTTCTAACTTTACGACTCAGAACTATGAGACCGTGCTAGGTGGAAAAACCTACTCCATTACGATGCCAGATGGTACGACCAAAACGGAAAAGGGCAGCGGTATGTCGCGATCCTTCTGGAATACGATTGCGGTTACAGTACCAGCTACCGTAATTCCAATTTTTATTGCTTCCTTTGCAGCTTATGCTTTTGCTTGGCTTAAGTTCCCAGGGAGGAAGACCTTGTTTGTCGTCGTCATCGCCTTGCTTGTCGTACCTTTGCAGGTAGCGCTCATTCCGATTTTGCGCGATTATACGTCGCTTGGACTGAATGGCACTTACTTTGGAATTTGGCTTGCGCATACGGCGTTTGGATTGCCCTTGATCACTTATTTTATGTACACATCAATTAGTCAGCTGCCCAAGGATTTGTTCGAATCAGCATTTATGGACGGTGCAACGAATTTTACGATTTTCAGCAGGCTCATCCTGCCGTTATCTGTCCCAGCACTTGCTTCGATTAGCATATTCCAGTTTTTATGGGTATGGAATGATTATTTGATATCCCTTATATTTCTCGGAAGCCAGCCTGAAGTGCAAGTATTGTCAATGAATATTGCCAACATGGTTGGCTCTAGAGGAAATGACTGGCATTTGCTTACAGCAGCAGCATTTGTCTCGATGCTCATGCCGCTGACCGTATTTTTTGCCCTGCAAAAATATTTCGTTCGCGGGATGCTTGGCGGATCGATCAAAGGTTAAACAAACAGATAAATGGGAAGCAAATAAATGGCGCAGCGTCTGGACACGGTGTCCCCTCGCGCGCCATTTGAATGTTTAGAGAGAAGGAGAGACTCAGATGCAGGTAAAGCCGGATTGGTGGAAGGAATCGGTTGTTTATCAAGTTTATTGGCGCAGCTTCAAAGATACAAACGGGGATGGGATCGGTGATCTTCGTGGTGTTATTGAAAAGCTGGATTACATTCAATCGTTAGGCGTGACAATGGTATGGATTAATCCTTTTAATGAATCTCCAGACAAGGACAATGGTTATGACGTGTCCGATTATTATACGGTCATGAAGAAGGCAGGCACGATGGCGGACTTTGATCGATTGGTTGCCGAGACGCATGCGAGAGGCATGAAGCTGATGATGGACGTTGTCGTCAACCATACATCGGATCATCATCCTTGGTTTATCGAATCGCGCTCTTCAATCAGCAGCCCGAAGCGAGATTGGTACATTTGGCAGGATGGAATGGGCGGGGAGCCTCCTACCAATTGGCGTTCCTATTTTAATCCTTCAAGCTGGGAGTTAGATGAGACGACAAACCAATATTATATGCACTCCTTCGCGATCGAGCAGCCGGATTTAAATTGGGCGAATACAGAAATGCGGATGGAAATCTACAAAATGCTGCGCTTCTGGCTGGATAAAGGTGTGGACGGCCTTCGGCTCGATGCTCTGGCATTGCTCGCTAAGCCGAGCAGCTTTACAGATGTGGAGAATCCTCATGATATTCGCTATTTGACTCATAATCCGGGGCTTCATGATTATTTACAGGAAATGAACCGTGAGGTTTTCCGGCATTATGATATGATGACTGTTGGTGAAATTGCGTTCGCAACACCGGAGACAGGTCCTTTGTTTGTTGAAGAGGATCGTATGGAGCTGAACACGCTGTTCCATTTCGAGGTGGCAGATGAAATGCCGGAATGGGATATGGTTCGCTTCAAACGTATTCAGAGGCAGTGGGCGGAGGCATTGGCAGGACGAGGTTTTGGCTCGCAGTTTCTTAATAACCACGATCATACTAGGCAGGTATCCCGTTATGGAAATGATAGGGAGTACCGGGTGGAATCAGCTAAGCTGCTTGCTACGATGATTCATACGCTCCCAGGCATTCCCTATATTTATCAAGGTGAAGAGATCGGCATGACGGGTGTGAGGTACGAAACGATTGGCGATTACAAGGACATCGCAATGATCAATAAATATGTAGAGGAGATCGGAAAGGGCAAGGACCCTGCGGCGGTATTTCGTTCTTTGCAGCCGCTTAGCCGAGACAACTCCAGAACACCAATGCAATGGAATACGAGCCCCCATGCAGGTTTTGGCAGCGCAGAACCATGGATAAAGGTCAATCCCAATTATGAAGAAATTAATGTTGAACAATCGGAAGGCAATCCGAATTCAGTATTAGCATTTTATCGGGAGCTCATTGCACTTAGAAAAAGCAATCCCGTAATGGTTTATGGTGACTTTACTGATATAAGTGAAGTTGATCCGAATTTATACGTTTATGTGCGAGAGCTGGAGGGAACCGAATGGATCGTGCTGTTGAATCATGATGATGACGCGCATACTTTTACGTTCTCAGATTCGTTGTTCGGTAGTGAATCTTTGAAGCTGAAGCTGGTTCTTGGTACGTATGAGAATACATTAAGCACTTGGAATGACGAGGGACGCAGCATCGAGCTGAGGCCATTTGAGGCGCGAATATATGAGGTAATCTCCTAGCTTGAAGGCACACTATTACGAAAAATAGAGTAGATTTATGCAAACGAAAAAATGGTGGAGCAGAATAAACCCTGCTCCACCATTTTTTTATTATGTGAGTTAACGTACGCTTGCTTGTAATAATGGCAGCTTGCGGCCTTTTCCGTAAGGGATGCAAAGGGGAGTTCCGAATATGGGGTCTGCTGTAATTTGGCATTCCATATCAAATACGGTTCGTATGAACTGCTCGTTCATGATAGCTTCCGGTTTGCCTTGCGCATGTATTTTTCCGTCTTTTACAGCTACGATATGATCAGCATATCGGCAAGCAAGGTTAATGTCATGTAAAACCATCACGATCGTACGATTCTCCTGCTCGTTCAAGTCAAAGAGCAAATCGAGAATTTCAATCTGATGGGCCATATCCAAATAGGTTGTCGGCTCATCAAGTAAAATAGTCGGTGTGTTCTGAGCCAGAGTCATTGCAATCCAAGCACGTTGACGTTGGCCGCCGGATAGCGAGTCTAAGGAACGAGAGGATAGCTCGTCCATATGTGTCACTTCAAGCGCTTTTTTGACCATCTTCTCATCCTCATGCGACCATTGCTGCAGCCAGCTTTGATAAGGATAACGTCCTTGTTTCACGAGCTGATGGACGGTCAAGCCTTCCGGTGCGATAGGACCTTGCGGCAAGATGGCTAGACGCCTTGCGATTTCCTTGCTGGAGAGTTTGGCAATCTCATTGCCATCAATAAGGATCGACCCTTCTTGCGGCTTTAATAGGCGGGCAAGGGAACGGAGCAGCGTCGACTTGCCGCAGCCGTTGCTGCCGATGAAAACCGTGATCTTGCCGGCAGGGATCTGCAAATCAAGATTATTGAAAATCGCTTTTTGTCCATAAGATAACGTAAGATTTTTCGCTTGAATGGAGGACACGATAACCTCTCCCCTTTACTTATTATGGTTTAAGAGTAAACGCTAAAAAGCGAGTTATGATCGGTTGCGGTGGCGATACAATAAATAGATGAAAAACGGCGCGCCAATCGCTGCGGTAAAGACACCAGCAGGAATATCGAGCGGGAGGAACGCAGTTCTTGCAATAAGGTCTGAGAGCAGTAATACAAGTGACCCGATTAAAGCGGAAACAGGTATTACACCTCCATAGGACGGGCCTACTAGCTTTCGGGCAATATGAGGTGCCATGAGTCCGATGAAATTTATAGCACCTCCTATAGCAACCGCTGCGCCTGCAAGCGCAACACTGATGAGGAGTAGAATCGTTCTTTTTATTTGGACAGAACTGCCTACACTTGTAGCAACCTCATCCCCAAGCTCCTGGACATTAAGATGCCGAGCGTAGATAAGCGCTATTGGAAACAACACGACGAGCCAAGGAAGCAGTGTCCAAAAGTCTCTCTCCCATGAGACGCCGTAGATGCTGCCTGTCATAAATGTGAAGGCTTTAACGGCTACGGCAGTAGGCGTGAAGGATGACGTGAGAATAAGCATGTACGTAACAGCAGTTAGGGCAGTAGCCATTCCAATGCCGATTAAGACGAGTCTAAGCGGCGTGATCCCTTTCCGGTACGCGAATAAGTAAATAAGGAAAGCAGCAGCAAAAGCTCCTATAACAGCACTAAGTGGCATGAAGCGGATGCTAATATGCGAGAAATACAAAATGAATATAACGGTGCCAAGAGATGCTCCGCCGGTGATACCGATAATGTCGGGAGACGTCAAGGGATTGCGTACAATACCTTGCAACAACGCGCCTGAAACTGCAAGGGCAGATCCTACCATCACTGCAATTAACACGCGCGGCAATCGAAGTGAAAAAATAATCATCGCATCTGACGAGTCACCGATTCCCAAAAAAGTACGTACGACATCGATAGGATTAATTGTCTTGCTGCCAAGACCAACGCAAATGATGACAGCTGCTACATTGGCAAGCAGTAATAACATGATCACCATTAAAGTTCGGCGGTTTAGTTGAAAGGAATATTTGCGGCCTCTGAGTGTGAACCATATATTCATATTAGGATTGGCCTCCTCTTCTAGCGATAAACACGAAGAAAGGAACACCAATAATAGCGGTCATAATGCCAACGGGAACTTCCTTCGGAAATGAAATATATCTTGAGCCGATGTCAGCAGCGAGTAGCAATATGCCGCCAAACACTGCACAGTATGGAATAACCCATCGATAGTCAATGCCAACTAAATATCTCATTAGATGAGGAATGATAATGCCAACAAAAGCGATAGGACCCGCCATAGAGACCGAGCCTCCTGCGAGCAGAACGACAATGATTCCTGCTGCTAATTTGATATAGACTGTTTTTTGGCCGAGCCCTACAGCTACGTCATCTCCGAGCGCAAGCGCGTTCATATGTCTAGCAAGCACGAATGCTGCGATCAAGGCAATTCCCATGTATGGAGCGGCAGCTGTAAATATGTTCATATCGCGTCCTGAGACGGAGCCTACAAACCAATAAAGAACTTGATCGAACGTTTGGCCGCTTGTCAGCAGGACGCCTAGTGATAACGAAGAGAAAAAAGCAGTCATAGCAGCGCCGGCTAGCGTAATCTTGAGCGGCGTCAATCCGTCATTGCCAATTGAGCCGAGCGTATACACAAGGGTTACTGTGAAGGCAGCCCCTATGAAGGCGAGAGTTGCAAAAGTCGACATGCCGCTAGCGCCGAAGAAGGCTGAGCCAATGACGATAAAGAAAGCGGCTCCAGAATTAACGCCGAATATGCTCGGGGAAGCGAGCTGGTTGCGGGTAATCCCTTGCATGAGTGAGCCGGCAACGGCAAGACTTGCTCCGACTGCGGCAGCAATGAATGCACGCGGCATTCTAGCCGTTTGAATAATAAGATGTTCTTGAGAGCCATCGAATGCGGTATAAGAATCTAATATCGTACGCCAGCTGATATTCGTTACTCCAAAAGCGATGCTGCAAATGAGACCCACAGCAAAGAGGAGCAAACCAACGATCAGGCCTGCTGCTTTTTGAGTTCGCGTATGTAATAATGTATCCATAATTTCCTCTTTCCTCGATGTCAATAATGAACGGCAGTAATGATTTATGACTACTAAGACATTTTAGGGGATCACGTTGATCGTGTCAATGAGGTTGAAAATCATTATCAGAAGTTGTTGACTTTGTTTTATGCGGCTGTTATAGTTTCGTTTGAGATATTATTGAGAATGATTTTCAGCATGAAGGGGAGAAAAACAAATGTCTTATGTACTAAAAAGGAAATTAACTTGGACAGCATCCGCGCTGTTGCTAGCACTAGCCGTAATTGTTTCGGGATGCGGCCAATCAGGTTCGAAAAATAACAATGGCAATTCGTCAGCTTCAGAAGGAACGAATACGTCGAAGACAGAAGACGCAAGAGTGATTACGCATGCAATGGGCGACACCAAAATCGAAGGTAATCCTACTCGTATCGTCGTACTAACTAACGAAGGAACAGAAGCGTTGCTTGCACTTGGGGTTAAACCGGTAGGCGCAGTAAAATCTTGGACAGGCGATCCATGGTACGACCACATAAAAGCGGACATGGATGGTGTTACAGTTGTAGGCGAAGAGAGTCAGCCTAACATCGAGCTGATTGCAAGTCTAAAACCTGATCTTATTATCGGTAATAAATTACGCCAAGAGAAAGTTTATGATCAGCTTAAGGCAATTGCACCTACTGTGTTTTCCGAAACACTTCGTGGTGCTTGGCAGTCTAATTTTATGCTATATGCTGACGCGATCGGTAAGAAGGCTGATGGTGAAAAAGTCATTGCCGACTATGATAGCCGCGCAGCAGACTTTAAAGGGAAAGCTGGCGACAAGCTTAACCAGAAGGTGTCTGTCGTTCGGTTTATGGCAGGCAAAACTCGCATTTACTTAGAGGATACTTTTACAGGCATTGCATTCTCGAAGCTTGGCATTACACGTCCAGATAGTCAAAAATATAAAGATACATTCGTTGAGGAAATTACGAAAGAACGCCTTCCTGAGGTAGATGCAGACATGTTGTTCTACTTCACTTATGATACGGGTGACGGCAAGGGAACTCAGATGGAAGAAGAAATGTTGAAAGACCCGTTGTGGCAAAGCCTTAACGTAGTAAAAAATAATAAAGCGATTAGAGTGAGCGATGCGATCTGGAATACAGCAGGCGGCGTAATTGCAGCTAATCTAATGCTTGATGAGATTTATAAGATTTATGAAATCAACTAAATAATCGCTTATTAAAGCAGTCGGTTCTTTTACCGGCTGTTTTTTCTTTATCACGAACCTATTTTTGTAAAACTGTGTTTTTCTTAAAATAACGGGTAACTTAATTAGAACATGAACTCTCTAATCGAAACAACGAATTGTTGCATCGGTGCATAAATGTGCGTACCTGGTAAACACTGTTTCTCTAGACCCACACGGGTGCGTTCCGTTATGATACCGATAGGTTATTTTGAAAATTTAAAAATACATACGTGTTTTGCTTGGGAGGGTATTGAAGCTGAATCAGTATGATGAAATTAAACAGGGCGAGAAGGGTGCTTGGGTCAGCATCTGTGCCTACTTGGCGCTATCTGCGATTAAACTCGTTGCAGGCTACTGGTTCGTATCAGGTGCTCTCGTTGCAGACGGTTATAACAATCTAACAGATATTGTTGCATCAGTAGCGGTATTGGTTGGATTACGAATCTCACAGAAGCCGCCAGACAAGGATCATCCATATGGCCATTTTCGGGCTGAGACGATAGCTGCGCTTATTGCTTCGTTCATTATGGCGACAGTGGGCCTGCAAGTGTTAATTAGTGCCGTAAAGTCATTATTTGCTGCTGATCATCATGTTCCGAATCTAATTTCGGCATGGATTGCATTGTTTGCAGCTGTATGTATGGGCGGCGTCTATCTTTATAATCGAAGGCTGGCCCTTCGAATAAAAAATCAGGCTTTAATGGCAGCAGCCAAGGATAATTTATCGGATGCGCTTGTGAGCATTGGGGCAGCAATTGGTATTATAGGAGCACAGTTTGGCTTGCCGTGGCTTGATCCGGTAGCGGCAATAGCCGTAGGTATTATTATTTGTAAAACAGCATGGGAAATTTTTTATAGCTCTACACACGCGCTTACAGACGGCTTTGACGAGAATGAGTTGTCCTCCCTACGTACAACCATAGCAAAAACGAAGGGCGTTAAATCGATTAAGGATATTAAGGCTAGAGTTCACGGCAGTCATGTACTTGTCGATGTAATTGTTCAGGTTGATCCTGAGCTTACATTGATCGAGAGTCACCGAATAAGTGACGAAATCGAGCATCGTATGAGTAGGAAGCACAACATCATGAGCATTCATGTTCACGTTGAGCCCCATGTGTTAATGGAGAATGCAGAGATAAATAGTTCTGAAAAGCTATAAAAAATCGGTAATTGTTTCCAAACTAATCAAAAATATAAAATTATAGTTCTAATGGCATGTCAGATCTTAAACGCCAAAAGACCTAAACTTCACATTAAAATCATATCTATTAGTTACGTTGTTGGGGGATATTGCAAGAAAAAATAGGTATTAAGGCATCTGTTACATGCGGATGTCTTTTTTTTGTGTGCTTACAACGATTTTGTGGTGCTTATAACCCAGTTGAATGAATCGGTAATTAGGCAGAATGGTCGATACTTGTCTAATCTAATCGAATTTACAATGAAGCAGAACCGTGAAACTTAAACTGTTTACACACCAAGGAGGCGTAATGATTGCAATACACCATGAAACAAAGGATGGCAACAGCAGCGTTAACGGCAGCATTATTGTTTAGTTCGATTTCAGTTCCAGCAGCACTGGCGGCGCAAGCAACACAAGCAGCCGAGGTACAATCCAGTGTAAATATGCGAACAGCACCTTCCACATCCGCATCTATTGTTCGCAGTCTAAAGAAAGGCGAACAAATAACGGTTATTGAGAAGGTTAATTCATATTGGTATAAAGTAGAGGATACTACGGGTAAAAAAGGTTACATATCTACCTCATCCAAATATATTGAGCTTCAAACCTCAGTTCCGGCACAAGATGGCAATGCTACCGTTCAAACATCGGTTTCTTTCCGAAAGTCGCCCTCAACATCGGGTGAACGTATTCGATATTTGAAGAAAGGTGAGCAGGTGACTATTCTTGCAAAGACAAACAGCTATTGGTATGAAGTGAAAGATAGCAAGGGTGTACGCGGTTTTGTAAGCACTCAAGCTTCATATCTTAATGTTACGGGCACGATACCTGGCGGGAGCACAGGAAACACTGGCGGAAATACAGGTGATACTGTAACTAATCCAGGTGAAGCTAAGGATAAGCAAATAGAGAAAATAATAGCAGCAGGGATGAAGTATTTAGGTACCCCATATGAATATGGCTCTGACCGTAACACAACAACGACCTTTGATTGCTCTGATTTCGTAAGACAAGCTTTTCTAGACGGCGTTTCACTTCGACTGCCAGCTGACTCACGTCAGCAAGGTCAATATGTGAAAAATAAGAGCTCTGAAACCACAAACCTAGCTAATCTTAAACGCGGTGATCTCGTATTCTTCATGTCTTATAAAGGGTCAAAGCCATCTGCTTATAATGGGATCGATAAGTCAAAAGCAGCGATTACTCATGACGGCATTTATTTGGGCGATGGAAAAGTATTGCACACCTATTCGAATGAAGGTGGGGGCGTAACGATCAGCAGCATAAAAGGAACACATTGGGAGTATCGCTTTCTGTTCGGCGGAAGCGCACTATAGCTCGAAAAAAGACCAGATAGGAAAATTCCTATCTGGTCTTTTTTTATTCTGTAATCATTTGATTAAGAATCTATTTGAATTTTTGCATTATCATTATGTTTCAATTGTTCATGCTGGTCTGCTTCAGCTTGCTTGTTCTCAAGGGCTTTCTTCTTATTACGTTTTCTGCGAAGCAAAAGATAAACAATGAGAATAGGCACGGCTCCTAAAAAAATATACAAGGAAACATCCTTTACCATGCTTTCAGCAGCACGGCCATAGAAGTAAAATAATGAACCAACTATATAAAACTTTAAGCCCCGTCCAATTGCTGCATAACCGATTAGTCTCCATAATGGGAAGTTTAAGCAGCCAGACAATATTGTAAATACTTTGAATGGAATCGGTGTGAAGGAGCCAATAAGAATGGCTGCTTCGCCATTTTTCTGAAATTTATCAGTAGCGGCGTCAATCCATTCTTTTTTTAGAAATTTATATAGTACTGATTTGCCCATTACCTTCCCCAAATAATACCCGACAGGTGTACCTAGGAGACAGGCGATATAGCCCACAGTGGCCAGCCATAATGCTGTAGATGGATTGACTATGCTTAATGAAACTTGAAGAAAGAAAGCAGGAATGGGAAATATAACTGCGTCTAGAAACGAATGAATAAACAGTCCAAGTGGTCCGAATTCCTTTAAAAAATCGACTACGGCTTGAAACATTACCAGGCTCCCTTTCCATCAACTAACCTGCACATAAAGCCTGCTTTTACGAAATATACCGTGTGTAAATTCCACTATATGCTAACATATGCTGCAGCTTGTTGAAAAAGCGCTTTAGCGCTTGATATTTTAATTATAGCATAATTATTTCGCTTAAGAAGATGATACTTGTCATGTGTTTAATATACCTATGTTCTTGTTTATTAGGACCGAGGGCATAAGAACGAATACGTGAATACCTGCTCAGAGGTTTCAACCCTTTTTGACATCATTTTTTGGAGCTCATCAAATCTTATGATTATTGATTTCTTGAGATGAATTTATCGTTGTTCATCAATAAAAAAAACCGCTCGTTCACGGGGGCCGTAAACAAGCGGAGGATGTTGTATAACAGATGGATTTGTAATAGCTACTCCCGAATTTTACGACGAGAGACACCGCTTTGTTGAGCAGCCTGTATGACGCGGCGGCGTACTTCCTCAACCACTCTGGTGTTGAAGACGCTTGGTACAATGTACATGGGGCTCAGCTCTTCATCACTGATAACGGAGGCAATAGCCTCCGCAGCCGCGAGTTTCATCTCTTCATTAATTGTTGCAGCGCGGCTGTCGAGAGCTCCACGGAAGATGCCTGGGAAACATAGTACATTGTTTATCTGATTAGGGTAGTCGGATCTCCCTGTGGCGAAGACAGCGACGATATCCTCTGCCAGCTCGGGTCTTATTTCAGGCTCAGGATTTGCCATTGCAAAAACGATAGGATGTTGTGCCATGGTCGCAATATGCTCACGTGTTAAAATGCCGCCGGCGGAGACGCCTATAAATACATCAGCACCACTTAGAGCTTCAGCCAAGCCGCCTGAGGTGCGCTTTTCATTCGTATGATTTGCATACCACTGCCATATAGGATTGTCGTAAACCTGGTCTGCTGTCAATATCCCATCCCGATCTACACCGATAATATGTTTTGCTCCGCCTGCGATCAGCATTTTCGTACAAGCAGTTCCTGCTGCCCCGATACCGCAAATAACGATTCGAGCCTCTTGCAAGCTCCGATTTGTAAGCTTAAGCGCATTTAGCAATCCTGCGTACAATACGACGGCCGTACCATGCTGATCATCATGAAAGACAGGGATATCAAGCTCCTGTTTCAACCTTTGTTCAATTTCAAAACAGCGAGGAGAGGATATATCCTCTAGATTAATACCGCCAAAAGCTGGAGCAATGTTTTTGATCGTTGCAATAATGGCTTCTGTATCCTGGGTGTCGAGGCAAATAGGAAACGCATCGACGTCGGCAAATTGCTTGAAAAGCATCGCTTTTCCTTCCATGACTGGCATAGCTGCATACGGACCGATATTGCCGAGACCGAGCACCGCACTACCGTCGGAAACGACGGCAACCATATTTCTTTTTACGGTAAGCGTATAAGCTTTGGACGGTTCTTCAGATATAGCTTGGCATACCCTGGCAACATCCGGCGTATAGACACGGGACAAGTCATCGCGGTTTTGGATCGGCGTTTTCGGCTGAATTGAAATTTTTCCTCCAAGATGAAGCAGGAAGGTGCGGTCGGATATATGAACTAACCGAATGCCTTCTAAGGATTTCAGCGCTGTCGTAAGTCGTTCTGCTGCACCATGCTCCGATATTTTCACAGTTAAGTCGCGCAAGCTTTTGTTTTTGTCTGTATGTATGACGTCTATGGCGATAATATCACCTTTGGCTTGTTCGATTGCTGTAGCTGCTCGGCCAAATTGCGCAAGATTCGTATCAATTTCCAACCTCAAAATAATCGTTTTTCCGTCTGTCATCTTTGAACTCATTATAAACAGCTCCCTTCATCAGTTATACTATTTGGATAAGGGCATACAATTTATGCTTCATTCTTATTTAAAAAGAAAACCGTCACTGCATCAGTCGCAGGACGGCGTTCGGACAACTCGTGGGGTCGTATTGTTGATTGCGCTTGGTAAGCAGACTGTCTCTAAACTGGCCTGAAGCGTAAGGCTCATGAATGAGGGAGAACCACCGATCGACGGTATCGTTCGAGTCGAGCATTTCTCCAAAGCCGTTGTTGATGAAGTATTCGCAGTTCTCTTCTTCTTGTCCTGGAATTGGCTCATAAAACAGCATCGGAATACCTTTACTCATTCCTTCTGTGCAGGTCATACCGCCTGGTTTCGTAATCAGAAGATCTGATACGTCCATTAGCTTGTTAACCTCACGAGTGAAGCCTAGTATACGAATGTTCGGATGCTGGAAAAGAGGATCGGCAAGCATTTTTTCCTTCATCTTCTCATTTGAACCGACGCAATAAATGAGCTGTGTACTTTCCCGCCATTTGGTCATATATTCAAGGGCATTGTCCTCGTATAAAATTCCCCAACCGCCGCCCATAATGAGTACAGTCGGCATGTTTTTTAACTCAAACTGCTCTCTAATCTCTTCTTTATCGTATGTATGCCAGAAGTTGGGGTGAACAGGGATCCCAGTTACTTCAATTCGGTCTGTTGTAACTCCTTTTTCCATGAGCCGCTCTTTCACAAGCTCGCTGGAAACGAGGTATTTATTGACTTCCTGGTTTACCCATGACCCATGTGCATCATAGTCTGTAATAAGCGTATATAACCTCATGTCTAGTCCTAAACGTTTGAGCCGAGCAACGACAGCATTCGGTACAGGATGGGTGCATACGATTAGTTCAGGCTTCAACTGGGATATGACCTGTGACGTTTGAGTATAAAACACACGATGAAGCGCAAGCTGTGTAAAGCGGTTAAGCGACTTCTTATAGTTGCTGCGGTACATAAGACCGACCATCTTTGGTTGTTTGCTTACCGTTTTGCGATATGCAGATATAATCCACGGACCAAGCACCGGATTAAGGAAATTTCCTAACTCGATGACGCGGGTCTGAATCCCCGGACTTAATTGCTTAAGTCCGACAGCGAGCGCATAGGCAGCTTGGGTGTGACCTGAGCCAAAGCCTTCAGAGAGCAGAAGCACTCTTTTCTTACGCATTCATTCCACCTACTTTTCTAATTCCATATTACGATGCAAGTGCGACTAACACAAGTTTTATCCGCTAGGGTTGCGAATAATGTGGTGGATAAATTATCCTAGAATGAAGATGTACACATTATTATTATATGTAGCCAAGGAGTCAACTATATTTACATATATTTTACAAGTAAATAAATAATAAAGTGAGGATGATTCGAAATGGAACGAAATAACCAGATTGACGATAGTTTGAAAATAGGGGATAACGTTAGGGTTGAGATCCGCTCTGGACATTATCTAGGTGAGCTTATTGAAATTAACGGACCCCGCGTCCTCGTAAAGGTATTAGCTGTATTAAAGCATCCGGAGCAAGGAGATCTCCATAATCCTTATAATCCCGATGTACCTATGTTTCACGAACGGCGTGCGCTGAGCTATACAGAAAAAACGAATGTTTTGCTGCGTGATGTGAAGCGGCATACAGGCATCATTCCTGATTATAACGACTCTTTAAGAGCTGCCGCAGAAGCGGAAATCGCCTCACTGGATCGACTGCAGCGCTGGGCTGCAAAGGGACTGGAGCAAATGCAGCAGCTCTTGAAGGAATATAAGTAGTTTTATGTTATTTATTAATGAAGACGGTTTTTAAAGTATCGCGATAAATAACTTGAAATTGCAATCCCTCAGATAAAGCGGCCAGCGGGACATATAATGTGCTTACTTTGCCAACGGTATGAATGAAGGCAGGCGGTGTATTTAGTGTCTTAGATACTCCGTTATCGCGGATAGAGGCTGCTCCTACCGTTATATCTACCGATCGATCGGCAACTTTTATAGTTGCTGTCTGTGCTGCGGCGTTCCACTTGGTGGTAGCGCCTAGTGCGCCGGCAATGCTTCGCAGCGGAACGAAAGTACGATTTTGAACAATAATTGGTTTAATTGCGCTGATCATTTCTTTTCCACTGACGACAATTGCAAGAGCAGCTCCGTTTTCTTTTGGCTTCACGACACGATAATCTCCCCATATGGCTTTCGTAAAGGATTTCCCCATTGCAGCATAACCTGCCCTACTAGGATGTATATCCCCTTGTGCAATCGAGGTATAGCTTAGCTCGTTATCAATAAAAGAAGATGCGACATTTGCAACTTTCACATGGTAGCCATCTTTCGTAACTCGTTCGATTACCTGATTTAAGCGTTCCCGCAGCTGTTTGATGCTATCCTGCAGAAACAATCGGTCAGCCTCGGGGTAAAGGGGGAAGATGAACGCTCCAACCTTTAATGGGGGAGGTATAGGCAGATACTGATCTGCGATAACGATTTGGGCATTTGGCTGCAGTGTAAGCAGCAATCTTAGAGCAGGCTCAAGCTCCGACTCGTAAGTGTCTAAGGCCTTATCCAGCACAGTTGTCGTTTCGGCATGATCCGCCTTAGCATTCAGCTTGTCGAGTACGGCATACATGTCGTTGCCGCCTATTGTCATTACGATTAAATCGGCTTCACTTAATGCAGAGCGGAGCTGCACGGTCTCAGCAAAAATACGTTCTGCTCGCGGATCGGGAAGGCCGCTCTGGATATCCGCACTCTTCACGCTGACACCATTAACGATAGCCTCAACCCATTTTTTTAACCCTGTCGTTCGAAGCCCTAGCACCCCGTAATTTGTATACTCCGCACGAAGTCCATGGAAAAGAGCTTGTTCGTACACATGTTCTACGAAGCCATAAGGAATCGATTGCTCGGTAAAGCCATACTCGTAGCCGGCAGTTAAGGAATCGCCAACCGCGACGATTCGGTAAGTATGATCCTCCACCTTTTTGTCCAGTTCCGAGGCAGCATAGGTGATAGAAGTGTTATTAACGAGTGAATTTACGCAAAGAGGAGAGAAAAAGGCGGTGATCAGCAGTAAGGTGAGCATAACTGACGATACTGCACGAAATGCCGCTTTCCTAAACTTGCTATACAATATTTACACTCTCCTCTGTTAAAATAAAAGGAAATAAAAGCTGCAAGCTATGCTATGATGATACTCCGCAGAGAATCGAAGCTCGCGCCTTCCTAAACGGTTTTCGATAATCGAATTTGTTGTAAAATAGTGCAAACTATTATGAAAATATTAAATTGATTCCGCTTTGCCCTAATGATAAAATAACAAGATAATCGCTATGACGCGGTAAAGGCCGGGTGTGGTCAATTAAACGTTAACGCTCTTAAAAGACGTTGCCGTTTAGCTTAGGAATGTCAAGGAGCAGGCCGGTGTGCCTCGCTGACTACCATTCTATGATAAAACAAGCCAAAAATGAAGCGTAATGCGTATTCATCAATGCTTAATTTCAACACGTTCACGCTTACCCAAAAATCTTCTCATAGAAAGGTTGCGCACAATGAAAGAACATATTTTGGGATTGCCGCCGAAGCAGGGGCTCTATGATCCGCAGTTTGAGAAAGATGCATGCGGCATGGGCTTTGTGGCCAACATCAAGGGAATTAAATCACACAAGGTCATACGCCAAGCGCTGATGCTGCTCGAGAATATGGAGCATCGCGGTGGTCAAGGCAGCGAACCGAACACGGGTGATGGAGCAGGTATTTTGCTTCAAATTCCGCATACATTTTTTGCGGCAGAATTAAAGAAGCAAGAAATTGAACTTCCCGCCGAAGGACACTATGCCGTAGGTATGATTTTTATGCCGCAGGATGAAGAAGCTCGCAACGCAATTGAGCGTGAAGTGGAAACGATCGTTCAAGAGGAGAACCAATCGGTTATCGGTTGGCGCACGGTTCCAACGGATGATAAGAAGCTAGGTGAATCCGCATTAGCTGTTAAGCCTTTTGTTCGTCAGCTGTTTATCGGCATGAACGATAGCCTGAAGGACAATATGGCATTTGAACGCAAATTATACGTGATTCGTAAGCGCGCTGAGCTTGCGATTCGTTATGCCGGCAAAGAAGGCGGCAATATGTTTTACTTCTCGAGCTTATCCTCCAGAAAAATCGTATATAAAGGAATGCTTACGACAGAGCAGGTGCGTTCGTTCTATACGGAGCTTAACGATGAGTCGGTTGTATCGGCGATGGCTCTCGTACATTCCCGTTTCAGTACGAATACATTCCCAAGCTGGGAACGCGCTCATCCCTTCCACTATATGATTCATAACGGAGAAATCAATACACTTCGCGGTAATGTGAACTGGATGCATGCCCGCCAAACATTATTTGCCTCTGAATTGTTCGGTGATGATATCGAAAAAATCAAGCCTGTTATTAACCCAGACGGCTCGGATACAGCAATGTTTGATAACACGCTGGAGTTCCTATTCTTGTCTGGTCGTTCTATGGCTCATGCTGCAATGATGATGGTACCAGAGCCTTGGTCCAACCATGAGAGTATGAGTGACGAACGTAAAGCGTTTTATGAATACCACAGCACATTGATGGAGCCATGGGATGGCCCAGCTGCGCTTGGTTTTACTGACGGTGTGAAAATTGGAGCAGTTCTCGACCGTAATGGTCTTCGTCCAGCTCGTTATTACGTAACGAAGGACGATCATATCATTCTTGGTTCTGAGGCTGGAACGGTTGAAATTCCGCCGGAGGATATTTTGTACAAAGACCGCTTGCGTCCAGGACGCATGCTGCTTGTGGATACAGAGCAAGGCCGTATTATTTCCGATGAGGAAGTGAAAGCGGAAATCGAAACAGAGCATCCTTATCGCGAATGGCTAAACGAGCATCTCGTTGATTTGGAAGATCTGCCTGAAGCTCCTGAACTGCCAGAACCGAACCATGAGACTGTTCAAATGAGACAGCAAGCATTCGGTTACACATTTGAGGATATTCGCAAAGTGCTTGAGCCGATGGCTGGCAGCGGCATGGAGCCTATCGCTTCGATGGGTTATGATGCACCGCTTGCTGTATTGTCAGAGCGTCCGCAGCGTTTGTACAACTACTTCAAGCAGTTGTTTGCGCAAGTTACGAATCCACCTATCGATGCGATTCGCGAGGAGATTATTACTGCGACAGGTACAACGATTGGTCCAGAGCGCAATCTGCTTAATCCTGAGCCAGAGAGCTGCCGTCACATCAAATTGGATACGCCGATTTTGTCTAACGAGCAATTTGCTAAGCTGCGCCATGTGCGCCGTCCTGGCTTCCGATCCATTACACTTCCGATCTTCTTCCCAGCAAGTGAAGGGGAGACGGGCTTGCGTGCTGCGCTTACACAAATGTGTGAAGCGGCAGATCGTGTTATCGCTAAAGGGCATAATTTACTTATTTTGTCCGATCGCGGCGTAGATAAGGAAAATGCTGCAATTCCAGCACTGCTGGCAGTAGCGGCTTTGCATCATCATCTCATTCGTCAAGGTACACGTACGAAGGTTTCTATTTTATTAGAGTCTGGCGAACCGCGTGAAGTGCATCACTATGCTTTGCTGCTTGGTTACGGCGTAAATGCTGTTAACCCGTATCTTGCATTTGAAACACTTGACGACATGATTAATCAAGGTCTGCTTCGCGGTATTTCGCATGACAAAGCAGTGAAAAACTATATTAAAGCCGCTACTAAAGGCGTTGTAAAAATATTGTCCAAAATGGGTATTTCGACGATTCAATCTTACCGCGGCGCTCAAATTTTCGAAGCGCTCGGCTTGAAAGAAGATGTTATCAACGAATACTTCACATGGACACCGTCCCGTATTGGCGGCATCGGTCTTGATGTTATCGCTGAAGAGACGTTGAAGCATCACAACCGCGCTTTCGCTGAGCAAGAAGGCGGAGAGAAGGAGCTTGACTCCGGCGGCGATTACCAGTGGCGTAAAGATGGAGAAGACCATTTGTTCACACCGCAGACGATTCATACGCTGCAAATGGCTTCCCGTACAAATGATTACAAGCTTTACAAAAAGTTCTCTGCGCTAGTACAGGGTGAGGACAAGAAATATCTGACGCTTCGTTCTTTGCTGAGGTTTAAGGAAGGACGTCAAGCCGTTCCGCTTGAGGAAGTTGAGTCGCTTGAATCCATCGTGAAACGATTCAAAACAGGTGCGATGTCATTTGGTTCGATCAGCAAAGAAGCTCATGAAAGTCTGGCAATTGCGATGAACCGTTTAGGCGGCAAATCGAATACAGGCGAAGGTGGAGAGGATCCAGCACGCTTCATTCCAGATGCGAACGGTGACTCAAGACGCAGCGCAATTAAACAAGTAGCATCGGGACGTTTTGGCGTAACGAGCAACTACTTGGTTAATGCGGATGAGATTCAAATCAAAATGGCTCAAGGCGCTAAGCCTGGTGAAGGCGGTCAATTGCCTGGCCTTAAAGTATATCCTTGGGTAGCAGAGGTTCGTGGTTCGACGCCGGGTGTAGGACTGATCTCTCCTCCGCCGCATCATGATATTTACTCCATTGAGGATTTGGCAGAGCTTGTTCATGACTTGAAAAATGCAAATCCACGCGCAAGAATCAATGTAAAGCTAGTATCCGGTGTTGGCGTTGGTACGATTGCGACTGGCGTAGCGAAAGGCCGCGCGGATGTTATTATGGTCAGCGGTTATGATGGCGGTACAGGTGCTTCTCCAATGGGCTCGATCCGTCACGCAGGTTTGCCGTGGGAGCTTGGTCTTGCAGAAACACATCAAACGCTAATGCTTAACAAATTGCGTGATCGTGTTGTCCTTGAGACCGATGGAAAAATGATGAATGGCCGTGACGTTGCGATTGCTGTGCTGCTAGGAGCTGAAGAATATGGCTTCTCGACTGCTCCACTTATCGTACTTGGCTGTATCATGATGCGTGTATGCCAATTGGATACATGTCCAGTAGGCGTTGCGACACAAAATCCTGAGCTTCGCAAGAAATTTATGGGCGATCCTAGCCATGTCGTTAACTACCTGCGCTTCATTGCTGAAGAGCTGCGTGAGATTATGGCTGAGCTTGGCTTCCGTACCATTCAAGAAATGGTTGGACGCGTCGATATTTTGGAAACGAAGCAGCTGCTTGAGCATTACAAAGCAAAAGGTATTGATCTTTCTGGCTTGCTATACGAAGCTGATCTTCCGCAGGATGCAATACGCTACAATGTTCAAGAACAAAACCATGGTCTTGAATTGTCGCTTGATATGCAGCAGCTAGTTCCACTTGCAAAAGCAGCGATTGAGAATGGTGAGCGGGTGCGCGGTACATTCCCTATTTTGAATACAAACCGTGTTGTCGGAACGATTCTTGGTAGCGAAGTTACGCGTAAATACGGTGCAGCTGGTTTGCCGGAAGATACGATTTCATTCCATTTTGTCGGAACGGCTGGACAAAGCTTTGGTGCATTCGTGCCGAAAGGAATTACGTTATCGATCGAAGGCGACTCCAATGACTACTTTGGAAAAGGTCTCTCTGGCGGTAAAATCATTGTAGCTCCGTCACCGAAGGCAACTTTTGCAGCTGAGGATAATGTAATTATCGGTAACACTGCATTGTATGGCGCTACTAGCGGTCAGGCCTATATCCGCGGTACAGCAGGCGAACGCTTCGCTGTTCGGAATAGTGGAGCCAATGTTGTTGTTGAAGGCGTAGGCGATCATGGTTGTGAATATATGACAGGCGGTCGCGTCGTTATACTTGGCAGCACCGGTCGTAACTTTGCAGCAGGTATGTCTGGCGGCGTCGCTTACATCTATGACGAGAAAGGCGATTTCTACAACCATTGCAACTTGGAGATGGTATTGCTTGAGCGCCTAGAAGACTCTGTAGATATTTCTGAACTGCGTGGTTTGATTGAATCACATGTTACGTATACAGAGAGCGCAATCGGTACCCGTCTATTGAACGATTGGGAGGCATCGCTTTCGAAATTTGTAAAAGTCATTCCTAAGGACTACAAACGTATGCTTGAACAGATCCGCAAGGTTGAAGATACGGGCTTGGTGGGTGAAGCGGCACTTCTTGCAGCTTTCGAAGCGAACAAGAGAGAGCTTGCACGTGCAGGCGGCAAATAATTCAGACTAATTTTATAAATCGTATATACGAGTAAAGGGACTGTCCCTGAAGTAGCATTACTACTTCAGGCGACAGTCCCTTTTGTTTTTCGACAAAATGCCACCAAATTAGAAGAAAGCCGCGCCCATTAACCGACATATTCCATCCGTGGACTCGGGTATAATGATGTTAATATATCTATCATTATTAGTTATTTATTAGAAGTTGGTCAAATGTTAAGAAATAAAGTAGAGATGAAGAGCGAAGAATAAGCTAGGCACTCCGCCATCACCGTACTTGAAATAGATGACTTACTAGATGTAATGGGCATATAGATGAAATTGATTCCTGCTTTTGAACTATGACATGAATTGATATTGCTATTAGGTATGATGGAGGAATTAAGCATGGCGACGAATTCAAATGATGCCTCGCGCGCCCACATTAGGCTTCGCTTCACAGATGGCGTTAAGGCAGAGCTGCGGCTAATTAGTAAGGATGGACAATTGTTGACGCCATCTACGACTACAGTGCTTCTACTTAATCTAAGCCAAAATGGTTTATGTTTCTTATCCGGCCTGCAATTACCGATTCAATCCAACTATTTAGTGGAGTTTCGAATGACGATTTCAAAAGTACAGATTATTATTCGCGGCCGTATCGTATGGAATTCGAAACAAGATAATCAATATGTTCACGGGGTGTTATTTGAGTGCTCGAATACACTTCGTTCACTAATTATCGGTGTCATGAACCAAGAAATATTAGAAAGCCAGCCACAGCAGCAAAAAATTCATTACTTATACAGCAGGTTATTGAATACAAAACGCTTGTATTACAGTGGTTAACTATTTGATTGGGAGCAAATATCAATAACAACTTAGAAGGGGGACAGGCTTTGAAAATCATTTTGTTATCAGGCGGATCTGGGAAGAGATTATGGCCCTTATCGAACAGCAGTCGAGCAAAGCAATATTTATCTGTGCTGGAGAGTCCTAAAGGCGGTATGGAATCGATGCTGCAGCGTATATGGCGCCAGTTAGAAGAGTCTGATTTACAGGAACATGCTCGTATTTCGACTTGCCGTGAGCAGGTAGAGATTTTACAAAGACAGGTTGGTGTCAAAGCACCGCTTATCATTGAGCCAGAGCAACGAGACACATTTCCTGCAATAGCGTTGTCAGCTGCTTACTTGTATTCGATCGCAGGAGTATCTTTAAACGAAACGGTCATCGTCATTCCTGTTGATGCCTATGTAAGCTGTGATTTTTTCTCATGTATAAGAGGACTTCCTAAGCTGGTTAGAGAAAGCAGGTCTGAACTGCTTATGGTTGGGACAAGGCCCAGCTACCCCTCGGAGCAATATGGTTATATCGTTCCGGAAGCCAATCGAAATAGCAATGATGAAGAGAGCTATGAGCGTAGCGTGCATTCATTCAAGGAGAAACCTTATGAGGCTGAAGCCAATCAATTAATTAAAGGCGGCGCATTGTGGAATAGCGGCATTTATGCTTTCAAGCTTGATTATATGATTACTTTGCTTATGAATCGTAGACTGCCTATTCATTATGATGAACTATATAAACAGTATACGAAAGTACCAAAATCAAGTTTCGAAATTGAAGTCGCACAAAAAGAGACATCTCGTTCAGTTATCAGCTACGATGGTGAATGGAAAGATCTTGGCAGTTGGAAAACATTATCGGAGGAGCTGGCTTTTGAACGATTAGGCTTGGGCGAAATATCGGATGACAGCGAGCAATCCCAGCTCATCAACGAACTGGACATTCCCATCTCGATTATTGGTCTAACGAATGTCATTGTAGCGGCTAGCCCCGATGGCATCTTGGTGACTAGCAAAAATGCGAGCTCTGAGCTGGATGCGAAGCTTAAGTTGATGAATGAGCGTCCCAAATATGAGGAGCGCCGATGGGGGCATTCCAAGATTGTTGATTCAGTTGTCCTATCATCAGGAACACATTGTGTAACAAAGCGAGTTTTTGTTGCTGCTGGCCAGAATATCAGTTATCAAATGCATTTTAAGCGAAGAGAAGCATGGACCATAATCTCCGGAGAAGGAGTGCTTATTCTGGATGATGTGTACCGTCAGGTTGAGCCAGGCGACACTGTATCTATTCCAGTGAGAACAAGACACAGCTTGCGGGCGATTACGGACGTTGAGCTTATCGAAGTTCAAACAGGCAAACAGATTAATGAAGATGATATTATTAGGCTTGGCACAACTTGGGATGAGATTACTAGTCAATTAAATAGTGTATAATGATATTAAAGAATAATGTTTGGGATGGATTGCAAATCGACGTTATGATAGAACTTCTGCCATTTAACGCTTATTGCCGTTTTTAATGTTGAGGTTGATACAGTCATTACGAAAGAGAGAGGGAGCGATCTATCGAATGATATGTTCAAAGGACCGTTTTTATTGTGTTAGTTGCGGGGAGATGCTTTTAAGTCCTGAAGCAGATATTTTGTTTCGAACAGGATTTTTCCGAGTGGTACATCCAATGGGTTATTGCTTAACATGCAGCGTGGAGCAGGATAGGCTGGATGCTATAGTAGGATCGCCGGGTAAGACCAGTAACTATGACTATAAATTGTTCCTTCGTGCAGATGCAAAACTTGCCGAACATGTTATACAGCCCTATCGCACAAATGATAATGAGAGCCTCTGCCCTACAGTCTAACTGTAGCGTGGAGGTGTATTTTTTTGTAAACTTCCAATTGTTTCCTTAATGGTTTATAATGAATGAGATTTGGATTTTTGAAGGAGGAGCACAAATATGGAGCAGCCTATTGTTAAATTGAAAAATGTAACAAAAAAAATCGGCAGCAGAACGATTATTGATCGATTGACGCTTGATATCCCACTAGGGGAGGTATTTGGTTTCCTAGGTCCCAATGGCGCGGGCAAAACAACTACGATTCGAATGATGGTTGGCTTAATGTCGCTCACGGATGGTGAGATAACAATTGGAGGACATAGCATCACGAAGCAATACGAAAAAGCGATTCGCCACGTTGGAGCTATTGTTGAGAATCCCGAAATGTATAAATATTTGAGCGGCTATGATAATTTAATTCATTATGCGCGTATGATTCCAGGCATCACAGAGCATCGTGTTCATGAGGTCGTTAAGCTAGTCGGACTCGAAGGACGAATTCGCGATAAGGTGAAAACCTACTCTCTCGGCATGCGGCAGCGGCTTGGCGTAGCACAGGCTATTTTGCATAAACCACAGCTGCTCATTTTGGATGAGCCTACGAATGGATTGGATCCAGCGGGCATAAGAGAGCTTCGCGACTACTTGCGCCAGCTTTCTAAGGAAGAAGGTATAGCGGTATTCGTATCGAGCCACTTATTATCCGAAATGGAGCTTATGTGTGATCGTGTAGCGATCATTCAAAATGGCAAGCTCATTGATGTTCGAACTATTAAGGGTGAGCATGCAGCAAAAGTACATAACCGTGTTGTTATCGAAGTGGACAGTCAGCAGGCTGCGATGGATGTGTTATTCACCTCTGGGATTTCAGCGGTGCTTGAAGGCAATGAAGCCATTGCGGTTGAAACAGATAAGGAAAATACAGCTGCAATTAATGCATCTCTAGTAAAAGCCGGCATAAAGGTGTATGGCATTCGCGCACAGGTTAAGACGCTTGAAGATCAATTTTTGGAAGTGACTGGAGGGGAACGAATTGGGTAATTTTTTGCCGCTTGTTCAAAATGAGAATATGAAAATTTACCGTCGTCCTCGCACATGGGTGATGTCAGGTATATTGATTTTGTTAGTACTGGCGATTTCTATACTATGGCTAATATTTGGTGGAAGAGATGCCTCGATGTGGGATGTTGCTTTTATGGAATCCTCCATTTTGTTCCTGCTCGTAACCATCTTTACAGTTGTTATCGCTGCGGGTGGAGTTGCGGAGGAATTTACGAGCGGCACCATTAAGCTGCTGCTGATCAGGCCGTGGTCACGCTCGAAAATATTGTTGTCTAAATATATTTCGATCATGATATTCGCTGTTTTGCTTGCTATTGTATTGTTTGCAACGACTATATTCGTGAATTGGATTTGCTTCGGCATTAATGCTGCACCAGATATAAAACCAACCTTCGTCGGAGCTGAAGGAACGAATCCGTTTTCCTATATGCTTCAATATTATGGTTTGACGTTAATTTCGCTTGTTGTTACTGTGACGCTTGCGTTCATGCTCTCAACTGTGTTCCGGAGCAGCGGCTTAGCGATTGGTATGGCATTGTTTCTTCTTCTTGGAGTTAACAGCTTTATTGCATTAATTGCGATGCTGGAATACAAATGGATCGATTATCTGTTGTTTATTCATTTGAATCTAACGCAGTATTTAGACAATAACCCGATGCGGGAAGGTATGACCTTAGGTTTTTCACTTATTGTGCTTGGTATTTATTACGCTATATTCATCGCCATTACATGGTATATCTTTAATAAACGTGATGTTGCATCATAGACGCCAGGTTATTTAAAAAAAGCCGTTTCTATACGTGCTGCTTCTTCGGAAGACATGCATGAGTAGAACGGCTTTTTATTTTATTATCCTGCTTGGCGAGATTTCTCCTTGGATTCTTTTACCGCTGATTCTTTACCAATGTTGTGAGGTGGATCGGATTCTATTTGCACACGATTTTTACTGTCAGCTGCTAGCTCCATTTGGCAGTTGCCATTAAGCTTGCCGCCATCTTGGATAATTAGTGTTTGGGTTGTAATTTCACCAGTCAAAATGCCGGAGGAGGTAATGATCAGCCGTCCCTTTGTGACGATATCTCCGAAAACCTTGCCTGCAATAGTAATATCACGCGCTGTAATATTCGAGCGAGCAAGACCACATTCACCAATGATGACGTCGGCTTTGCATTCGATTTCGCCTCGGTGTTCCCCTTCAATTCGAAGACTTGCTTCACAAATTAACCTGCCTTCGCTTATCGTACCTTGGCCAATTAATGTATCAGTGGCCGCCGGCCGTTTATGGTCCTTAAACATAGACATTAATCCTCCTTTATTAATGCCAAAAATGGTAACGGGTTAACGGGTTCGTTTTTCTGGATGATTTGGAAATGCAAATGCGGACCAGTGCTTCTACCGCTCGATCCGAGTAAACCGATCTTTTCGCCTCGAACGACGATGTCGCCTACTTTAGCTTCGATTTCTTTTAAGTGCATATAGGCGCTTTGCAGCCCTCCTAGATGGTCGATGACGATATACTTGCCTAGTGAGTTATTGAAGCCAGTGTCCGACACTGTGCCGTCTGCTGCGCTAAATATCGGGTCTCCTAGCTTGCCAGTGATGTCTATTCCAGCGTGGAAAGCAGTTCGTCCGGTAAATGGATCTCTTCGATAACCAAATCCTGAGGTAAGCATTTTGGAGCGTGTCGGCCAGCCGGAAGGATAAGCATCAACTGAGACTCTCGTCGCTTGTGCCAGCTGGAGCGTCAGTGCTAAAGAATCCTCCATCGTCTCGACCATCCGTTGCAACTCAGTGAGATGAAGCCCTGTTTCCTGCGCGAACAAAGCAAACTGTTTGCTTTGCTTCGAATCGTTAAAGCTGATACTTTGCATTGCGGGAGTATCGGGAAGTGTTTTTACATTTGTCTTACTCTTAATTCTTGGCGTCAGATAGGAAGAGGTTTCAAGTTTGCTGCCATAGTTTTCGATAAATTGCTTCAGCTTTAACTCGAGCTGCTGTAGATCATCGATCTTCTCTTTCATGTCATTTGCTTGCTCTGACAGTCCGAGTATTTCTTGCTGTAGCGAGACAATTGCTTGGTTCTTATCTGAGACGGTTTGTGCAAATAGAGCGTCTTGTTGTGACATTTGTTCTTCAAGTTGGTTCAGTTCGTAAGTAGACTTTATTTGAATTCCGGCGATGCAACCCGAAACAGCTAGTACGGCAGCCGTTGGAGCTGCAAAGACCGATCGCTTTGAAACGTGAAATTGTTTGACGGTTTTGTCAGCGCCGCGCAGCACGACAAAGGACCATTTTGGCTTCTGAACTCGTTTCAATAGACTTCTCCTTCCCTACTTAAGATTCGCTATAAACGATCAGAACGTTCTTATGCTATTTATTCTTGGATGTAGTAAAACATGCCATAAAACTTGTGTGAAAAGAGAAAGACTGCCCGTCGCACATGAATTGTGCAAGCGGGCAGTCTTTCTAATACTAGATGGTTGCAACTGAACTATTGCGCCGAAGCAATCTCGATTTGGGCTACTGCTTCCTCTATAACTGGTGTCATAGCGAAGGTACGCCCTTGCTGCTGCTCGGCTGGAAGAGAAGCTAGCTGATCGATTCTTCTTTTCACTTCGTTAGAAAGCTCGATAACGTGCTGTGCATATTCTTGTGCTTTAGCCTCATCTTTTTCAGTAAGAGCCGTTTGGTTTGCTTTGGCATATGAGGTTATTGCAGCTTCATAGAGCTTAATATCCCAAGGGAATTTTTTGACACCTTCATTAATAGTTACAAGTGACTCTTCAAAAAGTCCCTTTTCTTGCAGAAAACGATATTCAGACATAAGAAGGCTTCGATTATAAGGATCATATTTTCTGCCTTCCTTTACAGTAGTAAGAGCTTGGTCAAGGAAAGTAACGGTGTTCGTTTGCTTGTACGCCTGCTCCAGCCAGTCAGCCTTCGTTAATTTATAGTATGGCTGCGTTGGTGAAGATTTAATGGCACTATCAAGTATCGGTAGAAGCTCCTCTAAAGAAGTCTGTTGTTTAACCGCTAGATCGATGGCTTTATTATACTTATTGGTTGCGTTGGTTTCTCGAATAGCAACGATTAGAAGGAATAAAGACAATACAGCGATAACCGCAGGATAAGCAATTTTTGGCCAGGATCGACTGAGCTTGCCATTCATACCTTCGATAATAAGTTTATGACTATATGGCGCAAGCATACAGCCGAGAGAAATAAAGACGAGAGAGATAATATAAATATAGCTCATATCAAAATCGATTACACTGTGGGCTAGCAGCGCTAAAGAAAAAATGAAAAAGATAAAGTGGCTGCCTCTAAGCTCGGGATAACGAATAAAGGATCGAATATATAGAAAATAAACAAATGCAAGCAGTACGATGAGTGAGATTAAACCGATCCAACCGCTCTCTACCAGAACTTGTACAAAGAAGCTATGTGCTTGTCTGCTCCAATAAGGGTTATTCTGGTATTGCTCAAACATGGACTGCCAAGCGCCGCCTCCGCCACCTAGCAAGGGATAATCCTCTGCAACTCGCAGACCGTCTTTGTAGAAGGTTAAGCGCTCCAAGACGCTGTGTTGTTGGAGATTAATATTTTCAAAGCGTGCAGCAATTTTATCTGGAAGCAAGCCGCGAATCGCGCTGCTGCCGAGGAGGCTGACCGCTGCTACAGCAGTAAGTACGATAGTAATGATAGGCACAGCCGCAAACGACCACTTATAGGAAGATAGCTTGGCGAGCTTTGATTCTAGGAAAGCAGCAGCTTTGGCATGATAAAGCATGATAAGGCTAGTAGTAACGATGAGGCCGAGCAACAGTAATCCCCAGCCCTGCATAGGCAATGAGCTGAACAAAGAAATTGTACTTGGTGCTTTCGTTTCAGTTGGTTGAACCAGAGTAGCTATTCTATCTGCAACTGTTGTAAGTTTGCCAAGTATAGTCATGGAAACCACTACGGATAAGCCCATAAACACGATGTATGTAATCTGCTTCGTTAAGCGTAGAAATGGCAGTACAATTAGCAGCATAACCGGAATAATAACAATTGCACCGCGCGAATAGGTAAGCATGAACGAGATCCAAATCGGTACAAGCATTGCAGCGTGAATGATTCTTGCAGAAGGACGCACGCAATGAACAGCATAATAGAGACTGACTAGAAACAAAGCGACTAGGAAGCCGGCGTATGAATTTGAGTATTGGAAAACCGAAGAAAGACGGTAACCATCATGTGCGAGCCATAGCGCATCCTTATAATACATTTGACCGAACAGGTTGAGTAAACCAAATAGAACAATTAAATAAGAGGAGAGCATAACAGCGTATTCGATTGTTTTTCGTGTAAGTTTATTTTCTGCAAAATACAGCGCTGCTATGAATAGAGCCGCGAGCAGGAAAAATACGAGAGTCATAAACTTTGCGTAGTAGACTGAAACCGCCTGGAATGAAGACAACCAATAAATGAATGGAAGAACCATGACGGCAATCGACAAAATCCCACGATAACTGTTGAGCTGCGAGCTGCGGTACACATAGACAGCAGTAAATGCGAGCATCACGTACCCGAAGATGAGAGCTCCATAAATGGGTCCTTCAAAGCTTAATTCGTAGCCGTTGAACAATGCTTTCTCATAGGGGAAGATTACTAAAAATAGAGCAATTCCAATGGCCCCAATCCACCTCAAAAGCGCAAAATCAGCATTTAAAGTGTTCGTATTCTTTTTTGATTTGTTTCGTGCACTCATTCGTAAGTACTCCTCATCCATCGTTATGTATATATGAAACAATTAGCTTTATTTGTATTTTAGCAAATGGGGGAGTAGATTACTATATTAGAAGAAGGGAATTGTATGTAGTTTACAAATTTGTAGAATATGAGGGTTTGTCGAAATGGAGATAAAATCGGAAAGATTCTACAATTTATTCGGTGCAAAGGTAGAATAAGGTGTTAATATGGTAGGAATTTTGGTAAGATAGCAGGGGTGTATAGACATTTTATTAAGAGTTTTGAAGGGCGATCTAGATTAAATCTAACCACAAACCAAATAAAACTTAAAAATTCTTAGCTGTTCAATTGTATCGTCTTACTAGTCGATATTATTTTGAGAGTAGTTCATTGTTATCAGCTTTTTTTGAGTTTATAGAGTTTAGATTACTTGTGTTTGCTCTATTAAACCGTGTTTTTGAAGGGCGCGTTAGTCTCAATATCTCATCTTCAAATATTCTTTTATGTTTTACTTTAAACAATCATAGTGGTCATATTTTAGTTATTTTTAGTTTATTCGACAATAATAAACTAAATTGAATTACAAATTACACAAAATAATGATAGTGAAAGGCTTGTGTCAAAAAAATGAAATTTAAAAATAAATTTAAAAAAATATTATTTTTCATTGTATTGTATATTCTTTCAGTAGTTGCATTGACCACGTTTCTTGAAATACCAGGAACAATGAAAATGTACGTGGAGATAGTAAATAGTGATGTAAATGGTTTTCAAGTCTTTTATGCTCAGAAGGAACAAGAATTCACAGAAAAAAACTCGAGTAGAGATGAATATGAAGCATCTAGAAAAAAAATGAAATTGGACTTTTTAATAGATTCTAATGTAGATAGAATAAGATTTGATTTAGGAGAACACCCAGGAAAAATAGAAATATCAAGTATTTATTTTAAGCCATTCTTCAAAAAGAATCATTTGTCTATATCATTGGTAGCGAATGAAGTTGGTAATGAAATTAGCAATATTAAGAAAAATGATGATTACATAGAGATAGTTACAAAAGGACCTGATCCTTTTATTTATTTTCCATTAACAACTGAATTAAGAGAACAAAACATGATTGATAACAAGAAATTTAAAACTCTGATCTGTAATTTTGTTGGGTTACTAATCAGCTCGGTTCTCTTTATTTTATTAGTGAAAAGAAGAATAATTATTAGCTTTTATGTAGATATATTCAGCAATAGAAGATTAATTTTTAATTTAGCTAAAAATGATTTTAAAACAAAATATGCAGGTTCATATTTGGGTTTTATGTGGGGGTATGTTCAGCCTATAGTGACTATACTCGTATATTGGTTTGTTTTTCAAGTAGGTCTTAAGGTCATGCCAGCTGATGAAAATATTCCGTTTGCGATATGGTTTATATCAGGTTTGATTCCGTGGTTTTTCTTTGCAGACTCTCTTTCTAATGCTACAAACAGTTTTATAGAATATAGTTTTTTAGTCAAGAAAGTTGTTTTTAAAATTAGTATTCTTCCAATTGTTAAAATATTGTCTTCATTATTTGTTCATTGTGTATTTTTGATTTTCCTTTATATTGTATATTTATCGTATGGAAATTCATTTCATGTTTACAACATACAGTTAATTTATTATTCCTTCTGTACAATACTACTCGTAGTAGGGATTTCATATTTTACTTCTGCAATAGTTGTGTTTTTTAAAGATTTGGGTCAAATAATATCTATAATTATTCAAGTAGGCATGTGGTTAACTCCTATTATGTGGTCAGAAAAAATTATTAGTGATAGATACAATTGGATATTTAAAATAAATCCAATGTATTATGTTGTACAAGGATATAGAGATTCTCTGTTCTACAAAGCATGGTTTTATGAAAATATCTATCTTACACTGTGGTTTTGGTTTTTTACTATTATGATGTTTTTACTAGGTGTATTTATATTTAAAAAACTAAAGCCACATTTTGCTGATGTGCTGTGATGGATTGGGGAATGTTATTATGAATGAAAGTGTTGCGATATCAATTCAGAGTGTTTCAAAAGTATATAAGCTCTATAATAAAGCAACTGATCGCCTAATAGAGGCACTCAATCCTTTTTCAAAAAAAAGACACAAAGATTTTCATGCACTGAAAAATATTTCATTGCAAATTAATAAAGGTGAAACCATTGGTTTCATCGGAAAAAATGGTGCTGGAAAATCGACAATACTGAAAGTGATTACTGGGATTTTAACACCTACACAAGGCAACGTAGATGTAAGTGGGAAAATATCGGCACTTCTTGAATTGGGAGCTGGCTTCAATCCTGAATATACAGGACTAGAAAATATATATTTATACGGATCTATGATGGGAATAACTAAAGAAGAAATTGGCGGAAAAATAGATTCAATTCTCGGCTTTGCAGATATTGGTGATTTCATCCATCAGCCAGTCAAATCGTATTCTAGTGGAATGTTTGTTCGACTTGCTTTTGCTTGCGCTGTTAATGTTGAACCTGAAATATTAATAATAGATGAGGCGTTAAGTGTAGGTGATATAAGATTTCAGCAAAAATGTTATAGAAAAATAAGAGAGTTTAAAGAAAAAGGAACAGTATTGTTTGTTAGTCACGATCTTGGAGCAATATCTAACTTCTGTGATAGGGTAGTTTGGTTTAATGAAGGTGAAATCTATAAAGATGGAGCACCTGGGGATATTATAGATGAATATCATGCATTTATGACTTATGATACAATTCTGAATGATCTAAATGATACTGAAGATAAAGAGAATATTATGATATCTCAAGGAAATTCATTCTCCAACGATTCTCAAGTATTTGGAGAAATGGGTGCAGAAATAGTAGATGCAAAACTATTGAATTATTTAGGAACTGAAAATGGCTATATTACAGGTGGAGAAAAAGTTCAATTAATTGTTAGAGTTTTTGCGAGAGAAAGTCTGTTAATGCCGATAATTGGGTTTGTTTTGAAGGATAGAATAGGAAATTCGATAGTGATTATGAACACAGAAATAGAAAATATGGAGATCAGACCAATTTTAATTAATAAGACTTATGTTTTTAAATGGAATTTTCAGTTTCCCATGATACGAGATGGTGTATACAGTCTGGATTTAGCAATTGCTGATGGTACTTACGAACAACATGTGCAGCACCATTGGATTAGCGATGCATTATTAGTAGATGTAAGAAATAAGAAAACTTATCCAACGGCACATGGTTTTTGTATATTAGGAAATGTTGGAATGACACAAACGATTGAGGAATAATTTTTATATTTGGAGGTAATTATGGAGTTTACAGGGGAACGCTTCGTACCAGAGATAGCTTCTGGAGAAATAGAAATTGAGCATAAACAAAGATATTATTCAGTCCTTGAACTGATAAAAGATAAAGTAGTCCTTGATGCTGCTTGTGGTGTTGGTTACGGTACTTCTCTAATGTCTGACTTTGCACAGTTTGTATATGGAATTGATATTTCTAATGAATCAATTAAATTAGCGGAAGAAGAATATGGTACATCGAATACGAAGTTTATTGAAGCAAGCATAGAAAAAATCCCATTGCCAAGTCATTCTATTGATGTTGTAGTAAGTTTTGAGACCATAGAGCATGTGAATGAAGAGATTCAAGTAAGTTTTATGAATGAAATAAAGAGATTACTAAAACCAAATGGAATTTTAATAATTTCTACTCCTGACAAGCTCAATTATTCTGATGTACCAAAGTTCAGAAATAGTTTCCATATCAAAGAGTTTTACTTTAATGAGTTTCAGTTGTTTTTAACTAAATACTTTGCAAACGTTCAGATGTTCAATCAAGGATTTGAAACTCTTAGCGTACTTAACCATGTAGATAATAATATGAAAACTAATACCAAGTATAAACTAATTGATCCGAAAGATCTTACAAATATCAACAGAAAATACATCGTAGCAGTATGCTCGGAAACAGATATTCCTCATCTTGACTCTTTTGGGAATATGATGATTTTTAAAGAAAATCCTAATTTTACAAGTAAACTATTGGTTGATTTTGGTGAAGGTTATCATAAGGATATAACTGTGTTTGCTGATTTGATTATAAAGGGAAATGAATTTCGAGTGGAATTTATTAATTTAAATCAATTACAAGGTGTAATTCGTTATAAATGGATCCCTTTACAAGATCGAATTGTGAAATTGAATATCTCCAATGTATTTCCAAAACTTTCTTTAACACCTTTAAATGCATGGAGTAGCCGTGAAGGTTATGATGAGTTTCATGATTATATGCCTCAATATGAAATTATTAATACATACGGTAGAGTGGATAGGATAATAGTAACTGGAGATATAACTATATTAGATGAGAATTCAATATTTCAAGAAATGATGTATAGAGTTAATACACTAGAATCTACTTTAAAAGAACAAAGACAATTAGATCGTATAGAAAGTAAATTTAATAATATCTCAGATTCTGTTTTATCTAAACTAGTGAATTTAGAAACTGAAAAAATAGAACTGCTAGAATCAAATGAAAAAATAATGTTGGAAAATAAAAAGCTTCACGAAAATGCGGAGAGTATGTTAGCGGATTTTAACAACGAAGTTGTTTCATTGAGGAATTTGGTTAATCAAACTATTAACGAAAGAAACAATTTGTTTCATGAAAGAAATCATATACTATCTGTTAATACAGAATTAAACGAAACAATTAATAGTTTGATTCGTTCAGAATCATGGAGAATTACATCTCCTCTTAGATATACAGCTAGGAACATTAAAGCTTTTATTGCGTTTATTAAAAAAATATTAAAAAAAATTGTCAAAACAACGTATCATTATTTTCCTGTTAATAAAGAAACTAAACAAAAGATAAAAGATATGATATATAAAAAGATGAGTTTTTTGATTAAAAACACAGGAATGTATAAAATCTGGCTTGAATCTAAAAGGGAATTAACATTACAGGAGAACAAGTTTGGATTATTAGGTGATTCTACGTTTGGGTCTGTGGAAAATTTTAATGAGCAACCGGGTAAAATCGCTGTTCATTTGCATTTGTATTACGTAGATTTATTGGATGAGTTCTTTGAGTATTTTTGTAATATTCCTTATGACTTTGATCTTTATGTTTCTATTCAACATGAGGATAAAAAGATAGAAGTTGAAAAGAAATTAAGTAGTATACAACATTTGAAAAAAATAATGGTTAAGGTAACACCGAACCGTGGAAGAGATGTTGCACCCATGTTTGTTGATTTTGGAGAATATCTATCAGAATATAATTATGTGAGCCACGTTCACTCGAAGAAATCATTATATACAGGTACTCAACAAGATGGTTGGCGAAAACATTTGCTAGATAACTTATTCGGGAACCAGTTAGTGATAAAAAAGCTTTTTTCATTATTTAATAGTCACAAGGAGTTAGGATTAATTTATCCTGAAACTTATCAATCTATTCCTTATTGGGCGCACACTTGGCTTTCAAATAAAATGATTGGTTCCAGTTTGTTAAGTAGGATGGGAATAAAACATGATTTCTCACAGTATATTGATTTTCCAGCGGGCACTATGTTTTGGGCTAAAGTAGAAGCACTTAAACCATTGTTTGATCTAGGTTTGACTTATAATGATTTTGATGAGGAAAATAAACAAATCGATGGTACTATTGCTCATGCTATTGAAAGAGCTATTATACCTATTGTAACAAGTACAGGAAATGGCTATGCCGAAATAAATGTATTGAATGATGTGTGTAGATTTAACAAGGGAAGTCGTAATTTAATGCAATACTGGCCTAGGAAACTGAATGAATTAAAAGATATTATCGATGGCATCGATATTATTACTTTTGATATATTTGATACATTAATAACTCGTCCACTACTTTCACCGGATACTGTATTCAAAATGATTGCAAAAGAAAATGAATCATTTTTTGGAAATCCAATTGATTATATTAATATGAGAAAAGAAGCGGAATCTGAGGTAAGGAAGAGTAAAAATTATATTGGAGATTGCTCTATTGATGAGATATACGAAAAAATGTCTCAACTATATGATTTAGCTCCTAGCCTATGTGAAAAATTGAAATATATTGAGATTGATAATGAAATTAAACTTTGTATGCCAAGAAAAGAAGTCATTGAGATTTTAAATTATTCACGTATTAAAAATAAAAGAATCATATTAATTAGTGATATGTACTTAGATGTGAAAACAATTGAGAGAATGTTAGCAAAGTGTAATATTAATTATTATGATGAATTATTAGTATCTTCAAAATTGCAAAAGAGAAAAGATAACGGACAAATGTGGGATTATTTCAAAAGCAACTATGAGGGTCGAAAAACTCTTCATATAGGTGATAATGAACATTCTGATGTTCAAATTCCTGAAGATAAAGGACTACTTACTTATCATGTAATGAATGGTGCTAATATGTTTTATAATACTGACTTTGGGAATTATATTGGAAAAGAAGTTTTGATGAATGATAATTGGGGAGATTCGGCATTAATCGGGCCTATTGTTGCTAAGGAGTTTAATAGTCCATTTAAACTTTCTAATACTAATGGTGTTTATCAAATTACAAGTTTGAATAAATTAGGATACATAATTTTCGGACCTATTCTATTGCACTTTGTCATTTGGCTGATTAAGAAAACTAAAGAAGATGAAATTGATAATGTTTTATTTCTTGCTAGAGAGGGTTTTCTACTTAAAAAATTATTTGACAAATCTTATTCTAATTTGAAAACAAGTGCGAAACTAAATGATATTTCTAGTATTTATTTCTTAACTTCAAGACGAGCTGCTTCAGTTGCGAGCTTGAAGAATATAGAAGATATATATTACTTATTACAAACGCCGTTCGAGGGTACAATCAGTGATTTGTTGAAAGTTAGATTTGGGTTGATTTTGAACAATGCAGATCTTGATAAAAAGATAAATATGCCTGATGACATTGAGAATGTAAAGAATCTAATTGAAAAATATACTGAACAGATCTTAGCAATTGCTGAAGAAGAAAGAGCAGTTTATTTAGAATATTGTAAATCATATGAACTTGATGGTAAAAAGAATGCTATTGTAGATGTTGGATATTCAGGAAGTATACAACTATACTTATCGAAGTTGTTAAATCAATCAACAAGTGGTTATTATTTTGTAACAAGTAATAATTCTAAAGGTACTGCTTTTAGTGGGAATATTATGAATGGATATTTCGGTGAAAACGAAAATTATCTTACATCTAAGAGTGCAGTTTATAAATATCAGTTAATTTTAGAAAGCATACTGACCTCAGATCAAGGCCAATTTATTAATTTCATTAAAGATATGGATGGGAAATTGATCCCTAACTTCGGAGTTAAGGGGTTTGCACAGCAAAATTTTGAGAATCTTAAAGAAATAATGGATGGAATAGAGCAGTATTTTGAGGATGTTCTTAAGATACAAGGGGATCTCATTTTAGAGATGCCTACTTCAAAAAGTGTTGTTGAGAAATTATTAGATTCTATAATGATCTTTGATAATTTGGTCTCTGAAGAGATAAAACAATTATTTTTAGTTGAAGATACCTATTGTTTATCTGACGAGATATCTGTTTTTACACATTATAAGCGATGGTTTGGTCTATGATAAAAGGCATTTATGATAAGAGGCGAAAAATGAGGTCTACAATTATTATTCCAAATTATAACGGGTTAGAGTATTTGGCTAATTGTTTAAGTGCTTTATCTAAAGAAGTAGATGTTAGTCTGGATGAAGTAATTATTGTGGATAATTCTTCTACTGATAACAGTGTTCGATTTATTGAGTCAACTTACCCATTCATCAAACTAATTGTATTAGATAAAAATTATGGTTTTTCAAGTGCAGTAAATGAAGGAATTCGTGCTGCGAATAGTGATTACATAATTTTGTTAAATAACGATACAGAAGTATGTGACGGTTGGTTAAATAGTTTGATAGATTCTATTGAAAACAATCCTGGTGTTTTTTCAGTGAGTAGTAAAATGATTCAATGCAATAATAAACAGTTTATAGATGATGCTGGTGACGGACTTACACTAATTGGTTGGGCATATAAAAGAGGTGATGGTAAACCGGTCAGTCAGTTTACTAAGCAAGAACAAGTTTTTAGTGCTTGTGCTGGTGCAGCTATTTATCGAAAAAGCATGTTAGATCAAATAGGTTACTTTGACGAAACATTCTTTGCATATTTAGAAGATGTAGACATTGGATATAGAGCTAAAATTTACGGGTTTGTAAATCTATTTTGTCCTGAAGCAAAGGTATACCATATAGGAAGTGCAACGAGTGGTGGAGGAGAAAAAGGTATTAATTCGTTTAAAGTAAGATTAAGCGCTAGAAATAACATTTATTTGTTTTATAAGAATATGCCATATATTCAGCTCATACTTAATTTCCCTTTTTTATTAATAGGAATTATTTGGAAAAATGTATCATATCATCGACGCGGTTATGGGAAAGATTTTTATGAAGGTACAATTGAAGGAATTAAAAATTGCAAGAAAATTCAGAGAGTGAATCATAGACTAATATACCTTGAAAACTACTTTAGGATTCAGATTGACCTTATTAATGACACGTTTAAATATTTTATCGGGAGGTTTATATGAAAGGTATAATTCTTGCAGGAGGAACAGGCTCACGTCTATTCCCACTTACAAAAGTAACAAATAAACACTTACTTCCAGTAGGGAAGTACCCTATGATATTTCATTCTATTGCAAAGCTTAAAGAATCGGATATCATCGATATCCTCATTGTTACTGGTAAAGATCATATGGGAGATGTTGTGAATTTACTCGGTAGTGGCCATGAATTCGGTGTATCTTTTACATATAAAGTTCAGGACGAAGCAGGTGGAATCGCACAGGCACTCGGATTGGCTGAAAATTTTGTGAATGGCGACCAAATGGTCGTTATTCTAGGTGATAACGTATTTGATGACAGTATTGCTCCATTCGTCAGCAACTTTAAAAAGCAAAATAAGGGAGCAAAAATTCTTATTCAAGAGGTTCACGATCCTCAGCGTTATGGTGTACCTGAATTGGATGGGGATAAGATCGTTTCTATTGAAGAGAAACCTAAACAACCAAAGAGCAGCTACGCAGTTACAGGTATATATATGTATGATAGTAATGTTTTTGAAATCGTTAAAACGCTTAAACCATCAGGTCGCGGAGAGCTTGAAATTACGGATGTAAATAATGCATATATTGAAGCAGGCGAGCTTAGTTATGATATTCTCCACGGATGGTGGACGGATGCGGGTACTCATGCTTCGTTGACGAAAGCAAATGAGCTTGCGAAAGAACTTACGTTTGGCGAAGAATTCGGTAAACTAAAATTATAAAAAAATAGGTGACATATGAAAATAATAGATTCGAAGCTTCCAGGAGTTAAGTTGCTAGAACCTGCCGTATTTGGTGATCACCGTGGTTTCTTTATGGAAAGCTATAATGAAGAAGTAGCCCGTGCCAATGGAATTCCATACGCTTTTATTCAAGACAACCATTCCCTATCAGTAGAAGCCGGTGTACTTAGAGGCATGCACTATCAATTGTCTCCTAAAGCGCAAACAAAACTCGTTCGTGTTACTGCCGGGGCAATCTACGATGTTGTAATTGATATTCGTAGAGGCTCACCAACATTTGGACAATGGCAAGGTTTTATTCTGAGTGCAGCCAATAAACGTCAGTTGCTTGTTCCACAGGGCTTTGCACATGGATTTTGTACGCTCGTTCCAAATAGTGAGGTTCAGTATAAGGTTGATGCCCTATACTCCCCCGAACACGACCGCGGCATCGCCTGGAACGATCCGCTACTTGCAATCGACTGGCCGACATCGACACCGATTTTATCGGATAAGGATGGCAAGCATCCAGTGCTTGCTGATGCGGAAATCAACTTTGTATATGAAGGGTGAGTTAGATTCGTGAAATTACTAGTTACCGGCGGTGCCGGCTTTATTGGCAGCAACTTTGTATTATATATGATTAAGAACTATCCAAATTACGAAATCATTAATGTTGATGCGCTCACCTACGCGGGCAATCTCGAAAACCTGCGCTCGATTGAGCAGCATTCTAAACATACCTTCGTGAAAGCAGATATTGCGCAACGAAGTGAATTAGAGCCATTGTTCCAACAAGGCGTGGATGCTGTCATTAACTTTGCAGCAGAATCACATGTGGATCGCAGTATTTTGCATCCGGAGATTTTCGTACAAACGAACATTCTTGGTACTCAGACGCTGCTAGATCTCACAAAGCAATATAACGTAACTAAATTTGTACAAGTTTCTACGGATGAAGTGTACGGTACGCTGGGCGAGACTGGTCTTTTCACTGAAGATACACCGATTGCGCCAAATAGTCCTTATTCTGCAAGCAAAGCTGGAGCGGATCTGCTCGTTAGGGCTTATCACGAAACGTTCGGATTAAACGTCAATATAACACGCTGCTCCAATAACTATGGTCCATATCAGTTCCCTGAGAAACTAATTCCATTGATGATCCAGAACGCGCTTCAAGATAAGCCGCTCCCAGTATACGGCGACGGACTTAATGTGCGCGATTGGCTGTATGTAGAGGATCACTGCAGCGCCATTGATCTGGTTTTGCATAAAGGCGTTAATGGTGAAGTTTACAATGTAGGTGGACGCAACGAGCGAAACAATCTGCAGGTTGTTCGTACCATTCTTGAAGAACTCGGCAAGCCGGAGACGCTTATCACTTATGTGAAGGATCGTCTTGGTCATGACCGCAGATATGCGATTGATGCAGACAAGATCCGTAATGAATTAGGCTGGCAGCCGAAGTTCAACTATGAGGATGGAATCAAGGAAACGATTCGTTGGTATCTAAGCAATACGGAGTGGATGGAGCAGGTTGCATCAGGCTCGTATCAACAGTACTACGACACCCAGTACAAGGATCGCCTGGAGGCGAAAGAATAATATGTCTAAATTAAAAATCGTTATTACTGGAGCGAATGGGCAGCTCGGTCGAGAATTAACGCAGTGGACGACGGATACCGCAGAAATCATCGGATTAAGTCGTAGTGAGCTTGATATTACGAGTCTCCCTGCATGCCGAAATTTATTTTCGATTCATCGCCCTGATGTTGTCATACACTGCGCTGCCTATACAGCAGTAGATAAAGCCGAGTCCGAGCCGGACGAGGCTTTTCGTGTGAATGCAGCTGCAACACGCAATGTAGCGGTAGCTGCTCGTGAGATCGGTGCAAAGCTTTGTTATATAAGCACCGATTATGTTTTTGATGGAAGCAGCAATGTCCCTTACAATGAGTACGATCGGATCAATCCTCAAACGGTGTATGGAAAGTCGAAATATGCAGGTGAACAAGCAGTTCAGACTCTTCATGATCGCTTCTACATCGTTCGGACATCATGGGTATACGGGAAATACGGCAACAATTTTGTGAAAACGATGCTGAAAATGGCAGGAGAACGCGATAAGCTCAAAGTAGTTGCAGATCAAATCGGATCGCCAACTTACACCTATGATCTTGCAGCTTTTTTGCTAGAGCTTGTTCAAACTGATTATTTTGGTATTTACCATGCATCAAATAGCGGAGTTTGCTCTTGGTTTGAATTTGCTAATGCTATTTTTGACGACAGCGGCACCGCTATTTTAGTAGAGCCTTGCACGACTGCTGACTTCCCAAGACCAGCGCCGAGACCTGCATATTCGGTTATGGATCATACTGCTATTCGCAGTAACGGACTTAACATGCTTCGTCCGTGGAGAGAAGCACTTAACCACTATCTCAAAGACAGTGAGTGATAAATGTAATGCCAACAGTTAGCGTTTGTATCGTGACCTATAATAGTGCGAAAGACATCCAGACCTGTTTGCAAGCGGTTCAGAAGCAAAGCATCCCTGTAGAGCGCATTGTCGTCATCGATAATGCCTCAACCGATGGAACGGCTGAACAAGTGAAGCCTTTTGCAGAGCAGGTTCATTTCATAGCGAACGAAGTGAACAATGGGTTTGCCGGCGGCCAAAATCAAGCTATTCGTGAAACAAGCTCGGATTATGTTCTTGTTCTGAATCCGGATGTGACGTTGGACCCGAATTATTTAAAAGAAATTATTGGTTTTATGGAACAAAAGCCGACGGTTGGAAGTGCAACCGGACGGCTTGTTTTTGCGTCTAATAAAGAAGTCATGGATAGTGCTGGGATAGGAATGAAACGCACTCGAAATGCATATGATCTTGCCGCAGGAGATCAGGCAGTTGACTGGAATACAACACAAGCTGTATTTGGTGTATCTGGTGCGGCAGCGGTATATCGAACGGCTATGATTCGTGATATCGAGTTTGACGGTGAGTTTTTTGATGAGCATTTTTTTGCATATAAGGAAGACGTAGATGTGGCATGGCGAGCGAAGAAGCTAGGTTGGACCTCTTATTACATACCTGCTGCGAATGCGCTTCATCATAGAGGGTGGAAAAAGGGAAGTAGAAGCAATGTTCCGCTTTTTGTACGTCAGCATTCCTATCAAAACCGTTTTTTCACCCTAATAAAAAACGAACCTATTGGTTGGCACTCCCTATTGATTGGGCCGTTGATACTCGCAACAGAAACCGTGAAGCTTGGTTATATTATTTTGCGGGAGCCTGGATTGTTACGATGTTGGTCTACTATTGTAAAGTTGCTTCCAAGTATGCTCGAGAAACGCAAATGGATTCAAAATAAGGTTAAACAAAAACAACGGATTAATCCCATCAAATAATTATTTTGGATGACAAATACAGGGTTCTCCTTGCATCCTATTTTTGGTACAATGCAGATAGAGTCGAATTTTAAGAGAATGCGGGTGAACACGGCGAATGCTAAGGCAAAACCAACGGTTTTTGACGCAATTATATATGTTGGCGGATTTATCCTGCACATTGGTCGTTTTTATGGCCGCTTATTGGCTTAAATTTTATAGCGGCTTGCTGCCAAGCTATAACTCCGTATCGTTCTCAACCTATTTATTATGGGGAACGATTTATTCATTTTCAGCAGTGCTAATAGGCTTTTACTTTCAGTTTTATTCGCCAAAACGACGTAAAAATTATTCCTACGAAGTGCTGCGTATTTTACAGATTCAAACGATCAGCTTTCTTGGATTGCTCAGCTTGTTCTTCTTCACGCGTGAAGTACATATATCTCGAGAATTTCTAGCGATTTTCTTTTTCATGAATTTTATTGCCATTGCGTCTTACCGATATTGGGTGAAATCGATCCTCGCTTCTTTCCGGCGCAAAGGCTTTAATAAACGTTTTGTACTTATCGTTGGTGCGGGCTCAGTGGGACGCAGTTTTTATTCGAACCTACAGCAGCATCCGGATCTTGGTTATGAGGTTGTCGGTTTTCTGGATGATTATCAAGAGGAGCATGCACTTGAGCATCAATATATGAAGCCGATTATCGGCAGGCTTGACGCTTTAAAGCAGAAGCTGGATAAGATGCCTATTGATGAAGTAATCATTGCTCTGCCTCTCGAAGCTCATGCAAAGTATGCGGAAATTATTGAAATTTGTGAGCGGACTGGCGTTAAGACGCTGATCATCCCTGATTTCTTTGATCTGCTGCCGGCGCGGCCATTTTTTGATAATTTTGCCGGCATCCCGCTTATTAATGTAAGAGATATTCCGCTCGATGAGCTAAGCAATCGTATATTGAAACGTTGGTTCGATATCGCTTTTTCATTAGTTGCGATTCTTATAACTTCACCCATTATGCTGTTTACCATTATAGGACTTAAGCTGACCTCGCCTGGTCCAGTATTGTTCAAGCAGGAACGAATGGGGCTCGATCGCAAAACCTTCCATATGTTTAAGTTCCGATCTATGCATGTATCGACGGATACCGTATCCAACACGCAGTGGACAGTGGAGAACGATCCGCGCCGCACCAAATTTGGTAGCTTCCTGCGTCGCACGAGTCTGGATGAGCTGCCGCAGTTTTTTAATGTACTGCTTGGTCATATGAGCGTTGTTGGACCAAGACCGGAACGGCCATATTTTGTTAATCAGTTCAAAGAAGAAATTCCTAAATATATGGTTAAGCATCAGATTAGACCTGGGATAACAGGCTGGGCACAAACCAATGGCTTAAGAGGCGATACTTCCATACAAGACCGCATTATGTTTGATATTTTTTATATTGAAAATTGGACTTTTTTCTTTGATCTTAAAATTATTTTTAAAACGGTACTGAAGGGCTTGATTAACAAAAATGCTTACTAACAGCGATTCAGCATACCGAGTATCGATTATTATTCCTACATTAAATGCAGGGCCAGAGCTGGAGGAGCTGTTAGAGCGATTGCAGCGGCAGTCTCTTCCTCCTTATGAAATCATCATTATAGATTCCTGCTCAGACGATGGGACGCAGGAGCGGGCGCTCAAGGCTGGCGCACAAGTCATGAGTGTTGAACGCAGCGATTTCGATCACGGCGGCACGCGTAACGTTGCAGCGATGCAAGCGCGAGGCGATATTTTACTATTTATGACGCAGGATGCTCTCCCTTATGACGATAGGCTAATTAAGGAACTCACACGCCCACTTCTCTCCGCAAATAATGTTGCATATGCTTATGCGAGGCAATTGCCTCGACCAGGAGCAAATGTACTGGAGCGTCTAGCAAGGCAGCATAACTATCCGGCCGAGTCGCAATTGAAAGCATATGAGGATATTGAGCAACTTGGTATAAAGACGTTTTTTTGCTCCAATGTATGCTCAGCTATTTGGCGTGAGACTTTTGAGTCGATGGGACGATTTCAGGAGCCTGTCATTTTTAATGAGGACTTGTTTATGGCTGCAAAATGCGTCTTAACGGGCAATAAGGTTGCCTACTGCGCAGAGGCTGTCGTGTTTCATTCACATGACTATTCGATTAGCCAGCAATTCAAGCGTTATTTTGATAATGGAATTTCTATGCGCTGCAATACATGGATCACGCCTTATAGCGCGGTAGGCAAGGCAGGCTCAAAGCTCGTTAAACTGCAGCTGAATGAGCTCAATCGAACTCGCAAATGGCATCTGATTCCTAAGCTGATCGCTGAATCGGCAGCTAAGCTGATTGGCTATAAGTTAGGCATGAATTACCGCCTTCTGCCGCAGTTTATAACAAGAAGGCTTAGCATGCATCGCCTTATCCTTACTCATATTGAAAACAATAATGCCGGCGTGACAACGAAGCAATAATCCACTCACTCCAATCATTACTCTAAACATCGCTTAAGCTCGTCCGATTATAAATAATCGGCGGGCTTTTTTTCATTTTATAAGAATACGTTCCTAAGCATGCGTTCAAACTAGAGGGACTTGTCAGATTCCGCTGGGTAAGGAGAAAACGAGGTGTTATTTTGGCTATTGGGTTCATATGGCTGGCAGTATTATTATTCTTATATGTCTTACAATTAGCCGCCGTATTCGTGATGGAGCATCGTCGTCCGGCACAGTTAACAGCATGGCTTCTCATTGCTTTTTTGTTCCCGATTATAGGTTTTATTGCCTATGTCATGCTTGGCAAAGACTTTGTAAGACGCAGGCGTATGGAACGATTTAAGCAGGAGGCTATACGCTATGCGAACCAATTATCGAAGAAGGCTTTAGAGGCAGCAGACATGGGGAATGAGCAGATTGAGAGACATAAGAAACTTTTTGCAATGCTTACTGGCTTAGCTCCGTTTCCGATTACGTGTAATAATGAAGCATTAGTTCTGAATAACGGTCACGACACCTATGAAGCGATATTTAGTGAGCTGGAACAAGCGACCCATCATATACATATGGATTATTACACGATTCGTGATGATGAAATTGGCAGGCGTTTTTTGCAGGTGCTTACAAATAAAGCGAAGGATGGAGTACAGGTTCGAGTTGTTTATGATGGGATAGGCAGCTTGCATTTAAGTGAAGCATATATAAAAGAGCTTCACCTTGCAGGGGTTCGGACGAGCTGCTTCTTGCCGCCGCGAATCGCCTTCTTTGACAGAAAATTAAATTATCGCAATCATCGTAAAATCGTTGTTGTAGATGGGAAGGTTGGTTTTATCGGTGGTATCAATATCGGTGATGAATATTTAGGCAAGAATCCGAAGCTCGGTTTCTGGCGGGATACTCATTTGCGTTTGAAAGGCGACTCTGTTTATTACTTGCAGGAGTTGTTCATGAACGACTGGGCCTTCGCCGCTAAAGAAGAGCTGGATGGTAAAACGTATATGCCCCCGCATCATTGCCTAGGAAATGAACGAGTTCTAATGGTTTCAAGCATACCCGGACAACATGCTCATAAGATTGACGAGGTTATGTTTGCTGCGATAACAGCAGCGTCCAATAGGATTTATATAACCACGCCTTATTTTATTCCTGATGCGAGTCTGCTAATGAGTCTCAGAACAGCGGCGCTCAGCGGAGTAGATGTGAGACTGATCATTCCCGGCATTGCGGATTCCAAGCTCGTACTGCTAGCCACTTTATCCTATATGGAGGAGATGCTTGAAGCGGGAGTAAAGGTTTACCGTTATGAGAAGGGATTCATTCACTCGAAGGTAATGATCGTAGATCAATTGCTGGCAACTGTTGGAACGGCGAATGTGGATATGCGCAGCTTGCTTAGTAATTTTGAGCTGAACGCAGTGCTTTTTGATGAAGGGACGATTAAAAGGCTGGAAACCGATTTTATGGAGGATTTGAAGCATAGCCGGGAATTGGATAAAAGGATTTTTATGAATCGTCCGTCTCGGCAAAAGGCAGCAGAAGCTTTAGTTCGCATGTTGTCGCCGCTGCTGTGAGCGATGCATGCTTGGCTACGTTTTCGGGCATATTTTTCGAAGGTGGCTAAAACATGATGTCATTACCGCCGCGAATGCGAACTCAGCAGTACAAGTTATAAGTATTCGCAAAAACAATTGGGAGGGTATTACTGTGACCGATGCAAACAATGAGCAAAAACAAGGGGCAGATCCGAAGCACGAGGGTCGAGATGATTATTTTATGGATATCGACAGGATGGTAAATGAAGGATTGGGCGGCGGCAATGTGACGCTGCAAAATGGCCTTATTGACGAATCAACGACCGATACGATGGAGCACGAATCCAGATAATAAAAAACCAATAGAATGTATTTATTGAAAAAGACAGGAGGGGAAGGCAATATGGACGTAGCACGAGCGAAGCAAATATACGAATCGGAGCAGACATTCAAAGTTAATCTGGATGAGGATTCTGTCTGGATTGAAAATGTTGATGAGTCGAATGGGATGGCAACCGTTATGGTAGGCAATAATCCCGTGAACACAAAAACGGTATCCTGTGATCGATTGAAGGAAGAAAGTTAGTCGTCACATGATCAAGCAGTTTCATAAAAAAGACAAGAGGCTATCCCGATTCATGATGGGGTAGCCTCTTTTAGGACTTTGTACCATTCATTCACTTGGAGAACTTGAGCGGCATTACCCGCCAAATGCTTCTCTAAAGGCGATACAAAGCTGAGTGCGATCTACTTCCCATAGCTCTGCAATCTCAGTACTAACATTCTCTTCCCACCAATCGGCTTGGAGCTTCCGGTTGTTTCTATTTTCGTGGACCCAAATCAAGTTGACAATAACTTTTTTAAAATAAAGAGTCTCAGCCTGCTCCATCTTCTCCTTGGGTATCCAAATCTTCATCCGCTTCACGGTGCGGTACAGCTCGTTGCTGCAGGCTCTGCGAATTTTACGCGCAGTCGGTAAGCCGGCTGTATGTTTTGGCGCATTAGCTTTCATTGTAAACCGACTCCTCTCTAACCCATATGTATGCGCCTGGGGAGGAGGAGGTCACACGTTTAAGCTGTTTGCCTGCTTATTACATTCAATCCACAGTGATATAGCCAACCATTGGACCGCCATGGCGCATATCAGTATGGGTCAAGCATAAAATAGGATAAGTACCTTCTTTTTTGGCAGTGAATCGTACAATCGTCGTTTTGCCTTTTATCACTTCGCCCTTAATGTCAAGGCCTTCCACGACAAAAGGATGACTATCTCCACTTACTCCGGTAATATGCAGTTCGGTTAGCTCATCTTTTTGGACAACAATCTGACCCGGATCCCAGCGGTACATTTCATGCTCTTTGCCGTCAGCGGTTTGTGATTTGTACTCAACTGTAACAATCTGGAAGATTCGCGGCTCTGCTGGTTGTCCAGCTGCCTCCTTTGATCTGTCCCAGCTTAAGTAAACGCCGGTAAATACGATTAGGACAGCTACTACAATAAACAGTTGAATCTGTCGTTTACTTACAATAAAAACCTTTGACATGAAACGCTCACCTCATCTATTCGTATCATTTAAGGCTAGTCTATGCAGGGGCTTGTCAGCACATGACAAAAGTGGAAGGTTGTCTGTATCGTATGTTAGAATAGCTTCAGCGCAGTAATAGCAAGTGAAAGCCATATTTTATGCAGGAAGGCGGATTGAGAACAGAAATGGATTTTATTCATGAAATTTTGGACAATGTATTGCAATGGGTAGAGAGCTTAGGGTACTTTGGCATTTTGATCGGTCTATTAATTGAAGTTATACCAAGTGAAATTGTGTTGGGCTTTGGAGGTTACCTAGTATGGAAGGGGGATATTTCCTTCTGGGGCGCTGTAGCGTTCGGTACACTTGGTGCGATCGGACAAAACTGGATTTTATATTGGATTGGAAGATATGGCGGACGTCCAATCGTCGAGAAGTACGGGAAATATATTAAAATCAAGCAAAAGCACGTTGATATTTCAGAAAACTGGTTTAATAAGTATGGTGTAGGCATCGTGTTCACAGCTCGCTTTGTTCCAGTTATGAGACAAGTTATTTCAATCCCAGCGGGTATGGCAAGAATGAATTTTGGTCTATTTACACTTCTAACTGCACTTGCTTCACTGCCTTGGTCTATTTTATTTATTTATTTAGGAAAATCGCTAGGTGAGAATTGGGATAAAATCGATGAGAAAGCTGCGCCTTATGTACAGCCAGCCATCTTGATTGCAATTGCGCTGCTTATCGTTTATGTGCTTTTCAAATTTGTACGCTCACGCCGCAAATCGGTATAATGGAACAGTCAACCTTGCATAGTTTTCTGAGGAGTACCCATTAAATAGACGAAAGAGGGATTCATATGAGCAAAAGCATTGCAGATAAACTGGGTAAAGGTATTAGCCCGCAACAATTCATTGACGGCATGACCAAAAATAAAGAGCAGTTTTTGGATTGGTCGGAAAAGTTCGTTTGGACCGATGAGAGTGACAAGGAATACTTCGAATCGCTTAATAACCGTGATGATCTCCGCGTATTGATTCTGATGGCTGATTGGTGTGGCGATGTTGTGCGCAATATACCTGTTGTGTTCAAGGTGCTTGAGAACAGCGGTGTACCGACTGAAGTGCTTATTATGGAAGAGCATCTCGATACGATGGATCAATTTTTGACACTGGGCGGCCGTTCTGTACCTGTCGTTATCGTTGCAGATACTGGCGGAGCAGTACTGGGTCAATGGGGACCGCGTCCGACTCATGTTCAGGAAGCTATGCTTGCGTTTAAAAAAGAAAATCCAGACCGTGAAGCATCCGACTATCAAGAGAAGCTTGCGGTAACAAGGCAAGAAATTGGCCGTCGTTATGGAGAAGGAACCGCATATCAATCCATTATTGTGAAAGAACTCCGCACTTTGTTGGAGTCATTTTAAGCGATTATGAGTGAGAATATGCGAATTGAGACATTTACATTAGGCCCTTTGCAAACCAATGCTTATCTCATTACGGTGAAGGAGCCTGCTTCTAGCGATGGTGAAGAGCCGAAGGAACGCGCCATCGTCATTGATCCAGGAATGAATCCACGCAAGCTGATTGAGCGCCTAAATGGCGTTAAGGTCGAGGCAATCCTTCTAACTCACGCCCACTTCGACCATATGGGCGGAGTGGATGAATTGCGAAAGCTCGCTAATTGCCCTGTGTACATACATGATTTGGAGGCAGATTGGCTAACAGATCCGCGTAAAAATGGTTCAATGAGATGGCAGGATGTAACGCCTCCGCTCTCAACAGATGCTGCTGAATATGCATTGGCGGAAGGACAAACTTTATCGCTGCTTGGCTTATCTTTCAAAGTCATGCATACGCCAGGGCATTCTCCTGGCAGCGTCAGCTTCCTGCATGGCAATCATTTGTTCTCAGGCGATGTGCTGTTCAAAATGTCGGTTGGCCGAACGGACCTGCCCGGTGGACGTGAACGGGATTTATATGACTCCATTCGTTTGAAGCTGTACAAACTAAGCCCAGAAGTCATTGTATATCCAGGACATGGCGGTCGTACGACGATAGGTTTTGAGATGGCGAACAACCCTTATACGGGAGCATGAAGCATGAGGAAGGGGCATGACGTTTGACAGATACGAAGGTACAGCATTTTACAGATGATGCAGAAGAGAATGTTGGGAAATCGAAGTTGACAGCAGAACAGAAAGCAGCTGAAAGTCAGCGGATTATTACTGGCATTGCTGCGCAGTTATCGATCCCGGTAACAAAAGTGAAATCGGCAGTTGGTTTGCTTGATGAAGGCAACACCATTCCATTTATCGCTCGTTATCGCAAAGAGATGACAGGTGAGCTGGATGAAAATGATTTAAGAGCAATCGAAGAGAAGCTGCAATATATGCGGAACCTGGAAGAGCGCAAGCGCGAGGTTATTCGTCTAATAGATGAGCAAGGCAAGCTAACTGAAGCACTGCGTACGGCGATTACACAATCGGTCAAGCTGCAAGAGATTGAGGATTTGTATCGACCATACCGGCAAAAACGCAAGACTCGTGCCAGCGTAGCGAAGGAAAGAGGACTGGAGCCTCTGTCGGAGTGGTTATGGTCACAGCCACGCAGCGGTGATCCGCTTGTTGAAGCAGCCCGTTATGTGAATGTAGAAAAAGGTGTACCGACCGCTCAGGATGCTTTAAATGGAGCTTCGGACATCATCGCCGAAAATATTGCGGATGATGCTTCCATTCGCGCATGGGTACGTAAATTCACTTTCGATCAAGCGATAATTAAGACAGAAGCTAAAAATGCGGCGGAAGAAACGGTTTATGAAATGTATTACAGCTATCAGGAGCCAGTTCGAAAGCTGCCGCCACATCGTGTCCTTGCAATTAATCGTGCTGAGCGTGAGGATGTACTGCGCGTTGCATTCGATGTTCCAACGGAACGCATTCATGAGCATATCCAGAGAAAGCTGCTTAGAAACGGCACAGCGCAATCCGTACGTGATGTGCTTGTAACAGTCATTGAAGACTCTTATAAGCGACTTATCTCGCCATCTATTGAACGTGAGGTTCGTGGTGAACTGACAGAGAAGGCAGAAGAGCATGCGATTTCAATTTTCTCTGAAAACTTGCGCAATCTGCTGCTGCAGCCGCCGGTTCGCGGCAATATCGTGCTCGGTGTTGACCCTGCATTTCGTACGGGATGCAAGCTTGCGGTCATTGATGATATTGGCAAACTGCTGGAGGTTGCTGTATCCTATCCTACGCCTCCAAACAACAAGGTAGCTGAAGCAGAAAAACTTATAAATGGTTTAATTGATAAATATAAAGTGGAATTGATCGTCATTGGCAACGGTACAGCCTCACGTGAGACGGAACAATTTATTGCTACCTTGATAGGCAAGCGTAAAGCGGCCGGAGCGGGCGGCTCTGATCTTAAGTACATAATCGTCAATGAAGCAGGCGCAAGCGTTTATTCGGCCTCTAAACTCGCTCAGGAGGAGTTTCCAACGCTTGATGTCGCAGAGCGCAGCGCAGTATCGATTGCCCGTAGATTGCAGGATCCGCTTGCAGAGCTCGTAAAAATCGAGCCAAAGGCAATTGGAGTTGGGCAATATCAACATGACGTTAGTCAAAAGCGGTTGGATGAGACGCTTGGCGGCGTAGTTGAATCTGCCGTCAACCATGTAGGCGTTGATGTGAACACAGCTTCAGCATCATTGTTATCCTACGTGGCGGGCATCAACGCTACGATAGCGAAAAATATTGTTAAATACCGTGATGAGAATGGACGATTCATTAAACGCAACCAGTTGCAGAAGGTACCGCGCCTAGGCGCAAAATCGTATGAGCAATGTATTGGTTTCCTGAGAATTGCTGAACCAGTCAATCCATTAGACAGCACGCCTATTCACCCAGAGTCTTATGAGGTGGTAGACAAGCTGTTTAGTGAGCTTGGCCTTGGACTTAAGCAGTTAGGCTCAGAGGAGCTGAGAACGAAGCTTGCTGAGCTTGACGCAGATCGTATCGCGCCAACGCTTGGAGTCGGTGTACCTACCTTGCGGGACATTATGGACAGCCTGCTTCGTCCGGGGCGCGACCCGCGTGAAGAGCTGCCTCCTCCGATTTTCCATACGGATGTGCTCAATATCGAGGATCTGACTCCAGGAATGGAACTTCATGGGACGGTGCGCAACGTCATCGATTTTGGCGCGTTTGTCGATATTGGCATCAAAAACGATGGACTCGTTCATATTTCTCAGCTCAGCGATAAGTTCGTTAAACGTCCGATGGATGTCGTGTCTGTCGGCGATACAGTGACCGTATGGGTACTTAGCGTCGATTCAAAAAAAGGACGCGTTAGCTTGAGTATGCGCAAGCCTAACTAACGTTTTCCATATAAAGGGCTTGCCTGTTATGAGGCAAGCCCTTTATAATTTATCAAGTGCATGGGCATCGCCAACTACCCTACAAAAGGAGTGAGATGACTATGAAAACAGAAAAGGTAAGCGGATCTGCCCATTCAAAATGGTTTGGGCTCGCATTGCAAGCACTCGTTATTTTATCGCGCAAGTCGGAATGCTACCCAAGTGCAGCCATTGCCGGTTGCTTGAACTCTGAAGCAACACAATTGCGTAAAGTGCTGGCTAAGCTGGCAGCCGGACAGTTAATTGAAACGAGAGAAGGCCGTGATGGAGGATATAGACTGAAGCGCCCTCCAGAGACGATATCGCTAGCAGAGGTGTACACCGCCCTCAAAGTAGGAGAACCGCTTTGCAGCGGCATGCTGGACACGATCAGCTTGCATGAAGCTGGCATGAGCATGAAATCAGCATTCATGGATATTGCAAACGAAATTGAACAGAAAACGATCGAAACACTGCAACAGTTTACAATTGCGCAGCTGGCAGAAAAAACATTGCCTAATTCTTCTTAGAAAGTAATTAAATTTATTAAAGTTAGTCAATTGACAAATGTAACGACACGACCTATACTGTGTATATAAATGATACAGTTTATCTTTCATTAACTGTGCTGGGCGAAGCACAGTATATTCGTGAGATTAACTGAGTAGAATCTGGCACAGATAAAATAATTTCCTTTGGAGGGAACCATATGTCAACAACTCAAAGTGCTTCACAAGAAAAAGCTCAAACGAATGAGCAACTGGATGCAACATTCTTTAACGTTTTAAATAGCCGTCGTTCCGTTCGCGAATATGACAGCAGCGTAGTCATTTCTGAGGAAGAAATCAGAGACATTTTAGAAACTGCAATCAAAGCACCATCCTCATCCAATATGCAGCCTTGGCGTTTCCTTGTCGTAACGGATCCAGAATTGAAGCAAAAACTGCTTCCAATCGCATTTAATCAAAAGCAGGTTGCTGCTGCATCTGCGATTGTTATTGTTCTAGCTGATTTGGAAATGTACACTTTATCCGAGAAAATTTATGGATCAGCGATCCAAGCAGGTTTTATGACTGAAGAAGTGGGCAACAACTTTATTGCGAACTCTACGAAGATGTACTCATCTTTGCCGGCAGAGCGTTTGAAAGAAATCGTTGTATTTGACACAGGCCTTGTGGCGATGCAACTTATGCTGACAGCTCGTGCGAAAGGATATGATTCCGTTCCTATGGGCGGCTATAACCGTGATCAAGTGATGGAATTGTTTAATATCTCGGATCGTTATTTGCCGACATTGATGCTGCCAATCGGCAAAGCGGCTGTAGAAGGACGAGAAACAACGCGTTTATCGGTTGATGACGTCACTTTTTTCAACAAATTCTAATTTAATCGTAACTAATCAATAACAAAAAGCGACCCTCAGAAGATGAGGGTCGCTTTTGTTATTTTAATGATAAGTAGTTAGGAGTGCTCATTGACATTCTACATTTATTTCACCGTTTAAATGAGCGTATCCCTTATAAGAATGGCAGCAGCCGTATACGGTTATGTGGTTGGGCAGAGCTCCATTACATTACTGAAATTCGGTGCCCATTTCATCTTCCTTCAGACCTTGTTTGTTTCGGTAGAAATACCAGCAGTCATTAAGCAGCTTAATTTGTCTGCGATCTTTTTTCTGAAATGCACGCATCATTTGATTGCACAGCCACTGTGGCATACATATCGTTCTCCTTCCCCAGGCCTAACTTGTTGTAATACTACAATATGGGGAAGGGCGTGTGTCCGTGCAGGTCCTACCTATATACTCTGTTCTTCTTCGTATTCTTCGTACCACTGTTCAAGCTGAGCTTGCAAGGCGCGAATTTCTGTTAAAAGCGAAATAAGCGGATAGGACTTTTCTTGTACGCCAGCAAAATCCTTCTCAAGGCTGTTGATGTAATCCAGACCTGAAACGATCTTAATCGATGTATCATGCAGCTCGACATCGTTGCATTCAGCTACAGCATAAGGCAAGCTTGGAACATGCTCAGCCGTTAATTTATCGATTTCTTTATGAAGCCGGAGATTGAGCGCGCTTAGCTGATAAGCGTGCGAATCAGGCATTTCCACGAAAAAGATGCTGTCATTTTGTTTCAATAGGACATAGCGCATAGTTGCCATAATAGTAAGATCTCCCCTTTAGTATGTTACCGTACTTCTGCTACAATTTTTCTGCATATTTAATAATTCCTACTTGACAGTGTAGCCTATCGCAGCTTTAAAATTCAAGTAGTTGGGGGAGAATAATGAATGAATAACGAGGCGCTGCAGCAATGGGTTGAGCATATTTCGATAACCTTTTTTGATCGTCCTTTTTTACATCAAGCAACATTCAACAGCCGCCTTAAAGCAACGGGAGGTCGCTACTTTACAAGATCCCATAATATTGAGATCAGTCCACATCAGCTTTCGGCTTTCGGCCATGAAGAAACGGAGAAAATTATCAAGCATGAGCTTTGCCATTATCACTTGCATATATTGAAGCGGGGATACCAGCATCGCGACATTGATTTCAAAAAACTGCTTGCACAAGTAGGCGGCTCACGTTATTGTCAGTCACTTCCTGAACGCGCGCAGCGTAAGCAGCAGCCGTTTCGGTACAAGCTTTTTTGCACCAAATGTGGGATGGAGTACTTGCGCAAACGGAAGATTGATCCGGCTAAATATGCTTGTGGAAAATGTCGCGGAAAATTAGTGTTAAAAGTGATTGACAATCAAAGTAGTACATGATATATTATTACTTGTCACTTTTACTTTTCCCTGATAGCTCAGTTGGTAGAGCACTCGACTGTTAATCGAGTTGTCACAGGTTCGAGTCCTGTTCGGGGAGCCAGATTTGGAGAGATACCCAAGTGGCTCAAGGGGACCCTCTGCTAAGGGGTTAGACTGCGTAAGTGGTGCGAGGGTTCGAATCCCTCTCTCTCCGCCACATTTTTTTCACAAGTGTTTGTAACGGGAAGACCGTTCATCCGGTCTTTTTTATTTGCCACAGTGGTTGCAGCATCGTGAAAAATCTCAATTGAAGTGTTCTGTATGGCCCGTTGGTCAAGTGGTTAAGACACCTCCCTTTCACGGAGGTAACAGGGGTTCGAGTCCCCTACGGGTCACCAATTATTCACAAAATGTACTAGCTCTCTGTAGCTTGTTTACAATTGCAGCGAGAGCCATTAGCTCAGTTGGTAGAGCACCTGACTTTTAATCAGGGTGTCGAAGGTTCGAGTCCTTCATGGCTCACCATTTTCTTGAATTCAAAGAAGATGTGAGTGAAGGAAATTCGACTTATAAATGTGCGGTAGTGGTGGAACGGCAGACACGCTATCTTGAGGGGGTAGTGTCCCATGGACGTGCAGGTTCAAATCCTGTCTACCGCACCATAACTTACTCTTTGCCGATGTATATAGGTGAACTTAGAAGGTGTCATTTTGCATGCACTTTTCTGATAGATGATGCCACTTTATATTCAGATCATAAATCTGACTAGAGAGTGGTCTTTTTCATTATAAGTTGCTCGAGCCGTGAAAACAGATGCATCATTAGAGATGAGGAGCTGTAAACATGAAAATAAACTTAAACTTTACGAACAAGGGACAAGCAGCGATTGGCAAATTTAACAACGAGGAATTGCTTGAGATTTTCGCTCGTTACAGCAATACTTTAATGAAAAAATACTCGATCGAAGTAACTGTACCAGCAGAAGGCAATGAAGCGATTATCGAAAAAGGTAAATTATCGGTATATGTGGACAAAATCGAATGTGACGTCGAAACTTTCTTCAAAGAATTGGGAAGAGACGTTAAGGTGCCGCTCAAGAAAAGACTTACGCCTGAAGACAAGTTAGACAATGTATTTAAAGCTGAAACGATTGAATCGTAAAGCCCAAATATTATTTTAAAAAACTTGAGAAAAAATGCTTGAACATCTGATGAAAAGCTGATATAATCATTTTTGTTGTCTCAAGCATATTTGTTCTCTAAGTTCCAGACGGCCCGTTGGTCAAGTGGTTAAGACACCTCCCTTTCACGGAGGTAACAGGGGTTCGAGTCCCCTACGGGTCACCATTAATCCTCAAAGTGTACCAGCTCTATGGAGCTCGTTGCAGTCACGCGAGAGCCATTAGCTCAGTTGGTAGAGCACCTGACTTTTAATCAGGGTGTCGAAGGTTCGAGTCCTTCATGGCTCACCATTTGCTGCTTAAGCGAATGTGAGTGAAGGATCGTACAATTTACAATGTGCGGTAGTGGTGGAACGGCAGACACGCTATCTTGAGGGGGTAGTGTCCAATGGACGTGCAGGTTCAAATCCTGTCTACCGCACCAAAGCTTATAAATCGCACGGCTCTAGTGATAGAGCCGTTTTTTTGTGTGTTCTAACGAAATGAAGTCGTACTTATCGTCATATTCGAGAATGGGGAATACTAGAAGATGGAGTAGTTGATTATATATTCAGGTCGTTATATATTTATCGAAGTGGAGGTGTAGAAATGCCGGGGGTTCACAGTAATTTAAAAGAAATCATGAGAGCTAAGGATCCAAACTTATCTATCAGACAACTTGCAAAGGATATTGACTATCATTTTGATTCGGTTCGGAAGATGTATAAGGATGAGATGGTACAGTATCCACGGGATCTGTTATGGAGGTTATGCAAATATTTTGATGTAAGTCCTGGACAGTTTATCGTAGTCGTTCATGATGATAAAGATTTAGATGAAGATCCGAATAAATAAAAGGGAACCCTGTACATCCTGTATAGGGTTCCCTTTGATATTTAGTTAACAATTAGGCTGAAGCGACTACTTCTTCGGTTTGTGCTTGCGAGATTTTAACTAGCATCGCACCAGGATCGGACAAAACTTCTATACCTTCATGGAAGGAAAGGTCAGATACAAGTAGATGATCTCCTATTTTAAGACCGCTAATATCTACCTCGAATGCGCTCAGCAGATTGTCTGGCATGCAGCGAACCTCAACTTCGTACATCTCTACTTGAAGCATTCCTCCTTCTTTGACACCTACTGGTTCTCCGGAGAAATGAATCGTTACTTTCGAATCCAAACTTACATTCATATTCAATTGATAGAAATCAACGTGAACAATTTTATTGCTTAGCGGATCTCTTTGTATATTTTGAATTAATACAGGTTTATTCCCTTTTTCCGGGATGGCTGCATTTAGAATTGCGCGTGGGTTGTGCTTGATGACTGAAAGTATTTCTTTCTCACCGACGATAACAGAAATGCTGCCGACATCCTTGCCATATACAATGGCTGGTACCTGTCCTTGTTTTCTTAATAGATTAATTTGAGATTTACTTAAATCGACCCGTTCGTTTAATTGGATAGTATTGCTCATCATTTGTTGCCTCCTTATCGAATGGGGTGCTGTCAAACAGACAATAAAAAAGACTGATTAGCAATAGAATGTCTAATCAGTCCGCTAACGACCATATTTTCTTGTCATATGTTAATTTTATCACAAGTTCCCTACTTGTCAAATGCGTGTACAAATCTATCTCGATTGACAAGAAAATATGGTCGTGTTAAGGTTTAAACAGCAGATAGGAGCGGAATTGCAAGAAATGGCAGCATCTGAAAGCTGCTAAGTAATAACATCGGGATAGCTAAAAACCAAAAGCATATCGTTTGAACTCGGAAATAAAGACTTCTTTATTTCTTTTTTTTATTGTCATTTGTAAATATTTTTAAAATAAGGGAGTGATTTCTTTGAGTAAAGTTTTAATAAAGCGGAATGTAGCATTTTTGGGAACGAGCTTGCCAAGAGAATGCGGATTAGCTACCTTTTCTCAAGATCTGATGAACGAGATCGAACACATCCAGGATTTTAATGCACCACGAATGATTGCGGTTAATAATAACAAATCCTATGCCTATGGCAATCAGGTGATGGGTCAGATTGGACAGCATAATCGTGCAGATTATAGCAAAATAGCGATGGAGCTCAATCAATCAAACATAGATATGGTAGTTATTCAGCACGAGTTTGGTATTTACGGTGGGGAAAGCGGAGAGTACGTATTGGATTTGGCAGAGAAGCTCAAAATTCCATTCATCGTTATTTTTCATACCGTATTGTCCGAACCTAGCGATAAGCAGTGTTTAATTATGAAGCGGCTAGCGGATTTAAGCTTTAAGGTCATTACGATGGCGCATAACAAAATACAGGATTTACATGAAGTGTACGGTATAGAACTTGAAAAGATTGAGATGTTCCATCATGGGGTTCCTGTAGTCGCTACCGAATCTAGAAATGACCTTAAGAAACAGTTCGGTTATACTAATCGGCAAATTGTTTCGACGTTTGGTTTTTTAAGCCCAGGAAAAGGGATTGAATATGCGATTGAGGCCATGAGTGGAGTAGTGAAGAAGCATCCGGAAGCACTTTATATGATTTTGGGCAAGACGCATCCTGTTGTCAAACAAGAGGTCGGGGAAGTTTACAGAAAGAAGCTGACGGATCTAGTGGAAAAACTTGACCTTCAGCAGCATGTTACGTTTGTCGACAAACATTTGACGCAGGAGGAAGTTGTTCAATCTCTAGTATTATCAGATATATATATGACGCCTTATCTTGGCAAGGATCAGGCTGTAAGTGGAACACTAGCATTCGGGATTGGTTATGGAAGGGTGATTGTCTCGACTCCGTATCGCTACGCCGTAGAGATGTTGGCTGACGGAAGAGGATTGCTTGCGGATTTCCATGATTCCAAATCATTAGAAAATCATATTTTAAATATATTGGACAATCCGGATCTGAAAGTGGAGATGGAGAACAACACCCTTGCTTTAGGCAGCACGATGATGTGGAATGAAGTGGCCAAATCATATGCGGTACTTTTCCGTGAAACGATGGCACATCATTATGTGTTAAAAGGGAGCGCGGTTTAATGGGAGTAAGCATGATCAAGCCGCTGTTAACGGATTATTTGCGCACATTAACAGATGATACAGGCATTTTCCAGCATACTAAATTCGGTATTCCCGACCGTTCCAAAGGTTATACTTCCGATGATAATGCAAGAGCTCTGATTGCTGCAGTTATGCTGAATAAGCGCCGAAGAGATAAGGAGTCCTTGGGCCTTATAAATACTTACCTGGCCTTTATCCATCATGCTCAAAATGAAGATGGAAGTTTTCGAAACTTTATGGATTTCAACCGAGTGTTCATTGAGAAAACAGGGTCTGAGGATTGTCTGGGCCGTTGTTTGTGGGCGCTGGGGTTTACACTTTCGGAATCATCCGTACCTCATAATGTGCAAAATACGTGCAAATATATGATCAATCAGGCGCTGCCCCATGTGAGGAGCTTGAGATCTCCTCGAGCGATGGCTTATGCAATTATTGGTTTAACTTCAATGATGCAGACCGAGAATTCGCTTCATTATAAGTTCCCATATCCGAACATGGAAAGTGATGATCCAACCTTCCTTCAACAGGCTCAAATCGTTTCGTTAATTGAGGAACTTGCGATGCGGCTGTATACGCAATATGAAAGCAATAAGGGAGAGGGCTGGCATTGGTTTGAGGATCGTATTACTTATGGCAATGCCATGCTGCCATGGGCACTTTTCAAAGCTTCACATTTATCGCATAAAGAACCATTCAGACAAGCCGCTAAGGAAAGCTTGGACTTTCTAGCCGAAATCACTTTTGCAAAAGAAGGCTATTTCAAACCAGTCGGCAGTCATGGCTGGCTTGAGAGAGGTGGGGAAGCAGCATTATATGACGAGCAGCCGATAGAAGCTTGCGAGATGCTGCTAGCTTGCTTTGAGGCGTACAAAACGTTAGGGAAGGAAACCTATCGTATCCAAGCTTCGATATGTTATGAGTGGTTTCATGGACGGAACTCACGTCATGAATCGTTAATTGATGCAGAGACCGGCGGCTGTTATGATGGCATACATGCAAGCGGTCTAAATTTAAATCAAGGCTCGGAAAACATTGTCTCTTATTGCATTGCTCATGGGGTGATGCATGATGAATAAATTTGCTACGATTCTCGCAGGCGGAGGCGGAACACGTTTTTGGCCTTTATCCCGGCAGGAACTGCCAAAACAGCTGATCAATATTAGCGGCAACGATATTATGCTCAATGATACGATCGAACGCTTTAACGGTGTTATTCCGATGGAAAACACGATCGTAGTGACCAATCGCTCCCAAGCGGTGTTACTCGAGAGGATCATGCATAAGAGTGTTCAACACGTTAATATTTTGGTAGAGCCTGTCGCCAAAAATACGGCGGCGAGCATTCTCCTCGCGGCCTTATTTATTGAGAAAAACCACGGTGATTCTCTAATGGTCGTTTTTCCTTCCGATCATCATATTACCGAAGAGGATAATTTTAAGAAAACATTGGATGATGCATGCATCGTTGCTTTGGAGACAAATAAGATTGTTACGATTGGCATCAAGCCTACTTTTCCTTCAACCGGCTATGGCTATATCTCTTGCAAGAAAGATTCCTTCATTACGGAGCCGTGTCATGTTTATGAGGTGGCCGAGTTTGTAGAAAAGCCTAATTTTGCAAAAGCGCAATCTTACCTTCAATCCGGTCATTATTTATGGAACAGCGGTATGTTTATTTGGAAAACCTCATGCATTATTGATAATTTCAAAAGGTTTCTTCCGAGGCTCTTTAAAACATTGCTGCCTTTAATTGAATATATGGGTACGGAGCGCGAAGAAGAAATGATTAATGAGATCTATCCTTTACTGCAAAACATTTCAATTGATTATGGTATTTTAGAGCGCTGTGATGAGGTTGTAGTTATTGAAGGCGATTTTGGATGGAATGATATTGGAAGCTGGGATGCGCTTGGCGCGATTTTTCCTCCAGATGAGCATGGCAATATTGTCAAAGCCAACTATGTGGGAATCGAAACACAGAACTCCATCATTTATGGGGATGACAGGCTTATCACTACGATCGGAATTGATGGTCTAATTATTGCTGATACGAAGGATGCTCTGCTGATATGTGCAAAAGACAAGGCGCAAGAGGTAAAGGAAATCGTCAAAATATTGAAAGATAAAGGAATGCATGAGTACGCCTAAAAAGGCTAAAATGAACCCCGTGAAACCGAGAGCTGCCTGCTAGACTAAAGGCGAATGGTAACACGCGTGTTGATAGGCACTATTTTGGACAAGGCGAGCACATCATCGTTATACATTCGAATGCATCCGTGTGAAACAATATGGCCAATGGAAGAAGGATCGTTTGTGCCATGGATGCCATAATGCGGCTTGGAGAGTCCCATCCAGAAGGCACCGAACGGTCCACCGGGATTGGGCTGCTTATTAATAATCGTAAATTCGCCTGTAGGCGTTTGAGTTAACATTTTGCCGATGCCAACGGGAAAAGCTCGAGTGACGACGTCGCCGTCCAGCAGATAGAGCTGACGATCAGAAAGATCGACGATAATACGGTAGTCGGGCATTGGGGACTCACTCCTTTTCTCCTATGTTATGTAGAGCGGCTGAGATTTGCTTCAACCTTGCGGCAGCGCAATGATTTATAAATAATGGTGAGTTTAAAGGCAATAAGAGGGCTGGTAATGGGGTTACCACTGCCTTGCTTAGAAATAACGGCATAAGAGTAATATCTGAAAAGCAGCTTAGCGAATTTTTAGTAGAAATGAGCATGGAAAAATAATAGATGTCACAAATAAAAAGGGGTCTCCTAGGAGACCCCTTTTTACTGTTTAGTGACCTGATGATTCGTGGTCGTTGGATAGCTTAAGTACGTCAAACACTTTGAACAACAGGCTGAGTACAATAGCTACTACGGTTGCGAGAGCCATCCCTGTAAGAGAGAAGTCCCCGATCGTTAGCTTTACGCCGCTAAGACCAGTAACAAGAACGACGGTTGTCAAAAATAGGTTTGTAGGTTTGCTGTAATCCACTTTGGATTCAACGAGCATCCGAAAGCCGGAAGCGGCGATAACACCGAACAGCAGCAAGGACACCCCGCCCATAACCGGCGCAGGAATACCGGAAATAAGCGCAGAGAATTTACCGGAGAACGAAAGGATGATTGCAATGACGGCCGCGCCGCCAATGACAAAGGTGGAGTAAACCTTCGTTATCGCAAGAACGCCAATATTTTCACCATAAGTCGTGTTAGGCGTAGAGCCTACGAAGCCCGATAGAATAGTAGAAATCCCGTTGCCCAGCATCGAGCGGTGGAGACCTGGATCCTTCGATAGGTCTTTGTTTACGATATTGCCAGTAACGACCAGATGCCCAATGTGCTCAGCGATGACAACTAGCGACGCAGGCGCGATCGCAATAATCGCCGTCCATTGGAATTCTGGGGTAGTGAAATGTGGCAATTGCACAAAGCTATTCTCAGCGAGCTTGCTGAAATCAGTAAAGCCCATGAAATAGGCAAGCACATATCCTGTAATAATACCGATCAGAATCGGAATGATACGCATGAATCCGCGGAATAGCACGGAGCCTAGTACCGTTACGGCAAGAGTGATGGTGGAGAGAGCTACGATTTTTGGATCAGGGCTCCATGCGACGGTCGGGTCGGCATCGGTCGGAATGATCCATCCTGCCATTCGAGCAGCTACTGGAATGAGTTCTAAACCGATAATCGCGACGATTGCCCCCATAGCAGCAGGTGGAAATACGACGTTGATCCAGCCAGTGCCGGCTGCTTGGATGATGAGAGCGACAATCGTGAAGATGACGCCCGAGATAATAAATCCACCTAGTGCAGCCTCATAGCTGCCTCCGCCCGCATGATTGCCAATAACGGCGCCAGCTGGAGCAAGAAATGCAAAGCTCGAGCCCAGATATGCCGGAATCTTATTGTTGCATATCCAGAGATAAAGCAGCGTTCCAATTCCGTTCATGAGCAAACAGATTGCAGGATCTACACCGAGTATATTCGGTACGAGCACGGTAGAGCCGAACATCGCAAATAAATGCTGCAAGCTTAGCAGAAAACTTTGCAGGGTAGGCGGTCTTTCATGAACCCCAATTGCGCTTTTCATGAGTATAAGCTCCTTCATTATAATAGGTTGTCTATATTTGACCCTTGTTGATTCTACATAGTGAAGTAGTGGTTTGACAAGTGTTTTCTTATCATAGGATGTTCATAAACGAATACATTAATGAAGAAGGGGAGGTGAAAGGATGGAATTGTGGGTGATATGGCTCATTCTCGCTGGCATATTGATAGTCGTGGAAATGCTGACGTTAACATTTTATTTGCTTTGGCTTGCCATTGGTGCTGTAATCGCAGCAGCCATTGATTGGTTTTGGCCGGGCTCTTTTGTACTGGAGTTGGTAGCTGGCTGCATTGTTGTTCTTATATTGACTTTATTTACAGGTCCAATTACTCGTCGTTTCCATGCCTCAAAAGGTTTTAAGGACGCTGTGGACGAGCTCGTGGGCAAGCAAGGAATCGTGCTGGAGGCTATTGCTGCTGAAGTGCCCGGTATCGTCAAGGTGGGAAATGAAACGTGGAGTGCTGTATCGCATGAGCAGTTGTTGAAGGGTGAAGCTGTCAGGGTTGTCAGTCGTGGAAGCGCAGTGCTTCAAGTCGAGAAATGGGGAGGCTAACCGTATATGGGTTATATTGTTGCCATTATTTTATTAGCAATCGTCGTCGTTTTTGTAGCGTTATCGATCAAAATCGTACCTCAGCAAAGGATTGGCGTTGTAGAGCGTCTAGGGAAGTTTAACCGACTGCTTACGCCTGGCGTCAACATTCTGATTCCGATTATTGATCATGTTCGAACCTACCATGACTTGCGGATTCAGCAAGCAAACGTGCCGCCGCAAACGGTTATAACGAAGGATAATGTTCAGGTTAAGATCGATACCATTATTTTTTATCAGGTGACCGGTCCAGAGCAAGCTACATACGGCATATCTGATTATGTATACGGGGTGCGGAATATTAGCACGGCTACTATGAGGCAAATTATTGGCAAAATGGAGCTTGATGAGACATTATCAGGGCGCGAGAAAATATCGTCCGACATTCGAATTGCTCTTGATGAAGCGACAGAGAAGTGGGGCGTACGTATTGAGCGGGTAGAGGTCATTGATATTCAGCCGCCAGTGGACATCCAAGATGCAATGGATAAGCAAATGAAGGCGGAACGGAGCAAACGAGCGATGGTACTTGATGCAGAAGCGGCGAAGCAGGATATGATTTTGCGCGCAGAGGGTGATAAGCAAAGTAAAATATTGAAGGCCGAAGGCGATAAGGAGGCCCGAATCCGTCAAGCGGAAGGACAACGCCATGCTCAGGAACTGGAAGCGCTTGGTGAAGCGAAGGCCATTCAATCCATTGCTGAAGCAGAGAAAAGTCGAATCGAGCTTATACGCTCTGCAGGCCTCGATGATAATGTGCTGACATACCGTTCGCTCGAGGCATTATCTGATATTGCTCAGGGAGCCGCGAATAAAGTGTTCATTCCAACGAGAGCAATTGATACGCTTGGCAGCATTGGAGCGATAGGTGAAATGCTTAAAGCGAGCAAATGACAATGATGGTTGCCAAAAATCATGTCCCAGGAGCAGAGTATTCTGCTTTTGGGGCATTTTTTTCTGAAAGTTAGTGGGTTTGGAGTACGAATCGTAACATTCTTGGATAGTTCGGTATTAGATTCGCCATTAAACTAAAAAAGAAAGCGCTTTACATTAAACGGTTAAGAGGAGGAAATGATGTTGAGTAGTTTCAAATTCAAGAAAGGCTTGTCTATTATTTTCGCATTGCTCGTTTTATTTCAAACGGCAATGGGGGCTACAGCGACAATAGCCGAGGCTCAGACGTCAGGAGCCGCCGTAAGCAGTCAATCCTTTGAGGCGGAGGCAGCGGTGAATCAACTCAGCGGCAAAGCAGCTGTTAAGGACTGTGAGCCTGCGGTTGGTTGTTCAGGAAATCAATTGGTAGGCAGTCTATGGGGTGGCTCCGCTTTGCAGTTTAATGCTGTGAATGTGACGGCTGAGGGTATTTATGCCATGACAGTGCATTACATATCGGGCGACCCTAGATCGTTAGCCGTAAGTGTGAACGGAGGGGGAAGCGATCGTTATGATCTTCCGAAAACGACAGATTGGAGCACGCGAGGGACTTACGAGATACAGCTGGAGCTTTGGCAGGGCGAGAACGTCATTCGCTTCGACGATGAGGGCGGATACTCTCCGGATATCGATAAAATCGAGCTCCGATTGCTGGATGCTGGGCCGGGAACTGACCCGAATGAACCACCGGCTGGCAGTGGACAAGTATATGAAGCGGAAGGACAGGATAATAAATTAACGGGCAACTCTGCCGTACGGTCATGCAAGACGGAAACGGAATGCTCCGGTGGAACAAAAGTAGGTGACATTTGGGGCGGATCAACGCTGCTATTCAATAAGGTTATCGCTCCATCGGAAGGTGTCTATACCTTGAAGGTGAGCTACATTTCCGGTGATCCTCGCTCCTTTGCCATTAGCGTGAACAATAGCGAGAAAGAGACCTATTCCCCTCCCGCAACCGCGAACTGGGATACGGTTAGCACGTTTAGTATAGAGGTGCAGCTGCAAGCTGGAAGCAATACCATCCTATTTGACGATAACGGTGGTTGGTCGCCGGATATTGATAAAATCGAAATCATCAGCTCCCAGGCACCAGGCGAGAACCCGGGTGATGTCGAGGGGATTGGCAATATTGGCGCGGAAATCGATGCTAGCAAATTTGGCTCAATTAATGTGAAGGAGCATGAGTCGGGCATTACTATAACAAACGGTGCCAACAAAATCATTTATAACACAGAATCAGGACTTGCGGCTTTTGAATGGAACAACAAGACGATTGCCAAAGGGTTGTACAGCAGTATCCAATTAGACAAGCAGCTGGACAGTAAAAACTACGCTGAGCATCTGTTCGTCATGAATAAAGTTGAGAAAATAAAAGACGGTCATGGCAAAGGCATTCGGGTGACGATTGAAAATCGTGAATCCGGACTTCCGACGATGAAGCAAATTTATCAAATTTATGAAGGCTTGCCTTATTTTCTGATTAGTCAGCAAGTAACAGGCGAAGCGACGCTTAGCACCAATGATATGGCTCCTCTTGTACTTAATGCGAAGGGTGGAATCGACATTGGCACCAACTCGGATAATAGGGTGCTGGTCGCTCCATTCGATAATGACGCGTGGTCCAGGTACCAAGCGCGGACGATAAATACGAGCCTGAACAATAATAACTATGTGAGCTCAGAATTGACTGCTATTTATGATAATACAAGCCGCAATGGACTGGTCATTGGATCGGTTACGCATGATAAATGGAAAACGGGCATATTTTGGAGCGGTTCTAATGATCGCTTAAACAAGCTGAAGGTATATGGCGGGTTCTCTTCGCCTACCTCGACACATGATACGATTCCGCATGGAAAGGTAACGGGAACGACGCTCACTTCACCACAAATTCTCGTTGGCTACTATGCAGACTACCGTGAGGGCCTTGAGAGCTTCGGCCAAGCGAACGCAGCGGTTGCTCCGCCGCTGTCTTTCAAGCATGGCGTTCCGAAAGGTGTACCCGTGGGCTGGAATAGCTGGGGTGCCTTTGAAAGCGACTTAAGCTACGATAAAGTAGTTGCTGTGTCTAATTTCTTTAAGAAAAATTTGCAAAAGGAATCATTCGCGAATAAAGGCAATGTGTATATTAATTTGGACTCCTATTGGGATAACCTGACTGAGGAGCAGCTTAAGCAAGCCGTTAAGGTTATTAATAAAAACGGACAAAAAGCCGGCATTTATTATGGCCCATTTGTTTATTGGGGCGATAACATGAGCCAGCTTGTTGAAGGCACAGATGGGAAATATACGTACGGTGATATTATTCTGAGGGATCAAAGCGGAAACCCGCTGCCGAAGGTAGACGGCGCCTACGCGATTGATCCGACTCATCCAGGCGCTAAACAGCGTATTGAATATTATTTCAAACGGTTTCTCGATTACGGATACGAGTATATTAAGATTGACTTTCTAAGCCATGGCTCCTTCGAGGGCAAGCATTTTGATCCAAATGTGCAAACGGGTATCCAGGCTTACAATCAAGGTATGGCTCATATTAATAAGGTGCTTGGCGGGAAAATGTTCATCAGCGCCTCCATTGCTCCTTTATTTCCGAGTCAATATGCGCACGCAAGACGAATCTCATGCGATATTGACGGCACACTGAGTCGAACAGAATATCAGCTAAATAATCTTACTTATGGCTGGTGGCAGAACGGAACGATCTATCCGTATACAGATCCAGATTATATGACACTTGCGAAGGGCGGCTCGTTCGATGCTGCGCAGACTCGGGTCAATTCAGCGGTCATCTCCGGCACTGTATTTCTAAGCTCAGACGATGTTAGTGATCCTGCAGCACAAGATTTAATGAAGAAGCTGCTGACTAACAAACAAGTGAACGAGGTTGCGCTTAAAGGTCAGGCTTTCAAGCCAATCGAGGGCAACACTGGAACAGGAGCTGCGGATACGTTCATCATGCAAGAAGGGAAGAACTACTACCTCGCGGTGTTTAATTATACGAATGAACCTGTGTCGAAGACGATAGATTTTGAACGTGCAGGCATTTCTTCGTCCTCCAAAGTGAACGTAACGGACTTATGGACGAATGCCACCAGTCAGGTTACGGGACAACTAAAGGCAGACTTGAATGGTGCGCAATCGAAGCTTTACAAAATTACTGTAAAATAGTTTGGCAGCAAGGATAAAGAATAGTAAATGTGAATGTACGCAAGGTTGAAAAAAATCCCTCAAGCAGATGATGCTTAAGGGATTTTTTTTGTCTAGCTTGCTTTTAACGACCAGGGATTCGTATCGTGACTGTCGTGCCTATTCCTAACCTGCTGTAAATAGAGACGCCATACGAATCGCCATACAAAAGCTTAATTCGATTGTCCACGTTACGAATGCCATAACCAGACAAGGTGTCGCCGCTAATCGGCAGCTCTTTTCCGCTATGACCGCGCATATGCATGCCCATACCGTCGTCAATGACTTTAAGAACGATATCAAGGCCGTCACGATAAGCTTTTATCATAATGTTAATACCGAGCTTGTCGTCCCAAATGGAATGGTTCATCGCGTTTTCTACGAATGGCTGCAGCGTTAGCTTTACGATTGGGCAGGGGAGCACGGACTCGTCAATTTGATAATGTACACGAATAAGCTCACCGAATCTCACTTGTTGAATAGCGACGTAGTAGCGGGTAAGCTGTATTTCTTCATGGATCGAAAGTTTGTTTTTCCCTTTGCTGAGTGATATCCGGTAAAATTTTGCTAGATCAGTAACCATTTTGTTCATCCGTTGATCTGAATTTCTAATGGCAAGCGACGATATGGAGGCCAGTGTATTGTACAAAAAATGCGGGTTAATTTGTGCTTGAAGCACATTCATTTCGGCTTCTCTCTTATCGATTTCTTTCTTATATACGTCGGAAATTAAATTGCTCAGCCGCTGTGCCATTTGGCGCAGCACGTTTCCGATCTGACCAATTTCATCGCGACCAAGCGGTCTAATGTCGAGCAGATCAAATTCTTCTCTTTCTATTCGGCGGATCATGCCAACTAAATAATCTACACGTTTCGTGAATTGTCTAGCTGCAACGTAAATGAGCAGCGTCATAAGTCCGAAGCTGATTAACGCAAAAATTAAGATCCGCTTAGCTGTGTTATTGGCTTTGGATAAGAAGCTGCTGTAAGGGACAAGGGAGACGCTCTTCCAGCCGAATTTGGTCGTATTATAAACGACGAGCATTTTTTCTCCATTAAAGCTGCTGTCAAATCTACCTTCTCTGCCGCTCGGGAATTCATCCTGCACATATTGACTTAGCGGACGGTCCAACATGCTTTTGTCTTTAGCGGACATAATGAGGCCTTTATCATTAACGATTAGTATCGTTTTCTCTGGCGTCTCTTTTTCCATCAAACGGAAGATATCCGATTCCAAAATATTAATGGTTAAAATGCCGTAAGCATTATCAAGATTGCTAATATTAAGCATACGCGTCAGGGTGAACATGGATGGTTGGTCAACAACGGGCGGCGTTGCTACAAAACGAACATTACCGTAGCTGTTAAGCAGTGATCGATAAGTAGTCGACCTTCTGAACGCATCGTCCATTCGTTTAATATAGACACCATCAGCTGGAAGCGAATCGTTATTGATATAAATTGAGATCGAATGAATATCTGGATTCGTAGTAAGCATATTCGAAAAGGTGTTATTGATGTATTGATATGCGTCGACAAACAGAGAGGGCTCCTGAGTATAGTTGTTCGTTAAGTAAGCGCGCAGCGTATTGTTCAAATAAAGATTGGCTGAGAGCTTAATGTACGTATCCAGTTTATTTTCTAGATTCGAGTTGATTTGAGCGACGGACGAAACGGAGTTCGTATACATTTGGTCAGAAAGCTCACTTTTTATGGTCTGATAAGAATATAAAACAAAAAATACTAAAGGAATAATAGCACCGAGTAAAAACATGACAAACAGCTTTTCTCTTAGCCGTAAATTAATAAAAGGCTTGGTCAGCCAGCTTGCTACCCTTTTCATGCTCACTCACTCCAGCCTATAAATACATTTTCCGATATTCGTTAGGGGTGCTGCCTCTATGCTTATGGAATATGGAGCAAAAATAAGAGACGTTCTCGTACCCGACGTTGTGGGCGACCTCACGAACCTTAAGCGATTTGTCCTTTAATAGATCGGCAGCCCGGTTCATGCGAACCTTCGTTATATAATCGAGAATCGTCTCACCCATTTTTTCCTTGAAAATACTTCGAATATAGTTTGGAGAGAGGTAGACCTCCTTCGCGATCTCTTCAACCGTAAGCGGCAAATGATACCGCTGGCTTACGAGCTTAACGATTTGGTCGGCTACTGCTTGATTGCGATCTACATCTCTTTCACTTGCGGCCTTTCTTATTTCATCGCAGAAATGCAAGACATAAGCTTGAATATGCGAGGATGAGCTCATGGACGAAATGACCTTCCAATGATCTACGAGCAGCAAGTCCTTTAGTGAGCCTGCAAGCAGCATGGAAAAATGCTGTTCTAATGCGGCCAATAACCGAATAATCGCTCGGATCGCGAAATTCCGATCAATACGCTCTTCACGAATAGACGAGAAGAACGCTTCCAACTGCATGGATACTTGATTCGTATCTCCTAATTGTATGGAGGAGGCTAACCTTGCAGCAGTCTGTTCGCCATCATCATCTGTTTGTTTGGTAGGCAATACAGCATCCGGCGTTATGACAGCTCCGCCTAATTTGAAGAACTTCTCGTCATTGCAGGCACGCGCCTGCAAGTAGGCATCCCATATCAAATGAAAGCCTTTATGCGGCGTGGACAGGCCAATCGTAATTTGTGCGCCGTGTGATGGAATCAGCTGCTCTCGGAATTTCTCCCAGAAGTCCAGAGTAGCTAGTGCGGCTCTCTGCTCATTCTTCCATTGAAAGAGCACGAATAATTCATGAGGCTCGCTTTCAACGACAATAAAGGAATCGAGGTATTGCCTTGCAACCGTTCGTAATAGATCAGTTCTGTCGGAGGAGACTAGGCTTGGCGGCTGCGATAGTGCACTTGGATAGGTTGCCGGTGGATCAAAAGTTACATACATAGCCGAAAATTCCCTGTTCGCACTAAAATCAGACGAGCTAAGCTCCCATTTGTGAGTCCAATCCATGCGCTTCTCTGAACTAGGTTCGCGTATAATACGCGTCATCCATTTTTCACGCAGCCATTCTTCGCCCTGATCTGCCAATTGCTCCTCTTCGCATTTTTTCTTTACCTTCTCAATTAAGGCAAGAAGCTCCTCCATGTCTATCGGCTTTAATAAGTAACCAGTCGCTTCAATGTTCAGCGCCGCCTTAATATATTGAAACTCGTTATGTCCGCTTAAAAAAATGATTTTAACGTTCTTATCTATTTGCTTAGCCCTTCTTCCGAATTCAAGCCCGTCCATAATCGGCATACGGACATCCGTCAAAATAATGTCGGGCTTTAGTTCAGCCAGCTTACTAAGCGCTTCTTTGCCATTGCGTGCCGTTCCAGCGACGGTAATGCCGATTTTGTCCCAAGGGACATAATGCTCCATCGTTTCGAGCTCGATGGCTTCGTCATCCACGATCAAAATGCTGTACATGCTTATCCCCACCTTTTTATCCTGTATCTGTTTCTGGATGTTTAATTAGTTTATCTGCAATAACGGATTTCAACAATGGAGCATTTGGAAGTGTGTCGTTTTGCGTTACAAATCGGTAAATGCTTGTATAGAATGGGACGAGCGACCGACCTATAATGAAGTCACTAAGCAACGCAAGATTGGCAGGAGGTTATAAAATGGAATCCATATTGAAAGCGGAATCAAGTAAATCTGTTCCACCCAAAAAGAAGCGCAGCATTGGAAATTCAAATGTATGGGGCAGGTTGAAGGAACAGCGGCTATTATACGTGCTCATGCTTCCGGCTTTAATTGTTACACTCATATTTTCATATGTCCCCATGTTTGGCTTATACATGGCCTTCATTAATTATTCTCCAGGCGGAGGATCGTTTTTTGGACAGTTTTTTACGACGGAGTTTGTAGGTTTGGATTGGTTTAACTACTTTTTTACGAATGGCGATTTCGTCAGAATAATGCGCAATACGCTGGCTCAAAGTTTTCTATCTCTGTTATTCGGATTTCCAATGCCGATTATTCTTGCCCTGATGATTAATGAAATGCGCAATGGCTGGTTCAAACGGACGTTTCAAACCGTATCTTACATGCCTCATTTTATTTCGTGGGTCATTGCAGCGAACATTATTATCACAGTACTCTCTTCAAGCGGTGTCATTAATAATATATTGACTGGGCTTGGAATCATTGATGAGCCGATTCAGTTTATGCAAAAAGGTCCGTTGTTCTGGTGGATCATAGCATTCTCCAACACATGGAAGGACATGGGCTTTAACGCGATTATGTATTTGGCCGCTATCTCGGCTATTAATCCAGAGCTGTATGAGGTGGCGAAGGTAGACGGGGCCAGCCGTCTTAAGCAAATGCTGCATATCACGCTGCCGTCTATTAAACCGACAATTATCATTCTTGCTATTTTAGCGGTTGGCGGGATTTTGAACGCAGGTTTTGATCAGCAATTTTTGATGCAAAATAATACAGTGCTTCAATATTCAGAAGTTATTGATACGTACACGTACAAATATGGTTTGCAAAACGGAATGTTCTCATACGGAGCAGCTGTTGGATTATTCAAATCGGTCGTCGCATTCATCCTTGTTCTAAGCGTCAATAAGATGGCCAAAAAAATGAATGAACAGTCGTTGTTCTAGTACAAACAAGAAAAGGAGAACACTTCATGGCAAAATTTAAAAATGATTTTCTGTTTATGTCTATCGTCTACTTATTCGTCATCGCGGTTTTTATCGTAACCTTTTATCCTTTCTGGAACATATTCATCATCTCGCTTAATAGTGCCGAAGATACGCTGCGAGGAAATCTGTATTTGTGGCCAAGAGATTTCAGCTTAGCCAGCTATAAGCAAATTTTATCCGATAGCGAGATTTGGATGGCAATAAAAGTTACAGTGCTGCGGACGTTAATCGGAACTCCACTCGCGGTTATTGTCATTAGTATGCTTGCCTTTTCTCTAAGTAAGCGCGAGCTCGTTGGAAATCGGTTCTGGTCACTATATTTTGTGTTCACCATGTATTTTGGCGGCGGACTCATTCCTTATTATATGGTGCTCAAAAGCCTGCATCTCATTGACAGCTTCATGGTATTTATTTTACCAGGCATGATGAATGTGTTTTATATGATTATTGTACGAACCTTCATGCAGCAGCTTCCGCAGGAGCTGGATGAGTCAGCAAAAATAGACGGCGCTAATTACTTGCAAATCTTCTTCAAAATTATATTGCCGCTAACGACACCAGTGCTTGCGACGATCGGAATGTTTACAGCAATTGGTCACTGGAACGCTTGGTTCGATTCCTACGTGTTTACGTACAACTCTGATCTTAAGACGCTTCAGGCAGTGCTTGTCAAAATACTGAATCAGTATCAAACCAGCTCGATGGTGGGCGATGCGCAGCAGCTTGCGGATGCTTCGAAACGACTGGCTGTGTCACCGGATACGATTCGGATGGCGGCAACAATGGTCGCAACGCTTCCTATATTAATGGTTTATCCATTTTTACAAAAATATTTTGTTAAAGGCATGACCCTTGGTGCAGTGAAAAGCTAATGGAGCGGGAATTTTGTTGGAGGTGATGCCAATCGCGCTTAAAGAACGAATGGGGATCAAAATGTACTATAATAGAATCACTTATGAGGGGGATTTCTAACATGCGTATTAAAAAAGGGATCGTATTATTTCTAAGCGTAATCGTGGTTACATCTGTATTATCTGCTTGCGGCTCCAATAATGCTAAAAATGGCGGCAACTCTACTGCTGGCGAGAACAGCACAGGGAATGACAAGTCAAATGAACCGCTCACAATCACTTTCTTCGATAAAAATACAGGAGATAAGTTCAGCAATACTGTTGCGGCGGAAATTACGAAGCGGACAGGGATTACGGTCGAAATTCAACAGCCAACCGGCAACCCTGCTGAGAAGCTTAATCTGATGCTTGCGAGCGATGATCTGCCTGATCTCATTATGTTCGAGAGAAGCAGTGACTTGGTCAACAAATACATCGAATCAGGTGCTATCATTCCACTAAATGATTTGATTGAGAAAAACGGTCCAGATGTAGCGAAAATGTATGGCGATGTGCTTAACAAAACGCGCTATAAAGACGGTAAAAACTATTACCTTTCCAACTGGTACGGATTTGAAAATGAGCCTGTATTCGGCTTCAATATGCGCAAGGATATTTTGAAGGAGCTAGCGCCTGACAAAGCGGATGGCGGCGTGCCGTTCACTGAAACAGAATTTAAGCAGCTGCTTCTGGATTTTAAAGCGAAATATCCAACGATGGACGGCAAAGAAACGATCGCTCTTTCTATGGATGGAGAAAACTTTAGCGGTACACTAGGCACTTTCAAAGGGATGTTCGGCATGCTGCCTTTCTACGATGAAAATGGCGAGCTGAAGTTTGACGTGAAAGATCCGCAGTATCGTGAAATGATCCTGTACATGAATGATTTATACCGTTCTGGCTTGATCGATAAGGAATGGGCAATTAACAAGAAGCAGGCTTGGGAACAAAAATTGGCGACAGGTTCTGTATTTGCTTCTACAGGCGCGTATTGGGATGCGGGAGGAGCAAATACGATTCTGAAGAAGGATCGTGGTGAAGAATCGCAGCTGTTTCCTTACAAGGTTGTAGCAGATGGCGTAGATCCTGCGAAAACGACTTACGGTGGACGCAGCTCACTAGGCTGGGATGCGATTACGATTACAAAGAAAAATAAAAACCCGGAACGCACGATGCAATTTATGAACTTCCTGGCGAGCGAGGAAGGACAATATTTGTTGATGTGGGGAATTGAAGGCCAGCACTGGGATATGAAGGATGGCAAGCATACGCCGCGTCCAGAAGTGCTGCAAAGCTTTAAAGACGATTGGAATGCGTATACAAAGGAATCAGGTATTCGTAAATGGACTTGGTTTATTAAAAACGGCAATGGTTCCGACGGAACACCTTATGACTTGGCTGGTCGCTTTGAACGCGGTGCTGTCGATAAGATGGCTCTCAAAAACTTGTCCGACTCTGTTTATGACTCCGTACTGTTTGACGGTTTAGGGCCACAGGGCGGAACGCCTGAAGCACTGAATGAGCAGAAGGTGAATGATATTGTGAAACAGGGTCTGACGAAAGCGATTATGGCGAAGTCTTCTGAAGATGCAACTAGCATTTTTGATAAAATGCTTAGTGACATGAAGGCTGCTGGAGACGAGAAGGTTGAAGCTATTTACACTAGCAATTACAAAAATCGTCAAGAGCTTTGGAAATAAAGTATAGCAAAGATGATGGAGGCCGGCGCTGCCGGCCTTCTTCAATTTTAAATAAGGAGCGGATGAGAGATGAGAATCGGGCAATTTAAGCTGGAACAGCGTACGGAGGAATATGTTGTTGATAATGGAGTCATTCAGGTAAAGGTACATTTGTCAGAAGGAAATGTATCGCTGAATTGGAGCAGCGGTGCAGCGCTGGTAGGCCTTTATGCGGAAGCGCGTTATGGTTTAGAACAGCTGCGCTCAACGTTCTACAGCAAACATTATGTAAATGAAGCTTCTGTTCAATCCATTGAGGATGGCTATGGTAAAGGGCTGCACTGGAGCTTTGAGCATGAAGAAATTGGCAAGCCGTTAATGCGTCAACACTTCCGCATGTACGAACAGCTTCCTTATTTGCTGATGGAACTGGAAGTAGAAAGCGAGCTCGAATGGGAGACGAATGAAATAACGCCGCTCGCAGCCTATTTGAACGATGGAAGCATTGCACAATTTGGAACGGGAGCGGACGCCAGCGAGGAGATTAGAGCGTTATTCGTGCCATTCGATAATGACAAATGGGTTCGTTTTGCCTCACATGTCATTCCTTGCAGCGTACACAGCTATGAGACAACGGCTATTTATCGTGCACAAAGCAGAAATGGATTTGTTATTGGATCAGTCACACATGATACTTGGAAAACAGGTGTTGTCGTGGAAGGAACGTTCTCGGAGGACTTGGGCAGGCTTCGCGTTTATGGCGGAGCAGCTGATATGCAGACGAGGGACACATTGGCGCATGGGGCCCTTCGCGGAAAAAGCATCGTATCGCCGACGATCTTCGTAGGCGCGTTCTCGGATTATCGCGACGGGCTTGAGCAATACGGTAAGGCTAATGCGGTTCTGGCACCCGCTCTTCCTTGGGAAGGCGGCATTCCAATGGGCTGGAACAGCTGGTCAGCTGTCATGGACAAGCTAGATTATGACGTTTATACACATACTTCTGATTTCTTTGCCAAGGAACTGCAGCAAAATAGTTTTGCCGACAAAAACGATAGTCTGTATGTTAATTTTGACGCTTGCTGGCAAAACTTGTCTGAAGAGCAAATGAAGGATGCGGTGCGACGGGTGAAAGCCAATGGTCAGAAGCCGGGGATTTATTTCACACCATTCGCGTTTTGGGGAAGTGATCCGAACTCGCCGGTGGAAGGAACCGATGACCGTGTGCTTTACCGGGACATTCTTATCAAGAACCAAGCAGGGCAGCCGCTGCCGAAGCTCGATGGCGCCTTCCCGATTGACCCGACACATCCTGAAGCGCAAGAGCGGATTAAGAGAACCCTGGACAGCTTTGTGGAGCTCGGCTTTGACTATGTGAAATTGGACTTCCTCGCACATGGTTCTATGGAAGGGGTTTTCCATGATGAGAGCGTGAGAACGGGCATACAGGCCTATAATATTGGCATGGCGCTCGTTAGAGATACGCTTGCGCCGGAGCGGGTTGGACGTCCATTCTTGATTAATTTATCTATCGCTCCGTTGTTCCCGCACGGTTATGCACATAGCCGCCGTGTTTCTTGCGATGCGTTCGGAACCATTAACGATACGGAATATATGCTTAACGCGCTTACTTATGGCTGGTGGATTAATGACAACCTGTATCGATTTAACGATCCGGACCATGTGGTTTTGTTCAAAAGCGTCAATCAACGTGCGATTAGCGAGCATGAAGGAAGAAGCCGCTTGAACAGCGCAGTAATTTCGGGTACCTCGCTTCTACTCGGCGATGATTACCGAATGGAGGAGGCCGCGCAGCGAGCAAAAGAATGGATGACAAATCCAGAGATTATGGCGCTAGCTAAGCGAGGTGTAACCTTCCGTCCGGTGGAGTGCACCAGCGGAAACAAAAGCGAAAATCTGTTCATGTTAAGCACAGAGGAAGGAACCTACGTTGCTGCCTTTAATTTCGAAGCGGAGAAGGAAAGTATATTGCTCGCATCATTTGCAAGAATGGGCATAGATTCCTCTAAGGGGATAGTCGTTCGGGATTTGTGGAGTGGACAGGAAGGGCAATTGGAGACAGAAGGTGACGGGTATCGTATTGAGCTGGCACCATCAGAGTCTAAGTTGCTGCTCTATGTACAGGCGTAATAGCGACTAAAATGGATTAATTGGCAGTAAAATGAAGAAAACAAACTGTTAATTAGGATAGTTAAGAAAAATATGACAAAATCGGTTACTTTTTCATCTGTTTCGCGTATTATCCCCTATAGCCATATAAAAGATGCTTGGAAGGGGAGATTTCTTTGAGCTTTACAGATCAAAATCAGAACCTAGGCGAGAATCATAGTATGAGTGGTCGAAGGCCGCCAGAGCTAAAGCCAAGTACGGTTAAAAAGATCGTATTCGGTGTCGTCGCCGCAATTATTGTCATTTATTTAGGAACAACATCCTTTTACACGGTACAGGAGCAAGAACGTGCAGCCATTTTAACCTTTGGCAAATATTCGAATGAAACCTCAGCAGGTTTGCATTTTAAATGGCCTTATCCGATTCAAGAGGTCATTACTGTAAAAGCGGAGCTGACACAGCGGATTCATATTGGTTATCGTCAAGAGGGCTCAGAATCCATTCCCGTTGATGAGGAAGCGATGATGATCACGGGCGATGAAAATATCGTATCAGCGGATGCGGTTGTACAGTGGAAGATAAGCAATATTCATGATTACTTATATAATATTTCGGATGCCGAGCAGTTTCTGCGTAATGCGGCAAGCTCCTCGATTCGTGCGGTAATCGGCTCGGAGAAGCTTGATTATGCCATTACTGACGGTAAAACAGTTATCCAAGACAAGGTTCGGGAGAAGCTGATTGAGCTGCAGGCCAAGTACAAAACGGGCATACAAATTATTGATATTAAGTTCCAGGATATTGAGCCGCCAAGCGGTCAAGTGGCTGAAGCCTTCCGTGAAGTAACGAATGCACGTGAGGAGAAAAACACAAAAATCAATAACGCAGCGAAGTACGAGAACGACCGAATTCCGAAAGCGCGCGGAGAGGCGCAAGCCCTACTTGAAAATGCTGAAGGACAGAAGAAATCTCGGATCCTGAATGCCGAGGGTGACGTCGCCAAGTTTAATGCGATATTCGGAGAATACAAAAAAAATCCGAATGTTACCCAAAGTCGTTTAGTATTAGAGACGCTTGAAAAAATATTGCCGAACGCCAAAATCTTTATTACGAATTCAAATAGCGATACGGTAAACTATTTGCCGCTAAATGAGTTGCTGCGCAGCGGAACGGGCAGCACGACGACTCCGCCGGCATCAACGCCGCCAGTCACAGAAGCTCCGCAAGGAGGTGACGCACAATGAAAAGAAACCAATGGTTAACGATTATTGTTGTACTGGTTGTTGTTATATTGGGCTCAGGCTCGATGTATATCGTGAAGGAAGGCGAGTATAAGGTTGTGCTTCGGTTTGGTGAAGCGATGAGAGCCGTACCAGAGCCGGGCCTAAAGTTTAAACTTCCGTTTATTGAGAACGTATCGACGCTGCCTAAATATCAAATGACATATGAAAGCACTCCAACAACGATTCTAACGAAGGATCAGAAGCCGATCGTAGTAGACAACTATACGGTATGGCGCATCACGAATGCATCGCAATTTTTAAGAACGGTGCAGTCGGTCAGCGGCGGTATTCAGCGGATCGATGAGGCTGTGTACAACTCTGTTCGGCGCAAGCTCTCAGAGGTCAATTACGATAATATCATTAGCGAGAACACAGCGCGCGGCAATATTAACGATGAGATTACCAAGGATGTTGTGTCGGCGTTAACTCGTGATAATTATGGTATTGAAGTCATCGATGTCCGCATTAAACGTACCGATTTGCCGGAGGAAAACAAGCAAAGCGTATACAACCGGATGATTTCGGATCGTCAATCGATCGCAGCACGCTACCTGTCCGAGGGTGATGAGGAGTCGCGAAAAATTACTTCCAAAGCGGATCGTACAGCTACGGAGCTATTAGCGCAAGCGCAAGCTGATTCCAAAAAAATCGTCGCTGAAGGCGAGCGTGAAGCAGCAGTTATCTATAATAAGGCATATGGCAGTGATCCGCAGTTCTACAATTTCTACCGGACTTTGGAGAGTTATGCAACGACGTTGAAAAACGAGCCAGTCATTATGATACCTATTGATTCACCCTATGCAAAAATTTTATTAGGTCAATAGTTGAACACCCCTTTGCTGATGCAAAGGGGTGTTTTTTTTGGAACGCACATAAACAGATTATGAAACCTGCATAGTCCGTCCATTCACCATGCCTGATAATCTATAAGTTATGGTTGGAATAGCAACCAATATGTTGTGAATATGCCCTATATGGGGTGAAGGCGGTTTGATACGATAAGAAGGAACGAACGAACGATTCCTACACAAATCGGAGGTACAGCATGCATATTTCTTTTGAAACAAACCAACTGGCTGACTGGAACGTGCAGTCTAACGGCAATCAAGCCGCCGCGAGCATCCAGCAGGATCATCAGTCATCTACTGAATATCTCATGATTCAACATACATCTTCCTATCGCTCGTCTGTGTCTAAGATTATTGAAAAGCTTGAGAATGGCTACTATACATTGACGGCTTGGACGCAAAACAGCGGAGGGCAAGAAACCTGTTATATTTACGCGGAGTCCACTAGTGGTGACACTCGGTTGACAAGCCTTCCGGTATCGCCTCATTGGATACCTGTTATCATACGAGGCATTGAAGTTAGGGATGGACAGTGCACCATTGGTCTCATCACCGAAGCAAATGAGGGCAACTGGTGTAAGGTCAAATCGTTTGAGCTTGTGAAGAGTGATGAGTCTTATGAGCTGCTGAAGGGCGGAGACATCTCCGAGATGCCTCGGATTGAGGAGAACGGGGGCATATACAAAGATAAGCATGAATCAAAGGACGGCCTTGAAATATTGAAAGCTTACGGGCATAACATCGTTCGGATTCGACTGTACAATGATCCTGGAAATCCAGACCATTGGCCTTCGAATCAACTGGATGCTAGAGGCTATCAGAACGAAGAAAAAACTCTTGCTTTGGCAAAAAGAGCGAAGGACATGGGATTCCAAATTCAATTCTCTTTCCATTACAGTGATTACTGGACAAACGGCTTAGCCCAGCATAAGCCTCATAACTGGAAAGAACTTTCCTTTGTGGAGCTGAGAGAGGTTTTATATCAATATACACGAGCATTTATGACGCGGTTGATCGAACAAGGCACAGTTCCCGAATATGTATCGCTTGGCAACGAAATACAAGGCGGAATGTGTTATCCCGATGGTGCCATTGCTAATTGGCCGCAGCTGGCTGAGCTTCTAAAGGCTGGATATCAGGCGGTGAAGGAAGTATCTGAAGCGAGCAAAGTTGTCATTCATTTGGACGGTGCCACCGAGGATGAGAAATACGAGCAGTTTTTTGGCAATTGTGAGCGGTATAGCGTTCCTTATGACATTATCGGTCCTTCTTATTACCCGTTCTGGACGCAGGCTTCGGTTCAGCAGCTTGTAGCGTTTTGCAATAAGCTGGTCGCAAGATTTGATAAGGATATTTTGCTGATGGAAGCAGGCTTTAACTGGAGCTCGGTTACGGGTGCAGGCATGCGAGGTCAGCTTGAGAACAATGGGCCTGAGCCGTACGAGAGCACGCCAGAAGGTCAACGTGATTTCATGTATTCTCTGATGAATGGCATTAAGCAGGTTGAAGGTGGAAGATGCCTTGGCGTGCTCTACTGGGATCCCATCATGATTTATGTACCAGGTGTAGGCTGGCAGAAAGACGCTCCGAATGTGGTGGATAACACGACGCTGTTCGATTTTGAAGGCAACGCGCTGCCCTCAATGCTTGCGTACAAATATAACAATTAAAGGCTTACTATATGAGCATGTATTGGAGGGATGGCTAGTGAAATTGGCTAGCGGCAGCAATTTGCTCGGCTTGTAATCGCCATCTTCCACGAACCGGAATTTCGGAGCAAAATCCGATATTCCGGTTCTTTTTTTGAAAGAATAGAATCGTTGCGCAATAAAGTAGTTGCAAAAACATAACATACATTTCGATTTTACGGGTTGAATTGAACGGAATGTCCACGTATGGTGAAGAGGAAGATAAAGATTATTAAACAGCTGCCCATATGACATCCTGCCGAGGTGCGAAGCAATATGCCTAAAATTAATTTATTTACTAAAATCGTCGCTCTAATTATCATTATGCTGGTTCCGATTATGCTGCTCTATTTTTACTCCAATAAGACCAGCACCGATATACTTGGCGAGGAGCTTAATAAGTCGAACACGAATCAGCTCGTTTTTTTCCAAAATCAAGTCAATACAAGTATCGATTCGATGGCCCTTTGGCCTGACTTATTGATACAGGATCCTGATATTTCGTCGCTTCGCGATATTTTTACGGAAATGCCGGAGCTGAACCTCAATATGATTACTTTGATCAAAAGAATTCAAACAAAGCTTGCCATTCAACAAAATTCTTCGAAATGGCGAAGCAGTATGCACATCTACTCACCGATTCTTCATAGGGACATTTCCGATAATGACGTTGTCCTCTATGACGACGCTGATTTGAAAAAAAGATTGAAGCCTGGCTGGCAAGTGAAGGCTGCTGAAAATAATCAATTTGTTTTTTCCCGTTATGCGGTAACCCCATATTCCAGTTATTTGGATCCAAGCAGCTCGAACTTGGTCATTGAGGTACAGTTCGACAGCTCGAATATTACAGATATGTTGGACAAGTTCAAGAGCGATGGCCGCCGAGAGCCATTTTATTATTTGGAAAATGTAGGAGTTATTTATAATCGCTCGGCAGATAAGGAACTGACGAACAATGTTATCCATTTGTTGAAGCAAAAGCCGCTGCTGGATATGGAGAGCCGTACGATCGATCTGGGCGGAGAAAAATATTTGGTCAACATTGTGAAGTCAGAGACGATTGGCTGGCATTTGATCGATTATATTCCGATTTCCGAAATCATACGGCCTATTCAAAAGACGAATCAATTATTTTATGTATCGCTCGCAGGTTTGTTGCTGTTATGCTGTATTGCTGCTTATCTTTTATACGCGCAGGTACAGGTACCAATTAAACATCTCGTTATTGGGTTTCAGAAGCTGAAAAACGGCGATTATTCGGTTCGGATGAAGCCGCGCGGCAGGAGCGAGTTCGGGTTCCTTTATACACGCTTCAACTTAATGGTTGCTCAAATACAAGAGTTGTTCGAAACGGTATATTTGGAAAAAATTCATGTGCGGGAAGCGCGTTTAAAACAGCTGCAATCGCAAATTAACCCGCATTTCTTCTATAACTGCTTCTCGTTCATATCCAGTATGGCCAAGCTCGAAAAGTATGAAGCGGTCGTTGCTATGTCCCATCATTTGTCCAACTATTATCGCTATACGACAAGGCAGGAACGTGATCTTGTTGCCATGTCAGAGGAGATTAATTTTGTGACCAGCTATTTGGAAATTCAGAAAATGCGGATGTCGAGGCTGCGTTATTCCATTCATTTTCCTTCGGATATGCGCCATCTTGAAATTCCGCCGCTGATGCTGCAGCCGCTCGTTGAGAATGCGGTTATCCATGGTATTGAGGCGTGGACTGATGCATCAATCATTCAAATAACGGGTGAGTGGCATGAGGAAGGGGCTCGGCTTGTCGTAGAGGATGACGGTAAGGGGATGAGCATGGAGGATATTCTCATTCTTCAGCACAAAATGCAAAATCAAATGGATCAGCAAATGGGCTGTGGACTTTGGAATGTGCATCAGCGCATGCATTTGCGATTCCGTGGTTCAGCTGGCGTTAGCTTCTCATCTTCCAATCTTGGAGGTCTAAAAGTCACCATTACTTGGTCACCAAGCTAGATAAAAAAAGGGGATTTTACATGATTGAAATTTTATTGATTGATGATGAGTCGTATGTTACAGGAAGCTTGGAAAAGACCATTCCGTGGCTCTCCATTGGCGTGAAAAGCGTGTATCAAGCGACTTCTGCGTTTGAAGCGCTGGAGCTTCTTGAAGAAAACTCCATAGATATTGTTGTTACAGATATCGCTATGCCGGAAATGAATGGGCTTGAGCTCGTTCAGGAGATCAGCCAGCGCTGGCCCAACATCAAATGCATCCTGCTTACAGGGCATTCTGATTTTCAATACGCCAAGAAGGCTGTTCAGCTGCAAGCGTTTGATTATATTTTGAAGCCGGTAAATGATGATGAATTTGTGAAAACGATATCGGGAGCTATTGAAGCGCTTAAGGATGAATGGGAGCAGGCCGAAAAATACCAGCAGTTGCTTTATGATCGCAAATCCGATTTTAAGGTACTGCGTGCGAACTTTATGGTCGATTTGGTGTTAGGCAGGCAGCTTTCCCCGAAAACGATTAAAGAGAAGCTGTCGCAATACGAAATTTCTCTTCAGATTGAACGCCCAACCGTTATGATGCTCGTTCAGCTGGGTAAGCAATTTTCGCATTTGGATTATAGTTCTTCATCACTTATGGAGTTTGCTGTCGGGAATATCGCGGAGGAATCGTTTGCTCAGCATTTTCATGTGTGGCATTGCAAAGCCCCACATGAATATCTGCTTATTATGGCGCAGCCTAAATATGAAGTCGGCGAGAAATCGGAATACAGTGTGGAAAGCCGCAATTTACGTAAAACGATACTAGCCGATGCAACCAAGAAGCTTCGCACCAATGTTAGCAATTATCTTAAAGGAGATATTTCAATTGTCGTGACGGACTGGTTCGAGTTTCCGAATGCCATTACGACGGCGTATCGTTCAGGTCTAGGCGCCATGTTCATGATTGCCAACGAAGAACAGCATTCTATTCATTATTTGGAGGATCGCTCCGGCAAGGACAACACTTTTGTTAAATCGATGGAAAGCTTGTATAAGCCGCCTACTATGATTACATTACTGGAATCGAAGCGCTGGGATGCGGTGGAACAGAAAATTAAAGATGTTTTTGCCGATTTGAAAAATACGAGATTTTCAAGAGAGCATCTATACGAGGTATACTTGGCACTTACGAATGCATTTATGTATATCACGCATAGGCAGGGGCAATATGTATCCCAAATCAATGAGCTGGGTATCGATTTTATTTTGGATCAAACGATTGTATTGTCGCCTGATCGATTAGAGGATTGGTCAATCGGTGTACTGCATAAGCTGCAAAGCGAGCTTTCAGTGAAAGAGGAGAGCTCAAAAAGCTTTATCGTTAAGCAGGTGCAGGAAATCGTTGCGAACAACCTAAGTCTGGATACGACCGTAAAGACGATTGCTGATCGTGTATTTCTTCATCCGGTCTATCTCTCGAAAGTATTTAAAGCGGAAACGGGAGAAAGCTTAAGTGAATGGATCATCGGAATGAAGATGGAGCGGGCGCTTTATTTGCTGAAAAATACGAATAAAAAAATATATGAAATTACGAGTGAGCTTGGTTATCAGAACCCGCAATATTTTAGCAAGACTTTCAAAAAATATTATGGCATGACACCTCAGGAGTTTCGCGAACAGTAAAGTGGTTGTAAAAGGTGCTGATATGTTCGCTTTGTGTCATAGGCTGAAATTGCCCCTAAGCCTATAATTGAACATGTAGAACATAATCATGAGGGGGATTACAATGAATACGAAAACAAAGAAACGGTACACGTTTATGCTTTGTATGCTCCTAATCGTATCTGCCATCGTTGGCTGCTCGAACAGCGGCAACAAGACAGAGCCGACTAATAAGCCAAGCGACAACTCTGCCGCGGGCAATGAGGAAAACCCTTACAAAGAAAAATATGATCCGCCAGTAACGATCTCCACCGTATGGGGAGTAGATCCTGCGCTTACCTTCCGCGAGGGAGAAACAATTGAAAACAACGTTGCAACGAAATGGGCGCTGGATACGCTCGGTATTAAAGTAGATTCGCTCTGGTCGGTTACGGATACCAATGGAGCATTTGCCACAAAGATGCGCCTAGCGATGTCCTCCGGTCAAAAAATGCCGGATGTTGCAGTCGTTGGCGACAAACTGCTCGCACAAGATCTTATTGACTCCGGCATGTTCCAAGATGCAGGCGAGCTGTTCGATAAATATGCCGGCGAGAAATGGAAAGCAGCAATGAATCTTGATTCGAGCGTATGGAACGCTTATATGCGTGACGGAAAGCGGATAGGTATCCCTTTACTTGATTATGCTTACAACAACGATTATGTGTTATGGATCCGTCAAGACTGGATGGATAAGCTTAATCTGAAGGCTCCAAAAACGATTGCTGAGCTGGAAGCGGTAATGGAAGCTTTTAAAAACAATAATCCACAAGGGTTATCACCAGAAAAAGTCGTTCCGCTAAGCGTTGGCTTTAAAACGTCAATGAATACTTGGATGGGCGACCCATCATGGGTATTTGGCGCATATGGCACACTTCCTGCACAATGGAATGTAGCAGCGGATGGATCATTGGAGTATGGCTCTACGAACGAAGGCATGAAGCAAGGCCTAATTAAGCTGAAAGAATGGCGCGACAAAGGTTATATTCCGAAAGAAGCAGCGCTGTGGGATGAGAACAAAACCTCTGAACCGGCTGTAGCTGGCACAGCAGGCATTATTCCTGGACCTTATTGGATGAGCGGCTGGCCGCTGCTGGATACGGCGAAAAATGCTGAAGGCGCAGTATGGAAGCCTTATGCTATTCCTACAGGTGAAGACGGTAAAGCAATGCGTCACGGAACTTCATTTGTGAATGGTGTTATTCTTATCAATAAAGATATGAAAAACCCGGAAGCTTTCTTTACTTACGAGAACTATCTATTCGATAACCTAGCTGACCCGCAAGAAGGAAGCCCATTCGAGCTAGGCGCTTTTGAAGGTTATGATTATGCGCTTGATGCTAACGGCAAACCGCTGTATCTGGATGATGTTCCTGGCGGCGCAATTACGGCTCCCCTACGTTATTTCATTGTACGTGACGGAGCACGTATTCCTGACGCACAGTTTAAAGCACTGCTTAACCTAGCGGAAGGCAAAGAAGCGAAGACATATCGAGAGAAAGAAGTCGTTGCGCAATACGGTCCGGAAACAGCGCTTGCCGCAACCATCGTCATGGAGCAAGATGCGATTTCTAAGAAGGATATGTTTGTAGGTCCGCCTACCAAAACAATGAAATCACGTATGGACTATTTGAAAAAAATCGAAGCTCAAACGTTTAATGAGATCATTTATGGTGCTAAACCAGTTGAAGCGTTTGATGAATTCGTGAAAAGCTGGAAATCATCCGGCGGCGACGATATGACTAAAGAAGTTAATGAGTGGTATACGAGCGTAGTGAAATAAGGCTTACGAAATGCGGTCCCTGAGGGGCCGCATTTTTTTGTGATGCAGCAAGCTAACTTCCCTTGCATTACCGTAAAAGTGGTTGCATTTGTGCCATGAATGTTGGGTTTGTTAGCTACATCAAATTTTCGGACGCTGATATAATTTTTATATAAGGAACGCGATGCATACGTGCCATGACAGGCTGATTGCGTTCTATATTTCATCCAGTGGGAGGAACAAAATATGTCTCAGCAGCAAATTATTCAACAAGATGACATTTCGGTATCTGTTGTCAAATCAAAAGGAAAACCGCTGTTTTATTACCTCATAAAGCAATGGCCATTTCATCTTATGGTGCTTCCATCCCTCGCCTTTCTAATCATCTTCGCTTATTTGCCAATGGGTGGACTTGTAATGGCTTTTCAGGATTATAAACCATGGCTCGGCCTGACAGGTTCGGAATGGGTTGGACTGGATCAGTTCCGCTATTTGTTCGAGAGGGAAGACAGTTTGCAAGTAATCTGGAACACGCTAATCATTGCCATTTTCAAAATGGTACTGAACCTCTTTGCTCCATTCGTATTCGCTATTCTTTTGAACGAAATTAGAAAGCAGCTTGTAAAACGTTTCGTACAGACGCTTGTCTATTTGCCACATTTTTTATCTTGGGTTATTTTGGGCGGTATTCTTACGGATCTTCTATCAACAGAAGGCGGGTTAGTGAACCGTCTCCTGACAGGAATATTCGGTATAGAACCGATCTTCTTCTTAGGCGATGGCGATTGGTTCCGGTTTACGGTTATTCTCTCTGATGTATGGAAGGAGTTTGGCTTCGGAACAGTTGTGTTCCTTGCCGCACTTGCCAACGTTAACCCCTCGCTATATGAGGCTGCGGAGGTGGATGGCGCAAGCCGTTGGAAGCAGACGCTTCATATTACGGTTCCATCGATGATTCCGATTGCTATCGTAGTCGGTACGCTGGCGCTCGGAAACGTGCTTAATGCGGGCTTTGATCAAATTTTCAACCTTTATAATTCATTGGTTTACGCGAAGGGCGATATTATTGATACGTTTGTATACCGCACAGCTATTCTAAGTGGTGAAATGGGCTTTGGTACTGCAATCGGATTGTTTAAATCGGTTATCAGCTTTGTTTTAGTCGTCATTTCATATCGCCTTGCTTACAAACTAGCGAATTACAGAATTTTTTGATAAAGGAGGACCTGCCGAATGTATCATAAATCACCATCCTATCGTATTTTCAACACATTTAATACAATCCTATTGATCGTTCTTGCACTGTTATGTGTGATTCCGCTGCTGCATGTGTTTGCCGTATCGCTTAGTGCCAAAGCGGCTGCTGATGCTAATATCGTCGGCCTGTGGCCGGTCGATTTCACATTGGAAGCCTACAGAAAAACGACGAGTAATCCAATCTTTCTAAACTCGATGTGGATTGCCGTGCAAAGGACGGTAATCGGAACACTGTTGACCTTGGTGTTAGCTTTCTTGGCTGCTTATCCGTTATCCAAAGAAAACTCCGCATTCCGCGGCAGAAATGTTTATGCATGGCTATTCGTATTCACGATGCTCTTCAATGGGGGACTTGTCCCATTCTATATGGTCATTCAAAAGATTGGTCTCATGGACAACTTTTGGGTTCTAGTGCTTCCCGGCGCGGTTAATGTATTCTTAACCATCCTCATGCTCAACTTCTTCCGCGGCGTACCTAAGGAGCTGGAAGAAGCAGCACTGATTGACGGAGCAGGCCACTTCCGTACATTGTTTAGTATCTATCTTCCTGTTTCTTTGCCAGCCATCGCGACGCTTGCTTTGTTCAGCATGGTATTTCATTGGAACTCCTGGTTTGACGGTCTGCTTTATATTGGAGATCCAAAGCGTTATCCGCTGGCGACTTTCCTCCAGACGGTCATCATCCAGCGCGATATGAGCTCGATGAGTATGAATCCAGCTGATTTAGCGCTAATCTCACAAAAAACAGTAAAATCAGCCCAAATCTTCATCGGCGCTCTTCCGATACTAATCGTATATCCATTCCTTCAAAAGTTTTTTGTCAAAGGTCTGGTCATGGGTTCGGTAAAAGAATAACCAGTAAACTAAGCTCAATCATAACAATATCTCAAACAGAGGCACCTAGCTCAGCGCTAGGTGCCTCTGTTGCACTTTATACAATAGAAACCTGACATCAACCCCCAATTACGCCCCTACACTGCAAAAATACAACAGAATAATCTCCACGAACGATTATCCGCTCCAAGTTACCCCATTCTATTGCACAAACTGCAACGTAACCCATTAACTAACTAATAAAGCCCCCGTACGTTGCACAAACTGCAACGTAACTGACAAATAAGAAAAACCCTGATTAAATATCCGCTAGGATAACCAATTAGGGTTAAATAAAAGTAATCAGAGGGTTGTGCTCCCTCCCAAAGTAAAGCGTGTCCTGCAGGGACGAAAGCGTTCCAACACAGGCGTCCCCACCAAGCGCATGACTAGCTCCAACGTTAGTCCAATTGCGGGTGTCCAGACGGCGCAGCCCTTGGGGCCCTCCCTTGGAAGGGAGGGTTTGGGAGGGTTCGAAACGCCTTTGAAGGTTGGTAGTAACGCCTTGAAGGTGTGGTAGTAACGGATTTAAAGGTCTGGTAGTAAAGTAATCAAATGTAATCCACCAAAGTAAAGCGTGTCCGCATGGACGAAAGCGTTCCAACACAGGCGTCCCCACCAAGCGCATGACTAGCTCCAACGTTAGTCCAATTGCGGGTGTCCAGAGGGCGCAGCCCTTGGGGCCCTCCCTTGGAAGGGAGGGTTTGGGAGGGTTCGAAACTATCCACGTTCTCTTAAAGGTTTCCTCTTTTTTGAACTTACTACTTCATAAAGCTTATGAAGTAAATATGCTGCATATATCGTGATGAAAGCCATTAAGAAATAACCGTATCGTTCAAAAGTAATAAATGGCAGCGAAGTAAAAATGAAATATAGAATGGTTATTATCAATATAGAAAGTTCTTTTCGTTTACTTTTTAAAACAACAGTCATCAACATTCCGATTATTCCGAGCAATAGCAACACGTAATGATATACTCCCACGATGGGTTTCGAAATATGAAGTACGGGCTTCCAATAATATGGAACTTTGACCATATCGACTACCCGATCGACGGTGTAATGTTTAATATATCGATTACGATCCGTTTCAAATCCATAATTTCTAATTTTTTTTGCAAGCTCAACTTGAATTTCATTGGATTCTATAGCATCTTTCGCTTCGCCTAATCGCTTAAAGTCATCTTTGAATTTTTCTTCTGCACCAGCTGGATATCTCCAATCTATCATAGCTCCTAATACAGATGGATTGCCGGACGAGAGCGTAAGTGGTATGAATTTATCAAATACAACAGCGTTTCTTATCCACCAAGGGGATATGCAAATTAGTATTACCCCTGCTACAACAATAGCTGGTTTTACGATCTCTTTTATTTTATATCCTCTATAAAGCATGTAGATCAAAAATACTACCGGCAGTAATGCAAAGTTTGGTCTTGCATATATCCCGATACTTAAGCTGATTGCTGCAATGGCGAACCAGGTTAATTTCTTTTTATCAACAGCGACAATCCCCGTATAAATAAACAACCATAAAAATAACTGTCCGATGGATTCGGTCAAAATCAAATTCGCAGCCATATAATTTGGTGCATACAAAGCAAACAATATAATTGCGATTACCCCAATTCGTTCATGGAAAAATCGACGACAAACTTGATAAACAAGAATCATAGTTCCTGCCATCATTAAAACTTGAAGAATACGGAATGCAGTAATACCACTCCAATATCCAAATATCTTCATACATAAGGCCAACACCATCGTAAGGGCAGGCATAATAAACACAGTTGAATCTTCTACTTTGTGATAAATAAATTTCCCGTCATTAAGCAATGTCTCGGCACTTCGAATATATTTTACGTCATCATTATTATATTCTTCGAAATTTCCTAAATACAAATCATGGCCTTGTTGAAATGCAACGAATGTTCCTATTGCAATGAAAAACACAACAACTACTGCTAGAATAATACGGTATAAAAGAGCCTCATTGCTTATTTTTTGAAAGATTTTCATTTGATTGCCCCGCTTTTCATGATATATACCTCACACAAGTCTATGAATCTATTTGATTTAAACGATTACCTTCCAATTTTATTATGTCCAACAACTCATAATTACTATTCGACACACCCTTCGATTATATTAACTACATTATAACGTGAATAATATAAAAATGTTCGAAACGGTTGGAAGAAATATGGGTTTAGTATATTTGGTGTCTATAAACGTTCGTACAATTGTTATCGTTCATCCGTTCATACAGTAAGATGAGGTGAACATTTGTGTATAAAAAAAAGTATGCTAGCCGCAATATAAGAGGAAAACTGCGCGTCTGCAAATACTTATCCGCCAATAAGAAGCTGAAGCGATATGTGCCGCAAACCGTTTCATTCAATCGTGATCACTTGCAGATGATGCTGAGCCATTATGACACCATTTATGTGAAGCCTGACGTAGGCTCGCTCGGAATGGGCATTTTTAAGCTGGAACGGGTCGATTCGGGATATGAGCTGTATTCGATCGTTAAGAAAAAACAAATACAGAGACATTATCATTCCGTTTCAGATGTTTATAAGCAATTAAAGAGAGAGAAATCAAGCAAGCTCATCATTCAAAAAGGGATATCATTAGACCAGGTGAATGGTTGTCCGTACGATATTCGGGCGATGGTTCAGCGAAAGCCAAAAGGGAAGTGGGTTTGTACGGGCTTTATGGTAAAGGTAGGAGCTCACCATAAAATCGTAACGAACTATTATCAAGGCGGGGCTATATATTCAATGAAAAAACTCGGAGCAAAGCAAGGCCTCTCTACTAAAGTTACAAACAAGCGGATAAGAAGACTTAGCATTGTGGCTTTAAAAATATCTCAGGCATTAAGCAAAAAACGTTCAGGTATGCATGAGTTTGGCATCGACTTTGCTTTTGATAAGCAGCAGCATTTATGGGTTCTTGAGGTGAATTCCAATCATCCGCAATTTCATCCCCTTAAAAAACTAGATCCTCCAGCCTATAAAAAAATGAAGCGTTTTGCTGCCAGCTACGGCAGACATGATGCAAAATGAAATAAATATAAAGCAGATCGAGAAGTTTCCTCGATCTGCTTTTTTATACTTATTAATGATTGCGCTTACTCCAATGATTGAAAAGTATCATTTTTAGTTGTTCAGATAGCTATTAGTGTGTTTATGATCACGATAAAATACTAGTAGAACAACTAGAGCAAGGGGGATTGAGTAGTGGCGCAACTATCCGTTAATGAAGAATTACTGAAAAAACCAAAACCTAAAACTAAAAATGCGTTTCTACGTTTCGTAAAGCAATGGGATATTCAAATGATGGTATTGCCAGCATTGTTACTAATCATAGTGTTTAGTTACATCCCGATGTATGGCATATTAATGGCTTTTCAAGATTACAGCATTTTCAAAGGCTTTATGGCAAGCGAATGGGTCGGATTGAAACATTTTGACATGTTCTTCAGCTCTCCGGAGTTTTTCAAGGTCATGCGAAATACGGTCATCATAAGCTTGTTGAAATTTTTTATTGGATTCCCGGCACCCATTTTGCTGGCGCTTATGCTTAACGAAGTGAAAAACTTAATGTTTAAGCGACTGGTACAAACGGTAAGTTACCTGCCTCACTTTATGTCATGGGTAATCGTTGCGGGACTCATTATGTCGATGCTTTCTACGGACAATGGAAGCATTAACATCGTCCTTGAGAACATGAACTTTATCGATGAACCGATCAACTTCTTGTCACTTCCAGAACTATTCTGGTCCATCCTCGTTTCGACTGGGGTTTGGAAGGAAATCGGGTTTGGTTCCATCGTATATTTAGCAGCAATAGCAAGTATTGATCCAAGTATGTATGAAGCAGCATCGATGGATGGCGCTAGCAAGTTTAAACAAATCTTTTTGATCACATTGCCTTCGATCATGCCAGTTGTCCTCATTTTCATGATTCTGGCGATCGGAAATCTACTGAATGCAGGTTTCGAAGATATTCTATTGCTTGCCGTTAACCCTGTACTCAGGGACGTGTCAGATGTTATCGATACGTACGTTTATCGAGTCGGGATACAAAGCTCTAGATACTCATACGCTACAGCGGTCGGATTGTTCAAAGCCGTTATCAGCGTAGGACTTTTGACAATGGCGAACTTTCTGGCACGCAGGGCCGGCAGCAGCTTGTGGTAAACTATACAATTAGCCCGGAAAGGCGGATGATGCAGTGATCAGGCTCAGTTTTGGAGACCGCGTGATGACGGTGACCATCTACATCTTACTAACGTTATTAGCTTTTATGACATTTTATCCATTCTGGAATGCACTAGTCATTTCCTTCAACAGCGGAATAGACACCTCAATGGGGGGCGTGACCTTTTGGCCTCGTGATTGGACCTTGGAAAACTACGGTATCGTATTCAAGGATGAGCGTTTGGTAACTGCGTTTCTGATTTCGATCTCTCGGACGGTTGTCGGTACAATCGCATCCATATTTATAACGGCATTATTCGCATATGGCCTTTCGAAGAAAGAACTGATGGGCCGTAAGTTTTACATGATTTTGTGTATCATTACGATGTACTTTAGTGGTGGACTTATTCCTTCTTTCTTGCTCATTCGTGAGCTTAACCTAATGAATACATTCTGGGTATTCATTATTCCATCACTAGTTAGCGTATGGAACATGATCATCTTCCGCACTTTCTTCCAAGGCTTGCCTGCAGGACTTGAGGAATCAGCGAAAATCGATGGAAGCGGCAACTGGGGTATCTTTTTCCGAATTGTTGTTCCGCTCTCTGGTCCAGTTATTGCAACGTTGTCGCTTTTCACGGCTGTTTTTCATTGGAATGATTGGTTTGGTCCAAGTATCTACATTACCAACGAGAAGCTGCTTCCTATACAAACGATGCTTAAGCAGATTTTGAACTCTAATATCGTATCGGATCAAATGTCGCAGCTTGATTCTGCTGCGCAGGGACAATTAGCCAAAATGAGAACGGTAACAAGCAAGTCGTTGTCTATGGCGACGATGATGGTTGCTACGATTCCTATCATTATGGTGTATCCATTCGTTCAGAAATATTTCGTCAAAGGTGTTCTTGTTGGATCACTGAAAGAGTAGTTGGCAGTTTAAGACATGTGGTTTAGAGCGAAAGCTTTGAACATATAAAAATGTGCTTGAAAGGGGATAATAAACAGATGAAGAAAAGTAAACTACTCGTCCCAATCGTCTCTGCATTTATGGCCGTTTCTTTAATGGCAGGCTGTAGCGGTAATTCCGGTAAAACAGAAAACGGAGAAACAGGAAACAAACCGGAGGAAAACAGTGGCAATAAGCCTGCATCAGTTTATGAACTTGGCAAGGAGCAGCTTGATTTTACCCTTTATGGCCATTATGACTGGTACACAATGCCAGCATGGGGCGGCGACATTACAAGTACTTGGATTAGAGATACAAAGAAAGTAAACGTAAAACCAATCCACTCCGGTGGTGCAGCTCCACAAAAGCTAAATACGATGATTGCAACTGGCGATCTTCCTGATGCGATCTGGCTTGAGCGCGTCGATGTTGAGAAATTGCGCACAGCTGATCTACTCGTACCATTCGATGATTATCTTGATAAATATCCGAACTTGAAAAAATGGTTGGGCGAAGAAGGCATCAACATGCTTCGTTCGGAAGATGGCAAGCTTTATCAATTCCCTAACTGGTATACAAAACAACCTAACGGCAACGCTGGTTATGTTGTAAACAAAAAGATCTACACAGAACTTGGATCTCCTAAGCTTGAAACAACGGACGATCTTTACAACTACTTGAAGCTAGTTAAAGAAAAATATCCGAATGTTGTTCCTTACGAGCCGCATTTAGCAAAAGATGGACAAGGTCTTGATGTATTGTACTCTGCATTCAAAGAAAACGATCAGAAATTCCCAGGTATGCGTGCTGTGCCTAACGGTGACAAGCTGACTTCCATCTTCCTTGATCCTGAGTACCGTGAAGCAATGCAGTACACTTCCAAGCTATTCCGTGAAAAATTGATTACACAAGATGCAATGACTCAAACGGTTGACCAAATTACGGAAAAAGTAATGACTGGCCGTGTAGCTGTATTTGCATCAGCAAGCCCTACTGAGATTGCGATGCAAGCACATGCTGAACTTACGAAAAACGATCCAGAAGCTGGATATTTCATGATCTGGCCGATTCATAAAGATGGCGTTGACAAGGATAAAGTTTTCCCTGGTACGTATGGTATGTTAGGCTGGAACGTAACAGTTATTACGAAAAGTGCTAAAAACCCAGAAGCAATCTTCGCTTTCTATGACTGGTTGACTGGTCCTGAAGGACAAAGTGCTTTGATGTGGGGACCTCCAGGAATTTATTGGGATGGCGTAGAAGCTGACGGCGAAACACCGAAGTTCACAGAAAAATATACTTCTGATGCAAGTGGTCTTGCTAAGCTTCAAGCGATTACAACGAACCTGAACTGGGTTGGTAACACGGTATTCCTTGATACAACGAAAGCGAAATTTGAAGAGTCATTGCCGGTAGAACAGCAAAACTGGTCTACTCGTTACCAACGTGAAGTTACGTGGAAAACGCAATCGAATGCTACAGAATTCATTAACATCGATCCACAACCGGATACTGAAGAAGGTATTATTCGTCAACGTATCGAGGACTTGTTCCTAGAGGTTAGAGCAAAAGCATTGTTCGCTAAAAATGATGCTGAAGTACTAGCTATTCTTGATAAAGGCGAAAAAGATGCTCAAGCAGCTGGTTATGATAAATTGCTAGCATTCAAAACAGAAAAATGGCAAGCCAATCTTGCAAAAATGAAAGCTGAATAAGCCATAGCTTTTCGTAAAAACGACGGGTATACTAAGATTTTTAGTGTACCCGAGTTTTTACGTTTTAATAGTACGAAGAAATGCTCGATGTACGTTAAGCCTTTTCCTAATTGGAGCTGATAACATCATGTATAAAGTATTGCTAGCGGACGACGAAAAGCTGGATTTGGAAGGTATGCGTGCCTTTATTCCTTGGACAGATCTCGGTATGGAAATCGTAGCAGGTGTGATGAACGGATTTGATGCCTGTAAAGTGCTTGATACTGAAAAAATAGATATTCTCGTTACCGACGTGCGTATGCCTAATATGACGGGACTTGAGCTGGCTAGACGTGCACTTGAGATGTCAAAGGATATTAAAATTATTTTCGTAAGCGGTTATCAAGATTTCAGCTATGTAAAGCAGGCGTTGTCGCTAAATGCTGTCAATTATGTGCTGAAGCCGATGGATGATCAGGAGCTTATTGATTCCTTGCTTAAGGTTCGAGATGTTTTGGATCAGGAACAAGAAAGACAGAATGCATATGGTCAGATGGTGCCGATCGTCAAAAATGAATATTTGCTGCAATTGCTTGAAGGAACCAGCGACGACAAGACCATTGAGGTACTCAATCATGAATATGAGATGAGTCGTTTTGTATATCCAGGTTTAGTAGCCGTAATTGAAGTGGATGATTTGTCTTGGAAATTAAACGACGAGACTCGCGCCGAGCAGGATGAGATACCGCAGTTAGTATCGATCTGCAAGGAGTTTGGCATTCAGCATATTTGTAAAATCAGTAAGTTTAGGGTTGCGCTTCTGATCGAGCAATCGGATCATGATTCTTTGCCATTGAAGATTGTTAATCGAGTCAATGAACAGCATACGTTTTCCATTACCGCAGGTGTTGGTGAATTATGTGATTCGATCAACGAATTATCAACTTCCTATCGTCAGGCAGTAGAGGCATTGGATTTGAAAATGTTCTACGGCAAAGGTAAAGTAATTGGCCATGGCGAGGTCAGATCGGCAGAGAAAGAGGATGTTAAGCATCTCGATGCTAAACTAGAAGCGTTGTTTGATGCCATGTCGGGTTATGAGCTTGTTCACATTCATGATGAGCTGGACGACTTATTTCAGGTTGCAAAAAACTTAAAGTCGAAGTTTACGCTGCGAAATTATGCGCTTTACATCGTAATGAAGCTTGATAATTATTTGCAAAGAACGAATGAAAATGTATTTCAGCTGCTTGGCATGGAGCTGAATAATTACGATATCATTATGCAGTTTGAGACGATCAATGACATTCACGTATGGCTAAGACGTAGGGTCTATGAAATATCTGAGACTTTGCAGGCCAATAAGCACAAAAAAAATTGGAAGCTTATTAAGCAAATGATTGATTATATGAAAGAACGTACACATGATAATATTACATTGCGTGATTTGGCGGAGCAATTTTCTTTATCACCGAACTACCTTGGACTTATATTTAAAGAGGAAACAGGTAAAAACTTCAGTGAGTATTTCATTCAGCTGCGTATGGAAAAATCATGTGAGCTGCTCAAAACCACAAATATGAAAATTTATGAGATAGCTGATCGAGTAGGTTATCGTCACTTGCCATATTTCAGCAAACAATTCAAAGAAATGTACGGCATGACGCCGTTGGAGTTTAGACGAAAATGACCATACACAAGAAAGAGCATCGTTATATTCCGTTTGGGATTAAGATCATGCTCACCTACAGCTTGTTTATCATGGTACCGGTAATCCTTATTGGCTATGCAGCGAATGTTATTTTTACAAGCTCGATTCAAGAGCGGACTCGCGAGATCAATTATGGAACACTGACTCAGATGAAGGATAATATTATGTACAAAATGGAGGATGTCTCACGTATTTCAGGCATGCTTTATTTTGACAGTAATCTTGCATCTTACTTGCGTCATTATGAGGAAGGCTGGGTTAGCTACGAAGCCACGACGAAGCAGCTCCTTCCAAAAATGCAAACAACAGTGGAAGCGGCAAGCAATAAAATGCGCTTAGCAGTCTATCTACATAACAATACATTGCCGGAAATCTATCACAATTATAATAATACCGATCCGCTTAACGCGGAGGGGCCATTATTCGATTTGTATCATATTTCTAGAATTAAGGACAGGGCATGGTATTTGGAATATCCCGTGGAGAGGTATGGAGAGACCATGCAATGGAAGCAGGTCGAGGGGGATTCGAAATTCGGGCATATATCCTTGCTGCGAAGACTTGTTAATATGAACGATCCAATTATGCTCGAGGAAATTGGTTTCGTTCGAATTAGCCTGAGACTTACAGATCTGCTGGAGAGCGTTGAATCAGAGAAAATCGGCCAAGGAACTAAAATTTTTGCAATAAACGAGAATGGAAGAATAATGTTCTCCTCCGGTGATACGATGTTTAATCTCGGTGAATCACTTAGCGAAGAGGATATGGCGAACTATTGGGTCGTCGAGGAAAAAATTCCACACCTGAATTGGAAGCTGCTCGCACTTGTTCCGGCCGATATAATGGATAAAGCGACCAATAAGGTGAGGTTATGGACTTTTTTAATTTGCTTGGCTTGCTTTGTCGTATTTTCACTTGCAGGCTTGTATATTTCTCGTTTTTATTCCCGTAAGGTAATCAAAATCGTTCGTGTGCTGGATGCCTTTCAAGAAGGAAATTTCAAGAAAAAGATTCATTTTAAAGGGAAGGATGAATTTACGCGCATTTCCTTTGCTTTAAACGAAATGGGTCATAATATCGATGGGTTAATCCAAGAAGTATATATGACGAATATGAAGAAAAAGGAAGCGGAGCTGGAATCGCTGCAAGCGCAAATCAATCCACATTTCCTATATAATACGTTGTCCTCGATCAGTCGATTGGCTAAGTTTGGACAAGTAGATAAGCTGCAGCGAATGGTGCTCGATTTAGCTAAGTTTTACCGATTGTCTCTGAATGAAGGGAGAACCGTTATCCCCATTCGCAATGAGCTGGAGCAGATTAATGCCTACATTAATATTCAGAAGACGAAATTCGAAGACGGCATGCAAATCTGGTTTGACATTGATCCGGATATTTTGAGATTCACGACCGTAAAGCTTATTTTACAGCCCTTTATTGAAAATGCGCTTGAGCATGCTTGGTATGGAGAGCGGATTAATATTCGGATTGTAGGGAAGCTGGAGGGCGAGATGATTACCTTTCAAGTCATTGATGATGGCGTTGGTATTAATCCCGAGATTTTACGGCAGATGTCCGATCCCGTTGAGAGATTGAATGTAGGTTACGGGGTTCGTAACGTGGATGAGCGGATCAAGCTTCACTTTGGAGCAGAGTATGGCGTACGGATCGTTAGCAAAAGAGGAGTCGGCACCTCGGTTTCAATTACAATACCGGCGAGAAAAAAAGATATGCAACCCGAACGTCCTATTTAAAATAGGACGTTTTTTTATGGGTTTACAATGCAGCATAGCACAGGTGACTACTGCACTTTTTGCAATAGAAACCTGACATGGAGACGGTCGCCTGAAGCTGCATTGCAGAAAATGCAATAGAATAGGTCTTAAACTGACTTATTGGGCGAGTATGAGTCATTCTATTGCACAAACTGCAGCGATTGGCCAACAATCATTTCAACGGGGGATCTGCATTGTATAGAGTACAATGTAGACGCTACGGATGCGTGAGAGATCAGTGGTGTGATTGGGCATATGAGTACGGTACTATAATTTTCGGCAGCGAGCAGAGAAGGGAGTTGCTAAGCAATTAAGGCAGCAGCTCTAAAAATCGTTTAGATGCTGCGGACTGCGGAACACCGCGTAAGGTAGCTATGCCGATGCTGCGTGCTGGAATAGGCGGGAGCAGCGGGATCTCGACGAGCTCGCGTGAAGCTAGTTCATCAGCGGCATAGCTGCGAACGAGGAAGGCAAGCCCGAAGCCGCTTCGTGCGAACTTTGCAAGCAGATCCATGCTGCCGAGCTCAAGCTCTGGAACGAGCTTGATACCATGCGCTGCGGCAAACTCGTCAAGGAATTGGCGAGTGCCAGCTCCTTTTTCCAAAAGCAACAACGGGTGTTTGCTAATATCTTCAAGCCTCATAGCGCTATCAGCAAGAGACGAATAGGCGGGGCCACCGACGAGAATGTCTTGCAGGGGCACACTTATCCGAAGGTCCAACTGTCTGTCAGAAGCAGGCATATGTACGATACCAAAATCAATCTTTCCCTCTTTCAATAGTGTTATGGTTTCAGGTGTTGTTCGATTCGTCACACGAATGCGAATATCAGGATATTCCTTATGAAACTGCTCCAGATACGGCATCAAATAATGTTTGCATAAGGTGTCGCTAGCACCGATACTGATTTCACCGCTTTGCAGGTTGTGCATTTCCGCAAGCATTTTTTCCCCTGTTTCCATGAAGCTATACGCTTGCTCGATATACCGAAAGAGAACTTCACCTTCTGTCGTAAGCTTAACCCCTTTTGCCATGCGAAAAAAAAGCTGTCCGCCCAATTTGCCTTCTAATTGCTTGATTGTATGCGTGACGGCTGGCTGTGTAATATAAAGCTGTTCTGCAGCACGTGATAAGCTTCCTGTCTTAGCTGTCCAATAAAAGACACGATACCACTCCATATTTACGATCAAAGTCATTATCCCACCTAATATCTTATATTAGTAATATCAATTATTTTAATGTCGCTTCATTCATTATAATAAACATTAAAGGGCAATAACAACATTAGGAGGCGATTGAATTGACGGTAACCGCAATAGTGGGAGCAAATTGGGGAGATGAAGGCAAGGGGAAAATGACGGATGCGCTAGCAGCTAAATCCGCATATGTCGTACGTTATCAGGGAGGCAGCAACGCGGGGCATACGATTATAAACAGCTACGGTAAGTTTGCGCTTCATATGCTGCCTTCGGGTGTTTTTTATCCAGAGATTACGAATGTCATTGGACCAGGTACGGCTTTGGATATTGAGGTGCTGCTGCGGGAGAGGGAAGAGCTGTTAGCAAGAGGAGTACCTGAGCCGCAAATTCGAATATCCGAACGCGCACAGGTTGTACTGTCTATTCACCGCCTATTTGACGAGCTGGAAGAGGAACGGCTTGGGACAAACGGCTTCGGATCGACGAAAAGAGGGATAGCTCCTTTTTATGCAGATAAATATGCGAAGCTTGGCGTACAAGTTGCAGATTTGTTTGATGAGACGCGATTGCTGCAGCGAATTGAGCAATCATTAGCGGCCAAAAACGTGCTGCTTGAGCAGTTGTACAACAGAAATCCGATAAAAGCAGAGGAGCTATTGCCAGAGCTGCTGGAGCAAGCTGAGAAGCTGCGGCCTTTCGTTTGCGATACAACCAAGCTGCTAAATGAAGCTTACCGAGCTGGAAAGTCGATTTTGCTGGAGGGACAGCTGGGAGCGCTGCGTGATCCTGATCACGGCATCTATCCCTATTCGACTTCATCGTCAACATTGGCAGGTTTTGCGCCAGTAGGTGCGGGACTTCCGCCATATGCCATTACGAGAATTATTGCGGTAGTTAAGGCGTATTCCAGCTGCGTAGGAGCGGGTCCATTCGTGAGTGAGCTTTCAGGAGCTGAGGCAGACGAGCTTCGGCGATTGGGCGGTGACGCGGGAGAATTTGGCGCAACGACAGGTCGCCCGCGGCGAATGGGTTGGTTTGATGCGGTGGCTACGCGTTATGGCTGCATGCTGCAAGGGGCTACAGAAGTTGCGCTTACCAATCTTGATGTGCTTGGATACTTAGAAGAAATACCGGTGTGCATAGGTTATGAGCTGGACGGACAAATCATTAAGGATTCATTTCCTGTCACAGCTGCGCTTTCTTCGGCCAAGCCAGTACTTAAGCGACTGCCAGGCTGGAGCAGCGACATTTCGCAAGTGAGAACATTTGAACAGCTGCCTGAGACGGCGCAGCAATATGTTCGTTTTGTAGAAGAATCGATTGGCGTTAAGGTCGCAAGTGTGTCGGTAGGACCGCGGCGCGAGCAGCTTATTACACGATAAGTACATCTTTAGTACAGGAAAAGCAGAATCCTGCAATCAGGATTCTGCTTTTTTCTCGCGTGGCCAGAGGGAATAGCTGAAACTAATGAAAAAATCGATGACGAGTATGATTGACCATAAACGAAGGGTATTAAATAATGCTTCTGTTCGCGTTGCATCGCCGACCATCATAATCATGCCATACAAAATGGCTGAGCCTATGACCCATGCGAGCAAATGATGGAGCCAGCCATTCCGTTCGTAGCGGGCATGCTCTTTGCCATGCTTGGGTTTACCAGCTGGGGCAGGTCCACTCGCGAAGCGGTGAGCGAATCTTTCGTCAGCCCATTTAATCATCCGATGTCCCCAAGCGATAGAAACACCGATATAAATAGCAGCTAGACTATGGGCGAAAGTAGCTTCAGCGCCGCCGCGCAGATCATAGACAGTCGCTACAATTAATGCCAGATCAATTAGAGGTGTGGCTATCAGGAATAAAGCTCCAATCTTTTTTAAACGAAAAATATAACGGCATAATAATCCGATGAGTACAAATAACCAAAACGCTACCTCGCAGCCGATAATAAAAGCTGTAATCATGTGAATATCTACTCCTTCTGTTAAAATAGGTACATGCACTCAAAAAATGAACCGGATCGTTATATAGGGAAGGGAATGAACAAACTATGAAGAAATTGCTTGTAGTTGGAAGCATAAATATGGATATCGTTAGTCAGGTCGAAAAATTCCCACTCCCAGGAGAAACCATATCAAGTACAGCCACTTCGTTTTTTCCTGGCGGCAAGGGGGCAAATCAAGCGGTTGCTGCGGCTCGCTCAGGTGCGAAATGCGCGATGATTGGCGCAGTTGGCGAGGATCCTTTTGCACAAACATTGATAACATCATTGCAAGATAATGGAATTTCCACTAGTCAAGTATTACGCAAACAAGGAACATCTGGTTTCGCTATTATTACGGTAAATGGTGACGGGGAAAACCATATTGTTTTATCTGAGGGTGCGAATGGTCAACTGACAGAGAAGGATGCAGCAGCAGGTTATGAAGAGTGGTCAGATATCCATGCTGTGCTGCTTCAAAATGAAATACCATGGGAGACGACGTTGTCTGTCATGAATAGTGCGAGCAGCAGCGGCATTAAAGTGTTTTATAACCCTGCGCCGGCAAGGGCTATTCCTGAGCATGTTTTTCCGCTTATTGATACTCTAATTATTAATGAAACCGAGGCGGCTGTTGTTACTGGCTTAACGGTAAACGATGTTTCCTCAGCTCAAGCAGCGGCAGAGGTGGTAATGGGCAAAGGCACAAACAACGTCATTATTACGTTAGGCGAGAAAGGCTGCTTTTATCAAAATGAGCAAGGATACTCGTTATCAATACCAGCATTCAAAGTAAAACCTGTTGATACGACAGCAGCGGGTGATACTTTCTTCGGTGCATTCGCCGCTGCCAGCGCTGAGGGGAGCCCAGCTGAGCAAGCATTAACCTTTGCAGCAGCAGCAGCAGCACTTGCCGTTACGAAGATAGGTGCCCAATCATCGATTCCCACCAAGGCAGAAATTGATGCTTTTCTTCATAGTGAACAGAAAAAATAAAAATAGGCTTGCTAAAACTAATGGTGTTAGTTTATTATAAAGCTAATATCATTAGTTTTTGTTGAGGGGGCCTATTGCAATGAGAATGACACGCGAGAAAACAGTGGTGCAGCTGACCTATTTACCAAAGGTATTTCCAGTAAATTGTTACTTAATTGAGGAGGAGGATAGCTTGACGTTAGTGGATGCTGCACTTCCGAACAACGTCAAAGCTATTCTGCAGGCAGCGAAGCAGCTAGGCAAGCCCATTAATCGTATTGTTTTAACACATGCTCATGCGGACCATATTGGTTCCCTCGACGCCTTAAAAGAATTGCTTCCAAGTGTACAGGTGTATATATCCAAAAGAGATGCAAGACTGCTGAGCGGTGATCAAACGTTGGATGCTAATGAGCCTAACGTTCCCATTCGTGGCGGTTTGCCCAAGAATATTCGAACAAAACCCGATGTTTTACTGGTGGATGGTGATCGCGTTGGTTCCTTGCTTGCGGTAGCTGCACCGGGACACACGCCTGGTTCAATGGCATTCCTTGACACTAGGAACGACATTTTAATCGTAGGAGATGCTTTTCAGACTAGAGCAGGCGTTGCGGTGTCAGGACAGGTGAAACTGCTTTTTCCATTTCCAGCTATGGCTACTTGGGATAAACAAACGAGTTTGGAAACGGCTCGTCGATTAAGAGATTTGGAACCTTCATTGATCGCTTCAGGCCACGGCAACATGTTGTTGCAGCCCAAACGTTTACTTGCGAAGGCGATTGCCAAAGCGGAACGTTCCTTAGCTAAAGAGATAAGATAGGGGGATACTATGTCACCTAGAAGAGGACTTGATTTGGCGACTATCGTAGAGGAAGCAGCTGTCATAGCAGATGAGCTAGGCATTCAAGAAGTTACGCTGGCGACGCTTGCCAAAAAACTTGGTGTTCGTTCTCCTTCATTATATAACCATGTGGATGGATTGAACGCTTTACGCATACAGCTGGCTGTCTACGGCTTACAGAAGTTGAATGCAGCTTTAAATGAATCGTTACAGGATAAAGAAGGCGATGAAGCGATTCATGCTATTGCTTCGGCATATATCAATTTTGCAAGGAAACATCCCGGTGTGTATGAACTGACGTTACGCTCGCCGGATGCGGGTGAAGCAGAATATGTGGCAATTGGACAGCAGCTTGTCGATTTGCTAGTTAAGACGCTTAGTTATTATGAGCTTGAGTATGACAAGGCGATTCACAGTGTTCGGGGATTGCGCAGCTTGCTGCACGGATTCGCCTCTATTGAGCAGAAGGGCGGATTTGGCATGCCGCAGGCTATCGATGAAAGCTTGAGCATTGTAATACAGACTTATTTGAACGGCCTCCGCGTGAAATAACGATAAAGAAGCTGTGGCAGCCATGGATGCTAAAATGAGATGCCTTGGCTGCCGCTTAGAAATTAAAATTACGGTTTGTTGGCTTTCCAAATATATTTGTATTCTTTCATACCTAGTTTTCCATTTATTTGATTCTCTTCAATCTTGATTTCTAATTGCTTACTTAACGAAGGATCAGTATAGTCTGGATTTCCGGGAATTCCTGTGAGAAACTTAGCAAATTCATTTTTGTTTGGAAAATAGAAAACAGCATGATTAAGCTCTTCAATTTGAATATTAATAAATCCATTACTATGCAATCTTTCTTTAACAGTGTCCAAAGCGCCGGAGTGTATACCGAATACCGTACCTCCTGAGCGGAGTATTCTACTATGATTTAAAATGGATGTTGGTCCACGCCTGTCATAAATAAGATCAAATTGCCCGTCGGAGAAAGGCAAGTCGGTCTTTGTAGTAGTGTAAATAAATTGTATATTATCCGATTTGCTCTCATCTTTCATGGAGTTAGCAATTTTAATCATTTCGATTGAATTGTCAAACCCTATAATCGACTTAGCATGGCGTGACATCTTTAGTGTAAAATCACCGTGTCCGCACCCCGCATCTAGAACGGAATGAAAGGCAGGCAACATTTCGACTAACCTTTCTTCAAATATTTGCTCAGCAGAAATGCCGTCGATCGTAAATATGGCATTGCTTCGATATCCGCCATTTCTTCTTGCAATCCTATCGTACCATTCTATCCCCATAAGTTTTTCCTCCTAAACCAATGATTGAAAACAGTAATATCAATTATCAGGTACCTATCACCACACAAAAAGGAGCTGCCGTTCAGGGCTTGTATCCTCGAACTGCAGCTCTTTCTTTTTTAAGTTCAGTCGTCTTAGTAAGCTTGTTGAATTAATGCGGCAGCGCCGATTAATCCTGCGTCCTGCTGCAGCAGTGCGGGAACGATAGCGGTTTCCCTGCCTGATGGGTTAAGCGCGTTTTTGGATACATAGTCTCTTACGGCTGCAAATAGGGATTCGCCTACTTGTGAGACGCCACCGCCGATTACGATTTTGTTTGGATCTAGAATATTGATAAGCGATACGCAGCCCATGCCGATCGTTTTAAATACACTGTTAACCAGCTCGGACATTTGTGGGTCACCTTGCGCTGCCAGCTCAAATGCTTCTTTGGAAGAAACGTCTCGGCCAAGCAGCTCTGTCGCTTGACGAGCAACAGCTGTGCCGGAGGCGACTACTTCCCATGGTGTGCCGGCTTGGTCCATAATCATAAATCCGGCATCACCGGCATTGCCCGTTGATCCGGTCAGCAGCTTGCCATGCATAAAGATGCCGGCGCCAATGCCAGTGCTTATCGTAATAAAGATGAAATGCTCGGAATCCTGTGCAGCTCCGACCCATTTCTCAGCAAGGGCAGCAGCGGTTGCATCGTTCTCCATTTTAATCGGAAGCGGCAGATGTGACTTCAATGTTTCTACAACGGGGAAGCCCCACCAGCTTTTTAAGTTTGGCGGGCAAGTTAGCTCGCCCTTTATTGTATTAAGCGGGCCGGGCGCACCTACGCCGACACCCTTAAGCGTCTCAAGTGATAATCCATTTTGCTCGGCCAGCTGCTTTACCGCGTCAGCAACTTGTGCAAGCATGTCTGCGGGAGCGATCTGGAGATCCGTTTTTAATGAACCTTTAGCGATAACGTTTCCTTGCTCGTCTACGAAGCCAAATGCTATTTTTGTTCCGCCAATATCAATTCCTATTGCTATACTCACGTAGTACCCTCCAATGATTTAAAAAATTGACTAAAACCGTTTGAGAAAAAGTCTATCATACTCCTGGAATATTAGAAAGAACCGAACGTGATAACGGTTAATGGAAGCGCATTTTTTTCTGATCAACTAATGCTGTACAAAAAGTTAGGAGTGTAGTAATATCCTATCGAATGTAGTGCTTGAGAGGATCCTTTGCTGCGCAAAGGGTCCTCCGTGCGTATATCATCAACCTAGAGAAGAAGGTAGCTGCCCAAATGGAATCCGAGGCCAAGGAAAGTTCGCGAATCATGAAGTTCGGTATGCCAATGACTGCAAATGTATGGAGAAATGCCCGCATTGATTTAGGTGCGTCTTGTCTGTTCAGCTTATTTAATGTCGTTATGAACCAGTTTTATGTTGCATTCGCGATTCAACAAGGAGCAAGCAATTTCCAAGTTGGATTATTATCAGCAGCACCTGCAGTTGGTTTACTGTTTTCGCCCTTTTGGGCGTCTTGGATTGAGAAAGCGAATAACCCAAAACCGTTCGTCGTCATCCCTAATGCCATCGGCAGATTGCTTCTGCTATTGCCAGCGTTTTTCGCTTATCCTTCCTTATATGTAGTGGCTGCGCTGCTATTTCAACTGTTAATGGGCATTCAGGCTCCTGCGTATGCCGCATTGGTATCGCGGATGTATCCTTCTGATTTGCGCGGAAGGCTAATGGGGTATGTACGGGTGGCAATGGGAATCATCATGATCCCGCTTGCTTACTTTGTTGGAAGCTGGTCCGATGCTTTTGGGCCGTCTGGACCACTCATTGCGGCTTCCATTGCGGGTTTTCTCTCTATAGGACTATTTAATACGCTGAGGCTGCCTGTTCAGAAGGCACCTGATAAACCTGCTTCACTGAAAAAAACGAGCCGGTTTCCGCTTCAGGAGCAATGGAAGCTGATTAAAGAAAATCGAACGCTGGCTGTTTTTCTAGCTGCGACTACGCTTACTGGATTTGGCAATATGTTTGCTAATCCGTTGTATCAGATTATACAGGTGGATGTGCTTCATCTGTCCAACTTACAGATCGGTTATGCTCGTGTCGCTTATTTTACGGCCTTGCTGCTTACGTTCTGGATAGCGGGCTGGATGATCGATCGAATAGATATTAAATATACGCTGTTATGCGGCATTGCAGCTTATGCTATAGTGCCGATGTTATATGGACTTTGGGGCAGTTATGCTGCAGTCATAACCGGCAATGCGATACAAGGAATTGGGGAAGCGATTTGGGATATCGGTATATTGGCATTTGTCTTCCGACTGGCGCCTGGCCGGGAAGCGATGGTTTTTGGGCTGCATTTGATGCTTTTTGGTATTCGGGGAACGATTGGGCCGACTTTAAGCACATCGCTTTCGCATAGTGTATCTCTATCACTCTTGCTGATTATTGCTTCTATTTGCGGATGGATCGGAACGTTTCTATTTATATCAGGCAATTGGAAGCGGAATCCGCTTTCTCAGGAAGGTTAATTTCCGCTTGAGTTCCCGTTCATCTCATGTTCATATTCGAATGCTAGAATCGTATGAATAGAAGCTATTCATTACATATTCGCAGGAGATGAACGATATGAACAAATGGAAAGTGATGCTAAGCGCTGTTGTTATCGCTGCTGCTTTGGCAGGCTGCGGAGCTCAGGATGAACAAGGTTCTTCCGATCAGCAAGTGGATGCTCAGGGCAAAGTACAGCGGAATGGAGCCAGAGCGGGTATGGGCCAGATGGGTGCACAAGCGGATTTGATGGGAAAAGTGAAATCGGTGGAAGGTCAAACGATTACCCTTTATAAATCGGCTATGGGACAAGGTGGTCCGGCGCAAGGTGACGGTACTGGCGGCATGCCAGCAGTCGGTGAGGGACAACAACCGTCAGAAGGCGGTGAAATGCCAGCAGATGGTGAACCTCCGCAAGCACCCGCTGGGGATGGAACTGCTCCTGAAGGCGGCAGAATGAATATGGACGCCATGTTCACTGACGAGACGGTGGACATTCAGGTGACAGATACGACCAAAATCATTACAGTCACCTTCGAGAATGAACAAATGGTGGAGAAGGAAATAGCGCTGGCTGATCTAAAAGCCGATGATATTTTGTCTATTATGCTAACAGACGATACTCAGGTTGCAGAATCCATTACCGTTCGCACTGGTGGTTTCGGCGGCGGAGCTGGCGGTAGACAGCCAAGGCAGCAAGAGCAGCAGACGACAACAACGCAATAGTGATCATTCTTATAGAAATAAGCAAAAAGCAGGGGATGCACTAACAGGTGCATCCCCTGCTTTTTGCTGCGCATACGCATTTGACAGCCAGCCTTATCCAAAAATATGTCCATATCATCTATAAATGCGGCATATGTTTGGTCGACCAAGCTGCTAATAAGCGACGTAAACCTGAATGTCCTGATCATAATTGCCGAATTGCTTGCCGAACATGCTTAATCCTCCGCTGTGGGTTGCGGTCTCTGGGGCACAAATACGGAATCTAATATCATCTCCGAAACCTACAGCAAGATCTGTAATCGTCCGATCAGACATACGAATGCCATCGATGAAGGAGCCTTCCGAGTCGATGGTAATTTGTTTCAGCAAGCCATGCTGAGTCCCGAGGTCCCACCAACTTGGCGTATATACACCTTTTACTGCTCCAAAGTCCCCTGGGCATGTCCAAACTCCCAAAAAGATATCATTGATATAAAATGAAAGATCGGAAGGCCAGTTTTCGTTATAGGAGGGTGCTTCCGAGCAAATTTCAAGCGATATGGAAATGCTTTTTGCGCATTGCTTTCCAACTAAGTAATTGGGAATGCGATATTCAATATAGCCGCTTCCAAACCACAGATGGCATGCTTTAACATGCTCAGGGTCGGAGAAGTAGCGAGGATCATCAACCATGCCGATAATTTTGGTGTCTGATGTTAGTCCGCAAGTAGGTTTTACCTCGTAAGAGGAATACTGACCAATAGGTATGGATACGGCATACCTATTTTGGACGGTCTGCTCCTTCACACGGAATTGCAGCGTAGCTGAATCCAGTGTGAGATGGCACACTTTTTGACGTCCTCTCGTACTTGGTACACTCTCTGTCGTTATAATGGATGCTTCCTCTAGTTTCTGAATATGTTTAGTAACGATTGCCGACGAAATGCCAAGCGCTTCAGCTATTTCTTTAATGTTCATCGGCTTAATATTTAATAATTCAATGATTTTCACTCTCGTGTCCGATGAAAAACATTCAAGAAACTTGATATTTCGGCTGTTAACCTCTATGTTCATCTATCGTTCCTCATTCCGTTTTCTTTGCTAACATTATATAATTCAAAAGTTAATTACACAACTCAAATGTTTACTAGTCAATGTGTATGGATGTTATTAAATAAAAAAAAGCGGGTGATCCTAATGGCCTGTACAGACCATAAGGATCACCCACTTCGTATTTCGTTATATGAGAAGATTGGATTAATATAGGGAAATGGTTAGAGTGTCACGTTCGAAATAAGAATGAAGCGTTGCCTCACTGCCTACAATTTCTACGCTAATTAATGATTTGATACATGTTTTAAGCGCGTTTTTGCCTGTTGTGAGTTTACGATTCAGTACTGCGGTCAATTTCTCAATAGCTTGCTTATTTGTATCTGTTAAATAAACAGGTATCGTTTTATTTTGGAACATCAGCATCGTTTTCATAGTATGGACCTCCATCCCGCGAAGGATTTTTTTTTATAGTGTAACGTACAATTATTAAATAATTCTTAAAATTCGGTGAGTATTTGGTTACAAAGCTGTAACTTTTGCGTAAAAGACCAAATCATACACGATTTTTCTTATTATGGACGACGATCCGACGTTTCAAGCTGTTTTTTGCGGAACTGGGAAGGCGTGCATTTCATCATTTTGCGAAATACTTTGACGAAATAACTAATATGATCGAATCCGACATCAAGCGCCACAGCTGAAATTTTAAGCTCTGGCTTCAGAAGTAGCTCCGTTGCTTGTCTAATTCGATAAGCATTCAAATACTCAATTGGCGTTTGTCTGGTCATGGTCTTGAAGAAGCGGCAAAATTGTCCTTCGCTCATCGGAATTTGGTCAGCGATTTCTGCTATCCGTATAGGACGTTGGAAATGATTCTGCATATAGACTATGGCGGTCTTTAGTCTGTCAATTTTTGTAGAGTCGGCATTGCTTGTTTCGCTGCGGTTGCAAAACTTATTTTGCGCGGCAATTTCATGAAGCATTAAATAAAAGTGCCCCTTCACCGCGGTCTCATGACCAGGCTGCTGACTTTGACATACCTTCATAATGCATTGCAAATGCTGAAGCAGCGCTATTTCCCAATCCGTTTTTGGCTGAATATGTCTAGGAAACGTTTTTTTCTTATCCTGAAGCGGTGAGATAAAGCGCTCCTGCACGGCATCGTAGCTGGCACTGGCGAGCAAATGAGTGTCGAACACGATTGCGCAAAAAGAACAGGCTGTAACTCCTCGTGCATGTCCAGCATGGATGTCGCCACCGTCTATAAAAACAGCCTCGCCTGCTATTACAATGAAATAATCGGTATCAATCTGGAACAGCACTTCACCTTCAAGCACATAGAAAAACTCTGCTTCTGCATGCCAATGACAGTCCAGAACCGGGATGCCAGCCTCTTCATGTTCAATCCAGTAGGCGGCAAGCGGGAACATATTGTCGCCATGCAGCCGGTCTTCTTTTAAGGCATGCCTAGTTGTTTGATCCATTTTGGAAGGCCTCCAGTGCTAGATGCGAGTTAGTTGCTAATCATTAGAGGCGTATCGTCAAAATAGTGCTATAGATGAGCATTATTCTGTTAGAATTATTCGATTAATTATCAGTATAATGCAAATATATAGGATTGCAAATAAAACTAAACAGGAAAGTTGGTTCAGTCCATGAAATTTACAGACGGCAACTGGCTCATTCGTGATGAATACAAAATATTAGGGGCCGTACAGGTCCATGATTTCGAGCATGAGGATGGCAAGCTGACTGCTTATGCATCGCCACAGCCTATCTATAATCGATCAAATATGCTGGATACGATGTTATTAACGGTACATTTTCATTCTCCGCTGCCAGGCATTATCGGCGTTAAGCTCGTGCATCATGCTGGAGTTAGGGAACGTGGTCCAGTCTTTGAGTTGTCCTCACAAACCGGCGATCATGTTGTTATAGAAGAAAACGATGAGGAAGCTGTTCTAACAAGCGGAAGTCTCAGCGTTCATATACGCAAAGGACCAGTATGGGCAGTGGATTTCTATCGCGGGGGCGAGCGCATTACGGGCAGCACGCAAAAATCGATGGCCTACATTAAAGAAGATAACGGCAATACCTATATGCGCGAAGAATTGGATGTTGGCGTTGGCGAGTGGGTATACGGCTTGGGTGAGCGCTTTACGCCATTCGTAAGAAATGGACAAGTCGTCGATCTCTGGAACAAAGACGGAGGCACAAGCTCCGAGCAATCCTACAAAAATATTCCTTTCTACATGACAAATAAGGGTTATGGCGTATTCGTCAATCATCCAGAGCTCGTATCATTTGAGATCGCTTCGGAGAAAGTAAAGAAGGTACAGTTCAGTGTGGCAGGGGAGTCACTCGAATATTTCATTATCGATGGTCCTAGCATGAAGGATGTTCTTCATAAATATACGGATTTGACAGGCAAGCCATCTTTGCCGCCAGCATGGACTTTTGGATTATGGCTTACAACTTCATTCACGACTAACTATGATGAAGCAACAGTTAATTCTTTTGTTGACGGCATGGCAGAACGCGATCTGCCTTTGCATGTGTTCCACTTCGATTGTTTTTGGATGCGTGAGTTCCATTGGACAGACTTTAAATGGGATGAGCGGGTATTCCCAGACCCAGTCGGAATGCTGTCACGCTTGAAAGAAAAGGGACTTAAAATTTGCGTGTGGATCAATCCATACATCGCGCAGCGCTCGCGCTTGTTCGAGGAAGGCAAACGAAATGGCTATTTGGTGAAAAAACCAAGTGGAGACGTATGGCAATGGGATTTATGGCAGCCTGGAATGGCGCTTGTTGATTTCACGAACCCCGCAGCATGCAAGTGGTACGCCAGCTATTTGCGTGAGCTAGTCGATATGGGCGTTGATAGCTTCAAAACCGACTTCGGTGAGCGCATCCCAACAGATGTGGCTTACTTTGACGGCTCCGATCCGATGAAAATGCACAATTATTACACTCAGCTTTATAACAAAGTTGTATTTGAAGTGCTTGAAGAGAAGCTTGGCAAAAACGAAGCAGCTCTGTTTGCACGTTCAGCTACGGCTGGCGGTCAGAAATTTCCTGTACATTGGGGCGGCGATTGTTATGCGGATTATGAATCCATGGCAGAAAGTTTGCGCGGCGGTCTGTCGCTTGGTATGTCAGGCTTCGGCTTCTGGAGCCACGATATTGGCGGATTCGAGAATACTGCGCCAGAGCATGTATTCAAACGTTGGTTAGCATTTGGCTTGCTGTCCAGCCATAGCCGCCTGCATGGAAGCAAATCGTACAGGGTGCCTTGGGCATACGATACGGAAGCGGTAGATGTAACGCGTTTCTTCACGAAGCTGAAATGCCGTATCATGCCGTATTTGTTCAACACGGCTGTTCAAGCTACCGAACTTGGTTTGCCTTCGATGCGTGCCATGGTGCTTGAATTCCCTGAAGATCCGACCAGCGAAATGGTTGATCGTCAATACATGCTTGGCGATTCATTGCTGGTAGCTCCTATTTTTAACGAGCAGGGTAATGTTACTTATTATTTGCCTGCAGGAAAATGGACACATTTGCTGTCCGGTGAAATTGTAGAGGGCGGATCATGGCGTAAAGAAAAGTATGATTTCTTTAGCCTTCCATTGTTCGTACGTCCAAATTCAATTATTGCGCTTGGAGCAAATGATGTTAGACCAGATTATGATTACGCGGATGGCGTTCAGTTTGAGCTTTATAATCTAGAAGACGGAGCAACTGCCGCAACTACAGTTCGTACTATTAAAGGCGAAACAGAAATGACGATATCGGTGAGCCGCCAAGGTGAAGCGATTACTGTTCAAATGGAGGGCAGCGGCAAACCGTTATCGTTGGCACTGAAGGGTCTTGGGCTTATTCGATCGGTAGAGGGCGTAAAAGCTGATGTAAATGATACGGTTATACACATTGCAGGTGGACCTAAGCAGCTTGAGTTTACTATTCATATCTAAAAAATAAAGAGGTAGCTTTGCCACAGCCATTTGGAGGCTAGGCCCAAAGCTACCCCTTTTTTTGTACTGTTGTACAAGCATAAGCCAAAATCGCATAAGAAAAGACTAATAATATAGCTAGTTTTCGCTTATGACTGTCGATATAATAAAGATCAGAAAACAAAATCAAATACAACAAATAATAAATATAAGGGAGTGCAGCTCACATGTCACGAATGAATATTGGTTTACAGATGTACACGTTAAGAGACGCTACCGCACAAGATTTTGAAGGTACGCTTCGTAAAGTTGCTGCTATGGGTTATGAAGGCGTAGAATTTGCAGGATACGGCGATATCAAAGCCGAAGACATGCGCGACCTGCTGCAGGAGTTGAACTTGAAAGCAATCGGCAGCCACATTGGCTTGCATCTGCTTGAAGGTAATCTAGATGAGGAAATAGCTTATCTTCAAACTATTGGAGCTAAATATGCAATTTGTCCTTGGTTGCCGGTTGATGCTCGTGATACAGAAGCATGGCGCGGACATCTTGTGAAATTTGAAGAGTATGGAAAGCGTTTCCGCGAAGCAGGCATTTCTTTTGCTTATCATAATCATGAATTCGAATTTGAAGTTGAAATCGATGGCCAAATCGTATTTGACGCTTTGTATGAGCGGATTGATCCGCAATACCTACAAGTTGAAATGGATATTGGCTGGGTACAATACTCCGGTGTAGATCCACTTGCTTACATTGCGAAATACGCAGGACGTTTGCCGCTTCTACATCTGAAGGACTTCCGCGCAGGTGAGAAGGGTCAACAAATCGATACGGTAGAGCTTGGTCGTGGCGACTTGCCGCTTCTTCCTATTATTGATGCTGCATCGAAAGCATCTGTAGAATGGATTATTGTTGAGCAGGACACATGTGCGAATCCTCCGCTGGAAGCTGTTGCAGAAAGCATGGAATGGTTGAAATCAAATTTTTTGAGCAAATAATCTAATTAATAATAGACAGGGGAAAATATTCATGTCAAAAGTACGTGTAGCAGTTGTAGGTTGCGGATCCATTTCGAAATACCGTCACATCCCGGAATATGCGGCGCATGATAATGTTGAGCTCGTTGCATTCGTAGATCCAATTATCGAGCGCGCAGAACTTTATGCAAATTTGCATGGCGGCAAAGCGTTTGCTGATTTTGAAACGATGCTTGCAGAAATTAAACCTGATGCAGTGAGCGTATGTACGCCAAATGCATTGCATGCTCCAATGTCCATTACGGCAGCTAATGCTGGCGCTCATGTCCTTGTTGAGAAACCAATGGCTGTAACTGACGAAGAAGCAGAAGCGATGATCGAAGCAGCTAAGAAAAACGGCGTTCACTTGATGGTTGGACATAACCAACGCTTCATGCCTCCTCATATAAAAGCAAAGCAAGTACTGCAATCAGGCATTCTAGGCAAAGTGCTTACATTCCGCACATCCTTTGGTCACCCAGGTCCGGATGGCTGGAGCATCGATGGCGCAAACAGCTGGTTCTTCCGTAAGCCAGAAGCAATTATGGGCGCAATGGGCGATCTAGGCGTTCATAAATCCGATCTTATTCGCTGGATGCTTGACGACGAAGTTTCAGAAGTAGCTGGATTTGTTGGCACGCTTGATAAGAAGGGTACTGAAGTTGATGATAATGCATCATGCTTGCTACGTATGAAGAGTGGCGCAATCGGTACGCTTGTAGCTAGCTGGACTTACTACAAGGGTGAGGACAACAGCACAATTTTGTGGTGTGAGAACGGCGTAATGAAAATCGGTACGCATCCTGATGATCAAGTGATTGTAGAATTGCGCAACGGAACGGTTGAGAAGCATAAAGTTGGCGCAATCTCGACTAACGATAAGCAAGAGACAAGCGGAGTAGTCAATGCCTTCTTGGAAAGCATTCTTACGAACACAACGCCTGCTGTAAGCGGTGAAGATGGTCGTGCTTCTTTGAAAGTCATTTTGAGTGCATTCGAGTCACAAGCAACAGGAAAATTCATAAGCGTAAATTAATGTACAGGAATACCTTCGACCGACGCGCATAAGCCTTCAGGTTGGAGGTATTCTTTTTTGCACACTATCTTGCATTATAGAATAGCGTGTGGTAAATTATACAGAAGAAGGAATAACTATACGAAGCTATACTGCATTAATTAATAGTAAGTTATGATTAGTATCTTTCCACATACAATACCGATGAACTAGAACTTCAATGATGGAGGACACGAAATGAACATTCAATTTAAAAAGGGCGTGCTTGAAATATGCGTCCTTGTACTCGCGACAAGAGGAGATCGATACGGTTATGAGTTAGCTGTTAAAATTTCCGAAAAGTTCGAGGTAGCAGTAGGCAGCGTTTATCCTTTACTAAGCAGATTGACACAGGATGGTTATTTCTCTACGTACTTGAAGGAGTCCACAGAAGGCCCGCCTCGGAAGTACTATCAATTAACAGCAGAGGGCTGGAGTCATATGCGCAGATTAATTGCAGAATGGGAAAGTTTCACACAATCCGTAAATGAAATTGTAGAGGAAGGTTTAAGACCATGACGACAAGAGATCGATATATGTTGGAGCTTGAGAGCATGCTCAAAGTAATACCAGAGGTGCAGCGTAAGGAATGGCTGTACGATTATTACCTTCATTTTCAACAAGCGGTTGAGAATGGTCAAAGCGAGGAGCAAGCGGCAAGTGAGCTTGGAGATCCGCGAATGATTGCGAATGAACTATTGCTGGGATACCGGGTCGGTCAGGCAGAGACGAACAAGGGCTTCGGAAAACTCTCAAAAGCAGTATTTGCAACAGCAAGCCTTGGTTTATTCAATATCATCTTCGTTCTAGGTCCCTATCTGGCTTTGGCGGGGGTCATTATCGCTTTATGGGCGTCGGCTTTAGGGATTGGCGTTGGAGGTATCGGAATCGTGGTAGAGAGCTTGTGGAACGGCACATTCACTAAGCCACAGGCATTAACAATAGGCTTGATTACCACTTCCATTACGATTTTACTCATCATCGGCTTAAAGGCACTCACAACTTCCTTCTATAAGATGACTTTAAAATATTTGAAATTCAACACAAGAATTGTAAAGGGGAATAATAAATGAGAAAATTGGCGGCTGTAGCTTTAGTTTTATTAGGTATAGGAGTGCTTTGCGCGTTTTTTGTATTCGATAAGGATGATATTGTAACAAAGTTTCAGGGGGAAACTTATTTACAGGAGAAAAGTGTTGATGCGTCGGCCATCCGATCGATCAAGACGGAAACCGATACGTTTAATGTCACATTAACGCCTGGTACATCAAATGATATTAAGGTACGGCTAGAGGGAGACGTAAGCAAAAAACTTGTTGAGGATATTATATTTACAGCTATTCCAAAGGGAGACACGCTTTATATCAAGGGAGATACGAAGGATCGATTTTCTATAGGTATTAGTATCATCAACCTGAAGATGACGGTAGAACTGCCAGCAAAGCTTTGGGACTCCATTAATATCGAGACGGATACCGGCAATATTGTGATTGATCAGCTGGAAGCGGACAAATTGAATTTAAAATCAGATACCGGCAATCTGAAATTATCGAATTATGTGACTAAGGAATTTGTTTTTAAAACAGATACAGGAAATATTACTTTGACAGATGGAAAAGGCAGCTTGAAAGGCGAAACAGACACTGGGAATGTGCGTGTGGAGTCTGACGAATTGCTAAACGATATTGCAGTTAAGACTGATACGGGCAATATCATCATTAATGTAGACAAAGATCCTGTCTCCGCAGCCATTAACATCAAGAAGGATACCGGAAACACGGATGTTGAATGGGATGGCTTCTCGTTTAATAAGGAGTCCGATACGTATGTAGAAGGAATGATCGGCAGCGGTGATATTAAGATTGACCTGGAGTCGGATACAGGTAATTTCAAACTAGGCAACCGATAAGCAAGAGCAAAAGCATATAGAATCTATTCAATGATAAGCAAGCTGTGGGCATTTTCCATGGCTTGTTTTTTTATATGCTTGCCGTCTCGATTCATCCATTTAAAGCATAGAATATAGCAATTGTTTATCGAGAGGATGCGATACGGAATGGTTGTAGAACGCAAAAATTTTCAAAGGTTTACTTTTGCCGAGTATGTTGATTATTTGAAGCTATACGTGTCAAAAGTAAAGTTTTCGCAGATTCATGTGCATGGCACATGGAAGCCGACCATTGCGGATTATCGCAGAGCTGCAAATAAAATGAAGATTATACAAGGAATGTGGCGGTTTCATGCGATCACACAAAATTGGGGCGATATTGCCCAGCATGCAACGATCGATCCTGACGGCTATATATGGGAGGGGCGCTCGCTTCTGGAGGCTCCGGCTTCTGCTGTTGGCTACAACGACTCTGATCCCGATCGCATACATCCGTTTATGTTCGAGATGATCGGTAATTTTGATATTGGAGCCGAGAAGCTGGAAGGAGCTCAACTTGCTACAGCTGTTAAGCTTACTAATCAAATTGCTGCCATGTGGAAGCTGCCTCATAATCAAATTATGTTCCATCGCGATTTCAGTCCAGCGAAAACCTGTCCGGGAAGTTCAGTTAACAAAACTGCTTTCTTAGAACTTGTTCGCGACTGGAGGGATGTTGATATGAACGCAGCAGATGCGAATAAAATCATCTCTACTTGGCTCTCTCCAGCATGGTTTGCAGCAAGCACTAAAGCAGAGAAAGATGAAATTCATCGGCTCGCAAATGAGCTTCGAAAAGCTAGCGGGCAGCTCTAAAAACAGTAAAAAACCGTGATGAGCATATTCTCATAAAGCAGTAATGGTGCAGTTTTACTGGCTATTTTCGCATCATTACCAGTTTTTGTGTCATGAAACACCAAAAACCCCATGGTAAGATAAGTGGCGTCGGGAAGAACGATGCGCAAACAAAACGAATGCGCAGCTGAGGAAGCTTCAATCGTCAGACGCTTTTTTATAAAAAACTTATCTTATTAGGAGGACTCATTCATGAAGATGCAACCAATACGTGTAGGTGTCGCTAGCATAATCGCAGCAACGGTGATCGGCGCAGGTTTTACGGCTCCAACGGCAGGTGCAGCACCGGCTGTGAAAACATTCTCCACGTTCCAACAACCATGTCTCATTAGCCAAGATACGATCAAACAGATCGGTGATAAATATGGAATAGATGTTAGCAAGCTTTTGAATGGCAGTTTCATTAAATGGCCAACAACAGATGGTAATACAGGAACAACTAAGCCGGGCACAGGTACAGTAACGAAACCAGGAACTGGCACAGGCACAGTAACAAAACCGGGAACTGGCACAGGTACAGTAACAAAACCAGGAACTGGAACAGGCACAGTAACGAAACCGGGAACTGGCACAGGTACAGTAACGAAACCGGGAACTGGTACAGGTACAGGTACAGTAACGAAACCGGGAACTGGTACAGGCACAGTAACGAAACCGGGAACTGGTACCGACACAGGAAATACCAATTTGAGTGCATATCAATCGCAAGTTGTCGACTTAGTTAATAAGGAACGTGCGAAAGCTGGTTTGTCCGCTTTGAAGAGCGATACCTTGCTTACAAAGGTAGCTACAGAGAAAGCAAAAGATATGGACGTTAACAACTACTTTAGCCATACGTCGCCGACATACGGATCTCCATTTGATATGATGCGTTCTTTCGGAGTGACTTATTCTTATGCTGGTGAAAACATTGCTTCCGGTCAAAAAACGCCACAAGACGTTATGACTGCTTGGATGAATAGTCCAGGTCACAAAGCAAACATTCTTAGCGGTAACTTTACAAAAATCGGCGTTGGTTATGTAAACGGCGAATGGGTTCAAATGTTTATCGGCTAGTCTTTCATCAAACCTTAGACAAAAAGCAGTACGTTAAGGGCGGTCTGCCGCCCTTAACAAGTTTTATAATAACGTTATCGAAGTTGTGAAACTTCGGAAACGCACAGGAGGATTTACCCTATGTTTAAAAAACGTACATTAGCAGCAGCAGTAGTAGGATTATCCGTTATGATGGCCGCTGGAACGGTAAGTGCAGCTTCAAAAACACATACGACGAATAACAATGATACATTCTGGAAGCTATCCAAGCAGTACAGTGTACCTTTGGATACACTGATGGAAGCTAATCCCAAGATTGATCCACTTAACTTATATAAAGGTTTAAAGCTTACGATACCTTCCACTGAAGCTTCTGCTAAGAAGAAACCAGTAACGATGAATGCTGCAACAGCAGATTCCTCAAAAACGGTTACTGCTATGAATGGTAAAGAATACGCTTACTCGAAAGCTCTTCTCGTACAAGCTACGGCTTACACAGCAGCAGCATCTGAGAATGGCAAGTGGGGAGCAGTCGATTACTTTGGTGATAAGCTCAAGGTTGGTACGATTGCCGTTGATCCGAAAATGATACCTCTTGGCACCAAGCTTTATGTGACAGGATATTCTTATAATGGTTTGCCTCAAGGCGGAATGATTGCAACAGCAACGGATATTGGCGGTTCTATTAAAGGCAACCGAGTTGATATTTTTGTACCAGGTGTAACGAGCCAAGCCATGTCTTTTGGTATCCAAAACGTGAAAGTATTTATTTTAGAATAAGCAGATCTATAGAAAAGGCAATTCACTCTTCATGAGGAATTGCCTTTTTTTTGTATCGTAAATTCAACGAGCTGCGGATTGTCCTATGAGCTCAGGCAGTGTAACGAGCTCATACCCTTTGCTTTGCAATAAATGGATGAGCTTCGGGAGTGCATTAACCGTGCCCGATAGGTTTTGGCCGATACCTCCTCCTGCATGCTGTAAAATAATCGATCCAGGCTGGAGTGTGCTTCTAATATTTTGCAACACCAAAGCACTGCTGGGATTGTTTTTCCAATCGACGGAATCCACATCCCAATTGACGATAACAAAACCAGCCTGCTTGCTCCATCTTATTTGTTGAGGCAGCAACTCTCCGTACGGCGGTCGAATAAAATGCGGGGAATATCCAATTATATTTTTTATAATGGTGTCCGTCCGCCAAATTTGCTTCTGATAGTTCGATAAAGTAAGTTTGGAAAAAACGGCATGGTCATAAGAGTGATTCCCGATAATATGACCTTCGTTATGTATTCGTTTAACTAGAGATGGGTATTTGGCTGCACGATTACCCACAATAAAAAATGTAGCACAAACATCATGCTCAGCCAATATATCCAATATAGCTGGCGTATATCTTGGATCGGGCACATCATCAAACGTAAGTGCAATTCTTTTCTTATTACGAGGCCCATTTAGTAGAAAGGCATTGGGAAATTGCTTATGGAGCTTATCCCAAGACACGACAGCCGGTTGTCGATTTTTTGTTTCCTTAGCTGGTTTGTACTGCTCTGTCTGCTGCTTATCGGCAGCTGCTGCGCATGAATCGGTCGATATGTTAAGCAGCATACAGCCGATTAAAGCGATTCCTGCCACAGTCATCCATTTTTCATGTGGTGTTTTCCACATCTGCATCAGTCCCCATGATTGATTGTAAACAAGTCGTGCCGCTATTTTACCCATGCCGCATACTTTCATGCGCTTTACATTAAAAAAAGAGAGGCTTAAGATAAATATAGTTCACCATTTGAAGACAGGGAGGTATGTTTAATGAAGCTATTGCAGTATAAGCAAGGTAATCAATTGAAACTTGGCGTAAAGGTTGACTTAGGGATTATAGATATTGTAGCGGCCTCACAAGCAGCGGGTATTTCAGCGCCATTATCTATAGAAGAAGCTATTGCAGGTGGGGAAGCGGCATTAACACAGCTTGAAGCGGTTATAAAGGCAACTGCAGCAAATGCCAACCACATGTATGTGCCTCATGATTCAAGTTTCACCTATGCACCAGTTGTTACGAACCCGCAAAAGATTATTTGTGTAGGGCTAAATTACCGCAAACATGCAGAGGAGACGAAAGCTGAAATTCCAACCTCTCCTATTTTGTTCAATAAATTTGCCAATTCCCTCAGTGCTCACGACGATAAAGTTGAGCTGCCGCATACGAGCAATGAGGTGGATTACGAAGCGGAGCTTGCGATCATTATAGGAAAAGCAGCAAAAAACATCGAAGAAGCTGATGCGCTCGATTACGTTTTTGGCTATAGCTGTGCAAATGATTTGTCGGCGAGGAATTTGCAGCGTCGTACATCACAGTGGATGCTTGGCAAAAGCTGCGACGGATTTGCACCAATTGGACCTTATATCGTAACGGCAGAGGAAGTAAATGATCCGGATAAGCTCACCATTTCTTGCCGCGTGAACGGTGTACAGAAGCAGCTATCGAATACGGAAGATATGATCTTTTCTTGTCGGTCCATTATTAGTTATATCTCCAAGCATATGACGCTTTTGCCTGGTGATGTCATTTTGACAGGGACGCCGGAAGGGGTTGTAATTGGATACCCGAGGGATCAACGGGTGTATTTGAAATCAGGTGATGTTGTAACGGTAGAAATCGAACAGCTTGGTGAATTATCCGTTACGATGCAATAATTAATTGCAATTGATAATCATTTTCGTCCGTTGTATAATAAAATGTATCGTTTATTATTGTACATGAATGTTATGGAAGGACGAGAACATCAATGAATGAAGCGTTGCTTGCGATGTTGGAGAACAGCTATGATTTAACGGTAAATAAGCGAGAAAATCTTGTGTTTAGCTGTCCTGCAATTGATTTATTAAATGAAGATAAATTGAAGCAATTATTAGAGTTCTATACACCGCTAGTTAAAGGCATGGATCCTTCCGTAGGGGAAGTATACATGGCAGGATGGTTTCGTGGTCCTATGTTGGGTTTAATTTATACGTTGTCCGCATTGAAACAAGCGCCAGATTTATCTCTAAACAATTTAACGATTCAATTATATAAAGCTGAATATAATAATCATGAATATTATGCTGTCAGCTTCCATTTACATAACTTTGAATTACTAGCCGCTCCATTACCTGTGGAAGAGCAAGCAATTTGGGTAAAGGATAAATTCAGCAGTTTTTTTGAGCATACAATCCGTCCTGTTTTTGAAACAATTGCGAAGGTTGGAACTTTGCAAGTCGGCATGCTCTGGAGTCAGCTTCCTACCTCGCTTGCATACGGCTACGACAGAATGATGGATGCCGAAGAAGACGAGCAGGTGAAGCACAGCATTACGAGCAATTTTGATTTGGTTAAATCGCTTGATGGCGTTATCTTCGGCAGAAGCAAAAATCCGCTTGATGTGAAATTCCGAATGACAGAGTCAATGGGTGACAAAGAAAAGCAGGTTCGGTTGAAATCAGCATGCTGCTTATATTACCTCGTAGATGGCGGATATTATTGTTTTACCTGTCCGAGGCTGAAAGAAAGTGCTCGGGTAGAGCAGCGTGAAGCATATCGGAGTAAGCAGCAAGCCTAAATAATATGAAAGACCATAATCATCCATTTTTCAATGGGAGAATTATGGTCTTTTTTTTTGGTTTATAACCTACCGATCACAAACTCGATTATTTCATTTTGAAAACATTAATGGTTCTTAATAGCTGAGCTGCCATTGTACGCATACGTTCAGTTTCTTCAACTACCGCTTGTACGGATGCGATTTGCTCATTCATAGAAGCGGATACTTGCTCGGTACCAGCAGCAGATTGCTGCGTAATAGCGGAAATGTTTTGGATTGCTCCGGATATTTTGCGAGCACTGTCAAGCATAACGTCGCTTTCTTGGGAGAAAACAAAAATCTTATCTGTAATAAACTGAACACTTTGAACGATTTCAGTAAATACAATTTCTGACTCCTTAATATGCTCCGTTTGCAGCTTAACGACCTCTTCATTTATTTTCATATTGCTGATGGTTTGCTTGATGCCTTCGTCAATGCTCTTCACCAGGTTGAACACTTGTTTGGTGGAAGCACTGGATTCCTCAGCAAGCTTGCGGACTTCCTGCGCTACAACAGCGAAGCCTCTTCCGTGCTCACCAGCTCTTGCGGCCTCTATAGATGCATTTAGCGAGAGTAAATTGGTTTGCTCAGCCAAATCGGAAATGGTAGTTGTGATTGCGCTAATCCCCCGTGCTTTGTGAGCTAAATCTTCAATTGTAGCAGAAACCTTCTCTGTCGCCTCAACGTTGCGGCGCATGCCGTCAGCTTGTACGTCAAGAGCTTTCATGCCTTTATCTACTAGCTGAAGCGTTTGCTCAGAGCGTGTATTCATTTCTTTCGTTGAAGTAGCGTAATCCGATACTTTCACTTCGATCTCGGTAATGGATTCGCTCATCTCCGAAACATCCTCGGAAATCTCGTTAGCCCCAGTAGCAAGCTCGTTAGCGGAAGCAGCAACCTGCTGCATCGCGATTTGAATATTATTGTTTTTGTCAAAAATACTGTGACTAGTATCGGACACATGACGGATAATGTTGGTCGTTTCCGTAAGAATGTCACGAAGTTTATCAATCATACTGTTAAACGAATGCCCTAGCTCGCCTAATGCTGACGAAGACGCTGTGTCGATTTTTTGAGTAAAGTCGCCTTTGGAAATACGAAGTGCAGTTCCCTTAATTTCATCAAATGAGTTATTAATAGATTTTTCGATGAAGGAAACAAGTGGAAGCGTAGCGATTGCCATAATGATTGTAAAAATAATTCCAGCGATAAGCGAGCCGCCTGATGCTGATAATATGACAAGCATAATTAGGGCAAACACTGCTAAATTAAGATAAGAAGTGATCAGCAGCTTATTGCGCACGGAAAGCGAATAGTACCATTGGATCATTATGTAAGCGCTCCTTTTATTAGAATATCCATATTATAGCACCCAGTGCGAAATTGGTCTATAATTGTCGATTCATAAAAAATATAAATAAAGACCGCAATCGGCTATTCGGAAAATACTAAATACGTTTTCGGTGTAACAATAATTAGAAAATGATACCATTAAAGTCGATTAGGAAACATTTTTATTATTAATTGATGGTATATGTGTGAATGGTACATAACTCCTGAATAGGAATGAGTCGCAAGGGAAATTTGCTAAACTAAAACGGGGAATAAATCTTTATTTTAGTTCGTAAGTTTCATTTTAATAAGAGGATATTCAAGCGCTCTTATTTAATTGTGTAAAAATAAGGTATATAAAAAATAAATATAGTCGAATAATATCAAATTAAATAAAATAAAGTGGAATTTTATATTGATAATGATACAAATGGACTATATAATATGCGATAAGACCCAGATGGAAACACATGCCTAATAATTCATAAAGGAGGATAATAAGTATGCAAACGGAATCTGCAGCGCTCGCTCGTCAAGTTGAATTCGTGTTTCGTCAGCTTGAAGTTGAACTGACAAACGCTACTGCTGGTACAGTATTAATTCATGTTCGGAACAATGCGGTGGGTAAATTTGGGATAAGGCATCATCCAATCGAATGCAAAAACGGAAAGTTTGAGCCGGTCGACAAGGGACTGACAGCTGTTCAAGTGCAGGCATTTAAACAAATGGCCATTGAATCGCTCAAGTTCAGGAAAGACTGGTCACATGGCGAAATATTATACGATTTTTCCGTTCGTTCAAGCGCTAATTCCTGGTCGGCTAGCATACTTTTTGAGTCTAATTACAATATGGCCAATTGGAATTCACGCTATTATCCGAAAAGAAATGATTTATGGGATTCACAATAAACAGTCATAACGAACCAAAAAAAGAGCTGACGGCTTCCGTCAGCTCCATATTTTTTATAGACCAAAGTCAAGATCAGGATACACATAAGGCGTTTCTGGCATCTTGATTCGTTCAATCCGCTGTGCTTCTAGAGTCATGACTACACTATTCATATACTTTGATGTTGTTAATTTGCCTTTTACGGTTATCCACTCATCGTCAGCGTAATCCATCGCTTTTGGCCAAGAAACCATAAGTCCATACGGCATAGCGTCAGCGGAGCAGCAATTCATGGCAAATCTGCTGACAGCAAAACGCTCCTTGCCCATATCCTCCTCGTGGTAAACAAAACCCGAAATTTCAATTTCTTTACCGATTAATTCCTCTCGAAATAGATCGAGTGTCGTCAATGTCTCAATAAATTGAGTATCTGGTACGCTAATGAGTGGCTGGCTATTAAGCTTTTTTGCGTAAGCGGCATGAGCTTCGATGTATCCATCAAAGGGATAAAAGGCATCGAGGCCAGCACCAGTCTCCTCTACCGAGGAGCTCCCAGAAAGGATAATGCCTTTTTTGGAGGCGATATCGCTGCCAAGGGTTCCAGTCGGAATGAGAAAACCGAGCAGCAGCGGAAGTAAAAACAACCCATAAATGATCATGTTTTTGAATACGGATGGAGAAGGCTCATGCTCGCAATCACAGCTCGGCGCTTGATTGCCGATACGTTTTTGTATCGCTGCATATATTTGATAAATAGCTGCCGCATATAGACCTAACGCTGATAGTTTAACGTACAGTTCCATTTTTGGAGCGATATAAAGAGCCATTTCACCTGTACGATCCAAGTAGAGGATAAACAGAGCAAAGCCTGTAAGAATGACGGCACGTATAAGGTGATGAATCATAACAGCGCCTCCGTTATCCAAGCGCCGATGAAGGTTAGCGCCGCGGTAAGTACAATAAGTATAAAGACAAACTTCATACGGAATGTCGTTAATAGCATCAAGGTGTTCTTCAGGTCGATCATAGGTCCAAATACAAGAAAAGCAAGCAGCGGACCAAAATCAAACATGCCGTTGAAAGATGAAGCAATGAAGGCATCTGATGTAGAGCAAATCGATAAAATAAAAGCGAAACCCATCATGAAAATGTATGAAAATATAGGCTGATCAGCGAATGCCTCAAACGTGCTGCGATCAATAACAGTCTGAATTATTGCGGTTAACAATGCCCCGAAAATAAAATATTTACCCATTTCGAAAAATTCATCTGAAGCATGCGATAAGGTCGAGGCGACACGTCCTCGGAATCCAGTGCTGCTTGTCCCATGCTCATGATTGTGTGAATGATTGTGGCTGTGTGTATGACTATGCTTTATCAAATGAAAATTTTGAGTTGCCTTAAGCGGGCTGCTGCGCATAAATTTATAAAGAAGTAAGCCGATAACAACAGCGATTGCAAAGGCTAGTACCATTCGAGCGTAGGCCATTTCTGGCGTAGTTCGAAAAGCAGCAAAGGTTGAAGCAAAAACAATCGGATTAACAATGGGGCCGGCCAGTAGATAAACGATTCCGATATAAGCAGGCATGCCTTTGCGAATAAGCCTTCGTACAACCGGTATCATTCCGCATTCGCATAATGGGAATAAGATGCCTAGCAAAGCTCCGAATAGAACGCCCATGACCGGGTTTTTTGGCGTGAATTTTTGAATGAGCTCGTCCGTAACGAATACTTGCAGCAGAGCAGAGAACAGCACGCCAAGCAAGATGAATGGAAAAGCTTCTAATATAATGCTTATAAATAATATTTTGAAAGATTGCAAATTAGTGATATTAAAGAGATGAGTGGGAAGTTCTCGATTGGTAACGATGAGGGCGAGCATAATCAAGCAACCTACTCCGAGCAATGGTGTACCGATGCGATAAATAAATTTTGCCATTTAAAGTATCCTTTCTTAATGTAAGGATTACGATTATGACTATAGCTTATGCGGCAACGATGCAGGATAGGACAACTTTCGTAGCACTTGACATTAACGATGACAGATGTATAATCGTTTTAAATGCAATGATGGGAATAAGTAAGCTCGAATGAATTGCGTACAGAGAGCCGGTGGGTGGTGCGAACCGGTGCAAACGTCGATGCTGAATGGGCCCCGGAGCCTATGAACGGAAACTGGCTGCACGTGCGGCCGAAGATGTTTGTACGGACGCTCCCCGTTATGGAGCAACAAGGCTTATGGGATTATAACGCGCTTCGTTAGTATAAAAAAGCGTACCATAAGCGAATTAGGGTGGCACCACGGTCCCTCGTCCCTTGCGGCGGGGGATTTTTTGCGTTTTTTTAGACGTGAATCATCAAATTCGAAATGAAAGAGGTTGAAGCATAATGAAAAAGGTACTCTCTGGCATTCAGCCAAGCGGCCAGCTCACACTAGGAAACTACATTGGCGCCATGCAAAACTTCGTAAAGCTGCAGCATACGGAAGAATGTTTTTTCATGATCGTCGATTTACATGCGATTTCGGTTCCACAGGAACCGGCTGCACTAAGAGAGCAAACGGAAGCGGTAGCCGCATTATTTATAGCTGCAGGCATTGATCCGCTCAAAGCGAATGTATTTGTGCAGTCCCATGTTCGTGCGCACGCTGAGCTCGGATGGTTGTTTACGACGCTAGCCAATATGGGCGAGTTAGAGCGAATGACGCAGTTCAAGGACAAATCTGAAGGCAAAGATTCTGTTGGGGCGGGCTTGTTCGTATATCCGACCCTGATGGCAGCTGATATTCTCGTTTATAATGCGGATTTAGTTCCTGTGGGTGATGATCAGAAGCAGCATTTGGAGCTGACGCGTGATTTGGCGCATCGTTTCAATACAAGGTTTGGCAAATACTTCACGATACCAGAGCCATATATTCCGAAAGTAGGCGCTAGGGTAATGTCGCTCGATGACGCTAGCAAAAAAATGAGCAAAAGCAATCCAAATGTAGGCAGCTACATTGCGCTGCTTGATTCGCCGGATGTCATCCGCAAAAAAATAAGCAGAGCGACGACTGATTCAGGCCGCGAAGTTAAATATGATCCAGCTAATAAGCCTGAAATCAGCAATCTAATGAGCATTTATGCTCATTGTGCGAATATGAGTATTGAAGAAATCGAAGCTCGCTATGAGGGGCAAGGTTATGGACCTTTCAAGAAGGATCTTGCGGAGCAGGTGGTTTCGGTTATAGAACCGCTGCAAGCTAGATATAATGAAATCCGCAGCTCAGGCGAAATTCATCAAATTTTGAAGCAAGGCGCAGAAAGAGCTTCCATGGTCGCAGATCGTACACTGGCAGACGTGAAAGAACTTATGGGCTTTCTGCCGCCTCGCGGCTAATCATTTAAGTATCTTCAAGGCTGACGCCATGCGTCAGCCTTGTTTTTTTCTCCGCAAGCGAGCCTTTGTAATAAATCCGGCTCCTATGGTGAAAAGGCTTAACAATCCAAATAATAATACGAGCCAACCATTATAGCTGATGGAGATGGCCATAGCGCTCATAAATACGATAGCTAGCACTGAAAAGAACAAAGAAAGCGGTTTGGACATCGTGTTTTCTCTCCTTAATAAAACGTCAATATATTTTAATGGTTTAAGAATAGATTCTTTGATGGTGCACATAATAAGCTTGCAAGCTTGCAACACACATCAAAGTGCAGAGGACGAAAGGAGAAATACATTATGGCAGGAAGCAGAAATCAACTTGTTGTTCCACAAGCGACTGCAGCATTACAACAAATGAAACTTGAGGCTGCTCAAGAGCTGGGCGTACAAATTCCTCAAGATGGCTACTACGGTAATGTTTCAACTCGTGATGCAGGTTCCCTAGGCGGTTATATTACGAAAAAGCTTGTTCAAATTGCTGAGCAACAATTGTCAGGCGGCTCCCGTTAATCGCTTCTAATACACAATGACGAAATGAAGCCCAAGGCATGCCTTGGGTTTTTTTTGTTGTTGTAACCATCATTTTAGCATAAGGGCAATCGACTTTCTTCTATAATATAGGGCAAAAAAAAGAAAGCCCCCTCTATTTTGAGGCAAAGGGCTTTCTAACGTCAATACTAAAAAGTATCCATGCGCAATCTTTTCAATAATCGCTCGTCGCTAAGCCAGCCGACATAAGATCCAATGGTCTCATCGTTCTTATTCATAAGAAGAACGCCAACGAATGGGTATTGCTTGCGATGTCGATAACGCACGTCACACCATCTGACCTCATAACCCCATGTATGCTCACGAACGTCTGCGCAGGCGAAACTTGTGAAATATAAAAAGGATCGGATGGCTGGATCGTTTTTTGATTTGGCGACTGCCGGATGGTCAGAGCATTCCACATAGTCAATCCAAGTTAAGTGGTCATTCCGCAAATTTCCGATAGCGAATCCGCCATTTTTCACTTGCTTGACCACATTCCATATCGTAAGTGAAATCGTTGGAATGACGATATAAACATCACCTTCATGGTGTTCGGTATCCAGCGTCTTCATTTTCTGCAGGGTACTTCTCGAGGATACGGTTCGCCACACAAAGTAAATGGCTAGAAAGAGATACATAAGCGGAAATATCGATGCAGGATTTACGAACCCGCCAGCCCACAGTAAAATAGCTATGACATGAGTTGTGAAAATGATGGGATCGAATATGTGTATAATATTCCAAGAGATCCATTTGTCAGTGAAAGGCCGCATAGCCTGTGTTCCGTAAGTATTAAACAAATCGGTGAACACATGTACACACACTGCGAGCAGCACCCAGCCCCCGATATGCAGCCAAGGCAGTGAACCGCGATAAAACAATTGGAGAATGCCGGTAATGAGCACTGTCCATATGGCGATAGCCGGTAATGAGTGAGAAATACCGCGGTGATTGCGAATATAAATAGCGTTGCCCTTTAGACGAAGAAGACCGTCCAAGTCCGGTGCTTGTGATCCGATAACCGTGCCGAGCAGGACGGCGGTTTGAATGGCTGGATTTGCTGCTACCACGGGATCGACTGCAGCAAGACCTGCGAGCCCGATGCCCATGACAAGATGTGTGCCTGTATCCATGAGAAGTCCTCCTCAATCGATGATTAGATGTAGTATCGACGGAGCGGAGCAACTTTATCAATACAATCAAAAGGAGACTGAAGGCAAATGTACATTTGTTTTGCAGAATACCGTGTTTCACCCGAGTTTCGGGCACAATATCTTGACTATACCTCTGCACTTCTAAAGGAAGGACATGATGTGCAATTATATGAAGGAACGGATCAGCCTGGCCTGTTTGTAGAGGTATGGAACGCATCTACCTTGGAGCAAGCAGAGGAAATCAAAAAAGAACGCTGCAGTGAGCGTTCCTCTTGGAATCACATTTCGAACTTTATTGTTGGAGGTGCTGCGAAAATGAACATTTGGACATTTAAGCCAGCACATTTAAGCAGATAATTTATGATTAACGGCTAGAATTCACTGTGCCTAGAGTAGCCATGCCGAGCGGAGTGGAGGAACTTACTACGCCGCCTTGGAATGGGTATTCATATGCAATCGGCTCATCGAATGTCACATAATCAAGATTAAGCGTCAAAAGTAAGTAACGCATACCAGTCGTTGGATCGCTAATAATGATGTGATCACGACCAGCAGCTTCGATGATTCCTTTGAAAATTTTAGCATTCCACTCGCGGTTGTTCTCGTAAGTCATATAGAAGGTTGCCATTTTGCCGCGGTTTAGACGTAAAATGTTCTCTACGTAGGATTCCTCGACGGAAGGCATAGACACGATGGTGCCGCCTGACGGCGTAACAAACGATCCGCTAGGTACGCTAGGCGGCATCATTGGTGCTTGCTGTGCTTGAAAATTAGCTGGGAGAGTAGTTGGTTGTTGCATTCCCATTGGTTGTTGCATCCCCATTGGATATTGATATTGACCATATCCGCCGTAACCGAAGCCTTGAACAGGACCTGTATTTGCGGGACTTACCTGATTTTTGTAACCATAACCGTTAGACATTTAGAATTTCCTCGCTTTCACACTTTAGAAATAGTTTTAATAAACGGACGGACAAGCCTCTGGCGTTGGAACGAAGAAACAATGTTTTTTGAACCTGCCGCTGTTAGCCTGATCCCACCATGTATCGGGGCAGCTGCCTGCTGGACGGAAAAACCATAGCGCGTTAGAAGCCGGGTGCTGACGCTCGCCGTTTATGACCCGCTCTGCTAAACGAATGTCTTTATCGCGAGCACTTTGATAAAAGTAACCTTTAGTCGTTGCTTCGAAACCGCCTGGCTTTTGATAGACCATATCAGGAATGGACCTAATATTTCTAAAGTCTATACAATTTCCTCGCACGCGGTTTACGCCAACATTGCCTACCATAAGCATGCCGAGTTCGCCTTCGCCCTCAGCTTCTGCTCGCATGAGCCTAGCGAGCATCTTCGTATCTTCGGAATTGGTTTTAATAACTGCCATAGAATTGACAGATCACTCCCTTTCGCATACTTTAGGACGGTTTAATGCGCTGATCGGAATAGGCATCCAACTACATAGCTATTGTACTCGGCGCCCATCTATTTGGTTACTAAATGATTTGTCACAATTTGCGTGGCAAAATGATGAACAAAACGGTCGAACGTTGTCATCGTGTACTTTTTTCGGTATGATTAAAAACGATTCATCAATGGATGATAGACGCTTTTAGCGTCTTGTCGCATAACTTGGGAGGCTAGCTTCGTGCTTAAAGACTGGATTGCATTGACAAAACCGCGGCTACTTCGACTGAATGTGTTTGCTGCGATAGGTGGTTTCATGGTTGCTTCCAAATGGGACATTAACGTTCTATTGCTTATATGGGCGATTATTGGCTCAACGTTGACGATAGCGTCAGCAACCGTGATTAACAATTATTGGGATCGGGAATTGGATTTGAAAATGGAACGTACGAAGGATCGGGCGCTTCCTACCGGTCGAATGACGCCAGGTTCTGTTCTGGCTTATGGCATTATTTTGGGAGTGGTTGGTCTAGCTGTTCTGTTCCTGCTTGTCAATCCGTTATCGGGCTTTCTTGGACTGCTAGGATGGGCTGTTTACATTGTGGTGTACACAATGTGGCTTAAGCGTACCTCAACCTGGAGTACATCGGTAGGAGGCATATCTGGAGCTATGCCGCCGGTTATCGGATATTGTGCGGTAACGGGGGAGATTGATGCTGGAGCTTGGATATTGTTCGCTCTGATGTTCCTATGGCAGCCGGCACATTTCTGGTCGCTTGCGATTAGAAGGGTTGAGGAATATCGCGCAGCAGGTTTTCCATTGCTGCCTGTAGTGAAAGGAATCAAACGTACGAAGCTTCAAATGATTCCTTACATCGTTTTGCTTCTGCCAACGGGCATATTGTTTTATTCATACGGTTATGTTGGTATTTTTTTCTTGGTCATATCCGTTGTGGGCAGTTTAATCTGGCTTATCCACACATTGCGTGGAACAAAAGCCAAGGATACCGACAAATGGGCGAAAACCAATTTTCTTATCTCGGTCAATTATTTAATGGTTATATTTATCGTTATGATTCTTAATACGACAGGATCATAATCATCGTCTTAAGGAGTGACTACCGTGGAATTTGTCAAAAAGCATAGCTTCAAAATAGCAGTGCTTGCGCTTTGCGCAGCTATGGGAATTTATTTATTTATTACGTATGGTATGCCGGAGAAGCAGACACTTCCAATCGAGAAGGCTGCGCCAGCGTTTGAGCTGACGGATCTGGATGATCAGAAGGTAACGCTTGCTTCAACAAATGGCAAGGCACGAATTGTATATTTTTATTTCGCAAATTGTCCAGATGTTTGCCCGCCGACCACGTTCTTGCTATCACAAGTACAGGAGCAGTTAAAAGCGGAGGACAAGCTTGGCACTAAGGCAGAGCTCATTTCGATTACGTTTGATCCGGTACGCGATACACCTGAAGTCATTCGTGATTTTGCAAAGCGGAATTTTGCTGATCTTAATGGCTGGCGATTCCTGCGCGGCGATGAAGTGAACACGCTGCAAATTGCTAGAGATTTTGGCATCGGTGTCATTAAAAACGAGGACGGCTCCTTCTCGCACTCAAATGTAATTACGATTGTTGATAAGGACGGTCAAATTCGCAAATGGATCGATGGCAGCAAAGAAGATTTGACGGCTGAAGAAATCGTCGCTCAATTAAACAAAGTACTTTAAAATTCATCTTTATTCCAAATAGAAGCGGGACTCTGCGCAGGGTACAGGATATGCGCATCGAGGCCCGCTTTTTCTAATTGCTCAATTAAATATTCCTCTGGTGTATGCTCGACGCCCGAATAACCTCTGCGGGTATAAATATGCTCGGCATCTGGAAATACATCGCGAAGCAAGAAGCGAATCCGTTTTCCCGAGGAATCATTGTCTGTAAAAATATAAGCTTGGCTCTTGCCGACCTGTTTGCTAAGCTTGTCCAATTGTTCGGAGCCGGGCGTACCAAAAGTACAGAAGATCGGTACATCCTGCGCGAGCACGCGTTTTAGTCTTGCCTTATCATTTTTTCCTTCTACGATTATGGCTATATCCATCAAGGTCACCCCGAGTAGTGAAAATTAGAGTAGGAGCATGAAGCCCATGTATAGTTTACCACCAAATATCGATTTTACCGAGAGCGGGAATGATTGAAGTTTCGTTCAAAATGTAAAAACGGCCTGCAGTCTGCAGACCGTTTATGATTTAAACTAATAGAGACAAGTACACGCTATGATTACGAGCAAGATAAACAGTACAAGGATGATGCCGAGGTTTGAGAAGCCGCCGTGCCCATAACCTTGATTTACGGAACCTACATTTCCAGACATAAATAGAGTCACCCCGTTTCCTTTTGTTAAAGCGATGATTGTAAACAGCTTAGGATCAGCCGATCTGACTACTCATCTGTCATAATACAGCATATGTCATGATGGGAAATTAGCCCTGTGCATATACCTATGCCTACGAAAAATGGGTGCGGGAGGAAAGTGAACGGGAAATGCGCAGTGGCAGCAGCGCGACAGCTATCATCAATGCAATAAACGCTATGTAGTAAGGTGAAATGTAGTTGCGAAGCTGTCCTGCCGCCATAGGTCCGATAAATGCGCCGACGGAGAAGGCGATGGATAATACGGAAAAGGTACGTCCATAACGCGCTCCGCCGCTAAGCTCAATTAACAATGTGGACAGTGCGGGCAAAATAACTCCTTTTGCCATACCGACAAACAGCAGCATTAATGCGAGAGGTGCCGGCATATCGGAGGCAATCCCAAAATAAATAATGGCAAGAATAAGCGAGCCCCATAATGTTCGCTGATAAGCGGATACTCGGTTTAGAAACAGCATGCTTAGTGTGACGAGAGCGCCGATGCTGACAACGGAAAATAAAAGGCCAGTCGTCATCATCGCTTCCTGAGTTTTGGCAAGCAGAGGCAGCTCGAACGATAAGATCCCCTGCGCGCAGCTTAGCGCAACGGGAAGCAAGTAGACGAGCCAAGGGATAGGAACAGCTTGCTCAAGCGGCAGCTTCGTTTTCTTTTTCCCCTCTATACTTTCATGTGGTGTTTGTTCGACTCTCTGGCGAACTTCTTTAATAAAGAACAGAGCGCAGACGGATGTAACGATCAATACCCATCCAAGCAGCGTAAAAGCGGTCGCAAATCCAATTTTTGCAACGAGATAGGCTCCTGCTGCTGGCGAGACGACTGCAGCCAGTGTATGAACGAGACCATTGCCAGCCATAAGTTTCCCTTGTTCCGTTCGATCACTCGTAATTCTGGCGAGCAATGATAGGCATGCCGGAGACAGAAATGCTAACACAAAACCGCTGATGGAGCGAAGCAAGAGCAGCTGCCAAGGGTTTGTCACATGCGATTGAAACAGGAGAATAATGCCGGCTGCCATAAGACTGAAGACGATAAATAATCTGCTGCCGTATCGGTCAACACCGAAGCCAGCGATAAGATTACCGGGCAAATGCGTAATGGAGTACATGCCCATCATAAGTCCGATAAAGGAAGGTGCTGCACCTAAAGAAATAGCAAAAGGTGTTAAAATAGGGTATTGCGCGTGCAAATCAAAGAATGCGATAAACAAAAATAAATAAAGCCAAACCGCGGTTTTCACAGGGCTGCCCCTCCTAGCCAATTACAATCTTATATACTTGTACGTTTAATTGGGACAGGATATGTCTGTCTAAAAAGGAAACGAGCGTTTACGCCCTATATTTAGTAGGTTATAATATTTTGTAATGGGAATTTGTACGAGGTATAATGGAGGGGATCATACTTGGACTTTTTGAATTTTTCGACCTATGATGTAGACACTTGGACAGCTTTTTTAAAAGAACATTGGCTCGTGCTTGTCATTGCGCTTATCTTGTTATTAATTATTATCCGCATCGTGAAGACTGTTGTGAAATGGGCACTCGTGGTGGCAATCGTGCTTGGTATTGTCGTTTATAGCGGCTACACTATGGATGATTTGAAAGAGATTGGCACTAAGGTTGCGGATACAGTAAAACAGGAAGCCGTTAATGCAATGGTAGGCGAAGCAAAGGATGCTACCTTCGTGACGAATGGAGATGGAACCTTTACAGTGAAAACCAAAAATGTAGAGCTTACCGGAGAGCCGGGCGCGAATGAGGTTGCCGTTTCATTCCGCGGGACGGAGCTTGGCAAGTGGAAGCTTGATAGTACGATACAAACCTTCATCGACCAAGCGAAGCAGAACGGGTAATGCCGATGACGAACTGGGATCATTTATTTAGAGAGCTGGAGCCTATTGCTTTCATTGTGCTTCTATTGCTGTTTGGCTCTCTTATACAGGGGATGAGGAGAGGCGCATCGGGATCTGCGAGGCGTCTTTTCTTTTTTGTTTGGGAAGGTGTAGCTGTTATCGTTTGTTTGGTACTGGCAGCAAAGCTTACGAATACATTGTCACCAGCCTTAGCAGAGTGGATGACAAGCAAGGTGAAGGTTCCTCTTCATGACCTCAGCGGTGTGGAGCAAGCATGGTACACACTGCTTACGAGCTTGAGGGATTTTGCGCTGCTGCGCTATGGCGTCTTGTTCCTGCTCAGTTATTTGCTGCTGCGGGCATTGGCAGCTTTTGTAGAGCCTTTGCTGGAACGTACAATAGAAGGAGTTCTGCGGAGCGGCAAGGAAGAACCTATTGCTCACTTGCAAGGCAGGCGAGGTGCAAGCCGTGTTATAGGGGCTTTAATAGGTGCTGCTCACGGGGCTGGACGTTCATTTGTATTCGTTGTTCTATTGTTCGTTTATGTGTCTCTTGTGCCAAATGGCTGGTATGTCGACAAAATTTCCGAATCTATGGTGTATACCAAAGCGGCTTCGTGGCTGAGTCCAGTTGCTGGAGATGTTCTAGCAGGACAAGGGCCCGTGCTTGCTCAAGCGGTAGAAGCACAGTTCAAACAAATTTTACAACGTAAGTATGAGATTATTGATTACGCCATCCCAGCGGAAATTGAGCAAGCTGCTCTTTATGTGACCAAGGATGCGCAAACGAATGAGGATAAGGCGAGAAAGCTATACGACTTTCTTGGAACAAGAATTGCTTATGATTATGACAAAGCTCGGAATTATGAAGAGCAGGGTATTTGGAAGGAACAGACACCTCCCGAGACATTTGATACGCGAAAAGGCGTATGTATAGATATAGCTCGTTTATATGCCGTAATGGCTAGGTCAGCAGGCCTTGAGGTGCGAGTTGTCACAGGTATGGGAGCAGACGGCCAGGGAGGATATGGTCCGCATGCATGGAATGAAGTGCGAATCGGTGAAGGTGATGATAGCTGGATTCCGCTGGATGCCACTTGGGCCAACACCGGAGATTGGTTTAACCCGCCGGCATTTGACGATACTCACATTCGCGATGTTTAGCACATGAGAGAAGGATATGAGGTGATTAAACATGCAAGATGATCCGCAAAAAAGGGAAATTATAAATCGACGTCATTTTTCGTTTCGCTTGAATTTATTCTTCTTTATTACGTTCGCATTGTTTAGTATATTAATCGTAAGATTAGCCATTTTGCAATTTGTGGAGGGGCCAATACTTAGCGCTGAAGGGATCGGCAAAAGTACACGAAGCGTGAAGATTCCGCCGATAAGGGGCAATATTTACGATTCTACAGGTCATGCGATTGCCTATTCGACATCGACCCAGTCCATCTACTTTACGATTCAGCCTGAGCTTAAGCTTGAGAAAGCGACTGCTAGTGCAAAAGAGATGGCGCAGAAACTTTTTGAAATATTTACGGAGCTTGGCAATCCTGCCAAAGCGATGACGGTTGACGACATTATTCGCCAGATGGATCTTGATTTTAAACGGAATAACATCTCGACCCCAAGGAGGATCAAATCCGGCCTTACGAATGAAGAGATTGCTTATTTCATGGAAAACCGCACAGCATTCAAAGGTGTAGATATCATGGAGGAAAGCGTCCGGAACTATGACACGGATTCGATTGCGGTGCAGCTCGTTGGGTATTTAAAGAAGTTTAATACGGTTCGTGAGAACGTGGATTTTTACAAGGAAAAGACGACAGAGGAAGATCCGACTCTGAGATATTTGGATGAGGAGGATGTTGGCTTCGACGGTCTTGAACGGATGTATCAGGATGTGCTGCGCGGCAAAAATGGTTTAAAAACATATCCGGTTAATAATGCTGAACGTATTATTGGACCCATGCAAATTACGAACCCTACAAAGGGGTCCGATCTTTATTTAACCATTAACAAAAACGTACAATTAAAAACGGAAACGGCAATTATGGATCAGCTCAAAAAAATATCAACGTCTACGAACAAATATGAGCGTGCCAAATATGCACAAACCGGATTCGCGGTAGCAATGGAAGTAGATACGGGGAAAATCGTGGCGATGGCGAGTATGCCGGATTATGATTCCAATATATGGTCAGGCGGTCGCATTAGTAAAGAGGATTACGAAAACTTCCAAAACATATTATCCAACGGTACGATTCGAACGGTTTTTGGCAAGTATTCCGAAGAGGAGCGCAATGAGCATCCTTCTTCTATCCTTCCCTCGGGTTCTGTATTGAAGCCATTATCCGTTCTTGTTGGATTGAACGAGAAATTGTTTAAGACGTCAAGTACTTATTTAGATAATGGGAGATTCTCGTATGGTAGAGCAGGGTACGAGACCTATATCCGTAACTCCCAATTCAAATCGTATGGCTACATTGATGGAGCCCAAGCTATTCAACATTCTTCCAATACGTTTATGGCAGCTATGGTTGGGGATAAGCTTTATAGAAGAGACCCGAAAAATGGCAAGAGCGGCGTAGAAATTTGGGACGAATACATGAAGCAATTTGGTCTTGGTGTACTGACGGAAAGCGGCTTGCCTAACGAAACGAAGGGCATTATTGAGTACTTTAATGAGGCGAAAAACGCCAGTTCGCAGTCAGCGCTTGTTCAAGCCTCCTTCGGTCAACAAGGTCGTTATACAACCTTGCAGCTTGCACAATATACCGCAATGCTTGCCAATCGCGGCAAACGGATGAAGCCGCAATTTGTTAACGAAATTAAAGATTCAGATGGCAATGTCATTCAAGGATATACGCCTGAGATTTTGAATGAAGTAAAATATCCGATTGAATATTGGAAAGAAATTGAGCTAGGCATGTCGAAGGTTAACTCGCAAGGTTTTGAAGGTGTGGATTACACCTATAATCGGAAGACGGGAACCTCGCAGCAATCTGTGAAGGGCCGGACTGCAGAAAATGCGGTGTTTATCGCTTATGCACCAGCTGATAAGCCAAAGCTTGCTGTAGCTGTTGTTGTACCTGATGGTGGTTTCGGGAGTTACGGAGCATCACCAATCGCGCGTAAAATTTTCGATGCTTACGACGAAGAGATTGGTTTGTACGGTGTGCCTAAGAAGAAGACACCAGTTACGAATGATGCTGCGAATAATACTGCTGATAATACTGCTGATAATACTGCTGATAATACTGCAGCGAATAATACTGCTGCAGGGGCAGGAACGAACGAATAATTGACAAAAACCATTTTGTAAGGCAGGTTGGAGCATCCGCTCCGATCTGCCTTTTTTTTTATTGGCAGAGCATCATTCAAAATAAATGTTGCACTAGAGCAACTTTTTTGTATATAATTAAAAAAAAGGCATTAGGTAAACTAAGATTCATAAGGGCAAACTATATTGCATATTAAAAATGATAGGGATGGAGGAGATATCAGTTATGAATAAAGCGTACAAGACGAATTCTGCTCTTCGCAGATTCATTATGACTCTTATTTTTTTGACGGTGGCGGCAATGATGGTATCAGCCTGCGGGCAGGAAGAGGTGTCTGACGGGAGCGGCAAGCTGAAGATTACAACGACTACGGGAATGATAGCGGATATTGCTCAGCAGGTAGGCGGCGAGTTTGTGGAAGTGAGCGGACTGATGGGTGCAGGAATCGATCCCCATCTATACAAAGCGTCGCAAGGTGATGTGAGCAAGCTGGACAATGCGGACCTTATTTTTTATAACGGCTTGCATCTAGAGGGGAAAATGGGCGAGTTGTTCGAGAAGCTGGAGAAGCGCAAGCCAACAATTGCCATCTCGAAGTATCTGAAGGAAGATCAGCTGCATTCTGCACCTGGGCAAGGTGCCGGCATGCATGATCCGCACATCTGGTTTAATGTAAAGCTTTGGATTTCTGCTACAGAAGTCGTTCGCGATACTTTGGTGGAGAAGGATCCTACCCATGCCGACGACTACAAAGAGCATGCGGCAGCTTACATCAAGCAGCTTGAGGAGCTGGATACTTATGCGAAGGAGCAAATCGCCCTTCTTCCAGAGGCCAATCGTATTCTTGTAACTGCACACGATGCATTTGGATATTTTGGTGAAGCATACGGTCTAACTGTCACGGGTTTGCAAGGTATGAATACGATGTCTGAGTACGGCTCGAAGGATGTCAGTAAGCTGCGCGACTACTTAGTTGAGAAGAAAATAAAAGCTGTTTTTATCGAATCCAGCGTTCCGAAAAAATCGATTGAGTCGGTCATAGAAGGAGCAAAGAGCTTAGGCCATGAGGTGGTGATTGGCGGAGAGCTTTACTCTGACGCAATGGGAGATGCCGGTACAGTTGAAGGAACGTATATCGGTATGGTTAAGCATAACGTGGATACGATAGTAGCCGCATTGAAATAACATAAAAAAGGCAAGGAAAGTGAGTGATAGATATGAACTATTCTCAAACTGCAGCCAAGCAAAATAGGAATCAACTTGCTCCGCTTACGATCAAGGGATTAAGTGTTGCTTATCAGAAGAAACCAGTGCTTCGGAACGTGTCGTTCGAAGTAACTGAGGGTGAGCTAGTCGGTGTAATCGGGCCCAATGGCGCCGGTAAATCGACATTGATGAAGGCGGCTCTTGGCCTCATACCGAGCATTAGCGGAGAAGTGCTAGTGTATGGGAAGTCCTATAAGCAGCAGCGGAAAATGATCGGTTATGTCCCGCAGCGAGAGTCGGTCGATTGGGATTTTCCGACGAATGCGCTTGATGTTGTACTCATGGGCCGTTATGGTCATTTAGGCTGGTTCCGTCGTCCAAGCGCGAAGGATAAGGCTATCGCGATGGAGTGCCTGAACAAGGTTGGTATGGCCGATTATGCGGGCAGACAAATCAGTCAGCTCTCTGGCGGACAGCAACAGCGTGTGTTCCTTGCACGCGCGCTGGCACAGGATGCAAAGCTGTACTTTATGGATGAACCGTTTGCAGGCGTAGACGCGGCTACAGAGAAAGCGATTATCACATTGCTACAGGAGCTGAAGCTGCAAGGGAAAACGGTCATCGTTGTCCATCATGATCTAGCGACCGTGCAAGATTATTTCGACTCCGTGCTGCTTCTGAATGTAGAGCTTCAGGCATTTGGCAAAACAGAGAAAACCTTTACACAGGAGCAATTACAACGTACTTACGGCGGCAGACTGGCCTTTCTTGATCGCAGCATGCAGTCTCCGTCACGTTTTGACGGAAAGGGTGAGTAATTCATGGATAGAATATGGACGATGCTGTCCGATCCGAATATGCAATGGATATTTCTCGGCTGTACGATGCTTGGCTTAAGCAGCGGAGTGATTGGTTGCTTCTCGTATCTTAGAAAACAAAGCTTAATGGGCGATACTTTAGCTCATGCAGCATTGCCAGGCATATGCATCGCATTTATGCTTACTGGCGTTAAATCAATTGGACTATTTCTCATTGGAGCTGGCATAGCTGGCCTTATTGCAACGTTTGGCATTGGATACATTACTCGAAACTCCAAGCTTAAGCAGGATGCGGCGATGGGGATCGTATTGTCAGGATTTTTTGGCCTCGGTATCGTGCTGCTCACACTAATTCAGCATGGCAGCTATGGCAATCAAGCTGGCTTGGATAAGTTTTTGTTCGGGCAGGCGGCTTCAATGATTGCATCTGACGTTATAACGATGACAGTCGTATGTGTGTCTCTTATTACGGTGTGCACGCTGCTCTTTAAGCAGTTTAAAATTATTTCTTTTGATCCCGGGTTTGCTAGAGGCATCGGGTATCCAGTTGCCTTTCTTGAGCAGCTGCTCATGCTTCTGATCGTAGTCGCTGTCGTAGCAGGCATACAGGCGGTAGGTGTCGTACTGGTAGCTGCATTGCTGATTACGCCGGCTGTATCAGCTAGATACTGGACGGATCGCCTTGGGCTCATGGTTGTATTGTCAGGCATATTCGGTGCAATCAGCGGCGCAGCAGGCACTTGGATTAGTGCTTCGGTATCTAATTTGCCTACGGGTCCCGTAACGGTGCTTGCTGCCACACTTCTCTTCTGCATTTCAATACTATTTGGTCCGCAGCGCGGATTACTAGCAAAACGACTGCTTCGCCAAAAAGTGAAGCAGCGCTTCAATCGTGACACAGAGCCGCTTCTCGAGGGCCATGTGAAGAAGGAGGCGGCTTTATGAGCGACTTCTGGATTTTGCTTACGGGTGCTCTAGTAGCAAGCTGCTGCGGCATTCTTGGCGTATTTCTCGTGCTTCGCAAAATGGCGATGATCGGTGATGCCATTAGCCACTCTGTCATGCCCGGCATCGTTATTGCTTTTCTGCTTAGCGGATCGCGGGATTCGCTGCTCATGATGTTCGCTGCTCTATTATGCGGGTTGCTGACGACCTTCCTCATTCAAATGTTTCAGCAAAGCGGCATACAATCCGATGCCTCGATCGGGGTCGTGTTCACTGCTCTTTTTGCAATTGGCGTCGTTCTCGTAAGTTTGTATGCTCGTCAGGTGCATTTGGACCAGGATGCGATTTTGTACGGTGAGATTGCATATGTACACTGGAATATTTGGGAGCTTGGCGGCGTAAATATGGGACCGAAGGCCGTATGGCTGCTTGGCACAACACTCCTTATTATTACGTCCGTCATCGGTTTATTTTATAAGCAATTCAAGTTATGCGCGTTTGATCCAGCCCTTGCGGCGGCAATCGGCATACCTGTAGCGGTCTTTCATTATTTATTAATGGGTCTCGTCTCTATGGCTACAGTCAGCTCCTTTGAGAGCGTAGGAGCCATACTCGTTGTAGGCTTGCTCATTATTCCGGCATCCACCGCTTATTTATTGACCGATCGGCTCGGCCTCATGATCGTTTTAAGTGTTGCAGTCGGCATAGCAAGCACGTTCATTGGTTATGGCGCCGCTGTTCTATTAGATGCTTCAATCGCAGGCTGTATGGTTTGCGCAGCTTCATTATTGTTCGTTATCGCTTTTTTGTTCTCGCCATCGCATGGCATTGTAATCAAAAAGCTGCGGTTAAGAAAATTAGCATAATAATCCTAAAAAGCATCCGATATGGATGCTTTTTTCATATTTATTTCAAGAAAAGGTGTATTACTGCAACTTTTATCCAAAAAGAATCGTAATGTAATTGGTACATATTAGGAGGAAAATGAAGAGGAGAGAGAATTGAAGATGAAAGTGCTTTCGAAATTTGTGATACCGATCGTAATCATTGCATTAATGGTAACTGGTTGCAGCTTTGGGGGAGACAAAAACGAAAAGGAAACGGAACAGACTGCATTGAAGGTTATGTATTATGATGAGGGATCTTTCTTTCAGGAATACGGTATGGTTTTCTCCGCATTATTTCCAAATGTTGAAATTGATGTCGTAGAGAACCAGAAAATGTATCAAGGTGACAATAAGGATATGGATGCTGCACTGGCAAAGTTCATTGAGGAAGAGCAGCCTGACATACTGATGCTGGATACCGAACAATACAAGAAGCTGGCGCTAGATGGCAAGCTGTATGATCTTGATGCAATAATGGAGAAGGAAAAGTATGAAGCCGAGGGACTCATTCCCGGCATGCTTGATTATTTGAGAGAGCTGGGCGGCGGTCAAGTATTCGGCATGACTCCAAGCTTTTATAGTCAGGTTCTTTTCTACAATAAGGACTTATTTGAAAAATACCAAATCGAGCTTCCCAAAGATCGCATGAGCTGGAACGAAACGATCCAATTGGCACGCCGCTTCCCAACAGAAGGGGATGTGAAGGAACGGGTATATGGGCTGAAAATGGGCTATGGTGAAGATCTGTTTGAAGTGGCCAGCATGTTTGCTGCATCCGAAAATGTTAACTATGTAAATGCTGCACAAAAGCAAATGACGATCAATACGGATTCGTGGAAAATGGCATTCCAGCAAGCAATCGATGCTGTGGATTCGAACGCGCTATTTTTTGAAAGCATGAACAATCAAGAGTCCAATATGTCACAAACCTATGAGGATTATTTGTTAAGAGATCCGTTCATATCTGGACGTTTGGCGATGACGATCTCCGATACCAACTATATTAATCAAATCAAGCAAGCATCTGAATATGAAAAAGTAAAAGATAAAGTCGTCAAAAACTGGGATATTGTCACCGTGCCTGTCGGTGAGCAAAATCCGGACCAATCCAATATGATGTCTTTCAACAACATATTTGCCATTAGAACGGACTCTCCGAATAAGGACGTTGCATGGAAATTTCTTAGTTATGTGACTAGCGATGATTTTGCGAGAGTGAAAGCGAAGTCGAACAATTATAATGGCATGCCAGTACGCACCAAATATATTACGGATACAGAAGGACGTAATTTTGCAGCATTTTATAATTTAAAACCGAGCACTTTTAATAGTTATAAGGATTTTGATAAGCTGCCGCAAAGCTTCTGGGGCGATTTTAGAGGAGCTGCAAAAACGGAACTTGACAAGGTGAAGAAAAAGGAACAGGAACTGGATGCAGCGCTTGATATTTTACAAGTTAAAGGCCAGGAAATGCTGTTGAAGGAAGATCCTGTGCCAACTGAAGGAGCAGCAACCTCGGAAAGCGGTGGAGCTTCATCTTCGGTTGTAACTACGGAGTAAGTAAGGAAATGTGTAAAGGATAGGAGCATGCTTACGCGAACAAGCGGAGGCTGCTCCTTTTTTTCTAATCAATCATAAGCAATTCGCGTTTTTTAGAACGACTTTCATTTGGAATCTGTCGTAAATGTGCTAAAATAATTTACTAGTTAGGTAACATCATTGTACGGCATTTATGAGGAGGCACAATATTGGGAGATTATAAATTGCTTGCGCTTGATATGGACGGAACATTGTTGAATGAGCAGAGTGAAATCAGTACGGAAAATGCGGAATGGATTCAAAAAGCGCTTGATGCTGGAGTCATTGTCAGCTTCTCAACAGGAAGAGGTTTTCGCAGTGCGTTGCCTTATGCAGAGCAATTGAAGCTGGAGACACCTATGATTACAGTAAACGGCAGCGAGATATGGCATCGTCCGCATGTGCTGCATAAACGCACGCATCTAAGCCACGTATACGTACAAAGGCTGCATGAGCTTGCTCTCGCACATGGCGAGCCGTGGTTCTGGGCTTATACAGCCGATGAAGTTTTCAATAAAGAAAAATGGATTACGCCTGCTGATGATTATGCTTCGCATCATTGGTTGAAATTCGGCTATTACACAGAGGATGACAGCATTAGAGAGAAGCTGCTCGCTGAGGTGCAAAGCTGGGGGGCGCTTGAGATCACGAATTCATCGCCGTCGAATTTGGAGCTTAATCCGCTCGGCGTATCCAAGGCAAGCGCTCTTCAAGAGCTTTGCGGCTTGCTTAACATCGAAATGTCGCAAGTCATCGCCGTTGGCGATAGCTTGAACGATATTGCGGCGATTCGCGAAGCCGGCTTAGGCGTAGCGATGGGAAATGCGCAAGAAGCGGTCAAGGAAGCCGCAGACTTCATCACCTTTACGAATAACGAGCATGGAGTCGCAGAGGTGATTAAACGTTACCTTCTGAAGGGATGAGAAACGTATGGATATTTTGGGTTGGACATTAGTTGTTCTATTATTTGTAGTGGGGATGGCAGGAGCTGTTTATCCTATTCTTCCGGGAGCTCTTGCCATTTATGGCGCGTTTTTCGTCTATGGATTATTTTTCTCGTTTAGTGAATTTGGTTTTTGGTTCTGGTTCATCCAAACGGTAATCGTGATCGTGCTGTTTGTCGCTGATTATGCGGTTAGCGCTTGGGGAGTCAAGCGATTTGGAGGCTCACGAGCCTCAGTGATCGGCAGTACAATTGGCCTTATCTTCGGTCCCTTCGTCATTCCAGCACTGGGTCTCATAATCGGTCCTTTTGTCGGTGCCGTAATTGGTGAGATGATTATTGGAACACGTTATGATAAAGCGCTCAAGGTTGGTTTGGGTTCGGTAGTAGGGTTGTTTTCCAGCGTTGTCGTGAAGATTATTTTGCAGCTGGCAATGATCGTGTTGTTTGTACTTTGGCTTGTCTTTAATTAAATAAATGAATAAAAGGTGGATCGTTCAATGATAAAAGTAACCGTATGGAATGAGTTTTTGCATGAGAAGATTCACGAGGAAGTCAAAAATGTATATCCAGATGGCATTCATCAAGCGTTAGCCAAAGGGATTGCAAGCGGCGATATAGAAGTGGCAACAGCAACGCTTGAGGAGCCAGAGCATGGCCTTACAGAGGAGCGCCTAGCCAATACGGATGTTCTAATATGGTGGGGACATATGGGGCATGACCAGGTAGATGACGCCATCGTAGACCGCGTTCAGCAGCGTGTACTTGCAGGTATGGGCTTAATCGTGCTTCACTCCGGTCACTTCTCAAAAATTTTCAAGAAACTAATGGGCACAGGCTGTGATTTGAAATGGCGCGAAGCGGGCGAGAAGGAAAGAATTTGGGTCGTAAATCCAGCGCATCCGATTGCAGCTGGCTTGCCTGAATACATTACGCTTGAGCATGAGGAAATGTATGGCGAGCACTTTGATATCCCGGCGCCGGACGAGCTTGTCTTCGTGAGCTGGTTTGAAGGCGGAGAGGTGTTCCGCAGCGGCTGCACATTTAATCGCGGCCAAGGCAAAATCTTTTATTTCCGTCCGGGACATGAGACATATCCAACCTACTATAACCCGCAAGTTTTGCAAGTGATTCAGAATGGCGTACGCTGGGCAGCTCCATCCTATGCAGCAGTGCCTGTTCGCGGCAATCATCAGCCACTGGAGCCAATTGGCAATAAAGGATAGGGAGACTTTGACAGACCATTATGCTAAAAAAAGACTCATTAATTAAAGGCACAATAATACTGGCAGCCGCAGCTTTAGTCGTCCGGTTTCTCGGCTTGTTCCAGCGGATTCCGCTCGAATATATGCTGGGAGCTGCCGGACAGGCGGCATTTAACTCAGCGAATACGATCTACTTATTGCTGCTAACGATTGCTACGGGCGGTATACCGCTATCAATTAGTAGAATGATTTCACAGCGGTATGCACTTGGCAGGCCCGATGAAGCTAAGCGGATTTATCGAGCGGCACTAATGTTTGGAGCAGTGACAGGGATATTGCTTGCCACTGCGATGTTTGTTTTTGCACCAGCTTATGAACGGTTCTCGAAGGTGCCGGATGCTGCGTTATCGCTGCAGGCTATAGCGCCTGCGCTGCTGCTGTTTCCGATTATTGCGATGATGCGAGGTTATTTCCAAGGCAGACAGATCATGTCAGCTGGCGGTATTTCTCAAATCATGGAACAAATTTTGCGGCTCATCGGCGGAATCGGACTAGCGCTAATCGTGCTTGGCTGGGGCTGGGGAGATAAATATGGTGCTGCAGCCATTGCCTTCGGCTCCGTGCTTGGAAGTATAGGCGCATTCTCGGTTATGATGTGGTTTTGGCGGAAGCTGAAAAAACAGGATCAATCAGAGCTAGCGAAATCAGCTGTCACAGGCAAGGATAAGTCAGTAAAATCGACCTCCAACCTGCCTTATCGAACCATATATAAAGAAATATTCGGCACTTCCATTCCTGCAGTCGTAACGGCTATGACTGTACAGCTTTTATACTTTTTTGATATCACTATATTTATGAGATTGACGCAGTCTTTCTACAATGAGAATTCGGCAACAAAAGCATTGGCAGATTACTCCACGAAGGCGATGGGAATAGCAGGTATCCCTCCAATTCTGGCAATTGCGCTCGGCGCTTCAATTATTCCGATCATTTCATCGGCATTTGCTTTGAATAATATGAAGGAAGTACAGCGTCAGTCGTCGCTCGTCATGCGAATTGTATTGTTTACCGGCGTACCGGTTGCGCTGCTGCTGGCTGTGGCATCCTATTCTGTTACGGGACTCTTATTTACGACTCCGAGCGGCAGCGGTACAGTTGCCATGCTTACAGCAGGAGCGATTTTTCAAATAACGATGATGATTTCCAATTCGATTCTGTATGGGCTAAACAAGCCAAAACTGCCTATGAACCATACGTTTATTGGGTTAGCGCTTAAAGTGCTGTTCAGTCTAGCGCTCGCGCCTGTGCTCGGCGTATATGGATTCATTATTGGATCATCCATTTGTTTTATTGTCATTACGTATCTGAATTTAAGAAGCATTAACAAGGACGTTAACTTGAACGTTCTTGGCGGCAAATGGATAGCCTATATGATCGCAATCGCTGTACCTGCTCTCGCAGGCTGGGGCGCTGAGTACGGGGTGCTGGCTATAACGGGTGCATGGGCGGATAAGCTGTCCTATTTCTTAGCAGCTGCTGTTGCATCCGCTGTTGTAGGCGGACTTTATCTCATTTTGCTCGCAGCGCTCCGTGTCGTAACACCGGAGGATGTACGTTCGTTCCCTGGGCCGCTGCGCAAAATACTAGGTCTCGTTTTAAAGCCCTTTTACAAAAAAGCCGTATAAGCATAAGCTTTAGAGGAAAAAAGGACACAGCCCTTAAGAGGGATTGTGTCCTTTTTTTCTGCTTATTTATAATCTCCCAGAAACGCAGCTGCGGCAGGTTTTTTGAAGCGAAAAATGATGGGTATAGCAGCTGCCGCCACCTACATTGCATTTCGTACAATAGAATCCGCTTTGGAGTGAGCTGCACATTGCTACGTTGCAGTTTTTACAGTAGAAATCATTAATTCCGGCAAGTTAATCATTCTTAAGGGAGTTTCTACTGCATAACTGCAATGCAGCTCCTCACTTCGTGCTTCATTTCAGGTTTCTGTTGCGGTTTCTGCAATGCAGGTTATCGGAGCTTATGAGCTGCTATAGATGATATTCGAAATGGGGTGCCCCTGCAGCGCACAGCACATTGTAAAACTTAAGGATTTATTAAGCTAATTTTAAGAAGCAATAGAGATAATTAGTAAGTTTCTTCCTCTAAACTATCTATTAGCAGGATAGGGATACATATTAGGGGTAAGTGGAGAGGGAGAGAAACGAAAGATGAAAGTAATATCAAAATTGTTCATACCGTTAGTTGTTTTTGCATTATTGGTAACAGGCTGCAGCTTTGGAGGGGACAATAATGATATGAATAAAAATAAGCAGTCGACTCTAAAAGTCATGTATTACGATGAAGGTTCGTTCTTTCAAGACTATGGCATGGTGTTCTCGGCATTATATCCAAAAGTAGAAATTGAAGTTGTAAGCAATCAATCGATTTATAGCGGAGAACCAGCAGATTATGATGCTGCATTTAATACATTTATTGAAGAAGAGCAGCCAGATATTGTAATGCTTGACCCTGAGAAATTTAAACAATGGGCAGTCGATGGCAAGCTTTATGATCTTGAAGCATTTATGGAGAAGGGAAAATACGAAACGGAGGGATTGATCCCTGGTATGCTTGATTATTTGAGAGAGCTGGGCGGCGGCAAAGTGTATGGCTTGTCTCCGGGCTTCTTCAGCCAGGTTCTTTACTATAACAAGGATTTATTTGAAAAATACCAAGTTGAGCCTCCAACGAGTCGGATGAGCTGGAATGAAACGTTGCAATTGGCGCGACGCTTCCCGGCCGAAGGTGATGTTAAGGAGCGGGTATACGGTTTAAAGATGGGGTATCGCGAGGATTTATTTGATATGGCCAGTATGTTTGCGGAGTCTGAGAAAGTTAGTTATGTAAATGCTGCAAAAAAACAAATGACAATTCATACGGATTCATGGCAAGCTGCATTCCAGCAGGCATTGGACGCTGAGGAATCGAATGCGATCTATTTTGAACGATTAAATAACCAGGATGGAGCTATGTCGCAAACCTATGAGGACTATTTGTTATCTGATCCTTTCATTTCTGGCAGATTAGCGATGACCCTGCAAGATACAAACTATATTAACCAAATTAAGCAAGCAAGCGACTATCCATCACTAAAAGAGAAGGTTGTGAAAAATTGGGATGTTGTGACGGCTCCTGTTGGACAGCTGAGTCCTGATGAATCGAATTTTATGTCTTTCAATATGCTGTTTGCGATTCGAGCGGAATCTCCGAACAAAGATGTCGCATGGGGTTTTCTTAACTATGTGACAAGCGATGATTTTGCGAGAGTGAAATCGAAGTCGAACAATTACAATGGCTTGCCAGTTCGCACGAAATATATAACAAATGCTGAAGGACATAATTATGCGGCATTTTATGAATTAAAGCCAAGTACATTTAATAGCTACAAGGATCATGATAAGCTGCCTGACAGCTTCTATGAGGAATTCATAACAGCTGTTAAGGAAGAAATGAAAAAGGTGAAGGAAGACAAACAAGATCTAAACGCGGCACTTGGTATTTTGCAGGTTAAAGGTCAAGAAATGCTTGCGAAAGAAGATCCCGCGCCACCGGATGGAGCAGCTGCCGGAGAAAGCAATGAAAAAACGTCAACGACTGAGTAAGGGAATCATATAATCATCGGGAGCTTGCTTACGCGTTCAAGCGAAGTCTGCTCCTTTTTTATTTTCTTCAGCAGTTGCATAACATACATAAATGAACCAACGGATACAGATCATGTTATATTTAAATGGAGCACAAGCAGGAGGGAGTACAAGCATGACTAGAGAAACCATTCTAATGGTAGACGACGAGAAAGAAATTTTAAGTCTTATGGAAATTTATTTTAAAAATGAAGGGTTTACGATGTTAAAGGCATCTAATGGACTTGAAGCTCTGGAGAAGCTGAATAATCATAAAGTGGACCTCATTATTCTCGATGTGATGATGCCTGTAATGGACGGGCTTGAGGCATGTATGAAAATTCGGGAGCAAAACCATATTCCGATTATTATGCTGTCTGCTAAAACACAGGATATCGATAAAATATCGGGTTTAAGCTTAGGGGCAGACGAATATGTAACCAAGCCATTTAGCCCTTTGGTATTGCTTGCGAGCGTCAAATCGCATATTCGCAGGGCGAAGCAATTTCATTCGAAGGCGATTCATAATGACAATGAAATCATCATTGATGATCTCATTATAAATACGGCAACACACACTGTAACCGTTGATCGACAGGAAATTAAGCTGACGCCTCGTGAATTTTCCATTCTTAACTTGCTGGCCATCAATCGCGGTATTGTCCTTAGCATGGACAAAATTTATGAGAGCGCTTGGAACGAGCCTTTTATGGAATCCAAAAACACGGTAATGGTGCACATCCGTAAAATCCGAGAAAAAATCGAGAAGGACACCCAAAATCCCAAATTCATAAAAACAGTTTGGGGGATTGGCTATAAAATGGATGCGCTATAACCTGAGTGTGGGCATCGTCTTCCTTAACCGATTTACTTGCAAAACCTCTCAAATAAAGGTGTTGAAATCATGAAGAACAAGTACAAATTCAATATAAAGGCAGCTGCTGCAAGTGTTGGAGCAGCATTGCTGTTTGCTGTTATTGGTCGGATGCTTCTATGGTTTATGTTATACATTCCTCCATACGACAAGTCGATCAAGTGGGCAATAGAGAATATAGGCTCCACCCCTATAGTAACTGCTGCGGCCATCTTCATCTTTGTGATCAGCTACAGAAAGCTTGACCAGCGTGACTTGAAACGAGATCAAGACGGAAAAAACAGTGGGGGAAGTGAAAATAAAAAGAGCTATAAGTTTTTCCGTACGATTCGATTATCCTTTATCCTCGCTTTCTTACAAAGCTTGGGTCTTATGTTATGCTTCGTTATTGCGGGACATTTGCTTGCCTATGTGCTCATAGAATACACATCGTATGATCGAACATTGATTTGGATCGTAAATAATATCGGTTCTACCCCTGTCATTGCGATTTTCGGCTGCTTGCTGTTTCTTGCTCTATTTTTCTGGACGAGTAGGAACATGATTATGTATTTAAAGGAAATACGCTATGGACTGCAGCAGCTGGGAGCTGGGAAGCTTGATTATGTCATTCCAGTCAAAGCGGCAGATGAGCTTGGGGAAATTGCAAGCAGCATAAATGTATTAGGCGAGCAGTTCAATCAGCTCCTGCAGGATGAGCGAAATGCCGAGAAGTCAAAAAATGATTTAATTACTGGTGTATCGCATGATTTGCGCACACCGCTTACTTCTATATTAGGGTTTCTTGAATTGATTGATCAGGATCGCTATCAGGATGAGGTAGAGCTTCGATATTTCGTAAACATCGCTTATGAGAAATCGAAGCACTTGAAACGATTGATCGATGATCTGTTTGAATATACGAAGTTAAACAATGGCATGCCGCTAGAGCTTTCTGAATTAGATATTGTAGGATTCGCCTTGCAGCTTGCAGAGGAATTTGTTCCAAGCCTTGAGAAAGCAAAGATGAGCTGCAATATTCTAACCAAAGAAAGCACATTGTTCATTATGGCAGACGGGGACCTGCTCGCACGCGCCTACGATAATTTAATGACGAACGCCATTCAATATGGCAGCTCAGGCAAGATTATTGATTTGCAAATAGAGAATAGACAGGATAGGGCTGTCATTCGAATCATTAATTATGGCGAGCAAATTCCGGCCCAAGATGTTCCTTTTATTTTTGACCGCTTCTACCGTGTTGATCGATCAAGATCTACAGAGTCGGGGTCGGGAGGGACAGGCCTTGGACTCGCGATTACTAAAAGTATTATCGAAGCGCAAAATGGACGGATATCGGTTAGCAGCACCGCTAAGGAGACGATCTTCGAAATGAGCTTCCCATTAGCGCAGCAAAAAACTTAAGAATTCTTTAAGCATATGTTAAGCGGCAATAAACGCAGTCGATAAGATCCTTCCTCTAAACTATCCATTAGTTGGGTAGCCAAGGAGGAAAACAAAATGGATCAAAAGAAACAAACAGCGCTCGCAATCGTAATTGCCGTCGCCATGATGGTTGGATGGCTGCTTACAGGATGTTCGAATGAGAACGAGGTAAGCGACATTCAATTTATCGTAAATGGTACAAAGCTAGAGGGTAAAGCGCCTGCGATGATTCAAAATGACAGGCTTATGGTGTCGGAGCAATATTTGGAGACAGCGTTTGATACACAGTTAGAATTGTTTAGTGTACCTTCCAAAAAAGAGAATGTTTATTATTCAGAGCAGGTCGCTGTTCTTATGTATCATGATATAGCAATAAAACCTGAGTCTGATGGAATTATTGCTGTAGAGCGATTTAAAAAGCAGATGCAGCTCGTGAAGCAGAATGGTTTTCAAGTGATCAGTATCAAACAGTACGTAAACTTTATGCAAGGGAAAGGCAGCGTGCCCGACAATGCGTTGTTGATTACATTTGATGACGGGTACGAAAGCTTTTATAAGCTTGCTTATCCTATTTTGAAGGAATACGGTTACCCTGCTGTTAACTTTGTTATCGTCTCGACGATTGATGATCGTACAAAGCCAGGAACGCCTAAGCTGACTTGGGATCAGATGAGGGAAATGCAGCAAGCTGGGATGAGCTTTATGAGCCACACCTTTGACATGCATCATTATGGCGTAGTGAATGAACACGGGAATGAAGCACCGGTCATGTCCAAACTGAGTTATGATAAAGATAAGAAAAAGATGGAAACGAACGAGGAGTATGTGCAGCGGTTGAGTAATGATCTGTTTAAGGCAGAAGAAAGACTGCGGAGCGAGCTCGGCAATACGGTGAGTGCGCTTGCTTTCCCATACGGTGCCTATAATGAAACTATATTGGAGCTGACAGAAGCGGCAGGAATATCGGTAACGTTTACGACGAAAGAAGGCATCAACTCCAAGTTCCATCGCACGGGCTACCGAATAAATGGGGCAAGAGCAGGTGAAACCGAAGATGCTCTTTTCCATAAGCTGAAGGGAAAGGGAAATCATTCTGCCAAGCTGCTTATAGATGGAAAAGAAGTCACTGGCATAAATTTCTCGGAAAAGTCTGGTGCTCACATGCGGATGATTTCTTTACGTGACTTTGGCGATTATTATGATTGGAAAATCAAATGGCATCATGAGAAAAAACAAGTGGAAATCAAAACAAAACAGTCGTAATTATCGATTGTAAAAAGACTTGTAAATTCGACAAAACTAGTGCTTTCCATACATTTACAATAAATAGAGTCTCCTGTACAATGAGTAGAGTTTGTGAATAACGAAGATCTACTTAATATGTTCGATGATAAAGGAGACGAGTGGATGAAATTATTTTTTGCAAGACCAAGCAAGTTATTGATCCTTTTATTAGCCTTAACACTTATTTTCGTTGCAGGTTGTCAAGCTGTTTCTAATCTTGATTTTAATACGGCTCTCAAAAATTCGCTCAAAGTTACATCAAGTGAAAGCAAGCAATCTTTAGAATTTAAGCTGCTGCTTGATGAAGCAGCCTATGAAGGTGCACCTGAAGAAGAAATGGCGATTATGAAGCTGGTGTCTAATATGAAGCTTCAGCTAGATCATGTTAAAGCTCAGGACAGCTCGCATATATCCTTGGACGGCAGTCTTGTTTTTGGAGAAACGGCAAGCATTAAGTTCGCTTTGAAAATGTCCGATAAGCTTGCGGTGCTGGAGCTTGAAGGAGCGAAGCATCCTTTTGTTCTTGACCTGACGAGTGAGAGTCTCCTTGGATTAGCGGGTGTGTCAGACTTGACTGGATTGCCAGCTGGAGCAGCGTCTGCTGAAACACCGGCGCTTGACGAAGCGGCGTTAACGGCGCTTGGCCACCAGATGCTTGATACAATCGGCTCATATGTCATACATAACCTGCCGAATCCGGAACGAATTGAAGTGAAACCTGTAAATGAGTCGATTAACGGTTCACCGACTTCATTGATGAAGGTGCATATTGACCTCGATGGTCCTGAAATTTGGGCATGGGTGAAAAAATATGTCGATGCTCTCGTTGCTGATCGTGCTGGTTTAGATAAAATGGTAGCGGGCGTGCTTACGATTCTTCAAAGCAATCCGGATGTATGGGCAGCCGCGGGTACGATTAACCCATTTGAAGGCAGCGGATTAGATGCTGAGGATCCGAAGGAAGTAATCAAGGAGGCGACAGATGCTATCGCTCTTCTGTTAACAGAATTGCAAGGTGAGCTGAAGCTGCTTGAGGAAGAGCAAAAAGAAACATTAGATGAAATATTCACCAAGGACTTAACGATCAAAGCAGATGTTTACGTAGATAATAAACTTGATATTCGGAAGCAAGCTTATGAGCTTTCATACATGCCTACGATTGATTTGGAATATGGCGTATTGCCGATTAAAGGGTTAACAATCAAAGTAGAGAGCGAATCGTGGAATGTGAACGGCACTGTAAAAGCAGATGCGCCTGTAGCATCCAAAACGGATATCCCTGTCGAGAAGCTGTTTGGCATGCAAGGTTATCAAGTGTTGAAGCAGTTTGATGAGAAATCATTGATTTATGATCTGTTGAAAAATAAAATGCATATCGGCAAGCAAAACATCACTTGGTATCCTTCTGATTATTATAATCCTGTTATTTTGACTGCCGATCACATTACTATTATTCCGCTTCGCGATACGGTTGAGGAGCTAGGGGCTACTCTTACGTACGACAAAACAACAAAAAGCTTAAAGGTGTATGATGAGGCTACAAATACGACAATTGTTATGAAGAACGGCAGTGACACCGCTGTTGTTAACGGGAAAAACGTGAAATGGTCCTTCCCGGTAACGGTTATTAATGGAACGACCTACGTTTCGGCACGTAATTTGGCTTCTGCATTAAAAGCAAAGATTGGCTGGACCGATATGGGCGAGGACATGAGAATATTTACACTAGATCGGGAAGTCTAAGCAAGAACTAGAACATACGTGAACATTAAATTTAAGCGATGTGTAGAGGTGCATAATGAAAAAGTTAACGACTGACAAGGCTTTCCGGGAAGCAGTTGCAAGCGAAGGACTCACCATAGCTGTATTTAAGACAACTTGGTGCAAGGACTGCCATTTTATCGATCCATTTATGCCGGATTTAGAACGTCATTATGAGGGCAAGGTCACTTTCATCGAGCTTGATCGTGATGATCTTCCTGATCTTTGCTCCGAACTGAACATACTAGGTATACCGAGCTTTATCGCTTTCCGTGAAAGCAAGGAGCTTGTTAGATTCGTTAGCAAGCTGCGCAAATCACGCGAGGAAATCGAGGAATTCGTCGATCGTGCCATCCAAGTCAGCGATGCGCTGACTCATAAGTAACCGTTAGTCCGCGTATGGAGGGAAAGCATTCCCTCTGCGCGGGCTTTCCTTTTTTATTATGCTTCTACTCGGAAGTGTCACATTTTCAACATGGCTTTTGCCTTTTTTTATGGCTATAATTGAACTGTTATTAAAACATGAAATAAGGTGATTTTATTATGGTAACCGGGCGTTTTCGCGCGTTAGCTATCGCTGCGTGCATCGGAATGCTTCTTGTACTGCTCGGCGGGGCATTAGTGACGAATACGGATTCAGGACGAGGCTGCGGTGATGACTGGCCTTTGTGTCATGGCAAATTTATACCTGCTTATACGATCGAATCCATGATTGAATATTCACATCGGCTTGTAACGGGCTTTGAAGGTCTTCTTGTTCTCGCTACTGCTGTTGCAATGTTCCGTAAATTTAAACAAAACCGAAAAGGCTTTAAGGAGCCATTGTTTTACGCAGGTGGCGCATTGCTATTCACCATTATCCAGGCGCTAATGGGAGCCGCCGCCGTAATGTGGCCTCAATCTCCGCCTATTATGGCCATACATTTCGGTATTTCATTAATCGCTTTTGCTGCGACATTGTTGTTAGTGATTTGGACGTTTAGAGCGAAAAACGGACCACCAGCGGAGTTTAAAGTACCGCGTTCTATTTTTCCTCGTGTACTGCTCACATCTATTTTTTGTTACGTTGTTGTATACTTAGGAGCATTCATTCGGCATACGGAGTCTGGCGGGGGCTGCCTAGGCTGGCCGCTTTGTAATGGGGAAGTTATTCCGGAGATTAGCGGTGCAACGGGAGCGGTGTTTATCCACCGTGTGGCTGCCTTGCTGCTTGGTATTAGCCTTGCAGGATTGTTCCTTCATATTCGCAAGGTTAGCCATGGCGGAGCCGGATTAACGAAGCCTGCTGCTTGGACGCTTGGACTTGTCATTACTCAAATTTTCAGCGGTGCACTGCTGACAGCAACCATATCGAACTCGGAGTGGTTTCTATTCACCAACTTATTGCATAATTTAATTGTTACCGGATTGTTCGGCATATTAATGGATATATTAATTCGTTCATGGCGACTAAGGGAAGGGCGTAACGGATAGTTTAATTAAGTAGAGGCCTCTGAGTCAGCTGAAGGCATGTTAATGAAGAAGGGACTGTTCGATTATGCTGCGTTTCCTGTTTGATGAACCCTTGAGAGAAGCGGAAGGAACCCTTGCAGAAACGTACCGTTTTATGGATCAGTTCGTCTCCATTTTGTCCCAAAAAATGTCTGAGGGCGGAGATAACGTTCAAAAGCTTCGCAAATATGAGATTTGGACGCTTGGTCTCCGTTCTTCTTTGGACGAGCTGGAGCAAAGCCACTATGTCGCACTTCATTTTCAACATAAAATTACTTCCTCATCGCTCAAACAAATGACAGATGAGGAACGTATCCATTATAATCGTTATATCTACTTTGATAAAAACGCTTTTATCCGTGTCTTTTCCTTGCTGGATAAACTTGGAACACTCCTTAATGAACTGCTGGATATGAGAACAGAGCGGATCAAACCGCATTTTTCTTACTTCACAGTTTTACGCAATATGCGGGAGAAGAAAGCGCATCCGGGGCTTACTTGGAAGCTGAACGATGTGAAGGAGAAATACAAGGAATCCACGACAAGGATGCGTAAGCGCAGAAACACCGAAATTCATTATATGAATTCGGAAATGCAAGATGATCTTATTCAAAGCAGTCGTATGTACGGCGAAGAGATCAAGTTGGAAAATGTAGCAGAGCAATCCGCTGATTTGACGCAGGGTCTATATCTGGCGATGGAATCACTGCTGCTCACGTATCAATACGCATGCGGATTGATGCGAAACAAGCAACCATAATCCCGAGGGGGGAAACTCGTGGGGCTCAAAGGCAAAACAGCATTAGTAACAGGTAGCGCGAAAGGACTCGGTAAACGAACGGCGCTCCAGCTTGCCGAGCAAGGCTGCAATGTTGTCATTAACTACTACGAGAGCGAGCTTGAAGCACAGCAGGTAAAGGCACAGATCGAGCAGTTAGGCGTTAAGGCAATTACAGTGCAGGCCGATATTGCAACGACTGAGGGCGTGGAGAGGCTTGCTGACGAGGCTGAGCGCTCGTTTGGCGGCGTTGATATATTAGTCAACAATGCCGGTCCATTTGTCCGCAAGCGGCGTCTGTTCAGTGAATATGATGAAGCGACAATCATTAGACTGCTCCATGGTAATTTATTAGGTGTCATGCTGCTGGATCATCGCCTGCTGCCGGGCATGCGAGAGCGGAAATGGGGGCGTATCGTCCATTTTGGCTTTGGTCATGCAGGAGAGGCGAGAGCTTGGCCGCATCGGGCGGTATATGCAGCGGCGAAGACGGGACTTGTATCGTTTACGAAGTCATTAGCTGTCGAAGAGGCGCCGCATGGCATTACGGTCAATTTAATTGGACCTGGAGATATTCGGGGCGATAATAAGGAACGATCTATTGCCGAGGTAGAGGAAGACTACGATAAAGAATCGCCGATCGGTCGCCCGGGTTCGGGTGAGGATGTAGCGCGCGTGGTGCTGTTTCTATGTGATCGGCAGTCGAACTTCTTGACCGGCAATGTCATCGACGTCACTGGTGGCTTTGATCCGATCGTTGCTAATATTAAAGGAATGTTTTGATCGCATATGATTAAAAAAAAGAGTCTTATCGTTAAGCATCGGAGCTAGCTCCGATGCTGTCGATAAGACTCTTCATCATTTGTCATGCCTTGAGCAATCATGATTCGTTCTTATATTTTTAGAATACTTGAACGACTTCGATTACACCTTCAACTTCTTCGAGAAGTGCACGTTCGATACCCGCTTTAAGCGTGATCGTCGAGCTTGGGCAGCTTCCGCATGCACCCATTAGGCGAAGCTTGATGATGCCGCCTTCGACATCGACGAGCTCAACATCGCCGCCGTCGCGCTGCAAAAACGGACGAAGCTTATCGAGTACGTCCAATACTTCATCGTACATTGTGTCTTGTACTTGTTCACTCATTGCAATCATCTCCTTTCTCCCCTATTATAGTACAAAGTGAAGCAATTGAAAATGGATAGTAACTTAGTAAAGTTAGGTGAGGCAATTGTTTAAAACAATGATTGAATTTTGTGCCAGTAATATGCATCACGGCACTGATCGTATAATGAACTTATTTGAGCAAAATGATGAATACGAAGTAACCGAATATGGTTGCTTAGGCAACTGCGGCGAATGTTATTTAAACCCATTCGCGTTAGTTGAAGGTCAAATCGTATCAGCAGAATCGGTAGACGAGCTGTACGATAATATTTTAAAAGCGATTGAGCAGCAAAAGGCAGATCAAGATGCGCTGGATAAGCTGCTCGACGATTTGTAATCGAATGGACTAGCCGAGGTGGCGCTTAGACCGCCAGAGCACTCCACTCTTAACAAGGCGAGGCACACGACCCATGATCGCGGTTCCGCCCATCAAGCCGAAGCCGCTTTTTTTGCCAAGGGAACCGAGAACGCCTTTAAGCTTGATTTTGCCAAGGCGTGGTGTCTTATCATGCCAGATCGCCTGCAGTACCTCGGCAATTTGCTTGCCTTGGGCACCTGCGGCTTGACCGCTTGGCGATAGCGGCAGCGCCGCACAGTCACCAACGATAAATACATCGGTATGATCCGGCAATTGATGATATTCATTAATGATAAGTCTGCCTTGATTATCCTTCGGCAATTCCATGCGTTGTACGAGTGGTACAGGCTGTATGCCTGCCGTCCATACCGTTACGTCTGTATAAATAGGGGTTGGTGAGTTGCCGTCATACAAAATGCCGCCTTCGACCTTAGTAAGCCCGACATGACCGCGCATTTCAACTTGATGTTCTTCGAACCATTCTGCTACAAAGGCTTGAAGCTTGCTTGGGAAAGCAGAAAGCACCTTTGGCCCACGATCCAAAATACGAATGTTAAGGTCGGGACGACTCTCGCGCAGCTCGGCTGCAACTTCAACACCGCTTAGCCCGCCGCCAACGATGGATATTTGGCCATAAGGTTTAACGTCGTTTAGTTGAGCATAAGTTTGTCTAGCAGCGGAGAAGGTCTGAATGCTGGTCGAATATTGCTCAGCGCCTTCAATCCCATGATATTTATCCGTACAGCCAAGGCCGATAACAAGCCATTCATATTCAATCGATTCCTGACCCTCGATATGAACAAGCTTCAGCTCCATATCCACATCGGTGACCTCGCCGTAAGCGAGCGAAATTCTCGGATCAACCGGAAATTTAACGCGAAGCTCCAAGTCGGAAACCGTTCCGGCTGCAAGCGCGTAATATTCCGTCTTCAAGCCTTGAAAAGGCATGCGGTCAATCAGGACTATGGAAACATCGATTGGCAGCTGTTTTTCCAAGAGCTCGTTAGCTATGGCAAGACCGCCATAACCTCCACCCAAAATAATAAGTTTTCTCATATGATTTCCAACTCCACGCTTCTTGATGATGATCTATTTTGTGCTATCGTGTTGTAGATTACTCACTCGTAAACTTTAATTTCGTTGTAGAACGTATCGCGCTCAACTGGAATCCGTCCTGCACCCTTAATCAGCCAAATGAGGTCCTCGCGTGTGATGCCTTCAGGAGTTAGGGCACCTGCAGCATGGCTAATTTTTTCCTTCACGATCGTGCCATGCGCATCGGATGCGCCCATCGTCAATGCCACTTGTGTAAGCTGTACGCCAATGTTAATAAAGTAAGCTTTAATATGCTGGAAGTTGTCTAACATCAAACGGCTGATTGCAATCGTCTTAAGATCCTCAAAAGCGGAATTGCGTCTGCGAATGCCAGCTCTTGGATTAATCGGCTGCATGGAAAGCGGAATAAATACCTGGAAGCCGTTCGTTTCATCTTGAAGATCACGAATATGCATCATATGGCGGATGCGATCTTCTTTGGTTTCAATTGAACCATATAGCATCGTTGTGTGCGTGCGCAGGCCAAGCTCGTGAGCTGTTCGGTGGACCTGCAAATATTGGGTAACATCGGCTTTATCCACACGCATTTTTTTGCGGTAATGATCAGATAATATTTCAGCGCCTCCGCCTGTAAGTGACTTCAGGCCTGCTTTCATCAGCTCCTCAAGCACCTCGCGGTAAGTTAAGCCGCTGATCCGAGAGAAGAAGTCGATCTCCGCTGCGGTATAAGCTTTAAGGGTAACTTCGGGATAACGTTCGTTCAATGCTTTCAGAGAGTCCACATAGTATTGGAATGGAACATTCGGATTATGACCGCCTACGATATGAAATTCTCGAACGCCTGGGTGGAAATGCTGCTCCACATATTCAATCATTTGCGGGCCGCTAAGCGTGTAGGAGCCTTCTTCGCCTTCATCCTTACGGAAGTTGCAAAATGCACAATGGGCTTCACATACGTTCGTAAAATAAAGACTCATGTTCTCGATAAAATAAACCTTTTTGCCATTTTTGCGCATGGCAACTTCATTCGCAAGCTGTCCAATTGTAAGCAGGTCATCTGATTGATATAAGAAAACACCATCTTCAAGCGTTAAACGCTGCCCATGACGCACTTTTTCAATAATGTGCTGCATCTTTGAATCCTCTGTCGGTATTATAACGTTCATGGCTAAGCCTCCCTGATTTAAGTAGATTGTGAAAAAAATAACTTTCTTTTCCGATTAAAGAAGCTGTAACTATTATAAACCTCATACGTAACAGGGGCAATAAGAAAAGTAATGGGAATGGGATGAATTGTAAAAAATGTTTGTAGGCATGCTTCTATTGAGCAACTGAACAAAGTGGAGTATACTACAAATAAGTAAGTGAACAGCAAACAGCAATTGAAATGAATTATGGATAAACGGAGGGATGTAGCATGATCACAATTAGTGATACAGCATCTGACAAAATAAAAGAAATGCTTGCTGAAGAGGGCGGACCCGAGCTGTTTTTGCGTATTGGCGTAAAAGAAGGCGGCTGCAGTGGTTTCTCTTATGGCATGGGCTTTGACGATGAAGAGCATGAAGGCGATAAAGCTCTTGATATGGAAGGTCTTAAGGTAGTTGTAGATGGCGACAGCATCAAATACTTAAACGGTCTCGTCATCGATTTCAAGGAATCGGCAATGGGCGGCGGCTTTACGATTGAGAACCCTAATGCAAGTGCAACTTGTGGCTGTGGTTCGTCGTTCCGCACGGCGAAAGATGCAGGTAAACCAGCTGCAGCAGGCGAGTGCTAATAACTAGCGATGTATGGTATCTTCCGAAATGCGTATGAACTTCATACGCTTTCCGGAAGTTTTTTTTGTTGTCGGTTTGGCTTTAAGTCTATAAATCGATCATCTTGGGGGATAACAGCGCATGAAATTTATTCGTGATTATAGACAGTTTATTGAGGTAGGTTGTACATCATGCAATAGAAAGCATACGGTTCAAACAGATAACTATACGATTTCCTCACAAGGCTACACATTCCATTCACCGATCAAGTGTTCTTGTGGTCATATGGCGAGTATTGCTGAAAAAGACAAGAGAACATGGACAATAAAAACCGAAAAAAATGAATTGATGAAAAGAAATAAAGCAACGACCATTAAATTAATGCTAGTGATTGGTTTTACCATCGTATTTTTTGCAGGCGAAATGTTCTTTGTGCTGAACAAACAAGAAGCGGAGCAGAAAAGCGCTCAGCATGAAGCTGAAAAAGAAACATCAAGCCTATTTGCTAATCATGAGAACTTCGAATATTAAACGGATGAACGCGGTCATCAAAAAAAAAATTTGAAACAAGTATAAGGTTATCAAAAATTGTGCATATTAGATTTGACGGTGTGAAGAGAGGTGTGGTTCCATTGGACCATTTGGTGCTAGGGCTACAGGAGGAACTTATTTAATCACTTAGCTTTTATGAAAGCGAGGGGTTGTGTCGCAGAGCATATCTGAACACACACGCTTACAACAATCCATTAAAACGGAATGTGTACAAGCGGTGCCCAAGTAATCTTAACAATGTGAAGTGTTAGATGTGAAGAGACTCGAACGATCAAACACCGTCGAAAGAGGAGCCTGTAACAGGGCTCCTTTTTTCTATGCCAAAATAACGAAACATTCTAGTGCTATGACCGTTTGGATGGTTATAATTCAGGGAATTCCCTGACATACAAAGCATCAGCATAGCTTTATAATAAAGTTCAAAGATTGCTTGTATTTCCTGAAGGAGGAATGAGGATGAAGACGATAGAAGCGGAAATCGCTGCTTACATCGAGCGATTGAAGAGGGAGACAGGCAGCGATTTCGCTATACTCGGCTTGATCGATACGGGCAAACGTAAGCTGCGCTGGTCGAAGGCGTCAGGCAGTATAAGTGAGCGCACACCTCTTGTTGAGCAGAAGTCGACAGCGGGTTTGTCTGGTACCGCGATACGCTCTGGCAGAACCGCAAGCACGAGTGCGGCAATGACCGATACGGTGCGGTTCAAGCTTGGAGAGCCGATTCTTTTGACGGAGCAACTGCGAATTGCTGCGAGTGTGCCTATCGTAACACGAAAAGGCATTTGTGGCGTGCTGCTGATAGGAAGACGCTCCGAACAAATTTATGTTGCAGATGAGCTTGAGAAAGCCTCGCACATCACAGTAGAGCTGGCATCGATGCTTGTTTAGCGATGGATTTTTTTGACTGCAAATGCCATTCGCAGATTAATGTAAGCTATAATAGTTAAGATAAGATAAATGTTGGAATCATATAGAACTCTGAATCATTACAGCGAGGGGAGAACAAGATGATTAAGCTGCTTATTTGTGATGATCATGCAATGGTCAGATCGGGTTTAGCGATGCTGCTGCACGGCAAGCATGACATCGAGGTTGTGGGCGAAGCCTCGGAAGGGGACGAGGCGATTCAGATGGCACAGCAATTAGTGCCGGATGTCGTATTGATGGACCTGAGTATGCCGCATGGCAAAGACGGCATGACAGCAACGACGGAGCTGAAGAAGTTGCTTCCTGAGACGGCTGTTCTTATTCTGACGATGCATGACGATGACGAATATTTGTTCCGAGCGATTCATATCGGAGCATCAGGCTATATTTTGAAAAATGCGCCTCATGATGAGCTCATAACGGCTATCCAGTCGGTAGCGCAAGGAAATGCATATCTCTATCCGACCGCTACAAAGCGGCTAATGAGCGAATACCTTGTCAAGCTGAAGCAAGGCGGAGAGGATAACAGCCCTTATAACACGCTATCTGAGCGTGAAAAGGAAATACTGGGCTGGATCGCCAAAGGGTATTCGAATAAGGAAATAGCGGAAAGTTTAATTATAAGCGTAAAGACTGTTGAGACCCACAAAAGCCATGTCATGGATAAGCTCGGGCTTAGAACGAGGCCGGAGCTCATTAAGTTTGCGCTTGAGAAGGGACTGCTGCATTTTGATTAAACATGGCGGTAACAACTTTCGGCGTATGATTGGATCAGACGTCGATTATCTTCTTTCTGTACTGGAGGATGAAATTGACGATAAGTCGATGCTTACGCAAGTCAATCAGTCGCTTAAACAGCTTGCCGATGTGAAGTTTGCTTTGGACGAATCGTCGATCGTTGCGGTAACAGATCAAAAAGGCCGGATTGAGTACGTAAACGATAAGTTTTGTGAAATATCGAAGTATAGCCGTGAAGAACTCATTGGCAAGGATCATCGGATTATTAATTCCGGATTTCATGGACGTGACTTTTTCCGCAAGCTATGGGAGGTTATTTCAAGCGGCGAGGTATGGCGAGGCGAAATCAAAAATCGTGCCAAAGATGGCAGCTATTACTGGGTAAACACGACGATCGTCCCCTTCGTTGATGAGGCAGGCAACCCTTATCAATATTTGGCCATTCGCAGCGAAGTGACGCAAAGAAAGCGGGCCGAGCAAGAGCTGAAGGAAATGATGGTTAAGGTTATCGAGATTCAAGAGGAAGAGCGAAAACGAATTTCGAGAGAGCTGCACGACGGAATTGGTCAAAGCCTCTTTTCGTTGCTTATTCGGCTTGACCGCTTAATCGGCGATCACGATGACATCGCTGAGCTAGGTGCGCTTCGCAGTGACGTATCCGGTGTGATGGAGGATATCCGAGGTCTCGCTTGGGAGCTGAGGCCTTCTGTACTCGATGATCTAGGCGTCGTTCCAGCAATAAGAACCTATGTGGATAATTATTCGCAGCATTTTGGCATTCGAGTGACGCTCACATGCCATTTAAAGAGCAGGCTGGGCATTATGAAGGAAACAGCTATTTATCGTGTCATTCAAGAAGCGTTAACGAATATTGCGAAGTATGCGGATGTGGGTGAGGCTGAGGTTGCGGTTGAGGAGCGAGAGGAAGAGGTCGTCGTTAGCGTAACGGATCATGGGCTCGGTTTTAGTCCTGATCGCATCGGTCACGGTGTTGGCTTATTCAGCATGGAGGAGAGAGCTCGCAGCATCGGCGGATATTTGGACATTGTTTCGGAGCCTGGCAAGGGAGCAAAGGTGCGGTTTATTGTTCCCAAAGAGAAGAAAACGGAAGGATAAGGCGTAAACCTATAGGAGGAACTTCATGTATCGCATTTTCATCATAGAGGACGACGATAAGATTGCTTCAATTCTCAAAAAAAATATGGATAAATACGGATTTGAAGCAGCCGTTGTTACACAGTTTCGTGAAATTATGCCGGAGCTGGAGACTTATGATCCGCATTTAGTTCTGCTCGATATTAATTTACCTTATTATGATGGTTATTATTGGTGCAGGCAAATTCGAACTCGTTCAAGTATCCCTATTATTTTTATCTCTGCCCGCGCAGGTGAAATGGATCAGGTCATGGCCATTGAGAACGGCGGCGATGACTATATTACGAAACCTATTCATTTGGATTTATTAATGGCCAAGGTGAAAAGTGTATTAAGGCGAGCATATGGGGAATACGCTGCAGCTGGATTTGCATCAGCCGAAACGGGGAATGTTCTGAATTCGGCGGAATTGTCAGCTGGAGCTCTTCGTCTTTATTTGAACCGAAATGAGCTTGAATGGAGAGACTGCCGCATTGAGCTGACGAAGAATGAACAGCTGCTGGCCGAATGCTTGATGAAGCGGCAGGGCATGGTCGTATCGCGCGAGCAATTGCTTGAAGCGCTTTGGGATGACGTGCAATTCGTCGATGATAATACGCTTACCGTCAATGTGACTAGACTTCGGAAAAAGCTGGAGGAGCTTGGGCTCCCTAAAGCGATCGAAACGGTGCGGGGACAGGGCTATAAGCTGACAATAGCAAATATAGTAGAGGAAACGTCACGATGAGAGGTTTATCGCTGGCGTTGTTTTTGCGTGATCGTCTGCTTTTTGTTTTTATGGTTTGTTTAATTATATTATTGGCGGTCACTTTGCTGCTCCTTGAACGTGAGCGTTACCCCGGATTAGTTGAACTAGGAACGATTTATTATTTTATAGTCATTGCTTTATTTTTGTTAGGGATCTGGCTGGTCGTTGATTATTTGCGTCAGCGTACTTACTTTAATCAATTGTTAGATGCGATTGCACGGTCCGAAGAGCTGCAGGCATCGACAATTGTACAAGCTATTGTTACACAAGAGCAGAAGCTTGTCGCTAAAATGTTGGCGGAGCAAAGCCGAGCTTATTTGAACGAGCTTGGTAAATACCGAAGGCAGCAGGAGATACATAATCATTTTGTGCTCCAATGGGTGCATCATATGAAGACGCCTGTATCTGTCATCGATTTGCACGCTCAGGAAGTTTTGCAGCAAACTTCATTCTCGCAGCAGGAACAGCAGCAGCTAGCGCTTAGTATGCAAGAAGAAACAGACCGAATGTCGCGGGGACTTGAGATGATGCTGTATACGGCTCGTCTGGATAAGTTTGAAATTGACCTGCATGTCAAGCAGGTTGCGCTGCATGAACTCGTGCGCACGGTTATTAATGCGCATAAGAAGCTTTGTATCCGTTATTCCATATTCCCACGTGTCGAGGGAGAAGCCCTAGTTGAGACGGATGAGAAATGGATGACATTTGTGCTCAATCAGTTCATTAGCAACGCTATCAAATACAGTAAAAACAAAGAAGGCGGCAAGAAACTGCTCTTTCAGTTGGAAGCGTTCAGTGACGGAGGCGGCAGACTACAGGTGTCCGATGAGGGTATTGGCATCGCACCGCATGATCTGCCACGCATCTTTGATCCCTTCTTCACTGGTGAGAACGGACGTACTGCGGGCGAGTCTACCGGAATGGGGCTTTATTTGGCTAAGCAGGTATGCAATCGGTTAGGCCATGAGATGTCCGTTTCCTCGGTTCTCGGAGAAAGCACGACGGTCAGTGTCTCATTTAAACCTCGCGGCATTCATATCATGGGCAGCCAAAGTGACGGGCACTCAGGTTAGGTGACAAATTTGTAAGGTTAGCAAAGTGCGAATGAAAGGGAAATCGATGGGTTTAACCTCTTCCCCTCGTCTATACTAACGGTAATGAAGCACATTACAGACAGATCTGGGGAGGAACAAAGCAATGAGCGTACTAAAAGCAGAAGGGCTAGGCAAAATATACAGCAGTAAAGGTAACGTTGCTTACAAAGCACTTGAGGATATAGAGCTGCAGGTGGAAGCGGGAGAATTCGTAGGTGTCATGGGGCCATCGGGAAGCGGAAAGACAACCCTGCTGAATTTGTTGTCCACGATCGATCGTCCAACCTCTGGTCAAATTGAAATTAACGGCGTAAATCCGAGTAAGCTAACGGACAAGAAGCTTGCCTTATTTCGTCGTCGCGAGCTAGGTTTCGTCTTTCAGGATTTCAACCTGCTCGATACATTATCAATCAAGGAAAACATCATTTTGCCGCTCGTATTGGAGGGCATGGCGCCGAAGCAAATTGAACAGAAGCTAGATTCGCTCGCTGAGCTGCTGCAAATAAAACAAATTTTGAATAAGCGGACGTATGAGGTTTCCGGCGGACAGAAGCAGCGCGCGGCGATCGCGCGAGCCATTATTCATCAGCCATCGCTCGTGCTTGCAGATGAGCTCACTGGGAATCTCGATTCCAAATCAGCGAAGGATGTTATGGATTCTCTTAAGGATATGAATGAGCGTTTTAAGGCGACAGTATTGATGGTCACGCATGACCCTTTCTCCGCGAGCTACTGTCAGCGTATCGTGTTCATCAAAGACGGCAAATTTTTCTCGGAAATACGACGCGGCTCGAACAGGCAGGCGTTCTTCCAACAAATACTAGATGCGCTCAGCGTGCTGGGAGGTAATTTCGATGACGTTCCGTTCGCTCGCGCTTAGTAACATTCGGGGCAACTGGCGGTCGTACAGCGCATTCTTTCTGAGCAGCGTGTTTTCCGTTATGATCTTTTATATTTATGCAGCGTTTCTGTATCATCCTGAAGTAGTGAGCGGTCATATTATGGCAGCATCAAAAATTCGTGCAGGCATGGTATTTTGTGAATATATTATCGTCATATTCTCGTTCTTGTTTGTGCTCTACTCGAATTCAGCTTTTCTAAAAACGAGGCAGCAGGAATTTGGTCTGTTCTCCTTATTTGGGATGACACGGGTTCAGCTTCGAAAGCTCGTTATTTTTGAAAATGCAGCTATCGCATTAATGGCAATCGCTGTTGGTATTGGTCTTGGCATGCTGTTCAGCAAACTGTTTTTTATGGCATTAGCCGTACTGCTAAATTTGAATGAATCGATTCCATTCGCTGCTCCACTTAAAGCGGTTGGACTAACGGCAGGCGGATTTTTTATTCTGTTCATGCTGATATCGATATGGACTGCGCTTCGCATCGGACGTACGGAAATTATCGATTTGCTGAAGGCTGCTCGCAAGCCAAAAGGACAGCTCGTATTCTCGCCTTGGCTGGTTGCGATTTCAGTCGTTTGCCTGTCAGCTGCTTACGGTATGGCTCTGGTTATGAACGGCGGGAATTTCATGCTTCTTGCCTTGCCCATTCTAATAACGGTTATTATTGGAACTTATTTTCTTTTTTCGCAGCTAAGCATTTTGTTGCTGCGATTTATTCAAAAAAGGTCTTCCGTTTACTATAAGCGCACGAATATGATCGTTTTCGCGCAACTCGGTTATAAGATAAAGGACAATGCGCGTATTTTATTTATTGTTTCTATTCTTAGCGCTGTCGTTATGACTGCACTTGGAACCGTCTATGTTATGAACATTGGTGGAAAGAAAGGGATGTTGATGAACTCTCCTTTCTCACTTGCTTACAGTGAAAAGGGATTGAATACGCATGAAGTTATTGACCCAGCAAAGCTAAAAGCTGTCGTTGAAGAAGATGGTTTCAAAATTATAAGAGAAGCAAAAGTCGCAGGCGTACTCATTGATCGTTTTTCACTTCAATGGGGAGATGAAAAACCTCGTGAAAATGATTATGATGCCTTGATTATCTCAGCTACCGACTACAATAAGCTTGCTTCAATGACGGGTCAACCGAGCATTCAACCTGAAAATGGCAAGTTGACGCTTATACAGTCCTATAAAACACAAGGCAGAGAAAACGTAGGTGTTTTAAAAGGCAGCATAAATGGTAAGGAAGCGGCATTCGATATTAACGGCTTGGTAGAAGCGAAAGTGATGAACTGGTTGAAAAGTAATTACTTTACATTTGTTATGGATGATTTCTCTTACATGAAGCTTTTATCAACAGTCCCAGAGGATGAGCTATTCGTAATGTATGGTTACGAGCTAAGCAATTGGGAAAAAACCGCGGCTTTATCTGAGAAACTTAGAAAGCTGGTGCCGGAGGAGTTTCAGCCGCAAGTCGATTTCAACCGCGCATTGTATTTGGAAGAATTGAATGAAATGGTTTCATTAACTTTATTTATTGGAATGTTTATTAGCTTGCTGTTCTTTATTGCATCTGGAAGTATGATTTATTTCAAACTATTTACTGAACTGCAAGAGGATCAAGCGCAATTTAAGGCACTGACACGCATTGGTATGACGAAGGCAGAGATTCGCAAAATCGTCGTCACGCAGGTAGGCATCGTCTTCTTTGTTCCTGTCGTCGTCGGCATATGTCATGCTTTGTTCGCGATGAAGGCACTCGATAATATTTTGGAGTCATCCAATTGGATTTACTCTTTCGTCGTTATCGGTATTTATATTGTGATGCAGACGTTGTATTTCATCACCGCATGCAGCAGCTACATGAAGAGTATGCTTCGCGGCGCAAATGCATAGAGAAAGTAAAAAAACGGCTTTTCCTCGGGATGGAGGAGAAGTCGTTTTTTATATTTTTATTCCTATTGTTAGAAGCAAGTAAATGAGCTGATTCGCCTTAAGTCAATCCCAGTGTATCCCCATGATCTGCCGAACCAACGGAAGCCTGCGACGGAAGTGCGTCCAACAAATATAGGGAAAAACCAAAAGCCTTGACCATTGTTAAGCCATACGTAAGTGTTCCGAAATAAACAGCCGGAAATAGCTCCTGGATCAACAGCGAACAGTGATGCCGACTGCTGCGGCGTGAATTGCGGAGGCGGCGCGGTTGGTCCCATCATTCCTGGTTGACCTGGCTGTCCTTGTGGTCCTTGAGGTCCTTGAGGCCCTTGTGGACCCGGCCCAGGCCCGAAAGGTCCGAAAGGTCCGATTGGTCCCATCGGGCCCTGAGGACCTATTGGCGGCATAAATGCCATGCAGAATCACTCCTTATTATTTAGGCTAATGCATGATATGCAAAAACACAGAGCACGGATTGGGCGAAAGATTCGTTTCTGCTCCAATTGGAAAAAGGCTAGAAATGTGAAATCAATGTGGTACCGAGTATCGCGACCGTTAGTCTGGAAGAAACAAACATGTTACCGTTCCATGTCAGTTGATTCTCAACATAACCAAGTGTATCTGCGTTCGTGGTACCGATGATTCGCTGAAGAGCCAGTAGATCATAAGAAACACGATTCTCAGGAGTCACAATCGGATTAAGAGCTGTCAGAGCAAGCACCTCGCCTTGAACAGGCTTCTTTAACTTTCCGTCATCGTTGTAATAGGAGGACAAATAAGGGGCGCCTTTGCCGCTTATGTCAATCGTAAACAATAGATCAAGCTGAGAACTTGATACGAATACTTTGTAAAAGTCTCCATATTGGACACGAAACGTGTATTGTTCATTGTAGCTATCTGAGTCGAACAGCATTCGAAGTGCATGATGGGCAAAAGAATAGATGTAGAAGATGCCGTAGCCACCGCTTCCGCCGGTGTCGATGCTTACCAAAATGTCTAATGTTTTATTCTGATCAAAGCCGCCAAGAAACAAGTTAGCGTTATAACCGGCATTGTTCTGTAAAGGAATGACCGTGCGCTGCTGCGTATATCCATCCTGTATAACAAGTGTAATTCGATCTGCGAATATGCCTGATGGTCCATCGGGTTTATGCCCAAATAAGTATACTTGATCGGGTATACCGTCTCCGGTTACATCCCCTTGTTTCATATCGAGTATATAATCATCTCTTGAAAAGCGATCTGGTTGGTTCCTTTGCGTGTGGAAAGACGATTGCATAACCATTCCTCCAAGCCCAAAATACATGGTATCTGTCTATACCTATGCAGATTATTTGCAATTGGACTGTGCGAATGCCCATCAAAGGAAAAACCAGCAAGAGTCAAGGTTCTGAACGTGAAGGCAGATGTGATTCCACCTTACATAATGCAAGGTGGATAGGCAACACTATTGCAGACTGATGTCTATATACATTCGGAGGTGTAGCCGTGTTATGAAGCACTTAATCGTCTATTGTCATCCTAATCCAGACAGCTTTAACAACGCGATTGTTGAGACTTTCATTGCTTCCTTGAAGGAGCAAGGCAATGAGGTCGTCGTTCGAGATTTGTACGCGATGCGATTTGACCCTGTGCTCAAGGCCAGCGATTTTCAAGCGATGCGTGAGGGCAATACTCCTGCGGATATTAAAGCGGAGCAAGATCATGTGAAATGGGCGGATGCGTTCACTATGGTTTATCCGATTTGGTGGACGGGGCTGCCTGCGCTTATTAAAGGGTACATTGATCGAGTATTCTCTTATGGCTTCGCCTATGCGTATGGGGAGGATGGAACGATCAGCAAGCTGCTTGCCGGCAAGAAGGGGCTCATTATTAATACGCACGGAACGCCTTCAGAGATTTATAGCCAGACCGGCATGTATGATGGGCTCAAAATAACATCCGATACGGGCATTTATGAATTTTGCGGCATCACACCGGTAGGGCATATGTTTTTTGGCAGCGTGCCGCAAATTGATGATGCAGCCCGCAAAAAAATACTTGAAGAAGTGAAAGGTAAGGCAGTCAGCTTGTTCGAATAGTCTATGGAGGAAAGCCGGTCGCAACGATACAATCGGGGCGTTCAGCATGAAGCAATCGAGCATACTGAAATAGTGGGTCTGTTTCCTTTGGTCGTCAATGACCTTTAGGGACAGACTCTTTTTTTTTCATAGGAAGTCTACTATTTATTTGTAAGTTTAATAGCAAGGAGATTATTTTGGCGACGATTGGGAAAGAATAGTGAGGAAGGTCATTAATAGAACGATGGGAATGATCCATATGATGAATGTTCATTGGCGCCTTGCTGAGCTGTGGCTGCTTCAGGAGAAGCGCAGCTTATCGGAACAAGAAACCTCAGAAATGAACGCCTGTATGAAGCTGAACGCCAAATATGCACAAAGACTTGCTGAACAATATAATTTCGGATATATGGCGAACATGATAGGTGATGAGGCATGGCTTCAGGAAATTAAAGCCGAGATTGACAAGCTGGAGAGGACTTACGAAAACAAACGTCCTTTGTTTTTAGAAGGCAAAACAGAATAGCTCGCAAGGCAAAGCTTATTTATCGACGCCTATTGTGTGTTTTAAAAAAAGTAATCAATAAGAAATTATTACTAGGAAAATTGCTAGAATAGGGATATGATAATGACGATGTTTTACAGGTATGACATTCTAATAATGAGGTGATAGGTTATGGCATTTCAGTCCGCGAACATCTTTGTGAATTTACCGATTAAAGATTTGAATAAGACAGTTGATTTCTTTAGTAAATTAGGGTTTGAGTTCAATCCCCAATTTACTGATGAGAAAGCTACTTGCATGATAATCGGACCTAATATTTTTGCTATGCTGCTGGTTGAGGAGTACTTCCAAACGTTTATAAATAAAGAAATTTCAGATCCATCGAAAACAACCGAAGTTATTTTGGCTTTATCTGCAGAAAGCAGAGAGCAAGTGGATGAAATTGTGAATAAAGCTTTGGCAGCTGGCGGCAAACCTGCAAAAGATCCAATAGACCATGGATTTATGTACAGCTGGAGTTTTCAGGACATAGATGATCATCTATGGGAATTGGTGTATATGGATCCGAGTACGATAGAACAAGGGTAAGCTGGACGTTACCTCGTTGATAATGCAAGTAATATGAAAAACAATCCACCTCACGAGAATGAGGTGGATTGTTTTAGTTATGCCTTGAGAACAGCTCCCATAATAGCTCGCGTCTGCTGTTTACGCCGGTTTTGGCGAAAATCGATTTCAGATGGTCTTGAACGGTGTATGCGGAAATATGAAGAGACATTGCGATCTCCTTGGTAGAAAATCCTTTGATGATCCGTTCTATAACCTCCTTCTCGCGTACTGACAGCGCGTATGCCTCTGATATAAGCGGAAGAATATCGGATGGTTTAGCCGGTTCAACTGAAACCGCAAGCTGAATCATGCCGTCAGCTCCGTCCAGCTTGCTGGCAAGCACGGACAAATATAGACCGCTCGGCATACGAATACAAACTTTAGCTGATTTTACTTCATCAGGTGCAGAGTCTGTCTGCGCCAGTGCTCGTGAGCAGACGGCTCTGATCGGTCTTGGCAGTGTATCATCCTCAATATGCTCTAAGCTTCTTAAAGCGGAAAGCCAGTGGCGTGCAGCTTGATTGGATGAGATGAATTGAAGCTGTTCTGACAACACCAAAATGCCAGGCTCCTCTAAACTTGTAACAACGTCGGTCGAGGGAAGCTCCAGAGCGTATTTTTTTAATGATTTGGCTAAAACCGGAGCGATTGAGGTGATAAACAAAATTTCCTCCTCAATGAAAAAGGGTTCTCCCGCTTTACGAAATAATGTTAAATATCCCCAGCACACTCCATCGCTGAGCAGTGCAGCTCGCATCTCGTCTCCGAACCCGGCGGGCATGAGAACTTCACGATAACGGCCGCTTCGATCCATTTGTCCGTCAGTTGCTTCGCTTAATGCTGCTGCTGGTATCGTTGATTGGGCCAGTCGCTCATAGCTGTTGTAATCCTCATGCAAATATTCGTATTCAAATAACTGCTGATGAATGGCCTCAACAGCTTCTTCTGTTGTCGCACCTGTCGAGAGCAGAGTCATCGGATCAACCGAAGTGCAGCAAGCACCTGCATAAGGCACGGCTTCTTTTATCAAGGATAAGGCTGATTGGCGATAACGCTGTAATGATATTGGTGCATCGGACAACTTATTTAATTGCTGCTTGACCTCATCCGTGGTTACAGACATGTGCTGTCTCCTTTATTCCTGTATTCGGAATCCCACATTTATGGGATGGTGGTTTATTTGTTCTCCACTATAATTGAGAATAATTCTTAATTCATTCATTTTACATAATGGATGGGATGATGAACAGCTCTAATGTGGATATAACAGGCTGTAATGCTTATTTGATAGACGGTTTATTTTATTTGAAGAGAGGAAAAGGGTACAGCTATGAAAACAGACATAATAGTAGTTGGCGGTTACGGTCATGTTGGCGGTAAAATATGCAATCAGCTTGCGATTCATTATCCCGGTAAAGTGTATGCAGCAGGCAGAAGTCTTGCGAAGGCAGAACAATTTTGCCGCAGTGGAGGCGGTATGGTAAAGCCGCTCCGAATTTCAGTGGAAGAGCCACTTGAGAAACAACAGCTAGAACGAGTAAAGCTTGTTGTAATGTGCTTGGATCAGATGGATACCGCCTTTGCGGAAGCGTGTTTGCTTGCTGGGGCAGACTATGTGGACGTATCGGCGAATGGCGCTTTTTTTGCAGTGATGGAGCAATTGAATAAAAGCATGAACGATCTAAACGGAACTGCAGTATTAAGCGTCGGGCTTGCGCCAGGCCTTACAAATCTGCTTGCGCTAAAAGCTGTGTTGTCCATGGATGAGGTGCAACGAATTGATGTCGGAATTATGCTGGGACTTGGAGACGCACATGGCAAAGCGGCAATCGAATGGACAGTCGATAGTCTTTCGCGGTCATTTCATATTACCGAATCAGACCGCACGCGAAGAGTGAGCAGCTTTACGGAAGGGATAAAAACAGATTTTGGCGCTGATTTAGGAGTTCGAACAGCCTATCGCTTCCCATTTTCCGATCAAGAAACACTGCCCCATACGTTAGGTGTACCAACTGTATCTGCATGTTTGTGCTTTGATTCTCGGATCGTCACCAGCACAATAGCGCTCTTCAAGGGAATAGGAATCGATCGCTTGTTGCGGTTAAAAACGATGAGACGGTTGGCCATTCAGGTGCTCGGAGGACTTCGGGTCGGTTCTGCTCGTTATGCGGTAAAGGTCACAGGGTATGGAAGTAAAGCAGGTGTGGCTGCAAAAATGGAGTATGGTCTGCAAGGTACGGAGGAGGCTGAGATCACAGCACAAACGGCAATTGCGGTTGCCATGGCTGTATACAGCGCGAATCTGCCGAAAGGTATTTATCATATCGAGCAATTATTTGAGCTGGATGTCTATGAAACTCAGCTTATGCTGCGTTTAAAAGAGGACGAGAGCAAGCTTTCATACTCTACCATTTCCAATATCGAGTGCTGGACTAGGACGAATAACTAGTTTTCCAGTTGATTCATTTGGTATAATTAGCATTAAATACCTGAAATGCCGAATCGGCTGGATGATAGGGAGATGGAGCGGAGCATGGATAAACAATCGATGATTGCTTTCATTTTGGAAGAATATGCATTCGTAAAGGAGGAGAACCGCGCACAGTTTGATGCTATCTTGCTGCGTCTTTCTGGTCATAAGGGCGGTATTTCGTTGGAGAGCTTGTTGACGTGGGAAGAAGATGACCTTACGCAGCTGCACCAAATCCTGTCCGGCCAAAAAATGACGCGTGAGTACGTGCCGGATATGATCCAAGCCTATGCCAGTATCGATAGAGCAAATTTGCCTTCGAAAATATCGTTTGGGCACATCGTGGAAACCGAACAAAAATGGGATAAGCCCCGCATTCATCGGCAATATGGCAACTACGAGGTGCCGCAGGCGATTAATCGGTTGTACGAGCTGGAGACGGAACTCGGAAGAGCAATGGATCTGGAGCTTGGGCTTATTATGCAAAAATATGATTTCCGCTATCATTGTACGCCGCCTGATTTCATTCCATTCGCCAGTTCCGGTAGTGATGGCATTCACTATTGTTTCGTTACTGATTTTGGAGCTGTCACAGACTTGGAGCATGCCTGCATAGCAGTCGTATCGCCTATGGATTATGACTCAGAAATATGGCTTGTAGCCAAAAATATAAAGGATTTCCTTCGTCTTATCATTACAGATAGGAGCCTATTATATAATAACCCTGCGACATTCGCTGATTTCTTTGAAAAGATACGGGAGCAAAAAGAAGAGAATTCGGCGGAGCAGCAGTCACTGGAGCTGCGAAAGCTGAAGCAGCACTTTGGACTGAGTGAAATTCCGGACTTGGAAAAGTATATACAAAGTGTACATGAGGAAAGGGAGCAAGCGATTTGTATTCAAACGCTGGACACGATCGGTGTTATGCCGCTTTCTGGTCAGGCGGATTATACAGCAGATGAGCCGCTTTCCATCGATTGGAACGATAAGCGAGCACTCGATGATATTCTGCAAGAGGCCAGCCCGGAGAAGAAACTCGCATTCATTCGCGATGCCCAGCACAAGAAATTAATTATGGATGATAGACGGATACTTAGACGCTGCAAGAGCATATTGTCGGAGCTAGAGCTCTATCATGAGCTGGGTAATTTACTTGAGATAATCGACTAGGTGAATAATAAAACATTTCAGGAGCGTGTTCTCGATAAATATATTGTTTGTATGCAGTAGAAACAAATGGCGAAGCTTGACAGCCGAGACGATTTTTCAAGGCGTCGGTGGCCACGAGGTGAGATCCGCCGGTACGGAAGAGAATGCCCGGATTAAGGTGACGGCAGGTCATATTGGCTGGGCGGATCTTATTTTTGCCATGGAGAAAAAGCATATTCGAAGGCTGCAAAGCAAGTTTGGCCATGAGCTTGCTGGGAAGCGGCTGATCTGCCTTCACATACCGGATGAATTCGAATATATGAATGAAGATTTGATCGGTCTGCTGCAATCAAGCGTAGCTTCATATGTTGATGAGTTTGGCTTATGATCGTTGCTTTTGTTCGATTACGAGCAGAAGCTTATACAAAGAATGCGCTCCAAGCAGCTGATTCTTGTTGATTCGATTTAGAAACTGCATCGATTCACGCGCAATTTTTATCGCATTTTCTACACGGTTATCGTCAACCTCTTTCAGCACCTGCTGAATGATCTCAAGCGACCATACCGCCGCTTTGAAGGTGCGAATAATCAAGATTTGACGCAGGTTTGCTGGACTGAAGATGCGGTAGCCATTTTCCTTGTTGCGATTAATGGTAAGGAGTCCCATCTTCTCCCAGTGACGAATAGCGGAGCTTGGTATCGTTGTTTCCTCGGATACTTCCCCAATGGTCATCCCTTTTCTTTTCCTTGCTGTATGCAGCAAATCAATTTCATCTGTCTCTAGCGCAAGAATCGTCTTATCGGCGATCGTTTTGTCACGGTGAAGTTCTGCCTGTGCGCCATTTACTAGCCATAACGCCTCATTCATCTCACCATGGATTAGCTTAAGCATCACTTCCTTGGTAAGCGTCATGCCAAAACCTTCATTCATCGCTCTGATACATTCAAAATAAGCAATGTGTTCCTCCGTGTATATCCGATAACCGTTGGCGCCTCGTCCAACTGGCGGAATAATTCCCCAATCCTCATAATGCCTCAAAGCGTTTGTACTAATATTTAATTTCCTGGCAATATCAATCGGTCGGATAATCAAAAAACACCTCCGTTCATTATCTAAAAACATTAAACAACCATGGGAACCTTTTGTCAACAAAATCCGATTAAATCAGGCATTAGTATCAGTAACCTTCTCACTTGCATCAATGTAGTATGCTGGAATAAATGCTGGGAAAGGGATCGTAATAGGCGAAGCGTTGCTTACCAAAAAAAATGAATTACATTGTCAATGAGGAGGACATGCATGAAAGATACGATAGTCATTACAGGTGCGCGCGAGAATAACTTAAAAAATATTTCACTCTCCATTCCCAAATACAAATTGGTTGTGTTGACAGGACCTTCAGGCTCCGGCAAATCAACGCTTGCAATGGACACGCTGCAAAGGGAATGTCAGCGGCAGTATATGGAGTCGATGGGGATGGTATCGGATTCCATAAGCAAGCCGAAGGTGGAATCGATAGCGGGACTTTCTCCTTCTATTAGTATTGGTCAGCATGTCACCAATCGCAATCCACGCTCTACGGTTGGAACGGTCACGGATATTTATACTTATTTGCGTTTTGTCTACTCAAGGCTTAGCAGCCGTGCATGCAGCAGCTGCGGCGAAACGATACCGCCAACATTCGATGAAGAGAATGATATTGCTGCAGCTGAAGAAGAGGAAGGGCGCCAGACGATCGTATGTCCAGGCTGTCATCAACAGCATGAGAAGCTCGGTATGTCTCATTTTTCATTTAATAAGCCAGAGGGAGCCTGCGAAACTTGCAGCGGGCTAGGGCATGTTGCAACGCTCGACTTAGAAGCTGTATTTAATCCAGAGCTGAGTTTCCGTGGCGGCTGTGTGACCTACTTGTACGAAGTGTACCTCGATTATTATGCTAGCATTTTAACGGCAGCAGGAAACCACTATGGATTCACGTTTGATCTCGATCTGCCATTAAAGGAGTATACAGAAATCCAGCGCGATCTGCTCTATTATGGCGTGGAGAGCGATGCATTCATGAGGCATTTTCCTAATGCCACGCCACCAAAAACAGTCGGGAAAGGCAAGTTTGAAGGCATCGTAACCGGCATGTGGCGAAGGTATAAAGAGAAGGAGAGCGAGCAAGGGGCAGCAGAAAAGGAAAACGATTATTTTAAGCAGGAAGGCTGTACGGATTGCAAGGGTATGCGTCTAAAAAAGGAAAGCAGGTCAGCTCTAGTAGCAGGAGCCTCGATCTCGGAAGTTTCCACTTGGTCATTGGAGGATTTGCTCACTTGGACGAAGCAGCTGCAGGATGCCGTGCCTTCTGGGGGACTGCCTCTGCTAGCTCCCGTCATGAACGATATGCCGGTTCGTTTAGAGAGAATCATCGATGTTGGTCTTGGTTATTTATCACTTGATAGACAGACCGTCTCACTGTCGGGCGGGGAAGCGCAGCGTCTGCGATTAGCTTCACTTCTTGGGTCTGGACTTACTGGGGTGCTCTATATATTGGATGAGCCGACGACAGGCCTCCATCCGCGCGATACATCAGGCTTGCTTCGTGTTCTCATGCAGCTGCGTGATTTGGGCAACACCGTTCTCGTCATTGAGCATGATATTGAGGTAATGAGAGCTGCGGATCATATTATCGATATCGGTCCAGGCGCTGGATATCTAGGAGGAACGGTCGTTGGCGAAGGCAGCTTGGAGGAACTGATGGCAAGCGAGCATTCTGTAACAGGTGCATATTTGCGACAGGAAAGCTTGCCACCGGCAGTACGGACAAGAAGGCCAGGCAACGGTAAACAGCTGTCGATTGTCCATGCACATGCTCGTAATTTAAAAGGGTTTAACGTTGCTTTTCCACTTGGCAGTCTCATCTCGGTGACGGGGGTATCTGGCTCAGGCAAATCAACCTTGTTATTTGATTTGCTAGCTGAGGGAGGACAAGGAAAACAGCGCATCGTTGGCTGCGACAGCATCTCTGGCTTTGAACATATCGGCAATCAAATCACGGTCGATCAATCGCCGCTAGGTCGTATGCAGCGCTCGAACATAGCTACTTATACAGATGTATTTACACAGCTGAGAAATCTATTTGCGGGATTGCCTGAAGCGAAGCGCAGTCAGCTGTCCTCGAAGCATTTCTCATTCAATACGCCAGGTGGACGCTGTGAGACCTGCCAAGGGCTAGGCGTATTGTCAGTAGATATGAGTTTTCTACCTGATCTAGAAATCCGCTGCACGTCCTGCAAAGGAAAACGGTTTAAGGATGAAGTGCTGCGCGTCACGTACGAGGGTTACTCGATATCGGATTTGCTTAATATGACAGTTGAAGAGAGCAGATCCGTGTTCAAAAGCAAAGCGAAAATAGCGAGCATGACCGAGCTGCTATGCGAGGTGGGGCTAGGTTATCTACAATGGGGACAGTCTGTAAAAACGTTGTCCGGCGGAGAAGGCCAGCGAATTAAGCTTGCTAAGGAGCTGAACAAGAAATCAAACAAGCATACTCTTTATTTGCTGGATGAGCCAACAACAGGTTTGCATCCAACAGATGTTGGCCAGCTGCTTGCTCTATTGAACAAATTAGTGGATGCCGGCAATACAGTTATACTGGTCGAACACAGCTTGGAGCTGATCCGGGAATCCGATTGGGTTATCGATATAGGGCCTGAAGGCGGAGCAGCGGGAGGGAATCTTGTTGCTGAAGGAACGCCTGAGCAGGTAGCGGCAATTGCAACGTCCTATACAGGCCAGTTTTTAAAAAAAGCGCTGGCAGGCGGGTTTTAGAAGGAATGCTTGACTACAAAACTTCCCATATAAATGTATAAAAGGGAGCTGCCAACGTTGATTACGTTCGCAGCTCCCTTATTTGTTATTCTGCAGCCAGCTCTAAAATTCGTGCATTAACATGATCAGAATATAATCCGCCATGATAGCAGATGACTGTGTTTATGTCGTATTGCGTTAATTTTTTGATGGATTGTTTTGCGGTATCAGGGTCGAGACAATATTGTGGTGTTGGACCTAACAGTTGGTCGTTTTCAACGACTAGAGCGTCAGCTGCAATTAAAGTTTTACTAGCTTTATGATAAAGGCTAATATGACCGGGCGTATGGCCAGGTGTGCCGATGACGATAATGCCTCCGCAATACGGCAATTCTTGCCCATCTGTAATGATAACATCAACATTCGCTTTAGGCGGATTTTCCAACGTCTTCCTGAAAGCGGCTCGCCATTCTTCCGGTACCTCTGCCGGCAAGGCTTTTAAGGCTTGCTCGATCGATTCTGGTGTAACTTTGAGCAAATGTGCTTCACCTTGAATGTAAGGAGCTTCTACTTTATCAGCAAGCACCTCCGCTTTATGAGGCAATTCCTTCAAAATCGCAGGCAAGCTCCCGATATGGTCGAGGTCTTGATGGGTAATGATGATTTTGGTAAGCCTCTCAAACGTAAGGCCAGCGCGCTCCACTTGCTCCTTTATTAATGGAACCTGCCCCGGATAGCCTGTATCCACTAAGATCGCAGTGTCGTGATCCCAAATCAAAGTGGGATAGATCGTTTCCATCCGACCCATCATAATCGCTGAGATAGGCAACATATTAACTCCGCTTGCAATGTTCATTTTAACCCTCCGCTACTGTTTAGAAGTTTTTACTATGCAGGTGAGTTGCTAATTTCAAGTAACATCGTATCAGTAGTTAATAAGCATGTAAATAGAAAAATATTATATTATACCACAAAAATAATTATTTGTCAATATGCAAATGCTGCGTTTTTCGTAAAATAACGCTTCAACTCTCGAATCATATGCTCGCGTCCGATTGGTCCCCAGGGATCCCACTCTCTTGATTCGGGATAGTAAACACGGTTTTCCCTCACAGCACGGAGATTTTTCCATAATGTGTTAGTTGCCAGAGCATTCACTTCCGACTCTTCACTCCATATGATGAAGATGTTTTCGGGATTCAGCTCAATCAGATGCTCTAGTGCATTGTCTTTATAAATCGCATGCGTGACGCGCTCGTCGCATTGAAATTGCAAGCGATCGTAAAACAATTCAGTTAAGCTGTGCTCAGAAACTCCGTAAAGGCGGCAATTGTTTGGGAGCAGTCTTATGATTACCCATTTACCTTGTTTTGTAACCGGAGCAAGTTTTTTTCTTGCATCTTGCTCAAGTATGATCATTCGCCGAATGATGCGCTCAGCTTCCCGTTCCTTATTAACTCGTAAGGCAATGCTCCGCAAATATTGCTCCCAGCTGGTTGAGTGATCGATGAAAATTGGAAAAAAGGCGTAAATCCTTTTCGCCTCGTGTTAGTCGGCATCGGAGTCGCTTCCGTTTTTGTCGGCGCTGACGACATTTATGCTTGTGTTCAGCCCTGCGTATTCAGCAAGCTCCTCTTATATTTGGTTGACTGGAACCGTGTATGGCTCAACCTGGACATATGTATGGAACCTTTTTCCATGGACCGTCGTCTTAATGGTTATCGCGTTCCTATATACGCGACAGACCAATATTCAGCTATTAGGCGATGAGCTTGCGATTGGTTTAGGCAGTCATGTACAGCGGCAGCGGTTTATACTTATCCTCATTAGCGTGGGGCTAGCTGGATCTGCAGTTTCAATAGGAGGTGTAATCGGCTTTATCGGCTTGATAGCTCCTCATGCAGCACGTCGATTAGTGGGTCCTGTTGCAAGCAGGCTAATTCCGATTTCAGCTTTATTTGGCGGAATCATTGTAGTATTGGCGGATTTAATTGCTAGAACGGCCTTTCTGCCGCTGGATATTCCGGTAGGCGTGTTTACGTCCGGAATTGGAGCACCTTTCTTTATTTATTTACTTTATCGGACAAGAAATAATCGGTAGCAACGGTAGCGATTTTATGGAGGAAGGATGTGAGTATTTGAAGCGTGGCTATATAATAGTCATTGGCGTGGTTGTTGTGGTTGCAGCATTATTTATGTTTTTGTTTCGGGTAAATGAGGATCAGGTCATCGTCGAGCGGATGCTTTCTTTTGATCAGGCGGAGCCGAGTTCACAGGTGGTATGGAAGGACCGAGAATCGATACGAGCATTTGAATATGCATTCCGATTTGGAAAGCGGCAGCCGGGAAAAGTAGATATCGACTTTCCTCCTTATACAGTAACATTAGGCGAGCAGCGTTATTTTCTATACATTTCGGAGCAATATGAACTGGGGAATTTCATGAAGCCGGGTGACACTGGAACGCTTTACAGAATAGGGAAATCATCTACGGAGAAGATTAAAGCTCTGCTGAAACAGGCCTATTCGGTGAGTGGTTCTGTTACAGGAGGTGCAGATGAGAGGGATGTGGTGGATGTATCCAATAATAAAGATGGAGAAAAGCCGATTCCGCCAAGTATGTCGCCATCACCGATTGCTAGTGAACAGGAGACCTCATCTGTAGAACCTTCACAGTCACCGAATAATCAAGCGTATAAGCCTGCCTACTTGGACAGCTCGCAATTTTCCGATGAGGAGAAGCCGCTTATTGAGCTTATCAATTTTCGTATCAAATATATGCATGAAGAAAATTGGGATGGCTTTTTGAGCTTGTATACGGAAAGCGTCCGCAAGGAACGCGAAAATTCAGGTAGCTTTACTGGATTCACAATTACGAGCATAAAGGTCGAACAACCAATATCAATAAAAGAGCAAAAATCGTTGTTTGAGGCTGTCGTTCAAGTTATAGCAGCAAGGGATAATGAAGATGGCGGCAGCATGTCGATGTATGTGTTCCATAAGAGCAAGAAAAAAGGTGCCGAATGGCGCATTGCTGATGTTGATTAATGATGAAGTGCTAATTTCCTAATTGTTTCGATATGTAAAAAGAAATAGCGGAAGCAAATGTCATCCTACCCTCCTCATAGGCTCATTAGCCGGGAAAGAGGGTGTTTCGTACATTTGTTGCCGCTATTTTCATGGTCTTAAACGATGCTTTTAAACGGTTACGAATTCAACCTCGATATGAATGACCTCAGATCGGCTGCCAATTCTCACAGGAGGTCCCCATGTTCCGAAGCCTGATGAGACAATCGCATGCAGTCCGCCTTTTTTTAAATAACCCCAATCGAGCTCAAACAGCTTTCTCGTTATGAGGTGGTTAGGCATCATCTGTCCACGATGAGTGTGGCCGGATACAGAGATGTCGATGCCATTATCTGCTGCGCTTGCGATGTCTGAAGGCTGATGATCGAGCATGATCAGCGGTCTAGACTGATCTAGCGGAGCGATTAGCTCTTTAATAGGAAGCCTGCCATTACCGCCGAAACCCGCGGATGCTTTATCCTTGCGCCCGATGACATAGAAGCTGTCTGCAATGAGCGCAGTCTCGTCCATGAGGACGCGAATGCCGATCGCATCCATTGCCGCAATAAACTCCGGCACTTTCCTGCCGATGTATTCATGATTTCCAGTCACTGCGTAAACACCTAATGGAGCATTGAGTTTGCCGAGTTCGGTTGACATATTTTTGCGAAGAAAAGGCTCTATATCATCATCAAGAATATCACCAGGAAGTAAAATAAGATCGGGCTTAATTTTCTCAACTTTTTTCACAAGCCGAGTTAAATGCCGATTGCCTACGATTGTACCCAAATGAAGATCAGAAGCCATGGCGATGCGCAGTTTCTTCAATGGTCCAGCGGGTTTTGGTACTTGAACGTGATAGGTTCGAATAATCGGACTCCACGCATTCCATGAACCACGAATGAGGAGTATAGCCATAAGAACCAACGCGCCCCCGCCTACACCAACGATATATATTGATTTTTCCGCGCCTGCTGCCTTTAAGATCAAGGAAAGCAGATTGGCAGGTGGCAATATGAATACGGCGTATTCCAAAACAGCAAACCAGTAGGAACCAATCAGCTTTAGTGCCTCAGCAATCGGTTTAACAGGCGCACGGTAAATTAGTCGACCGATAATGTACGAGTATGCAATGATACTAGCGACGATCGTATAGACTCCCGCATTTTCTAAATGAAATAGAGTAGATAAAAACAGCCACCCATTCCAGCAAATATAGAAGGAAATGCCGCTGTATAAGAGTAAAACACCAAAAACAATAGCAACAACACGCAGCTTCATCCATCAACGCTCCCCAGCTCTTAATCTGCTTACTTATAAGCTGAACCTACTATATCACACCGAGATTATAGCAGTAAAATTCGCAAGAATAGCAGGAATTGATTACTAGTCTTCCTATGTTAAATACGATAGAAAAAATGCGGAATCGATACAAAAGTGACTGACTGCTAATGGTGAGCTGAGGCTGTAGGCGTTGCGCAGGCTGCGAGCCTATGGTATCGTTTCGTCATAATGAATGATGCGAATCTTATTCAGTTAGCAACCGTGCATCTAAATGGAATGGAGCGAATAATTCGAATGAAATCGCTTGTACTGGCAGAGAAACCGAGCGTGGCGAAGGAAATAGCCCGTGTACTCGGCTGCGGACAGAAACATAAAGGCTACATGGAAGGCTCTAAATATGTTGTAACCTGGGCGCTGGGTCATTTGGTGACGCTGGCTGAGCCGGAGGATTATGATCCGAAATATAAGACTTGGAATTTGGAAGATTTACCTCTGCTTCCACCGAAAATGAATCTAAAGATTATGAAAGAAACGTCACAGCAATACCGTACGGTAGCCCAGCTATGTAAACGGCAAGATATTAGTGAGCTCATTATTGCTACGGATGCTGGCCGAGAAGGTGAGCTGGTCGCTCGCTGGATTATGGAACTTGTTCATTGGCGCAAGCCGTTTAAGCGGCTTTGGATTTCATCTCAGACCGACAAGGCGATCAAAGACGGCTTCAACAGCCTCAAACCAGGAAAGGACTATAATAATTTGTATGCTTCGGCCGTTTGCCGAGCGGAAGCGGATTGGCTAATTGGATTGAACGTCACGAGAGCATTGACGACCAAATACAATGCACAGCTAGCAGCTGGCCGTGTGCAAACGCCTACGCTCGCGATGCTGATGGAGCGGGAACAAGAAATACAATCGTTTCAATCACAGCCCTATTGGCTTGTATCCGCTGATTTTGGTTCGTTCTCTGCGCATTGGCGGGAGCAGGATACGCATGATGGAAGAGTATGGAGCCGTGCCGATGCAGATGCAATCGCCGCTCGTATCAAGCAGGGAACAGCAAAGGTAAACAAGCTGCGCACTTTGGAGAAATCGGAGCCGCATCCTCAGGCATATGATCTTACCGAGCTGCAGCGTGATGCGAATAAACGTCTTGGCTTCTCAGCCAAACAAACGTCCAACGTTCTTCAGAAGTTATACGAGCAGCATAAGCTTGTTACGTATCCGCGTACGGATTCCAGATATTTGTCGAGCGATATGGTTCCGACCTTAAAGGGACGCCTAGAGAGCATCGCTGTTGGTCCTTATACACAGCTCGCTCGCAAGCTGGTCAGAATGCAGCTCCCCATTACCAAGAGAATTGTAGATGACAGTAAAGTAACGGATCATCATGCTATTATTCCTACAGAACAATTCGTGAACCTGTCTGCTCTGAGCAATGATGAGCGTAGGCTTTACGATTTAATCGTAAAACGGTTTATCTCATTATTTTATGGCCCTTATCGTTATGATGAGACGAGTGTCGTACTTGCTATAGGCAAGGACATGCTTTATGCAAAAGGGAAGATCGAGAAGGAGAAGGGCTGGAAGGAAATTTATCAGTCAGACGCTTATTCTGCCAGCCATGATGAGGATGACGATGATGACAATGGAGGAGCGGGCTCGGGGCAAGGGAAGGCCGAAGGACAGCCTGCCCAGCTGCTTCCACCGTTAACGATAGGACAGTCGCTGCCTGTGAAGCAGGAGAAGGTGCGCGAGCTGCGTACACTGCCGCCAGCACGCTACACAGAAGCGACACTGCTCACTCGCATGGAGAAGCACAGTCTAGGAACGCCGGCAACAAGAGCTGACATTATTGAGAAGCTTCTCGGCACGGACACCATAACGCGTACGCAGAACAAGCTAATGCCAACCGGTAAAGGAAAGCAGCTGATTGAACTCGTAGTAAACGAGCTTAGAAGTCCTGACTTGACTGCAAAATGGGAGCAGGAACTGGAGCGGATTGCAAAAGGTAATGGCGATCCAGCTGCTTTTATGAAAAATGTTCGGCAGCAGGCTTCAAAATGGGTTTCTGAAGTTATTGCTGAGACGAAGGAATACAAGCCGCATAATTTGACCCATTCACGTTGTCCCGAATGTGAGAAGCCGTTGCTCGAAATTAACGGCAAACGCGGCAAATCGCTCGTCTGCTCAGATCGCGAATGCGGCTATCGCCGCTCAGCAGAGCCGATGCTCTCCAATAAGCGTTGCCCGCAATGCCATAAGAAAATGGAGATTAAAGACGGCAAAGCTGGCAAATTTGCACAATGTAAACCATGCAATGTAATCGAAATGCTTGGCGACAAGCAGAGTGGCAAAGTGAATCGCAAACAAAACCAAAAGCTGATTGAACAGTATAGCGATAATACGTCGATGTCTAATAGCTTGGCAGATAAGCTTAAGGCAGCACTCGAGAAGCAATCAGGCAAATAGAACGGTGAAAACCGGCAAGCGGTCCTCAATAGAGGTGCTTGCCGGTTTTTTTGGTTATAAATGAAAAGGATAAATAAAACTTTACAAACCGACCAGCGGTCTGTATTATGAAGCTATAAATAAACCGACCGACGGTCTGTGGTATTTCGATTCAGCTATCGTTGGATGCAAGGATTAATGAGGGAGGCAGCGTATGGTAGATTACACGGCGAATGCGAGTTATAAATTATTGCTGGAAACAGCGGAACAACTGATTAAGGAGAAAGGCTGTCGACATACAACGTTGCAGCAAATTATGCTTAGCACCGGATTGTCCAAAGGTGCCATTTATCATTATGTGAAAAGCAAAGAAGAGCTTTTTGGACTCATATTGGCTTCGCAAGTGGAGCTGATTAACGATTCCTTTCTTCTTACTATAGAGCAAAGCTGCAGCCTTACAGCTCCATTGCTTGCTATTACAGAAGGGCTTGATCAGCTTCAGCAGAAGGACAGTGTCGCTAATCAAATCTTAACTTATCTGCTCAGTCAGAAGGATAAGCCAGGCATCGCGAACGTGCTGCAGCAATTTCACGAGCGCTCAACCGCTACTTTGCTCTATTGGATAGAAAGCGGACAAAGTGAGGGACTCATTAGTCGAACGGTTGATGCGCGCAAGGCAGCAGAGCAAGGCGTAATGTTGTCATACGGCATGTGCGTTCGCAACATTATGTTAGCTGATACGCCTTTATCATCAGCACGTGCGTTCGAGAAAGAAGACTTTTATCAATTTATGCTGCTTATTTTGCAAGACGGAAAATCCGAATAGTGTTAAAGCGATTAACGATGAGTACGGTTCTAACAGTTATCGTATTAAATGAAATGGTGGTGAAGTCTAGGTGAGCTCAAATAAAAAAATACTTATCATTCAAGGAAATCCGAACAAGACCAGCTATTGCAGCGCTCTGGCTAAAGCTTACGGCGACGGAGCGGTTCAGGGCGGCGCAGAGGTTCGGATAATAAACCTGCATGAGCTAAGCTTTAATCCTAATCTTGCCTTTGGATATGCGAAGCGTACGGAGCTAGAGCCGGATTTGCTAGAGGCGCAGGCATCTATTAAGTGGGCGGATCATCTTGTCTTTATTTATCCGACTTGGTGGGGGACGCTGCCAGCTTTGCTCAAAGGTTTCTTGGATCGGGTTTTGCTGCCGGGCTTTGCCTTTAAATACCGTGAAGGCTCCGTACTGTGGGATAAGCTGTTGTCTGGAAAAACAGCTCGCCTGATCGTTACGATGGATACGCCAGTATGGTATAACCGCTTTGTATACGGTCAGCCAGGGCACCGCGCGATGAAGATTGCGACACTCCAATTTTGCGGTATTAAACCAGTTCGTATTACAAATATCGGTCCAGTAAAAGGTTCTTCGGATATAAAACGAGGCAAATGGCTGGCGATTGTTGGCAAACTTGGTAATAAAGGCTCCTAACCTATGTCATTCATCCAAGAGACAGATAGTGCTCTGTCATATGCTATGGATGAAGCGGTAGGAAAGGGGATAGAATTCATTGGGTGATTATCGGGGTAGGCAATTAGCTAGCAAATGGGCTAAGACGGCAACACTGCTCTCTCATTCCGGCATCGCACCGCATATTCCTCCCACAAGGAGATTTACGGCGAATAACCTCAGGAGCATGTTGGATACACATCAAATGGTTGTTGTTAAGCCCGTTGTTGGAGCAGGCGGACACGGTGTCATTAAGGTTACGCGAGACGGTAATGGGTATACCTATACTTATTATTCGAAAACGAAACGATTTGCTAGTTTTGCTGCGTTAGTAGGGTCGCTAAACAACGAACGTAGAGGCCGGGCTTATATTATTCAAAAAGGGATATTTTTGGCGACGGTGGACGGCAGGCCAATAGATTATCGAGTAAAATATGTGAAAACGGAGCACGGCTGGGTCTATCGCGCCATTGTAGGTCGAATTGCCAGAAAAGGGCTGTTCGTAACCAATTTATGCCGAGGCGGCACGCTGGTCTCGGCAGCTAACGGCATTAGCAGATCCATTTCGCCCACACAAGTGCAGGAGAAAAAGCGGAAGATGCGTGAGCTTACGGTATTATCAACAAGAGTGCTAGAAACCAAGTACCCGGGAATAGGCCAGTTAGGTTTTGATTACGGCATTGATAAACAAGGGGAAATATGGATATTTGAAGTGAATACAAGGCCTCAATAATCCACTTATATTTACGTTCTGGAATGGTCTGAAATATTTGGATGCTGGGGAGTTTTTTAACTTCTAAGCATTCTTTTTTTTCGTATAAGAATGAAAGACAGGAGCTGTTTTGTCTGGCGAGAATACCATACTGAGGAGTCATTATGTAATGACGTTAATATATTCCATTAATAGATTACTAGATTTCGATTAAAGTTTTTTATTGAGATGATGGAAAAAAGGACCTGTGGATAACTCTATCCACATTATCCACCTTGATGTTGCTTCAAATTCGATGTATATACACATGCTGTGCACATCGTATCCACAACATCTTGTGTATAAGCGGGGCTGTTGTCCTTCTAATAGTGCCATGCTACTATGAAAAAGTAGTAACCAAAGAATGGAAGAAAGGGTGTGTAGTATGGAGCTACTGTCTGACGAAATGTTAGTAGACACTTATTATGCAGCTGTGCAGTTCGAATTGGAGCCCGAGTTTATTCGAATGTTAGCGATTGAAATAACACGCAGAAGACTCAAACCAGAAAACATCAAAATTACAGCATAGAAAACAGTCCCTATTCATAAGCAAAGCAGAGCAGAGCGATTACATTTCCTTAACCAAAACCTCGGCAGTAAGCTTGCAAGACGAGCAATACACAAGATGCTTGCAAGATATAGAGTTTTGCAAATGCACACTATTTATGAGCGGCTCGTCTTCGATCTGTTCATAGGGAGCATACGGGCTCGTCAGATCAGATGCACGACCGCAATCGATAATTGCGTTATCGCAAGAGGAGCAGCGGACATGCAAATATTGAAAGCCGTTACAAACAGGACAAAACATAAGGGTATCCTCCTAGGCTCACCTTGCATATGAATGCAGTAGGTGTATGAATGAGTTAAGCCAAGGTTAGGATACCCTTATGTTTATTTTTTTACTGTTACAATGAAGATAAATGCACTAGAGCTTCATGTTGCTGCTATGGCCTGGAGATAGCTTTGCAGCAGGATCAACATAAACTTTTGCATTGTTAATAGCGGTAGGGGCTTCTCCGAAACCTACAGCAATCAGTTTAAGTTTGCCGGGATAAGTAGTCACATCGCCTGCTGCAAAGATTCCAGGAATATTCGTCTCCATTCGAGTATCCACGATAATCGAACCGCCTTGAATTTGAATACCCCAATCGGCAATGGGACCGAGCGAAGAAATGAAGCCAAAGTTGACGATGACGGCATCCACTTCAAGTTCAGTCGTTTCTAATGTTTTAACATCGGATAACGTAACTTTCGTAATGCTCTCCTCACCATGAAGCACTGTAATTTCTTTTGGAGTAAGGATGTTAACCTTGGAATTCATTAGATTCTCTACGCTATGCTCATGCGCCCGGAATTTGTCGCGGCGATGAATAAGCGTAACGCTCTCAGCAATGGGCTCCAGCATAAGCGACCAGTCAACGGCTGAATCGCCGCCGCCGCTAATCAACACTTTTTGCCCCTGAAAACGCTGCAAATCACCCACAAAATAATGAAGGTTTTTCTTCTCAAATCTTGCGGCCTCAGGCAATTCAAGCCTTCGCGGCTCGAACGCACCTACCCCTGCTGTAATAATGACCGCTTTAGCATAATGTTTAGTTTTGTCTGTTATAATTTCAAAGAGGCGTTCATCATGTTTGATTACGTTTATTACCTTTTCCTCAAGACAGATTTCCTGTTGAAAATGATTGAGTTGCTCCTTCAGACGGTCAACTAGTTCTTGTGCCGTTACCTTTGGAAAACCAGCAACATCGTAAATATATTTTTCAGGATAAAGCGCTGCAAGCTGGCCGCCTAGCTGGGGCATGCTTTCGATGAGCTTAACTGAAGCTTGGCGCATACCGCCATAGAAAGCAGCAAACATTCCTGCAGGCCCGCCTCCGATGATTAAAATATCGACGGGGTTAACTACTGATTCAAGGTTTGACATTTTAGCTACCTCCACGTTATAAGCTTTATGACTTCAATTATAATCTTTCCAGGAATAAGAAGGAAATAATTAATTTGTATAGAGTTCTAAACAATTTCGTACATTTTGCCCTTGAACTTTCCCCGAAAACTCTGTAGAATTTCTGATGTATGTTATGCACGGGAGTAGTTGCATTAAACGTCGAAAGCTGTCGGTTGAATGCAATCGGATCATTGATAAAAGCACTTTAATTAGAACACACTGAACTCATCATTATAAATATTCGGTTTAGCATGTGTAATTTTTCACAAAGTATAAATACAAAGATAAACAAGGAATGGATGGGATTAAGCGATGAGTAACATACCTAAAATCGTTATTCTTGGCGCAGGCTACGGCGGCATTTTGACCGCACTTCGTCTGCAAAAAGAATTAAATTACAATGAAGCTGACGTTACGTTAGTTAATAAACATGATTACCACTATATTACAACACATCTCCATATGCCAGCGGCAGGCACCGATAATCCGGAAAATGCGCGGGTAAGCATCTCTAAATTGATCGATGAATTTAAAATTGATTTCGTGAAATCGACGGTCGTTCAAATTCGTCCGCAAGATAAAAAAGTTATTCTCGAAGACGGCACGTTGTCTTATGATTATCTGGTTATTGGTCTTGGTGGCGAGCCTGAGACTTTCGGAATCCCAGGCTTAGGCGAACATGCAATGAATATCCGCAGCATCAACTCGGTTCGTTTAATTCGTGAGCATATTGAGTACCAATTCGCTCGTTTCAAACGTGAGCCGCATCGTACGGATTATTTGACGTTTGTTGTTGGCGGTGCAGGCTTCACAGGAATTGAGTTTGTTGGTGAGCTTTCTGACCGTATCCCTGAACTGTGCAAGCAATTTGACGTTGATCCTGCGCTTGTAAAAGTCTACAACATCGAAGCGGCACCAACGGCGCTGCCAGGCTTTGATCCTGAACTCGTAGAGTACGGGATGGATGTATTGACCAAGAAGGGCGTAACATTCCGTATTGGCACAGCAATTAAGGAGTGCTCGCCAGAGGGTGTAATCGTTGGCGAAGGCGAAGAGATCAAATCGGCTACCGTGATCTGGACTGGCGGTATTCGTGGCAATCGTCTAATAGAAGAAGCAGGCTTCGAAACGATGCGCGGACGCGTGAAGGTTGATGAATTCCTTCGCTCCCCGAGCAATGAGAACATTTATATCGTTGGCGATAACTCGCTGATGTTCAACCCAGAAGGCCGTCCATATCCGCCGACTGCTCAAATCGCGATGCAGCAAGGTGTCGTATGTGCGCATAACCTTGTCGCTTCCATTCGCAATCAACCGCCGAAGAGCTTCACGTTCAGCAACAAAGGAACGGTAGCATCACTAGGCAAAGGCGAAGCAATCGGAGTTGCTTTTGGCAAAAAATATAAAGGTCGCGTAGCAGCTTGGCTGAAAAAAGCGATCGACCTTCGTTACCTGTTCATTATCGGCGGAATCTCGCTCGTTCTTCGTAAAGGGAAGTTTCTATAATGAGACATTGCAGCGTACAAGTCCGCGGATTGCTAACCAGAGATGAGCTGGACCGTTACAATGCATTGATGGAAGTCGGCTCCTTCTTAGAATCGCAAAAACGATACGACTTGGCCTATACGGTGCAAAAGGAAGTAGACCTCCTTATTCAGCCGGCGATTGAACGGTTGAAGGACAAAGGTCGCGCTCGTGACCGGGCTACTCAAGAGTATCTGGAAGCGAAGCGGCTCGGGTTGGAAGAAGATGAGAACGACGAAGATGAAGAGGATACAGATCATTAATCATTTAGGCTTTCGCTAATGGGGCAGCGGCTATGCTGTTCCAGGGCGAAGGCATTTTTTTTATCTCAAAAAACCATCATATGCGCCAGCAGCCAAGAAATCCCCCTCGCCAATACGAAAAAAGCCCAAGCCTCATGAATGAGAGGCTCAGGCTTTTTTAAAACTAAATTTTAAGAAATGTTTCGAATTTCTCGCTGTTCAAGAAATTGCCGACATAAAAATCGCCGAACTCTGCGTAACGTGCGCTTACTTCATCGAAGCGCATTTCATAAATCAGCTTTTTGAATTGCAACGCATCGTCGGCGAAGAGTGTAACGCCCCATTCCCAGTTGTCGAAACCGACAGAGCCAGTAATGATTTGTTTCACTTTCCCTGCGTATTGACGTCCGATCATGCCGTGGCTGCGCATCAACGTTTTACGCTCGTCCATTGCGAGCATATACCAGTTGTCTTGTCCATCGCGGCGTTTGTTCATAGGATAGAAGCAAAGGTGATTTGCTTTAGGCAACGTCGGCTTCAGTCTAGCGATGATATCCGGGTTTTGCATCGGATCAGAGCCAGGTTGTGCCATGTAGTTGCTCAGTTCTACTATACTTACATACGAATGCACCGGGTAAGTGAAGCTGGAGAACGTTGTTTTGTTGAACGCTGTTTCAAGCGCGTTAAGCTCTTCTAACGTTTCACGCAAATGCATGAATACGAAGTCTGCTTTTTGACCAACGATTGAATAAACAGCTGTACTGCCTTCTTTATTTTCCTCCACTGTGGTCCATTGCTGCAAAAACGTTTGCAGCTCGTCCAGCGCGCGGCTGCGTTCACTTTCATCGGCTAAGCGCCAAGCGGTCCAATCGACACTGCGGAAATCATGCAGCGCGTACCAGCCTTCTAATGTTTGTGCTGCTTCACTCATAGTATAAATGCTCCCTTCAAGCTCCATAATGATGCTGCAATCATTGTATCGTAATGAGGGTAGACTGAGCAAATGGCGGTCTTGTGACATTTGTCCGCATATAATTGACTTCCATCTTTCCATTAATTAAACTAATAAACGAGAGTCTGAAAGGGGAAGTTTGGATGCTTCAATTAATTATTGCAACCGTGCTGTTTTTAGTTATGATGTTCGGCATTGGATTTATTTTGAATATGTTGTTGAAAACAACGTGGTTCCCAATATATTTATTTATTATCGCATTACTTGTATTAGGTATCTGGGCTCCTTGGGATCAATCAGCGTCAACGACGATTGAAAACTTTGCTCATTATACAGTCATCGACTACATACCCGTCATCGGAGCGCTAATCGGCGCATACGTTAGCGGATGGGCGATTCAAGCGCTTCGCAAGGGCGGCTACAAAATGTTTTAAGCCAAGCAAAAACGCCTTCAGCGTCCTCTGGATGCTGAAGTAGCTTTGACGAAGAAATATAAGATAAGCAGAAGCTAATAATATACTTTCTTATATTTTAAAAAAATCCCTCCTTCGGGGGATTTTTCTATTTTTCGACTCGTCCTGAACATCGGTTTTTATGTTAAAATGATAGAATGTTAGTTAAGGATGGAGCTGATGCTATGCGCATCAATAATATATTGCAGTACACGGAACACCACCGTTATTACATTTTTCGCGATTTTTCGCTAAGCAGCCTCGACTACAAAATGCTGTCGTTAATCTATCAGCCGATGATTGGTGCATTTGCCGTCGCATTTTACCAGCAGCTTTATCATGGTATTGCCGAAGGCACCTCAGGATACTCTTCTATTGAACCGCAGCGCAAGTTATTTCTTGGTTTAGGGCTGGAGATGAACGAGCGCGGACGCAAGCATCTTATCGAGCAGGCATCGAAGCTGGAAGCTGTTGGTTTGCTGCAAACGTCACGATTAGGCGTCCCTGATAATGCCGATGTTATTTATGAATATGAGCTGTCGCAGCCGTTGTCGCCAGTCGAATTTTTTCGCAATATGCATTTAACGATGCTGCTGCGCGATAAGGTCGGCAAATATGCGGTAATCTCGCTTCGAGAGTCATTTGGTGCCAGTGAACCGGATGAGCTGGCAGGGGCGAAATTAACGAAAGAAAATATTTCAGTGCCTTTCTATGAGCTGTTTAAGCTTAATATGCAATCCGTAGATAATGAGCTTGAGCAAGCGCTGACGGAGGTTGCGCCATCAAGGCAATCAGCCGTAAGGCCAGCACAAGCAACGGCAGGAATACCCTATGGCGAAATTATTTTGCGTTTTCCTCGTAATTCCGCAAACCGCCGCTTTGTTGAGCGACTGAGAAGCGATGAGGAACAACTATCTCAGGTGAATTACGTAGCTTATAAATATAATCTGGCCGTAGTTGATATTTGTCGTCTGCTTGATGAGGATGGTATTTTCGGTGAGAGCGGCGTGCTTAATGTTGACGAGCTTCAGCTGCGTGCCAATCAGTTTTATAGGCAGGACAAGAAACGGGAAGGCGAACGTGAGCGAGCGCTGTCACGTACGAAAGTGATTGCAGATGAGGAAACCGTTGATCAAGAAGATTTGACGGAGGAATTCGAGGTACAGGAACAGCATTATTTGCAAGTTCCGAATCAGCTTAGTGGCCGCTGTGACGTTCAGCAATATAACATGCTAATGAGAAATGAGCCTCATACACGGTTCCTTCAGCGCTTTTTCCCCGGCGCGGTACCGGATTGGATCGAACGTGTATTTGAACGCATTGACCTCAACTATAAATTAGCAGCCCCCGTTATAAATGTTCTCATTCATTATGTTATAGGTGCTAACGATGCGCAGCGTGTGACAAAAACCTTTTTGGATGCTGTGGCGTCGAACATGCTCGTGAAACAAATCGATACATTTGAGAAGGCTGTGCTTTATGTGAGAGAACAAGCCCAAGTGGAGCAGGATAAGGAGCGCCGCAAGGAAGCTGCGACCAGCTACGCGGGCGGAGGCTTCAACGGCTCGAAGGGCGGCTCTCGAAGCGGAGGCAACAGCAGGGGAACATCCCGCAAGCCTTCGATTCCAATTGTACAGGAAAATCAATCTACCTCGGCAGTTTCAGCCGACGAGCTTGAAGAGCTGCTGAAGCTGGCTCGGAAATTAGACGGTAAATAAAAAAGGCGGTGTAAGCAGATGATGGAGTCAATGGGCGAATTGCTGAAGGCTTGGCCCTCCGGCAAAACTTTTACGGAAAAGGCGGAGCATAAGCTGACTGAGCTGCTTGCAGAACCGCTTGTAGAGAAGCTGCGGGTTAAATATCCGGATTTGGATGAGCAGACGATACGTCTTAATTTGAATCGGGTTTATCAATATGTTACGGAATACCGGAATTGCTCGAATTGCCCGGGTTTAGATAATTGTCCGAATGATTTCGAAGGACACTATACTCTGCTTAGCTCTGAAACGGTGAATGGGCTAACGCAGTTATATGACCGTAAGGTAGCATGCAAGAAATTTAACGCTCGTCAGAATGAGGATCAGATTAGAAGCCGGATTAGAAGCTTCTACATAGACGAGAAGGCGCTGCAGCGCGGATACTCGTCCGCTGAGATTATAACGAGGGATCTTGAGCGCGCAAAGGCGGTTGGACAAGTTCAGAAATATATCGACCGTACAAAAGAGCATGGATTGCAGGAGGAAGGCTTGTATTTGGCAGGCCGCTTCGGAACGGGCAAGACATTTCTGATGTGTTATTTACTTCATGAGCTTGCGAAGGCTGGGTATTCGGGTGTGATCGTGTACATGCCTGACTTTGTGGAAGATCTGAAGACGCTTATGCATGAGCCGGGCAAGCTCAAGGAAACGGTCGAGATGATGAAAGAAACCGATCTGCTTATCTTTGATGATATGGGCGCAGAAAACTTAAACCCTTGGGTCCGTGATCATGTGCTCGGTGCGATCTTGAATTATCGGATGCAGCGCAAGCCAACGTTCTACACCTCCAACTACGAGCTGGAGGCGCTTGAGAGGCATTTCAGCTTCACGAGCAAGGATGGCGATGAGCTGCATAAGGGGCAGCGTATAATGGACCGAATACGGCCTTACGTAGAGGTCATTATGGTTACTGGTGAGAACAAGCGTGGACAGAAGTAATCGATCATAGCTTTGGTTAGCGGATTCCTGTATCAGGAATCCGCCAACCAAAGCTTTTTTTATGGAGGATTTGAGCAGTGCCAAGCTTTATCTCACTATGGTTGAAAGCGCATTCAGTATAGGGGTTGTTTTTAGATTGGATGGTTAGTTCATCATTCTTATAAAGCTTTCTTATAGGACTTATCAATTATTTGAAATTAAGTATTGACAGAAAGTGGGGGGCACTGGTAAGATTCTTCCATAACCAACTAAGCAGGTAGGAATAATGTTTTCCGACCGGACGAACCGGAGTAAACACCTATATTAGGAGAAACATAATTACTGTTATTAACCATCATAAATGTTTCTGCAAGCCTGTTAATTAAAAAAAGGGGTGTATGAGAAGATGAAGAAAATTACTCATGTTCGTTCCGCAGTTATTCTATTGGCATTAGTGCTGGTTTTGGCTGCTTGCGGTCAAGGCGGCAACAACAAAACAAACAAAGAAACGAATAAGCCTGCTAACGAGACAGCGGCAACAGATACACCGGCCACTGAAAAACCAAAACCTCCGGTTGAACTTCTGAATGTATCCTACGACCCTACTCGTGAGCTTTATGTAGCATTTAACGAAGCATTCTCGAAGCATTGGAAAGCTGAAACGGGCCAAGACGTGACCATTAAACAATCACATGGCGGTTCCGGTAAACAAGGCCGCGCAGTTATTGATGGCCTGAAAGCGGATGTAGTAACGCTTGCACTTGGTTATGACATCGATGCAATCGTTGAACCAGGACTCATCAAAGCGGATTGGCAATCAAAGTTTGAGCACAATAGCGCACCCTACACATCAACAATCGTATTTCTAGTTCGTAAAGGAAACCCAAAGGGCATTAAGGATTGGAACGATTTAATCAAGGATAAAGTTGAAGTCATTACTCCAAACCCTAAAACGTCTGGCGGAGCACGTTGGAACTACCTTGCGGCATGGGGCTATGCGCTCAAGCAAAACGGAAATGATGAAGCGAAGGCACAGGAGTTTGTTACACAATTATTCAAGCATGTACCTGTACTGGATTCCGGTGCACGCGGATCAACGACTACTTTTGTAGAACGTGGAATTGGCGATGTATTGCTTGCTTGGGAGAATGAGGCTTTCCTATCCATTAATGAGCTTGGTCCAGATAAATTTGAAATCGTATATCCTTCCCTAAGCATCCTTGCTGAACCACCAGTTGCTGTTGTTGACAAAGTGGTTGACGAGCGCGGAACTCGTGAAGTAGCTGAAGCTTACCTGAAATATCTCTATACAGAAGAAGGCCAAGAAATTGCGGCTAAAAACTACTACCGTCCAATTTCCGAGACTGTTGCTGCGAAGTATGCTGATCAGTTCAAATCCCTTGATTTACTTTCGATTGATAAAGATTTTGGCGGCTGGAAAGAAGCGCAAACCAAACACTTTGCAGACGGCGGAGTTTTCGACAAAATTTACACGCCAGGTTCATAATGCAAGGTATAAACAAGATTGGAGCTGACTTCACATGAAAGGTTCCAAGCCCCGTAACGTACTGCCGGGTTTTGGTTTATCGCTTGGGTTCACTTTGTTTTACTTAAGCATTATTGTGTTGATTCCGCTGACTGCCGTTTTTTTCAAAACGGCAGAGCTCAGCTGGTCCGAGTTTTGGAACACAGTTACTAATGCACGTGTCGTTGCTTCTTACCGAGTCAGCTTCCTTACAGCATTTTTCGCTGGACTTGTTAATGCTGTATTCGGATTACTAATCGCATGGGTGCTCGTTCGTTATCAGTTTCCAGGCAAAAAAATTATAGACAGCTTAGTCGATTTGCCATTCGCTTTGCCAACAGCGGTTGCTGGCATAGCGTTGACTGCAATTTACGCCCCGAATGGTTGGATTGGCTCGCTGCTCGAACCGCTAGGCGTTAAGGTTGCTTACTCCCCGATCGGCATTACTATCGCCCTTATATTCATTGGGCTTCCGTTTGTAGTTCGTACGGTGCAGCCGGTACTTCAGGATATGGAGAAAGAAACGGAAGAGGCGGCAGTTATGCTTGGAGCATATCGCTTGCGAACTTTTTGGAAAGTAATCTTGCCTGAGTTGTTGCCGGCATTGTTAACGGGTTTCGCACTCGCTTTTGCTAGAGGTATCGGTGAATATGGCTCGGTTGTGTTTATTTCGGGCAATATGCCGCTGAAAACGGAAATAACTCCACTGCTCATCATGACGAAGCTGGAGCAATATGATTACGCTGGCGCTACTGCCATTGCACTCGTAATGCTCGTTGTATCCTTCCTGATGCTGCTAGTCATTAATTTACTGCAGTGGCGAATGAATCGCCGCACAGTGTCAGACTAAGGAGGGGGCTTATTCAAATGGCTGGAGCAATAACGGTTCACACTAATGGAGAAGCTTCCAAACGCCCACGTCATATTACAGAATCGGGTCCCGTTCGATGGCTTCTGATCGTAATCGCCATGTTATTTCTGGGATTAGTTGTATTGCTGCCGCTGGTATCGGTGTTTGTTGAAGCATTAAAAAAAGGCGTAGGCGTATACATTGATTCTATTACGGAGCCAGATGCTTTGTCGGCGCTTAAGCTTACGCTTATCGTTGCCTTGATCGCTGTTCCTGTTAATACGGTTTTTGGTATAGCTGCGGCCTGGGCAATCAGCAAATTTCGTTTTCGCGGTAAAAATATTTTGATTACATTAATCGATTTGCCATTTGCCGTATCGCCGGTCATTTCTGGATTGATCTATGTGCTTTTATTTGGAGCACAAGGATTTTTTGGACCTTGGCTGGATGAGCGGGGCATCCAAATTATTTTCGCTGTTCCCGGAATCGTGCTGGCAACCGTATTTGTTACGGTTCCCTTTGTCGCTCGTGAGCTTATCCCGCTAATGCAGGCACAGGGCGTCCAAGAGGAGGAAGCGGCTGCAAGTTTAGGAGCTAAAGGCTGGCAAATTTTTTGGAAGGTTACCCTGCCGAATATCAAGTGGGGACTATTATATGGCGTTATTTTGTGTAATGCTCGTGCAATGGGCGAATTCGGTGCGGTATCTGTCGTATCCGGCCATATCCGCGGCGAGACGAACACGCTGCCGCTGCATATTGAGATTTTGTACAATGAATATCAATTTTCGGCGTCATTCGCAGTTGCATCTTTGCTTGTCATGCTTGCGGTCGTAACGATGATCGTGAAGAGCATTGTAGAGTGGAAGTCTGGTGCGCAGAAGCCAGTGGAGAAAGTCGAATAAATCAAATCAAACGGAGGGGTTTCGAATGGCAAAACCGCTAGAGTTAGATGAGCAATGGCTGGAGCGTATTAGCGAACAAGTAACAGGTCTTAATTATGGGCATGTGACGATTACTGTCCATGATGGAAAAATTGTACAGATCGACCGGACGGAAAGAACGCGTTATGATGGTCCCTCTCAGAAGAAGCAGGTTCCGTCCGAGTCTCAACAGCAATCGAAGCAGCGGGAGAATCAATCTGCAGGTGAAGCGCTTAGAATTGTGCAGTAGCCCTCCCATTGGACACGATAAAAAATAGTTCGCAACAAACCCAATGCTGCGCAGGCATTGGGTTTGTTGTATTCTGGAAGAAAAGTATTTCATAAGCCCAGCGGTGCGAATAACGCGAAGCTAAAACCGAATTGGAAGGGCAGCATCCCTCTCCATACATGAACTCATCAAAGTAGTAATATTGATTAATAGACCCATCAAACGCTCATTGGGCTCTTAAAGGGCTGGGAGGAGAGACGTCTATGAAAGCGGATGCCGTGTTTGAGGGCGGGGGAGTAAGGGGAATTGCGTTCATTGGCGCCATACAGGTAATGGAGGCGAGCGGATACGAGTGGGAACGCTTGGCGGGAACATCGGCCGGTTCCGTCGTGGCTGCGCTTCTGGCCTGCGGGTATAGTGCAGGCGAATTGGTCGAAATCATGTATAAGCTCGATTATTCTCGTTTGCTTGGGAGAACCTGGGTTCATTCATTACCCATTCTCGGCAAAGCGCTTCCGCTTCTTTTTCGATCGGGAATCTATCTGAACACGCCATTGGAAGAGAGGTTAACGTACTGGTTGAACCGAAAAGGGGTGTCTACCTTCGGGGACTTGCCGGAGGGCAAGCTGAAAATCATTGCTTCCGATATCAGCAGCGGGAAGATGATGGTTCTGCCGGACGATCTCTCTCGCTACGGTATTTCGCCTTCCCAGTTCCCGATTGCCGCCGCGGTTAGAATGAGTACGACGATTCCCTATTTCTTTCAGCCTTACCGATTACGGACAAAGCTAAAAAGAAAACCGTTTTATATTCTTGACGGGGGACTACTCAGCAACTATCCGATCTGGCTCTTTGACGTAGAGGGGATTCCGAATTGGCCCACGTTTGGATTCCGGCTATTAGGGGACCGTACGGAAACCCCTTTTTATGAGATTCGTGGTCCCATCTCCATGTTCCACGCCATGTTCCAGACGATGCTTAAAGCCCATGACCAGCGGCATGTGGATAGCCATTCCGAACGGCGGACTGTTTTTATCCCAACAGGCAAGGTAAGTGCAACACAGTTTGGCCTGGGCGCCGAAGACCGGGATATGCTGTTTCATTCCGGGCAAAACGCCGCCCGTAAGTTTTTGGCCGACTGGGATTATGAGGAATACATTAAGGCATTTCGGATCTCTCAGAAACGTGATTAAACAGGTTCATACCTATAATGGGCAACAAAAAAAGGAGCAGCAAGCTGCTCCTTTTTCTTATGAAATGATGAATTTCACGATTACAGCAATAGCGAAAATGACGGTCATAAAACCGAGCATGCCGCCAAAGCCGAAAACGACGTCCATCAAGTCATGGCGAGGCTCTTCGTTAAAATGCTCGCGCGGGTCTCTTACATTTTCCATCGTTGACGTCCTCCTTGAAAAAGACCGTTACGTAAGTAACAACCAATATACGGTCGTCTTTATGTAGTATCGGTTTATTCAACTTATATTAGTATACTCAAACTGGCAAACAGTTGTAAAGTCAGAAGCGGTGACAATTGTAAGACAAAGTATGGTCGAGTTATGATAAAATATGTACAGAATCATCTGGCAGTCGGAGGCGAGAGCATGGATCATCAGCATACGGATCGGGAGCAGGCAGAACAGCAGCTTGCAGAGGCAAAAGAGACGATACGGAACAAACTAGCTTTGCTCCCGGATCAATCAGGCTGTTACCTCATGAAAAACAGCGAAGGTGTCATCATTTATGTAGGTAAGGCGAAGGTGCTCAAAAATCGAGTGCGTTCTTATTTTAACGGCAGCCACAATGGAAAGACTCAGCGGCTCGTATCAGAAATTCGCGATTTTGAATTCATTGTAACCTCAAGCAATATGGAGGCACTCATTTTAGAATGTAACTTGATCAAACAATACCATCCGAGATATAACGTCCTTTTGAAGGATGATAAAACATTCCCATATATAAAAATAACGAACGAGAAACATCCGAAGCTCGAGGTCACTAGACGCATCATTAAAGACAAAGGCAAGTACTTCGGACCTTATCCGAATGCTTATGCGGCTCAGCAAACGAAGAAACTTCTCGATCGGCTTTATCCGCTGCGCAAATGCAAGACACTCCCGGATAAGGTGTGCTTATATTATCATCTTGGACAATGTATTGCGCCATGTGAATTTGATGTACAGCAGACGGAATACGATCGGATGATTCAAGAAATTTCAAAGTTTCTTAACGGCGGTCAAGATGTCGTGAAAAATGAGCTGCAGCGCAAGATGGAGGAAGCTGCCGAGAAGCTTGAATTTGAGCGTGCGAAGGAGTTTCGGGATCAGCTAATTGCTATCGATGCTGTTATGGAGAAGCAGAAGATTACAATGTCGGATGCGCTTGACCGTGATATTTTTGGTTTTGCGGTAGATAAGGGCTGGATGTGCGTTCAAATATTGTATATGCGCCAAGGCAAGCTTATTGAACGGCATGGCACGACATTTCCTTATTACGGGGAAGCGTATGATGATTTCATGACATTCGTGACGCAGTATTACAGCGATAATCCGGCATTGCCTAAGCAAATACTGCTGCCAGTGCCGCCAGAGTTAGAGGCTGCAGAAACAGTAGATGGGGTGGCAATAGTCGACGAGACAGCTTCTACGCACGCTGACGATGTTATTGCATCCTTGCATAGCTGGCTGAAGGTAAAGGTGCTCATGCCGCAGCGCGGACGCAAGAGCGAGGTCGTGACGATGGCTATAGATAACGCGAAGGTGATGCTGGATGAGAAATTCAGACTTATTGAGCGGGATGAGGAACGGAGCGTTAAAGCGGCAGAGTCGCTTGCCGGCTGGCTTGGACTGGGTGAAGTACGCCGAATTGAAGCGTTTGATAACTCAAATATTCAAGGTACGAATCCAGTTTCGGCAATGGTCGTATTTACAGATGGTAAGCCAGACCGCAAAGAATACCGCAAATACAAGGTGAAAACAGTACAAGGTCCGGATGATTACGAAACGATGCGCGAGGTTATACGGCGTCGCTATGAGCGTGTGGTGAAGGAAGATTTGGCACCTCCAGATCTGATCGTGGTCGATGGAGGCAAAGGGCAAATATCAGCAGCGCTAGACGTGCTTGAGAATGAGCTTGGTTTGTATATTCCTGTATGCGGTCTTGTGAAGGATGCGAAGCACAAGACGGCGCAGCTTATGACAGGAGATCCTGCGGAAATTGTTCCTTTGCCAAGGGATAGCCAAGAGTTTTATTTGCTGCAGCGCATTCAAGATGAGGTGCATCGTTTTGCGATTACATTCCACCGCGAGCAGCGCGCCAAGTCCATGGTTGAGTCGAAGCTTGATTCGATTCCGGGTATCGGCGAGAAGCGCCGCAAGCTGCTGCTCAAGCATTTTGGCTCGATCAAAAAAATAAAAGAGGCCTCAGTCGAAGACTTTCGGCCTCTATCTATTGGAGATAAATTAGCTGCGCAAATTATAGCTGCTCTAGGGGAGGAGTCGTCGTCATAGACGGCTTCTTCTCTTTTTTGTGACTTAAATATTTAATAACAAATGCAATCAGCACCGGCAGCACGGAGAAAAAGATGGCTGAGATAATATTCGGCGCGGTTCCAATGGTCAGCAAGGATAAGCCGACCGCTACGCTGTTAAAGATCGCATGGGTAAACATCGCTGTAATGAAGCCGTATCTGACGAATATAAAGCTGAACAATAGCCCGATAATCATCAGCTCAAACAATCTTGTTGTGGACGGATAAAATGGATACATCACGTGGCCGAGCGCCCAGAAGAAGGTTGGCAGCAGTGCTGCGGCAAACGTATTTTTGAACCATTTGCGAAATAGTCCGATGCCGAAAAAGCGGAATACGGCTTCTTCGCCAATTGCGGCAGCCCAAGCCAGCACTGGCATCAGCCATAGAATGCCCATGTTATACGGAGACTGGGAAACGTCTGAGGTTTCCCATGTGCCGATGGATAATTTTAAGGCGATAAAGATAACCGATTGAATAGCAAACAAAATGATTGCGAATAAGTACGACAAGCCTACGCTGCGCCATACATAGTCGCCATATCCCTTTTGTCCAAACCGCGGCCATAATGCGCGCCCTTGAGCCTTCCAAAGGCCGTCTCCCGCAATGATGGATATATATATGGAACCGGCCATTGGAATAGCAAGCAGAACACTAATAATGGCTGTTACTGAAACTGTCGCGCCTGCCATTTCAGTCTCTCCGAGTGTAGCCCGGATACCATCCAGTACGTTCAGATTCATGATGGTGTAAGTGATTAAATAAACGATGGTCAACACGATTCCGAATTTGAAGGAAGTATGTTTTCGATACAACACCGCGTAAATAATGGCTAAGACGAATAAAACGAAGCTCATGAGCAGATAACCGATAGAGGTAAGGTATCCAGCTATTTTATCCTGTTTCTTTACATAACTAATATAGTCAGATGGAGCAATAAAAGCAGGTTTATATTTGGAAATGATCGTTTGATCATTCACGATAAGAGCATTTACATCGATGGTTAACTTCGCTTCATCAATGGTATAAGCTGCTGTCGGGTTGCCAGCATGCCAATCGCCGTTTGGCAAAATGAGATTTTCCTTGAAATCAATGCTGCTTATTTTCTTATTGGTTAGAAATGTTATCGCTGCTTTTGACTTATCATCATCTGACAGCTGTTGCCCGTCAATCTTTAAGTTCCACGCTACAATATTCCCGCTTTGCATATGTACGTACACAAATCCGCTGCCGCCACCTATGAATTTCAGATCGACTTGAAACGTATCTGTAGGAAAATTAGCATCATATTTATCCGTATAAGTTTTGATCAATTCATGTTTGGATAAGTAGCCGTTCATGATTTTATCGGTTTGATGTACCGCTTTTGCGGATTTTACTTTCAGGCCTGTTTCTTTCTCTACAAATGCAGATGCCGCATCGGCTGCCACTGATTTCTCAATGACCTTGGTGTTCATTTCGCCGGATGCGATAGCTGCAATCATCGGACCAATTTGAACGGCTGCATAAATAACAAAGCAAGCAACTGCTGCCCATATAAAACGTTTCCATTCATTGGGTTTAATAGAATCAATCATAGGTTCACCTCAACTGTCTTTATAATAAATAGCTCATTTCATTACCTTAACATATAAATCCCTGATTTATCCAATGAAAATGATCGTTTGTTTTCAAAAAAGTGCGAAATAACGATGTCCAGCAAGCTATCTATATGCTGCTTTGTCCCATTGCCCTTTTTTGGGCTAATATCGTCCAGTTTGTCGTAAACGTCAGCTTTATATCGGGAGTGCTTTGGGATTATAATCGTTAACGTCATACTAATTGCATAGCATAGCCGAATTTCCTAAGGAAATCGGGGGAACCATAAAGTTGTCCAAATGGATGAATACGCTGGAAGCAGAGCAGTTCAACATTGGGCGGCATGGGGTGAATTTTAGCGGTGAAGCATCAACTTCTGCCGCTGAATAGGGCTGCCTGTCCAGGCCCGAATCCGTCAGCTAACCTCGAAGGCGTATTGGAACAGGACTCATCGCACGAGCACTTGAGTTTCCAGTGCTTTTTTTTATGCTTAAAAACAATAATTGACAACATGACATAATCAAAAAGAAGGGAACTGGATGAAGGTAGATTGGAATGTTTTGAAGTGGTCACCTCCGCGTATTTTGGTAAGTGGGTTTGCACTTATTATATTGCTGGGAGCCTTATTATTATCCATGCCTTTTGCATCGGTAAGCGGTGAAAGATTGCCTTTTATAGATGCACTATTTACAGCGACTTCGGCAACCTGTGTAACAGGTCTAGTTGTCGTGGATACCGGAACTTATTTCTCCGTATGGGGTCAAATTATATTGATGTGTTTGTTCCAGCTCGGTGGACTTGGATTTATGACAATGGCAACTCTGGTAGCGCTCGTACTTCGCAAGAGGATTTCGTTGCGTGAGCGGCTATTGCTGCAAGAGGCGATGAATCAGTCGAGTATGGAAGGTATCGTGCGTCTGATTAGGCGAGTTATCGTTTATTCATTAACGATAGAGCTGGTTGGAGCAACGTTGTTTGCTTCACGGTTTGCATTCGATATGCCGCTGGGCAAAGCTGCTTATTTCGGAGTATTCCATGCCATTTCATTATTCAACAACGCTGGTTTTGATATTTTTGGAAATTACCGCAGTCTGACCTTATATGTATCCGACCCCATCGTCAATATTACAGCAATGATGCTGATCATATCCGGCGGGTTAGGTTTTGTCGTTATGTCTGACTTGATGGAGTATCGCAAAAACCGAAAGCTTTCGCTGCACAGTAAGGTTGTTCTATCGATGACGGGGACATTGATTGCTGTGGGAACGATCGTCATATTTATTTTTGAATTTTCGAATTCAAAAACGCTCGGCTCGTTAGACTGGGGCGGTAAAATTTTGTCCTCATTCTTTCAGTCGGTGACGCCGCGGACAGCGGGAGCCAATACGCTAGATTACACAGCGATACGGCAAGCGACGATGTTCTTCACGATCATATTAATGTTTATCGGTGCATCCCCTGGATCAACTGGCGGCGGGATCAAGACAACGACGTTCACGACATTAATCGGTGCTGTTATTGCAATGATTAGAGGACGAGAAGACATTGTGCTTTTTCGATACAGGTTAGGCAAAGATAGGATATTTAAAGCACTCACGATTACTTTGATTTCATTAGCGCTTGTCATTATCGTTACGATGATCTTGTCGATGACGGAGGATCAAGCCTTTATAAAGCTGTTGTTTGAAGCAACATCAGCATTTGGAACGGTTGGGTTATCCGTTGGCGTTACGCCAGAACTGAGCATCGTTGGAAAAATAGTCATTGCTTTAACCATGTTTGCCGGAAGGCTTGGCCCCTTGACGCTCGCTTACGCGCTTGGGCCTCGCACAGAAAAAGAACTCTATCGGCATCCTGAAGGCAAAATTACGATTGGATAGGAGATTTTGTAAGTGGGAATAAAAAAGAAACAATTTGTAATCATCGGCTTAGGGAGATTTGGTTCGAGCTTAGGGCGAGAACTCATCCAGCTCGGTCATGAGGTGCTTGGAATAGATAAGGATGAGGAAGCTGTTCAGGACATGAGCGGCATCCTTACTTATGCCGTATCTGCCGATTGTACAGATGAAGAAACGCTGCGTTCGCTTGGCGTGCGCAACTTTGATTGCGGCGTTGTTGCCATTGGCGACGATATTCAATCCAGCATTTTGACGACCATACTGCTTAAGGATTTGGATGTGAAGCAAGTTGTTGCGAAAGCTATGACGGAATTGCATGGTCGGGTGCTTGAGAAAATCGGTGTAGACCGTGTTGTTTATCCAGAGCGCGATATGGGAATCCGGGTTGCTCATCAGCTCGTTTCACCGAACCTGCTTGATTATATTGAGCTTTCTAAGGAGTACACGATAGCTGAACTTGCCGTTCCGCAATGCTTGGATGGCAAGTCGCTGCATGATCTTAATCCACGCGCCAGATTTGGGTGCAGTATTGTTGCAATAAACAAGCCGAATGGCATCATCATCGCTCCGACAGCAACGGATGTACTTTCTTTGCGGGATGTCATGGTTATTATAGGAACAAATGAGCAAATTGAAGACTTTGAGGCAACGGTCATACGTTAGTCCTTCTATTAAGTGGGAGCAGCTCACAGTTGGAAACTCCAGATTAGACAGGTATGGATTTGGAAGTGTAATATTGGAAATGCTGAAGGACAGCAGCTGTATTAGAAGCTGCTGTCCTTTTTGCTGGGGAAACCTGCTGCGAGTTCATTAATCCATAGACGAACCGCTGGACTTAGAGCGGCTGAATCCGCATGAATGAGCGATGTGGTGCGCTTGGTATCCTCTAATTCACGAATCGGAATAACGATAAGTTCGTTGTCTTCAAGCAGTTGATTGCGCATATACGATTGAGGCAGGAGCGTCGCAGCTCTACACGTATGCAGCAAACGCAATATAGCTTCAAACGAGTCAATTTCCATTCGTACATCCGGTTGAAGATGGTACTTGTCAAAAAGCTCGTCTGTCAGCAACCGGTACCAAGTACCTTTTGAAAACAAGATCATCGGCATTCCAGTCAAATCTTGTATACCAAGTGTTCCTTTATCAGTAATAACCTGATTGCGAGGCACGATCAGCGATAAATGATCTTCGAATAGAGGAATGCACCGCAGCGTGGAATCCTCAATACTCGAGGCGACGATGCCAATATCAGCTTTATGGTCGCGTACTAGAGAAACGATTTCATGTGTTTTGCCGGTAATCGCTTTAATGTCTATCTCCGGATGGGTGGACGTTAAGCTTTGAATGAGGTCGGGCAATGTGGTTTGAAGCGTCGTTAAACTTGCGCCGATCGTTAAGGTCGTATGTCCGGCCGACGTGAACTCAGAGACGGTTTGCAAATATTTGCGATGAAGCTGTCGAAGCTCTAGGGCATATTCGTAGGTTAATTGCCCAATTCGTGTGAGTTCCAGCCGCTTTCCGATCCGATGAAACAAAGGAGAACCTAGGTCCTGCTCTAGCTTAGCTATTTTGCGAGAGAGTGCAGGCTGAGAAAGATTTAGCAGCGCGGACGCCTTGTTCATACTGGACTGTTCGACAATAACGGTGAAGACATGCATCTCTTCATTCATGAATGAAACCCCTTATGTCATTTTGTTATAAGAAATTATAAAAAATAAGCAATTCCATTATAAGCTTAAAAGGAGTAGGATGGGAAGTGTGGCTAATATGTGTCGAGTTTTGTTGACGGACATACATGCTGGGGTTACAATGTAGAATGATTTGCCAAGCGTAAACAGCTGTTGACAACCTTTGGCTGCGCAGCACTTCGTTTGCGCTGAAATATAAGCAATGTATAAAGGGAAATCCGATACATTCTTATATTTTTGAAAAAAGCATGCTAGCACTCACAGTTTTGAAAGGAGAAGGAATGACATGAAAGGAAATTCGTATTTCTCGCGGAAGCTTCACTCGCTTCTCGGGATCATTCCACTCGGCGGATTTATCGTCGTGCATGGTCTGACTAACTACCAGGCGTTTGAACGCGGGCCTGAAGGCTTTGACAAAGGCGTACATCTCATTAACAGCTTGCCCGTGCTGCCGCTACTCGAGATCTTCGGTATTTACCTTCCGCTATTGTTTCATGGTATTTACGGCTTGTATGTCGCTTACCAATCGAACACAAATACGGGACGTTTTAAATACGGCCGGAACTGGGCGTTTACCGCACAGCGTATAACAGGGGTAATCACCTTTGTATTCGTATTCTGGCACGTATTCCAAACTCGGATTCAAGTTTATCTCGGCAACATCACGCATGAAGAGCTGGGATCAACGATGAATCAAATTGCCAACAACCCTACTTACTTCGTACTTTATGTTATTGGTGTTTTAGCAGCTGTTTTCCACTTCAGCAACGGCTTATGGGCGTTTCTGATCAGCTGGGGCATTACGATCGGCCCGAAAGCTCAACGCATCTCTTCTTTTATTTGCATGGGCGTTTTTGTAATCGTATCAGCATTGTTTATCCTTTCGCTTATCGCGTTTAGCGGAGATCAATTCCAAGAAGCTGCAAGTGCTGCATTGGCACTTACGAATATCGGTTAGTTTGTAGACAAGGAGCGAAACGTTATGGCTAAAAATAAAATTATCATCGTAGGCGGCGGTCTTGCGGGCTTGATGGCTACCATTAAAGCAGCAGAAGCTGGCGTTCACGTTGATCTGTTTTCACTAGTACCGGTCAAACGTTCCCACTCAGTATGTGCACAGGGCGGCATCAACGGCGCTGTTAATACAAAAGGAGAAGGCGATTCTCCATGGGAGCATTTTGACGATACCGTATACGGCGGAGATTTCCTCGCCAACCAACCGCCAGTTAAAGCGATGTGTGATGCTGCTCCAGGCATCATTCACCTTATGGACCGGATGGGCGTTATGTTCAGCCGTACATCTGAAGGTTTGCTTGATTTCCGTCGTTTCGGCGGCACGAAGCATTCTCGTACAGCATTCGCGGGTGCAACGACAGGACAGCAGCTTCTATATGCACTGGATGAGCAAGTACGCCGGTGGGAAGCAGCAGGACTAGTTAACAAATATGAGCACTGGGAATTCCTTGGCGCTGTTGTTGACGATGACGGCATTTGCCGCGGCGTTTCGGCGCAGGATTTGCGCTCGATGGAAGTACACACGGTTCGTGCAGATGCGGTTATACTTGCATCAGGCGGTCCCGGCATTATTTTCGGAAAAACAACGAACTCTGTTATTAACACAGGCACAGCTGCCAGCGCAGTTTACCAGCAGGGTGTTAACTACGCGAACGGCGAGTTCATTCAAATTCACCCAACGGCTATTCCAGGCGATGATAAGCTTCGCTTGATGTCGGAATCAGCGCGCGGCGAAGGCGGTCGGATTTGGACTTATAAAGACGGTAAGCCTTGGTACTTCCTTGAGGAAAAATATCCAGCTTACGGAAACCTTGTGCCTCGTGATATTGCGACGCGTGAAATTTTCAGCGTGTGCGTAGATCAGAAACTTGGTATCAATCAAGAAAACATGGTTTATCTTGATTTGTCTCATAAAGATCCGAAGGAGCTTGATGTTAAGCTCGGCGGTATCATTGAAATCTATGAGAAATTCATGGGCGACGATCCACGGAAAATCCCGATGAAAATCTTCCCAGCGGTTCACTATTCGATGGGCGGCATGTGGGTTGATTACAATCAAATGACGAACATTCCTGGTCTGTTTGCAGCTGGTGAGTGCGAGTATCAATACCATGGTGCCAATCGTCTAGGCGCGAACTCCTTGCTATCGGCTATATACGGTGGTATGGTGGCTGGACCAAAAGCTGTTGAGTATATCAAAGGCTTGAAGAAATCAGCTGAAGATGTTGCTTCCTCCGTATTTGATCGCGAGAACAAGCGTCAGACGGACAAGTACAACAGCATCGTTAATATGAAAGGCACTGAAAATGCATATGTCATTCACAAAGAGCTAGGCGAATGGATGACGAACAATATGACAGTTGTACGCTTTAATGACAAGCTTGAGCAGACGATCCACAAGATCAAAGAGCTGAAGCAGCGTTATGCAAATATCAATATTAACGATACAGCGCAATGGAACAATGCAGGCGTGGCATTTACTCGTCAGCTTTGGAACATGCTTGAGCTGTCCGAAGCGATGACGCTAGGCGCATTGCTGCGCAACGAAAGCCGCGGTGCGCATTATAAACCAGACTTCCAAGAACGCGACGACGAGCATTTCATGAAATCGACGATTGCGAAATGGACGAAGGAAGGTCCACAAATTTCTTACGAGGATATCGACGTAAGCTTGATCAAGCCACGTAAACGTGATTACTCGAGCGACAAGAAGAAAGGAGAATAATGATGGCTGAAACGACTGTAGCTACAAAATCGGTTAAGTTTATCATCACACGCCAAGATACTCCTGATTCCAAACCTTATACAGAAGAGTTTGAAATTCCATACCGCGCTAACATGAACGTCATTAGCGGTTTGATGGAAATTCAACGTAATCCGAAAAAGGCAGATGGCGGCAGCACGGCTCCTGTATGCTGGGATTCCAATTGCTTGGAAGAAGTATGCGGCGCATGCTCGATGGTCATTAACGGCAAGCCTCGTCAAGCGTGCAGCGCTCTGATCGATAAGCTGGAGCAACCGATTCGTCTTGAACCAATGAGAACATTCCCGGTTGTTCGTGACCTTGTCATTAACCGTGAGCGTATGTTTGGCGCTCTGAAACGCGTTAAGGCATGGATTCCAATTGATGGTACGTACGATCTGGGCCCTGGTCCGCGGATGGCAGAAACGAAGCGTCAATGGGCTTATGAGCTCTCCAAATGTATGACTTGCGGCGTTTGCCTTGAAGCATGTCCGAACGTAAATGATCGGAACAGCTTTATCGGTCCTGCTGCAATCTCACAGGTTCGCTTGTTTAATGCTCATCCAACGGGTGAGATGAACAAAGAGGAACGTCTGGATGCATTGATGACAGACGGCGGCATCGAAGGCTGCGGTAACTCGCAAAACTGTGTTCGCGCATGTCCGAAGGGCATTCCGCTTACGACTTCAATCGCAGCAATCAATAAAGATACGACCAAACATTTATTCAAAAAATGGCTTGGTATGTAGAGCAATTGCTTAATGGGAGACCCTCGATCTAATCGGGGGTTTTTCTTTTGCCTATTATGATATTGATTATTATTATCAATGATAGTAGATAAATAATCCTTTGTCAATTCTGTTAGGGTAAGAGAATACAATAAAAAAACCGCCTAAGCGGTTTCTTATCTTACATCCATTGCTCGCCCCAAGTTTGAATGGTCTCAATGACTGGTTCGAGCCCCCGGCCTTTGTCGGTTAGCTCATATTCAATACGTACTGGCATTTCAGGATAAACCTGACGTTTAATAATCGTTAATGTTTCTAGCTCTTTCATCCGGTCCGTTAGCATTTTGTCGCTCATTTCGGGAATTTGTTCTTTAATCTCTTTGAACCTTTTTGGTCCTCCAAGCAATACCCGAATAATTCTGCCAGTCCACTTCTTGCCTAAAATGTCGGCTGCGGCTTCATACTTTGGGCACATTGTCGAATAATCCAACCGTATCACCCCGCTTTTTGTAAAACTATTGTACCATATGAACAAACTAAAAGTAAGTTAATTTCACTGGGAATGCGATTATATATACAAAAAGTATATTTACTATACAAAAGTTAGAAAAAAACAGAAAAAGTTATCGCTCCTCACAGCCGAATAACGATCAACCCGAGAATGGTACAAGCAAAGGCTGTCCATTGTACAATCGTTAACTTCTCTTTATAAAAAATAATAGCGCCAGCTGCTACAACGAGACTGTTCGTTGCGAAGATAGGAGCAGCCAGATTCGCTTGACCAGTAGCAATCGCAATCGCATACAGCTGTAATCCTCCATATGAAAACAGACCGGCTATAATCCCGAGCCAAAGCCCAGTCCGCTTAGCAGAACGTGCAGCCGTTGTTTTGACAGGAATGAGAAACCAGCATAAGGAGAGAGCGTATGCAATAAATAGAATTGGGGCGCTAGGAAGTCCTAATTCATCGGTTACTTTTAATCCGCCATTTCGCAGCGCAAATAGCACAACCGCCAAAAAGACGAGAACGAACCATCGCTTTTCTGTAATCGTGAGAGGTTCTTTCCTTCTATGAGCAATAAAGATTACGGCAAGCAAAAGCAGCGTAATACCGATAGCCTCAGTGGCGCTAAGCGGTTCGTTATACCACAAGGTTGCCAATGCGATAACCAATATGATGTTCATATTCGTTAGAGGAGAGGTCAGGCTGGCAGGACCATAATGCAGTGCTTTCATAAACAAAGCGTTTCCCCATGCGGAGCCTGCTCCAATAATGATGCCAGCTATCCACAACTTCGGATTTGCAAGAAAGGAAAAAGTTCCTTCGAGCGCTGCATGCACGCCGAAGCCGAGGGTTCCGGAAGCATACAGTCCGAGCAGAAGCGTTCTTGTAGAGCCGCCACGCATTTGTGATACTTTCATCCACCAGCCCGCTAGTCCAAATAAAATTGCGCTGCTGATGGCCGTAATGAGCCACATCGATTTTCAACCCCTCAAATTTGTTACACAAATGAAATAGTTCTGTTATCGTCTCATTACATTAGTGGGCTATTATAATAAACAAGACCCCCTTTTAATATATCCTTTAGGACCTGCGACGTGCAGGTCCACTTTTTTTTGTCTGCATTATTTCTCGAACGCTTATATCGGTACAATAACCTGCTGGCGCTTACGATAATAAACCCACTGTGAGAAGCCAATTTCCTTCAGTCTTTTTTGAACAAGCTCAAATTCATCGCCGACTCTGCTCGGCAAATGCGCATCCGAACCGAAGGTTACATTTACGCCGAAATGAAGTGCACGCTCCAGAATTGCATCCGCTGGATACCATCCGCCAACATCTTTGGTGCTTCCCGATGTATTAATCTCTATGGAAACGCCGCACTCGGCAATCGTCTGCAACGCACCGTCAATATCCTTATTCGCAGGAATGTCAGAGAAAGCAGGGTAATAGCCCTTCATCGCATCGATATGTCCCAAAATATCAAACATGCCGCTGCGTGCAGATTGCTTGATAAGATCGTAGTAGCTTTGTTTCACTTCAATATGCTGCTGCTCATTTAAGTTTTTCCAGCGATTGCGATTGAATATACTGACATCGCCAACTTGATGCACGGAACCGATGATATAATCGAAGGGCACGCCTTCATATGCTTTTTTGTAACTGTCCAGATGATTAGGGAAAAAATCCGATTCTACTCCAAGCATGACCTCGATTTTGCCCGCGTATTTCTCCTTTAAACGCAATACTTCATTAACATAATTGGTGAAATCGCTTCTTGCCATTGCAATACCCGGCGAAGGCTGATCATTCTCATGATAGAAGTAAGGGGAATGATCCGAGATGCCGATAACTTGAAGACCTGCTTTCAGGCCAGCAATAATATAATCTTCAATATTGCCATCGGCATGACCGCATCTGAAATGATGAGTATGTAAATCGAATTTCATTTTTATCTCTCCTAGTTGATTGTCTGTTGGATGCTTCTTATCGACTATTCGCTGCTGATGAATTGATGTTCAGGCATACCTTTTAAGTCACTCAAAAATTGCTGCATTGCCGTGCTGATGTAACGTCCTGATTTATAGACCACTCCGACAGGATGACTCATCTCAAGTTCGTTGACCTTTATCATCTTTAGTGTACCCAGTCGGAGCTCGTTTGCTATTGCAAGTTTTGAAACGACTGCGGCACCTAGATTAATTTCAACCATACGCTTCACTTCCTCGCTGCTGGAAACCTCCATGACGATATTGGGTTGAATATTGTATTTGCGAAATATTTGATCGACAAATTTCCGGCCAAGCGTATCAGGAGCAAGCATAATCATTGGAATGTCCTTGAGCGTGTCAACTGTCGTATGCGTCAACCTGCTCATTGGATGGGAAGGAGGAACAACGAGCTCAAACGTATCGTAATAAAGGACGGAAGAGGAAACGTTCGGATTTTTTTCAGTGAGATATGTAATCCCTATATCAACTGACCCGTTCTCGACACTGGCCATAACTTGGGATGAGGGCATGGAATGAATCGTTGTTTTAATTAAAGGAAATTGGTTATGAAAATAAGAAAGCACGCGCGGTAAAATCTGAATGGCGATCGATGCGGTAGTTCCGAGTAATATATGGCCTTGTGGCGTTAGATTCATATCGGAAAGCTTCTGCTTTAATTGCTCCACAATCGAAAGAACTTGCTCCGCATGCTCCAAAAAAACTTGACCGTGTTCCGTTAATGTAACCGGCTGATTACGGTTAATGAGGATCGTCTTGAATTCATCCTCGAGACTTTTAATTTGTGCCGATACGGCAGGCTGAGTGAGATTCAGCAATTCGCCGGCCTTCCTGAAACTCATCGTTTTGGATATCGTAAGGAGTGTTTCAAGCTGACTAATATTCACGTCAATCCCCCTTTCATAGGTACAGAATGCTCAAATGCATATTTTACTATTATAAAGTATAGTGGCCGTTACAGCAAAAAAGGCTGCAGCTCGTAAGGCATCAATTGCCCGTACGAGTGCAGCACTGTAATTAATATGGCGCAGGTCTCTAGAGCCATTCCTTCTTGCGGAAAATGTAAAACATGCTAATGCCGAGCAGCAGCATGATGCCAAGTAAAATGTACGATCCTAATCGAAGGTGAAGACCTGGTATGAAATCAAAATTCATTCCATAGATGCCGGTTATAAAGGTGAGTGGCATGAAAATAGTCGTAATTGCTGTAAATACACGCATGATTTCATTGGCACGGTTAGATACGCTGGACTGATAAGCTTCACGTAAGTTCCCCATTAGATCGCGGTACGTATCGAAGGACTCGGCAATTTTTAAGGCGTTCTCGTATATATCGCTAAAATATTTTTGAAGTTGATCGTCAATGAGCTTCAAATCTTTTTTGTTAAGCGTTGCAATGACGTCGCGCTGTGGACCGAGCACCTTTTTGAGCCACAAAATTTCACCGCGCAGCCCGATGATTTCGTTCAAATGTGATTTTTTGGTATGCATTAATATATCTTCTTCAAGCGCTTCGATGCGGGTGTCGATACGGTCGCCAACAAGGAAGTAGTTATCGACAACAATGTCGACGAGATGATACAAGAAATAATCGGGCCGGCTGACCTCTTGTTCCCAGAGTACCGGTTTTAGTGAACGAAGCTCGTTAATTTTTTGTTTGGTAACCGTAATAATAAAGTGGCGGCCGAGAAAAATGTTCAGTGCTCTTAAGAATATCTCTTCATCATCGAATCGTATACTGTTGATTACGATAAAGTAATGGCTTTCGTAAATTTCAATCTTAGGACGCTGCTCCTCTTCACTGAGACAATCCTCAACTGCAAGGTCATGCATGCTGAACAGCGGCTGCAAAACAGCAAGATCCTCCACATCAGCGTCGATCCAGTAAAATCCTTCTTTTGCGGGAATAAGTGTTTCGTTAATATCTTCAATAGTAGTAAACATGCCATTGCTAACAAGACGGATTTTCATCCGGAGTCACTCCTTTCTTTCTTCAGAGGAAACTGCCGGCTGAATCGGACCTGGCCGGCAGTAACCGTATTCGATAGTTTTCAGGCTTCGGTTGGTCGCCTTCCATGTCCTTATGCACCCCTTTATTAGTCAAATAAATGAAATAATTCTTGTTTAGTATACTCCCGCGTCAGCTTTACATTCAAGCCTAAAAACAATCGTTTTTTTTCATCAAAATGTCAAGGATATGAATAGAGCATCTTGACGCGATTGACAGAATGCATTAAAGTGAAGGTGAAATATAACCGCGGAAAATTGAATAGACTACTTTCTTATCAAGAGCAGGCGGAGGGACTAGCCCGATGAAGCCCGGCAACCGGCGTGTAAACGCACGGTGCTAATTCTTGCGGAAACTTTAATGTTTCTGAGAGATGAGAGAGGCGGATGGCTTATTTACTGAGCATACGACCTTTTCTCACAGCAGAAAGGGTCTTTTTCATGTTCATGCGGTCAATCTGCCTCAAGAGGAGTGAAACTTATGCCAATCAAAGTGCCAGACAACTTACCGGCTAAAGAAGTTTTAAACAACGAGAACATTTTCGTCATGGATGAGAGCGTTGCCTACCATCAGGATATTAGGCCGCTAAGAATCGCGATTTTGAACTTAATGCCAACCAAGGAAACAACCGAAACGCAGCTGCTTAGACTTATTGGCAATACGCCGTTACAAGTCGAAGTAGTGCTGCTGCATCCTAGAACACATACATCCAAAAACACTTCAGCCGATCATCTGGAATCTTTCTATAAAACATTCGATGAGATATCGGATGAATATTATGACGGGCTCATCATTACAGGCGCGCCAGTAGAGCATATGCCTTTCGAGGATGTAAACTACTGGGAAGAGCTGAAGGAGATTATGGATTGGAGCGCTAGACGCGTAACTTCAACTTTCCATATCTGTTGGGCTGCACAAGCTGGGCTCTATCATCACTTTAATGTTCCGAAATACAGTTTGGACAGCAAAATGTTCGGTGTGTTTCCACATACGATTGAAAAACGAAATGTTAATCTGCTAAGAGGCTTTGATGAAATGTTTTTTGTGCCGCAGTCTCGTCATACCGAGGTACGCCGCGAGGACATCGACTCCGTTGAGTCGCTTGATATTTTATCGGAATCAGCTGATTCAGGCGTATACATTGTGGCATCTAAAGATGGCAGACAAATTTTTGTTACAGGTCATTCTGAATATGATCCAACTTCACTTAAATATGAATATGATCGGGATCAAGCCAAAGGGTTCCAAATAGATGTACCGAAAAATTATTACCCAGGTGATAACCCGGCAAATCCGCCGCTGTCAACCTGGCGTGCGCACGCAAACCTGTTATTCTCGAACTGGCTAAATTATTATGTTTATCAGCAAACACCGTATGATTTGGGTGGAGGCATTTAAAACTATATTAGGGAGTGCTACATTACAATGAGGATAGAAAGCCATTTAGCTCAGATTGGATCTGTTAAAGAGCCTGTAACTGGGGCGATAAGCTTTCCAGTATACCAAGCAACAGCATTTCGTCACCCTAAGCTAGGACAGAGTACAGGGTTTGATTATGCACGCACGAAAAGCCCTACAAGAGCTGTATTAGAAGAAGCGGCTGCACAATTAGAAGCAGGAGATGCAGCATTTGCCTGTAGCTCCGGCATGGCGGCTCTGCAAACGATATTCGCTTTATTCAGCCAGGGCGATCATTTGATCGTATCTCTTGATTTATATGGCGGTACTTATCGCTTGCTAGAGCGGATCATGTCAAGGTTTGGTGTGACAGCATCGTATGTGGATACAAATGATATTGATGCCATGGCGGCATTATGGACGCCGAATACGAAAGCGGTTCTTATAGAAACACCAACGAATCCGCTTATGATGATTACAGATATTGAGAAAGTAACTGCATGGGCGAAGTCCAAAGGCTTGCTTACCATTGTGGACAATACGCTGCTTACGCCATTCTTCCAACGCCCAATTGAACTGGGTGCTGATATTATCATTCATAGCGCGACCAAATATTTAGGTGGCCACAATGACGTTCTTGCTGGTCTAATCGTAACAAAAGGCAAGGAGCTCTCGGATGAGATGGCATTCCTGCACAATTCCATCGGAGCGGTGCTTGGGCCTCAGGATTCATGGCTTCTAATGAGGGGAATGAAGACGCTTGCCCTTCGAATGGAGCGTCACCAGTATAATGCCACCACGATTGCCAACTATTTGCTTGAGCATCCGGCGGTAGAGGATGTATATTATCCAGCATTGCCACATCATCCTGGACATGAGGTTCAGAATAGGCAATCCTCCGGCAATACAGGTATTTTCTCTTTCCGGTTAAAGGACGCTCGTTATGTGGAGCCGATTCTTCGTCACATTAAGCTAATTGCATTTGCTGAGAGTTTAGGCGGGGTTGAATCCTTGATGACGTATCCTTCGGTTCAGACGCATGCCGACATCCCTCTCGAAATTCGTCAAGCAATCGGCGTTGACGATCGTCTGCTTCGTTTCTCGGTCGGCATCGAACATGCGGATGATTTGATCAGCGACTTAGCGCAAGCGCTCGAAGCTGCAAAACGTGAAATAGAGGAGGTTCAATAACCGATGAGCAACGACAACAACAAAATTCAACCTCAAGATCGCCGTTTTGCAACGAAGCTGCTGCATTTCGGAGCTGAGATTGATGAGCATACAGGAGCATCAAGCGTACCTATTTATCAAGCTTCGACATTCCATCATCATGATATTTTCAATCCGCCGCAATATGATTACAGCCGTTCCGGTAATCCAACACGCCAAGCGCTTGAGGATTACATCGCACTGCTTGAAGGCGGTGCTCGCGGCTTCGCATTTGCGTCAGGCATGGCAGCCATATCAACAACATTTCTGCTGCTGTCTGCTGGAGAGCATGTCATCTTAACGGAGGATGTATACGGCGGAACTTACCGTTTGCTGACGACGATTTTGGATCGACTTGGCATTGAGTCTACCTTTGTAGATATGACGGATTTTGAAGCAGTTAAGGCGGCGCTTAAGCCAAATACGAAAGCAGTATTTATGGAGACGCCTTCCAACCCGACACTCAAAATTACAGATATTGCAGAGACGACAGCTTGGGCGAAAGAGCATGGCCTGCTTACACTGCTTGATAATACGTTTATGACTCCGTATCACCAGCGGCCAATCGAGCATGGCGTCGATATCGTCCTGCATAGTGCGACAAAGTTTCTTGGCGGCCATAGCGACGTGCTGGCGGGTCTTGCGGTTACCGCTGACGAAGGACTTGGCAAGCGCTTGAAGCAGCTCCAAAACGGAATGGGCACGGTTCTAAGCGCCCAAGAGTCATGGCTGTTAATGCGCGGCATGAAGACGCTGAAAGCTCGGATGGAATATAGCGAACAAAGCGCCCGCAGGCTTGCTGAATGGTTGTCTGAGCATAAGGAAGTAACGGCTGTTTATTACCCTGGTTTAAAGAATCATCCCGGCCGGGCCATACATGAGAAGCAGTCGCTTGGATACGGAGCTGTCGTATCCTTCGACGTAGGAAGCGGTGAACGTGCCAAAACATTGCTGAGCAAAGTTCAAATTCCTCTTGTAGCCGTAAGCTTGGGTGCAGTAGAGAGCATTCTTTCTTACCCAGCGATGATGTCTCATGCTTCAATGCCTAGAGAAGTCCGTCATGCACGCGGCATTACAGATGGATTGGTTCGTTACTCGGTTGGCCTAGAGGATATTGAGGATCTTATTGAAGATTTGGATAATGCTCTTCGCGCCTAAAAGGGACGAAAAGAAAGGAAAGCACGGATGTTCTAACGAACATGCCGTGTTTTTCCTTATTTCAGGGCGAGATGCCATCATACGGCGGGTGACTTGCACTAGAGATATATGTTAGGATGAAGTGATGGTTAGTATCAAAAAGAACGGACATAAGGAGGTCTTGCGGAATGGGAACGTTGGACCATATTTTGGATAAAGCGTTGCGCGGTGAGCGAATTTCGCTCGAAGAAGGCATGGAATTGTTAGCCTCAGATCAGATTGAAAAGATGGGGCATGTGGCAAATCAAATAATGCTGAAGCATCATCCAGAACCAATAACGACGTTTGTCGTTGGTCGAAATGTGAACTACACGAACGTATGTGATGTTTATTGCCGCTTTTGCGCGTTTTATCGCGCTCCAGGCTCTAAAGAAGGTTATGTACTGCCTGACGATACGATTTTGAACAAAATTCAAGAAACGATCGACGTTGGCGGTACCGAAATTTTGATGCAGGGCGGTACGAATCCAGATTTGTCGTTTACGTATTATTTGGATCTGCTTCGCAAAATCAAACAGCAATTCCCGGGTATAACGATGCACTCGTTCTCTCCAGCAGAAATTCAGAAGATGAAGGTTGTATCAAATGGCCTTTCCCTCGATGAAGTCATTAGACAGCTGCATGATGCTGGACTTGATTCTTTGCCTGGCGGCGGTGCTGAAATTTTGGATGACCGCACACGTCGCAAGATCAGCCGCATGAAGGGCTCTTGGACAGACTGGATGGACGTTATGAAATCTGCGCACCGTCATGGCATGAATACGACAGCAACGATGGTGTATGGACTTGGTGAAACCGTTGAAGAGCGAGCATTACATATGCTGCGCATCCGTGATGCTCAAGATGAATGCATCGCGAACAAATATGATTCGACGGGCTTCTTGGCGTTTATCTCATGGCCATTCCAGCCAGACAACACAAACCTAAAGCTTGAGAAAGCTAAACCAGAGGAATATTTGCGTATTGTTGCGGCTAGCCGCATCATGCTTGATAATATTCCGAATTTCCAATCCTCATGGGTGACGATGGGTCCTGAGATGGGCAAGTTATCGTTATCTTATGGCTGCAATGACTTTGGAAGCACCATGATTGAGGAAAATGTCGTTTCCGCTGCCGGAACGACACATAAAGTAAACATTGAACTTATTCTTCAGCTTATTCGTGAGTGCGGCAAAATTCCAGCTCAACGTGATACGAAATATAATATTTTGAAGCTTTACAATGAATCCGATAAAGCTGATCTAGATTTCGTCATGCAAAATTAGTGCCTCTTAGGCATATAAGTAGCGAAAATACGTTTGTTGAACATCCCACTAAGCAGCAGGGAAGTTCGGCAAACGTTTTTTTGTATGCTTGCTTCCCTTACATTCCAATGTCTTCATCGTATATCCCCGTACGCGGCACCATATACTGATAAGGAAGGAAAGGGGTGAGCTGATGGAGCTATTCACGGTATCGTTACCTGCAAGTCTCCAAAAGTCGGTAAACAAACTAACTCATTTGTTGAGGGAACAAGTGCTCGTCGATTTACATATTGGCTCAAAAACGGAGCAAACAGCCGTCATTGATTTTCAGCAGATATCTGATCAGGATATAAGCTGTAAAGCACTGCTGCCGGAATTTCAGTTAAAGCTGCACGGCCAAGCCGTATATAAAGCAGCTTCACTAGCCATAGCTGAGTTTGTAGTAAGTGAGATGGAGCCTGGGTTGCTAGCTGCTATTATTCGCAGAAAGTATCGTAATAATAGTTCAGCCGATACAGCTGCTATCGAGCGATATTGTCATGATTTGCTGCATGGGAAAGAATGGGACGGTCTTGGAACGAGATTTCTGGATGCGGATCGTTTAAGACGAAAGAGCAAGGTAGCCGCTGAGGTCAAGTTTTTTTTGCAGGATAATACCGAGCTTAACGTTAAGGGGTTTACGACATTTAGACTCGAGCCATATCGGAAGGAACTAGCTGAGGTCGTAGAATATGCATTAGATGAGTATGTGCTCGATAAACAATACCAGGAGTTTATTTCCCTGTTAAAATATTTTGTTTTTCTTCAAGACACGAAGCTGCCGATGGTCCATTTGCTGCATAAGGGCGGACACGAATTCATGCTTTATGACGAAAGCTTCCAACCGCTTGACCCGAATCCGCCAACGGATCGCATTGTAGCAGAAATGCTTGAAACGGAAATGAATATCGAAGACATGGTCATCAGCTCGCTGATTGCCGTATCTCCTAAGCATATTACGATCCATACAAGGCAGCAGGATATGCAGGTTATTCGGACGATTCAAACGATCTTTGATCAACGGGTTACCGTATGTTTGCAATGTGCTTCTTGCAGCAGCAGCCTTGATGAACTCGTTCAGCCATAGGTGCAATTAACGAATTAGCGCACAATTGAAGCTTATAGCCTTGACCAAACGCTCAAGTCGAGCTATAATGACACACATATACGAAGTAATCGGCAATGAAAAAGACATGTGTCTGTTTATGATGTTTGGTCCAGAGAGAGGAAACACGGCTGTAATTTCCTTCCATAATGTCCACAGACATACCCCTTTGAAGCTGTATAGCCCAACCTGTAGCAAGTTTCTTATGAAGCTGATTGCTATAGCAGTATGCTATACCGGAAATCTCCGTTACCAGATAATACGAGGACTGCTGCGTTAGGTAATGAGAGCAGTCGAAGTAGGGTGGAACCACGAGCACACAAGCACTCGTCCCTTTTTTAGGGATGCGTGCTTTTTTTGTGCTCTTTTTTGCTTGGAATGATGAATGGAAGCGTAACTTGCTTACGGACAAAATGGAGGATGAACCAAAATGACAATTCAAATCACTTTGCCAGATGGCGCGGTACGAGAATATGCTGCTGGCACAACTATTGAAGAAGTAGCAGGCTCGATCAGTACGGGTTTGCGCAAAAATGCGATTGCCGGAAAAATTGACGGTAAAGTAGTAGATGTATATACACCTATCGAGAAAAATGCCGCAATTGAGATCGTTACCGTTGATTCAGCTGACGGCCTTGAAGTATATCGCCATAGTACAGCTCATTTGCTGGCACAAGCAATCAAACGCTTGTATGGGAATACGAATGTTAAGCTTGGAATCGGTCCAGTAATCGAGGATGGCTTCTACTATGATATTGATATGGAGCAATCGTTGACGCCTGAGGATCTTGTGAAGATTGAGAAGGAAATGGACAAAATTGTTCAGCAAAACATCGATATTCGTCGTCGTGTAGTTAGCAGAGACGAGGCGCTGTCGATTTTCACTGAGCTTGACGATAACCTTAAGCTGGAGCTTATTCGTGATCTTCCAGCAGATTCAGTAATTACGATGTATGACCAAGGTGAGTTTTTCGATCTATGCCGTGGACCGCATTTGCCTTCTACTGGCCGAATTAAAGCCTTTAAGCTGTTAAGCGTAGCTGGTGCTTACTGGCGCGGAGATTCCAAAAACAAAATGCTGCAGCGTATTTACGGAACAGCTTTCCCTAAGAAAGCACAATTGGATGAGCATCTTCACTTCCTAGAGGAAGCGAAGAAACGTGATCACCGTAAACTAGGTCGTGAGCTGAAAATGTTCACTTTCTCGCGTGAGGTTGGTCAAGGCTTGCCGTTATGGCTGCCGAATGGTTCGAAGCTTCGTAGAACGATGGAGCGTTATATCGTGGATCTAGAGGAAAGACTGGGTTATGAGCATGTCTATACGCCGGTACTTGCGAATGTGGAGCTTTACAAAACTTCCGGTCACTGGGAGCACTATAGCGAGGATATGTTCCCAAAAATGATCATGGATAACGAAGAGCTCGTTCTTCGTCCAATGAACTGTCCTCACCATATGATGGTGTTCAAAAGTGACATGCGGAGCTACCGTGATCTGCCTGTAAGGATTGCTGAGCTTGGTACGATGCACCGCTACGAAATGTCAGGCGCGCTCACAGGCTTGCACCGCGTACGTGCTATGACCCTTAATGATGCGCATATCTTCTGCCGTCCGGATCAAATTAAAGAAGAATTTGCACGTGTTGTTAACTTGATCCGTAAGGTTTATGAGGATTTCGGAATTAAGGAATACCGTTTCCGCTTATCTTATCGTGATCCTAAGGATACTGAAAAGTATTTCCAAAATGATGAGATGTGGGAAATGTCGCAGCGCATGCTGCGTGAGGTTGTCGAGGAGCTGGAACTTCCGTTCTTCGAAGCTGAAGGTGAAGCTGCATTCTACGGTCCTAAGCTTGACGTTCAAATTAAAACTGCGCTTGGCAAAGAAGAGACATTGTCGACTGCACAGCTTGATTTCTTGCTTCCTGAGCGTTTCGAGCTTGAATATGTCGGTGATGATGGCAAAAAGCATCGTCCGGTCGTTATCCACCGCGGCATCATAAGCACAATGGAAAGAATGACTGCTTTCTTGTTAGAGAATTTTGCTGGCGCGCTTCCGCTATGGTTGTCACCAGTACAAGCGAAGGTCATCCCGGTATCGACTGCTTATGAAGAGTATGCACGCAAAGTAGCAGAGCAGCTGCAAGAAAACGGCATTCGTGTAGAAAGTGACCTGCGCAATGAGAAGCTAGGTTACAAAATTCGTGAGGCTCAGCTTGAAAAAGCGCCTTATATGCTCGTAGTTGGCGAGAATGAAATGCAAGCAGAAGCCGTTTCTGTAAGAAAACGCGGCGAGGGTGATCTTGGCGCGCTTCCTGTTACAGAGCTGATTTCTCTATTGCAAAAGCAGATCGCAAACAAAGAACAATAATAATTAACGCATAAAGCTTGAGCCATCGGGGCATTATTCTTCTGAGGAGGAAGTACCCAGATGGCTACAAGCTTTTTTTATATTCAAAAAGGTTTAACCGCTTTGCTGCTCCTGTCTGTTATCGTCATCGGCTTAGATACAATGAGCGGCACAGTACATGCTGAAGCAGCGGCGCCAGAGCAGGGCGCTGTTGCAAGCAAAAGCGACAACCTAGGCAAGTCAAAAGCAGCAGCGTCCAATTCTATAAAAACCAAGCCGAATAAAGTTGAAGTTGTTGCTACAGGTTATACAGCTGGCGTAGAATCGACCGGCAAACGCCCAGGGCATCCGCAATATGGAATCACCTATTCAGGCGTAAAGGTACGCAGAGATCAAGTCTCTACGATAGCGGCGGATACAAAGCTTTTTCCTATTGGAACGCTGCTGTATATACCTGGCTATGGCTATGGTGTGGTGGCTGATACAGGCTCAGCCATAAAGGGAAAACGCATCGATTTGTATTTTGAAACGATCAAGCAGGTGTACGAGCAGTGGGGGAAGCGCACGGTTCATGTAGAGGTACTGCGAATAGGAACGGGCAAGCTTTCACAGGCATGGCTGAACAAAATTAATTTGGCAATAGAGGCTGGAAAGCCTATTCCGCAGACGTATTTAGAATCGTAAAAAGGTCGTATAATATGCGGCAAGAATGCCATACTATCAATGAACCGGGGAGGTGAATACAATGGCTAAAAACAAAAACAACAAAGCCCAAAACAATCAATACAATGCAGAATTCGCAGAAGAGTTTAACCAGAACAACGCTGCTGGCAAACAAGCGGCAAACAATGCTCAGCAAAAAGCTGAGAAGTAATATTTTTTGCTATGCCATGAGAAGAAATCAAAGAGGAACCTTAACGGTTCCTCTTTTCTTTTGTCCCGTTTCGATTCCGTTACGGAGTACCGACGGTACCGTAGTAGGTGTCATTGGCGCAGATATTTCGTTCGCATAAAAAAGAGTTTTCAAATGACCTCGGTTTGTTGTATGATTACATATGTAAGAAATAATAACATGACGAGACAGGTGAATTCTCATGACAGATCCGATCATCCATTCAGGCTTTGTAATTGCTGCCCATCATCGTAAAGCGGGCGAGGTTTTTCCTTTTATTGATGCCTACGTTGCTAAGAAAGAGCAGGAAATAGCTGAAATTGAACAGATGGTTGAGCGTTATGAGAAAAGAAGGCTGATGGAAGACCGCGCGTATCAATCGATGTCTACACTTAGAAGAATGCTGACAGGCAGGAAGCCCGATCATCATCTGGCCGTTGAATATATACATTTTGTAAGAAAACCGATGGAGAAAGTTCGTGCGCTCCGTCTGGAAATCGAAAGTGCTCGTTCCATAAAAAACGTAGCGGCTCCGACCGATATTGTAACGGTATCCTATGAGCTTGCCAATGAGATGAACGATTAATTGCATCATACGTATAAATAACAAAGAACCGTTCAGGCCACATCGGCTTGGACGGTTCTTTGTTATTATTTGCTGTTTTTCAAACGATCATAATCGAGGAAATCATGCTCCTGGCTGTATGCAGGAACTCCGTGAATACCAACATCAAGACCGATGAGCTCCTCATCCTTGGAGACGCGGACAGGAATTACTTTGCGAATCAGCCATAGTGCGCCCCATGTTAGAGCGAAGCCCCAAAGGGAAACGATAATTAACCCAAGCGCTTGAACGCCCAGTAAGTCAAAGGCTCCCCCATAAAATAAACCGTAGTAACCCTTGCCTACGCCTTCGGTTAGCTCGGGGAGTGCGAATAAGCCGACTGCGAGTGTACCGATGCTGCCGCTGACGCCATGTACGGCAAAGGCGCCAACAGGATCGTCGACCTGTCTGCGCTCGAGCCACTCTGTAACCAGCACCATCGCAATTCCTGATACTGCGCCGATACCGATTGCAGCGATATCGGATACGAATGCGCAGCCTGCTGTAATGCCCACAAGGCCAGCGAGTGAACCGTTAATGACCATAGGCGGATCAGCTTTCTTATAGCGGAACATCGTAAACAGAATACATGTGGCGCCTCCGGCAGCAGCCGAGAGCATTGTTGTAATTGCAATATGTCCGATTGAGCCGTTTGTAGCACTAAGCGTGCTGCCTGCATTGAAGCCAAACCAGCCAAACCAAAGAATGAATGCGCCAACAGAAGCTAGCGGCAAGTTAGAAGGCGGGACGATATTCGCTTTGCCGTCAGGGCTAAATTTGCCGATACGCGGGCCAATGAAAATGGCAGCAGCAAGTGCGGAAAAACCGCCCAAAGCATGAATGACGGCGGACCCGGCAAAATCAATCATACCAAGCGAACCAAGAAAGCCATTGCTTGACCATACCCAGTGTCCTGCTAACGGATAAATGAAACCTGTCATTGCAATAGTTAATAAGATATAAGCTCTAAAATTTATTCTCTCCGCTACCGCGCCAGACACGATTGAAATGACGGCTATAACGAATGCACATTGGAATAACCAGTAGGTTTCATGCGTAATATTTAAGTTTATGTGAGACAGGTCTCCATTGATGAGGAAGCCGGTCGTTCCGATGATTCCGCCTGCGTCCTGCCCGTACATGAGAGCGAATCCAAAAAAGTAAAAAACAAGTGCGCCGAAAGCGATGTCGACAAAAACCTTCATAATGATGCTTACGGCATTCTTTTGCCTAACAAATCCTGCTTCAAGCAGTGCGAATCCGCCTTCCATGAGCAAGATCATGGCCGCTGTCAAAACGACCCAGATCGTATCTAAGCCTTTTGACAGTTCGATAACGTCCATTTCTTCATCTCCTATTCCTAGTAATCATCTTTAGTAGTCTCGATTTTCCTAATCCGTTCATCATTATAAATAGAAGACGTTAGCAATGTCAACGCTGAACGTTATGTTTTATGACGCGTGTTAGGTTTAAAATGGATAGAATCAACAAATGCTCAGTCTAGAGACCGATTAACAATTCAATCGGCCGTCCCTTTTTCTATTGGATGTTGTCCGTTATACTATGATTATCAAACAACGATGGAATCGTAAGGAGCTGGTGCCGCATGAACGGAAACTTCGCAAACCGGTTATTCACCGGATTAATCATCATTGCAGTTGGCGTCTTGTTTTTACTGAATCAAACGGGTCATGTGACCTTTGATATTGGCGATCTTTTTTCTACCTATTGGCCTGTTATCATCATGATTGTAGGTATTCGCGGATTGTTGTCCAGCAGAACATACGGCTCGGGCTCAAGCTGGTGGGGCGCAATCGTCCTGCTTATTGGCTGTATATTTTTGGGACGCAACTTAGATTTGTTCTCTTGGTCTATTGGCGACATCATCCCTTACATTTGGCCAATAGCTGTTATTTTAATCGGGATCAATATTATTTGGAGACCAAGATCAAAGCGCCAGACTCCGCCAACTGATGATTGGAAATCGTACCGTCCTTACACGGATGAAGCATCTGTTCCGCCTGCTCCGCCTCTACATCCCGATCCTACGAAGCAGCCAGCGGACACCCACTCTAAGGAAGAGAAGCAAGAAAATGCATCAAATAAACACTATGATGATTTTTCTGCGAGCAAGAAAGAGTATAAGGAATGGAAAAGCCACCATAAATCAGAGCTCAAAAAAAATGAGAAAGATTGGAAACGAAATCATAAGGAGCATGTGGAGTGGTGGAACCACAACGATTCGAATGTTCAGAATCGCTCCGGCTTTATTGGGGATATTCATATCGGTCATGATTATTGGGATTTAAAGCCGCTCAATATATCCCATTTCATTGGAGATACAGTGCTCGATTTAACAAAGGCTCAGGTTTCTATGGGTGAAACGAAAATTCATGTTTCTTCATTTATTGGCGATGTAAAGGTATACGTCCCGAATGATTACGAAGTAGGCGTACAGGTCGTCTCAAGCGCCTTTATTGGCGATGTGAAGGTGTTAGGCCAGAAAGAAGGCGGATTGTTTACGAATATCAATATTCAATCGCCTACCTATCAAGAATCGAACAAAAAAATTAAACTGGTCGTTAGCACGTTTATCGGAGATGTTCGTGTTACAAAGGTAGGGTGACCCGGGTATGATGGTTCGTTTTTTGAGGAGCGGAAAGTGGGAACTCATTGGAATGTTCGTCATTGCATCTTCCCTGTCTCTGCTCCTTGGAGCGGTGGTTTGGAATGGACTAATAGATGAAGTCAATAAGACGGAAGTGCGCCTTGGGGCCGCCTCCGTCTTCATCCTTGTGAGCGTGGCCTTTGGCTACTGGGCGGCACAGCGAATTGGACGCCGAATTGATACGCTCCATTTATCGTTAAAGCAAGCTTCTAACGGCAACTTCGGCGTTCGGATCACAGAGGGTGGACACAATTCGTTTATTGAGGTTTATCGTGAGTTTAATGAGCTCGCACAGCAAATGGAAGAAAAGATGAAATGGCTGCAAGTTCGAGGCGAAGAGTACGTGATGACGGAATCGGCCTCGAATGAAGCGGCTGTACTCGAGGAGCGCAAGCGCTTGGCAAGAGATTTGCATGATACGGTAAGCCAGCAATTATTCGCTATTCATATGTGCGCCTCTTCGCTTCCAAAGCTGCAGCAGGTTGATCGTGAACGGGCTGACTCCGTGCTCGAGCAGCTCGTCAATATGTCTAATTTAGCTCAGAAACAAATGAGGAATTTTATTGCTCAGCTGCGGCCTATGGAGCTTGAAGGTCGAACATTATATGAAGCACTAGATAAGTGGTTCCCTGATTATTGCCGACAAAATAATTTGCAGGGTGAGCTTGAATGGCGTTTGAAGGAGCGCTTATCCGAAGCGAAGGAGCATCAGCTTTTTCTCATTGCCCAAGAAGCAATGGCGAATATCGTAAAGCATGCAAAAGCGAAGGGCTGTACGCTGACAATGGCAGATACGGAACGGCAGGTTAGCATGATTTTGCAGGATGATGGAATCGGCTTCAATGTAGATGGGGTGAAGCGCGGCTCATACGGACTGTCTACGATGCAGGAAAGAGCTCAGAAGCTTGGCGGCGCGGCCGAAATTTGGAGTAAGTCAGGAAGCGGGACGAGGGTAAAGGTTACGATACCAAAAATGTAGCGGGGAGAGCTAGAATAATGGGTGGATCTGAGCTTATAAAAGTGATGATAGTGGATGATCATGATATGGTAAGGACGGGCCTTCGAACTTATCTAATGTTGGAGCCGAAGCTTCATGTCATTGCTGAAGCGAGCAATGGACAGTCTGCAATAGACATGCTGAAGGCAAGCTCGGAGGAAATGAGGCCTCATATTATTTTGATGGATCTTATGATGCCTGGCATGGATGGCATTGAGGCGACAAGGGCGATTATCTCTCATTTTCCAGATATGAAAATCGTAATGCTGACCAGCTTTCTCGAGGATGATAAGGTTTATGGTGCGATCGAGGCTGGCGCTGTCAGCTATGTTCTCAAAACCGTTTCTGCAGAAGAGCTTATATATGCGATCAGTGGCGCTTTCAAAGGAATGCCGGTCATGACCGCAGACGTTTCGCAGGCGCTAACGAGAGGCTTAAGACAGAAGACAGCGCAGTCTGGTGATGAGGGCTTGACGGAACGTGAGAAGGAAGTGCTGCTTCTTATCGCAGATGGACAATCAAACAAAGAAATTGCTGAAGAGCTGCATATTAGCGTGAAGACGGTAAAAACACATGTCAGCAATTTATTGATGAAGTGTGAGCTTGACGACCGAACTCAACTTGCTGTGCTGGCCCATCGCAAGGGCTGGGCTAATCGCACATAAAGGTGGAAATGGGAGGGTATACTACCTACTAGCAAAAAGAGATTAGAAATAAGCTAGTGTAGAGGAGAAGCCTTCATGATACCCATTTCGTCCGTGCTGGAGTCACGGGAGCAACATTTCTTAGAAACGAAAGAGCTGCTGGAGTCGCAGCAATTCACGCTTGGCGGCAATTGGGAGTATGCTGCTGGTTCCTTTGACCGAGCGCTTGATGATGCGCATAAAGTTTGGCTTCGCATTCCTTTTGAAGTCATTGCTGGTCATATCGATGTTGGGGAAAAAGATAATGAGGCGAGGATCATGATGGGCACCCCTTATGTACTTAAGCATGAGTACCGAGAAGGAAATGATCCGGAAGCATCCGTACGTGTAGCAGGAGCGCTGTTCGATCAATTTCAATCGCCTTCAAATCCGGATGCTGAGGTAGAACCAAAGTGGATCGATCGCGCAAAGGATGCATTGAATGAAGTGGAGCAGCTTTTTCTGCATTGATTTTCATCGTAAAAGGGTTCGAAAAAACGTTGCCAAAATCATTTGGGAGCGTTTTTTTTATTTCTGTTTAAATTCCTTTTAAGTTTGTTTTAAGGTAGAATGTGCATGATAGAACTATATCAAATAACATGTTTCCGGATAGAGTGCCAATTGGACGCATGATGCAATAAGATTCAAGGAGGAGAACGTACATGGACGATCAAAACAACAAAAAGGGATTCGACGATTTCTTTCGGAAAAATGAAGAGGGGCACGGCTCAGCTGATAGCAATGAAAGCGGGATTGACTCATCACAGCAAATCTCAAATGAGTCACAGGAGCAGCCAGCAAAGCCATCTTATTATTATTCGTATGGGCCATATAAGGCGAATTCACAAGAGGGAGGAAATCCTTCCACTGCTGGCTACGGATCGGATAAGCCTAAGCTGATACAAGATCAGCCTTATGGCAATACGCATGAAACGCAAACACAGGCATCTAGTACAGAGGAAGCGCAAGTGCAGTCAGATTCAACTTTGGAATCCGAGCGCGCGAGATCGCAATCGTCTATACAATCGCAAATTCGGACGTTTACTCCATCGCCGCAGTCCTCTAAAGGGCCATGGCAAGTAAGGGAACCGCGTCGGACGTCCTTTAAAGCCATTTTTTCATCGTTTTTAGCAGGTGTTCTCGTAGTGGGCACCTTGATGTATACAGCGGATATAAACAACTGGTTCACGAAAGAAGCTGCTTTAACATCAAATACACAATCTAGCGGATCGGGTTCATCTGCTTCTGCGGGTACTACCAGCAACGGCGGCGCGTCTACAGTTGCGGCTAGACCAGACAATATTGCTCAATTGTTCGAGACTGCTAGTCCGGCGGTAGTTAAAATCGAAACATTCGTTAATACCGCAAAACGCAACAATAGCAACATTATGCCCGATGATTCGTTTTTCCGCCAATTTTTTGGCGATGATTACCCGGGAACAACAGAGCCGGATGCAGGACAAAAGAATGAAGAAGGCAATATGCAGCAATCAGGCATCGGTACCGGATTTTTCTTCGATTCAACGGGCTATATTTTAACGAATCAGCACGTAATTGGAGAATCGGATCAAATCAAGGTTATCGTTCAAGGTTATGATAAGCCATTCACGGCTGAATTGCTGGGTTCAAGCTATGAGTTAGACTTAGCAGTACTTAAAGTAACAGGAGATAAAGCGTTCCCGACACTGCCGCTAGGCAACTCCGATAATATTAATATTGGTGACTGGGTTGTTGCTATCGGTAACCCATACGGCTTCGATCATACCGTTACTGTTGGCGTATTAAGTGCCAAAGAACGTCCTATTGATATTCCAGATACGCAGGGTGCACGTAAATACGAGCATTTGCTGCAAACGGATGCTTCCATTAACCCAGGTAACTCTGGCGGTCCGCTTCTGAATGTAAACGGGGAGGTCGTTGGTATTAATACAGCAGTAAGCTCGCAAGCACAAGGCATTGGCTTCGCGATTCCGACGAGTACGATTCAAGATGTGCTTGAAAATCTTAAAAACAACAAGACGATTCCTAAGCCAGCCTCACCATATATTGGAGCTGAGCTTCAGGATGTAACGGAAGACATTGCGAAGCAGTTAGGAATGGATAAAGTAGAAGGATCTATCGTTCGCAATGTATACTATAATTCTCCAGCTTATTTGGCTGAATTGCAGCAGTTCGACGTCATCGTCGGCATTGACGGTAAGAAATACGCAAACACGCAAGCTCTTATTGATCAAATTAAAACAAAAAAAGTCGGCGATAAGATCGAGCTGAATATTTTGCGTAAAGGCAGTGCAATGAATTTGAAGGTTGAGATCGGTGATAAGAATACGCTAGGCGCTCAATAATGCCTTAAGACGATGGATAAGAACAAAAAGCGCAGAGAGACAGCAGGCTCTGTGCTTTTTGCTGCAAATAGAGGGGGACAAGCAGTTGAGACAACATATAGTAGTCGTAGATGATGATGAAAAAATTATTTCTTTGCTTCGCAGAAGCTTGGCGTTTGAAGGTTATGAGGTGACAACGGCTGCTAACGGTATGGAAGGGCTGAAGGTGCTGCTTAAGACGGAGCCGGATCTGCTCATTCTTGATGTAATGATGCCTCAAGTGGATGGCTGGGAAGTTTGCCGCCGTGTGCGCGAGGGAGGCAGTACGGTACCGATTATGATGCTGACGGCAAAGGATGATATCAATGACCGGGTAAAAGGGCTCGATCTTGGAGCTGACGATTATTTGGTCAAGCCGTTTGCACTGGAGGAGCTGCTTGCGCGGACACGTGCTTTGTTGCGCCGCAAAGCAGACAAGATAGAACAGTCAAGCAATCAACTGCTCTATGAGGATTTGATTTTGGATATGGATGCTAGGGAAGCGATTCGTTCGGGACGGCGAATTGAGCTGACGTCCAAGGAGTATGATTTATTGCTGTTATTCATGCAAAATCCTCGTCGAGTGCTAACGCGTGATGCGATTATGGAGAAAATTTGGGGTTATGACTTCAGCGGAGAATCGAATGTGCTGGAGGTGTATATCGCGATGCTGCGCCAAAAGGTAGAGGACGGAGGCAAAAACCGACTCATTCAGACGGTTCGCGGCACCGGTTATGTGCTTCGCGGAGAGGCGGGTTAAACATATGTCTATAAGGCTCAGGCTGACACTTTGGTATTCGGGTTTGCTTGCGGTTACATTGATCGTTTTCGGGATATTTATATATATTTTTGTTAATTGGAATACGTATGCTGAGATTAAAGAACAAATGTTGGTTCAAAATAGTAAAATCAATGTTATCGGTGCAACTAATTTTCTAGATGAAACTTTGGATTTAATAGTAGGTCCTCAATTTCGAATTGACAAAAAAGACATGTATATTCAATTGGTAAATTATAAGGAAGGCGCTATTAAGCAATCAAACAACTTCCCTTATGAATTTGTTATACCATATCCTGAGGTCAATACTAAGCCTAAGAAGGGTTTTGTTAAAATCCACGTCGAAATTAACAAAAACAAATATGCTATGCTCACATATCAGCGACCTGTTTATTTAGAGAGTGATAACAGCTTAGTGGGATTAGTCCAAGTGGGTGTATTTTCATATAATGAGGAACGATTCCTGAATGGATTACGTACTATTCTGATTTTTTCATCATCAATTGTTGTTTTTATAGCCTTTACAGTAGGGCTATTGATCGCACGTCAGGCGCTTCGTCCAATTGAACGCGTCATTCGTGCTACGGAGCAAATTGAGAATGGCTCAGATCTCAGTGTGCGTATTCCTGTCATGGGACCGAAGGATGAGATTGGAAGGCTTGTAAGTACGTTAAACGTGATGCTCGCGCGTTTGGAGATGGCGTACAATGAACTGGATGAAGCTTACAAGGCGCAACGCAGATTTGTATCCGATGCCTCTCATGAGCTGCGGACGCCGTTGACGACGATACGAGGGAACATTGAGCTGCTTGAGCGGATGTGGACGCGAGTTCGCGAGACGAACAAAAACATCGATACGGGTGAGTGGCTGCCGTTGGACTCCGATCGTTGGGATATGTCTAAGGAGGCGATGAGCGATATTTCTGCTGAGGCGATCCGAATGAGCACGCTCGTTAACGATCTGCTGGCGCTTGCAAGAGCTGACGCCGGTTATACGATGGAGAAGACGCCGCTGGACCTGCTGCCGCTTACAGAGGAGGTTGTGCGCAGAGCGCAGCTGCTCCCGCGTACAGCTGAATGGAAGCTTGGCGATCTATCGGCATTGGATGGGGTACGCGTCAATGCCAATCACAATTATTTGCAGCAGCTGTTGTTTATTTTTATTGAGAATGCATTCAAATATACGTCGGAAGGTTCGGTTGAGCTGAGCGCAGTCAGAAGAGAGCAGCAAATCGGCTTCGTTATCCAAGATACGGGAATTGGGATGAATCCGGATGAAATTCCTCATATTTTCGAACGCTTCTATCGAGCGGACGAATCGCGAGGAGTTACTGTTGGTACAGGTCTTGGTTTATCCATTGCAAAATGGATAATTGATGAGCATAAAGGCTCTGTAGAAGTGCTCACTAGCGAAGGAAATGGCACGAAGTTTACGATTTGGCTGCCAATTAGCTTTTCTGACACGTCTCATTCGTCTATAATAGTAGCAACGGATGAAATGAAGGAATAATAGTTGTTACGCATATCCGGTCAGAAAGCAGGTGCAATGAATGGAAATCGTTAGAATATCACCGCGTGGTTATTGCTATGGCGTCGTCGACGCGATGGTGCTGGCTTTGCAAACGGTCAAAAACTTGGAGCTGCCGCGACCTATTTATATATTAGGCATGATTGTCCATAATGCGCATGTAACAGAAGCATTCGAGCAGGAAGGTGTCATCACGCTTGATGGTGCCAACAGACTCGACATTTTGGATCAAATCGAACAAGGCACCGTTATCTTTACAGCGCATGGCGTCTCGCCAGAAGTACGGCAGCGTGCTCGAGAAAAGGGACTTTCCGTTGTGGATGCAACATGTCCTGACGTTACGAGGACACATGATCTCATTCGCGATAAATCGGCAGAAGGCTATCATATTATTTATATTGGCAAGAAGGGCCATCCTGAGCCTGAAGGAGCGATCGGCGTTGCGCCGGAGCAGGTTCACCTCATCGAACGGGAAGAGGAAATTGCTGCGCTTAATGTGCCGGAAGGGCGCATTCTTATAACGAACCAAACGACGATGTCACAATGGGATATTCGTCATGTTATAAGCAAGCTTCTTGAGCGTTATCCTACTGCAGAGGTTCATAATGAAATTTGCATGGCAACTCAAGTTCGTCAAGAGGCGGTAGCAGAGCAAGCAGGGGAAGCGCAGCTTACGATCGTAGTTGGCGATCCGCGAAGCAACAATTCCAATCGTCTAGCGCAAGTGTCAGAGGAAATTGCAGGAGTGAAAGCTTACCGCGTTTCCGATGTATCAGAGATTGAACAGGAATGGCTAAAAGGTGTCGATCGTGTTGCGGTTACATCCGGTGCTTCTACGCCGACGCCGCTCACTAAAGAGGTCATTACTTATTTGGAGCAGTATGATCATAATAATCCTGAGACATGGGAAATCCGTCGTACGGTTAATATGAATAAGCTGCTGCCTAACGTTCGAGTGAAGTCGACGCCTGCGGCATCTGCAACGGCAACCGCTGAGAAACCTGAATAAATAGCTAACATGAAAAGTGAGATGAAACTAATGAGTGATGCAGGAAATGCATCATGGATTGGTATCATCTCCTTTTTTATTGCGACAAGGGTTGACGGAAATAAGTTTATCTTGTATATTTACTTTAGCGATTAAAAGCGTAGAAGCTTAAAAGCTACGAAGCTTAAAAGCCATGAAGTGAATATGTGTTCAAGTTAGAAAGCTAGATAAGACGCACGGAGCAAGCGAGGCTTGGCATTACCAAGCGAATGCTTGCAGATATTATTTTTCCAAACCCCCAATTATATTAAGGAGTGATCCATATGATCGTTATAACTAATTCAAATATTGCAGAAGAACGCATTACAGAAATTGTTGCTCATATCGAAAGAGCAGGTGTTCAGGCACATGTATCAAGAGGAACCGATCGGACGGTCATTGGTATTATCGGCAAAGCCGAGCCTACGCTTGCTGAGCATTTGCGTCAAATGAAAGGTGTGGAAAACGTTATTAAGATTTCAAAATCGTACAAGTTAGCAAGTCGTGACTTTCATCCAGACGATACGGTTATTGACATAAAAGGTGTGAAAATCGGCGGAAGCAACCTCGTTATTATGGGTGGTCCTTGTGCGGTTGAGACACCGGAGCAGATTGATGAGATTGCTCGTTTGGTCAAAGCGGCTGGCGGGCAAGTGCTGCGCGGAGGCGCCTTTAAGCCTCGTACAGGGCCATACAGCTTCCAAGGCGTAGGTGTAGAAGGTCTTGTTATGATGGCGGAAGCGGGCAAGAAACATGGGCTTCTGACGATTACAGAGGTTATGACGCCAGAGTATGTAGATGTTTGTGCGGAATATGCAGACATTCTTCAAGTGGGTACGCGCAACATGCAAAACTTCGATTTATTGCGCAAGCTTGGAACGATTCAAACGCCAGTACTGCTTAAGCGCGGATTCAGCTCAACTTATGATGAGTTTTTGAATGCAGCTGAGTACATTTTGGCGGGTGGAAATCCAAATGTCATGTTGTGTGAGCGCGGAATCCGAACATTCGAAACTTACACGCGCAATACGCTCGATTTAACAGCGATTCCTGTGCTTCAATCCCTCAGCCATTTGCCTGTTATTTCTGATCCAAGCCACGGAACAGGCCGTCGTGAGCTGGTAGAGCCAATGTCCAAAGCTTCGGTAGCGGCTGGTGCGAACGGTTTGATCGTTGAAATGCATACCGATCCAGATAACTCGATGACGGGCGACGGGGTACAATCGTTGTTCCCAGATCAATTCGCTAATTTGTTGAAGGACTTGGAGAAGCTTGCACCTATCGTAGGCAAGCAATTTGATACGCCGAAAGCTCCAGCAGACGCATTTAAGGAATGGAAAATCTAACATAACGTCAAACGAAGCTTTGCCATCTCAGGATGGCAAAGCTTTTTTTTGTTTGTGTAACCGCTATCAAAAAGCCTTATATGTACAAGGATTTCAGCTTTTATTTTGGAGGATTTGTGAACAACCGGACAAACTTGTAAGTATACCTAACATGAGTTCAAAAAATACCTTACATAGCTATTGACGGAGATTGAAGGCTAGTTTTATAATAACGACATGGATTTGGAGCAATAATTGAACAATACCTGTTCAACACTACGCTAATGTTCGGAAATGGAGGAAATTATAATGTCAGTTCAAAATGTTTTGGACAATATTAAAGAAAACAGCATTATGTTTGTAGATTTCCGCTTCGTGGATCTTCTAGGTCATGCACACCACATCACGCTTCCTGCTGCTGAGGTTGATGCTGATACTTTTGTAAACGGGGTAGCTTTTGATGGATCTTCGATCCAAGGTTTCCGCGGTATCGAAAATTCCGACATGGTAATGATGCCGGATACTGAATCCGTATTTATTGATCCTTTCACTGATCATCCTACACTGAACGTTATGTGTAATATTCATACACCTGATGGCGATCGCTATGACCGTGATCCACGCAGCATCGCTCAAAAGGCTGAAGAGTATCTTCAAACAACGGGTATTGGTACGACAGCATTTTTCGCACCAGAACCTGAATTCTTTATCTTCGACGAAGTTCGCTATGAAAGCACAATGAACTCATCTTCCTATGTTGTTGAATCCGAGGAAGCTGGCTGGAACACGAACCGTAAAGAAGAGGGCGGAAACCTTGGTTCGAAAATTCCAGTTAAAGGCGGCTATGTTCCAGTAGCTCCAGTTGACTCCCAACAAGATATCCGCAGCGAGATGGTTCGTCTCTTGCAGGAATCAGGCCTTCGCGTTGAACGTCATCACCATGAAGTAGCAACTGCTGGTCAAGCAGAAATCAACTTCCGTTTTGACACATTGACAAAAACAGCCGACAATCTTATGAAATTCAAATATATTATTCACAACACTGCTCGCCAATATGGAAAAACGGCTACTTTCATGCCGAAGCCACTATTTGGTGACAATGGTAGCGGTATGCACGTGCATGCTTCTATCTTCAACGGCGACACTCCTTTGTTCTATGACAAAGGCGCTTATGCAAACCTAAGTGAAATGGCTATGCACTACATCGGCGGCGTGCTTTACCACGCTCCGGCTTTGATCGCAATCACAAACCCAAGCACGAACTCATTTAAACGTCTTGTGCCTGGTTACGAAGCGCCGGTTAACCTTGTATTCTCGAAAGGTAACCGTTCCGCAGCAGTTCGTATTCCGATTGCAGCTGTAACACCTAAAGGCTGTCGTATTGAATTCCGTACGCCGGACAACACTGCTAACCCTTACCTTGCGTTTGCAGCTATGCTGCTTGCTGGTTTGGACGGCATCAAGCGTAAGCTTGATCCAGTTGCTCTTGGTTACGGCCCTTTCGACAAAAACATCTACGAATTGCCAGAAGAAGAGAAAAAAGAAATCCGCAGCGTTCCTGGAACGCTTGACGAAGCGCTTAACGCTCTTGAAGCAGATTCCGATTTCTTGACAGAAGGCGGCGTATTCTCTAAAGACTTCATCGACAACTACGTTGCAGTAAAACGTCAAGAAGCTAAAGCTGTAGCAATCCGTATTCATCCGCATGAGTTCAGCCTTTACTACGATTGCTAATCCAATCGTTAAGAAATATAAGAAACGGGTCCTTCTAGGACCCGTTTTTTTATGTATTATAAGAAATAATGAACGAAAACCGAATGTTTTTTGTCGGTATTGCGACATACGTTCGACTTTTTATTTATTTAATATGTGGAATACACTTGATGCAGCCCTTCAAAATTGCTATCATAACCATATCATAAATAAAGAAACAGAGGTGGGTATCCGAAGATGACACGAGCATTTAATTTTAATGCAGGACCAGCCGCAATACCACTTGAGGTGCTGAAGCAAGCCCAGGAGCAATTTGTTGATTATCAGGGCGCAGGGATGTCCATTATGGAAATGTCTCACCGAAGCAAAATGTATGAAGAAGTGAACAATGAATCGCAAGCCTTGCTTCGTGAATTGTTCGGAATTCCAGAAAATTATGAGGTACTCTTGCTGCAAGGCGGCGCTAGCACGCAGTTTGCTATGCTTCCTCTAAATCTTCTGCAACCTGGCAAGCCAGGAGCTTACGTGATGACGGGGGCTTGGGCTGACAAAGCGCTTAAAGAAGCGAAACTTGTCGGAGAAACAGTCATTGCTGCATCGACAGAAGCTGACAAATTTATGCGTGTGCCGACTTTGTCGGAAATTGAAGTTCCTAGCAATGCTTCGTATCTTCATTTAACATCGAATGAAACGATCGGTGGAACACAGTTCCAAGAGTTCCCAGATACGGGCGATGTACCGCTCATTGCGGATATGTCCAGTGATATATTGAGCAGACCGATTGATGTGAACAAGTTTGGTGTAATTTATGCTGGCGCACAAAAAAACCTTGGGCCATCAGGCGTTACCGTTGTCATCATTCGTAAAGATCTTATTGAAAATAGCTCCAAAACGATTCCAACCATGTTCCGTTACAGCACGCATGCGAAGAGTGGCTCGCTGTACAATACACCACCGTCTTTCTCAGTGTACATGGTGAAGCTGGTTCTGGAGTGGATTAAAGCTAAAGGCGGGGTTGCTCAGCTTGAGCAATACAACCGCGACAAGACGAAGCTGATCTATGATGCTATCGATCAAAGCAGCGGCTTCTACACGGGCTGTGCGCAGCCGCAAAGCCGTTCATTGATGAATATCACTTTCCGTATTCAGACGGAAGAGCTTGAGGCTCAGTTCGTTAAGGAATCGTTGAAAGAAGGTTTTGAAGGCTTGAAGGGACATCGTGATGTCGGCGGCCTGAGAGCATCAACCTATAATGCTGTGCCGCTTGCGAGCTGTCAAGCGCTAGCGCAATTTATGGCTGATTTCCAAAAACGGAACGGTTAATAAACGGTTTTGGTTTTGCCTATATCGTTGCTAGAATAGAAAAAAACCGCCTTCGCTTCTAAATAAGAAGCAGGCGGTTTTTTTAGTATAGACGTTACAAGTTCGTTAAGCCTGTGCTAGGGTGCTCTCAGCAACGTGAGGACCGTTTAATTTATATCCGACATTGCGAACGGTCATGATATATTCTGGCGTGCGTGCGTTTTTCTCGATTTTGTCACGCAGATGGCTTATATGAACGTCGACGATTCGTGTGTCACCGAGGAAATGGTAATCCCAAACGCCATGGAGCAGCTGCTGGCGACTGAGTACTTTTCCTTTATGGCGGCAGAGAAACAATAAGAGCTCAAATTCCTTTGGTGTCAGCTCAACGGATTTGCCGTCTATGAATACTTCACGCTGCTCAACTTGAACTTTCAAACGGCCAATATTGAAGGTTGTGTCATCGGCAGTGCCAGGGAGCGATTGAACACGACGGAATATAGCTTGAATACGGGACACAAGCTCCTGTGGGCTAAATGGTTTTGTCATATAATCATCGGCACCATTATCAAGACCAGCTATTTTATCGGTTACGTCTTGCAGTGCAGTCAGCATAACGATCGGTACAGCATTGCTTTGCTTGCGCAGCTCGCGGCAAACTTGGAGTCCGTCCATTTTTGGCAGCATGAGGTCTAGAACAATTAAGTCGGGACGGAAGGGCTTAAGCATGTCGAATACAGCTTCACCATCACCTACGCAACGTACATCATAACCTGCCAGTTTTAAGTTAAATTCAATCAGCATTGAAATAGATGGTTCGTCATCCACGATTAATATTTTTTTTCGCATGATTCAGCTCTCCTCCATGTGCTTCCGCCTAGTATGGTTCTATTATGAAGGTTGAAATTATGCTTAAGATTAACGGTACGTAAAGTGGGTGTAAAAATATTAGTCATTTTCGTGTATAATAGGCAAAATGAGAGGTGAGAAATAAAACTATGCCATTTCATATTGTTTTGGTAGAACCAGAAATTCCGGCAAACACGGGTAATATTTCACGCACGTGCGCTGCAACCGGCACTATTTTGCATCTAGTAAGACCGCTTGGCTTTGATACGGATGATCGTACTTTGAAAAGGGCTGGCCTCGATTACTGGCATTCCGTTCATATTGAGTATCATGACTCCTTCGAAGAGGTGCTCGAAAGTTATCCGCAGGGCCGCTTCTTCTATGCAAGCACAAAAGCAAAAAAGCCGTATTCACAGTTCGAGTATCAGGATGGCGATTTCTTTGTGTTCGGGAAAGAAACAAAGGGTCTGCCACAGGAGCTAATAGATGCGAATATCGAAACTTGCATTAGAATGCCGATGACAGACACCGTACGCTCGCTCAACTTGTCCAATTCTGCGGCAATTATTGTGTATGAAGCGCTCAGACAAAATGATTTTCCAGGTCTCGATTAAAAATGTTAATTTATTTATCATTTTTTGGAATTTTTTTGCTCTGAAAAAAAGAATTATAGCAGGATATTAAGAAATTATGAATTTAGGAAGGAAATGCAGAAGTACCATCGAAAGACTATAACGCAGAGGTTTCTCAAAAATAGCTTGCGAAACCAGACACAGAAGAGGTGAAAGTGATGAAACCAGCAGGTGTAGTAAGAAAAGTGGATCAACTCGGACGTATTGTACTTCCAAAATCATTACGTAAACGTTATTTGATGAACGAGGGCGATCCCGTTGAAATTTTCGTCCAAGGTGACCATATCATTTTGGAGCGTTACCGTCCAAAGTGTGTTTTTTGCGGATCAATGGTTGAGGTTCGTGATTTCAAGGATCGTTATGTTTGTGGTGTTTGTATGGAAGAAATGGCAGTTCTACAACGCTAATCAGCGTTATGGCATGCCGTTTTAACGAAATGAAGCTTCCCGAGAAGAGTGTTGACGCTCTTCGGGAAGCTTCGTTTTTTTGTTGCGCTTGCTATAAGCGGATACAGCCGGCTTATAGTCCTTTTGTTTTGTCATCATTGTAGGAGCTGGTAAGCATCGCAACAATGAACAATGCAAACACAGTCATAACGATAATAAAGTTCATCTGTGGGACACCTCCAAGTAAGCTGTCTTTATTATAACCAACGACGGCAAAAAAGAAAACTTTAAAAGTTGTGAACACATTGTTAACATAGAGAGTATAAGCATAGCAATATAGCTTGCGAGGAGGAGCAATCAATATGAATTATCGTTTTTCATCTAGAGTGTCACAGCTTAAATCATCTGCGGTTAGGGATATACTAAAGCTGACGCAAGGTAAGGAAATGATCTCGTTTGCTGGGGGCCTTCCAGCTGAGGAACTGTTCCCAGTACAAGCAGTACGTGAAGCAGCCGACCGCGTATTTACTGCAGGAGCAAGCGCATTGCAATATGGTCTAACAGCTGGGTATTTGCCTCTGCGGGAGCAGCTGTGCGAGCGTATGGCAGTTAAGCAAATGCATGTTAATCCAGAGCAAATGATTCTGACAACAGGATCACAGCAAGCGATTGATTTGCTCGTTGGTGTACTTACGGAACCTGGCGATGTAGTCTTGGTTGAGAAGCCTACTTACTTGGCAAGCTTGCAAGTATTCGCACTTCATGGTTTAAAGGTAGTAGCTGCGGAGAGTGATGAGGACGGCATCATTCCTGAGGATGCAGAGCGCCTCATTCGCGAGCATCGTCCCAAATTGCTTTATGCCGTACCGACCTTTGGCAATCCTACGGGACGTGTCTGGAGTGTTGAGCGCAGGAAGAAACTGCTTGCACTTTGCAAGCAGAATCAAATGCCTATTATCGAAGATGATCCCTATGGAGACATAAAATTTGATGAGAGTGAGCAATTCCCTACACTGTTTTCATTAGAAGGACAAGTAGAGGGCGGAGCGGTTTTTTATACGAGCACGTTTTCCAAAACAGTAGCGCCTGCTCTTAGGGCAGGATGGGCAATTGGGGATAGCGAAGTCATCAACATGGTTGCCAAGGCTAAACAAGCTGCTGATCTTCATTCGAGTACGATAGATCAACAAATATTAAGTCAGCTGCTTAAAGGATTTAATCTCGATGACCATATTAGGCTTATTTCCAAATCATATGGCGAGCGTATGCTTGAAATGCATGGGCTCCTTGAGCGCCAGGGGATAGAGGGCGTCAATTGGGTGAAACCGAAGGGCGGCATGTTCCTATGGCTGGAGCTACCTGACGGTTTGGATGCAGAGGCACTCCTGCGTTGTGCGGTTCAAAAAGGAGTTGCGTTTGTACCGGGCAGCTCGTTCTATGCCGATCATCCACAGCGCAACACGGCAAGGCTGAACTATACGTACAATACAGGAGCGCGTACAGAGCAAGGTGTATTGCGGTTTGTTGAGGCGCTCGGCGAATTTACGGCGCGGAGCTAACCGAGGCTGCCCACTCAGCGATAACATTTTCATATTCGGAAAGTGCAGCCGCGCCTTCCGGGCGCAGGCTGTATTTGCCGCGCTCGATGCGATCGAACCAGCCGTAATAATTGCTGCGCAGCGTCTCTCCACTTCGTCTATAGCCAGTAATAGCTGCCACCTCGCGCGGAGCTAAAGGCCCCGAGGTGTGAAGCGCATAAGCGCAGCGCAGGGCCTTCTCGCGGTAAGCTGTAACAAGTTTGCGACCTGTGCTGCCGCCGACGTTATAGTCGCCGCTGCGTTCTTTAAACTCGGTGAGCAGCTGCGCTTGCTTCTTGCGCCTTACACTGCGCAGCGGCGGGTCGCCCGGCTGGCATAACCAATCGATGACCGGCGGCTTTGTTTTATAGAAGGTGACGGTCATAAATCCGAGTCCAAGCATTCGGCACAGTTCCGTCAGATCTCCAAAACGTTGGTTGTGCGCACCGCTTTTCGTTCGGTTTCGTTCAACAGCCAGCACGACATGGCTATTTAATCGCAGACGTTCAACCCCTTGCAGAAGCAAGGCGAGGTTGAACGTTTTTTTCATTTCGACAATTATCGTATCGGCTCGCTCAGGATGAATAGCGACCAAATCGCAATGGAGGACCTCGCTTTTCACCATATACCCAAGCTGCTCATAGTACTTTTTTATAGGTTTGTAAAGCTCTTCTTCTCTTGCTACTGCCACTGTTGCTGACTCCTCTCCGGTTCAATTCCATTGATGCTTATGCTTCATTATAACAAAGGATTTTGCGCGCTTGTCGTTTTTTGATGGATGATGGACAAAAATAGTGTGCAATTATCTCCTCGAATAAGCATAGGAATGTAATACCTCAATAAAAGTTGGCACCACTCGATAGAGCGTCTAGAGACAAATCCCGGGCGTAGAATGATAAGTGGAATGCGGAAGCGATGGGAGGAGGCACGGTATGGACATTTTCAAGCGAATATCGGAGTATCAGGCTGAGAGCGAGAAACTTGCTTGGACAGGAACATTCAAGGATTACATTGATTTGCTGAGGAAGGACCCGTCCCCGGCCATGACTGCACATTCTCGCGTTTATGAAATGATTGAATCTCATGGGGTGGAAGTTGTAGGAGGCAATAAGCAGTATAAATTTTTTGATCAAGAGATTTTTGGGCTAGATCGCGCGGTCGAGAAACTGGTTGAGGAGTATTTCCATTCATCAGCTCGCAGGCTGGAGGTTCGCAAACGGATTTTGTTATTAATGGGGCCTGTAAGCGGAGGGAAGTCGACGATCGTTACAATGCTCAAAAAAGGTCTTGAGCGCTTCTCCAGAACAGAACGAGGAGCCGTTTATGCGATTAAAGGCTGCCCGATGCATGAGGATCCGCTCCATCTTATTCCTCATGAGCTTCGTCTTGATATTGAAAGGGAGCTTAGCGTACGGATTGAAGGCAATCTATGTCCTTCATGCCAAATGAGGCTTTCAACGGAATACAGCGGCGATATTGAAAACGTACTCGTCGAGCGAGTGTTTATTTCAGAGGATAATCGTGTTGGAATCGGCACATTCAGTCCATCCGATCCGAAATCACAGGATATTGCTGATCTCACTGGAAGCATTGATTTCTCTACGATAACGGAATATGGATCTGAATCCGATCCTCGTGCATATCGGTTTGACGGAGAGCTTAATAAAGCAAACCGCGGATTAATGGAATTTCAAGAAATGCTCAAGTGCGATGAGAAGTTTTTATGGAATCTGCTCTCATTGACGCAGGAAGGCAATTTTAAGGCAGGACGATTCGCTTTGATTAGCGCGGATGAGCTCATTATTGCTCACACGAATGAATCGGAGTACAAATCGTTCATAAGTAATAAGAAAAACGAGGCTCTGCATTCCAGGATGATCGTTATGCCGGTTCCTTATAACCTTAAGGTTTCCGACGAAGAGAAGATTTATAAGAAGCTGATCGCTCAGAGTGATATGCGGCATATTCATATTGCTCCTCATGCTCTGCGTGCCGCTGCAATCTTCTCCATTTTAACAAGGCTTAAGGAAACGAAGAAGCAAGGCATGGACTTAGTGAAGAAGATGCGGATGTATGATGGCGAGGAAGTGGAAGGGTTTAAGGAAGCGGATTTGAAGGAAATGCAGAACGAATACTTAGAGGAAGGCATGACAGGTATTGATCCGCGCTACGTTATTAACCGAATTTCCAGCGCGCTCATTAAGCAGGATACACAATGTATCAACGCGCTCGATGTGTTGCGTGCACTTAAGGAAGGGCTCGATCATCATCCCTCCATTACGAAGGATGAGCGTGAGCGGTACTTGAATTTCATCTCGGTGGCGCGCAAGGAATATGACCTGCTGGCGAAAAAGGAAATTCAGAAGGCATTCGTATATTCCTATGAGGAATCTGCTCGCACCTTGTTTGAAAATTATTTGGATAACATTGAATCGTATTGCAATTGGGCCAAAATCAAAGATCCGTTAACAGGTGAAGAGATGGATCCGGATGAGCGTCTCATGCGTTCCATCGAGGAGCAAATTGGCGTCTCCGAAAATGCGAAAAAAGCGTTCCGCGAAGAGATATTGATCCGAATTTCCTCTTATTCGCGGAAAGGGAAGAAGTTCGACTTTACGAGCCACGAACGTTTGCGCGAGGCTGTGGAGAAGAAGCTGTTTGCTGATCTGAAGGATATTGTCAAAATAACGACGTCTACAAAAACACCGGATGAGAGCCAATTGAAGAGAATTAATGAAGTAACAAAACGTCTTATGGATGAGCATAGCTATTGCCCGGTATGCTCGAATGAATTGCTTCGTTATGTAGGTAGCTTGTTGAATCGATAAATGATCGGCCTGAGTATTAGAGAAGCTGATAGACAATTGTCTATCAGCTTTTCTTTTCTTCCTCTATGTTTAAAAAGATTTTATTATGATCATACTGTTTCTTGAATGTTTTCCGATATAATAGGTAATAGTGATCTACTATATACCGAAGGAGTCGGACTAATTTGATCAATTTATCAGCAGAGCGAAAGAAACAGATAGAATACACGGGTATTACAGAGCAGGATCTCAAAATTTTAGCGGAATGTAAGCCTATTTTTCAAAATATTGTCCATGAAGTGGTCGACCGATTTTATGAAAGTATTGGTAAGCAGCCGGAGTTGGTTGCTATTATCTCTAATGTAAGTACCATTGATCGATTAAAGGAAACGCAGATATGGTATTACATGTCGCTTACCGAAGGGGTAATCGATCAATCATATATTGATAATCGAATTAAAATAGGCGCTGTCCATTCCCGAATTGGATTGACGACGGACTGGTATTTGGGTACATATATGACTTACCTGGACATATCGACGAATGTATTGAAACGAGTTCTTCCTGAACGCTGGAAGGATGTCGTACATGCTTTGACGAAATTGTTTAATCTGGACTCGCAATTCGTGCTTGAAGCTTATAACCAGCATGAACAGAAGAAAATTCAAGAGCTGGCGGATAATCGTTCCAACATGCTGACTACCGTTACGAGTGCTGTACAGGAGCTTGCTTCACTTATGTTTGAATTGGATGAGGGTGCACAATCCATCGCGGCAACTGCGATTTCAACTTCGCAATCCCAGGATAAGACGCATACACTATTGGGTGAGCTTCGTGAGGAGCTTGACGGCATTAACGAAATGGGAACCTTGATTCGCGGCATATCGGATCAGACTCATTTGTTAGGTCTTAATGCTGCAATTGAAGCGGCGAGAGCAGGCGAGAATGGGAGAGGTTTCGAGGTTGTTGCGAATGAAGTGCGGAAGCTGGCCGCTTCATCACGGAATGCGCTTGAAGGAATACAGTCCAAGCTGGAGGAAATCGATAAGAAGCTAACCGCCGTACGACAAGAATCGGAGCAGACTTCGGTTGAAGCACGTAATCAAGCGGCTCGTTCGCAGGAACTGGCTTCCTTCGTTAACATGGTCGATAAGGTCACGAAAGACTTACAACAATTAAACCAATCCTAAAATAAAACGCAGCCTAGAAAAAGCAGGAATTCTCTCATCCGAGGGTTCCTGCTTTCGTGTTATGTAAGTTGACACAATATTCAGAATTTAGTATGATTATCCTAACATTCAGATCCATTCTTGCTAAAATTGTTAAGTTTTTTAACATAAAAATAACATTATTGATCAAATGTTTAACTTGCTAGTACCAAAATGGTACAGCGGCCATCTTGAAGGAGGCGGTTGTCATGTCGACGGCCAAACAGTCGCAATCGCAATATTACGATGCTCAGACCTTTTACGATGAAATGTTCGACAAGGACTTTTCTGTTCGTGCCCACTACGAAAGTGTTCATCGTTTATTCGGAAGAATGAATGAAGCTGAGCTAGCTGTTCGGCAAAATGCGATTAATCAAAGAATGATGGAGGAGGGTATTACCTTCACTCTGTATAATGGTGCGCAAAATGAGCCGCTTGAGCGAACGATTCCGTTCGACTATATCCCTCGCGTCATACCTAAGCATGAATGGGAAGGTGTTGATCGAGGCGTAAGGCAGCGAATCCGAGCGTTGAATGCATTCCTTCATGATGTTTATCACGGACAAAAAATTGTTGCAGACGGTATCATTCCTCGTAGAATGATTGTTTCAAATACTTATTTTCGGCCTGAAATGGCTGGTCTACATGTTCCATGCGGTGTATATATTACAGCATCGGGCATTGATTTAATTCGTGATGAGAAGGGCCGGTATTATGTGCTGGAGGATAATTTGCGATCTCCATCTGGTTTTTCTTATCTATTTAAGGGCAGAACGTTAATGAATGAGCTGTTTCATGATTTGTATTTATCGAATTCAGTACAAAGCATTGACCGCAGCTTAAATTGTTTCCTAAGCTCGCTTCGCGCTCTTTCTCCTAATGGCAAACGCGACCCCCTCATCGTGTTGCTTACACCCGGTGCTTATAACTCAGCGTATTACGAACACACCTTTTTGGCGCAGCAGATGGGCATTCACCTCGTTGAAGGCAGGGACCTCGTATACAAAGACCACAAGATTTATTTGCGCGATTTACGCGGACTTCGTCAAGTTGACGTCATTTATCGGCGCATTGATGATGATTTTCTTGACCCGCTTGCCTTTCAGCCTGATTCCTTCCTTGGAGTGCCTGGACTCATGAATGCTTATCGTGCCGGCAATGTAGCTATTGCCAATGCACCAGGAACCGGAGTTGCGGATGATAAAGCCGTTTACGCGTATGTTCCCGACATGATTCGTTACTACTTGGGGGAGGAGCCACTTTTGCATAACGTTCCAACGTACATTTTATCGCGCAAGGAAGAACGTGATTATGTGCTTGATCATTTGGATCAGCTCGTTGTGAAGGAGACATCGCTCTCTGGAGGTTATGGCATGCTGATTGGTCCGAGCGCTACATTGCCTGAGATTCATGCATTTGCCGAAGCGATCAAACGAGAACCTGAACGATACATCGCACAAACGACAATGAAGCTGTCGCGAGCGCCGGTTATGCTTGATGGCGGCATGACGCCTCGGCACATTGATTTACGAGCTTTTGCATTGATGGGGGAAGAGACACATGTCATTCCGGGTGGTTTAACGCGTGTTGCGATGAAAGAGGGTTCGCTTGTAGTCAACTCTTCACAGGGCGGCGGAGTTAAGGATACGTGGGTCCTAAATCGATAATTAACAGGAGGGATTGCAATGCTGAACCGGAATGCAGAAGCATTGTTTTGGATTGGTCGCTACATGGAACGGGCTGAGAACCACGCTAGATTAATTGATGTTCATTACCATCTTCAAGTTGATGAGGATACGACTAGCTTAAAAGCAAGGCTGGAGGGCGATGTGACTGAGCCTTACTCGAAATGGGCAAGAATCGTAGATGCCCTAGGCAGTCGAGAGGCTTATGAACAGCAATACAGCAGCTACAACGAACGGGATGTTCTCTTCTATACGACGCTTGATCGTGATAATTCCAATTCTTTAGTTTCCTGCGTCAGTCATGCTCGAGGTAATCTTCGAACGCTGCGTGAAAAGGTTCCGAGTGAAATGTGGGATGCAACAAATGCCTTCTACTTGTGGCTGCGGGAGAAGCAGCCGGATGATATGCTGCGTGAATCTCCGCATTTGTTTTTCGGACGAATCAAGGAGTGGACGGCACTTTTTCAAGGGGTCAGCCAATCGGTTATGCCAAGGGAAAATGAATGGCATTTCATTGAATGCGGGAGGTACTTGGAGCGCTCTGAGAATACGCTGCGCATCATTAAAGCAGTGGGCAATGCAGCGAGCGGCGAGGGTTGGGACAATGCGAGGGCATATCCGTATTTGCAGGCCGTATTGCGTTCGGTTAGCGGATATCAGGCATTTCGTCGTTATTATGCAGATGGTATCTCTGTGGAGTCCATCGTCGAATTTGTAGTTCTAAATGGCGTGTTTCCGCGATCTCTTCATTTTGCGCTGCATACGCTTGATGATCATATGCGGCATATTGAGCTGCAGGATAAGCAGCTGCGTACAGCACACGAAAAAGTAATCCGCCAAGTGGGTAAGGTGAAGGCGGATTTGGCATGTCTGGAGCGGGAGGATATGGTTATTGATCGTAACGGAACGATCGTTGCTCATTTGCTTGAAGCTTGTCAACAGCTTGGAATGGCTTTCGCTAAAACCTTTTTTCGGATGGGGGAGGCAAGCGCATGAAGCTGAGTATTTCACATGTGACGCGGTACGAGTATGCAGAGTCAGTGACGGACAGTGTCAATGAAATTAGACTTACGCCAAGCACAAATGAAAGACAGTCTTGTTATCAGCAGGCGATTTCTATTGAGCCGAACGCCTCATTGTTCACTTATGAGGACTATTTTGGCAACCGTGTTCATGCCTTCTCGGTAAATGGACCGCATAAACGACTTACCATTCGGACGACTATGACCGTTGTAACGAAGCAGGCACCAACGTCGGAAGAACGTGAACAATACTTAAGCAAGCGTCCACCAGAGCAGGCATGGAATTGGCTCAGAACAGATGACGCTGCCAACCGTTTCACTGAGTTTTTGCTTACGACTGAATATACAGCTGTGACGTCCGAGGTGGAGCAATTTGCTCATGAAATTTTTAGCTCAGACGAGAATAGTGGGGCAAGCGTTCTCGATTGGCTAAGTGCTCTGTCGACAAAGATTAGGAACGAATTCATCTATGATCCTGAAGCGACAGATGTAAAGACAAAAACATCGGATATGTTTTTGAGCAAACGAGGCGTATGTCAGGATTTTGCGCATTTGATGATCGCTAGCTGCAGAGCAATCGGCATCCCTGCCAGATACGTAAGCGGCTATCACTTTGTAGGAGATCTACAGGGAGGAAGCGCTGATTTCGAGCAGGCTTCACATGCTTGGGTTGAAGCTTTTGTACCTGGATTAGGTTGGTGCAGCTTTGACCCGACCAATGTTGATCCTGTTGGCGAGCGCTATGTAAAGCTCGGACATGGGAGAGATTATAAAGATATTGTGCCGGTTAAAGGTGTATACAGAGGAACAGGCGAACAAATATTGCATGTATCCGTTGATGTAAGAAATGTTGAGGATTAAACAATGAAAAATCAAATGTAAAGGGAACAGTGAGCCGCTTGTGCAGGATGCGGATGACTGTTCCTTTTTTGTGTGGAAATAAATCGTTATTCCCCTGATTTGGATAAGAAAAATGCTTCTTTAATGACAGGAAGCTGCATTTACCACGTATGAATGCTTTGGATTTGCAGATCTTATGACTAGGGCCTTCCAGAGGAAATAGCCAACTATTGAAAACAGCTTTATTTTTCCCATGTATGAATGAGCGCATTTAGTACAACTTATTATCATCAAACAGGAGGTGTTATGTAGTGAAAAAGCATTTAAAACCGGTACTTACTACAGTAATGGTGCTTGCTATTGGCTTTTCGGTATCAGCATGTGGACAAAACAATACTGTGAAGCAACAATCGATGAGAGCCAAAAACGATCTGCATCGAATAGAGACAAAAACCGTTCCTTATGGCACTAATATGACAGATAGAAGAATTAACAATTTGGATAACAGAGCGTATGGTGTGGATCCTTTATTGAATAATAATAACAATTATCCGTATAGTGCTAATCGTACCTATGGCGTAGATGGAGACGGTATGAATGGCATAGATGGATCTATACACAAATATGGTGTGGATCATAATAAAAGCGCCAGTCAGTTAGCCAACCGTGCGAAATCGGTCAGCGGTGTAAAAAAAGCAACAGTCGTTATTCATAATAAAGATGCTATCGTAGGCCTGGATGTTGATAATATAGGCAAAAAAGCAATTATCGAGAAACAAGTACATGCTGCGTTAAAAGGACAATACCCAGAGTACAACTTTCATGTAACGTCCGATCAAGGCATGCATAAAAAAATACAAACGATGAACACTAGTATGACTAATGGACATCCATTGAAAACATTAGCTAATGACGTGACTACCATTATTCGAGATATCGGCAATGCAATAACGGCTCCGCTTCGTTAATCTACACTTGATATCGGCAGCTCCACATGGAGCTGCCGATATATTCTCTATCCCTCTACATATCGATAAGCCGCTAGGAGGAAAATCGTTGTTAATCAGTAAGCGTGGCCTACTATTGCTGCTCATGATCGTTTTTTTGGTAGGTTTCTCAACTCCAATTAAGAAGGACCGTTTTTTTTATGAGAAACGGGGAGAAATTGTGTGGGAGGTTCCTACGGAAGATAAGAAAATTGCTTTGACCTTTGATGATGGGCCATATCCCAAAACAACGGAAGTGATACTCGATCTGTTAAGGAAATACGATGCAAAAGCAACTTTCTTTGTATTAGGCAACAAGGTCAAGCTTTACCCAGAAACGATCAAGCGCGAAGTAGCAGAAGGACATGAGGTAGCTAATCATACGTTTAATCATGTTTACTTCTTGAAATCGATAAGCCAAGCGACGATTCGTGATGAGATCGTAAAAACAGAAAATGCATTAGAAGCCTTGACGGGGAAAAAGCCACTTTTATTTCGCCCGCCCGGAGGTTATTACAATGAGAATTCCATACAGATTGCCAAAACATTAGGCTACAAAACGATTTTGTGGTCCTGGCATCAGGATACGAATGATTGGAGAAGTCCTGGTGTAAACCAAATCGTAAAAAAAGTATTGAATAACGCAAGAAACGGTGATATCGTATTGCTCCATGATTACATTCCAGGCTCTGAGCAGACTGTCAAAGCATTGGATACGATACTGTATGAGCTGGATAAGCGAGGTTTTGAATTCGTGACAGTAACGGAGTTACTGAAGTCGATGACAAGCGTAGAGTCAAAAGTATTGGATGACGGCAGTGACGGCAGTATTTTGGAACAGCCGTGACGAATGTACATGTGGAATTAAAAAAAGCTAGGTTGCCAAATAGCAGCCTAGCTCTTTTTGATGTTTTTGAAATCTTATTTTTTCGCTGCTTCGTAACGTTCCGCTACAACATCCCATTTCACGATATTCCAGAATGCCGAAATATAATCAGGGCGCTTATTTTGGTAGTTAAGATAATAAGCATGCTCCCAAACGTCAAGTCCCAGAATTGGAGTCAAGTTATCCATTAGTGGACTATCTTGATTAGGCGTGCTCGAAACGAACAAATTGCCTTTATGATCTATGCTTAACCACGCCCACCCGCTGCCGAAACGAGTAGTTGCTGCTTTCGAAAACTGTTCCTTAAACGAATCAAAGCCGCCTAATTCCTTTTCGATAGCATCAGCCAAATGACCTGTGGGCAATCCTCCGCCACTCGGTCCAATCGATTCCCAAAATAATGAGTGATTGGCGTGTCCGCCTCCATTGTTCTGTACTGCAGTACGAATATCTAGAGGGATGCTTTTTAAATCTTGAAGCAGCTCATTTAAGCTTTTTTGCTGAAGTTCAGGATAGTTCGCCAAAGCGGCATTTAAGTTTGTTACATACGTATTATGATGGCGGTCATGATGAATCATCATGGTTTGCTCGTCGATATGAGGTTCCAAAGCATTGTTTGCATAAGGCAGTTCAGGTAATTGATGTGACATGGTTCATTCCTCCATAAATATATTTGGTAAGTTATAGTTACATCGTAATTGAATTTACATACTTAGTCAACATAAATATATAATAAGTATAATTTAAAAAACACCCTCACTCCGATTTGGAGGAAAGGGTGTATCGTTTCCTTTTTAACAATGGACCATTAATCGCACTTCTCGCGTTTACCTTTGAAGGTCGCCGTTCGAAAGCTAGCCCCGCAGCCGCAGGTTGCTTTAGCATTCGGATTATCAATCGTGAATCCACCAGTCATGCCTTGCTCAACATAATCAATTTTCAAGCCCGCCAAATAGGGCTCGCTCTGAGTGTTCCACACAACGTTAATATGTTCAGTTTGCAAGGAGTGGTCATCATTCGTGATGGTATCATCCAATTTGATGTTGTAGGATAAGCCGCTGCAGCCGCCATCATCAACACCTATTCGCAAAAACGTATGATCATTTCCTGTATCTATTACCATCTGATTAATAATGGATTCTGCTTTTTCGCTGATTTCTATCATCATATATGCACCTCGCTTGGAATTGGAAAATAGGATGGATTGAATTATTAAATTTATTATATATAATAGTATATAAAAGATCAAATCTATTGTAGAGTGGAGACATTGATTTTAGAAAATGTTATTATTGCAGTATTCATTTCAGACAGGTAGTATTTCATATGACAATTATCGGAAGGTGATCAGGAATGACCAATATAGATCAAGGGCAGCTTTCTACGAGAGAATATATTCTTCAGCTTCTGAAAACGAAAGGTAACTTAAGTACAAAGGATCTTACGGAAGAACTAGGAATTACGGTTATGGCCGTCAGACGTCATATCCAATCGCTTGAGAGAGATAACCTAATTTCATCGAAGACGGTAAGACAAGCGATGGGCAGACCAACAGCGGTATATTGCTTAACGGAGCATGCAGACGGGTTTTTTCCGCGCAAATATCATACATTAACTCTTGAATTATTGGATGAGCTTACGGATCAGCTCGGCGCGTCGGCGGTGGAATCGCTTTTTGAAGGTCGCAAAAACAAAATGACTAAAAAATACGAATCGAGCATGCAAAGCAAAGACCTGGCGGATAGAGTGAAGGCACTTGCAGATATTCAAAACGAAAACGGATATATGGTGGAATGGGAAAAGATCGATGATGATCAATTTATTTTGAAAGAAAACAATTGTCCAATTGAGCAAGTGGCAACCAAATATCAGCATGCCTGCCAATGTGAATTGAAGTTGTTTGAAACGATGTTGGGTGATGTAGATGTTTCGAGATCCGAGTGTCTTGCCAAAGGTGGACAAAGATGTACCTATTCGATAAAAAAGAGACAAAAACAAGAACAGTGAGATAGAATTGATATCTCACTGTTCTTATTTTTTTATGTTAAAGCTTCAGATTGCTGCTGTGGCCGGGCGAGAGTTTGGCGGAAGGATCCAAATAAACTTTTGCGTTATTAATGGCAGTAGGGGCTTCTCCGAAACCAACAGCAATAAGCTTTATTTTGCCGGGATAACTTGTTATATCACCAGCTGCAAAGATTCCTTTAATATTTGTTTCCATGCGAGTATCAACCACAATGGAGCCATTCTCCACTTCTAACCCCCATTCCAAAATGGGACCAAGCGAGGAAACAAAGCCAAAATTAACGATAAGCGCGTCGCATGTGATCTCGCGTGTTTCTCCTGTTTTGCCAAAGGTAATCGTTATTTTCTCGATATGCTCATCACCATGCAGCTCCGTAATCTCCGCTGGCGTAACAACATTTACTTTGGATTTCAGAAGATTTTCTACGCTGTGCTCGTGAGCACGGAATTTGTCCCGCCTATGAATGAGCGTAACCTCGCTTGCAATCGGTTCAAGCATAAGTGCCCAGTCGACCGCTGAGTCGCCGCCCCCATTAATGATAACCCTTTTGCCGCTATACTGACTTAAGTCACTTATAAAATACTGCAGGTTCGTGCTTTCGAAATGTTTGGCTTCTGGTAGCTCTAGTCGCCGCGGCTCAAATGCGCCTATGCCTCCAGTAATAATGACAGACTTGCTGTAGTGCGTTCCTTTATCGGTCATGATTTCAAAATGATGCTCGTCCTTCTTAATCACTTGCTGAACCTTCTCTTCAAGGCAAACCTGCACAGGAAAATGATTCATTTGTACATTCAAATTTTGAATAAGCTGCTGGGCTGTGACCTTAGGAAATCCGGCAACATCATATATATATTTCTCAGGATATAAAGCGGACAACTGTCCGCCAAGCTGAGGCATACTGTCCAAAATTTTTACACTTGCATGGCGCATTCCGGCATAAAACGCAGCGAACATCCCCGTAGGACCGCCACCAATAATCGTTATGTCTGTAAATTGATCTGATTGTTCATTTATCACGAAAAGTTCTCTCCCTTGTTAAATATATATAATATATTAAAATATATAATAAATGTAACTTATCCGTTAGATCATGTCAACGCAGCACCGCTCCATCTTCGTTATTCACCTTTCATTAATCTTGCGCGCCTAAGCTCAAACCAATTTCTGAAGGGCGAATGTCAAATAACAGTTGGATAGTATCAGTTTTTAATCGTTATGGAGGAGAAAAGGTTATATTTTATTTGTAAAATTTAACCCTAAAGAACTTATTATTTTTCCTTTTACATTGGGAGGTGAGACCTCAGGTAACGGCAATTAGGATGGTATGAAAATGGCGGAAAGCTCAAAATGATGACGGGGAGGCTCATTTGTGAAACGAAATCTTATATCCACGCTGCTAACATTCATTGTCGCAGTTATGCTCTCCGCAATGCCAGTAATTGCTATGGCAGAGGAAGCAGAAACGCCAGAAGCTTTTGGTGAAACATTCATAGATTTACTTGATCAGAAGGATTCGGATCGCTGGTATGCTTCTAACGGATGGTCCAATGGTGGAACTTTTCTAAGCGGCTGGAGAGACGATCATGTCGTCTTTCAAGACGGTAAATTGAAATTGTTGATTGACAACACTCCTTGTCTAGAGGATCAAGCACAATGCTCCGAGAAACCATACGCTTCGGGGGAGTATTCCACAACACAGCGTTACGGATACGGGAAGTTCGAGGTGCGAATGAAAGCGGTTAAAGGAGATGGAGTCGTAACCGTTTTTTTCACCTATGGAGCTGATTCAGATGGTAAGGCAGATGAGATTGATATTGAGATTTTAGGTAAAAACACGACTCAATTCGAAACGAATTATTTTACCAAAGGTGTTGGCATGCATTCGACGATCATTCCACTCGGCTTTGACGCAGCGGATGATTTCCATGATTACGCTTTTGTTTGGGCACCGGATTCAATCAAGTGGTATGTAGACGGCAAGCTCGTTCATACGGAAACAGGCTCGAGGGGAGCTCTCCCTTCAGCACCTGGTTATATCATTACTAACATGTGGCCGGCTACCAAAACCAATGGCTGGGCGAACGAGTATGTGTATCCAGGTAAAACTCAGATCGCTGAAGTGGATCGAATCGCCTATACGGCGCAGGCACAACAACCTGATAGTAATGTAGATCCTTCACCACCTGTGCAACAAGGGAAATCAGTAGATCTGCTAGTTGAGGATGAACGAGAGCTAAAAGTATTCAGAATAGGACAAACGGAAATGGCACCGCTTCGTTTTGTTATGGAAAGTCTAAATGCAACAGTGAAATGGAATGTAGGGAAACATGAAATTATCGTTAATGATGACAAAGTATCCAAATCCGAAATGATTTTTAAGGTGGATTCGAAAGTTGTTTCTATTAATGGAAAACAAATCATGATGAAAAATCCAGTCGTGCTGAAGAATGGTCATGCTTATGTTCCGCTGACTGTTTTAACGGACACGATCGGTGCTGACGTGATTCGTAAGGATGGAAAAGTAAGCATTAGCAGAGGAAACGAGTAAATAATCAAATGGTTCGCAGGGCTGTTAATTTCAATGGTTTCTGTTATACTCGTTTATGTTTTTTTCAAAGATACATTGTAGCTGGAATAACCTCGGGTGCGATGAAGTAATTATTGCTAGTTAAAAACAATCGGCTTTGGGTAAAGCATTTTGCCTAAAGACGGTTGTTTTTTTTATATAGATTACATGTTTTGTAGGATTGATTCTTTTTAATGATCACGCGTTTGGATAAAAAACTCGCATTAGAAAGGACATTGCTTCCCAAAACCATAATGATATAATTGCTCATGAACCAAATGATAATGATAATCACTGATAACATTTCGTTACTAAAATACATATACAGGAGTGGGTAAAATATGTTTCGGCATACAGGAGCACGCAACATCATTGTAAGAGGTCTCATTTCTCTTCTCATTGTCATCACGGCACTTACAGGATGCAGCACATCGCAAGAAGAGAAGAAGGAAGCAGCGAACAAAGGAAATGCAGTGAATGCACAGACAGACAAAGCCGCAGAGAACGGCGAAGGCGTACAAACGAATAATAACGAAACCCGTGTAGTAAAGGATTATTTCGGAGAGGTTGAAATTCCGGTCAAGCCAAAGCGAATAGCAGCCATTTATTTGGAGGATTATTTAGTCGCTCTTGGTGTGGAACCTGTTATTCAGTGGTACCATCCGAATTGGGGTAAACAGGATTATTTGAATTTAGATGTTCCTCAATTTGATATCACAGGAAGTATTGAAGCACTACTAGAAGCAGAACCTGATCTCATTATTACCGAAGGTTTCGTGGATGAGGTCATTTATGAAAAATACTCTAAAGTAGCGCCGACCTATCGGATGCCTGACGAAATTTTGACGAGTAGTTCCTCCGATATTCTTCTAAAGATTGCTGATCTAATTGGTGAACAAGAGAAAGCAGAGAAGCTGGTGAAGGACTACGAGCAGAAAATCGCGGATACAAAAAGTAAGCTGCAAGTATCGATCGGAGAGGAATCTGTTGCCGTTCTGCGCCTTAATATCGGTGAGAATGACCTCAATCTACTTGGTATTAAGAACAAATTCATAGGTTCTATCCTATACAAAGAATTAGGCTTAACCGCGCCGAAAATGGTCGCAGAAATGGACGCATTCATTGACACCATTTCCATGGAGAAGCTTCCTGATCTTAATGCGGACCATATCATTATTTTGACTTCGAACGGAACATGGTCATCGACTGAGAATCAACAATCTATCAATGAATTGATGAATAGTCCAATTTGGAAAAGTGTCCCTGCTGTCCGAAATGGAAATGTTTATCAAGTAGATAGGACCTACTGGCAAACGGGTGCTTTCATGGCCAACCAGCTCAAGATTGAAGATCTGCAGAGGATTTTACTGAAGTAATACAAAGAAGACGACGATTTAGCTTGATCGGTCCTAAGGGCATTTCAACGTACAGTTGATATGCTCTTCTTTATCGTTTATAGTGTTTTTAGTGATAATCATTCTCACAATAAGGAGGGATGGTAAATCTATGCAAGAGACTATCTCCAATACGAATGTATCTCCTAGCAAGCTCTATCGCTTGATCGGAGTAAGCTATAAGGAATTTGAGCCTCATGAAAAACATAAGGCAAATATAAATGAATGTTATCGATTGTACATCATTATGGACGGCGGAGGGCGTCTAGTTCTAGATGGCTGCGGCTTTCAGCTCGAGCGCGGCAAATGTTTCATATGTGAGCCGGGCGCAACGATCGTAAGCGAAGTTGGCAAAAACGGACTCATTATTTATGAATTGATCTTTGAGATACTTTATATTGAAAGAGATGCTCAAGCCTCTTTGAAAATCGATGCAGGTTCTTTATTTCCTTGCACAGGAGAAGTTGTGTGCAACCCGTTTTCCCAGTGCTTGGAATGGGTGGAGACACTTTATGGCTTTAGCATATTAGATACAAGCGATGAATTGGCCTATCTCGATCAACAAATATGTTTTCAACAATTGCTTCGCCATATTCTCAAGCAGAATCTCACCATATCTTACACTCAGAGCAGTCGTAATGCGGTTGAGGCCACAATCGATCGACTATGCCGTGAATATCGCAACGAGTGGTCGGTGGGTCAGCTGGCTGATTTGGCCGATATTGGTCGCTCGCAGTACTCGCGTTTGTTCAAAGAGATAACGGGTCAGGTGCCACTGCAGTATTTGTCTGGGATTCGAATTGATCAAGCGAAGCATCTGCTGCAAGTGACCGGCGATCGTTTATCCGATATCGCCCTGAACGCCGGGTTTGGCGATGAGTTTTATTTTAACCGCCGTTTCAAGAAGTCGGTTGGCATATCACCAGGACAATACCGAAGACATTACCGGGAGGAAATCCGCGTATTCGCACCATTTCTTGAAGATTTCCTCGTGACGCTTGGCGTTACGCCTATCCTGCAATGCTCCATTTCTAAGTGGGGGAAACAGTCATATTTGGGGCTTGATCATATTCCGGCCATTGAGATTTCCGATAAATATGCTGCTCAGCTGCCGATAAAGCCGGACTTTATTTTGGTAGACTCTGGGTTTCAAGATAAATGGGATTATCATCTCTTTGAGGAGCAGGCTCCGCTCTACAAAATGTCCAATGAGGGAGAAGATTGGCGGGAGACCTTGCGAACCATGGCAGATCTGATTGGTAGAGGCAAAAGCGTTAAGGTGGTTGATATTATATCTAAGTATGAACAAAAAGCAGATGCCGCCCGGAAAAAGCTTCGCGCGATTCAACACCAAACCACTGTTTTTCTTCGAGTCAGCGCCAATGGAATCCTGCTGTATGGCGGTCCGGAGAAGAGTTATACGGGGCCCGTTCTATACAAGGATCTGGAAATGACGCCTCATCCGCTTGTAAAGCAATTGACGAATTGTACAAGAACAGCCGAGTTAACACCAGAATTACTCGCGCAGCTTGATGCCGATAACTTGTTCGTCACTTTTGAAATAACGGAGCATGAAAAGAGGGAGTTTTATGCGACGTCCCTCTGGCAGTCACTTCCCGCTGTGCGTCATAATCGTGTGTTCGAGGTCGATTTTCTCAGCTGGATGAATTATGGAATTCTCGCTCATGGCATGAAAATCGATGACGTACTGCGGGCTCTTGCATAGATTTATCCGCATGAATTCTACAGCGGTTTTATTTAGCGGTTAGTTCAGAAACTCCAAAACAACCATCAGCAAATGAACATTTGGGTCTTTTATTGTAATACATGCTGCGTCAGGAAAAACATATGCGCTTACAGCAATCATACGGGTATAGGTACGCGGCTAGACGGACTCTGTAAGAACCAATAGGTTCTTACAAGCACTCAGATAAGCTAGTTTTGCTGCTGTAAGAACACATATGCGCTTATAGCAATCATACGGGTATAAGTACGCGGCTAGACGGACTCTGTAAGAACCAATAGGTTCTTACAAGTGCTCAGATAAGCTAGTTTTGCTGCTGTAAGAACACATATGTGCTTACAGCAATCATACGGGTATAGGTACGCGACAGGCGGGCTCTGTAAGAACCAAAAGGTTCTTACAAGTGCTCAGAACTAGCTGAGGCTTCATCGTACGATTTCAAACTAAAAATGACAGGACTATAATAAAAATGACGTACAAATTGTTGCCAATTTATGAGTCATTTTTATTGTCAATTTAAGCTGTGCCTGAAGATAGGCGGCTTCTAAGCGCAAACGTTCATTAATGGACTGCTTCAGCATGGTCAAAGCCCTGATCCGGTATTTAAGTTCCAGCGCATCTATAGGTTTGGAAACATAATCGTTCGCTCCTGACGAGAATCCGGTATAGATGTCAGCAGGCTGATTACGCGCGGTCAACAGCAAAACCGGAAGCTCCGATATGGAGTACTGCTCCCGTAACACACGATCAGCAGCAATTATGGAACGAACGGGCATGACCATGAGGCTGTTTTTAAGGAAGAGCTTAATTTGCATAATCAATGGGTGGACCAAGACTCTTTCTCCATTTTGGAGAAAGAGTCTTTTGCTAAGGTTAGGGCTCCGCGTTAACAGCAGGAAAGGTGAATAATGGATAGGATTCGAAAAGAAGATCGCATAACCGTTCAGCATGTACAGGTAGATCACCAGGATAGAATAGATTCTGACTAGTTAGGGGAAGATATACATTCTGACTGCACTACAAGTAGCAGCGTTCATTAAAATGAGGGAGTGATATTAGATGACTAAAAACAATGACCACAATCGAAACGGTGATTCTGACCGCAATAGAACCAATTCAGATGGAGCTGACATTGGAGAAGCTGTAGGAACTGTGGGTGGTGGTGCTGTCGGCGCTGTTGTGGGTTCCGCTTTGGGTCCTGTTGGAACTGTTGTAGGCGGTATCGTAGGTGCAGCATTGGGTAATAAAGCGGGAGAGGCTGCTGAAGATAACGACGACGACTCACACCAAAAAGAGTAAGAAGTTGCTATCCATCTACTAGTTAGGAAGATCAGGGCGTATGGGAAATCCTGCGCCCTCCATTATTATCAACTTTCCCCGTTGTATCGATAAGCGCTTGATATCAAACCTCCTTAAGCTTTATTTTAATAACCATTTTCACCATCATTTACATCACTCCTCATAATACAGACCTTTAATTTTCCAATAAAATGCAATTATTAGTACTGATTAATCAGAACATCCATACTGAAGGAACGGAGTCTAATGCATCAAAGCAACTGCTCTCGCTAATATTATTTTGAATATGATAGAATTGACTTACAATTAAAAAGGTGGTTGGTAAAAATCATGGAACTTTTTTATCCAAAAGTAGAGACAGAGGCAGAAGTCTCTTCTTTAGCTAAATTGGCATCGGAAATTTGGAATGAATATTTTGTAAGCATTATATCAAATGAACAAATTGATTATATGGTGGATAAATTTCAATCCGTTCATGCGCTTACTAACCAAATTAAAAATCAGGGTTATGAATATTATTTTATGAATGTAAATGGCAATAATATCGGTTACTTGGGGATAAAAGAAGAAGAAGGCAAGCTATTTTTAAGCAAATTTTACATACGAAAAGAGCATCGAGGAAAAGGTTATGCAAGTCTGGCTATGGAGTTCTTGGTAGAGATATGCAAAGATCGAAGACTAAATATTATATGGCTTACGGTAAATCGTTATAATGATGCAACTATTGCTGTTTATGAGAAAAAAGGATTTAGAACAGTGCGTACTCAGGTGGCTGATATAGGAAATGGATTTGTGATGGACGATAATATAATGGAGAAAGCAATTGTGCTGGAAGATGTCCAGTGAATTAGCAAAAGCTTAGATATAATAAGGAAGATTTAGAGAGGGGTTCGGTGAATGGAGACATTTGAGTTAATGTTGAACAAATATGCTGAATTAGTCGTTAGGGTTGGTGTGAATGTTCAAGTTGGGCAAGTGCTTATCGTACATGCCCCGATTGAAACGGCTGAACTTACGCGATTAATTGTGGCGAAAGCTTATGAAGCAGGAGCCAAATTTGTCATTGTCGAGTGGGATGACGATGCGATTACTCGTGTTCGATTTGAGAAGGCGTCAGACGATTCCTTCGACTATTATCCGCAGTGGTTAGCAGATAGCATGGTGCATTTTGCTGAAGAGGGCGGGGCAATATTGCATATCAAAGTGCCAAACCCAGAGCTGTTCCATGGTATCGAATCTTCTAAAGTATCAGCGGCGGTCAAGTCTGCGGCTATCGCTCGAAAGGAATATTCAAAGTATACGCGGAATAGTAAAATTAGCTGGTCGCTGATTAAAGCGCCAACTCGCGCATGGTCGGACAAAGTGTTCGCTGACCTTCCGGAGGAGCAACGAGTGGATGCGATGTGGGAAGCTATTTTCCAAATGGTGCGTGTGAATACAGATGATCCTATCGCCGCTTGGCGTGAGCATATTAATCATTTGAAGACGAGTCAGAATCTACTGAATGCGAAACGCTACAAGAGTCTCCATTATCGTGCGACGGGAACGGATCTACGTGTGGAGCTGCCTGAAGGACATATTTGGCGTGGCGGCGGTGGGGAGAATGAGAAAGGTGTGTATTTTGTCGCGAATATGCCGACTGAAGAAGTGTACACCATGCCGCATCGAACCGGTGTGAACGGCACGGTAACAAGCACATTGCCTCTCAATTTGAACGGTAGACTTGTCGAAGGGATCACGTTTACGTTCAAGGATGGCAAAGTGGTTGCTTATGATGCCGAGTCGGGTCTCGAACATTTAACATCGTTGCTCGAAACGGATGAAGGTGCATCTTATCTCGGAGAGATGGCATTAGTGCCGCATGATTCCCCAATATCAAACTTGAACAGAGTATTTTATAATACGGGTATTGACGAGAACGCGTCCTGTCATTTTGCACTTGGGAGTGCTTATCCCGTTAACCTAGAAGGCGGGACGAAGCTTTCCAATGAGGAACTTCTGGAGCGGGGCGCTAATGTAAGTCTTACGCATGTTGACTTCATGATTGGATGCGCTGATCTCGATATTGACGGAGAACTGCCTGACGGTACAATTGAGCCTGTTTTTCGTCAAGGGAATTGGGCGTACTAGAGGACAGCAATGCGTAGGTTGGGTCGTATTTTGCAGAGGTTCAAGTTGGACATTGGAACAGCAAGTGATTAAGCTGGTACCCTATAAACACATGAAGGCGAATTGTGGTTTTGCACAGCCACGGTTCGCCCCCACCATGTAAATCCACAACCGCAAGAGGTTGTGGATTTTTTGCATTTCCAAGTTCCAACTTAATTGAAGGATATTTAATTACAATTTATGTGAATAAAAAATAATTTCTTAATAATTAAGGAGTTTTCATTTTACACTGCACTGTTATAGTTCTCATTGAATAATAAATTTACTAAGGGGTGAAGGAAAAGCAATGAAGGCAAAAGGATTACATAAGACAATAGTGATCGCATCCATGATAGCGTTGCTAGGAGGAGGGTTACATACAGGTTTTGGTCAAAATAATCATATCTATGCAGCAGATGAAACTGCGCCATCCGTCATGATTGAAGATTTTGAAGATGGAATCACAGATGTGAAATTTAATCCTAAACGTATATATGATGCTACGCTGCACTTGGAAAATAACAAGAAGCATGTAAGAAATGGACAATATTCGGCTAGAATTGATTACGATATGATTGGCATAGTAGATAACCCCTCTCAAATTGAAGTAGGGTATAAAACGGGGAATATTCCAGTAACAGGATACCCTACTAAAGTAGGCATGTGGGTTTATGGGAACAATGAAGGACATTTGCTAACGACAAAATTTAGAGATAAAGGTGGATCTTCTTTCCAAGCAGAATTCTATGATGAAAATCAAATGGGTATCGACTGGTCTGGTTGGAAATATATTGAGGCGGATGTTCCGCAGGGTAAACCAGGTCCGATTGTCCTTGAATTGTTTTTCCAATTGAAACAATCGAATATGAGCAAGAAAAATAAGGGCTCTATTTGGGTAGATGATATTACCTTTATTTATGAGGAATTTGATGAGGATAAAGACGTTCCAAACATTAAACCTATAGCCCCTGCCCCGAATGAAGTACTAAGCGCTCCACTTGATGAATTAAAGGTTGAGCTGACCGATAATGGATCAGGTCTGGATTTGGATACATTATCTGTTCTTTTGGACGGAACGGATATTACGGATGAAGTGCACTATTCTCCAGATACAAATTTATTAACCTATCCAGGAGAATATGTGGATGGCGGTTATCATGAGCTTGTTATTGAAGTGAAGGATAAGGATGGTAACCCAGCAGGGAAAACATTCGCCTTCACTCTGAATGCAGGAGAACGTTTGGTCATGACTGCTGACAAAGAAGCAGTAAGTAATGAAATCTACTCTGTTCAAGTTAGTATTAAAGATTACTTGAATGCAGAATGGGCAAAATTCGCATTAAATTATGATGCAAGTACCCTTCAAGTAGAAAGCATTACTCCGGCGAATGGAGTTGTCCTAACCTCAGATATTGATAATGAGCACGGAATTGTTCAGGTAGCACTTAATAACGTAATAGCAGCAGCCCATGATGTCGTTACTGTTAACTTCAGAGTGAGCTCTCATGCCGCGTTAGAGCGCGGTGAAGATTACAAAACCATAACAATGAGTAATACGAATCTTACAGCTGGCGAAGTTCAGACTAGCTCACCACTAGCTGCTCCTATTCACTATACAATCTCATTTCCATATCAGCTGGGAATGACGGGAGTTGGTTTGGGCACACCATCTACATTTACAGTATTAGACCGTGAGGGCAAACCGTATGAAGGTACGGATATTGTTTTCACTGGATTATTAAAGCAAAGCTCAGTGGTTACAGTTAACACTGTAACGTCTAATGTATATGAGGATGATGATACATCTTCTGGTGTATTAATGGTTGCAAAAGCTGGTGAACGTTACTATGCTACAGCAGAAGCTGAGGATGGATTATTCGAGGTTATTCTCGCAGATGGCCAAACAACAGGTTATATCTCTGAAGCTGATGTTAGCAGTCAATTATTGAGCGGTAGCCTTGGTAAAACAGATGCTAAAGGACAATTAACGACAGACCTAACTACATTGGCACTTGGAACCTATCAGGTTCAAGCTGTCAACGGTGATCAGAACAGTAAGGTTGTCAATTATGAAGTCGTGGAGCAGTACGGTACGGATGAACCTCAATATGTTCAAACCTATGTGGCAGAAGATATGTCTTCTGAGCTGAGCGCTGCTTGGCAAACAAAGCCAGACCAAACCTTTACTTATCTTCAATACATTGAAGCTAGCGAATGGGGAACAGGAGATAGCCCTGATATCAATCATGTAAAACAGCATCAAGCTGAGAGTGAGCTTCAAGTGCTTAGTATGAAGGAAAATGGAACGAAGGGTGAAATCCGGTTTCATAATGCGCTGATTGAAGGCTTGAAAGCAGATACCGCTTACAAATATCGTGTAGGCTATGAGGGCAATTGGTCGGAGTGGTATGAATATTCTACAGTAGATCAAAATAAATCAACACCGATCTCATTCTTGTATATTACAGATTCTCATACGAATCAATCACAAGGAATACAAACCTATCAAGAACTAATGACTAACGCTATAACACAATATCCATCAACACAGTTTATTATGCATGGCGGGGATATGGTTGATGTAGGCGGCGCATTCGAAGAATGGCAAAAGTTCTGGCAAGCTTCTTCGGTCTATGCAACAAAACTTCCAACTGCTCTAACATTGGGTAATCATGATGTGAAGAGTGAAGGGAAAGAAGTATTCACCAAAGGTGCGAATTTCCCAGAGAACGGACCAGAATCCCAACTGCAATATGCTTACTCTTATGAGGTCGATGATACTCATTTTGTCGTATTGAACTCAGAAGGTACAGAGGAACAAATGATTGATCAAGCAGCATGGTTGGAAAAAGATTTGGATAAGAATGATAAAAAGTGGACTATCGCTATGTTCCATCGTCCTGCCTATCATACAGAAAATGGTCGAGAATCCCTAGTTGAGTATACACAAACGTATTTTGCACCGATATTAGAAGAGAAGAAAGTTGATTTGGTTCTAGTTGGTCATGATCATGTGTATGCGCGCACCTATCCAATGCTGGATGGAAAGCCAAATAAAGCTACAAATGAGGGTACTGTATATCTTGATGGTGGTGCTTCGGGCTGGAAATTCTATGATGGTACTCAATATAATTATTTGAATTATATCTTTGATGAAGACGTTCCGGTATATTCCGCTATTGAAATTACTGAGGATGAGATTCATGTGGAAGCACGTACGAGTGCGGGTAATGTGATCGATGAGTTTTCTGTCGTGAAAACAAAAGGAACTGAGCCTTCGACACCAACTCCAACTCCAACTCCAACTCCAACTCCAACTCCAACTCCAACACCGACACCAACACCGACACCAACACCAACGTCTTCGGAGCTTGTCTTCAATGACAAGGTAGATGTAGACGTAGTTAAGGCTATCGTGGAAAAAGAGAAATCGGCTCCTGCTGTAAGCTTTTCGGACGTTCCAGCATCTTCGTGGAGTGCTTCAGTAGTGGAACGTGCCGCTAAGATGGGTATTGTAACGGGTTATAAAGATGGTTCTTACCATCCCAATGAAAAGGTAACTCGCGCCGAGTTCGCCATGATGCTTGCAAAAGCTTTTGGTCTAACGGATTCAAGCGGTTCTTCCTTCTCTGACACAAAAGGGCATTGGGCTTCAGGAGCGATTGCAGCATTACAGGCTAAAGGGATAATCACGGGTTATGGTGATGGTTTTTTCCATCCTAATCAAAAGATCTCCCGCGCTGAGATCGTTGCAATGCTTGCTCGGCTGACGAACTTTGCTCCTAGCACATCCAATCCATTCTCGGATGTAGTTACGAACTGGGCTTCTGAACAAATCAATGTTTTCGCAACTGCAGGTATCGTAAGTGGTAAAGGCAACGGATTGTTCAAACCGAATGAATCTGCTTCCCGTGCTGAGTCAGTTGCGATGATCATTCGCTTGTTGGATAAATTGCTTGCACAATAAGTGGAATTTTAAAAAGAATATACGGAGCAGGAAACGATCCAATCCATCGTCTTTAAAGATTTACAGGTGCCTATGAACACTCTGTTCAGTATATAATAACAAACACAATCAGCCGGCGAGATGCAATCTCGACCGGTTTTTTTTGTCCCACGAAATCTGAGCACCACTGCGTAATGTGTATCTGGGTAAAATTACAGTGTTTTCAGTATTGTACAGGGGATAAGTAGAGCGATTTTCATTTATTACAGTAGTAATCAGTACAGTTCTAACGTGATAATAAGAACGCACATTGATGGTTGAACACAGCAAGGAGGGAAGCTAAAAAAGTCTCCATTCCAACGGATAGTGTTGAATCGCACTCAGCTAATCGGGGGGAATTGTTTCCGAACTTTGCTTTGAGATAACGAAGAAAGTTTTATAATATTGGCGGTACTAGTGAGTCCTTGAAGTATGTTAATTGTTTCATGGGCAGCCTATCGCATAGAGCTGGATTTTCAAAGGGAGGGAGGATAACTCTTTTGAATGGGTAGCGTAGCTAAATACATTAGAATATTTTGAGTGTACCTTGTCAGCCAAACCCTCAAATGATCAAAGAGGAGCGTGTGCAAATGTATGGGAAAACAAGTGGATGGAAGAGTCGTTTATTCAAATTGATGTTGAGTGCCTTGATAATCGCACCCTTGTCTGTAGCAGCCCCCAACACTGAAGTGAATGCCGCGGGAACCACTTTTTATGTAGCCACAAATGGAAGCGATTCCAATGATGGAACTTCTCTAAGCACGCCGTTTCTAACAATTCAACAGGCTGCTCTCACGGCGCAAGCTGGGGATACGGTCTATGTGAGGGAGGGGACGTATCGCGAAACGGTTACCCCAGCTAACTCTGGCACCACGGGAAACAAGATTACTTACCAGAATTATATGGATGAAACCGTTACAGTAAGTGGAAATGACATCATCTCAGGCTGGACGCAGGACAGTGGAAATATATATAAAGCATCAATGAATTGGACCTTAGGGGCAGGTAACCAAGTGTTCGTAAATGGTGAAATGATGAATGAAGCACGTTGGCCTAACCAGACAGGTACTTTGCTCAGTCCAACGAGAGCAAGCGCAGGCGCTGGGACTAATGCAAATCATATCACAGATTCGAATCTTCCCGGAGGGACGGGGTTCTGGAACGGAGCTACACTCTGGATAACAAGCGGAAGTGAATGGATTGCCCAGACTCCGACCGTTACTGCCTATGATTCAACAACGAAGACACTGACATTTGATGCACTCAGACAATCGGGCGCCTCTTATACTCCAAGATCGGGCAATAAATATTATTTGTCAGGAATAAAAGGCGCATTGGATGTGGAGAAGGAGTGGTGGTATGATTCTGCGGGCTCCATGCTCTACTTCTTTGCACCGGGTGGTGGAGACCCTTCAAGCCAAACAGTCGAAGCCAAAAAAAGAAATATCGCCTTCGATCTATCGGATAAAGGTTATGTCGATATTAAAGGCATTCAAACCATAGCTGCGACGATTCAAATGGATAGTTTGACCCATAACTGTCTGCTTCAAGGCATCGTTAGCAAATATATTTCTCACAATAAACTCAATACAGCAGCTGAAGAGCAAACCAACCTCGGAATAATCTTGGACGGCAGCCATAATGTGATCCGAGACAGTGAGCTTGCCTATAGCTCCGGCAGCCTTGTTACAGTTAAAGGCAACTCAAACAACGTGATTAACAATTATATTCATGACGGTGGGTATATACCAGACTGGGATGGGCTAGTGAACCTTAAAGGGGCAAATAGTTTAATTAGCCATAATACCGTGAGTGATGCAGGTAGGGTTACCCTATTCTTCGCTCCCGGGATGAGCGCGAATAACATCCAATATAACGACGTTTATAACGCCGGCTGGCTAACCACTGACCTGGGAATGATCTATGGACCAAATACAGATGGAGGGAATACCGAGATCCATCACAATTATGTCCATGATAGTAAATCTACTCATCTAGGGATAGGTATATATCTGGATAATTTCACTAGCAATTTCATCATTCATCATAACGTGACTTGGAATAACGCGGGTATTCAGCTGAACATACCTTCCAACTATAACTTGGTCTACAATAATACCGCTTGGACCCAAGCTTCCACGATTAATGCTTGGGGTAATACTTTCCTGACGGATATGTACGGGGATCGTATCTTTAACAACATTATTAAAGGGTATGATCCGGAAGTTACAGCGTACACAACAATCGGCAGCAATCTCACGAACTCCCCAGGGTTTGTGAATGAAGCCAGTCGTGATTATCGTTTGCTTTCTACTTCATCTGCCAAAGATGCTGGGATCGTCATTCCTGGTATTACAGATGGTTATGTGGGTAGTGCTCCTGATATTGGAGCTTATGAGTACGGAGGGACCGATTGGACAGCTGGTCACAACTTTACGGCTCCTCCTAGTCCGTCCTATTCTACCCCAAGTACACCTCATATGAATTTGGCTAAAAACGCAGGATTTGAGCTAGGGGACCTTACCAATTGGTCAACAACGGACGCACATAATGCTGTAGTGGTAGAAGACAATCACTGGGGACAAGCCGCAAATTCCGGCAAATCTCGTTCTCAGCTATACGGAGTAAAGCTGAGCGGTGGGGTTGACGGTGTGGCTCAGACGATTACAGGCCTGCAACCGAATACGAATTATGTTGCTGGAGGTTGGCTTAGAACGCCAGCAGGTGAAACTGCCGTGTTAGGTGTCAAGAACTACGGAGGATCCGATGTGTCGACTCCATCTAACAGTTCCACCTGGACCTTCGTTAAAGTTTACTTTCAGACAGGGGCAGCGAATACAAGCGCCACGATTTACTTCAAGAAAACTTCCGGAACTGGTGAAGCATATGCTGATGACGCAGCACTTGTGATTGACACAACCGTATTCCAATCGATGTATTCGTTTGACGGATTTGAGAGTGGTTTGAGCAATTGGGCAGCGGTACCAGGCAAAGGAACTCCGTCGACGAGTACGGCTATTAAGCATTCCGGTAGCAATAGTTATATCGTCAATGAAGATATGGATGCTGTCTCGCAAACGTTCGAATCGAGTCATAACAAAGTGGTTACGATGTGGTTTTATGACAATGCCAGCGCAATGAACATGCAAACTGCAGCTTTTGTGGATGACGGTGTAACTATTCGGGGAATAGAGGTCAATACCCCGACTTCCAAAACTAAATATGCAATACGGCTAGGCGGTACACATTCGGCAACAAACGTAACCAGAACTACAGGCTGGCATGAGTTCAAGTGGGATTATACCTCTGGCACTAAAGTAGACATGTACATCGACGGTATACTTGTTGCATCGCCGACTGGCGTAACTAGCTTCAAAAGGATACTGATAGGAGATTTATGGTCTGGAAATACGAACACAGCGTATTTTGATGATGTAAGTATTCAATAAAAGGTGAACGAGCCGGATTTGGTGTCATCATGCTCCATTCCGGCTTTTTTAGGATAAGACTTTATAGTCTGACAAATATATTCTCCTTTGGTGACAGAATTAAATTGAAAAGATTAAATTAATAAATGAAAATGAGGAGCTAATAAGATGATTGCTACAAAACAGCGTAAGTATTGGCTCGATACAATGATAAAAATTGCGGAACCGGTTTTGTCATCCCTTGCTCAAAGAAAGCTGAAGGAAAAATTACCAACTGAGTTTAATAGCCATCGCAGTCAATTTGCATATCTTGAGGCATTCGGAAGACTTGCCTGTGGAATCGCACCTTGGATAGAGTTGAATGATCTGAAAGGAGAAGAAGAACAGCTGAGATCCAAATACGAACAGCTAATGATGGATAGTCTTGATGCAGCAACAGACCCAAACTCGCCGGATTATATGGATTTTATAACCAAAGGCCAACCACTTGTTGACACAGCATTCCTTGCTCATGCTCTTTTACGAGCACCAAACAATATTACCGCCAAGCTGGACGATCGGGTTAGAAATAATTTAATATCTGCTTTTAAGAAGACCCGTAAAACAGCAAATTGTTCGAATAATTGGCTCTTTTTCAGTGCAATGGTTGAAGCTGGCTTATACTTGCTTGGAGATCAAGAATATGACAAAATGCGCATTGGTTTTGCTATTCATTTGTTTAAGATTTGGTACAAAGGCGATGGCATATATGGAGATGGGAAGGATTTTCATTGGGATTATTACAACAGCTTTGTTATTCAACCGATGCAAGTAGATTTAATAAAACTTTTTGAACAAGACTCACCTCATTATGCTGAATTAAAACCAATTATCCTTAATCGGGCTCAGAGATACGCCACGATATTGGAGAGGTTCATTGCGCCTGATGGTACTTATCCTGCAATAGGTAGATCTTTGACGTATCGGTTCGGAGCCTTTCAACTTCTCTCCCAGGTTGCGCTGCAGCAATTTTTGGATGAGCAGCTCCAACCTTCCCAAGTTCGGTGCGCGCTTACTGCCGTCATTCAACGAATCATGGAAGCGCCTGGGAATTTTGATGAAAACGGCTGGTTGCGTCCTGGATTGTATGGCTACCAACCTGGCCTTGCTGAGGGTTATATCAATACGGGAAGCTTATATTTATGCGCAGCAGTATTTCTGCCGCTAGGTCTGTCGCCCGAAAACGAGTTCTGGTCCGCGCCAAATGCAAAGTGGACTGCTCAAAAAATAGTTTCAGGTGAGGATATCGAAGCAGATCATGCGATAAATGATTAATTAGAAAATGCATTCTCGTGAGATAATCTCTCGAGGATGCCTATTTTATTTCAGAGTATATTGTCTAAAGCTATAGAGACTTTGTCAATCATGCTGTCGTAGTTTTTTTTCTGTATTCCATCGGTGTCATGCCTACAAGCTTTTTGAAAGCCTGGCAGAAATAAGAGAAATTGTTCATTCCTACCTCAATACTGATCTGCTCAATCCCTTTGTTGCTAGTATTTAATAACAGACAGGCTTGTCTGATTCGCCTTGCAAGTATATATTCCATCAAAGTAGAGCCGGTTTCTTGTTTAAAGATACGAGACACATAATATTTGGATATATGCGTATGATCAGCTAACTTATCGAGCGAAATTCCCTCTGAATAATGCCCCTCCAGCCAATTCATGATCTTCTCTGAATAACGAAGCTGTCTTTGCGGCTTTAATCCATTTTCAATCGGATCTCCTAACCCTTTTGCATAAAGATATTCAAAAAGCTGGAGTAGGAGTAAGGCGAAATTCTGCTCTTTTGCATGGTGCTGGTATTTGGAGAACACAGTATCATGATGCTGAAATAATTGGCTGATAAAGCTCATGTTATCAATATGTTGGAGCACCTGCTCCTCGACTTCGTTCTTCCATAAATGCTGAAAATAAACATTCAAGTGTGGGAATGAAGCAAAATAGTGTTCAAATATAGAGGGCTCTAAGGTGATAATCGTTCGTTCGTAAGGGGCATCTGGCTGTACATCAACTTGAATGTGATGCAGTTGATACGGTTGAAAGTAGAGGAAGGTGCCAGATTGAATCGGGTATAATTTGCGATTTACTACAATTTGCCCAGAGCCTTGATGCACATATAAAAATTCCATACCCTGATGACAATGGTAGAACCCTTTATAATTCTCAGTCGTTATCTTGCGATAGCTGAAGCGGTAGGGGATTTTTTGTAATTCCACGTCTTCAAAGTATTTCATATTGTGCAGTCCTCCTGAACACTTCGATGATTAGTTCAGAATAGTTTAACACGGCATATTTAAACATGACAAGAAAACAACAATTCCATGCAATGGATTGTAACTTTGAAATCGAGAGATTTAATATAATGAATTCAGTCTAGAGCAATAGGGGGACAGCTCTCATGAAATGTAACAATTTATACGAATGAAATATTGAAAATAATTTTATATTGCTATATTATTACATGATGAAATGAAAGAAAATGCAAAGTTGATCGTTTATAATTTACATATTGTGGTATATTGATTTTAAATATGTTAGTTACGGAGGATCCACATGAATATACTTCGCATGTATAAATCAAGAAAATATTTGATTCGGCTGCTCCTTTCCATTACCGTGCTGATGGTCGCGTTTTTAACGGTAAGTACTACGCTACTCTACTACAATTCGGATAAAACCATGCTTCAAATGCAGCAGCAAGCGGACCTAAAGGTACTGTCGCAAATTAATTATAATATTGACTATATGCACGAAACAGTTAAAAATATAGCCGTATCGACTTACTTTGACCCTGACGTTGTCTATTTGTCAAATATCGCTGTTATGGACAAAGGCGAGCTTTCGCAAAAATTGAACAGACTCGAGAAAGCGGTTACAAGCTCAATATTTTTGGAAAGTATAACCATTTATAACGCCAAAACCGGATGTTATTATTCTACCTTGAGCAGTCTGAATTGTCAGGATGACGGATTGAATGGTTTGATCGATAAGTATGTACATTCACAGGCAAACATTCCAATGCTTACATTTATCCCGCTTACTGATGATGAAATGGATGCGCCAGTATTCTCGATGTTTCTTTACGATAACATGTCAGGTAGTAAACTAATTGTAACAGTTAATCCGTCTTGGCTGTTTGATAACGTAGATAATATCAACAAAGTTACAGATGAACAGCGAGGTACTGTTTTTATTACAGATAGGGCAGGGATCCCGCTGATGGCACAGCTACGGGGGGACCACACATCCTCTGAAGCCATTGAGCAGGTAATTCGAGATAAAATTAGTACCGGTGTTACGCAGGACTACTTTGTGTACGGAACGGGAAAAGACAAATATATTCTAAGCTTTATGTCGTCAGGCAAAAGCCACTGGATCACAGCAAGCGTTCAGCCATACAGCGTCGTTATCGGAAAGCTGAGCGAGATGAGAACGATTTCTTTGGGCATTATCATCGGATTCTTAATCCTTTCCATCGTAGGTTCGTTAATTGTGGCCTACCGGTTATATCGTCCGATTGAAAATATGCTAAAGCAAATGTCAGGCAACCGCCGCAAAGGATTGGAAACCCAATCTGATTTGGATGAATTGAAATTCATTTCAAACGAGTATCAAGATGCGATGCACAAACTGGTGAAGCTCGAAAAGGAAGAGCATACAAACAAAGATGCGCTCAAAACCTATGCTTTGCGGAAACTAATATCAGATGCAAGCTTGTCCACTTCGGAAGAAATGCAGCAGGTGGAATGGGACATTGATTTGCAGCAACGGATGCGTGTATGTGTGCTCCTGATCGATGATTTCCACGAGTTTGAATCGAAGACCATTGATTCCGAAAAGAGGCTTTTCAAGTTCGCTATCGCTAACATCGCCAAGGAGCTAGTGACCAAAAGTTTACGATGTGAAGTCGTATCCATGAGAAATGATCATTTTGTCCTACTCTTAAATATGCAAGGAGAACATCCAAACGATGGTTCGGATAACTTGTCTATCATATTGAAGGAACTTCAACAAACACTTTTTCAGTATTACCGGATTTCTCTTACCATTTCAATTGGGGATGAGGTGGATCAATACCAACAGATTTCACAGCAATATGGTTATGTCATGGAGAACTCGTCTTATCGTATGATTTTCGGAAAGAGCAGCATCATCACACCTGATCTCGTACAACGCAATAGAGAAAATATTTCTTTTCAGTTTCCAACGGATGTAGAGAAAAAAATTACGGAAGCGATTAAGTCCGGACAAGAAAAGGATTATAAGGATCAGTTGGAAATATTGTTTCTACAATTTAGAGAACTGCATTATAACAATATGATGTATTCGGTTCTTCATCTCCTAGCTCTCATCAACAACGCGGTGAGGGAAATGAATAGTCGAACGGTTAGACAGGTCAATTTGGACTTTAAATGGCAGTTTCAGTACTTACTGAAGTCAGAAACGCTAGAACCGATTTTCACTCTTTTCCTAGAGACCTATCAAGAAATCCAGAAACAGCGTTCACAAGATGTTAAGGTACAGTCCAATCAGATCTTGATCGATACCATCAAAGAAATGATCGAGGAACAATATGAGGATATTAATTTGAGCCTTCAAAGCATCTCTGCCGCAATGAAGCTATCATCCGCTCATGTGAGTAAACAATTTAGACAATATGAATTGATATCCATTAGTGAATATATTAATGATGTTCGGCTGCGTAAGGCGCTCCTGCTGCTTGAGACGAGCGATTACAGTATTAATCGTATAATGGAAACGGTCGGCTATAATAATGAAAGTTATTTTTTTAAGCTTTTCAAGAAGAAATTTGGTACAACCCCCAAAGAATATCGTTTCAAGAGAGTGGTTCATGAATAAGCTTTCCGGGGTACGCAAGTACCTGGAAAGCTTTTTTATTTGATTTAAAGATGGAAATACAGTGTTTTCGTTATTGTACGGGGAAAAAGTAGAGCATTTTTCAATTATTACAGTACTTTTCTGTACCGTTTTCACGTGATAATAAAGACCTAAACGACGGTTGAACACCGCAAGGAGGAAAGCTAATGCTGCTAAAAACGGAGTGGAAACACTTAAAGCGTAATCGGGAATTGTTCGTGATGTCCTTGCCAGCAATTGTGTATAAATTGATATTCAATTACTTACCTTTACTAGGACTTGTGCTTGCTTTTAAAAATTATCGATACGATCTTGGAATTTGGGCAAGCGAATGGGTTGGATTCAAAAATTTCCAGTTCTTTTTTAAATCGGATGCTGCGTTCACGGTTACCCGCAATACGATTCTTTACAATCTTTCCTTTATCCTCTTGATACTGGTTATTGCGTTGACCTTATCTATCCTACTGAACGAATTATCAAGAAAATGGATCAAGCTTCACCAGACGATTTTATTCCTGCCTTATTTTCTATCTTGGGTAGTTGTTGGTTACGTTGTACTCGGGTTCCTGGACCACAAGAATGGGTTTATGAATGTATTATTGGAAATGCTCGGCCAACAGCCAATTAAATGGTATGAGCAGGCGCAATATTGGCCGTTTATTATCGTATTAACGCAAATATGGAAAGCCGTCGGGTTCTCAACGCTCATCTATTTCGCGGGAATCATTTCTATTGATACGAGCTATTATGAAGCTGCCAAAATTGACGGCGCTTCCAAATGGCAAATGATTCGCAGAATCACAATTCCCTTACTGACACCGCTAATCATCATCTTATTCATTGTAGATGTGGGCAAAATATTCCGTGCAGACTTCGGATTGTTTTACTTTATCCCGAACGACACGAGTTTCCTGTATAATGCGACAGATGTTATTGATACGTATGTGTACCGTTCGCTGCGGGTTGTCGGTGATATAGGGATGTCTACCGCAATCGGTCTATATCAAGCGGTCGTCGGATTTATACTGGTTCTACTGGCTAACTGGATTATCAAAAAAATAAACGCGGATAATGCGCTCTGGTAAGGAGGGGAAATGTCGATGTCTAATTCGCAAAATGCAATAGAGCCAAGGAAGGCAAGAGGTAACATAACAAGGGGCGGATTAAAGAAAGACGGACCTAATTGGTCTGGAATGGTCATCAATGTATTCTTCTGTTTACTGTCTCTGGCGTTTATCGTGCCTCTTGTTCTAGTTATATCCATTTCACTTACGGATGAAAATTCTTTACTCAAAAATGGATTCCGATTGTTTCCTCAGGAATTCAGCTTAAAAGCTTACAAAATCATTTTGGATGCCCCTGATACGTTGCTAAATGCTTATGGGATTACGATTCTAGTTACAGTCGTTGGAACATTCATCGGCTTACTGTTCACAAGCTTAACAGCCTATACGATTTCGAGGCGCGATTACCGATATCGCCAGATCTTGACTTTGTACGTCTTCTTCACAAGTTTGTTTAGCGGTGGACTTGTTCCATTTTATATTCTAGTGACACAGTATTTACATTTGAAAGATTCGATATGGGCGCTTATCGTTCCTTATTTGCTAAGTCCATTCTACATTCTTGTGATGAAAGGCTTCATGGACAAACTCCCGATCGAAATTGTAGAGTCGGCAAAAATTGACGGAGCGAATGAATGGCGAATTTTTTTTACCATGGTGCTGCCCCTTTCACTTCCCGTTCTCGTCACGATCGGATTGTTTATATCATTCCAATATTGGAATGATTGGTGGCTAGGCTTGTTGTTTATCGATACTCAGAATCTTGTTCCGCTCCAACTGTTGCTTTATCGGGTCATGAGTACAATTGATTTCTTGTCGAACAATATCGGAACAATCAATGTCAGCGTGGATTTATCAGACTTCCCAAGTTTATCGGCAAGAATGGCAATGGCGGTGCTTGCGGCGGGTCCAATGATGATTGTTTTCCCGATGTTCCAAAGATTTTTCATTAGCGGACTCACGGTTGGTTCAATTAAAGGTTAATCAAGACGATCGATATCAAATAGCAGCATGCTATATGTGATGCTGCAGTTGATATATATGCTTTTAGCTATAATGAAAAAATAACGTAGGGGGTAATCGATTTGAAGAAAAGAATGATGAAGGTATTTGCTGGGGCTTTGAGTATCGCGATGGTTTTGACGGCTTGCAGTGGTGGTAGTAAGAATAATAATAATCCAACTTCCGAACCGAGGCCGGCAGATACGGCAGAGGCAAAATTGGCTCCTGTCGAGTTGACTTGGCATTTCCCTTTAAGCGCCATTCCCCAGGATATGCAAAGCGTGCAGGATGCAGTCAACAAAATCACGATGGAGAAAATTAATGCAACGGTTAAGCTTTTGCCGCAAACCTTCGGAGACTACAAGCAAAAGATGAATACAGTGGTTGCCTCCGGAGAAAATTACGACATTGCTTGGGTGTCCAATTGGAATTGGGATTACGTGCAAAATCAATCCAAAGGAGCATTCTTACCACTGGATGATCTGATCAGCGAACATGCACCTACTCTTATGAACTCAATGCCGCAATTCGTCTGGGATGCTACCAAAGTTCAAGGCAAAATTTATGCAATTCCGAATTATCAAACGGTAACGAATAAAGAAGGATTTGTCATCCAAAAGCGGTTCGTAGAAAAGTACGGCTTGGACGTCGCTTCAATTAAAAAGCTTGAAGACATCGAACCTTTCCTTCAGAAAGTGAAAGCTGGCGAATCCAAGGACATTGTTCCATTCCTCAACGAACGCAAAGGAAGATTCGGTAATATGATGCGGACTTACGGATTAGAATTAATTTCAAGTGCGGGGGGAATGGGAATAGATCTGACGAACCCTGATCAAGTGGTCAACGTCTATGAAACCCCGCAGTATAAACAATACTTGGACTTGATGAGAAGCTGGTATACCAAAGGCTATATCAATGACAATGCGGCTACGCTCAAAAACAAAGCTGATATCGAAAAAACAGGTAACGCTGTTGTCGCGTATCATAACGTTCTAAAACCAGGTGGTGAAGTTTCAGCAAAATTAGCAAACGGTGGATTTGACGTCATTTATGTACCTCTCACAGATACGTACACATCTACCGGTTCTATTATCACCACTATGCAGGCGATAAATAAGAATTCCAAAAATCCGGACCGTGCTATGATGTTTATCAATTTGTTGAATACGGACAAAGAGCTCTATAACACAATTAGTTATGGTATAGAAGGAAAGCACTACACGAAGGTATCCGAAAACGTTATTCAAATTAATAAAGATGCCGGCTATGTCCCTAATGCTAGCTGGGTATTTGGTAACACGTTCAATGCTTTTCTGCCTGAGGATGCGGATCCAAACGTTGTGGATCAAACGATAAAAGAAAATGAAACAGCTATACCGTCTCCAATTATAGGATTTAAATTCGACAATACGCCAGTCACTGCAGAATTTGCTAATTTGGCTACTGTTATCGACCAATACCAACCCGGTTTAGAAACAGGTACTGTTGATGCGAATGAGCAATTAAAAGAATTTCAAGATAAGTTGAAGCAAGCCGGCAGCGACAAGGTTATTGCCGAAATGCAGAAACAGTTGGAAGAATGGAAGGAAACGAAGTAAAAAATGTACATGCGTACGGCAACAAGGATTTTCTAAGTTGCTGTGCGCATGTTTCATATTTGAAATGGGAGGCGGATCACCATGTTAAACCAACTGACATTTCGGCAGCTCAAGAATGCTTTGGAGGAGACGCAGCATCAGTCACAAACACTCTTTGCGGAAGCAAGCTCCCCCGAACGCTGGAAACGAATGAGGGAAGCTGCCCATTATTCTTCATTTTGGGAGAAGTTGAAGGAACAAGCGGCACAATTAATGGAAAATCCGGTTAGTCCGCCTCTTTTCTCCGAATTTACTTTATTTGGTGATACGGGTGACAGGAATATTTATCAGAAGAAGCGAGATCAATTATATTCCGGGCTTCATATATTCGGCATGCTCAACATGATTGAAGAAAAACCGGAATGGAGGACCGGACTAAACAATGCCATTTGGAACGTATGTAACGAATATACCTGGGTACTGCCAGCGCATGTAGGGCTATATCATAATGAATATCCGAACGGAATCTGGGATCAGCCGCTCCCCCCTCGTGAAACCGTGGACCTTGTGGCTGCTATAACCGCATTTACCCTTGCGGAAATTGTCCATTTGCAGGGAGATAAGCTTCACCCATGGGTGGTCGATCGCGTGAAAGAGGAAATAGATCGGCGCATTTTCCAAGTTTATTTCCATAGCCCCCTTCCGCAAAACTGGGAGTTGAAAACCAATAATTGGCCTGCGGTCTGTTCAGCTAGTATTGGAGCTGCAGCGATTTATTTGATTAAGGACAGTGAAAAGCTTGCGGGTATGCTATGGCGTGTTCTGGGTGTATTTCGTAATTACTTTTCGGGCTTTGATGAGCAAGGGGCGACACCGGAGGGGCCGGCATACTGGCAGTATGGATTCTCTCATTTTGTATATTTCGCTGAATTGTTAAAGGAACGTACACTGGGACGAATCTCGCTCCTCGAAGACGAGAAGGTAAAAAACATTTCGCTTTTCCCTCAAATGTGTATTCTATCTGGTGGAAAAGTAATCAATTTCTCGGATTCATCGGATGAAGTGCATTTTAATACAGGGCTCATTCATCGTTTGCAAGACTATGTACCTTCTCTAAGGCTCCCTTCAGAGGCTTACCGTATGAATATGCAACCAATTAGTTGGCTGGATACAGCAAGACTCATCCTTTGGACACCGGATCAGCTGGTTTCCGAAGAAAATGCTGAAGGGATTCAAGAGCAATTGTTCACCGGGAATCAGTGGGTGATCTCTAAAGTCAGCCATCCGAAAGGGCGGATGTATGCATTCGCAGCCAAAGGCGGACATAATGAAGAACCTCACAACCATAATGATCTGGGTCATTTTATTTTACATGTCGATGGTGAGAATGTACTGGCGGACATCGGTATCGGCGTCTACACCAAACAGTATTTTCAACCTCAATATCGGTACGAGATGATAAACGCAAGTTCTCATGGACATTCTGTCCCCATCGTAGATGGTTGCAGACAAGGATTTGGAAGAAACTATCACTCGGATATACTATACAGCCAAATATCTGAAGATGAAGTTCAAGTTATCATAGATTTAACGAAAGCCTATGATTGTGTTTCATTACAACGTCTTACCCGTAAATTTGTATGGAGCCGCTCGAGGAACGAAATCCCTCAGTTAGTGATCTCAGATAAGGCGACCTTTTCTAAAGCGCCCACATCCTTTCAAGAAGTGTTCATAAGCAGTGTGTTACCTCAGGAAACAGCTTCTGGTCGAATACAGATGAAATCTGTGACGTTGAACTACAATCCGGAGGAGTGGAATGTTGATGTTGAGGCCGTGCGGGCAGATTCATATACGCAAGTAAGTCATCCATTTTATCGTGTGTTACTGAACTGCAAAAATCCGAAGACGGAGCTAGCATCTGAATATCGTTTCGAAATCATTGAAAAGTGAATGATAGCCGCAGCCAGATACGAGTCATACGACTTGTATCTGGTTTTTTTCGTATTAAGCGATTCATCCATGTAAAAACACAGTGTATTCCGCATTGTATGGGGGAAAAGTAGAGTGTTTTTTAATTATTACAGTAGTAATATGTGGAAAATTTACGTGATAATATAGGTATTCAAAATGATTACCATAAAGTGAAAGGGTGTTAGAGACTCAATGGAAAATCGACCACTCCGAGTGTTTTGCATTGGCTTGCAGGAACACTGGCTTTCGCACTGGGTTTCTCGTCCTGATGTGCAGATTGTAGGAGCAGCAGATATTTATCATGAGGTAGACTCTCCATTTGCTTATTTGCCACAGTTTGAAGATATCCCTAATGCTTTAAAGTTACTTCGGCCTGATCTCGTGACGATGGTGACTCCGCCAAACCAGAAAACGTGTTTGGATACGATTAAAATGGTTCTGGATAGCGGTTACGATGTGTTTCTTGAAAAATTTAGGCCTCGTTCTTGGGAAGACGGATCGATACTGTCGTCTCTCTGCCGCAGTACCGGTAGACAGGTTGCTATTGGAGAGTCCTATAGATTCGATCAGATTGTAGAAAGAGCCAAAAAGGAAATTAATAGCGGTAGATTGGGTAAGCTTGGGTTGATCGAATGGAGCTGTCGCCGGCCTAATATCGAGGCGCCATGGATGAACGATTATGAGCATGTCATGCTAGAGGATTTAACTTATCATCATCTCGGTGTGATCCATTACCTGATCGGTGCAGAGTGCTTCAATCAGGTATATGCAACCTCGGTTCTTCCTGCTTGGTCGAAGGAGAAATCCCCATCGGTGGTATGTCTGATTACACAGAGTAATGAGGGCTTACAGTTATACTACTATGCTTCATGGGCTGCTCATGGTGCGGTTACTTCTTGGCTCGGTGATTTTAAAATCGATGGCTCGGAGGGTACACTGCAGCTTCGTGATGGTACGCTAAGATTTATAAATAAAGAAGGGGAAGAGGAAATTCTTTCACCTTGCGATTCGTATGGCTATGAATTACGTGCAGCTGTCGTTAACGAATATATAGAAGCCTTACAAAATGGACGGAAGTCGAGTTTGAATATCCTTGCTTTTCAGCCGGTGATTCGGATGATTCAAGCAGCTTTGGAATCCGTGAAAACGGGGAAGCCAGTTGACATTTGATTTTTGTACTTTATAGAAAGGAGCATGAGCAACGATGGAATACGCCATTTTAGGGAAAACAGGCTTTAGGGTTTCGCGGATCGGTCTCGGTGGTGCTCCGCTCGGCGGTGATTTTGGCGAGACAACGGATGAAGACGTGACTCGTGTTATTGATGCAGCTCTGGATGTAGGTATCAACTTTATCGATACAGCTCCTTTGTATGGCCGGGGAGCAAGTGAGCGGAGAATTGGGCAGGCGTTGAAGGGAAAACGAGACCAAGTGATCTTGGCAACGAAGGCAGTTATGCGAGGAGACCCTTACACCTATGCAAATACGATGAAGTCGGTAGAAGAGAGCTTACATAGACTTCAAACGGATTATATTGATCTTATTCAATTGCATGAGTTGGAACAAACAACGTATGAACAGGCAATGAACGAGACGCTGCCTGCTTTTCTTAAGCTAAAGGAACAGGGAAAAGTTCGTGCGATAGGTGTGAATGCGGGTAAGCTTGAGCTGCTGCTGCCTTTCATCAAAGAGGATTTGGTGGATACCATTCAGACTTACGCTAAATATACTTTGATTGATTACACGGCTAAGGACGAGCTGCTGCCGATTGCCAAGGAAAAGAATATCGGTGTCATTCATGGCAGCCCTCTGGCGATGGGGATATTAGCAGATCAGCCGGCGCCCTTCTTGCTGCCTAATACAGCTTTGCTGGAAGAAGCGAAGAGAAGAATGGAGCAGCTGCAATTTTTGCGTAAAAGTGATCCGAAAGGCTTGGTCGAGCCAGCATTACGTTTCTCCTTAACATGTCCCGACATTGCGGTTACGTTAATGGGGACGACTTCGATCCGCTCCTTGCATTTGAATGCGAGTTATTGCGATGGGATAGGACTCTCACCTGAAGAGATAGAGAAGCTATATACGTTGTTCTCGGGGCAACGATTATTTTAACAGAATGAAGTGGAGGATTTAGAAATGGAAACTGGCTTAAGCGAACCATGGGTTGAGGAAGCATGGGGTAAGGTTGTTGCCAAAGTAGAAAGAACGAGCAAGCGGATTGGAGCCACTTTCCCTTATGCCTCTATAAACGGCAAGTATAATGCAGAATCAGCGGTTTGGTGGACATCGGGATTCTGGCCAGGACTGCTCTGGCTAATCTACAGAGAGAATGGGAACAAGGAATTACTAAACATCGCCGTATCCTGTGAAGATCAAATGGATGAACCTCTGTTAGGATACGAGAAGCTGCATCATGATGTAGGCTTTATGTGGAGCTTGACTTCTGTAGCTCAATACAAGCTTGTTGGTACGGATATGTCAAAACGGCGAGGACTGATGGCAGCGAGTCATCTGGCAGGACGTTACAATGCCAATGGGCATTTTATAAGGGCATGGAACGGGGAGAGTCAACAAGGCTGGGCCATTATCGATTGCCTCTTCAATTTGCCGTTGCTTTATTGGGCAAGTGAAACAGCGGGCGATCCACGTTTCCGTCATATCGCTGTATCTTATGCGGATACGGTTCTGCGCGAATTTATTCGCCCAGACGGTTCTTCTCATCATATTGTATGTTTTGATCCTGAGACTGGGGAAAGAATCGAGGCGAGAGGGGGGCAGGGATACTCGCCGGATTCGGCATGGTCACGCGGTACGTCATGGGCCTTGTATGGGATGGCACTTAGCTACCGCTATACCGGTCATGTCAGATATTTGGATGCGGCAAAGCGTGTTGCCCACTTCTTCTTAGCGAATATGCCTACGGATCGTGCGCCATATTGGGATTTTCGTGCGCCGAATGAGGAAGAGAAGGCGTATGATACCTCTGCGGCTGCCTGCGCGGCAAGCGGACTGCTTGAGATCAGCCGCTTCGTCTCTGAGCATGAAGCGCAATTATATACAGAAGCAGCGAAGCGTATTTTACGCATGTTAATGGAGCAATATGCCTCATGGGGTGAAGATGAGGAAGGGATTTTAACGATGGCTACAGCGAATTTTCCGAAGAGATCCTTTGTGAATGTTCCGATCATTTATGGAGATTACTTCTTTGCTGAGGCTCTTACTAAGCTGCGCGGGCGTACGGAGTTGTTCTGGTAATGAAAAGAAACCTGTTTTACGCACAATTGCGAAAAGATGCTATAGATGAGTTTCGTTCTGCTATTGAACGTGAAGGAGACTCGTTGAGGATTCAATTAGAATCAGTGGGAGTGCTGACCTTTTCACTTTTCATCAGTGAATGCCGCTTAGGTGTGTATTTGGAATCATTGGACGACGAGTATGAGTGGGATTGGCCGGCTTGGTATCGGATGTGGCTGGAGAGATGGCCGTGTGAAAATGAACCCCGTTATTCTATACCAATGCTGGACATTTTCCACGACGGAATGCCGACGGACCCTGCTTCCTGGCGAGGAAATCGACATGTGGATAAGAGGATCGGCTCGTTTGCAAGGTTAAACCCGAACATGGCGGCAAGCTATGTGTTTTACCATTTTCAAAAACAGGAAGAAATGCCTGAGAGCTTCAACAAAACATATATCATCGGGGCGCATGGCCCTTTACTTTTCTCCTACTATGAAAGGCCTTCAAGCTTGAGTGAAACGAAGAAAAAGGGAATCCTTTCGACGAATAATTCACCTGCGCCTTCCGATTGGCATACTGTCATGCAGCCTCATTTTAAGCCGTGGAAGCATGGGGGGGATCAGCAAGAATACTGGCAGCAAGCAGAATTAATTTATGGATTTTAAAGGAGGAAGACGTCAATGAAACCGAATGTAAGCGCTCTGGGGAATTGGCTGATGTCTTGGGTACAAAAGGACGGTGCTATTCACGGTTTTCATAATCATTCGGTGTGGGGCTCTAATCCGTACAGATGGGCTGACTTTACAAGCGGACACAGCACATGGGCCAGTCCGTTGATGGCGGCTTTTAGCCGAATTGCCGCCGAGCAGTGGAATCCAATGCTTGAAGAACAAGTGATGCAAATGATTCATTTTCAAACCACGCGGTTTCAGGAAGATGGGCAATACAAGCACATTGGTTTTCAGGTTGGTGAGATGCTAAATCAGGGCTTAATTCATAATATGATGCCGAACGTCGCTTTGGGGCTCACGGCGATAAACGGCCGCTCATGGTTACCTGCGGAAGCATTGGAAAGCATTCGGAGAGCTATATTGCACAATATGAATGCATGTGATGCCATTTATCCATTCAAAAAAACGAGGTGTATTAGCAATCAGGAGTACTGTCGTCTGTGGGGGAAGCTGCTTTTTCAATCGGCATTTCCGGATTCACCGTGGCCTTGTGACATACAATCTGAGTTGGACTTTATGATTGAGCATTTTCATATAAGCGGAATTCCTGATCAGGACTGTGAAGCCACTTACCGATATTTGGGGGATTCAACGGTTATTGAGCCTGCCGAATATTATGGATTGATGATAGCTCCATTAGTGCTCGCTTACGAATGTTTTGGAGATGCCAAATATCTGAATCACGCCGGCGCTCTATGCAGGCACGTTGTTCGCTGTGCTTGGAGAGATCATCGGGAGCAGAAACGATTTCATCGCATGTGGTTGCCGAGCGGAACCGAGTGGAGAAAGATGAACGGTCCAATGCTTATCGCCGGAATGGGGATGTCGCTATATGGCATAGAGCGCTACCTCGAGCATAAGAATGATGAGGAATTGGCTCTTTTTTTGCAAGAATGTGATGAGACCTATGCTTATTATCAAACACCAAGAGGTTATTTTGCTTCGGCAACCGGCTGGCAGAACGAAGCTGATGTTGCCCCCAGCTCGGCTTGGCACACTCATGATTTTTATTATCTGCTGAACCGTCATGGATTTGAAGAAAATATGGCCGATCGACTTATGAAGCCTTATCGCTCTATATCTGTCTTGCTTGGAGATCAATGCATGTGGGTGGAAGACGGCGAACACTGGGCGATCAATGATTATTATTGGCAAGATGTCCACAAGCTGATTGGCCGTAAGGACGAAGCAATCTTTGGTCGCGATGTCGGTTGGGTGGGTGGAGAACGTGCTCTTCCGAAGCATTTTTTGTTCCCGAACCAGCCTGTATTTGTGAAAACGGATGAAGGCATTTATTTAAAAGCAGATCCTAAGGGGAGTGAAGAGATTGACGTGAGCAACATCGCTGCTTTGCCTTATTTAGGCTTGTGGGAATGAGGAATATCAAGTCAAGGAGGAAACAATTTCATCCTTGCCATTTCTAGAAACAAGGAGTGTAAACCATGAATATGGGTGAAATCCGCCAATCGATTCCACAAATTTCGGCTGTCCGTCACGTGGTTCCGCCACAGTGGGCATTAACGGAGCGTCTATTAATCGATCAATTGAATCAGGCGGCTTTAGAATTTGTCGCGCGCTACACGCAAGCAGATGGAACCTTAATATGGCGTCAGGATTGGCCGGGTATGGACGGGTCGGACGATCCATATGAAGGTTTTATGAATCTAGCTCTTTTATATATGCTGGGCGGAAGCAGCGAGCTGCACGAGCTAGCACGTAAAATCTGGGAGGGCATTACTTGGCAGTGGACGGAATACGGCCAAATTCACCGGGAGTTTGATGCTTACTATGACTGGATGCATCACGGGGAAGGGTATTTGTATGTTTATTTCCTTGGACTCGCAGGTCCTGTAACGTTGAAGGATCGTCAGCGAGCTGTACGCTTCGCAGGGATGTACATAGGAGAGGACAAAGAGGCTCTTAATTATGATGCTGAGCACAAGCTGATCCGTTCGCCGATTACGGGCAGCCGGGGGCCGCAATTTGAGCTGACTGCAGAGGATTGGAGCACCCACAGAGGTATTTTAGATGATTATTTGGCGCCTTATGAGGACATACCTGGCGTGGATTTTGCAAGCGGTAAATGTCCCTGGTCGAACGATGAGGTGTATGCGCATATCATCCGAATGATGAATGAACGCATGACCCGCGGGGATGTGCCGCTTAATCTCAATGCAACGGGTCTTGTGACCAACGCTTTTCTTCACACCGGCGACGCGAAGTATCGAAGCTGGGTACTGGATTATTTATCAGTCTGGGAGGAGAGAACGCAGCAAAATGGCGGGATTATTCCGGATAATGTAGGCCTATCCGGCGAAATCGGACAATACAACGACGGCAAATGGTGGGGCGGTTATTACGGCTGGCGTTGGCCTCATGGGTTCATGACGATCATTGAACCACTAACGAATGCCTGCATGAACGCTGTGCTTCTCACTGGGGATATGCGCAAGCTCGATTTAGCCCGCAATCAGCTGGATCAGAACTGGGCGCTGCGTAAGGAGCAAGAAGGTCAATGGGTTGTCCCGTATAAATATTTTGATACAGGGTGGACTGATTATCGCAAAGCCACACCGCAGTACCCTGTGTATTTGTGGACGATGTCGATGGCTGATGAAGATTTGGAACGAATTGAACGTATTCCGAGAGATCATGATTGGAATGAGGTTATTGTTCCGAAGTTATCTGGCACAGACAAAAAAACCGGAAGAAATACCAAGCATTATATTGGCAACACACAGCCGTGGTTCCAATATATCAGGGGCATGAATCCGGATTATCCGCAACAGATATTAGATGCAAATTGCAGATTGGTAACTCAGCAGCTAATGAAAATGCGTTCAGACACCGGTGACCCTCGTAATTGGACGAATCAATATAGTGAGGATGATTTCTCAAGCATTCACGCATGGCAGGAAATGTGTCCGGTTTATATGGAAAGTCTCGTTCAGTTGACCTTAGGCGGTCCAATGCATATTTCTCATGGGGGATTACAACATGCCAGGGTTCGTTATTATGATGCTGAAGCTAAACGACCGGGACTTCCGGAGTCTGTTGCTGCGCTGGTAAAGGAACTCTCAGCTCATACCGTCACTATAGAACTAGTGAATATAAGTTTGTTTGAAAAACGTTCGATCATCATCCAAGCAGGTACATTTGGCGAGCACGAGTTCAAGGAAGTTCATTTGTTGAACGAGGAAGGATCTACTATAGAGGACAGCCCAGTTAACAATAAATGGCTGCTAGTCAATCTTCCGGCAGGCACTGGAGCAACACTGCAATTAAACATGGACCGGTATGTGAATCCACCTTCCTATGATATGCCGTGGTCAGATAGTGATAAGAACATTTTGCTCGAAGGTAGAAAGCTTTAGTACCCCAGAGTACACTTCGCAGCAGATGCAATCAGCTTCATATCTATGTAATAACAGCCTAAACAAATGGGAGGAAATGTATGTACATTTCCTCCCATTATAAATTCATCAGTACTGTGGAGGATAATACGATGAGTTATCGGATAGACAAAGGTATCATTCATTCCGTAGAAGGATTACCACACGCTCCCCGCTGGTTTTCCGATGGTAGGTTGGCTGTTCAATATGATGAAGAAGGCATTTCGCAGATCGATTATTTTAATCCAGATGCTACGAATAACGCACGAACAGTTTACATTCGGAAAGTATTTGACGGGATTCGGTTTTTAGCTAACTCGGGTTCATCTATTTTGAGACCCAATTATCAGAATGTTTCGCTATATCCGTTCGGCTATGAGGCAGAATGGCAGGAATCCCGTGTCCATATTGAGCATGCTTTATATACGGTTGAGGATGCCATCATCTTGCGATTTAAAGTTTGTGAATGCAAGGAACCGTCTGTTAAAATTCAACTGACCACTTATGAAGTGAATGGTTTGATAGGGTGCGACCCTGTAGACTGGCGGTATTTAAACCGCAAATATGAGCGTACCTGGAGTCCGTGGATATTCGAATCCGATGTTTCTATGCTGCAGGGCAAGTTGCTTGATCGACCTACAAAGATGTATGAGGGGCATAAACACGTTACTAATGAGTCTCTCGTTGAGGAAGTATCGGATGAAGAAATCCCCTTATACTTTCATATTGGATCAAACGTTGACATACACCGTCCCAGGAATCACATTTTGGAAACGGGTGATTTAAAAGCTGGAGACGAAGTCGTTTTTGTCATGACATTCAATCCGAATATGATGAAAGGTCAGCAAGAATGCCGGCGCTTATGTAACGATGCACAAGATGCAATTGATCAACAGCATATGCGATATCGCGAGGTTGCCTCCCGTATGCCTGTGCTCAAAAGCCCCTATTCACAACTCAATGATTTCTTTGCGCTTGCACCGATGTACCATGAATCGCTCAAGGCTCCTGCTCACCCTGGAGCCATAAGAGCTAAGAGCACCTATTATTGGGTTTGGGGATGGGATGGGATGACATCCAACCAGGCTACCAACTATTGGGGTGATTCGGCGTTCCTTAAAGATATGCTCGAATTCTATGAGGAAACCGCACATCCTGATAAGGGGATAGGTCTATTTTTTAATTATGATATGAGTTTGGCAAGTATTAGCTCCCCACCTTCTCAAGGTATGTATATTTGCTTATTGCAGTATTATTTTACGGATACTGGGGATGAGGAAACGGTACGGAATCGTTACGGATTTGCCAAGAAGATATTCAATATGATAGTTAATCTCGAGGTAGGAGATACTGGATTTGGCAAAGGAACATCCATGTTTCCGGACTATCCTAATTATATGAAGCAAACCGGGAACGACTTGAGTAGTTTTAACAACACCATTTTTTATTGTGCCGTGCGGTCAATGGAATACTTAGCGGATGTTGTTGGAGACCTGGAAACGCGTAAACTTGCCGAGACGATGTTTAGGAAGATGGAACAGCATTTTCTTCCTTTGTTTCATGATGAGGACAAGGGCTTCATCGTATCCTCAGTTGATGCGACCACGCTGGAGAAACGTAATTGCTTCAATTCAAATTCGGTAAAATGGGAAAATTCTTACTGCCGAGATTTGATCGAACCTACGCTTGAAGCCAATCTTTCATTTTTTGAAAAGAATATCGTAAGCAAAGCAGGATTAAGAGAAATTCCAGTGTGGGACGACGCCTATGATCGTGATGGAAATCAATTACACTGCTGGTGGCCGGTTACTGGAGAATATTATATGCAGCTAATTAACCACCATAATCGTACGGATCTGATGGAACAATGGATCGGATGGGTCGGTTATTGGACAGGCAAACTCTTATGTCCGGAAGGAATTTCTTGTTATATCGATACAGAGGAGCCGGAACTCGATCGATGGAATTGTCTCTCTGGCACTTGGCAGGGCTATTCCATGAGAGGGTGGTATCAAGCTGCCGTACATGGCATTGTGGGCATCGAGTCTGAGGCTGGTGGATTATGTTTGAAGCCGAGTTCAGTTGAGGCGTTGGCTTTATACGGTTTACATTACCGTGGTCATATCTACGATATTGAACTTCTAGGCGAAGGTTCGTTTATTGATACGATAGAAGCGCACGGGAAGGTCTATAAAGGGACGTGTAAAATTCCATCTGAGGTATATCAGCATAGTGGTGTTATTAAGGTACATCGAACAAATGTTAAGAGTAGTTCTCTTCAATTACAGTCTGCTAATGGCATGGAGCTATCCGAGTTTGAATACACCGATGGACATATTCGTGTCAAAATCAAAGGGTACGGGACCAGCCGTATTCGTGTTAATGCGGATGCTGAGCCTGTGTGTATGATAGATGGACAGCACGTAAAGGTACAATTTAATTCGGGCCGAAAAGCAGCTGTTGTCGATGTATTGCTGCCGGATCACGGCTATCATGAATTAAGCATATTGCTTGAGAAGTAAAAAGGATGGTGATAGAGGCTGCTCGTGTATCCTTGCTACATGAACAGCCTATCACCTATTACTTGACTAATGAAGGAGAGGAGGAGCTGAGCTTAGGTTCAAGTAAGACCAGATGGACGAGAATTTGTCTTCAAGCACCATCAATAATTTTTAGGAGGATGAAAAATGAAAACGTTTACGAAATGTGCGATTTCCTTACTTCTCTCGAGTTTATTGATTTTGACCATGTTTGTTGGAATCGTACCGGTTCAAACCGTGAGTGCTGCAGTACAAAACTCGTTTTATGTATCGACCGCCGGCAGTGACACTACTGGAGATGGTTCACTCGGATCGCCTTGGGCAACGATACAAAAAGCCCGTGATTATATCCGAACCAATGGGTTAAATACGAACATGACGGGTGACATCGATGTATATATCGCAGCGGGAGACTATTATGTAGATTCTACGATAACATTTAATGAAAGCGATTCCGGCAGCAATGGCTATAGCATAAAGTATAAAAATAAAGATGAGGTAGGCAGCGCACACTTCATTGGTGGACAGCCGATAACGAACTGGACACAGCATTCAGGCAATATCTACAAAGCTTATGTCGGTACGGGCTGGACTTTCGAAACGCTGTATGAGAATGGAAAGCGGGCTTGGAAAGCGCGCTACCCTAATAAGAATCCCGGAAGCAGCTTCAAGGCTTCACAAGCGGACTATCTGAGTAGTGAGGGAGTTTATAGTTCAAGGACAGTTCTTCAATACAAGGCCGGAGATCTAAATCCAACCTCTTGGAATTTGTCTGAGGCGCAAGTATATATTTGGTCAGGAGATTATTGGGATTGGTTTACAGATACCGTGCCGATCTCCAGCATAAATACGACTACACGTCAAATCACACTTCAGCAGTCGACAAGATATCCTATAAACCAGACCAACTATCATAAAGACGGTTCTCGCTACTACATTCAAGGGGTACAAGATTTGTTAGATCAACCAGGAGAGTTCTACCTAGATTCTTCATCCGGTTATGTCTATTACAACGCCATGGATGGGGCAATTGGCAGCCAGACGATTATAGCTCCGAAAGTCAAAAGAGTGATTTCACTGATCGGTTCATCCGAAACTAACTTAGTCCACGATATTCATTTTGACGGTTTAAGCATGGAAGTTTCCGATTTTACAGATTGGTATCGATATGCTTGGGTAACAGGTGGAGACTCTGGGGAATCACATACTTACCCTGCCTATGATCGCGTAATCAATATGACTCAGCATCGAACCGGGATGTTGTATATGGAAAATACCATGAATATTTCGATACTGAATAATCATTTTAAAAACAGTGGATATTCAGCTATTTATATGCTTTTTTATAACAAAAGTAATTTGGTTAAAGGAAACTTGATTGAACATACCGGATATTCAGGTATATATCTCGAGGGCAGATATCCCGGTGAAGGGGACGTTTCTAGAGATAATGTATTGTCGAATAACCTAATTCACGATGTTGGAGAACTCGTGGGTCATGCATCTGGCATCTCGCTCATCAACAGTGGTCATAATGAGGTTTCTTATAGTGAAATTTATAATAGTCCAAGAACTGCAGTTACTATCTATGGCTACGTTGGCATACCTAATGCTGATCTTTACGCACATGATAACGTAATAAAGAACCTAAAGATTTATAATATGACACAGGATAGCGGTGACACGGGAGCACTATATGCGTTTTCCACTTCACTAGAAACATCGACCACCTATAATGTGAACACATTCGAGCAAATAACAATAGATAATTCACGTGGTCATTCCTCTATGACGGATTACGCGCCAAATGGTGTCTTTATGGATGGAGGTACGGGTGGCACAATTTTCTCAAATATTAAAGTTACTAATAGTCAATGGAATCCTTACCGTACTCAGACTAATTCTCCAAATCAAGTACTCACAAATGTGAGTTGGAAAGCGGGATTTAATGATTCCCTAATGGATTACGCCAACATCGGAATTAAGAACGACTTTCCATACGCAGTAGCGCCTACAGGTTTGTCGTCAGCTTCATCGGGATCGCAAATCAATTTGTCATGGCAAGGAGTCAAGAATGCTGTCAGCTATGACGTAATGCGTTCAACGGTTCAGGGCGGGCCTTATACAACAACAGTGTGTAGTGCAGTAACAAGCACTTCCTGCATTGATACAGCAGTAACACTAGGAACAACGTATTATTATGTAGTGGTAGCTCGAACTTCAATTGGCCTGGTTAGTGACTTTTCTAATGAATCCGCTAAAATATTCGGTGGCTTGGTTAACGAAAGTTTTGAGAACGGAGTTGCTATTTGGAACTCGATGAAAGGAACCGCATCAACAAGTACTGCGCCGATACCTAAAGGTAATAGCTATGTGCTAGATCAGGATACGGATGTCATTACGCATACGTTCAGCTCGAATCAGAATAAAGTGTTGACACTTTGGTTTTATGACAATGCAGACAATACTAACATGCAAGTGTTCACTAAAGTGGATAACGCTCAATGGGACAACGGGTCACTTTGGAGAGGATTAGGAGTAGCAACCGGCACTTCAACAACAAAATATGCCTATCGCGTTAACAGCACAATCAGAGCGACCGAGGTAGATCGGACAACAGGCTGGCATGAGTTCACGTTTGATTACACCTCAGGCACCAAGGTGGATATGTATATCGATGGGGAGCACGTTTCATCAGAGGCTGGAATAACAAGCTTTAATCAGGTTTCCATGGGCGATTGGTGGACAAACAGTTTGACAGGTAATGTATATTTTGACGATGTTAATGTGACAGATGCCCCACTATTCGATAAATATGATTTCGAAAGTGGGTTGGGTAACTGGTCTTCGTCAAAAGGAACCGCATCAACAAGTACTGCGCCGATACCTAAAGGTAATAGCTATGTTCTAAATGAGGATACGGATGTCATTACGCATACGTTCAGCTCGAATCAAAATAAAGTGTTGACACTTTGGTTTTATGACAATGCAGCCAATACTAACATGCAAGTGTTCACTAAAGTGGATAACGCACAATGGGACAACGGCTCACTTTGGAGAGGAATAGGAGTAGCAACCGGCACTTCAACAACAAAATATGCCTATCGCGTTAACAGCACAATCAGAGCGACCGAGGTAGATCGGACAACAGGCTGGCATGAGTTCAAGTTTGATTACACCTCAGGCACCAAGGTGGATATGTATATCGATGGGGAGCTCGTTTCCTCAGAGGCTGGAATAACAAGCTTTAATCAGGTTTCCATGGGCGATTGGTGGGCTAACAGGTTGACAGGTAATGTATATTTTGACGATGTGAAATTACAATAGGAGAAAATATGAATTGTATTGCAGAAATACCCTATTATAAAGTGGTGCGAAAAATCATCGGCAATGAGCAATTAACGGTGGTGGATGAAAGGTTCATTAAACTGTATGAGAAGAAAATCACTACTAGATACCATGAGTTCCTTATTCGGGATATATTTGATATTTCATATCGACAGTTGGGCGGCGTGGAAGGCATCCTCTATTTGCATACAAAGAATAGAATATTTTCTTACTCAATCAATACGGATCCAACCGGCTTCATAGAGGCAGTTAAAGGAGTTATTTATTAGAAGCATGAGTAACATTAAGCATCCGGAGCTCATTGGAAAAATAGAATTTTCTTAATCTCAGCCTGAACGGTAACCCGAAAGATAGACACTTTAGAAAAAGTGCCCGTCTTTCGGGTTTTTGTGTTTTAATAAAAAATACTTCAGTGAATGAGGTAAACCTAATTTTTTTAAGTTGCCTTCTATTGTACCGAAAAAACGCAAAAAAGAAGAGGTGTCTCGGCAATAGACACCTCGCATAAATTAGTTTCTGACTTTTATGTGAAGCTGATCCTTGAGCTGCATATCGATGACGGGGTAACGAACGCGCCATTTGTTGTTGCCGATTGAAGTTACCTCGTCGGCTTCAAAGCCGCGCGGTTCAAATCCGTATTCGCGTTCAAATGAAATAAGAACTTGGATGCGTTCATCCGGAAGCAATCGGTGAAGCTCATGTCCTAAATTAATGGACCAAATGCGAAGCTCCTTCGCAGTCAATGGACCGTAATACATGTAGAACAGCGGGTCAATGTCAGCCGTCAGGATGAGCCAGCCATCAGAGTCGCGCTTTACATTCCATTTTGTAAAGGACGCTGTTCCTTCCGTTGTTTGCAGTGAAGAATACTGCTGTGCCATGAGCTTCTGAATATCGGTCAACGGAGCACCGACGAGTGTCCCAAGCAAGTTGGAAGGTGGAAATTTCGCATCCTTAACCTGCGCATCAGTGGTTGCACCTTTCAGAGCTGCCGCATGCATGACCGATACTGCAAAATTCAAATCAGCATTCGTATTGGAAATGCCTGATGTTGTTATGCCGATTAGCTCGCCAAATTCGTTAAAGAGTGCTCCGCCAGAGCTGCCACGGTCGATGGGTGTACTTGTCTGAATATAGCGGACGCCGCCTTCGTTCAATATATTGCTAATTAGACCATCTGAAACGGTATTTTGCAGACCCAGTGGACTTCCGATCGCGACCACCTTGTCGCCTTTGTGCGAATTCAAACCATAGCCGACCTCGACTGCCGGCAAAGTGATCGGCTTCTCCGTTTTAACAATCGCAAGATCGGTTTTTGCATCATAATTAACGACACCTGATATTTTCAGCTCGTCTCCCTTAATGGAAAGAGCCGTTGCCGAGGTGGTATTAGCCATGACGTGGTGATTGGTAAGAATTAATTGATCGCCGATGACAATACCGCTTCCTTGTCCGCGATTCGTCATAATTAGAACAATGCTTTTGTCGTATTTATTTACAATTTCAGTAGATGTAAACTTCGGCATTTTTTTCTGCGCCTCGAGCCATTTCTCGTACTCTGCCTGTTCAGCGGCTTCTAGTGATGTAATGCGGACCGCATTAGCGGCGCTATCCCATTTCACACTCGCACGAAGGGAATCCGCTATGAAGTGAACCGGCACAAAAGTAACGCCGCTGCGCTCGACAGCCGGAGCAGCGAGCTTCAATGTCTTACCATTAACTACCGCTTCTTTATTTCCTACTTTGAGAGAAATAGAGATGTTGCCCTTTCGACCGATAAAAGATTCGGTTTTGCTATCCCACGTAACAGTTGCACCTAGTGCCTTGAATATATCGCGCATCGGAACGAAAGTTACGCCCTTCTCTGCAAACGCAGGTGCAGATAGTGAAAGCTTCTTGCCGTCTACAAATACTTGCAGGTGCTGCGTGTTGACTGCGGCCGCTTTCGTCGTAAGTCCGGCTGCCGACACGGACGCATCGCCCAGCCCAGGTAGCGGAGCAAGAAGTAAGCCTGTAACAAGCAACGAACAAAGCAAAGACTGAATAAGTTTAATTTTCACGAAACAAAATCCTCCTAAATTATTACTTTTTTACATGAAGTGTATTCCACGTTCGTCATACCATCCCATTTTACAAATTATCTATGAAAACGGTTTTCATAGATATGAATCTACATTGCAATGGAAGTTAATAATTGCAACCGGAAATCATATAATGGTACCGTTAATGGTGTTTCTTAGAAAACTGGATAGAGCAGCGATGGACATAATTTTAACGGTACAAGTAATTATGTAAGTCTGAGCTTGCTGCATGGATCAATACGGCAACGGATTTAGGGATGACAGGTAATTACAATATCTTTTCGAGATGATATAACTCTGGTCCAAGCGGAGAAGTGCATCTAAGAAGTAATGGAAACAGCTATCAATTTGGCACAAGGGATGGTGGGATAAGAGCACTTTTGCTTATCTTGTCGTGTATCCTCCTTTCATGCTATATAGACGAATAAGTCTCCTAAAAGGATCTATTTTATATAAATTTTCTTTATGAAATAAAAGTATTTTTAGTAATGGAACAATAGCCAGGACAAATACGTCACCTACATTTGGGTATCTCCCCGTCAACGGTCATAGCTAAGAAAGGATTTTATATGATAATATTAGGAATGAACATCATCAAGTTTATTTAATAATAAAAAAATAAAAAATTCCCTAAGATAGTTATGATGTGAACAATTTTGATAGCGTTTGGTAAAGCCTAGCTATGTCTGGCTCTATAAATCAGATTATTTAGGCCACATTTATCAAAACTTGCATAAAGATCGATTTAACAGAGAAGACATATTAGCACATGAGTGATGTGAGGTATTGATATGGAAAGAAAGTATTGGGTTCCTGCTTTAGAGCGAGCGAACGACGTGCTCATGCTGCTGGCGGGGCAGCCCTCCAAGTTTAAGCTTATGGATTTAAGCAAAGCAACGGGGATCAATAAAAGCACCATGTTCTCCCTTTTACAAACCATGGAGGCTCTGAATTGGGTTATTAAAGAAAAAGGGGATACGTATGCGTTGGGCTCTGTATTTGGAGTTCTTGGCAATGCTTATTTTGCGGGAATGAATTTGGTGAAGCTATTTGAAGAGAAAGCAGTGCTTTCCGTAGAGAGACTGGGCGAGACGATCCAGATAGCCAGATTGGAAAAGGGCGAGCTCGTCTACTTGGCAAAAAAAGAGGCAGCTACTCATGTCCGATTGATTTCTGAGCCTGGCATGCGCTTGCCGGCGTACGCTACTGCAATGGGGAAGGTGCTGCTCTCCGCATTGGAGGATGAACACATTGCGGAATTGTATCAAGAGGGCAGTTACCAAGCTTTTACGCCTAACACTGTGCAGACCGGCAAGGAGCTGCTCCTACAGATACAGGCTGTGAGAGTCAGGGGTTATGCAGTTGACCTAGAGGAAGTAGCGATTGGTTTCTGTTGTGTGGCGGCGCCTATTCTTGATCGAAACGGCAGTATGATTGCGGCAGTCAGCTGCTCGATGTCTGTTCATCATTGGCCTAGTAAACAGGAACGAGCCGTACAAGAGATTAAGCAGTTAGCACAAGCATTATCTGCAGTTATTTAGAGTGAACATCCTTTTACCTGTTAAGGTAGTAGGATGTTTTTTTGCGTTGACGCTTATTTAAGCAAATGCTAAAATCAAACATATAGTTATAATATAAAACTAAGTTTATTATAATAAACTTAAAAGGGGTTAATTGCAGGTGAGATTACTAAATAAAGTAACATTGATTACAGGTTCCGGTTCAGGAATCGGTAAGAGTGCTGCACATCTTTTTGGCCGAGAGGGAGCCTTTGTGGTTGTCAATGATATAGATACCGCTAAGGGAGAAGAAACAGTCGCAGAGATACAAGCTAATGGTGGTAAGGCTATATTCCTGCATGCGGATGTGACAGACCCAGCCTCTGTGCAAAATATGGTGGAGAGCGCTGTAAGACAGTGTGGGCGAATCGATGTGCTGTTTAATAATGCAGGTATTAGCGGAATAGGCGCTTTGCATGAAGTGGAGCCTGATCAGTGGGACCGCGTCATCCAAGTGAATATTCGTGGTGTGTATCTCCCTTCCAAATATGTCGTCCCTCTGATGATAGAGCAGGGCGGAGGTTCTATTATCAATATGTCATCCTGCATCGCTGAGATGGGGCTTGCTAAGCGTGCCTCCTATGCGGCTAGCAAAGGCGCTATTCTCGCTTTAACCAAGTCGATGCAAGTAGACTATGCACCCTACCAGATTCGAGTGAACGCACTGCTTCCGGGAACGATCTTAACCCCTTTTGTCGAAAACTATTTGAAAACTTCGTATGATGACCCTGAAGCAGCTATTGCCTCACTAAAAGGAAGACAGCTTAGCAACGATCTTGGCAAGCCGGAGGATGTTGCACAAGCTGCCCTGTTTCTTGCATCCGATGAGTCAAGGTTCATGATGGGTTCGCCGCTTTATATTGATGGCGGTGTTGTTTTCGGCAAGAACGCTTAATTAATGCGCTCTATATTCAATTACCAGAGAGGATGTTACCTTTTATGAAATTCGTAACTATTGATCATTCAGGTGTTTATAGGCTAGGTGTTAAGCTAGAGAAATATGTCCTTGATATAACGGAAGCTTTGAAGGTGTTTCCTGAAGAGGGACTGCCGGTTGATATCATGACAATTATCGGGAATGCAGATTTGTATGTCCCTTTATTTGAAAGTTATGTTGTGAGAGTAATGGAAGGCGCAGTGGATGCGCAACCGTATCTCTTTGAGGAATCGCAGATCCGTTATGGACCTTGTGTTACGCATCCTGCAAAAATCATTTGCGTAGGATTAAACTACCGCAAGCATGCCGAAGAGACGAATGCCCCGATTCCGGAGTATCCGATTCTTTTTAATAAGTTCAGCAATACGCTTACAGGGCATCTGACTGACATCCCTCTACCTAATCGGGTCACTAATCAGGTAGATTATGAAGCTGAGCTCGTTATCGTCATCGGGAAACAGGCTAAATATGTGCCCAAAGAGCAGGCGCTGGAGCATGTGTTTGGTTATTGCAATGTGAATGATTTATCTGCGAGAGATTTGCAAATGCGCACGCAGCAATGGCTGTTAGGGAAGTCTTGCGACAAGTTTAGTCCTCTAGGGCCGTATTTGGTTACCTCGGATGAAGTGGGAGATCCTAATGGGCTAGATATTAAGTGCACGGTGAACGGAGAGACAAGGCAGCATTCTAATACGTCGGATATGATTTTTCACTGCGATGAAATCGTGAGTTACATCTCTCAGCATATGACGCTGCATCCCGGCGATATTATTTTGACGGGAACACCGGAAGGCGTAGTACTTGGTCAGCCAGAGGATCAGCGTATCTATTTAAAGCATGGCGATGTGGTCACGATAGAAATTGAAAAATTAGGCGCTTTGACGAATCGTATGGTTAATGAACAAGTGTAGCGTCTGTAGCTCGGATAATGACATGTCCAAGGGAGGAAAGTGAATGGTTAAGAAACCAAATCTCAAGTTCATAGTCATTACAGATACACATGTTGAAGCTTCTTTAGAGGGGACATATTCCCAGAATTTTGATCAGGCTTTAAAAGATATAGTGGCAACTTTTCCTGATAGTCACGGGATCATGCATATCGGTGATATTACGGAAAATGGAAAACAAGCGGAATATGAAACTATGGCATGTATTTGGAAGGACAACATGGAGGGTTTGCCGCCCCTGTATTTTACTTACGGCAACCATGATGTGCGTTGGAAAGACTTTGATAAGCAAATTTCTTTATTCATAGCAAACACAGGGATAGATAAGAAGTATTATGATTTTTGGATGAAGGGGTATCATTTTATATTCCTTGGAACAGAGATAGGGTTGAAAGACTCCTCTTATTTATCAGAGTCCCAGCTTGAGTGGTTGGATCATAAGTTGTCCGAGCATGAATCGGCGGAGAAACCGAAGTTTATTTTTGTTCATGAACCTTTAAAGGATACAGTCGCAGGATCGCAAAACGAGTTCGGCTGGCATGGTATCAGGCAGGACAAAGAATTGAAGATGATTCTCGCCAAACACCCTCAATCCATCGTATTTACCGGTCATACCCACTGGGAACTGGGTGCGAGGGATACGATGTACAACGCCAAGTATGCAACCATGTTTAATGCAGCTTCCGTAGCGTATTTATGGACAGATAACAATGTGTTGAAGGATGGTTCTCAGGGATATTACGTAGAAGTGTGGGATGATAAAGTAGTGGTAAAAGGAAGGAATTTTGCCTCGAAATCATGGGTTGCTGATGCTCAATACACAGTAAAGCTTCCTGTGACAATTCCTGTGGTGGACCCTTCCGTAGATCCCGATCTTACACTCAGTAAACCGATAATGAACATGAACAAAGCTGTGTATCATCCATACGAACAAATTGAGGTCACATATGTAGGTTCGCTGAGAGAAGATGCATTCGGCATTTACATAAGAGGTGCAAGGCCGAGTGAGACTGATCCCATTAATCCAATTGCCTGTATTAAGACAAATACGGTTAGCCAGCCAAATGGGAAGGTGCTTTTCAGTGATCTGACTCTTCCTGTTGGAAGCTACGATATGATTTATTTGGGGGAAACGTTGAACACGGAGATGGCTCGTATGCCTTTTGATGTAACAACAGCCGGTAATGAGTCATGAGACTCTTTACCGGCTATTGCCATTTCAGCGACTTACACGATTTCTTGTACGTCTATATTTTCTGGAATAAATATGGACACTGCCGTGCTCTTGTGTAAATTACTTGTAATGAATACCCTGTATTCATCGCCAAATATTAATTTGATACGAACTTTATCGAGAAGTATCAGGGCGACAAATAAGCCCGGTCTGTCACATTTTAGTCAACGACACGTTAAACTAGAGGCCTCGCATCCGTTCATCGAACGGATGCAAAGCCTCTTTTTGTTTGCAAAAATTGGTATAGGTTTTTTCAACCTGGCGGAGTGAATAACCTGTTTTTCTAACCTTTCATTAAGGTTCGTAGTGTAAAATAGGCCTAACCCATGTCAAGAATACTAACAAAGGGGCGGGTGAATTGCGAATTTTAGTGGTGGAAGACGACCGCCCGCTGCTTGATGCGGTGGTGACGGTGCTGAAAGAAGAAGCATACCAAGTCGATGAGGCGCAAAATGGCTTGGATGGCTTATATTTGGCGCAGCAGGGAATTCAAGATTTAATTGTGCTGGATATTATGCTTCCCGGCATGGACGGGCTCTCTGTTCTCCATAGCCTGAGATTGCAAGGGATTACGACGCCTATCCTGCTGCTGACAGCGAGAGACAGCGTGGAGGATCGGGTGAAGGGGCTTGATGCCGGGGCTGACGATTATATCGTCAAGCCATTTGCCATACGGGAGCTGCTGGCGCGGATTCGGGTTTTATTCCGGAGGCAGTCAGGGGGAGCGCCGGACGGAGAGCTGAAATACGGCCAACTCACCGTGAAATGCCAGACGATGGAAGGGTATGCGAACGGTGAGTCGCTTAAGCTTACGGTGAAGGAGTTTGAGCTCTTGGAGTATCTGCTTCTTAACCGGGAACAAATTTTGACGAAGGAGCAGTTGCTGGACCGGGTGTGGGGGATCGATACCGGTGCGGGACTCGGCGTCATTGACGTCTATGTGCATTATTTGCGCAAGAAGCTGGCCCCATCCGGCTGCGACCGCTACATTCATACCATCCGTGGAGTCGGTTATTTAATGAAGGAGACAATATGATGTTTAACCGAATCCGCATTCAACTTACAATCCGTAATGCTGCTGTGTTATCCTTCATTTTGATCGCACTCAATATGTCCATTTTTTTGATCACAAGACAAATGCTGCTTGACCAAATTGACCGTTCATTAACGGATACACAAGATCAGACGATGATGACTACTACCGTGCCAAGTCAGATAAATGCGACTTCGACTTCGGATGCTACTGAAGTGAAATCTGTTCTGTTTCAGGCGGGTCGGATGGATCGACCGATCATCCAGTTGTATTGGACGGGAGATGAGCAGCTAATTCCGCTGCCAGGCGAAGGCCAATTTGATGCGGAGCAGTTGAAGCTGCTTACTCCCAGCAAGCTCGGGAAGAAGCTGCAATCGGTAAAGATAGGCGATCAGACTTTCCGGGTATTAAATGTGGATAAGCCAAAGCTTACGGGGATGTTGAACGTTTCGTCTACTGACGGAACCGGCAGCGGTTCGTACATCGTCGCGAAGCAGCAATTGCTCAGAAATATTTCCGCTGAAGTCGGAATTTTACGCCGCTTAGCCTACATCATGTTGTGTGGAGGTATTGTGGGACTTGTGATCGCCGTCGCTGCCGGCTATTATTTGGCTAACCGCGCGCTTATACCGATTCGGATCTCGATGGACAAGCAGGAGCAATTCGTAGCGGACGCTTCCCACGAACTGCGTACGCCGCTGTCGGTCATTCAAGCGCACACCGAGCTAATGTTGCGTCATCCCAAGCATACAATTGAGCAGGATAGCAAGCATATATCGACCGTTTTGCAGGAAGCGAGGCAAATGAGCAAGTTAGTCAGCAGCCTGCTGATGCTGGCGCGGTCGGACTCGAACCAACTGGAGCTTGACATCAATCCGGTCCAGTTCGACCGAATTGTTCAGGACTGCGTAAGCAAGATGCAGATGCTGGCGGAGATTAAGGACATTATTTTGCACACCGAAATTAATTCGTCTATTCCGATGAATGCGGATGAGGAGCGCCTTCACCAACTGCTTGTGATTGTACTGGACAATGCGATCAAATATACGCAGGAGGGCGGCTTAGTCCGTGTCAAATGCCGCAATCTGGCTCATTCTGTCCAACTCGTGGTAGAGGATACTGGAATCGGAATCGAACCGGAAAATTTGCCTCATGTGTTTGACCGCTTTTATCGGGGAGATAAAACCCGCACCCGCCAAGAAGGAGGCACAGGCCTTGGACTGGCTATTGCAAAGTGGATCGTAGAGCATCATGGAGGCAAAATACGGGTGGAGAGCATACGATCCACGGGAACCAAAGTATTCATCAGCCTGCCAAAATAACAAGATTAAAGTCCAAAGGGAGCAGCCTTTGGGCTTTTTTTTATTTTCTTTTCAGCGTCGCTTTAGCTTCCTTTAAGCTTCTCTAACCGCTTTCTAAGAATCCGGCGTCATACTAGGCAATGAAGCTATTAACAATTGAAGGGTGATGGAAAGATGAGAAAACGGGAAAAGAAAACGGGGCTATTGATTTTGACGCTGTCATTAATGGTTGCTTTGACGGCCTGCACGTCGCAGGGAGGCAGCAAGGATAAACCAGAAGTACCCAAAATGAATAAGGAAGAAGCCGGATCGCTCAAAATTGCTTATTTTAACGAACAAGCCTTTTATACGCAGTATGGCAACGCTTTTCAGGCGATGTTTCCGAAAGTTGATTTGGAAGTCGTCTCGACAGAATCGGTGTTTCGCGCGGAGGACCCGTTAGCTGAGATGCAGCGGATTGTGAAGGAGCAGCAGCCGGATGTGATGTTCTTGTGGGAAGATCAGTATGCCGAACTGGCTAAGGATGGCGCGCTGCTTGATCTGGATGCGGTTGTGAAGCAGGATGAGTTCGACCTAGACAACTTCCAGCCCTCTGTCATCGATCTGCTAAAGGCGCGGGGAGGCGGCAAGCTGTATGGGTTAAGCCCGAATTTCTCCAGCAAGGCACTTTACTACAATAAGGATATGTTCGACAAACATAGCATTTCATATCCGACCGATGGGATGAGCTGGGAGGAAATGATGCAGCTCGCGTCCCGTTTTCCAGTAAAGAAAGATGGCGACGATGCTTTGAACGGCCTGCTCCAGTCATCCGAGACGCTCGATCCGTTTGCGCTCATCCGCACGATCGGCGAAGCGAAAGGGCTGCTTTATGCCGATGCGGATACGAAGACCGTATCGCTTGAGACGCCGGAGTGGAAGTCGATTTTTGAATCCGTGATCAACGGGTATAAATCGGGCAGCATTTCTATGCCTTCTGAGGGCGGCGGAGGAGGAGGAGCAGCCTCTACGGGTGGGATGGGAGGAAAGGTGATTCATCTCAGCCCAGATTCAATGAGGTTTATGACCGGTCAAGCAGCAATGACGATCGATGGTCCAATGTTGATGGGTACGTTGGGCATGGGCGCGAACATGGGGTCGGGGGGCGGTCTATCTTCTAGCTCTTCTAGCTCTTCAAGCTCTTCTTCGAGCTCTTCTACGAGCAATCCCGGCGGCAATTTCCAACCGCTTGGTAATGTCAACTGGGATGTCGTGACTGTGCCGGTTGACCCGTCCCAGCCTGATGTAAGCGGGGGCACGAGCCTGGATAGCGTCTTCTCCATCAACGCATCGACTGATAACCTGGCTGCCGCATGGGAGTTTTTGAAATACGCGAATGGCGAACAATTAGCCAAGACGAATTCACTGTCATCGCCTTCTCTATCGGCGCGGACCGCTTTTAAGAAAGAAGTGGACGGTAAAAACGTAGATGCCTTTTATAAACTTGGCGTGAATCAGCAAAGCTTGATGCAGGATTTGCCGAAGGGCTTCGACGATTCTCTCTCGAAGCTGGCTTCGGAGCAGATCAAGAAGGTTGTGGAAGGAAGTCAATCGGTGGATGATGCGCTGAAAACGATCCAGTCGCAAGGGCAAGATTTGCTGACGCAATCTATTCTTGATGCGGATACGAAGTAATGGCCGACTTAAATCTTGACTTGCTGAAGCGGCAGGCGGATGCGCCTTCGCCTGTTGCAGCCGATAGGGAGAACAGCGAGCCGCTTCTGAACGTACGGGGCGTCCGCAAAAGCTTCGTATCCGGCAGCCGAAGCATCGAGGTGTTGAAAGGAATTGAGATGTCGATCGGAGAGGGCCGGCTTACCATGCTTCGGGGCCGATCGGGATCAGGGAAGACGACGCTGCTTAATTTGCTGGGAGGGCTCGACCGGCCGACGGTAGGCGAGGTGAATTTCCGCGGCCGCCCGCTTCACGCATGGCCCGACAAGCGGTTGACCGTCATAAGGCGGCGGGAGATCGGATTTATTTTCCAATCATTTGCGCTGCTGCCGATGCTTTCTGCATGGGAGAATGTCGAGCTGTCTCTGCGCATGGCGGGCATTCCAAAGGCGGAATGGAAAATGCGGGTCGACCACTGCCTTGATCTCGTCGGTCTAACGAAACGGGCGTCTCATCGCCCGTTCGAGCTGTCCGGCGGAGAGCAGCAGCGGGTGGCTATCGCCAAAGCGATTGCCCACAAGCCCCATCTTCTGCTCGCGGACGAGCCGACAGCCGAGCTGGACTCGCAAATGGCAGCACGCATTATCAAGGTATTCCGGGATATTATCGAAGTGGAGAACATCGCGATCTGTATGACTACACATGATTCCACTTTATGGGAGGTGGCCGACGTTGTATACCAAATGGTTGACGGCCAAATCGTGCCGCAATAAAGCAAAAAGTTGTGCGGCTCAACTGCTGCTCGCGGCGATGTCCGTGTCGCTCCTTGCAGGCTGTTCGCTGCTTCCACAGGAGGAAGAGCAGGAGAAGCTGCCAGCTATTAAGGTTCCAAAAATTTCGCAGAAGCCAGAGTATCCGGTTAAACGCAGCACTTTAGAATTGAAGGTGAGCGGTTCCGGGAAGCTGATGTCAAAGCGGGAGGAAAATCTGCTTTTTACCGAGGAAAATCTGCGCGTTTCAGAAGTATACGTGAAAGCCGGCGATCAGGTGAAAAAAGGACAAGTGCTGGCTGTGTTGAATATGGGCGATACAAAAAGCCAAATCCGCAGAAAAGAGATCGATGTGGAGAAAGCTGAGCTCGATCTGAAGGCAATGATGCGCAATGAAGAAGCTGATGAGGTATTGCTCAAAAAGCTGCAGCTCGACTACGAGCTGCTGCGGGAGGAGCTGGGCGACTTGCGCAGCAAGCTGGTAGGATCGAAGCTGACCGCCCCATACGCTGGAACGATCGTTAATTTTACGGCAGAGAAAGGCGATATGACGAAGGCGTACGAGAAAGTTGGCCAGATCGCGGATATGAATTCGCTTGTTGTCGCCGTCCAATTCAGTTCGGAGGATCTGAAAAGCATTGCGCCGAGCATGGAGGCATTAGTCAGCATAAATACGGCCGGTGATCATAAAGGTTCGGTGAGGAGGCTTCCGGTTCAGAGCGGGGATCAGAATAAGGATCAGAATTCGCTTGATTCGTTCACGCTGATTGATCTGCCGAAGCTGCCTAAGGGCGTTGCCCATGGCACGCCGCTGTCCGCTTCCGTTATTATGGAGCGCCGCAAGGATGCGCTGACCATTCCGCTCGCGGCGCTAAGGACGCAAAACAGCCGCAATTATGTGCTTGTGGCGAATGCGGACGGCAGCAAAGGCGAGGTGGATGTGGAAATCGGCATCAAAACCTCATCGGAAGTGGAGATTATCAAAGGGCTTCAGGAGAACCAGAAGGTTGTGGGGAAATAATGCGAATGATGATTTATCTCCTCCTGAAAATGTGGCAAAATCGCTGGTTCACGCTAAGCACGCTGGTCGGTTTGACGGTAGCGGCGGCGTTTGCCATGAGCATTCCGATGTATGCGGACGGCACACTGAAGCGGGTTGTCGTCAAATCGCTCCAGGAAAAGACAAAAGGCTTGCCTGCGGGTTCGCTCTACATGAAATATCAGTCGGATGGCAATGGCGGGACCGATTTGGCGGGGCTTGCCGAAGCGGAACGATGGATTAGCGATGAGCTTTCCGGAAGGATAGGCTTTCCCGAGCAAGGATCCTCAAGCCGATTCAGCCTGCCAATGTCTACTGTGCGATCCGCCAATACCAAAGCTGGAGGCACGAACCGATTGGTCCGCATGGAGCTTGCGTCGCAGAGCGGGATTCCCGAGCTGACCGAGCTCGTGGAGGGAAAGCTGCCTCGCGACGGTATGCAAGGCGGCGTCATTGAAGCGATCGTGCTGAACGAGACGCTTAGCCGTTACGGCTGGAAGATCGGCGATTCCTTCTATTATGATGCGAAAAATAGCGGCGGCAGTACCAAGCGGCTGAGCGTGCGGATTGTAGGAGCCTACAAGCTGCAAGACGAGACGGATTTGCGCTGGGCCATTGACGGGAAAGAAAAACTGGCCGATTCGCTAATCGTTAACCATAAAACAATGATCGATACCTTGCTTGCAGAAAACAAGTTTAATCTAGATTCTGCCGGCTGGTTCTATGCGTTCGACCTGCAGGATATTCGGATTAGCGATCTGTCGCCTTTGATATCCGAGCTGCAGCGGCTGGAGATCAATCTGCACCAAATGCTGGAGAACACGAAGGTTAATTTGAATTTTATTGACATGCTGTACGATTTCCAGCGGCAGAGCCTGATGCTGCAGGCGATGCTGTTCGCGCTTGCAGCGCCGGTGCTGGCGATGGTGATGTATTTTATAACGCTAAACGCGCAGCAATCTCTCGCCCGGCAGCGAAGCGACATTGCCGTGCTGCAAAGCCGCGGCACGAGTCCAAAGCAGATAACGATGCTGTATGCAATCGAAGCGATACTGCTCGGCTGCGCCGCATTGCTGATTGGCCTTTTTCTCGCCTGGCTGATGGCCAAAACGATCGGCTCCTCCAGCGGCTTCCTTTCGTTCGTCGGCCGCAAGTCGATTCCTGTCGGATGGAATAGGGATTCCTGGCTGTTTGGCATCGGGGCAACCGCGCTGGCTGTCTTCGCTACCGTTGCCCCGATTCGGGCGTACGCAGGCGATTCCATCATACAGCATACGCAGCAGCGGGCTAGAGCCGACAGACCGCCGTTTTGGCAGCGGCTGTATCTGGACGTTGCATTATGCGGTTTGGCGGCGGCAGGCTGGTACTTGCTGCATACCGGTCAAATCGCTTCCGTTAGCGAGAGCGGCGGCGCTGCAGAAATACAGCCCGTGATCTTCGTCATTCCGGCACTGCTTATTTTTGCAGCGGGGCTTCTCAGCTTGCGATTCTGGCCGCTGCTGCTCCGTTTGTGGAACAGGGTCATGAAGAACAGCATGCCGGTTCCGGTTTATCTTACGCTTACTCAGATGTCTAGGTCGGCTGTCTCCTATTATCCGCTGATGATCCTGCTTATCCTCACGATTGGGCTTGGCGTTTACAATGCCTCGGCCGCCCGGACGATTGACGTAAACGTGTCGGACCGCACGCACTACCAATATGGAAGCGATGTTGTGCTCAATGCGGCATGGGAAGGCGTTCAGGATGAGGAAGATCCAGATAAAATTTATTATACCGAGCCGTCCTTCGAGGCATTCAGCAAGCTGGATGGCGTGGAGGGGGCCGCTCGGGTCATGAAAGCAACCGGTAAATTCGAGATTAGCGGCAAGGCGGCTGGCACGGGGAAGCTTGTCGGCATCGACAACGATGATTTTGCCAAGGCGGCATGGTTCCGCGAGGATTTATTTCCCGTTCATCCCTACCTATATCTCGATGCGCTAGGAACGGCGGAGCAAGCCGCGCTGGTATCGGATGCTTTTGCAGCGAAACATGGATTAAAGGAAGGCGACCCGCTGCGCATGATCGTTGGATACGATAATGTGCCTGTTGATTTTGTTATTGTCGGCATCGTCAGTTATTGGCCGAGCCTGTATTCGGAGGAGGCGCATTTCCTCATAGCGAACCTCGACTATATTTATCAGCAGGTCGAAAAAACTCCTTATGATGTATGGCTGAAGCTGGAGGAAGACGCCAAGCTTGTGCCGATACTTGAGACGCTGGCGGATCGCGGCTTCTCGGTCGCCAAGGTGGAGGATGTGCGAGGCGAGCTCAGAGAGCGCCGGAACCATCCGGCTCAAGGCGGCGTGTTCGGAATTCTTAGCCTGGGCTTTCTCATTTCGCTGCTTGTCTCTCTGCTCGGCTATTTGATTTTCTGGTTTTTCACCTTGGCGCGCCGGGTGGTCCAGTTAGGTATATTGAGGGCGATGGGGCTATCCCGCGGGCAGGTGACGGGCATGCTGCTGCTTGAGCAGCTGCTGACTATCGGCTTGTCGGTAGCGGTCGGAATCGGACTTGGCACGCTGGCCAGCCGTCTTTTCCTACCGTTTTTGCAAAGCGGAAGCGAGCTTGGATCGCGTCAGGTTCCGCCTTTCCGGATTGTGTTCGAAGCGGCGGATACGTTCAAGCTGTATATCGCCACCGGCATCATGCTGGCGGCTGGCGTGAGCATGCTTATTTTGCAAATGCGGCGTTTGCGCATCACGCAGGCCGTTAAGCTGGGCGAAGAACGATAGCCTGATGCAAATGATTCTCCAACTTAACTTATTCATGAAGAGTATTCTGAGCGCAATTTGATGAACAACACGGCAAAGGAGGCTCTGCGATGATCCATTGCGAAGGATTGGTAAAAATTTTTAAAACCGACGACATTGAGGTCGTTGCCTTGCAGGGCCTGAACATGACAGTCGAACAGGGCGAAATGATGGCGATTATCGGCAACAGCGGCAGCGGCAAATCGTCGCTGCTCAACATTCTGGGCGGCCTCGACCGGCCTTCCGCAGGGCATGCGGTCGTAGGTTCATGGAATCTGCTCAAGATGACCAAAGAGCAACTCATCGAATACAAGCGTAAAACGGTCGGTTTTATTTGGCAAAATAACGGGAGGAATCTGGTTCCTTACCTCACCGCCCTGCAAAATGTCGAGCTTCCGATGATTATCCAAGGCAAGGTGGATTCGGCTTACGCCAAACAACTGCTCACCGCCGTTGGTCTTGAGCATCGGATGGGCAGCCGGCTTACGCAGCTGAGCGGCGGCGAGCAGCAGCGGGTGGCAATCGCGATTGCGCTGGCCAATCGCCCGCAGCTCGTACTCGCCGATGAGCCGACTGGCTCGGTCGACAGCGCAACGGGCGAGCAAATTCTCGATATATTCCGCCGCCTGAACCGTGACATGGGAGTCACGATCGTCATCGTCACGCATGATCTCTCCGTTGCAGACAAGGTGGATCGGGTCGTTGCGATCCGCGACGGCTTAACCAGCTCGGAATGGATCAAGCAGGCAGCAGGTGAATTTCCTTCAGGCATAGCCAGCAATAGCGCTTTGGCAGAGGGAGTCACCGATTCCCGCTTCGGCGCGCAGCACAAAGAATATGTAGTCATTGACCGCGTCGGCCGGCTGCAAATTCCGAAGGCTTATTTGGAAGCGATGAACGTAGATGGCAAAGCGGTGCTTGAATTCGATGGCAAACGGGTGACACTCGGACCAATTGAAGCTTCGCCATCCTCCGCCTCGCCGGATCGGAGGTGAGTGGACGCATGGAACAGGAAGCAGCCGATCTGAATGATCTGTATGCGGCGCATTCCGTCTATTTGAACAAATCAATGTACTATTTGACCCGCAATCGCGAGGAAGCGGCTGATCTGGTGCAGGAGGCTTTCTTGCGGTTATGCCTGCAGGACAGCTTGCCCCATAATCCGAAATCATGGCTGTCTCAAACCGGATACCGACTGTTCATCGACAAATGGCGCCGCACGAAGCGGGTTTCCTTTCTGCCGATTGATTATTATACCGTGTCGAGCCAGACCACACCTGAGCAAGCCGTTCTCGATATGGAATTCGAAAGGCTTGTGTATCAACTGCTTTTGCGATTCAAGCCACGAATGCGCACTGCGTTATACTTGCGTATATACAAGCAATTCAGCTATGAAGAAATTGCAAGCCTGCTCGATTGCTCCGAAAACACGGTGAAGTCCTACATCCGCCGCGGCAGAGCACAATTGTCCAAGTGGCTGTAAGCTGGCACTAAGCAGCCGCTTTTTAAAACAAACTTTTTTCGGAGGAATTATGATTGGTGTTGCGTGGTTTTCAAACAAAAATGATGTTCAATAGCAATGTGGTTTCCGGAGGCTAAGATATCTCGACAAAATAATATATGGAAAAAGCTTTCCAAGGTACATACGTACCTCGGAAAGCTTTTTCCATATATTGATAAAATTATAGTGTTTTCGGTATTGTACGAGGGAAAAGTACAGCGTATTTCATTTATTACAGTATTAATTTGTACAGTTTTTACGTGATAATAAAGATTCACAGCGAAGGTGAACACAGAGGGGAGGACGGCTGAGTTATGAAAACGGTTCAATCCAAATTGTTGATTATGTTTATAGTCGTAACTTTACTGCCGGTAATTACAATGGGGACGTACGCTTATTGGATATCCGTTAACGCCGCGAAGCAGAATGCCGGACAAGCGATGCAGGCAGCCCTCGAACAAATAGGCAAGAACCTTGATTTTCAACAACGGATGTACCTAAAATACATGGATTATATGGTCTCTTCGACTGATCTCAAAGCGATTTTTTATAATAGCGATTTTAACCGGACGACGGTTCAGACCTGGGATGTTTACCGAAAACTAGACATTATCATGAACGGCCTATTTCTACGCGAAGAGTCTGTCGCAGCGGTCGCTTTATATAAAAATAATCAGTTGGTATACAGATTCAAGGGAGTTCAGAGCAATGATCTGCAGGGCCTTGGTAATACAGATTTGTATGAAACCGTGATGTCACACAAAGGCAGAGTTCAGATGCATACGATGCAAATGATCAATAAGGATTCTGGAGGAAAGGAAAACTACTATATATTCGGAAGAAGACTTTACGACAATATAGATCGTCACGAGGAAGAAGCTTATAACGCAGGTGTATTCTTATTTGTTCCAGAAAAGTTTTTTTCGGATATTTTTCGAATGGGAAATGAACAAGGAGAGAATATCGTTATGATCAGCAGCCTAAGAGGACAAATTCTTTCCCATACGGATAGTGAGAAGATTGGAAGTCGCCTGAATTTTGAGGGAGTTACGGGATTGCCAGAGCATACGATGAATGGAAGCTACCCCTCGGTAGTGAATGGGAAACAGGTGATGATAGGGTATTACCGTCTTCCACAATGGGATATGCAGGTCATTCAGATCATTCCCCAAGATGTGTTTATAGGAAAGATTCGGCCCATTGCCAATTCGACTGTGATTCTCAGTGTCCTGCTGTTTCTTGTTTTACTATTCTTATCTTGGTTTATCGCACGAAAACTCTCAAGACCAGTACGAAAGCTGATAGTGGCGATGAGGCAGATGCAGAATGGAAATTTTGATATCCAGATCGAGCCAAACTTTGATTATGAATTTAATATTCTGGCAAGTTCATTTAATTATATGGCCGTTCGGTTGAAGGAATCCGTTGCACGGCTTATCGATGAGGAGAAACGGAGGGGTGAAATCGAGCTGCATATGCTTCAGTACCAAATCAATCCTCATTTTGTGAATAATACAATAGGTTCTATTCGATTATATGCCCTTACGCAAGGAGCCCATCAGGTAGCCGAGGTGCTTCATGTGTTGGCCAGGTTGTTTCAGAGGACCCTTGGAAGCTCAGGACAGCTGATTCGCGTAAGATCGGAATTAGCTAATATTAAAGATTACATTCGGATTCATAAGATGCAATATATGGGTGAGATGGGATTCGAGGTCGAGATAAATGACGAGGTAACGGATGTATATATGCCGAATCTACTCTTGCAGCCGTTAGTAGAAAATGCGCTTTTTCACGGTTTAAATTCGGCCCCAGCAGATCCTATCTTGTCCATAAAGGTAAGGAAGGAGGGGGAGGAGCTAGTCATATCTGTTTGTGACAATGGCGTGGGAATGAGTAAAGAAAGAATCGAAGAAATTATGTCAGGGGAGGATCGACTGCCAGACCGTTTAAACAAAATCGGGGTTCAGAACGTCGACAAACGCTTGAAATTGTATTACGGTCCCCAGTATGGGGTAACGTTGATCAGTATCCCAAGCAAGGGTACAGAGGCCTTGGTTCGATTGCCCTGCATATACAAAGAAGGAGGGCCATCCCTTGAAAAAAGTCATTATAGTGGACGATAATCGGATGGTGGTGAAGTCAGTCTATCAGCTTATTCCGTGGGAACAACATGGTTACGTGGTCACTGCCAAAGTTTTTGATGGGGTACAAGCACTGGAGGCAATAAAAATTAACGGTGCAGATCTGCTAGTGACCGATATCAAAATGCCTTTCATGGACGGTCTTGAACTCATTCGACAAGTAAGGCAGCTGGGCTGTGATGCCAAAGCGGTGATCCTGAGCTCTTATAATGATTTTGAACTGGTTCGGGAGGCCATGCGACTGGGTGCCTCGGAATATATATTAAAGACGGAGCTGGATCCAAGCTCCTTTATTACCTTGTTGAACACACTCGCAAGGCAGTTAGATACAGAGCGCAAGGAACTGGACCAGCTTGTGAAGCTGGAAGGGTTTTCGGAGGCAGATTTGAACCGCTTGAAGGATGCGGACAATGAGCTGTTCCGCAATCGGAGACACATCAGAGAGCAGCTTCTTCGTGGATTCTGTATCGGTTATGTGACGGAGGAACAGTTTCTGGCACAGAGGAAGGACTACTTAAATATTCGTTATGACCGAGGGCGCCATGCCATGCTTTACGTGGCGGCAGATAATTTTCATAAACTGCTTGAACTAAGATGGAATGGAAATGAGCAGCTGTTAGCTTTTGCGGCTACGAATGTGATGGAAGAAATATTGGATAATGCAGGGGAAGCAGATCTTTTCTACAACGGATCCGGAACGTTCGTTATTCTAATTAACATCGTGAATTTAGAGAGCGACCTAGAAAAATCAAGATGGATACATTTGTTTTCAAGTCTATCGTCCTCGCTCGAACATTACTTCCGCCTTCGGATTTCAGGCGGCTTCGGTATGGAGAAACCGGGAGTAGACACCGTTCCTAAGTTATATGTACAAGCGATGGAGGCATGTCAATTCCGTTTTATTCAGGGAAAAGGCAAGTTATTTTTTGATGAGGATATTCAAAAAACAGGGGTAGGACAAAATGTTGCTGCTCCATATAATAGTTACGAAAGAGTGGAACTTCTGCGCAATGCGTTGTCAGCGTTCCATCCTCAGCTGTTATTGAAAACGCCGGAATCTTTATTTGTACATCCTGATCATGTGACTCCGGAAAACTTTCGCGATATGCTGCGACTTTATGAGAAATATACCTTTGTTTTGACGGATTTCGTAGAAAAGTATGGGATGAGAAATGTATGCGATGACCTGATTCAAAGTTTTAACGAGTATATCTACGATCAAGAAGCCATACCAGATTTGAATCGCCGACTGCAAGAAATTCTGGAACGAATCGCAGAGGGGATGGAAACCGGGAACAGTCAGGTCAGGCAACTAATCAAATATGTACAAGGACATTTCAAAGATGAGGTCACTTTACAGTCTGCTGCAGAGCATCTCGGTATATCCAGCGCTTATCTTGGCAGACTGGTTCAGAAGGAACTGGGTGTGAACTACTCTGAATACTTGAATCAATACCGGATTGAGCGAGCCAAAGTACTGCTGACGGAAGGATTGTATAAAATTTACGAGATCGCTGAAGCGGTCGGTTACGGAAGCACCGAGCACTTCAGCCGCATGTTCAAGAAGGTAACGGGCATCAGTCCCAAAGAATTCTCAAGCGGAAAACCAAGATAGCTTGAAATTGAGACCCCATTTGGGGTCTTATTTCGTATCGTCACCTGCAAAAAGATGTGGTCAGGTATGATTCGATCATGAAATGCATAATACGATCATTCTCAATTAAGTGTGCTGATTGTTAAAATAAGGTACAAAGCTAAGGAGGAACCGCTGATGAACCAACAGTTGGCACAAGTAGATAAGCAGACCGTGGTTGTGCCCAAGACGAAGCTGGCCCAAACATTTAACCAGCTTGCCAGGCAAAAGTACCTGTTTCTGCTCCTGCTGCCGGGATTGATCTATTTTATTGTTTTTAAATACATCCCTATGTACGGAGTGGTGTTAGCCTTCAAGGAATTTAATCCGATGGATGGGATCCTAGGGAGCCCTTGGGCAGGTATGAAATATTTCGATCGGATTTTCCAATCAGATTCCATCATGCACGTGCTCTTCAATACGCTAAGGCTCAGTTTATTAAATCTGCTTTTTGCTTTTCCTGCGCCTATAGTGTTTGCATTAATGTTAAATGAAGTGGTGCGTGAGAAAGCAAAACGGATTTTTCAGACCATTGCGTATTTACCCCATTTCTTATCCTGGGTCGTTATTTCTGGATTGATTTTTCAATTATTATCGCCCAGCTATGGTCTTTATGGATTGATTGCTAACCTATTCAATTGGAAAACAGAGGTTCTGCTCACACAGCCTGGTCCTTTTCTTACCATTTTAGTGACCTCAAACATTTGGAAAGAGTTTGGTTATGGAAGTGTTATTTACCTGGCAGCTATTGCCAGTATAAGCGGAGAACTTTACGAGGCTGCAAAAATAGACGGGGCTGGTCGGTTAAAGCAAATGCTGCATATTACCTTACCTAGCTTGCTTCCCGTAATCAGCATTCTGTTTATATTGCAGCTTGGGCATGTGCTTGATGCAGGCTTTGATCAAGTAATGAACTTATACAATCCAGTAGTTTATGGCGTGGCGGATATTATCGATACTTATGTATATCGTATTGGGCTTGCTGATTTTCAATATAGCTTCGGAACGGCAGTAGGACTCTGTAAGGGGGTCATTGCAATGATTCTTGTTGTATTAAGTAACTGGTTTGTCCGTAAATTCACTAACCACTCGATCTGGTAGAAAGGAGCAATCGATGAAAATACGAAAGAACAAATCGGAGAAGATCTTCGATTTCATGAATATTACGATTCTTATGTTATTGTCACTTACAATTCTTTATCCCTTCTGGCAGCAAGTGGTTCTGTCCTTTAGCCAACCGGCCGAAGCGCAGCTCATCGGTTTGCATCTCTATACGCTGCATCCTACACTTGACGCCTACAAACGAATATTTTCCGGGGATACGATCTTCAAGGCTTACTATTGGACGACCTATCGTACGATCGTAGGTACGCTGCTCACTGTGCTCGTGACCTCGATGATGGCTTATCCGCTTGCAAAGACATATTTTTGGGGACGGAAATTTTGGATGTGGATCGTGGTTTTCACGATGTTTTTCGGGGGAGGCTTGGTTCCGACTTACCTTTTGGTTAAGAACCTCCACCTTACGAATACAGTATGGGCTCTTATCCTGCCTGGTCTTGTAACCGCTTGGAATATCATCATATTACGAAATTTTTACTATTCCATTCCGGATGAGTTGGAGGAGAGCGCGCGCATGGACGGAGCCAATGATCTGTTCATTTTCTTTCGGATCATTATCCCGCTTTCCGCTCCTGTCATTGCGACCGTTACATTATGGACACTGGTTGGCCATTGGAACGCATGGTTTGATGCCCTTATTTATATAACGAACAACAATATCAAAGTGTTGCAGATTGTATTGCGTGAAGTGCTTAGCGATGCCAACCAGATGTCGGGGATGAATCCTCTGCTTGCTGCAAACGTTGCCGATATGCAAGGTCAGCAGTATACGCCCGAATCGATTAAAGCGGCAATTCTTATGGTCGTCATCTTGCCGATCGTATGCGTCTATCCATTTTTACAAAAATATTTTGTCAAAGGGATCATGGTTGGTGCCGTCAAAGGCTGAATCCTGTGCAAGTTTAAGCAATATGTAAGGGCAAAGCCTTTATATAATAAAATCAATAGAGGAGGGTCAAACAATGAAGAGAAAAAATGTGGTATCAGCAATAATGGCAATGATAGTCGCCATGGGGTTGTTAGCCGGCTGCAGCTCAGGAACAAATACTTCAAAGACTGAAGAAACAAATAAGCCAGCAGATCCGAAAAAGTATACGATTAAAATCTTTTCTTCACGCATCCAACCGAATCCAGACTCGGAGGCCATGAAGGCTATTTCAGAGAAGCTCGGACATCATTTGGAGGTTACGGCAGTCCCTGATACCAGCTACCAAGATAAGCTGAATCTTTACTATGCCTCGAACGATTTGCCGGACGTTTTTGGGATCACATCAGAAGAAATAAAGAAGAACGGGACAGCGAAATTTACGGTAGAGGATCTGGAAAAATACATGCCGCTTATGTATGAGGCTGCGACCAAACAATATAAGGAATATGGTTACGATATACAGGAAATGTGGGATCGTTTCTCTGTTGACGGAAAATTAGCAACGATCTCAATGGGGAATAAAGAGTTGACTTACCCCTATGGCCTTGTCATCCGTCAGGACTTGTTGGATGAGTTTGGGTTGCAGCTGCCCAAAACGCTTAATGATTGGGAAGTGTTCCTTAAAGCATATAAACAAAAATATCCTGACAAATATCCCATTACAGCTCGAGGCAAAGACTTGATCTACCAATCGTTCTATACTTTCATCGCTGCTTTCGGAACATCCTACGATTCGTGGCAAAAAAAGGACAACCAGCTAGTATTTGGACCTTTTATTCCAGAAATGCGCGATGCACTTGAGCTTCTATCTAGTTGGTACAAGGCGGGTTATATTAATCCCGAATGGATTACCATGGATGTAGCTGCACTTAATAATGAATGGATTAACGGGAATACAGTTTCCTTCCAATACACAAAGCTTGACAATGTTATTACTGCACCTTATACCCCAGGATCCATGTTCGATCAATTAGCTGCAAAAAATCCAAAGGTCAAGATTCAATGGGCTCCATATCCTAATTGGAAGGATGGTGTTAAGCCAGCACTTAACGCTTACGAGCTTGTTGGCAAACAAGGAGTCAGCTTTAGCAAAGAGCTTGAGAAGGATCCGGACAAGCTGCATGCCGTAATGGGTGTCGTTGACAAATTGTTTAACGATGAAGAAATCTACATGCTAAAAAACTTCGGAATACAAGGAAAAACGTATGATATCGTTGATGGAATACCTGTTATCAAGAAAGAGTTGAACAATGCGGACGGCAATGTAAAGGAAGGTTTTGGATGGTTCTTCGCAAGTGGATCACCTGGTGTAAACTGGGATTTGGTAAAAACAACCAAAAATAAGACCTACTTGGATAATCTTGAGAAACATGCTGAGGATCCTGCCGGTTATTATTCTCAAGCAAATAATGACTGGGCAATTAGTCGAGTGAATGGCCCTCTAACTTCCCCATCGGGAGAGAATTTGGATGTTAAAGGAAAGACCAAGTATGAGGAGTGGCATCGGATGTTTGCTGAAGTAATCATTGGCTCCAAATCACTTGCCGATTTCGACAAATTTATCGAACAATGGAAGAAAGAATGGGGCAATGAAGCAACAGAGGCAGCCAATCGTCTTTACTTGAAGTAGTGGCAGAAGTAGTGAAGTAAATAGCAGGCTCTACTTAGATAGAGCCTGCTATTTTTAAAAAATGACTGATTGAAAGGATGAACGAGATATGAATATGAGTCTATTTATCGATGCAGCTGATTTTGGATTCTCGCCTCAATCGACGGGGATCGATAACGCCATAGCTCTTCAAAAAGCTCTGGATGCGTCCGGAACGATCATGGTAAGTCGTCCGGGTACTTACAAGCTGGCACGGACCGTTTACATTGGAAGTTATACGACTTTGATTATGGGAAATAATGTTTTTGTGCAAAAGGAAGACGAGGAGGGCCCATACTCTCATGTCATCCTGAACAAAGGGGCTCTAACCAAAACATACGACGAGCAGATCTCGATCGAGAATCTTCATATTGTTGTGAATGGGATGGATATTCGAACGTTTGATGACGTCTTTGGCTTGCATGGGCAACTTGCTCTTTTCTATGTTAAAGATGTGAGAATTGAGCGTTTTCGCTGCATGGACTTAGGTAAAATGCAGTATGGCATACAGATATGCACATTTGAAGACATCATAATTCATGATGTCATGATCAAAGGTGACAAAGACGGGGTCCATCTCGGAAGGGGAAAACGCTTTCATATTTGCAATGGAATCTTTCAAACCTATGACGATGCCGTAGCGCTAAACGCACATGATTACGACGTCGGAAATCCGGAACTCGGCTGGATTGAGGATGGTGTTGTTGAGAATTGTCATGACTTGGCTCGAAGTAAGGAAAATGATGCAATGGGATTTTTTTGCCGTATTTTAGCTGGAGCTTGGAAGGACTGGGAGACGGGAATGGTTGTACAAAAGTCGGATACGGTGGTTTCGAGCGGCCGTCTATACCGTGTCAAAGCAGACGCTGATAATAAGGCTTACGTATCGAATACGCAGCCCGTTCATCAGAGTGGCTCTATGGTCATTGACGATATCAATTGGACCGTGGTTCAAGATGATGTGGTCTACACCGCAGGGGTTCGAAATGTGACGTTCAGGAGTATTTTCTTATATAAAGCGAGAATTGGTTTTTCTGTACATTTTGACAATGACAAGTACAGTCGTTCGTATTATCCTGGTGCTCCAGTCCCTCACCAGGAGCAACTGGTATTCGAAAATATTCGTGTGCTGCATGATCAAAAGATTCCTTTCGCTTCGATTAATACACCGATTGATGTGTTAACCATTACAAATTCCAGCTTTAAAAATAATAGTATCTCGTTCCATGGAAACAAGGCCATGACAGAGTATTATAAAACCAGAATCAACTTGGTCGGATGCGTTTTTAACCAGAAAGGCTTAATGGATTTGGTTGTGAACAGTGTGGAAAATAAAGAGATTCAATTAAATACGACCGCCAGTGTATCAATCGATGACGATTTCACTGCCAATTTGATCCCGGGCCCGGGCAGGATTCACGCTAACTCCGATCTAGGTGGATTGAGTAAGGTCCGGACATAATACAATATTTTGTAATTTGAAGGAGGATTTTGATATGAGTTTAAATTTTCCAATTCCATCTCAACATGTAAGCCGCTTCGAGCGACTGGGCTTCGGGATGTTTATCCACTGGGGGCTTTACTCACAGCTTGGACAAGGGGAATGGGCGATGCACCTTAATCGCATCCCTAAGGAAGAGTATAGCAAGCTGCAGGATACTTTCACCGTGGAGGAGTTTGATGCAAGAGCGATTGCCAAGCTTGCCCGGAAGGCGGGGATGAAATACATTACGTTGACCACGCGGCACCACGATGGCTTCTCTTTATATGATACGAGGGGGCTTAATGATTACGATGCACCGCATAGTGCAGCGAAGCGTGACCTGATTGCGGAATTTGTGGAAGGCTGTCGGGCAGAAGGGATTATACCATTCTTTTATCATACGACTTTGGATTGGTACCAAGACTCGTTTAATGGGGATTTCGACGCTTATCTGAATTATTTACAGCAGTCGGTCGAGATATTGTGCAAAAATTATGGGGAAATCGGCGGCTTATGGTTTGATGGGAACTGGAGCCGGAAGGGGGAGGACTGGAAGGAGGATGCACTTTATGGGATGATACGACGTTATCAGCCAAATGCGATGATCATAAATAATACCGGCTTATCCAATCAGGGAGAGCTTGGACATCCTGAGCTAGATAGTGTTACTTTCGAGCAAGTATGTCCGGCACCGCTGAACCGGGAAGGGATGAGCAAGTACGTAACTACAGAGATGTGTCAGACGATCAACGGACACTGGGGTTATGGTCGATCTGACTTCAATGTAAAATCTCCCAAGGAGCTCATCGAGACGCTATGCGCTAGCCGGAAGGTAGGGTCTAACTATCTGCTTAATATAGGGCCCACCGGGAGTGGAGCGATACCCAAGCTTCAGTCGGCAATTCTAGAGACCATTGGTGAATGGGTCGATGTATTTGGAGAGGCCATATACGATGGAATGCCCTGCGGCATTGCGGGGAGCGGGGATGATTTTGCGCTTGAGACATCTGCCGAACGTACATTTCTTTTTATCTATCATCTGAAGATAGATGGGCATGCCAATGTTACGGTAGGTAATAGTGGAATTGGTCCGAGAGTATTTCAAGGGTTGAAGCAGCCGATTCAGTCGATCGTCTGGCTTGACAACCGCGAAGAGCTTTCATTTGTGCAAAATTTGGAGGAAGGCGTGCTTTGCTTGCAAGCGACAGGTTATCCCTATGGGGTGGATTATGTGGTGCGAGTGGCGGAGGTTCTCTACTAATTATGCTATCCAAAGCTGGCTCCTGAATTTATTAATTTGAGAGGTGGTTCAAAGATGACACTCAAATACAATCTAAAGAGGATCAGTGTTGTTGTTCTCATGACGATGCTTACGGGTCTTTTCATACCTTTTATTACAAGGGAAGCATTCACAGAGAAAGCTTTCGCCGCTGCTGACGAATATGATACGCTCCGGATGAAGTGGTTCGACTTATTCACCGGAAACTCTCGTTACAATACACCTATTACGGATCCGGATATTGCGAATACAGTTACAGGCATCACCTATGGTGTCTCATACAATAATGTATTAGAGCCTTCGGCTGATGCTTATGTTGGAGACGGTTCGTACGGTGATACGAATTATGGAAGCGACACCTCGTTGATCGTCAAGGATAGTACAGTTACCGATAACAGCAGAAAAACGTATCTCAAATTCGATCTCTCCACTGTTATGGCAGCAAGCTCAGTCACATTGAGAGTATACGGCAGCAACATTCAGGATACGACGAGTATTGCAGTAAAAGTAATAGGCACCTCTAATGACTGGACCGAATCGGGGATTACTTGGAATAACGCTCCAACTACCGCATCCTCCGTATTATCGTCAGTTTATGTCAACAACACGGCCGGCTACTATGAATTTGATGTAACCGGTTTTGTTGGTAGTCAGAGATTGGAAGGCGCCGCTTCATTTATGCTATTCACCGATGGAGACGAAGACAAGACGATTTCTTTAAACAGTAAAGAAAGCGCTTCCTTTAAACCGCAGTTGGTCATTTCGGGGTTCTGGGATACCCTGAATACAGCTTCGGACAGGACCTATTTATGGAGTGATACAGCAGCCAATTGTTCGCCACTCTCAAATTTCTCACGTTTAAGAGGATTGGCGCATGCCTATGCCACAAAAGGCTCCGCCCTCTATCAAAACGAGGAGTTAAAGACTGACATCATCAACGCTTTGGACTGGATATATACGAATAAATATAATGAGAATATACCGCCTGTGAGCAGCGCTGTGTGTAGCGCCTGGGATTTGGAGATTGGTGCACCTCTTACATTGGCCAATACCATGGTTCTTATGTATGATCAATTAACGGCAACGCAAGTTAGCAATTATATTAGGGCACTTGACCGGTTTGCAGCCGATCCGACCCTTTGGGAGGGATATGTATCTACAGGGGCCAACCGAGCGGATAGAGCATTAATTGTAGCTCTTCGGGGTGTACTCGGCAAGTCCAGTGCCAAAATCGGCGCTGCCCGGGATTCACTCAGCGCGATTTTCAAAGATGTTACCGCAGGAGATGGATATTATAAGGACGGTTCATATGTTTTCCACAATTTTGTTCCGTATACAGGAAGCTACGGGAGTGTTTTATTAGATAGTGTGTCTAAAATATTGTATCTATTACATGGTTCAACATGGACAGTTACCGATCCCAATGTCAATTACATGTATAAATTGGTGACGGAATCTGTACAACCGCTGATGTATAAAGGCGCCACGATGGACATGGTACGAGGGAGAGCGATTTCGAGACCAGGATCGGGAGATCATGGGGCTGGCAAAGCGATAATCATTTCGATTCTACGCTTGGCTCAAACAGCGCCACCGGATAAAGCGGCATTATTCAATAGTATGGCTAAAGCATGGATTCAGGAAGACACCACCTTCTCCTATAGTGGCTCTATTTCTGATATTACGCTTCTGAAATCGATAATGAACGATTCTCTGATTACGCCGGGCGGCGAGTTGATCCAAAGCAAAGTATTTGCAAGTATGGATCGCGCAATTCATCGACGTCCAGGCTTTGGATTCGGACTTAGCTTGTTTTCGGATCGTATCTCAGCTGCAGAAGTTATGAACGGTGAGAACCTTAAAGGCTATTGGACCGGCCTTGGCATGACCAACCTGTATAACAATGATTTGACTCAGTATTCAAGTAATTACTGGCCGACTGTCAATAGTTACCGTTTGCCGGGAACGACAACAGATGGCACGAGCGGGAACCCGAAACAATCTCACCCTTATTTCAACTCTTATAATTGGGCGGGGGGATCATCGGTTGAGGGGCTTTACAGTACGGCCGGCATGCAATTTTCCCTTACCAAGGTTACGGGCAGCCCGCTGCAGGGGAAGAAATCGTGGTTTATGTTCGGAGATAACATCGTCGCTCTTGGAGCAGGCATTACGAATACAAACAACGCCAATGTGGAGACGATTGTCGAAAACCGCATGCTGAATAGCAACGGCAACAACGCGCTGACGGTAAACGGAACGACCAAATCGAATGCGCTCGGATGGTCGGAAACGATGAGCGGCGTGAACTGGGCGCATCTGGAAGGGAATGTGGCTGGATCCGATATCGGCTACTATTTCCCAGGAACGACTAATCTTTACGGGTTGCGCGAGTCAAGAACGGGCGCGTGGTCCGAAATTGGATCATTTGGAAATAGCACTCAGTATACGAATCATTTTATGAGTCTTGCATTCGAACACGGCTCGAACCCGACGAACGCATCCTATGCCTATGCAGTGCTGCCGAATAAGAGCGCTGCGGATATGGCCAGCTATGCAAGCAATCCGGATATCAACATCCTGGAAAATTCAACGGATGTGCAGGCTGTGCACGATACGTCTCTGAACGCAGTAGGAGCGAATTTTTGGAACGATATCACCAAGACGGTGAACGTTAACGGATCGAGCTTCCTTACAAGCGATAAAAAAGCATCGGTCACAACGTTGCAATCGACAGGTACTATCGATGTAGGGGTTTCTGACCCGACGCAGGCCAATACAGGAACAATCAACATTGAGATTAATAAGAGCGCTACAGGCATCATCAAGCTGGACCCGGGAATCCAGGTAACCCAGTTGAGTCCAACAATTAAAATGACGGTGAATGTAAACGGATCACACGGAAAAACGTTCAATGCCAAATTTAAGTTTGGAGCTCCGGCATTGCCTGCCACACCTACGTTAAACCTTGCAACATCAGAGTACGGACAAGTGACGTTGAACTGGTCCAATTACGGCAACGCAACGGGTTATAAGATTAAGTACGGCACAACGCCTGGAAACTACAATTATACGATCACCGTACCGTATATCAGTGCTGACTACACCTTCACGGACTTGATATCCGGCAATTATTATTTTGTTATATCTACCTACAGCGCTGTGGGGGTAAGTGCCAATTCGAACGAACTGAGCGCAGCGGTTACAGGTCCTATAAATCTAGCTAATGGCAAAACTGCCACGCAAAGCTCAACACTCTATGGCAAACATGCAAGCCTTGCTGTAGATGGAAATACGAACAGTACTTTTAACGGCGGTTCGGTTACGCATTCGACTTATGAAGCCCAGCCATGGTGGATGGTTGATCTTGGAAGCAATCAAAGTATTGGCAATATTAAAATATTCAATAGAACCGATGTTTGTTGTATGAACCGACTAGGCGATTACAATGTCTCTATACTGGATCAAAACCAAAATACGGTATGGACCAACCATCAGACGACCTATCCGAATCCAAGTACGACAGTAAATGCAATAGGGGTAAAAGGTAGATATGTCAAAATTCAACTAACCGGCACCAACTATTTGTCATTGGCTGAAGTACAAGTGTTTCCATATGAGCCTCCTGCAAGTTCGAACCTTAAACTATGGCTTCGAGCGGATGCGGGAGTGACAAGTGATGGGAATGGCAAAGTAAGTGCATGGGCAGATCAATCAAGAAGTGCCAACAATGCGGCTCAAGCAACTGCCGGGTATCAGCCGACCTTAGTAAGCAATGGATTTAATGGCAACCCGGTCATCAGGTTTGATGGTGTAGATGACAATCTGTTATCCAGTGGTGTTACGGGGAATATGGATTCATTTACAGTGATATTTGTGCTTAAACCTAAGACTGTGAAGGGTTTTAACCAGACCATTGGTGCAGCAGGCGGATGGGGACAATATTCATTTACTACATCAGCCAATGGGAGTATATTTACCGGACCTAGATTGAGTTCGAGGATGATTCCTGAAGACGGCCCTGGTGCTAATACGTTAGTCCCGAATAATTGGCTTACTATTTCGTATGTAACTAACAACGCATCAACGAAATTATACAAGAATGGAAATCAGCTTGCTTATAAGTTTTTATATTTAGCTGAACCATGGACTGGATTTAAGCTAGGTGTAAATAATAGCAGCACGATAGACGGAGATATCGCGGAGGTGCTTGTTTACAATACCGCCTTATTGGATTCCGATAGGCAACGTGTAGAAGCATACTTGAAAACCAAATATTCTCTGGCTACTTCGATCTCTGTAAATGGAGCAGGAGGCGCGAATGCGATCTCTGCCAAGAATGGTTCGCTGCAAATGCAGGCTAATGTTCTGCCTGCAGGCGTGGACCAAAGTATCACATGGAGCGTCTACGAAGAAGATGGTACAACAGCGACAGATAAAGCAGTGATCGATTCCAATGGATTGCTGACAGCTTCAAAAGACGGGATAGTGACGGTGGTTGTAACAGCCGTTGACGGCAGCGGTGTAAAAGGCTCCGCAACGATTACGATTAGCGGACAAACCATCAGTACACTTGATACAATTACAGCACCGCTTTATCTCAGTAATCTAATTGATTCCACTTCAGGAAGAACTGCAGCACAAACCGTGCAACAAGTGACTTATCTATTCGACAACAATGCAAGCACGAATTCCGATTTCCGTCTGAACGGTTCCGGAGCGGGAAGCTATATTACCTTTGACTTTAAGGATGGCAATCAAGTCACGCTTTCGAGTGTAGAGCTGCTGGGAAGACAAGACCAAAATTTATCTACCAGAATTAATGGTACAGTGGTCCAGGGATCCAACGATAACGCGAATTGGACGACTCTCTCGAATGCAGCGGTGTCTACAGCGGCGTGGCAAACATTGACGATTAGCGGCTCCGAACCGTACCGTTATATCCGTATGTACAATCCGAATGCATGGTTTGGCAATATGGCTGAGCTGAGATTTCATGGCATTGTTACATTCCACAACAAAATCGCATCGGCTTCGATGCGTTCAATTCAAAACGTCAAAAACAGGATTATTCCAGGCAACACGGTAAAATTAACCTTCAATGCAAGAGAAGCTATTAATAACGTCAAGGTTGCGATTCAAGGCCAAGACGCAACAGTTAGCACGCAAGACTATATCAACTGGACCGCAGTGGCGACCTTGAATCCGAATGTAGCAACAGGACCGGTAACATACGCTATTAATTACAAGCTACAAGATGGAACGGATGGATACCCGGCGGTTTCTACAGCAGCTGACGCCACTCTGTACCTTGCCGACGAGTCGGATTTGATTCGTAATGTGTCGAATATCGCCAATTTAGTCGATTCTACTTCAGGAAGAACTGCAGCAGAAACATTGAAACAGGTGAATTTTTTATTCGATTATAATTCAAGTACGAATTCCGATTTCCGCTTAAACGGCGGCGGATCGGGAAGCTATATTACCTTTGATTTTAAGGAAGGCAATCAAGCCACGCTTTCGAGTGTAGAGCTGCTGGGAAGACAAGACCAAAATTTATATACCAGAATTAATGGAACAGTGGTCCAGGGATCCAACGATAACGCGAATTGGACGACTCTCTCGAATGCAGCGGTGTCTACAGCGGAGTGGCAAAAATTGGCGATTAGTGGCTCCGGGCCGTACCGTTATATCCGTATTTACAATCCGAGTGGATGGTTCGGTAATATGGCTGAACTTAGATTGTATGGGGCAGTGAATCAGCAGACTTGACGCCTCCGGATTACAACGGATGATGCGCAGCAGGCATGGGTCAACAAGGATACGAAGGTATGCTTCAATGCGATTGATGTAGATTCCGGCGTTGCCTTTACCTTTACAACAGCATACGGTTGCAGTGCTCCTGCCGATGCAACATTGTCCCGGCTCCAACATTCTGTCATTGACTGAAGTGCAAGTGACTCCATATGTAGCTTCTGCAAGTTCGAACCTTAAACTATGGCTTAGAGACCACCGGGCTTTATTCGACAGAGTAGAGTTGGAGCTTACAGATGAAGACGTGGATATGTTATCACAAATGCCTACAAACGAAGGATTGAAGCGCGTGTAGTTAGGCGAGAAGGATCTCGGTTTGGAGGCGTTATTCTTCCAATAATGCCGCTATTTGCTCATGGCCAGCTCGAGACCGGGCTGTTTGCCGACCAACCTGCAAAGGATTTGGAATGAGAGTTTTTCTCCGCCATGGGAATCGGATTATCATCTTAATATTAAACTGCAAATGAATTACTGGATTGCTGAGTCCTGCAATCTGTCAGAGTGCCACGAGCCGTTGTTTGATTTCTTGGAGCGATTGCAAATCAATGGGCGTAAAACGGCCAAAACAGTTTACGGAGCAAACGGTTTTGTTGCGCATGCTTTAACCAATGTGTGGGCAACGGGACGTACGTCTTTGGTTGCCCCTATTTATCTCGACGAGAGGTTAATTCGTTTTCCCACCGCCAAAGGATCTACCTTACTAATAACAATGATTTCTTGATTGAAAGCAGCACTGTAACCTGTTTGACGTTCCCTGCACATTGAGACGAAAAATAGCCCGATACGAGCAATGGGACTCGTGTCGGACATAAGTCATTGTGTTAGAGGGAGGTGAGGTTGTTAGATAGATATCTATCGTTTCAAATATTTGGTATCGCTTTCATCATATTTAAAGGAGAGGTAATACATGAGAAAATTTTTTCTAACTTGTATGCCCGTGTTTATATTCATGTGTATGTTCACTTCAGTCATTGTCCCTATGCCGGTTTCCGCTTCGGTACTATCGACATTTTATGTCTCGCCTACTGGAAATGACACGAATCCAGGTACCCAATCACAACCTTTTCAGACCATAGAAAAGGCACAAACGGCTGTAAGAGCTATTAATAGCAATATGACAGGAGATATTGAAGTCATTCTAATGGGGGGAACCTACAATTTGACTTCTACCTTAATCTTCACCTCCCAGGATTCTGGTACGAGCGGATTTAATGTCATATACAAAGCTAATACCGGTAGTACGCCTATCATAAGTGGTGGAACTACAGTTACAGAGTGGACCCTCCATGATGCAGGCAACACTATTTATAAAGCAAATGTGGGTACTTCCTTGGATACAAGACAACTGTATGTGGATGGTGTTAGAGCTGTCCGGGCAAGGGGGGAAGACAATCCGGGAATTAATATAGCAACTGAAACTACTGGAACACCACCTGTAACAAGAACTATTGGATATACAACGCCATCAACTGGATTTTACTCGAATATGGAAGCTTGGGGGAATGTCAGCAATATTGAAATTGTTTCCGAAAATGATTGGGAGCGTTTTCGCTTCGGAGTCAGCTCTATTAGTGGTACATCCATAACAGCCAAACCACTTGGGTTTAATGCTATAAAAGATAGTAGAAAACCAACTAGCGCCGCTTGGGTTGAGAATGCTTATGAATTATTAGATTCAGATGGAGAATGGTATCTGGATCGTACTTCTGGATATCTGTATTATAAGCCTCGTACTGGGGAGAACATGGCTTCTTCGTCTATCGTCGCTGCAACCCTCGAAACATTAGTTTCCGGTGCTGGAACCGTAGATAACCCGGTTGAACATATCACTTTAGATGGTATTACGTTTTCTTACAATACATGGTTAATGCCTAACGGGGATTACAGCTACCCGGATAATCAAGCAGGAGTTGTTGTGTTTAGTCAAGTAGATGCTAACAATCACAAATTTGTAACACCTGCAGGAGTGACATTTAGTTCTGCAAAGAATGTTACCGTACAGAATTGTACGTTTACACACATGGGGAATGCAGGCCTCAATATGGATAAAGGCAGTCAGAACAATAAGATTGATCATAATTACTTTTCGGACCTTTCTGGAAATGGTATTAACATTGGCGGGGTTCATCCTGATATCGATCATCACCCAACAGATCCAAGGTATATTGTGAAAGATAACATGGTTTCACATAATATGATAACCAATATAGGTGTGGAGTACGCTGATAACGTTGGTATTTTTGTTGGGTTCACAGAAGGTACAGTTATAACACATAATACCTTGTACAATTTGCCATATACCGGAATTTCTATCGGATTTGGGTGGGGAGCCGTTGACCAATTTGGGCCAACAATTGCCAAAAATAATAGGATCAGTCATAACCTTATACACGATTATTTGAAAGTAAAGAAAGATGGTGGAGCCATCTATACACTTGGCATTCAGCAAGGGTCTCAAATCTACAATAACTACATGTATGGACAAAAAAATAGCAATGCTTATATCTATCTTGACAATGGAAGTGAGGGTTTTTATACAACCAACAATGTAACTAGTAATTTGAACTCTGTTAATTCTACTTGGTACATGACCAATTCTGGATACACACCTGACTTTTTAAATTCACACTATAATGATGCTTTCTATAATTATTATTCGTCGGGGATGTCAACAAGGAAAACAGGTGGAACCAACGTTGTAGCAAATAATTATGCAGTAGACAACAATGCTTGGGATACTACTGCACAAGCGATTATAGATAACGCTGGAGTAGATGGAGGAGATGGACCTGCACCACTTAGTAGATATCAATCCATATACGAGTTTGAAGGATTCGAGAACGGTCTAATGAATTGGGTTCCAGAGGCTGGCAATGCAGCAATAAGTACAACTAAAGCACATTCAGGCAGTTACAGTTATGTATTAGATGATGACACGGATGTGATTAGGCAAAAATTCGAGTCTAACTATAATAAAGTGGTATCTCTTTGGTTTTATGATGATAGTTCCGATCTATCTATGCAAACACTTGCCAACGTAACATCATCGGGTTATAGAGCTATTGGTGTGAACACTCCAACATCGCTGCAAAATTATGTCGTACGTGTTGATGATACCTACACAATAACTCAGAAAGAAAGGACAACGGGATGGCACGAGTTCACATGGGACTATAGATCGGGCACTAAAGTCGATTTATATATCGATAGGATACTGGTTTCTTCGCCAACCGGTGTGACCAACTTCAATACCATTAACTTTGGGGATTGGTGGGGGAATGGAACTACGGGGCCTGTATATTTTGACGATGTCAGTATTACAGATGTTCTTCAACCACCAACCTCTCCAGTCTTCACTGACGGATTTGAACTCGGCTTCAGCAACTGGACAACCGTTAGCGGTACTGCAAGTACGAGCACTTATGTACAGCATGGGGGCAGCAATAGCTACGAAGTAAATCAAGACATAGATGTCATCCAACATTCGATGGGTGCAACGACTAATCAAGTCGGCGTTGTGTGGTTTTACGATAATGCAGACGATAACACTTTGAGAACATCGGCTTTTGTCGATAAAGGCACGTCATCCACCCCAGTCGGCATGGGTGTAGATACCCTTACAACAACGGATTATTATGTTTACCGCGTTGGCAGTTCGAACACCCCGACCACTATCGATCGAACAACAGGATGGCATAGTTTAGCTTTCGACTACCGTTCTGGCACGGATGTTAAATTATATTTAGATGGAATACATGTTACAACTTCCACGGCTCAAACGGGTTTTAACGTCATTCGATTAGGGGACTATTGGGGGAGTGGTGAGACGGGTCCTGTTTATTTCGATGACATAAGTGTTCAGTCTGAATTACCAAAACCAACACCATTCACGCCACCTGCGAGTGCAAACCTCAAGCTATGGCTTAGTGCTGATGCAGGTATTTCAACCGACGTCAACGGTAAGGTCAGTGCTTGGGCCGATCAGTCTGGTAATACCAACAACGCGATTCAAAACACGGCTGTGTATCAGCCAACCTTTGTTAATAATGTTATAAACGGGAATCCAGTTATTCGTTTCGATGGGGCAAATGATAGTCTCCTATCTTCGGGAGTTACAGGTAATATGAATACCAATACAGTCATATTTGTGCTGAGACCGCAAGCTGTGACGAATTATAACCAGACCATCCAAGCAACCGGCGGATGGGGACAATTTGTATTTCAATCCACTTCAACAGGCCAAGTCTATACTGGAACGAGTACGAGCTCCAGAATTACGCCAACAGATGGACCTGGGGCAAACACGCTGGTAGCAAATAATTGGTCTAAGTTTGCTTATGTATTTAATAGTGGATCCGCTAAATTATTTAAAAATGGAACACAACTTGCCTCTAAGAGATTAAGTAACCCTGCATCATGGACAGGTTTTAGTTTAGGGTTAAATAATGTCAATACAATAAACGGCGATATCGCTGAAGTGTTCGTGTACAATTCAGCTCTATCTGATGCAGATCGGCAAAGTATAGATGCATATCTGTTAAGTAAATATGGATTTTAAATCTTTCGAGAAGGCTCAATGCTGACTAAGGAAGTAACCCGATTCATCGAGAGAAGATGGCGAATTGCAGGAAGTGCGATACTGAGCAGAGCACAAGACAATCTTGTTATTCGATTCTCCCGCGTGACAAAATTGCTCCCTAACAGCTGTAAACAAGATCAAGTTTCCAAACTATTGCGGTAATGAAAGATATACCTGCCAATTGGCTGGATGGTACCCGATTTATGCTTTGGTCGCATTCCGAAAATAGATTTTACCGACTGCTGCTGCATCTTAAAATTCCGAAGCCGGATATTCAATGCGAAATTCGGTTTGAGATAACAGAAGATCCGATGGAGTAAGAACAGACCTCGATCCTGCTATTCGTGGATTCCCTGAGCAAGAGCAAGTGCCCTTACCTCTGTCCAGCTGCAGAGGCAAGGGCTTTTTCATTTTTGTTGAAGTTTTATGTGTGGCGTTGTTTCCGTTAAGGCTTCAAATCTTTCATCAATTTGACGAGTGAATGGTTGTTGTTGTTTTCTACGTGCTTGCGATACTTGTCCGGATACAGTCCGACTTTGCCGGTTGCAAACACTTTAACCGTTTCGGAGAACAAATGTTTGTCGGCATCCTCCGGTAAGCTTTGTCCATTCAGGATAAAGTAGTTCTTTTCAATCTTGCCGTATGTCGTCACGGTCGGCGCGATTTCCAAATTTATGGTCGTGTTGTAAATTAAGTTGTTCGTGATTTCATTATATTTGGGTGTGGCCGGTTGATCCTCCAAAATATTGACTAAATGCGGGTACGATGTGCTCCATGGTGGTGTCTGATAAGGGATCTTAAGGAGACTTACCATTAGTGCTCCGCCGGGCTTCGCATGATAGTGGGCCCAGTTCAAACCGCGTTCATCTGCCCAGATGGAACGCACCGAGTTTAGAATAATATTGTGATCGATGACATTATTCCTTCCGCCCCCGACAAGGATGGGCCGGTATACTTGATCGAACAGGTTGGCGTATACGGTCGTCCCGCTCGCCATGTCGTCCAAATAGACCCCGACTTGGTCTTTGGCCGAGTCGTTTTTCAGCTTATGCAAATAATTGTAACGGATCACGTTCCCTTGCGCGGTCCAATCGCGTCCCGTATAAATGGCTCCAGCGTCTCCTGTCTCGGTAAGAACGTTGTAAATTTCATTTCGTTCGATCAGGTGGTTATTGCCGCCAAACGATATTGCCAGATGCGGGGCGTCATGTATGTAGTTGTTTGCGACCTTGTTACCAACCCCAGATAATTGTACAGCCGGACTGTACGTTTTTTTGAGACGGCTAAAACGGAAGATTTCGTTGTTAACTGCATAATTGTTCCCTGGAGTCAAGCTGATCCGGTCGCCTCCGGCCAGGGAAATCCCGCCGATACCGGTGTCGGATATCGTGGAACTGATGACCCCGTTATTGGTGCCGCCGTCGATGACAACGGCAAATCCGCCGGTTTGAACAATCGTGCTGCCTGCGATCAAATTGTCGGTACCGCCAACCATTTCAATTGCAGAACTGCGTGTATAGCCCAATTCCAATTTTTCAAGCTTAATATATGAAGCACCCTGCAGCTTGATTAACGGTTCATCCAATAAGGATAGGACAATCTTCGCCTGCTGGACATCCGATGGCGGGTAGAGATACAAAATTCCCGTTGTCCGGTCCAAATACCATTCGCCAGGCTGATCGATTTCTTCCAAAATATTATAATAATAGAATCGCTGTCCGGCGCGGATACCGTAATAACTCGCCGTCTTCGTGGAGATGGTTTGATTCGTTTTGTTGATGTTGGAGACGTTCAGGTTGCCGTCTGCCCAATCCCAGTAAAAATAGCCGGCAAGCCATATATCGCCGGTATTCATCCAGTTGTTCACACGCGGATCGCTATGAACGAACGTATGCCCTTTTAGGAATTCTTCCTGAACCTTGGCATCGCTTCCTCCTGGTGTGTCCGGCGCGAAGTTGCGCGGGTTTCCGCCAAGAACAGTCACATTACCGACTTTAACGTAATCGGAGTTTGGATATCTGGAAAGCTGCATCGATTGCTGGTTAAAAAACAATTCAGGATTGACGATGTTTTTGAATGGTCCGAAGCCGCCTTGGCGGATCTGTCCGTACTCGGTTATCCCGAGATCCGGCAAATGCAGCTGGACGATCGCATCACGCGATTCGGCCGGCAATCGTTGCCGTATTCCTTCATCCGTTACCGGAGCAAACAAATTTGCAGGAAGATTGGCACCGCCCATCAACTGTACCTTTTCGCCCGGAAAAGCGGAATACACGATCGGTTTTCCCGGCTCCCCGCTATCCTGTGTTTCTAGCAAAAACGTTTTGTCAATATTGTATTCGCCGCCACGAATATAAACTTTGACGCCCCCTTTCGGCAAGCCGGAACCGCTCCTCAGCTGACGAATTGCGTCTCTTGCCGCTTCCAATGTTCGAAAAGGAGCTTCTTCCGTTCCTGGGTTGTCATCGTTTCCGTTAGATGCGACAATAAAAGTCATTTCCTTATCCCTCACATTCTTTTCTGCAAATACGCCGGGAACCAACGTCAAGAGATAAATCGTAAAACAAACCATCCAGATAATGATCTTGTTAATCTTTCTATTCATGATTATTCTTTCCTCCTTCTATGTACCTTGGTTTCGAAATAAATCCGCATTCGAGTTGATTGAAAACGCTGCCAACTTTAATCTCGATCCAGCGGCATAAAATTCCCCCTTTTGTCCGGATAATTTAATCATGGCATAGTTGTAGAGAGTGTAATACTGTAAAAATGAGAATAAACTGTACAATTCAATTAAATTTACAGTTTACCAATGGTTCCGTTTGTGAAATGGTATTAGGTCAAGAAAGTAGACACAGATTTTTTATTGCTCATCCGCAAGGCAGTGCATACAGTGGTTTTGGCATTGTACAGGGGGAAAAGTAGAGTGTATTTCATTTATTACAGTAGTAATTTATATAGCATTAACGTGATAATTCTGTATGAGATGTTATTCGATTTTTTCCAATGTGTCCCGGAATGGGCTTGCTTTGTCATGGCTAATTCCAGGAGAGGAGCGTGGGAAATGTCTCGAAACACAAACAACGCCCTTCCAACTTCCTACTGGGAAGCGAAAGGGCTGAAAAGTCTGCTTTCTCGTTATTTGTAGCTTTGTTAACCTTTTAGAAATCGCCGTATGCGGACCCGCATGTATGGTGGTGTGAGAAGCGCCTCCTCCTACTCGATTTGAAAGCGGCGCGTCTATCGCATTTGTTATCGTCGGGGGTTTATTTACTTTTGTGGCGACGGAGTTCATGGACACGATAGCTCCCACACAAGCCGCTGAGCTTGTCGATATTGCCAACACGAAGGAGAAGGTTACTCTGACGGCCTTCTTCACCCAAATCAATTCGTAATCCCTTTAGAAATAATTTTCACTTCTATAGAAGTTTGAAAATTAGTCTTCGGGTAGACGGTTTCCCAATCGATGTTTTTCCAGTACTTGGGGTGAAAAGCGATCAAATCACGGCCAATCCCTAGCACATCCGAATGCGATTGTCGAAGAATCTTCGTAATCTGCTCTGTCTCAGTGGTTAACATTTCCGATAAACGCTTGTTCAATTGATCAATTATCCGTTTGTCAGTCAAGTGATCTTTCCCATATTCAATAATAGTAGCTTTCAACTTGAGATGCAGTCGGACGTTAACCTTCCCTTCCGAGTCTATCCAGACGCGTTTGGTTCGCTTCATTCCAACGATGTTAACGGAAATATATTGAGAAGGATCCTGTTTAGAATGCTCTTCCTCGACTTTTCGGATAATCTCGCATAGTTCACCACGTTCTCCGCTTAATAAGAGTAATAAGGTGGTTTGATCCGCGTTCAAGGAAAAACCTGTATACTTTCGATCATGCATCAGGGCCACGCCATCAACTTCTGCACTCTCGCCAACCTTTTTAATAATCGGAATGAAAGAATCGCGTCCCAGATCGTAAAAAACGGGGTAAATGGTATGTAAGGTCACGTGTGGAATCACTGTTTCATCACGGGAGCTTATAATAATTTTCCTTAAATATTCACCTGTTGTGTCCGTACCGCTTCGCTTGAGACTAATCAGATCATTGGCCTTCCCAGGCACAATCGCCACTAATGCAAGCATGGTATCAGAAGAATTGCGGAATGCAGAATCCAGAAGAGCGGCCAGATCTCTTCGCGCAAGCTTCTCGCTAATCAACATGACTTGATTTTTGGATGAGCTCAACGGACCTGCTAACTGCATGGCGATTTTTTTATATATAGATTTTTCCATTGTAGGGCTAGAAGCTGAAACAACCTCTTGCGTCGGAGAGGTTTTCTGCTTACCGACTGGTGATTGAATCGATACCGTTGTCACAATTTCATTATTTTCATTCAAGTCGAGCGCTGTTGCATAGATGAGTTGTAAGTTTTTCAAATCATTGCGATGATTGCAACCCGGTAGAACCATAACAGCCATTAGCCCAATAAGAATGAATCGCTTCATGCAGGCTGTTCCTCCCGTCTGCCGGTCAACCAAGCCAGTAGTAAAAGTACAACCGGCAAACCTAACACAACATAGCATTCCATTTTAATTAATTTAGTAAGGTATTCAATGCCCGATTCCGATTTATAAAACAATCCGGATAGACAGATCAGGGGAACCACGTAATAGATCGCTTTTTGATGCTTATTGCGATGAAACAAGTAGCCCACACCTTTGCCCGTGGCGTAGACATAGCTCGTTAACGATGCCGTTACCTTCACTAGCCATATGGATAGAAAAATCAGATCTAATCGTTCCACAAAAGGCAGTGAAATACCGTTTAGGTAAAAGGGGACTGGCTCTGGGACATGACTAATGGCTTCAGGACTAAAATTGAGGAAACATATGAGTACGACAATGAGATATATGAAATATGCCACCCCATTTGCCCATAACATGGGAGCGATCAAGCTTTTTCCGCTCGTTTTTACATCAGAACTAACAACGAGAAAAAGTTCGAATCCCAGAAAAGAGAATATAGAAAGTTTAATGCCCGCAATTAAAGCCTGCCAGCCCTGCTCACCGATAGGAAGCATATACCGGTAATCTAAGTTATCAAGACCAATAAAAAGAAGAGCCATCATTGATATGAGGATAAATGAAATCATCGTGTGGTAACGGGCAATGATCCGAATATTTTCCTTGGCAAAATAGATAAGGATGACCCCATTTGCAACCATAATTAGCCAAAGATTCGAGTAGGGCAGAATCCATCGTTGGATTAATACCATTTCCAATAGCAGAATGAAGCAGGATGTTAATGCAAAATGAACGACATATAGGATCGTGACCAAATTTCCGAACCATTTGCCGAGGAGAAGAGGGGCAAATTCGAATAGATTGCGGTTTGGAAACCGTCCGCAAAGAGCAATGTAAGCGAGCAGCAATAGCTGTATAATCCCTCCGGCCAGAAGGAGCGAGATCCAGCCGTCCACTCCGGATGCATTATGCAATTCATATGGGAAAGCCAGAAGGCCGATCCCGATTTGTGTTTGCAGGATAAATCCGAATAATTGAAACCGTGACATAATGAAACCCTCCTACTTGGATGTCTTCCGGCCGAATAACCGTCTTGGCAGCTGAATAAGTGCTGGCAAAAGCTGCGCTGGATTTAAGGGAGAGAGCGGATAAAAATAGGGGACTCCATACGTTTCGAGTTTAGTTAAATGCATGAGCAATAGACTGAAACTAAAAGCGAGTCCGGCCAAACCGAATAAAGCAGAAGTGAACATGATGGGTATGCTAATAAGCCGAAGCGCAATCCGCATTTCATTAGAAGGTATACTAAAGGAAGCGACGGCATTAAGAGAAATGACCACGATCATCGTCGTGGAGACTAAGTTCGCACTAACAACCTCCCTACCGATGACTAGACCGCCTACAATGGACAAGGTTGCGGCAATCGGCTTAGGAAGCCGAATGGCAGCTTCCCGAAGCAGCTCCAGCACGATTATCATAAACAGTGCTTCAGCGAGCGGAGTGAATGGAATATTTTCCACCGATGCTTTCAAAGAAAAAACCAAATCGATCGGAAGAATATCAAAGTGATTCGATACGATAACAATATATAAGGACGGCAGCATCAATGTAATCCACACGCTAAAAAACCGAAGAATACGTAGGAATGTCCCATTCCACCATCTCAGAATAAGATCATCCGAGACCTGAAAAAACATAAAGTACGTTACAGGGAGAATAATAGCGGATGCATTTCCATCTACCAGCACGGCGATTCTTCCTTCCATCAAATGGGACACTGTGGTGTCGGTTCTTTCGGAGTAAAGCATTTGCGGGAATAACGACCATACACTGCTCTCCAATAAATCGGTAATCTGTCCTGCAGATTTAACAAAATCAATGGACATGGAAGCTATTTTGGTTGCAATCTCGTCTACTACTTTCGGATCGGCAAGATCGTTAATAAACATCATTGAAATTTTATGGGGGCTTTTAGCACCTATTATGAAATTCCGTTCAACAAGGTTGGTCGTTTTTAATCGTCTACGTATCAACTGTTTATTAAAATCCACATCATCAACAAATCCCTCGTGAGAGCCGCGGATCGTTTGTTCATTTTGAGGTGCGGAGGCGCTTTCCTCGTTTCTACTGCTGACATCCGCGAGCAGAATATCCGTGCTTTGATCAAGAAGGATGGCGCATTTGCCTTTAAGCATCCCTGCAGCTGCCGCCTTCAACTCGTATACGCGCTCGATATCCAAGATGGGAAGCACATCTTCAAGACGTTTTTCAGTCGCTTTAAGGAGAGGCTTTAGCACATTGGATTGCAAGATATCCCGATCGGTGTACGCAATATGATAAAGCAAACAGCCTTTGATTCCATGCAAAAAGAATTCCCGGGTATGTATATCTGCAGGAGCATTGAAAGACTGGGTAAGGTTGCGAATATTGGTCTCCAAATCAACGGAGATTAGCAAAGAATCAAGTTGTGTCCCCATCTCAATCCCTCCTGAATGTTCTCTAATTAGGTTGAGTATGCACATCTTTTGCTACAATCATCCAAATCAAACAGACGATCGGGAAGATTACCGATCGCCTTTTGTATATCTATTTCCCACTTAACGGAGAGCAGCGAAAAAAACTTAGCGTAATAAGCTAAGAACTTCATTAAAGGAATTTGAAAGTATCGAACATTTTAAACAAGAACACTTCTACATACATCGATTATTACATTCACAAGCTAATTAAAGCAAAACTAAAAGGCAGGGGTTCGGTGCAGTACCGAACTCATGCCTAACGATCGCCAAATAAAATAAGCTGACTACCATTATTGGGTCATTTTAAAGGAGTAATATCTGTATAAATAACAGTTGAATTGGCCACCAAGTCGAACATCAGCCGGACGGAAGAAAACAGTAATTCCTTAAATGAATTGCAACTCTCGTTAATGACTATAAATACATAAAATAGCTTCTTATCGAATCGGTGCTGCTTAGGTTAAGTAAATAGCAACATTCTCCGGTGTACGTCCCTCAGGCTCATGCTTAGGCTGCTCTGACAGCACCGTTCCATCCTCTAAATGCAGCCAGGTATCGAAGCTTCTTTCTCCTTCTTTCAAGGAAATGACCCTCGCTCCTGTTAAAAAGGGCCGATCCAGGTATGCGTTACGGGTCGTCCGTCCATAGCAAAGACGGATGCCATGCCAATCGCCCCAGAAATCGTGACCGTGGTCATGGCCAGCAAAGGTACCCATGACATCGCCCATCTCGATCATAGCTGCGAAGAAGCCGGAATTCACCCAAGGCGCGCAGCAGAAAGGAGCATTACGCTCTCCGTAGCAGACACCGAAGTCCCATACATCGTTGTATTCTGGAAGCGGTATGTGAAAAAAGGCGAGGGAGGGCAGCGGCGTTCCGCCATTGCTTCCGGTAAGTCGATAGGACTCACGAGTGTACCAATCAATCTGATCACGGCGAATCCAATCATAATAGCCCATTCTGCTATATTCCAGCGGAGAGTAGCTGCCTGAATCCAGAAAATAAAGGGCTGCGGCCGTTTCGCGCTCTTTACCTTCTACGGTAAGGACATAATTACCGGAGCCATGAATGCCAGGTGGGTCAGGCTTAGCATAATTATGTGGGTAGGTCAGCTGCAGCGCATGAAGCTGCTCCCGCGTGACTGTTCCTTCCGTATCGTGGTTGCCAAACACAGCAGCCCAAGGGATGTTCAAGCTTTCAGGCACTGAGCAAGCGCGTCGAAATGCGAGTACCGGGTTAGGGTGACCAGCTGAAGCGATGACATCTCCTGTGTAGACGACCAGATCAGGCTGCTCGTCTTTCAGGATACATAGCATCATAGCTACCATCCTTTGTTCTTCCGCTTCGTTTGAAGAAAATTCGGGATCTGTGAACTGCACAATTTTGAAGCTCCCATCTTCTCGAAACCGCAACGACTTAGCCATTGTGGGACTCCTCAGCGGCAGCTGTTTTGTTATCGACGATAGTGATGCTCTTGGAGGCCCATGTGTCATCAAGCAATCCCTCTGGTAAGCGAGCATCCCATTGCTGAGTCAAGGTTAATCCTAGCGCAAGTGCAGCAATTGCAGCTGTATCTGTAATAGATACAGGTCCTTTTAGAAGTCCACTATTAATCCCAGGTCCGATACAGCCCCAGAATACGTCACGATCCATTGGATGGGCGCTGCCATGGCTGTATTTGTTATCTCCGCCTCCGCCATGGTCAGTGAGAAGTACAACTAAGCTGTCTTCCATAAGACCTAACTTCTCTAATCGTTTTAACACACTGCCGATTAGTTCGTCACAAGTAGTTATCGCAGCTAAATACTCCGGACAATCATCTCCGTAGCCATAACGGTGTCCAGAGCCATCCGGTTCATCCAGTTGTAGAAATAACAGACGAACGTCCTGATTCTCTTCAATGTATACGAGAAGAGAAGAGACAAGCTCCGCATCCGGCAAAGAAACTTTATGTACGCCGAGATTATCTTCAATAATACCGGAGTTAATCGGACTCCAACTGCTAAAGGAAGCAAGCTTAGCCTCTGGCTGTTGTTCTCTTACTAGTCGAAAGAGAGAAGGAAAGGGAGAATCACTCGGATAGGATAGTGTTGCCGCCTTCTCATTATTTAATTTATGCTTGTCAGGCTGTACCCCATGAAGCACAGATCCCCAACATTCTGCACTGATCGTCGGCATTTCTGCCTTTGCATCGAAGGTGTAGGATCCACGTGGAAGCCAAACATCTAGATTCGGTGTTTCTGCTTGCTGTACGAAATTACCCGCACCATCCATTCCAAGAATAAATACCCGCTGTACAGCCTTAGCTTGCATCATCATATTTCACTCCCTCATATTAAATCTCTCGTGAAGGACGTGTCTTCCATTAACAGGGAACGGCACGACCAGTTCACGCTTTTAGCATACGAGTACCCGCTATAACCGTCAATATCCTAATTCAAGCTCTGTGACAACTAGTCATTAGCGTGATAAAGATATGTCATTATTATAGTAGTTCACTAGATTAACGGCCCACTATAATGAGAGACAGAGAACAACAACATGAAAGGGTGAGCCTTATGACGGCGTTTGCATCAAACGATACATCCACAACTATGAGTAGCCGAATGCGAACTTTCAAAAAAAAGATAAAGAAATACAGGGCTTTACTCATTATGATGGTCCCTGGGCTAGCGTACTTAATTTTAAACAATTATATTCCTATGTACGGAGTTATCTTAGCTTTTAAGGAACTGAACTATGTAGATGGCATTTGGGGTAGTCCTTGGGCTGGAATGTACAACTTTAAGTTTTTGTTCAGTTCTCCCGATGCTTTTCTGATAACGAGAAATACGATTATGTATAACGTATTTTTCATCGTTGTGAATACCACTTTTGCGCTTCTTGTCGCACTGTTGGTCAACGAGATCAAAGATAAAGTCATCACCCGTTTTTACCAGAGCACGTTTTTGCTGCCACATATCATTTCAATGGTAGTTGTCGCTTATCTGGTATACAGTTTTCTAAATACAGATAGCGGACTTATCAATAGACAGTTAGACAAATGGTTTAGCGCCGAGTCGATCTCTTGGTACAATGAGCCGGATTACTGGCCATATATTTTGGTTATTGTGAATGCGTGGAAAAATGTAGGGTATTTGGCAATTATTTATTTTGCGGCCATTATCGGTATTGATAAGGAATTTTACGAAGCGGCAACCATCGATGGTGCTAACAAGTGGAAACAGATGACTCGAATTACTTTGCCACTCATCTCGCCAATGATTATCATCATGACGCTGCTAGCGATCAGTTCGATTATGCGTTCGGACTTCGGTCTATTCTATCAAGTGCCGATGAACTCAGGTCCGTTAATGCCTACTACTAATACGATCGATACATTTGTCTACCGAGCAATGATTGAGCGTGGGGACATTGGAATGTCGACTGCCGCTGGTATTTATCAATCTGTTGTCTGCTTCTTCTTGATCTTAGGGGCAAACTTCGCAGTTCGACGAATCAGCAAGGATGACGCGTTATTCTAATCGATAAAAATTCATAATGAGAGGAGGCATCAAGCAGATGCCAGTTACATCACGTTTACGATCTCCACTTATTCATCTGTTCTTTGTGCTCTTCAGCATAGCGTCACTATTCCCGTTCATTCTAGTATTCATGGTCTCCATTTCAGATGAGAGTTCTATTGCCCAGAACGGATACAACTTATTTCCAAGCAAAATTAATTTCGCCTCTTATCAGTTCTTATTTAATGACTTTGGTCAGATTGCGAGATCTTATGGAGTAACCATTCTCGTAACTCTTATTGGAACAACGGTCAGCTTGTTTATAACGGCGCTCTTCGCTTATCCGTTATCACGCAAAGACTTGCCGCTGCGCCGCTCGATGTCATTTCTTCTATTTTTCACCATGTTGTTTAGTGGAGGTATGGTGCCCTGGTATATCACCTATGTGACAATGATTGGGCTCAAAAACACACTGTTTGGCATGATTATACCCAATCTGTTACTGAGTGCCTTTAACGTTTTGTTGATGCGTAGTTTTTTTGCCAACACGATACCAGAATCTATCGTTGAGTCAGGCACTATCGACGGGGCGAGCGAGCTGACTATCTTCATGAAGCTAGTGGTGCCGCTTTCAGCTCCAATTATGGCAACAGTCGCCCTCTTCAATTTGTTAGCTTATTGGAATGACTGGTACAACTGTATGCTGTTTATCGATAAACCAGATTTGATGAATATCCAGTACCTGATGACCAAAACGCTAAATAATGTACAGTTTCTAATTATGAAGGCTGATACATCCAGTCAGGTAGGCGAACTTCTTTCCAAAATGCCAACCGAAGGTGTTCGAATGGCACTCGCCATTATCGGCGTCGCGCCGCTCCTGGTCGCTTATCCATTCTTTCAAAAATTCTACATCAGCGGTATCACCAGCGGTGCGGTTAAAGGTTAAGAATACGCATCTAGGTTTCCGATAAAAACAAAGAGAAGAAGGGATTGGTTACGTTGAAGAAAAAGCTACAAATCGGATTAACCCTGATCATCATTGTTATGCTAGTTCTGTCCGGATGCGCACAGAACAAAACAGGAGGTTCCAATACTCCAAAAGAGGATACTAATAATACACCATCCAATGAGACTGGTGATGCTGCAAGTCTAAAGCCTTACAAAATTACATTGATTTATCCTGGTGCTGTGCCTAAGGATCTAAAGCTTGTTCAGGATGAAATGAGTAAATACTTAACAGAAAAAATCAACGCAACTATCGAATTGAAACCGATTGATTGGGGCTCTTGGACAGACAAGACTAACCTGATGAAAATTTCCGGCGAATCCTTTGATCTCATCTTTACTGCCGGATGGTTTGGTTATGGATTAGACGTATCCAAAGGACAATTTGTAGAACTGACAGATCTTATTGCAAAACACGGTAAAGATATCCCTACCATTTTGGGCGATGATTTTATGAAAGGCGCACAAATTAGCAACAAGACTTATGGCGTCCCTACCAAAAAGGAATTCGCACAAGGTTTTGGTTTCCTTCTAAACAAAGAATTGGTTGATAAATATAAATTCAATACTGAAGGAGTTAAAACTCTGGAGGAAATGGAAGAAATGTTTAAAGTGATTAAAGAAAAAGAACAAGGTATAGTACCCGTTGTAAGTAATAAATTTGCAAACACTTGGGGAGCAGCTAATTACGATAACGGTATTATTTCACGTGACAGCAAAGAGTTGAAAGCTATTGATAACCTAGAAGATCCTAAATTTATTGATTTTCTTAAGCGTATGAGACAATGGAATCTTAATGGTTGGTTCGATAAGGATGTTATGACTTCAGATTCAAGCGGTCAAGCAGAGAACATGATGAAAGCAGGCAAAGCCTTTGCAATCGGTTCATCATTGAAGCCTGGTAAAGATAAAGAAATGTCTGTAACAATGGGATTGCCGCTCGTACAAGTTGAGACAGCTCTACCTTATACAACAACAGGTGAAGCAAATGGAGCATTGCTATCGATTTCCCGTACTTCCAAAGATCCTGAGAGAGCAATGATGTTCCTTAATATGCTGTATACGGATGCTAAGCTTCTTAATATGCTGGATTGGGGAATTGAAGGTACGCACTATGTTAAAACAGCAGACAACGTCATTGATTATCCAGAAGGCGTAACAGCTGAGACACAAGGCTACCCGAGCCCAGGCGGTTGGATGTTCGGAAATCAGTTCATCTCATACCTGTGGGCAAACGAAGACTCTGACAAGTGGGAACAATTCGAGAAGTTCAACGAAAGTTCCGAACGCTCTATCGCTCTTGGCTTTACCTTCGATGAGGCACCAGTTAAGGCTGAGAAGGCTGCAGTCGGTAACGTAGATAAAGAGTTCCAGATGGTTCTGAACTCAGGTGCTATCGATGATGTGGAAGGAACGCTTGCCAAGTATAAAGCTAAGCGTAATGCTGCGGGATACCGGAAAATTTTGGAAGAACAGCAGCGCCAGCTAGACGAATGGGCCAAAGCGAATACTAAATAAGTTATATGCAGGAGTTGGAGAGTAAATCTCCAACTCCTCCTTCTGTTCCAACCTGATGAGATATGCCATAATAAAATGCAGAAGGTATACCGACATGAAGGAATAGGGGAAGAACTGCGATGAATCCTAAAGGCTCTTTGCGTTTCAAGTTAACTGTCGGCTTTATCACCATTACGTTGCCTCTAGTCTGTCTGCTGCTTTACAGTAATTACACGGCCTCCAATTCCGTACGAGAACAAGCGGCGGAGTCCAACAAAAGTATGATTACACTATATTCTAACCAGATCCAGACTGCTCTTGGCATAGAAACTAATTTTCTATACGATTTAGCAACCTCTGATGTGGATATTCTGTCATTGAACAAGTTGGTCTACAACTCTAATGAATATACATTGACCAAGATGCGAATCCTGAACAGCTTAAGCCGATATAATCGGTTTGACAGCACTGTAGATATTCAGTTCGCCTATTCTAACGCATACCTTGATCTGATTCATACCAATATCAAAACAGCCTCTTACGATGAAAATTTGGCCATCAAGCAAGGCCTTCAGGACTTGCTTGACACAGTAAAGCCTGACAGCCCATTATTTTCAGGGTGGAGGGTAGTTAGCACTGGTAACATACATGGCTTAGTACGCATTGTGGATTCGGGCGCGGGTGTATACTTGGGAGCATGGGTTCGCCTTGAAAAGCTGATGATTCCTCTGGATCTGATTCAGCTTGGAAGAGAAGGCTTTGCTGCTCTCGCGGATAGTGAGGGGAAACTGATCACCGGAAGCTTCGATGTTGGCGGTTTCGCCGATCCGCCTCTTATTGACTTCTACGAGAAATACCAGAGGATTATGGGAGAGAAAGATACCTACATTGTCGTCAGTAATCCAATTATCTCAACAGATGTTACGCTGGCTGCGTTCATTCCGGAAGAGCGAATGCTTCATAATCTTGCTCGTTTTCGTATGATTATTGCTTGGATTCCGGTATTTGCCGTCGTGCTGCTCTCTCTCTATTTGATTTATCTTAACGGTATTATTCTCAGGCCGATGAATGAATTATTAAAGGGCATGCGCACTCTCAAAAGAGGGGACTGGGCATATAGGCTGAACAATTCTCCTTCTAGGGAGTTTTATATGGTCAATGAAACCTTCAATGACATGGCGCATCAAATTCAAAAACTGAAAATTAACGTTTATGAAGAACATATTCGAGCCCATAAGGCGGAGCTTAAGCATTTACAGCTGCAAATTAATCCGCATTTCCTACTCAACAGTATTAATGTGGTCTATAACCTTGCTCAGCTCAAAAATTATTCTGTAATTCAAGCGATGTGCCTTAATCTAGTGAAATACTTTCGCTTTACGACCAAAACGAGCCAGCAGTTTGTTACTCTCTCCGAAGAGATGGAACATATGGACAGTTATTTGCGTATTCAGCAGCTCCGCTTTCCCGAGAGGATAACCTATCGGTTTGTGATGGATGAGGACTCAAAGAAGGTTCAGATTCCTCCCCTGATCGTGCAGCCCTTTATCGAGAATGCAATCAAATACGGTTTCGACTTCATGGATGATCCTTTTCATATTGAGATTCATGCCATAATAGATACCGATCAAAAACGTTGCCGCATTCGGATTGTTGACAACGGCTGTGGATTCTCGCAAGAGCTGCTGGACTCCTTACGGAGTGGTCGCTATTTCCATCAAACAAATGACCAGCATTTGGGCATCTGGAATAGCTATCATCGCTTGCAGCTTCTTTACGGCAACATCTTTCGCTTGGAATTCGATAATTGCGCTGACTCCGGCGCTCTAATAGAGCTGGAGATTCCTGTCGAGGCTCCAGTAGATTAGGGTATAGCGTTGACTCGGATTATTATAGCCAGGTTTTTGATTCCAATAGATTTATCATTATAGCAGGAGGCGAAGAGCTTGCAGGTTCTGATTGTTGATGATGAGATGTACTCCGTCATGGGGATAAAGGATGCAATCAACTGGGATGCACTAGGTGTATCTGCGGTATTCGATGCCTATAACATGAGGGAGGCTGTTAAGATCTTTCAGGAGCAAGAAATTCAAATCATGATTAGTGATATCGAAATGCCGAAAAACACAGGAATTGAATTGCTAGAGTGGGTAAACGAGAATTCCCCGAATACGGAGACGATCTTCTTGACGGCTCACGACGATTTTAGGTTTATGCAGCGGGCCGTCCAGCTCAGCAGCTTTGACTATATGATGAAGCCTGTGGAATATGAAGTCTTGGAAGAAGCGATCCGGAAAGCTATTCTTAGTGTGAATAAGAAGAGTGCAGAACTGGTACAGAGCGAACAATACAAGCCATATTATGAGTTGTGGAACAAAAAAAAGACGCTGCTTAGCGAACGTTTCTGGTACGATCTGCTGTCAGAACGTATTGTGGCTAGAGAGAATGACAACTGCAGCCTGCCAGCTGAATACGGCATAACATTAAAGCCGGATGATCGACTGCTTCCAGTCATAGTCAGCGTAGAAAATTGGAAGCGGGAACTCAGCACGCGGGATGAGGAAGTGATGGAGTACGCCATTCGTCAATCATCCTCCGAACTGTTGATTGCCGACTCACGAGGAGAGGTCGTTCAGACCAAGAACGGTGTCACGCTAGCTATCCTCTACTTCTCACCGGAAGAGGAGTTCACGCTTCGTGATAGTATTGGTGATAGATGCAACATGTATATTGATGCTTGCAGTCAATACTTAAACTGTACGGTATCCTGCTACATCGGTGAGCCTGTGAGACTGCATGAGCTAACGGTGATGTATAAGACGCTGTTGTCCATGGAGTACAATAATCTCAGTGAGTCCAATCAGCTTAACTGGCTTTGCAAGCAGAGTCCAGATCCTGTTCCAGATCCCTGCTTGCCTGACTTTACGGCTTGGGCGCTGCTGCTCGAAAACGGCAAAGAAAAAGAACTGGTTCAGCAGCTGAGGAATAGTCTTCAGGAGCTGGCTTCGGATCGACGATTTGGAGCAAACGCGCTGCAAGCCTATTATCAGGGATTTCTGCAGATGATTCACTACCTGCTGCAGAAGAAAGGTCTCTCTGCCCATCAACTGCTTCAAGACACTAGCGTCCCTCAAATTAAAGCACCTCCGCGTACGCTCGAGCAGATGGAAGAGTGGGGTATAAATCTGATTCAAAAGGTATATTGTTATCTCTTTCAGGAAGAGTCAGTCATTCCGCGTCTTAAAGCATTTATTGCTGATCATCTCAGTGAGAATATCACCCGGGAAATGCTCGCAGAATACGTTCATCTCAATCCTGCTTATCTCTCCCGTTTGTTTAAAAAGGAGGTAGGGATGAGTATTACGGATTATTTGCTTAACGAGAGGATGCGGATTGCCAAAGCGTTGATTGCCAACTCGACAATGCCGATTTCAGAGATCGCTCAATCGATAGGATATAGTAACTTTTCCTACTTCTCTAAAATGTTCAAGCGTGTCTATCAAGCGAACCCCCAGCAGTTTAGGAAGCTGTCAGGCAGCTCGAATAGCTAAATTTTTCGTTGTTTTTCATCACCGCCCGATTAATTGGGCGGTTTTTTTTTGCCGCAGCTTATAGAAAGCAATGAAGTCACCAGTCTGTTAGTAGATAGTCATTATTCTGGTAGAGTGAAATGGGCTGTGTTCATACAATTCAAGTACAGCATTCTTTTCAGTGAAGAAGATTTAAATCTCTTATAGTATGTACGATTAAATGGATAGAAAGTGAGTGATTGTACGTCATGGCGACTAGCACATGAAAGGAGATTAGCCGGATGAGCAAAAAAATGAAATTTCGTGAGGATGGTACCTTTGTCATTGTCCAATTCTCCGATGTGGAGTTTATAGACGCAGGAGATTATGACCCGGATACACCGGAATTTAATCGCATGACGAGGGCGACAATGGAAAGCGTTATCAAACAAGAGAAGCCGGATCTAATCGTATTTGCCGGTGATGTTACAGCTAGCGCCAGAGGAAATGATCCGATTCAATCTTTACGCGATGCTGTCGCGGTAGCGGAGGAGAGCGGCATACCATGGGCAGCTGTATTCGGCAATCATGATTCAGAAGGAGCCGTTTCTCGTGAGCAAATGCATGAAGAACAGCTAGCCCACAGCTACTGTGTCGCTGAAGCAGATCCACCGAAAGTAAGCGGGTCTGGTAATTATATCATTACTCTTCTTGACCAAAATGATGAAACGGCCGCTGCTTTGTATTTCCTCGACAGCGGTGATTATTCTTCTAACCCTTCGGTTGGCGGCTATGACTGGATTCGAAGAGATCAAATTGAATGGTATGTCTCCGAATCGCAGAAATTGTCGTCCTTTAACAACGATTCGCCCTTACCAGCATTGGCGTTCTTTCATATTCCGCTGCCGGAGTATCAAGAGGTATGGAATAATCAGACTTGTCTGGGACACTGCTTTGATGGAGTAAGCGCACCGATTATAAATTCCGGTTTCTTCTCGGCGATGGTGGAGATGGGAGATGTTATGGGGACGTTTGTTGGTCATGATCATGCGAATGACTTTAGCGGAACGCTGCATGGTATCCGCCTTTGTTACGGCCGATCTACACGATATGTGAGTTATGTTGATAATGTCCGCAAGGATCATTTTCAAACGGGGGCAAGAGTTATCCGATTAAAGGCAGGCGAGTGGGATTTCGATACATGGATTCGCCAAAATGACGGAACGGTTGCGGTTTTGCCTGAGCATCATCCGAACCAGTCCGACTAATTATAAAAGCTTGTGCGAGGAGGCTTGTCGATGAATTGGCAAATATTCGATGTGAATGAGTGGGTTTATCCGGATACTGAATTATCAGATGCAGGGGCGAGAAGCGTTAATCTAGAGACGGCGCGAGGCACCTATGTTGGCTGCCAAATATTGTTGGAGGGACTCCCTTCTAATGCGAAAATAACATGGGAATATGTCTCGGCCGAGTCTGAATTTGTGAAGAATACGTCCATGTATCAACTAATTGATGTTCAGGTGAATGAGAATACAGGGCCTGATTATTCCACCGTACCTGTAGGCACTCCAGCCGATTATGTAACACGACTTGCGCCGTTCCGTGTATACGATGCTCTAAAGCCGGTCGGCGAGGAATTCCAAGTGCGTGATGAGAAAGAGGCCCTATATGTTTGCTGGAAAGTGGACGAATCCGCAAATCCACATCAGCATGTCGGGGAGCTCCGTTTTCATATTGATGGCAATAGTTATGTCATTCCTGTTGAAATCGAGGTCTTTAAAGCTAAAGTTGCAAAAGAGGAAACGCTGTCGATTACGAATTGGTTCTCATTTGGCAATATTGCAAAGTGGCATAACCTCGAAAAATGGTCGGAGCCCTTCTGGAACATGGTTTACCAATACGGAGAAGCGATGCGCCGGACTCGTCAAACTCATTTCTTAGTCGGCATGGAATTGGTTGATATCAAGGAAACGGGAAGCGGCAGCTATGAATTTGACTTCTCACGTGCCGAGACGTTAATCAAAATGTTTCTAGGTCTGGGCTTCACCCGTATAGAAGGCGGGCATATAGCTAGTCGAAGAGGCTGGGACGATTCGTTTTTCGTTTTAAGCTATGATACCAACATAAAAGCAACAAGCTCGGAAGGCTATACATTTATATCGCAATACCTATCTTCCTGGAACAAGTTCCTTGCCACTAACGGCTGGTTGAGCTTAACCGTACAGCATATTGCCGATGAACCGCTTGAAGAGTCGGCTCAAGATTATCGGGTTTTGGCAGGCATAGTTAGAAAGTTCATGCCGGGAGTTCCACTTATTGACGCAATCATTCATACGGAACTGGAAGGAGCATTAGATATTTGGGTGCCGACGAATAGGGACTATGATCGTAACAAATCGGCTTACGAAAGAATCCAGGCTGGCGGCGATACGTTATGGTTTTATACATGCTGGAATCCAGGCGGTCATTATATGAATCGCTTTCTAGATATTCCTCTTCTCAAAACAAGATTTCTGCACTGGGGCAATTACTTATACAAAATGGATGGTTATCTCCACTGGGGATTGAATTATTACCTGGAAGGCCAAGATCCATTTGAATTGACGAATCCCATGCTTGCTCCAGGCGTTCACAGCAAAAGGGTGCCTGCCGGCGATACCCATATCGTCTATCCGGGTACGGATGGACCTTGGCTAAGCATGAGGCTGGAGTCGATGAGGATGGGAATTGAGGATTATGAATTGCTTCAACAGATAGCTCAAGCTGACCGTAAAATAGCGGATGAGCTAGTAATCTCCTGCATGACAAGCTTTACAGAAGCAAATACCGATGCAGCAGCATTTCAGCAAGTACATCGACGATTGCTCGAAGCCGCATCCATCTGATTGACACCCTACTAACACCATAACTTCCTGCTAAGCACTTGATATTTTTATTTATCAGTTTCTTAGTGGGGAGTCCCCACATCATTTTCATCAACCTACGCATGAGAATGGAGCGATAGACGTGTCCTTGCTGCGTAAGCTTTCGATTCGTTCACAGTTATCCATAATCGCGTTATCCATCACCTTTGTCTTACTTTTCATCTTTTGCACCAGTCAGTTTTCAAACGAAATGAATGCGCTTTTAAAGTTTAACGATAAGCAGATGAGAGTGGCATTGTCCGGCAGTGACTCAAAGACAATCGGGATTCAGTTTGAGAGTATGGGATATGACCAAGCCGGTGTAAGCAAGAGCGAGATAGATTGGAACGGCAATACGTATGTCGCTAGCAAAGAGTATTTACCAGAGCTCAAAGGCTCGATTGTAGATATGATCCCTAAAGACGCACTGATGCGCGACATGAACGCGATTCGCTTTTCTTTTATTTGGATATTTGTGTTTGGAGCTGTTTTCGTAGCAGTAATGTTCTCTATTATTACAAGCAATATTTTGCTTAAGAAGAACGATTCCTTAGCTAAAGAGCTTCTGGATACAAATGCGGTGCTTTCCTTCATGCAGCTAGAGAAGAAGAAAGCTGAGCTTGCATACCTGCGCTGCCAAATTAATCCTCATTTTCTCTATAATACGCTGGAAATGATCAAAGGAATGGCTGCAGTAAAAGGGGTTCTTGAAATTAGAGAGGCTGCCGCTTTGCTTGGAAGTATATTTCATTACAGCGTTAAGGGGGGAGGAAATGTTCCCCTGAACACGGAGCTAACTATCGTCGAGTCCTATTTACAAATTCAAAAGCTGCGTTTTGGTACCCGCTTTAGTGTGAAATTTGATATCGATGGTCTTGCCCGCAACTGCCATGTGCCGAAGATGATTTTGCAGCCAATTGTCGAAAATGCGGTTTATCACGGACTAGAGTTAAATGAAAAGCATGGTTTATTAAGCATAAGTGCTTATCTGGATGTGTACAGAGACTTGATTATCGTCATTGAGGACGATGGGGTAGGGATGAATCAAGCTCAACTGGAGCGGGTTCAATCTACATTGTCGAACTCGGAGCCGAGTGGATTGCTGATAGGCGAGGGAGATAACAGCATCGGTTTTGCCAATGTGAATGTAAGGATCAAGCTGATCTGTGGTTCAGATTATGGACTTGATATTGCTAGCAAGGAAGGTGAAGGAACTCGGGTAACGGTGAAGCTGTCGACGAAGGGGGAATTTTCGAATGTGTTATAAGGTTCTGCTAGTTGATGATGAAGCATGGGTAGCTGAAAGTCTTAAGGCGAGTGTTAATTGGCATGCTCATGGGTTTGAGGTTGTAGGAATGGCTCATAACGGGACAGAGGCGCTGACAATGTTTGAAGCTATACTTCCCGATATCGTATTCACCGATATCCGTATGCCAGGTATGAATGGTCTGGAGCTAATCAAAAAAGGACGCGAGCTTCCGCATAAAGCGCAATTTATTGTCGTTAGCGGCTATGCAGAATTTGCCTATGCGCAGAAGGCGCTCTCTTATGGTGCGCTTGCGTATTGCCTTAAACCGTTCGATGAACAGGATATTATATCGATCCTAAGCAAATTCAAGAAAAACAATGTAGCACAACATGAGACAGCTGAAAATCCACTTCAATTATTTTTGGAAGAACCAAACGAAACGAATCGCGATAGGCTTACACACAAGCTTGAACAATATGGCCTAATCGATGGTTTTAAAGATGGAGTTGGCCTAATCGTCTGTTCTACTATCGGTAATGAGTCAGTACAGGCTTCAGAGAAGTATTTGCAGGTTAAGATCGGAAGATCAAAGTTTCTGTATCTCGTGGCATGGGCTCAATTGGATGAGACAATTAATGAAATAAGCAAAGGGATGCCTGATCGGATCCGTGGAATTGGCGTAAGTGAAAAAATAACAGAAATGGAGAAACTAAAGGAATCGGTTGAAATCGCGAATTCATTAGCTGATCATTACTTTATTGCTGAAAAAGCAGCGATATTTCGCAAAAAACCTCCGATACGCAAACCTTTTAACGAAATGCTGAAGAGAATTGATGATGCTATTCGAATAGGTGATATAGCTGCGGGGAATGTTGCTTTTGACCAAGTACTCGTCCTGTTCAGAGAAGGAAGTCTGACTATGAGCCATGCACTCCAGCTTTATAATATCGTACTTTCATTCATGTACCAGTTTGGAATAGAGCTGTCCGATAAGATGTTATATAGCAATGAACTGCTGCTTGCTTCTTTTGGCTCCCTATCTGAAATGATTCATTGTTTACGTCAATATGTAAGCAGATATATTCTTGAAGCAACCGAAAACGTCTCACAAGAAATTAGCAATGAAACCTTTAGAGCTATTCTGAACTATGTGAATCAAAATTACATTCAAGATATATCGATACAGAGCTTATCGATCAAGTTTTACACAAACCCTAGTTATATCAGTCAATTATTCAAGAAGGAAGTAGGTGAGACGTTTACAGCATATATCGCCAAATTACGCATTACCTATGCCTGCAAGCTGCTTGGCAATACTAATTTAATGGTGGGTGAAATTGCAGAAAAGGCGGGATATCAGGATTATTTCTACTTCACAAAAATTTTCAAAAAAGTTGTTGGTACCACGCCATCAAGGTTCCGTGCGGAGATGAAGCTCGCGTAGTACATTTATTCGGTTTTCCGCAGCTGAAGAAAATTACAATGTGAAAATTGAAATCATGTGAACGCACCAATTCGTTTCTAACGGATGGGGTGATTCTTTTATTAGAGGGTATACCTGCTCACGGTGTAGTAGTATGTAAAATTTTTAGATAATCTATTGTTATTTATTATGATATTTGATGGACCTTATCGTTTAGGTCTTTTATGTAGAAAAAGTATGAATTTGTACAGATACCTCGCTTTAAACCTATCTCTTATAATTAGTATTATAACCAAATGTAACCGCTTTCAAATAAAACTCCAATACTTATCATTAGGCGATCATTCATTTGGGTTTAGTAAGGAATGTATCCAAAAAATGATATCAAGGGGGAAAGAAGAATGAAGCTAAAATTATTTACGATGATGCTGGTTATAGCAATGTTTGCGGTATTTACTGGGTGCTCACAAAATTCCGGATCTAATGCGCCTAAGGATGAGCCAACACCAGCTCCTACAACTGAGGCCGTCGATGAGACGGCAACTGAAGCGCCACCTTCAACTGCGCCAGTCGATGAGAAGATTGACTTCAAAGGCGGAACGATCCGCATCGGGCAATGGTGGGGAATGGAAAACTATTTGAATGAGGAAGAGAAGGAAATGCAACGCAAAGCAGAGGAAAAATACAATGTGAAAATTGAGTATGTAACCGTACCTTTCGCTGAGATTCAATCAAGAATAGTAACAACTTCCGTAGCAGGGCAGCCTTTTGCCGACATTATTATGATTCCGACGGAATGGGCTATTCCGAAGATGGTTAAAGAGGGGTATCTTCGCAATATTGACGACCTAGTGGATATGAAAGACCCTAACTGGAATCAAGTTATGTTGAAGAATGGTAGCTACGGCGGGAAGCAGTACAGCTTCACCGACAAGGACAATAACGGCAATGGATTCTACTATAACAAAACGTTAATTCAGAAATTCGGTTTAGAAGATCCTTATGAATTGCAGGAAAAGGGCGAATGGACTTGGGATAAGTTTCTAGCGATGACCAAAGCCGCTACGAAGGATGGTGTATTCGGCGTAACTCCCTATGATACAGCTTCGAGCCTAACGCTTCCTTTCATTTACTCCAATAACGGATCTGTAACGAAAGATGACCAAATTACATTCGAGGAACCGGAAGCATTAGAAGCTATTCAGTTTGTCTCCGATTTATACAATGTTCATAAAGTTGTGGGCGGATCTTTTGTGGAAGGTAAAGCGCTATTCTATCCTGGAGCTCGTTGGGTTTCAGCAGATTTCAATGGCAGCTTGGCTGATGACTGGGGTTATGTATTCTTTCCTAAGGGTCCTAAAGCAACCGAATATGTTGTTCCAATAACTGTAAACATGTGGCATCTGATGGCTGATGTAGAAAACCCAAAAGCAGTTATGACAGTTTGGCAGGAGCTTTATGAGAGAAACCCTGAAAAAGGCTATGATGGCGTAATTCGTGGAGAAGAAGCTAACTTTAGAAGTGAAGAGGGCCTCAATACGCTGCGTAAAATGCTTGGTAACGGAACGGTGATGCAGTTCTTTGCCTATGATGGCTTCCAGGGCTATTTCAATGAAGCGATTAATAATATCATGACAGGAAAAGCGACACCTGCAAGTGAGCTTGCGAGAATTAAACCGCTTGCTCAGGCTGCAATTGATGTGACTGTGAAGAAATAGGATTTGGTTGCATAAAACGCTGCGCGCACCCCAATTCATTTCTATGGTTGGGGTGCTGCTCATAAGCGGGAAGGGGGATTCCATATGGCCAATGTCAATAAATATGGAATAGTCAAGGTTGTACTTTTAGTGACGCTTTCTGCTGTGTGTATCCTGCCCCAGAGCTTTCAATCAAAGGGGATGTCTACGGTAAAGGCAGCCTCTAATGCTGCTGATACTTCTGAAGCCATCTCGGAGCAGATGCTCGGTAGTAAGAGTGAGGACGGATACGACCAATATTTGGTGAAGCATCAGAATGCGCCTAGGCCTGAGCAAGAGATTATCATCCCAGGAGATACCTTTTCTAAAGTGGTAGATATGAAGGCTAACGTCGTTAACGACATGGCTGGATTGGCGGGCAATGCGGTTGAATCGGATGAAACGGGAAGTATCTCATGGGAGTTCGATGTAACGAATGAAGGCTTATATAATATTGCAATACATTTTTATCCAATGGAGGGTAAGGGTGCGGATATTGACCGTGAGCTGCTGGTTGATGGAGAAGCTCCGTTTGCTGAGAGTAAGAATTTGGTGTTCGGAAGAGTGTGGACGAGCAAAGCGGAAATTGCACGTGATAAGCGTGGGAATGACACCCATGTCCAGCAGGTAGAGCTGCCGATGTGGCAGGAGACGTACGCACAAAGTGCGGATGGTCGCCACAATGAACCCTATTTATATTACTTTACACCAGGGAAGCACAGCATCACTTTAGTTTCCGCAAAGGAAAAGATGCTGATTAGTTCTATCAAGCTGAACCAAGTTGAACAAGCGAAGGATTACGAAGCGGTTGCCGCTGAATATGAATCGAATGGTTATAAAGATGCTTCTGATGTAATGATCAAGGTTCAAGGGGAATTAGCGGATTTGAAGTCAAGTCAAGTACTTTATCCGATGATGGATCGCAGCAGCCCGTCTACCGAGCCTTATCATATGTCTCAAATCCGACTCAATACGATTGGCGGCTTCAACTGGGCGGAATCCGGTCAGTGGATGACTTGGGATATAGAAGTGCCGGAAGATGGACTTTATAATATCGGCATTAAATACAAACAAAGCTTTCAACGAGGTATGATTTCTTATCGCAAGATGTATATTGACGGCAAGCTGCCGTTTCAGGAGGCTGATGGCATTGCCTTTGGTTTCTCAACGAACTGGGAAATGAATGAGCTTGGAGACGGGAAGAGTCCGTACCAGTTTCATTTAACGAAAGGCAAGCATGAGATTAAGCTTGAAGTGACACTCGGAGAAATGGCATTGCTGCTGCGAACAGTAGAGTCCAGCGTGCTGGATCTAAATTATATTTTTCGGCGCATTATTATGGTGACGGGCACGGTACCGGATGAATATCGGGATTATCAGCTTGATAAAAAAATTCCAGAGATGATTGAAGTCTTCACCAAACAAATTGATGTCTTGAAATCTATAGTTGAGCGTGTAGAGAAAATATCTGGTGGCAGCAGTGATCGCACAGCTACATTGAATCGGCTCATTTTTCAGCTGCAAGACATGGTAGATGCTCCAGAGACAATAGCACGCCGGTTAGAGACGTTCAAATCCAATACGAGCTCATTAGGAGATTGGATTTATTCCATCAATTATATGCCTTTATCGATTGATTATCTTGTCATCGCCTCTCCTGATAAGAAAATGCCTGCTGTCAAAGCGAAGTTTTTCAAAAGAATGAAGCATCAAGTAGGCACGTTCATGCTCTCTTTCTTCACCGATTACAATGTGCTCGGTTCGACGGAGAAAGGCAGTAAAAAAATCACGGTGTGGATGACGCAGGGTATTGATCAGGCAAAAATTGCGAAGCGACTTATTGATGAGTCATTTACTCCTGAAACCGGAGTTGCCGTCGACATAAAAGTGGTCAGTGAAGGCGTGCTCATGCAAGCCATGCTGGCAGGACGCGGTCCTGATATTTCATTCGCTCTGCCGGAAGATAAGCCAATCAATTATGCCTTACGGAATGCAGTGGAGGATTTATCAAAATATCCTGGGTTCAACAAGGTGAAGCAGCGCTTCCATGAGAGCGCATTCGTTCCTTATGAATTCAATAAGGGAACATTCGCACTGCCTATTGAGCAGCAATTTCCGGTTTTATTTTATCGGAAGGATATTCTCGAGGAAATGAATCTGGAGATTCCGCAAACATGGGATGATGTCTTTGAGATCATTCCTGAGCTGCAGAAGCAAAACCTGTTATTCGGCTTCCCTATTCAGGTTTTGGTGAAAACGGGGGCGAACGTACAAGATAACGCTACATTGCCGGTTAACTTTACCTTTGGTACGATGCTGTTCCAAAACGGTGGGGAAATTTATCGCAAAGGTGATAAAGCCAGCGCACTAGATACTGAGGTGTCCGTAAAATCATTTATCGATTGGACGGAATTATATACGACCTATAAGCTGCCGTTAACGACCGACTTCGTCAACCGTTTCCGCAGTGGAGAGATGCCAATCGCGATTGCTGACTATACGAGATTCAATCTCATCAACGTCGTTGCACCGGAGCTGAAAGGACTATGGAATTTTACTCTTGTTCCAGGACTTGAGCAGGCTGACGGCACTATTCACCGAGAAGTGCCTGCAACTGGAACCGCTGCTATTATGCTGAAGGACAGTAAGCATAAGGAGGAAGCATGGTCCTTTCTAGATTGGTGGACCAGCACGGACGTGCAGGCGAAGTACAGTCTTGAAATTGAAGCCATTTTCGGGCCGGCTGGAAGAACTTCCACAGCTAATCTGGAAGCGGTGGCTCGGATTCCTTGGCAGGTGAAGGATTACAACGTATTAATGGAGCAGTGGAAATGGGCAAAGGGATTGCCTGAGGTTGCTGGCGGATATTTCACTGGCCGTCATCTTGACAATGCGTTCCGCAGCGTCGTTATCTCTAACGAGGATCCACGTGAAGCGATAGACCATTATACGAAATTTATTAATGAGGAAATTGTGAAAAAACGAAAAGAGTTCGGCTTGCCAAACTAGAGAGAGGGGGCGGTTGTATTGTCCGACCCAAATCAAGCAAGCATTGAATTGCAGGGTCCAAGCAGATTGAAGAAGCAGCCTAGCGAGAGGCGGAAGAGGCTTGCTCATCTACGGGGCGAGATTAGTGTGAAACGGCATGGCTATGTACTCCTTGCTCCATATTTCATACTCTTCTTTATCTTCACCGCCTTCCCAGTCCTTATGGCATTCGGACTTAGCTTCACGGATTTTAATGTACTTGAAGCGCCAGGCTGGGTGGGTTGGGAAAATTATGCCAACTTGTTCGTCAAGGATGAAGTGTTTCTAATTGCTTTGAAAAATACGCTGCTGTTCGCGGCGATAACCGGTCCGCTCAGCTATATCGTTTGTTTCTTTCTTGCATGGCTCATCAATGAGCTCTCACCTAAGATAAGGTCTGTTATTACGCTTCTATTTTATGCGCCCTCGATTTCAGGAAATGTATATTTGATATGGCAAGTTGCCTTCTCCGGCGATTCTTTCGGCTATATCAATGCATTCTTGATGAAATGGGGTTTTATTCTTGAACCGATTCAATGGCTGCAGGATCCCAAATACATGCTGGCGATTATTATGCTGGTTCAGCTCTGGTTAAGCCTCGGTACAGCCTTTCTGGCTTTTATCGCTGGATTACAAGGAATGGATATGACGCTAATTGAAGCTGGAGCGATCGATGGCATAAGAAATCGCTGGCAGGAGCTGTGGTTTATTACATTGCCTTCACTGCGTCCGATGCTGATGTTTGGCGCGGTTATGCAGATTACATCTTCGTTCGCGGTCGCAGATGTGGCAACAAGCCTGGTCGGCTTCCCAAGCCCGCAGTATGCGGGACATACAATAGTAACGCATCTGAATGATTTCGGGACGATACGTTTCGAGATGGGCTATGCTAGTGCGATTGCAACCGTATTATTCGCTATTATGCTTGGCTCGAACTTGGTCGTGCAGAAATTGCTTCGGAAGGTGGGTGACTAGAGAGCATGAATATAAGCTTTCGTTTGCGTCGAGAGAAAAAACTCAATCGTTCCCTTCCTGTTGATATAGCGCTATTTCTAATATTGGCAGGAGCGGGAGCATTCATGGCAGTGCCTTTCGTTTTCATGATCAGCACTGCGTTAAAGCCTTTGGATGAGATGTTCCTGTTTCCTCCAACATTTATTGTACGTTCTCCGACAGTGGATAATTTTTATGATTTGTTACTTATTTTTTCTGATTCATGGGTACCGCTTTCTCGTTATGTGTTTAATACGATCTTTGTTGCATTAACCGGTACGGTCGGGCACGTCATTTTAGCTTCCATGGCAGCGTATCCGTTAGCGAAGCTGAAGCTTCCAGGCGGCAATATCCTATTCGGGATTGTTATCCTATCGCTGATGTTTGCTTCTCAGGTAACTTCCATTCCCAACTATTTAACGATTACGTGGCTAGGTTTACTTGACTCTTATTGGGCGCTGATTTTCCCGGCTCTAGCAACTTCGCTGGGTTTGTTTCTAATGAAGCAATTTATGGAGCAAATCCCTGATGCGATAATCGAAGCCTCGAAGATTGATGGTGCGAGCGAGTACCGAATCTTTTGGACCATAGTAATGCCAATGGTTAAGCCAGCGTGGCTAACGCTTATTATTTTCTCCTTTAAAGGCTTATGGGGAACAGGCAGCGGGGGCCAAGGCGCTTCCTATGTGTTTAGTGAACAGTTAAAAACGATGGATTATGCCTTTAGCCAAATTTTGTCCGGAGGATTTGCTCGTTCAGGTCCGATGGCTGCCGCTGCGCTCATTATGATGCTTGTGCCGGTCACAATCTTTATAGTGACGCAAAGCAGCGTTATTCAGACAATGTCGACATCAGGCTTGAAAGAATAAAAGAGAAAGGGGGGAACGCAATTGGCGTCCATAAGGGGCATTGCATCATTTCTTATCCTTATGTGCTTCATTACCGGCTTCGCTGTTCCGGCTTATGCTCTGCCTGATCATGGATACAACTATTCCTACTGGGAAGAGGCGGAGCCTGCGCCGTATCCTTATCTGGCCGAAAAGCATGTGGACGGATCGGAGCTTGGTATTGGCCATTTTAATGTTCCGCAGGATTTATTTGTTGCCAAGGATCATCAGATTTATATCGCAGATACAGGAAACAATCGGATCGTCAGCTTAGATGAGAATGGCAAACTTATTCGTACGATAGACGGCTTCGACAATAACGGCAAGAAGGAAACCTTCAACAAGCCCTATGGCGTATTTGTCGATGCTTCACAAAATATTTACGTAGCGGATACGTACAACAATCGGATCGTTAAGCTCAGCAATGATGGAACTCTCATTGAATCGTTTGGAGCTCCTGAGTCCAGCATACTCCCGGAAGGGTTTCAATATTTCCCCTTCAAGCTGTACGTTGATAAGTTTGATCGGATTTACGTGATTGCGCAAGGTGCCTTTGAGGGGATTATGGAGCTTGACGCTTCAGGTGGTTTTAAAGGTTATATCGGAACGAACAAAGTGAGATTTAATCCAACTGACTTGCTGTGGAAACGTTTATCGACCAAGGAGCAAGTCGGGAAAATGGAGTTATTCCTGCCAGTTGAATTCAGTAATTTGGATGTCGATGATCGTGGCCTAATCTATGCCGTATCTTCGGAGGCTAATTCGAATACACCAATTAAGTGGTTTAATCCCAGTGGGGAGGACATATTGCGCCGTGAAGGCTATTTCCCTCCGATGGGAGACATCTCGGTTATTCGTCTTGACCCTACAAAGAGTGTAGTGCTTGACCCCAAAAATAGAGGAAGCTCCAGATTCATTGATGTAGTATCCGATGAAAGTGGCATGTATAGCGGCTTAGACTCCACTCGCAACCGCATCTTTACCTATGACCGCGATGGAAACCTGCTCTATCAATTTGGGGGAATAGGTACACAGGCTAATAACTTTCAAAAACCGGTTGCCCTTTCAATGCTCGGAGAGCGAATAGCGGTTCTGGATAATGAGATGAACCGGATGACGATTTTTGCGCCGACTCGCTATGGCAAACTAATCCGGCAAGCTGTAAAGGCCCATTATGCGGGCAAGGTGGATGAAGCTGCTGATTCATGGAATAAGGTGCTTCAATTAAACGCTAATTTCGATATCGCTTATATTAGTATGGGCAAAGCGTTTCTCAAGAAAAACGAGAACAAGATGGCCATGAATTATTTCAAAAATGGAAATAACAGGAAGTATTATTCAGAAGCTTTCAAACAATACCGCAAGCAATATGTATGGGATCATTTCGGTACCATTATGACGGTTCTACTTTCCGCTTCCGCGCTCTTCGTTGCGATCCGTATCTATTGGGTCAAAAGAAAGCCGAAGCTCTACTTTGTTGAAACCAATATTGTAAAAGCGCCTTTCTATACAATGATGAGACCTTTCAACGGATTCTGGGAGATGAAGTATGAACAGAAGGGTCGAGTGAAAATTGCGCTGATTATTCTGTTGTCTCTTGTCGTGACGATGATTTTGAAGCGGCAATACTCGGGCTTCGTTGTTAATTTCAATAAGCTAAGCACGCTTAACAGCGTGGATGAGCTCATCTATATTGTGCTGCCTTTTATTTTGTTTTGTGTGGCTAACTGGTCACTGACAACATTAATGGACGGTGAAGGAAAGTTTCTTGAGATTATTACGGCTGTTGGTTATTCGCTGCTGCCGTTAATTATTTTGTACCTGCCGCAAGTAGTATTCAGTAATATGATTACGCATGAAGAAGCCCCTTTTTATTATTTGATTGAGTCTGCAGCTATTTGCTGGTTTTTGTGGTTGTTGTTCGTGGGTATGATGACCATTCACCAATACTCTATTTTCAAAACACTACTGACTTTATTCCTCACCGTTGTAGTCATGGTTTTTATTGTTTTTCTATGCATCCTTTGCTTTAGTTTACTGCAGCAGATGACCACTTTCGTCATTTCAATCTATTCAGAAATCAGGGCAAGAGCGTGAGGAGGTGCGTACATGAATAAGGGAAAGAAACGGACGATATTGATGATGCTATGCTGTCTTATCGCAGCATCATGCCTATACGAAACCATGTTCAGGAGCGAGATGGAGGCTGCGAACGAGAGTCAGCCAATGAAGAAAGATAACCACGAAGTGACTATCGCTTCCGAAATGAGCGCACTTCCCGATGGAATGGGTATGATTGCTGAGAATGAGTATCTGCAGCTATTTATCGATAAGAAGACGACTGAGGTCAGTGTGAGGGAGAAACGCAACGGGCAAGTATGGTCGACCAATCCAATTGATCATGCCAAAGATACGATTGCAACGGCAATTAATAAAACCAATCTAGCCTCACAGCTGATTATTTCGTACTTCAATGACAAAGGGCATGAGTCCTTTATGAACAATGAAGAAGAGAGCATTAAGAAGAATCAGTTTGAGATTACTCTCGTTGATAACGGCGTCAAAATCACTTACGAAATCGGAAGCTCAGAGAAGGGTCTAAGTTCTATCCCGAAAGCTGTCGGCAAAGAACGGTTTGAAGAACGAATCTTGAACAAAATTGCGGATGAAGCAGTTAGAAATAAGCTTCGTACTCGTTTTTTCTACAACGAGGAGAAGCAGCAGTATGAGCGCAAAAAAATGCAGGATTATGTCGTAAAGGACGTCGTGGCGGTTCTTGAGTCCATCGGCTATACGGCCGAAGATGCACAAGAGGATATCCAGATGGTGGAGAGTGGAGATCAGGCGGAAAATGTGGCACCTCGATTTACTATCCCGCTTATCTATCAGCTTGAGGGTGAGAATCTCATTGCACGAATTGCTACGGATGAGGTGACTGATTCGGACGCATTCCCCCTTCATACGATGCAATTACTTCCATTTTTCGGAGCTGCTGATAATGGGACTGAAGGTTATATGTTTGTGCCGGATGGATCAGGAGCACTCATTTATTTGAACAATAACAACAATGCAGCACGTGCCTATGAGGTTCCGTTGTATGGCATCGATCAGACACCGCTGCAAAATTCGAGAACTCAAGTTCAGTATACACAGGTTTCTAGATTTCCTGTTTTTGGAATGAAACAGGAGAATCACGCTATGTTTGCCATTATTGAACAGGGCGATGCCCAGGCAACAATAACGGCGGATACGAGCGGCAAGCTGAATAGCTATAATCGCGTAGGTGCCACTTTTAAAATGAAAGACATGGAACCAGTTGTGTTTAGAACGGGCTCGGTTACCAAGCAGGTTCCTAAATATTCGGAGATGTATGATAGTGGCCTTCAAATTCGCTATGCTTTTTTAGAAGATTCTTCTGCTGATTATACGGGAATGGCTAATTACTATAGAGACTATCTGATTAAGCACTATGGCTTGACTCGGCATAAAAGCGGGAGTGACACTTCATTCGTTCTGGAGTTAATCGGTTCAATTCCTGTTCGTAAAAACTTTGTAGGTATTCCTTATCAATCTACTGAAGCGGTAACCACTTATTCACAGGCGATAGAAATACTGGAGTCTTTGAAGCAACGTGGCATATCCCAAATCCAGCTCAAATATTCAGGCTGGTTTAACAAGGGCGTTCAGCACAGGCTGCCTTCATCGATCAATCTGGATTCTATTCTTGGTGGAAAAAAGAAGTTTGAGAAATTATTAAATTATGCAGAGGAAAACAATATCGAGGTATATCCGGACGTTGCTTTTCAGAGGGTTTATGAAAATGGCAAGGGCTTTAAAGCATCAAAAGATGCCACGCGCTTCCTTAATCGTAAATCTACTAAAAGCTTTGATGATGATATTGTAACAACCAATCCTTCAGATATGCTCTACTATTTGCTCTCACCTCGTAAATTGACGGGCGTGGTAGATAAGTTTCTGAAGAACTATGAATCATTTGACTCCGATGGCGTTTCCTTACGTGATTTGGGAGAGGATTTAAACAGTGATGTTACCTCTCATGAAACCGTTAACCGCCAGGAAGCCATAGGGATTATAGGTGAAAATCTGCAGAAGATTAAAGAAGAAACCGGGAAGATCATGCTTAGCGGAGGGAATGCTTACACATTGCCGTATGCAAAGACGATCGTAAATGCTCCGCTCACGAGCAGTGAATTTAATATTGCTGACGAAGATGTGCCCTTCTACTCTATGGTTTTGCACGGATATGTGGACTATGCCGGAACGCCTATAAACCTCGGCCGTGATCAAGATCAGAGAACCGCCTTGCTAAAAACGCTGGAGACAGGATCCAATGTATTTTATCAATGGTTTTACGCACAGCCTACTATTATTCGTGATACGAAGCTGAACAGCTTATATTCTCCGCATTATGGAGATTGGTTTGAGGAGGCCGTTCAACTATATAACGAATCCAACGCTATCTTAAGAGATGTGCAGGATCAGACGATTAAGGGCCACCGCAAGTTAGCTGATGAAGTATTCGAAACAACGTTTGAACAAGGCAAAAAAATAATAGTGAACTACAATAAATCAGCGGTTACAGTAGACGATATTTCTATTGAAGCACAGGGCTACCGCGTGATCGGCGGTGGATTATGATGAAGCGTAAAAGTCCGACGCTGCAGCAGAAAAAGTCTAGACTAGGCATTCTTTTCGTAACACCTTGGTTTCTAGGCTTTGTTTTCTTATTTAGCATTCCACTGTATAAGTCCTTTCTGTATAGCTTAAATACGCTAACTCTTGGTAAGGGCGGCTTCGATACCAAATATGAAGGATTTTCATTTTATAAGCAGCTATTTATGTCGCATCCAACGTTCAATCGAACGCTGATTGAGGCAATTTCTGATATTTTGATTAATGTGCCGTCCATTACGATATTTAGTTTATTTGTCGCAACTTTGATTAATCAGAAATTTAGAGGAAGGATATTTGCGCGAGCCGTATTCTTTCTTCCGGTACTTCTTGCAGCACCCGTGCTATCACTGGAGAACAGTTCCGAGATGGCATCCATCGCCTCGACGATTACGGGTTCTTCAAGTGAGGATGGAGGCTTTGCTTTTACTAGCTTTGAGCTTCAGCGAATGCTGGTTGAGGCGGGTGTAGGTAATGGGATTATTAGCTACATTACAGGATCTGTGGATCGGATTTATGAAATTATCAGCTCATCTGGTGTGCAGATACTGATATTCCTTGCAGCGCTCCAATCGATCTCACCATCTTTGTATGAAGCAGCGAAAATTGAGGGGACGACCGGCTATGAAGCGTTCTGGAAAATCACTTTCCCGATGCTTAGTCCTATTTTACTGACGAATATAGTGTATACCGTTATTGACTCCTATAGTACAAACGCATTAAGCCAGATGATAACGGATACGGCGTTTCAAACACTTAATTTCAGCCTCAGCGCAGCGATGGCTTGGGTGTACTTTCTTATCGTATCCGTCATTCTACTTGTGACCATGACACTCGTTTCACGCAAAGTATTTTATTACGATTAACAGGCAAAGGGGGGAATACAGTGAAGCTGGCCATCCGTTCAAGCGCAACAGCATGGAGAGAACGTGCAAGGCGATTCAGCCTCCTTAATTGGAGTAAGCATTGGAGCTGGGTGATTGTTCGAACGATACTCGTGATCGGTTTTTGCTTTGTGATTTTATATCCGCTGTTTTTCAAGCTATCGGTGTCGTTTAAGGATCGTGTGGATTTGTATGACACAACCGTACTTTGGATTCCGAAAAACTTCACATTGGATACGCTAAAAATTGCCTATGAGGCGCTCAGTTATCCGAAGACATTCATGAGCTCATTTACGATTGCGGGAGTATCGACTCTCCTGCAAGTGATTTCCTGCTCTCTGGCGGCATTTGGATTTGCACGATTGCGCTTTAAAGGGAGTAAGATCTTATTCGGGGGCGTTATTTTTACTATTATCGTGCCTGTACAAACGATTATGATTACAACTTATCTCAATTATCGTTACTTTGATGTATTCGGTCTTATCCAGTTGTTCACCGGACAAAAGGGGATTAATCTTCTGGACAGCTATTGGCCATTTATTCTTCAATCTGCTACCGGTATGGGAATAAAGAGCGGTTTGTTTATCTTCATTTTTCTCCAGTTTTTCCGAGGCATTCCTATGGAGCTGGAGGAGGTTTCTTACATTGATGGATGTACCGTTTTTCAATCGTTTTACCGCATCATGCTGCCTAATGCCATTCCATCGATCGTTACAGTTGTCCTGTTCTCGTTCGTGTGGCAGTGGAATGACAATTATTTCGTCTCTCTATTCCTGACATCGACAGATGTACTATCGACCAAGTTGCCTGTCATGTGGGCTTCCTTCTCTATGACGGACCCACTCTATGCCTATATGGTTAAAAACGCGGGCGAGCTGCTGTTTATTGCACCGATCGTACTCTTGTATATGTTTGCACAGCGCTATTTCGTAGAAAGCGTTGAGCGCAGCGGATTGATAGGGTAAATGATCTTGGTAGGTTAAATCAGCCTATCAGGAAAGCCATTTCGTGTACAATGAATAAGTCATCATAAGAGGATGATGGAATTTTTAGGGCTATGACCCGTTGCGTACTTCCATCGTACCGAGGCGCTCGTTTTTTTGCAAAGCGGATATTTAACGCTCTACAGGAATGCTAACGGATCTGTTGCTGATAAACGGTAAAGAAATAGGCAATTTCCGACCAATTTTGAATCGGAAGTTGCCTATTTTTATTGAATAGACTATCAGGAATACAAAAACGTAAGTTTTTCAGTGGCCTCGTTCAGTGCAGGAATCATCTCTAAAGTGTAGCCTAGCTCTCTTTTTTTAAAAAAAGATGTCCTTGGATTTCTTGTTTTTCGACACCATTCAATCTTTACAATAATTTAAACGCTTTAACTTAAATTAATATATGATTACTTTTTCTTCTGGGAATGATGAATAAAAGCGAGAAATAAGGAGAGAAACTTGAAATAAACAGGTAAATATCTTCTAAATTAATCAAGAAAACAGCCTTGGAAGTGATTGACAGAGTTTGCCTTAAAGGATAAACTCTTTTTGAAGATTAAAGCGCTTAAACTTTAGAAAGGGGATGTTGCACTAAATGAGGGGGTGAAGCCAAGGGTGAATACAAATGAAATGCTGAATTCTGCATCAAATATTTTTGACAGCGTATTCAAAGAAACGGACTTTCAGGTTTATTGACATTTAGTTTTCATTATGGAAAAGAAAAGAGGTTAAGTATATGCATAGCAGAAGGAAATGGAAAAAATCATTTCATGTAATGACTTGTATGTTATTAACGTTCATGATGTTGACAACCACTTTTTCCAGCTTTGCTGCTGCCGCGGATGAACCATCAACAGTGAGCAATGGAGCAGAGAAGGTTGCGGAATGGATATTTCCGAATGGAGGCGATAATGGTATCTCCTTAGCGACAGGCGGTGCTTACGGAGCGGCTTCCTTGTTCCAAAATGTCGGAGGAACCTATGAATACTACAGCGAGAGCGACAAGCATCTTAGTTATCAAGGCTGGAGCGGTGATTTTAGCCAAAAATATTGGCTTGCTACGATCTCTACTAAAGGCTTTAAAAATTTAACCTTGTCATCGGAACAAACCTCTTCCGGCTCCGGCCCGCGTGATTTTAAAGTGCAGATGAGCACGGATCGGGCGACATGGACAGATGTGCCGAACACTGCGGTTAAAATGACAAAAGGAGTTTATATTTGCCCGCCTAACGATGAATGCAAACTGAAAAACATTGCTATTCCAAGTGAAGCGAATGATCAGGAGCTTCTGTATCTTCGATGGGTCGTTAGCTCGGGACAGAACACAAATGGTAATGGTGATGGAATTGGAGGCGGAGGCTCCAGCAAAATCAGAAACATTCTGGTTCAAGGGGAGCGTATAGATAACTCGGCCATTAGTGTACCGACTATTGATGTGGTTAAGCTTCCAAAGGACACGACTGAAAATGTATCGTTGGATGCTCCATTGACCGTGAAGTTTAATAAGGCCATTTCTCTAGACACAACATCTGTTGTAAGCATCGTCGACAATGAGAATAATCCTTTAGCGGATGTTTCACTGGAAGTTGTAGGTGGAAACACGCTCAAGATTAATCATCCTCATTTTAGTTATGGCAAAACGTATACGGTTTCTGTACCGAAATCATTGATCAAAGGTACAGACGAAGTGGCTCAGGTTCGCGATTTGACATGGAGCTTTAGCACACAAGAATCGCCTTTCTTGCCGAAAATGATCAATATGACATTTAACGGTGATCCCAAGACGAGTATTGCTCTAGCATGGTATACCGATACGATGACAGACTCTGTCGTTCAAGTCGTTGAGGCTTCTAAAATGCCAGGAAATGTCTTCTGGGCAGATGGAGCGGCTAACTATAAGGGAACGGCGGAGGAAATTCAAACCTATGCGACAGAAGGTGATCGTGATTCCAAGACATTCACGAAATTCATCAGTCACAAAGCAATCGCAAACCAACTGAAACCGGGTACAGTGTATAAATTCCGAGTTGGCAATGGAGAAGAGGGCAGCTGGAGTTCTATTGGTTCATTTACAACGGATACAGCAGCTAACCAACCTTTCCGCTTTATTGCAGGATCGGATTCGCAGGCTTCTGATAAATCTAATTTTGAACCATGGGCAGATACATTTAGGAAAGCAGTCGATTATATTGGCGATCCTAAGTTTCTGATCAGCGCAGGCGATTTGGTCGACAATGGAGATTTGGAGGAGCAATGGCAGTGGATGCTGGGCTTAGCACAGGATTCTCTAACGAATGTTCCTTATGTGCCTGTACTTGGCGGTCATGAAGTGAATGACTATGACGGTGATGTAACGACGCCTAATAATAACTTCTATAACCACTTCAACTTGCCAAAGCAAACGGTAGCCGGTACGGATGAAGGTTCTGTCTATTCCTTCGAGTACGGCGACGCGCTTTTCATGGTATTCAATTCCCAATATGAAGGCGGACTTGCTGCGAATGGGAAAGATGTAGAATGGGCGGACAAAGAGTTCTGGGATCAAGTGGAATGGATGCAAAACACAGTAGCGAAAAGTGATAAGAAATGGAAGTTTGTTACTTTCCATAAGGGGCCTTACGGGGCTGGCGACAATTCAGCGCAATGGGAAGATGAGCGAGTTCAATTTTACAAAAAATATCTCATTCCTGAATTTGACCAAATGGGAATCGATATGGTGTTCGAAGCCCATGATCATATGTATATGAGATCATTCCAAATGTTAAATGATGAGATCATTAAAGATTTTAAATTAGATGAGAATGGCAATGCCATTGACCCTAAAGGAACAGTCTACCTGATGTCTAATGCGTTCGGAAATAAATTTTATGAAAAAAATAACCAGCATTATATTGATGAAAATGGGGAAGCGCAAGAAATAAAGGATGAGAACGGCAATCCCATTCCCTATGATGATTACTTTGCTGAGATTGACACACAACCATTCAAAAAAATGTTTACGGATGTGTCTATTTCGGATAAAGTGCTTGCTTTTACCGCATTCACAGCAGCTGTTTCCGACGAAAAAGCTGAAAATACAGTTGGAAATGGATTGAAAGCTTATGATGATTACGGAATCAGAAGAACGGATACCAAGCCGGAGAAGGTAGAGAACGTCAAGGTGAAGCTGGTCGGAAATAAAGCGATTCTATCTTGGAATAAGCCTTCTACAGGAACAGAGCCGGTTAGAGGATTTAGAATCTACGAGAAGAACGATAAAGTAGCAACACACTGGAGCGAATATATTTCAACGACTGGAAATCAAACAGAGTACAGCTTAGAAATTAAAGACATCAATCCTAATAAGAAATATGATTTTATCGTTAAGGCCGTTGGAACGAGAGACAACTCTGCTCCGGTAGAAGTAACAACGATTGAAAATGGGGCTGAGAATGAACCGCCCTCAGCACCAACAAGCTTAACTGGTAAAGCCGTATCCCCATATCAGAACGAATTGACGTGGGCAGCATCCTCAGGGAACATCGTGGTGACAGGCTATAATGTGTACCGTGATGGTCTGAAAATTGGCGCAACAACAAGCTCGAAGCTATCCTATTCTGATACAGGTTTAGCTGCAAACAGCACTTATAAGTATGAAGTGAAGGCACATAATCATGAGGGAACCGAATCGCTTGCAAGCAATTCGATTAGCGTGAAGACGAAGCCAGCCTCTGCGGGTGAAGGCCCACTCAAAGCTTTCCCTCAGCATACAGCTTATGCGGAGGGCACCATTAAACCAAATCATATAACGCAATCTGATATGGATAATACCGTGTCGAGATTATATGACGAGTGGAAAGCGAAATATTTGAAAGAGAATCCATATATACCAGGCCAATATTATGTGTGGTATGCGGATGGAGACTGGTTTAAAGAGAATGAAATTACAGTTTCTGAAGCTCATGGCTATGGAATGCTGATCACAGCTCTCATGGCAGGTCATGATGGAGATGCGAAGAAGTATTTTGACGGCATGTATCGTTATTTCAGAGCACATCCAAGCGAGATCAATCCAGACCTAATGGCTTGGCAGCAAGCCGATAATGGTAAAGCAATTATTGACATTAACGGTGTGGATTCAGCTACGGATGGAGATTTGGATATTGCCTATGCACTTCTTCTTGCGAGTGAGCAATGGGGCAATGACGGGGAAATCGATTATTTGGCTCAGGCTCGTAAAGTAATAAAAGCCATTATGGATAGTGAAGTCAACCAAACGGATTGGGTATTAAGAATTGCCGATTGGGCAACAAGCGGTAAGTATGAAAATGCTACGCGTCCTTCGGATTTCATGCTGCAGCATATGAAGGACTTTGCTGTTGTTTCCGGCGATGGCCGTTGGAATCAGGTTGTAGACAAAACCTATAATGTGATGGAAAGTCTTTATAAGAATTTCAGTCCGAACGCTGGTCTGCTTCCAGACTTTGTCATGAAGGATACAGACAGTGGAAGCTTTATACCTGCACCACCGTCCTTCCTGGAATCAGAAACGGACGGAGATTATAGCTATAACTCATCCCGTATACCATGGCGTATAGGTACAGATTATCTCATTACAGGGGAAAAGCGTGCAAAAGATCAGTTAAGCACATTAAATGAGTGGATTCGTAAAACGACGGATAACGATCCGCAAAAAATTATGGCTGGCTATAAATTGGATGGATCGGAAGCGATCGCTGATTATCAAGATATCACCTTCTCAGCTCCACTAATGGTTAGTGCAATGATCGATTCGTCCAATCAAGAATGGCTTAATAAACTATGGGAATATAATACTGCTGTAAAGACGGAAGATGATTTGTATTTTGGCAATAATCTCCGTTTGCTCAGCATGATTGTCGTATCCGGCAACTGGTGGACACCGACCATCGTTGATACCGATGCGCCTTCTGATCCATCGAATTTAAAAGCAGAAGCGGTTTCCAGCTCTCAAATTAATTTGACGTGGTCACCTTCTACTGACATTTTGGGAGTAGCAGGGTATAAAGTTTTCCGCAATGGAATTGAGCTGGCAACAACAACGAGCACATCTTATAGCGATACGGGGTTAAACTCAGAAACAGCTTACCAGTATTATATAATCGCATTCGATCATACGAATAATTTCTCAAAGGCCAGCAATGCGAGAAATATTACTACACTTAAAGCGTCAACTGGCGGCAATACAGGCGGCGGCACAGGTGTTACTGAAATTGTATCCACAAATGGAAAAGCAACAATACCTGCTGGTTTTTCTGCAAAGGTGAGCTTAGTTGAGAAAATGAAAGTCATTATCCCAGCTGGAGCAACGGATAAGGAAATTATGTTGACCATTGAAGAGCTGTTGGATACGACTAAGCTTTTCTCTAAGGATGATCTTCCTCTCAGCTCGGTATTTGAAGTGTTGAAAAATATTTCAGGTAAATTCAACAAGAAAGTTACACTCGTCTTTGAATTTAATTCATCGCTGCTAAAAGAGAATCAAACGGCTGGTATATTCTACTTCGATGAAACGAATAAGAAATGGGTACTTATTGGAGGCAAAGTGACTGGCAATAAAATTGAAGTTGAAGTTGATCACTTTACGAAATTTGCTGTAATGGTTATGAATAAAAATCAACTGAACTTCAAGGATATTGAGGGTCACTGGGCGCAGCTAAACATCCAAAAAGCAGTGGCGGAAGGCTTTGTTAATGGCTATTCCGACGGCACGTTCAAGCCGAACCTCTCAGTAACTCGCGCGGAGTTTGCAGTGATGATGATGCAAATACTGAAGCCGCAAACAAGCGGCAGTGAGCTGTTATTTAAGGATAAGTCAGCAATCGGCGCATGGGCTGTTAAGGCAGTAGCTCAGGCTGTTGAAGCTGGTATTATTACTGGCTATGAGGATGGCAGCTTCCGTCCAAGTGCAAGCATATCAAGAGCAGAAATGGTTACTATGATCGGAGAAGTTACTGGTATTGACGCAGATGCGACCGGTAAAACAGGCTTTGCAGATGATAGTGCTATTCCTGCATGGGCTAAGAATGCTGCAGAAACGGCGAAAAAGCACGGTATTGTACTAGGACGCAGCGGTAATAATTTTGTACCGAATGGCGTTGCTACCCGTGCTGAAGCGGTTACTGTGCTGCTGAAATTGAAAGAAATATTGGAAAAATAATGTCTGGGTTTTACAGTCATTTACGCTTTGCATCGGAGCCGCCTTATGAGTCGGCTCCGTCTTAGTGCGCCCAGCATACAAGGGTAAAAAAGAAGGACATTCTATTAATTATTGTAGAATGTCCTTTATATCCAGTGAATTTTTTTACATACTACTAACTTCATTGCCAGTTCTCCCGCGATAGGCATGTGAATGGGGATGAGTGCCGTCAATAGTGGTATATCCTTCAAATAAATGATAGTGTCCTCCACCGGGAAGAGCGATGGCTGGACCGGTCGTTCCCTGAATAAGGTGGGTATGGCCGTTATTCAGTGAAGTGACAGTTTGATATCCATGTATATGAGGCACCCCGGTTGGTGCAGCAGCGGTCCAACTCGCATATTGATGAGAATGTCCGTCATCGATGGAGGTTTCACCGAAAAAGGCATGAACATGGACAGGGTTTCCATTCCAAGACGTTATATATAGCTTATGCGAATGATGGCTATCGTCCTCTTCGGAAGTTCTCATCACAAATCCGGAAACAGGAATATTCATTTTTTGCTCCCTTCCTAATGAGTTAGGTACGGAATTAGTCTATGAAGAACCATGTTTGTCAGGAAGCGACTAAAGCCCATAATGAAAACAATGATGGGAGCTTTCGTAGCTTTTATTTTCAATGTAATAGTTAGGGCTAAAATCATTGTAAAAATATCTTTGAATACCTTGCCAGATTCAAGTTCTTCCTGTGGGGATAAATCTGAGACTAACAGGTTCAATGAAGAGTTACGAATTAGCAATAATTAAGCGTTAGATTGAATTTTATACATTCATTTCCATACGCGTTTTTGCTTGAAAATCTCTTCCACATAAAACAGTCTTATGGTTCTGGAACCCTTCTAACTCTAACTTTAACGTACAAGTGAGTAGTAACAATTGACAGGTTGTTTGTTCAGTATGGAAAGTTTATACTTTTGGCAGTTAAGTAGGTGTAAACAGGAAGGGGAAGGAAATAGGATGAGTCCAATTCACTATGATTCGCTAAGACGTGCCATTCCGACCGGGTATGACCAGTACAGGGAAGATATTGCCCACGGCAAAATTGAAACGGTTGAATATTTCTCTAAAACAGTAGGATGCAAGCGTAGAACGATGATTTACATCCCTCCAGGTTACCCGGATGGTCAAGGGGAATATAACGTTCTTTATTTATTGCACGGTATCGGCGGAAACGAAGAGGAATGGTACAATCATGCGGGTCCGCAAGTGATTCTTGATAATTTGTATGCTGACAACAAGCTTGCGCGCATGATTGTGGTTCTACCTAACGGCCGTGCCATGCAGAACGACCGGGCGGAGGGCAATTTATTCGACGCGGACAAATTAAAGGCGTTCGAGGATTTCGAATCCGATTTGCTTTATGATCTCATCCCTTATGTGGAATCGAACTATACGGTTCTGACGAAGAGAGAGAACCGTGCTCTAGCCGGTTTATCGATGGGAGGAGGACAATCGCTCAATATCGGATTAGGCAATCTAGATCATTTCGCTTGGATTGGAGGTTTTTCCTCTGCGCCAAACACGAAGGAACCCGAGTTGCTTGTCCCGAATCCGGAAGATGCGTCGGCTAAGCTGAGTTTGCTCTGGTTGTCATGCGGACTTCTGGACAATCTTAAGCATGTCAGCGACCGGACACATGCGTATTTGGAGAGGAACCATGTGCCCCATATTTGGTACGAGGAAAGTGGCGGGCACGATTGGCCGGTTTGGAAAAACGATTTATACCATTTTTCCCAACTCATTTTTAGATAACCTGTCTAGCGACTGTTCTCTTAGAGGTACACCATTGAAATAAAAACTATGGTTTTATAGTCATTTTGATTCTCAACAATCGGGGCATCACCTTAGTGAGGTGATGCTTTTGTAATTTTTATTCCACTTTAATTTGTGCTCCAAGGGAGTTATGTCATGTATTGGTTATCTCAATGCGCATATCGTCTAGTTGGTGAACATTCAACCGAAGGAGGGGCCAAGCTACCTTCGTAGCTAGGTTACCTGCGTATGGCGAAATCTGTGCATAGAAGCGGACAGACAAAAGTGATCAAGATCGAGTCTGCTCTATGGAGACGAAACACGAAGAACAGACAACGAGGATGATATTTGGAAATCAGGTTAAGAGGTAACTTTTTAATAAATGAGATCACCTGGGATAGAGAATTCCTAATACCTGCTTCATGTTCGAGATGTCTTTCGCGACAACGGAGCAAGTGCCGCCGTTCCAAATCGTGCGCAAGCTTGGAGAGGAATTATAGGCTTACATGAAAACACGCCAGTTCCGGCGTGTTTTTTTGTATGCTGTCGGCAATCGGCTTCCGATTTGTGCCTCGTTTTTTACATCAAGTAAAGAATAGGTAACATTATAAAAGATTGACTCTTGATTTTTTGGTGATCAATCATGGAGAATAATAATCATGCATGATTAATTCGTTGTCGAGAAATGGGGTTGTCAACTTGCAGAAGCGAATATGGAATAAGGCTGCGCTCATGCTCGCCGTATTCATGTTTATGCAGACGCTTACGGCGTGTGAGAATAAGGAAGCGGCAGAGAACCCGGATACAGGCGGTGCGGAACAATCGATGTATACGGATTTAGGCTTAACCAAATATAATCCTCCGATCGAAATTTCGCTCGTACGGGAAATAGACGAAGATTTTACTGATTTGATTGCCAATTTTCCGGGGGAGACACTCGATAACAATCGGTGGAGCCAGCTCTACGAGGATGTGCTTGGCATTCGGGTTAAGTACGAATGGACTGCTAAAAGGGATCTCTATCAACAAAAATTAGGATCTGCGTTAGCATCGGGCAACATACCCGATATCGTTAGAGTGAATGCGCAGCAGTTACGGCAATTGGCAAACGAAGGACTCATGCAGGATTTAAGCAGTGTGTACGAGCAGTATGCAGCGCCGTTCACCAAGGATGTGCTGAACCAGGAAGGGACGGGGCCGTTTGAGGCGGCAACGATTGACGGGAAGCTGATGGCGATACCAGAAACGTCGGCATCGATCGAAGGCGCCCAATATCTATGGATACGGACCGATTGGCTGAAGCGGCTCGATTTAAAGCCGCCAGAGACGATGAATGATTTGCTCGCGATTTCGAAAGCGTTTACAGAAAATGATCCCGACGGGAATGGCAAAGACGACACATACGGGCTGGCGCTCACGCAATATTTGTGGGATCCCGTTATGGGGGCATTGGACTTTATGGCGGGTTACGGCGCTTACCCAAACATTTGGTTGGAGGATGATACGGGAAAGCTTATGAATGGAGCCGTTCAGCCGGAAGCGAAAAAGGCGCTCGCCGTTCTTCAGCAGATGTACCGCGACGGACAAATCGATCCGGAATTTGCGTTGAAGGACGGTCGCAAAGAGAAGGCGATGATCTCGGAAGGGAAAATCGGCATCATGTACGGAGAGCAATGGGGTTCATTCGTGGTTCAAGCGAGCTACGAGAAAGATGCCGATGCGGACTGGCAGCCGTACCCCATTGTGTCAGATAGCGGTCGGTTGCCCAAAGTACCGCTTCGCTTCGCGACTACGCAGTTTTTAGCCGTCAAAAAAGGGGTCGAGCACCCCGAAGCGATCGTGAAAATGATTAATTTGCATCTGGAGAAAAATTGGGGCGTTACGGCCGAATACGAAACCTACTACAGCACTCCATATCCGGCATGGCAGCTTTCGCCTTTTACTCCCGCGCCATTGCTCAAAAATTATGAGGCTTTTCTGCAGTTGGATGAATTCCGGACCACGGGAGACGAAGCGGTGCTGCATGATGAGGCTAAAGCGATCAAAAAAAACATCGATTCGTATTTGACTAAAAACAGCGTAACCGGCTGGGGGTGGGAACGTACTTACGGGCCCAAGGGGGCGTTCTCCATCTTCAGGGATTATGAAAAAAACAATCAGCTGCTCTACGAGAAGTTCGTCGGCGTTCCGACGCAAGCGATTATCGAGAAGCAATCCATATTGGACGATTTGAAGCATAAAACATATATGAACATTATTCTCGGGCGGCCTATCGAGGAATTTGACCGCTTCGTCGAAGAATGGTATCGATTAGGCGGATCGCAGATGACGGCTGAGGTAAACGAGTGGTATGCGCAGAAAGACAGTGTATCCTAGAAAAGAAGTGGGTTCGTTCATTGCGATCCTTTGTATTCCTTGTTCCCACAATGGATAATGCTGATTACGAGGAGTTGTGTAAGATTGCTCAAGATACCCGTCAATTCCATGCGCCATGCCTTGTTTTTAAGGCTTGTCATCATGTATCTCGTCGTTATTTTGCCTATTATCCTACTTGGCGTTTATTTATATAATTGGAGCTACACCAACGCGAGCCAGGACATTTCAAGAAACACCTTGGCGCAGCTGTCATCGTATCTTGAGGACATGAACCGCGAGGTGGAATGGTTGGAGGTACAGCAATTCGATATGCTGCAGGAGGGAGAGCTTACGAAGATCGCGGTAACGTGGGATATGATGGACAGCGTCGAGAAGAAGGAGAGCATGGACTACTTGGTTCATAGGCTGACCTCCATTAAAAACAGCAGCGCTTATATGAAGGACATATACGTTCACGTTCCCTCCATCGGGAAAACGCTCTCATTCGGCAATGCCGTTCACGATCTCGAACAAGGAAGGTATGACCAAATCCGTGCCGTGTCGGAACGAAACGGGTCGAAGCGTCTTATCAGGCAAGGCGATTCGCTCCATCTAAGCGCCTCCAAGTTCGGGGGAAGGAAGGGGGAAGAACCGCTTTACATCGTGCAGATCGAGCTCGATACGGCGAAACTGAAGGAATCGTTGAATCAACTGAACGTTTATGCTGAGAGTGGTTCTTTCCTGATCGCCGAAGAGGTGGATTTTACACTGCTTGGCAACGACAAGTCTAGCGTTATTTTGGACAAATATTTGCAAACACCTCATCTTTCTGAAAAAAGTTCCCTGCTATTGAAAGTAAAGGAACAAACGTATCATGTCGATAAAGCCGATTCGCCAGAATTAGGGCTTTCAGTCGTTACGTATTTACCGGAGGAGACGGTTAAGAAGCCGCTTAACAAGTTTAATCTATGGGCTTGGCTGTTCACGGGTACGTCGATTCTTGCGATCGTCGTTTATTCTCTCTCGACATACCGGCTCGTTCATCGACCGTTACTGCTGCTTGTTCAGAGCTTCCGCAGAATGGAAGGCGGCACGCTGGATATTCAGATCGATCACGAGAAGCAGGACGAATTCGGTTATTTGTATGATCGTTTCAATCACATGCTGAACAAATTGCAGGCGCTGATCGATCAGGATTTTAAGCAAAAGCTGATGATGCAAAAGGCGGAGCTGAAGCAGCTGCAGTCCCAGATTAACCCGCATTTCCTTTACAATAGCTTCTTTATCCTTAATTCGCTAGCCAAAACGGGTGATACGGACCGTATCGAGCTGTTCACCAATATGCTTGGCGAATATTTCAGATTCATTACGCGCAACGGGGAGGATAACGTCTTCCTTAAGGAGGAAATCAAACATGCAAGGATGTATACCGAGATCCAGAAGCTTAGATTCTCCAGACGAATAAGCGTACAGTTCGACGATCTGCCGAAGGAGATGGAGCGCATACGCGTACCAAGGCTTATCGTTCAGCCGATTATCGAGAACGCGTATGAGCATAGTCTTGAGAAAATGTCGGAGGAGGGCTTTCTACGCATCTTCTTTGAGCGGAATGAGTCGGAGTCCATGATTGTCGTCGAAGACAACGGAAGCCGGATCGACGACACTGTAATCGATGCTTTGAACGGTCAAATGGCAAACAATGGGGAAGCGCATGAAATGACAGGGATCATCAATATCCACCGTCGCATTATACTGACCTATGGAGAAGGAAACGGCTTGTTTCTGTCCAGAAGCGAGCTAGGTGGCTTACGAGTCGAAATACGCATAAATTCTAAGGAGGCGGATGGGGATGCACCGGTTGTTAATCGTCGATGATGAGGAGATTATAACCGACGGACTTTATGAAGTGTTGAGCAAGCTTATGCCGGATCAATTGGACGTTTGCAAGGCATATTCGGCCAAGGAAGCTCTGGAATGGATGTCGCGAACGCGCATCGATATTGTAATGACCGATATCGCCATGCCGGGTAAGAACGGACTGGAATTGTCTGAAGAAATATTGACGTATTGGCCGAGATGCAAGGTCATTTTTCTTACGGGACACAGCGAATTCGATTTTGCCTACCGGGCATTTCAAATGCCGGATGTCCGTTATTTGCTGAAGACAGAAGGCTATGCTAAAGTGACGGAAGCCGTCCGGGGCGCCTTGCTCGATATTCAGCGAAGCACGGTCGAGAATATGCTGCTGGAGCAATCGCGTGAGCAGAAGTATGCATACGAGTTCATGGCGCAAGGCGATTATATGAGGCAACTGCTGCAAGAGAGCGATTCGCTCTGTTCGGAGCAGAAGGAGGTCATCGTAGAATTCGGCCATTTGAATATCGGACTGGACCCAACGAAAACCGTCATGCTTGTGCTTGCTAGGTTGTCGTACCCGTCCGGCATGACGTATACGGAGAGGAGCAAGCTGCTTGCATCGGCCAGGACAATATGGGATTCCTTGCTGAAGGACCATGTGGAGAGCATCGGCATTGTCGATCGGCATGGCGACCTTATGTGGTTCATACAGCCTGGAAGTGAAAGTGGTGGGAAACCAGCCGTCGACTTTGCCTGTTATATCGAGGGGGTGCTCGAGCTTATCCAAGAAGCCTGCCTCTCTTCTCTCAAGCTGGAAATCACGTTGACAATTAGCGGAGCGAGCTGCGATTGGACGGCCATCACCCAGCAATATGAAAGACTGCGCCGACTGCAGCAGCTCAGGATCGGAACCGGCATTTGCATGATTCTAAGGGATCATGACGAGAATATGGACGGATTTTCGGGGAAAGAAGCATTCGTGCCGAGCCGTAAAGTAGAGATTATGGCTGCACATTTGGAGGCTGGCCGCGCGGAAGAGTTTTATTCCGATTGGGAGCAATTGTCGAGAGTGGCGCTGCTTCACAACGAGCAAGCGCAGCGATCCATCGAAGCTTATTATTCGGTTGCTCTGATGCTCTACTCGTGCTTGAACAAGCTGGGGCTGCAAAGCCGCCTCGACGATCACGGGAAGCTGATGCGACTGGACTGCCATGCCTCGATGAAAGAGGGTTTCGGGTATTTGAAGCAAACAGCGGAAGCGATTTTCCAATACAAGCAGAGCGACGAGCGGGACAGAACCTCGCAAGTCATTGACCGAATTTGCCAGTACATCGACGATCATCTGAGAGAGGACCTTTCTTTGGTACGGCTTGCGGAAATCCACTACTTCAATCCGTCCTATCTGTCGCGTTTCTTCAAGCAGGAACGGGGCATTAATTTATCCGAATACATCGACACCTGCAGAGCAAGAAAAGCGAAAAAGCTGCTGCATGACAGCGATTTGAAGGTAAGAGAGGTTGCCGTGTCAGTCGGGTATGAAGCGGCTCATTCGTTCACGCGCTTCTTCAAGAAGGTGACCGGCATGACGCCCCAAGAGTATCGCGATTCCCTCAGCGTATAGATGAATTCCAATAAACAAGGCGAAAGGATAAGGTTTCTCTTATCCTTTCGCCTTGTTTATTGTTTCTGCGCGCAGCCGGTTGTTGCAGTACTGCAATTTGAGGGGCAAAAACATATGATTCGTCAGGTTGTGGATACGTCTTGAAGACGATAAATTGATGTAACGAGAGGCCGAGCGATGCCGCGGATCGCAATCGTGAGGATCGATGAAAGATGAAGAAAGCAGCGATCATTTCCACGTGTTAGAAAGGGAGACGATCGCCGCTTCTTTATTAAAATATAAGACTTTATATGTTTTACACAATAAAGAAGTCTTATATTTCTCGGAATGAAACGCGCCACGCCGCCAAAGGACGGCGACAGCCGTTTCACCTTGTGAATTTGTTTAATAAATACGGTAGTTGCCGCTTAATGCCAGCAGACTGAAGAAATACAGGCAATTATCGTAATAGCGCCGAGCGCCGGTACGCAAGGGCGTGTCCCAGAACAAGCGGACAAAGTGGGCGGCATCGAGTCCATCCGCTGCGAGAGATGCCATTGCATTCGTGGCGAGAAGGCCGATCGGATGCAGCGCCGGTTCCTCAAATTGTTTGCCTTCGATTGTATAGCGACGATAGTCGGAAACATCGATGTTGCGGAAGAACGCCTGGATGCGATTACTCTGATCGATTTGCCATGGGTCCTTGCGGAACCATTCATAGTCAAGTCCGATATTCGCCGCTACGCGGTAAGCGTCACTGAAGAAATGCCGAAAGTCGCCGTGCCGCTGAGGTACCGCAGGCGTTCCGTCATAGTTCGCGTATTCGGGGGAGAGTCCCGTTACGGGATGGCAGGCGGCATGCAGGTAAGCGCGACTCGCTTCGGCGGCTTCTCTCCAGAACGGCCTGTCCTGTTCGTCGGCATGAATCGCGAACAATTCATAGAAGTGCGGAAGATGATAGGAGGGATCGCTAAACGGCGATTCAGGTATGAATTTAATCAGTTTGGTTGCTGGATCCCACATCGGGTCGCCTTCGCCGTTTTCTCCCTGATGGATGCATGCGCGCAGAATTGTTTTGGCTTGCTCGGAATAATCGAACGGCACAGGCCCGTTACCCCAACGGTTCGAGGCGAAAATTAAGGCCATGGCGAAAAACTCTTCCCCGTCGGGTGCGGGACCTTGCGAGATACGAGAGCCGTCCGGCTTGCAATGCCAAGCGAAGTAATGCTTGTAACGGCCGTCCTTATGCTGCATGAACGTCTTCGCGTAGTTCCATAATCTGTCGAATTCATCCTTTTTGTTCATTTGCACCGCCATCATCATGCCGTAAGACATGCCTTCTGAGCGTACATCCAGATTGCCGGTATCTAGGAGATAACCTTTGTCGTCGCCCAAAGGGTAATAGATGCGCATTTCAGGATCGCCATAGAACAGCTCGTTCCAAGCCTGCTCCAGCTTGCTTTCGATTTCCTGAAAGGAATACCCAAGTTCCTTGAATAGATTTCTGTAGCTGCCTGTATGGAAAGCACCTTGGTTTGAGTCTGACATTGTCACAACCTCCATAGTACATTTTTTTGAATATATCATAACATGGTCGATGCTTAAGGAATTATAGCGTTTACTTTAAAAAATATAGCACTTTCCAATTTTCGAAGAGAGGGTTGCCTCATGCATAGCGTTATTATTGTCGACGACGAACTATTTTTTCGCAAAGACTTTATTGGAATGATAGATTGGGAGGGCAACGGTTATCAAGTGATCGGTGAAGCGGCTAATGGCAAGGACGCGCTTGCAATGATTAGAGACAAAAAACCCGATCTTGTCATCACTGATATCCGAATGCCCGTACTGGACGGTCTTGCCTTAATCCAAGCTGCGGAGGAGGATAAGCTCGATACCGAGTTCGTTATTATAAGCAGGCATACCAATTTCCGTTATGCGCAGCAGGCCGTTCGTTTGGGCGTACTGGATTACGTGCTTAAGCCTATCGACGAAGATGACCTTGTATATGTACTTGTGAAGCTGCACGACAAGCTGGAGAAGAAAAAACAGCTTCAAGCGCGAAAACGCATGCTGAAGAGCCAGAAGCAGATCGAAACATTAATCAGAGGAGAATCGACGGGGGCGGCGAAAGAGGAGAAGATAGTGCTGGAAATGGCAATCGGATCAGAGGCGTTTACATATACGTTAATTGAGCTGAATAACGTTCATCCTTGGAGCGGAAGGAAATTTCCGTTAATGGAGGAACTTCGGGCAGACATTCAGGATGCGGTACGGCAAATCGTCCCAAGAGCGTCAGAGCCGTTTATATACGAGCACGGAAGAACCTATGGGTTGATCGTTCCCTCAATGTATCTTGCTGGCGTTGGAGGAAGCATAAAGACGTTTATGGGACTTTTATTAATGCGGCTCGAAGATCGCTATGGGCTTCCGTATCGCGCCTACGCGGGAACAACGGTCAAGCAATTGGATAAGATCAATGAATCGTATGCAAGCGCCAAGGAAGCAGTAACTAGCAAGTATTACAGAAGCGCCGAGTGTTTCATTGCATATAACGAAGTGAAAGAAACAACATTGGTTTACGGACAATTAGACGACGACCTATGTCGGAAGTTGGTAGAGGCAGTCGAGGAGAACGATTCATATGACATCAAACTGGTCGTTAATCGGATATTTTCTGAATTTCGCGAGAAACGTTTTTCGCCCGAGGCGATTCAAACAGGCATCGTACACTGCGTGCTATTGATTTGTATATCGATTAGAAGCATGGAAGGCGATGAAACCGAGTTGACGTCCTTTGAACCAATCATTAATTGGTATGATTACAATGTCACGTTAGACGAGATCAAACGGCTGCTTAATGCGTTCGTTTTCGAAGCGAGCGATTTGATCAACATGCTATACAGAACCTACGGAAAGGGGAGAATTCAAAAAATTAAAACGTACATCGACCAAAATTATAGCAAAAATATTAGTTTGAAAATAATTGCTGGTCAATTCTATTTGAATCCGGCTTATTTAGGACAGCTCTTCAAAAAAAAATACGGTGTGTACTTTAATGAATACCTGCAGCAGCTGAGAATCAAAGAAGCGAAAAAATTGTTGAGAATTAAAGACTTGCGCATATACGAGGTGGCAGAGCGGGTCGGATTCAACAATTCCGATTATTTCATCACCCAATTCGATAAGCTGGAGCGAATGTCACCTTCCGAATATCGAAATAAATGGAACCTGCAATAGTTTTTTTGACCAAGGGATGATGGTTGGCGGTGCTGCTTGAATTGCTATTTCGCTTTGTGATCGGATTCATCTGCATAACAACTAGAACTTGACGGGTAATGACTGAGACTTTGGCGGGTTGTTCCTTGCCGTGGTTAACCTTACTATGTTCAATAATAGGGAAAGAGGTGAAAGCTTGTTGACAAGCAAGAAGCGCTTTGGACTCATTGCCGCCCTTGCAGTGATCGCCACAGCGATATTCCTTCTCAGCCTATTGCAGGTTAACCGGAATGAATCGGAGCAACGGCCTGCTGTGAAGTTGTCGGCTTATCTGAAGGAAGAGACGGTAGAGCTTAGCAAGAAGAGGGATAGCGCATATGAAGTGGATTTACTCATGGATGATTTCCCGATCGGGGCGGAGGTTGTACAAATTCGCGCCTTGCTTCACATTCCGATTGCATTCGAAGTCGGTTCGATTGTTCTGAACCTCAATAATGTTTCGGCGGCAACAGTCGCCTTTCAGCCTTCCGAGGAAGGGCTGGAGCTTTGGATCGGCAATGACGACGGTTCCAAGGTTTCATTCACGAATCTTGACGGCAGCAAAGCGCTGGCTACGATTACATTAAAACAAAAGCGGGAGTTGATTGTGAAAATGAAAGAAGAATTGAAGGTAAGCAGTCTGGAAATCTTGGAGTCCAATGATAATAACACGGCATATGACGTGTTCCGGGCAACCTCGAAGCTGAGCTATGAGCCGCCTGCCAGCGCGGTCGGGAAGCTTCCGCAGAACGGCAATCCGATCGTATCCCATAAATTCGGCGCAGATCCTTATGCTCTCGTATATAATGACCGCGTTTATATTTACAGTACCTACGACGTACTAGAATACGACGCCGCCGGAGAGGTGAAGGATAACTCTTACGGATCAATCAAACGGCTGTCGATCGTTTCCTCCTCGGACTTAATGAACTGGACGGATCATGGTTTCGTAGTTGCCGCTGGTCCCGAAGGGGAGGCGAAGTGGGCGACGCAATCCTGGGCGCCGGCAGCGGCGCATAAGGTGATTGACGGCAAGGATAAGTTCTTCCTTTACTTCGCGAATAACGCCAGTGGCATTGGCGTGCTGACGAGCGACAGCCCGACGGGACCTTGGATCGATCCGATCGGCAAGCCGTTAATTGCGAGATCGGCGCCGGCCGCAGAAGGCGTGACATGGCTGTTCGATCCGGCCGTGCTGGTCGATGACGATGGCAAGGGTTACATTTACTTCGGCGGGGGTATCCCAGAGGGCAAGGACGAGAAGCCGGATACGGCTCGCGTTATGCAGCTAGGGGACGACATGATCAGCGTCGTCGGCGAAGCCGCTGTCATTCCGGCGCCATTCATGTTCGAGGATGCTGGCATCAATAAAGCAGGCGGCACTTATTATTACACGTACTGCTCGAATTTCTACGGCGGCACTCGTCCAGAAGGAAGCCCGCCTGCAGGAGAAATCGCTTACATGACAAGCGAGCATCCTATGGGTCCGTGGACATACCAAGGCACCATTCTGAAAAATCCCGGCCACTTCTTCGGCGTGGGAGGCAATAATCACCATGCGATGTTCCAATTCCAGGACGAATGGTACATTGCGTATCACGCGCAGACATTGTCAAAGGCGATGGGTGTACCGAAAGGCTATCGATCGACGCATTTGAACAAAGTGAGCTTCGGCGCGGACGGCTCGATTCTAGAAATTGAAGCCGACTTGAAAGGCGTACCGCAGCTCGATAAGCTTAACCCGTTCGTGCGAGTGGAAGCGGGGACGCTTGCTTGGAGCGCAGGCATCGATGCGTTGCCGCATAAGATGGACGATAACGGAACGGCGGTAGAAGAGGTTGCAATCGGAGCTATTCACAACGGCGATTGGACGGCCGTGTCAGGCGTGGACTTCGGCGCCGGCGCCTCTACGTTCTCGGCGTTCATAGCAGGCGGAAGCGAAGCTGCCGTCATAGAGCTTCGTTTGGACAGTCCGGATGGCGCTTTGATAGGTTCGCTTGCCGTTCCACAGGCAGACGGATCGACAGGCTGGACAGAAGTAAATACGGTGGTTGAAGGCGCCGAAGGCATTCACGATCTGTATTTTGTGTTCAAAGGCAAGGCCGATACGGATTTGTTCACATTTCGTGCATGGCAGTTTGCCAAATAATCGAATAGATCATTCTTACTAATTGAGTGCAAATCGTCCAGTCCAACAGCCTGTTATTGATAAATCAAGTACCTTGTTGAGGAAATATATAGCCTCATTCGACTATTTTGCTCGCTTCGCTAACGTTACTTCATTACTCTTAGTGAAATTCATCCATCTTCCTCGAACAGAAAAAGACTTGCAGCCTCTTCGCTGCGAGTCTTTTCTTTGAAATATAGGAAAGTATATTATTTCGCCAAACGGTCTCTCTATTTTCTCGGCATGAATCGCGCAGCACCGCCAAAGGAATGGTGACAGCCGGTTTACCTTGATGTAAAGCAGAGGCTTTTTTGCTAGCGGAGTTCCTGGATCAATCGAAAAGAGGCCTTAGCTTGCGCTTTAGGGTTCAATTGGTTGTTTTTTAATAGTTAATCGAAACCAAAGCTATCGTTTATAGGGTAAACGAACAAGAAATGGACAGGTACTTCTACAGAAATGAAAGCGTTAAAATAAATAGTAATAACGGGGACAAATGAGGAGGTTAGCGGTATTGGCGAAGGTAGAATTGCCGGGAGAAGCAATCGGCGGGATGATTCTGAAGGCGGTTGGCCTTAAGCGTGTATTCGGTAGAGGCAGTGGCGCCGTCACCGCGTTATCGGATGTCCATTTGGATATACCAGCCGGATCGATGGTTGCGCTTAAGGGCAGGTCCGGTTCAGGCAAGACGACTTTGCTGAATATGCTCAGCGCGCTTGACGAGCCGACGGAAGGGCAAGTGTTTTTCCGAGACAGAGAAATTACGCGCATGCCCGGCAAGGAGAGAAGTGCTCTGAGACGCAAAGAAATCGGCCTCGTCTTCCAGTCATTTGGACTTATTCCGCTCATGAATGCATACGAGAACGTGGAATTCGGCCTGCGCGTTGCGGGCACGCCGTTTAAGGGCAATCGGGAGGCGGCGGAACGGGCATTGGAGCAGGTCGGGATGAAGGAAAGAATGAAGCACCGGCCGGCCGAGCTCTCAGGAGGGGAGCAGCAGCGCGTGGCGATCGCAAGGGCAATCGCCCACGAGCCCGTGCTGCTCATCGCGGACGAGCCGACGGCGGAGCTCGATAGCCGAATGGGCTTTCAAGTGATGAGAGTATTCCGGGAGCTCGTTAATCGTTCCGGTATGACGGTCGTTCTGACCACGCATGACCCGGGCATTATGGAGCTTGTCGATCATGTCATTTCATTGGAGGATGGAAGAATTGTATCGCAAACGAACATCGAATAAGGGAAGCGGACTGCTGCTTTCAGGCATGCGCCGATCGGCAGTGGCGTTGGCAGCGATGCTTGCGCTGTCCGGATGCGGCCTTCTCCCTGCAGAGCAGTCTGCTTTGCAGCCGCCGCTTGTTCAGCCGGCGCAGGAGCAATTGGATATCGTAGAAGCAAGCCGCGGATCGATTCAGACGTATCTTAAAGGTACGGCCCATTTCGTTTCCTCGAGCGCGGAGAACTTGTCATTCAAGGAATCGGGAGGCCGGCTCAAAGCAATCAAGGTGAGCGTCGGCCAGGAAGTTAACGCTGGCGATCTGCTCGTGGAGCAGGAAACGGGTGATCTTGAGCTTCAGGTTAGCCTTCAACAGCTTAACGTGGAACGAGCGCAGCTGCTGTTCAAGCAAGCGTACCTTGACGACGCGTCGACCACCGACTTGCGGTTGCGCGAAATCGATCTCGAACGCGAGAGAATATCACTTCAGTCGATGGAGACGCGTCTTGCAAAATCACGTCTATATGCGACCCTATCGGGAACGGTGACGTTCGTGGAGACGTTGAATGCGGGCGACTTTGTGAACGCCTACCAGGCTATCGTATCGATCGCGGATACGTCCCGCATTCAGCTTACGTATGTTGCCGCAGATATGAAGGAGGTACAGCCGGTCGAAGCAGGCATGCCGGTCAATTTGAAATACAAGGGAAAGGCGTACACGGGCAAAGTGCTGCAATCTCCTTCCACTGTGCCTATGGGAACGGACGGATCCAAAGTAGAGCGCAATGCCGTAACGATCTACATGAGCATGGACAAGGCCCCGGCAGGCATCCAAATCGGCGATAGCGCCGAGTTGACGATCGAGCTTCAGAAGCGCGAGAATGTCATCATCCTGCCTCGATCGGCCATTCGTTCTTACATGGGTCGCTATTACGTGCAGGTGGCGGAAGGCGAACGACGCAAGGAGGTTGACGTAGAGGTGGGGCTGATAACGCCGACGGAAGCCGAAATCATAAAGGGACTCGAGGAAGGCCAGAAGGTCATCTTGAACAACTAACTAACAATGAAGACCGGATACAGCAACGTTTCCGGCGCAGGGATGGGGTGTGCTTATGGCCTTATGGACGATGATCCTCCGAAAGATGGCAAACAACAAGTGGCTGCAGTTGAACCTTTGGATCGGCCTTACCGTGTGCGTGGCTTTGTTCAGCTCCATGCCGCTTTACTCCGAAGCCATCTTGCAGCGGACGCTGCAGAAGGAGCTTCAATCGGTGCAGCTTCTGGAAGGTGTGTATCCGGGATATATTCGCATCGGAACGACAGTATCCTCGTCGTCCGTGGACGAGAAGACGGTAGAGGCCATCAAGCGGGCTGACCGATTCGTGCAAACGATACCGGGAAGGGCGGGACTAGAAGCTTTATCCGCTTATCAACAACGCTTCACGCAGCGCATGAAGGTGTACGGAGCTGATGCTACGGACCAGGAGAAGCAGTCGCAAAAGGCGGCGGGCAGCATTAAGTCGCTATCCGATCTTGAGAAGCGCGTTCGCCTGATTGACGGCGTGATGCCAGCCGTACGCACGGACGGCATTTACGAGGCTCTCGTTACGCAGAAGTTCCTTATCGCAACGAAGCGTGATCTCGGGGACGAATTGATCGCGGAAGCGCCGGACAAGATGAAGTTCCGCGTTATAGCGGTCGGGATCATGGAGACGGATCCGTCTGCCGATCCTTATTTGCCTTACCTCGCTTCACAGGACAGCGACGGCTTTATTATTCCTTTCGATCAATTCGAGAGCGATTTTTTAATTGGAGGCAAGACGAAGCTCGCGAGCCTCGATTGGCGCTTGGCGCTTGATTACGAGCAGTTAACGATAGATTCGATTGATGCATTCGTACAAGCCGACAAGGACATCAGGCGATATTTCCGCGGCCGCATCGGCGTCGACGAGGTCAACATCCCTGCCATATCGACAGTGGATGCCTATCAAGGCAAGCAAGAGAAGCTTGATGTTATGATGCTGTCTCTTTATTCACCGGTCATGCTGATGCTCGCCTTCTATCTCTATATGGCCGCCAATCTCATTATTGAACGGCAGAAGACGGAGATTTCCGTCCTGCGCAGCAGAGGGGCAAGTCGTCTGCAGATTATGACGGCCTATACGTTCGAAAGCCTGTTTCTTGGCGGTAGCGCACTTGCGGTTGGTCCTTTTCTCGGCATTCTGTTCACTAAAGTATTAGGCGCCTCGAACGGTTTTCTAGAGTTCGTCGATCGTTCGGCGCTCGAGGTCAGTCTGACCAGCAGCGCTTACTTGATGTCGGGGGCAGCGGTAGCTGCCGCATTGGTTTTGACTCTCATACCGGCTATCATGGCGACCAGAGTCAGCATCGTCAGTCATAAGCAACAGAATGCCCGCCATAACAAGCTGACATTCTGGCATAAGACCGGCCTTGACTTTATCCTTGTCGGCGTTGCTATGTATCTGCTCTATAATTTCAACAAACGGCAGGAGGACTTACAGCGGTTAGGGCTTGATTCGGATTCTTTCCAGCTCGATCCGATGCTGTTTCTGATGCCTTCGCTTTTCGCGCTCGGGGGCGGCTTGCTGCTGCTGCGGGTCTATCCGTGGTTCATACGTCTGATCTATTGGGCTGGCCGCAGATGGTGGTCGCCAGCGCTGTACAACACGCTAATACAGATTAGTCGATCGTCCGGTCAATATCAGACGATCAAGCTGTTCCTGATCATGACCGTTGCGACGGGACTCTTTAGCGCGAATGCGGCCCGAACCATTAACGACAACATGGAGAGCAAGATTCAGTACGCCATCGGAGCCGATATGTCGATTATAACCCGCTGGGAAAGCGATGCGCGTCCCTCGGCCTATATGTCGTCGGCTCCTCAAACGCTGACCGAGTCGATCTCGTCCAGCTCGAACCGGGTTCAATACATCGAGCCGCCGTTCCAGCCGTTCGAAGAGCTGGAAGGCATTGAAGCGAGCGCTAAGGTGTTCAAGAAAGAGAATGCGCGCTTCGTCACGCCTGCCAGCGGGGCAAGCGGAGCGACGACGCTCTTTGGCATCGACACGATGAACTTCGGCCAGACGACATGGATGAAGGATGGGCTGCTTGACTATCCCATTAACGGCTACCTGAATCTCCTCGCGCCTAATACGAAGGCGGTTCTTATTTCTCGTTCAATCGCGGTGAAGGCAAAGGCAAAGCCAGGCGATACCATTAGCTTGTCCTGGGATGGGCTCGAGCAGGCGCAATTCGTAGTCTATGGCATTATCGACTACTGGCCAAGCTGGAATCCTCTTCCTACGGGCAGCAAGGATAATGAAAAAGTGGCTCAGCCCAACTTGATCGTAGGTCATCTCGGCACAATTCAGAAGAGACTTGCTGTTGAGCCATACGAAGTATGGCTGAAACTGAAGGACGGCGTTACAAGCCAATCCGTCTATGACCAGCTGGCGGAGAAGAAGCTGCGAATCATCCAGCTTCAGGACGCCACGCAAGAGCTGATTGAATCGAAAAACGATCCGTTCAGACTCGCAATCAATGGAGTTATGACGCTTGGTTTCGTTATCTCCATGCTCATCAGCTTCTTCGGCTTCCTACTGTTCTGGGTGCTCAAGTTGTCGGGCAGAACGCTTCAATACGGCGTGCTTGGGGCGATGGGTATTCGGTTCGGGCAAATTATCGGCATGCTCGTCAGCGAGCAATTGCTGACTTCGGGAGCGGCGGTTGTTCTGGGCGTTTTCATCGGTAATTCGATAAGCGAGCTATTCGTACCGCTCTTCGAGATGTCCTTCGCAACGAAGGATCAAGTGCCGCCCTTTGAAATGATTCAACAGCTCAGTGATTATCTGCAGTTGTACAGCATCATCGGCATTACGCTGACTCTGGGTTTGCTTATTCTCGGTTATCGCTTGTCGAGAATCCGGATTGCGCAAGCACTTAAGCTTGGGGAGGAGTAAACGATGATTAGAAGCGAAGGACTCGTCAAAATTTATAAAATGGCGGATCTTGAGGTGTTCGCCCTGCAAGGTCTTGATCTGCAGGTCGAGGACAGCGAGTTGATGGCGATTATTGGCAATTCAGGCAGCGGCAAGTCGACGCTCTTGAATATGCTGGGAGGCCTTGACAAGCCGTCGGCCGGCAAACTGTATGTAGACGGTAAAGACTTGCTGAAGTTTGGCGAGAAGGAGCTGGTAGCTTATAAGCGCGATACAGTCGGTTTCGTATGGCAGAACAATGCGCGTAATCTTATTCCTTATTTAACGGCGCTGGCTAATGTGGAGCTTCCGATGCTGCTTCGCGGCAAGCGCCGGCGGGCACGGGCTATGGAGCTGCTGGAGGCGGTGGGGCTTGGCCACCGGATGAAGAACAGGCTGAATGAGCTGTCTGGCGGTGAGCAGCAGCGGGTGGCGATCGCGATCGCGCTTGCCAACGATCCGAAGCTGCTGCTCGCCGACGAGCCGACAGGATCCCTCGATACGAACACATCGAATCAAGTACTCGATTTGTTCCGAACGCTTAATCGATCGATCGGAATTACGATCGTAATTGTAACGCATGATCCGGAACTGGCCCGCAAGGTGGACCGGGTCGTCCAGATTCGGGATGGCAAAACGTCGGCGGAGATGATCCGCAAAGTCTCGTATGCTGATGAGCTGGCTATGTTGGATGCCGAAAGCTCCATGCTGGAGGCGGAGAGCCACACGGAATATGCGGTGCTGGATAAAGCGGGTCGCCTGCAAATTCCTTCCGGTTTCCTGGACACGGAAGGATTTAAAGAAAGCAATAAGGTGCGGGTGGAGATGGAGGATGGCCGCATCGTCCTCTATCCGCGTTAGGAAAGCACGGAAAGTTAACGAAGTAAACGGAGCAGCAATCTCAAAGAGGATGACGTGATTGGGGAACCTCCCAAACGAAAAGCAAAAACCTCATTTCACGCTGTTAGGCGAGGATGAGGTTTTTTTGCTATATATGTTGATTTAAATTTTTTCGTTTTGGTCGCTATGCGAGGAGATCATTCTTTAGGGTCGCGGTTGTAACCAGATTCTTTGATTGACTAAGACATTTAAAGGTAAGAATCCGGCTACAAAGGCGAATACTTCGTTTCTCCAGAACAATCTTCTCGCTTCGCTTAAACTTCATTTCATTAGTTCAACTAATATAGAAATGTCAGTCGATACTATGCGAATATGTAAGCGGTTACGCGATGATGGAAAACATTTTACGATATTCGTTAGCACTTACACCGGTATACGCTTTGAACTTCTTATAGAACCAATCCATCTCCGAATATCCGATCTCATTCGCGACTTCGTACACCTTCATGTCCGTATTCTCAAGCAGCAGCTTTGCTTTCTCCATGCGCTGTTGCAGCAAATATTCATTGAAGGTCATATTTTCCTGATACTTGAATTTTTGACCTAAATACGAGCAATTGAAATGCAGACTGTTGGAAATTTGCTTCAAGGTGATATTTTGATGCAGCGATTCATCGACATATTCCTTGACCCTCTCGATGATATTCGGCTGAGGCTGGGCATCATTCTCCATAGGCGTCCATGATAGCGCTTTATTTTTATCGATTACGCAATCAAGCTCGCCTTTGACGGTCAGAAGACATGAAGTCAGTTCGACAGAAGAAACAGGGTCCGGCAAATAATCGTTTACTTGGTAATAGAGAGCCTTTCGGGCAAGCTGGAAGTCGATGCTTCCACCTATCAGGACGAGCGGTACGCGGCTCTTCCGGCGAATGTAATCGCAAAGAAACAAGGCGTCATGGTGAGAGCCGTTCATGCCGACAAGGATGAGCGAAAAATAGTTTCGATCGAGAAATTCGATAGCGTCCGCAGAGCTGTTCGCATAAGCGTCCAATTCAAATCCAATTCCATTCCACTTTGGCATACGTTGCAACATCTCCATCGACGATGTGGAGTCATAGTCGACAAGCAGCACTTTATACACGATGGTTACCTCCTAATTGCATTTGCTTGAGCATAAACGGCTATCGCCATCCTTGGCTGTAAAAGCTAACGTTTCGCGGTGAAATATAAGCACAGTAAATCAACAGATGACTTACATTCTTATATTTGTACTTAGGGGTGTCCCTGACGGGAGATAAGTCTACGCTTTAATTATGTAAATTGGGGGCAGTGGATACAACGTGCTTTTCTTTGCATTGCCCGCAGTTTTTTACTTGTTGAAAAAAAAACGTCTTTTGACGAAAGTAAATGATTTCCAATCTAGAATATGAAGGGTAATTAACCTGATATTCAACAGGTTGTTGCTTGCCTTATGAAAGCGCTACACTTTCGTTGTAGTTCAATATGTTAAGGGGGATTCGCAATGAAGATTCGTAAATTAATGGTTTTGTTATGCGCGCTCGTTCTCGTTCTTTCTGCATGCAGCAGCGGTTCGGGCAACAGCAAGAACAACGGAACAAACGGCGGCTCGAACAATGGCTCGGGCAATGCGGCCACTGAGACGACCGTTCTTGAGGGCGACGGAGAAGAAGAGTTATACAGCTCGCCCGAGATGGACTTCGACATGGGTGGAAGAACGATCAAAGTCGTTTCCTGGTGGGATATGGCGATTCAAGAAGACAATCCGGACAACATACAACGCAAGAAAAACCTCGATGAATTGATGAAGAAGCATAACTTCAAAATGGAATACGTAGCGGTCGACTTTGGCGAATATCAACAAAAAGTAACAGCATCCTTGCTTGCCGGAGAACCGCTTGGCGATATCGTCCGTTTGGGAAGAAACTATACGATTCCGACATTGGTCAAGCAAGACTTGCTGTGGCCGGTCGACGAGTATACGAAAAACACGAAAGTGTTCAATCAGAAGGCTACGAGCGAATTCTTTACTTATGAGGGCAAAGGCTACGCGTTCACAGAAGACCAGGGCAACCTGATTCAAGGCATTTTCTATAATCGGACGCTCTTGAATCAGCTTGGTATTAAAGCGCTTCAAGATTATGTGAACGAAGACAACTGGAATTGGGATACATTTGTTCAAGCAGCGAAAGAAGCCAATAAAGATACAAACAACGACGGCAAGCTTGATACATGGGGGCTTGCAAATTCTCAAGTTGTCGAGCATGCGATGTATTCGAACGGCGCTCACCTGACGAAAGGCGACAAGCAAAACCTTGATGATCCAGCAACGCAGGAAACATTGAATTTCTTGTCGAAACTCGCAACGGAACAAGTGTATAGACCGACTGAGGGCGGAGATTGGACTGAGCCAGGACAATTTTTCCGTCAAGGAAATACGCTCATGTATGCCGGTGCCATTTATGAATTGAACGGCTTCAAAACGGATATGCCGGATGCGGATATCGGCTTCGTACCGTTCCCTAAAGGACCAAGCGAAACGGAATATCATTCCGGCGAAGGCGCATACCAAGCACTTACAATTCCAAAGGCAGTGGAGCATCCAGAGCAGCTGCTCTACATTTGGGAAAAAATCAACGATATCGACTCCGAATATGACTATCCGGGTCAGGCGTCTCTTGAAAGCAGTTTTGCGAACGAGGATGACATTAACAACGCCAAGCAAGTTGGATCTGGCATGATCGTATTCGACCATGGTACGTACGGCGATGCCTTGAAATTCTGGGACTTTGTCGGTGAAATCAACAGCGGGGTATCGGTATCTACGGTTGTCGAGAAGTATAAACCGGTATTCCAAGCGGCGATTAATGCGGTGTATGGTTCTTAACATGTAATAACGTGTGAGAGACAGTCCCCATTTTAGAAATATTTCTAATGGGGACTGTTGTTGAATTTAACTTCTTACTGCAGGAGGGAGAAAAGTTGAACTTCAGAAAGAAGAACTACATCGCAATTATACTCGTTCTCACCATACTGGCAACTTCTATATGGGCTTTTTACCCTTCAGATTCGGGGGATAGCAGACGCGTAATGGCCATGGGGGATTTCGACGCCGTTACGGCATCAGCAGGAGAAGACAGCTATGATGCGTATTTGACTACCCACATAAATGCTGTGCGGCCAGGCGAGGTCATCCGAATAGAGGGCGAGAGATTCTCGGGAACGACTGGAGAAGGGTTCGACATAGCGGACGATCTAGAAGGACTGTCCGGCAAGGCGGTTGTCACTCCCGAAAACGGCTCCATTGGGTGGGATGTACAGGTAAAAAAAGCGGGTCTGTACAACATAAGGATTCATTATTTGCCGATCGAGGGAAAAAGCTCTGCGATCGAAAGGCAGTTTGCCATTAACGAAAAAGTCCCTTTTAAGGGGGCGGATATTTTATTATTCGATCGAGTTTGGGGAAATCGACAGGACGAAATCGAGCGTGACGATCGCGGCAATGAAATCAGGCCAAGGCAGGTAGAAAAACCGGCATGGCAAATCGGAATTTTCTCGGATCGAAATGGATATTATGACGAGCCTTACTCCTTTTACTTTGAGAGCGGGCAGCAATCGTTTTCCTTGACGGCCTTAAGGGAACCGATGGCGATTGATTATATTGAGCTGTATCAGGAACCAGTATTGTTTGCGTATGAGGATATGAAGAAAGAGTATGAGACGGAAGGAATCAAGGCGGTATCGGATCAGTACATCGAAATACAAGCGGAGGACGCGGTCGCCAAATCATCTCCTACGTTATATCCGCTGGCGGACCGATCGAGTCCGACGGTCATTCCTTACAATGTGTCGAAGCTTCGAATCAATACGATCGGTGGAACGAACTGGAAGCTTCCGGGACAGTGGATCGAGTGGGAGTTTGAGGCTCCTGAAGACGGATTATACCAGATCGCGCTTAAGCAAAAGCAGGATACACTGCGCGGCATATACGCTACTCGAAGCCTGACGATCGACGGAGAGACTCCTTTCCTGGAAATGAAGCGCTTACGCTTTAATTTTAACATGGATTGGGAAATGAACGTACTGGGTGATGAAGAAGAGCCGTATTTGTTCCACTTGTCTAAGGGAAAGCATCGCATTCGAATGGAAGTTTCACTCGGCGACATCGCCCCGCTTATTCGAACGATTGAATCTAGCGTGCTGCAGCTTAACGAGATGTATCGGAAAATATTGATGATCACGTCAAACACGCCCGATCCGTTCCGTGATTACCAATTAGGGAAGCGGATACCGGATATGGTTAAGACATTCGAAGAGCAAGCCGTGATCATACAGAACGTAGCCGATTATTTAGAGAAATCGACAGGAGAGCGGAGCGACAAAGTAGCCGTTCTTCACACAATGGTTGGACAATTAAAGGAAATGATCAAAAATCCAGAAACGGTTGGCAATCGCTTAACAGCATTTAAAACGAATGTTGGGGGATTAGGCACGTGGATTCTCACGGTTCGCGAGCAACCGATTAAGCTAGATTATCTCATTGTGTCCTCGCCGGACAAGAAGCTTCCGAGAGCGGGAGCGACTTTCTTCCAGGAGATCAAGCATGAGCTTGGTGCATACTTTGCCTCTTATACCGAGGACTATGACAGCATCGGCAATACTAGAGGAGAGCAGGACCGTAAAATAACGGTGTGGATTACAACGGGCCGGGATCAAGCACAGGTGCTTAAAAGCTTAATCGATGATTCCTTCACGCCGGAGTCGAATATCGCGATAGATTTAAGGCTCGTACCGGGGAACATCTTGCTTCCGGCAACACTGGCCGACGAGGGACCTGACGTTGCCATGCAAATCGGCGAGGACGTTCCCGTGAACTATGCGATGCGGGATGCTGCGACAGACTTGACTCAGTTTGGTGATTTCGACGAAGTAGCCTCGCGTTTCCATGACAGTGGGCTTACGCCTTACAAGTACGATCAAGGCGTCTATGCACTGCCTGAGCAGCAGTCGTTCCCGATGCTATTCTATCGGAAGGATATTCTTGAGGAGCTAGGACTCGCGCCGCCTAAGACATGGCAGGATATTTATAACATGATTTCTGTCCTCCAGAAGCACAACATGGAGTTTTGGCTGCCGATCGAGGCTACGAACGCAAGTCTCGTACCGAATGCGACCTTCTCCATGCTGCTTTATCAGAATGGCGGCGAATTCTATCGTGATGACGATAAGAAGAGTGCGCTTGATACGGATTTATCCATGGAAATGTTCAAGAAGTGGACGCAATTTTATACTAACTACAAATTTCCGGTACTGGCTGACTTCCCGAACCGATTCCGTACGGGCGAGATGCCAATCGGCATTGCGGACTATACAACGTATAACATGCTGACGGTGCTCGCGCCTGAGATTAAAGGGTTGTGGGAGTTCACGCTCGTTCCTGGTACGGAGCAAGATAACGGTATCGTTAATCATGCGGTAGCCAGTCATACGACTGGCGTTATGATGATGGAGAATGCCGATAACAAGGAAGCGTCCTGGGAATTTATGAAATGGTGGACCAGCAAGGATACGCAAATTGCTTACGGTAGAGAAATGGAAGGTTTAATGGGCGAAGCTGCACGTTATCCAACAGCTAACGTAGAAGCACTTGCGGAATTGCCTTGGCCAATCAAGGATTACAACAATCTGTCCAGCCAGTGGGAGTGGGTTGAAGGCATACCTCAAGTGCCGGGCGGTTATTTCACCGGCCGACATCTGGACAACGCCTTCCGCAGAGTCGTCAACGCGAACGAGAATTCTAGGGAAGCGCTTAACGATTATGTGCTCTACATTAACGATGAAATCGAGATTAAGCGGAAAGAATTCAATTTACCGTAATTGTTTGGGGGTGGAGTTCATTGCAAGCCGAAACAACCAGTCAAGCCGTACCTAATCTTATCCATCCAAAGAAAAAATCGAAGCTGGCCCATGTATGGACGGAACTGAAGAAAAATAAGCATTATTACCTTCTGATGAGCCCATATATGCTTATTTTCTTTACCTTTACGGTCATTCCCGTCGTATTCTCGCTCATACTTAGCTTTTTTTACTTCAACATGCTCGAATTTCCGCGGTTTGTCGGATGGCAGAACTACTCCAGATTATTTCTGAACGACGACATCTTCATGATTGCATTGAAGAACACATTCATCTTCGCAATCATTACCGGTCCGGTCAGCTATATCGCCTGCTTTTTCTTTGCATGGGTTATTAACGAGCTATCGCCAAAGATCCGGGCGGTTATGACTTTGATCTTCTATGCGCCTGCGATTTCCGGAAACGTGTTTTTTATCTGGCTAATTGTATTTTCGGGCGACCGCTACGGTTATTTGAACGGATTCCTGATTAAATTCGGATTTATTCTGGAGCCGATCCAATGGCTAACTAATGAAAAATACATTCTTATGATTGTCATGATCGTGCAGCTATGGCTCAGCTTAGGCACAAGCTTCCTTGCCTTTATAGCAGGACTGCAAACTATTGATCGGACGCTGATAGAAGCGGGTGTCGTGGACGGAATAAAAAACCGCTGGCAGGAGCTATGGTTCATTACGCTGCCTTCGATGAGGCCGCAGTTGCTGTTCGGCGCCGTTTTGCAAATTACGGGATCTCTGGCGGTGGCCGATATTACGATCGCGCTCGCGGGTTTCCCGAGCGTCAACTATGCGGCGCACACGATTGTTACCCACCTGATGGACTACGGCACGATTCGATTCGAGATGGGTTACGCCTCGGCGATTGCGACCGTTTTGTTCGGTATTATGATCGGCACTAACAAATTGACGCAAAAATTGCTCAGAAAGGTAGGTGAGTAACGTTGGTCGTTAAAATGATGACCGTATTTCGGACGACGAAGCGTCTGAACCGTTCGTTTACGGTTAGCTTCATCTTGTTCGCGTTTCTCGCCGTGTTCGGAGCGTTTATGGTGCTGCCCCTGCTTTATGCGGTGAACAACGCCTTCAAGCCGCTGGACGAATTGTTTATCTTTCCCCCGCGCTTCTTTGTGAATAATCCGACATTAGATAACTTTTATGACCTGATCGCCTTGATGGGCAATTCATGGGTGCCGTTGACGCGTTACATTGCCAATACGCTGCTCATTACTCTCATCGGAACTGTAGGACATATTTTGCTTGCTTCCGCTGCGGCTTACCCGCTGGCTAAATATCAGTTCCTCGGATCGAAGACGCTTTTCTCGATCGTCGTTCTGTCGCTGATGTTCTCTGGGCATGTCACAGCGATTCCAAACTATATGGTGATGTCTTGGCTCGGCTGGATCAATACGCATGCATCTATTATCGTTCCATCGCTCGCTTTTCCATTAGGCCTATTTCTAATGAAGCAATTCATGGAGCAGCTTCCGACGGCTTTGCTGGAAGCCGCCAAGATTGATGGAGCGAGCGAGTACCGGATCTATTGGAGCATCGTGATGCCGAACGTGAAGCCTGCTTGGCTCACCCTTATGATTTTGCAGTTTCCTATGCTATGGGGAACCGACGGAGGCAGCTTCATCTACAGCGAGAACCTGAAGACGCTTCATTATGCGCTGGGTCAGATTACGCTCGGTGGTATCGCGCGCGCGGGCGTCGGAGCGGCCGTCGCGCTCATTTTGATGGTTGTTCCGATCACGCTCTTCGTCATCTCGCAGAGCAGCGTCATTCAGACGATGGCGACTTCCGGGATGAAAGAGTAGAAGGGAGATTTGCACGATGTTGAAGATTAATACCAAACTAAGAGCATATCTCCTTGCGGCCATATGCTGCTTAATCGGCATAAGCACGGGAGGATCGCTTGCTTATGCCGATGGTGGCGATTCTTACAACTTTTCGGTCTGGGGAGAGACTGTCTTATCACCTTCCGCTTACGAAGCGACGACTCTAATGACCGGCACCTCGCTTGGTATAGGTGCGTTTAAAGATCCAAGTGATCTGCACGTGACGGCGGACAATGAAATTTATGTACTCGATTCCGGCAATAACCGAATTGTCGTTTTGGACATTAATTATCGTCAGAAGGCAATCATCGACAGCTTCGATAACGACGGAGTAACCGATACGTTTCTGAATCCGCAAGGTATTTTCGTAACCGAGCAGAAGCATGTGCTGATCGCCGATACGGGAAACAAGCGGGTCGTTCATCTGGATGAAAAAGGCCGTTTGGAGCAAATCGTAGAGAAACCTGAATCCGATCTGCTGCCGGTTAACTTCGATTTTCAACCGGTGCGGGTCGTCATGGATAAAGCGCAGCGCATCTATGTCATGGCGATAGGTGTGTTCGACGGGCTGATGGAATTTAGCGCGGAGGGTGCGTTCACTTCTTACATCGGCGCGAACCGTGTCTGGGTGGATCCGGTGGAGCTGTTCTGGAAGCGGCTGTCGACGAAGGCGCAGCGCAGCCAAATGGTGATGTTCACGCCAACGGAGTTTACCAATATGGACATTAATGACGAAGGCTTCATTTACGCGACCAGCGGAGATTCGGGTGATACCATTCGTAAGCTGAACGCCCAAGGCAACGATATCTTGCGAAGAACCGGTTTTTACGAACCGCAGGGTGATATAAACTTTACGAGCGATCTTGGACCTTCCAGACTTATTGACGTCGATATTACGGACAGTGAAATCTACTCGGTTCTTGATTCGAAGAGAGGCCGGATTTTCACTTATAACGGAGACGGGCAATTCATGTACGTGTTCGGAGGCATGGGCAACCGGATCGGCGAGTTCAACACGCCGGTTGCCATTGAACGGGTTGGGGACGATTTCCTCGTTCTGGACAAGGCGTTCGGCGAAATGACGTTGTTCCAGACGACGGAGTACGGCCGGACGTTGAATGAAGCCGTCAGAAGCTATTACCGGGGCGAGGAAGACAAGGCGCTTCAGCTCTATAAGCAGACTATTAATATGAACACAAATCTGGATTTCGCTTATTCCGGCATCGGCAAGGCGATTCTAAGGCAGGGCGACTATAACGATGCGATGCGTTACTTCAAGCAAAGCCTAGATCAACCTAATTATTCCAAGGCGTTTCTCCTTTACCGCAAGGAAGTGCTCAGAGCAAACTTCAGCACCATGATGACGGTTGTCATCGGAATAGCCGCCGTTACCCTGATCATAAGGATTTTCCGGAAAAAGCAGGCTAGAAAGAGGGGCGTTTCGTTTGAATAAAGAGTACATTACATTTCCATTTTATGTTATCATGCATCCCTTTAACGGTTATTGGGAGCTGAAATACGAACAGAACAAGAAGCTGAACTTGATCTTGTCGTTTGGGATTCTGCTGATGCTTATCTTGACTAACGTACTAAGCAGTCAGTACAGCGGGTTTCTAGTTAACATCTACAATCCTGAATACATGAACAGCTTAATGGAGATCACTTATGTTCTCGTGCCAGTCTTATTCTGGTGTGTAGCGAATTGGTCGCTTACGACCCTAATGGATGGTGAAGGTAAATTCGTGGACATCTTCACATCCACCTGCTTCGCACTGTTGCCTTTGGTTATTGTCAACTTCCCGTGGATTTGGCTAAGCAACGTCATTTCCATGCAAGAGACAACGTTTTATTATTTCTGCAACAGCTTTGCCGTTCTGTGGTCGATATATCTTCTGTTCGTTGGAAATATGACCGTTCATCAATTCACGCCAAGCAAAACAATCGTAACGATCATGCTCTCGCTGATTGCCATTGGGTTCATGGCGTTTCTCTGCTTATTGTTTTTTAGTTTGATTCAACAAATTATTACCTTCATTACGATCTTATATCAAGAAATCACCTTGAGGAATTAGGAAAGGAGGAACGTTAGATGCGTATGGCCAGAAATGCCATCTTGTCCGCGTTTCTCGCAACCGGACTGCTGGTCGCCGGCTGTTCCAGCTCGGGTACCGCAAACCAAACGGAAGACGCGCAGCAGCTAGAGGCGGCATTCGTGCAAGGAAAGGCGCTTAACGCTTCGTTCACGGATGCGCGTCTCGCCGATATGAAGGGAATCGCCGAGAATGAGCGGCTTAGGCTGTTCATCAACGAGGAGACGGGCGCTATTGCCGTGCTTAACAAAAGCGGCGGCGAAGTATGGCATAGCAATCCCCTCGAAGCGGAGGCCGATCCTGTCGCAACCGGGGTGAACAAGGGTTTGCTGTCCTCGCAATTGAAAATAGATTACTATAACAGCTTCGGACAGGTCAATTCGATTAATACGTTCCTGGACAGCGTCGCGTACGAACAGGTTAAATATGAAGCGATTGATAGCGGAGTCAAAGTAACCTATAAATTCGGTAAAGCCGAGAGATCTGCCATGGATCTGCCTCTCATGTTAAGTATGACTCGTTTTGAGGAGTTGTCGGGCAAGCTGGATAAGGCAGGTCAACGCGCTTTGCGTATTGGGTATACAAAGAATGAAGATAAAGCGGTCTATGCTCGGAATGACCAAGCGCTGAACGGTCTTCAGCTTGATCGTGCGTTCAAAGCATTCGAGGATGCCGGCTATACGCAAGAGGATCTGGAGAAGGATATGGCTGAACTGAACTTTTCGCAAGATTCGCCTGCACCGAGAATTTTCCTCGCTTCCATCGAGTATAAGCTCGATGCGGACTGTCTTGTTGTTAGGGTGCCATCTCAGGAAATCCAGTCTCCTAGCGAGTATCCGGTCAGCAACGTCTCAATGCTGAGCTTCTTTGGCGCAGCGGGGAGTGAGGAAAAAGGCTCGATCTTCGTTCCGGACGGCTCCGGCGCGCTCATCTCGTTCAATAGCGGCAAGACGAAGTACCCTGCTTACCAGCAGGCGGTATACGGTAATGACCAGGCAATGGAGAGGGTCGAGAACGCTGTTAACGAACAAACCGTTAGGCTGCCGGTTTTCGGCATGATCAGAGACGGCAACGCATTCCTTGGCATTATCGAAGAAGGAGCGCCTGTTGCGACGATCAATGCGGATATCAGCGGCAAATTGAACAGCTACAATTATGTTTATCCGACCTTCAACGTTACGAACAAAGGAGAGCTTACGCTCCAGGCGAACGGATCGGAGCGAACGCTGCCGAAGTTCCAGGAACATCCGATGAAAAGTGATTTTACGGTGCGTTATGCCTTCCTTACGGGCGAGTCAGCATCGTATCAAGGCATGGCCGAGTATTATCGTCAATATTTGGAGAGCCAGGGCGGATTACCGGCGTCGAAGAAGGGAAGCGGGGATAGTGAGCTTCCGTTCTACGTTCAGGTCGTGGGAAGCATTGCAAAACAGAAGCATTTCGTCGGCGTCCCGTACATGACGCTCGAGCCGCTTACCACTTTCAAGCAGACGCAGGAAATGATTAGCGAAATGAAGAAGCTCGGCATCGCTAATATTAAGCTTCGATATGCCGGTTGGTTCAACGGCGGACTCGATCATAAAGTACCCGATGACCTATCGGTAGACAGTGCGATTGGCGGTGCAAAAGGATTGCGCAGCTTGGCGTTGTTCGCGAAGGAGCAGGGTGTAGACCTCTATCCTGACGTTGCTATTCTAACCGCGCATACGGGGAAGGGATTCGACGAGAAGGAGGAAGCGTCGCGTTCTCTGCGTGGCGTGCCTTCGTCATTCTATCCTCTTGACCTTGCGCTAGGGCGACGAGACCGCACGAAGTCCCCGTCCTATGTCGTATCGCCGAGCCGTGTCGGTACTTACGTGAATGCTATCCTAAAGGACATGGAAGGCTTCAATACGGACGGGATTTCGCTTCGTGATATGGCCGACAAGTTGAATAGCGATTTCCGCAAAAACAAACAAATCGACCGTACAGAGTCGGAAGATATTTCTACTCAGGCGTTGAACAACATTCGTGAAGCAAACTTGAATATTTTGGCCGATGGCGGCAATGCTTACACACTGCCTTACTTATCAAATATTACGAACGCACCTTTAACGAATAGTCGCTATAAGCTCGAGGATCAAGAAATTCCATTTTTCCAAATGGTGATTCGCGGAAATATCGATTACACGGGTTCGCCGTATAATTTGACCAGCTACACGAATGTAAGGCAATATATTCTGAAATGTCTCGAGTACGGCTCCGGCGTATACTTCGAATGGATCCACGAGCCGAATTATAAGGTTAAGGATACGGAATTCAGCAAGCTATATGCAGTCAATTACGAGCAGTGGCTGGAGCAGGCTGCACATATTTATGCTGAAGTGAACGGTGTACTGAGTAAAGTTCAGAATGAGCGTATCGTTGCGCACGAGAAGCTAGCCGAAGGCCTGTTCAAAACCGTGTATGAAAGCGGGACGTACGTCATCGTTAACTACAATGCGACGAATACAACAATAAACGGGATGACGATAGAGGCCGAGGGCTATGTGACGGGTGGTGAGCAATCTTGAAAACGATAACGAAGCTTGTATTCAGATCAAGAACGTACAACGAGCAGAAGGCATTGTGGGGCTTTCTCTACGTGCTGCCCTGGCTGCTTGGATTTCTATTTTTCTTTTTTATTCCTTTATTGACTTCACTGCAATACAGCTTAAGCTCGATTAAGGCTAATGCGAACGGGATGACTATGAAATATATCGGATTCGCGAACTATATTGAAGCGCTCACGGTAAATACGAGCTTTAATCGAATATTAACGGAGTCGGTCGTTAATATGGTCGTAAACGTTCCGCTTATCGTTATTTTCAGCTTGTTTCTGGCTGTGCTGCTGAATCAAAAGTTCGTCGGGAGAGCATTGGCAAGATCGATCTTTTTCCTACCGGTTATTCTTGCTTCCGGCGTCATTGCGACTTTGGAGGCATCAAGTCTGGTGCAAGCGATTAATGAACAAAATGCGAACGGGGGCGTATTCTCGAGCGGTACGTTAGAGCTGGCGAACATTATGGTGAGATCCGGCGTCAATGAGGATATTGTCTTGTACTTGATGGATGCTGTCGAAAGGATTTATCAGATCGTCAGTCAATCCGGCGTGCAAATTCTTATTTTCTTAGCTGGCATTCAGACCATCTCGCCGCAGCTGTATGAGGCCTCCAAAATCGAAGGGGCGACCGGGTATGAGGCATTCTGGAAAATCACGTTTCCGATGGTCAGTCCGCTCATACTCGTAAACGTCATTTATACGATTATCGACTCTTTCTCCAGGAACAACATGACGACGCTAATCAAAGAAACCGGCTTTACCACCTTTAATTTCGGGCTTAGCTCGGCGATGGCGTGGATCTACTTCATGATCATCATGATCATTCTATTAGTCAGTGCGTACTTCATATCCAAGCGGGTCTTCTACCAGGAATAGAAGGAGAGTGAAAACGTTGATATTGGCCCGATTGTTATCGTTGGAAAGTTGGAAGCGAGGGCTGTGGACAATCGTTCGGCTCGTGCTGATCATCGGATTGTCGTTCGTTATTTTGTATCCCATTATTCAAAAGATTTCGACGGCGATCAAAGACAAGGCGGACCTGTATTCGCCGATCGTCGTGTTTATTCCAGAGCACTTTACGCTCGACAATTTCAAGCAAGCGATCTCCATTATGGATTATTGGGAAACGCTGGTAAATACATTTGTGCTATCTAGCATGACGACGATCATGACCGCCGCATCCTGCGCGTTCGCAGGTTATGCGTTCGCCAGGTTAAAGTTCAAAGGAAGCAATCTGCTGTTCGCTGGCGTTATATTAACCATCTTGGTTCCGCCTACGACCATCCTAATTCCGATCTATATGAACTTGAAGGACTTTACGCTTCTAGGCTTGATCCCGCTGTTAACCGGCGGAAAATCCTTGAATCTGCTTAATTCTTACTGGCCGTTCATTCTAACTTCCCTTACGGCGAATTCGTTGAAGGCGGGGCTGTACATCTTTATCTTCCGGCAGTTTTTCCGAGGTATTCCGAAGGAGGTAGAGGAAGCGGCATACATAGACGGGGCAGGCATTGGCTCGACGTTCCTTCGTATCATGCTGCCGAATGCGATTCCGTCCATTGTTACAGTATTGCTCTTTTCCTTTGTGTGGCAATGGAATGACAGCTTCTTCACGACGACCTATCTGACGTCGAGTAAAGTGATGTCCACGCAGCTGTCATCCCTTCCTTACAACTTGCAAATATTGCTAGAAGGCGGCGCAACGACCAACAAAGACCCGTTCTTCATGAGCATGGTGCAAGATACTGGCATCCTGCTTGCGATTCTGCCGCTCGTTATTCTTTATTTGTTCGTTCAAAGGTACTTCGTCGAGAGTATCGAGCGTACCGGAATCGTCGGTTAAGGGAAGTCCTGATGCATGTATAGCGCTTTGCGGGGGTCAGTCATTTCGGCCAGCTGCCCGCAAGGCGCTTATTGCTGCTTAGAGGTTTGGTGTGGAAAAAAAGATTACGAATGAAAGGCGGGCAAACGAAATGATTCAAAAAAGAAACAAGCTACTATACAGCATAATAGCTGCTGTCACCTTAATTGCGGTTGTTGCTGTGCTTATCTTCAATAAGCATCAAGCGGATAGCCCAAATGAAGCGGCTGCCCTTCAGACGAAAAATACTGAAGATGACCAGCCTACAAGCACTATTGAAGCGACTCCGGCTCCAACATTGAAACCAACTCCGACGTCAGAACCATCTGTCGAGCAGGATATTCCCTCGCTTGCGGAGACATTCGCTGATTACTTTCCGATCGGAGCTGCCATTGAGCCGGCCCAGATGGAGGGCCTAAAGACAGAGATGCTCAAGAAGCACGTGAATTGGCTAGTTGCGGAGAACGTGATGAAGCCCGATGCGATCCAACCTACAGAAGGTAATTTCAATTGGGGGAATGCGGATCGAATCGTAGCGTTTGCGAAAGAAAATAACATGGAAGTGCGCTTCCATACCTTGCTTTGGCATAGTCAGGTTGGCGCTTGGTTCTTTAAGGATGCTGAGGGCAAGCCGATGGTTGAGGAGACAGACGCGGCTAAGCGCGAAGCGAACAAGAAGCTGCTGCTGCAGCGAGTCGATACGCATGTCCGCACAATTGTCGAACGATACAAGGACGACATTCAATCATGGGACGTTGTCAATGAAGTAATAGAGCCAGCCGACCCTGATGGCATGCGGGCTAGCGAATGGTACAAGATTACGGGTACAGACTTTATCGAGACGGCGTTCCGAGCGGCACGCGAAGCAGGCGGAGCTGAGGCAAAGCTGTACATTAATGATTACGGTACGGACAATCCGGCGAAGCGAGACCGATTGTATGAGCTTGTCAAGGAAATGCTGGACAAAGGCGTACCGATCGATGGTGTCGGTCATCAGACCCATATCGATCTATTCGGCCCTACGGTGAATTCTATTATCGAATCGATGAAGAAGTTCGCTGAGCTAGGACTTGATAATCTCGTTACCGAGCTGGATATGAGTCTCTACGCATGGAATGATCGCAGCGATGTTGGCAGCGACATTCCGGTTGACCTGCTGCAGAAGCAGGCGGATAGGTATCGCGAGCTGTTTGAAGCTTTCAGAGACAATAAGGACATTCTTAGCGGCGTCGTATTCTGGGGCATCGCGGACGACCATACGTGGTTGAACAGCTTCCCGGTGACGCGTACAAACGCGCCATTCCTGTTCGACAAGCAGCTTCACGCGAAGCCAGCATTCTGGGCCGTCGTCGATCCATCTGGGCAAGTACGACCATAAAAGTATGAAAAGTACCGCCTTTAATTTGCGTGGGAAACCCTATAGATAGACGGGTTGTTGCCGAGGCGCATACAGGCTAGACTGATGGGATGATGAACAAATCCAGACCTAAAAGGGGGAGCTAGCGATGAACAAAACGACAATAACGAACCCGGTCATCTGGGCGGACGTTCCGGATCCGAGCGTGATCCGTGTAGGATCGAATTTCTATATGGTCAGCACTAGCATGCATTCGATGCCAGGCTGCCCGATTATGAAGTCCGAAAATCTGCAGGATTGGGAGCTTATTAACTACGTATACGATACGTTTGAAGATAATGACGCGCACAGTTTGCTTGACGGTAAAGGCATTTACGGCAAGGGATCATGGGCGGCCAGCTTACGCTATCGCGACGGCATCTTTTATGTGTGTTTCTCGTGTCTGGATATGAATCAGTTCTATGTATATACGACCGAGGATATCGAGAACGGGAAGTGGGAACGTAACGTTATTCAAGGACTTCACCATGATCCGAGCATGCTGTTCGACGACGATGGCCGTGTGTTCGTCTTCCACGGCAATGGCGATATTCGGATTACAGAGCTGTCAGAGAATGCAATTGCTCTGAAGCCGGACGGTATCAATCAGTTACTGCTCGAGACGGAACGAGACGGAATTATGCTTCGTGCCGAGGGCTGCCATGCCTATAAAATCAATGGTTATTATTATTTGTTCTTTATCGATTGGCCGAATGCAGGTAACAAGCGCCGCAGACAGCTATGCTATCGTTCACGTGATCTGCTCGGTCCATACGAGCATAAGCTAGTACTCGATGATCAAATGGATTATCGCAACAATGGCATCGCGCAAGGCGGCATTATTGATACACCAGATGGGGATTGGTATGCGGTACTGTTCCAGGATCACGGGGCCGTCGGCCGTATTCCATGCGTACTGCCGGTCGTTTGGGAAAATGACTGGCCAGTTCTGGGGCAACACGGCAAAGCGCCTAAGACGTTCGAAGTGAAGCTGCCTAACTCGGAGACAAAGCCGCTTGTCATCAGTGATGAGTTCGATTACAAGGAGAACCTTCTAGCGCTTCATTGGCAGTGGAATCATAATCCCGACAATGATAAATGGTCGGTAACGGAGCGACCGGGCTGCTTGCGCCTAACGACGGGACATATCACGAATAGCGTAGAATTTGCCCGCAATACGTTAACACAGCGTACAATAGGTCCGGCATGTGTCGGTACAACGGTTATGGACATCAAGGCTATGAAACCGGGCGACCGTGCAGGATTAGTGTCACTACAATATGCTTTCGGCTCAGTCGGTATTCAGGTCGACGACAACGGCGACTTTTACGTAGCAATGTGCGTCAATGGCAGAGTGGACGACGGTCAAGGCGAAATCACAGTTGATCGCGTAAAGTATGAGGGAGACCAAATCTATTTGCAAATAGAGTGCCAGTTCGATAATGGCGATCGCGAGGATATTGCCTGCTTCCGCTATTCCTCGGACGGAGTGAATTGGCTTGTGATCGGAGATCCATTTCGTATGCAATACAGGCTCGAGCACTTTATGGGCTATCGATTCGGGCTGTTCAATTACGCCACCAAGCAAGCTGGCGGTTTCGTTGATTTCGATTACTACCGCTATGTGAGTCTTATTTAATTATTTTCGCAACGATAAGGAGAGTGCGCTTGCATGAACTATAACAATCCGGTTATAAGCGGTTTTCATCCGGACCCAAGCGTCTGTCGCTTTGGCGATGATTATTATCTCGTAACGAGTTCCTTCGAATATTTTCCGGGTGTTCCGCTGTTCCACAGCAAGGATCTTGTGAATTGGAGGCAGCTAGGCCACGTTTTGACAAGGCCCGAGCAGCTCGATCTAAGCCGTGCTCCAAGCTCCGGCGGCATATTCGCGCCAACGATCCGCGAGCATAACGGAACGTTCTATATGGTGACGACGAACGTTACTGCCGGCGGTAACTTCTTCGTACATACGAATGATCCGCGCGGGGAATGGTCGAATCCGATATTCGTCGACCATCCCGGTATTGATCCCGACTTGTTTTTCGATGAGGATGGAACATTGTATTTTACTTCTTCTGCTCACGGGGATCAGGGACCTGGTATCTATCAAAGCAAGATTGATCCGAAAACCGGCAAAAGGCTGACTGATCCTACTTTCCTCTGGATGGGAACAGGAGGACAGTACCCGGAAGCACCGCATATTTATCGTTTCGGCAGTTGGTACTATTTGATGATTGCCGAAGGCGGCACCGAGTACGGCCATATGGAAACGATCGCTAGAAGCGAACGTCCGAACGGACCTTTCGTAAGCTGTCCGCACAATCCAATCTTAACCCATCGCAGCCAGTCGAAGACTATTCATGCAACGGGACACGCAGACCTCGTTCAAACGCCGGACGGAGACTGGTGGGCTGTATTTCTTGGCATCAGGCCGCATGGCTATCCGAATAAACATCATCTCGGCAGAGAGACGTTTCTTTCTCCCGTCACATGGACGGATGAGGGCTGGCCGATCATTGGTGATAACGGAACTGTCAGCGAGACGATGCCGGCAGGTAACCTTCCGCTGCTGCCTGTAGCCGCTGCGCCAGTTCGGGACAACTTCGATGCGGCGGCACTTGCGCCGTATTGGAATTTTATGCGTTTACCCAACCCGGATAACTGGTCCCTTAGCGAGAAGGATAGTTGTCTAACGCTACGGGGCAACGAGACGACGTTGAATGAAATCGGAGCGCCTGCATTTCTAGCGAGAAGACAACAGCATTTCGATTGCAGCGTGTCTACGCATATGGAATTTGCACCTCAGCGTGACGGAGAGGAAGCGGGTATTACCGTTTATATGAACGACCGTTTCCATTATGAGATTGCTTTGACTCGTATCGCTGGCGTGTGCAAAGTAATTTTCCGTAGAAAGCTTGGAAGCTTGTGGAAGATCGAGAATGAGGCACCGTGGGCGTTCGAATCTATCGTGCTTCATGTGAGCGCGACTCGCGACCTGTATGTTTTCGGATTCTCTGATGGCAATGGAGACCCATTCTGGTTCGGCCGTGGAGAGACTTCCCTTCTAGCAACGGAAGTGGCTGGCGGATTTACTGGCGTGCTCTTCGCATTGTATGCGACCGGCAATGGCGCCAAATCGGAGTCGCTTGCCCATTTTGACTGGTTCGATTATGAATCAAAGTAACTGGTGGGTTCCATTGTCTTGTATTAAGTCTAAAGTCAACCTATACATGAAGAGGAGGCGATCGGAGAAATGGACAATTCCCGATATGAAGGATCTTTAAATCTTCATAAATCGTTTAGTCAGCAGTTTTTAATTGGCGCAGCTGTAAATGTGAAGACGCTGGTTACACAACGCGAGTTGTTGGCTTATCATTTCAATAGTTTAACGGCTGAAAATGAGATGAAGTTCGAGCGTTTGCATCCTGCAGAACACCAGTATACTTTTGAGGATGCGGATCGACTAATGAATTTCGCGAAAGTAAACGGAATGCAAGTTAGAGGGCATACGCTCGTCTGGCATAATCAAACACCTGCTTGGGTGTTCGAGAATGAAAAAGGAGATCTAGTTGAACGCGATACGCTGTTGGAGCGAATGAAAGCTCACATCAATACAGTTGTTGGGCGTTATAAGGGTCAAATTTATGCATGGGATGTCGTGAATGAAGCCGTATCTGATAGCAGCGAAGAACAACTGCGTTCGTCCAAATGGCTCGACATCGTCGGTGAGGAATTCATTTCCAAGGCGTTCGAATATGCGCATGAGGCCGATCCCGAAGCGCTGTTGTTTTATAACGATTATAACGAGTCCGTACCTGAGAAGAGGGAAAAAATTTATAGACTGGTAAAATCTCTGAAGGAGAAGGGCGTGCCAATTCATGGTATCGGGCTTCAAGCACATTGGAATCTATCCCATCCGTCACTGCACGATATCCGAACGGCAATTGAACGTTACGCTTCGCTTGGGCTGAAGCTGCATATCACGGAGATGGACGTGTCGGTATTTGAGTTCGAAGATAAGCGAACCGATCTGATATCGCCTACTTCCGAGATGATGAGTCTTCAGGAGGAAAGGTATTCCCAGTTATTCCAGCTGTTCTGCGAATATAGCAATGTGCTGACGAGCGTAACGTTCTGGGGGGCCGCGGACGATTATACGTGGTTGGACAACTTCCCAGTCAGAGGGCGCAAAAATTGGCCGTTGCTGTTCGACAAGGAACAACTGCCGAAAGGATCGTACTACAAGTTGGTCAGCAGATAGCAGAAACGCCTAAAAGCAAGAATATCGTAAAGCTTTCTTACAGTTCGTTATTCGCTTCTTCTTCTTATTAAGGAGGGAAAACAGAAATTGTAGATAAATTTCGCTTAGGTGATAATGCGATTCGCTAAAACATGAAAGCCCTTCGAGCCCCTGGTATAACCGGGCAGAAGGGCTTTCATATTGTATGATCATTTATAATGTATAGAAATGTCGCATATACGATGAAGGCGATTCCCTAAATATGCTTTTTTGAATATGCAGGTGAGTAGATGGGATTTTGATATTTTGTCTTTTATGCATACACGAATTCTCTTCTATTCACTTAAGCAAATTACTCCAGAAATATATCAGTAACAAGAAATTCTCAATGAAATTAGTTGCGAGTGACTATTGTACGAAGCCGAAACCAAGAATTGTAAATCGCTTGCTCTCATGTTCTGACGCCATTCTGATTTCCACTCTATGCTCTTTCGATTGCTGCTCCCGATACAAAATGAGGGCGTGGCAACGCGTCCAATTGACGGTTTGGGACTCCGCCACCTTCACAAGCTTGCCGTCAACCCAAATATCGGCGTTTCCGAAATCGTTGTTTCCGGAATTTTTATAAATGAGAAGCAGGCTTTTGCAATGAATTGTTATCGTGAAGCTTTCGCTGCCGGATTCGGATGTATGCATCCAGTTGCCGGGGAATTGAGCTGTGCCGTATGGATGATCGTCCATCTCCGCGAACTGGAGTTCGGTATCGGATGCGTAGAAACTGCCTTCCGTAATCTTTGCTACACTAGAACCATTGTCCCTATCCAGCAAACGAACGTCGGCGAAATCGTTGCCGAACATCGGTGGTTTGTTGAGGACGATATCCTCTTGATTCGGTGCGGAACGATCGGTCTCCGAAAATAGCCAACGCAAGCAGTCGGCCATGATGAGATGCCCCATATTGGTCGGATGATAGATGTCGCTAAAAAATTGTGACTTGGAAATGACGTTGCCTTCGTTCTTTGACTTTTGAAATTGTTTTGTAACCGCATCCTTCACGCTTACCATGGGAAGATCATAATGCCAGCCGACAGGAGAAAGTCGTTCCTGCAGATTCCAATCGTTTTCGAACACGCTGAACAGCAAAATGACGGCAGGTACATTGGCGGCGGTCAGGATTTTCAATACGAGACTTTCGTAGCAAATCCCTTTCGTCTCGTCGTCGGCGTCATTGACGGCAAACTCCACGACGACGATGTCCGGCTGAACCGTTCCGTTTCTCAGGATATCTCGCTCATAGCGAATCATGCCCAGTTCAGAAGATGTACCGCCTAAGCCAGCTTTAATAAAGTGAATCTGATTACCGCCGTCCTTACCAAACATCTCTTTGAAAGCGGCATATGCTCGGTGAGCGTAGCTGGACGTATGGAGCGGGTCTGCTCCGGCTCCATGAGTAATGGAGCCGCCAATGAAAGCAAGCGTAACGTTATCGCCTCTCTTGGCCTTTTCAATGGCGACTTTCAATCGCTTATTGTTTCCCTTGTCAAGCAGCGATTGGGTGATCATCTCGTGATAAGCCTCCGTGTTAATATCGACGAGCTTCTCTGCAGCGTTCAATGATAGACCGTCTGTCATTGTTATTCCCCTTTCTTAGGTTCAATTAGTTTATCTTAGTACAAACCGACCGAGCAGCAAACCCGTCAAAGCATGGTTAAATGTTCGATAAATCGAGCCATAATAACGAAATAGATTAAATCGCAAATGGAATTCAGGTTTGTTCCGGAAGACAAGCTGAACGGCATCTATGGTATGCTGCGAACGATGAGACCGTTTGCGGAGTAAAAAAGAAGAGTTAGAGTTGGGAAAAGTTCGATTTTTCATTGCTCTTGACACAATCCGGGATATTCAAACGAGGCGGTGCTCCGTCATGGATGCTTTGCTTTATGTACATCATCGGATTGATTTCATGAACTGCATAAGTCATGAGAGATATCGAACGGTGTAAACCATTGCTTTTTATAGAATAAAATTCCTCTTTTATTTGTATTATGACATATCAGTTTTAACTGCTCTACGAGATAAAACCAATCGGCCCAGTGAATTACTTTTGCAATTGGCGCGGACAGGCAACCTGCCTTGGAAATGACGCTTAGCATGTTTGGCAACAAAAGTCCGCATGATGTTCGAGGGATTGTAAAAGAAATCTGGTATCAGCACTTGAAGCATCATTTTAGGTCGTTTTAGTTAAGGTACGTTATTCTAAATAGCAACCCCTCGCGTATATAGGCGAGGGGTAAACATACTTGTATGCAAATTGTTAGATGCCTCAATGCTTCAACGACAATAAAACTAACCAGTGGTTACATCGGGTTGTGTTCACAATATCAAAAAATTCGACAATACAGGTGAAGATCTCGAAGGTTTAATTAGTATTGGGACAATTGGTCTGATCAAGGCAATCGAGAGCTTCCAAACCGGGAAAAGGAACGAAGCTCTCGACTTTTGCCGATCGTTGTATCGAGAATGAAATACTTATGCATCTGCGTTCTTTAAAGAAAACGCGGAAAGACGTTTCTTTGCATGATCTGATTGGCACGGACAAGGAAGGTAATGAAATTACGTTAATCGATATTCTCTGTACTGAGGCCGATGATATCGTGGATAAGGTCATTATTTAATCCGGCAAGATTGGATCGTTGAAGTCGGAAGAATTGAATGCGAGAGCATTTATACCAAAAAGACTTCAGGCTTAACTTGAAAGTGGTTTTAATCTTTAATAAGAATGGGCTCAAGACCGCGTACGCGATTGACGCTACAGGCGAAAAGTCGCTGTTCGCCAATGTGATCCTGAAAAAAGGCGTCGTGCGATACTAATGCTCGCTGGCTATATAAAAAGGCCCAATCTCGAAAGATTGAGCCTCTTTGAATAGCCGTATTGCTTTAGCCTTTTACCCCGCCGACGACCATCCCTTTGACAAAATACTTCTGTAGAAACGGATAGACCATAATAATTGGCAAGCTGGCTACGATCGTCATCGTTGCGCGAACCGATGTTGGCGTAACCGTCGTTACATTTCCCTGCGCATTAGCAAAGGCATCAGCCGCCGAGCCGCCTGAACTTGTCGTAGCGCTTGATGTGGACAACACCTTCATCAGTTCGTACTGCAAGGTACTTAGATTAGGCCGTGAAGAGTTGTATAAGAATACGTCAAACCAGGAGTTCCACTGGGATACCGCTACGAACAAAGACACCGTAGCAAGAGCAGGAACAGTAAGCGGAAGCACAATACGCATAAATGTGGTAAAGTCTCCGGCGCCATCGATTTTAGCCGATTCCATGATACCCTCCGGCAAACCTTCAATGAAGGAACGAATAACAATCATATTGAACACGCCGATAATGCCCGGGATAATGTATACCCAGAAGCTGTTCAACAATCCAAGCTCTTTGGTCAGAAGGTAGCTCGGAATCAAGCCACCGCTGAAATACATCGTAAAAATGAAGGTAATAGCTACAAACTTTTTTAATGCATATTCAGGACGGCTGATCGTATAAGCAAGCATCGCCGTACAAAACACGGAGATGATCGTCCCGATGATCGTCCGTGCCGCGGAGATAAAGGTCGCATAAAACACATTAGACTCGTTAAACACATATTCAAAATTTCTCAGAGTCCATTCGCGTGGCCAAATATAAATGCTGCCTCGAATCGAATCATTCGCATCGTTAAACGACAAGGCAAACATATTCAAGAAGGGGTACAGGGTCAAAATGATTAGGATAATCATAAAAACGATGTTACACACATCGAAAATTTTATCGCCCATTGAAGAATTTCGAGCTGATTTGGCTTGTTCCACAGCCTTAGCCTCCTTTCAGTTAGTACAATCTGCTTTCGCCCATCCGTTTGGCGAGGTTGTTGGCGGCGATGAGGAAGATGAAGCTGACCACGGTTTTAAACATTCCGGCTGCGGTCGCCAAGCCAAAGTTATTCATTTGCATGCCGTATTTCAAGACGAATATATCCAGATTTTCCGAGAATTCAACATTAATGCCGTTGCCAAGCAGGTATTGCGCTTCGAACCCGGACTCCAGAATATGACCCAGATTCATAATCAGCAAAATGATTATGACTGGTTTCATGCCTGGAAGCGTAACATGCCACATCCGTTGAAGGCGTGAAGCGCCATCCATCTCTGCTGCTTCATACTGAGTAGGGTCAATCGTCGTAATGGCAGCCAAGTAAATGATGGTGTTCCAGCCGACATTCTTCCACACTTCCGTTACTCCGAGGATACCCCAGAAATATTCGCCTATCCCCAGCCACAGAATAGGATGATCGATGAGCTGCATTCGGAGCAGCAACACATTGACTATACCTTCGGGCGCAAGCGCTGTTTGCACGATATTTGCAGCTACTACCCATGAAATAAAATGCGGCAAGTAGCTGATCGTCTGTACCGCCCGCTTAAAGTAGACCTTACGCAGTTCATTCAGCAGCAGTGCCAGCACGATGGCCGTAACAAACCCCAGCACCAGATTGATAGAGCTCATAACGAGCGTATTGCGCAGAACTAGATAAAACTGTTGTTCTTTGAACAAAGACCTGAAGTTATCCAATCCGATCCAGGTCTGGTCGAATAGATCCCTTGCCAATCTGAATTTTTGAAAAGCAATCGTCCATCCCCAGAGCGGAAGATACTTAAATATGATGACCCAGATGAGAAATGGCAACGACATCAGCATCAGCATTTTCTGTTTAGACAATGTTTTGAATAAGGTTCTCAGGCGCGAATCTTCAGAAGTCGATCTTGCCATCTGTACTGCATGTTTCTCCACCGATCCGTCTCCCTTCCGGCTAAAACTGTATCTCTCTAACAAGTGTAGAAGGGAAAAGTGAAGTGACTTCACCTTTCCCGGTTCATTATTATGATTCAGAAGCTGCCGCCTACCATTTTCCTGCGACACGCTCCTTCACCTTAGTGGTCATGAATTTCTCAAAACCGGCAGCACCCAGCTTGTTGAATTCTGCAATATACTCATTCCAAGTGGATTCAAAGGCTGCTTCAGAAGCAAACACCATTTTTGGATAGTATTTCTGCTGGAGATCTCCTGCTTTCTGGTTGAAGATCTGTTCAGGAGAGCCTTGTTCTTTCTCGATGCTCCAGGCAGGGTACCATGGGCGCTCAACTGGTTCGGAATAGAAGCCGGAGAAGGTCTTCAGACCGTAGGCTTTTAGCAAGGCTAGATCACCCTCTGTGTAATTGACCGCCGCTACTTCCGTCTGACTGGTGGGCACATGAGCGTTGCCGTCCTTGTACACCGAGTTGTTGCCGTAACGCGGCCACTCATAATCGAAATACGCCCAGCCGTAAGTACGTTTAAATTCATTGTCGTTGCGGTTGGCTAATTGCTCCTTGCTCATGACGAAACGGCCTTCTTCATTTACCGAGTAGGTGACATCTTTCTCACCCCATTGAAGGAGCTTCTGATTTTCATCTGTCAACATGTTATCCCAATATTTAATGATGCGTACTGGATCCTCAGCGCTCACGGTAATTCCGAGCCCGCGGTTGTTGACGAAGGAAGGTGGATCAATATAGGCATCTGTGATGCTTTCATCAAAGACAATGGGAAGCGCCACATAACGAAGGTCGTCATTGCCCGCCGCTTTCAGATTGTTGGTAGCATCTCCAATCTGCCAGGAATAGTTGGCATATCCCAGCACGCGGCCGGACGTAAGCTTAGCCAGGTACTGATCTTTGTTAGCGGTAAAGGTCTCCGGATCAAGCAAGCTTTTCCGGTTCATCTCGTTTAATGAGGCAAGCCAGCGTTTCTCATAGTCGGTGCCCATATAAAGCTTGGCTTCATGGGTCTCCATGTCAACCAGGACGTTGCCGTCGTTCGGATATCCGGCAAGATGCATCGGCTGATTGGTTATGGTGAAAAACTCACCAGGGGTGCCGGCGAACGTAAGGAAGCCAATCGTGCCTTTTCCGTCTACAGAAGGGTATTTGGCTTGATACTGCTCGATAAGATCAAAATATTGATCAAGCGTTTTCACTTTCGGATACCCGAATTCTTTCAGCACGCGGCGCTGCATCCAAAAAGTACTGGACGCGTCCGGCTCCATCAAATAGCCGTTTACATTAGCAGTGAAAGGAAGAATATAGATGTTGCCGTCCTCATGCGTAATCTTGTCCATATAGTCGCCGTAGACACGCTTGATGTTAGGACCGTACTTCTCAATTAGATCGTTGAGCGGGATGAACGCGCCTGCATCCAAGAGCTTAGAAAGCTCGCTTACCGGAGAGATGACATCGGGATAATCGCCGCCTGCAATCATGACACCGGACTTTGTGCTAGCATCCCCTACAACATACTCCATCTTCCAATCGACACCTGTCTGATCCTGGAGAATCTTGCCGATGGTCGTGCTGCTGGCAATCACGTCTTTATTCGTACCGAAGGCGAAGTAATCGTATCTTACCGGGTCTGTACTGACCTCTCCGTTCGTTCCGCCTGCTTCTGTGTTGCTTCCTGCTGAATTATTATTTGAGCAGCCAGCAAGGAGGATTGTCGTAGCTGTTAGAACGGTCAGGCTGTACTGCAGCCATTTTTTCTTGCGCATTGTTGTATCCCCTTTCTCTATCAAGTATTGTAAGCACTTTCAGTATAGAAGAAAACGCATACTATTGTTATATAGCAAACCTTAGATCGGTCTTTGAATAATTAAGTTTTTCTTATGCAGGTTCAATCTTTTTTGTCCAGTGGTAGACGCAGCATGATCCGTGATCCTCCTCCCGGATAACTGTCAATCGTGAAGGTGAACGATTCACCATAGCATATTTTCAGGCGAGTAATGACATTTTTCATTCCGATGGAATCGCCCATGATAGCCTCCTCATGGAGGTAATGATGAAGCTCCTGTATCTTCTCCTGATCCATGCCCACCCCATTGTCCGAAATTAGGAAGACAATCTGACCATGTTCTTGCGCGATCTGAATTGTAATATACCCAATGCCCGGCACATTCTCGATGCCATGAATGCTTGCATTTTCCACAAACGGCAAAAAGGTCATCTTCGGAATTTCAATATCCAGAAGGGATTGATCCACTTCGATATGATACTCCAGTTTACTGTCAAAACGGTACTTCTGAATTTCCAGGAAGCTTTCCATCAACTCAAGCTCCTCGCGAATCGTAACGAAGCTCCGTTTCCAAAGAATCGATTTACGAAAGATTTTTGCCATGTTCTGAATTGTCTTGGCCGTTTGTATCTCGCCCTTCATCTGGCTTCGCATTCGGATCGTCTCCAGCGCATTAAATAAAAAGTGAGGGTTGATCTGACTGTGTAGCGCATGTAATTGGGCTTGTCTTTGGCTCAGCTCCAGCTCTTTCTTCTGTATCTCCGTTTCATACACATCATTAATCAGGTTCTCGATCCGCTCGCTCATTCGGTTGAACTCCACTGCAAGCTCGCCTACCTCGTCCCGTTCCCGATGATAAGGAATACGTTCAAAGTTTTTGCCTTTTATGGACTTCATGTGTTTCAGGATTTTTTGAATGCGTGTATGGATCGAGCGGGAAACAAGCACGATTACGATCGTAGGCACAAGAAAATTAATCCCAGCAAACCAAAGGATAAATTGCCCTGATTGTCTGACATCATACAAAATTTTCTCTTCATCCAAGACCCCGTATACCGTCCAGTCTCCCAAATAGCGATTATTATGATATTGCTTGCTGATGACGATTGCTTTATTGGGTCTGGGTATATCATTGAGGCTTAGTGTCTGCCCTGTTGTGATCTGAACACTTGGTTGACCGCTGGACAGTCTGCCGTAACGAGCTTGATAAGACGGATCCAGAAAGTAAAAGTCCCCCTTAAAGCTGGATAAATCAAGAATTTGAGTAATATATTCCATATTCAAGTCTATTTTCATCACATGCTCATACGTCTCGGTCCGGCGATCGGATAGCTTTTGAATAACGCTGATACTGTCGGATGTCACGTACAAATAGGGATACGTATTATTGAAATTTTTGATTTGATGATACCAATCCGTGTTCCGCATCTCGTCCTCGAGTCTGATGATATGGCTCGAGGCCAGTATCGTCGGATTATCACTCATAATGACAACGGAGCTGATGGTTTTGTACTCCTTGTCGGCTCGGTTGAACAGATTCGAAATGTCATTCAGCGACTCCACATAGCGATCATGAGACGCATGAACGATGTTTAAATGATTGTTGAGCTGCTTGTTAATAGAATACAGATAGGAAATACCTGCTGCATCTTCAATGACTGCCCCTAATTCGGCTTTCAATTGATTTATTGCTTGTTCCGCATCTGCCGTTTTCTGATTTTTTATGTTAATGGTTGTCACATGATAGAACATCACGTTAGTTAGTACGATCGGTACGAATACGCATACAATATAGATGAAGACCAGCTTGTTTCGGAGCTTCAAATGATGAAAACGAAAGTTGAGCACGAGGGGGAGCCTCCTTATTTTTTACGGATCATCTTATTGCGATAATCCGTTGGCGTCATGTTCTCCAGCTTTTCAAACTGGGCAGCAAAATAATCGGCATTTTGAAAGCCTACGAGATCCGCCACTTCATACATGCGTTTTTTCGTTTGCCGCAGCAGCCGTTTTGCCTCCTCGATGCGAAGCGAAAGTACATATTCATTGAAATAAACGCCGTAATTTTTGCGAAACAGCTGTCCGAGGTAGACTGGATTCATGTGAAAATCGGCAGCAATCCCTTTCAGATAGATGTTTTCTTTGTAGTGGCTGTCGATATATTTTTTTACTTTTTCAATACTGCCCTCGTTCTTTTCGCCTCGCTTTTCCGCGATATATTTGGCCGCTTCTTCTATAAATTGCAAGAAAACATGCCTTAGCTGCTTCAAATTGCGGTATTTCATCTGCCAATTGAGTAACTCGTCCAACCATTGCAGATCTTTTTCGTTTCCTTCCAGCTGCCGGATGATATTGATGATAGCAATCATAATTCGCCTTATCGTATTCGTAACTGCACCTGAAGCGAAATGCCGCTCCTGAAAGGCAATAAAAATGGCATCAATAGCGGAGTTATAACCTTCCTTTCGATCTGCTTCAATCTCATAAATGAGCTTGTTGTGCAGTTCTTCATCAACATCAAAATAGTATAAGGGCAGCTCTAGCAGGTCCGATGCCATAAAGATGCCGTTATTGCCGGCGGCAAAACGATAATTCAAGCATTCCTCGGCACTGATCCCGGAATGAGCGATCTGTTTTAAATGGCTTGCCGTATGACCAATAAACAAAGCTATTGTCGTAGCAAGCTCCGTCTCCATCATATCAAGCAGCTTGCCGTAGTTCGTCCGCTCTGCCTCTCTTTGCTCGTCCAGCCACAACTGAGGCACAATAAAGCCATATTGATTGTACGCGCGTACATGAATGAGCAGAGGTTGTCCCTCAAGATGAAAATATTGCTGGAGCGCTGTTTGCAGTGCGGGAAAATAGTCGATTGCCCCATGAGGCAGCTTGTCATGTATTTCTGCAATGAAATAGGTATAGGAAGAGGAGAGTGGAAGCTCTAACGCATGGGCAATCCGCGCCATCACTTGCTCGCTTGGTTCGGTCTGCAGCAAGCTTTCGATGACGGTTTCGATAAGCGGCTTTTCTCTCGTTATCGATAAGAGCTGTTTTTGATTCAGCGTATTGGCTATTTTTTTTAAGGTAGATGTAAGCTCATGTTCATCAACCGGTTTCAGGATATAATCCGACACATTGAAACGAAAGGCTTGCTGAGCATAAGAGAAGTCGGGGTACCCGCTTAAGATGATAAACAGCGGTTGATGGTCGCCCTCCGCTTTCACCTTTTGTATCAACTCCAGACCGTCTAGCACGGGCATGCGTATATCGACAATGACTAGGTCCGGGGTCTGTTGTTCAATAAGGTCCAGTGCTTGCTCCCCGTTTTCCGCTTCGCCACAGATTTCAAATTGCATCGATGACCAATCCATCAGACTTATTAACCCCTTGCGCACAAAAATTTCGTCATCCACGATCAGCACCTTATACATGGTTTTTCCTCCTTCGAGATACCAACTACGGCCTTAACTACGGTTATTTAATTACAGTGATTCGTTCGGTAAAGAAGCTTTCCCTTGCTGGCGTTTGAACGCCGAAGGCGAAGTCCCTTTATATTTCTTGAATTGCTTTGAGAAGTAGCTAAGCTGCTGAAAGCCGTTCTCGAGAGCAACTTGCAGCATTCTGCACGAGCCGGATTGGATCATCAGCGCGGCGTTGTTGACGCGGAGCATATTAATATATTCGAGTGGCCTCATGTCCGTCAGCTCCTTGAATAGCCGGCATAGATGGGACGGCGACATGGAGCCGATGGATGCCAGATTGTCGAGCGTGAGCGGAGATTTGTAGTTTTCGTTGATGTACTCCACCACTTGAATCATGTTTTTCCATTTGTTCGTGTTTAACGGATTGGCTCGTTCGTATAGCTGCTTTGGAATCAAAAGCGGGTAGAGAACTGCGAGAAGCATATAAAGCCGTCCCTTGACACCAAGCTGAAATCCTTTGCGTTCGTCTCGGTATTCCGCGAGCAGATCTTCGATTCGGTCGATCCCTTGACGATCCTGCACTTGCCTTCGAGTCAACAGGGAAGGGAACAAAAGATCTCCTCGAAGAAGTGGATTCAAGCATTGCTCCTGACAGAAATCGGGATGCAGGGCGGATAGCCACGATAGCTTGAATACGATAGCGGTGTAGGAGCAACCGAATGCTGAATTGCAATAACCGCTGTGGAGTTCTGCTGAATTAACAATCAGACAATCGCCAGCCTGCACGTGGATCTCCACATGGTTCACGGAGAATACGGCTTGTCCCGCTCGGATATAAATCAACTCGATTTCCTCGTGCCAATGCAACGGAAGGATAGACTGATTTCCCGAAAGATAATCTACGTTGTAGACGGCGAACGGAAAGTCAGAGGAGCCGTGCAGAACTTTTTCCAGAAGACGGTATTCCAGCAAAGATATTCACCCCCTATCAATATTGAGTTAATTATAAACAAAATAGAGTTATAAGTTAATTTATAATATCAATTTCGTGGTAATATTGAGGATTTATATAAGTTGAGGGTATTGAATGCAAAGCGTAAATTGCAAGTAACTTCCAGAGGCTCTGTTGATAGATTTGGACAGAGGAAGAATGCGAATCGTTTCATACAACGAAAAAGTCATTCGAATTCAGTATACGAAGGAAATGAATATCAAAGAAATAGAACTATCCAATATTTTTTCGCAATTCTTTTTTGTTTATTTTAATAATGAAGTCGCTGGATATTTATAGGTTAATATCAATGATACTCAGTCTAAAGAAATGGGTGATGAATCACTTGAAATCGAGAGGATCTATATCAAAAACAAATTTCAAAAAAATGGGCTTGGCAAATATCTGCTAAATAAAGCAATGGAAGTTGCGATGGAATGTAATAAAAAGAAAATCTGGCTAGGTGTAGGGGGAAAAATGATAATCCTATTGCTTTTTATAACAAGATAGGGTTTGTTAGAACAGGAGTCCACTCTTTCTACATGGGTGATGAAGAACAAATAGACCATATTATGACTAAAACACTCGTATAGCATTTTCTCTGAAATGATATTGAACTTGAACTAACGGGACTCTATTGCTTAAAAACCAATAAAACTGCTTATGAAAATATTTTGTAGATAATGGGTATCCCCCTCGCCCCCTCTGTCCGAAAAATAGAAAACCCGATCGAATGTGAAGTGCACCCCTTATAGTAGACATTGTAAAAACACCCTGGTGTTTAAACCGATGAAACTATAGGGGGTGCTTTTTGTTATGGCGAGAAAAGGACAGAAATTTGAGAAGTATAGTTTTGAATTGAAGAAGAAGGCTATTGAGCTACGACATGGGGGTATGACCAAGCAGAGGGTGGCGGATGAGCTTGGGATCGCAGATATCGGGCGTTTAAAGGTGTGGATGAGGAAGTATAAAGAGCAAGGCGAATATGGACTTATGGAACACCGAGGCAGACGAGTGCAGTACAAGGATCAGGAACGTTACCTAAAGCGATTAGAGATGGAGAATGCTGTCCTAAAAAAGTGGTTGGAAATTACGAAGAAGGAGGTATACCAGAGAAGTATCGGCTCGTCTGCGAACTTCGTGAAAGTTTTAGCGTCAAAGAACTCTGTAAAGAAATCGGTGTCTCCCGAAGTGGATTCTACGCATACTTGAAGCGACTGAACACAGATAAGAATAAGCAGGATAAACAGTTAATTCGTGACACTTTTGAATACTATAGAGGCGTGTATGGGTACCGCCAAATTCAATTGTTCATGTTCCAAGATCATGGCGTGTGGATGAACCACAAGAAGGTTCTCCGGCTCATGCAAGAAATGAAGCTACGCTCTAGAGTACGTCGTAAGTACCATCACAGTACTCGAAGCTGGAACATCGGTGATCGCGTTACGAAGAACATACTGGAACGTAACTTTCAAGCGGAAGCGCCCAATCAAAAATGGGTAACTGACGTCACACAGTATCGAATTGGTGATGTTTGGTTGTATCTCTCTGCCATTAAAGATTTGTGTCAGAACGAAATTGTCGCTTACCAAACCAGTCATCACAATGACAAGCAACTTGTTCTACAGACGTTCTCTAAGGCGTTTGAAAAGGAAAAGGACGTGACTGGGCTGATCGTTCACAGCGATCAGGGGTCCCAGTACACGTCCTACGATTACCACGACATGCTGCCAAAGGTTGGCGCCCAAATCAGCATGTCCAGGCGAGGCAATTGTTACGACAATGCCTCAATGGAGAGCTTCTTCTCGCATTTGAAGACAGAAGCGCTCTATCCTTATGATATTCGATCAGTAGAAGAAGCACAAAGCCGAATTGAAGAATTTATACACTTTTACAACAATAAGCGTCCGCAAAGAAAACTAAACAAGCTGGCTCCGATTCAGTACCGGCCCCAGCTTGTTAGGTAGGGTCTTTTATTCAGTGTCCACTATATAGGGTCTTGACCAATGAGATCGGGTTTTTTTGTATTAGTATTAAACGTGATGGCTCTTCAATGCAGAATTAAGAAGCAATTTCAGTATAAATCAAACAAACTTCCGACTCGTCTTCTTCCCATCACAACTAAACACGATCTTTTTATCTTCAACAAACGTCTCCAGATGAACGTTTTTCCCCCAAAGCTGAACGACATGAGGCAGTGTACGCTCTACATATTTGAGATCCAGCTCCATACCCTCATACTCGTGGATTAAATAAAGCTCGCCCACACGATTGAAATCCCCATCCTTCACCATCAAGCTTGGAAACCCGCCGTTTACTTTAGAATAAACAAGCTGATCGCGAATCTTCTCCCACGACTTATCGGTAATTTTCCACTCAGGGCCTTTTTTCTCGAAAATGTACAGATCGAGATCATTAACCAAATCCTTCGTCAGGTAGTTGCGGATGAACGAGATATCTGAATCGAGTTCGCGTACCTCGAACATCTTTTCCCTACCCTTGCCGGGAACACGTCCGAAGCGTGCTTGTTCTTCCTTCGTTGGGTTATCGAAACGGCGCTCGATATCCTCGAATATTTTTAAGCCCAAATAATAGGGATTCAAGGTATGCCGTGAAGGCTGCACGACAGAGGAGTTCAGCTTGGCGAACTCAATCGTTTCATCGCTCGTTAGATCAAGCTCGCGTATGATCCGCTGATGCCAGTAGGAAGCCCAACCTTCGTTCATAATCTTGGTCTCGATTTGCGGCCAGAAATAGAGCATCTCATCACGAAGCATCGACAGAATATCTCGCTGCCAATCCTCTAGAGTAGGGGAGTACTCCTCAATGAACCAAATGACATCTTTTTCTGGACGTGGCGGAAACCGCTTCGCGTCAGCGGCCTGCGATTGAGCAGCTGATGCGGCAGCAGCCGTCCGATCTGGGTCCAGATTCCACAAGTCATCATAAGTAGACGCAGGAATATTCCACTCCGAGCGCTCGCTGTCCTTTTGCACCATTTCGATGTAACGTTTCTTATCTAATTGATAAGGCTTAATGAGCGTAGGATCAACATGCTCTTGAATGGCAAGGATCGAATCGATAAACTTCTCGACCGCCTCCGTGCCATGATCCATTTCATATTGATGAATGCGGTCGGCTGTCGCGGACATGCTCTCAACCATGTTGCGATTGGTAACGCCAAAGCGAGCATTATTTTTGAAAAAATCACAGTGAGCGAGCACATGGGCGACGATGAGTTTGTTTTGGATTAAAGAATTCCCCTCAAGAAGGAAGGCATAGCAGGGATTGGAGTTAATGACGAGCTCGTAAATTTTACTCAAGCCAAAGTCGTATTGGAGCTTCATTTTGTTGAACGTTTTTCCAAAGCTCCAGTGGCTAAACCTTGTAGGCATACCATAAGCGCCAAATGTATAAATAATTTCTGCCGGGCATATCTCATAGCGCATTTGATAAAAGTCTAATCCGAAACCGGTAGCTATTTCTGTTATTTCATCAATGGATCGCTCCAGTGCACGAATTTCATCTTGTCTCATCCGTCATCCCTCCGCATTCGAAAATACGATTCATACCATGTGTATGAGCGGGTGGTCAAGGTTATGACGAAGAGAGAAGGATAGTATCCGCGTGATCAAATTTTCTCAACGTTTTTTTCATTTTGTTTATTGTCGTACATCGCAAGGTCAGCGTTGCTAATTAATTCTTTAAGGCTGTTAGCTGCGCCGTGCGTTGAGCTAATGCCTATGCTAGCGGAAATATGAATAATATGGCCATCAATAGTGAATGGCTCGTCAATGGATTTTTTTATTTTATTAGTAACAAAATCGAAATCTTGATTATCTACCAAATGCTGAAAGCAAATGATGAATTCGTCTCCACCGTATCTAATGAGGATGTCGGTTCTTCTAACGTCTTGTTTAAGTCTTTTGGCAATTTGGAGCAACAGTAAATCGCCAAAGTCATGGCCGAACGAATCATTAACCTCTTTAAAATTATTGATATCGATGAACATCACACTAAACTGCTTGTCCGAGCCAGTATGATCCAACTGAGATAAATAACGTCGATTGTAAAGACCAGTTAAGCTGTCCGTAACGCTTTCGTTTTCTAAATCCAATATATATCCGAAAAAGGCGGCCATCGATTGGAGAAATCCGAGCTGCCTTTCATCTAAGTGAATCGGTTCTTTGTTTAAAGCGCATAGGGTACCAACGGCTGACTGGTCAGCTGTTCTAACAGCGATTCCGACCAAAGATTGAGCACCAAGATGCTGGGTGATAGGTAAAGAAGCCGTACGTGGATCATCGAGCGTATTGGTGATGTTAAGTATGGAACAATCCTGCATTAGAACAAGATTGCAATAACTTTGCAGCAAAGGCAATTGGGATATAATGGTTCGACCATCGTCATGACGGTTGAAAGCTCGGATGATTCTGCTTCCATTATTATCTATTGTAGTTATCAATATTGTGTCAACTTGTAGAAAGTGCTTCAAGGTGTCAATAATATGGTCGGCTGCATCTTCTATTGAGCGTATAGAACTGCTCATGTTCTCAACTCCTGCCGTAGTGTTGAAGCAAAGGAATTTCCTTATAGTCCCATAGTAGTCTAAAAAGAGGACTAACTCAAGAAACAATTGATAATTATTAGGTAAAATGAACTATTTTTTATGAGCTATCGTACCTATACCTTATATCGAAATAAGAATCGATGTCTCATTCATTGAATTAATGAAAATATAAATTCAATACATATAAAATTAACACTTGAATTAATCACGGACGTGTAGTTAAATAATATTATAAATTCCTACTAATGATTAACTAACTAATTAATGAAACTATTAATTCAAATGAGGTGGATGAGCATGGTAAACAAAGCGACAATGATAGTGGATAAGGATTTTCAAATAGGGGAAGTTGATAAGCGTATATATGGATCATTCATAGAGCATCTTGGACGTGCGGTTTATGGCGGTATTTATGAGGCGGATCATCCGCAAGCAGACGAGCAGGGCTTTCGGTCTGACGTGCTTGAGCTTGTAAAGGGACTTGATGTGCCAATCGTCCGTTATCCAGGCGGTAATTTTGTATCCGGTTACAACTGGGAGGATGGTGTCGGTCCTGTAGACCAGCGACCAAAGAGGCTTGAGCTTGCATGGAGAACGGTTGAACCCAATTGGATCGGCTTTAATGAGTTTATGGACTGGTGCAAAAAAGCGAATACAGACGCTATGATGGCTGTGAACCTCGGTACACGCGGCATTGATGATGCACGAAACTTGATTGAATACTCAAACCATAAGTCAGGTTCTTATTGGAGCGATCTTCGGATCCAGCATGGTTATAAAGACCCTCATAATGTAAAGACATGGTGTCTGGGCAATGAAATGGATGGTCCTTGGCAAATCGGACACAAAACATCAGTAGAATATGGGCGCCTTGCTAACGAAACAGGAAAAGCGATGCGTTGGGTTGATCCAACCATTGAGCTTGTCGCGTGTGGAAGCTCGCATATCGGAATGCCGACTTTTCCAGAGTGGGAAGCAACTGTACTCGATCTTGCTTACGATACAATTAATTATGTGTCGATTCATCAATATTATGGGAATCCTCATAACGACACAAAAAACTTCCTTGCGCAGTCCATGAGTATGGATTCCTACATTAATACGGTTATTTCAACCTGTGACTATGTGCAAGCGAAAAAACGCGGGAAGAAGCAAATAAACCTCTCCTTTGACGAGTGGAATGTATGGTTCCATTCAAATTCGCAAGATAAGAAGCTTGATCCATGGCAAATTGCTCCGCCACAGCTTGAGGATGTGTATAATCATGAGGATGCGCTTGTTGTCGGCTGTATGCTGATTAGTATGCTTAAGCGTGCAGATCGTGTAAAGATGGCTTGTATTGCTCAGCTAGTTAATGTGATTGCGCCAATCATGACACAAAATGGCGGTCCTGCATGGAAGCAAACGATTTATTATCCTTACATGCACGCAAGCATTTTTGGTCGTGGCACTGTGCTCGTGCCGCTTGTGAAATCGCCGAAGCATGATACGAAGGATTTTACAGATGTTCCGTACTTGGAGACCGTCGCTGTTCATAACGAAGAGAAAGAGGAAGTAACGATCTTTGCGGTTAACCGCAACACCGAAGAATCGCTTCCATTCGAAATCGATCTACGCAGCTTCGGAGCTTTCCAAATGATTGAGCATATCGTGCTTGAGTCTGATGATCTGAAGATGACGAATACGGCAGAGGCGCCTAACCGCGTAACACCGCATACCTCAGGCAATGCTGCGCTTGCAGATGGAGGTAAAATTGAAGCGACACTTAGTAAAGCATCATGGAACGTTATTCGCATTAAACTATAAGTGAAACAACAAGGGGATCCGAAGGCCGCGATTGCGGCTTTTGGGATGCCCTTCTATTATTATAGAATAGAGAGAGGAGGAGACCATGATGATAAATGCGAATACGGATGAAGCATGGCTACCTTTATATGAGGCATTAGCTAGTCCTGTCAGGCTCTCCATTATTAATTTGCTAGCAACAAATATGATGAACGTGAAGGAACTTGCTGAAGCCATCGGTTTAAGCAGCGCGATCGTAACGATGCATATTCGGAAGCTGGAGAAGGCTGGCATCGTTGAGACGAAGATGGTTCGCAAGCATGGCGGTACACATAAAATTTGCTCGCTTGCAGAACGTACCATCACGATCGAGCTGCCCCACAAAGCACTGGATGTGAAGAAGGTACATGATGTTAGCGTACCTGTGGGACATTTTACGGAATTTGAAGTGTTTCCGACTTGTGGCATCGCTACAACAGAGAAGCTGATTGGGCAATTTGACGATCCGCGTTTCTTCTTGGAGCCGGAGCGAATGAACGCAGGTATCTTGTGGTTCGGCAAAGGTTATGTGGAGTACAAGGTGCCGAATTATTTGCTAGCTGGACAGCGTCCTGTAGCACTCGAAATTACTCTTGAGCTTGGCTCAGAGGCACCTGGTATAAACGATAACTGGCCATCCGACATTAATTTTTCACTTAATGGGATGGAAATCGGCATGTGGACGAGCCCTGGCGATTATGGTGAAGTAAGAGGACGTTTCTCACCAGCTTGGTGGGGAGATCGGGTCAATCAATACGGACTGCTCAAGGTGATACGCATACAAGAGGATGGTACGTTGATTGATGGACAGCATTTGTCGTCGACCAGTATCGGTGAAATTGGTCTGGAGCGTAATTTTTGGACTTTCCGTATTGGCGTGAAAGATGATGCGGTTCACGTAGGCGGTCTTACCTTATATGGAAAAGGTTTTGGCAACTATAATCACGATATTATGTTTCGAGTGTTCTATGAAGATGGGCGTAGTGTATAAGGAAGCTTAGCTGCCTTATACCGGCGCCGTAACCCCAAGACAGCTCCGAATACGAGTTTCATAGTCCTATTTGTAATTTTATGATCTTGCATATCATTTTCTACTCAAGGAGATATAATGAGTATGATAGCTAAAATAAGCCATTATTACTCGGAGGAACAAAGATGCTGACGATGTTCACCTTTCTCAAAAAATACCGTTTTGCTGCTTATGTTGCTCTGCTGCTCATGCTGGTAGAGCTCGTAGTGGAGCTGCTTCAACCGTATATTATTTCAAAAATCATTGATGATGGTATCGAAAATAATAATTTATCGGTTGTGCTGCAATGGGGCGGCTTTCTAATTGGCTGCTCTATTATTGCTTTTATTGTAGGCATACTTAGCTCCTTCTACGCTTCACATGTGAGTCAGAGCTTCGGATTTGATTTAAGAGAACGACTTTATGAAAAAGTGCAATCGTTCTCATTTGCCAACTTTAATCGATTTCCGGAATCATCGCTTATTACTAGACTAACGAATGACGTTTCGCAGCTGCAAAATACGGTGTTCATGGGACTGCGCATTATGCTTCGCGCCCCGCTGCTCGTAATAGGAAGCATCGTAATGGCTTTTATCGTACAGCCTAAACTAGCCATATGGCTTGCTGCGGTCATTCCGTTTCTTGGCGTTTTTCTCCTTTGGGTGTTGAAGAAGGGAGAAAAACTTTTTCGTTCTGTTCAGAAGCAATTGGATCAAGTGAATAGCGTTATGCAGCAAAATCTAATCGGCATGAGAATCGTCCGTGTATTCGTTCGGATGAAACATGAATCGAAGCGCTTTGCCTATTCTAGCGAGCAGTTGATGGATCGTACCGTATCGGCTCTTCGTTTGACGGAAGTTACGATGCCTATCGTTCTGTTATTTATGAATGCCATTGTAATAGCAGTTCTGTGGTTTGGTAGAATCGAGCTCGACAGGAATGGTGCAACCGTAGGTGAGGTGGTTGCCATTGTCAACTATGCTATGAGGACGATAGGAGCATTATCAATCATGTCGATGATCGTGGTCAATTTCTCGAGAGCACGCGCATCAGCTCAAAGAATTGAAGAGGTCGTTCTTACGGATATCGACTTAACGGATACGGCTGACAGCGATGAGGCGGTGAAGCTTCGTGATGGCTATGTGTCCTTTGAGAACGTATCTTTTGAATATCCAGATTCCGATCTGCATGTACTGAGAGATATATCTTTCTCGGTAAAACCAGGTGAGACGATTGCTATTATGGGCGCGACGGGTTCAGGAAAAACATCCTTAATTCAACTTATTCCTAGACTGTACAATGTACAGACGGGAGTGATACGCGTAGATGGCAAAGACAACCGCTTAATGAAGCTTGAGCAGCTTCGCAAGCAGATTGGATATGTGCCGCAAGAAATCATGCTGTTTACAGGTACGGTGGCGGATAATATTCGCTGGGGTAAGGAAAATGCCAGCATTGAAGAAATAATAGAAGCTGCCAAACTGGCTCAAATCCATGACACAATTATGAAGCTTCCAGAACAATACGAAACGATTGTGGGTCAAAAAGGAGTTAATCTATCAGGAGGACAGAAGCAGCGTCTAACGATTGCAAGGGCATTGGTTAGAAAACCGGTTGTATTGCTGCTTGATGACAGCACAAGTGCACTCGACGTACAGACCGAAGCGGCGCTTCTGCACGCACTCAAAAATATGAAATGCACGACATTTCTCATCACACAAAAAATCAGTTCAACGGTAGCAGCGGATTCGATCCTTCTGCTTGATGAAGGCCAATTGCTGGCGCAAGGCAAGCATGAGCAGCTGATCCGTGAATCCAGTTTGTATCAGAAAATATATGAGTCACAGTTCGGGAAGGAAGGTGTGTCCCGTGCTTAGACAATTAAAGGAACCTTTCCAGTATCGCAGATCTGGAGAAGCGGTAGAGGCCTCTGTAGAAGGTAAAGGTAAACGTAAACCACGAGCGCAAAATATGAGCCAAACGCTGAAGCAAATGTGGACTTACCTGATTGTCTATAAGGGCAGGCTAGCAGCTGTCATCGTTATGGTTGTACTAAGCTCTGCATTCTCATTGCTAGGACCCTATATGGCAGGCACGGCAATTGATCGCTTTTTGATGAATAGAGATAGCGGAATTGTTGTTTTTCTACTATGGATGGCTGTTGTTTATGCGCTGCACTCTGTCACGATGTGGCTCCAAAGCATTTGGATGATAACCATCTCGCAAAAAACGGTATATCGCATGCGGGTTCAATTGTTTGATCATTTGCACAGGCTGCCGATCCCATTTTTCAGCAAGCGTCAGCATGGAGAACTAATGAGCCGCGTTACGAATGATATTGAAAATGTAAGCTCATCCTTAAATAGCTCCGTTATTCAAGTTTTTTCAAGTATCCTTCTCCTTATTGGAACCGTAAGTGTCATGCTGTCGCTCAGTCCGCTTTTGACACTATTAACCTTTCTAGTCGTGCCGCTCATGGTGCTAGGGATGAAATGGATCACAAAGCAAACCGGTCGACTGTTCAAGGCGCAGCAGCGTAATCTTGGCGACTTAAATGGATATATTGAAGAAACATTGTCTGGTCAACGCATTGTAAAGGCATTTTCTCAGGAAAAAACAGTTATCGCTGCCTTCAAGGAGCGCAACGAGCGTATTCGAGTCTCTGGATTTTGGGCGCAGACGATCTCTGGTTTCATTCCGAAGCTGATGAACGCGCTCAACAATTTAAGCTTTACGATCATTGCAGGAATTGGTGCGATATTTGTTTTAAATGATCAACTTACTGTCGGTACTATTATTATTTTTGTAGAATATTCCAGACAGTTTACAAGACCGCTTAATGACTTGGCCAATCAATGGAATACACTCCTATCTGCTGTCGCTGGTGCTGAACGAGTATTTGATGTGCTAAGTGAGGATGAGGAACGGAAGGACGAGGGAGCAGCTCGTGAGCTGGCAGAGATAAGTGGAAAAGTCGTTTTTGATAAAGTAACTTTTGCATATGAAGGACGGACAGCTACGATATGCGATGTAAGCTTTGAAGTAACGCCAGGGGAGACCATCGCTCTCGTTGGTCCTACTGGAGCGGGTAAAACAACGCTCATACAGCTATTGTGCCGATTCTATGATCCGAGCTCTGGCAGCATCTTGATTGATGGGCACGATACACGCACGCTCAAACGGGAAAATTTGCGCTCGCATATGGCATTTGTGCTGCAGGATCCATTTTTGTTCGAGGGTACAATTTATGAAAATATTCGTTACGGCAAGCTGGACGCGACGGATTCAGAAGTCCAGCAGGCTGCGAGACTCGCTAATGCGCATTCCTTTATCTCTCGTCTGAAGGACGGCTATGAGACAATACTCAAATCCGACGGCAGCGGCATTAGCCAAGGACAGAAGCAGCTGCTTGCCATTGCTAGAGCGATACTAGCAGATCCTTCAATACTAGTATTGGATGAAGCGACAAGCAGTATCGATACCGTCACTGAAATCAAAATTCAGGAAGCGCTGCAGCGGCTTATGAAAGGGAGAACGAGCTTTGTTATTGCCCATCGTCTAAACACTATTCAGCAAGCGGATCAAATTGTAGTGCTCCGTGATGGCGGCATTGTGGAGAAAGGGTCTCATTCGCAGCTGCTTAAGCAAAAAGGCTTTTATAACTCGCTCGTCAATGGACAGCTAAATAATGGCATGTTGAACGAATGAGATTAAACGTCTGCGACACCCTATTGTTGATATACACAAACCTTATTGCAACTATTTTTAGGGATAGGGAGTATTATTAGGTATATCAAGGAGGTGGGATGTATGACTATTACCCTGTGCCCCAAATGTGGAAACCAAAATGATGTCGACTCGAACAGGCAGATGGTTGTGGAATGCTCCTCTTGCGGCACGAAGCTGATTGAAGATGCTGCTCCTAACGATGCAGAAGAGGGGCTTCAAAAGACCTTGGATCCTAATAAAATCAATCCGCCTGAGGAAGTTGATATAGAAAAGTACATTGGCAAATTAGGTGACCACGCGAAGCAAACGAAGTATGTAGAGGAAGGATTTTGGGCAAAAGTGAAGCGCCATGCAGCTAAGGTTCCGTTCGCTAAAGAAGTTGTCACGCTTTACTATTGCTCGGCTGATCCCAAGACGCCGCTTTCTGCTAAGGTCACAGCTATCGGAGCTTTAGCCTATTGGATTTTACCGCTTGATCTTATTCCGGATTTTGTACCCGTAGCGGGCTTTGTTGATGATGCGACAGCCGTTTTTATCGCTTACAGGTCTATCAGCGGTCAAATAACGGATGATCATCGTGAGAAGGCGGAGCAGTTTTTCATATTAAACAAAAATGTGAAGCTAATTGATCCGCAGTCTTAATACAAGCTGCAAAAATAAAAGGATGACCCGGCGAATTTTCGCTAATGGGTCATCCTTTTATTTTATATGAAAGATAGGATACTTAGAACAAGCTCCATTCAAATTCTCTCGATAACGACTCAAGGAGAGCGACGCCAGCTATGCTGTTTCCTTTTCGATTCAGCGACGGACCAACCAATCCAATGCCGTAACGACCGGGCACCAACGTTAAAATTCCACCGGATACTCCGCTTTTGGCTGGCAAGCCGACATGAATGGCAAACTCTCCTGAGGCATTGTACATGCCGCAAGTAATCATGAATGTTTTGGCGATTTGAACGAAGCGGCGAGGAATCAGTACCTCTCCGGTTATTGGATTTTTGCCGTTATGGGCAAGCACCAAAGCCATTTGAGCTAAATCTGCACAGGTAACACTTATGGAACAGTGTTTAAAATAAACGTCGAGTACGTCCTCGACCGAACCTTGCAGCACACCGTTATCTTTGAGAAAATAAGCCATCGAGCGATTTAGGTTGGCAGTTTCCGCTTCGGAACGGTAAACGTCAAGATCATAGTTAAGCGAGCTATTATTAGAAAGAAGTCGAAGGAAGTCCAATACTCGAGCAGATTTTTCAGCAGGATCTTTGCCCGCAATTAAGGAAGAAATCGCTATGGCTCCAGCATTGATTAAAGGGTTAAAAGGAATGCCGGGCTGTACGAGCTCAAGCTTTAGCATAGAGTTGAAGTTGTCCCCAGTAGGCTCCATGCCAACCTTGTCAAAGACGACATCTTCTCCATTGTCCATTAGCGCCAGGATGAGCGTGAATACTTTAGATATACTTTGCATCGTGAAAGAGAGCTCAGTATCACCTGCAGAAATAGCAAGTCCATTAGAATCAATAAGATGAAGGCCTAATGCGCCAAGCGGTGATTTCGATAGCTCGGGTATATAGGAAGCGACTTTGCCACTGCTGCATTGTTCACGGCTTGATTCCACCCATTGTGGAAGTAGAGCTTGAATACGTTCGATTTCTGATATTGTCATGTTATTGCTCCCTCTCGTGAACTTGCTACAAATTGAATAAATGAATAGATAAACCTATTATTATTTTATTATAATTGCGAATGGTTATTAAAGCTGGGATTTTTGTATTTTATTTGAGAGTAATTGGTTATATTTTACCGGAAAATGAGCAAAATCATACTTTTAAAAGTTTTTTTAAATAAATGCTTGACCAATTGGACGGGGTCATGATATATTCTAATTCCGGCCGAGAGAAACACGCGGACGACAAGCAAAACAAGCATTACAAACGAAAGAATAGATTGCTCTTTGAAAACTGAACAACGAGTAATAACTGCCTCGCAAATCCTTCGGGATAAGCGAAAAAAGCGATAAAAAAGTAATGAGCATTTCA
>NZ_LGHP01000001.1:1047177-1131658 GCF_001280845.1 Bacillus sp. FJAT-28004
TGACGAATACTAATCGGTCGAGGGCTTATCCTAAACACGTTTACCGTGACCCATACATCCGGTAGACAGCAGCATTAAGGCTTCAGCAAGCCTAACTTTCGTATCCAGTTTTCAGGGCGCAACTTGAATACCTGATTATAAACAATTGATCTTACATAAGATTTATGTTTATGCTTAGGGCCTTTAGCTCAGCTGGTTAGAGCGCACCCCTGATAAGGGTGAGGTCGGTGGTTCGAGTCCACTAAGGCCCACCATATTTTCCCTGATAGCTCAGTTGGTAGAGCACTCGACTGTTAATCGAGTTGTCACAGGTTCGAGTCCTGTTCGGGGAGCCAAGTTTGGAGAGATACCCAAGTGGCTCAAGGGGACCCTCTGCTAAGGGGTTAGACTGCGTAAGTGGTGCGAGGGTTCGAATCCCTCTCTCTCCGTTCCAATTTTTCAAGGCCCGTTGGTCAAGTGGTTAAGACACCTCCCTTTCACGGAGGTAACAGGGGTTCGAGTCCCCTACGGGTCACCATATTTTTTCTTTCAAAATGACGCGGGGTGGAGCAGCCCGGTAGCTCGTCGGGCTCATAACCCGAAGGCCGCAGGTTCAAATCCTGCCCCCGCAACCAAATCACCTTTAAATGGTGCAAAAAATCCATATGCCGTTGTAGCTCAACTGGTAGAGCAACTGACTTGTAATCAGTAGGTTGGGGGTTCAAGTCCTCTCGACGGCACCATTTTTCTTATGATGTTCCTTGGTTATTGCCAGGCAAGCATCAAAACTACCTGCAATGGTAGACATAACCGATACGCCGTTGTAGCTCAACTGGTAGAGCAACTGACTTGTAATCAGTAGGTTGGGGGTTCAAGTCCTCTCGACGGCACCATTTTCTTAAGATGCTTCTGGTTATGCCAGGCAAGCATCAAAAACCACCAGCATTGGTGGACATAATCGATGTGCCGTTGTAGCTCAACTGGTAGAGCAACTGACTTGTAATCAGTAGGTTGGGGGTTCAAGTCCTCTCGACGGCACCATCTTTTCTCGGGACGTAGCTCAGCTTGGTAGAGCACCTGGTTTGGGACCAGGGGGTCGCATGTTCAAATCGTGTCGTCCCGACCATTTTTCAAGTGAATGAACGACTACATAAACCGCTATTCTCAAAGTCCGCTGGACTTATGGGAATAGCGGTTTTTTTATGCGCTTATGGGGAAATATAAACGCAATATGCCGATGAAGTGCAATCACTTCATTGAATAAGGAGGCTTTACTGTTGAGGCAAAGGGTTAGAGTCGCTGTCATGCTTATTGCGATCTTATGGGGCTTAATAAGCCCTTCAGCTGCATATGGGCAGCCAGGGGTATTCCACTTCGGGTTTAAGAAAAGTGTGGAGGGGCGTCTGCCTTCGATCGATGAGGAGGGCTTTAAAGAGATCGTAACCAAGCACGGAGCTTTGTTTCTGGGGGATACGACGCAAAAGGAGCTATATCTTACTTTCGATAACGGTTACGAAAATGGCTACACACCGCGTATCCTAGATGTATTAAAAGATAAGCAGGTACCAGCGGTCTTTTTTGTAACGGGTCATTATGTCAAAGATCAGCCGGACCTATTAAAGCGGATGGTGCAGGAAGGCCATATCGTAGGTAACCATTCATGGAGTCATCCAGATATGTCGACCCTCTCGGAATCGAGCATCAAAACGGAACTCGATAAGGTCAAGGAGCACGTAGAAACTTTGACTGGTCAGAAGGAAATGAAATATCTACGGCCTCCAAGAGGCATATTCAGCGAACGGGTACTTGCGGCGAGCAAGCAATTCGGCTATACGAATGTATTTTGGTCAGTGGCATACAAGGACTGGGATGTGAATGCGCAAAGAGGCTCACAATATGCGTATAACGAGGTTGTTAAACAGCTCCACCCCGGTGCGATCATCCTGCTGCATTCCGTTTCCAAAGACAACACCGAGGCGCTCGGCAGAATTATAGACGAGGCCCGCCGGCAAGGATATCTCTTCAAAAGCCTGGATCAGCTGGGCATTGATTTAAATATCTAGTAAAGTATGGGCAAAAGCCTTAACCTCATTACAGGGGTTGAGGTTTTTTTGCTATTTTGAACCCATTTACGTTGCAATAGCGGCGCAAAGACCTTTAAAATTCTGCCCTCATCCCTTGCTTTGCCGCATGTTTAGCTTTTTTAACTTCCTTTATATTCGACAGATGTATGCTTAAACAGGCTTGATCAGAAATGGTTTAAGCATAAAAACAGGCTTGCAGCTGCAGGAGTTTCCGGAGGAACGCTATCTTTTTGCTATAATATGGAGAATGGGAGCTTGAGGCAGCATCTGTGGAGCGCCTAGCCAGTGGAGATCTATTCGGAATTGAGATGATAGTGAAAACGGAAACTTTAGAGATTAAAGAAATGTCGGATCAGAGCTACACAATGACAATCAAAACAGATAGAGTCAGAGATGAGTACTCGCTGGTGTGGGCGGATGGCGGAGCACTTCTAGATAAATGGGATGGTAAAAGCTAAAGGAGGAAATTGGATGAGCAATATCGGAGTGTGGGAAAATGCGGAGCCTGGGGTTACACGTAAAATTTTGCAGCCGGGCAAAACGCTGATGCTGATGGAGGTTCATTTTGAGCCTGGTGCGGTTGGTTATGAGCATGCTCACCCGCATGAGCAGCTGAGCTATTGCTTGAAAGGGGCCATTGAGTTTACGATTGACGGCGAGAAACAAGTGATCCGGGAAGGAGAGTCCATCGTCATACCAAGCGGGGCTAGGCACGGGGTAACCGCACTGGAAGCCTCGGCGCTGCTCGATTCCTTCACGCCGCTGCGTGATGATTTGATTAAGTAAGGGTGATGATACGGTTATAGAAAGAAGAGCGATTCCACGGAAGAGCAACCATGGGTTGCTCTTCTTTTTTTTGAATGTGATGGTTATCGACCATTGTAGAGGGGATATTCGTTGCTGCAGTCTTAGGGTGCTTGAATGTTTGTTTACAGAGGAACTATAGTTCCGCCGAGTTGGCAACACTAGAAGCAGGGGCTTTAACCATTAGAAACTTTGAAAACGTGTTAATATAGAGTAGCATATCCACACAAATAGAAAATGCCGCCTAGTCAATAGAGCTTGAGCATAGGGTAAGGGGTCTTCATATGAGGAAAATGGAATTGCTGCGCGAGCCGAAACAGCGGAAACTGTTGTTTAGCGCGGGGCTTAGCTGGCTTTTTGATGCGATGGAGGTCGGAATGATCTCCTTTATCGTTGCTGCTTTGGCCGCAGAATGGCAGCTTGGTTCACAACAGGTTGGCTTACTGATGGCAATTAATTCGATCGGTATGGCTGTAGGAGCCGCTGTATCCGGTTTGATGGCCGATCGATACGGACGCAGGGCTATCCTGCTCTGGACACTACTGATTTTCTCAATTGCGAGCGGTCTGTCGGCTCTGGCAACGAGTTTTATCGTCTTATGCGCACTGCGTTTCATAGCCGGTTTTGGGCTCGGCGGGGAGCTGCCAGTCGCGTCGACGCTTGTATCGGAATCTGTGCCTGCCAAGGAGCGGGGCCGGGCAGTCGTCCTATTGGAGAGCTTCTGGGCGATCGGTTGGATTGCTGCGGCTTTGATCGCTTACTTCATTATTCCGGATTACGGATGGAGGATGGCGTTCGCCATTGGTGCTGTTCCTGCACTTTTTGCTTTATATTTGAGAAGAGCCATTAAAGACTCGCCCAGCTTCAATGCGCAGCAGAGCCGTAAGCTGAGTCTAGGTGACAGAATCAAATCCATATGGTCTTTACGCTACCGAAAAGCAACAGTAACGTTGTGGATCTTATGGTTCACAGTCGTTTTTTCCTATTACGGCATGTTCCTGTGGCTGCCTTCCGTCATGGTGCTCAAAGGCTTCGATTTGGTGAAGAGCTTCCAATATGTTCTGATTATGACACTCGCCCAACTGCCGGGTTATTTCACCGCTGCTTACTTTATCGAGAAATTCGGGCGAAAATTTGTGCTGGTGGTTTATTTGCTGCTAACCGCAGGCAGTGCCCTTTGGTTCGGCAACGCGGAGACTGAAGGGGTATTGCTGGCTTCGGGTATTTGTCTCTCCTTCTTTAACCTTGGAGCATGGGGAGGCATGTACGCCTATACGCCGGAGCTGTATCCAGCCTCTGTTCGTGGAACTGGCGTCGGCTTTGCCGCCTCATTCGGCCGTGTCGGCGGCATTATTGGGCCATATCTTGTTGGTATGCTCGTTGCCAAACAAGTTGCGATTCCATCTATTTTTATGATCTTTTTTGTAACGATTGTCATAGGAGCGCTAACGGTATTATTTTTTGGCAAAGAAACGAAAGGGATCGATCCGGATAAAGAGGGCTCTGATTCTGCTCTTTCAAGTTGAAGGGATGTTTATTCAAAATGCAAATAAGCCGTCCAGAATGGGGTAGAACCCATCGGGACGGCTTTCTTCTGTGCTTTTATTAGGCGCCGCTCACTTGCTTAGAGAAAAAGGTTTTAAGTGCTTTGTACACTTCGCCTTTCTCCTTAATCACCGAATACATAAACTTTTTATGGTTAATATGCTTATACGCGGACATCAATGTGCTGCTTCTATTGTATTGATTGACCTCTCCGTATCCGAACATATTGCTTCGCTCCATCAGCTGACCAATTAGCTTCACGCAGCGTTCGTTATCTGATGTTAGGTTGTCGCCATCGGAGAAGTGGAAGGGGTATATATTCCAATTTGGCGTCGGGTACCGGCTATCGATGATGTCGATCGCTTTCTGATAAGCGGACGAACAGATGGTGCCACCGCTTTCACCACGGTTGAAAAACTCCTCTTCTGTAACCTCCTTGGCTTCCGTATGATGTGCAATAAACACAATTTCCACATGCTCATATTTGCGCCTTAGGAAGCGAGTCATCCAGAAGAAAAAGCTGCGCGCGCAATATTTCTCGAACGACCCCATGCTTCCTGACGTGTCCATGAGTGCAAGAATGACCGCGTTGGATTGGGGTTTGATGACTTCATTCCATGTTTTGTAACGAAGATCATCAGGTGAAATGCCTCCAATGCCAGACTTGCCCGCATTGGCGTTGCGGCGCAGATTTTCAATTAACGTACGCTTCTTATCGATATTGGACATGATGCCTTTTTTGCGGATATCGTGAAAAACGATTTCTGTCGTTTGCAGCTGATCCTTCTGCTTTTGCTCCAGATTAGGAAGCTCCAGCTCCTCGAACAACATATCCTCCAATTGATCGATGCTTATCTCGGTATCCACAACGTCCTCACCGGGCTGATCGCCTGCATCCTGACCTTTGCCTGGCCCCTTAGCGGCTTGTGGGTCAACGCCGAGCACATCGCCAACCTGTGAGTCGCCATCGCCTTGTCCGACGTGCTGCTTCTTGTTGTAGTTGTATATAAAGTGGGACTCGTCGAGACTTTTAATAGGGACCTTGATTGTTCGTCTTCCATCGGATAATACGATGCTTTCGTCGGAAACCAGATCGGGAAGGTTTTGCTTAATGGCTTCGTGCACCTTCTCCTGATGTCGTGCTTGATCCTCATGACCTTTGCGGTGGAGCGACCAATCTTCCCTTGAAACAATAAATAGCGGCTCTGACTCCAATTCCCTCACCTCATTCCACTAAGTTAACATTGCTGATTGAAAAAAGCCTGAGATGCTGATCGCGTAATTCTTGTCTGTTACTCAATATATTCAAGAGCAGAGTGGTTATGTGAAGGAAAATGTTATAGCAGCTATTAAAAAACAATTTTGGAAGATGCGGCGAAGCAGCCGCATAAGCTAGTCTGTAAGGATCGCAGATGGTCTCATCCACGGTCTATTCTAATATAGAAGCTTCAGCCGTAAAGGAGGAATGCAGGCATGGGCGTGAACGAGGCAGCAATGGATCAGGAAGCGAAAGCAGCGCTGTTAGAGAAGGATCGCAAATACTTATGGCATCATATTTCTCCTCATAATGAGAATCCAATGGTTATCGTGTCAGGTGAGGGAAGCTGGATAACGGATATGGACGGGAACCGCTATTTCGACGGCATGTCTGGGATGTGGTGCGTCAATGTGGGTCATGGCCGGGTCGAAATTGCTGAAGCGGCTGCGGAGCAGATGAAGACGGTAGCGTACTCGACACTCATTCAATCACATATTCCTGCAATTGAGCTTGCTGCGAAGTTGAATGAATGGCTTGAAGGTGATTATCGATTTTTCTTCTCGAACTCAGGTTCTGATGCCAATGAGGTCGCCTTCAAAATCGGTCGTCAGTATCATCATCAACGAGGGAAGGGCTCTAAATACAAGTATATTTCGCGCCATCGCGCCTATCACGGTAATTCTATGGGCGCACTTAGCGCTACGGGTCAAGCGCAGCGCAAGCTGAAATATGAGCCGCTTGGTGTTGGTTTTTCTCATGTGCCTCCACCATATTGCTATCGTTGTCCTTTCGGGCAAACAAAGGACACCTGCAAAATGCAATGCGCTCAAGCCTACGAGGATGCAATCATCTGGGAGGGTGCGGATTCGGTCGCTGGCATTATCGTCGAGCCCGTTATTACAGGCGGAGGAATGATCGTGCCGCCTGATCCATACTTGGCAAGGCTGCGAGCGATTTGCGATAAACATGATGTACTGCTTATCGTCGATGAGGTTATTTGCGGTTTCGGCCGCTCAGGAGAGAAGTTTGGGCATCAGAACTTCGGGGTCAAGCCAGATATGGTGACGATGGCGAAAGGGCTGACAAGCGCATATTCTCCTTTATCTGCAACGGCTGTGTCGGCTGAGATGTATGAGAGCTTCAAAGAGATCGGTGCGGACAATCATTTCCGCCATGTGAACACCTTCGGAGGCAATCCTGTTTCCTGCGCGGTTGCACTAAAAAATATTGAAATCATCGAGCGCGAAAATTTAGTCAGCCGTTCTGCTTATATTGGCAAAGAGCTGTTTAGCCGGATAAAGTCACTAGAATCACATCAGCATGTTGGTGAACTCCGAATTTTCGGCTCTGCTATCGGTATTGAACTGGTAGAGGATAAACAAACGAAGGAGCCAGCCTCCGCTGCTAGAGTTACCGCTATTATTGCGGGATGCAAGCAAAAAGGATTGCTCATCAGCAAAAATGGCGATACGGTACCGGGTTTTATGAATATTTTGACGCTGAGTCCTCCATTATCGACGACGGATGATGAAATAGTATTTATCGCCGAAACGCTGCTTCAGGTTTTCAATGTCTGAGTGAGGTGGAGATGAAGATGGAGAAAGGCTTTAACATTGATGCCAAGAGGCTGCACAAACATATATATGAGCTTGCGCAGATCGGGAAAATCGGTGATACAGGCGTTTGCCGCCTCGCGCTGTCGAAGGAAGATCTGGCAGGTGTAGAGCTGGTGAGGAATTGGATGATTGAAGCAGGGATGGAGGCGCGGATTGATCCGTTCGGCAATTTGATTGGCGTGCTAAAGGGAGCTGATCCAGCGTCACCGGTATTAATGCTTGGCTCCCATATTGATTCGCAGCCGTACGGCGGGCGGTTCGATGGCGTTATTGGCGTGCTAGGAGCTATCGAAGCGGTCCATACGATGGTTGAAAAAGGCTTGCGACCAACTAGGAACATCGAGGTTGTGGCTTTTTGTGATGAAGAAGGCTGCAGATTTAACAAAGGGTTATTTGGCGTAAGAGGAATGACAGGGAGGCTCGAGGATGGAGAGCTGGATCGCGCGGATAAAAATGGTGTGACCCGCAGGGAAGCGCTGATGGAATTTGGGTGTGATCCCGCTGCGTTTAAAGGATATGTCTTTGAGGAAGGACGGATAGCTGCTTTTCTAGAGCTGCATATTGAGCAAGGTCCGGTGCTGGAGTCGCTCAGTGAACCGATTGGTATCGTCAGTGGCATATCCGGTCCCGTATGGTGGACGGTTGAAATGACTGGCTTCGCAGGTCATGCGGGCTCCGTGCCAATGTCTATGCGGCAAGATGCACTGGTTGGCAGCGCCAAGGTTATTATAGCACTCCACGAATTAGCTAGCCGGGAGCCTGGCGCACCGACTGTTGGTACGGTTGGTTCGCTGTCTGTATTTCCGGACTCCCGCAACATTATTGCTGAGAAAGTAAGCTTCACCGTCGATTTCCGCGATATTGATCTAGCGCGCAGGAATATGCTGGAGGAGCAGCTTCTCGCAAGAATCGATGCTGTTTGTTTAGAACATGGCTTGACGTACACCATTCGTGAGGATACGAAGAGTGATCCCCGCTACTGTGCGCCTGAGCTTAGGGAGATTATGCAGGAGGAAGCAGCAGAGATGGGTCTTCAGCCGCCAGGGCTGATGAGCGGTCCCTTCCATGATTCGTTAACGATGTCTTATGTATGCAAGTACGGGATGATTTTTGTTCGTTGCAAGGACGGGATCAGCCATAATCCGAAAGAGTATTCATCACCGGAAGATATTGAGCTCGGGGTGGAGCTCCTTTACCGGACGGCCCGCAGATTAAGTGAATAGATGTGAAGTAAGTTTATAAGGAGGAGACGGGCATGAGCGCGACGGGAAATGCGGTGTTTATTCCTGTTGAATCACTGCGGCGGAATTTTGCTGAGGTGAAGGCAGGGATGCGGCCAAAGGAGGCCATAGAGGAATCGAACCGCTGTTTATACTGCTATGATGCTCCTTGTATAAAGGCGTGTCCGACAGGTATTAACATCCCTTCATTCATAAAAAAAATTGCTTCCGGCAATATGAAAGGATCAGCTCGCACCATTATGGATGCGAACCCGGTCGGGGCAACCTGCGCTCGGGTTTGTCCCACAGAAGAGCTGTGCGAGGGAGCTTGTGTAATGAACCATTCTTCTAAGCCTATCATGATTGGCAGCCTGCAGCGCTATGCGACAGATTGGGCGATTAAGAACAAGCAAAATCTATTTGCAGCTGGTCAAAGTAATGGCAAATCGGTCGCAATAATAGGCGGAGGTCCGGCGGGGCTTTCTACGGCACGCGAGCTTGCGAGATTTGGCTTCGCCGTTACGATCTTTGAAGCGAAAGAGCAGGCGGGCGGTCTGGATACGTATGGCATCGTTTCGTTCCGCTTGCCGCAGAGCATCTCGCTTTGGGAGGTCGAGCAGGTAAAAGAGCTGGGCGTTGATATTCGGACGAGCGCAAAAATCGGTACTGACGTTAGCGTGGATGCGCTGCTTGAACAATTTGACGCTATTGTGCTTGCGATTGGGATGTCCAAGGTGCCTTATCTTAGCATCGAAGGCGAACAATTATCAGGTGTTTATGATGCCATTGATTTTGTCGAAGCGACCAAAACGGAGCTTACAACAGACTTTATCGGTAAACGTGTAGCCGTCATCGGGGCGGGCAACACAGCCGTTGATGCTGCAACCTGTTCGGTGAGGCTCGGAGCAGCGAATGTGAAGATGGTTTATCGCCGAACGAGAGAGGAAATGACCGCATACGATTTTGAATTTGAATTCGCTAAGCAGGACGGAGTCGAATTTGAATGGCTAAGCGCTCCAAGCCGGATTATCGGAGATGCTGAAGGAAATGTCGAGGCGCTGGAATGCATGAGAATGCAGCTTGAAGAGGACGAACAAGGCGGAAGAAAGAGGGCGATTCCGATAGAAGGCTCTTCTTTCCTGCTTGATGTTGATGTCGTAATTAAGGCGATTGGACAGACACGTCATTTGCCACTTATTGAGCATCTTGGCTTGAATCATAAACGGGGGATTGTGATGGTGAATACGGAAACCTATCAGACCTCCAATCCTCGTATTTATGCTGCTGGCGACGTTATTTTCGGCGAAGGCCAAGGTGATGCGATGGTGGTAGCAGCAGCGCAGCAAGGCAAGCTGGCAGCCAATTCGATTTACAAAACGCTTATAGCGAGGAGTGAAAATGATGGCTGATCTGCGCATACAGTTAGCAGGTATATCTTCGCCTAATCCTTTTTGGCTCGCATCAGCGCCCCCAACGAATACCGGCTATCAAGTACAGCGAGCATTCGAAGCGGGCTGGGGTGGAGCTGTGTGGAAGACGCTGGGCGATCCAATCATTAATACTTCATCTCGATTTGCAGCTATTCATTTCAACGGACAACGAGTAGCAGGATTCAATAATATTGAGCTGATTTCGGATCGGCCGCTTGAGGTCAACTTAAAGGAAATCTACGAGACAAAGAGGAGGTTCCCGGAACATGCGCTTGTCGTATCGTTGATGGTGGAGCCAAAACGCGAGAAATGGCATGAAATTGTAAAAAAGGTTGAAGCCATCGGTGTCGATGGGCTGGAATTGAATTTTGGATGTCCTCATGGCATGGCTGAGCGGGGAATGGGCGCTGCTTCCGGACAACAGCCGGATTTGGTTGAAATGCAGACGATGTGGGTCAAGGAAGCAGCGAGGACGCCAGTCATTGTCAAGCTTACGCCGAATATTACAGACATTACCGCCACCGCCAAAGCGGCCGTTCGTGGGGGAGCGGATGCGATCTCGCTGATCAATACGATTAACTCTCTTGCTGGAGTTGATATCGATACATGGAATACGATTCCGCATGTTGGCGGAAAAGGTGCCCATGGCGGTTACTGCGGGCCTGCTGTTAAGCCAATTGCGCTTAATATGGTCGCGGAATGCGCCCGTAATCCTTTAGTTGGCGTGCCAATCTCTGGCATAGGCGGTGTATCGAACTGGCGGGACGCGGTTGAATTTATATTGATGGGCTCGACCGGAGTTCAGGTATGTACGGCTGCGATGCATCATGGCTTCAGTATCGTAGAGGATATGATCGATGGTCTGAACAATTATTTAGATGAAAAGGGCTTGAAATCGGTCAATGAACTGATCGGCAAATCGGTAGAGCGGTATTCGGATTGGGGAGACCTTGATCTTAATTATGCGGTAGTCGCAAGAATTGAACAGGATACGTGCATCGTTTGCAATAAATGCCATATTGCTTGCGAGGACACCTCGCATCAGTGTATTGAGCGGCATACTGATGACAATGGTGCCGCGTACCTTAAGGTTCGCGAGGAAGATTGTGTAGGCTGCAATCTCTGTTCGATTGTTTGTCCGGTTGAAGGTGCCATTACGATGATAGAAGTACCTTCTACAGAGCCGTCTCTAAGCTGGAATCAGCGGCAAGCAGCAATCGCGTCACTAGGAAAAGGAAATGATTCTGACGATGGCAATAAGAAGGAGGCTGTATAGGATGACGGTGAGGCTCATTAAAAATGGGATTATTGTAACGGCAGCCGATACGTATAAAGCCGATGTGCTGATTAAAGAGGGCATAATCGCCAAAATCGGGATTGACCTCGAATCGGAAGCTGATGAGATCATCGATGCTTCAGGCAAATATGTATTTCCCGGCGGCATTGATCCGCATACCCATCTTGACATGCCGTTCGGCGGCACGGTTACGGCAGATGATTTTGAGACCGGCACAAAAGCTGCAGCTTTCGGAGGAACGACAACCATTGTTGACTTTTGCTTAACGACGAAGGGGAAGCCACTTAAGGATTCCATTGCGGCATGGCACCAAAAAGCGGATGGAAAAGCCGTCATCGATTACGGCTTTCATCTCATGATTAGTGAAATAAACGAAGAGGTGCTTGCTGAGCTTCCATTGATTATTAAGGAAGAGGGAATCACGTCTTTGAAGGTATTTATGGCGTACAAAAACGTGTTTCAAGCCGATGATGGCACATTATTTCGGACAATGCTCGCTGCCAAGGAGCTTGGAGCGATGGTGATGGTGCATGCCGAAAATGGCGACGTCATCGATTTTCTCATCAAAAAAGCGTTGGAGGAAGGTCATACTGATCCCATCTATCATGCGCTTACGAGACCCTCTATTATTGAAGGAGAGGCAACTGGACGGGCAGCAAAGCTGGCGGAGCTTGCTGGTGCAAGGTTGTATGTCGTGCATGTGACCTGTGAAGAAGCCGTCAAGCAAATCGCAGAGGCTCGTAATCAAGGCGTGGATATTTGGGGCGAAACCTGCCCGCAGTATTTGGTGCTCGACCAGGCGCAGCTTGAGAAGCCGGATTTTGAAGGGGCAAAATACGTATGGTCGCCTCCTCTTCGTGAAACATTCCATCAAGAGGTGCTCTGGAATGCACTTAAGAGCGGCCAATTGCAAACGCTGGGTTCTGACCACTGCTCCTTTAATTTTGATGGACAAAAGGACTTGGGGCGGGGAGATTTTAGTAAAATTCCAAATGGCGGCCCCGTCATAGAGGATCGTTACTCGCTGTTTTACTCGGAGGGCGTTCATCAAGGGCGTATTACGCTTAATCAATTTGTAGACATCGTTTCGACGCGCAGCGCCAAGCTGTTTGGCCTTTTTCCACAGAAGGGGACGATTGCGGTTGGCAGCGATGCGGATATCGTAATCTTTGATCCACTAGCAGAGCGTACACTATCAGCTGAAACGCATCATATGAACGTGGATTATAACCCGTTTGAAGGGATGCAGGTGACAGGTTTACCAGTAAGCGTACTTTCACGCGGTGAATTTGTTATTGAGGATCGTCAATATGTTGGCTCTCTTGGAGCAGGGCGATATGTGAAGCGAGCTCCTTACAAGGCAGCTGGTGCTCCTACTCATTATGCGCCACTCGGCACGAAGGACAAAATGAAGCAATAGTACCAGAGGAGGGAGTGGCATGTCCACATATAAACAATTTATTGATGAGAAGATCAAAATTGACGCGTATCTGAAGCAGGAGTATGTCATTACAGGTGTACGCGAAGGATTGAGCGGCGATTGGCTTGAGCTGAGGCATCCCGGAGGGGATGAAGCTTCGCTGCTTATTGAGACGGCTGATGCTCGCAAATATTATGTGAATGTACTCCTCAAACAAGCAGCTGTCAAATAAAAGGATGCGAAAAAAAATTCGGCTCAGCTCATCAAAAGGTGATAGTAATTCGGAGCTGTTACTGGAAGGTACGAATTCGAGATATTTTAACGAGGCTGCTCAGAATAAAAAAATGCTCCTGCGGTATGCTGAATTTCAGCGTATGCAGGGGCATTCCTATTTACAATATGGCATTCCTATTCCTCAGCATGCGATAGAGAATGATCGATGTGACCGAGCAGGCAAGCGCACAAGCGCCGATAAATAAATAACCGCCTTGTAAGCCTGCAACGAGGCTAGCATGCGAATTTTCGCTTCCGGCAAACAGCTGCTTCGTCCATTCCGTAATAGCGCCGATTGCGAGGTTGCCGATTACGCTCGCAATGCCCATCAAGGTTACGGTAAATGTAATGGCGGTATCGGCGTTATTCGGATAACGTTTTGCAAGCAAGGCCATTACGGTTGGATATATTGGAGCGATTCCGACTCCTGCAAGAGCAAAAAGAAATGCCCCGGGTTCGCCGATGATAATAGCAGCGATTGAGCACAAACCGGAAAAAGCAGATAGCAAAATGAGCGACTTCGTATAGCCGATTTTGTCGGTGACGGGCCCAAGAACGAGCCGTGCCAGCATGAAGCAGAAGAAAAAGGCAGACAACATTTTAGCCGATGCATCACCGCTCCAGCCATAAGCCTTCTCCAAAAAGTTTACGAGCCATCCGCCAACAGCAAGCTCCGAAATAACTCCGAAAGATAGCACCACTACAATGAGCCAAGCGATCTTGTCTTGGGCAAATTCCTTTAAGGATATCCGCTCCTCGTGTTTTTGTTCATCACCAGCATATTTTGCGAATAGTCCTGGGAGCATGGGCAAAATCGAAAGCAGAAGCATAAGCATGTACATTCCCCGCCAGCCAAGCGCAGAGCCAAATACATTTACACCCATCAGCGATGCAGCGATGATCGGTGCAAAGGTTGAGCTTAGCCCGTAAAAAAAGTGTGCGAGATTCATCATCGTGCCTGTGTTTTTGATGAAAATTCGTGCAGCGAGTATGGCGAGTGCAATTTCGAGCATGCCGTTCCCGACGTACATGAGGAAATATGCGGAAGATATAGAGGTGTAGTTGGCCGCAAAATAGATGCAAACACCCGATATCGCCATAGAGCCGAAAGATAGCGCCAATGTGAGCTTCATTCCGGCTTTGCGAGTAAGCCAGCCGGTAAAGCTGCATGCAAGCAAATAGCCGAGAGAGTTAAAAGCTAGCAAAATACCGACTTGCAGCTCGTCAAGCTTCAAATCGCCCTGCATTCTAGGAAGTGCAGGTCCTTTAATATTTTCAGAAAAACCAAAAATGAGAAAGCCTCCGAACACAACAGTAAGAAGCAGTATGTAGTTTTTGGATAAAGAAGCATTAAAACGAGACAATTTTGAAGTCCTCCATCGTTGTATTTATAATAGTAATAGTGTTTGATAAACGTATGCCGTGTCTAACTTTAACGTGTATTTATATGATGCGCAAGGGTAAACGGCAGGCAATATTGGCTTTACTATGCGATATGAGGATACGGATGTTAAAATAAATGATAGAGCAATATCGTGTTAAGATAGATAGAATTGCAAGGAAGGGATGTTTGGGACGAATGAAGCTATTTCATACTGCGGACTGGCATTTGGGCAAGCTCGTTCAAGGCGTATATATGACAGAAGATCAGCGTTACGTGCTGATGCAGCTGCTGCAAGCGATAGAAATAGAACGGCCGGATGCGGTAATTATTGCTGGAGATCTCTATGATCGTGCTGTACCGCCTACGGAAGCGGTAGAACTGCTAGATGAGCTGCTCAGCCGTATCGTCATTGATTTGGGTACGCCAGTGCTTGCGATATCCGGAAATCACGACAGTCCAGATCGTATCAATTTTGGGACAAAAATGATGGAGAATCGCGGTTTATATCTGGCAGGACAGCTTCGCAAAACACTTCAGCCGATCATTCTGAACGATGAATTCGGTGAGGTTCACTTCCATCTCGTGCCGTACGCCGATCCGGCGCAAGTACGCTACGAGTTTGGCGACGAATCGATTAAGACGCATGACGATGCGATGCGGGCAGTTACAGCAACAATTGCTGCGTCTATGAAATCAGAAGCTCGACATGTGTTTGTCGGGCACGCTTTCGTTACGGCAACAGGAGAGCCAGAGCTTAATACGAGCGACTCTGAACGGCCATTGGCGGTTGGCGGGGCTGAACATGTGAGTGCAGCTTATTTTGAGCAATTCCATTATACAGCGCTCGGGCATTTGCATCAGGCCCATTTCGTTCGCAATCACAAAATAAGGTATGCGGGTTCCCCGCTAAAATATTCGATTTCTGAGGAAAACCATGCGAAGGGTTATTTCGTAATTGAGCTTAATGAATCTGGCGAAGTGGAGATCGAGAAGCGTGAGCTGCTGCCGCTTCGAAATATGCGCCGCATCGCTGCTCCAATTGAAGAAATAACGAAACATGAAATAAACGAGGATTATGTTTTTATCACCCTTTTGAATGATAATCCCGTGTTGTTTCCGATGGAAAAGGTGCGTGCGGTTTATCCGAATGCGCTTCATGTGGAGCGCAGGCCATTGTCATCCAGCAGTAATGCTGGTGATGGAAGCAGCTTGGATGTTAAAGGACGACGCGAAGCGGATCCAATCGAGCTGTTTGCAGCTTTCTATCAAGAGGTAAAGCAACAACCGCTCTCTGAAGCGAAAAAACAGTTGTTTGCGAATACTTATGCAGAGCTGCTGCGTGAGGAAGGAGGTATACTATGAGGCCGATCAAACTAACGATGACAGCGTTTGGCTCCTATCGGGACACAGAGGCTATTGATTTTAGCTTGCTGGAGCATCGGCGACTGTTCGTTATTTCAGGTAATACAGGCGCAGGGAAAACATCGATTTTTGATGCGATTTGTTTCGCTATTTATGGAACGGCAAGCGGTGAGGATAGAGCTGATCCTCGCATGCTGCGCAGTCATTTTGCAGCTGAGGAAACGCACACCGCGGTACATTTCGATTTTGCTATCGGTCGCAGAAGCTACTTGGTCATTAGACAGATGCCTCATCGCAAGGGCGGAAACAAAAGTGAAACAGGCGGTAAATGTGAGCTGTACGAGACGACTAGCGGGGAACCGGTCCCAGCGGTCGACCGCTTTATCGTGTCTGACGTAAATGCTAAGCTCGAGCAGATCATCGGTTTGACCAAGGAGCAATTTAGTCAGATTGTCATGCTTCCTCAAGGAGAATTTCGCAAGCTGCTAACTTCCGATACTGACAATAAGGAAGAGATTTTACGTCGAATTTTTCGAACGGAGTTATATGAGCGCTTGGAGAGTCGATTTCAGCAAAAAAATCGTGCACTGCAGGATCAACTGAAGGAAGCGAAGGCGACACTTAATGCTTATATGAAGCAAGTGCAGGAAGCACTGCCAGACCGAGCGGAAAGCCAGCTAGCGGAAACCTTCAAGCAGGAAGTGTATAGTGCGACGCAAGTGACCGACGCACTGGCGCTAGAGTACGAATTTTATAAGCAGCTTGCTGGAGAGGCTGAAGAGCAAAAGGGAGTATTAGCGGATAAGCTTGAAGCAGCGGAAGTGCAGCTGAGACTTGCCATGACGCTTAATAGCAAGTATGAGGAACATGCTAGGAAGCGGTCGCAGTTTGAGCAGCTGGATGGACAGAAGCCGGATTATGCGATGAAGGAGCAGCGGCTTGCGCTTGCAGAGAAAGCTGCACATTTGGCCCCTTATCAGGAGCATGCTGAACGAACCGTTGCTGATGCGAAGACGAAGCGGGACCAATTAGTTATAAGGCGAGCTGAACTGGAAACCGCTGAGCGTGACTATAATCTTGTTGTTGAACGATATGCAATAGAAGAGCAGCGCGGCGAGGAGCGACGTGAAGCGGAGCGTGAGCTGAACAGATTGCTAGAGATGGCTCCAATCGTAAGAACGCTCGCTAGTCAGCAGCAAGCGATCGACAAGCTGGTGCAAGCGGAGAAGGACTGCGCGAATAAGCTTGCGGCATCGGAAGCAGAGCTCATACAACTCAGGGAAGCGAAGCTTGCTGCAAATGCGCAAGTGAAAGAAACGGAGCTTGAAACGGCAGAGCTGACGGATAAACTGGACAAGCTGCGTCTTATTGAGCAGCAAGGGAAACAATTAAAGCGATTAGTTGACTTAGAGAAGGAAATGACGCGAATCGCTCTGCTAGAGAAAGAATTCGCTCAATCATTCAACAAAGCAAAAGACAACCATGATCAGCTTGAGGCTACATGGCTCGGAGGGCAAGCCTCACTGTTGGCTGCTCATTTGCAGGCGGGCATGCCTTGTCCTGTGTGTGGCAGCGAGGAGCATCCAGCAAAGTCGGTCATTCATGCAGAGATTCCTTCACGTGAACGACTACAAGAAGCGAAATTACATTTAGCAGCAGTGGAGCGGGAATGGCTTGAAGCGCGGGCGCAAGCAGCTGCAGCACGAGCAACACGCGAGGATGGTGCCAGAGAGCTAGCGGAATTCGGTTTGCAAGCCGTGATGCTGGAGGAGCAAAGAGCGCAGTTGCTGCAGCTTTGGCGCGGGCTCAAGGAAGAAACGGACAAGCTCCTGTTGAAAGTGAAGCAGCTCCCTGAGCTCAAACAGTTGATCGAACGTCAGGATCAGCAGCTCGAGAAGCATCGACTTATAAAGGAACAGCTGCAGCAGGAGCAGCAGCGCTTAATCGTTGAGAGAACATCACAGCAATCGGCGCTGCAGCAGGAACTGGTACGCATTCCAGAAGCACTGCGTACGCCAGAGAAGCTGACTGCAAAGCTTAATGAGCAGCAGATCGTTTATGACCGAATGTCAGCAGCTTGGAAGTCCGTTCAAGAGCTGCAGCAAAAAATGACCGCGAAGCTAGCGGAACAAAAAGCCTATGCCGTGCAATCAGAGCAACAGCAGCTGGAAACGGAAAAAAATATGCAGCTTGCTGAGCAGCGGCTGATGGATGAGCTTGTGAAGGCGGGTTTTGACACTGTTCAGCAATATCGAGCGGCAGCTTTGCCAGACGCTGGCAGAGAACAGCTGAGAAAGGAAATTGCTGAATATCAAGCTGCAGTAGCATCGCTTATGCAGCAGCTGGTGGAGCTCCAAGGAGAGCTTGCGGGCAAGCCTAAAGCCGATTTGGCACATCTTCAGGAACAGCTTGCTGCCTTGAAGCAGCAACAGGAGCAAATCATTGCCGCCGCTCAAACTGCACTGCGGACCGGTCAAGTTGTACAGCGGCTAGCTGCCTCGATTGGAAGAGCTAATGAGCATGTGGGCGAGCTTGAGGCTAAACTTGAAGAGGTTATGGATGTATTCCATATGCTGAAAGGGGATAATGCTCTCAAGGTATCGTTTGAGCGATATATTTTAATCGAGTTTTTGGAGCAAATTCTCTTTGCTGCTAATACGCGTTTGCATGATTTATCGAACGGGCAGTTTTCGTTGCAAAGAAGTGATCGCCTTGAAAATCGTGGAAAGCAAAGTGGTCTTGGTCTTGATGTCTATGATGCATATACGGGTCAAAATCGTGATGTGAAGACATTGTCCGGGGGTGAGAAATTTAACGCCTCATTATGTCTTGCACTAGGAATGACAGATGTTATTCAATCTCATATGGGTGGCGTGACGATTGAAATGATGTTCATTGATGAGGGCTTTGGTTCGCTTGATGAGGAATCGTTGCAGAAAGCAATTACAGCGCTCGTTGATTTGCAGAAATCAGGAAGGATGATTGGCGTTATATCTCATGTTCAGGAGCTTAAGGATGCATTCCCGGCTTGCCTTGAGGTTAATAAGACGAAGGAAGGGTTTAGTCGGACGAAATTATCAGTGAGATAAGAGGTATGAAAAAGAAAAGCCTGCTTCAAGCGCTCCACTGAGGCTGAGGCAGACTTTCTTTACAAGGCGGATATTAATTATGCAACGGATGATGCTATAGCTGCAGAACCAGCGAAAAATAAGCCGATACCGCCTACAAATACAAGAATGTTCAGTACAATACCAATAACGCCAAATGTTTTACGGCGTTTGCTGGAGACGGCACCGATAATTGCTAATACAAGACCTGCAAGTGAGAGCAATCCTGCTCCGAAGATGCAAACGATGGCTAGCATCATAGAAACTAGAACCTCTTGACCAAGCGCTTCGATAGAAGCTTGAAAAGCTGCGGTATCAGAAGGATCTGCTATAGTAATGTCGGTATTTGCGATCTGATCAGCGAATGTGGAGCCCGAGACGAAAGCAATAATAAGTAATACGACTGCAAGCAAACCAATGATGAAGGATGTAATGCCAATTCCTGAATGTTTCTTAGGACCTTCATTGATAGGTTGTTCGTTTGAGAAAACAGGTCTTGATGCATAAGGCTCGTTGCTGGAAGGTTGTTTTTCATTGTTATTGGTTTCATTTTCCATTTATATCAGCTCCTTTACTAATTACGGTAAAATTATACACAAATACGAGAGGAATGAAAACAAATGTTTCCAAAATATTTTGCAATAGGTGCTATAAACGCTGCATTAGCCATTGCTTTAGGTGCTTTCGGAGCACATGGATTAGAAAAACAACTGACTGATCATTATTTAGAGGTTTTCGAAACAGGAGTTAGATATCATATGTATAGCGCTCTCGGTTTAATGCTTATTTCCTTGTTCGCTAAACAAATCGGTGCGAGCAAACTTGTTTTAAATGGAGGCCGGCTAATTTTAACAGGTACGATTCTATTTAGCGGAAGTTTGTATGTATTAGCGCTTACGAGCTTCAGTAAGCTTGGCATCATTACACCTTTTGGCGGTGTTGCTATTATTGCTGGTTGGATATGTATTATTACTGCAGCATTTAAGAAAGAAAGTAATTAGTTTAGAAATAAATATAGATTTGACGACATATTTTTTTGTATTATAACAATAAAACAAGTTGCTTTAGTAAATATTTCTATACCGGAGCGCATACATCGTTTATAATAAAGCGAACACTGACTTGACTCGAAATAGAGGAAGGACGTTTGTGCGTGACGAAACGGATAGATGGTTTTCCTGAAAGAAAGCGACAACTCCTCAAGCAATCATTGGATGGATCGTTGGTTATTAGCTGTTTGTTAATAGCACTCGGGTTGGTCTGGATTATCGTATCATTTATATTAATATCTAACACGATGTACAAATGGACAGCTTTGGCCATCGCTTCATCGTTAATCGTAACCGCAGTAATTGTTTATATAAAACGAAATAAGTCATTTAGTTTCCAGAATTATCATACGGCAATTGTAGAGACCTTGCTTCGTTCAGAGGCTGTTCCACTTGCGATATTGGATAAAACCGGTATTGTCATAGAGTTGAACGAAGCTTCCGGCCGGACGCTTGGTTATGATCGGAACGAGCTTTTAGGAGAATCTATTTTACGATTAGTCGAGCCAGGCAGTCGGCAATTGCTGCAAGAAACATTCGAGCATGCTCTACACGGTGAAACGAAACAGATCAATATTAACATTACGCATGGTTCCGGCTTTCCGCTAGAGCTTCAAGTTGTTTGCTCTCCTATGATCCAAGAAGAGGAAGTTATCGGAACGGTATTAATAAGTCAGGATTTAAGTGATCGCAAACGCAATGTTGAACGGATTCGCTACATGGCATATCACGATGATATGACTGGGCTACCGAATCGCACTTTGTTTCAAATGAAACTGACGGAGACGTTGACAAGGGCGAAGGAAGAAAACCGTATCGTTGGTATCTGTTATTTGGATCTAGATCGTTTTAAGCTGGTTAACGCATCCTTTGGACGCGAATTTGGTGATATTCTTCTCATGCAGGTTGCAGAGAGACTGAACCGAGATCTTGCCGATAACGACTTTGCAGCTCGTATGGAAGGCGATGAATTTGCTTTATTATTTTGCAATTTACAGTCGGAGGAGCATTTGCTTGAGCTGTGTAGGAATCTCGTCAAGTCGATTGAAGAGCCCTATGAGCTAAGCGGCTTCCCGTTACATATTACAGCGAGCATTGGTTTAGTTACAAACAAGAGCGAGGATGACGATAGTTATTCTCTGATCAAGAAAGCAGATATGGCGCTCGTCAAAGTAAAAGAAAGCGGAAAAAATGATTGCCTGCTTTATTCGGAGAGCTGGAGCAATTCATCGCTCGAGCGGCTTACGCTGCAGCATGAGATGTACCGAGCGATTCAGCGTGAGGAATTTATTTTACATTATCAGCCGCAATATGATTTGAGCTCAGGTACGATGGTTGGTGTGGAGGCGCTTGTGCGATGGAATCATCCAATTAAAGGCATGATACCGCCAGGAAGCTTCATCCCTTTGGCTGAGGAGAGCGGTATGATTGTCCAAATTGGTGATTGGGTGCTGGAAGAGGCATGCCGTCAAAACAAAGCATGGCAAGATGCAGGGTTGCCCTTAATGCCGGTATCCGTCAATTTGTCGATTAGACAATTCGTCCAAACTGATCTGGCAAGCAAGGTAGATGCCGTACTCAAGAAAACGGGTCTTGATCCCAAATTCTTGGATCTGGAAATTACGGAGTCGATGACGATGGATGTTAGCCATGTGTCTCGATGCTTGCTCGATTTAACGGAACTAGGCGTCAATATTAGCGTCGATGATTTTGGCACTGGTTATAGTTCGTTTCATTATTTAAAAAATTTCCCGATCGATCGGTTAAAAATTGACCGTTCCTTCGTACGTGATATCCAACAGGACCCAAGCGATGCAGAAATCGTTGCAGCTATTATCGCAATGGCCCATAACCTTAATATTCAAGTTATTGCAGAAGGCGTGGAGACGGAAGGGCAAATGGAGTTTCTTCGTAAGCATAAATGCGATGAAATGCAGGGTTTCTTCTGGAGTCCTCCGGTGACTAGCGACAACATTGAACAGATGTTATCTCCGGGCTATGCATAAAAAACCGTTCTATGACTGATAAAAGTCATTGGAACGGTTTTTTTTACTTTTAAGCGTGGATTAGTAGGAGAAGTCTTCAATTTCATTCATTCGAAACGTATATACTTGTTTCTCGTCAACATGGTAAACGGTAATAATATTCTCGGCCTCATTCATATTAATGATACGGCAAGGAATACTGAGCTTAATACCTAAACCTTTATTTACGATTAAACGAACTAAGGTATTGTTTTTCATAATCGCTCTTATTTTGTCGAAATAACTTAAAGCTTCTAGATCATCTGCATCAGGTTTGTCAGGTTGTATTGCATTAGCATTTTTAGTTAGATTAGACGGCAAAGGAATTTCTTGAGGTGAACTTGTATTGTTCTTGCGATGATCGATTTGCTCTCCAAGTTGGATACCGGACAATATACGGAAATCAACAAAGTCAGAACCATTTAGCGAGTGAAGCAATTGCTCAAGCGCTGCAGCGTTGTTTTTCCCTTCAACAAGCACCTCAATATTAAAAATAAAGGATGCTCGGTCTTGGGAAGAGCTGTGTTTTTCCATAGGACCTCCGGACGATGTGATATAGCACTAATATACCACTAAATCGATTTTTCATGTAGTAGTAAACAAGGATAAAACGAGTGAGCCTGTCGAGAGAAGTTAGAGGCAAGCATTTTTTTAGAAGAATATAGGAGTATAAATAAGCAAACATTCAACACTGTAAACCGATTTTTGCATATACTGATGTTGCAGTGTATTGCCTCTTACATTATGTAAAAGAAGGGGGTGGATCCTATATGATGCGGATGGTTCCTTTCACACTGGAGAATGGAGAAACCGTACTTGGTGTTGAAGTGAAGCTGCCCAAAACAACATTGCTCGCCATCATGACGGACAAAGGATATATTATGTGCGGTGCGTTAGATGTTGCTCTGCTTAACGAGCGTCTCAAAGACCGGGAAATTATAGCTGGCAGGGCTGTCGGTGTAAAAACGTTGGAAGAGTTGATGGAAGCCCCTTTGGAGTCCGTTACTTTAACAGCAGAGACAAAGGGTGTTGTCGTAGGCATGAAGGGTTCGGACGCGCTCCAATTGATGCTTTGAAAAAAGCAAATAAAGAGCCCTAATCGAACGGAACGCGTTTAAACCGCGAACAACCGATTAGGGCTTTATTATCTAGTGATTATTCGAATAGCTTGCGCAGGTTAACATCGTAAGGTGCTTGGACGATGCCTTTTTCCGTAATAATTGCTGTTACATATTCATTTGGTGTTACGTCAAACGCCGGATTGTACACTTTGATGCCTTGAGGAGCTGTACGCTTACCGAAGCCTTCTGTAATTTCTTCCGCATTACGCTCTTCAATTGGAATTTCAGAGCCTGTTGGCGTATTCAAATCAATCGTCGAAAGTGGACTTGCTACATAAAAAGGAATGCCATGAGCTTTGGCTAGTACTGCAACGCTATAAGTTCCGATTTTGTTAGCAACATCGCCATTTGCGGCAACGCGGTCAGTACCTACGATTACAGCATCAACCCAGCCTTTAGCCATAATCATACCTGCCATGTTGTCACAAATGAGCGTGACATCAACGCCTGCCTGCTGCAGTTCGAATGCAGTTAAGCGAGCGCCTTGAAGAACAGGACGCGTCTCATCAGCATATACACGCAGTGTAATACCACGTTCTAGTGCTAAGTAGAAAGGCGCAAGCGCTGTGCCGTATTTGGCTGTAGCTAAGCCGCCAGCATTGCAGTGCGTCAGCACGCCCATATCATCCTTGAACAATGACAATGCATGTTCACCAATCATTCTGTTCGTTTCTTCATCTTCGCTTTGAATCGCGATTGCTTCCGTTAGCAATGCAGCTTTGCTTGCTTCAAGCGACAAGCCTTGTTCGATGAAAGAAGCGGCTGCGGCTTTCATACGATCAAGAGCCCAGAACAGGTTAACTGCAGTTGGTCTTGAAGTAGCGAGATATTCCGCTTGTTTGACGACTTGTGCGAGCCATGCTTCAGTGGTTTGCTCGTCACGACTGCCTAGAACTACCCCATAGGCAGCGGAAATACCGATTGCTGGTGCTCCGCGTACTTTTAAGTGTCGAATCGCTTCCCATACATCCTCTGCCGTCGTTAAAGGCAAATAAACGATTTCTTCAGGTAAAAGCCGTTGGTCAAGTAGATCAAGCCTGTCTTCGGTCCAGATAACCGATTGCAAGCCAGCATAATTTGTTGTCATGATGTCATTTCCTCTCTGTGTTCAATCATTTATTTGCAAGTGATAGTGCAACGTCGATAACTTCCTCGATGGATTGCGTATTGCGGTTATTGCGAATGAGCGATGTTCCAATAGCAAGAGCTAGACGTTGAGCTTTTTCTTTAGTCGCTGCGTCCGGTATACGATCGATATCGACTACATGAGACAAGCCGACGATACGACGCACGATTTTGCAGCCTGCAAAACCTACTGCGTCCTGCAGCAAACGATTCATATAATAGTCCTGATATCCGGGTGTTGAAGAAGCAATGCGATCCGAACCATGCTCATTCCACAGCGCACGGAATTTTTGGTCAAACAAATTCCAAACATCGCGAACCGAATCGGTTAAATAACGGCGGAAGTCACTTCTTTGGTCTGAATCCAGGCTCCAATGCTCTTGCCCTGCAAAGTTGAGAAGCAGATTCGCGATAACAGCACCGATATCGAAGCCAATTGGCCCGTAATATGCGAATTCAGGATCGATGACCTTTGTAGAATCAGGCGTTACGAATACACTGCCCGTATGAAGATCTCCATGTAACAGAGCTTGTGCATTTGTCAAAAACTTGTCACGAAGTATAGCCACTTCGAGGTGAAGCTCGGAATCCTGCCAGAGCGCTTCAGCAGCATCCTGAATGGCTGGATCGAAGCTGTTGTTAGGCGAATTGGTATAAGGATCGTCGAATATAAGATCCTCTGTGATTTTGCATAGTTCCGGATTAATAAAAGCTTTTACGCGTTGCTTCTTTTCCTGTTGGTTCATTCCGAGATCAGAGGTGAAAAATAAGGTTCGCGCAATAAATGTGGAAATATCGTCCGCGAATTTAGGATAGCGAATTCCGCCAATCAACCCTTGCCGCATGATAATATGATCGCTGAGATCTTCCATAATGGTGAGATAAAGCTCAGGGTCATACTTATAAACGTTTGGAACAAGTCCGGGAGCAAGTTCGCCCTCCAAAATAAGTTTATCGCTCTCGATGCGGGCGCGATCAAGAGTAAGCGGCCAAGACTCACCTACAACTTTAGCATAAGGAAGTGCCTGTTTCATAATTAAGCTCTTGCCACTTCCAGAGTCAATGATGTGAAATACCAAGTTTAAATTGCCGTCTCCAATTTCTCGGCTTGTTAGACTTGCACCCTCTGGGAAAAAACCGTCAAGCGATAGAGCTATTTGAATGGCTTCTTGTTCTGATAATGGATGATATGCAGACACGGCTGTCCACCTCCGGTTTATAGTAGTTGGGCAGCAATGCCCAGTATTCATCTCAACATAGTATAATGTATATTATTTCGCCTTGGAATACCCTCATTTGATATAATGTTATCAATTATAGACAAGTTGGATGGAGGAAGTATAGTGACTGCAAAAAAAGAACAACAGTCGATCGCTTTGAAAGAGTGGGCTGTCAGTGTAAAAGCGCTCGCAGAGGGGCAGCAAATTATAGTCATGCGCAAAGGCGGTATTATTGAGGAAACCCGTGATTTTCAGCTTATTAGCCCAAGCTTCTATTTAATGCCCGCTTACGAGCACCAGAAAAAACATCTCTTAAAAGAACAATTCATAGACGGCTTGGATGAAACGTTAGCTGATTGGTCGTTGGACATGGAAACGATCAAGCTGGAAACCTATGCCGAGGTCGTAGAAGATATTGAAGTAACAGATCAGGAGACACTCAATCGTTTGCGCGATTTGCATATATGGACAGATACATTTGCAGAGGAAAGATTGCGCTGGAAAAAAACAAAACCACTGCATGTTTTGGTGCTTCGAGTATACCGACTAGAGGCGCCTTTCGAAATATCGATGCGTCCTGCTTATAATGGATGCAAATCTTGGGTAAGAATGGAAGATGAAATACCTTCTCTCAAGATGATACCTGTACTGGATGAAGATGAATTTGATTTAGAAGTTCAAAAAATCAAAAACGCATTGGCATAAAAGATTTATTTTTAAAAAAAGGATCATGTGCTGAAATGCGCCTGGTTGTCGATTTAAGGTGAAATAGGAGAATTATAAGCGAAAATGAAGTGATAACTTATCGTTTTATATCTACAACAAAAGGACATTATCAACGATACAAGGACATCCTTCATTGATTTATAACAAAAACTATATTAAAATGATTATTGAGAATCATTGAGAATCACTCTATAATAGAAAGTCTATTGTTTATAGAAGTGACTGAGCGAATTAAACCAACCTTGGAGGGATCAGCATATTATGGCAACGCATTTTGTCATCGAAGGCCTGAAAGCGGCTATCGAAGGAAAAGAGATTTTGAAAGGTATCAACCTAGAAATTAAAGGTGGAGAAATTCACGCGATCATGGGCCCAAACGGTACCGGTAAATCCACACTGGCATCTGCTTTGATGGGACATCCTAAATATGAAGTAACAGAAGGTACAGCAGTACTAGACGGCGCTGACATTCTTGAAATGGGCGTTGACGAGCGCGCGCTTGCTGGATTATTTCTTGCAATGCAATATCCGAGTGAAATTCCAGGCGTAACGAACTCTGACTTTCTACGCAGTGCACTCAATGCACGTCTTGGCGAAGGCAATGAGATCTCGTTGATTAAATTCATTCGCAAAATGGAAAGCAAAATGAAAGAACTTGAAATGAATGCTGAATTCGCTCACCGTTACCTTAACGAAGGTTTCTCTGGCGGCGAGAAAAAACGTAACGAAATTTTGCAAATGATGCTTCTTGATCCAAAAATCGTCGTTCTTGATGAAATCGATTCGGGTCTTGACATCGATGCTCTTCGTATCGTATCGCAAGGCGTAAACGCTATGCGTTCGGAAGATCGCGGTTTCCTTATCATTACTCACTATCAGCGTTTGCTTAACTATATTACTCCAGACTACGTACATGTTATGATGCAAGGCCGCATCGTTAAATCGGGTGGTCCTGAGCTTGCAGAGCGTCTGGAAAACGAAGGTTATGATTGGGTAAAAGAAGAACTTGGCATCGAAGATGAAACGGTCGGCCAGGCTTAAGCAGAGAAGGGGGCAAAACGGATGAGTACACAACTATCAACGCAGGCCAACCGTCAAGCTGCTGAAGCACTGGCACGCAGTAAAGGCGAGCCTAACTGGCTTGTTGAACTGCGCGGAGAAGCGGCAGATCTTGCCGGAACACTCGGATGGCCAAAGCCTGAGAAGGTTCGTATTGAACGGTGGAATTTGACGGCAGTAGGCAACTACGAGCAACCGTCAGCAGTAGGGGCAATTAGCGAACTTCCTCAAGCTGTTCGTGAATTGGTAACAGAAGGAACTGAAAATTTGCTTGTACAACGCAATTCCGGCATCGTATGGAATCAGTTTTCAAGCGAATTAGCTAGCAAAGGCGTTATTTTCACAGATTTGGAGACCGCGTGCAAAGAGCATGGCGAGCTCGTTCAGAAATATTTGTTCCAAGCAGTAGCGAAAGACGAAGATAAGCTTACAGCTCTTCATGCAACACTTTGGAACGGCGGCGTATTCATCTATGTTCCTAAAAATGTTGAAGTCGAGCTGCCGCTGCAAGCGATTTTCTACAACGACAATGCTGAAGCTACGTTTGCTCCGCATATCCTTATCGTTGCGGACAATAACAGCCGCGTGACATATGTGGATTGTGTTGTATCCGAACCGGGAGCAAGCAGTGCTCCTTTCGTACATCCTTCTGTTGTTGAAGTGTTCGTGAAGCCAGGTGCTCACGTTCGTTTCAGCTCCATCCATCATATGGGCGAGACTGGTGTTGATATGTCGCTTCGTCGTTCAGTTATTGAAAATGACGGTCAAATGGAATGGATTATCGGTGATTTGAATGACGGCAATACGTTGTCTGACACTAAATCCATACTGAAGGGCACGGGTTCTACTTCTGATGCAAAAGTTATCAGCGTGGGCAAAAACGCTCAACAAAACAGCTTGACGACACAGGCCGTTCATTTCGGCAAAAGCTCCGACAGCAACATGGTAACACGCGCAGTAATGAAGGATTCCGCTTCAGCGATCATTAACGGAATTACAAAAATCGAGAAAGGTGCGACGAAAGCGAACGGTGTACAAACCGAGAAGGTGCTCATGCTGAGCCCTAAAGCGCGCGGCGACGCCAATCCGATTTTGCTTATAGATGAAGATGATGTAACAGCTGGCCACGCAGCAAGCGTGGGGCAAGTAAACCCAGAGCAGGTATATTACCTAATGTCACGCGGTATATCTAAGCAGGACGCTGAACGTCTAATTATTTACGGCTTTTTGGCACCGGTCGTATCGGAAATTCCAGTCGAGGCGGTACGCGGTCAGCTTCAGCGTTTACTCGAAAGGAAGCTAGAGGGATGAATATAAATGCGATTCGGGAGCAGTTCCCGATATTGCATCAAGAAATAAACGGGCACCCGCTCGTTTATCTGGACAGCGCGGCATCTTCGCAGAAGCCGCGCTCCGTCATTGATGCGGTTAATCGGTACTATGAGCTGGATAACGCGAACGTTCATCGCGGTGTGCATACACTTGGTTCCAGGGCGACTGATGCCTATGAGGGAGCGCGCGAGAAGGTAGCGAAGTTTCTAAATGCGGGAGCGCCGGAGCAAATTATTTTCACACGCGGTACAACGACAGCATTAAATTTGGTTGCTTCTAGCTATGCACGCGAGGTGTGCGGTGAAGGTGATGAAATTGTCATCACACCCATGGAGCATCACAGCAACTTAATTCCGTGGCAGCAGGTGGCTAAGGCCACTGGTGCAACTTTGAAATATATCCCGATGCAGCCAGATGGTACAATTTCTCTTGAGGACATTGAGAAGACGATCACTTCGCAAACGAAGGTAGTTTCCGTCACCTACGTCTCAAACGTGCTCGGACTTATTAATCCAATTAAGGAAATTACACAAATTGCTCATCGAAATGGTGCCATCATGGTTGTGGACGGTGCGCAAAGCACGCCGCATATGAAAATCGATCTCCAAGATTTGGATGTTGATTTTTATGCTTTTTCTGGTCATAAAATGTGTGGTCCTACCGGTATCGGCGCATTATATGGCAAGAAGGCGCTGCTTAACAAGATGGAACCGATTGAGTACGGCGGCGAGATGATTGATTTTGTTGATCTTTACGAGTCTACGTGGAAAGAGATTCCGTACCGCTTTGAAGGCGGCACGCCAATTATTGCGGGTGCAGTTGGACTAGGCGCAGCAATTGACTTTCTACAAGAAATTGGGCTTGAAGAAATCGATCAGCATGAGAGACGTTTAGCCACATATGCTTACGAGAAGCTATCTTCGCTGGAAGGCATCACGTTATACGGTCCGAAGCAAAATCGTGTAGGACTCGTAACCTTCAATTTGGAGGAAGTACATCCTCATGATGTTGCGACCGTGCTTGATTCCAAAGGCATTGCGATTCGTGCAGGCCATCACTGCTGCCAGCCGCTAATGCGTTGGCTGAACGTATCGGCAACGGCAAGAGCAAGCTTTTATTTATATAATACTGAAGATGAAATTGACCGCCTAGCCGATGCGTTACTACAAACAAAGGAGTTCTTCGGTCATGCAATTGGATGATTTATATCGTAGAGTCATTATGGATCATTATAAAAACCCTCGAAATCGCGGCACGATGAATGAAGAATCGGTTACGATCAACCTGAACAATCCTACCTGCGGCGATCGCATTTCGCTACAGCTCCAGATTGTAGACGGCAAAGTAACAGACGCTAAGTTCAGTGGTGAAGGCTGTTCAATCAGCATGAGCTCTGCATCGATGATGACAGAGGCGATAAAAGGAAAAACATTTGACGAGGCGCTTGCAATGGCTGAGAAATTCTCAGCCTTAATGAAGGGCGAACCAGTCGAATTTGATGAATATGAGGAATTGGATGCACTTTCGGGCGTAAACAAATTTCCTGCAAGAATCAAGTGCGCTACACTTGCGTGGAACGCCTTGCGCAAAGGAATCGAGCAGCAGCAAGAATCACATTAAACTAGATTTATGAGGAGCGTGAATGACCATGGCTAAATCAATGCCGGAAATGGAAGATTATAAGTATGGTTTCCGTGACGAGCACAAAGCCGTATTCGAATCAGGCAAAGGTTTAACAGAGGAAATCGTTCGCACGATTTCGGATATTAAAGGCGAGCCGGAGTGGATGCTGGATTTCCGCTTGAAATCACTTGAGCAATTTTTCAAAATGCCGATGCCTAAATGGGGCGGCAACATGGATGAGCTTGATTTTGACGACATCCAATATTATGTTCGTGCTTCCGATAAGCAAGGAAAAACATGGGAGGAAGTTCCTTCCGAAATTAAAGAAACGTTCGACAAGCTGGGTATTCCTGAAGCTGAGCAAAAGTTTCTTGCCGGCGTATCGGCTCAATATGAGTCCGAGGTCGTTTACCACAGCATGCAAGAGGATCTTGAGAAGCAAGGTGTTATCTTCACAGATACAGATACAGCGCTTCGTGAGTACCCTGAGCTTATGAAAGAATATTTCGGAACGATTATTCCTCCGAATGACAATAAATTTGCAGCTTTGAACAGTGCGGTATGGTCAGGCGGAAGCTTTATCTACGTGCCAAAAGGCGTTAAATGTGAAGTGCCTTTGCAAGCATACTTCCGTATTAACTCCGAGAACATGGGTCAATTCGAGCGTACGCTTATTATTGCCGATGAAGACAGCTCTGTTCACTACGTTGAAGGCTGTACGGCTCCCGTATACAGCACGAACTCTTTGCATAGTGCGGTAGTTGAAATTTTGGTTAAGAAAAATGCCCGCGTTCGTTACACAACGATTCAAAACTGGGCACCGAATATTTATAACCTTGTTACTAAACGTGCAGTAGCAGATGAGAATGCAACAATGGAGTGGGTAGACGGAAACATCGGCTCTAAGCTGACGATGAAGTACCCAGCAGTTGTTCTTCGCGGTCGCGGCGCAAAAGGCATGGTATTGTCCATTGCCGTTGCCGGCAAAGGTCAGCATCAGGACGCAGGGGCTAAAATGACTCACCTTGCACCAGACACTAGCTCGACGATCATCTCGAAGTCAATCAGTAAGCATGGCGGTAAAGTAACTTACCGTGGTCTTGCATCCTTCGGACGCAACTCCGACGGCGCTAAAGCGAATATCAAATGTGATACGCTCATTCTCGATAATGAATCAACGTCAGATACGATTCCTTACAACGAGATCATGAACGATAACATTACACTTGAGCATGAAGCAACGGTGTCGAAGGTTTCTGAAGATCAACTGTTCTACCTGATGAGCCGTGGTCTAAGCGAAGCGGAAGCAACGCAAATGATCGTAATGGGCTTCATCGAACCGTTCACGAAAGAGCTGCCGATGGAATATGCGGTAGAGATGAACCGTTTGATCAAGTTCGAGATGGAAGGTTCCATCGGTTAATAAAAACGTAGTCGTATCAAGGGCTAAACGGTTTCAAAATATCGTATGATACCGTTTTGATACCGTTTAGTCAAATACGCTCATTACTTCGTGCTTTCTTTCCGTGTATAAGTGACCGTAAGTGTTGGCAGTTTGCTGAATATCATCATGACGTAAGAGCTCTTTAACAAGGTAGATATCCACTCCCTTGTTGATGAGATATGAAGCATAGCTGTGACGAAGGTCATGAATACGCAATTCCGGAAACACCATTTTATAGCGCTTGTGAAAGTGCGAATAATGGTAGGGTGCTAATCCACCGAACACATATAACGAATCGTTGAATCCGTAGATTTTTTCTGCGGATTCTTTTTTTATTTCTCTAAGCATATCTGCAATAAAAGCGGGAAATGGAACATATCCCACGCTGCCGGCAGTTTTTGGAGTCGTTGGCGTTCGTGTCTTTTGATCTAATGTTTTATTAACAAATAACTGCTGCTTTTGCAGGTCTATATCAGCCCATGTTAGAGCGAAAGCTTCTCCTACTCGAAGCCCTGTGTAAAGTAACAATCTAGTTAGTTCCTGATATTTATTGCTGGTTAAGCTCATAACACTCTGTTCAAATTCTTCCCGTATAATAAAGTTTATCTTTGGTTTCACTCTTTGAATCGCACCAGCAGCTAATGTAGGATCAATCTTAAGGCCAAAGAATTTTATAGCGTGGTTTACTAGTATTTTGAAATTGCTGTACACGGTCCTGGCGCTATTAAGAGAAACAAAGTTATTCTCCAGATGCGTCTTAAAATCCATGGCATGTTGGATATTGGCATCCTTTACTTTCATATGACCGAATCGCGGATTGATATGCAAATTATACTCGTTTCGGCGCCTACGAATTGTTTTGTCCTTGAGTTTTGTATGTTTAATGTTATGTTCAAATATTTCGTCAAAGGTAACATCCTCCGCATATAAGTCTTTAATACTGGATAGAAAATCAGCCTCGGCAATTATTGCCTCGCTCCTCTTGGCGAATCCTCTTCTCATTGCTTGTTTATATCTTCCATAGAGATCCTTATAACGAACTTTGAAATACCAAGTTTTGCGTTCTTCGTCCTTATAGACTGGCATATTCGATATTTCCCTTCATCTTCATAAATTATCTTTTAACGAATACTGCAATGTTTCTTCAATGTCGCTGAGTTGAAGCACTAAACGTTGTATGCTTGTCGGATCGTAAAATGATGGTTTTTCATCAAATGTTTTAAAGCTGAATCCCATACGATAGGTAGTGATATTCCAATTAATTGATCATTATCAATATGTCTTGTATATGCCGTACTCGGGACAGTGACGGCGGCACATTCTGGATCAATATCTTCAAAGGTTGTTCGTTCAAATGGAACTTTAATATTAATAAATAACGTCATTCCCCAATCAAAATATGGGCTATCAATGATCATCCATATTGGTATCAAAAGGTTATCCTCGCCTGAATCTTCATAAATTACTTTGACGTTTAACACTATAGTTCAACTTCCTCTCAGCAACTTGATTACTTAATCTATCTAAAATTTTCATTGTTTCATCAGAATAGTTGCAGATGCTTGGTTTATTAGTTTGTTTGATTCGAATACTGCGATCACGTCGTTCTTGCTCAATCCTTGCAATTACCTGCTGCAACCTACTTTCAACAAAGTCGACTGGGTAATGAAAGGCTTCGGCAATCGAATGGATGTAATCTTGCCAGTGTCTTTCGGGCTGTATTTCAGATAGTAGGTAGATAGGCATTGAAGCAACCAATTGAAACTGTGATGCTTGAGCTTCTTGAAGCTCTTGGAACATTATTGGCATGTTACCTTGAATTCCTGTGTGTCTTAATGGATGACATAACTCATGGAAAAACTCCATCCTCTGTTCTTCATCAGACATTTTATTATTAATAAAAATGAGTGAGTAGCCGCCTTCTTCCCATTCGGCAAAGCAAGGGCCACTATAAAAATTCACAGCGATATTGAATATCTCCGAAACAGATTTAATAGTTAAGTCTGATGGTGAAAAAATACCATGATACTTGTATAGATTTGTTAACCATATTTCAATATCAGTTGACCTATAAAGATGAAAATCCAAGGTGCGCATGTATGACTTCTCTAATCAGGAACGTATGTTCGTATTTATGGGTAAAAAATATAGCCTAAGAAAAGGCTATAAATTGTGTATTAACGAAATTACGATTGATTCTCGTCCTTTTTACGTTGAGCCTTCCTATAAGCTTCAACAGCAGCTTTAGCAGCAGCTCGAGCGAGATCTAATTCTTCTTCTGTATATTTAGGGGTCACGCACGAACCTTTATGAGCTTTAGGCGTGATTCAGACAGTAAATATATCCCTATGTTTTTTATCAGATGTTTCAGAGGTTTTGAAGAGAAATCAAGAGGGTCAAGAAAGGAGGGGGCGTTTTTGGCATGGATAGAGAGTCATCAAGAACTAGCAAGGCATCCGAAAACGAAGCGTCTATCACGGCGATTAGGGGTTAATGTACCGACAGCAATCGGTCATCTACATATGCTTTGGTGGTGGGCACTTGATTATGCCCCAGGCGGCGATATAACAGCCTACGAGTCAGAAGATATAGCGGAGGCAGTGAATTGGCCTATAGAAACTGCGGACATGCTTATGACCGCACTTATCGATTCAGGATTTATTGATAAAACAGATAATGTCACTGTACATGACTGGTTTGATTATGCGGGACGGCTAGTGGACAAGCGCGAACAAAACAAGCAAAGGAAACGGAAGTCACGCGCCAAGCAAGGGGAAAGCGAAGCAAGTCACAGCGTTGTCACGCGTGACACAAGTGTGACGCAGAGTGACGACAAGCGCGGTCACGGGGCTACAGAAAGAACCCAACAGAACCCAACAGAACCCAACAGAACCATACCCAACCATACCAGTACCCAACCAAAACAAGCGGCAACACCGCCTGCTGCTGGTAGCATTAATCCTGTTTATAATCCTTTTCGTCTTTACGAAGCAGAAGGATTCGGAACGATCAGCTCTATAACCGCTGATAAAATTAATGATTTTATAAAGGATTATGGTGAGCGATGGGTATGTGAGGCTATGAAAACTGCAACTGTCGCTGGTAAAAGAAATCTGACCTACGTCAACGGAATACTTAAGCGATACAAAGCAGAGGGAGTGGACGAACCATGGAATGTCGAGCGGAAATCTTCCAGCACTAATCAATCATCTTCCCGTTCAGGCAAACCAAGGATTGAGATTGTCTCTGACAACAGACCTAAAGCAGTTGTTACGGATGAAACTCTTCGAGAGTTATGTGATTTAAGTAGGAAGGCAGATGGTCTTCCACAAGCTACCGAAGCTGATTATCTTGATTTTATCCGAACAGCAAGAAAGGAGTGATTCAATGCCAGCAGATAAGAAAGAGCGTAAAACTATAGTCTGTGATGGGTTCAATCTTACATGGAAAAGTGAGCAATTAGATGACTTGTTAAGACTGCGTAGTGAAGACTATTCCATTCAACAAATGGCTAAATACTTCCGTCGTCCTCGTAAAGAGAATCTTGTCGCATTATCAGACATCTTGCAGGAAACCGAATTAGCAGCAATGTTAGGAGATTGGTGGGGGGAAAGGTATATAACAAGCCGCAGAAATTTGAGTGTAAGGACTAATATGGTAGGTCGCTTCTGAATGAATAAGCGGTGTACATTAAAGGCGCTTCCATAAACGGTATTTTACTGTGAAATAAATTGATAATAGAGCGACTAGAATAACTCCTACTGTTTTGAAAGCCATTAGGTTCGCCTCCTTTAATATGATCAAGATAAACATACCATATTTTTACTATTCACTCAAAGGTAATTGAAATAACAAAATGAGGGAGGCAAGAACGAACCTCCCTGCTAATCTCGCCAAACCTACCGGTGTTCTACCAAGTCGATTGCACCAAGAATAAGATGGGCAAGTCCAAAACCTAGAACACCAGTACCAACAAGTTTGTACTTGCTTTTAAGCAGTGTAGCACCAGAAGCAGATACCACAGTTCCAAGAACGGCAGGAATCAAACCTTCGCGCATATACAGCACCCCTTTTGGTTTTGTTTAGCAAGACATTTTATTATGTTTCAAAACTACTTTTTTAATCCAAATTGGGGAAAGAACCGACTGAATACCGAAGAGCATGAGAGGAGGGAGGGACGATGAATAGTGTTCCTGTACAACAGACTGAAGTAATACCGGCTATCGACTTATTGGACCTTTCTTAAATCGTAACACAGTGGATGGTCTTATCAAAAATATGACGCATTATTTTTCCTTGTAGATTCTTTGCGTATTTGGGTACATTCACATAAACAGTCACCCATTCGTACGACCTGAGCAGGAACAGACCTGAATATTTAGTATCTTTCTGAACAAAAAAATACCCCCCATTAATTTTGGAGGGTATATGGAGTTGAGTTGTCCTCTAAATTATATGAACTTTTTATAAAATATGTTAATTAATATTGAAGAACATGGGAAAATGCTAAAAAAATCCCGCCCGAGGGGCAGGATTAATTAATATTTATGCGTTAGCAGTCTCTGGTCGCTTAACTTGAAGTGGAGGAGGTATAAGCCAACCTTTTTCTTTGCTCAGTTCGAGTATTTTAACGCCTAGTACAGTTTTAGTAAGATGATATTTCGCAAATAAAGCTCCAATATCTTCTCTAATAGACTGACCCATAACTTGGCTACAAGCAACTAGTCCAAGTGATGTGTCAGCGGCAATTTTAGCAGCGATTTCAGGATCAGTGAATCTTGCACCTACAGGGATGTCTTCGAGTTTAACAGGGGGTCTTTCAGGCATCATAGGTACGGAAGCAATTCCGTTATCAGTAAGCAATGTATCACATTCTTTAATCTCCATCTTTGCTTGATCAATGAGGGCGTCCAGTATTTTTTTTAAGTCTTTGTCTCCAGCGTGATTTAAGTATGCTTGGTAACAGGATACGGCGCCTTTTGCTACAGTTGAAGCCTGCCAAACACTAAATATTTCACCGTAGTGCATTGGTTCATCCTTTGGATTACCGCTTAAAATTCCCATTCGATTTGCTCCTTTTGATTCATTAATTTTTTGAACTGACTTAATATGCTTAACTACACATAAATAATACGAGCAAGGCTGAAATTCACAAAAATACTTGGAAACACTTCGAATTAGGCGGGAAAAATGAACGAAGCTATTTTGCACTCAAATGAACCCCCCAATAAATGCAGGGGTTCATGAAAAACGATTCTCTATTCTTGCTTAAGTACGTTCCCGATCTCGGCTTCTTAATCCGATTAAGCCCGTTAAGCCAAGCAAACCAAGCCAGCCCCAATTATTTCTTCTATCGTCTGTTGTCGCATTTGTCCGATAGTTGTTTGCATTCATACCAGTGTTATTTGCTCCATAGCCATCTCCATAGCCGTTTATTTGATTAGTGGTTGTGTTGTTTGTTCCATAACTGTTCATACGATTGTTATCTGTTGTCATCCTATCTACTTGATTTGATTGTTCCGCGAAGGCAGGGAAGCATAGTGCGGAAGATAGGATTGTAAAGGCAAATAGCAACGAGTAAATTTTTTTCATTTTTACTAATTCTCCTTGTGTTCAAATTTTTTACGTTTATAAGTTACCCTTATTGAAAATAAAATATTCTGTTCGCTAAGATACGTTAAAGTAACAAAATGAATATTAAGTAGCTTGGGAAGTTATCGAATTGTATTTGAAAGATCTGAATTTATAAACACCGTCTGATTACTGAAATGAAAGCAATAATCACCAACAAAGTGAATAATAACAGGATAATAACGATATTAGAACCACCAACAAATTCACCCATCAAATACTCACCTCCCAATATTTAATACGCTATGCAGATTATATACGGATGACAATTTGGGATTGGACGTTTGCTCTGCAGTGATGAGTGACCAGATTGGATATTGAAGATTTTGATATGAATTATTAGAACGCAAAAGACCCATAGAATGGGTCTTCTGAATAGATCTTGTTCGAATAATTCTATATTTTGTAAGAAGGTAAAAGTTGAAATCGAGCTGCAAAATTAATAGTCTCAGAAGTTGCAGCCTGTGCTGATACCTTCAACTCTTCTTTCATCTTTTCTGTCTTCTCTTCTTTCTTCTCTTCTCTCGTTGCGGCCGAGGACGCCAACACTACAAGCAATAATCACTAATAGAATGAAAAGCACCAGAATCGTACCAAGGTTATTGTTCATTATTCAATTTACCTCCTTAAGTCTTAGTGAATTATAAAAGTTAGCGTACACAGTTTAAGTCTATGGGATTAGTAATTGTCATGGTGGCGGCGGTTGCAACTACAAGCGATAATCACTAATAAAATGAAAAGCACCAGAATCGTACCAAGGTTATTGTGCACTATTCAATTCACCTCCCTGTGTTTTGACTACCATGTAGAGTATGTATTGATAGAATTTAGTGATTGGATGTTTGTTCCGGTATGATACTAGCCTTATATAAAAGGATAGGACAAAAGTGTGGACGATTTGCTGAGACAATATTGAATGAATATTGAAGATCATGGATGCAAGAGAAAATCATAATTGAAGACGTCGTTTCTCAAACCACATGCATTGTGCTTCCTAATAGGGCAGCTGGGAAGTTATGATGCAATATTTTATCCCAGACAGCCCTATAAAATGGCTATCATTTTATTTTTGAGTACTCATGTGATAAGGAATTAAGGATCTGCTGAAACAGAATCTTAGAATTTGTACTTTGACGGGGTTCCAAATGATCAAGCTCATTAAATGAACTTTCAATGCGTTCTCCGTGCAAGCGAACGTATGATTTTAATTTCTTTGATTTCTTTTTCATGCTAATCATTAAGGCCTCCTGAATTTTAAGATCTTAGATTGTAAGTTTGGGGAATGTAACTTGTCAGTGCATTCGTCTAAGTGATTGGAATGAACACTGTCTGAATATTAAGCTTCATTGGAAAAAGAAAGCCCATAGAATGGGCCTTCTTATTAATGCGATTTTATAAGTTAACGAAAGGAGGTTACGCAATTAAATAATAAATGAAATGAATTTAATCAAATAAAAAATCCTCCGGCGTCTACGTGAAACGATTGCACACAGATAAGGATAAGCAGGATAAGCAGCTGATTCGTGGCACTTTTGAATATTATAGAGGCGTGTATGGGTACCGCCAGACTCAATTATTCTTGTACCAAGATCATGGCGTGTGGATGAACCACAAGAAGGTTTTCCGGCTAATGCAAGAAATGGAGCTGTGCTCTAGAGTACGTTGTAAGTACCATCACAGTTCACGAAACTGGAACATCAGTGACCGCGTTACTAAGAATATCCTGGAACGCAAGTTTCAAGCTGAAGCGCCCAATCAAAAGTGGGTAACTGAGGTCACACAGTCTAGAATTGGTGATGTTTGGCTATATCTATCTGCCATTAAAGACTTGTGCCAGAACGAAATTATCGCTTACCAAACTAGTCTTCACAATGACAAGCAACTTGTTCTGCAGACGTTCTCTAAGGCGTTTGAAAAGGAAAAGGACGTGACGGGGCTGATCGTTCACAGCGATCAATGATCCCAGTACACGTCCTACGATTACCACGACAATCTGACAAAGGTTGGCACCCAAATCAGCATGACTCGACGAGGCAATTGTAACGACAATGCCTCAATGGAGAGCTTCTTCTCGCATTTGAAGACAGAAGCGCTCTATCCTTATGATATTCGATCGGTAGAAGAAGCACAAAGCCGAATTGAAGAATATATACACTTTTACAACAACAAGCGTCCGCAAAGAAAACTAAACAAGCTGGCTCCGGTTCAATACCGGCTCCAGCTTGTTAGGTAGGGTCTTTTATTCAGTGTCCGCTATCTGGGGTCTTGACCAATCCACGAAGGGTTTTTATGATTATGCTGAAAATGGTGAAGCAGTTTATTGATTTACAAGAAACAAAATAAATATAAGAGTATGTAAGAGCGCTTGTATAAGCAAGCGCTCCACAAAGTTAGCAATGGTGTTTTTTTCTTCTGTGCTTCTTGCCGATAATAAGAACTTTTTGACCAGGTTTAACAAAAATAACTTTAATCTCTTTCTCTCTGCAAGCATCTCCGAATCCCATGCCAATCAACTCCTTTTCCTCAAGTTAATCTAGTATATTCATAGATTAATAGGTTTGATTGGGTATTTGATATTCCAGAGGTAATTGAGTTTTCAGCAGATTAAGCTGGCTTACCTGTCAGACTGTTTTCAAACATATCGATTATAACGAGGAAATGTTCTGCTTCGCGGAATACATGATCCGCCAATAACGGATGAATGATACTTTTTATACGGCAAGCTTCAATAAGGTCTCGAGCTGTTCTCTTAAAGTCACGAAGCGATTTAACTGACACTCTATTTTGATCAAGAAATTGGTCAAGTAGTGGAACAGTTTGCGATTGAGGACGCATAGATTCCAAGTCCTTTGCTTGAAACAGTAAGGTGTCAAATTCTTGACTGAAGTTATTTGCTTGTTCCACTAGCTGTCGCTCAGAAGGATCAAGCAAGTGACTAATGAATTTGGCGTGATCAGCCATGATTCTTAGAAAGAAAACATTCTCGTCGATAATAGCATCAGGCAGCGGCTCCAACCGACCCAAATTTAATTCTGACAAGCGATTTCTGAAATAATTCGCTTCTCTACTCACATGATCAACTAACAATGGAAAGTTGTTTGCACCTGGAAGTTGGCATGTCAGTATTAAACCGAGCACTTTTCTTTTGAAAGCCCAAATATAAGAAACAGCAGTATGCACCTCTTCATTGAATCTTTTAATTACAGTGGGATCAGTTCCAACAGTAAATGCATTAGCTCTATTTTCGATTGCTTCAAAAATGGCATAGAAATGATTTGCCTCATTAATTAATTGGGTATCCTCACAACGGAAACCCAATTTAAGAAAAAGAGAATGCTCTTTCATAATTCGAGACCAAAACCTAACTTCTTCTAAAGAACGAGATACAAATAACTGATCTAACAATGGCAGCATCTCCCTCGTAGCTTAATCTTTAAGTACTGTATGAAAGGAGAGTTTGTACTATTCCCTACCTAGGTTTCTGTGAATGTAAAAAAAACCTCCTGTTGATTGGAGGGCGGAATGAATATTGTATTACTTCACTACTTTAATATGCACTTTAGCAATTATCCATGCTGTTGTAACACATAGATACGCAATTGAGTAGGAAATGAATGTCCAACCTATATTCCATCCGTTTCCGTATGTTAAGAATCCAAATAGAAAGGCCATATATTCAAGGACAGTAGTGATTATGCTGAAAATCAAAATAATGATGACTGGATGGAGTCGAAAAGGTCTTTTTGAAAGTGTGTAAATTAATAGAGAACCTAGAACAGCGTATAGGCCAAAATCAAATGGTAATGCGGAAATAGTTTCAATTTTCTCGAAATAAGGTTTAAAGTTCCAAAAGCCAAAATAGATGCCTATTGTATTTATTAACAATGAAATTACTATGGTTACAGGACTAATGACAATAAATAAGATCGGTTGTTTCCGAACCATGAACGATGCTAAAACCCAAGGAATTATGAAGCCAAAAATAATATTGATAAGCATTTTTAGTTTCACTCCGTAATTAAAGTGTTTTATATTAAGTTTCGTCATAAAAGCGAGTAGATATTCAATTAACTTTATATTCAAGTCTGAATATTGAAGAACATTGGAGGATTAACCTAAGAAATTTTTAAGGTGCAAATGAAGCGTTACGAATGATATACCATAATCCAAGCAAGCCTGCGTAAATTATTATTAGAATCGTTGATAATTGCCTAACACATACATTTGTTTGCCTTAATAGGATGTTGTGAGCCACATAATCAGTTATGGGTCACGTAATCATTAGGAGGCATGCGACGAATGCAGAGGAAAAAAGCTAAAATAATAAAGAGAACTAGATCTTGTAAAAAGGTACAGCGCCACGTACATGAGTTTGAAGGTAGTACAAAACTGGCTGAAGAAGGCGATGATCGACATAATCATCGCTTTGCAGGCGTTACAGGCCAAGCGATTCGAGTAGGAAAAAGTCATGTCCATGAAATTGATCTTACGAACACGGATTTCTTAGACCATTTTCATAAACTGAAAAAGATTGTAACAGGACCGGCTATTGCAGTGGGAAATGGCAAACACGTTCATTTTGTAACAGGCCAAACGACATTAAATGATGGTCATGTTCACCCATTTAAATTCGCAACATTGATTCAAGCACCTCTTGTTTAATTAATAAAAGCTATTTGGAAGGTTCCATCGGTTAACGATAAGCCAAAAGTAAAAAGGAGCTGTCCCAAAGTAGAACTTTCTACTTTAGGGCAGCTCCTTTTCCATGAATAGAAATTACTATTAAACATGGTCTTGATCAAGAATGACATTGAGGACAATTCTTTTTATTTTGCCATTAAGAGCTCAACTGCTTTATCGAAATAGCTGCCAAGCTTAGCTGGTTCATCCATGTTGCTATGTGCCCAATAAAAGATCATCGCATTTTTTAATTTATAAATTCGAGGGTACAGCATATTAATCATTTCGGTTTGCTTTTGAAAATCCTTTAGACCTTCCTCTATCTGTTGTTCAGAATCGAATATATAAATGGAAAGCTGCTCTAGGCGGGTGGAATCCGTTTCTTTGTTAATAAGACTGACCGTATATCTGCTTGGCTTAATACCATCCAATACCCAATCCTTATCTAAGCTGATAGGAGTCAAAAGCAGTTGTTGGTTGCTTAATTCTTCTTCAATTAAATCTAAGTATAGGGAGGACTCCTCTACTGCTGGTTCAATGATTTGGACGGTAATTGCGAATCGAATCGGTGGAAAAGAATCCAGCTGAATATTTGCTGCTCTGACTGCAATAGGTTGGCCAATATGCAGCTTCGAATAAACTTCTTTGTCCATTTCATACCACGCTAGCTCGCGATTATTCACTGCTTTATCGATCCATTCATCCATCGTATATCTGTTTTTCTCTTGTTCAGACCAATTTGTCGCGACTAAAGCTCGGTACGATTCATTTTGAGCAATGATTTTTTTATCCATAACAAGACCTTGTACAACTTTCTCAGGCTCTGACCATGATAGGATTTCCCGAATCTTAATCGTTGCAGAAGGAGATAGTCTAAACATCGTATGCGAGTCATCTAAATTAACGATTGAATCTGTTTTATCATCACCAATCAAAAGATAATATTCGGAGCTGCCGATTAAAACTTTATAAGTTGGAGGCGCCATTTTCACGATACCTTTTAATGGTTCAGCTTCTTCAAAAGCTTTTTTAAACACATCAATGAGATCAGATTCCGTTATGGTCTGAAAAATGTTATCGGTTTTTTCAGAACTGTTATCACCGTTTTTGAGATTATAAATAATGACTTTTTCACTCGTATGAGTGGGTTGCTGAGTTGGTTCAATGCTTGCTAGCACACTTGGCTGAACAGTTGGTTTATTGTTTATTTCTGCGGATTTGCATCCTGTCATCATTATAACGATCATGATTATCCCCGAAATGCTTTTCAACCAATCACCTCTAGTCTTTTTTTTTCACATTTGGTAACATTTACAATAACAACGACGAAAACGTTGGATATGTTGCGAGCGTAGATCTATATCGCAGCATAACAATAAAAAAATAACCCTCAATCGCAGATATGATCGGCGTTGAGAGTTATTATATAAATACTTAAATGTATACCTGCCCAATTTCGTATTCACGCTCAATCGTCATATCGATGAACTCTTCACCAATTTGAATAAGTGGCCGGAAAAACTCGGTAGGGTGGGTCATGACAATTATTCCGATTTCACCACTTACAAGCTCGATTCGTTTACCTATGAAATTAGGCATCATATGCTTAATAAAGGTGTGAGTTGTATGAGGATCAAGCTCTTTGAAGCTTAGCTGGTAAAGTTCCTTTAAGACGTAAAGCAGGTCGCGTTTCTGCTGATAGACGCGCTCGGAGATCATCGCACTATAGATGTCGACTACGGCTATAATTTTGGAAACGGGATGAATTTCATCGCCCTTCAGTCCGTGAGGATACCCTGTGCCATCGTTCCGCTCATGATGTTGAAGCGCTCCAATGGCTACAAACGGTTCATCCAGTGAGCTTGAAATAATTTCATGGCCATACACGGTGTGTCTCTTCACTTCTTCATATTCTTCATCGGTAAGCCGACCAGGCTTATTCAAGATGCTTTCTTCAATTCTACACTTTCCGATATCATGCAGGAATCCAGCATTGCCAATCTGAACGGACTCTTCATTGGAGTATCCGGTCCAATTAGCAAGATAATAGGATAACATGCCGACCTGTACGGAATGCTGGTAGGTATAGTCATCCTTTGAATTGAGGAGAAGAAGCATAGATACGACATCGCGTTCCATTTGAAGATTGCTCAGTAGAGGCTGAAGAATGGACGTTACTTCGTCGACGTCGATTTTCCCTTGCTGATTTGCTTTTGTGAATAGGCCCTCAAAGCTTTTGACAGCGTTTTCGTAAAGAGGTTGAACAGTAGGAAGCCACTTGGGATTTACAGTAGATTCAAGTGTTCGACCTTCCGTTTCTTCGCTAGTTCGTTCATCTATATCAATATAGTCCATTTGATGTTGAAATAGTCTTGATATATCTTGGTTATTGAGTACTGTTCCTTTGGAGAGTACATGAAGTCCGAAATTATTAAAAGTGTCATTGCTTAAACGGTCTCCATTTATTAATTCTGTAATATGAACCCTCATCGTGACACCTCATTGATAGTAGTAGAAGAGATATACCTACAATAGTAGCAATGATAGATCATATTGGCAATATGATGGTAATATAATAGCGACTAATTACCTAATAATTCAGCATAAATCGACCTTGCTTTTGTCAATTGATCGGTTCCTTGGACGATAGCCCTGCCATCTTGGAACAGGACAAAGGTCAGGTCAGCCCCCAACTCAATTCGCAATAAAAAACGGTTGCTTGTTACATTACCGACCGATTTCAATCGTTCAGCTAACTCATCCAAATTAAGCATAACATTATGGCTCGGTGATACTTGAACGGAATGACGGCCACAAAGTGCAGCAGCAGACCCCGACACTTGATCATCCAAAAATTCAAATCGCGCATCACCACAACAGATACAATTGCTGCGCTTCGAATGGGCAACAGAAATTGGGAGCCAAGCATGATTCCAAAGATCTACTTGAAATAACGTACCGTGAAGTGCCTTCCTATTGCTGGAGAGCAGCTTAATGGCTTCTGTCGCTTGAAGTGAGCCAATAATGTCAACGATTGGCGAGATGACTCCTGCGGTTTCACAGGTATCCGTTGTTCCAGGAGGAGGCGGTTCATTGAACAAGCATCGGTAGCATGGGGATTCACCTGGTATAATCGTCATAGTCATGCCCGAAGCGCCGACTGCTCCGCCATAAATCCAAGGGATGCTGTGCTTAACACTATAATCATTAATTAGATATCTTACAGAGAAGTTATCGCTGCCATCAACAATAAGATCGACATCAGCCAGCAAATCCTCGGCATTCATTGCTGTTAAATCAGCAACGATCGGATCAATGAAAACAGAGCTGTTCATGGCGTGCAAGTGAGCAGCAGCGGCTTGTGCCTTTGGCAGAAGAGATAATACATCCTGTTCGGTATAAAGCATTTGCCGCTGTAAATTGCTCCATTCAATAATATCTCGGTCAATTATACGTACATATCCAACGCCGGATCTGACAAGATGCTGAGCGATGACAGAACCAAGCGCACCCATGCCAACGACCGCTGCGCGACTGCCTGCAAGGAGCTGCTGTCCATTCTCTCCGACAGGAGAAAAACGGACTTGTCTGGCATAGCGACCTTGCCCCATGGTGGTTGTTTCAGGCGCTGCGTTAATTTGTGTGATTGGTTTGTTCATTTTTGATAATCTCCTTAAAAGCATCATGAAGCCTTGCATCCCACATCGTGGGAGTATTAAAAATCCTTAAGCTGTTCAGTAGGATTCCAAGGTCCAAGCTGATGCCCCTTCCATTCTGATCCGTCCTCCCAAATTTCTTTCTTCCAAATGGGGACGATTTGTTTAAGACGTTCAATGGCATATCGGCTCGCCTCGTAACAGCTGTCACGATGGGGGGAGGACACCGCGATAACGACACTTGTCTCCGCGAGGCCAACAACGCCAATTCTATGGCTGATGGCACATAAGGCCCCGTGCCAGCGTTCGGCAATTTCATTGCCGATTTGCTGCATGGTTGCAACGGCCATCGGTGCATAGGCTTCATATTCTAGCTTTACCGTTCGCTGGCCATGTGTCCATTCTCGCGTTGTTCCAACAAATGCAATAGAAGCACCATTCTCCGGTACGATAACTTTTGCAAGCACAGCATCGGAGCTAATGACTTCAGATGTTACGATATAGCGTTCTATAGGCTCTTTGGCAAGCTCTTGTTTCTGTTCTCCTCCGGATACAGGCGGAAGCAGCGCAAGCTCGTCAGAGGCATGCAAGATCGTATCCTCGGCTGCGTAAACATGGTTGCGTGCGATAAATGCGATCTGTATTAATGCTTGATGATCGGGGTACTCGGCAGAAATGGCGGCCTTCAGCTCAGTTACGCTCATTTGCTCCACTTCGGATTGTAGATTTATGGAAGGGGACCCAAGTCGCTCAGGAAGCCCTGCAAATAGTTTGATTAACCAGTCATATTTCATGTTATAAAACCTCTCATCGTTTGGGCTTGAAGCTGTTTATAGAATACCATAATTCGAGAAAAAATGTTATGCTTATACCTAGGCAGAAAGGGAGTGGAAGTCATGCCGACATTGACGGATCGTTTTGGACGGGTTCATGATTATTTGCGAATTTCAGTAACGGATCGTTGTAATTTGCGATGCTTATATTGCATGCCTGAGGAAGGTATGGAATTCACAGAATCAGAAAATTTACTTTCCTATGATCAAATTGTCGAGGTAGTAGAAGCTGGCGCTGCTCTTGGCATTACGAAACTGCGCATTACAGGTGGCGAGCCGCTTATAAGGCCAGGTCTCGATGGGTTAATTAAAAGATTGTCTGCTATAGCAGGCATTAAGGATATAGCATTAACGACTAATGGTATTTTTCTAGCCAAACAAGCCGAATCGCTTCGAGCTGCAGGATTGAACCGAGTGAATATAAGTTTAGATACACTGGACTCAGCGAGGTTTCGATTTATCGCACGAAGCGGGGAATTGAAACGTGTTATGGAGGGAATCGAAGCGGCTGCAGCTGTAGGCTTCGATCCGATTAAGCTGAATTGTGTACTCTTAAAAGAAGTGAATGAAGATGAAATTGCTGCATTTCTTAAGCTCGCATACGAGCAGCCGATGCATGTTAGATTTATTGAATATATGCCTATCGGCCACGCCGATGAGAATTGGAAAAAGCATTACTTGCCATTGTCCCGTGTTCTGGAAGTAGCTGAGCAAGAGGGTTATGACATAAGCCGAGGACCAAACGTACATGGAAATGGCCCCTCAGAAGACTATCAAATGAAGGGTGGACGCGGCTCATTCGGACTTATACATCCGATAAGCGATCACTTCTGCAGCAATTGCAACCGGCTGCGCTTAACAGCGGACGGGTCCATTAAACCTTGCTTATATTGGGTAGATGAGCTGAATGTAAGAGAAGCATTCGGGCATCCAGAAGAAATGCAGCAATTGTTGCTGCGAGCGATGGACATTAAGCCGGAAAATCATGAAATGGCGGCTAAGCTGGCGGATAGTGCACAAACTCACATTCCCACAGAACGGCGCATGTCGCAAATTGGAGGCTAACGAACAGCTGATGCATGAGATCAAGATTGAGCATTTTGAGCTTGGTGCTTCCGTTACGACTCCAGAGGAGATGGCAAAGCTTACGGGAGCAGGTTTCCCAATTTCTGAGAGAGTGCCTGAAGCGGATGGAGAAGCATTTGATTGGCTATTATGGTACGCTGCATGGCTGAGGGATAAGAATCCTGATAAAGCTGCAAAATTAATGAAGCCCTCCTATCTGATCGTTGAAGCAGCGGATACTTTCGAGGCTACTATTCCATGGGAGCAGCTTGAGCAGGCTGCTGTGCTGTACCGAATGAATGGTTTGCCGTTGCAGAAGGCCGGGCCTATCCGGCTTTATGTGCCTAACGGGAGCAGCAAGTGCTTAAATGTAAAAAACATTGTCAAACTCAAGATTGGACGCGATCTGCAAAATACTCAGGTTGAGGCGGCATATGGATTTAAGCATACATTTTCGATGGACGATTTGCGTAATAACAAGTAGATTGGTTTTGTGTCGCTGAGGAAAGGCAATAAGGAGGCGTGCATGAATTTGACGGACAGTTTTCGTACACGAGTAGTGCTTCTTCATAGCAATGATATACATAGTCGTCTGGAGCATGCCGCCAAGATAGCGTCATTCATCTCGGAGGAAAGACGAAGCTACGGTAATGAGCGGGTGCTGGCCGTTGACTGTGGCGACCATATGGACCGAATGCGGGTAGAAACGGAAGGCAGCGATGGGATTGTTAATGTAGAGCTGCTAAATCAGGCTGGCTATGAAGTGATAACGCTTGGCAATAATGAAGGACTTACTTATTCCTTCAAAACGATTTCAGAGGCGTATACGGATCGCGCCCATTTTGCGGTCGTTTGTGCAAATATGCACGATACTGCTACAGGAGAGCAGCCCGGGTGGCTGCTTCCAAGCACCATCATTGATAAAAATGGACTTCGAATCGGCATCATAGGCGTCACAGCAGCTTTCTCTGATTTTTATTCATTGCTTGGTTGGCAAGTGTCGGAACCATTGACGGCGGTACAAGAGCAGGCAGCCAAGCTGCGAGAAAAGGTAGATGTGCTGGTGGTGATGTCCCATCTAGGGATCTTCTTGGATAAGCAAATGGCGGAGAAGCTTGAGGGCATCGATCTTATTCTGGGAGCTCATACCCATCATTTATTGGAAGAACCGATTGTCATCGGTGAAACGACGATTTGTGCAGCCGGGAAATTCGGCGAGTATATCGGGCGAGTAGAAATCGGAATGGATGACGTTACTTCACGCCCAGTGTTTCGTGCTGCCTGCATACCTACGGCCGCAATGGCAGAGCACCCCGAAGCTGCCGCCATAATCGGCAGCTACCTGAAGGCGGGACAGCAGCGCCTGAGCCGGGTTATCGCCCGGCTCACCACGCCGCTGCCCGCCAGAGCCGAGCGGGAATCACCGCTCGGCAACCTGCTGGCCGCTGGCTTGCGCCGCTGGACCGATGCCGAGATCGGCATCGTCAACGCTGGACAGCTGCTCGGCGGCCTCGCACAAGGGGACGTGACAGCGGGCGAATTGCACGCCCTCTGTCCGTCGCCAATTAATCCGTGCCTGATGCTTATCGCAGGCACGGATATAAGGACAGCGCTGGAGCAAGCGCTGCTGCCAGAATTCATTCATAAGCCGATTAAGGGTTACGGCTTTCGCGGTGAAGTGCTTGGAACGCTCGCTATTGACGGTTTGTCCGTTACCTATGATTCGAATAGATTGCCGATGGATCGGCTCATTAAGGTAACAGTCAATGGAGAGACGCTGGATGACGAACGTCTATATAAGCTAGGAACGATTGATATGTTCAGTTTTAAAGCAGGTTATGAGTCGCTCGCTAATGCCGTACAAGTCAATTATTATTTGCCTGAGTTCATACGAGACGTCATTGAAGCTCAACTGCAAAATTCGTCTGAAATTACGGAATGTTGTCAGCTCAGGTGGCAAAATGTTTCGATTTGACAAAGAATATGAAAAATATCGACATTTCATGTCGAAAAAATAGTATAAAATGGTTGCGGTTTTCTCGTATATCCCGTACATTAACATTACGAACGATTTTTTCCGATGTAATAGTTAGCTGACATTTAGTGGGGAAGGATCGAGAAAATGCGGTTGTTGCCAATAGTGAAATGTAAGCCGGGAATGAAACTGGCTAAAAAAATATTTTCTCAAGAAGGTATCGTTCTTCTTGGCGAAAACATGGAACTGACTGAGAGATTAATTTCCCGCTTGGATCAGTGTGGGATTCAATATGTTTATATATCAGATCCGAAGACGGATGATATTGTGCTGCCTTCTTTAATTAGAGAGGAAACGATGCAGATCGCGTTGAAGGAAATTCGAACGAATTTCCGCGAGATGATGGATCGACCGAAACGTAAAAAAGGCGTGACCTACCCTTATATCGCACAGCCTTTTAAAAATATGATGAATATGATTATCGATGATCTCTCCGGTCATAAAGATGCGATGATCATGTTGATGGACATGAGCTCAGTAGATCATTATTTGTTCCAGCATTCCTTAAACGTCTGCGTATACACGACACTGTTAGGCATGTCGAATGGTTATTCGAAGGAAGAGCTTACGACGCTTGGCATGGGTGCTCTTCTTCATGATATCGGTAAAACTCAAATTGCGATCGATGTATTAAGAAAGCCAGGTTCCCTCTCGAAAGAGGAGTTCGAAGCAATGAAGCAGCATGCCAGAATTGGTTATGAGCTTCTTAAGGATGAGCCTAACTTGCCGCTGCTTGTTGCTCACTGTGCATTCCAGCATCATGAGCGAATTGACGGAAGCGGTTATCCGCGCGGCATAAAAGGCAATGAAATTCATGATTATGCGAAGTGGATCGGCTTGGTCGATTCGTATGACGCCATGACAACAAACCGCGTATATAGCGCTCCGATGCTTCCGCATCACGCGATTGAGCGGTTATATGCGGGAACGGGAACACTATATGAGCAACGAATGCTGCAGCTGTTCCGCGATAAGGTTGCTATTTATCCCATTGGAATAACGGTAAAGTTGCAAACAGGAGAGTCGGGTATTGTGGCAGATCTTAATCACTCTTACCCACATCGACCTATTATCCGTGTACTATATAATGAAGCGGGCGAGGAACTGAAAGCACCATACGAGATCGATTTGTCGAAGCAGCTCACGATGATGATCGTAAGCGTGAACGATGATGCGAGTGAAGTGCAGTTTGCCTCGGGCATTTAAAGATTTACAGATTGGGAGCCGTCGAGGCTCCTTTTTCGCCGTTTTATTTGCTTCCTTCGCAGTCGCGCATTACAATAAAAACAGAATGATTCATTCCAGAACATAAGTCAGGTGCTGAAAAAAATGAACACAATACCATTTCAACAATCAAGTAGACCATTATCCACACTTTCGCCAATGAATGATCCGTGGGATCCCATTCGTTCATTGCAGCAATATGGAAGACATCGATTAACAAGCGTCGAAATGACCGTGTCCAACCTATGCAATATGCGATGTGAGCATTGCGCCGTTGGAGACACACTCGTAATGACAGAGCCCGCCAAGCTGCCGCTTAAGCAGATGCTGGACCGACTGGATGAAGTGGAGCATCTCGAAACGATAAGCATCACAGGCGGCGAGCCATCCTTCTCCGATCGAACGGTTCGTGATTACATGGTGCCGTTGCTTCAATACGCCCGCAGTCGCGGCATTCGCTCCCAAATTAATTCAAACGTGACTCTGCCTTATAGCCGTTATGAGCAGCTGGCTCCTTATTTAGATGTCATGCACATTTCGTTTAACTACACGTCTCCTGAAGATTTTCACCAAATTGGATTTGCGAAAGCCAATCACCATGTATCGCTCGAAGCTGCGACCAAGCTTTATGAACGAATGATAGAAAATACGCGTAGGCTTAGCGAGACAGGTGTACTTGTATCCGCGGAGTCAATGATTAATTACAAAACGTATGACAAAATCGATGAGATTCATAAGCTGATCGTGGATATGGGCTGTCAGAGGCATGAGGTGCATCCGATGTATCCAAGCTCCTTCGCGAAGGACTTGCCGGTGCTCACAAGGGAACAAATGCTGGAGGCTATTGAACGATTGTTGCGGGCACGAGACCAATCCGTATGGATGCTGTTCGGCACGCTTCCCTTTTATCCATGCAGCGATAGCACATCAGAGCGTGAACTGCTGCGAAGATTGGCGAAGGAGCCAAATGTAACCGTACGTAATGATCCTGATGGCCGCAATCGACTAAACGTCAACTTGTTTACAGGCGATGTATTTGTCACAGATTTTTCAGATGTACCCGCTTTTGGCAACATCGGCTCATCCAAATTGGAAGATTTATTTGATAAATGGCTGGATCATTCCCTTGCGCAAAGCGTGAATTGTCATTGTCCGGTTGCCTCATGCTGCGGTCCTAATCTCCTTGTCAAAGATATGTACTATAAAAATGTTAATTTCCATGAGCGCAGCGCAATACTTGATTAGTATGAAAGAGCTGGTTTAAGAGTGGCTTAAAGTGCATATAAAAGAATAGAGAGGAGGATAAGCTGTGTCTATTAAGACAATCGTATTTATCGCTTTAGGGTTGCTGTTGCTCTATTTGTTTTTTACGGTAGGTGCTCCTTTCTTGCTTGCGCTTGTTGTGGCTATCTTTCTAGAGCCGCTTAATCAGCTGTTTATGAAAAAATTTCGAATGAATCGGCTTTTGGCAGCCACGATATCAAGCAGCCTATTTACGGTTATTCTCATAGGTCTAATCGCGTTGCTTGGCGTGAAAATTGTAGCCGAATTGATAGCTTTTTTCAAAAAAGTGCCTCAATACTTCGAAGATGCCAATGGGATGGTAGACGATCTCATGTTTCAGGCACAATCGTTATATCAAAATTTCCCTCCCGATGCGATTGAAACGCTAGAGAAATGGCTAATGGAGCTAACGAGTACTTTAACGAAAATGGTGGGCACTTTATCGAACACAGTTATCGCCTTCGCCTCAAGTATCCCGGGCATGTTCATCTTCTTTATCGTCTTTTTGGTAGCGGTATACATGATGAGCTTCAGCTTAAATACGATGAAGGCAACGGTGCTGTCATTGTTTGAAGTGAAATCGCAGCCCCAGGTCAATGATTTGCTGAACAATCTTAAAAAGTCGATTTTTGGTTTCTTGCGCTCACAGTTTATTTTGAGTGCTCTAACCTACATCATTTCGTTAATTGGTCTGCTGATACTTCATGTCAAATATCCGCTTGCCATCGCGCTGCTAATTATCATTGTTGATATTATGCCGATTCTTGGAACAGGCTCGGTACTGGTACCATGGGGCAGTTATTTGTTGCTGACGGGTAATGTTTATGTTGGCGTAGGGCTTATCGTTTTATTTGTAGTCATTACTGTATTCCGCCGCATCGTAGAGCCTAAAATTCTCGGTGATTCTGTAGGTATCGGTTCATTGTCTGCACTTGTAAGCTTATATGTCGGTTTCAAGTTGGTCGGCGTTATCGGTGTATTCATCGGGCCGCTAGTCGTTATCATTTACATGGCTGCTCGTAGAGCTGGTTTATTCCAAATGAAATTTAAGTTATAGCCAATTTTGCAGTGGCATGGAAAATAGAGGGTTGACACCCTTCTTTACTAAACGGTATAGTCAAACAAGGAAATCCACTAGGGGCGCCGTCATGGCTGAGATAAAGCGAAACGCTTTGGTCCCTTTGAACCTGATCTGGGTTATGCCAGCGTAGGAAAGTGGGATTGTGCGTTTATGCTTTGCGTGTGAAAGCTCTGCCGGAATAAGCTGAAGCCTCAGCTTGTGCGGCATAACTTTATCTGCTTTGGGGAGACCTTGGCATGATAACATACGCATGACGACACTCTTCGACCGCTCCTTCGCTGGAGCGGTTTTTTTGTTTGGCTCCTATTGAAGCTTTTCGTCAGAAATGCTTCGATACGACCATGCTCGCTCCAGCGATTGCAGCTCATGCAGCGACCTAGCTGCATGTATAGCAGCGGTGCCTTAAACTTTCTAATATGCTTGCGTATGCCTCCAGGAGGAATTCTATTCATTCCATTGGGAGGTTTTTTGTTATGTCTATTTTTTCAACACCGCTTCCGGGCAGTCGCAAGGTGTACATCGAGGGTTCTAAAGAAAACATCCGTGTTCCGATGAGAGAAATTGCACTCGAGGCTAGTACAGGCAGAAATGGTGAAGAGCTGCCGAATGAAGCTGTAAGAGTTTATGATGCAAGCGGTCCTTATACCGATGAAGGGTATGAGGCAGATGTGCGACGCGGCTTGCCGGATATTCGCAACGAATGGATCTTGGAACGCGGCGACGTAGAGCCCTATGAGGGCAGGGAAATAAAGCCGGAGGACAATGGATTTATTACGACAGAAAGAGCGGAGCAGCGAGGTGCTGAACGATTCCCAGGATTAGCGAGAAAACCGCTCCGGGCCAAAGCAGGACAAAATGTTACGCAGCTGCATTACGCCCGCAAAGGGATGATTACCTCGGAGATGGAATACATCGCTATTCGCGAAGGATTGAGTGCGGAATTTGTTCGCAGCGAGATCGCAGCTGGCCGTGCCATTATTCCGACGAACATCAACCATCCTGAAAGTGAACCGATGATTATTGGGCGTCAGTTCCACGTTAAAATCAATGCCAATATCGGCAACTCTGCTGTAGCGTCTTCGATTGAAGAGGAAGTTGAGAAGATGACTTGGGCGACTCGCTGGGGAGCCGATACGATTATGGACTTGTCTACGGGGAAAAACATCCATACGACGCGGGAGTGGATCGTGCGAAATTCACCAGTTCCAGTTGGCACAGTACCGATTTATCAAGCGCTGGAGAAGGTGAATGGCAAAGCAGAGGACCTTTGCTGGGAAGTATTCCGCGATACGCTTATTGAACAAGCCGAGCAGGGCGTCGACTATTTCACGATTCATGCAGGCGTACTGCTGCGTTACATACCTCTCACGGCTAAACGCGTTACGGGTATCGTCTCACGAGGCGGATCCGTTATGGCAGCTTGGTGCCTTGCACACCATAAGGAAAACTTCCTTTACACGCATTTTGAAGAAATATGTGAAATCATGAAAGCATACGACGTGTCATTCTCGCTTGGTGACGGGCTGAGACCAGGATCGATTGCTGATGCGAATGATGCTGCTCAGTTTGCAGAGCTGGATACGCTGGGCGAGCTGACAAAGATTGCGTGGAAACATGATGTTCAAGTGATGATTGAAGGTCCAGGCCATGTACCCATGCATCTGATCAAAGAAAATATGGATCGTCAGCTGGCGGTGTGCGATGAAGCGCCTTTCTATACTTTAGGTCCGCTAACAACCGATATCGCACCAGGATATGATCATATAACTTCGGCTATAGGAGCAGCGATGATTGGGTGGTTCGGCACGGCGATGCTTTGTTATGTAACACCTAAGGAGCATCTTGGCCTCCCGAATAAGGAGGACGTGAAGGAAGGCGTTATTACGTACAAAATCGCAGCTCATGCGGCAGATTTGGCGAAGGGACACCTGGGAGCGAAGCTGCGTGATGATGCATTGTCCAAAGCGCGATTTGAATTTCGTTGGCGCGATCAATTCCATCTGTCGCTTGATCCGGAGCGTGCGATGGCTTATCACGATGAGACTCTTCCGGCAGATGCAGCCAAATCTGCTCATTTCTGCTCTATGTGCGGACCGAAGTTTTGCAGCATGCGTATCACCCAAGACATAAGGGAGTATGCCGCGCAAAACGATATGGAAACAACGGAGGCCATTGAAGCGGGCATGAAGGAAAAGTCGGTCGCATTCAAGGCGGCAGGGAGCAAGATTTATGGATGATTCTGTTCATTCTGCCTTTGCAGATCGTTATTCCAGACAAACGAGATTTGCTTTGATCGGAGAGGAAGGCCAGCGAAAGCTGGCCGTAGCCTCGGTGCTTATCGTCGGTGTTGGCGCATTAGGCGCTTCGCTTGCGCAGCATATGGTACGGGCAGGTGTCGGGGAGGTAAGGCTGGTAGACAGGGACTTTGTCGAGCCGAGCAATTTGCAGCGGCAGATGCTTTTTGACGAAGCGGATGCGCTGGCTGTGATGCCCAAAGCGGTTGCCGCTTCCAATCGGCTCCGCCAAATTAACAGCAGTGTAAACATCGTATCGACGGTAGCGGATGTGAATGCATCGAACATCGGTTTGCTAGCAGGAGGAGTAGAGCTCGTTCTAGATGGGACGGACAATGCAGCGACAAGGCTGCTGCTCAGCGATTTATGCTTTAAGCAGAGAATCCCATTTGTTTATGGCGGTGTGGCTGGGGCGCAGGGTATGCAAGCAACATTCATTCCTGGGGAGACGTCTTGCTTGCGCTGCTTGATTGGCGCCGATGATTCGGAGCAGGAGGTAGACACTTGCGATACGATTGGCGTACTCGCCCCAGCGGTTGAATTTATTGCATCTATGCAGGCGGCAGAAGCGATAAAGTGGCTTACAGGCAATCAAGAGGCGCTGCGTAAAACATGGTTAAGCGTTGATTTATGGTCATTCCGAATTCGGGAATCGGAGCTGCCCTCATGCAGAGTCGAGTGTCCATACTGCGGTCATAAGCCAGATGGAGCAAGGGAAGACAAAGACATTTGTGAAAATGATAGAGGAGAAGTCTCCTCCATAAGTTCAACTGTATTATGCGGAAGAGACACGGTGCAGGTTACGTTAGACAAACCGATCGATTTAAAAGAATTAGAGAAATCATTGAAAGAGCTTGGCTGCAAGCTCACGGTAAATCGATATTTAGTAAAAGCGGTGCTCCCTAGCGGCGAGCAGTTAATCCTCTTCCCTGATGGAAGGGTACTAGTGCAAGGAACCGCTGATGCGGAGAACGCAATTAGGCTCTGCAAAACTTACTTAATAGATGGAAAATAAATAATTTCGATGAAGGAAGGATGTGTTCGTGAATGAGTAGACCAGACTGGCGAGATTTCCAGCTCTACGCCATTACGGCGAAATCCAATCACCCTGGAAAATCGGTCGTTGAAGTGATGGAACAGGCGTTGATCGGAGGAGCTCAAATTGTCCAGCTTCGCAACAAAACGGGCACGAGGGAAGAGGTGCTTGAAGAGGCCAAAGCCCTTCGTATACTCACGCGGCGATATAATGTTCCTTTCATCATCAATGATTATCCCGATATTGTTCTTGAGACGGATGCTGACGGCGTTCATTTGGGGCAAGATGATATGCCAATTGCCAAAGCAAGAGAATTGCTTGGTCCTGATCGCATAATTGGAATATCCACCCATAACCTGCTGCAGGCGTTAGCTGCTGAGCAGGAGGGAGCTGACTATATCGGAGTCGGGCCAGTATATCCAACCGAAACGAAGCCGGGCCGTACCGCTGTTACGACAAGCTATGTAGCGGAGGCGGCTCATCATGTAACCATACCGTTCGTGGCTATAGGCGGCATTACCCTCGGGAATGTTGATGCTGTGCTTGCGGCTGGGGCATCGCGTATATGCGCGGTTTCAGCAATTGTTGGCAATGATGATCCGGCAAGCGTTTGCCGGGCTTTCTTAAAGAAGATCGAAACGCGCCATTCCGAGAATGTTCTTCCAGTAAAAACAGTGAAGATTAACGGTCGCGAAGAGCAGATAAGTGCAAGAACGGTCGAAGAGCTGGTTATCCAGCTTGGACAGCAAAATAAGAAGCTCGTCATTGAGCTTGACGGAATGATCGTACAGCGTGCGCTTTGGGCAGAAACCGAATTGCTTAGCGGGAGTTCCATTGAACTTGTACATTTTGTCGGAGGGGGCTGAACCGTTTGAAAGATTGGGTAAATGAAGATTCACTCCTAATTGGAGGGCAGGTGCTGCGATCGCGATTTCTGTTCGGTACGGGACGGTTTCCAAGTCCGGCCATACTGCAGCAAGCGCTTGTTGCATCGGGTTCGGAGGTCATTACGTTCGCAGTTAGACGGGTCAATCTGGAGAGTGTGGAGGATGATTCGGTACTTCAGCACGTTGAAGACAGACAAATGCAATATTTGCCGAATACATCAGGTGCGAGAACTGCTGAGGAGGCCGTCCGAATCGCAAGGCTGGCAAGGGAAGCTGGGCTTGGCAATTGGATCAAGGTTGAAATCAGCGGAGATCATCGAACGCTTCTGCCTGATCCAATTGAGACGCTGCGAGCTACGGAGCAGCTTGCAAACGAAGGTTTTATTGTACTTCCTTATACATCTGATGACCCTATCTTATGTCGGAGGCTAGAAGAAGCAGGTGCATCCGCAATTATGCCTGGCGGATCGCCAATTGGATCTGGACTTGGATTGCTCAATCCTTATAACCTTGGGCTTATTGCGGAGCAGTCAAGTGTTCCGGTTATTATAGATGCGGGCATTGGATCAGCGAAGGACGCTGCGGAAGCGATGGAGCTGGGCGCGGATGGTATTTTGGCTAATACGCCGATCGCTAAGGCGCAGGACCCGGTTTTGATGGCTCGCGCGTTTCGCTTAGCAATAGAAGCAGGCCGATTAGCGTGGCAGGCTGGCCGCATTCCGAAGAAACGTTATGCATCTGCAAGCAGTGATTGGGCAGGATCTTTATTTGAAACAGGAGTGAGCACAGGAGGGGAGCAATAATGTCCCAATCGGTAATCATACTCGGAGGCGGCATTATCGGTTTGTCCTGTGCTTTCGAGGCGGCAAGAAGGGGAATGAACGTGACTCTTATTGAGCCAAGCGCACTTGGAGGGCAAGCATCTGGCGCAGCGGCAGGGATGCTTGCCCCGTTTTCAGAAAATACGGAGCAGCCCGATGCATTTTTTCATCTGTGTTTAAACAGTCTTCACAGTTATCCAGCATGGATAAAAGCGATAGAAGAACAATCCGGCATGTCTGCAGAGTGGGTCCAAAGCGGCAGCATCAATGTATTCATGCATGAAGCCGATGCGCTCCCTATTCAGTCCAGATTGCAATGGCAAAATAAATGGGGCGCGGAAGCGCAGTTTATTGATGGAGCTCAGCTCAGGAAGCTCGAGCCGATGATTGCACAATCGGCGATTGCTGGTGTATTTACACAGAAGGAGAGCCATGTGTACGCGCCAAAGCTCGTTGCAGCGCTTGAAGAAGCATGCCGCACGCTCGGAGTCGTCATCCTACCGCATGCCGGGAAGATTGAAGAGGTAGTGGTACATCAGAGCGGCGGTGTTTCAGTCTATGCAGAAGCTATCGCGAAGCCTATTCACGGAGACCGGCTTGTCGTAAGTGCGGGCGCTTGGTCAGGTGAATATGAACGATGGTTCGGATTATCTATTCCAATCCACCCTATTCGCGGACAAATATGTTCATATGAGCATCAGGCATCTGAGGTGCGTCATATGGTATTTTCCAGTCAAGCCTATTGGGTCGGAAAAAGAAATGCTCGTCTCGTATGCGGAGCTTCAGAGGATGTTGCAGGTTTCGAAACCAGTGTGACCGAGCGGGGCATCGCCCGTTTAATTCGGAGCAGCAATAAGCTTTTTCCATTTCTTGAAGGCAAAGAAACCGCACATCGATGGGCAGGCTTGCGTCCCGCAACACGAGACGGGCTTCCGCTGCTTGGGCAAGTGGAGGGAATGCCAGCTGTTATTATGGCAGCAGGACATTATCGTAATGGTATTTTGTTAAGTCCGATAACCGCTCATATTGTCGCTGATATATTGGAAGAAAAGCAGGAAAAACAGTCGATCAGCAGATTCTCGCCAAATCGCTTTATGACTATTGCTCAAAAGGGTAGACTTTCCTCTTCCTAGGAAGCAGCTTTAAGGGGACTTGAATAATCTTAATTATTGCATTGAAAACAATTGAAAAATCTGCTATATTGAAAACGAGAATCGTTATCAGTTGAGTGGATTTTTTTTTTATGTCTGGAAACAGATCTTCCTTTGTGAAGCATATTTTCAACAAAAGTATACATACAGAAGGGTAGTTTTCAATGTCTTCTCTATCAAGCAAGAAAGCGCTGGCAGGAACAAAGCTGCGCACACGGCCGCTAGTGGCTACGATTATTTTATTTGGCGGAATTGCAGCACTCCTATTATCGTTGGCATTATCAATCTCGGTCGGTGCAGCAGATATCAGTCTCTCTACGGTGTGGGAAGGCGTATTCCACTTCAATGAGGAAAATATTCAACATCAAATTATTAAAGAACTTCGTATGCCGCGTGCGTTAGCAGCCGCCTTGGTAGGAGCAGCATTTGCTGTCGCAGGTTCAGTCATGCAAGGCATGACTAGAAATCCGTTAGCAGACTCAAGCTTGCTCGGAATTAACGCAGGAGCAGGTTTTATGCTGGCGCTTTGCTTCGCTTTTTTCCCTTCGATATCCTATCTAGGCCTTATGTTTGTTTGCTTTGCAGGTGCAGCTGTTGCTATGGGACTCGTATACGGAATCGGCTCATTAGCGAAGGGCGGTTTAACACCTGTGCGGCTTACGCTAGCAGGTGCGGCTGTAGGGGCGTTGCTGCTTGCTATTACGGAAGGCATAGCGATTTATTATAAAATTGGTCAGGATTTGGCTTTCTGGTACGCTGGCGGGGTAGCAGGAACCAAATGGCTGCAAATTCAAATTGTATCACCATGGGTAATAGGTGGACTGCTTGGGGCCATAGTGTTATCGCGATCAATTACGTTACTAAGCTTAGGCGATGATGTCGCTGCAGGCCTTGGACAACGAACTGGCCTAGTGAAGGCAGCAGGTGTCATCATTGTCTTATTGCTGGCAGGTTCAGCTGTTTCAGCGGTAGGCTCTATCGGTTTTGTAGGCTTGATTATTCCTCATATCTCACGATTCCTTGTTGGCGTCGACTACAGGTGGATCATTCCTTGCTCGGCTGTTTTGGGAAGTTTACTTATGGTGTTGGCGGACATTGGGGGAAGACTTATTAACCCACCTCAGGAAGTAGCCATCGGCATTATAATCGCGGTGATAGGCGTTCCATTCTTCCTCTATCTTGTAACAAGAATGAAGGGAGAATAAGCATGGATACCTATTTTATTTCAGCAACTGAGCAGCGCAGAAGAAAACGCGCGATTCTAGTAATGACGGTGCTTAGCGTACTTATTGTCCTATCCGTTATCATTAGTATGAACACAGGTTTTATCCGATTAGCGCCAATCGATGTATTCAAAACGTTATTTGGAGCAGGCACGGCGAAGCAGGAGCTTATTCTATTTAGTTTTCGCTTGCCTCGGATTGTCATTTCGATTCTGATTGGAGCAGGCTTCGCTGTTTCCGGCTGCATTATTCAAGGATTATCCCGTAATCCGCTTTCTGATCCAGGGCTGCTTGGCATAAATGCAGGTGCTGGGCTTGCTGTCATTTTATTTATTTCTTTTTATCCGACGACGGAAAAAGGCTCTATTTTTTTGATGCCGTTTCTTGCACTGATCGGAGCGTCATTAACAGCATTGGTTATCTTCGTGCTTTCGTATAAAAGACATCGCGGATTATTGCCGACACGGATGATCTTAGTTGGTATCGCTGTGGCCGCGGGCATTAGCGCAGCGATGCAGCTTTTGATTTTGCGCCTTACGCCGGAGAAATATCAGTTTTTCGCTGTTTGGATGGCAGGCAGCATATGGGGAACGAACTGGAAGTATGTTCTCGCACTGCTTCCATGGCTGATCGTTATTTTTCCGTTTGTGCTATTTAAGGCGAAATCGTTGAATGCTTTAAATTTAGGCGATCAGTTGGCAGTAGGCCTCGGAGCTCAAGTGAACAAAGAGAGGGCATGGTTGCTTGCAGCAGCAGTAGGTCTTGCAGGCTCTTGCGTCGCTGTCGGCGGGGGCATTGGGTTCGTCGGACTCATAGCACCTCATTTGGCAAGAAGACTTGTCGGTCCTCAGCATCAAGTGTTATTGCCAGCTTCGGCATTTGTAGGGGCGCTGCTCGTTATTGTGGCAGATACACTTGCCAGATGGGCATTCCAGCCAAATGAGATTCCAACAGGCATTGTTGTTGCTGTTATTGGAGCTCCTTATTTCTTATATTTATTGTCGAGATCGAAATAATCGGCGTATGCCAAAAGAAAACCGCGGCGAGCAGGATGCTCCCGCGGTTTTCTTTTGTGGAAAGTCATATATCCGAATTTGTCTTCACTCTTAGTAGCCAGCCCATGGGTACCTGCATATATTACCTATGACATTTCAGGTGGAAGAAGGAGAGGACTATGACAAAAAACAGAAAAGGGAAAAGCCCGAAGGGGCGAAAGCCGCTTTTTTATGTTGATAATCCGAATGCTTCCGAGTTAAAGTGGCTAGATGATTTGAACAGGAAGAAGGCCGCTGTGCAAAATTCGGTAGCCAAACGAACGGTAAAAGAAGTAGTGGAAGTCAATCAACCGACTTTGAATATTAATGCGGTTTCTGCTCCTTTGGTATCAGAAATAGAAACAATTGAAGAAGAATTGTTAGACAATGCACAGCCGGATGTGATCGAGATTGAAGAGTCTGAACTAGTAGAAATATTTGAAGTCATTGATTATGAAGAAGTTAGCCGAGAAGAGAAGATGGAGAAACTTGCGGAAAAGAAAAGCCCGGAATCGTCTGTTCCGTTTATTTATACGGATGATTTGGTCGACTTCGCAGTTACCACCGAAAAAATTGCATCAGGTGCAATCGAAAACAGTAAGCTCGGAGCGGGAAGTGTCAATTCAGACGTAATTGCAGATTACGCGGTAGATAGTATCCATATTGCGGACGGCGCCATAAAATCCTCTAAAATCGCGCTGGAGTCGATAACGGGGAACCATTTGACTAACAATTCGATATCCGGCGATAAAATTTTGGATCACTCCATCTACGGAAGCAAGCTGAAGGACGGGAGCATTTCGTCAGAGAAGTTAGCAGATCGCACGATAAGCTCACACAAATTAGCAGAAAGCTCGATCGAATCCAGACATTTAAAATCGTTTATTATTAATTCAGAGCTGCTGGCAGACCAGTCGATTACGTCGGATAAAATAAAAAGCGGAGCGATTCGTACTGAAAATTTGTCTAATGAAATCATTAACAACTCCAAACTGGGTGAAGGTGCCGTTACTCGCTCCAAGCTGCGCGATGAGGCTGTAACAGGAGAGAAGATCGCGCCGGGAGCGATTGACGCTGTTCATTTGAGACCTGGCTTAATACTTGCAGAGCACGTTGCGGCTGGTGCCATTCAAGGAAAACATTTGTCCCCAGGCGAAATTACAGCCGAGCATCTGGTTGAGGGAGCAATTGGTACAAGAGAACTGCAGGCGGACACCGTCAAAGCCAAGCATTTAACGGCAGGGTCGGTAACTTCGGAACACCTACAAGCAGGAGCCGTTAGAAGCGGCCATGTCGGAGCGGAACAAATCCAAAGCGGAAATCTTGCTGACCAGTCTGTTACATCCACGAAGCTTGCTGATCAATCGGTATCGACGATCAAAATTGTCGATCATTCGATTACTTTATCAAAGTTGTCCGACCAAAGTGTGAACGCGCAAAAGCTGTCAAATGATGCAGTACTTACCCGTCATCTGGGACGTTTCAGCGTCACTTCAGACAAAATCGCTGAAGCTCAAGTGCTGCAGTGGCATCTGGCAGCAGATTCCGTGTCGATGGAGCAGCTCGCCCCGAACGCCATTTTGAGAGAGCATGTGCAAGATGGAATTATTAATGAAGATAAGCTTGCTCTTCATGCTGTTAAGAAGGAACATATCGGTTATGGCGCTGTCGGCATGACGCAATTAGCCGATGAGTCCGTTACGAAGAGTAAGTTAACCGAAGGTGCGGTGACGGCGTCCATTTTGGCGAATGGATCAGTGGAGTCGAGACATTTGAAGGATGATAGTATTACGTTTCAGAAAATAGCTCCGGAAACGCTAAGGGCGTATCATTTTTCGGCTGGTGCTGTAACGGAAGAGTCCATTTCGCCGAAAGCTGTGAGCGGGGAGCACCTGCAGCTTGGTCTCATAGACAATCGCCATCTGGCGAATGACGCGGTTGATACGGAGAATCTGCAGGACGGATCGGTAACGAGCAGTAAGCTGGCTTATGGTTCAGTGACGGAGCGTTATATCGGACCAGGAGTCGTATTTTCACATCATTTGGCCGATCATATCGTCAATTCACTCAAGCTGTCCCCAGAATCTGTAACTACAGATAAGCTGGCTGATTTAAGTGTATTAGCTTCGAAGCTTGCGGATGGAAGCGTAATAAGTGCAAAAATTGCGCCGAATACGGTTCAATCTGAGCATTTTTCAGATGGAGCTGTGATGACTCGGCATATCGGGCTTGGTGCGATTGATTCATCGCATTTACAGAATCGTATCATTGGAGCGAATCATCTGATTGCCCACTCGATTGGAACAGATGCGCTGCAGGATGGATTGATAAAGGTTGAAAAGTTATCAGCCGGCTCTGTCCAGTCCAAACAAATTGGGGATGAAGCCGTGCTGAGTCGTCATTTGGCCAATGCTTCGGTGCTCGGTATACATTTAAGTGACAATAGTGTGCACAGTACCCATATTGTGGATGAATCGATTACAGAAGAGAAGCTGTCTCTAGACAGCGTAGGAAAAAAACAGCTGCAGATCGGCTCTGTCGGGGCTGCGGCATTGCAGCAAGGCGCTGTAAGCACAGCGCATGTGGCGGACGGTGCGATTACCTCTGATAAAATAGCGGAACTGTCAATCAGCTCGAAGCAGTTACAGCCAGCTGCTGTGAAGGCGGCGAATTTGGAAGCGGCGAGCGTAAGTGAGTCGGCCCTGCAGGATGGAGCAGTAACTGGAGTAAAGATTGATTTCGGGGCAGTGTCGGCAGAGCATGTGCAGCTGGAATCGTTAGCGGGTAAACATTTTAAAGCCGATACGATTCAAGGGTATCACATTCGTAAGGGTACGATTACGCTTGGGCATCTTGCAGACGAAGTGATTGAGTTTGAAAAAATATCGGATAATACGATTCCCGGCAGCAAGGTTAGGCAAGGAACGGTTAGCCGGAAGCAATTAGCCGATAACAGTGTAGGCGAGGAGCAGCTGTCCGAAGGTAGTGTAACGGAGGAGAAGCTAGCACCAGGGAGCGTATCTGTAGAGAAACTAGCGCTTGGAAGCGTGAGTATGGAGAAGCTGTTAGCAGGCAGTGTAACGACAGAAAAGCTGGCGTTTGAAAGCGTAGGTTCGGATCAGCTTGCAGCAGGCAGCGTAACGACGGAGAAGCTTGCAATTGGCTGTATAAGTGAGGAAAAGCTGGCAACAGGCAGCGTAACGACGGAAAAGTTGGCGCTTGAAAGCGTAGGGGAAGAGCAACTGTCGGCAGGCAGTGTAACGACGGAAAAGCTGGCATTCGGAAGTGTTAAAGCAGAGCAACTGTCGACGGGCAGTGTGACTTCGGAGAAGCTAGCGCCCCAAAGCGTAGGTGAGGAGCAGCTGGCGCCAGGTAGTGTAACGAAGGAGAAGCTGGCACTTGGAAGCGTAGGCGAGGAGCAACTGTCAGCCGGCAGTGTAACTGGAGTGAAGATTGATTTCGGGGCAGTGTCGGCAGAGCACGTGCAGCTGGAATCGTTAGCAGGTAAACATTTTAAGGCCGATTCGATTCAAGGGTATCACATTCGTAAGGGTACGATTACGCTTGGGCATCTTTCAGACGAAGTGCTTGCGTTCGAGAAAATATCGGATGATACGATTCCCGGCAGCAAGGTTAGGCAAGGAACGGTTAGCCAGAAGCAATTAGCCGATAACAGTGTAGGAGAGGATCAGCTGACTTCAGGGGCTGTAACGCGTGAGAAGTTGTTCGCGGCAGCGGTCGGCAGTGAGCAAATCGAATCGGGTGCAATCGGAACAGAGCAGCTGGCGGAAGACAGCGTAACGAAAGAGAAGCTCGCGCTCGGGAGCGTAGGAGAAGAGCAACTGGAAGCTTGCAGCGTAACGACCGAGAAGCTGGCAATCGGTAGCGTAGGTACGGAGCAGCTCTCGACAGGCAGTGTAACGACGGATAAGCTGGCGCTCGAAAGTGTTGGAGCAGAACAATTAGAAGCCGGCAGCGTAACGATGGAGAAGCTTGCTCTCAGAAGCGTAGGAGAGGAACAGCTAACGGCAGGCAGCATAACGACGGAGAAGTTGGCGCTTAGAAGCGTAGGCGAGGAGCAGCTGTCCGCAGGTAGTGTAACGGAGGAGAAGCTAGCGCCCTGGAGCGTGTCTGTAGAGAAACTAGCGCTTGGGAGCGTAAGTACGGAGAAGCTGTTAGCAGGCAGTGTAACGACAGAAAAGCTGGCGTTTGAAAGCGTAGGTTCGGATCAGCTTGCTGCAAGCAGCGTAACGACGGAGAAGCTTGCAATTGGCTGTATAAGTGAGGAAAAGCTGGCAACAGGTAGTGTAACGACGGAAAAGTTGGCGCTTGAAAGCGTAGGGGAAGAGCAACTGTCGGCAGGCAGTGTAACGACGGAAAAGCTGGCATTCGGAAGTGTTAAAGCAGAGCAATTGTCGACGGGCAGTGTGACTTCGGAGAAGCTGGCGCCCCAAAGCGTAGGTGAGGAGCAGCTGTCGACAGGCAGTGTAACGAAGGAGAAGCTGGCACTTGGAAGCGTAGGCGAGGAGCAACTGTCAGCCGGCAGTGTAACGATGGAGAAATTGGCACAGGGAAGCGTCGGAAATGAGCAACTCTCAGCAGGAAGCGTTACGACGGATAAGCTAGCGCTGGGAAGCGTGAAAGCCGAACAAATGGATCATGGAAGCGTGGGTACGGAGCAGTTGTCGGCAGGCAGCGTAACGACGGATAAGCTGGCGCTTGGAAGCATTGGATCGAAACAGCTCTCGGCAGGCAGCGTGACATCTGATAAGCTAACGTTCGGAAGCGTTGGAACGAAGCAATTGTCGGCAGGCAGCGTAACGTCGGAGAAGCTGGCATTCGGAAGCGTGGGATCGAAGCAACTCTCAGCGGGCAGTGTATCGACTGAAAATCTTGCGATGGGAAGCGTAAGAGAAGAGCAACTGTCGGCGGGCAGCGTAACGACGGAAAAGCTGGCGCCCCAAAGCGTAGGGGAAGAACAGCTGTCTGCAGGCAGCGTAACAACGGAGAAGCTGGCTTTGGGAAGCGTTGGAATGGAGCAACTGACGGAAGGCAGCGTTACGACGGAGAAGCTGGCACTGGGAAGCGTAGGAACGGAGCAATTGTCGGCAGGCAGCGTAACGACGGAGAAGCTGGCGTTCGGAAGCGTAGGAACGGAGCAGTTATCAGACGGCAGTGTAACGACAGAAAAACTGTCGCTTGGAAGTATAGGCTCTGAGCAATTAGACGCAGGCAGCGTAACGACGGAGAAGCTTGCGCTCGGAAGCGTGGGCGAAGAGCAGCTGTCGGTAGGCAGCGTAACGACGGAGAAGCTGGCGTTCGGAAGCGTAGGAACGGAGCAATTGTCGACAGGCAGCGTAACGACCGAGAAGCTGGCATTCGGAAGCGTAGGAACGGAGCAACTGACGGAAGGCAGCGTAACGACGGAGAAGCTGGCGTTCGGAAGCGTAGGAACGGAGCAGCTGTCGGAAGGCAGCATAACGAAGGAAAAGCTGGCACTGGAAAGCGTAGGGGAAGAGCAACTGACGGAAGGCAGCGTAACGACAGAGAAGCTTGCGCTCGGAAGCGTAGGAACGGAGCAATTGTCGGCAGGCAGCGTAACCGCGTCAAAGCTGGAAGTTGGGAGTGTAGGAACGGAGCATCTGGATGCTGGCAGCGTAACGACGGAGAAGCTTGCGCTCGGAAGCGTGGGCGAAGAGCAGTTGTCGGTAGGTAGCGTAACGACGGAGAAGCTGGCGCTTAGAAGCGTAGGAACGGAGCAGCTGTCGGAAGGCAGCGTAACGACAGAGAAGCTTGCGCTCGGAAGCGTAGGAACGGAGCAATTGTCGGCAGGCAGCGTAACTGCGTCAAAGCTGGAAGTTGGGAGTGTAGGAACGGAGCATCTGGATGCTGGCAGCGTAACGACGGAGAAGCTTGCGCTCGGAAGCGTGGGGGAAGAGCAGCTGTCGGTAGGTAGCGTAACGATGGAGAAGCTGGCGCTTAGAAGCGTAGGAACGGAGCATCTGGATGCTGGCAGCGTAACGACAGAGAAGCTTGCGCTCGGAAGCGTGGGCGAAGAGCAGCTGTCGGAAGGCAGCGTAACGACGAAGAAGCTGGCGTTCGGAAGCGTAGGAACGGAGCAGCTGTCGGAAGGCAGCGTAACCGCGTCAAAGCTGGAAGTTGGGAGTGTAGGAACGGAGCAGCTGTCGGAAGGCAGCGTAACGATGGAGAAGCTGGCGATCGGAAGCGTAGGAACGGAGCAGCTGTCGGAAGGCAGCGTAACGACGGAGAAGCTGGCGTTCGGAARCGTAGGAACGGAGCAGCTGTCGGAAGGCAGCGTAACGACGGAGAAGCTTGCGCTCGGAAGCGTAGGAACGGAGCAGCTGTCGGAAGGCAGCGTAACGACGGAAAAACTTGCGCTCGGAAGCGTAGGCTCCGAACAATTGACTCTTGGTAGCGTAGGGTCAGAGCAACTAGCCCCGGGCAGCGTGACAGCCGATAAACTCGCGCCAGGCCTGCTGTATGAGTATATATTTGACCAAGGAACGATCCAGCCACTGGAGCAAAAGCCGATTGAACTTTCTGCATTAAGTTTTGCTCCTGTAATATCGACTTCAAGGAGCGGAGTCGCTAAGCAACAGTTCGGATTGTCGCCCTTTAACTTCACTTCTCAAGAAGAGCAGATCCAAGTCGTCATTTCTTTCGAAGAGCCTTTCACGGATGATCGTTACGTACTGACAGCGACGATTGATAATCCCGCTTGTTATGCAGTCATACAATCCAAAACGGCCGAACAAGCAATTATTACCGTTATTCGTACGCGCATCAGTCATGATCCCAGAGGAGACATTAACTGGATTGCAATCGGCAGGGCATAGAAACAAAAAGAGGATTTTGTGCGCGAAATGCGTCAAAATCCTCTTTTTTCATGGAACAGGTTTTTGGAAAAATCTTTTGTTTAGCACTCGCAATCTATTCTTTCATTGCCTCATCCATCGGTTTCAGCAAATTACAGTGGGATCAAAATACCGGGAATCCGTTCCAAAGTGCTTATTCACAACAGTTCCTCCGATTCATGTTCTGAATCTAGCATAATCCGTGTCTATTTTTTAGTCTAGCATCAAATATATTCCCCATTCTCTCAGAAGATTACTTGACTATTGCTAGAATGTTGGATAAACACGTCTATTTGTCGACCCAAAACAACCTGAAAAATGGTAAATCAACAGGCTTGTTAAAAAACAACTTATTTTCAATCCTGCTCATATGTCGCAAGCAATGATAAAATGGGCTTTTATTAATGGATATTTATCTATACCGACTATTGTCCCTCCTCATATAACTACTTAGGAGGAGGAAGATAACTGAATGTGCTGAACCAAAACTGTAATCATCAGGGAAAATTAGTTTCAAGTGACTCTTTAGACCCGATAATTGATAATGGCTTGTTTGTACTGGGTATTAATCCGAAAGGACGGTTAAACGTACCTGGAGGTACGCCTTCCAGGTGAGAAACCGTTGAAATAAAAAATCCTCCATCAAAAGGAAGGTATGTTGGATGGAACGAGGAATCCCTTGTCTCATTTGCCTCGGCACATGCCGAGAAGCTATTGACATTTCAGGAGGAAGAAGGGGAGAAAATGGAGAAAAGAAGAAAAGGGAACAGCCCGAAGGGGCGGAAGCCGCTTTTTTATGTTGAAAATTCGAATAATTCCGAGTTAAAGTGGCTAGATGATTTGAACAAAAGGAAAACAGTTGTGAAAAGAACGGCAGCCATACGAATGACAAAAGAAGCGCATCCGGATTTGGTTGAATTTGAAGATCTTGAAGGCCTTGAAGCTCTCGATAATCTAGGAGAGCCTCAGAAAATGGTTGAAGGAGTAATACAACCAACCTTGGAAGAGAAGCTGGAAAGAGTTGAGGGAAAGAAAAGCCTGGATGCGCCAATCCCTTTTATTTATACGGACGATTTGGTTGACTTTGCGGTTTCCGCAGACAAAATTGCTCCCGGTGCGATCATCAGCAGTAAGCTCGGAGCAGGAAGCGTTCAAGCGGGCGCCATTGCCGATTATGCAGTTGAAGGCATTCATATTGCGGATGGCGCCATTTACTCTTCTAAAATTGCGATTCAGACGATTACCGGGGACCATTTGACGAACAACGCGATATCCGGAGATAAAATTTTGGACCTCTCCATCAATGGAAGCAAGCTGCAGAATGGAAGCATTACGTCGGAGAAGCTCGCTGACCGCACGATTAGCGCGCACAATATAGCAGAGGGCTCAATTGACGCCAAGCATTTAAAGCTATTTGTGATTAATTCGGAGCTGTTGGCCGAACAGTCGATTACATCGGGAAAAATAAGAAGCGGAGCGATTCGCGCGGAAAATTTAGCTAATGATGCTATTAACAGTTCGAAGCTCGCAGACGGCGCTGTTACGCAGTCGAAGCTGCGCGATGGAGCCGTTACAGGCGATAAGATTGCTAAGGAAGCGTTAGATTCCGTTCATTTGAAACCGGGAGCAGTCGACTCGGAAAAATTAGCAGTCAACTCGGTTTCTTCATCGCACCTGCAGGAAGAGGCCGTTAAAAGTGAACATCTCGCTGATCAGTCGGTAACGTCGGCGAAGCTTTCCGACCAAAGCGTGAATGCGCAGAAGCTGTCAAACGATGCGGTGCTAAACCGCCATCTTAGCCGTTTCAGCGTCACTTCGGATAAAATCGCTGATGCGCAAGTACTCCAATCTCATTTGGCAGCAGACTCGGTATCAACGAAGCAGCTTGCGAAGAACGCCATTGAGAGCAAGCATTTGCATGACGGAATTATTAATAAAGATAAGCTTGCGCCCCATGCGGTTCGTGAGGAACATATTGGTTATGGGGCAGTAGGGATGGCGCAGTTAGCCAATGAGTCGGTCTCAAGCAGTAAGCTGGCGGGTGGTTCTGTGCTTGGTATCCACTTGTGCGAGAATAGCATACGCAGCGCTCATTTGGTGGATGAATCTATTACATCAGAGAAGCTGTCTGCAGACAGCGTAGGTGAAAAACAGCTGCAGAACGGTGTTGTTGGGGCTGCGGCACTGAAGCCAGAAGCTGTAGGGACGGAGCATATAGCTGCAGGCGCGATTACGTCCGACAAAATCGCCGAGCTGTCAATTAGTGCAAAGCAGCTGCAGCCAAATGCCGTGCAAGCGGCAAACATGGAAGCGGCGAGCGTAGGCGAAATAGCACTGCAGGACGGTGCAGTAACTGGAGCGAAGCTTGTTCACGGTGCGGTTATTGGCGAGCATGTTCAGCTGGAGTCGTTAGCGGGCAAGCATTTGCAAGCAGATACAATTCTAGGGAATCACATTCGTAAGGGGACTATTACGTTAGAGCATCTTTCAGGAGAAGTGCTAGCGTTAATCTGTGCAGTTGTCAGTGAGGAGCGTAACAAGGCACGAGGAGCAGCTGTCAGCGGCCAGCGTAACGAGGGAGAAGCTGGCGCTCGGAGGCTCAGGAGTAAAACAGCCGCTAGCAGTCAGCGGAAAAAGGGAAAAGTTGGAACGCGGAAGCATCGGATCTAACAAAACAGCCGAACAAGCAACAAATACCGTTAGAAGACAGGGACTGGTTAAATCGGCAGGCATAGAAACAAGACGAGGATTTTGTGCGCGAAAAGCGTCAAAATCCTCTGTTAACTGATCGATCATTTGACAGAAATGGGGTGATCGCCGATGAGACGAATTAAAAAGAAAGCCAAACGTCTCAATAACAAAAGTGGCTTGCAAATAAATGTGAACAAAAGCATTGAGTGTTACAAACAAGGTTTGGAAGAAGGCTATCAACAAGGATTAGATGCGGGTTATAAAAGCTTCGAATCAAATTTTGAAGGAACAAGTATTATTATTCCGTGCTATAACGAGGTCGAAAACGTTAAGCAATGCATTGAAAGTATTATCAATTATACAAACTCGTTCTACGAAATCATCGTCGTCGACAACAACTCATCAGATGGAATCGAGCAGTATATGAAGCAGCAGGGCGGAATGGTGAAATATCATAGTTTATCGCATAATCATGGGTTTGCAGGAGCGGCGAACAGGGGCTTAATGATGGCCAAAGGAACGACGATGCTACTGCTAAGTAACAATGTAGTCTGTACCGATAATTGGCTCGACAATATGCTTATATCCTTGCAAAGTAATCCTGGCATCGGAATGGTAGGAGCGGTGTCGAATGGAATGAACGGCGATCAACGGATGGAGACAAGTTACAGAAACATGGAAGATATGCAGGAATTTGCAACAAAGAACAATATAAGTGATCCTTCCAGATGGAGAACTGCAGAGAATTTGTCCAAAAAATGCTTGTTGTTTCGGCGCGAGCTGCTAGAGAAGGTCGGTTTTTTGGATGAAGGCTGCCTTGAAGGACCATACGATGAAAATGACTATTGCATTAGAGTAAGGCTTCAAGGACTTTCGCTGGTTTATGCAGGAGATGCTTTCGTTCATCTCATTTCGAGAGATGAGGAGATTTCAAGCAGTGAAGCACAGGCAGCAAAAGAGGAAGCCCAGCTCTACTATATGGATAAATGGATTAATCCGAACAAGGTTTTGTCTGACATTTCAAACAACAACTTATTAATTCAGACAGACGTTAGTCGATCGATAAGATTACATGAACGAAGGTTCGGTGAAACTGCGTTTTATCCACAATCGATTGCGGTAAAAGGATTAACTGAAACGATTTATTGGATAGAGGACTGTTCTCGAAGGCCCATTAAAGGGAAATGGGAGGGACCTGTTATTCAGTTGTCTCAAATCGCTTTAAGGCAATGGACCATTGGACCAGAATTGAATGAGGAGGAAGCACTGCTAAAATTGGATCTTGTTCGAGGGGGCAGAAAAATTGCTATTCATCATGGATCTATTTGCGTCAAGACGAATGGCGATATGTATTATATGGAAAATGGCATGAAGCGAGCAATCGTTAGTCCATTAGCAGTTGAAGCATGGCACATGAATATGCGTCCGCAAGTCAGCTTGTCAGTGTCAGAGCTTCTTGATATTCCCGATGGTCTACCCATAATAGTACCGATCAATCTGCGGCAAGCATTGTAATCTACAATGCGTCAACGGCTTGGAGGCAAAACTGATGGCAATGAGAAAAAAAAAGACGTTACAGCGCAGAAAGAAAGTACAAAGGAAATGCCTTAGAAAGAAGAATAACGAGCAAGTAACATTAGATCAGGTTTTCAACTATGGTTATAATGAAGGGTTTGCAAAAGGCTTTGAAAATGGTCACCGATTGGCATATGAGCAGCAGCATTAAAAAGCGAATCAGGGCACAGCCTTATATCCTATTATGTTTCGTCTGGAGCATACATGATAGGAAATAAGGCTGTTCGCCATCCTTATAATGACCAGCGAATAATGATCCCAGCTTGCGTTAAGCCGCCTCCAAACCCATAAAGAAGCATGAGCTGATCTTGCTTTAATGTACCTGCTTTGACCGCTTCGTCTATGGCGAGCGGAATAGAAGCGGCGGAAGTATTACCGAACCGTTTGATGCTGGACAAAGTTTGGTCAAGCGAGAAGCCGGTCCTCTCACAAAGGGCTTCAATAATTCGCATATTCGCGCTGTGAGGAATGAACCAGTCAATGTCCTCTGTTGAGAGGTTGCTTCTTGCCATGAGCTGCTTTACACCTTCAGCTACATGACTTACAGCCCATCGGTATACTTCACGGCCATTTTGCACGATCATTCCATTCGTATGAATATCATGATCTCCTATGGCAGAAGCTAAACTGCTACGATAAAGCAGATGCCCGCGTGCGCCATCTGTTTTGGAATACATAGACACCACATCGCCTGCACCGTCATCCGATGATTCCATAAGGAAGGCTCCGGCTCCGTCTCCAAATAATATACATGTGGAACGGTCTGAATAATCGGTAATTTTGGATAATGTCTCCGCTCCAATTACCAACACTTTGCGATATGCACCGGAAAGCAATAATCCGTTAGCTAGCTGAATGGCAGCGGCAAATCCAGCGCAAGCGGCTTGTAAGTCTGCTGCTCCGCAGTTTTCAATGCCAAAATGAGCCTGAACCTGCGAAGCTACACTTGGAAATACGGCATCAGGCGTAGACGTAGCTACAATAATATAATCGATATCGTTCACGTTAATATTGTAGCGTTCAATCATATTTTGGACAGCAGCGAAACAAAGATGGCTCGTAAATTGATCATCGGCCGCAATATGACGCTCTTGTATGCCGGTACGCTGCACGATCCACTCGTCATTTGTATCAACAAGCTTCTCTAAATCGGCATTTGTTAAAATTCGTTCTGGAACATAAGTGCCGATAGCGGTAATTGCGGCATTCGAGCTAATAACGGATTGAATGCTATCGTTCATCATCCTCAATACCTCCTTCAAAATTAGTACCAAGTACTAGTATCTGATCCTAATTTACTTTATAGCTGCCATCTTGTCAATGTCATGAATAGTTCGAATGCGAATGGCTAACGCTAAGAACGGATCTGAAGCCTAATCAAACGTAAATGGAGGATGGCTAAATGCGCAAACGAATCATAGCATTGTCTGCGGGCGTGTTGCTTAGCACAATGCTTGCGGGCTGCATGGAAAACCAAGGGGATGTGGGCAATAAAAATATCCGTTCAAACAGTATTAGGTATGATGCAAATGGTAATATACTGAAGGACAAGCGCTTTGCTGATGATCAGATGAACGAAAAGAACCGTGTGAACGGCCGCAGGCTGAACAGCAATAATATAATTGGGTCGCATAAAAATTATCGTATGGAAATGAGCGAAAAAATTGCCGAGAGTATAACAAAAATGGGTACGGTTAAATCATCATATGTCATGCTGACCGACCATAATGCTTATGTCGCAGTATCGTTAGTTGAAGAAAAGCCTACAGGCAACCCAAAAATGATGAGTCGTACAAATAGCGGGTACATGGGCAAAGAAGGCGTCCGAATGAGTAGACAAATGAGCACCTTATCAACGGGACATCATATGCTTACAGCTCAAATAAAAGATGAGATCGCTGGTGAAGTTAAGCGTTTAAGACCTAGCGTGGAGCATGTATACGTATCTGCCAATCCGGATTTTGTCGGACGCATGAATGCTTATATGAACGATGTGAAGCTTGGACATCCAATCCAAGGTTTTATTGCTGAATTTAATTCCATGGCCGAGCGAGTATTTCCGGCGAAGTCCGGCGACAAGGAACTTAAGAGCCTTAGCATCAAAGATAAACGAATGATTTACGACTGATTTGGTAATGAAGTGAAACGAAAACCGGTTTTGGGAGCTGCAACTCCTTGAACCGGTTTTTTTTAATGTCTAGGACGGCCTTATCTATCTGTCTATCTGACTGTCAATCTATTAAAAGAGAGCAATAGGTTATGCAAATGAGAAGTATCCTGAATTAGGCATAAATAGGGGTTACCCATTAAAATAGGCAAACATAAAATGTAACATACTTTAAATAGACTGGTCGGAGAATCATGATATTTGGAGCGTTCAAGTACCAGCCAATTGCAAGGAACGATAATCAATGCAAGATGAAGAACGGATAGCAGTCTAGAGCCTATGTACCGCTCGCAACCGAACTCATGCCTAGTCCTATTTTTAATAAATTCATATTCATACGACGAAAACTCTCAAAGATAGATGTTATCCCATAACCATTCTACGTTTACCTCATACTATAAAGTAGGTCTGTTGGAATTTTATGGTATAAGGAGGGAGCGTGCCTAGTGATTCATAATAAAAGAGTCGTCGCACTTATTCCAGCCCGTGGCGGAAGCAAAAGCATACCTTTTAAAAATATTAAAATGATGAATGGAAAACCTCTCATTGCTTGGACCATCGAAACAGCGTTTGATACAAAAGAGATCGATCGTGTGATTGTCTCTACGGATCATGCGAGCATCGCATCTGTTGCTCATCAATATGGGGCAGAGGTCATGCAGAGACCGGATCGTCTGTCGCAGGATGATTCCTTGCCTATCGATGTAATCCGATATTGCATGGAGAGATTGAAGGCCGAGAAAGAGCAGGCAGAGCTGATCGTTTATTTGGAGCCAACCTGCCCGCTACGCAAGCCAGAGGATATTAGTGTCTGCTTATCTATATTGACTAATCCGGTGAAAGGTCTAAGCTCCGTCGCGACATTCAAAGAGGCAGACTTGCATCCTTTCCGCGCTTGGAAAATGGATGGGAGCAAGCCAAGTCTGTTCATTGACGGTGCCGTTCCGTGGCTGCCTCGTCAGCAGCTTCCAGAAGCATGCCAATTGAATGGAGCAGTTTACGCATTTACAAAAGACAGTATTTCAGGATCAAGCATTTCAGTCCTGTCAGATCGTTGCGGTGCCGTCATGATGCCCAAGAGCCGTTCTGTTGACATCGATGACGAGATCGATTTTCTGTTCGCCGAATTGCTCATGAAAAGAGGGAGTATCAATGGCTGACATTTATCAATTGTTGTCGCTTCGCGATAGAGTCGCTCTTGTGACCGGAGGAGCTGGTTATTTAGGTACTTCTATCTGTGAAACACTGGCGGAGCTCGGCGCTCATGTCATCATCGCGAGCAGAGATCTGAAGAAATGCGAAGAGAAATGCAAGGAAATCGAGAGCAGCATAACGGGCGCTAAAGCTACTGCAATGATGTTAGACTTAATGGACAAACAATCCATAATTCAATGCTTTCAAGAGATAAACTCGGATTACAACGGTGTCGATATTCTCGTCAATAATGCCTGGTCCGGGAACAAAAATTCCTTCGAATCGATTTCTGATGCGGATTGGCAGTATGACATTGAGATGAGCATGACCTCAGTCTTCAGATGCGTGAAGGAAGCGCTCCCCGGATTAATAGCAAAGAAGGGTGTCATCTTGAATGTCACATCAATGTACGGTCACGTTGCACCTGATTATCGAATCTATGACAGCGTACATTTCACGAACCCGCCTAGCTACGGCGCTGCCAAAGCGGGTGTTATTCAGTTTTCCAAATATTTAGCCAGCTTCCTGTCTCCTTACGGTATTCGCGTCAACTGTCTTAGTCCCGGGGCATTCCCTCATCCGGTTACTCAGCAGCATATGGATTTCATTCGGAGCCTATCCGAGAAAAATCCGATGAATCGTGTCGGAGACCCTGATGATATTAAAGGTGCAGTCGCCTTGCTATGTTCGAATGCTTCCAGCTACATGACCGGTCAAAACGTTTGCGTCGACGGGGGTTGGACAGTGTGGTAATGAAGGTTGGCGTTATCGGACTATCCGAAGGTAACGGACATCCTTTCTCTTTCTCGGCTATCGTGAATGGGTATGACCCTACGAAGCTAGCAACTGCCGGATGGGATCCGATCTATAACTATCTTGCGAAACGAGATGCTTCGGAATTCGGCTTTGAGGGCATAAAGGTGACTCATGCTTGGTCGCAATACGCAGAGCTTACGCAAAGCTTGTGCGAGTCGTGTCTTATTCCGAATGGTCTTGCCGATTGGCGCGAAATGCTCGGGAAGGTAGACGCGGTTATCGTAGCAAGAGACGACGAGGAATCGCATTATCAATTTGCGTTGCCATTCCTGGAGTACGGAATCCCGGTATTCGTTGACAAACCGCTAACCACAAATTTGGAGCAACTTCGTCTGCTTCGACCATATTTGGAGAGCGGACTGTTAATGTCCTGTTCGGGCATGCGGTATGCACAAGAGCTTGACGGGCTTCGGGCCTTACTTCCAGATTATGGGGAGATCAGGCTGATCCGATGCGTAGTGGTTCGTTCTTGGGAGAAATACGGCGTGCATATGCTTGAAGCTGTTCTTCCGCTGATCGATACGACGCCTTATGAGGTGACGGCGCTGCCTGCCGGTCATCTTTCAATGACCGTATCCTTCGACAATGGTCTCTTGCTGCAAATAGACTGTCTGGGAGATGTTTCCCCGATATTCAAAATTGATGTTTACGGAAGCCGCAAGCACGACGTATTTCATATCGGAGATAACTTTTCGATGTTCCGCCGGATGTTATGGCATTTCTTTCGATCTGTTGAAACGAGGAAGCCGGCAGTACCCGCAGAAACGACCATAACAATCATGCGAATTTTAGCGGCGGGACGAAGATCCATCCAAGAAAGGAGAAGCGTGAGGCTAGATGAACTCTCATTATAAATCAATGTTTGAATTAAACGGGAAAACGGCAATCGTTACAGGTGGACTCGGAATTCTTGGAAAACGGATATGCTCGGGCTTGGCCGAGTTCGGTGCGAACGTGGCTGTTATCGATTTAGACGAGAAGGCTGCTTCATCTTTTGCAGACGAGTTGACTGCAACCTACGGTACCGTTTGTATCGGCTTAGGCGGTGATATTGCATCGCCGGATGAAGTGAAACGAATGGTAGACACGATCTTTAATCGCATGGGCTCAATCGATATTCTTCTTAATAATGCAGCAAATAAATCTTCTGATTTGGAGAGCTTTTTTGCTCCTTTCGAGCAGTATACCTTGGAGCAATGGCGGCAAATTATGTCCGTAAATATTGACGCGATGTTTCTAGTGGCGCAAGCGGTGGGCAAATATATGATTCAACAGAAAACGGGGGGCTCCATTATTCAGACGGCTTCGATCCACGGAATGCTTGGACCTGACCATCGCATTTACGAGGGATCTTTCTTTTTGGGGAGGTCCATTAATTCTCCAGCCGTTTATTCAGCTTCTAAAGCAGCCGTATACGGATTAACAAGATATTTGGCTACGTATTGGGCAGGCCATGGCATTCGCGTTAATGCTATTACCCCCGGAGGCATCGCGAGCGGGCAAAACGAAACATTTCAGCAAAAGTATGCAGCAAGGACGCCTCTCGGCCGAATGGGAAAACCGGATGAGATTGTCGGTGCCTTTATTTTCTTGGCATCCGACGCTTCAAGCTATGTCACGGGTCAGAACTTTATCATCGATGGTGGATTAAGCGCTTGGTAAATGGGGGATTTGTATGAATTATCCTAACATTGTTGTCATCGGAGCCGGACAAATCGGCAGTCGTCATTTGCAGGCGCTGGCCTTAATGGACAGAGCGCTTTCGATTTGGGTCGTGGATCCATCCTTGCAATCACTGCAGAGCGCTGAACAATCAATGAATTTGGTAAAGGATTCCATCCATGCTCACGAAATACAGTATTTAACGAGCATGACGGAGCTGCCTTATGAACTGGATGCTGTTATCGTTGCAACCAACAGCCATATACGAAGAGCTATCATCGAGCAGTTATTGAATGAAAAAAAAGTGAAGTACATTATTTCAGAAAAAGTGTTATTCCAAAATCTGTGCGATTACGCAGAGATAGAAGAGAAATTAAGAGAAAAAAATGTTTTGGCTTGGGTGAATTGCCCGATGCGGATGATGTCATTTTTCCAACAATTAAAAACAAAGCTAGACAAGGCACATAAGGTTGATTATCGGGTAAACGGAACGCAATTGGGCATTGGCTCGAACGCGATTCATCATTTGGATCTGCTCGCGTATTTGACAAATTGTTATCACTTTTCTCTGAACGGATATGAGCTAAGTGATAACGTTATTGAAAGTAAACGATCCGGATTCATAGAGTTTACAGGAACTTTAACGGGAGAGTCCGCTAAAGCTCGAATCAGCATGACGTCTTATGAAACCGGAGAGTCACCCATGCACATCCATATTTCGACCGAAAGCATGCATTGCATGATCCGACCAATTGAGCATAAGGCGTGGATAGCAGATGAGGACTGCAACTGGGCAATAAAGGAACTAAGTTACACGAGTAAGCTTCAGAGTCAGCTTACCCATCATGTCGTAAGGCAGCTTCTTGATACGGGCAGCTGCGAATTAACGACATACGTCAAATCTTCTGAGCTTCATCTTCCACTTATAAAGGCGCTCTTGGAAAAATATCAATCAATCACTTCTGATGAGGTGACAACATGTCCAATCACATGACCAATGATATTTTAATTGTTGGAACCGGAAGGATGGGGGCAGCTTATGCGAATGTTCTGCGTGCAATGAGTCGCAATATGGTTGTCATCGGTCGTGGAAAGCAGTCCGCTTCGCAATTCGAGAAAGAGACTGGTATTCAACCGATAACCGGCGGATTTGAGACATGGCTTGCCCATGCGGAACATGTTCCAAATACGGCTATTGTTGTACTCCCGGTCGAGGAGTTAGCATCTGCTGCGCATCTCCTGCTTAGTTATGGAGTGAGGAGAATTTTGCTTGAAAAACCTGGCGGCTTGAATGGGAGCGAGCTGCAAGCGGTTCGCATTGATGCTCAAGCGCGAAATGCGGATGTTTATGTGGGCTATAACCGAAGGTTCTATGCCTCTACTCTTAAAGTGCTTGAATTCATCCAGGAGGACGAGGGAGTAAGCTCGTTCCACTTCGATTTCTCGGAATGGAGTCATGCTATTTCCCAGTCAGACAAAACCCCTGCCGTAAAAAACAATTGGTTCCTAGCCAATTCTACTCATGTGGTAGATCTAGCATTCTATGTAGGAGGTATTCCGCGGCAATTGAATGCTTATACGGCCGGAGGTCTTGATTGGCATCCGGCGGCTTCTGTTTTCAGCGGTTCAGGTTGTACGGATAAAGGAGCATTATTCTCGTACCATGCCAACTGGGAATCACCGGGTCGTTGGGGAGTCGAGCTGATGACCCGAGAGCGGCGATTGATCATGAGGCCATTAGAACAGCTGCAGGTTCAGCATATCGGAAGCGCGATTATCGAGCAAGCTTCTCTAGAGGATCATTTGGATCTTATGTATAAACCCGGACTTTATCGGCAAACAGAAGCCTTTCTCGAGAATTCCAACCATGCTTCCTTGGTCACTATAGAACAACAATGCGATAGATGGGAACGTATATATTCGCTGATCATCAATGCAAACTCAGATTAATCGGATGAAAGGAAGGTGTATAAATGTACGGAGAAGAGAAGCTTAATACGCATAATTTGCTGAGATACGGTTTAACGAAGGAGTTTTTCGAGCAGTTTCATGCGATTAGGCATAAAGGAATCGAGATTCCGCTCACTTTAATCAGGCCTTTCCATGTCTACATTAAAAAATTTATAAACGGACAGATGACAAGTCCTTCATATGTTGCCAAAATTAAAGGAAATCATAAGCTCGTCACAATGCGGGATGTGCAATCCGCGCTGCTTCGAAAGCCAAAGATCCAACGGGATCTTTCGAAGGTAAGCCGCCGTACAACAACGATAATGCCGGCTAAGCTAATCGATTTTGCTCTCGATAAAATGGTAAATCAGGCCGTTATTCTCGTTGTTGCCGATCGACACGATCGTGCGGCTTTAAAAGGGAAAAGACTTCCTCGCAATTTTAAGCTATTCAATTATATTAAAGCGATTAGAGCACAGAGAATTTCTCCTAAGATAACTCGGAAGTTAAAGCGCAGCATTCGTCAACTGACCGTTAAAAACGGTGGACATCCTATTTTCGGAACACGGAAGTTTTCAAAATGGCTGTATGCACAATCCGTGAAGTCAATAAAAACGATCAACGCTTTAGAAAATCTCATTCGCAAGAAGCCCGTAGGTGTTTTAATCGATCATGTGGAAATCGTTAATCCCGGCACGACGTTTGCGTTACTGGCGAATAAATTCAATCTCCCTTTTATAAACTTTCCCCAACTGCTAATCGCTGACCGCTCCCTTATACCGACAAGGGCCTCTTATCACTTTGTATGGGGTAAAAATTATAAAGAATGGCTTGAAAGGAGAGGCATTCATTCTGGGAAAATAATAATAACGGGTAATTTAAGGTTTGAACACGCGAAGCAAGAGGTGCCCAGCACGAAAGAGAAATTTCTTGCCAGAAGTAATGTACCGACCAATCATACAATTGTCCTCTATACGACCCAGCCATTTGAAGCATCGGTAAGCAACGAAATCATGAGGTGGATTTCTAGCGCTTCGAATCATTCGCAGCCTGTTACATTTCTAATAAAACCTCATCCTAACGATACCGTTGACTATTCGAAATATACCGCTTCTCCCCAGGTGAAACTGCTTTCTAAAGATGCAGGCTTGTATGATGCCCTTAGCTCAGCCGACATCGTTATGACGATATCCTCTAACACTGCCATAGAAGCAGCGATGCTGGACAAAGCCATTATCGTGCTGCAGCCACCGATCCCTTACAATTACGATCACCACAACAATGATTTCAACCAACATCTCGTCACAGCTTCAGCTGGATTGGTTGCGAGAAACAGCAAGCAATTGAGCAGTTATGTCAGCAAGTTTATACGCAGCGAAGCTCTCAGAAATCTATTAGTGAAGCAATCGAAACAGTTTTTGAGCAATACGCTTCAGACTTCTAAAAGTCCAGCAGACGAAGCATTTAAAATGATTCGTAACTTGATTTCACAAAAAAGTTCTACATCAAGCGCTGTACGTCCAAAGCGTACGAGGAAAAGAAAATTACGTCGGAGAAGAAAATGAAATAGGGATAGTGAAGGGAGATTGGTATGTATCAGGATATCTGGATAAAGGGACGGTTAACGAATAAAGGACTAAGAGATTGCGCTAATAGGTATAAGCATATCAAATCGTATTTGAAAAAGCTTGATCAGCCATTTACTGTGCTGGATATCGGGGCGAATGCAGGTTATTTCTCCTATCGAATCGCTGAAGATTTCAATGCTAAGGTAACCATGATCGAAGCAAACGATTTTATACATGATATTATGGAAAAAAACAACAATAAAAATGTTACATTAATTCAACGGCTTATGAATGCAAACGATTTAAAGCAGCTGGCCAACAACCAACATTACGACGTCGTGCTTGCATTGAGCATCGTTCATCATTTTCAGGAATATAGAGAAGCTATTGATACGATCTTTAAACTTGGCCGCATTATTTTCATTGAGCCCCCTGCAATTGAAGAAACAAGCAATAAATTAAGAGGTCACCGAACGAAAGGCATTCATCAGATGCTCCAATTGAAATCGCCGCAGATTCTCACCTATACGAAGTTAGAAGAAACAATTCAAAGACCGTTGAGACCTTTAATGGTCTTTGACAGACCTTAAGCAAAGAAAGCGCCGCAAGGATAACTCTGAAGGATCAGCAGTGAAATCCTTGCAACGCTTTCTTATGTTCAAATGATTAAAAACTAATATATTTTGCTATATAATCCAAGTGATAGCGCCTTCTCTTTACCATTTTTTGTGAACGGTATATTAAAAATATCAAGAGCTAATTTTTGGGGGTAAATGCCATTACGGACATTAATCCAAGCATTTACCTCTTGAATATCGCATACTCTCGAGATTTTTGGATCAATCATCACTTTTATCGTTTCATACTTAAGTATCGCAAGAGCAGCCATACGGTGATGACCATTCGTAACTATAAAACGGTAATCGGAACCATTTTTCAAAAAATAACCTCTAATGTAACCATTCTGATATTTTTCAGGCTGATAGCTTGATTGATTTAATTGTTCGAATATATCTATGGTTCTGGAAAATTCGTTTTTTATGAAAGAATCGGTATTTGGCCCGTAGTGTTGGTAGATCTTTCCGAATCGAGGAGGGCTCGCGAGCCAAGGCATTGGCGGTCCTGCTTTATGAATAGGAGGAAGATCCGTCGTCCTATTTTCAAATAGTATTTCCTGCAAGCAATGGGGTTGGAACCTATCATAGTATTGTTTCAATATGGACTTTGAATATTGAAGCGTGGGATCGTTTATATACTGTCTGATTAACGCTGACTGATAATGCCAACCATCATCTGTATAAGAAAAGGAAAGCCAGTCCCTGCATTTTTTGAGTTCAACCTGAATGATTTCGCTGTTACTGTATATTGCATTCATGCCAGTTGGGATATTCATTTGTCTCATTCATCCTCCTTTGTGTTTTCATAGCTGCTGTTTCCTCTTTATTTATAATATGAAAGGGTCGTACAGCTAGTGATAGAGAGGCGTCCAGTAAGAAATGCCTCTTTTTATGTACTCTGTGAGGTTTATGTTTTTACCTGTAAAGGATCGAGTGTATTTGAGACAAGCTCTGCCTGTTACAGTTGCCTTGCAGGCGAATATGGGGTAAAGGAAAGGCGTGTTAGGTCGTATGCTGCGCTGTACCCAAATACTAGATTCATTAATCAGTAACACTAGTATATTTTTATAATTATTGAAATTATCTGTAAACTTATTTAAATATTTGAGTATATTTAACTTGTAATACATTCTTAAGAAAGGGTTGAAGCGCGAGTATGTATTTTAAATAATATTAGTTAGGAGCTGATTGTTTGGCTACATTTGACAATGTAATAATTACAAATACTTTAGATGTGCGTGGGAATACGAAGCTTGGGAACTCGTCAGTCGATGTCACTACGATTACAGGCGATACAAACATCGGGAGGAATTTGGCGGTCACGGGCAACGTGACTGTGAATGGAAACACGACCTTGGGGAATGTGGCGGCTGACACGGTAACAGCGCCCGGTAATGTCAATATCGGGGGGGATGAAACAATCACGGGTGATTTGGCTGTCGGCGGCAACACGACGGTTAACAACATCACCATCAACGGCGGATTAACGTTAGGCCCAGACTTGACGCTAGCAGGAAATTTGACTGTAAATGGCAATACGGCCCTTGGAAACGCAGCAGGCGACACCGTCACCACTAGCGGTCCACTATCTGTTGGCACCAATCTGATAGTATCCGGGAATGAAACAGTCACGGGCAACTTGACTGTAAATGGCAATACGAACCTCGGGAATGATGCAGGCGACACCGTAATCACTAGCGGTCCGCTAACGGTCGGCACCGATTTGATTGTATCCGGGAATGAAACAGTCACGGGCAACTTGACTGTAAATGGCAATACAAACCTCGGGAATGCTGCAGGCGACACCGTCATCACCAGCGGTCCGCTAACGGTCGGCACCGATTTGATTGTATCCGGGAATGAAACAGTTACAGGGAACGAGACGGTCACGGGCAACTTGACTGTAAATGGCAATACGAACCTCGGGAA
>NZ_LGHP01000001.1:1132318-1388419 GCF_001280845.1 Bacillus sp. FJAT-28004
TGCAGGCGACACCGTCATCACTAGCGGTCCGCTAACGGTTGGCACCGATCTGATTGTATCCGGGAATGAAACAGTCACGGGCAACTTGACTGTAAATGGCAATACGAACCTCGGGAATGCTGCAGGCGACACCGTCATCACCAGCGGTCCGCTAACGGTTGGCACCGATTTGATTGTATCCGGGAATGAAACAGTCACAGGGAACGAGACGGTCACGGGCAATTTGACTGTAAATGGCAATACGATCCTCGGGAATGCTGCAGGCGACACCGTCATCACCAGCGGTCCACTAACGGTAGGTACTAGCGTGACAGCAGCATCTAAGGTGATAGTCACGGATACACCAGCTCAAAGTACACTTACAGGTACTTCAACAGTGGAACTTGCTGCCAGTGCGGCGCCGAATAAACCGGGATTGGTATTAACGGGTACGAGCGGAGCTTCTTATGTTATATATATTGATGATGGTCCAGTTGGTCCAGCTGGTACACCTGTTATTGTGATTCAACCACTTGTCTAATATTTTCATATAATGCGATTAGTCTATTCCTATAAACGGAATGGGCTTTTTCTTTTATAACTACTGCCGAGACTTTGTCTATGTTCTTCCCGAATTCATCTGACCCATGCCAGCTGGTAGCAATGGTCTCCGGATCTTGTCATTCAGAATGGCATAAGACCTATTCCGTACACCTCCGTTAAATCTCCGATCACATCAAGGCTTCGATCTGGCAAGAGAGTACGGGCTTCCGATATGACAATAGCTTCACTTTATAGCAGAGCTTCGCTTTATACTCGCTGGCTGCTGAAACTGAGCGGCAATAAAGAGAATGAATAACTTGTTGCCTCCATACGAACGGAATGACAGGGACGAACGTCAATTCATACAGTAGTAGAAGGTCTTTATTAACAGGATGGTGAAAGCATGATAGGCATTATTGGAGCGGGAGGGCATGCGAAGGTCATTACAGACATCTTCAAAAGTCAAAAGCCAAACGAGAGAATCGTCGTTTTTACGATGTCGCCGGAGGCCGTTGATCCCTACTTTCTTGAATACGATATCGAGCAGGATTTGGAAACGACGCGGATGTCTCACCGCAGCAAAATAACTGGTTGGCATGTCGCTATCGGCAATCCGCATATTCGAAGGAGCAAGGTCGAATGGCTGTTACGTGCTGGATGTCCGGTCATTTCTGCTGTGCATGAAACAAGCGTACTGGCGGTTAGCAGTACACTTGGAATAGGAAGCTCGGTCATGGCTGGCTCCATTGTTAATCCAGACGCTGTCATCGGACGCGGCTGTATAATAAATACTGCGGCAGGAATCGATCATGATTGCCAGATCGGCGATTATGTCAACATCGGACCAGGCTGCAGACTTGCCGGAAACGTGAGTGTCGGGAGGTTAAGCGAGCTTGGGACTGGTACTGTTGTCATTCCTGGCATCCGTATTGGAAAAGGTTGTGTCATCGGAGCGGGAACGGTGGTTACCCGAGATGTTCCTGACTATAGCAAAGCAGTCGGCGTGCCTGCACGAATAATTGGAGAACTTCCGCCAATTGCGGATTAATTGAACCAAAAGTGAAAAGGGTTGAGCAGAACCAGTATGCTGCTCAATCCTTTTCTTCTCATTAAATGGTTACCATTAACTCATTAATTTTTTTTCTTGCGTTCCCACTGCCGCTGTATGCGCCAAGAAGGTATTTCTCCTGCTTATTTAGCATAAGTCGTCGAAAGGAGCTGTCTTTCAAGAATTTCGATACAATCGTCCGAAGCTGTTTTTGTCCCTTCGCAGAGGTTAGCAGTTTGCTTGATGCGTAATAAGAGTATTCGTGTTTATTCGTATTGGGGAAGAAGGACAGCGCAATGACGGGCTTACGGATCAGCATGGCTTCGAGACCAGTAGTTGAGAACTGCACAAACACAGTGTCCGCGCCGCTCAGCATATCATATAGTCGGATTGACCGCTTATGAATAAGCTTTGCAAATGGGTATTTGCGCATCATGCCAGAAGATAATCCGCTACCTTTTTGACGAGGATGCTTCTTCACGAGGAGCGCTACTTTTTTGCGGAATGGAAGCAGAGCCCGAATGACTCGCTGCATAACGATCCGGTTGTAACGCATCTTCAGAGGCTGTTCAGGATAAACAAATATCGTTTTATTTCCTTTAATGCCCATTCTTCTAGAGAGTTGTGATTTATTCATCCATTTACCATTAAAGAGGGGATCGAACCGCGCGTTCCCAAGTATATGAAACTTATGTTGAGGAGTACCATATCGCGTAAGCCGCTTTCGATGCTGATCGCCCCAGGCGACGTAATGATCTACGTTTGTAGATAAAATCTGGTACGTATCGAGCAGCCCGTATTGAATATTCATCGTAGGAACGCGGCGCTGCTTGCCCATGTGCACGAGCAGGTAGCCCATCGGATTTACGGATGAGGACTGAATGACAGCCTTGATGTTATTTTTTGAAAATAACTGTTCAATACCATCGATTTTCCGCATAACTGAGCGAAGCTGGGATTTAATCCATTTCATGAAAACTTTACGCTTGAAGTAAGGATGTACGCCTTTCTTCCGCACGATCGACTTGATTTGACTTAATAACATATTGTAGTGGGCTGCTAGGAGACGACCGGATGCTTCCGGATTATAATAGGGAGCTTTCAACCGCCGGCTGTTCTTCTTTTCGATACAAATGATATTTTGTTTTATATTGATACCTAATCCCTCTATAACCTTAGAACTAAATATCGTTTTAGATTTTCCAAGCTGGCTCGGATTATAAGGCACCGTTATTACGACGTCGTTTGCGACCAACTTGTCATATAATTGCCGGGGTTTACGTATCCACCTCTGGCCTGTTCGTTTGGAGCTTTTGAAAGATTTGACGGCATCAAGATGGAAGGGATAGGCCATTGCCCTAACGACAGGAACGTGCTTGTACTTGACGCTGCGAAACGTATGAAAGAATTTTGCAGTCAAGTCGTATGCTCGAAGTTGCGAGTTTATCATCTATTTATACCTCCCTTGAATCTGCGGATAAATCCTTTATGTATCGTATGAGAGAAGGGAGACGCATGCCATGAGGCAGTCAACCATTTTTGGCTAAGTTGTATACATTGAAACAGGTGTCTAGATCATATTTCACATGCTTGTCATAGAATATATGAGCTTTACGTTGAAGTGTGACTGAAGAAAAGGGGCTATTATAAAGGAGGATCATGCAATGAAAATCGGCGTGCTGATTACGGCTAGATTGAAATCAACCAGACTTCCTCTTAAACTATTACTTCATATTGGGAGTAAGCCGGTTATTGATCACGTCATTGAGAGGGCTAAGCTGGTAAGTCGAATAGATCAAATTGTGCTGTGCACTTCGACCAATCCGCAGGATTCGCCGTTAGTCGATGCCGCGCATGCTCAGCGTATACATTATTTTATGGGACATCCGGATGATGTGCTTCTTCGGTTATATGAGGCTGCTACATTTTATAGATTAGATTATGTGCTTTCGATCACCGCGGATAACCCTTTTTTTGCGATCGAATATGCGAATTTATTGACTAATGAGGCGTTGCTGCGCAAACCTGACTTTATGTATGTAGATGGGCTCCCATTAGGGGCTTCTTTGTACGGCATTCGTTACGAAGCTTTGAAAACCGTGGTTGCATTTAAGGAAGGCACGGATTCGGATACCGAAATATGGGGGTACTGGTTAAATCAGCCTCATATTTTTGATGTTCGCGTTATAAAGGCTCGTAATGAGGAATACCGAGATGTGAGGCTTACCCTGGATACCTACGAGGATCTGCAGTATTTGCAGCAGTTAGGAGAGATTCTGGGTGAACGGCATAGCTTAGGCTCTATTTTAAGCGAAATAGATAGGCTGCCTTATGCTTCCTTGTTCAATCGAAACGTTGTACAAAAACAGCTTGCTTCGGATAAAAAGACGGAGATCGAGCGGCTGTATGAAGTTCAAATGGAGCGGTTGCTGCTGTTGAAGGAACAAATATATAGGAGTTAAGGAAGGAGCCATAACAGAATGAATGATATAGAAACGTATTTCAGTCAAAAGGAAAAACCTTCCTCTATTTTTCGAATAGCTGAAACCGCGTACAACCATGAAGGCAACTTAAGTTATTTGCTTCAATTGATCGATGATTTAAAATCGTCGGGTGCGGATGCGGTGAAGCTTCATATTATGCTGGAATTGGATGCTTACATGACATCGAGCCATTCTTTATTTGGGCGTTTGCAAAAGTGGCTGCTAACTCGCGAACAATGGAAGGAGGTATTCGCTCACTGCCGTATGAACAAGCTGGCAATCGTCGGATTGGCCGATGAGCTGCCGGGACTTACATTTCTAATCGATGAGAAAGTTGATGCTTTGGCAATCCATGCGGCAAGCATGCATGATGCCTACATGCTGGAGAAGCTGTCAAAAGCGGAGCAGCCGTTATTCGTAGGCGTGGGAGGAGCGACATTGTCCGATATCGAATACACCGTTCACATGCTGTCTCCTAAGAGAAATATCGTATTCATGTATGGGATACAGCAGTATCCGACGCCGCCTTCATCGCTGCATCTGCAAAAGATACCTATGTATGAAAAAATATTCGATTTTCCAGTCGGGTATGCAGATCATACCGCAGCACATTCCGAACTAGAGAGGTATGTTGCTTATGCTGCAGCATATGGCCTCGGAGCGCGCGTATTTGAACAGCATGTCACGTTGGATTTTGTAAGCAAACGTATAGACGACGAATCCGCCATTGGTGCAAATACGTTTATTCAATTTACCGAAAATACGAATACGATTTCGCAAATGAGTGGACCTTCGAAATTCGAGCTGAAAGAGGATGAGAAAAAGTATGTGCATTCTCGCAAGCAAATGGTTGCCGCGCGAGATTTGCCAATCGGATCGGTCTTGACGGAGAGGGATATTCAGTTTAAGCGGACGGAAGCTTGGTCGGATATGGCCCCAGACGATTTCGACAAGTTACTAGGACGGACGTTGCTGCAGTCGGTTGGTGAAGAGCAGGCGTTTTCATGGAAATCTATTAATGGTGCTGATCCTGTATAGTTCTGAATATAAACGCAAAAGACCTGATAGACGGGCACTTTTTTCATAGTGTCTATCTTTCGGGTCTTTTACGTAACAGAACGCTCCGACGCTTATTTGTCGGAGCGTTTGTCGAGCAGATATTTGGCGTAACCGATTGGATTATCATAGGTAGCTCGCCACACGTCCAGCATGCCGGCATCGCGAAAGGTGTAACGCTGGTCTCTGCCGTTGCATTCGATGAACATCGGATGCCCGTCGGTCGTAACGCCTACGTCGAGCCCTAAGTCGGCCATATGAGGAAGTCGTTTGGATAGCTGGAAAGCAATTCTCATGGAAAGGTTGTAGATGCGTTTTTCTATTTCTTCCATGTTTAGATGCGCATATTCATTTTTTAATATAGTGTGCAATTGATACGTCCTACCGCCTTGAGCTACGTTCGTCACGAATGTGTGCTTCGGAGCGACTTTCGCTACGATACCGGTCATACCCCAGTGGCCGCTCGCAGTTCGCTGTACGGAGACTCGCAGATCAAAGGGACTCCCTTTGAAAGTTGCGAGAGGCAAGAGCTGCTGCACGATATAGAACGTGCTACGAATGCGTTTCCGAAGGATTGGGGGCAGGTTTTTACCTTTCCATTCGATGGAGCGCCACTTTTGTTTCACGGAAACGGTTGCTATCGGATACGTCAACTTCCAACCAGCACTCGTTCGGTCTATACGCATGATGCCAAGCCCAACACTGCTGCTGTTTGGCTTGACAATCAGAGAGTCGAACTGATTCATCATCCTTTGAATGGTGGCCGCTGTTGCCCGGACGGTTGCTGGCATATGCGGGCGTAAATCCGCGTCTTCCCATAACAAGCGGTGAATATGCAGCTTACCGTAACGAGTTCGGCGATTAAACAGCAGGCGTCCGTTATGCAGGAACGAAGACAATCGACGATTTTGACTTTTTCTTGAAATAAATGCCCGATTGTGTATGACCGAGGGGGCAGGGACATTCATTCGAACGTAACCATGGTTTCGTTTAACATAAGCCTTCACAGTTGATTGTCCTATCCGAAGATCACGGATTCGGAAGAAGCAGGGGATAACGCCGTATTTTTTACCTGCCTTTACGTATAGGTCGACGTTTTCATAGTCCGGAGCTCCAGAGGAAATCTTGCGATGCAATTTATTGTCTACTAGAATGCCCACATAGGGAGGATGCAGGGCTATCCCTCCTTTAAATAATAGTATGATACAAGATATGATGGTGATCAGGTGAGGGTATGGTCATGTGTCATGAATTACGGAATGTTCCGCTTTTATCGCTTATTCAGAAGTTGCGGATGTTGCACCAAATGTTTCAGCATGTGCACGATTTCCTTCTCCGGAAAGTCGCACAGGTCATAAGGATTTTCTACGTTAGACTTTCTGCTTGCCTCGAGTAAAGCGGATATCGCCTCCGTTATATTCGTTTCTTCATATTCAACATGAATGACATTGGCTGCATGAGTGCGGTTTCTCTGTCTTGCGCCGATATTGACGAATGGCAGTTGGAAGAAGGGCGCTTCAATGATGCCACTGCTGGTGTTTCCAACAAGCAAATCGACCTGAGATAATAGGAACAAATAATCGCTCGAAGGCACCGAAGCATAGTAACGACGAAGGGAACTCTCTTTGACGAAGCTGTACAGCTTTTCCTTGAATATTTCCCCGCCCGCGTCGCTATTCGGACCAATGATAATAAACTGCGTCTGCTTCATGCTGCGCAGCGACTGCAGCACAGGTTCGATTTGCGCATCAAACGAAAGCGGTTCTTTCGAATCGGGGTGCATGACCACGAGTACTTTGGGATGCGTCGTCGCAAGCTCATAATGGGTCAGCAGCCGCTCGCGTTCCGTTGCCTTGAGTTCGTAAACCCGTTGTATTTCCGTTTTTCTAAGCGAACCTACCGGAATAACTCGCCAATGCGCTTCGCCGCGGTTGACGAGGAAATGCTGAGCTTCTACATTCGATACGAAGTGCAGATGAGCAAACGTCGAAATCGCGTGGCGTACCATGTCGTCCGCCGAGCCGCTGCACTCTCCGCCATGAAGATGGACAATGCCGATATTTTGATAGTGCGCTGCAATTGCTGCTGCGAGCATTTCGCCTCGGTCGCCTAACAGCAGAATGAAGTCAGGTTTGTTATAGTGGATAATATCGGAGAAATAAATGATCCCGAGTCCGACCGACTGAGACATCGCATAGGTGGAATCGCCTTTTACTAATATGGACGGCGTTCCTGCTACGGATAAACCATCCTTGTGAATTTGATCAATCGTGCTCCCGTATTCGTCCAGCACATGCATGCCGGTGGCGACCAGCTTTAGCTCTATATTAGGATCACGTTGAAGCTCAAGAAGAAGAGGACGGTAAATACCATAATCCGCCCTCGTTCCCGTGATGCAAAGAATATTCATAATGGCCTCCTTACGCTAGCCCTAGCCAAGAGAGCGGTTCGCCCTTCTTGAACGAATGCGTAGTCTTTTTGCCGAGCAGCTGCTTATATTGTGCGGCGTCAATCTCCCCGAGAGGTCGTAATAGCTGCAGATCCGCCTCCTGTATCACGTGACCGGCAGGTAAGTCCTTACCTGCATATACGCCCCGACGGACCAACTCCCTCGTCTGCTCTTCCACCTCAGTCACTCGTTTCTGCGTAATGCCAAGCGCCAGCTCGACATGCCGAATCGCCTCGATCATCCGTTTAAACGGATCTGGTTCCATCGATGCCTGGTGGTCTGGTCCGGGCATTGTGCGGTCCAACGTAAAATGCTTCTCTAAAATCTTATATCCGAGTGCGGCTGCAGCAATCGGCACTTCCATCCCAACCGAATGGTCGGAGTAGCCTATTATACCGCCGAAAGCCGGCTTTAGCGTTTCGATGACGCGCAGGTTAATACTGTCATAAGGAGCCGGATAAGCAGAGGTACAGTGCAGCAGCGCCACTTTCGGAGCTTGCTTCAGCACGGCAAGGGCTGTTTCAATCTCGCCTAAAGTCGTCATGCCGGTAGATAGGACGACGGGCTTATGGAAGGAGCCGATGGCTGCAAGCAATTGTAAATTGGTGATGTCGCCGCTCCCGATCTTAAACGCCTCGATCCCCATTTGGTTTAGCGTGTAGGCGCTCTTCGTATCGAATGGGGTGGCAAGAAACGTTACGCCTAACGTATCACAGAAGCTTTTCAGCTCGAGAAACGCAGATTCGTCCAGCTCCAGACGGCGCAGCATCTCGAGCTGAGTCGAATCGGAAGTGGAAGCTTTCTGGTACTCGACCAGCGCCGCCTGATCGGATACGAGGTCTTCGCTACGGAACATTTGAAATTTCACAGCGTCAGCGCCGCAATCGCGGGCGGAAACGATCATTTCTTTGGCCGTCTCAAGCGAGCCGTTATGGTTGACACCGATTTCCGCGATGACGTACATCGGGTGAGCATTCGAAATGGTATGTTTTCCGATCCTCAGCTCCATCGTAGTTAATCCTCCCCTTGTAACGCTTCGCTTAGACTCTTAACGACATGTGTTTGCTCTTTGAACGTTATATTTGAATAGAAAGGGATGGCAATCGTCCGATCGGACGTGCTTTCACTGACCGGGAAATCTCCGGGATTAAACCCGTACTGGCTTCGGTAGACTGGAAATAAGTGGATGGATGGGAAATACGGCTTGCTTTGGACGCCATTCCGCGCCAGCCGCGCGATCACTACATCGCGATTTGTGCCTTCCGGAAGCATAACGATAAAGACGAACCAACTCATTGTCGAATCAGGCAGCGGCTTTAATGTTTTCACAGGCAGCCCGGCTCTCAGAATCAAGCGAGTATAATGCGCTGCAGCTCGCTCGCGCTTGGACAAAATCGTCGTCAACCTTTCCATCTGAGCCAATCCGACAGCAGCCTGCAGATCGGACATTCGATAGTTGTAACCGATGCGATCATGTGTCAGCCAGTCACTTCCCGGATCGCGTCCTTGGTTGCGGAGACTGCTGGCAAGTTTAAAATAACGCTCGTTATCTGTAATCAGTATGCCGCCTTCCCCGGTCGTAATTTGTTTGTTTGGATAAAAAGCGAAGACGCCCATATCTCCGAGCGTACCGACCGGCTTGCCTTTCCAGGTGGCTCCTATTGCTTCGCATGCATCTTCAATAATAAAGAGCTTATGCTTATCCGCAATTCTCTGAATCTCGTCCATATTACATGGCTGACCGAATACATGCACGACCAAGATCGCTTTCGTATTCGGCGTAATGGCCGGTTCGATCAGCGTTGTATCGATGTTAAACGTATCCGAGTCGATATCGACGAATACGGGTTTGAGACCTTCGTAAAGCAAGCAGTTGCCAGATGCGACAAAACTGTACGGCGTAGTGATCACTTCGTCGCCGGTGTGCAGCCCTAGCGCTTTGACAGCAACATGAAGTGCGCTTGTTCCGCTGTTCATAGCTGCTGCATAGGAGACATTAAATGTATCGCAAAAGCTTTGTTCAAACTGGAGAAGCGTTGCTCCGAAGCTGAGCTGCCCGGAGTTTAACACCTTCATCACGTATTTTTTTTCTAAATTAGTAATATCAGGTCTGGATAAAGGAACTTCCATTTATTATCGATCCTTTCCGATGCAGTTTTGATAAGAAACAGTCTACTATTACTATATTTATTCCGGTCAGTTGTTGCTCCTGATGGTTTGCCTATCTTCTCTTTTAAATCGCAAAGATAGATGAATTACCTATAACCATAAATTCTCTCAAAACATACCATAGAGTATTAGACAACCAATCCGCAGCTGTCTCTAATATGTCGCCCGCATCGTGCAGAGCGCTTTTCTTAAACGAGTCTAAATTGCAGCCATTCATCTCGAAGGAGGGGGAATGATGTCCATATCATCCCAACAGATATCTAGCTTTTTCAGAAATAAAAAAATTTTAGTAACCGGAGGTACCGGCTCCATTGGCGAACAGATCGTTTCAACGCTGCTTACTTACGAGCCGGAACAAATCGTCGTATTTAACCGAGACGATACGAAGCAGTATTTAATGAAGCTGAAATATGCGAACGAAAAACGGCTTCAATTCATACTGGGTGATATACGCGATTATGATTCCGTAAACTTTGCCGTAAGAGGGATGGATTACGTGTTTCATGCAGCAGCTTTGAAGCAGGTTCCCATCTGTGAGGAAAATCCGTTCGAAGCGGTGAAAACAAACAATTACGGCAGTGACAACGTCATTCGCGCCAGTATCTTGAATAAAGTTAAGAAGGTCATAAACATCAGTACCGACAAGGCAATCAACCCCAGCAACACAATGGGTGCTACCAAGTTGATTACTGAAAAATTGTTCAAGCAAGCGAACTACATGCTGAATAATAAGGACACGAAATTTTGCTCTGTACGTTTCGGCAATGTGATCGGCTCGAGGGGCTCTGTATTTCCCGTTCTGATGAATCAAGCTTTGACCGGAAAACCAATGACGATCACGGACCCCAACATGACTCGTTTTTTTATGTCTATTCAAGAGGCGGCCAACTTGACAATTAAAGCAGCTTGCTATTGTGAAGGCGGAGAGACTTTTATTTTGAAGATGGAGTCGTTGAAGCTGGAGGACTTGAGCCTTGCCGTTCAGCAGTATTGCCTGAATAAAGGATTGCCATTGCCGGTCGTGCGGATTGTTGGTATTCGGCCGGGGGAGAAACTTCATGAGGAATTGCTTACTGAAGACGAATTAACAACTTTAGTTGAAGATAACGAATTGTATGTCGTTCTTCCTGTATCCAGAGGGAAACTTAAATTTCGACACTTCCAGCCGTCTGTAGTTACTCTATACCGTTCGGATAAAGCTACTAAGGCTTCAATAGAGCAATTGGTTTCAATTTTGTCAGTCTATGGGGAGGTATAGAGGTTCACATGCATAATAAAACTTGGACTATTTGGCGGCATAGTATCGATTTCCTGAAAGCCTGCAAGTCGCTTAGCTACGACAATGTGCCGCTCGGCATCTTGATCTTGCGGGATTTTCAGAAATATGCGTTGCATCATTCCAAGGCTTTCGGCAATGCGAAGCGGAAAAAAACAGGGTCAATCCGCAATTTGCAAGCCGCTTGCAGTCCTTATCTCGTGCCTTCTAAGCCCAATCTTCATAAATCCGGCTATACGATTGTCCGCGCTGAACTATTCGGCATGTCGAAAGATTCGGGAGGAGAAAAGATTTTGTATGTCGCCCATTACCCTCGCGAATACCAATCTATGTTGAAGATGAAGGAATGCCGTCCGCTCATTTTCTTGCCAAGACTTCCACCAGCACAGCTTTCTCCTGCTATGGCCCAAAAGACAATGAGACAGCTGCGCACAATATTATCCTCCGTCCATACGCCAGCCGTTTTCCGTAAAGCTGGCTTTCGATCGTGGCTCACGAGGCGCGTCAAAAAGGCGATGCTGGATGTACGCCGCGTGCATACCCTGTTCGACCGATATTCCATTCGTCGTACAGTCTACGGATCGACCATCAATCATCACGGGGCGTTGATGACATCTTTTGCTCAATCGCGCAACGTGCACACGGTTAACGTCCAACACGGATTAATGGCTCCGCTTGCACATTTTCCTGTCAATGCAGACCTTAACTTCGTATGGGGCAAGTCCCATGCGGATTTTCTTAAATCTTACGGAGCGGCGCCTAACAAAATTGCCGTCAGCGGACCATGTTTTTACCGTAATTTACCTACAGGCAATAATGCCGCCGCCAAAATGGGCAGCGCTCAGCTGCATGTGCTTGTTGCATTACAACCATTAGGTAATCAACACAATAAAACTCTTATTCGAACCATAGAGCAGGCAGCCAAACCTTACGATGGAAAAATTGCCGTTTCGTATAAATTGCATCCGGATCAAGGTAACAGTTCGTATTTTCGGAAAAGCTTGAGATGCAGAAAGTCTAAAATTTTTAGACATGGCATATTGCCGCTCAACGAGATGATTGACCGATCAGACGTAGTGATAACACCGTACTCCTCTGTCGCATACGAGGCTCTTATCAGCGCAAAACCCGTTATTTTTTATCGTAAGCCTGGGTTCGTATATTATATTCGAAACGCGCCGGTCTGTTTTCATTCGGCAGCTGGGCTTAAACAGATACTGTCCAAAGCGATTGTGAACCCCAAATACTTGACCTCACTGTATGCAAGAATGGGCGTTATTGATAAGGTGAAACCGACAGGGAACAGCAATCGATTCATTTGGTCTTCGCTGCGCCGTCTTAGCGCGACAACAGCCTCTGTGGCCGAAGCGGAAGCGGCTAGTGATGAAGAACCGTTAGCAAATTGAAGATTGTAGTCCTATTCATGATAAATGCAGCCTGTCCTTCTCAGAGGACGGCTGCATTTCTTTGTTTATTTCATTGACCATCGAACTATTATCTAATAAAGTTAAGTGGTATGTTACTGTAGAAGCTAGTACTAATGCCGATATGAGGTGGAAACTGGAACGATGATGAAAATGTCCATTCGCACTGTAATTACCATCCTACTCTTAACTTTTCTATGGCCTGCCGCAATCGGACAAGCTGCGAATAATCTATTGAAAAATGCTAGCTTTGAGAACGTAACGGACGTCATACCCAATGATTGGGGCCATGATGCCTATTTAAAGGAAGAGCAGATCACATCTTATACGATCAGCGATGTAGAGACCCATACAGGAAAATATTCGGTCGTGCTTGAGAATAAGGAAGCCAACCATTCACGTTGGACACAAACGATAAAAGTTAAACCGAAAACGACCTATAAATTTGCCGGATATGTGAAGACGGAGCAAATCGGTTTGGATGCAACAGGAGCCCATTTTTTCGTTGACGGCGTAGCTGTAACTTATCCTGAAGTGAAGGATACAAATGGAAAGTGGGCTTACGTTCATTTTTACGCGAAGACGGGCAAGGAGCAGAAGAGTATTACATTCGGCGCTAGTCTAGGCGGTTACGGAAGCATTAATACCGGGAAAGCGTTTTTTGATGACGTCAGTGTAGAGAAGGTATCGAAAGCTCCTTCAGGTGCAGAGGTGTTTAGCTTGGTGCCTACGGAGACAAGCCAAGGCACGGAAGCCTCGGCTTCGGGCGGCTCTGTCCTTCCTCTGATTTTGTTTGGAGCGCTGTTCAGTTTATTTTTTGCCATCATCTATAAAAAGCTGCTTCGTGAGAGAAGCTGGCTTGACGAGAAACAACATTTACATAAAACCATTCTTGTATTCGTGTTCCTCGGGGCTTTGATTCTGCGTCTTTGGATAGCTGTTTCAAGCAGTGGTTATGCGAATGATATTGCTTTGTTTATGGCTTGGGCTGACCATGCCGCGAAGCAGGGGCTTTCTGGATTTTACCATTCGGGAATGTTTGTAGATTACCCTCCCGGTTATATTTATATTCTGTATGTATTAGGCTTGATAAAAGATATGCTGTCGCTTGATTCAGCCTCAAATGCGGCCATGCTTCTATTTAAGCTCCCGGCGATTTTAGCCGATTTGGCTGCCGCGTATTTCATTTTTCAGACAGGCAAGAAGAAAGCAGGTTATTCGGTTTCGTTAGGACTTGCAATGCTATTCTTGTTCAATCCTGCAATTATTGTAGATTCTGCCGCATGGGGGCAAGTGGATTCGATATTTGCACTGGTGCTTGTACTGTCTATTCAAGGGCTGGTCGAAAATAAAATCGAGCGCGCTTCTGTTTTGTTTGCTATTGCTGCGCTTATTAAGCCGCAAGCGTTCATTTTTATGCCTGTGCTGCTGTTGTGGTTCGTTTATCGCAAGGATTGGAAAAAGATTCCGGTCAGCGCGTTTTACGGCTTTACTACATTTATATTGTTAGCTCTTCCGTTCTTTTGGGGCAACAGCGGGCTTTCGGGTCTTATTAAGTTGTACTCAGGCACTTTATCCTCTTATCCGTATGCGACGCTGAACGCTTTTAACTTCTATGCGTTAAGCGATGCAAATTGGAAGCCGATTACGGATACGTGGCTGCTGTTTTCGTTCCAAACCTGGGGGACGATCTTCATTTTAGCAGCCGTTGCGATAGCCGCTTTTTTTGCACTGCTAAAACGTAACGATGAATCGTCGAAGCGTTCTTATTATATCGCGATGGTGCTTATTGTTGTCGTATTTATGGGTGTAACGAAGATGCATGAACGCTATCTGTTTCCTGTATTGCTGCTAGGAGTCTTTGCCTTTATACAATCGCTCGATCGTAGGATGCTAATGGTTTATTTCGGATTCAGTCTGACGAGCTTTATCAATATAACTTATGTGCTTGACTACAGTAAGGTGAGCACGAACGTTCCTTTTAGTGGGATTGTCCTATTGTGCTCACTAGCAAATGTTGGACTGATGCTTTACTTGCTTTATATCGGATATGATAATTATGCACGCGGGAGATTGAAGCTTATCCAACCATTGCTGGAGGATGAACGCAAACAGTCGGATTATAAGACGCTGACAGCATTCAAAGTGGAATCAGTTTCAAGAGTGAAGCAAGAGAAAGCTCGATTCGCGCGCAAGGATTGGATATGGATGGGGGCGATCACGCTTATTTATGCGGTCGTCGCGCTATTCCAGCTAGGCGAGATGAAGGGGCCGGTAACAGCATGGCAGCCTTCGACGGTTGGACAAAGCTTTTACGTTGATTTGGGAGAGGTCAAGCAGCTTGATCGCATCAACAGCTTTGGCGGAGTTGGAACAGGGAAATACAAATATGAATTTAGTCAAAATGGAGTCGATTGGGATAATGTAATGGAAATCGACAGCAGCCACGTTGCTGTATTTACTTGGAACAGTCAGCCAGCGGCGCTTGCAGCTCGGTATGTGAAGCTTACCACGGATCAAACGGGCTTCTCTATGCATGAGATGGCGATTTACGAGCAAGGCAACAAAATACCGTTATCCATCGTCGGAATAAATGATGAGCAAGCGAAGGATGCCAAAAGAGGCAGCGTATCATTGCTCTTTGACGAACAGCAGCGCGCGAAGTATGAAGCAACTTATATGAACGGATCTTATTTCGATGAAATTTATCACGCCCGTACTGCTTATGAGCACTTAGAGCATATTGTAGCTTACGAGAATACACATCCGCCGCTTGGCAAAATCATTATCGCACTAGGCATAAAGCTGTTTGGACTTCATCCGTTTGGCTGGCGCATTGCTGGCACGGTGTTTGGAATTGCGATGCTGCCGTTAATGTATGTATTCGCGAGGAGGCTGTTCAAAACAAGTAGTTATGCTGGAGTGGCCACTGCATTGTTAGCAGCCGATTTTATGCATTTTACGCAGACTAGAATTGCGACGATTGATGTTTACGGCGTGTTCTTCATTATGCTGATGTTTTATTTCATGCACAAATATTATTCGTTAAGCTTCTATCGGGTTAAACTGAGTGTTACTCTGCTGCCGTTGTTTTTAGCCGGTTTGTTTTTTGGAATCGGTGTTGCTTCGAAGTGGATCGTGCTCTATGGGGGCGCAGGCTTAGCTATTATGCTCGGGTTATCTTTATTTGATCGCTATAAGGAGTATGCAGCTGCCAAACGTGTTCTGAAAGAGAGTAAGAAAGAGGCTGTTTTTAGTCAAGACAAGTTGCAGCATATTATAAAAGTATTCCCTCGTTATACGATCATAACGCTAGCGGTTTGTCTCGTCTTTTATATCGTTATTCCGCTGACGATTTATGCGTTATCCTACATTCCGGTGCTGACTGTAATGGATGAAGGGTATACCTTAAAAAGTCTTGTTGATTATCAGAAGCATATGTTCAGCTATCATAGCAAGCTCGTATCGACGCATCCTTTCTCATCCTCTTGGTGGGAGTGGCCATTCATGAAGAGGCCGGTATGGTATTATTCAGGCGACAATATGGCTGCTGGCTTGAAATCGACTATTGTAGCGATGGGCAATCCACTCATTTGGTGGGCAGGCATTTTTGCAATGGCAGCGACGATATGGATTAGTATCAAACGAAGAGACAAAGCGATGTATACGATATGGATCGCTTTCCTGGCACAATATGTGCCTTGGATGCTTGTAACACGGCTTACGTTCCTTTATCACTATTTTGCGATGGTGCCGTTCATCATTCTGAGCTTGGTCTATATGTTTAAGATAATCGAAGAGAAACGTCCGAACTTTAAGCGGGTTCGAAATGTTTTTGTGGCCGTTGCGATTTTGTTATTTGTGATGTACTATCCTGCATTATCCGGTATGACCGTGAAAAGCTGGTATGTAGAGCATGTGCTGCGCTGGTTCCCAAGCTGGTTATTTTAAAATATAAGAAAGGGGTATCTGGATGAAACTATCGGCTGTAAAATACAGTGTTATCGTTCCTATGTACAACGAAGAAGAAGTTATCGAGCATACGTATGAGCGGCTGAAGCTGGTCATGGACAACACGAACGAACCTTATGAGCTTATTTTCGTCAATGATGGAAGTAAAGATCGTACGGTCGAATTAGTTTCCATGATCTGCGATTTCGATCCAAATGTCCGCTTGATTAATTTCTCACGTAATTTTGGGCATCAAATCGCGATTTCAGCCGGAATGGACTATGCGCAGGGTGATGCGATTGTCGTCATTGATGCGGATCTTCAAGACCCACCGGAGGTCATTATCGATATGATCGCGAAGTGGAAGGAGGGCTTTGAGGTCGTTTATGGCAAACGTCTAAAGCGCAAAGGCGAGACGATGTTCAAAAAAATGACCGCGAAGCTCTTTTATCGCACGCTGCGAAGCCTAACGAACGTGGATATCCCCGTCGATACGGGGGATTTCCGTTTAATTGACCGCAAGGTATGTGACGTGCTGCGAGGTTTGAAGGAAAAAAATCGCTTCGTGCGCGGCTTGGTTAGCTGGATCGGCTTTAATCAGACGATGGTCGAATACGAGCGGGAAGAGCGTTTTGCAGGTGAGACGAAATATCCGCTTAAGAAAATGATTGCTTTTGCGCTAGACGGGATAACCTCGTTCTCCTACAAGCCATTGAAAATTGCCACCTATATTGGCTTCACTTTATCTATTTCGAGCTTTTTGTATTTGTTAGTCGTTATATTCCAGAAGCTGTTTACGGGCACTACGATTGCCGGCTGGGCTTCCATTGTGGCAGTAAACCTTTTATTTAACGGAATTATATTGATGCTCCTAGGCATTATCGGTGAATATATTGGCCGGATTTATGATGAATCCAAAAATCGCCCCTTATATATCGTACGCGAGGCTCAAGGCTTCCCAGTGAAAGAAGACAACCAATCCGTGGATGCTGCTGATGTTGATCGGGTTAAAAAATATGTCTAAAGCAGTATCTAACCAAGCATCTAAAGGGTCCATCGCACAATTTATAATGTTCAATATAGTGGGACTGCTTAATACGTTCATCGATTTTCTTATGTTCACCATCCTCATTTGGTTTGGCGCGTATTATTTACTTGCACAGGTGATCGCTTACGGTGCAGGCATGATTAATAGCTTTGTGCTAAATAGCCGATATACTTTTGGTAAGAAGGAAAATGAGGCTCCAAGACCGCAGCAGCTGAATAGGAGTATGCGATTCATCGTATGGAACGGTATGTTACTCGGGGTTACTTTACTGCTGCTGATGGCCTTTAACGAGTGGTGGGGATTGAACGAGGTTGTATCGAAGCTTATTGTAACGGTGGTAACGGTTGTCCTTAACTTTTACGGGAGTAAAAAATGGGTTTTTGCGGCGAAAGGACCACAGACTGAGAGCAGCTAGCGGAAGGTGGGGAAAATGAAAAGAGTATTTTCTTATGCATTGGTTGTCGTAGGTATTCTCATACTGCTGTATCCGAAAGCGAATGAATGGTATGAGAACCGTCAGCAAGATAAGCTGATGGCGAGCTGGGACGAGGCAAGCTTTGATGTAAGCGCAGAGCAGCAAGCGCAGCAGCAATATGAACAATTGACAGACCTGTTCAACGAGGAATCGGTAGCGACTGAGACGCCGATTCGATCACCTACGGAAGCAACTGCAACTACACCGGTACCTACCCCTACAGAGGCTCCAAAAGCACAGAAGATCGCACCGATTGCAACGATCAAGATAGATAAAATAAAGCTCAAGCTGCCTGTGGTTGAGGGTGCAACCCAGAAGAATTTGAAATCGGCTACAGCTCACTTGAAGGAAACTACGGCAATCGGTCAAGTCGGCAACGCAGCGATAGCTGGTCACCGGATGCGCTCCAAGGGAAGGCTGTTTAATCGGCTTGGAGAAGTCGAGGTCGGAGATAAAATCGTCGTGGATACAAAAGATGAAACTTTTACATACACCGTATATAAAGTATCCATTGTGGAGCCAACAGACGTATCTGTCTTAAATTACAATAATAAGGATAAGCTTCTGACGTTGATCACCTGTGATCCCATTGTTAACCCCACGCACCGGCTAATCATTCATGCGAAGATATAATTAGCAATAGAGCCCATTTCCCCTTCATAACAGCACCAATGGTATCGCCCCTTCATAGTATAAGTTGACTGTATCCCTTAACCTTGTTAAACCATAAAAACCCGCGCAAGGAGGGGTGACAAACATTGAAGGGCAGCGACCATAAGAGCAAGTTTTTATTGACGCATCGTGAACGCGAGGTATTCGAGCTGTTAGTACAGGATAAGACAACAAGAGATATTGCACAACAACTTTTCATCAGTGAGAAGACCGTCCGCAACCATATTTCTAATGTCATGCAGAAGCTGAACGTAAAAGGTCGTTCACAAGCGGTTGTCGAGCTAATCAAGCTTGGTGAATTACAAATCTAACATAGTAACCTAATCGGACGGCACTGTGGCAAAGAGTGCTGTCTTATTTTTTTGTACAAATAAAAACAACTATTGAAATTGACTATCTAATTATGGAAAATAAACCAAAAATGAAAGAGGTATTTGTCGAATCTCGTCGAATAATTAGTAGTATCATCGTTTAAAGAAGGTAAAGATATGATACAGGTACTTATGACGAAACCTATCCAAAAGAAAAAAGTGAGCCTGACAACGCTATTGATAGGTTTGGTCTCCATTTCGGTCTTTCTTATGTTAACCATTTCGCTTTTCGCATCCTACCAATCCAAGAAACAAGCGTTGTATGAAACAACACTTACTTTAAATCTTTCGACCGCATCAAAAATGAGTATAACGATGGGTTCCTTATTTGAATCGATGCGAAGCAGTCTTAATAACGCTGCTAACTTCTATTCTTTAAATCGTGAGATGGAGCTTGAAGATTCTGAAAAGTATCTTGAGTTAATTCGCAATAGTAGCAACTATTTCAATTCCATTGCCGTAGTAGATGAGAAGGGGTTAATGCGTACTCTTTCCCCGTCGTCTATCGGCAAGGTTGGAGAGCCTATTAAAACAGAGGCAGCGAAGGAAGCATTGGCTATGCGAAAGCCATATCTATCTAAGCCCTATAGGAGCGCAACTACGAAACACCTCATCGTATTTATAAGTGAGCCATTATTTGATCAAGAAGGCGTTTATCGTGGCTTTATCGGTGGGAGCATCTATTTACAACAAAATAACGTTCTGAATATGATATTCGGTAATGAAAACCTTGATGATAATGGCTCCTACTTTTATGTTGTGGGTTCAGATGGTCACCTGATGTACGATCCTGATACAGACCAAATTGGGATGGATGTTACCTCTAATCCGATCGTTCAGAAGCTGGTTAATGGGAAGAGTGGACAAGAGCTCACTGTAGATGCAGATGGTGTGAGATTGCTTGCCGGATACGCCTACGTTCCAGAGAATCAATGGGGGGTCGTTGTGCTTTCTCCAATAAGTATCGTCAAGGAGCAATTGAATAATCATATTCAAGCGATCCTGCTATACACCCTGATACCATTTTTTATTTTGATGCTCGTGACGACTTGGTTTGCCCGCCGATTAGCTAAACCATTTGTAACGCTTGCCAACATCGTTAGTAAAATGGGGAAAGTAGAAGTTCCAATACCTGCGATGAAACATCATTGGAACAGAGAAGCCGATTTATTGACCAAAACGGTTATTCTTGCGATGAATGGCATTAAGAAACAAACCGATCAATTGACACAAGCGGCGATGACCGATGTTTTGACTGGATTAAACAATAGAAGAACGTTAGAGACGATTATGATGAAGTGGGTAGAGGAGCAGAAGCCCTATTCCATCGTTGTGCTGGATATTGATCGATTCAAATCTATCAATGATACATACGGGCATCAAGAAGGAGACAGAGTGCTTCAGCATTTGGCTAAAATAATTAAGTTATCTGTAAAACCGGATGATATTTGCAGCCGCTATGGAGGGGAAGAGTTTGTTGTTCTCTTGCCGCATGCCACTCCAAGTGCTGCCTTTGAAGTCGCTGAGAGAATCCGCACGACGATAGAGAACAGTGAGAATCATCTCAAGCAGATCGTTACCGTTTCACTTGGAGTAGCTCAGTTCCCATCTCAGGCACATACGGCTGATGAATTATTTTCACTTGCAGATCAAGCGCTTTACAAAGCCAAGCATGCCGGAAGAAATCAAACAGTGATGGCTGAGTAGTAGCATACTGCCTCATAAATTTCCGATTATAATCAATTATAGTTGTAATGAAAAGGATTAAGTAAATGAAACCAGACATCGTGTATACAAAAAAAAGAATGATCTATTTTATCGTTTTATCCATTGCAATATTAAGTGTGCTTATCGGCATTAAACTATTTTCAACATACCATTATACGACTAAATCAGCAGAGATGACGCTGGCGAAGCAGTATACAGAAATCGCAACGGAAATTGCAGATGGCTTGGATAAATCAGTTTATAAGCAGTTTCTTTTGACCAAAACGGATGATGAACATCGTAAAAATGTAAAGCAATATTTGGATGAGTATCGGAAACGTGTAAATGCGCTCTATATTTACATTTTGCTGTTAGATGAAAGCGACGTATCCAAAGTGATGGTTACAGCATTTTCACCTAGTACAATAGATGTACCGATTGGTTTTCCCTGTACAGTTCCTACTGATCAAGTAAATATGGCCAAAAATGGGGTAAACTATTTCACTGGAGTTTTACACGATAAGCTAAGCGAATCTTATATGTCCGTGGGAGTTCCTTTCTTTGATGAAGATGGTACTGTGCTTGGTGTTGTGGGGATTGACATCGCAGCGAAGGATTTAGGTTATGTAAGCAAGTATGTTGTCAAAAATAATATGTTTATTTTCGGCGTGGATGTATTGTTCGCTTTAGTGCTGCTCGCAGGTGTCTATGTGTTGAACAAATGGTACAAAGCTCGTCTCAGACAGGATATGCAGGAATCAGAAAAAATGTACATTTCCGAGCTAGGCAAAATCGTAGACACCATCAAATCAAGCAGGCATGATCTTATGAATCATCTTCAGGTTTTGAATGGATTAATGGACATCCGAAGGTATGATAAAGCACATGATTATTTGAAACAACTGACCGAGGAATCCAAAACGTTAAATTTATCACTGAATATAAAAAACCCGATCTTAATGGTGCTGTTCCAGAGCAAGAGAGAACGGGCTCATTCGAAAAATATACAAATCAACTTTGAAACAGATTATGATCCATTTGATAAAATAGAGTCGATGGATTTAGTTAAATTATTATCTAATCTGCTGGACAATGCGATTGAAGCAGTGGAACCTCATTCAGTTTATCTAACGCAAGAAATTCAGGTTCAATGTAAAGTGGAAAATGAGAAATATATATTTACAATCGAGAATCCAGCTGTGCTTACGAATGAAGAACAGAGGAACTTCTTTCAGTATGGTTATACTACGAAAGCTGAGGGTTCAGACTTACGAGGAAACGGTCTCGCAATTGTAAGGAGAACGGTGGAGAAATATAAGGGCGAGCTTCAATTTCAATATGAGGAAGGCAAGGTCCTTATTCGGATTCGTATCTAAAATAATAGAAGGCTGTACCGCATAGTGATATGCAGTACAGCCTTCTATTATTTTATTTTACTGCAGGGACATGCTGTTCCACATAGGCTCTAACCTCTTCAGCTGAGCTCAGTTCTAGAACGGCTTGCGCCACCTGCTTCATATCCTGCTGAGATAGATTTGCCAGCAAGGCGCGAGCAGGTAAAATCGCACTAGCGCTCATGCTGAATTCATCAAGCCCCAGGCCAAGCAAAATGGGAAGAGCGTGCTTCGACCCTGCCATTTCGCCACACATACCTGCCCACTTGCCATGAGCATGAGCGGCCTTAATCACACGATCAATCAGCAGTAAAATGGCTGGATGGAGCGGATCGTTCAAATAGGAGAGCTTAGGATTCATACGATCTGCTGCAAACGTATATTGAACTAAATCATTTGTTCCGATACTGAAGAAATCAACTTCCTTGGCGAATAAATCCGCTAACAGAGCCGCCGCCGGTATTTCGATCATGATGCCTGCTTCAATGGCGGAGTTATAGGAGATACCTGCTTCGGTTAGCTCCTGCTTTGTTTCCTCGAGCATTGCTTTTGCAAGGCGCCATTCGCCCAGCGTAGCAATCATCGGGAACATGATTTTTAAATTACCGAAAGCGCTGGCCCGCAAAATCGCGCGCAGCTGTGTCTTGAACATTTCCGGTCGATCCAAACAGATTCGGATAGCACGGTAGCCAAGGAAAGGGTTGTCCTCCTTCGGCAGATTGAGGTAAGGAATTTCCTTATCTCCGCCGATATCTATCGTTCGGATGACGATAGGTGCATCGCTGCCGAAGGCTTCCGCCGCTTTGCGATAAGCTTCAAACTGTATATCCTCAGAAGGAAGCTCTGCTGCATCCATATATAAAAACTCAGTACGGAATAATCCGATACCTTCAGCGCCAGCCGCTGATGCAATTTCTGCATCTTTGACTAAGCCAATGTTAGCTACGAGTTCTACCTGTACGCCATCGCTGCTTACGGAATTCTGATTCAAATAGGTTTGATAAAATTGCTTGCTTTCAATCTGTTGCTGATGCAATTGTGTATATCGAGCTAGCGTATCACTATCGGGGTCCAGGTAGATATGGCCATCTGTACCGTCAATGATAACCGATTGGCCGTTCTTCACAGCCTGCTCCATCGAGCTGCCGATTCCGACAATAGCAGGAATGCCAATAGACCTTGCAATGATGGCAGAGTGGGAAGTGCGTCCGCCTGCTTGCGTTGCGAAGCCAATCACTTTGCTTGGATCGAGCTGAGCTGTATCCGATGGTGTTAAATCTTCAGCAAACAGAATGATAGGTCCTGATTCGTCATCCAAGGCTGCAGATGAAATCCCTTGCAGTTTGTTCAATACACGACGACTTACATCACGTATATCTGCTGCTCTTTCCTTCAAGTAGGGATCATCCAATCCGCCAATCATTTCCGCGATCTCTTCAGAGGTGTTAAAAAAGGCATATTCAACATTAATCCGTTCAGATCTGACGATCTCTTTCGAGCGGTCAATGAGCTCTTCATCCTCAAGCAGCATCAGATGTGCTTCAAATATTTCAGCCTCATGTTCTTTGTTCTGAGCGACCAGCTTTGCATGGATGGCTTCAAGCTCTACATGAGTTGAAGCAATTGCAGCTTCAAAACGCTTAATTTCATGATCTAGATGCTTGTCTTCTAGGTGAACCTTCTCAATTTGGATAGGTTTTGAAGACGATACTTTAGCTACACCGATCGCATACCCGGGCGATGCAGCAATTCCTTGGAGCCTCATCTTTTATTGCCCCTTTTCTGCATGCGCTTCAACCGAGACGAGAATTTCTCCGATAGCGGCTACAACATTCTCTGCATCATCACCCTCTGCAGAGACCGTAATGCTGTCTCCAAGTTTTGCTCCAACGGAAATGACATGAACAAGGCTTTTTGCATTGAAGCTTTTTCCATCCTTCTCTAATGTAACAGCGCCCGTAAATGTTTTTGCTGCCTCAACAATTTTACGTGCTGGTCTTGCATGAATGCCGAATGGATTTTGGATCACAAAGCTGTTTTTCATCGGTTTTCACTCCTATTATGTTTAGTGTTACATTATTTTTTTGATTTCGTCTTTAAGCTGCTCGGATTGCGTGCCAAAGATAACTTGAACAGCGCCTTTGCCCAAACGGATAATTCCTGCAGCTCCCATGCCTTTTAGTTGTGTGTCATTGACTACAGATTCATCTTTAACGACTAAGCGCAGCCGAGTGATACAAGCATCTAGACCTACGATATTTGAAGATCCGCCAAGAGCATGCAGCACGTTTTCTGCTTTGCTGCCGGATTTGGCTGCTGTCTTTTCTTTGTCATCGGTTTCGTTGTCGACAGTATCATCTTCACGACCTGGCGTCTTAATATTGAATTTGACAATGATAAAGCGAAATAAGAAATAATACACGACAGCAAACGCAAGACCCACTGGAATGATAAGCAGCGGATTCGTCGCGAGCTGATAATTGACCGCGTAATCGATAAAGCCTGCTGAGAAGCCAAACCCATGCTTAACCTCCAATTGGTAGAGGATGAAGCCAGATAAGCCGGTCAAGACTGCATGAATGACAAAGAGAAACGGTGCCGCGAACATAAAAGCAAACTCAAGCGGTTCCGTAATGCCTGTAAGGAAGGAAGCGAAAGCAGTACCAATAAAGATGGAAGCGACCAGTTTTCGCTTCTCTTTGCGGGCTGTGTGAATGATCGCAAGCGCGCCTGCTGGCAATGCAAACATCATAATCGGGAAAAAACCAGTCATGAACATGCCTGCTGTTTTGTCTCCAGCGAAAAAGCGAGTCAAATCTCCGTGTACAACTTTGCCTGTTGCATCTGTAAAATCACCAATTTGGAACCAAGCTATAGAATTGATGACATGGTGCAAGCCGGTAGGAATAAGCAGTCGGTTCGCCGTTAGAAAAACAAAGGAGCCGATTCCGCCAAAGCCGACTACCCAGCGGCCAAAAGTGTCCAGTGCCATTTGAACAGGTCCCCATACAAGTCCGAGCAATAAGGCGACTATAACCATAACGAGTGAGGTTATGATAGGGACAAACCGCTTGCCGCTGAAGAAACCAAGCCAGTCGGGAAGCTTAATCGTATGGAATCGTTTATATAAATATGCCGAAATTAAACCAGCAATAATACCGCCGAGTACGCCCATGTTGAGCACAACATCTTCTCCAACAATGTTGCTAAAGACAAGCGGAACTTTAATTTGAACGGTCACAAGTACTTGATAAGCGATAACGGCAGCCAATGCGGCAACCGCATCTCCAGCAAGTCCGATAGCTACACCGACGGCAAAAATAAGCGGTAAGTTATCGAATATAGCAGCTCCGCCAGCAGCAAGAAACGGTGCGATGTATTGATTAATAAACTCTCCTGCGCTTCCCATATGGAAGTCCTTCACATAGTCGATATTACCAAAGCGAAGCAGGATGGAGGCTGCTGGGAGAGCGGCGACCGGAAGCATTAATGCTTTACCTATTTTTTGTAGGAAGGCTAGCATATTTATTCGTCCTCTTTTCTTATCCAAGTGTAGGGGTACTTCTTTAGCCGTTCATTGTTCCCTTAAACAGAAGCTCTTTACCAGCTGAGACAGTGCCGCTAGTGATCAAATGCTCCAACTGCTTCACATCATCCTCGTTTGCAACAACAATGGGTGTAACAGCGGAATAGCCTGCCGCTTCGATTTTGGCTCGATCAAATGTGATGAGTGAATCACCGGCTTGAAAGATGTCACCTGAGGCGACATGGGCATGAAAGCCATCTCCATTTAGTGCAACTGTATTGATTCCGATATGAATGAGCAGCTGCAAGCCTGATGCATGCTCGATTATAATGGCATGATTGGTATGAATGAGATGGGATACGGTGCCATCGAACGGTGCGATTATTTTGTCCTCGGACGGCTCGATCGCAAGTCCGTCACCCATATGTTTGCCTGCAAAAGCTTCATCTGGAACTGCGGTTAACGGTACTACTTTTCCTGATAAGGGGGCAGATACTTCAATCGTTTTTTGTTTCGACTTTCCAAATAGTTTAGATAACATAATAATGTCCTCCTAATGTTGGTCTGCTTGTTTAATAAGTTGCCCTACGGGTACATTGTGAATTCCAGAATAAACATGAAATGATAAAAATCCTATTTCTTCTTCCGGGATGCCAACGTGGAATTGCTCGCTGATCCACTCAGCCAATTTGGCAGCAATTTCGAACTCTAATGGAAAGCTCTGTTTGGTCTCGTTTAGAAAGGGATTAACAATATCCATGCCATTATGGAGTCGATAAACGGCAAATTGGATGTGGCTCGGCAAAGTGAAATACAGTTTCGGGTTCACATCAACGCCTGTTTTCTGCTTGATGTAATCGGCTATCCGCTCGGTCATATCAATGATGGTTGGATCAATTTCTTCAAGATACGTGTGGTATTTCTTCATTTGTTCGGAATCGTCTAAACGAAATCGCTTTTCGATGCGGTTGTCAGTACGATCAATGATCTGTCCGGCTTTAAGCGAGAAACCTAGCCCTTTGCCAAAAATGACGTATTCTTTCTCTGTTTGCACATCGATTGTTAATAACACATTGTTGCCGATTACGCGTTCAACCCGAAATGTGCGAGCCATACTTGAAATCCCTCCTTTGTCATTAAGGTGCCCATCTGGCAAAAAAAAGAGCCAAGAAAAGAAAACCGCTCTAATAAGGAATTAGAAGGTTGTCTTTTCTTGGCTCATGCCTCATTTGGTGAGTAACACGCCAATAACATATGATTGATTGATTAAATCGATAAAATGATGTTAAACACCATTCATTTGAATATTAACATCATAAGAATGTAAAACGCTTTCGTCAAGAGGGTATTCACTTGAAAAATATCACTTTCATCATTTTCAATAGCCGTCAGTGGAGTGACCAAGCTCCTCAGATAGCTCCATTCCTTCGTTTGCCGGCGTTGTGCCTACATGTTTAGTGCTATTGCCAAGCTGCTCTGCTTTCTTCAGTCCCTCTTTCACACGTTTGCCATAATCGGGGTCAGCTTCTGTAAAATGGTGAATCATTTGATCACGAATAACAGTGCTGCATGTGCTGAGTGCATCTACCAAGTTATCGATGAGCTCGCCTTGCTCCCAGTCTTCGAATTTTCGATAGGTTTCTCCGGCTTGCTTGAAATTGTTTTGGCGGTCAATGGGTTGTTTTACTAGTTTTGCGGAATAGGAAGGCTCATGCGGCTCTCCCGATCTTGGTGCTTCCGTTAATCCACCCATTGTAGACGGTTCATAATTGACATGCGGGTTTTGGCCTGGGGCAATATCGATATAAAAAGCCATTTGACCGTCACGCTGATTGGTGGCAACTCTTTTCTTCGGCGCGTTGATCGGCAATTGGAGGTAGTTGGATCCGACGCGGTAACGCTGTGTATCTGAATAGGAAAAGGTGCGCCCCTGCAGCATTTTATCGTCTGAAAAATCAAGACCATCGACTAATACGCCAGTTCCGAATGCTGCTTGTTCAACTTCTGCAAAGTAATTTTCCGGGTTTTTGTTCAAAACCATCTTCCCAACCGGCAGCATCGGGAATAAATCAGGATCCCATAGCTTAGTATCGTCTAGCGGGTCGAAATCGAGTTCTTCGTGCTCGTCATCAGTCATCCACTGTACTTGTAGTTCCCATGCTGGAAACTCGCCGCGCTCGATTGCTTCATACAAATCCTGGGTTCCATGATTGAAGTTTTTGCCTTGGATTTGCTCTGCTTCACTTTGTGTGAGGTTGCGAATGCCTTGTAGCGGCTCCCAATGATATTTAACGAGTACACCTTCTCCTGCGGCATTAATCCATTTGTATGTATTGACTCCGGAGCCCTGCATTTGTCTGTAATTTGCAGGAATTCCCCAAGGAGAGAACAAAAATGTAATCATATGAGTAGCTTCAGGCGATTGTGAAACAAAATCAAAAAATCGCTCCATACTTTGTACATTTGTGACGGGATCGGGCTTGAACGCGTGGACCATATCAGGAAACTTCATAGCGTCCCGAATGAAAAATATTTTCAAATTGTTGCCGACAAGATCCCAGTTTCCATCTTCTGTATAGAACTTCGTTGCGAATCCGCGTGGATCTCGTAGTGTTTCTGGTGAATGGCTTCCGTGAATAACGCTGGAAAAACGGACGAATACGGGTGTACGCTTGCCGGGCTCCTGAAATAGCTTGGCTCTCGTATACTTTGCAATAGGCTCGTCGCCAAGCTTGCCGTATGCCTCGAAATAACCGTGAGCACCTGCGCCGCGGCCATGAACTACACGTTCTGGTATACGTTCTCTGTCAAAATGTGAAATCTTCTCGATAAAATGGTAGTTCTCCAGTGTCGATGGACCACGATTGCCGATGGTACGAATATTTTGATTATCTGAGATGGGGTGACCTTGCCGATTGGTTAATGTCGGATCAGGTGTCTCATTAGTCGTCATGATGATTGCATCCTCCAATTTATTGAAATTGATATTTCTGGTGTGTAGTTTAAGTCATACAAGTTTTTATTATTCATATAATAGATATAGTGACGAAATGCTGCTTTTTGCTCGAAAATCGTGAAGATTATGGTATGATAGAACCATATTTGTACATTAAATGATGCGTTTACGTGCGAATTTAATATTCTTTTACAAATCGAGCAGGGGGATCATATGTTAAAATTTAGTCTTTTAATATTTTTCTTTTGGTTGTTTGGCAACCCGTTTATAGCTATTTTGGTTATGATTCTCCTGCTATATGCGCTTGATCGTCGATTTGTTGGGTTAACGCCAAGCCTATTTAAACCGCTAAAGCGAATTTCAAGAATAAAAAAATTGAAACAGCAAATTGATCGTTCGCCAAATGATGTGTCCTCCAAACATGAACTAGCCCGTCTTTTAATGGAGAGAAAGAAGTATAAAGATGCTTTGACCTGGCTTGTCCCAATGCAGCATATGCTTGAGGAATCAGCTGAATTCTGGGATGACTTAGGGACCAGTTATTTAAATAGCGGGGATGAGATAAACGGCGTATCAAGCATACTTAGAGGGCTGGAACTTAATCCGCGTGTCAAATATGGCGCTCCTTACTTGTGCCTTGCAGCTCATTTCTCAAATGGTCACACGGAGCAAGCACTCTCGTACATACAATCGTTTCAATCGATAAATTCCTCATCTTGCGAGGCATATGATCAACTTACTACGATATATAAGAAGCTGGGAAATGCAGATGCAGCCAAGCGGTCTATCGAGGAAGGACTTCGTATTTACCGCATGCTTCCACGTTATAAGAAGCGGCAGGAACGCAAATGGGCCGTACGATTATTTTTTAAGAAATGGACGGTTTAGCCCAGATTGAAATAAGCGTGATTTGATTAATATCCATGTATTTGTAATCATTTGTTAGTGATTGTTATATTGTTGTTTAGATTCGGATGATACATAATGGAAGCTATAATAAATAGAAGGGCAAGATGCTTGAGATGCAACGCAACATTTGGCTTGTGGCGATTAGTGTTATCGTCGTTTTAGTATTAATAAATAACACGGCTTATTATTTTCTTACCAAAAAAACACTGGAAGACTCCTTTAATGAAGAACTCCTAACGCATGCCAAACGGCTGGAGATGTCACTCGAGCAATCTCGCGAAGGATCAGAACAGTTTCAGAATCAAATTGGACGTGAATTGCGCGCAGCTTCGATTGCGATTCAATATGCTCTTGATCCCGATGTCGAGAAGGTAACGACGGAGCAGCTGATGGAGCTTCGCGATAAGCTGGATCTAAGCCATATTACGCTTCTCAGAAAACTGCCTGATGACATTGTTTTATACAAATCGTCCAATGCAAAGCAGACTAATATCAGTACAAAGGAATGGAAGCCATGGTATGAAGTGTTCAACCAGTTATTCGAGAACAAGAATGCTTCTGTGAACTGGCTTGGACAATCCCTTCCGAACTTCTGGAGTGGACCGTACGAGGTATCCGCGACCAATGTAGACAAGATTAATAAATGGGGCTACTATTACGACGGAGCAACAAATTATATTATCGATCCCTATGTGGATTATGAACGGCAAGAAAAGTATGAGGATGCGACAGGTGTTCATCGCATGATTGAGAATTCAATTCAAAACAGCGATTCATTGCTCGAAATTGCTTTTATTAATCCCGAGACGTTTCCAGATGGGAAAAATACAATAAATCCTCAGGGCGAGGTTCAAGGCCATAAAGTGCAGGAACCGATCTTTTACGGATCGTACGATATCAAATCAAAGCAGGATACGAAGTTGGTTCACAAAGCATACTTCTCCAAGAAAGCTGTCACCTTAAGGGAAAATATCGGCGGCAAAGAAATTTTCAAAATGTATATTCCGGTTTTTGTTAATGAGCATGGCATTAATATTACTGATCGCGACGGACAGCCTATGAATAGCTACGTATTGATGATGACTTCTGATTATCATATTATTCAAGACAAGCTGGACTCCCAATTTTTGAATTTAGGCATTATCATTCTAATCGTTACCTTTTTCAGCTTGCTGATGGCCGTATTTGCGATGAGGTACTTCAGGCATTCTCGTGATAAGGTCGTTCGTGTTACACAAGAAACCTATGTGGACGAGATCAATCAAATGTTCCACTCCATTAGAGCACAAAGGCATGATTTCTTGAATCATGTACAGACCATTCATTCACTAGCAGAGCTTAACAAATCGCATGAGCTCGTTGCTTATACGAAGGAACTGACCGGCGATATTCGAATGATGAACGATATTATCAACATTGGTAATCCGGCTATAGCGGCTTTGGTTCGTTCCAAAATTTCACAAGCGGAGAGCAACAAAATTCAATTCAGCTGCTCCTTTACCGGGTTGAACATGCAGGAAATGGGCGTTAGAACTCTTGATGTAAATCGTATGCTTGGCAATTTGATCGATAATGCTTTTGATGAGGTTATGAAATACTCAGATGATCGACGCCATGTTACGCTTATCGGCAAACAGACGGCAGATATGCTTGAATTTACGGTAGCGAATACCTGTGAAAATGCAGGACAAGCGATTTCCAATCCTATTTTTGAAGCGGGTTTTTCCACTAAGCAGCAGGATCATCAAGGTTTAGGGCTATCTATTGTAAAAACAATCGCAAAGCAATACAAAGGTGATGTTTACGTGGCTGCGGAGCCAGCTGGGAAATTGACATTTACTGTAAAAATGCCATTATAATAAGGAATGACGCCTTGCCGAACGCTGCTTTTCGTCGGTAGGGCTTTTTTTATGTCTTTCTTTATTTCAATTGCGATCGTAATCGAGCTTTTACCGTCAAATGATGGCACCAGCCTTATTGGCTTGGTATAATAGTAAGAATGCAAGTGAACGGAAAGGAAGCGGGTGAATGTCTATGATGCACCTCAATGAAAAGCTGCACGCGCTAATTGAGCAACAACTGAACGTCCATGTCGAGACGACGATTATGAAGCGGGGCTGGCATTATTACATGGAAGGTAAAGTGAACAGCGCTAATGAAGGAAGCCATGATCATTTGTATGGCGTCGTGCAAGGATCGGATCTTTATGCGGTCATCCTTGATGCTGGTCAGTTGCGTTATAGCTCATGTACTTGTCCCTATACAGGATTTTGCAAGCATATGGCTGCCGTTTATTTTCAATACTGCAGTCAGCAAGAGGGCGGACACACGCTGGCGGAGCGTTCTTATTTTCGCTTGTTAGGACTGTCGTCTGCGAGTGCGCTGCTAAAAAATACACAGGCTGCACCACCGCCACCCGAAACAGCACCTGTCTTGCTTCGTGATCCAGGTGAACAAGCGACTGCTGAGGAGTGGCTGGAATGGATGGAAGCGACACATGGCGATGTGTGGCGGAAATGCCGACATTCTCTCCATGCGCTTCAACCGTTATTGTCCTCATTAAAGGGGCTGGCTAAGGATTGGGAGAAAAGGATGCAGCGTTTGCATTGGTCTACAGCAATCATCTTTGTGCTGGAGCAAGCAGAGCGAGCCATCAATACGGTTGACTCGTTCAGTAGATATTATCATGAAATGTCGTTCATCCGGATGGCTGAGCCATGGGTGGAGCATTTATATACACTCGTATCCGAACTAACTCCTGAAGCGATGGAGCTGCGGGAAGAAGCATGGGCGGATGCTTTAATCGCTCGAGTGAAAGTATGGGCATCGAGCACGGAAAAGCAGCTCTTTGACTGGGAGTATATCTATTTAGTTTTATGCGAGAAGCTTTCAGAGAGCCGCAGCTGGTTTGAACGTGAACTAGCCTCGATGGTTGAGTTGTCGCAGAATGCAGAAGTCGAAGACGTCAATAAGGCATTTCTTCATACCGCCATTGGAATCATGTACTTTTTTGACAAGAAGGATGAGCAGGCGATTGCACATTTTGCATTAACAAGCTTCGAGCGCTCTCAGAAAGTCATGTATCCTTGCGCCGCACAGCGGATGGAAGAAGGAAAATGGGAGCTTGTAGATCAGTGGATGAGCTTCTTATTCGAGCGGATCAATCAATCGAAAAATGGCCGTTCGGTTGGACCGTTCGTTACATTATGCCGAAGAGCTGATCTTGACCGTCCTGAAATGCCGATATGGACCGATTATATGAAGCAATTGCTGCCCCATTCTTATTCAGAATTATCTGATCATTGGCTCGATCAGAAGCGTTATGACGAATGGGCTGATTTACAGATGCTTATAGGTTCTAGTCCTGAGGACGTCGGAGCCCATGCGCTGCGAGAAATTGCTAAGCTTGCGCCTCGCGCGCTCATGCCCATGTATCATCAATCGGTTGAATCGTCCATCCAATCACGGAATCGTCAAGGCTACCGAATTGCGGTCAAGCAGCTCAAGAAACTAGAGCGGTTATATAAAGCTGATAAAGATGAAGCGAGATGGGATCAATTTATTTCTGGACTTGTAAGTAAGCATCAGCGTTTGCGAGCATTTCAGGAAGAGCTGTGGAAAGGGAAAATAGTTACATGAGAACTTACATTGGCGCGCGCAAGTTGACGATAGACGGATTTTGGAACGAAGAAGAGGGTACGTCCATTTGGTTAAGCGCTGTCGATCGGAAGGATTCCGCAGATGGCAAGCTGCGATCCTTATTATTCGCATGGCACAAGGCATCTTGGTATGGGGCGGATGTGGAGGAAGTCAGTGTTGGTGAGCGTAAGATGCTGAGAGTTCCTCCGCTCCTTGCTGTTGATTATTTATCCTCGCCGCAGCATGTTCGCCTGCTTCAAGTAGAGTGGACGGAGCGTTTGGCGATCTTGATGCAAATGGCCGAGCAAATAAGAATGGCTCTTCTTAATGGTTGGTTTATGCCCGATTGGGAGCGTTGGACCGAAGAGAAGCGAAGCTGGAGAATGGCTATTCCAGAGCAGGATTTTGAACGCAATCAGGAATGGAAAGAAATCGTTGAAGCAGCTAATCGGAACGGTGATCAAGGAATTGAGCAATGGATTAGCGGAGCTATTGAGCAAATGATTGAAGAAAACGAGCAGGCTGCACAAGCTTGGAGAGGAATTGGCAATGCTTCTGGAGAAGCGGTGCTGCGAAGAAAAGCTGCCGATGAGGAAGATTGGCTCATTGCAATCGGGCTTAGGAAGGATGTCCTTCCATTCCGAATTGCGCTTCAGCTCGTGGAGCCGCAGGAATCTTCCATTTGGAGACTTCGTCCCGCACTGCAAAATCGTGATGGAGGACCGTGGCTGCCTATCCGTATGAATGATAGTGAGGATGGCTGGGAAGCGGATACGGATAATGAGCAAATGATTCCGCCTGAATGGATGCCTCTTCTAGACGGAAAGCTGACTAAAGAGCAGCAGAAATGGACGAATGCTCTTCCAGAGCTGACGGACGCGAAAGATGATAGCAAGCTAAGATACACCTTGTCAGATAATGAAGCGTGGAAATTTCTTGAGCATGCAAGCGTTCAACTACTGGAGGCGGGTTGTCCAGTCTTATTGCCTGGCTGGTGGGAAGCTGTGCGAAATCGTAAGCTTCGTTTGAAGGCGAAGATGAAATCATCGGTAGGTTCTGCGGCCCAGCCCATGTTTGGACTTGATCAAATCGTTCAATTTGATTGGAAGCTGGCACTCGGCGATGTCAATTTGACCGAAGCAGAGTTTCTACAGCTCGCGGAGCAAAACCGTCGTCTCTTCAACATTGGCGGCGAATGGGTTCATTTGGATCCGCAGGATGTGACGCAAATTAAACAATGGCTAAAGCGGATGGGAAAACGCAAAGGTCTTTCTTTCCGTGACGTGCTGGAAATGCATTTAAGAGGCGGCATTCCGCTGGATGACAGCGGAGAGCTGGACTCGGCTATGGAAACGGAAGTTGAGCTGAATGATCATTTAACGTCTTGGCTCACGCAGCTGCAGCAAATTAAGCAAATTCCACTCGCGGAAATTCCATCGTCGTTTTTAGGGGAGCTTCGGCCTTACCAACATGAAGGTGTATCGTGGCTGCTGTTTCTTAGGAAATTTGGGCTTGGCGGTGTGCTCGCAGATGATATGGGACTCGGCAAAACGATTCAGTTCATGGCTTACCTTGTTTATATTAAGGAGAAGAAGCTTCAGTCTGGAGGTCCCTCGCTGCTGATTTGCCCAACATCAGTCATAGGCAACTGGGAGAAGGAGCTTGAGCGTTTTGCTCCTTCACTTAATGTCATGCTGCATTATGGCAATAAGCGTGAAAAGGGTGAACAATTCCGTGATTCCGTGTCAGGGGCGGATTTGGTCATCACCTCTTACTCACTGGCACAGCTGGATGAAGAGGATCTGTGTTTGGTTGATTGGGATGCCCTTTGCCTTGACGAAGCGCAAAATATTAAAAATGTGTATACAAAACAGTCTACCGCGATAAGGAGACTGCCATCAGGACATCGCCTGGCACTGACAGGCACACCGATGGAAAATCGGTTGACCGAACTATGGTCGATCTATGATTTTATTAACCCAGGTTATCTTGGCAATATGAACGAGTTCCGCAAGGAGGTCGTCACACCGATTGAGAAAACACGGGATGAGAAGCTTATTGCCGGCCTTCAGAGCTGGGTTAAACCATTCATGCTGCGTAGAATTAAGAAGGATCCTTCTATTCAGCTGTCTTTGCCGGATAAAAATGAAACGAAGCTATATATGACGTTAACAGCTGAACAAGGCGCGATGTATGAAAATTTAGTGGCAGATCTTCTTGAAAACTTGGATAAACTTGGCCCAATGCAGCGCAGAGGTCTCATTCTTGCAGCTTTAACTAAGCTAAAGCAATTATGTGATCATCCTTCACTGCTTAATAATGAGGATAACGTGGCATTATGGGAAGTAGAGCGTTCGAATAAAGTAGCAAGGCTGCTTGAGATGTGTGAGGAAATAGCCGCTGAAGGAGAACGCTGCCTTATCTTTACCCAGTATATCGATATGGGTCATCAACTGAAGCAGCTGCTTGAGGAGAGAATAGGCTTGCCGGTGCCTTATTTGCATGGCGGTGTGCCCAAGGTGAAACGGGATCAAATGATCGAACAGTTCCAGAATACAGAAGAACCGTGTTCTGCATTTGTGCTTTCGCTGAAGGCGGGTGGAACGGGACTTAATCTGACCGCTGCAAACCATGTGTTCCACTTTGACCGTTGGTGGAATCCAGCCGTAGAGAATCAAGCGACCGACCGAGCTTTCCGGATCGGACAGACGAAGAAGGTTCATGTGCATAAATTCATCACACTCGGAACGCTTGAAGAGAAAATCGACGAGATGATAGAGCGGAAACAGTCGCTTAACGATCAAGTAGTCGGTCAATCGGAGCAGTGGATTACGGAAATGTCTACCGAAGATCTTAGGGAGCTTTTTGCATTACGAAAAGGCTGGTTAAAGGGATGAGGGATATAATTGTCGGATGGCAGTTTACGTGCAAAACAAGAAAAATTGCAGCTTGAGGGCCGGAAAACGAATAGTGAAGTTAAAACTTCACATACTGAAGAAGGTAAAATAGCCGAAAATAATCAAACTGAAGGTTCTATTCCAGAGTGGCAGCGATTTTATGAGGTTATCAGAGGGATAACGAGCGATATGCGTTACTAAAACGTTAGATTATTTTACATAGCCCGTCGGGAAAAATAACCCGGCGGGCTATAAGATTTTATCCCTCCTTTCAAAAATGAGAGAATTGTCTCCCTAACTCATCGTTTTTTTGACCTCCTTTCTTCTGAGTCTTCAGGACTATAATAAAGGTGCGAGGCAAACAAGCAACACCATAAACGAGGAGGTCTTCCCATTGAAAAAGAGATCTACACTAATTGCTACTACGTTTCTTTCCCTTATGATTGTCGCATCGGCGTGCGGCGGTAACAATGCTGGTAAAGGAAATGAAGGCGCTGCAACAAATGCACCAACTAACGCAGCAACTGATGCACCAGCAACTGATGCACCAGTAGAAGCAAAGGATGTAACGTTGTCCCTTCGCCACACTCAAATTAAAGAAACAAGCAAAACTCGTTTGAAAATTCTTGAAGATGTAGTTGCAAAAACACAAGACGAAAATAAAGGTCTTACTTTCAAGCTTGAAGGTATTGACGAAATCGTTAACCGCGATCAAAAGCTGAAAGCAGAAATGGCTGCTGGAAACCCTCCTGATATTTTCGAAGTATTCGGTGGAGCAGACCTTAACCTATATGTAAAAGCGAACCGCATGCTTGACTTGACTCCAATCATTGCAGAACTTGGTCTTACAGACAAATTTGCAAGCTTAGACGAGTTCACTGTAGATGGCAAAGTATATGGCCTTCCTTTCGGCGGTTATAGTGAAGCGATTTTCTACAACAAGAAAATTTTCTCTGAACTTGGTATAGAAATCCCTACAACTTGGACGCAATTGGTTGAAATCTCCGAGAAAATCAAAACTGCTGGATACACACCACTCGGTTTGGCTGCTAAAGACGGCTGGGTAAACGGTATGCTTTGGAACACAGTTATGGAGCGTAACGTGGGTATCCAAGCATTCAGCGATGTTGTTGCTGGTACAGCGAAATGGACTGATCCTAACTTCGTTAAAGGTCTAACTTCTTATGCTGAGCTTGTAAACAAAGATTTCTTCACTAAAGGTGCTCTAGGTCTTGCTTACGCAGATCAAGGCGCGCAATTGCTTTCTGGTAAAGCAGCAATGGTATTCACAGGAACTTGGGATGCTAACCGCTTCTCAGGCGACGAAGCAGGCGACCTTAAAGGTCAAATCGGTTACTTCGGCTTCCCGTCAATCGAAGGCGGCGCTGGCGACCAAACTTCAATCAACGCATCATACTCAAATGGCTTTGGTTTCTCTGCTACTCTAAATGAAGATCAAATTGCAGCAGTTAAGAAATTTATCGCTAACTTCTATTCCGAAGAGGTTCAAAAACGTACGCTTGTAGAAGACAAATTGCTTCCTTCTTTGAAACTTAGCGATCTATCTGGCGTTGACCCGCTTACAACTGAAATCTTGACGGTTATGGCTAACGCTTCCAGCTCATGGAAAGCTTATGATGCAATCGTTCAACCTGCAGTAGGCGCTGACATTAATGTTGGTATTCAAGAGCTTATCGGTAAAGTAAGCACACCAGAAAAAGTAGCTGCAAAAATTCAAGCATCGCAAGATAAAGCGAACGCAGCTAAGTAATCGCAACACATTACATTCGATCCTGCTATGCAAGAGGGTGTGCTTCCTTCCTGGAGGGCACCCTCTTTTAACGCTAGGACAAAAGGAGGACACTATGAACAGAGCGCTCAAAAATCCGATTACTTACGTGGCGTTCATTATTCCGACGCTTGCTTTATATGCTTTGTTCTTCGTTTATCCCGTTATCGTATCTTTTTTTTACGGTTTCTTTCGTTGGGATGGTATTACGGAGAAGGTGTTCATTGGATTTGATAACTTTACGAGATTGTGGCAGGATGAAATTTTTAGAAAAGCACTTTTAAACAATTTTTATTTCATGGCGTTTTCCCTAATCGTGAACATTCCGCTCGTCTTCTTGATTTCAATCATTATTAGTAAAGTGAGACGGATGCGTGACTTTTACAAATCGGCCGTATTTGTGCCGGTTGTTATATCGACAGCTACTGTAGCTATTTTGTTTGGCGTTTTGTACAACTATGATTCAGGAATGATCAATCAATTTATTCGTCTTGTCGCACCAGAAAGCTGGGCGCGCGAATGGTTGTCCGATCCAAAACTTGCGATGCTCTCTATTCTCATTGCGAATGCATGGCAAAATATCGGCTTCTTCATAGTACTGTGTTTGGCAGCAATTCTAAACATTCCGAAAGAAATTATTGAGGCTTCTAAGCTGGATGGCGTTAACGGCTGGCAAGAAACATGGTTAATTACATTGCCGCTCGTAAGACCAATCCTATTTGTAATGCTGCTTCTTTCTGTTTCGGGAACGATGAAGGTGCTTGATATCGTACAAATTATGACGAACGGCGGTCCATTCCAATCCACAGAAGTTATGGCGACTTATATGCTTAAAGTTGGCTTCCGCTCTCTTGAGCTTGGATATGGCAGCGCGATCGGTGTTGCGATGTTTATTATTATTTTGATTCTCACGGGTATTTTACAGCGGATTACAAAAAGCGAGGAGGTGCAGTACTAATGGAACGTTCCCGAAGCTCGCAATGGTGGATGCATACATTTTTAATAGGGTATGTTGCAGTAGTCCTCTTCCCTCTGTTATGGTTATTCATGTCATCATTCAAAACGAACCGAGAAATTACAGTTAATACATGGTCTTTTCCAACTAGCTTTAACTTCGATAACTATATCGCTGCTTGGGAAACGGCTAATATTGGTAAATATGCACTGAATAGTACAATTGTAACCGTTGCAGCTTGTGTATTGACGCTCCTTTTTGCAGCGATGACCTCGTTTGCGATTGCCAGGATGAAATACACCAAGCTGAATAAAGCCGTTTATAATTTCATTTTGCTCGGCCTAATCGTCCCAGCTGGTGCTTTGTTTATCCCCTTGTACCGTTTAATTCAAAAGATCGAATTGTTTGGTCAGCCATTATATGATACGCATTGGTCATTAATTTTGGTATACACCACATATGCTTTGCCGATAACCGTATTTATTATCTATGCCTTTATGTTATCGATCCCAAATGAGCTGGAGGAAGCTGGAATTATGGACGGGCTAGGCGCAAGCGGTCTGTTCTTCAAAATTATTATTCCGATTTCTATGCCGGCACTCGTTACGGTTTTTATATTAAATTTCATTGGCAATTGGAACGAATATATTTTGTCCCAACTATTTATAACATCTGAATCACTCAAAACACTCCCGACGGGTATGGCAACCTTTAATGATGGATACCGCACAAACTTTGCATCGCTATCTGCTGCGGTAATTATAAGCATTATTCCGGTACTCGTTGTGTATGTATTCTTGCAGCGTCAAATTATTGAAGGTATGACAGCAGGTAGTGTGAAGGGTTAAGAGAGAAGGAGCCTCCTAGATGAACTTGAGACCGAAATTGATGCTTGCTTTCATATTTCTGATCGTCATTCCGATGATTGGCCTCGGCATATTCTCATTCATTAACTCAGAGACGCTGCTTGAGAAAAAGTATAGCGAGCAAACGGAAATTTCGCTCAGGGCTGTAGGAGGCAATATTCATTATTTCTTTCGAGAGCTCGATCAGCTATCCGACGGTAATTTAACGAGCACAGAGGTTCAGGAAACGCTGAAATACAGTTCGTATAATTCTAATGATGCGGGTACGCTTATTCAAGTTAACCAAGCGGAAAAAGAAATGAAACGTATTTTGTTCCAACATCCAGCGGTCAGCTTCGTGGTGCTGTATGCCAAGGATGGAACGATGTTTCGCTCCTATCGCAATGACCCGACGACGTTCAAGCCGATCACCTTCGATATGCTGAAGCAGCATTCCGTCTATAAGGAGGTAATGCAACTTGGCGGACGTCCGCTTTGGATTGGACCTTATGAACAGCGCGAGCTGACAGGTGTCGAACCGCCCTTATTTACACAAATTCGAGTCGTCAAAGACATCGAGTCATTTAATGATCTGGGCGTAATGATTACACAGTATAAAACAGAAGAAATATCGAGCATGCTCAAAACCTTTCAAAACCCGCAATCCGATGCGGCCGAAACCAGATATCTCATTGTCAATAAAGCAGGGCTTATCATGCTCGACAGCAAAAAAATGATGGATGGTCATAATATAAATGAACAGACCGATTCATTGCCGCAGCACACGAATAACTACAGCAGCTCGCGAGAAAAGTTTGAAGGCATCGACAGTCTCGTTTCTTCCTATCAATTGGATCGAAATGGTTGGATACTCGTGTCCATAAAACCTTGGGATTCGCTTACCAACGAAAATGTTCGGTTTGTCCAATGGATTGGTATGATTACGGTGCTCGGATTGTTATCGGCGGTGTTGTTCAACGTCTTTTTTGTAAATCGAGTAGCGAAAACCATTATTAAGGTTGTTCGTAAAATGAGACTAGTAGAGCAGGGTTTGCTCGACATTCGTGTAACCGCTCAGGGCAAGGATGAAACCGTTCTATTAGCCAATAGCTTTAATAGTATGGTGGAGCGAATAGGCAATTTGCTCAGTGAGGTGCGCAGAGAGCAGGCACGCAAGCAGCATGCGGAAATGATGCTGATGCAGGCTCAGATTAAGCCGCATTTTCTATTTAATACACTTGAATCGATTAATGCGCTTGCAGCACAAAATGAAGGCGCAAAAATTATGCTAATGGTACGCAGATTAAGCAATTTGCTGCGCACTAGCATGCATCAATCCGAAGAAATAAGGATAAGCCAAGAAATCGAGCATGTTCGCAGTTATTTAGAAATTCAAAAATACCGCTTCGAGGAGCTTTTCTCATATGAATTGAATGTCCCGGCAGAAGCACTTGATTTCTCGATTCTAAAGCTTACGCTTCAACCGCTCGTAGAGAACAGCATTCAGCACGGGTTTGATGGTTATGAGGACGGACAAGGCATGATATCGATCGATGTTATTGCTGAGCCCCACCAAATCGTCATTATGGTTCGTGACAACGGATTAGGCATGAGTTCCAATGTGCTTAATAAGCTATCTGCAGAGTCAGACCCTCAAAGCAAGCATACTGATGCTGTGCAGATGGGTGAAAGAAGAGGACTAGGGTTACGAAATGTTGCAGATCGCATGCGTATACATTACGGTCCTGCGTTCGGTTTGTGGATATGTAGTCAAGAGGGCAGCGGAACCGTTATTCGCTGTGTAATTCCGAAGAGCAGAGGTGATCAGCTATGACGGGTAAAGTACTTCTAGTTGACGATGAGGCACATATTACGAGGAATTTAGAAAAAGTTATTCCCTGGGAAATGCTTGGACTTACCGTTGGAGGCACAGCCAAAAATGGCGTTGAAGCGTTAGAACTTATGGAGCAGCAAACCTTTGATTTATTGTTATGCGACATTCGGATGCCGGTCATGGACGGTTTGGAACTAGTACGGCATATCCGTGACAAAGCGATGCCCTGCGATATTATTATGCTGTCGGGTTATCAGGATTTCGCTTATACGCGAACAGCGATTCAATTTGGCGTCAATGATTATGTGTTAAAGCCGATACCTTATGATGAATTGACTGGCGTCATTGCTAGGGTTATGTCTACTCAGCGCAGCAAGCAGAAGCAGCAGCAGGAAGAGAAGCAAAAGCTGGGCCGGATGATCGATCTCGCAAGCGAGAAGATTTTGTACGATATTATTATGGATTATACCGATGTTACTGCAGACAATTGGCTTTTGACCGGAGACGAACAGCAGCTTAAGCAGCAGCAGTTCGTCTTAATTGTGCTTGATCTTGATGTAAGCTCGGAGAAAACGAAGGATTGGCGCGACTGGTCCGACAAAGAAAGAAAGCTGTGGAACTTTGCTGTATGTAACGTACTACGTGAGAAGCTGCAGCAAAATGGGCTGCATCATGCGGTCATTCAAATTCGTGATGGTGAATGGTGTGTACTCATCGAAACGGAGAAAACGGCTGAATTTGATATTGCTTTCATTAAAAGCTGGGCAGAAATGCTGTTGTTTGCAATCAAAAGTCATGTAAAACTGAATTTATTTGCGGGCATCTATCATAAGTTTGCGGCGGTTGCTGAACTTTCTCAAGCCTATAAGCAGGTCCAACAAGGGATGCAGCTTACACCTATTCATGACATTATCGCCATTTATCCATCTGCTCAGCAAAAGTCATCACAAGCGGATCAAGCGTTTTGGGATACAGCTGAGAAAATAATTGGAGCAGTTAAGCGCGGAGATACGTTAAGCGTAGATAGCGAGCTTCAAAGCATAACACTGCTCTTGCAGCGAATGAATGAACCCTCATTGGATCGTGTAAAACCATTGCTTCATTTCTTTGTTCTGCATCTCATGCGTGAGATGAAAGAAATGGGCGTCTTCACTCGCGAGCAGGAGGATATGCTCTGGCGCAGATTGGATCGTCGCTTTGGCATTAAGGATTTATTATCAGTTATTCGTCAGGTTACGAATACGGTATCGGAGAAATCTATGGATAAGAAAAAGCAGTCGGAACGTTCAATGGCTGAAGCGAAAGCCTTTTTGGATCGCAATCTTTATCGTGATCTAAGTGTAGAGGAAACGGCAACCTATGTTGGTTTAAGTACCTCATATTTTAGTTTGTTGTTCAAGCAGACGTTCGGAGAAACATTCATAGAATACGTAACAAGGCAACGGATGGAACGGGCGAAGGCGATGCTTGGGGATTCACTGAAGAGCGTTGCCCAAATCGCGAAGGAAGTCGGGTATGCGGAGCGGCGCTATTTTACAAAAGTATTTATGAAATATACGGGTGAGAATCCTACCGATTACCGCAGCAGACGGCAAGAGGGCGGACCAGATAACGAGGCTTTGATTGAGCCATCGCAATAAGGTTGATGAGTGAAGGGATGGGGAAGAAATTGACGACAAAACGTGAGTGGCAAAACTGGAGCTTGAAGAAGAAGGTGGGTCAACTATTTGTATTTGGTTTTCATGGTTTCGAGCCAACAGAGCAAATCAAGCAATTAATAGAAGCGAACGGCATTGGCGGAACGATCTATTTTTCTCGCAATGTGAAGGATGCCAAGCAGGTGCATAAGCTTAGCGGCGAGCTTCAAAGCATAGCAAAAAAAGCGGGCAATCCGCCTTTATTCGTAGCCATCGATCAAGAGGGCGGCATGGTTGCACGTTTGGTAGACGGCGTAACACTTATGCCGGGGAACATGGCTCTTGGTGCGACTGGCGATGCGGAGAGCGCTAGAGAGACAGCATTCGTATGCGGTGAAGAGCTTCGCCAATTGGGCGTTACGATGAATTATGCACCTTGTATTGACGTGAACAACAATCCAGATAATCCTGTTATCAATGTTCGTTCATATAGCGACCGCTCTGATGTCGTTGCTGAGTTTGGCGCAGCGGCTGTAGCGGGATATCAATCCGCAAGAGTTGCTGCGACAGTTAAGCATTTTCCAGGGCATGGCGATACGGCGGTTGATTCCCATCATGCGCTGCCCATATTGCTCCATGGCCGCGAGCGTTTAGATGCGATTGAGTTAAAGCCGTTCCGGGCTGCAATTGAAGCGGGTACGGATTGCATTATGACGGCTCATGTTTGCTTGTCGGCGCTTGATCCATCAGGAGTACCTTCAACTTTGTCTGAACCTGTCATCACAGGATTGCTTCGCAATGAGCTTGGTTATGATGGCATTGTTGTAACGGATTGCTTAGAGATGGATGCGATTGATAAAAACTATGGTCCGGAGCAGGGTGCCATTAAAGCGCTGCAAGCAGGAGCCGACATGGTGCTGATCAGCCATACGTTTGAGAAACAATGGGCTGCACTGGAAGCCGTTGTGCTTGCTGTTGAGAATGGTGAGCTTGCAGAAGCACGCGTTGACGAGGCACTAAACCGGATTATGACGCTTAAGGAGAAGCTCGAGCTTGATGTGCCTTTGCTGCCGTGGGCACAAGTTGAATGGGAAATTGGCACAGAAGTGAATAGAGCAGTCGCGATCAGATGGAGCGAGGCTTCAGTAACATTAGTTAAAGATGAAGGCCCTTTGCTGCCTTTAAGCCGCGATGAAAACACGCTTGTGTTGTGGCCAAAAATCGTACCTGTATCAGTCGCTGACGAAATGCTATCTGGAGATGGCTCATTAGGCCATTTCTTAGGAGAGTATGGTGCTAATATCGTCGAGCGTCAAATGGATGATGACAATCCACTCGCTGATTTGGAGACATTCTCACAAATCATCATCGTAACTTACGACGCTTCTAAGCATGCTGTGGAGCGGGATATTGCACGCGAGGTTGTAAGACTAGCTCCGGAGCGTACGGTTGCTGTATCGGTTCGCAACCCGCTTGATTTATTGCTGTACCCGGAAGTGAAAACCTATTTGGCAGTCTATGAGTGCCGTCCACTCGCGCTCGCTGCAGCGGCGAGAGTATTGTTAGGCGATCTTAAGCCAGTAGGCAAGCTGCCGTTAGAAATATCGGCCGCGTACCCGTTTGGCTGGAGTGCAGCTGTTGATAATTAATTGAGAAGTAATGAAAAGTTGGGCCGTGAGTTATATCTCGCGGCCTTTTTCTATAGAAAACTAATTCTGGAAGGGCAGTAAGGATGCTCCGCCTACTCTGCGCTGCAGAAGCTGCAATAGAAACCTGACATGGAACCCGAAAACTGAGGCTGCATTGCAGAAATGCAATAGAATCCGCCTATAGTAAAGCTAACTCGTTGAAAATGGTGATTTCTGCTGCATAAACTGCAACGTAGCTGAATACGCGACTTACTAATGTAGGTTCTATTGCACAAAGTGCAATGTAGGAGGTGGATGCTGCTTTACGTCAGCATGAGAGATTACTGGCCAATCAAATTGGAATAGGTTAAATCATGCAATATATACGCAAGAAAAAAAACGACGCAAGGATTCTCATACCGATGCTGAACCTTCACAAGCTGGTTATAATAAGTGTCTGCGTAATGAGGATTATTTCGCATCTCAAGGCTTGCTTTGATTAATGCATCCAGCTTGTCCGAAATATCGACCAGCTCGCCATTCTCATCTGCTGACTTACTATTTACGATGAATTCGGTCATATCCTCATGAAAGAACGATGGAAGCTTGTTAATCATGAACTGTGCGGTTTCTTTCTCGTATTGCTCAAATGCATGTTTAATATCTGGATTATTGTGCTTGAAATTTGATACGACATCACCTGATAAAGCCTCAGGTAAGTCATGAAGGGTAGCTTTGGCGAGCAGCTTATACAGATCAATATTTTTGTTGCCGAAACGCTCGATTTCAAGCAGCCCATTAAATAAAGCAAGCGAAGCGACTCGGAATGAATGCGTCGCGTCATTGTCGGGTACGAGGTTATAGCTGCCGTTCCATCTTTTTACGGTATCGAGATTCATAATGTATTGAATAAATTCATAGAAGCCTTCTTGTTTATCGTATTCGTCGAGCAGCCAGTGTATGGAGTGGAGCTCCGTACCCCGGAGTACTTGTTCGAGTTCATTATGTTTGGCATGAAAAAATGGGTTTGTGTCATAACGTGATTCTCGGTGACAATACAAATAGGCATCCAGCGTGTCGATGGCATCAACCAATCGCCCAATATGTGAATCATCTTGAGCATTAACGATATAATCGAAAGCTTGAGCTTGTAACGATTTGGAGAGGTAGGAAACAATTTCTTTACTGAGTTCCATCTCAAAGTCTCGGATATGATTCATGACGAGCGATTCTTTTTTGGTGACATGCTTAATGGAGCCAGTACCGGTATTTTTGAGATCGCCCCATAAGCATCTACCTAAAAGCTTTAGTTTGTCTAACGGTTGGTTGAATATTTTTTCCTCTATAATTCCGATCATAATAGACAAAGCGGCGCATCTAAAGCTATGAGCGGAAGCGTTGTCCTCGAATCGTGGAGCATACTCGCTCCATCTAGGCACATATTGCATACGAATGATCGTATTGGTGAATTTACCGTTTTTCATAAATCGGGCTCCTTTTTTGTCGAAGTTCAAGAGTTTCCGTTCATGTGCGGAGTGTCTATGTTATTATATAGCTTATGTACAAAATCGACTAGAAGAGGTAAATGAGGGAAAGATCATGCGTGAATGGGGTTTAGCTTTTAATCAGCAATTTGAGAAATGGATGTTCATCATTATTCCAGGATCGTTGATACTTGGTTTTCTGTTTGCATCTCAGCTTCAACCTTTTATTGAAATGGTCCCATACTTATTTGCTTATGTAACGCTAACGATGGCCATTGGCTGCGGCTTAGGACAATTGCGAGAGGTATTGAAACGGCCTGGCATTATGGGGCTGACCTTCTTAATCGCTCATATAGTATCCCCGTTAGCAGCCTATGGACTTGGCGCACTCGCATTCGGTGCGGATTCCCCCTATGTGGTAGGCCTCGTCTTGTTTACCCTTATACCAATCGGAGTGTCTACCGTACTTTGGGTTGGGATGTCCGGCGGCAGCGTTCCGCTTATGCTTGCCATGGTCGTGCTGGACTCTGCACTTAGTCCACTGGTTGTGCCAGCAGGCATCCATCTGTTTTTTGACTCAGCAGTTGAAGTGAAGGCAGGGCCAATTATTGTTGATTTACTCGTAATTATTGTACTTCCTACTATTATTGGCGTAGCTCTCAATCAAATGAGCCGAGGACGCATTCAAAGCATCGTGCATCCCTATACGTCGCCGCTTTCTAAGTTTTGCTTCGTGGGCGTCGTCTCATTAAATGCATCGGCTATCGCGCCTCATTTGGGCGAGCTGAAACAGGACATGCTGCTGCTCGTTCCGATTGTCGTGCTGCTGGTAAGTGCATGTTACGCCTTCGGCTACATAGGAACGGCACCGCTGCGTAAACGCGAGCAGCAGGTGACCGTGTCGTATGCGACAGGCATGCGCAACATTTCTCTCGGCATCGTGCTGGCACTCGGCTATTTTAGTCCGCTAGCTGCTGTACCTGTTGTGCTATCCATTCTTATTCAGCAGCCCCTAGCCACAGTGTTTCATTACGTTTTACAAAAACTTAATAATAACAAGGGTAGCGAAAGTACAGTGACGCATGTACGATAAACGATGTGTGAATGATTAAACATAGGGAGTGAACTTAGATGAACAGCTTTCGCACTAGGCTGACGCTCATCATGATTGCGATGATCGCATTATCGGTCAGTGCAGCAGGATTATTTATGGTGAAAACGTTCAAAGAAAACCATATAAACGCGCTTGAAGACAATATGGTTCGCGAGATGCAGATCATTTCGGCAAAAATGAATTGGAAATCAGGCGAAATTTCTTCCTTATTTGACTATTATTCGGATGAGGCGAAAGAGCTGCAGCGCTATACTGGTGCTCGTGTAACGTTTATTCGCAATGACGGCGTCGTGTTAGGTGATTCAAATGTAGATCCGAGGGATATGGATAACCATCTTAACCGTACAGAAATTAAGGAAGCGTTGGCTTCAGGAACTGGAAGATCGATTCGGGCTAGTGAAACGGTTAAACAAAATATGATTTATGTCGCTATTCCTGTAGAAGTAGTGCCCGATCAAGCACCAGATGTCATTCGTTTAGCGATGAGTTTGAAGGAAGTGGATGAAAGCATACGTCAATTGACGATGATGCTGTTCTTAGGGTTGCTGGTACTTTTCCTATTTGCCGCATTTATAAGCTACCGGCTTGCGCTCGGACTGACGAGACCGCTGGAGCAAATTACGAAGGTTGCCAAGCGCATCAAAAACATGGATTACCTGGCAAGGGTGAAAGTAACGAAACAAGATGAAATTGGTGAGCTAGGAAATGCCATTAATGCGATGGCGGACAGCTTGCAAATTCAAATGACACGTATCCAGCAAAATGAGAATCAGCTCGAGAGCGTTCTCGATAATATGATTAACGGAATCGTAATGATTGACCTTAATGGAAAAATCGTACTTATGAACAGGCGTGCGGAGGAAGTGCTCGGCTTCTCAGCCCGTGAACTGGTCGGACGTCATTACGCGGAAGCGAAGCAGCAGTATGAGTTATCGAAAATGATACAGGAGGGCCTTAAGAACAAACAGCATCTGCGAGAGGAAATTACGTTTTACTTTCCGGAGGAGAGGCTGCTTGAGCTTAATCTAGTGCCGATTCATCCGGAGGGGAATGATTTCTCAGGCGTACTGCTCGTACTGCAGGACGTTTCGGCCATTCGCAGACTGGAGAGGATGCGCAGTGAATTTGTCGCAAACGTCTCCCATGAGCTGAAAACGCCGATTACCGCAGTAAAAGGTTTTGCCGAGACTCTGCTTGGCGGCGCGGTTAACGACGAAGAAACTGCACGTTCGTTTCTGCAAATCATATTCGATGAGTCCGATCGGCTTAACCGCTTAATCGGAGATATATTGGAGCTGTCCAAAATCGAGTCGCGCCGCGTACCACTCATATTCTCTCCAGTGGAAGTAGATACATTCGTCCACAAATCAATCAAGCTTATGGAATCGGAGGCTGCTCGCAAAAGCATTGAGCTTAGCATGAACATCGAGCCAGGACTTTATGTCGAAGCCGATGAGGACCGATTGCGTCAAATTATAATGAACTTGTTATCGAACGGCATCAACTATACCCCTGAAGGCGGCCGCGTTTCCTTGAAGGTTGAAGGTATCGGTGATGATCATATTCGCATCCAGATTAGCGATTCCGGCATCGGCATTCCGAAGAAGGACTTGCCGCGTATATTTGAACGGTTTTATCGTGTAGACAAAGCGCGTTCGCGCAGCTCAGGCGGCACGGGGCTTGGCTTATCGATTGTAAAGCATCTCATTGAGCTTCATAAAGGAACAATCACGGTAACGAGTGATGTTGGTGTAGGATCAACGTTTACGATCGAGCTGCCTGTCCTGCAATAGAAAAAAGATTTACCTATTCTTCATGAATCCATGATAAACTAAAGCTAAACGTTCTAAATATGCGGATGCGGCGTCTTTGACGCCGCCATTCGCCAGGTTGGAGGTAACATGTCGCATAAAGTGCTCGTCATTGAAGATGAACCGACATTAGCAAGGCTTCTGTCGTACAATTTAACCCAAGAGGGCTATGAAACGACCGTTATCGATCATGGCGGTGAAGGCTTGCAAACCGCTTTGCAGCGTAGTTTCGATTTGGTCATCCTCGATATCATGCTACCAGGCATGAACGGTTTTGAAATATTAAACCGTCTTCGCCAAAACGGCGTAAGAACACCGGTCATTATTTTAACAGCTCGCAATGCTGAGGAAGAGGTAGTGCAAGGACTGAAGCATGGTGCTGACGATTATATTACGAAGCCGTTTGGCGTTGCAGAGCTTCTGGCACGCGTCTCAGCGGTGCTTCGTCGGACACAGCTTGATGACAGCAAGCCAATTGAGTCATCTGAGAAAGTCATTACAGCTGGTGATTTGTCTATCTATCCCGAGAAATATGAGGTCATCTTAAACGGCGATACGATTCCGCTTAGACCGAAGGAATTCGAGGTTCTGCTTTATTTAGTACAGCGTCCAGGCATGGTTATTACACGGGACGATCTTATGAATGTCGTATGGGGCTTCGATTATATCGGTGGTCAGCGTACGGTTGATGTTCATGTGAGTTCATTGCGGAAGAAGCTGGAGCTCGGTCAACAATCTGTCCAAATCGAATCCATCCGTGGTGTAGGTTATAAGCTCGTTATGCCAAAAAAGCTCGTTACCCCGAAATTATAGGGTGGACGAGCTTTTTCTAATAACTATTGCCGATTCAGCACGAGCATTTTACGCTGGAATTGCTTAGGCGAGCAGTCGTTGTATTTTTTAAACATTTTATAGAAATGTGCCATATTCGGCATCCCGATTCGCTCGCCAACCTCCGAAATGCTCAAATCCTTCGTTAGTAATATTCGCTCTGCCCACTTCACCTTGCGATAATTCACATATTCCGTAAATGAAAGACCGATCGTTTTCTTGAAATATTTTACGAAATAGTAATAGCTCATATTCGCGATCTTACAAACCTCTTCGACTTGAATACGATCCGTCAAATGATTCTCGATATAATCGAGCACCGGCTTAAGGCGGATGCGTTCAAAGTTATCTTGCTCAATTAGTACCTTACGGCTGTCGTTGCGGAGCAAGAGCAGCAAGATTTGCTTGACTAGAACGCTGACTGCAAGCTCATAGCCGGTTTCCTTATGAGTCGTCTCGTGCAATAGCTGATGAATGTAAGAGGCAGCTTGCTGCTTTGCCGTATTGTTCTCTTGGAAAATGTAATTCGCTTTACTGAGTGGCGTTTGGGTCTCAGAAAAATAACGCATATATGGAATCGTGCTTTGATCAAAAAACGGTTCCAGATCGAATTGAAGCACAATATAATCGAGCGAGTTATGGCTGCGATCGGAGTGCAGCTCGGAAGCTCCGATGAGAAGGATGTCGCCAGAAGTCAGGTGGAAGTTTTCTTCATCCACGTAAACGTCCAGCTCACCCTCAAGAATGAGCAGCACCTCAACCTGTTTATGATAATGCCAGTTTGTGTAACCGTCCAGACTGCGAATGGGGCGAAAAACGCGCAGCGACAGCAACGGGTTTTCGTATGCGACTTTTTCATTTATAGCTTCCAAATCTAATGTTACCCCCTTGGCGCTGCATGACAATAACCTTATTGTAGTGAATGCTTTCACCATTAGCAATAAGGAGGCAGCATAAATGATGCGCTTTTGCTCATTTATCGTTAAAATAGAGATCACATAGCAAGTACGTGGAACGAATAGCAGAGAGGGCTGGACGACATATGGAACGGGATTCGTTAAAGGATTTTGGGATGGACAATATACTGCTGCTCGACCGAATGAATGAGCTGGATGAGTTAGATGTATTATATCCGTTTGCGCTGGATGAGCTGCTATGCAGAAGAACAGGGCAGGGAGGTCCGGCAATCTGTCATATATGGCGCCACCCAAGAGCTTTTGTCATGGGACTGCGCGACAGTCGATTGCCAGGAGCTGCCGATGCCGAAATGTCTCTTCAATCAGAAGGATGGTCAACTGCAGTACGCAATTCAGGAGGAGCTGCGGTTCCGCTTGATTTGGGGGTCATTAATATATCACTGATTATGCCGAAAAAAGCAGTGGACTCTTTTCATTTTCATGATGATTTTGAAAAAATGTATGGGTTGATTCGTCTTGCGCTTAAGGAGACAGGCTGTCAGGTAGATAAAGGGGAAATCAAAGGTGCTTATTGTCCAGGCGAGTTTGATTTGAGCATAAACGGATTTAAGTTCTGCGGTATCGCTCAGCGCAGGCAGACGCATGCTTTTATTGTACAAGCATTTATCGTTGCCGATGGATCTGGTCAGGAGCGGGCTCGCTTCGTTCGATCCTTCTACGATAAAGCAGCAATGGGGGAGAGCAAAAACGATTATCCGCTTGTGGCTGCTGAAAGCACGGCTAGTTTGGAGCAATTGACGCCACTCGGTGCAGGGGCCGGAGAAGCTTTTGTCAATGCAGTTAAACGAATCATTGCTTCGCGACAGACGGAAGCGGGTATGAGCGAAGCAGAGTCGAAGCTTGAAATGCCGACGAAGGAGCAAATTTTGGGAATGGCAGATATATTGCGCACTAGGTATGCCATTCAATCACAATAAATGCATTAACGTTCAGTTTTTCGGATGATCTGATTGACGACCTCCGAGAATATGAGTCCAATTGCAATGGCTCCCGAAAGCATGAAGGCTTTTACGGCTAGCTGTACAGCAATATCATAGTTATCTTCCACGACGTTTCTCATCGCATCATAGGCGAGTCCTCCAGGAACTAAAGGGATGATGCCGGATACGCTAAAGACGATAATGGGAGTTTTGTATAGCTTTGAAAACAATTGACTGATTACGGTTACGATAAAAGCAGCGATTAACGTCGCAGGTATCGTATCTAGCGACATCTCTGTGCAAGATATATAGATGAACCAGCCTATCATGCCAACAACGCCGCAGTGCGCAAGCGTTCGCTTCGGTACGTTGAAGATGAGACCGAAGGCTGCTGAAGCGATGAAGCTAGTTATTAACTGTTCCAATATCGCCAACGTCATACACCTCCGAATTGTTCGATTAATAAAACGAGAGCACCGCGGCTATGCCCGCGCCCACAGCGAATGCGGTGAGAAAAGCTTCCGCTCCCTTCGAAAGCCCTGATACGAGATGGCCCGCCATCAGGTCTCTGACTGCTGCTGTAATATGTAAGCCAGGTACGAGAGGCATAACGGAGCCAATGATGATTTTATCGAGGTCATAACCATATCCATTATGTACAAACAGCACGGACAAGGAACCGATCAGCAAAGCCGTTAAAAACTCGGAAAAAAATTTGATCGGCACGATCCTGTGCAGCTTAACCAAAAAACCGAAGCTGATGCCACTGATGAGCACGACAGGAATGAAGTCGCTCCAGCTGCCTTGGAACATGATGAGGAAGCAGCCGCTCGCTATAGCAGCTGCTACGATCTTCATCCAGACAGGATAAACGAAAGCATTTGTGTCTATTTCTTGCAAAAGCCGGTGTGCTTCGCCAGCAGCGAGTGTGCCCGTACTAATTTTTCTGGAAATATCGTTTACTAACGATACTTTAAGCAAATTCGTTGAACGCTCGGAAATTCGAATGAGCTTCGTCATTTGGGACGAACCGTCAATGGCAAAAATAATACCGGTCGGCGTGACGAAGCTATGGGAGTTCTCTATGCCGTAGGCAGCTGCAATTCGGGACATCGTATCCTCGACACGATAGGTCTCGCCGCCGTTTTGCAAAATGATTTTACCGGCCAATAAGCAAATTTGTGTAATCTCGTGACTATTGATAATGCTCTTATCCATTGTGGCCTGCCTCCCCATTCCGAGCGAAGATGATCTATAACCAGTTCTTACTCGCTGGTTTTTGTTTGATGCTCGAATTCGGAACGAATACGAGCGAGCAGCGCAGGATCGGCAAATACGTCGAATGCAGTTGCCGCCAGCATTTTGGCACCGAAGAGCATGCTGTCTAGTGCATATTCGGTCATTGCCGCATCGCGAAACGCCTCAGTATGAAGCAGCAGACGATCCTGTACCACCTTAACGAAAGGATGGATAGCTGGACAGCGAACGGAAACATTGCCTAAATCAAGCGAGCCATGATCCTTGCCGATTTCGATTTGTTCAGGCCGGATGCCTGCTTCGATGAGATTTGCGTTAAACTGCTCAGATAATGCTTCATTCGTAAGAAGCTCGTCGTAAGAGAACTCGAAATGGTTAGTTGTAAGGGTGCATCCCGTCTGCAATGCTGCGCCTTCTGCACAGCGTAGAACTTTGGCGGTAAGCTCGTTTGTATATGTGCGTGAAGACGAGCGAACATAAAATTTAGCCGATGCGTAGTCAGGAATGATGTTCGGCGCTTTGCCGCCGTTGTCAATAATACCATGAATGCGTGCATCGCTGCGTGTTTGCTGACGAAGCGCGTTCACGCTATTGAATAGTTGAAGTACAGCATCCAGTGCATTAATTCCTTCGTACGGACTTGCAGCTGCATGTGAAGCTAGACCATGAAATTCAAACTGCACGGCATCGAGCGCCAATGATTCTCCAGAACGTTCAAAAGTATGGTATGGATGCGCCATTAAAGCAAAGTCGCAGTCATCGAATAAGCCTGCCGCAGCCATAGGCACTTTGGCGCCGCGTGTTTCCTCCGCTGGAGTGCCATAGATGCGAATTTTCCCGCCAATGCCGCTGCTTAGCAGCGATGCTTTAAGTCCAACAGCTGCCGCGACGCTCATCGAGCAGATGAGATGATGCCCACAAGCATGTCCGATTTCTGGCAGCGCATCATATTCGCATAAGAAACCAACCGTCGGCCCTGGGGTACCGGTATCAAAAAAGGCGATAAAAGATGTCTCGATGCCAAGAATGCCGCGTTCAACCTCAAAGCCGTATTTTACAAGCTCCGTACAAAGCAACTCAGAAGCAAAAAATTCCTCATGTCCGAGCTCAGGTCGGCTGCCCACTGAACGTGATATCGTGCGAAAATCCTCCGCATATTGATCAATCTCATTAAATATAAGTTTTTTATCGGTCATGATGTATTTAACCTCCTGCAATGATGTGAAACATATGAATTGTGCTGTAAGCACGCATATGTTCTTACAGCCTCAAAAGTAACATAGCTGAGCGCCTGTAAGAACCTATAGGTTCTTACGGAGCCCGTCAAGGGTGCTGCCAGCCACCGAAAGAACGCAATAAGCACGCATATGTTCTTACAGCCCCAAAAGTAACATAGCTGAGCGCTTGTAAGAACCTATAGGTTCTTACGGAGCCCGTCAAGGCTGCTGCCAGCCACCGAAAGAACGCAATAAGCACGCATATGTTCTTACAGCCCCAAAAGTAACATAGCTGAGCGCTTGTAAGAACCTATAGGTTCTTACGGAGCCCGTCAAGGCTGCTGCCAGCCACCGAAAGAACGCAATAAGCACGCATATGTTCTTACAGCCCCAAAAGTAACATAGCTGAGCGCTTGTAAGAACCTATAGGTTCTTACGGAGCCCGTCAAGGCTGCTGCCAGCCACCGAAAGAACGCAATAAGCACGCATGTGTTCTTACAGCCTCAAAAGTAACATAGCTGAGCGCTAGTAAGAACCTATAGGTTCTTACGGAGCCCGTCAAGGCTGCTGCCAACCACCGAAAGAACGCAATAAGCACGCATGTGTTCATACAGCCTCAAAAGTAACATAGCTGAGCGTTTGTAAGAACCTATAGGTTCTTACGGAGCCCGCTCACTCGCCGCCTTCCATTTGTCAGCTAATTAACGCATGCCGTGAATTTTTTTGAATTGCTCTGGGCTTAGCCCTTCAAGCCGTCTAAAGACGGAGCTGAAGTAGCTGGGTGAGTCGAAGCCGACGCGCTGGGATATTTCATGCATTTTGATCTCACTCTCGCGGAACATAAGCTCTTTGCTCCGATTGACACGCTCCCGGTTGACGTATGCCATCGGCCTCATTTTCAGTGCTTTCTTGAAAAGCAAGCATAGGTACTGCGGCGTTACATCAATACAGCCTGCTAAATCCTTTATCGTAATGAGCTTGCTATAATTCGCTTCAATATAATGAAGAACAGGCTGCAGCTTCAAGTAGTTTTGTTCTACCGAGTGCGAGCTTACAAGAATAACCTTCATTAAATCAAGTAAAAACATGTAAACCAGCTTCGAGCATTCGAGCCCGAGAAAGGAACGGCCTGATTGCGTCATCGCGTAAATGTTTTTCATGTGGGTAACAATCATATCATGATCGGCAGTCGAATAGACACCAGATTGTGTAATTCCAGCCTGCCTGAACAGCTTGTCGGATAAATCGCCTCTAAAGCTCATCCAAATGATTTCCCAAGGCGCTTGTGTTGAAAAGTATTGATGCTGCTCATTCGGAAACAGGCAGAACCCTTGTCCAGCTCGAACGGTCATCTGCTGATCGCCAACATGGAGCTCGCCCGAGCCGCTTATCACTTGCAGCCATTGAAAATAAGGATAACCGTTCGGACGGTCAATTGGCTCTTGATCGCTCCAATGCCCGATGCTCGTGAGATAAACGGGGAGTGTCTTGTCTGTCTCTGTCAAAATCGGAAAAACCATCGTGTCGATAGCGGTGGCCTCCTGTTTCATATTTTTATAATGATGCGAAAATACTGTTATATAGTTGGATCGATGAACGAGATATAATATGAATATCATTATAGTATATCCAATAATAGCTACAATCAAGACTAAAATGGAGGCAGATGAGATGAGTTTGAAATTTCCCCCGATAAGTGCAAAAATACCACAAATGCTGCATGGTGCAGATTATAACCCAGATCAATGGCAGAAGTATCCTGAGGTGCTGGAGGAAGACATTCGGCTCATGAAGCTTGCGCATTGCAACGTGATGTCCGTAGGGATTTTTGCATGGATGGCTATCGAGCCGGAGGAAGGTGTATTTACCTTTGAATGGCTGGATACATTGCTTGATAAATTTGCTGCTAACGGCATTTATGCACTGCTCGCTACGCCAAGCGGAGCACGTCCAATATGGATGTCTCAAAAATATCCGGAAGTGCTGCGCGTTGCGCCTAACGGAATTCGTAATTTGCATGGTGCGCGTCACAACCATTGCTTCAGCTCACCTGTATATCGCGAGAAGGTAACGATTATGAATACTAAGCTGGCTGAACGTTATTCGGATCACCCTGCGGTTATCGGCTGGCATATTTCTAATGAGTACAGCGGCGAATGCCATTGCTCATATTGTGAAGACGCTTTTCGCGCTTGGCTAAAAAATAAATACGGTACTCTTGAATCGCTTAACGATGCTTGGTGGACGACGTTCTGGAGTCATACGTATTCCGATTGGAACCAAGTCGAGTCTCCATCGGAACGCGGCGAGAAAGCCGTTCACGGTCAGAACGTCGACTGGAGAAGATTTGTTACGGATCAAACGGTTGATTTCTGCCGTAACGAAATTGCTCCGCTGCGCGCAGCTAACAGTGAGCTTCCGATTACGACGAACTTCATGCTTGATTATGAGCCGCTTAATTATTGGAAGTTTACGGAGCTGCTTGATATGATCTCGTGGGATGCATACCCGACTTGGCATGACAATGGCGGAGATGACAGCGAGCAGGCGGCATGGATCGGCTTCAACCATGATGTGTTCCGTTCGCTTGGCGGGGGGAAGCCGTTCATGCTGATGGAAAGCACTCCGAGCATGACGAATTGGCAGCCGATCAGTAAAGTGAAGCGTCCAGGCATGCATATGCTTTCCTCGCTTCAAGCAGTCGCGCATGGCTCGGATACTGTGCAGTATTTCCAGTGGCGCAAGAGCAGAGGCTCAAGCGAGAAACTTCATGGCGCAGTAGTGGATCATGTTGGTCATGAGCATACGCGTGTATTCCGTGACGTTGCTGAGCTTGGCGCGACGCTTGAGAAGCTGACTGAAGTAGTTGGTACAACCGTGAAGCCGGAAGTAGCGCTCATTTATGATTGGGAGAATCGCTGGGCAGTGAAGGATTCGCAAGGCCCGCGCAATGGCGGTCTTCATTATGAGGAAACGGCAAAGCGCCATTATCGTCCGTTCTGGGATCTTGGTGTACCGGTGGATATTATTGATTCGGAATGCAATTTTGATTCGTACAAGCTCCTTGTTGCCCCTATGCTATATATGATGCGACCAGGTGTAGGCGAGCGCATTGAACGTTTTGTCGAAAATGGCGGTACTTTCGTCGCGACTTACTGGACGGGTATCGTCGATGAGAACGACCTGTGCTTCCTAACAGGTTTCCCAGGGCCGCTGCGGAAGACACTAGGTATTTGGTCCGAGGAGATCGATTCGCTGCATGACCATGATTCAAATCAAGTCGTGTTGAAGGACGGAAACATACTTGGACTGAGCGGCCAATATACTGCACGCGAGCTATGTGATCTCATCCATCTTGAAGGTGCGGAGGCACTTGCCGTTTACGGAGATGATTTCTATGCGGGTCGTCCTGCTTTAACGGTAAATCATTTGGGTACAGGCAAAGCCTACTACATTGCATCGCGCAACGAAGCAGCCTTTACGAACGACTTGCTGACTCGAATTGTAGAGCAAGAAGGGATCAAACGCGTTCTCGATTCAGAGCTGCCGCATGGCGTAACTGCACAATTAAGGACGGATGGTGAGAGCGATTACGTCTTTGTATCCAACTTTAGCGATAAAAAGGTTTCGGTTGCTTTAGATTCTCAAAGTTACACTGACTTGTTAACGAGTGTTGCAGCAGTAGATAACATCGATATTGCTGCTTATAGCTGCCGAATTTTGAAACGGGCATCCAAATAATACTAGTCTCATAGAGAAGCTGTGTGAAACGTACAAGAAATTGTACGCGGCACACAGCTTTTTTTGTTTAGTCATAAAGACTCTCCTATTGGCAGGTGCAATAGGTATGCTTTTACGGTAATTACAAATGATATTGTCGAATTTAACATTCCGATAACATTTCTGCTTATTTCATTTGATGCTTACGACCTATAGTGAGTGCATAAGGCAAAAGAAGGAAGGGTGAGGGTGAGTGACAGCGACTGTTCTAGATAAAGAAAAACAATCAGCTATCGAGAAAAAAGAGCGTACGGCTCTAAACACATCACTTAACGGAAATGAATTGCAAACTGGTGAGGTAAAAGGAACCGCTGAAAGTTCTGCTAAGCAAGAGGAGCAGCCTGCTGTTGAAATAACGATTAATCCGGTAAAAACAGAAGCAGCGCGCTTACATCATTTTTTGCGTCAGGCACCAACCATAGGCGCAGAGCAAACTTGCCGTGAGACGATCGCTGTGTTTAAGAAACATCCAGAAAGTGAATGCGTCATCGTAACGGGGGAGCAAGGAGCACCTATCGGTTTGATGATGCGCAATCGATTCTTCTTGAAGCTCGGACATCGATTTAGCGCAGATTTGTATGATGACAAGCCTACTACGAAGCTTATGGATGCGAGTCCGCTCATGGTGGATTATGATTATGCACCACAGCAGCTCATTGACAGCGCATTAAGCCGCCACGATAGCGTGCTTTATGATTGCGTCATCGTAACGTTAAAAAATAAGCTTGCAGGCATATTGACTGTATCGGACATGCTTAAGCTATCCAGACTGCTGCAGCAGGAAGCGGTGGAAACGCAAATGAGTACGATACGCTCTGCAGAGCAGCGGGTGAGAGAGATCGAACAAGCGGTCAGCAGCGTACGCAAGTCTACCGAGCAGGGCGAGTCGATGTCGGTAGATATGGTTGATTTGACCCTTACTGGCAAAAATGAGCTTGATAAAGTAACGAAAGCATTTAACGCCATTACGTTGAATTCTGAGCTTCAGGAAAAGCGGATGAATGAGCTTCAGTCTGAAGCAGGTTCTATCAACAAAGTATCATTATTAATTAAAGAACTGGCTGAGATGAGTAATTTACTTGCACTTAATGCTTCTATAGAAGCAGCGCGTGCAGGGGAGCATGGGCGCGGCTTTGCGGTAGTGGCTGGTGAAGTGATGAAGCTGGCTGGCCAAACGAAACAATTTGCGAACGAAATTACGACCTTGACGGGAACGATTGTGGACGCCATATCACAAACGACGAATCTCGCACATTCGGGCCGAATGGAGACGATCTCTAGCGAAGCGCATATCAATGAAGCCGTGGATGCGTTTAATCATCTTTTCCAAGCGGCGGCAGATAACCGAAATAGCGCGAAGCAAATTGGCGATTTGTCCGAGCAGGCACATCAGCAAGCGGTTCATGTAGCTTTTGAAATGAAAAAATTACAGCAATCATATTTTTAACATGGAGTTTACAAAAACAGAATACGAGGTTTACAAACGGCTAGTAGTATAAGAGGCACAGGGGCGAACCCTTACAGACATAATAAGAGGAGTGGTAGAGTTGTTAAAGAAAAAAGGGTTTAAAGGAATTTTGATGTTGTCGATGGTGGCGCTGCTCGCATTTGCGGCTGCATGTGGTAATAATACAAACGGCGGAAATAAAGGTTCAGAAAATACAGGATCTGCGACTAACACAGCAACAAACGCACCAGCTGGTGAAAATGTGAAATTGTCAGGCGAAATTAAAATCGACGGTTCAAGCACCGTATTTCCACTTACTGAGGCTGCTGCAGAAGAGTTCAACAAAGAGCACAGCGACGTACGCGTTCCAGTAGGTGTATCCGGTACAGGCGGCGGATTCAAACAATTTTGTGCAGGCGAGATTGCCATTGCAGATGCTTCCCGCCCGATCAAAGAAGAAGAAGCAACAGCTTGTAAAGATGCTGGCATCGAGTATACAGAACTATCTGTAGCATTTGATGGTTTGTCAGTCGTAGTAAGCAAAGACAATGATTTCATTGATCACTTGACAGTTGAAGAGTTGAACAAGATTTTTGTAACAGGCAGCACAGTTGCTACTTGGAAAGATGTTCGTGATACATTCCCTGCTGAGCCGATCGTTATGTTCTCGCCAGGCGCTGATTCCGGAACTTATGACTACTTTAATGAAGCTATTCTTGACAAAGCAGGCATTCGCAATGATAAAGCAATCAGCTTCTCAGAAGATGACAACGCACTTGTACAAGGTGTAGCAGGCAGCAAATACGGTATTGGCTACTTCGGTTTTGCTTACTTTGAAGAAAACCAAGATAAATTGAAAGTTGTCCCTGTAGATGGCGGCAAAGGCGCTATTACACCAACTTATGACACAATTAAAGATGGATCTTATGCACCATTGTCCCGTCCACTCTACATCTATGCAAACAATAAAGAGCTTGAGCGTCCAGAAGTGAACGCATTCGTTAAATACTATATCAACAACATTGGTACTTTTGCTGGTGAAGTTGGTTATGTATCACTTCCAGATGAGCAATACGCAACAGAAGCAGCAAAAATTAAATAAGCAACGAACAGACTGGATGAAAAAGTGTGGTGTCTCGAGGGACATCACCTTTTTCTCGGCACAAATGTAAACGAATTGTAAAGGCAAGAAGGAGGACGCTGCAATGCCAAGCCAAGGGCTGCAAACGGTCAGTAAGGCTCAAACAAATAGTAAGGAAGTCTATGATTTCAAAAATAAACGCGTAAGCATCATGAATAAAGTGATGCCAATCCTGTTGTTCTTATGTGCATCCGTATCCGTTCTAACAACAATAGGTATTGTCGTCACGCTCATCTCAGAGACCTATCAGTTTTTTCAAAAAATACCAATTTTTGATTTCTTGTTTGGGACCAAATGGTCACCGTTAATCCCGCCCAAAAGCTTCGGCGTTTTGCCGCTCCTGTCAGGCACGCTAATGATTACGTTTATCGCTTGTTTAGTTGCTATTCCACTCGGGCTCGCAAGCGCCATTTACTTATCAGAATATGCACCGAAGCGGGTTCGTAAAATCATTAAACCGATTTTGGAAGTACTCGCAGGAGTGCCAACAATCGTATATGGTTACTTTGCTCTAAGCTTGGTAACACCGCTTATTCAAAGTATTTTTCATAGCGCTGGCGTGTTCAATGCATTAAGTGCCGGTATTGTTGTCGGCATCATGATTATTCCCATGGTTTGCTCGCTAAGTGAGGATGCGATGTCCTCTGTACCGCGCAGCTTGCGAGACGGCGCATATGCGCTGGGCGCAACACGGTTCGAGGTCGCTTTGAAAATCGTTGTGCCAGCAGCCTTCTCGGGTATCGTAGCATCGGCCGTACTTGCTTTCTCAAGGGCGATTGGTGAAACGATGATCGTTACGGTAGCGGCAGGCTCTACACCTAATATGACGGCTAATCCGCTCGAGAGCATCCAGACGATGACAGCTTATATCGTTCAGGTCAGCCTTGGGGATACGCCGCATGGAACGGTTGAGTATGGATCGATCTTCGCGGTCGGCATGACGTTGTTCGTCATTACATTCCTGCTCAATATTCTTGCCCAGTATATTGCAAGAAGATTCAGAGAGGAGTACTAAGATGAACATATTTCTAGATGCGAACCGCAAGCAAATTGCTAATCGGCGAAAAAAGGATTGGATGCTCCATCTCCTGTTCGTCGCAGCTACCTCAATCGGCGTTCTTGCTCTTTGCGCGCTAATTGTAGATATATTGATCGACGGCATTTCAAGGCTTCAGCCTGATCTATTCACGAACTTTCCATCTCGCAAGGCGGACGGTTCCGGTATGAAGTCTGCGCTGGTCGGTACGATTTATATGCTGCTTATCATGGCTCCCATCTCCTTTATTTTTGGCGTAGGAGCAGCGATTTACTTGGAGGAATATGCGAAGAAGGGCCGGATTACCCGGATGATTCAGCTGAATATCAGTACACTAGCGGGCGTTCCGTCCATCGTATATGGTATTTTGGGCTTAACCTTGTTCGTACGTCTCCTCTCGCTTGATCGCAGTCTCATTGCGGGGGCGCTCACGATGACGCTGCTTGTGCTTCCTATTATTATCGTATCCGCACAAGAAGCTATTCGTGCTGTTCCGAAATCGCGCCGCGATGCGTCGTTCGCCTTAGGAGCGACCAAGTGGCAAACCGTCTCTCGTTCCGTTATGCCCTCAGCACTTCCGGGCGTATTGACCGGCGTCATACTTGCCATGTCGCGGGCAATCGGAGAGACAGCACCGCTCGTTATGATTGGAGCATTAACGTATGTTGCCTTTTTGCCAGAGGGTCTTAAGGATTCGTTTACGGTTATTCCTATTCAAGTGTACAACTGGTTGTCTAAGCCACAGCTTGAATTCAAGGAGCTTGCAGCCAGCGGTATTATCGTTTTGCTAGCGCTGCTGTTGCTAATGAACTTTTCGGCTATTTTGCTTCGCAACAAATATCAGAAGAACATTTAGGAGGAACACGATATGGAAGCACTTATTAATATTAACAAGCTGAATTTGTTTTACGGCGCTTTCCACGCCTTGAAGGATGTAACGCTTACGATACCTGAGAAAGCAATCACTGCATTCATTGGACCCTCCGGCTGCGGAAAGTCAACATTGCTTCGTACGCTAAACCGCATGAACGATATGATTCCGGGCACCCGGATCGAGGGAGGTATCGCGATTGGCGGTACAGAAATCTACTCGAATGAAGTGGATGTAGAAACGCTGCGCAAAAAGGTAGGCATGGTGTTCCAGCAGCCGAACCCATTCCCGAAATCTATCTACGATAATGTGGCATACGGTCCTCGCCTGCATGGCATTACAAGCAAGCGCGAGCTCGATGAAATTGTTGAAACGAGCTTGAAATCGGCTGTATTGTGGGAAGAGGTAAAGGATCATTTGAAACGGTCCGCGTTCGGTTTATCTGGTGGACAGCAGCAGCGGCTTTGTATTGCCCGCGCACTTGCAGTGAATCCGAATATTTTGCTTATGGACGAGGCGACATCAGCGCTTGACCCGATTTCAACGCTGAAAATTGAAGAGCTTGCTCAAGAACTGAAAGATAAATACACAATCGTGATGGTTACTCACAACATGCATCAGGCAGCCCGCGTATCTAATCAAACGGTGTTTTTCTTGAATGGCGAGGTCATTGAATATTCGGATACGGAGAAGCTGTTCTCCAATCCGACCGATCAGCGCACAGAAGATTATATAAGCGGACGTTTCGGCTAAGCCAGACGGATCGTGGGAGAACAAATAACGTTGTTTTACAAACCTTAAAGGGGGAATGCCGTTCATGATGGCCACGCGTAAAGAGTTTGACCAAGGACTAGAGCATCTTCATAATTTGCTGATTGATATGGGTACTTTTACGGAAAAAGCGCTCGTAGAATCGATGGAAGCGTTGAAAACCGTTGATGTTGACCGTGCGAAGCAGGTCATAAAGCTGGATCCGTCACTCAACCAAATGGAAGAAAAAATTACGGAAATCGGCTCGAAGCTTATTGCCACGCAACAGCCGGTTGCCAAGGATTTGCGACGCATTTTGTCAGCATTCAAAATTGCAAGTGATTTGGAGCGCATGGGTGATCTCTGCGTTGATATCGCTAAGGTCGTGTTGCGTTTAGAGGGACAGGAGCTTATTAAGCCGTTAATCGATTTGCCGCGCATGGCCGAAATTGTTCAACTCATGACATACGAGTCCATTCAATCGTTTATTCAGGAGAATGTAGACCTTGCTTACAAAATGGCGAAGGACGACGATCAGGTTGATGCCCTTTATGGACAGATTACGCGCGAGCTTTACTCCCTTATGATGGAGAACCCTCGCAACATTACACAGTCATCGCTTCTTACTCTTGTCGGACGTTACCTCGAAAGATACGGCGATCATGCGACAAACATCGGCGAGAGCGTCGTATATCTCGTAACGGGCAATCGTCCGGATTTGAACGTATAATCTACTTTAAAACTCATTTAAGACCGTCGAAGCTTACAAGCTGGACGGTTTTTTTATTTAGGAAGAAAGAACTAAGGAAATGTCGAATTTTACCGAACGTTAATCCTTTTATGCATCTCCATTCACAATTGGCTGGTAAAGTAATACATAAAGGAACTGAAATAGACGATAGTCGATTGAGGGGATTGGCATGAATGGAGTTGGAGTTGGTTTATTCAATCAAGACATGCTCCGCAGTATTAAAGAGCGCTGGCATGAAGGCGGGATCGGCGTCATTTACGTCCGTTTCCTGCTTGGAAACACGTCAGCAGAATCGGCATTGCAGCTATGGGAGAGCACGGAGACAAGACTTTTCTGGCGTCAGCGCCTTGAATGGGATTACTTTTATTTATTTGATCGTCAGCCGAAGGATGAGCCGATCATTCGGGTTATCGAGAAAGCGAAGGAGCGACTCATAGATAGGCTAAGGAAGTCAGATGCAAAAAAGGAGAACGGGACTTATCCAGACACGGATCTGGAGGTAAGCATAGGCCTATCAGCAGCTTATCCCCCAGCAACTGGCCGTTCCTCCGAATCGGTTGTTTACCGAATGCTGCTTGATGCGATGGAGCAAAGCGCTTATAACGTTACACTTGGAAGGAACCGCCAAGATCCCATGTCGGAGGGTAGACAGGTAATAGATAGTTTTGGACAGCTTGCCGGAGCAGGTGAGTCTGTGCAGCAGATACATTTGTCAGGGCTTCACAGCCGAACGATTCGAATTGGCGCGCTGGCCGCACCTTATCCGATATTCCCTGCTCGGGCAAGGGTATCTGAGGTTGCTTATTTATTCGATACGAATGCGAAGGCGCAAGGCGCTGTAATCGTCGATAAAGGCAGACCGATAGGCATTTTAATGAAAGAGAAGCTGCATCAAATGTTAGCGGGCCAGTTCGGGCTGCCTCTTTATTGGAACAGGCCGATCGAGCGAATTATGAACAATCAACCGCTTATCGTGGATGAGCAGCTTACTGTCGAGCATGTATCTCAGCTGGCGATGGCAAGGGATTTCTCGCAGCTATATGATGTGGTTCTCATTACGAAGGATGGACAGATGGCAGGAGCGGCTACGATAAGGTCTATTTTGGAATGCATGACAGCGCTTCGAACAGAGGCGGCTCGCACAGCTAATCCACTTACCGGACTACCGGGGAATGAGGAAATTCAGCTTGAGCTGAGCCGAAGGATCGGACACGGACAACCGTTTGCGGTCGTTTATGCGGATTTGGACTATTTTAAATGGTATAACGATTCCTTTGGTTTCGGTCTGGGTGATAATCTGATTCGCTATTTGGGAGATATGCTTCGAAAGGAGCTTGATCAGCTCGGAGTAGGCGACGACTTTGTCGGTCATATAGGCGGCGATGATTTCATTGTGGTGATGAGAGCAGAAGCGGCGGAGTATTTATGTCAGGCTATGATTAAGCGTTTCGATAGTGGGATTAAGGCATTTTACGGCGGCGCCCAGGTAACGACTGTTGAGGATCGTGAGGGCAATCTCATTGAGCAGGAAGGTGTAACGCTCTCCTTGTCACTTATGTTATGGGATGGCAAAGTTGCGCTTGCGGCAGATGATATTCCGAGGATTGCGGCAAAGCTGAAGAAACAAGCGAAAGCTCTTAAAGGCAGCGTCTACGTCATGGATCAAATAATAGGAATGCATCATGGAGAGGAACGGAACGGAAATTGAGACAACTTCGGGACATATGGCGGCTAAACGATACGGAAAACGTGAGCTCGAGCCATCTTGGTATTATTTATTTATCATGGCAGTTTCCAACTGACGATCGTGAAAATCATTTTTCCTCGCAGCATGAGAAATGGCGTGTTTTTGCAGAGAACGAGGCGGAAGTTATTTTTGGAAGCTCCTTGCATTATGTAGGACTGCAATGGATGAAAGAGGATTTATTTATCCATATGCGCTTGCCGGCTGGACACCAGCAGCTGCTAGAGGACGGGCTGCTTGAGCTAGCACATAAGCATACCGCTGAGTGGGAGACACGTTTTGCAGAGGAGCTTTGCAGTGAGGAGTTATTAAGTGTGGTTGGTAAGCTTCATGTCGGTGTGTCTGTCGTACCGAATGACCAAGCCCCCGTTGATGGACTCGTGTGGTATGATGCGATGAAAAAAGCGATTTTGCATGGGCAATCCGCCGGATCGATGGAGCGCAGCTTGAAGCGGCGAGCTCTGGAACGAGTAATTGGCGAGCGGCTCATTCAGCCTGTTTATCAGCCTATTGTATCGCTGCATCGACAAGGAGATGTTTTTGGTTTCGAGGCGCTTACACGAACAGAGGATCAAACCTGGTTTGCCGGACCTATGGAGCTCTTTCAGTGTGCGGAGCTTGAGGGTCTGGCTTATAGCTTGGATAGATTGGCTAGGGAGAAGGCGATTGATGGCTGCCTGAGGCTCATGCCGGGGCAAAAGCTATTCATCAATGTGATGGCGCAAATTATGGAGGATCCAAGCTTCTCGCCTGGTCAAACGCTGAGTTTGCTCGAGCAGCATAGGCTCTCGCCCCATCATGTCGTATTTGAAATTACGGAAAGAAGCTCAATCGCGGATTTTGGCTCCGTAAAGAAGGCACTGGAGCATTATCGAAGCCAAGGTTACCAGATTGCAATCGATGATGTTGGAGCGGGTTATTCTTCATTGCAATCGATCGCCGAGCTGCGTCCTGATTATTTGAAGGTAGATCGGTCGATTATTCAGAACATCCATTTGGATGAGATGAAAGAGCATATTTTGTACACGCTGGTTCAGCTTGCCGCCAAAATGGGCATTTCCATTATCGCCGAAGGCATTGAGCTAGAAGCAGAGCTGGCGAAGGTGCATGAGATGGGGATTGAATACGCCCAAGGGTATTTTTTAGGTAGACCTGCTCCTTTTCATTCCATAATGGTGTAACAGATACAAAAAAGGGCTTTCCGGCAGCAGCGATGCTTGGGAAAAGCCCTTTTTGTGGTATACTTAAAGGTATGAATGTTACATAAAGAAGGTGTTGATTCCTTATGGAAAAATGGATGCTAATTGACGGAAACAGTATAATCTACCGTGCGTTTTTTGCTTTACCGCCGCTCACGAACTCAGCCGGCAATCACACGAATGCGATTTTTGGGTTTACAACGATGCTGCTTAAGCTGCTTGAACAAGAAAAGCCGACTCATGTCCTTGTGGCGTTTGATGCCGGCAAAATCACATTCCGCCATGAAGGATATGCAGAATATAAAGGAGGAAGACAAAAGACACCGCCTGAGCTATCGGAACAATTCCCGGTGCTTAAGGAATTGCTTCAAGCATTTAGCATTTCGCAGTTCGAGCTGTCCGGCTATGAAGCCGACGATATTATCGGTACATTAACGAAGGCTGCCGACGAGAAAGGTGTCGAAGCTTTTGTCGTTACCGGCGATAAGGATATGCTGCAGCTTGCCTCAGACAAAGTGACAATTGCGGTAACACGTAAAGGCGTTAGTGATGTTGATCTATATACACCTGAGACGATTCAAGAAAAATACGGTCTTGTGCCGATGCAAATTATCGATCTTAAGGGACTCATGGGCGATACCTCTGATAACATCCCAGGTGTTCCAGGCGTTGGCGAGAAAACGGCGCTTAAGCTGCTGCATGAGCATGGCTCTGTTGAAAGCGTGCTTGATAACTTGGACAAGCTGAAGGGCAAGTTGAAGGAAAATATTGAGAGTCACAAGGATGACGCCACGATGAGCAAACGTTTGGCGACGATCTTCCGTGAAGTGCCCATTGAAAAGTCTATCGATGAAATTCGTTATGCGGGGTATGATGGCTCGAGGCTAGCCGAAGCGTTCCGCAAGCTGGAGTTCAAATCACTAATTGATCGATTGCAGCTAGGTGCTGAAGCAGGCGATATGGATAAGGAAGCCGAAGCTGCTGCCGCTGATTTGGATATTAACGTTATCGAGTCGGATAAAGACGCTGTGGAGCTTGATAGACTCATGCAGCTGCTTGAGAAGACGGACAAGAATGGCTTATACATTGAAGCAATTGGTGAGAATCCACATCATGCCGCGCTGATTGGCCTAGCGATCGCCACTGAAGAAGCTGTGTTCGCAATGCCTTACTCGGTGCTCAAGCAGCCTTTTGCAGCGAAGCTTCGCGACTGGCTGGAGCAAGCTGACAGGCCGAAGTACGGCTTTGATCTGCATAAGGTGGAGCTTGCACTCAGGTGGAGCGGCATTAGCTTCGAGGGCTCGGCTTTTGATGTACAGTTGGCTGCATACTTGCTTGATCCTACAGAAGCAAGCCAAACTCTGAGCGGAATTAACGAGAAGCAGGGGCTCTCGATGCTTCCTCCGGATGAAGCTGTTTATGGGAAAGGCGCGAAGTTCAAAGTTCCGGATGCGGAGACGCTTTACCGGCACTTGTCTCTGAAGGCGGAAGCGGTTCGGAAGCTGGTGCCACTGTTAACCGAAGAGCTGAGCAATACGGGCATGAGCAAGCTTTATTTTGACATGGAGCATCCGTTGTCCCGCATTCTCGCAGGAATGGAGTTTATGGGTATTAAGGTGAAGTCTGAGGAGCTGGAGGCGCTAGGGCGCAGCTTGGAAGGCAAGCTGACAACGATCATAAGCAGCGTGTACAAGCTTGCCGGGACGGAATTTAATATTGGGTCGCCGAAGCAGCTCGGAGAGATTCTATTCGAGAAGCTTGGCTTGCCTGCCAAGAAAAAGACGAAAACAGGCTATTCGACGGATGCCGAGGTGCTGGAAGAGCTGGCGCCGTATCACGAGATTATCCCGCTCATATTGCATTATCGCCAGCTCTCAAAGCTGCAATCTACGTATGTGGAAGGTCTGCTTAAAGAGGTGCGCAAGGAAACAGGCAAAATACACACGTATTATCGCCAGACGATTGCAGCTACGGGCCGCCTAAGCAGTCAGTTCCCTAACCTGCAGAATATTCCAATCCGGCTGGAGGAAGGACGACAAATAAGGAAAGCCTTTGTACCATCCGAGCCGGGCTGGTCGATTGTAGCTGCCGATTACTCACAAATTGAGCTTCGGGTACTCGCTCATATTGCTGATGATGAGAATATGAAGGAAGCCTTTGTTAAGGATATGGATATTCATACGAAAACTGCGATGGATGTATTCGGCGTAACGGCCGAGGAAGTCGATTCCAATATGCGTCGTTCGGCCAAGGCGGTCAACTTCGGCATCGTGTATGGCATCAGTGATTTCGGCTTGTCACAAAACCTTGGCATTTCGCGTAACGAAGCTGGAAAGTTTATTGCGGATTACAAGGAAGTTTTCAAAGGCGTTCGCCAATATATGCACGATATCGTTCAGCAGGCTAAGCGTGACGGATATGTGGCAACACTGCTAGAGCGCAGGCGTTATCTGAATGACATTAATGCTTCTAATTTCAATTTGCGCTCCTTTGCTGAACGTACGGCGATGAATACGCCGATTCAAGGTACTGCGGCAGATATTATCAAGCTGGCAATGGTACATATGGACGCAGCACTACGTGAACGCAAGCTGAAGAGCCGCATGCTTCTGCAAGTACATGATGAGCTCGTGTTCGAAGTGCCGCAAGAGGAGCTGGAGCTGATGAAGACACTTGTTCCTGAAGTAATGGCAGGCGCGCTCAAGCTGGATGTTCCGCTGAAGGCCGATATGAGTTTCGGTGACAATTGGTATGAAGCAAAGTAACCCACTGGCGGGCAGTTTCAGGTATAATGGTTGTTGAGGTGAGGAGAAATGCCTGAATTGCCAGAGGTAGAAACCGTAAGAAGAACATTAATTGAACTTGTAGCGGGTAAACGAATCCAATCGGTGACCGTTAGACTCCCGCGTATCATACAGCGTCCAGCAGAACCTGAACAGTTCGCGGATGCACTTGTCGGACATACTATCCAAACGGTTGAGCGCCGCGGTAAGTTTTTGCGGATCATTTTGGATGGACTTGTTCTTGTATCGCATTTGCGAATGGAAGGCCGATATGGAGTATTCCCGTCAGATGAGCCGATTGAGCTGCATACGCATGTCCTATTTCATTTCGAAGATGGCACGGATTTGCGTTATAAGGACGTCCGTCAGTTCGGTACGATGCATTTATTCTTGGAAGGGCAGGATCTTGAGCTTCCGCCGCTCAACAAGCTTGGCATAGAGCCGCTCGAGCCAACCTTTACGCTCGACGCACTGCGTGGGAAACTGGAGAAACGCGCGACAAAGATTAAACCGCTTTTGCTTAATCAAGAGCATATTGTTGGTTTGGGCAATATTTATGTAGACGAAGCTTTGTTTCAAGCGCGTATACATCCGGAAAGAACGCCTAATACGTTGAAGCCTGCCGAATGGAAGAGGCTTTATGAAGCGATACTCTCGGTTCTGGGCAATGCGGTTGAAGCAGGCGGTTCGTCCATTAAATCATACGTAAATGGGCAAGGCGAGATGGGTATGTTCCAGCATCAATTGCTTGTGTACGGTAAAAAGGACGAGCCATGTCCAACTTGTTCAAGGCCTATCCAAAAGTTTGTTGTTGGCGGTCGAGGTACGCATATTTGCAATAAATGCCAGGCACTAAACGCAACAGGAAAATAGTAGGAACAGCAGCAAATGATCAGCGACATGCACAGTCAAATACTCCCCGCATATGATGAATGTGTTACGAACAATAGGCGGATGTCTACTCACAGCTTCTTGTGAGCCGGATGCCCGCTGTGCGGGGAGGGAATTGAACATTGTTCGCGCATGTAGTTTCACTGTTAGTTCTTGCTTTTGCTGTTAGCTTAGACGGATTTGGTGTTGGCGTTACTTACGGGTTGCGGAGAATCCGTATACCGCTATTGTCGGTATTTATTATTGCTTGCTGCTCTGGCCTAATTATTTACTTGTCGATGCAGGTCGGCGGTTTGCTGACAACATTTCTGTCTGAATTCGTTGCACGTCTCATTGGAGCATGTGTGCTCATGTTGATTGGAGTCTGGGCGTTGTTGCAGCTTAGACGAGGCAAGCAGCAAAATAATGAGATGAACGTGACCGCAGATACCGCGGTACAAGAAAGTGCTGCAGCGGCAGAAGCCGGTGCAAAAACGCACGCCGGAGAGATTGCGAGCGCGGCGCTTGTCGTTATGGTGGAGTTGAAACGACTGGGGCTCGTTATTCAGATTTTACGCACGCCACAATCAGCTGACGTAGATAAATCAGGAACGATCTCTGCATCGGAGGCAATCATGCTTGGCGTTGCGTTATCGCTTGATGCATTTGGGGCTGGACTTGGCGCAGCATTGATCGGCTTGCCTTCATTACTTACAGCTTTAACTATAGCAGCGGCGAGTGCGCTTTTCCTAGTCGGAGGCATTCGTTTTGGCTTTCGCTTCTCTGCTTGGAAGGGGATGCAAACATTAGCTTTATTGCCCGGTGTATTATTAATCATGATCGGAATCATGAAGCTGTTATAATTTGAGGTGAAATGGATGATAATCGGATTAACCGGCGGTATTGCCAGCGGCAAAAGCACAATCGCGAGCATGCTCGTGGAACGCGGAGCGCTGCTGGTCGATGCCGATCAAGTCGCAAGGGAGGTCGTACTTCCCGGAGAACCAGCATTAGAGGCAATCGCCTCTACGTTCGGACAAGCTGTCCTTGAAACGGACGGTTCTCTTAACCGAAAAGCTCTCGGCGAAATCGTTTTTCGCGATAAAGAATCACTAGCAAAGCTCGAAGCGATAACCCACCCGGCCATTCGTGCGAGGATGCAACAAACCATACATACTTATGCGGAACAGTTCCCAGAACGATTAGTCATAGCTGACGTGCCACTGCTTTATGAAACGAAGCAAGAAAATCTGTACGAAGGCATATTAGTTGTTTATGTACCCGCTGAGGTTCAGAAAAAGCGCCTAATGGAAAGAAATAACTTGTCTGAGGAAGAGGCTGACAGGCGCATTGCCTTACAAATGGATATCGAGCAGAAGAGACAGCATGCGGATTGGGTCATCGATAACAGCGGGTCGCTGGAGGAGACGCAACATCAGCTGGACGAATTTTGGAAAAGCAAGTGTTTGCCATGAGAGTATTCCAAAAGAAAAGGGTGCTTCTCATTCTGTTGCTCGGTTTAATGACGATTCTATTTCTCAAATCAGATTGGCTTGCGGAATGGATGTATCCGGTTCATTTCAAGGAGGACATTCGAGCAAGTGCTTCTAATTATGGCGTAGAGTCGCATTTAGTAGCTGCGATCATTCGTAGTGAAAGCAATTTTCAGACAGGCAGGGAATCGAAGAAGGGTGCACTCGGTTTAATGCAGATTATGCCCGATACGGCTGCATGGGTCGTTCAAAAAGCGGGATTTCAAGAAGTAACGAACGACATGCTTATGAATCGCGCAGACGTAAGCATTGAGGTTGGCGCATGGTATTTGAGGTCACTTAGTCAACAATTTGGTCAAAATAAGATTGCTGCAATTGCTGCATACAACGCGGGTCCAGGCAATGTTCGCAAGTGGCTTGACTCGGGGACTTGGGATGGAACAATCGAATCGGTTAAAGAAATTCCGTTTGGAGAAACTAGACACTATGTGCAGCGAGTCATTTACTATTATAATAAGTATAAGGACTTATATCCGAGCCTTTAATGGATGATCCTTAACGATAATGAAAATACAATGAAGCCTTGGAGGCTCGTCTCTTCGTGGACGAGCCCTGCCAAAGCTTCGGTTATTCATACAACTTTTAATGAATCATTATTTGTATTGACCAGCAAGGGATTGCTCGGCAATTTGCACTAGGCGACGGGTAATAGATCCCCCGATGGAGCCTGCGTCTTTTGTAGCCATGTTGCCGTAGTATCCGTCTTGCGGAATTGCGATGCCTAGCTCTTGAGCAACTTCAAATTTCATTTGATCAAGGGCAGCTGTCGCTTGTGGCACTACCAATTGGTTACTGCTGCGGGATGCGCTCATGTATGTTCACCTCCTTGCGGTTGGTAAAAGTATTATGTGCAAAAATTAGAACTTCATTACAGGAATTACATGGAAATTAAAATAATTTTGTGAAGAGTCAATTTTGGAGGCTCTAGCGATTAAGAAAGGAGGCAATACGCATCATGAAATGCCCATACTGCGACTATGCCGGAACGAAAGTATTAGATTCCAGGCCGGCCAACGAAAACAAATCGATTCGTCGCCGCCGTGAATGCGAAAAGTGCAGCCGCCGCTTCACGACATTCGAAATGATTGAAGAGACGCCTCTGATCGTAATCAAAAAAGATGGCAGCCGCGAAGAATTCAGCCGCGACAAAATATTGCGGGGCCTTATCCGCGCCTGTGAGAAGCGTCCGGTTCCCGTAGAGCGTCTGGAAGTTATCGTATCCGAGGTTGAGAAGGAGCTGCGCACAACAGCGCATGCCGAGGTTGATAGCAGCGATATTGGCGGAATCGTTATGAACGAGCTTTATCCGGTTGACGAGGTAGCCTATGTCAGATTCGCATCTGTTTATCGCCAATTCAAGGACATCGATATGTTCATGAAGGAGCTTAACAATCTGTTGTCCAAACACCCGCTCAATGGTATGATAGATAAAGATTGACAGTTTTGACGACCCTGTGCTAAGATCAATCTTGTCGTCATTTGGGGCCTTAGCTCAGCTGGGAGAGCGCTTGCATGGCATGCAAGAGGTCAGGGGTTCGATCCCCCTAGGCTCCACCAAATACAGACTTCCAAAACCCTTGATAATCAAGGGTTTTTTTATTTATATAATGTCCTGAGCAGAAATCAGAGTAATAAGTTTTTGGCCTTTGGGGACGGATTGGGGACGAAAAAATATACCTGAAAGCCTTCTTGAAAGAAAGTAAATTATTTAAGATTGAACAGAATTAGTAAATATTCTTTAATCAATGAAAAGGAGAACACTTTTTATTTAAGTGCTCTCCTTTTTCAACGATGAGATGTTGTAATGTATATCTCGAATAAGATTACATTAGCAAATGCTGTTCCATTCGAATCATACTTGTTGTCGCTGCCTACTCGTCACATGTTGATTTTGTGGCGGTGTTGGTTTGGAACGGAACTGAAGAGAAGTAACATTAACAGCCCTTCTAGCGAAGGGCTGTTATATCGTTTATACTGATAAAACCAATTTACTTCTTAGGAGTTGTCTAGCGAATCATGATAAAGAAAGAAGTCGCGCATATACGCAAGCAATTTAAGCTGGATCACGATATGATGAATATTAACGACATTCTCAACGTGTATATTATGAAGGATAGCAACGAGGTCTATCATTGGGAGCGCCAGGCGTTTTCTCTGGTGGATAGAGAGAAGCAGGAGCTGTATATGGGGAATTTCAAAAAACTGCTGACCGGAGAATTGGATCAGAAGTTGTTCGAGTTGAAGTTTCAGGAGGAAGCAGAGGATCCAACGCGAGTGCTACTTCACCAAGGTTTAGCGACAGGCGATCCTGAAGAATGGAAGGACCTGATGCTGCTGTTGGTGGATAAAATGTTGGTGGATGCCAAGTATGAACAGGATACAGTAGTCACGTTCGTTCGTGGACAGTATTTCCGGCCGACCAAGGGCAGAAATGAAGAAGCCGAAGAGAGCGGTAAGGACGAACTGTTCGCGCATCCGTTCATTCTATGCAGCCTGAATTCCACGGAGAAGCAAAAGAAAACTCTCTTGTTCGATTATGTGGAGAGGGAATTTAAGTACAATGTCATTGTAGATCCGATTATCAAGTTAAGTTCGCCGGAGCACGGGTTCTTTTACCCTAGCGTGACGGATAACTATTCCGATGTGAACCGCATTCTGTATTGTACGGCAAAATCGAATTATCCAGATCCGCACTTCATCGGACAGGTCTTAAATGCCGAAAGATCCATGACGGCAATGGAAGAGAGGGCTATTTTCGAAGACATCGTGAAGGAAGTGGTGGGCGAACAACTCGACGTAGCCACTCTCGCACAGGTGTACGAGGAGATCCACCAGGTAATCGAAACCAACGAAGATGAGGAAGAACCCCCGAAGTTGGATTATAAAGATGTGGAACGTGTGCTGACAGTAAGCGGCATAGAGAACGTGACGACGGAAAAAGTGGAACGCGCGTTTCAAACGATCGTCGACGATAGGAACTATGAAATGAAGGCAAGCAGCGTTATGCCGAAATTCACTTCAAAATCGATTAAGATCGATACAAAGGTAGCCTCGATTTCGGTCAGCCCGCAGGATTTAAAGTATGTGAGACAGGTGAATTATCAAGGGAAACGATGCATCCTGATTGAGATCGACGAAGATGCTGTAATCGAAGGATTTACGCTCAGTACAGAGACTTTATAGACTCAGTTGACAGCGTTGGTTGATGCGGTTGCAGCCTTTGAATAGGTCGGCGCATAATGTGTTCTTGAGGGATAGAAAATATTGAAATAAGACAACAGCGAGGAGAGGAGATCGTCTTGCTGGAGGATAAGTCACCGGGATGGTACTCATCGTATAAAGTTTGTTCACACTGTCTACTCGACACATGTGGTGTTCGGAAACATGAACATTATTTTATGGGGACGAATTGGGGACGAAAACCGTCACCAAGCAACATAAAAGAACCAACTAGATCACATATCATTCGGAATAAAACCTTATTTAATAAGGTTTTATCCTACATCAACATATTAAGAGCTAACCCATCTCTATTACTGGCAGCGATGAGGTCACGGCATCGAAATTTACCGCTGAGCATTACATCATTGAATGGACTTCTATGAATGTTAAATCAAAAATTTCGATACCCCGGGGTTCAGTCCGCGCGGACGGAATGAAAGATTAAGCTTCGAAGGGAATACTTCAAATGGAGAGCTCAAGTGTTTTACTAAGGTTCAACTTATGAAAAAAACCAGTGCGACAGCCTGATGTTCAGACTGATGCACTGGTTATTTAACTATCGTTCTCCGGTTGCCCATTTGTTGCCCTACGGCCCTGCGGTAGCAGTTGATAGCCTCCAGTCGTTCAGCTCATTCACAGAAAAGGGTTAATATGTATGATAGCTCCAGTGGATCGGTCCAAAGTTACAAGAAACCGGCCATCGCTAGTAAGATTGCCTTCGGAAGAAGGAATAATTACAAAACCGATAAGCGAGTCATTGGTGTAGCTATGCTCTATTGTTGTGATTTGCACTTCTTGAACACTAACGTCCAGGAATGGTTAAGCCAATTGAATCGCTTTCTCTTTACTTTGGTCTAATGAAATCCATTGTTCTTTTTGTATTTCATTGCTATTTGTTGAGTCTTTAGCTGCCTTCATATCATTGATACCGATTATTTTATTATTATGGCCAACCCATACACGTATACTGTCGTCTGCGGTTACATAAGTGGCAGTTTCTCTCTCATCTTTTATAAGTGAAAATCCAGTCAGGTTAAAATACTTCTGCAATACCAGAGTAGCTTTTTCTGCAGTATTAACTGTCAGGCTTTGGATTTGGCCGCCTCCAGGCTTCGCTAGCTTTTCCAATTCCACTGTTTCTTGTAAATTGGTATTCCCTTGCGCATTTACTAATGAGAATGAGCAGACAGTTAATAGCATTACTAATCCTAATACAGATAAGCGCATAGAATTTTTCTTAAAATGTTTAATCATGAGTATTCGCCTCTTGAGATGCTTGTAATTACCCGATAATCCGACCAAACCTGGATATCTCCGGGCTCCTGCATAATGCTCCAATAAATTAATGATCGTCTGGCCGTAAGCTGCTTTGTGTTCAGCATGGATGTAGGACAAGGCCAATGCATCACAGGCTACCTCTTGATCCGCCCGAATACGTGCGCAGACAAACCGTATAATCGGATTAAACCAATGTAAAATAACCAGAACATGCATGAGCCAATTCATCGCAACATCCGTGCGCTTTATATGTGCCAGTTCATGATTGAAAATATAACGGAATTGATCGGCATCCATCGAACGAATCAACGAACTGGATAATAAAATCCTTGGTTTCATAAACCCATAAACCGCAGGACTCGGTACTGCAAGTTACGGTCAGAAGAATCGGTTGTTTGACCGACATTTGGCGCTTGCATTGCTCGAATACTTGTAATACCGCCGGATGGGTTAATTTGGGCTGTTTTTTAATTCGTCTATACACGTTGATATTGGCTATAAGGGTTACAAGACTCAAGACTATGACCCCTAGCAACCAACCAAACAACAGGATGTCTCGCAGCGTTATTTTGGATAATAGATCCACAAACGATTGCTTTGCAAGGACTTGTTTTTCAGGAACATTCGCAGCGGAATGAACAGTGACGTCGGATGAACCCTTGAGTGTCCATTCGCTCGGAGAATTCACGTTATTCTTCAACTGATTTCTTCGTTCATAAAGATTGGAAATATCATCGAGCGATCCTAAAAGGGATTCATTAGACAACTGCTGCTTAATTGGCAATAGATTGTATACGCTGTACGAGCTCTCTGGCGCCCAAGGCAATACGAGCCGAATGACAACAGGAAACCATAGGAGATAATGCCACTTCGGCTGCAACTTGTTTCTGAGCATCCATTTGATCATGACTATGAGAACAACCAGCACACTTGCCATCAGCGAAGCCTGAATCACCCAGTCGAAAAAAACCTGCATATACATCTGCATATATGTCATGGCTATATGCCAGTCTTCGATTTGTTATCATCGTTTTTGTTATCATCGAATAATTGTTTCAGCTCATTGATTTCCTGTTCCGTCAGTTTTTTCTCCTGAAGGAAGTTCGCAAGCATCGGTTTAATGGCTCCACCGTACAATTTTTGCAGAAAACTTTTGGTTTCACTCTGCAAATACTCGTTTTCTGAAACCAATGGATAAAACATTTGGGCTCGTCGCGATTCGTCTATATAAACGGATATTGGGGATCTTTTAAACCAAAGATGAAGTCGAAAAGCCGCCTCAACAGGCATACTGTACATGTGGCTTTTATCGTTTGAAATTCAAGCAAGAAGGAGTATGGGGAATTAAGCTCAAATTCGCGAAATCTTTATTGGACTGTCAGATTTAAAGCGCAGTGCAGCGAAAAATGCGCTCAGGTCGTCTAATAGGTGGAGGTGATAATTCAGTGAAGCCGGCCGGCTCGAATAACAAGGAAAATTTCCCGAAAGATCCCTCTCAAGCTCTAGAGCAGCTGATGGAAAGCTTTGGCTCGACGATCATGCGCACCGCTTATTTTTATACCGGCGATCGGCATTTTGCCGAGGATATCAGTCAGGAGGTATTTCTTCGCGCTTATCGCAACTGGAACTCGTTTCGTGGAGATAGCGCGGTTAAAACCTGGTTGACGACGATCGCTATCAACGTTTGCCGGGACAAGATGGGCGTGCGGATGTTTACGGAACAGCCGACCGATCCCAGCCTAATGGAGCGGGGACGGATATTCAACTTGGAAGAAGAAGCGCTTAAAAAATTGCAGAAAAGCGAGATTTTGCGGCATATGCTGCGTCTGCCTCTGCCGTATCAGGAGGCTTTGTATTTATATTATTATCTGGACTTGGACACACGGGAAATTGCGAAAGCGACGTCGTCGCCCGAGGGTACCGTGAGAAACAGACTGCACCGGGCGCGCGAGGCGTTGGCTCGGGAAATGCGCAAGGAGGAGACAGCCGATGACGGACATGGAGCGTAATTTACGTCAACATTTGCAAAAGGAGTCGGATGATATGTTGTTTTCTAGAATGGAATTAAGCGATAGCGTTAAACAGAAGATCAGGAAACAAGCCGCCACGGAGCAGAGAGGCCGCCCCCGATTCGTTCTTCCGAAAGCCTGGCTTGCTGGAGCGGCAGCGCTGGTCGCAGCAGTCGTCATAGTGACGGGATTGCCGATGCTGCAAGAGCCCGCCGCAGTCCCGACGCCAACGGATAATTCGTCGGGAATCGTGCTGCCCGGAAACGGAGGAGCCACAGGTTCGGAGTTGTCCCAATTGATTACAACTCCGTTAGGAACGGCGGAAGCAGCGAAAGCAGCTTTCGGTTCCGGTGTGCTTGTTCCTCAAGTCAGCCCGGAAGGCTTCAAGCTGGCTGAGATCGTCGGCGTGGGAATGAAGGACCAACCGCTCAGAGATTTAAACTTCACATACGGCTCGGGTGATAAGACGGTGACGTTCAGCGCGAGCCGCATGCCGGCGGCGTTTCCGACGGACCTGTTCACACAGACCAAAGTGGGCGGAGCGGACGGCTTTATTTTCGAGCAAGCCGAGTTCACGGAGCTGTTCTGGGTGGTTGACGGCATTCAGTATGGCGTGTCCGGTCCGATTTCGGGCGACGAGGCCATGAAGGTAGCCGAATCGGTGGAGCCTTAATGAGTTGATGCGTGTATATCGTGAATGAATTGAACGCCCCACCCGTCGAATGCTAGATAAATTGGGGTTGTGTAATATCCACATACGGGAGAGCGCATCGCTGGCAGCGATGAGGTCAGGGGTTCGATCCCCCTAGGCTCCATTCTTGAAAAACCCTTGTATATCAAGGGTTTTTCTGTTTTTATCGGATTGGATATATCCACTGAAAACAGTCCGCGGTAACAATCCGGTAACATCCGGTAAAACACAGATGCAAAAGCACTTAAAATTACCAGAGATAAAAGTGGAAACAATAAAAAAAGAACAAGCTCATGACTTGTTCCCGAATTACTTGCTTGTAATTTTCTTTGGATTTATATTGTCTCTGTATTTTTTTAGAGCATCCAATTGCATTCCCTTACGGACATGCTGATAAATGTCATTTGTAACGCGTGTGGAGCTGTGTCCTAGTCGCGATGCGACAATTTTGGAATCAACGCCTGCAATCATTAAATGCGTAGCATGAGTGTGGCGCAGTTCGTGAAACGTTACTCGCGTAACCTTCGCTTTCTTAGTCAAACGGTCAAGACTCCTACGCAGGTTGCTTGGATTTACAGGCGTGCCGATTCTGGTAGGGCAAACCAAGTTGAAATCCTGATACAGACTCTCGGCATATTTCTTGTCGCGTTCAATAGCTCTTTTTTGAGCCTCCAGCACTTCGATGATTTCATCATCGATTTCTACTGCCCGACGGCTTGCATGTGTTTTTGTGCCGTGATGGATGGGATTTTCTCTGTCTAGTTGATTAAGCGTTTGCACTACTTGAATGGTTCTATTCTCAAAATCAACAGCGTCCCAAGTAAGCCCAAGAATTTCAGCCTCGCGCATCCCCGTATTTATACCTAGATAAATGGCGCAGTATTGAGGGTCGCCGTGTGCGGCATCTAATAAGGTATACATTTCTTCCGGCATCAATATTTGATGTGGCTTAGAGATTGCAGCAGGCAGCTTGTAGGCGGCTGTAATATCCTTTAGTATTTTCTCATCCCTATAAGCTTGTAGCATAGCCATTTTTAATACCTTTAGCGTATCGTGAATGGTACGGCTCGATAGAGCTGTTTCCCTCTCCAGCAGCTTTCGGTGTAGACCAGTAAAGATGTCCTTGGTCAACGTGGCTAGCTGCAACATGCCTAAATGCTCGTTAATATGCTGTATCCTCTGCCTGTAAGATTGCAGAGTCACTTTTTTTAAAGTTAATTCCTTTTCCCCTATCCATTTCTCCAGCCAAACCTTTAAGGTCATTTTGGATGCTTCAACGTAAGTCCCTTTGATTTGACTGTTTTTAAAAGCGATAAAATCTTTGTATGCTGACTCTGCGTCTTTATAACCTCCGTATTTCTTTTGTTTTCGTTTTCCTGTTTCAGGATTGATTGTGGACACCAAGAAATAGAATGATTTTTGTCCAGTGGTATCATTGCGTTCATAAACTCCAGTGAATTTCTTTGAGCGTCCCATATCCGTTTACGCTCCTATTGCTGTTTGGGCTTGAGATATGCGGACATGGCAGCAATTTCCTCCGCGCCGAATTTGACAAGCCTGCATAAACACCTGAAACAATTCGTTTTCCCACGTTCCAATAGCCAAATAGAGAGAGAATGAACGGTCATTATTGTAAAGATGTAATCCGGCTTGAACCAAATGAAGATACGAACTCGGAAGAGCGCTGTGTTTCTCCGTTTCAAAATACCAATCGTAAGGTCCATGCTCGTCAGATACCGGATTGCCGTTACAGTAACTGAAAATAACAGGATGGGCGACGACATAGAAGCCCGATTGATATTCCATATCGGCTATTCCAATGGGGTATAGTCGTAAAAGTTGTTTAAAATTGCTCTCATGTTCATCGTTTACAAAGTACATGGATTAGCCTCCGTTTTAGATTGCTCGAACAATGATGTCCGGCAGGGCTTTGTTTTTTGAAAAAACAAAGCTTTGCTCGTCGTGTAAACAACGAGCCATAAAAATTTGTTGTATGATAGTTGAATTTGAGGCTATGTCAACATTTTTATGCCGGTGAGCATTGCTCTCCCTCGAACCACCGCAAGAAGGAGTCTCTGCAAATCCGAATGCTGCGACCAATTTTTACATAGTGAAACTCTTTTCTTTCAAGCTGTTTATAGGCTTGCACTCTACCGATGCGAAGAAAGTTTTCTACATCCTTGACTGTCATGACTTCGGGTAAGGCTTCTTTGTTCATATATGTTCCAGCTTTTTTGGACATTGTGGTTACCCCCATTTGTTTATGTATCTGATTTTCCAAGCATTATTATTGGGTTATATAGGATTTGACTTGGCTACTCCGAATTGAGTTTGATCATGTTACCAAGAAAAACAATCAAATAGCAACGTACTTTGGGGTGTTAACCTAAATATTTATTTTTCTCGTATATCTTGTGTTTTGAATTTTTATATGCTAAAAAGTCCATGTAAGCATGTAGTAGAATTCAGGGAAGATTCAGAAGCGATGGGATTTAACGAGTGTAAAGGATGATAAATCTTTCCTCCAACTATGGGGAGGTCATTTATCGTGATATTGAGAAGAGGTAAAATAAAATATGAAAGGGAAATCAACCCTATCACAGGAGAACAGGAAGATTTTGCAAAGGTACCTGTGGACGAGGATACTGTAATTAGCGTTGATAGTGCCAAAGCCATCGAAGAACGAAAAAAACAAATGAAAATCGTGGCATATCGGAAAAAGGGCAAGCGAAAAGAGCCATTTGTACAAGCCATGCCAGCTTACGAAAAGAATATCGTAGGAAAATATTCGCCTGAAATGCTGGAGTGTCTGTTCAGAACACTGCCTTATATGAATTACAATGGTGACAACATTGTGAATGCTGGTAATTTAATTAAGGTAAATGGCATTCCTGCAAACGATACGTCTTTAGCCAAGCTTTGGGGTATCTCGCGGCAGACTGCGATAAAGTATATCGAACAGTTTATCGAAGATGAAATTTGGGAAAGAAAACAGCCTGAAGGATATGTTGGTAATGCTTACCGCTTTAAGAAGAATGTGTTCCTGAAAGGTGCAAAGGGCGATAAGGATTATTTCAGTAAAAAAGTCGTATTGGAAGGGCTCAGCAGGATGATGGATGAAGCGGATAGGGAAAGAGATCGTATTATGACGCGACCTTACACCAGTAATGAAAAAGAGTTTGCCAAATTAACATCCTGCCATCCGATCGCTTTACTTGGAGCGCTACTGATTAAAACAGATTATAAGTCTTTTTTTCTAGTTAATAATGCTTCTTTGGATGTCATTGTGAAACCGAACGAAACGGTTGTGGAAGTTCTGGATTCCAGCCATAAGCGACGGCGCTTTAAGTTTTTGAAGGTTTATGAGATGTGGAATTTATACTCCAAATCCAATACGAATAAGTTGACCGCTAGGCAAAAGTTGGAGTTAAATGCTTGTTTATATATTTTGAAGCGGATAAAAGCTTTGGGGAAATGGGAGACAGGGAAATCGGAATATTACATCATGAATCCCAGACTGGTATATATATCGCCCAATTTAAAATGTGATGAGAAATGGTACTCCGTAATCGATAGCTTATTCAAGTTAACCGAAGCAAAGATGGGTATAAAAGAGAAGAATAAACGCCTGCCATAAGAAATGGGATGGTTTCCAACGATAAATTTCAGTTGGAAACCATCCCATTTATTTATTGTAGGTCAACATTTTCAACAAAACTACGTAGTTTCTTTAACATGAATCAACAAAACTACGTATATTCTTTTACATATGAAATAGCTGAGATTCTGTTGTCATGGGAATTGAGGGCATGGGGGCACTTTATTAGTCATTGTGTGCTATGCAAATCGAATAGTCGTTCGTTTAGAAATTTTTATATGGTGAGGTAGCATCATTCCTTGAGTGACCTAATAGCTGGCTTAAATATTGATTCATCAACCATCTTTTTTGTCGTTTTAATAACTGGTCAGGAACATATTTAGGCGAAAGAGTACCATTTCTCTGTATGAATGGATTTAGCTTTACGTCTGCACTTACAAACTGCATGATGGCAGCAACGAGATGCTCCTTACTCCAATCTTTGATTTGACGACTATGCCAGATCAATCCTGCTTTTCTGAAATCATGGACAGAGCAAAATTTTACATGACCGTGCGTGGCACAGCTTTTAACGAGTTTTCTGACTTGTTTTTCGGACATTCGACCCCAAATATTGGTTTGTTTATTTGGAAAGTAAACCTCCAACTGTTTAAGTTTTTCCATGACAAAGGGAGGCAGAGGAGCCATGCGAGGTCGGTTATTCTTATTCTGATTCTTCTTATTTAAACGAATGCATTGTTTGTCATAGTCAATCTGATCAAAACTGATTTTAAGTGTCTCTGATAAACGAGGACACCCATAAAGCAGGACACAAAGAAGCGTTTCTTCATATAGGCTGTAAAGCCTGGCTGCTTGCTTAACGATGATTTGAGCTTCACGAAGGGTATAACCTACCCCGCCTACACTTCCCCGCCTACGATTAGCTTTTCGAGCGTCTGGAATCATGCTGCGGTGCTTATCATTTACTAACGAAGCATGACCCTTGATGCCTGCTTTATGAGATGACTCTGCTAATTTACGAATTGCGCTTACATAAGCTGATATCGTCTTCGCTGACCGATTTTTATCTAATAATGACTGGATGAATCCACCAACCATGCGCGGCTTTATATCGCGTAATGTCTTTACATGATCGAAATTCTCATAACAGTATTTAAGAAATGTTCGACAGCTTCTTTTATAGCGATCAAATGTTACCGATGACCAGATGCCTTCTACACCTAGTTTTCCATTGTTACCTTTTTTAGCATCACGTTTGGTTTGCTTTTCGTCTGAAAAACGAGTTACTTTGGAATTGGCGATCATGACTTTATCCATGTCGGCATGCAGCTTAATCAGTTCTTTCTTTTGTTTACTGGATAAGTGGTTGATTTTTCGTTGCTTATCGCTTACAGTTTTTTTGCAGCTTCTTTTTTGACGTATTTTAAAATATTTGCTTTCATCAACTCTATTATTTGCTAGTGCATGTTTGAATTCATCTATTTGCGTCAAATCTATTTTTAACACCTCCTTTACTGGCGGCATTATACATCATATTTCTAAGTTTTCATTAAAATTTTAGGAGTGACTGAAATGGATTTTACGATACATGAACTGAAATCTAGCATTTATTCATTTGAACATTCAAAAATCATTGATGCATCTTATTTAGTTTTTGGTTCATTTAAGCTTCGATCTAAAAGAGGGAAGGATACTGAATGTTATATTGTAGCAAAATATTATGATGACAATTTTCAAGAAACTAAAGTAGATATTGCGCATCACAGACATATACATACTCAAAAATTTATTGATTGTTATAAAGACATCGTTGACCAAATTAATATTGAATTATTGAAAATGCCCTATGTCAGTGAAATAAAACAAGAAGATAGCCTTTATCGTTTTCCTAAAATTAAAATAACAGGGCATAGAAGCTTAGAAGGAGATAAACATGAATTTACTTTTTGTATGGATGATTTAGAGGATAAAAATTACCTTATGGAAATAGATAAAGTCAATGGTAATTGGGAATATTGGGTTCGTTCTTTTTTTAATAATTGCTACCCCTCAAATATCCGAAAACATATTTTTGAACAGATTAAAGTTACAAAACCTTACAGGAACTATTTCGTTTATTAATAGGAATATTCCCGACTAACAAGTACACATGAAAAAGTTGGAACATGAAAGATACCAAGCCTTAGATGATCCGTCTTAAATAAATTCCCCCTCTACCTGCCTTATAATGAAATATCGCTGCTGCGCTACTTCATCAACGTCAGATAAAGGGGGAGTATGATATGCTTTCTGTCGCTATGCGATATTCGCTTGAAAACTTGCTACGCTGCTCAACTGCTCCGCTTCTAACTTCCTATCATTGTGTCCTATAGTTCAATATCGGAGTTAACCTCATTTCCCCAAACATCCCATTTGCGACTATGCCTCTTTCTGGCAAATAATTCGAGGTAAGGTTCCCAACTCACTTTTTCAATGATCTCAAAAATTTCATCCGGCTTTTGTGAGTGTCTTCTTCTTCGAGCGTGGATGAAAGTCTGCCCCTGAAGCCTTGTCCCATCCTGCAAAAGCTTATATGGAAGATTTCCTTTTACAGCAAATAGGCAGTGTTCCGTTTGTCCTCGATGGTATTGCCCCAAGCCAATTCGATCCTTTACCCAAGTGATCATGGTAATGTATCGAAAGCCCCATGCTTCAATACATTCAAGTCCTCCTTGCAAGAAATTATTAGTAACCCACAAATAAAGGTGGCAATCGTCATAGGCAAGCTCGTTTATAGGCAGTGCTTTGATTTCTTCTAACGACATTAGCGGATAATGTTTGTCAGCGCCGCGCTTTATCTTGCCGCCTCCGCGTTCTTGCCATGGGGGATCAAGAAGTAGGGTATGATATCGAATTTTTTGACCGCAGCGAAGTTGTTCAAAGAATTGAGCGTATTCCTGTCTTTCTTTGAGCCGCTGATACGCCGTTTCATAATTGCCCAAACTAAGAACGGTTTTTTGCTTTACTTTTGCTTTTTCACGATACGATTCTACCAATGAATAGTAATACGTACCTTGTACTTTTCTTTTTTTGAGGAACATTTTTGACACTACAACCCCTTGTTAAATATCGTAAAAATGACAAGATTTGACCCTACAATTATATAGTCGGGGAGAGCATCTTTCAATATTACATGCTTTAAATCTCCGGAAAAAGGCAATAAAAAAGCATCCAGGCATAAAAGGGCTACACGCTGATTAAAGGCAAATAGAACACAATATACTAAAGCAAGAGGCTTCACCTTCCATTGTTACGAACCTTACGTGGCGTGGTGACAAATTTTCCAGATCCTACGTAAAAGCGAGGCTCTTTTTCATGCGCATGTGAACGTGCGCGGAGCAGTTCGAAAAAATCGGGGCGCTGCCCCAAGACCCGTCCTCTCCGGAGGCAGGTGGTCTATGCTAAGACCACCGTACCAAAGGATTTGGGGCTAATGTGGGATTCAAGGGTCAAGATAAACTCGCGTTGCTCGCCCTTGACTCCCTCAACATGCCTGCCTTATACCATACTGATCATGCTATTGCTTTTTTTTATTTTGGAAGCAAGCTGAGCGATAAGCGCAGTATCCTCAGCCGTTATTTCTTTTACGGTTTTAACCAAGGAGCGTATTGCCTGATAACGCTGTGCTTCTTCTTTACTTAGTTTGGAATATCGGGTGAAAGTCGCTAAAGCATTGATGATAGAAATTCGCGATAAATATAAATGGTTACTTGCTCTCGGGAGTATGGTACTTTATTCCTATAAATATGAGATTATCAGGAGGGTAATATGCCGTTCGTACAAGTGAATGATATTAACATGCATTATCAAATCTATCATTCTGAATTTGCGTTAGATACGCTTGTTCTTGTTCATGGACTAGGGCTGAACATGGACTTATGGGAGCCTGTTATTCCATTTTTCATTAAGAACTACAAGGTTGTCATTTTTGATATACGTGGACATGGCAAAACAGAGAGAGGCGAGTCTACCCTAAGTTGGGACCTGTTTATTGAGGACATATATGAGTTATTCGAACAGTTGCAGTTAAAATCTGTCCATCTTCTCGGTCATGGTTTCGGAGCAAATCTGGCGATCAAATATAGTCTAAACCACAAAGAACAGATAAAAAGCCTTGTATTACTTGCTGTGCCTGCATTTTATCCGAAAAAATCAATTGACGCATTAATTGACAGAAGAAAACAATTATCGAGCAGCGGCTCTATGCTACCTCTTGCACAAAGCATGGCAAAGGGAATCACAATGGAGCCTTTTGATAGTTATCTCTTTCAAAAAATAGTTATTGCCTATACCATGGTTTCTCCTGAAACCTATTTTCAAGTCTTGGATCTTTACTGGGTTTCTCCACCTGGAAAAGACTTTGAATTAATGTCTCACCCTGCCCTATCATTAGTGGGTGCTCACGACCCACTTTATTTAACTTCTTACACAGTAACATCTAGGATTCTTATAAAAACGCGGTTGTTGGTCATGCCGCATTCGTCGAATGCAGTCTTTATAGATCAACCTGAGCTAACTTTTAAATGGATTAATGAGTTTATTATAAACCCACCAGTAGAAAGGGATAATTATGCACCTTTGGAGAAAGGGTCACCAGAGCATGTTATGAGTTATTTTCATGAAGTGTACGAAGAGGGGATTAAAAAAATAGAGTCACTTGAAATCATACAGATCGATTTTTTATCAGCTTTCCGAGTGACCATCAATGGTGAAGAAAAATTAGATGGCTGGAATCAACGATACGCCAAGAGTTTGTTACTATTTCTCACCTTTAATCAAACGGCAACCCGTGAGCAAATATGCGATGCCTTATTTCCTGATGTTCCATTAAAGCAAGCTCTGAATAACTTGAAAGTTTACTTGAATTATTTGAAAAAGCTTATTGAGACTGTGGAATCAAGCAAGTCCATCTTAATGCTTGATAAAGAGCATGTTGCTTTGCGGGGTAGCATCCGATCCGATGTACTGAATTTAAAAAATGAGTTGAGAAAAGCTCAAATCGAAGAGAACCCTCAGTTAAAATTAAAAGTGAGCAAAGAAATTTTAACCTCTCTGCCCGAAACCTTGCTACCTGGATTATATGATGATTGGATTAACCACTATAGAAATAAGCTTGAAAATCAGATTGTTAAAGTAGCAAAAGAAGCTGCGGAAATTGAAAAGGATCAATGGAATTTACAGAGCAGCATCTATTTTCTAAATATCGCGCTCAAGTATCATCCTGATGATGAATGGTTGTATGATCAATCCATCGAAATGTACGAAAAGCTGAAACGAGGCGTAAGCGAGCAGAAAAGTAAAATTAAAAATAGGAAACGGTAATGATTAGCCTCTTTATTAAATCACTGTAACCCTAGTGTAACCATCAAAAATGTATAATCAGTTGAAATCACGGTACAGCATTGTTGCTGATTAACTTACTCAAGAGGAGAGAAGAAGAATGTCAAAAATGAAAAGAGTTAAAGATGTCACAGTTGGAATAGTTCTCGGAGGTGTACTGTTTTCTGGTGTGTCTTATGCTGCATCTGCGACGAGTATTGATGTGAATTTTCAGCCGCTCAAGTATTTTTTTGATGGAGTTGAGAAGAAAGCTCCTGCAGACCAACAAGGTTTTATTTACAAAGGTACGACTTATGTACCGCTGCGCTTTGTTTCAGAAGCCCTAGGTAAAAAGGTTGGTTATGACGGTCCTACAAGTTCTATCTATGTAGGTAATCAAAAAGAAGGCTCTTTCACGTATATAGAAGATATGAAACCTTTCTCTAGCAGTGGCAATACTAATGTAACAGTTAGCAATTTTGTTACGAATACGGGAACTCAATATGGTCATGGATTTGAACTTACATATAACGGTGGTTACGTGACTAGTTCTTACAATGGATTTGAAAGAGAATATTTATTGAATGGGAATTACAAATCTTTTCAAGCGATTATAGCACCCAAATCTTCATGGAGTACGGCTGGAAATCAAAACGATTTTGCAGGTCAATTGAAAGTATTTGCCGATGACAAAGTAGTATTCGAAAGTGGTCCAATTGCATCTAATATCACTGATCCCGTAAAAGTTAATATTGATTTATCCGGTGCGATCAAACTAAAAATTCTTTTTGAAGAAACACCAAGAACTGACTTAGGAACTCCATCAGGCGGACTTGGTTTGTTAGATGCTAAATTTTTTGATAATTAAAATCTGTTTAACAAAATTCCACTGGAGTAAATTATCCTTAGGGCATAATGTTAGAGTCCATTACTCAAGTGCATTATTGGGATTACTTAATGTTGGTTTTACCAGCTATAAATTTTAAACAGAAGGGAGTCTTTCAAATGGGAAATCCTTGGATCGGTCGAAACTTTAGATTTTTATTAGTCGTGCCCTTTTTTGCCTTTTTTTTTGTAAGCTTAATTATAATGATGTTTACAGGCTTGAATGGAATGGGTTTAGTGATTGGAATAAACATCATACTTGCTGTAATCGGTTTTTTGCCTACAATTGGGCTTGATATTATGCTAAATAAGAAAGCGGCAGCCAAAATACAAGCAAAAATAAACGAGGCACCAAGCGTAATAACAGCTGCATATTCACCAGATGAAGGAAAAGGTCATCTTGCAATTTCGAATAATTACGTTGTTTTCGTAAGAAAAAGCAACATTTATGCTTTTCCGATCTCTTCAATCGAACGATTCGGAATGGGTTTAGAAGGAACAGGTAACTTTATCACAAGCTTTAATAATGCGGCTGGACTAAATCTTGCCAGCACCGTTGAAGCAAAATTAAGAACCTTCTACATAACAGGAACAATAAATAATCAAGATTACTCCTATTTATGGTCAGTACCTAATAAAAGTAAGAAGTTGTTTAAAGCACTTAAAGGTGCTGGACAATTTTCAAGTGGTAGGATCGGCATCGTTTTCAGGTATAATGAGTAATCTCTAAGAATGAGCGTTTTGCTTTTCGAAATGCTCGTTCTTTTTTTGTTATAGTATCGTGATACCTACCAAAAAGGGGATTGTTGAATGCGAATAAAAATTTTTTTAACCGTGTTACTAATAGTATCTTTTTTTCTAAGTTCTAATATTGGAAATATTGCATATGGGGTTGATAACGAAATTCCTGTGGTTAAAAGTGAGGTGCAAAAAATATATGAGACAACATTGAATTCTGGTAGAGTGGATGGATTTGTCGATCTTGAAGCGTCACACAGTTTAAAGAATAAAACAGATTTCTTTTCTTCACGATACAATGGTGGCTATGGTGGAGGAGATCCTAAGGTGCACGTCTTTGGTCTTGACCCCAAAACAGGAAAACAGATTTTTAAAAATGTTTATAATGATAATGCTTATGGACAATATTTAGGACCTGATCATGAGTATATAGCCAGATATTTCTCCGGAAAGGAACCTAACATTAGACAAAGTACATTATCATTAGGTGACAAAGGACAGCCTAAATGGAAAGTGACTCTGCCTCATCTTTTTACCGATATGAAAGAGGATGGGAATTTTTATTATTTTAGAAGAGGTATGGATAAGGATGAAAAACCTGAAGTTATTAAATACTCGCGGAATGGTACGTTGTTATGGAAGTATTCTTATTTAAATACCGAACATTATATTCCGGGTTTGCACGTAGATTTACAGGGCAGAACGGTAATCTTTTTTGAAAAAACGTCAAAAGATGTAAAGAGTAAAATTGTTTATTTATCTACAAACGGTAAAAAGAAGTATGGATTTTTTTTAGATAAAGGTTTTGTTCATAGTTATTTAGCGAGTGATCAGATTTTTGGACCAGACGGTTCCATCTATTTCAAAACATGGAATGTGGACACGGAGAAATACAGGATACACGCCTTGGACCCTAACGGTAAGCTAATGTGGTCAAAAAATACAGATACCTTGGGTGACTTACAAGTTGGATCAAATGGAACACTTTTTTTTGTTGAATTCAAAGGTAATGGTACACCTGGCATAATGACAACTTTAAGAGCTTATAGTAAGCAGGGCAAAGAATTGTGGTCTTATCAGCGACCTTATATTTCTCAATCTAATCATTCTATTATTTTTAGTGATTATAGTACCATTTATTTTGAAGGTGAAGAATTGGACTTAAAGGGAAGTTACATACGGAGATTTTTAAATGATTCATATATAAACTATTATGAGTCTACGTCAATAGCCACAGACGGAACATTGTTTTTGTTTAAAGACATGAAACATGGACTTGTCGGCGACGCTACAATAAATATAGAAAAATATAAATTAAAAATATCCAATTGAGAGAACTGCTTCACGGTAGTAAGCTGATTGAAATCGAAATCTGTGTTTATCAATTGATAAACTACATTAGGAGTGATAGGTATTTTGAGCCGAAAAGCAATTTTAATCATTATGTCATGTGTGATCGCATTTGGAGTCTGTAGTCCGGTATACGCTCAACCGAAAGCCAAGATTATTGCCCTGTCCATCTCCTACTATGGGTTTAATTACGCTCTGAAAGACGATGGCACGGTTTGGACCTGGGATAAAGGCAAGGCTACTCAGATTAAAGGACTGAAAAATATCGTCAAGGTCGTTGCAGGCTGGAGTCATACGATCGCACTCGACATGAACGGAGATGTCTGGACTTTCGGCATGAACGATGTGTCCCAATTAGGCAATCGCAATGTAACCCCCACTTCTGATATTCAGAAGCCTGATCTTAAAGATATCGTTGATGTCGGAATTGGCTTCAAGACTTCATATGCGCTAGGAAAGGATGGTCGTGTGTGGGTATGGGGGGCTAATGTCTTGGCTAACAACTTGCCGTTAGAAGTTCCCGTAACGATACCTGGCGTAACGAATGTTAAAGCCGTTGCCGGCGGTGATAAAATCATTATGCTGAAAAAAGACGGCACCATATCCATGTATCCCGGTAACAGCACAGGCGCAAGCTTCATTCAAGATGGCAAACCAGTGTATAAGCAGGACGGCGTACTTGTAGAATCTAATTTTGACTATTCTTACTTTCTCTTCAACACATTTATTGACTTTGCAAGCGTCGATCAAGTAAAAAAACTTCAGAAAATAACGAAAATTTGGTCCGATGGCAGCACCTATTATGCCTATCGCTCTAACGGACAAATATGGAGATTTACAAGCTACCACCAAGAACCAAGAGTTGCAGAAGATGAAACACAAATGATAGATACCTACAACCCGAAAATCAAAGAAATAAGTAGTAAAACCGACGATTTAACCGTGTATTTATATTATGACGGTACGGTTAAAACGTCCGCACTTTCAAACGAACACACCTATTTTCCCAGCGATGGTCCTTATAAGGGGAAAGAATACCGTACTTACGTGCTGGGCATTGGAAGAGTTAACACGCCGCTTGACCTCAATCACAAAAAACGTTATGTCGTCAAAGGATTGAAAAATATCGTAGATGTTGCTTCTAATTTAGATGGAGGCTATGCGCTCGATTCAAGCGGTAACGTTTGGGGCTGGGGAGATCGGGTCATAGCGAATTGGAAAAGCCAAGATGTCCCTGCTATCCTTCCTTTCTTTAAGTAGGCAATCCATTCAAAGAAGAATAATCGATTTAGTGTTTTTGAACATGAATAGTAATAGTTGCCCTGAAATTTTCTCTTTTTAATATACATTATTGACACTACATTTCCAGATTAGATTAAATGTATTCGACTTATTTTGACACTACAATTATATGTTTTGAAGGGAAAGCAATGAACAATGATTTCATAATAACACGTAAAAAAGCACCTACCTTCTAAGTGCTACATGCTGCCATTATCAAAATTTGAACACTTATACTAAAGCAAGAGGCTTTGCCTCCCATTGTTACAAACCTTGCTAATGCAAGGCTATCGTGGCGTGGTGACCAATTTTGTGTTCAAGAGAGAAGGAACTTATAGGTTCCTTCCGAAATGTATAATTACATTAAACAGTGTTCTTTCATGCTGTAATAGTTTTCTTCAGAAACGATAATCGAATCGATCAACTCTATCCCGATAATTTCACCCGCTTTTTTAATGCGTTCCGTAATTTCGCGATCTTGCTGCGAAGGTGTACAATCTGAGCTGGGATGGTTATGTGCGAAGATCACACTAGCGCTTGAGCTAAGGATAGCGATTTTAAACACTTCACGAGGATGAACGATAGCTGAATTGAGGCTACCGATTCCAATTGTTTGTATACAGTTAATTTTGTTTTTCGTGTCCAAGCAAATGAGAATACAGTGTTCTCGGTCCTCGTCACCAATAAATTCTTTTGCTATTTCAAAGGCATCTTTTGGATTGCGGATCACATTTGTTCGGTACGATAAGGTAGATTCTTTTACCAGTTTCAAGCTAACAACGTTTAATCTTTTCATTTTTGTTGATTTTTCAAGTCCTTGGGTTAGTTGCACGATATGCATCCTCCAGATTTTTATAGTTGTCTTTGGTAAATCCGCGAATCACAGACCCGCAGCGCACTGTACCTGTTATAAAACAGATAAAGCTTGTCCGAAAAATGAATTCTAGGACAATTTAAACGATAATACGAATGCATTATAAAACCAAACGAATGATTGTCAACAAAAAGATTGACAACCGTTAGTTTGGTTTTATCATTTAAGCACAGAAAAGAAGGTGATAAAGTTGTATCAATTTATGAAAGAATTAGAAAAAATGAAGTGTCCTCCACTCATCGTTAAAGAACGTGAGCTTTCAGCTGATAGCCATATTCGCAGAAAGTTTATGCTGGAAGAGGTAGATGTTCGCCCTAATTTTGCTAAGGAGTTTTTGGAGCAAGGTTACGTCATATTTCCGGTATATCGAGATAATCGAATTTTACCATTACAGTTCGGGGCGAAATTTTGTGATTATCGAGTCATTAACTATGGTGATGCTTGTGAGATAATTCAGGACTATGGAAAGCGTGAAATGAATCCACAGGACACAAGGTATATGAAACCAGCCGTTGATAATCCCAAATCCCGTTCCTTCCGCTTCTATTATGATAGAACGGAAGGTCGATACAAGCAGGAAAACAATGAAGACAAGTGGCAGTCAAGGTTAGCTGAGATTAATGCACTTAAAGAAGACGAGACTGTAAATGATTTAATCTGGTTGTATTATGATTTTTATGATGATTTCTGGTTCAATCGAGCCCAATGTAGAAAAAGATTTAATTTAGATAACAAACCGACCCATTTGGATTATATGAACTATATCTACTACCTTGATTGCCAATTGGAAAATGTAAAGGCGTATACGCTTCTTCTCCGCATTTTCAGTGAACTTGAAGAAGATGAATATCAATTAACCGTTCAGATGGTGGATTCACTTGAGCAACATATCGAACAATGCCGCCTGTATCTGCATGGTCAGGAGCTTGAGGCAAGATTTGATCCTAAGAACGATACCTTGAATGGAAAGTCGACAGAAAAGTTGCTTAAGCTTATAAATGTTCTGTTCAAGCCTGGGTATTTTGTTGATCCGTTAAAAGAGAAGTTATACCCCAATATCGGACAGATTTATGATCGCGTCCAATTAAGCAGAATTTACAATAGTCTCGAGACACTACGTGAGAAGCAACATAATATCATCATGAAGGCGAAAAAAGCATTTGAGTTACAAGGAAAGACAGCTCTAAAAACGCTAACCGACTATCCCGTTTATTTTGTTAACTAAGTTATTGCAGATGGCAGCTCTATGTTGGTTACGCCGCATACATTTCTTTTCAAGGTCTTCTGAGATAGCTTAATATATGATACGATAAGACTACTTTCATAAGATTGCTAATTAAATTGAAATGGGGAAATACTTAAATGCTTCGCTTTGAAAAAAAATGGAACAACCGTAGATTATTTTCTTCATATTGATCACAACTATCATTTCTATATTCAATTTGTCAAAGGAGAAGCTTGTTATGGTCTCTGGAGTGAAATTGAAAAAATGAACATTCCAATGTATATTTTGGAAGATGGTAATTTTAAATGGGGCATGGCACCATTTGATATTCCGAAATTTGTAGAAAAAAATGCATTAGGGCGTATGAAAAAGCTGTATAATTTTCACTTAAAAGACCTAAAGGAGTCCGATGTAATATCCCCAGCTTAATAAGCAGTTTTATTAGCTGACAAAGTGTCGGATGATAATGAGCTTGTGTGACGTTAAGCCCTCTCTTAGTAGGGCTTTTTTACTATGTATGCAGGAGACAACAATTCTCGCGTCGAATATATGATGATGCTGTTTTACAAGAGAATTTTCGACAAAAAATGTGTAAAGTCAGAACGAACGTTTCCTGACAAACAGTTGTCGTAGCACTTTGTAATAATCATAGAAATACACAACGGAGGCAAAATACGAATGGCTAAAGAAAACTTAGTTACTAGCATGGAAGATAAATTATGGGCAGCTGCCGATAAGCTCAGAGGCAGTATTGCTGCTTCCAAATATAAAGACGTTGTACTTGGCATCATTTTTCTTAAATACATCTCTGACCGCTTCGACCAACGCTACAACGAGCTGGTTGAGGAAGGTGACGGATTTGAAGATGACCGCGATGAATATGAGCGTTTCAATGTATTTTTTGTTCCTGAGAAAGCCCGCTGGAAATTCATTATAGAGAATGCAACGAAGCCGAATATCGGTCAAGTCATAGATGAAGCTTTTATCGCGATTGAGAAAGAGAATAAAATTCTTGCAGGGGTATTGCCGAAAATCTATTCTGGCGCAGATATCGACCAACGCAGAGTTGGTGAAGTCGTGATGGTGTTCGAAAACTCCGATACGCTTCTTATTGAAGAAGACGCACTTGGTCGTGTCTACGAATATTTTCTTGGTAAATTTGCCTTTATGCTCGGTCAAGGCGGCGGTGAATACTATACGCCGAGCAGTATTGTTAAATTGCTTATCGAGATGATTGAGCCCTTAGAGGGTACAATCTATGACCCATGCTGCGGCTCTGGCGGTATGTTCGTTCAGGCGCAAAGGTTCGTTAAAGCACATGGTGGTAATGCCTTTAACCTGTCTGTATACGGTCAAGAATTAAATGCTGAAACTCGCAGACTTGCAACGATGAATCTTGCAATTCGCAGTATTGAGGCGAATCTTGGTAGCACTCACGATGACACTTTCCATGGCGATCAATTCAAGGACGAGAAGTTTGATTACATCCTTGCTAATCCGCCGTTCAATATTAGTGACTGGGGGCAAGATAGCTTGTTAACAGATGCACGCTGGAAATGGGGCGTACCGGCTAAAGGCAATGCCAACTATGCATGGCTTTCTCATATGCTTACGAAACTGAAACCATCCAAGGGCGTTGCCGGAATCGTTCTGGCAAACGGTTCTTTATCTTCCCAAACATCGGGTGAGGGTAATATACGCGCACAATTTATTGAAGAGGATTTGGTCGATTGCATCGTTGCCTTGCCGGATAAGCTGTTTTTCACAACCGGTATTCCAGTTTGCTTATGGTTTTTATGTCGCGGTAAGAAACGTAAAGGCGAAGTTCTCTTTATTGATGCGCGTGATAAAGGTACAATGATTAGCCGCAAGTTGCGTGAGCTGGAAGATACGGATGTTTCATTGATTGCGGATACCTATCATAAGTGGCTCAAGAATGATGGCTATGAGGACGAAATCGGCTTCTGTAAGTCGGCTAGTCTTGAGGAAATACAAAAGCATGATAACGTACTTACTCCAGGTCGTTATGTTGGTGTGAAAGAGATCGAAGACACCGAACCGTTTGAGGAAAAAATGGAGAAACTTGTAACCGAGCTTGCAGATTTGATGTCGGAGTCTTCTGTGCTGGATGAGAAGATTAAGAAGAATCTGGGGGCTATTGGGTATGAGTTTTGAAAATGAATCAATAGAAACTTATAAGAGACTTGGCATTAAGGAAATTACTGGTGAATGGAAAATCAGTCTTCTAGAAGATGTTACTCGAAGAGTAAAAGTTGGCTTTGTTGGTTCCTGTGAAAGATTTTATTGCGATGAAAAAGATGGTATCCCAATGATCCGTACAACAAATCTTAAAGAACATGGTATAGACAATTCAGATATTAAATATGTAACAAAAGAATTTCATGAAAAAAATGTGAAATCTCAACTGAAGAAAGATGACATTTTGGTGGCAAGACATGGAGAAAACGGGAAAGCATGCATTTACAAAGAAACTACTGAAGCGAATTGTTTAAATGTTGTAATTATTGAACCTAATGAGCAGAGAATGAATTCTTTGTTTTTAAAATATCTATTTGATAGTTCGATTATAAAAAACCAAATTTCAATGACTCTCGTTGGTTCTGTACAAAATGTAGTAAACACAAAATCTATCGCCAAGTTATTAATACCAGTACCACCAAATAGAGATCAGGATAAAATTGTATCAATTCTTTCCGCTCTCGACGACAAAATCGAACTCAACAACCGCATGAACAACGTGCTGGAGCAAATGGCTCAGGCAATCTTCAAACAATGGTTTGTTGATTTTGAGTTTCTGAATGAAAACGGAGAACCCTATAAGTCTAGCGGTGGCGAGATGGAATTGTGTGAAGAACTGGGGAAAGAGATACCAAAGGGCTGGAGGTTCGGGCAATTAGGAGAAATAGCATCATATAGAAATGGAAATATTAATCCAAATCAAATTCCAGTAGGTACTCCTTATGTTGGTTTAGAACATATTCCACGTAGAAAATTGGATCTAGATTCCTTTGGTGATTCTAGTGAATTAGGGAGCAATAAATCATGTTTTGAAAAGAACGACATTCTATTTGGAAAGCTTCGTCCTTATTTTCATAAAGTTTCAATAGCACCCTTTGGTGGAGTGTGTTCAACAGACATTATTCCTATTTATGTGAAGAAAGAACATTATTTCGGACAATTAGCAATTACCTTATTTAGTGATGATTTGATTAATAGTGTAACTCAAAGCTCAAATGGTACTAAAATGCCTCGTACAAACTGGAAGGACATATCTCAGTATGAAATTATATTGCCTGATGAACAAACGAGTGGGAATTTTACAAATATATTCAGAGATATTACAGAACAGTTTCAAGTTCACTTTAAGGAGTCTGAAAGATTATTTACCCTTAGAGATACCCTACTTCCCAAGCTCATGTCCGGAGAAATCGACGTTTCCGAAATCCAATTATAGATTGGCGGTGAAACCATGTTTACTGAAGATAGCTTAGAATCAGTCGTACTCGAACTACTGCAAGACGAGTTAAACTATAAGGTTCAAAACGGCTATGATCTTGTTCGTGACTACCATACGGTTGTTCTAGAAGAGAATTTGCGTGAGACGCTTTTTATGCTCAATCCAACTTTGTCAGCAGAAGTCATAGAAGCTGCATTTCGGAAGCTTCTATACATTGATGGTGCTAGCCTGGTTTCAGCCAATCAACAGTTTCACCGTTATCTCATTGAAGGTGTTCGAATTGAAGTATACGGGGAGGACGTCCCCACACGTATCGTAAAGGTGATTGACTTCGACCATCCGAACAACAATAATTTCAAAGCAATTAATCAGTTCACTATCATTCACAAGTCTGAGAAACGACCAGATGTTGTTGTGTTCGTTAATGGATTGCCACTAGTTGTTATTGAGTTGAAGTCAGCTGTACGTGAGGATGCAACAATTCAGGATGGCTATCTTCAAATCAAGACGTATCAGGATATGATCAAGCCGCTCTTCCACTATAACGCCTTTAACATTATAAGCGATGGTGTGAATGCAAGATTCGGCTCCATTACAGCTGATTATGATCGCTACATGCAATGGAAACAGATAGATAGCCACACTCCTATTGTGGATGAAGCACACATTGCTCAAATTGGTACTTTGATAAAGGGGCTTTTGCATAAAGAACGTTTACTTGACGTTATCCGTAATTTCAGTTTCTTTGCTGGAGGCAAAGCCAAAATTATTTCTGGCTATCATCAATATTTCGGTATGAACAAAGCAATTAAAAGTGTTGTTCGTGCGGTTGACGGGGATAAGCGCGGGGGGGTAGTTTGGCATACGCAAGGATCAGGGAAATCATTTTCAATGGTGTTTCTATCTGCTGGTCTGATTGCTCGCTTGAACAACCCTACTATCGTTGTAGTAACAGACCGCAACGATTTGGATGAACAAATACATGGGACATTTAGTAGCTCGGCAGAGTATCTCCGTCAAGCTCCTGTTCGCGCAGAGTCGCGTGAGAATTTAATCGAATTGCTGGAGAATCGCTCTATTGGTGGTATCTTTTTTACAACGATTCAGAAATTTACCGAGGAAACCGGCTTGCTTTCGAATCGCCACGATATTATTGTTATTGCGGATGAGGCGCACCGTTCCCAATATGGTATTGATCCTGATATCAAAATTGATAAAAAGACGCTAGAAGCTGAGCTTGTCTACGGATACGCGAAATATTTACGAGACGCACTTCCGAACGCGACATTTATTGGATTTACAGGTACGCCAGTAGACTCTAATGATAAATCGACCATAGGCGTATTTGGTGAACTTATTGATGTATATGATATGACACAAGCAAAGCTAGACGGAGCTACCGTGGATTTACATTATGAAAATCGTCTGGCTAAAGTGCATTTGGATGAAGGTATTCTCGACCAGATTGATAGAGAAGTTGCAAGTATTGAAGCTCAAGGTCTTACTCCCGAAAAGATTGAGAAACTGAAAAAAGACCTTGTCACGATGGAAGCTGTCATTGGTGATGAGGATAGGCTGAATTTAGTTGTAGACGATATTCTCGCCCACTATGCTATCCGCAAGGATATGCTCAAAGGCAAAGCGATGATTGTTGCTTATTCTCGTAAAATCGCCTACCGCATGTATCAGCTCATTAAAGAAAAGTCTCCTGAAATTGGCACCCAGATCGGTCTGGTTTTGAGCGATAGCAACAAGGACACGAATCAGGAAATGAGAGATATTATCGGTAACAAGCAGCATCGCCAGACGCTTGCCAATCAGTTCAAAGACGATAATAGTGAGTTGAAGATCGCCATCGTCGTAGATATGTGGCTAACCGGCTTTGATGTTCCAAGCTTAGACACCATGTATATTGATAAAATTATGAAAGAACATAATTTGATGCAAGCGATCGCAAGGGTTAATCGTGTGTTTAAAGATAAGCAAGCCGGACTGATTGTTGATTACATCGGGCTTAGCAAGTATTTGAAGGAAGCACTTAACACTTATACAAGCCGTGATAAAAACGGTATTCTAGAGATTGAAAAAGCTAAGGAAATCCTCATGACGGAAGTAGAAATTCTAGAGGGGATGTTCCATGGCTTTGATTTCAGCAAATATATGAATGCAACGCCAAAAGAACGATTCGAATTAATTCAAGATGGCGTAGAACATGTGCTTAAAGAGCGTACGAAGGAAGTATTCCTTAAGCATGTAGCAAGACTCCAAAGTGCGTATAATATTTGCGCGACCGCTTTGGATTTTACCGTTCGGGTGCAAGTGAGCTTTTTCATGGCGGTAAAATCATTTATCGTGAAGGTAGAACGTGATGGAATGCCAGATGTAGAGGCGTTCAAGCGAAAGATTACAGCGATGATCGAGCAAGCCATTATTAAAGACGGCGATGAGGTTGTATCCATCTCGGCTAAGAAGGAGAAGAGTCTTCTATCTGTCGAGAATCTGGAAAAAATCATGGCTATGAAGCGAAGAAATGTCGCAGCAACAATCTTGAAGAAACTGATTGACGATAAAATCAAATGGTTCGAACAGACTAATATTGTTCGATCTGGATTTTTCTCTGAAAAGTTGAAGAACATTGTGGAACGGTACAATCAAGTGGAAGACATTAACGTACTAATTACACAGATGATTGATATCGCCAAAGAAATTGAGTCAGCAATCAACGAAGGTATTGATATGCATCTATCACCTGAAGAACAAGCTTTCTATGACGCTTTAGCAAAACCAGAATTGGTTAAGGAGCATTATCAATCTGACGTGCTTCGGGAGATGGCGAAGAATCTTATTCAACTGATATCTGAGAACAAGACACCAGATTGGTATAAAAGAAATGATGCTAAAGCAAACATGCGATCACTTATCAAACGCTTGCTTAAAAAATACAAGTACCCACCTGATGAAATTCCAGAAGCGACCGAGCTTGTGATTAAACAAGCGGAGTTGCAGATGAAGTACAATTTGTATGAAACAGGCTTGAATAAACACACTCATTCCATAGCTGCTGAAAGTAAAGGATTATATTGATCAATCGAGGGGATTGTTATTATGAAAGTGAAAATCAGTCATCCTAAGATTATAGAAATGTTGTCTAAGAGCCTTGCTGGAGATGAAAGCCCATTTCCACGCAGAAGTGGACCTAATCTTGTTAATTTTTTTAGTGAGTTTGGATTCAAAGATAAATACGGTAGTGGATTTCCAACTAGGTGGAGATACGCTGAGGAAAAAATGAATGAACTTATATCAAAGGGCAAGCTTGAGGATATTTTAAAAAAAGCTTTGTCTATTGATGAGTTAGTAAGCTTTAATGAGGTTGGCTTAGGAGAGGTCGAGAGGCTTCAGCTTGAGATTATACAGTATATCAATAGCAATATATTCAATTTAACAGACCGCTTTATTGTGAAAATAAATAATGATATTAAGATAGTGAATAAGGAAGAGATAAAGCCACTAGGTGAAGGTTTCTTTGCTGAAGTCTACCCGCTCATTAAAGAGGGTAAGAAGTATGCAGTAAAAAAATTAAAATCAGAGTTTTGGTCAGATTCAGAAGCCTTGCATCGATTCAAAAGAGAATTTGAATTGATGGGCAAGTATAACTCATGCAAACACACGATAACCGTATATGAGTTTAATGAGAAAGACCATTCCTTTTTAATGGAATATGCGGATAATACCTTAAAAGAATTTATTAATGAGCAACACCATACGATGAATCTACAATGGCAAGAATATGTATGTGAAGGAATTATGCTTGGCTTAATGGAAATGCACCCTGAAACAATTCATAGAGACTTAAGCTATAATAATGTTTTAATGATAAAAAATGAGCCTAAATTAGCTGATTTCGGACTTGGGAAGGATAGTACAAAAAACTACTCGTATAATACTATAACGGAAAAAGGCGTAGGAACTGCTCATTTTACTGACCCAATTCAGTTGAATAATATAAAGGATGCAAGTATTCAGACGGATATTTATTCATTAGGCAAGATAATTGATTTTATCTTTAATGGAAGTGTCGTTAGTAGTGAACATAAATATAGTAGTATTGTCTTGAGAGCTACAAACAGAGATTTGTCCAAAAGAGTACCGTAAATGAACTTTATGATGCTTTTATTAACTTGAAAAATACTGAGATTAATTATGATCCAGTGGAAGAATTAATACAAATGGTTGAACAAAAAAGTATCGTATCTGAAAAGATTTATAATATTTTTACTCGGAAGAATGCGGGCATTATTCTTACTGACTTAATATTGGTTAACTATTCTGCCGCACTAGAAATTTTTGAAGTGTTTAGTATGCAATACGAACACGAACTTGAAAAAATTTTTAATGATATGTTTGATAATTTAAGGGAACGGAAATTATCATTTCCCAGCTATGATAATTTTGGTCGATTTTCAATGAAAATGCTTCAAGAGCTAGGAAGTTATTCTGAGGCAACGGTTATCTTATCTGATATATTAGAATACGTAGGTTTAGGTGTTAATAGATATTCTATCCAAAGACTTATCAGTGAAAATAGAAATAATAAAAGTATTCCATCAGTTATTAGAAATAGATGGGACTCCAATTAAAAAACAAAAATGAGGCAGAGTTCTTGGCATTGGTGACAAATATCAATAAAGCGGAGAGAAACTCAAGGTTACAAACACAAGCAGATTGTACTTATAAAACCATGATGACAAATGGAAAGAAGTATATCTAATTAAACACATACGGAACAAAAGAACGAGTTCATTCAAATATTGTTAGTCAATACATGCAGTTTGATGAAAAATCCGCAAAGCAATTATTGGAGATATTGAAAAATGAGGTTGGTTTGTAAGAAAAGGGTTATTAGCTCCAATCATTCTACTTTCACAATTCACTCTAAGGTATCTTTACGGTAACAATGTGGTAACAAAATACCGATAATAACCAATATTTAACGATAACCAGAAATAATACAACACGCTAAAAACCTTTACCGGATAAGGCTTTCGGGACTTTTCGATAACCAGCAATAACACGAGGCGAACACTGGCAGCGATGAGATCAGGGGTTCGATTCCCCTAGGCTCCACCAAATAAACAATTCAAACTACTTCTGCTGAAGTGGTTTTTTTATTGTTTGGTGGACTGATCGTCGTACTCGATATGTGTTAACTGCCAGTATAGCGAGACAGCGCTCTGTTTTCATCAAATTAATATTGCCCCCGTAAAGGATAAGACTACCTCATTGGAACTTTATTGCAACACTCGTATGATAAGATAAGTCCCCAATATACAAATCGTGTTCCGGGAACTTATTACAGGGTTAAAAGAAGTAGTGAGATTACGTTATTTGCACGTACGCTTATCGCTCTTTGAATCTTGTTATTTTTTTGAGCTCGTGAAAACGCTAACATCGGGTCAATTGTGGACGGATGCGCATTTACAAGACTGGACATATGGAATAGTAGAGGTGATGCGGCAGCTAGTATAAAAGCGGGAAAGTGTTGTCAGGCCACACATGAGGGGTTCATATCGGGTAGTAAAGGATCACTTTTTTTGTGCACTACATAAAATCATAGAAAGTTTTGAATTTGGTATTTAAGTGAAGAAGTTTTAAAGAGTTATGGGATCTCTTCAAAACCTAAAAATAGGATATATGGAGGAAATTTGAGAATGAAAAAAAGACGATTATTAGCATCTTTACTTGTGACAGCGATGCTATTTACTTTGTTTTCTCCGCTTATGGCAGTCAGCGCGGCATGGGGAGATGACGTATCTCTTTTGACCGTAAATGCAGGTGCAGATGGTAATACGGCGACAAACGCCGATGCGCCGGACGGACAGAAAGCGTGGAGTTTAAACACCGGAACCTCAAAGGGCGGGGGGCCTTGGGATAACCTCTTCACGCCAAGCGTAGCACCTCTAAAAGATGTATCCGTTTACAAAGACGGTTACTTCGTTTTCGAGATGTATATTCCAAATGCGAGCTTTAAAAATATGCTAGGCAATAACTGGCTCGTCATTGTAAGCGACAGTAATCCCGCTGTGGATAAGTTTAACGCCGATTCTCGTCTCCAACTTGATTTGAGCGGAGTCACAAATGCTGCAGTGGGCACATGGGCGACGGTCTATACGAAGTTATCGACGTCAAGTGCCGTAGCCGGGAATTTCAATGACGCCTGGTTAGACAAAGTAACCAGACTGGCTATGCATCTGCAATGGGATACTAGTGTCCCTAGCACTGACGTTTTCATAAAAAACCCACGTTTCCAGAAAAGTACGCTAGGCGTTCCGGTTTCACCGTCAACGGCTCCCGCACTTGAAGTAGCAACAAAAACAGTAACTGCGAACGCACCGGCTAGCGGGCAAGCTGTGGAATTCGCAATAAGCGAAGATGGGATCGCTCCCGCAGCCGGCTGGGTGGATGGAAGTAAAAACGATAATGTTTACACTCATCAATTTGCCACATTACCTTCTGCACAGACTTACTATGTATTCGCGCGCGCGAAAGCAGACAACAGTTACAACTTCATCGGCGCATCTTCAAGAATTACTGTAACGTCTATTGACGAACAAACATTGGTAAATGAGGCGGCGGCGTCTCTGACATGGGATACGATTAAAGGAAGTAATACTTCGAATAACGATGTGAAATCACAACTTAGCCTTCCGACAGCAATAGGAACAACTAACGTAGCATGGTCTTCGGACAATGCGGCAATAAGCAACACCGGAGGCGTAAATCGTTTATTGAATAGAGAAGTAGACAAAAACGTAGTACTCACGGCGACAATAACCAAAGGTAATGCAAGTGCTACACAAACTTTTACCTTGACGGTGAGAGCCGTGCCGGCGGAGGTCAACGCCCGGGCTGCGACGTATTTTCCTAATATAGAAGAGGGAACGAACAGTGCTATTGCGCCGGACGGAAATAACGCGGTTAAGTTGGGAGCTGGAAAAATAGGCGCCGGCGTTGAACGGCTTTGGGATGCCCGCTTTGTTAGCAGCAGCGGCAATCAGGATTTATCAGCTTATGCGAATCAATATTTTGTTTTTGATATGTATGTTACACATTCGGACCTTTTAAAGCTCAGTGGCAATAACTGGATCGCCATGGCAAGTGGCGGTAACAATCTTGACACCAATTCGCGTCTTAACCTTAATGTTAACGAAATCAAAAATGGAAAGGTTAATGAATGGATTACTGTTTATGCGCAATTATCAGCAGCCAATTCTCCGAATGGTTTCAATCCCGTTAATTTGGACACGGTACAGGCGGGGAGATTGCAAATGCAATGGTCTTCCGTGCCCCAAGGCGACATCTATATCAAGAACCCGCGTTTTCAGAATACCGTGGATTCGCCGAAACCTATTCCCACGGCTGTTGAGACAACCGATAACATTACGTTATCTTCAGCAGCGCCGACAAACGGTCAGGCTGTGCAGTTCGCGATCAACACCACCGGTAACGCTCCTGCGGTCGGCGATTGGACGACGGGTACTCTGGGTACAGGCATTTATACTGCGGCATTTACAAAACCAACAGGCAACATCTATTATACATTCGCACGCACGGCTCAAAATACGCAATATCCTTTCGCAGGAACGCATACAAGAGTTAAAGTGGAGCATCTTGACGACAATCAAGCAATATCGGACGCAGCAAATAAGCTGACATGGGACACGATCAGGAATTCGAATGTTATTCAATCCGAAGTAAGAACGGGGTTGACTCTTCCGTCAACGGGTGCGAACGATACGGCTATAGTATGGTCGGCTGAACCGGCAGGTATCATAAATACCGCAACTGGCAATGTAACTCGCGACCCTGACGTAGGAAAAGCCGTAACCCTTACGGCGAAAATAACCAAAGGTAATGCAGCACCTGTTAATAAAATTTTCAATTTGACAGTAGCCAGTACGACTAACGAACTTGCTGAAGTGTTCATTGACTTCAACAATCCTGAATCATTTGATGCAGTTGATACAATTGGAAGCGGTTTCGGCGACGGTGGAGATCCGGCGGGACCGTATCAAGGACTTCAAGGCAACGGCATAGGCATCAGCCTCATCGGAGACGGCGGTACCGCAGTGGATGTAGTCACTCAAAGCGGCGTAGACGCTGTGAAAGTTGGCAACTTTATGTATGTAATTGTAGACGACCTTAAACTTAAGCAAGCAAACAAGGTCGAATTAGCGGTCACATACTGGAGACCAAGCGCAGCGGGCGGTATTTCGTTACAGTATAACACCATATATCCCGGCAGTTTCTCTGGATTTGAAGCGTATAGATCAGCGAGCATTCCGGCGACAGGAAGCGGAAACTCTTGGGTAACTTCAAAAGTTGTGCTTAACGGAGCTAATTTTGCGATAGGAGCACAAAATCAAGGAGCGCACTTCCGTATCGGTGCAGCCGGAGCAATCATACAGAGCATACGGATAACCGAAATTCCTCCAACGGATGAAGAAGCGGTAAAACTTGTTTCGGACGCGCTGACTTGGGACGCTATCAAGGGCACGAATACCAGACAGGATCTGGTTGAAACCAATTTGACTCTTGCTAAGGTGGGTTCAGCGAGTACGAACATTGTGTGGACATCTACCAATAACACGGTGATAAACAGCAACACCGGCGCAGTAGATCGTCAAGGAGCCAATACAGTCGTAACTCTTACGGCGACAGTAAGCAAAGGAACGGCAACACCGGTTGTTAAAACATTTAATATAGTCGTTCGCGGAACAGGTACCGGAACAGACGAGGATGCGGTAAACGATATGTTGAATAAACTGACATGGGATTTAATCAAAGGCGTGAATGTTTCAGAGGCTAATGTGACAACGAACTTAGTTCTTCCGTCAATAGGTGAAAATATGACAGATATTACATGGACGACATCCACTGCTACCCTTATAACCACTGCAGGCGTGATACCGACAAACCGTCCGGACGGCGGAGGTGAGGTAACGCTCACGGCGACGGTAAAAAGAGGTCCGGTAGCCGCTCCTGTAACCAAGACTAAAACCTTTGTGCTCACAGTTCCGGATCGATATGATTACGCAAAACACATGAGAACGGCAATCGTTCAGGAACACGACGCGAAAGATTGGGCGATATCGGACTTTAACGTACTCGCTTTCGGTGCGAAAACAGCAGAGATGGCAGAAGCGGAAGGCTTAGTTAATTTCGATAACAGAGAGGCTTTCCAGGCGGCGATTGATGCGGCTTATAATGACGGCGGCGGCGTAGTCTATATTCCGGCGGGAACCTTTGCGTTCTACACGGAAACTACCGGCAAAATAAGCGTTCAAAGCACGACAGGTAGTACAACCTACGAATATAAACAGGTTTTAAATTTGCGGGCAGGCGTACAGCTCCGTGGCGAATGGGATAATCCGGATGCGGACGATTACGATGGTAAAATCGACGGAACCATTCTCGCAGTCTATGCCGGACATAATTCCGCCAATTATGACACGTATGTTGACTCTGACGAGAGAGAAAATCAGACAGGCGGCAAAAAAGTAGCTAACGTGTCCGATAGATTCATAGACATGGAACAAGGCACAGGTGTAACAAACCTTTCCGTATGGTATCCGAATCAAGATATTAATTCTACTACCACTGTTGAAAAGAGGAACGCAGATGGTCAGAAGACAGGGGAATTTGAGGACATAAAAGGAATTCCGTATCCGTGGACGTTCTATCAGAGAACCGGAAACAGCGTGACGCTTGATAACGTTACTCTTGTAAATGCTTGGGGAGGATTTATCTCCCTGCCGAGCGAGATGCATTATGTTCTGAACAGCAATATGACGGCTCTCTACAAGGGAATTGTGGTTCACACCTGTACGGACATCGGACGTATCGAGAACGTTAACATTGACCCGAAATACTGGGCGAATTCAGGACTTGACGGCGCACCGTCTCTTTCGGACGCGAGAGCGTACACAAGAGCGAACGCTACCGGATTCATGATGCACCGTTCAGACTGGGAATATGTATCGGGATTGAATATTTCCGGGTATAAGACGGGTATGTGGATCGGAAGAGAACCTGGCGGCGACGAAGCTCCGAACGCGCAGTTCTACGGATTGAAAATCGAAGACAGTCAAACGGGTATATATATTGACAACGTTAACGGTTTCGGTCTGCTTCTCTCGAACTCGGAATTCGGAGGCGACACTGCAGTATATTTCAACGAACGTTTCGACACTTCTGTTCAATTCAACGGAGTTGCATTCAAAGGTCCGATTGTAAGCAACGCCAGAGGCGGAGTTATATCCTTCGAGGATAGTACGTTCGACGAATATGACAATTACGCACTGAACTTCCTGGGTCGTGGCAACGCATTAGTCAGTCAGAGCAATTTCAAACAGGCAGACAAACATGCACATTTTGGAGCAAACTTCGGAACATTCAAATCTGTAAATTCCGGTTATAACCTTAACATCGAGAGCGCTAACCTTGCCGCTCATATCGATAACCTTGAACTTGACGTTAAGGCTGACGGTAATAACACCGCTGTACAAATCGTTAATGATGTTGATTATCTGTTTGAACCTATTCCGAAAGACGTAAAAACAGATATTGATGTACACCCGAGACCGACATCAAGCGCAGTGCTTAGACTTGACTTTCCACGCTCATTAACCGGCAACGCGCCGACCGTGGATATATCTGCAAAGTTGCAGGAAGCTCTTGACTATATTAAAGCTAATCACGGCGGCGGCACGATATATTTACCTGGTGGAAGATATAGACTGAATAATCCCGTCATTGTTCCCGAGGGTGTTGAACTCAGAGGAACATGGGACGTACAGCACCATACACAAGGCGGCGGAACGGCGATATTTACTGCTTACACCGGTGGCGATCTAGGAGAAAACGGAAATTCTCTTATTCAGCTTAAGGCAAACGCAGGGCTCAGAGGACTTAACATTGCGCAAACGAATATAACCAGCGTTAATCTCGACAACCCTAACCTAACGCTAAAAACTCCGTTTTTGGTACAGGGACAAGGCGCAGGCGTATATGCAATCAATTTAACGATCCCAATTGGGGATAAAGGTATAGACCTGGCTTCCTATAAAACAGATGGTCACTATGTAGACTATTTAGGAGGCACGCTCCTCAGAGCAGGCATTTGGGTCGGAGGAGGCGCGGAAGGCGGATTTATCAGAAATATGCAATTCAATCCGCATTACGCTTTGAGACTTCCGGGAGGCCAAGGATATTCGGCACCTACCGGCGATTTGTACGGATTCGTACAAAGATACATGAGTGCGCTCAAATTCGCCGATGTGGAAGACCAGACGATTTTCAACAATTTCGTTTTCGGTTCGGTATACGGCATACACTTCCTGAAAAGAGACCTGGGGAACGGCGAATTCGCATACCCCGGAAAAATGACGATGATTGGTCACGGTTCGGACGGAACCACGTACGCTCTCTATGTGGAAGACGCGGACGAACACACCAAAATAATCGCGATCAACTCAGAATTGGTTAATACGAATATCACGACGGAGCCGAATAGAGCGTATGTCAGAATGGGAGATGCAGCTAATACCGCGAAAATCCACCAAGACGCTGAACTTGTCCTGTACAACAGTGCGTTCTGGGGAAGCCCGACCGTAGCGGGAGCGATTGTAAATAACGGTAATGTTCGCTTACAGCAAGCAAACTTCACTCAGCTGCCCGGCAACAATCCGGGTATAGATGTCCACGGCGGTAAGGCGCATGTATACACTTCTTACTTCCAGCCGTCCAAGAACGGCCAGAATAATAATGTGTATGCCATGCTGCGCGAGAGCGGCTCATCGATAGAACTTAGCAACAATTATTACGCATCCGGTTTGAGAAACAGCACCCCGGCGGGCAATCCGTACGGCATTTACGGCTCGGATCTATTGGCGGAACCGTTTGTATTTAACCTAACCAAAAACGGAGATAAACAACAATTCAACATTAAGTATAATGTCGGAGGAAGAGCCTCTGCACCCGGAACATTAACAATTGTTTCCCCGGCTGCTTATGCTAAAGATTTCACTCCCATTAAATTTAACGCGCTTGCGGCAGGCGAATCCGTAACCGTAGATTTACCGTATTATGCTGCAGGTCTGATCACATTCAAGCTTCAACTCGAAGACGGAAAAACATACACCTATACAGCAAAATTTGACGCGGCATACGCTGAAAAGGTAAGTTCTGCAGGCGCAGAAAATCCGGCAAAGAGTGCCGCAACTCCGGCATTTGTAATGGACACCAAAGATTATGCCACTTCGGGAACGTGGGATGGTCCGCAAGACCTCAGCATAGGATCGCATTTCGCATGGGACGACAGCAATTTATACGCGTACATTGTCGTTACTGACGACGTGCACTTCAATAGCCAGACCGGAGGCAATATATGGAGAGAGGATAATTTGCAGTTAGGCATTGATTTACGCAATCCTGCAACCAACAGTACTACGCGGAATGAATTGGGGTTTGCGCTTACCAATGACAACAAAGATGTAATATGGGCTTGGACTCGTCCCACAGGCGCCAATGCACCGACTGCTCCGATAACTGATATCGCAGCAAAGATTACGAGAGATGAAGATACGAAAACGACTATTTACGATTTAAAAATTCCGTTTAATACCGTTCATAATAATCCTGCATCGGAACTCACGAACGGAAGAATCGGAATATCAATCATGCTCAATGAATCTGACAGCTCGCGTGAATCAGACAGCACCAGATCCACCTTTGAAGTTGAAAGTGGACAATTAAAAAATTCAAATTCATTTACAGACGTATATCTGTTAGGCGCAGGCAAATACAATGAAATGCTTGAAGCATCGGCAAGGGCTGCCGTTTCAAAGGCTCTCGCGTCTGGATTAGTTGCCGATAACGCTATAGCTCGCAACTTTGTCACTATTATGGCAGACGGCGAAGTTAAGACGGATCTTCTTAACAAAATCAAACCTATCGTTCAGGATAGCGAAATCAGCAAAGCTGCTGCTGAATTTGATCTGAACCCTAGCAAGCAGCAAGCAGTTGCAATAAAGCTGGAGCTTAAAGGGAATACACTGACAGCCATTAAGAACGGCAGTACACAGCTGCAGGCTGGAACTGATTATGTTGTGAATAGCGATCAGATCGCGATTACGACGGCTTACTTGGCGAAATTACAAAAAGGTACAGTGCAGCTAACGTTTGAGTTTAGCGCAGGACAGCCGCAGGTGTTGACGATTACAGTAGTTGATACAACGCCTGACAACAACAACGGCGGTAACAACAACGGTAACAACAATGGTGGCAACAACGGAGGTAACACTGGCGGAAATCAAGAGAACCAGATTGAATTGAAGGATATTGCCGGACACTGGGCGGAAGCTGCGATTCGTAAGGCAGTGACAAAAGGCTTTGTGATTGGCTACAAGGATCAAACCTTCAAGCCAAATGCGGCGGTAACCCGTGCGGAATTTGCAGTGATGTTATCCCGTGCAATGACTGTACAAAGTGATGAAAAGCAGCATGCCTTTAATGATGAAGCTGACATTGCTCCATGGGCAAAAGAAGCGCTTGAGCAGGCAGTATCAGCGGGAATTTTAAGCGGCTATGCTGATGGGACGCTGCGTCCCAATAGCGGTTTGACGCGCGCTGAGCTTGCGGTTATGATTGCTCGTACTTTGAAGCTGGAAGACCAAAAGGACAAAGCAGCAAACTTTACTGACCAAGCTAAACTGCCAGAGTGGGCAAAGGGCGCGATTGGCGCAGTAGCTGCAAAAGGGATTATGCAGGGCAAGGAAGGCGGCAAGTTTGACTTCAATGCAGTGGCAACCAGAGCGGAAGTAATTACAATTCTGCTCCGTATTTTGGAGCTGGATGAGAATTAAGAAGATCAGTCAGCAGAATTGTTGCCAGCGGATCGTAGAGTCTTAATCAGTGAGGATGTCAGCGGCGATTAGCCAAGGCTGACATCCTTTTTATTTGCCTTTGTATGGTTAGATTGAAGCGCCATTACAATGGCTGTGCGTACTTGTCCTGAACACTTAATCACCGTAAAACGCACCGAATAATGACCGCCCTCAGGTTGTCTTTTTTAATTGTGGATCAAGGTTAAATCTAGCAAGCAGGTATAATTACAGGGTACAAAGAAGGTGCTTTCCATTCGAATGATCCGATTACACGTGCAGAGATTACAGTCATGCTAGCTAGAGCTTCGGGTAAATCTATCGAAGGAAAGGCTATAACTGGCTTTACAGAAGAGAAGTATCTTCCAGCTTGGCAACAAGCAGCATCCCTTACGTGCGGCAAGAAGGAATCATGCAAGGGAAAGGCAATAACCGGTTCGCGGCACAAGATAAAGCGATATGAGCGGAGGTCGTAACAGTTCTGCTAAATTTGTTAGCAACAAAGGAGTAATAACGTTTAAATTCTTCTATTAAAGTTGTTATCAACCAGTATGATTCATGTGTTTCACCATAGTCCAATTTGGGCTTTTTTAATTATGGTTGAACTTTTTATAGTCGATTTGCGATGATAGTAATGGGGTATAAGTAAAGTTCTAAACCAGCCGTTTTGGGCAGTGTAATACCCAACGGTGGGAGAGCGCATCACTGTCTGGTAATTGGAGCCGCTTGAAATAGTTGATTTACCGTGGTTATATGAAGGGATAGAAATCATAATCGAAATTTCCAATGCAGGGAGGCAGCAGCTTTGATGAAACATAGAATGGATACATGGAAACAGCAGTGGCAGTCGCTTGTTCAGGCCCTGGAGCAGAAGGGGGCAAAAACCTTTATTACCATTGATCATCCTGCACCAGAAAGGGAAATTGTTGAAGCTGAATCCCGGTTGGGAATCCAGTTGCCTGAGGAGTTCCGCTCATTGCTGAAGGATGGCTCTAGCAAAGTATTAGTATACTGGAGCTTGCCGTGTGGGACGATTCAACCTTTTGATGTGAGCGGAGAAATAGGCTGGGGTACAGATCAGTTGGGTTTCTCCGATTATGCCAATGAGGAAATGGAGGGACAGCGGCAGTATCTGACCTTTCATCTGGCCGGAAACGGGGATGAATTACTGCTGGACCTGGGCAGTCCGTCCGGAACTTCCGTTGTGCATTGGGCACATGAGACGGCAGAATTCCGGCTCCTTGCGCCATCCATGACGGCTTTTGTAGACCGGATAACAGAACTTGGTTGCGTCGGAGCGGAGGAATGGCAGTATCCGTATTTTTGCGGTGAATTCGGGCTGGACCCGGAGAGCGAGAATAGCAGACGCTGGAAGGCATGGTTGCACCAATACCTAACGCTTACACTGGAACAGGCCCAGGAGGAGCTTCCGCTACTCATCACCTATACAGAGATGAATAGTTTGGACAAGGAGGTGGCAGCAGCCTTTGCCCGCTTTGATGGGGAGGCAGTGCTACAAGCCTGGTTGAAGCGAGTCAGGGCAGAGCAAGATCTCGATAAAATAGATGCTTTAATGTGCTGTGCAGGTGACATTCTTAAGGAGGAAGCAGCTGATTTTGTGCGCTCATTGTGGTCGGAAGCTCCAGCGGTTAAAGTAAGCAACTCGCTTCGTGCTTATCTTTCTGCACGCTGTCTGCCGGAAGGCGAAGGGCTTAAACGGGTTTTGGAAATGTTGGATGCGTCTACGGAACAGAATAAGCTGAGTGGTTATGAAGCGAATTCGCTGCTCCAGCCTTTTGGTAGCCGCAGGGTGCTGGAGTGGATGGAGGACAAGGTGTCTTTTCCTTATAGCGGCTGGGATACGTTGTATGTCCATTCACAACCTTCAGTATCCGACATCGTGCACTGGCTCAGCGCCAATGATGTACAGCGTCAGATCGTCATTTCGGCGTTATCCAGCCTGCCGGATGATTACGTGCTGTTCATTAGTCATGTGGATGCACAGCAGGTCCGCAGCTTGCTAGAACAAGCGTTGGACACAGCCGTGCTTAAAAAAGAAAAGCAAGCCGTCCGTAAGGCGATGGAACGGCTTGCTTAAGCCCTTGTATTATGGATAATAGAATCACTGCCTTAATAGGTATTTTTAATATAGAACATAGGAGGTTTACATGTCCTGGAGCAAATTGAAGCAACAATTGGAGAGTTTTCTCTGTCCTGCGTTATTGGGAAGGGTCGAATACCGTGCAACCAGCTACCGTTATTTACCTGATAAAGCAGGACATTGTTATATTGCGGTAGATAAAAAGAACGTACTCAATATGAGTGATATAACTACCTTAATCAGATGGTATCAGACCGAGCTGGAAATTAAGAATGATTCAGATATCCAAATACCTATTAACAATGAAGAAATTGAAGCGGTTAGAAAAGATACCAAGGGGGTAGTTCCGGAGGATCGTCTAAAAGTAATTGCAAGAAGTAGAAAAATATCAGAATACGCAAAGGAGCTTTTGTCAGCACAGTCATCCTTAAGTAAATCAAATTTTATCGTTGTAGCTAATAAGTTTTTATCCAGTTCTATAGAGGAAAGCATAGAGAGCAATGATATCTTATTAAATATTCTAGCTTTGGTGGACAGACGAGTTGGAAAAAAGCGAATTTTGAACATGACCGAGAAGATGAAGTTAAAGCATCCAATTGTGCAGTATTTTTATGAACTACGGCTTAGTGCGTTATGAAAATAAATAACTCATTCACTTAAACACAAACGGCAGAAATGTCGTTTTTTTTGATTTTGTTACGTTAATGATGAAGCTGATATTGTTAATCTCCTTCGGGATTATTTTGAGATCATATGAGGAAAAATACTGGCTTATGGGTACGGCCATATTCCTGATTATTATCACTCTGTTCATAAAAGCAATGCTCAGAAAAGCAAGATGAGTTGCAGAGGTCAACCTATGAATTTGGGAGCTTTAATAAGATTTCCACCAAATACATCATAATAATTGCTTTACAGGACACCTGATGGTGTTGTATTATGAATTAGGACACCGATCGGTGTCATATCATAATAAACGATAAGGAAGAGGTTTCAAATGCATATACTAACCATCGTTCTTCAAAGTTGGCTGCTTTTCTCCATGGCTTTTTTTGGAGGAAGCAAGATTGCAGGAGCCAAGCATCAGATCGAACTGTTTGATTCGGTTAAACTTCCTCAATGGTTCCGCGTCATTACGGGCTACGTTCAAATTGTTGGATGCATAGGACTCATTATCGGCTACTGGTATCCGGGGATTGCCGCATGGGCAGGAATATTGATAGGCATTATGATGCTATTGGCGTGCCTCGCGCATTTCAGAGTCAAACATCCGATCGGAAAAGTGATACCGGCCTTATTGAATCTCTTGATTGCTATTGCAGTAGTATTCTTATATGCAGACGAACTGCCCCATCTTTTTGGGTAAGTTCATAGAGTTTTATAAGGCGAAGTGGGAGTTGTTGAAGAAAAAGCTGATCTTGGGGGAAAACCTGAAGTCAGCTTTTTTTTGCATTGCCGTACTTTGCGACTGCGGCTGAAGATATTGAATAAATATTGATGCGATACTTGCGGGCTGTTTTGGGTATGGTACCGAGCTCAGGTGAACAATTGGGCCACGTCCTGCTGGTTCCCGTGGGTCATGAAGTCAGTAGGTGACATCGAGGTGTATTTCTTGAATATCCGGAAAAAGTAAGAGGTGTCATAGTAGCCTAAATAGCTTGAGATATTGGAGATGGACATGTCGGAGTTCAGCAACAGGTTACATGCTTCTATCACGCGCAATTGATGGATGTATTTGATCGGCGATTGTCCGATAACCTCTCTGAATATTGCGATCGTATAGTTCGGTGACCGCTGAATCAATCGTGCCAGATCCTTGATCTCAATCTGTTCTCGGTAGTGGTCAAGCAAATAGTGTTTTATCATATCGGCATATTTCGATTTGATCGGTGTAACCTCGGGCTTCTCCAGTTCTCTTGCGATGATGCCGATCAGCTCTTGCAGAATGCCGTGGCAAATGAAGGTTCTAAAGTTCTCCCCCTGCCGCAGTTCCTCATACAAGCGTTCAAATCTTCGCTGCACGTACTGAAGCCTCCACAGCTTGAATTGTACAAATTTCTTATCGTGAAGAAAAGGAATAAATGGCACGGAATCAACTTCATAGTTGAAGATGATCGTAAATTTTTGGTGTGGGCCGGAGGGGTGATTTTCTCCGGCGCGACGCGAGCCATGCGGAATAAACAAAAAGTCTCCCCGCTCACCGGTATAATCCTCGTTTTCGATCCTGTAAGAAACTTTGCCCTCCGTGACAAGAACAAGCACATTGTAATTGATAACCTCTGAATGCGTACGCCAATTCGGGATGAAATCGTCAAAATGTACAGATTTAATAGTCAGCATGAACATCACCCGTTTAATGAAAATAGTTGCCTTTATTATAGCATTGATGGTTATCACAATGTAAACGAAAACGTGCTGGAATCTTCAAGTTAGTGTTGAAATGTACATCTTCCGGAGATTATGTACATCGACAAAGAAAAGGCCTGACTCTTATACTGAACATAACATCGAATACACGCAGCTCAGTTCTTAGGGGACGAGGTGTTTGTGTTATTCGAAGAGATGAAGGATGAAGGCAGCTTCCATCCGAAAACGATGGGAATCTCGGAGCAGTCAAGGGCTAATTACTTGCAGGGAGCTGCAGCAGTTGCAGGGACGAACGACTAATAATCGTAGTAAAGGAGATTGAACGATGCGAGTATTGCTGCTTGATCTTGATTCCACTAGACCTGACCATCTTGGCTGTTACGGGTATCATAGGAATACCTCACCCCATATTGACCGAATCGCCGCCGAAGGCGTCCGCTTCGATAATTATTATACGTCCGATGCGCCGTGCTTCCCCTCTAGAACCGCACTTATGACAGGGAGATTCGGTATTCATAATGGGGTTGTCGGTCACGGAGGGACAGCTGCGGATGTGCGTCATGAAGGCGAATCCCGCGAGTTCCGCAGCAGGCTGGCCAGTGAAAGCTTCCCTTCCCTGTTCCGCAGCGCTGGGATGAAAACCTCACTTGTCAGCCCGTTCGGAGAACGGCACACCGCCTGGACTTTCTATGCCGGCTTCAATGAAATTTACAATACGGGCAAGGGCGGCATGGAGTCGGCCGAGGAGGTGACGCCGGTCGTGCTCGATTGGCTTGAGCGCAATGCCGAGCAGGATGATTGGATGCTTTACGTAAACTATTGGGACCCGCATACGCCATATCGTGCGCCGGAGGAATTCGGGAACCCGTTCAAGGACGATCCGCTCCCGGAATGGATTACCGATGATATATTTGCAACGCACCGGGAAAAGGTGGGACCGCACAGCGCGCACGAGATCAATATGTATAACAACCGTGCCTCGCCCCAATATCCCCGTTATCCCGGGGAGCTTATGGACCGGAATGATCTCCGCCGCATGATCGACGGGTACGATTGCGGTGTGCGTCACATGGACGATAACATCGGCATGATTCTGAACGCGATGGAGAAGAAGGGCATTCTGGATGATACCGTAATTATTATAACGGCTGATCACGGAGAGAATATGGGCGAGCTTGGCATCTACGGCGAACATGGTACGGCAGACCAAGCGACGTGCCGGATCCCGATGATCATCCGCTGGCCGGGCCGCATAGCCGGACATGTGGATAAAGGCCTTCACTACCATCTGGATTTGCCGCCGACGATGGCGGAACTGTTGGGACTAAACCCGGCGCCGAGCTGGGACGGCCGCAGCTATGCCGGCTCACTCCTAACGGGCGAAGATACAGGACGCGACAGCCTCATTATTTCGCAATGTGCTCATGTGTGCCAGCGCAGCGTAAGGTTCGACGAATGGCTCTACATCCGCACCTACCACGATGGCTATCATTTGTTCGACAAAGAGATGCTGTTTCATATCAAGGATGACATTCATGAGGTGCACAACTTGGCTTCCGTCCGCCCTGACATATGCAGAGAGGCTGCATACCGTCTGCTCGACTGGCACGATCAGATGATGATGTCGATGGAGCACGATACTGACCCGCTCTGGACCGTCATACGGGAAGGCGGGCCCTATCATGCCAAAGGCAATCTCAGCGAATATGCCGAAAGACTTATCGAGTCGGGCAGAGGACGTTACGTGGAGGAATTGAGAAAGAGGCATCCACAAGAGAAGTAGCAGTGAAAATGTTGAAAAAATAAACGTTTGAAGAAAAAGCCATCAGTCCTTTTAAATTAATTGTGCGAGTCTTATTCCTTAGGCTCCACAAATAAAACAAAATCAACCACGTCCTATGGACGTGGTTTTCTGTTTTATCTGGTGGAATGCCCAAGACTACCTTACCGTTCGAGATATACGCGATTGATCATGCGATCATAGCCCTATGAATGGAGACGTCATGGGATGAATAGCTTGGAGGCCATGAACTAAGGCTGTGCTAAATGAATCTTGCAATTGTCCTCTGGATTGGGTAAACTGTGTCCAAACTGAAATAGTACATTCTTTCTATGCTTGAGTTTATGGTAAACTCCCGTTGTTATTTCTGGCGAAATGTGGTGATGTACTTGTTAAAAATGCTTGTTGTTGATGATGACAAGTTCGAACGGGACGGGGTTAGGTTTCTCGTTGATAAATATGGACTGCATTTGGAGATCTTTGAAGCTGACAGTGGTGAAAGCGCTCTCTTGTTTATCGAAAACCATGATATTGACATCTTGCTCACCGACATCCGGATGAATGGGATGGACGGATTACAGCTTGCGGAGAAGGTACGTGAGCTTGGTAAGCCTATCAAAACGATGTTTATGAGCGCCTATGGTGAGTTCGAGTATGCACAGAGGGCAATCGATTTGAAGGCAATCCATTATATATTAAAACCGGTGCAGGTTAGCGAATTTATTAAGAATATGACCGAGGTCATCCAACTGTGCGAGGAAGCGTTGAAATTGAAGGTTCAGCAGGAAAAGCTCGAAGCTGCCTATTTGAAGGAAGTCAGATACGAAAAGCAGAAGCAGATTACCGATATTATACTCAGCAAGACAGAGGTGACGGAGGAGAAACGGGATCTGAAGGTGCCTACCGGCGGGTTCGATAGTTATCCTTACATGCGGATGCTTATGCTGGATTCTCGTAAACGCTTTTTCGATCGGCTTGATCTCGATATCGAACGGCAGTTGGGAGAACTCATTCATCGCAACGTCGATTTTATTCATTTGAATGAATTTCAAGGTTTGCTGCTCTTGGAAACCGCCCCCGACGAGTCACTGGAAGCTATTACGGAGCTTGGCCAGCATTTGATCCGGATATTCCAGGATATGTACGATAATGATATCTGTGTTGTGATCAGCGGATTGATGGACGATGCGAAGCAGCTCCACAAAGAATTTCACGAGATGGAAACGATGCTGGAAAACAAGTTCTTTTTCGATGAGGGTACGGTGATGCTAGCGAACCGCACGTCATTTGTTAGGGGCGATATGACGGCAGTAGTAAATGATGTGCTAATGGAATTGACGCAAAATATTCAGCACAACCGATATGATATCGCGCAACTGCATGTCGAGCAACTGTTTGATGCTTTACAAAACAGCGAGCATTTTACGGTTATCTATGTAAAATATGTGTGCACCGAAATTGTCAAAGCCACATTCAATGCCTCTATAAAAAAGAATAACGATAGATTCAAGCAAAGTTTGGAGGACATATATAAAACGGTAAAGCTGAGCGATTTGCGTAAAGTAATAGTGAATATTCTAAAGGTAAACGAGTCTTCCGGCGAAACCAATTTGGAAGCGACTTCAAAAGCGATCGATGAAGTCGTCCGAATGATCGAGAACGAATATCAGACTGACTTGTCGTTGGAGCTATTGGCGGAGCGGGTTTATTTATCTCCTAGTTATTTGAGCCATTTATTCAAGAAGCAGAAAGGGATAAGTCTCAATAAGTTCATGACCTTGCACCGAATGGATAAGGCGAAGGAGCTGCTTACAACAACCAACCGTAAAATTATCGATATCTGCCAAGATGTTGGGTATAGCAACTTTTCCTACTTCAGCTCTTTATTCAAAAATCATTTTGGTCGAACGCCTTCCAAATGCAGAGAAGAGGCATAAACGATGAAACGGATGATCTATGGATTGTTCAATCGTTTGCGGTTTAATCAAAAACTATTTCTATCCTATTTAATCGTTATTATCATTCCTATTATGGTGCTTGGCATATACGCCTACAAACAATCAAAGGACATGCTCAAATTGCAGGCATTGCAAGGGATTGATAAGAATGTGAATACCGTTACTCAGAGTATTGACAATTCGGTTGAACGCTACAATCATACGATTCGATCGATCGTATTCAATAAGATGTTTCAGAAGATCGTAGCCAATGATTATATCGACTTAGTTAATCTTTCACGGGATTTGAAAGATTTCTTAGATCCGTATTTCATCATGATGATGAACCTTGACAAGGAAATTCAGAAAATAACCTTTTACACGCAAAGCACTGTACCGGAATTCGGTGATTTAGTAGTCTCATCCAAACGTGTTAATGAGGAGCCATGGTACAACGAAGCTATCAAGGGGAAAAAACCGCTATGGAAATATGAGGATAACCAACTGTTTGTAGTCCATAAATTCCCAAACTTTCTAAAAGAGTCCAACACGAATATTGTCTATATGCGAATTAATGAGAGCAGTTTCTTCAAAAACATTACTGATCTAGCTCAGGAGTATGGTGTCGTCATCTCTGATGACAATAACCGGATCGTATATGCGAATCAAAGTGCAATGTTGACTGCCTTCGACTTCAAGGAAATAATGAAAATGAATGAGGGGGTGGTACGGATCGGTCAAACAGAGATGTTTCTTGTCAAGAAGAAGATCGTGCAGGCTAATTGGACTGTCTATTGTTTCGTCCCCGCAGCGCTTGTGTACCAGAACGCGGGTTCAATCATTAATGCGACGTTAATTGTGATCCTTGCTTGTATTGTCAGCTTGCTGATCATTATTTCGATCTTTTCCAAAACATTTATCAAACGGATATTCTCACTCAATGCGATAATGAAGCGGGTCGAATGGGGAGAGTTGGATTTACAGGTTCAAAGTGAGGCCAGAGATGAAATCGGCGAACTGACCAATCGGTTCGGCAAGATGCTTAACCGGCTTAATGAACAGATCGATGAATCCTATCGCAGTAAAATCATTCAGAAAGAGGCAGAGCTAAAAGCGCTGCAATCGCAAATCAATCCTCATTTCCTATACAATACGCTCTCGTTCATCAATTGGGAGGCGCTCAAAAACGATGCGCCTGAAATTAGTCATGTCGTTACATCGATGTCGACATTTTATCGGACGGCTCTTAATCAAGGCAACAATATTATTACAGTGCGTAACGAATTGGAGAATATCAAATCATATATTGAGATTATTCAGGTTATGGGTGATTATAGTTTCGATGTCGTTTATAAGATCGATGAGGAAGTTAACGATTATTCAACAATAAATTTAATTCTTCAACCTCTCGCAGAAAATGCGATTAAGCATGGTATCAAACAGAAAAATAAAGGACAGGGCCTTCTGTATGTTAGTGCCTGGCTTGATAAAGGAACGGTCAATTTCGCGATTGAAGACAACGGTCCAGGAATGAAGCAAGAGACGATCGATACGATACTTACGATGCAATCGACCGGATATGGGCTTAGAAATGTAAACGAGCGGCTGCAACTGCGGTTCGGCACTAAATACGGTATCTCCATCCAGAGTCAACTTGGCTATGGTACGGTTATGACCGTCGTTATTCCACAGAGTTTGCATAGTTCCACAGTATAAACCACTTAATTTCCCAAATTCAACTTCGCCCGCCGGCTAGCCGGACGGGTTTTTTTAACTCCGTAATAAACTGCATGATTTCTAAAATATTTGATAATTCTTAAATAACTTCCCTATGATATAGTTTGTTTAGCGTAATGGAATCGCTTACAAAAAGGAGGAAATGGAACAATGAGCGATACGATTAGGGCTATTAGCACGAAACATGTGCTGAGAAGGGAAAAGATAAAAAAATATAAACAATACCGTGTGCTGCTGATTATGTTGATTCCGGCAGTTGTCTATTACCTTATATTTCATTATCTCCCAATGTACGGCGTATTGTTGGCATTCAAAGATTTTAAAATTACACAAGGCATCATCGGAAGTCCCTGGGTTGGGCTTCATCACTTCGAAAAAGTCATGAGCGACACGTATTTCTACACTGTTTTGAAAAATACATTAATTATCAGTTTAAGTAAGCTGGTGTTTGGTTTCCCGGTCCCTATCATTTTTGCGCTGTTATTGAGTGAGATTTCCAATATGAAATTCAAGAGGTTGGCTCAGACTGTATCCTATTTACCACATTTTATATCATGGGTTGTCATGGCTGGGATATTCTTTACGTTGTTTTCCCTGGACGGTCCTATCAATGGCATTGTAAAACTTATTGGCGGCGACCCGATGTTATTCTTGGCGGATGATCGCTACTTCCGCACCATACTTGTGGTGACGAGTATTTTTCAAGGCTTCGGATGGGGGTCAATTATCTATTTCGCAGCCATTTCAAGTATCGATCCGATGTTGTACGAAGCTGCTGTACTTGATGGAGCTGGTCGGTTTAAACGGATGTTTTATATATCGATCCCGATGCTTGCGCCCGTAATAGCCATTATGCTTATTTTATCAATGTCCGGTATATTGGATGCGGGCTTTGATCAAATATTCAATATGTATAATGTCAAAGTTTATAACGTTTCAGACATTATTGATACTTATGTGTATCGCAAAGGTTTAATTGAGATGGACTACAGCTATGCGACGGCCGTTGGATTGTTCAAATCCGTGGTTGCATTGATCCTGATCTTTATCGTCAATAAGATAGTGAAATGGATCGGCGGCAAGGAGCATGCCATATGGTAATTTTCTTAATTAGACGAGGGAGCGAGAACGATGATTAGCGTAAAAAAATCAACGGCAGATAAAATAGTCGACGTCTTTTTATATCTCATTCTGGCAGGTATTGTCTTTATCACATTGTATCCCTTTTGGACGCAGGTCGTGATTTCGTTAGATGGAGCAGGAGCAGACAGTGCTGCCTATTCATCAGGCATCATATGGCTGCCGACACAGCTCACGTTCGAGAGCTACAAGCTCGCCTTTAAGTTCGATGCGTTATGGACGGGATACTGGAATACGATTGTTCGAACCGCGCTGGGTGTTATATTATCTCTATTTTTCACGGCCATAACCGCCTACCCTTTAGCAAAAAAAGACCTTCCCTTCAACAGAACGTTTACGAGCATGATTTTGTTCACGATGTTGTTTGCTGGGGGGACGATTCCTTCGTATCTGCTTATTAAGGAACTGAATATGCTTGATACGATTTGGTCGCTTGTTATTCCGGGTATGATTGGTGCGTTTAACGTGTTGATTATGCGAAACTTTTTTCGTTCGATTCCTGAAGAACTGGAAGAATCGGCACGAGTGGATGGAGCCGGTTACTTGCGGATATTCACTCAGATTGTCATACCGCTATCGAAGCCGGTGCTGGCTACGGTTGCTTTATGGGTAGGTGTGGGCCACTGGAATGCATGGTTTGACAGTATGATCTACATTTCAGATCCTAACAAACAAGTGCTGCAGATTGTTTTACGCAAAATTATTATTCAGAACAACATGGCGGACATCAACAGCGTCATTCAAAATATCGGTAAAACAACGGAGTTTTCGGGAAGACAGTTGCAAGCCACGGTTGTCATGTTCTCGATCATTCCAATGCTGGTCGTTTATCCATTTATCCAGAAATATTTTGTCAAAGGCGTTATGATTGGTGCTATTAAAGGGTAACCCCCCTAATAGATAATATTTCACAAACAGAGAGGGTTGGTTGAAATGATGAAAAAGCGAATATTGCTAGGAGGACTATCCGCAGTCATGCTGATGTCGATCATGGCGGGATGTGGCAAAAGTGATTCCTCGGGTAATCAGGCTGTGAATGGGGAAAAACAACCGGCAGTCAATGGAGAAGCGACGAATAAAAAAATGAAATTGATGTTTTGGAATTTAGATGAGAATCAAACTTCAGACTCTGTCGGACTAAATGCACTGAAAGAGAAGTACGGCGTCGATTTGGAAAGTATTGCGACAACCAGGGAAGCGATGAAAGAAAAACTGAACCTTCTTATATCCTCGGGTGAAATTCCAGATTGGTGGAAAGAGCCATCGTTCACGGATTACGATAAATTTCTCCAACAGGACGTTGCAGCCGAAATTCCGCAAGAGTTAATTGAACAAAATATGCCGAAATATACGGAATGGCTTAAACGATATCTTGGGGAGGATCCATTTAAGTATATAAGAAGAGATGGAAAAATCTATGGATTACCGGTCATCTGGGATATTGGTATCGATGGTATGCAGCTTGGTTTTCGCGAAGATTGGTTGAAAAAAGTTGGCATAACAAAAACACCGGAAACGCTTGATGAGATGGAAGCTGCTTTGACGAAATTCCGGAACGAGGATCCTGACGGTAATGGTAAGAAAGATACGTATGGCATCACTGCAGCAGGTGAAAATATAGAATCCATTTTCAGCTCCGTGTTTGGCGCGTATGATGCTTATCCTAATATATTCCGTGAGAAAGATGGAAAAATCGTCCGTGGAGAAATTGAGCCAGGCGCGAAGCAAGCGCTTGAAGTTCTGAACCGTTGGTATAAAAATGAATTGATTGATCCCGAATTTGTCGTTAATAAAGGTAGTAATGTCGAAGACAAAGTGCTGACAGACAAAATAGGAGCGATTGAATATTACTGGTGGGCGTTCTTGCCGGGCAACGCATTCCTTGGTGGAGAACAGTGGTATGACAAGCTGGCGAAGAAGCACCCAGGCTTTAAATTTGCAATTGAAGGCGGAATTAAGGGACCTGATGGGAAATACGGCATATCACAGTACAACCCGGCCTTTGCTTCGGGTGTCATGTTCGGCAAGCAATTAGAAAAAGATCAGGACAAAATGATCAAATACATGCAAATTTTCGAAGCTACCCAATTCGACCCGGAAACTTATGAAAAAATGAACTTTGGTGAGCAAGGTGTCCATTGGAATAAGAGCGACAAAGGAACGGTTGAATTCATCGCTCCATACACAGATGAGAAAGAACGCAAAAAAATAGGGCTTGGCGGTTACTCGATGGCAGGCTCATTCAATGATTACGATTTCCAAACGTCGTATACATCAGAAGAAAGTCTGCGTCAGCTTGCGAAGGATACCCGTGCCACGGGAACGAGAAATATTGATATTCTAGCACCGTTCAACAAGCCCATTTATAACGAAACGCAGGATAAGCTGAAACAGTATACACTACAAAATTTTATAGATTTTATTACGGGTCGCAAACCGCTGAACGAATTCGATAGTTTTGTAGCCGAATGGAAAAAGATGGGCGGAGATGATGTGCTAAACGAAGCGCAAAAAGTATATGACGACAATTTAAAACCATAATCATTTTGAAAAGATAGTTATCGATCTAAGGATGCGCTTAAAAGAAAAATTATGCGGCAGGGAGATAGGAGAATCATGTATACAATAAATGCTGGAGCCTTAAAGTTGCAGTTAAACGAAAAAGGTCAAATCACAGCTATGAACGATAGCAAAGATCATGCTTATGCATCAACGACACAAACAACTGTGCTTATTCGCATTGTCATCGATGGTCGAATGGAGGTGCCTTCGAAGGCATCCTTCAACGTGGAACTGGGGCAAATAACATTTGAATTTGCAGATAGCGGTGCTGTAGTCGATGTATTGATTGTAGAAGAGTCGCTGTATGCGACATTTGAGATTCAACGTATTGAAGGCGCCGATGTGGATGGGATCATATGGGGACCGTATATGACAACGGTTGCCGGTTCGATCGGTGAATCGGTTGGTGTCGTTCATAATGGACAATTCGCGATCGGTCTTCAGGCATTGAATATCAAGACTGTCGGAGGGTGGCCGATCGAGCTCGATCGATTGGAAAATGTGCAGCAAAGTTATTCGGACAACGGAAACGTAAAGCCGGATCCTGACAGTCCGCAAATATCCGATAGTAAATTCGAGTATGATGTTTGCGCAGCATGGCCGACAAGCGAAGGAAGCCTGCTGCAGGCATTTGCTAGAAATCGGTTGAAGAGCTTTCGTCGTCCAGCATGGAACTTACCGCTTGTTCATGTAGCGCCCATTAGTGGGGTTGACGCAGCTATCGTTGGAACAAGTATTGCTTTGTTCGGTTGTGAGTTCCAGCATGTGCTTGAGACGATTGAAGCGATTGAGATTGGAGAAGGACTGCCTCATCCTATGATTGAAGGGATCTGGGGTAAAATATCACCTGCGGCAAACCAATCCTATCTGATTACGGATTTCTCCGAAGCGACAATGTCCGAAGCCGTACGTTTTACGAAAATGGCTGGTCTCAAATACGTGTATCATCCCGATCCATTCATCAATTGGGGACATTTCACTCTGAAACCAAAAAGCTTCCCAAACGGGGATGAGGGTTTAAAGTCTTCTGTGGCAATGGCAGAAAGTGAGGGTGTTCATGTCGGCGTGCATACACTATCCAACTTTACGACATTGAATGATTCCTATGTAACGCCACTGCCGGATGGAAGGCTGCAAATGGCAGGCACGTCGCGATTAGTTGCAACGGTTGACTTAGAAGCAGATTGTATCGAGGTTGATGATCTCGCGCCGTTTCAACTGAATTTGTTCCGACATACAGCACAAATCGGAAGTGAACAAATAGAATTTGATGGAGTTACAGAAAGTGCGCCTTGGAAGCTGACAGGCGTTAAGCGTGGAGCAAATGGAACAACCATCGCGACGCATGAAAGCGGAACGCTGATAGGTCGACTATGGGATCACCCTTACGATGTATTCTTCCCGAACATTGAGCTGCAGGATGAATATTGCGTCCGCATCAACGATCTATTTACGAAAACGGGCTTGAAGCAAATATCATTTGATGGTTTGGAAGGCTGCTATGCAACAGGGCATGACGGGTACGGAGTGAATCGTTTTGTGAAAATGTGTTATGACGGCTGGGGAGAAGAAGTCATTAACGATGCTAGCATTGTCGTTCCGAACTATTTGTGGCATGTATTCACAAGGTTCAATTGGGGCGAGCCTTGGGGTGCTGCAACACGTGAAGGGCAGCTTGAATGGCGGCTTACCAACCAACGGTTTTTTGCCCGTAACTTCATTCCGTCAATGCTTGGATGGTTTCTTGTTCGTTCTGCTTCCGATCAGTTCGAAGCGACGTCACCTGATGAAATAGAGTGGGTATTATCGAAAGCGGCAGGTTTTAACGCTGGTTTTGCTTTAGTTGCTGATATGCAGGTGCTTGGGCGAAACGGTAACATCGAGTCGGTATTTACATCCGTGCGGGAGTGGGAGAAAGCAAGGCAAGCCGGCGCCTTCACATCCGAACAACGGGAACGGCTGAAAGACCCGAAAAGCGATTGGCATTTGGAAGCTGCAGGTGAAGGAAAGTGGAATTTATACCCTGTTCATATCTCAAAACCGCTCGTATGCAACCCGGCGGAGTTGCAGCCAGGCCAGCCAGGGGGGGCAGATTGGACGTATTTCAACCGATATGCGGATCAGCCGCTAAAGTTTACGCTGCGCGTCATTCCTTCATATGGTAACGATGACGCTTCGATTAAACGTCCAACATTCTACACGAACGGTGTATACATGACGTTTGATACAGAAATCTTCGTGAACCAATATCTCATTTGTGAAGGTGACAGAATCGGTAAAGTTTATGATCAGAACTGGAATCTGCTGAGAACCGTTAATGCTTCCGCCGATGCGCCAATCGTAAGGACAGGTGGACAGCCGCTATCATTCAGTTGCAAATTCGAAGGCGATCCGAAACCTCTAGTCAACGTCAGAGTGACGACTTGGGGAGAACGGGAAGAAGTAGTAAATTAAAAGGCGGCCGTTTTCCTGTGCATAATAGGGGAACGATCGTCAGGATTCGGACATCTCTTGTGGGGGGCTAGTTATTTTGCTGGTATCCCCTTAGGCTCCACCAAATACTGCCAAAACCCTTGATAATCAAGGGTTTTTTATTTTTTTTAATGTCCTACGAAGTAATCAAATCATTAAATTTTTGGGCTTTGGGGACGAAAAAAAGTGTTGGGCTGTATAAAAAACGGCACGTTTTTATGCGCCGTTTAATTTAGTAAAGTTGGTATCGTGGACAACAAAATCGAATTGAATGTACTCGCTGCTGCAAGATCAGCAGATTGAAGAGCATGTCCGTAGGTATTCATGGTTGTTTGAATATCTGCATGCCCTAACCGGCTTGATATTGTTTTTGCATGACACCTTGGTTGATAAGTAAGGTTGCTGATGTATGTCTTAGATCATGAAAACGTAACGGTTTTAGAGTTGTTTCTATATTGGATAAGATCAGATAGAAACGCATCAGGAAGGGAGACCTTTCGTATAAAGTTTTTTGTCTTAGGTACCTTTATTATGTTTTTGCCATACCATACTTGTTTCCTGCTGCTGTAATTTGATTCTTTCTTGCCAAAATACACTTTAAACTACCAAAAATGAAGCAGCTACTCGAAGCATTTTCATTTTCTGAGTTACGTAAATTAATCGCTGATATGGACATCAACTCTGCGAAATTGATCACTCTCAGGAAGAAAAGAAACAAAAAACAATAGTTAAGTTCATAAAGAGAAAGATTAACAAAAAAATCATTCACGGATAACATTCGGTTTACAATCGAGATTTATGATTGAGTTGTTCGGAAGCACAGCGGTTAGAAATCCGCAATCGCTGGAAGCAGGCTGTTCATTTTCTATTAGAGTTTGAGAAGAGTCAGGTTTAGCGGAGTGGTTTTATGAAAGGTGGATTCAATGTGGCAGAGAAAGCGCTCAGTTTCAATCAAGAAGGTACATTTACGATTGTTCAGTTTACGGATGTCCATTGGACCAGTGGTGGCGAGCTGGATTTGCGCACGCAATCATTAATGGAAGAAGTGATCAGATCGGAGTCTCCAGATCTTATCGTTTTTACAGGTGATGTGATCTACAGCGATTACTGTGAAAATCCGAAGCTTGCCTTTCTGCAGGCCGTGTCCTGTGCTGAAAATTCCGAAGTTCCATGGGCGGCCGTTTTTGGCAACCATGATTCGGAGAAAGGAATAACCCGTCAGGAGCTCATGGAGCTGCAGCAAACCTGTAAATTTTGTCTTTCCGAGGCAGGACCCGAGCACATTGACGGCATCGGAAATTATGTTATACAAGTCTATGGATTACAAGGAAATCCTGCAGCTGCTCTCTACTTTCTCGATTCAGGCAGCTATGCGCCGGCGCCGTTGGAAGGATACGATTGGATCCGGCGAAGTCAAATAGATTGGTATGTACAGAATTCCCAAAAGCTTACCACAGAAAATGGAGCTCCATTGCCCTCCTTGGCGTTTTTTCACATTCCACTTCCGGAATACATAGAGGTTTGGAATGAGCAAATATGCCACGGAGTCAAATACGAAGATATCGTTCCACCAAAAATCAACTCTGGATTTGGCACTGCGATGCTTGAACAGGGAGATGTGATAGGGACCTTTGTGGGACACGACCATATTAACGATTTTTATGGAGATTGGCATGGGATTCGTCTATGTTATGGCAGAAGTACTGGCTATAACACGTATGGAAAAAGCGGGTTTTCCCGAGGGGCAAGAATCATCCGCCTTAGAGAAGGGGTCAGGGATTTCGAGACATGGCTTCGTTTGGAAGACAATACAGTTGAATTGAAGCAGCCTGTCCATCATCCTGAAGCAGGGAATTCCTATAATGCTGAACCGCCTGGATCCTCTGGCTTTGAAGGGGTCACCCCCCCGGAGGAACAGTGGTTGGACGCGGCGTTTGCCGAACAAGGCCTTGGGCTTCTTGCTCAATTTCTGCAATACTACCACATGAATCGTAACATCGTGGAAGGAGAACAAGCTTTACAAATAAAGGAGCGAATTGTGGGTTTTCTGTTGCTGCTCCAGCAAGCCGCTCCCAAAGATACGAGAATCATGAGCAAACTTACGGATTTTTATCACAGCCATGGATCTTTTCCTGAAGCGGGATTCTGGTACGGTTGTTTATTGGAGCAGGGGCCACAGCATACCGTTTCCGCGGAATTAGCCGATTTGGTTTCCAGATTGGCTCCGGAGCTGTATCTGGTGGAGAGTGAGCCTTTTGCTTTGCAGGATTGCGTAGCGGTCATCCACCCGGAAATGCCCCTGATTGCGTATCATTTGTTCTGGGAGGATGACTGGAATTCCCCAAATGATAGTATGCCTTGCGATCATGAAATCATATGGGTCAGATATGACCCGCAAACGTTGGAACTGTCCGGGATATGGTCTTATTTCCATGAATACATCATCACCACAAAGGCTGCTTTAACCGAAGCCCGGGAGCATCAGAATCGACCTCAAGCCTATGTGCAATGGGGAATTCACGGTACACTTTTGGCTGGCGGGCTGAATGCCCTTACTGTGACTTGGAAAGATAGTGTGTCCTCAATAACCCATACAGGTATGGACGCAATGGAGCGTATGTTCCATGATGCTAAAAAAGGAGGTAAGTGGAGTAAACACTCGTTAAAGCAGGGATGTGTCAAAAGTTTTACGGGGGAGTTTTCTGACTATATCCGTTTTTCGAAGAAATTGGATACTCGTACATACCTTGATAAACCCAAACGAATCCACAAATCCAGATGGGCTAATGCCGTTTTAAACCAGAGGGCGTTGACCTACAACGCCGCTCCGAAGCTTGAATGGCCCGAGGAGGCTTTGGAATGAAGGTCGATTGGATAACTCTAAGTAAAAAAGAAACAAAAAACAATAATTTAGTCTAATAAGAGAAAGATTAACAAAAAAAAGATACGCTTCAAACATACAGTTTACAATCGAGATTTATGATTCAACTGTGGCCCAGTAGACTATAACTTGAGCAAGAGAGAGGGAATGATATCACATGTCGGCTATTCATCTAGACAAGGTATCCAAAACGTACCCGAACGGAAAAACCGTTATCGACTACTTACAGCTCGAAATTCGGGACTGCTCTTTTACCGTATTGGTGGGCCCATCGGGATGTGGAAAAACGACTGCACTGCGGCTAATTGCCGGTCTGGAGGAAGTTACCGCCGGTGAGATTCACATTGGAGAGCGCAATGTCACGAAGGCAGAGCCCGGCGATCGTGGTATCGCCATGGTTTTCCAAAACTACGCTATTTATCCGCACATGACCGTCCGCAAAAATATCGAGTTCGGTCTGAAAAACCAGGGGTTTCCCAAAGATGAGATCAAGCGGCGCGTGGAGCATGTGGTGAATTTGGTCGGGCTCCAGGACTACATGAACGCCAAGCCGTCTATGCTTTCGGGAGGACAAAGGCAGCGGATTGCGTTATCCAGAGCAATCTCGAAAAATCCACAGGTTTTTCTGATGGATGAACCGCTTTCCAATTTGGACGCCAAGCTGCGCAATCAGATGCGAAGTGAGCTCATCCAGTTGCACCACAATTTGCAATCGACGTTTGTGTTCGTTACTCACGATCAGGTGGAAGCGATGACGATGGGGACCGATATCGTTATTTTCAATGAAGGCAAGGTGATGCAGAACGGCACTCCGAAGCAAGTGTACAATGATCCGGATAACGTTTTTGTAGCTACATTTATCGGTGATCCAGGCATGAACATTGTTTTGCTTCCGAATATTTGTCTGCTCGGCTTTCGTCCCCAAAAGGTCAAGCTGATGAAACCGGCACAATTTCAAGGCATTGTCCTATCCGGGAAAATCGTCTTGAGGGAAACTTTGGGATTGGAGACTTTGTACCATGTGTCGACAAGCTTGGGGGCGATCGTTGTAAAATCCGAGGAAGATAGGGACTTTGGTGACCGTGTGAAGGTATACATTACGGAAGAGGACTTGTATTACTTTGATGAAGCGAGTGATCAGCGTATCCGGGACGCCCAGCAAATCAGGTTCGTGTTAAATTCGATTTCTTACCTGGAGGGCGTATATGTCGAAAATGAGCATCAAGTCCATACAACAGCTCTTTAATGGAATCATCCGAAATCCGTATGTACTTATAGCCCCGGCCATCATTCTCGTTTGCTTATTTTCCATCTATCCGCTTTTGTTCTCGTTCAAAGTCAGTTTCTTGAACTGGGACATTGTGACAGACACTAAAAGCTACGTCGGATTCGATAATTATACCAATATTTTGAGTGATCCCTTGTTTGCAAAGGTGCTGAAAAATACGCTTATCTACACACTTTTTACGGTCGTGTTCGGTTTGGTATTTGCAGTCCTCATTGGTATTCTGCTGCAAAAGAATACGGTATTGGATAATTTCGTTCAGAGCATCATTTTTACACCCCATATTATTTCATTCGTATCTGTAACGATCATGTGGATGTGGCTGCTTGATCCGCAAATGGGCATCATCAATTATGTGTTGAAAATGGTGGGGCTTGAGCCGCTAAAATGGATGATGAGTCCGGATACATCCCTCTTATCGATTATAATAGTTTCGATTTGGAAGGGGCTTGGCTTCAATGTAATGATCATCATCGCTGGGCTGCAAAGTATACCCAAATACATTTACGAGGCCGCCAAGCTGGATAATTCCAGCAAATTGAATACGATGTTCCGTATCACGCTTCCGATGCTATCACCGACATTGTTGTTTTTGTTAATTACTTCGATCATAGGTTCGTTTAGTTCGTTCGATATCGTCAGCCTGATGACCAAGGGAGGGCCGCAGAACTCCTCAAATCTATTCGTGCATTGGATTTATCAAACCGGGTTTTTAAAATTCCAACTTGGCAAAGCGATGGCAGGCTCCGTCTTATTCTTAATCATCATCGGTATCATCTCACTGGCTAACTATTTATTTTTCTCTAAAAAAGTCCACTATCAGTAAAGGAAGGAACAAAGATCACCATGAAACAGATTGCTTTTGTGTTGCGTATCGTGCTGCTTATTGCTTTGGTCCTCGTGTTTATCTTCCCTTTTCTATGGATGATCAGCACTTCCTTGAAAACCTATGTGGAGGCTATCCAATTTCCACCGGCTTTGCTGCCGGAGATCCCGCAGTTTTCCAATTACGTGGCAGCATGGGATCAAGTTCGGTTTCTTCATTACGGGCTGAATTCCGTCATCGTCACAAGTCTTACTGTGTTCGGACAATTGCTCGTCTGTATACCTGCAGCATATGCATTTGCCAAAAAAAAGTTTAAGTTATCCGGATTGTTTTTTGGACTCATTCTAATCGACTTGATGCTGCCAGCACAAGTGACCTTCGTTCCGATTTATGTCCTATTGAGCAATTTCGGATGGATCGACACCTACCAGGGTATGATCGTTCCGTTCACGTATTCATCGTTCACTATCTTCTTTATGACACAGGCATTTAAGCAAATTTCGGACGAGTTAATTGACGCAGCCAAATTAGACAAGGCATCTGAGTTGCAAATCATAATACGTATTATGCTCCCGATGGCCAAGCCGTTCGTGTTTACGGTGATGTTGATCACATGTATTTCGAAATGGAATGATTACTTCTGGACATTGATTCTAACCAATTCCGAATCTGTACGGACACTGCCGATCGCGGTCAAAAGCTTACTGGACGTCGGCGACGGGGTAACCCTATGGAACATTGCAATGGCGGGTAATATGTTACTTATGGCTCCTGTTGTCATCCTCTATTTATTGGCAAATCGTTTCATCAAAAATGCCTTTGTTTACGGAGGCATTAAATAGTTATTCACAAATAAGGACCCCATCTAAGGAGGAGCTTATCACATGAAACGATCTTTGAAAAATACGGTATTTATTCTCTTCTGTTTAGTAATCATTTTTGTGGCTGGATGCGGTAAAAGCAAGGAATCACCAACAAATAATAATGCTGGCGGACAATCAACTGCGAGCAGCCAAGAGAAAGTCGTCGTCGATATGTGGTCAATTTTTGATGTTAGCAATGGTAATGGCAAGGCTCTTGTCGATGCCGCTGGAAAGTTCAATGAACTGCATCCAGGTGTGGAAGTTACCATCTTCGGACAAGGCGGCTACGACGGAGTAGCCGAGAAGTTGGAGGCGTCGCTCGTTGCCAAGAACACGCCGGTTATTGCCCAAATCGAGGAATCCTTCCTCTCCCGCTATCACCCGGTAGCTGCAGATCTGAGCAAATATATGTCCCAGGCGACAATCGACAATTATATCGACGGCTTGACTCGCTCCAGCTACGCCGACGGGGTGTTCAAAGCCGCTCCGATGAATCGCAGCACACCGATTATGTACATCAACGCCGATTTGTTCAAGGCAGCCGGAATTCCGGTGGAAGCGCCGAAGACGTGGGATCAGCTCCATGAATATGCCAAAAAATTGAGTGATCCAGCCAAGGGGATTTACGGATTTTCCTCCCATTGGGACAGCGATGCATGGTTCTGGGAGTCTGCAGTGTATTCCTATGGCGGTGAAGTCGTGAGTGAAGATGGCTCGAAGGTACTGTTTGACAACGACAAGGGCTGGGGAATCGTCGAGCTGTGGCAGAGCATGGTTAAGGAAAATGTCATGTTTAACGCTTATGGCGCGCAAGGCAGCCAATCCGATCTTATAAAGAAGAAATTTTTCGAAGGCAAAATTGCGATGATAATGGATTCAGTCGGATCACTTGGACCGGTATTTAAGGAAGCAGAAGCTAGTGGGTTTGAAGTGCAAGCTGCGTATCAGCCGTTCAAAGAGAAAAATTCGGTCGTAACAGGCGGAGCTAACATGATCATTCTGGATAGCGCGACGGAAGAGCAGAAGAAAGCGGCAGGACAATTTCTAGAGTATTTGGCCAATGATGAATTCGTAATGTCCTTCTTCCAAAATTCTGGCTATTTGCCCATAACAAAATCTTCGCTGGAAACGGATGAGATGAAAAAGCTACTTGCCGAGAAGCCACAGTACAAAGTGGCCATCGATCAACTGGAATATGCTCATAAACGGCCGTGGCAAAAAAACTGGAGAGCGATGTATACGTCCATCGTGGAGAACTTGCAGCTCGCGATGATGGACACGACTCAAGATCCGCAGCAAATCATTCATAAAGCAGCTGAACAGTCGCAAGCGATCATCAACGAAAATAAATAAGGTGCCTTTCGAAAGGAGAGACGAAATGAATACAACAAATGGATTTATAGACAATGGGAGCTGGTATAAAGGTAATTTGCATGGGCATTCCACCCTCTCCGACGGCGAACTGACGACCGATCAACTTCGTGAGGCGTACAAACAGAAGGGTTACCATTTTTTCGCCCACTCAGAACATGATTTCTTCTCCAACTTCGAGCACTTGAATGAACCGGATTTCATTACGCTTCCGTCCAGTGAAGTGGGAATCAGAATGCCTAAGGGCGATTATCGAATCTTCCATCTGCATGTCATCATGGGGACGGATGAGCATCTTCGCGCAGCGACGCTTGAGCCTTTGACCCATATGCAGCCGATTATATGGCCGGATTTTGTAGGGTATGATACGGCCCAGCAGTTCATCGACGACATGGTCGCACGCGGTAATATTGTCATGTTTAACCATCCCCACTGGTCGATTGTGGAATGGGAGGATTTGATCGAGCTCGACAACCTGTTTGCAATTGAGGTTTACAATCACTGCTCCGAATGGCAAGAGAACATGGGGAATTCGCGGATTTTGTGGGACAGCCTGCTGCGTAAAGGTAAGAGGCTGTGGGGAACGGCCACGGACGACAATCATAACCGCTTTCCGTTAGACTCGCCTTATAACGACTCGTTTGGAGGATGGGTTGTAGTGAAGGCGAAGGAGCTGGCCCGAAATTCCATCGTGGACGCTCTTCTTAAAGGCAGTTTCTATTCGTCAACAGGACCGGAAATCTATGATTTCCGTATCGAAGACAACGAGGTTATCTTCGAATGCTCGCCCGTCGAACGCATTTATATGAACGGTGATGGAAGGCAATACCAAATTGAGATTGGCGACAATGTGACCAAGCTTCGCAAAAAGTTGCATGGTAACGAGAAGTATATTAGGATCGAATGCTACGACAAATACGGTAAATTTGCTTATACAAATCCGATTTTCCTGGATTAAGGCAAGCATTACCTATCAAGCCGGAGTACCGACCGTAGGTACTCCGGCTTGAATTCCATTAACTAATGAACAGGGTGAGAGTTCAATGCTGCAGGTTGAGAGAGTTAGTATGATTATGGCGGAATTGAATGCGAACGGAAGAGTGACGGTGAGTGGTCTCGCCGAACGATTGGAAGTTTCCAAGGTGACGGTTCGCCGCGATTTGGACTTGTTAAGCAAGGAAAGTAAATTACTCATCGTTCATGGAGGGGCGGTCAAACCGAATTTCACGCTGTACGAAGCGCCATACAGCCAAAGGAATGCAATTCATATCGAAGAGAAGATAAGGGTAGGCATTAAAGCCGCGGACATGATTAATGATTATGATGTGATCGCTTTCGGTGTAGGTACCACGACGTTGCAAATCGCCAACCACCTGATGAATAAGAGAAATGTGACGATACTCGTTGGATGTGTTCCGATCCTAAACAGCTTGATCGAGCGAAAAAAGGCGGGTTATTTTACGGGGAAAATCATTTTTCTCGGCGGTGAAATTGACACGGACCAGATGTTCGCCACAGGCTCAATATCGTTGGATTTGCTGAACAACTTCCACGTCGATAAAGTGTTTGTTGGCGCCAACGGTTACTCCATCGCCAACGGGATTACGACCTACCAGATCGACGAGGGTCATTTACTCAAGAAGATGCTTCGGCGTTCCGATCAAGTTCATATCGTCATTGATCACTCAAAAATCGATGCGAAATCGCTTTACAAATATGCTGATTTCGACGAGGCTGATTACGTCATTTGCGATTCCGAGCCACCGAACGATTGGAGTACGCGACTGCTGGACGCAGGTGTAACCTGGGTGAAAGCGTAGGAATACGATTGCAGCATAGATCAAGATGAAGAAAGAGGGAAAAGGAAATGCAGGTTTCAAAGGAAATTGTGGATCAGCACGTTCATTCCGCCTACTCCCCCGACTCGAGTGAGTTATTGGCGGATATCGTTCGTCACGCCCAGTCTCTAGGTAAAAAGGCGGTCGTGACGACGGATCACTTCGATTACGACTGCAAATATTTCAAAAAAGACGTGCTGATTGATATGCCGAGCTATGAGCAAGAAATCGCCAAATTGCGTGGTCAATACGATATCGACATCCACAAGGGCATTGAAGTTGGGTATCGTAAAGACTACATTGGCCCGATAAACGACTATTTGCAGCAGTATTCATTCGATCTGGTGCTGCTCTCCGTTCATAATAACGGCGTGCACGATTTTGCCGAAGATACTTTTCATCAGCAACCGATTGAGCATATACTCGACAATTATTTCTCGCATGTGCGGGAAGCCGTCGATGTGATGGACAATTACGATGTCGTCGCTCACCTCGATTACGTCGTTCGATATACGAAAACCAACGTTCGCATGGAGGATTATGAGCGGTGCCGGTTGATCCTATATGATTTATTGAAGACAATTATTCGCAAGGATAAGGTATTGGAGCTAAATACGACAGGACTGTTTCGACAAGGGTGGATTCACCCGCATTCCTATTTAATTGAGATGTACTTGGATTTGGGAGGCAAATGGTTTTCGCTGGGCTCTGATGCGCACAGCCTGAGCAACTACGAGCAAGGCTTCGGTCAGGCGATCGAACTGTTGGAGTCCTATGGCATTCGTGAAATTGTTCAATTCCACAAGCGTGTTCCTCAGCTTGTGCCGATTAAATGATGCGACTGAACGATGAATTCTACAGCAAGCTGTACCGGCTTGCTGTTCCGCTGACGATTCAGTTTCTGTTCTCCTCGTCCTTCTTCCTGATTGACTCGATCATGGTGGCAGGCTTGGGGGTTGAGGCAATTGCCGCCGTGGGCATTGCTGGTCAATTCGAATTTATGCTTGGGATGATATTGGCCGGTGTTCTAAGTGGACCGGCAGTTTTTATAGCGCAATACTATGGCAAGAGAGATTACGATTCGATCCAAAAGCTGGCGGCATTAACCGTCTATTGCGGATTGGCCATCAGCTTTATTTATTTTATTGTCCTGACATTCAGCTCTCCTCATGTCTTTATGCCGTTCACCGATGACAAAGAACTGGTGGAAATGACATCGTCTTTCGTTTCCATTGTCAGTTACGGGTATATTGCTTCGGCTGTCACGAGCGCTTTCGCGATGAACTTGAAGAGCATCGGAGTCGTTAAGGTAATCGTGTACGTGACTACGCTGTCGCTGCTGTTGAACACGGTTCTGAACTATGCGCTGATTTATGGACATTTCGGATTCGCGCCCATGGGAGTCGACGGCGCTGCGATTGCCACGCTAATTTCAAAGCTGCTGCAGATGGTGTTAACAATAGTGTATGTGTATACAAAGAGAAGAGAAGTTGCTGTGCCTCTCTTGAGACGGGTGCCGGTTGACCGCGCTCTGGTTGGCAAAGTGTTTACGGTTACGCTGCCGATCATCATTCATGAAACGCTTTGGGGACTTGGCACAACGATGTATATGATGGCGTTTGGCCTGTTGGGTGCTACTGCAATTGCAATTATTCAAGTTTCCAAAGTGATCGGTAACTTTGTTATGGCTGGCGTGCAGGGCTTTGCCCTAGCGGCGAGCGTTATGATCGGTGAGCAGATCGGCCTTCGCCACCGGGAGCGGGCGCAGCTCTACGCCGAGCGGTTTACGCGAATCGGCATCGCGGCTGGCATTGCAATTGGGCTGGCATTGTTCGCAGCTGCTCCTCAAGCTGTTCGGCTGTTTCAAATCAGTGAGTATTTGCATGAGCAAGCAGTGTCAGTCGTGCGCATAATGGCTTGTATGTTAATATTCAATTTTCTTAACAACATCTGGATTGTCGGCGTATTCCGCAGCGGTGGTGATACGCGGTACTCAATGAAGCTTGTGCTGGGATCGACTTGGCTGATCGGGCTTCCGCTAGCGTTCATAGGAGCGGGGATCATGAAGTGGCCGATCGAAATCGTGTATGCGCTGTATGCCGCAGAGGAAATCTCCAAAGCGTTCATCGGCTACTTTCGCTACAGGTCCCGCCGCTGGCAGCATGATTTGGTCAGCGAGACGAACGAGGCATTATGAAAAGCGTCCTCGCGGCGGACACTGGCAGCGATGAAGTCAGGGGTGATGGACCCCCTAGGCATCACCAATAAAACAAATAAACCACGTCCATAGGACGTGGTTTTCTGTTCATATCTATATTTTCAATAAACTTCCTTCAAAAGCTCAAAAACTTCTTCTATCGTGAGTCCAAAGGATTTGTAATACGAAGTGTCAATAACCATCTGCTTTAAGATCATTTCATTGCGTTTTTGAAGCATCTCGTCGGTCGAGAGTTCAGCTATAAAACATCCTTTGCCGGTTACGGTGTAAATCAAACCATGTCGTTCGAGTTCTTCCCAAGCTTTTTTTACGGTAATGATACTAACACGAAGCTCCGTGGCTGCTTGTCGTATGGGTGGCAAACTATACCCATTTTCTAGTTCGCCCTTGAGAATTTGTGCGCTGATTTGTTCGAAAAGCTGTTGATAGATGGGTTTATCAGAGGAGTTCGAAATAGCTATGTTCATTAAATTTCCACTTTCTGAAAACGTTTGATTGCAATATGATAAGCGATTATCGTAAATATCGCAAATATGACGATGCCCGTGATCAGGATGGATAGATGAGTTCCTAAATGGTCAGTACCATTTCCTTTGAAGAGATTAGATACAAATGAATTCTGTATTCCGAGCCATTCTGCGCCTCCAGCAAACAGTATAGCAGCTGTAATAGAAGCAATCGATGCTGCGCCGTATTTATAGGCTGTCTTAAAATACATCGATATAAAGATAATGTTGAAGATCGCAATCATAACGAAGCATAGTCCCCAAAAACCAAAGGATGGTTTGAAGAAAAAGTAGGTCAGATTTGGATATAAGCGAGTACTAATCATCCCATAAATCATTGCAACAATGATGTGTATTAATTCCATGATTACAATAACGGTTACCTTTGCTTTCACGATGTCTTTTTTTGTTACGGGCATCATTCTTGTAAATATTAAATCGTTCTGAGATTTATACCCTGCAAACATATTCGGTATCGTAAGAAAACAAAAGTAAAGGATGACAAGGAAATATAACCATGAGGGAATAAGCATTAAGGCACCTGTCAAAAAAGGCATGACATAGAAGAATGGGCTTACGCCTAATTTTAATTCTTTCATTAGTAAATTATACATGCAAAATCTCCTTTTTCGCGAAATAGATCATAATCTCCTCAAGACTAGGCAAAGTTGATTTAATATCCCAAGAGGGATCAAAGTCACTAGTGTGGATTAAGGCTGTAAAGCCGAATGAATTCTTTTTGTAGGCAATTAACTGGTCTTTTATCAAATCCAATTGCTCTTCTTTCCCATTCACCAAGCGGTAGGTATCAATAAATTCTTCTTTCTCAGAGCTGTTGATAATTTGTCCGTTATCGATAAAAGTAATATAATCGGCACATTTTTCCAAATCAGTTGTAATATGAGTTGAAAACAGGATGCTGATTTCACCATCTTCCACTAGTTCCTGAAAAATATCTAACAAATTGTCTCTTGCAACCGGATCAAGCCCGCTTGTTGGTTCATCAAGAATAAGCAGCTTTGCGCCGTGTGATAAAGCGATGGCCAAGCTGTATTTCACTTTCATCCCGGTAGATAATTCAGCTATTTTTTTGTTTTCATTCAAATTAAATCTTTTCAAATAATTGTAATAGGCATCATCATTCCAATTACGATAAAACTTTTTGATTACGTTAGTTAGCGTTTTGATTTTGTTTCGAGTATAGAAATTGATGTCTCCAAAAGCAGAGCCAATTTCTTGTTTTAGCTCGAGTTCGTGCTCGAGCATCTCTTTGCCCAAAATAAAGATTTCACCGCTATCCATATTAATCAAATTCAAAATGGATTTTATAGTGGTTGTTTTTCCTGCGCCGTTGGCTCCAATAAATCCCATAATATAACCCTTTTCCAGTTGAAAGGATATGTCTTTTAAATGAAAATGTTCATATTTCTTATTTAAATTTTTAATATCTAACGCAAGCATATAGTCAACCTCCTTATAAATTGTGTATGTTGTGTATGCACAATGTATCATTGGGACAGCTTTTATGTCAATTACTTTTTCCAATTTATATCCACTCAAAAGGTTGCTTCAAAATCTATCATCCATACCCTCCAATGCATTAGCTGCAAGCATAAATCGTGTTTTATTAACTTATTTCGTCTACAAGCCATTCCCCGCGAAAGAAGTATTTATTTGGTTGGAATGTTTTTTTACTGTTACAAATCCAGTAAGTACAAGGGGTGTGGGGTTTTGATTGTGAAAAATGACAATTCGCAGCATGAATGACATATTTACAATGGCTAACTCAATAAGTTATTCATATAAGAAGAGACAACTTATTTCACTATTTAGATAATCTTGAGGAGGTACAACCATGTCCCATAAGGAAGAACAATCACCACGCCGTCCGAACATCCTATTCATTCAAACGGATCAGCAGCGCGTCGATACGCTGCGCAGTTATGGTGGACAAGTATGCCAAACGCCATATTTGAATGCCCTTGCGGATGAAAGCGTTGTCTTCGAAAATGCCTATACAAGCTGCCCAGTATGCACGCCGGCTCGGGCTTCGATGCAGACGGGGATGTATCCGTTCAAGCACGGGATGCAGACGAACGGCTACGGCATGGGCAGCATGGTTCAAGAACTGCCCGATACGTCCCGACTGCTCAGCAGACAGTTGGAGGAGCAGTCGTACAGCATTGGCTATACGGGCAAGTGGCATCTGGGCTTCGGACCGGAGATGGGCAACCACTTACGGGAGAATCTCGCTTATGTACGTTTTCCGGACATTGCCGCTGGAATCAAGTCCATGCCTACCGATGTCGGCTATGAGGGCGACGATTTTGCTGGCCACGGGGGCGGGGGGATGAACTACCCGCAATTCAGGCAATATTTACAGGATAACGGACTTACCTGGCAGGAAGAAAATAAAGTGAGCGGTCACTTCGAGTATCATTACGCCTCTGAATTGACCTCACCTATTGAGTCTACTGTTGAATACTATTTGACGGAGCGGGCAATCCATTATATCGGTCAATTTCGTCAGCGAGAGGAACCTTTTTTCTTCTCATTAAATTTTTGGGGCCCGCATGAGCCTTATGTAGCGCCAACGCGGTTTTTAGACTTATACCGCGATGTAGCTATTGAGCCGTGGCCGAACTTTTACGACGACAATAAAGGAAAACCATCCATTCATCGCATCAAAAAAGGAAACACGACGGAATGGTCCGATTTTGTTCCCTATATTAAACATTATTATGGAGCGATGAGCAGCATTGATGAGCAGATCGGACGACTGCTAAATTACTTGAAGCAGCATGATCTATACGAGAATACGGTTATTATCTTTACCGCTGACCATGGGGAGTCGCTTGGCATTCACGGCGGCTTGTGTGACAAATCGTTTTTCATGTATGAAGAAACCTGCCGCATCCCGCTCATTGTCAAGCCGGCCGGTGGTCGAATGGAGCCGCGGACGGAAACCAGCTTCGTCGGCACCTGCGATATCCATGCAACGATTCTTGATCTCGCGGGTGCTGGATCCCCGCCGCCTGGAGCGGACGGCAGGTCATTTGCACCGACGCTCGTGGGAGAGGCCTTGGTCGAATGGCCAGATTGTATCGTAACGGAGGGTGCTGGCCTTGAGGCTGCAATGTTCACCCAACGTATGCTCCGCAAAGGTTCATACAAATATGTATTTAATTGCGGTGATATGGATGAGCTTTACGATTTGGCAAACGATCCTCACGAGTTGACCAATCTGATCGACCGCTCGGACTACAAGCAAACGCTTGCCGAGCTGCGGCAGTCGCTTGTGGACTGGATGATTTATCACGAGGACAGCCTTCTCAAACAGTTCAAGCGGATGCGGATTGAGTAGGGGAGAGAAGTTTAGGGGATCAGCCTTAATGCGAAAATCGCATTCTTATTAGACCGTCTCATTTGAGGCGGTCTTTACTATTTAGTAACCTGAACTCGGAGCTTTGACGTAGGATTACAAATGTATTTAATCAAAATAAAGACTTTAACTTACCCAATCTCTCAATTTTTTTGCTATATGGAGCAACTTTGAGAAATTATCCAAACTGATCTTTGTCACCCCTTCGCACCTGTGCGCGACAGGGATCGTTATTTCGGAGCCGTGAAGGCAACAATTGCTGCATAAGGCCGTACAAGAACAACTTTGGATTATTGAGGACGATTATGATAGTGAGTTTCGATATCGTGGGGAGCTTGAATGATAAGTTGCGGTAATAAAAAAGGAAAGAAGCTGTTCATGACCGATTTGGTTCATGGACAGCTTCTTGTGCGTTTAGCGGGGCAACCGACTAAGGAGTGAAAGGGTCAATCTTCAACATTGGGCCTTTTCATAAATCTAAACTTTGTTGTTCTTTCGATAGTCAGACGGACTTACTCCGACACGTGACGAGAAGATACGGCTGAGGTAATATCCGTTGTCATAACCGCATTGTACAGCAATTTCCTGCAAAGTATAATCGCTTTCCAGCAATAGAGATTTTATTCGATGGATTCTTAAGGTAGTGATGTACTCGCATGGATTGACAGAGAAAGTTTGTTTAAACTTTCTTGTCAACTGCACAGCGCTTAAACCAAATTCAGCGGCCACACTATTTATGTTGAAAGGTGTATAAGCGAGCGTTTGCAAACGCTCGAGTATGGCTTCAAGCACCGGATCGTCCGCGCTCGGCATCGATTCCTGAAATAGTGGATTGAAATGATCGCTGGCAAGCAGGAGGATGTCGTGAATAATCGTGTTCTTCCAAAGCTGCGCTTGTTGATCCGAACGCCCCGAAAGCTTACGAAGCAATCGAAGATTAGACCTTAAGCGTTCCGGGTCTCCGATAATCAATTGGCCATGTGGACAGCTTTCTTCAGATGCGTGTATGTTGGTGTTCATTTCGTTTGAATGAAACATAATGAAATGAAAAGTTAACGCCTCAAGCGTTTCTCTATGGAATGCAATATGAGGAGGGCATATAACGATTCTGCCGAAGCCGGATTCTCCTTCTTGATTGGCAATCCGGAATGAGAAGCGGCCACTTTCAGGTATGAACATAACCCAGTTGGCATAAGTGTCCACGGAAAGTTGGAATCGATCGATACTCTGCCAATAGTTATAGGATATTACAGTCGGTGTGTGCGACCATAGCGCGAGATTATCCATTTTTATAAGCTCCTTGAAATAAAGTATATCATTGATGTAATTATAGTGTATTTTCTTATACTTTGAATAGCAATATATTTGAAATTGAAGATACACACAACTTATATTCAGGGGAGATTACCATGAGAAATGAGTTAGTGAAAACGGATATTACAGTAGTTGGCGGCGGATTGGCGGGCATCTGTGCGGCCATCGCCGCGGCAAGATTGGGTTTGAAGGTGGCACTTGTTCATAACCGTCCAGTGCTCGGGGGCAATTCCAGCTCGGAGGTGAGAGTGTGGGTATGCGGCGCAACCGGTCATGGAGTAAATCGATATGCCCGTGAGACGGGGATAATGGGAGAGTTGTTCCTTGAGAACCAGTACCGCAATCCCGAAGGAAATCCTTATTTGTGGGATTTGACATTGCTGGAAGCGGTTCGCGCGGAACCGAACATTAGCCTGTACTTGAACACAGACGTTCGGGAAGTCGAAGCGGACGGAGAGCTTGAAGAGCGAGTTATCCGCGCTGTTACCGGATGGATGATGGGCTCGGAGCTGCTTATTCGTTTCGAGAGCGAAGTGTTCCTCGATTGCACGGGAGATGGTTTGGTCGGTTTCCTAGCGGGAGCAGCCTATCGTATAGGGCGTGAAGCGCAACACGAATACGAAGAGGATTGGGCGCCAGAGGTCGCGGACGACATTACGTTAGGCAGCACCCTGTTGTTTTACACGAAGGATACCGGCAAGCCGGTTCGTTTTGTCGCACCGTCATTCGCTAAGGACATTTTGACGACATCTATTCCGATCAAACGAGTCATCCGCAGCGGCGATTCGGGCTGCCACTATTGGTGGATCGAATGGGGTGGTGAGCTGGATAACGTTCATGAGAACGAGCGAATCCGCGATGAGCTATGGTCGGTCATTTATGGGATATGGGACTATATCAAAAATTCGGGTCAATTCGATGCTGAGACGATGACGCTCGAATGGGTTGGCTCGATCCCGGGCAAGCGAGAGTACCGCCGCTTTATCGGCGACACGGTGTTGAATCAAAACGACATTATGGCACAGCGTCCGTTCGACGACAGCATCGCCTTCGGTGGCTGGTCGATCGACTTGCATCCCCCTCAAGGCATGTATGCGTCTGAGCGCGGATCTAAACATTTGCATGCGGATGGAATCTACCATATTCCGTTCGGGTCTTTGTATTCAAGAAACGTGAGCAATCTGTTATTCGCCGGACGAAACATTAGCGCGACGCACGTTGCTTTTGGCACGACGAGGGTAATGGCAACTTGCGCGGTGATGGGAGAAGCTGCTGGGGCTGGCGCTGCGTTGTCCGTCATGAAAGGCGTAACGCCGCGCGAACTGCGCGAAAGCCATATTGCCGAACTTCAGCAGATCATGCTTAAGAGTGACGCTTCGATCATCGGATTACGGAACATGGACGAATTGGACTTGGCTAGGAGAGGAACCATGTGCTCTTCGAGTGCTTTAACGCGAATTCGCTTGGATCAGCCGTCGGTTGCTTACCCCCTTGCGAAGGACGTCGGCTTGCTATTTCCGATTGAAGGTGAGATGGGACGGTTCGAGCTTCTGCTGTCGGCAAGCGGGGAAAGTGAGCTTACCGTTGAGCTATGGGATACCGGACGTGCAGAAAACTACGTTCCGGCATCGCTCTGTCAAAGTGTGAAGGTGACAGTAAGCACGGGTGAGCGGCAATGGGTCGAGATTCCGCTGGTGCTGGGTAGCGACGAAGCGGCGAAAAATGCATTTGTCATCGTCCGCGCAAACGACCGAATCAATTTGTTTAAGTCGGCTGTTCCACTAACTGGCGTACTCGCTTTCGAGAGCATGCATACCGAACACTCTAATCTCGGTGATGACGAGCGATATACGCCTGTCACCGAATGGAGCATGAAACGGCTGGTTCGCGAGCCATTTTGTTTCTCGGTGGCAACGGGAGCATATGCGGCGAGCAAGGCAAACGATGGTTACGCAAGACCGTTCGGCGGACCGCACATTTGGGTATCGGAACCGCTGAAAGCCGGTATTGACGAATGGATTGAGGTTGATCTGGTTGAAGCGACGAATGTGTCCGAAATCCATGTGACCTTCAACGACGACGTAAACGAGGATTTAATTAACCTCCATCATCACGAAACGCCTTTCACGGTTATTCCGGAGCTCGTCAAAGACTACCGAATCGAGGCTTGGGCAAACAGCGGGTGGACTGTTTTGCATAGAGAAACGAATAATCGAATAAGAAAAAGAGTTCATTCCATAAACGGAGTACAAACAAACAAGCTAAGATTGGTTATTGAATGTACGAATGGCAGCCCACGAGCGGAAATTGTGGAGATTAGAGTATACAGTTGTAAATGACTCTAGAAAAAAGAGGGTGCCTTTGCCAATTTCATGGCATTAGGACACCCTCTTTCAGATTGTAGAGAAACCCGCGTTTCAAATAGTGCAGTTCATCCATTTCTTCAGAATATTATTTTGCCAAGATGCTTGCAGATTGTTTTTCTTTCCACATCATCGTAATGACAAGACCAATCAACATGATGACAGCGGCAAAGAGATACGGATAGTTGATGTTGACATCAAATAATATTCCACCTAACGCAGGTCCGACGATATTGCCTAGGCTAGTATAGGTGGAGTTCATTCCGGCAATAAAGCCTTGTTCTTTTTCGGCCGTTTTTGATAAATAGGTCGTTAATGCTGGTCGCAGCAAGTCAAATGCGAGAAAGATGAAGCAAGTTACTAGCAAAACGGCTAAATAGCTGGAGATCATGGTGGATACTACCGCAAAAAATACGCCAGCAATCAAGCATATTTGAATAAGTTTCTTTTCACCGAGTTTATCTACCATTTTACCAAACATAAAGACCTGAACGACAACCCCGAAGATTGCACTTATTGTAATAACGGCCGCAATATCTTGAGGAGTGAAACCAAATTTATGATCTGAAAAGAGACTGAAAACTGTTTCATATGCTGATAAACCAAAGGCCAGTACAAACACAATAATAAAGGCGATAATGTATTGTGGTTGAAGCGATCGTTTCAGATCAGATACAAAGCTGGTACCTTTTTTGAGCTGAGTAATTTCCAAAAGTTCCTGTTTGGTTAGCGGCTCTTTTAAAATAAATAGGGATGAAATACATGTTATTAATGCGAAGCCAGCAGCAAAGTAGAATGGGGCACGCACTCCCAGCTCAGCAATAAAACCTCCGATACCCGGGCCAATAATAAAACCGATACTAATAGCAGCAGAAATGTAACCCATCGCTTTGGGCCTTTCCTCTACTGAGGTAATATCCGCAACAAAAGCGGTTACGGCAGGCATAATAAATGCACCACTAATGCCTCCTAGAATACGGGAAAAATAAAGAACGGATACATTTGTACCGAGTCCAAAGATCACCTCTGAAATACTGAAGAGGAATAAGCCGATAACGATCATTTTCTTTCTGCCGTAAGTGTCAATCCATCGTCCTGCTAGAGGAGACATGAGTAATTGTGCAAACGCAAAGGCCGCCATAAGATAACCCATCGATTGGCCTGTTAGATGCATAATATTCATAAAGGATGGCATAACAGGGACGATTAGTCCGACTCCTAGAAAAACAATGAATATATTACTTAGTAGAATGAATAAGACAGTTTTTTGATCTTTCAATGGTTTCTTCATGAAACAATACCTCTCTCTGTAAAATCAAAGCTGTGAAATACCTCTCCAAAATACAGTCCATGAGGCATTTAATTTATCAATTAGACGTTTTTCATTATTCCCATATGCAAGCTCTAACATGATGGAATCAACTACACCTAAGAAAGCAAGCGTAGGGATGGAGGCTGTATCTTCCATAATGGCTTTCGCATCGATCCAATCTTGGAATTTGCCTTCCAGAACGGTTTGAATCTTATTCTCCGAATCGATTACTTCATCATTAATAGCTGCTGCCAGATGGAGAGGCGGAAAAAAAGACATACGCAGCCAAAACTTTAACTGCTCGCTCTGTTGAAACAAATCAATGACTAGTTGCAGATATCCAAATAAATCCTCTTTGGGATTTTGGGTATCGACTTTACTTAAATAGTTTAGCTTCGATGAGACTTCTGTTTCTTTGGCATCTTGTAATACTTGTAGAAATAGATCATCTTTTCCTTTGAAATGTGCATAGAGAGACTGTTTTTTCATACCGACATTGTCGGCAATCTGAGACAGCGATGCACCCTCATAACCATGAATTGTGAAAAATTTCAATGCGATGTCTTTAATTTCTTTACTTTTCAATAAACCCACCTCATTATTAACGAACGTTCGTCAGTTATATTATCAAATTTTTTTTCCTTATGCAAATGTAAATTGCTTTCGTAAGCCATATGTCTGAAATTCTCCGCACGGACTGATTACCGATTCGAACAAATGAACAACATTCACCGAACAAAACTCCCCCTTTGTTTCAAACAAAGTCCCTTTCGAAACAAATTACCCACCCTTCAAAAACAACTGTCGGTTTTTCCTGGACGCTTCTTTCGTTACAATGAAAGCGCATACTATTCCGTGAAGGAGATTAGATATGAACTTTGACCTCAGCATTGTACCCTTCAGTCGAAGAGAATCGTTCTTAGCGATCTCAATTCTGCCTGAAGCCAAGGATAGACAACAAGGCTTGTATCTGCGTACCGTGCGCGGTGGCGACGATAAATTCGGCGAGGCTTTCCATATCGATATGCTGGATGAGAGCGGTCAATCTGTGCCTTTCCAGTCCAAAGCTTTCCCCGAACTGATTCAGCTGAAATCGGCACTTGGCTTAACGGCTGAGATCTGTATCTCTGACAGCCGGACATTCCGTGTACGGGCGAACGGCTGTGGAATTCGCTTGACCTTCCGTACGGCTGCTTATGATTATGCATATCAAGCAGCGCCTGACAGTTGGGAAGTAAACAGCTTCACCCATGAATGCAGGTTCATGCTTACTGCGCTTGTTGGTGAGCTGAGGATGGAAGTGCCATGGGACAAAATCAAAAGCTCGTATGTTATCGCAGATTTCTTACCAGGCAACAAGTCGGGTAATTTAGAATTTGCTATTGAACAATTTCGGACAATTTTGGAGCCGCGGGCTGCTTGGGAACCGTTTGATGATGTCGTTAGGCAAGTGAAGGAAGAGTTTAATGCGTGGTTGAATAACAGCTTATTCGTGCCACAACGCTGGGAAGAGAGCCGGGTACTTGCCGCCTATATTACGTGGTCTTGCCTCGTTCCGGCAGAAGGCTGTCTCACTCGTCCAGCGATGTATATGTCGAAGAACTGGATGACGAATATTTGGAGCTGGGATCACTGCTTTAATGCGATGGCGCTTGTTCGCCATGATCCGAAGCTGGCATGGGATCAGTTTATGATTTTCTTTGACCGGCAGGATGAGAGTGGACTCATTCCGGATTTCATCAACGATAAGTATGAGCTGTGGAATTGCAACAAACCGCCAATTCATGGATGGACACTTGCTTGGATGATGGACAGAACGGACTTTATCAAGGAGGAACAGCTTCGTGAGGTTTATGCACCTCTGTCCAAATGGACAAAGTGGTGGTTTGAGTACCGTGATGGTGATGGAGACGGCATTCCACAGTACAATCATGGCAACGACTCCGGCTGGGATAACAGTACTGCGTTTAATAATGGGATTCCGGTAGAGAGCCCAGATTTAGCAGCCTTTCTTATTCTGCAAGCAGAGCTTTTAGCTGAGATTGCAGAAGGGCTTGGACATAGGGAAGAAGCAGCCGAGTGGCGACAGCTTGCTGAGGACACAATGGATAAAATGATCAGCCATTTCTGGAAAAATGGTCGATTTACGGCCTGCCGATCCGGTACGCATGAGCTCTCCGAAGGAGACAGCCTATTATTGTTCGTTCCCATTATATTGGGCAAACGTCTACCTGAGCAAATCCGTACTGCACTGCTAGAAGGGCTGCGGGATGAGAGCAGATTCTTAACCGCTAACGGCTGGGCTACAGAGAGTGTGAATAGTCCTTTCTATAGTCCTGACGGCTATTGGCGAGGTCCAATCTGGGCGCCTTCGACCATGATACTTGTTGAAGGTGCTGCCGCAGCAGGAGATCTTGAGCTTGCTGAGATGGTCTCACGACGGTTCTGCACCATGCTAGACCTGAGCGGGATGGCCGAGAATTTCGACGCGATTACGGGACAAGGTTTACGTGATCGAGCGTTTACATGGACGTCAAGCGTGTTCCTCATTCTTGGTAATGAGTATACAACCTAAAGAATTGCTGCACTTCCAAAAAGCCATAAACGGGCTGAAGGGAGGTGCTTTTGACGTTTAAGGGGATAAGATCTCATTTGCGATTGGTGAAGCTTCCTTCCAAAGCATTTTATGCAAAGCTGGATTTACTTTTCATTGTTCGATAAAAGTGGTCCATGATACACTTCAAGTAAAATGAGGAGGAGGAGACAACCTAAATGAATCATTTTCTTAAGAAACTGGGCATTCGCTTTTTGTTTGGCCCTTATCGGAACATACGAACCAAGCTTCTCTTCTGCTTTCTCATTGTGACAATTATTCCGCTTCTATCGCTTGGAGCCTTGTCTTATTACCAATCGGCGAAGGTCATTAATTCCCAGTTTGGCAAATATGGGGAGAATGCAGTAGCTCAATTGGAACAGCAGATGAGCTCTTATTTGAACCGAATGAATCAGACAACAGAAACGGTTTATTCCTATTTACTTGATCCTGCGCGAGTTGATCTTGGGGATCAGGTACCCATTACCTATAAAGATATTATGGATAAGAATGATTTTGAAACACTTTTGAAAGCGCTTAAATCAGATCGGACAATTGGGATTTATATCATTACACGTTCTGGCTATTATTATGGGGAAAATAATCTCGATGTATCCAAGCTCAGCCTAATTCCCGCATGGCAAGCAATGACGAATTCCTCTTCTGGTAAGTATTGGATGGGATTTTACCCTCAGAATCACGGTATGGGAGATACGATAACGAATGGTATTTCGGTGCTTGGCTTGGCTGTTCCGGTTAATAGTCCTTACGGAGCGCTGCGAGGCAGTAAAATTCTAATCGAAGAAAATGCCGAAGATCTGCTTCACATGTTCCAACTGTTCGAGAATGATACGAAGGCACATCTCAAAATAGATGATCCACAGGGAAGGATTATATATGAGACGGCAACCGCCTTCCAGTCAAAAGAGAGTGATATCCTATGGACTAAAACTCTTGATGTTAATGGGTGGAGCATCGAGGCAAGATTGCCTGCTGCATCCTTTTATCGCTCTTCCGACATTATAAGATCGAATACCATTATCGTCGCTTTTGGTTCCTGTCTGCTGGCCTTTGGACTAGCATACTTTTTCTCTTCTCGGTTTACCGCACGGATTCGCCGTCTTAAGGATGCGATGCAGAAGGTAAGTTTCGGAAAGCTGCATACGAGGACTCAGGTTGAATCCCATGACGAGCTGGGCAGCTTGGATACAAGCTTTAATAGTATGGTGAGCGGTATACAGTCGTTAATTGGCGAAGTTGAACGGAGCGAGCGACTTAAGAAGGAAGCGGAACTCAAGGCCTTCCATTATCAAATCAATCCCCATCTGCTGTTTAACACGCTTAATTCGATTCAATGGAAAGCGAGACTGCAAGGAGCGGAAGATATCCGTCAGATGCTGTACCATCTTACCATGGTACTTGAAGGTAATTTGGATATCTCACAGGAGTTGATTCCTATGGAGCGCGAGCTGCGAATGATTGAGCATTTTCTAAAAATCCAGGAAGTTCGTTATGGTTCCACGTTCGAGTATGAGCTGGAATGCGATGAGCATTTGAAACGTTATCTGATTCCCCGAATGACGCTTCAGCCGTTATTCGAAAATATTTTTTTCCATGGCTTCGAGGATGGCAAAGGTGTGATCCATTTAACCGTAAAGGAGACAGGCAATCATTTACTGCTTAAGTTATCTGATAACGGGGCTGGTATTCCTCCAGAGAAGCTGAAGCTTCTATTGTTGCCTAATATGACGAATCGCAAGGGCCGGGGAGGACTTGGGGTGCAAAATGCCGATCAGAAATTCAAGCTGCATTTTGGCTTGCAGTATGGGTTAACCGTACAATCGATTCAAGGTGAAGGGACTACGATCATCATCGAATGGCCCAAGAAGGAGGAGAACCTGCATGGAAACAACCAAGATGATTAAGGTGTTAATAGCAGATGACGAAAGTATTGTCCGCAAAGGACTTCGGTCGACCGTCCCATGGGATAAATATGGAATGGAAGTAGTCGCGGATGCTCCGAACGGCCGCAAAGCTTGGGAAGCCTTCCTTGAACATGAGCCTCAAGTTGTCATTACGGATATTGTCATGCCCGAGATGGATGGCATCGAATTGTCACGCAAAATAAAGGAGAAGGCTCCTAATACAAGAATCATCCTACTTAGCTGCCACCGGGATTTTGAATATGCTCAGCAGGGCATAAAGCTGGGCGCATCTGGCTATCTGCTCAAAACCGCCTTCGAGGATGAAGAGCTGGAAGGGATGCTGGCGAAGTTCCAATGTGAACTCAAGGCAGCTTCGGAATCTGCGGCGCTTGAAGAAAACGCCAGCGAGCAAGGAGAGCGGTTGAGTACCCTGTTATACGCTTGGCTGAACGGACATAACGATAAATTTATTGGCGAGATGGAGAAGCGTACCCGCGAGGAGTGGTCTTTCCATGGTGAGCCCGTCTATATCTATCTAGTCAAGACCTCAGGCTGCGAGTCATCTTGGCTGGATCTATTGAAGAAAGTGACATACGAGGATCGAAGGATTTGTGAAGGGACTATTATTCCTTATGGGGAGGAACGATGCTACTGTATCGTACCGAATTCTGGTTTGAATGCCTTGGACATGTTGCTGGTGGAGCAAAAGAGCAAGAGTACGAAGCTGCAGTGGGCCAGAAGAGGACCGCTTTTACATGCGGATGAACGACTTCAAGCCTGGTCTGCGCTTCATAAAGAAGCCGAATTGGAGAAAGCCCTCAGCGTATCTGCGGTGGATTGGCCGGAGGCAATCTGGCGAGCAGTTAACCTGCTGCATGACAACCCGGCTTCGGAATGGTCAGTCAGTGACGTAGCAAGGCAGGTCGGCCTCAGCCGCAGTCATTTCTCGATCCTGTTCAAGAAAGCAGTAGGGGACAGCTTCGTCGCCTATCAATATAAACGCAAGCTCAAATTATCCTATGTGTTATTGAAAGAAACGACCCTTACGATGCAGGAAATTGCCGAGCGAACGGGGCTTGGCGATAGCAAATATTTCAGTAAATGGTTCAAGCGCTGTACGGGGCAAACGCCTAGCTACTACCGTACCCAACAAAAAGGCGGCACGCTCCTAACAGATGTACACCTTCCCAAGTAAATCGAACAAAACCACACCAACATTCGAATGGTTAACGGTTTTGTAGCGCTTTCATTTTAGTTAAGATGAAAGCAGTTCAAATAAGATGTACCACACGGATAGGGGAGCTGCCAGAATGAAGAACAAAATTTCTCTTATTGTTGTTGCGACTGTTATGACCATGACAATGCTTACTGCATGCACGGGTAATAACGAAAGTGTAAATGGCACGACGGCGAAGCCCGAAGGTGGAAAAGGTTCTACAGCTGTGAAAACGCTTCGATTTGCCACTTGGGATACAGGGGATCCGCTCAAGATTGAGCAGGATATCGCTAAGAAATTCGAAGAACTTCATCCTGGCACGAAGGTTCAGGTAGAAGCTTACGCGGATGGGTTTGACCAGAAGTTGGCTGCAGGTTTCGGTGCTACAAATCCTCCTGATGTGATGTACATGTGGGATTTTCCAACCTATCACCAGTCGCTTGAGCCGCTTAACAGCTACGCAGACGGGGATAGTGACCTGAACAAGGAAGACTTCTACAGCGGTTTATTCAATTACGCGACAATTGACAGCGTTCTCTATGGCATTCCAGCAGGGTTCACGACTCGCGTTGTGTACTACAACAAGAAAATGTTTGATGATGCGAAGATTCCTTATCCGAAGGATGGGTGGACATGGGATGACTTCCAAGAAATCTCCAAGCAACTGACAGACAAAACAAAGAAGCAGTATGGCTTCGGTGCTCGGGCTGAGAATGACACGTATGATCTGCAAGGGTTTGTATGGAGTAATGGCAGCTCTTATATCTCAGATGACGGCAAAACGATTGACGGCTACATGAACAGCAGTGAAACAGCTGGTGCGATTCAAATGTTTGGGGACATGGTAAAGAACGGTTCGGCCGTGCTTACAGGTGGTAAAGGTCAGCAAAGCGGTGAGGATATTTTCAAAGCTGGCAAAATCGCTATGTGGGAGAGCGGAATTTGGCCACTCGACTCCTTCAAGCAAGCAGGTATTGATGTAGGAACCGTGGAAATGCCATCATTTCCAGGCAAGCAGGCTAAAGGCGTTGTTGCAGAATCTGCGCTGTCCATTGCTAAGGATTCTAAGCAGAAGGATCTAGCTTGGGAATTTATCAAGTTTTATGTATCCAATGAAGCGATCAAGATGCGCGTAGCTGATCTGCCAGTAAGGTTAAGCGTCGTGGAAGAGCTCAAGAAGGATCAAGATCCTCTGTATAAGCCGTATTATACGATGCTGGAGCGTTCGGACAATACACCGGCTTTCCTGCTGCATGCAAAGTGGAATGAAGTGAATAGACAGCTTTCTGCTGCAGTAGAAGCAGTCATGCATGGCAGTAATGCACAGGATGCATTGAATCAAGCCGTAAAAGATAGCGAACGTTATTTGAAATAACATTAAAGCTGCAGAAAGAAGGTTAGGAGATGGCTCAGACCTACCCGCAGACAGCAGGGAAACATTCGGCCAGCCTGAGGCCTAGCTGGAAACGCAGATGGGGTGGGGCTGCGCCCTACCTCTTCATTTTCCCGTGGATCTTCGGATTCCTCGTTTTCACTTTAGGGCCGTTGTTGTTCTCTCTTATCATATCGTTTTTTGATTGGCCGATCGTGGGCAAGGTGCATTTTATTGGATTTGGCAATTATGTAGAAATGTTTACGGATGATCCGTTGTTTTGGAAGTCATTCGGCGTCACGATTAAGTTTGCAGCTCTGTTTGTTCCGCTCAATATTGCAGTTGGGTTGGGACTTGCGATTTTGCTCAATCAGAAGACACGGGGCAGTGCTATTTTTCGAACAGCATTCTACCTGCCTTCTGTCATCTCGGGCGTTGCTTTGGCTATGATCTGGTCTTGGGTGTACAGCGGTGATTACGGCATATTGAATTATTTTTTGTCGATCATCGGTGTACAAGGCCCAGACTGGTTGAATGATACAACTTGGTCAATGGTAGCAATGGTTGTCGCAAGTCTATGGGGACAAGGCGCAATGATGCTCGTCTTTCTCGCTGGGCTCAAGGGGATACCAAAGGATCTTTACGAATCTGCTTCGATCGATGGAGCGGGTAAGATCAGGCAGTTCATCAGCGTTACGATTCCGATGCTTACGCCGACGATTTTGTTCAACTTAATCACTTCTATTATCGCGGCCTTTCAACAGCTGACTCTTGCGTTATTGCTCACGGGCGGCGGCCCGATGAAATCAACGTACTTCTACGCGATGTATATGTATGAGAATGCGTTTAAGTTTTTCAAAATGGGCTACTCAGCAGCAAACGCATGGTTTATGTTCCTTATTGTGCTCACATTGACTTTTATTGTTTTCAAGTCGTCAGAGGCTTGGGTGTTCTATGAAGGCGAAATGAAGCGCATGCCGGAGAAAAAATCCAAGTCCGGTGGAAGGGGGCGCTCTGTATGAGACGGATCATCGTTTATGCGCTGCTGATCTTCTGCTCGCTGATGTTCGCTGCACCACTATTTTGGGCGGTGACGACTGCCCTTAAGTCACCAACGGAGCTTTATCTTTTTCCGCCAAAATGGATTCCTTCGGTTTGGAAATTCAGTAACTTTGCCGAAGCATGGACGATTCAACCCTTTAACTTATTCCTGAAAAATACGGTTATCGTGACTGCGTTGTCTACGATTGGTCAGTTGATATCCTGTACCCTCGTGGCTTACGGGTTCGCGAGATTTGATTTTAGAGGACGCAATCAGCTTTTTCTTGTTGTACTCGCGACTATGATGATTCCTTGGGAAGTAACGATGATTCCGCAGTATATGGAGTTCAATTATTTGGGATGGATTAATACGCTCAAACCGCTTATCGTTCCATCGTGGTTCGGTTCAGCTTACTTCATCTTCCTGCTGAGGCAGTTTATTCTGACGATTCCACGTGAACTTGATGAGGCGGCTACAATTGACGGGGCCAGCAAATTTGGCATTCTTATGCGGATTATTGTTCCGCTCATGGGGCCTTCGCTCATATTAGTCGCTGTGTTTCAAATGATGAGCTGCTGGAATGATTATCTGGGGCCGCTTATTTTCCTTAATGATCAGTCGAAGTACACACTGACGCTCGGATTATCGCAGTTCAAGGGCATGTTCGGCGTCGATATGCAATCTATTATGGCGATTACTTGTCTAATCTCGATTCCTCCGCTCGCTGTATTTTTCTTCGCACAGCGTTATATTGTCGGTGGAATAGCTGGTACGGGGATTAAGGGATAGGTATAGAGATAGAGTTTCGAGAGGAGAAGCAGCTATGCGAAACGAGAAAGTAGAACGCGATTGGGATAACCTTTCAGTACTGGCGCGTGGCCGTGCGAAAAGCCGATCATATTTCATCCCATTTTCCGATCGTTCTGGAGCTTTGAGCTATGATCGTGGGAGCTCTCCTTGGTTCCGCTCATTGAATGGCAGTTGGAAGTTTCAATATGCGAAGGGACCTGAATGGGCCCCGGACGGATTTTATGAAGAGAATTACGATACATCCAGCTGGGATGACATTCAGGTTCCAAGTCATTGGCAACTGAAGGGTTATGGGAATCCACATTATACGGACTTATATTATCCATTTCCTGTCGATCCACCTCATGTACCGAATGATAATCCGACAGGCAGCTATATAAGGGAATTTGAGCTTCCTGGGCATTGGGATGGCAGAAAGCTGGCTGTTAAGTTCGATGGAGTAGATAGTGCCTTTCACGTGTGGGTCAACGGGACATTCGTCGGATACAGCCAAGGAAGCCGCTTGACATCGGAATTTGATTTGACACCTTATGTGAAGCCGGGTATCAACCGTATGGCTGTTCGTGTTTACCAATGGTCGGACGGCACCTACTTGGAAGATCAGGATATGTGGTATATGAGCGGTATTTTCCGAGATGTTTATTTGATTTCTGAGCCATCATCGGTCCGTATTGTGGATTACCGGATCGTTACGGAGCTGGATACCGAATATTGCGATGCCATACTTTCGGTACAAGTAGTACTGAGTGGAGAGGACTTGCGAGGTGAAGTGCGGCTGGACCTTTTGGATCAAGAAGGCGCATTTGTTTCTTCGGCAGTGAATCAAATTGCGGCTGCTGATGATCAGACTTTCGTTGCAGCATTCGCCATTCCAGTCGTGAAGCCTGCACTTTGGAGTGCAGAAGCCCCTGCTTTGTATCATCTGGCGATTAGTATAGTGGATCAGAATGCTCAAGTGGTCGAGACTGTTGCCCAGCGCGTAGGCTTCCGCAAGATAGAAGTAAAGAACGGCCAATTCCTGGTGAATGGCAAAGCGATTTTACTCAAAGGTGTGAATCGTCATGATCATCACCCAGATACGGGAAGAACGGTCACGCTTTCGACGATGATTCAAGATGTGAAAATGATGAAACAGCATAATATTAATGCGGTCAGAACGGCGCATTATCCGAATGATCCGAGGTTTTATGATCTTTGTGATGAATATGGCTTGTATGTCATGGAAGAAACGGACTTGGAGACACATGGGTTTGAGCTTTTGGGCAACATTTCTAAGCTTAGTGATGATCCTGCTTGGCAGGAGGCGTATGTGGACAGGATTCGCCGTATGGTGGAGCGGGATAAGAATCATCCTTCGGTTCTGTTCTGGTCGCTGGGTAACGAGTCTGGCTTTGGCTGCAACTTTCGGGCGATGTCGGAATGGTGCAAGCAAAATGATCCGACCCGTCTTATTCACTATGAAGAAGATCGAGAAGCGGAAGTGTGCGACATTGTGAGCACGATGTATTCCTCCCTGGTGAAGATGGAAGGTTTTGGCCAGATGGTAGAGCATCCTAAACCGCATATTCTATGTGAATTCGCTCATGCGATGGGGAATGGTCCAGGTGGCCTCAAGCTATATTTTGACATGTTTGATGCTTATCGAAGATTGCAGGGCGGCTTCGTCTGGGAGTGGATCGATCACGGTATTCGCAGAAAGACAGCCGATGGCAAAGACGATTATGCTTATGGTGGAGACTATGGCGATGTGCCGAACAATAGCAATTTTGTTATTGATGGCCTTGTACGTCCGGATCGAACGCCATCTCCTGGACTAATTGAATATAAGAAGATTATCGAGCCTGTCAGGGTCGAGTATATAAGTAATGATCGCATACGAATCACCAATCGGTATGATTTTATAACGCTGGATCACCTCAATGCAGATTGGAGCGTGACGGTAGAAGGACGGACGGTCCAAAGTGGTGTACTGTTGCTGCCTCAGATTGGTCCTGGTGAAAGTGAAGAGCTGTTCGTTCCTATTCGGAATGATTCGCAGCTGTCCCTATTAGTGAAGGGTGCGGAGCGTTGGCTGAATATCGGCTTTTCGCTTGCAGCAACTTGCATTTGGGGAGAGCGAGGGCATGAGATCGCATGGGCGCAGCTTGCTCTTGAACCTGTAGGTAATGAGCAGAGTAGTGCAAATATCCGAGCTGACGGGGATATCGTCGATGAAGGATTTACTTTAGCAGCCGATAGTCTACCGATTCCAAGCTTATCCTGCACGGAGGATGGGCGACAGATCATCATGGGGAACGATTATTTCAAATTGGCATTCGATACCCGGCAATCAGGGATCAGCTCACTCCGCATAAACGGTCAAAAGTTGTTAAACAAAGGACCTCGTCTCAACTTCTGGCGAGCGCCGATTGACAACGATATGTATGTCCTGCCCGACTGGTACAAGGCGCATCTCGATAAGCTGACGGAACGAATCGATGTTTGCCGCTGGGAACGATTGGATGAAGGGACGATTCGGATAAGATGGACTTCCCGTATTGCCCCGCCCGTTTACGATTGGGGTTTCCGCTGTGAAACGACTTACACCATCACAGGCTCAGGTCTAATCATGATCGATGTGCATGGCGTACCAGAAGGCAAGCCGCCTGCTATGCTTCCTAAGATTGGACTTCAACTGGAGATACCAGCAGACATGGATACAGTTAAATGGTATGGCCGCGGTCCGGGAGAGAATTATTCCGATAGCAAAGAAGCAGGACGATTTGGTGTTTATAGTAAGTCTGTTGATGAACTATTTACCCCTTATATCTATCCACAAGAGAACGGAAATCGTACGGATGTCCGCTTTGTATCCATCACAGATGGCAGCGGAATTGGTCTGCTAGCGACAGGTGTACCGACTCTAGAATTCAGTGCTCGACGTTATACGGATGCTGACTTAGAAGCAGCCAAACATGCGAGTGATCTTGTTCCGCGGGATTTCATCACGCTAAATTTGGATTACCGCCAAAATGGTCTTGGCAGCAATAGCTGCGGGCCTGCTCAATCAGCAGAAAGCACAGTTACTTCAGAAGAATTCCGTTTTGGGATGCTGCTGAAGCCTTATCTTTCCGAAGATACCGCTCCTGAGCGGCTCAGTCATCAGATGAGATGGGAAGCAAATCAGCTACAACAGGAGGGGACTAATCATGCTTAATACACAAGACATATTGAATCTATCTGGAAAAGTAGCCGTAATCACCGGAGGCGCCTCAGGTATTGGACTTGCGACAGCTGAACTTCTAGCGAGCTTCGGGGCAGTTGCCATCCTTATTGATATTAACGAAGCAATGGGCGAACAGGCGGTTAAGGGAATAACGGAAAAGGGAGGACGAGCGAGCTTTTATCGTTGTGATGTGACCTCCTCGGAAGATTGCCAGCGTACAGCAGCAGAAATTGATGCTGCTCATGGGCGAATTGATATCTTGTTTAATAATGCCGGCGTTATCCGCCGCAAGACTGTCGTTGAGCTGGAAGAACGCGACTGGGATCTCGTTATTGATGTTTCCTTGAAGGGTGTCTATCTGCTCTCCAAATCTATCATTCCGATCATGGAACGCAGCGGTGGAGGCAGTATCATTAATTCGGGCTCGGGCTGGGGTCTTAAAGGCGGGGACCGAGCTGCAGCTTATTGCGCCGCCAAGGCAGGCGTCGTGAATTTAACCAGAGCGATGGCCATCGATCACGGGATCGCCAATATTCGTGTGAACTGCGTTTCTCCAGGCGATACGGATACACCCCTTCTGCGCGATGAAGCCAAGCAGCTGCAGCAGGACGAAGCAACATTCCTGGTCGCCTCTGCCGTCGGCCGTCCGCTTGAAAGGCTCGGAACCCCGCGTGATATCGCCAATGCAGTGCTGTTCCTAGCAAGCGATATGTCTTCTTGGGTAACAGGAAGCGTGCTTGTTGTGGACGGCGGGGGTATTGCCTAAGAACGGCTGCAGGATACAACCTATTCTGAAAACAATGAATGGAGGCGTTTACCTTGCCTGAGAACAGAACGTATGCCCATCCCTATATACCGAATACCGTACCTGAGGTTCGCGATGCGATGCTGAAGGAGATTGGTCTTACCTCGATGGACCAGCTCCATGATGGTATACCAGATAGCTTGAAGCTGAACCGGGAGATGAACCTCCCCCCAGCGATGACCGAATATGAATTGCGCCGTCATATTGAGAGCCTGCTTGCGAAAAACCAGCATGGTGCAGCATATCTCAACTTTCTAGGAGCGGGCTGCTGGCAACATTTTATTCCCGCTGTCTGTGACGAGATCAATCAACGCTCCGAGTTTGTAACGGCTTATGCAGGTGAACCCTATGAAGATCATGGACGCTTCCAAACGCTGTTCGAGTACCAAAGTCTAATGGCTGAGCTGGTCGATATGGATGTCGTGAATGTCCCTACCTTTGACTGGGCTCAGGCTGCGTCAACTTCCATTCGGATGGCGGGCCGTATTACTGGCCGTAGAGTCGCCTTGCTTCCAAGGTCGGTTGATCCTGACAAAGTAATGATAATCAACAACTATTGCACGCCTGTGATGGAGCTTCGCTTCGTTGAAATCGACGAGGCAACGGGCAAAATGAATTTGGAGGATCTGCGCAGCAAGCTATCGAGCGATATAGCTGCAGTTTACTTCGAGAATCCCGGTTATCTGGGTATTATTGAAGACCAAGGCCATGAAATCTCGGAGCTTGCTCATTCGGTGAATGCCATTTCGATCGTCGGTGTTGACCCCATCTCTCTTGGTGTTCTTCAGCCGCCTAGTCAATATGGCGCGGATATCGTCTGCGGCGATTTGCAGCCGCTCGGGATGCATATGAACTATGGCGGCGGGCAAGCCGGCTTTATTGCGACTCGCGATGAAGAAAAGTATGTCATGGAGTACCCATCAAGGTTGTTCGGCATCGTGCCAACTGAGGTGGAAGGCGAGTACGGCTTCGGTGACGTGGCATATGAGAGAACATCCTTCGCTCTACGCGAGAAAGGGAAGGAATCCGTCGGTACCCAGACTGCATTATGGGGAATAACAGCAGGCGTCTACTTGTCCTTGCTTGGACCAACCGGCATGCAGGAGGTCGGGGAGACGATCATGCAGAAGTCGCAATATGCAGCGAAGAAGCTCACCGCCATTCCAGGCGTATCTCTTCGATTCGGTGAAGTCGCTTTCTTTAAGGAGTTTGTCGTTGATTTTAATCATACCGGCTTAACTGTCGCTCAGATTAACACAAAGCTCTCGGAAGCAGGGATTTTTGGAGGCAAGGATTTGTCTGACGCATTCCCGGAGTGGGGACAAACTGCACTCTACTGCGTGACAGAAATTCATTCGCAGCTTGATCTAGATCGCCTAGCAGACACGATTCAAACCATCGTTCGCAAATCATGATTGACTTATACAGAGGAGGGACGAAAGCGCCATGAAACGAATTCGCAGGGACCATAAAGTCCGAAATTTCCATCAAGCCAAATGGGATGAGCCGATTATCTTTGAACTTCATCGTCAGGGCGAGCGAGGTGTAATTCCGCCTGGAACAGAGGCTGGAATTGCAACTGAGATAGGAGACGGTACCCGCCGCATTCCTGCATCCATGCGTCGCAGCAGTGCGCCGGGGCTTCCCGAGATTGGTCAAGCAAAAGTACTTCGGCATTATTTGCGCCTATCGCAAGAGACGCTTGGCTCCGATTTGAACGTTGAGATTGGACAAGGAACTTGTACGATGAAATATATTCCGCGTATCAACGAAATGCTGATCCGTTCGCCCCATATGATGGAGCTGCATCCCTTGCAGGATGCGGGCTCTGTTCAAGGCATACTGGAAATTTTCTATAAACTGGATCTTGCGATGCGTGAGATTAGCGGAATGGATGCCTTCTCGTTTCAGCCAAGCAGCGGGACGCAAGCATTACTCGCAATGGCCTCCATCGTTCGGGCTTACCATGATTCGCGAGGTGAGGGGAATCAGCGGGATGAGATTATTACGACGATTTTCTCCCACCCTTCTCAAGCTGCGACAGCTGCTGTAAAAGGCTACAAAATCATTACGCTACATCCCGACGAGGACGGATTTCCAGACTTGGAGAAGCTGAAAAATGTGATATCTGATCGAACCGCTGGATTTGTAGTAGCAAACCCGGAAGATACCGGTATCTTCAATCACCGTATTCGCGAGTTTACCGATGTTGTACATGAAGCGGGCGGTATCTGTTTCTACGATCAGGCAAATGCTAATGGCTTGCTCGGCATTACGCGTGCGAAGGAAGCCGGCTTCGATATGTGTTTCTTCAACTTGCATAAGACCTTTGCTGCTCCCCATATGTGCGGTGGTCCAGCTACAGGTGCTCTAGGCGTTAGCGAAGAGCTCAAACCTTTTTTGCCGGGACCGCTCGTCGATTATGTTGGAAGCCGGTATGTACTAGCAAATCAGGCAGAAGAGAGCATTGGCAAAGTTCGGAGCTTCCATGGTGTAGCTCAAACGGTGCTGCGCTCTTACGCTTGGATTATGAGTCTGGGTCCAGATGGACTAAAGGATGTTGCGCAAACCGCAGTTCTAAACAATAACTATCTCTATCACAAAATCCTGCAAATCCGCGGAGCGAGTGCACCTTATATCAAAGGCCGCCGCCTTGAGCAGGTTCGTTACAGCTGGAAGCAGCTTACCGAGGAAACGGGTGTCACAACCGAGGATATCACTCGTCGCATGTGTGATTTTGGCCTCCATTATTGGACTTCCCACCATCCGTATATCGTGAAGCAGCCCTTCACTTTAGAGCCGACAGAGTCTTATTCCAAAGAAGACTTGGACGAATATATTGGGGCGCTGGAGCATATCTCAAACGAAGCTTATACGCAGCCGGATATTGTGAAATCAGCTCCGCATAACAGTACCGTTCACCGTAACGATGAATCATCCCTCGATGATCCGAAGCAATGGTGCATTACGTGGCGGGCCTATTTAAAAAAGACACAACCAGAATAATAATAACGATTGTCTTCTTGCTGCTATTATCTATAAATATCGCTACTTGAAAGGCTCCGTGAGGGGCCTTTTTGCTTAAGCAGAGTGCTGTTGAGATGTAATATTTATGAGTGTAATCGCTCTTCTGCTCAGTGGTGTTATAATAAATATGAATATGTACCCACTTGAAAGGAGAGGTTCTACCTATGTATGAACAGAAAACAAAAGAAACAGACAATAGTGTTATTGAGTTTATTGAAAATGTCGAAAATCTTAAGAAACGTGAAGATGCCTATAAGCTATTAGATATATTTACTGAAACGACTGGTTACCCAGCGAAGATGTGGGGGCCGAGTATTATTGGCTTTGGTTCGTATCATTATAAATATGAATCCGGTCATGAAGGCAATGCACCACTAGTAGGTTTTTCACCTCGTAAGGCAAAGATCAGTTTGTATTTTGCGACAGGTGACACAGGGCGGGAAGCGTTGTTAAAGGACTTCGGAAAACATACGGAAGCCAAAGCGTGTGTCTACATCAATAAGGTATCAGATATTAATGTAGATGTATTAGGTGCATTAATAAACCAATCTGTAAAGTTTCTGAAAGAAAGATATCCGAATCATTGAAGTCTTAGTAACAGGGAGAGCTTCGTTTGAGGGTGTTTTTACCATGAACGATACAGGAAAACAAATATAATCAGGTATTTGCCTGATTTTCAAACATGAATCCTAAGGTTGAGATGCCCATGGTATCCTAATCCAACAAACGGAGAATGTACAAGCGGGGCGCCAGATTCGGTTCACCAATGTTCGAGAAATAGTTGAAATGGAGACCATCTTGAAAGCCTATATTTATGAAGCTATTGAAGTTGGAAAAGCCGATTTGGAAGTGGATTTTAAAAAGAATACAGATTCATAATTCCTGAAGAACTTCAAAATAAATTCGATGAAATCCCTGCCTTGAAAACTGCTTTTAAAGCATTGACGCCCGGACGGCAAAGAGCATACATTCTTTATTATTCTGAACCCAAACAATCCAAAACTCGAGAGTCAAGGGTTGAAAAATGTATGCAGAAAATTCTGGGTGGAAAGGGATTAAATGATTAGATAGAACTAACCTGCTTAGTACCAATATGAGTGTAAATTAAAGCCCACCCCTTAAGATAAAGGGTAGGCTTTATACTGATATAAGCCAAAGGTATAGGCGTCCCTTAAATTTGTAAACATATAGGAAGCCTGAGAGAGTGAGTCCCATACATATGCAGAAAGAACCTTCAAAACCACCGTGAGAGTGGAGACGAAGGTTCTTTTTTTGCCTATTAGTAAGTAAAAAGTGGGGCATGAGCACAACAAGGGGTACAGTGTGGTAATTAGGTTTGCCATCCCACATTGAGAAGACGAAAAAAATGATCTTTTTCTGCCCATCGTTCACCTGTGGAAAGGCTCGGCTTCTCTATTGTCGTCTACTTCGCATCCATTATCGGGATCGACGAAGAATACTACGAAGCAGCAAGATTAGATGGCGCCAGCAAATGGCATCATCTTCGCTTTACTACGGTTCCACTGATCGCACCAGCGATAATAATGCTAACTCTTCTATCGATTGGGCAGTCCGGAATAAAGTCGTGAAAGCAATAGTGAAATAGTCGGCAGAACGTTAGTGACTATACTGGCTTTCCTATATTATAGGTCTTGACTAACAGATTAGAGGAAGGGGATGCAAATGTCACAGACCGCCAGTACCGGAACGGTGCCCGCAACCATAAGCGCGGCGAAAAAGTCGAACCGATTCCGTAAATTCATGCCTCTCACACTTATGACTTTGCCGGGATTGGCATACTTGCTGATTAACAACTATTTGCCTATGTTCGGGATTGTCATCGCGTTTAAGAACGTAAATTTCTCGAAAGGCATCCTGGGAAGTGATTGGGTCGGATTCAAAAACTTCGAGTATTTGTTCAAGACTTCGGATGCGTACATCATTACCCGAAATACGATCGCGTACAACCTCGTATGGATCCTTGTCGGCACCCTGATGTCGATCGTTCTTGCGATCCTGCTCAACGAGATCAGAAGCAAGTTTTTCTCACGATTTTACCAGAGCGTTATTCTGCTTCCGCAGCTTATTTCCATTATTATTGTCAGCTATATTGTTTACGCCGTTCTCAGCTTGGATACGGGGTTATTGAACAAGGTCGTGCTTCCGGCGCTTGGAATGGACGAGATATCGTGGTATTTCGAACCAAAGTATTGGCCGATTATTTTGACGATCGTCCACTTTTGGAAAGGGCTTGGATTTTCCATCGTCATCTATTTCGCCTCCATCATCGGAATCGATGAAGAATATTACGAAGCGGCCAGGCTTGACGGAGCTTCCAAGTGGCAGCAGATCCGGTCTATTACGATTCCGCTGCTCTCTCCGGTAATCATCATGCTGACGCTTCTTTCGATCGGACGTATTTTCTACTCCGACTTCGGTCTGTTCTATCAAGTTCCGATGAATTCCGGGCCGCTTTACGATACGACGAACGTCATCGATACTTATGTATTCCGCGGATTGCTCGGGCTGGGAGATATCGGGATGTCGGCCGCGGCAGGCTTCTATCAATCGATTGTCGGGTTCGTATTGGTTATCACGGCCAACCTGATCGTACGAAAAATCAATAAAGACAATGCTTTGTTCTAAGAAAGAGGGATATCGATGAAAACGGAAAACCGGGTGTGGCGATTGTTCGGACATATCCTTTATCTATTGTTTACTCTTGCATGTATTTTGCCTTTTGTTCTTCTGGTTGTCTCATCGTTCACGGATGAGAACGTGATTGTTCAGAATGGCTTTTCCTTCTTCCCATCGGAATTTAGCATGGCAGCATACGACTATTTGTGGAAAGGCGGATCGGAAATTTTCAGTGCTTACGGGATTACCGTTTTCGTCACAGTGTTCGGTACCGCTATCAGTTTGATTATTACGTCTTTACTGGCTTATCCGATCTCCCGGGGCGATTACCCGGTGCGAAATTACATGGCGTTCGCCGTCTTCTTCACCATGCTCTTCAATGGTGGCTTGGTTCCGAGTTATCTGATGTATACTCAGTTATTCGATATCAAAAACACGATCTGGGCGCTTATCGTCCCCGGGCTGTTGATGAACGGCTTTAACGTGATGCTGATGCGGACGTTTTTCCAAACCTCCATCCCGATGCCGGTCATCGAATCGGCGAAAATCGACGGCGCGGGAGAATGGAGAACATTCTCGTCGATCGTCCTTCCACTGTCTATGCCGATCATGGCGACGATAGGTCTTTTCCAAACGATCATTTACTGGAACGATTGGAACAACGGAATGATCTATTTGACGGACTCCAAGCTTTACGGAATTCAGAATTTGCTCAACCGCATTCTGTCGGATGCCCAATTTCTGTCTAGCGGAGATTTCGGCTCCTATGCCAGTGAACTTACCTCCGCTGCGCCGGTCGAGACGGTGAAGATGGCGATCGCCGTAATCGGAGTAATCCCGATTCTTATCGCGTACCCGTTCTTCCAGAAATTTTACGTCAAGGGAATTGTCGTCGGGTCAGTAAAAGGATAACATGTGAGGAGAGTGTCATGGTTGAAACCGATGAAACCGATTATCTATCCGCTTCCAAAGTCCCTCGTCTGGGGAAAGGACACCTGCCCGATCTCGAATGGAATTTCACTCGAAATCGATCCAGCGGAGAATCAACCTGTTCACGAGGAGGCATTCCCGGTCGCAGATCGCTTAAGCGCACTCCTTGGAATACAGGCCGAAAACTCCGTCGCCAAACTCGGACGTCCCATTCCGTTCCAATTCCGGCATTCTGGACAGGCTGGAGATCAAGCCTATGAGCTTATCGTCGAGACGGACGTTATCGAAATTCATTACGGCGGGTTAGCCGGACTATTCTACGCCATGGTGACCCTAGCTCAAATTGTGCGTCAATCCGGCTCCGAAATTCCGACCGTTCGGATCGAGGACGAACCGGATTTGAACATCCGGGGCATCATGATCGATATCGGCCGCAACAAAATTCCGACGATGGAAACGCTATATAGCATCGTCGACATGTTGACCGCATTGAAAATCAATCATCTTCAGCTTTATATGGAAGGGTATTGTTTCGAATACGAGACTTACCGATCCGCTTTCCCAGATGCGACTCCGATTACCGCAGCGGAGTTTCGGGCATTGGATCGTTACTGCAAAGAACGGTTCATCGATCTTGTTCCGAATCAGAACTCTTTGGGGCATATGGCGGATTGGCTGGCTTCCCCGCGTTTCGCCCATCTGGCCGAAACGCCCGAAGGCATCTCCATGATGCCAGGCATGCCTGGCATGGTGACGACGCTCGACGTGAGTGACCCCGGCTCCGCCGAACTAGTCAATACGTTATTCAGTGAGCTGCTCCCCAACTTCACTTCGGGACTGGTCAACATCAATTTCGACGAGCCTTTCGAGATGGGCAAAGGGAAGAACAAAGAATGGGCCGAGCGAGAAGGCACAGGGGCTTTGTTTCTCCACTTCTTGCAAATCGTTAACGGAATCGCCAAAAAGCACGGAAAGAAAACGATGCTGTGGGCTGACGTCATATTCGCTCATCCCGAGCTCCTATCCGATATGCCAAAGGATCTCATCTTGCTTGATTGGAATTACGAAGCGACGAGATCGTTCGAGAAGAACGGAGAAACTCTTCAGCAATCCGGTTTCCCTTTCTTATTTTGTCCCGGAACAAGCGCTTGGAATTCGATCACTGGTCGGACGGACAACATGAAGGGCAACGTGGCAGACGCAGCGATTAACGCCCGAAGATTCGGCGCGCAAGGCATTCTGTTGACGGACTGGGGAGACATGGGGCATTGGCAACATTTACCGTTCAGCTTCCCCGGATACGCTTATGCTGCCGCATGCGGATGGCAAGTTGAACGTAACGTGCATGCTGAATCGGAATGGATAGCCTATCTCGATAAATTCGTATTCGAGGATCGCAATGAACGGGCGGGCCGAATCGTATCGGAGCTAGGTAACTATTACCGGTTTGAGAATTCCAACCTGCAGAATTTAACCGCCGTATTTATGACGCTTTCTATGATGGGCGGACTGACGAGTAGTGAATCGAACAAGTCGCGAATCGAACTTATTTCGTCCGTGATCGAGTCTATCTTCGGAACGGACCAGACGAAATTCGAACTCAAAATGACTCTCGATCTTGATGGTCTATCCGCATTCGTTGAACAAACGAAAATCAGATTGAACGAAATCGAGTGGACGGGCGTAAACGGCGCGCTAATGCAAGAGGAGCTGCGCAATGCGATTCAGTTTCTGGAGCACTCGCTGGAATTGTACAGATATAACGATACGGAGAAGAGCTTGTCACTCTCCGAAAGAACGCATGTTCTCGAACGGCTAATTAAACAAAACGAAGAACTGTCGGAAAAATTACAATCGATCTGGCGACAAAGGAACAGAGAAGGCGGCCTTGCGCGAAGCATGGAACAATTGCTTCGGTTAAAAAGTCAATACGAAGAGCGAATCGCATCGCCGATTCCATCTGTTCCCATCGAGTAATCATTTTGGAATAAGTCCAGCTGGAAAAGCCTGCATAGGCTATCTGATGGACTTTTTGCTATTATGGTAAAATGCATGAACATTATAAAAAGGCGGTGGCGCAACGTGATGTCCTGGAACGGCCGAATGGCATTCCACACGATCCGGGTAAAGTTGGTCATTGGCGTTTTGATCTTGACATTGCCTATCGTAGGGATGTTGATTTACAGCAATTTTTACGCCATTCAAGTCGTCCGCACCCAAGTTGCCGATTCTTATAACAAGATGATGCAATTGTATATGAATCAAATCGACAACAATCTAGACGATATCGACAAATATATGAACAACGTCGTCGCACTCAACGCGGATTTCGCTACGATGGCCCAAACGCCTCTCAATGATCGGTATTTCACGGCCAAAATCCTGCTGTTCAATCAAATGTCCAAAGATATCTTCATGTACCAGTCCCTCAGCTCTTTGTTTGTATACGGCGCGAATCAGGACGATTTTCTTGAGGTGTACCGGGGGCTGAAAAGCTACGAAGAGCAGGACAGTCTCAGATCTCATATTAGGCAGATCGCACAAATGTCCGACAAGATGGAGCAATATCATTCATTTGGGTGGGAAGTCGTGCGGATCGGTGAAACGTATTATTTGATTCATGTCATTAAATTTAACGATCTGTACATGGCTTCCGCAATCGATGCGAACAAATTGATGATTCCGCTAAACCTTATCCAATTCGGAGAGCAAGGAGGAGCGTTGTTCGCCTCCGAAAGTAAGCCGATTACGAATGCCGAGTTGATTCAACATAATGGCATCGAGCTGCGGAACGATATGGAGGAATATTATCTTTCGGGGCACGGCAACGCTTACCTGATCGTAGGGAAGACGTCAAGAAACGGCAACTTCAGTCTGATCGCCGTTACGCCCGACGATAAAATACTGGAGAACCTGCCCGCCATACAACGGATTGTCTCGTTGTCTCCTTTTCTTTCGCTCGCTTTGATTCCGATCGGGCTGTTTCTACTTAGAAGAACGATCCTGATTCCGCTCAATAGGCTGATTGCCGCCATGAAGAAGATTCGCGAAGGCAATATGGACACGCGGATCGACGATCTCCCGGCCGCATCCGATTTCCGGATCGTAAACGAGACGTTTAATCAGATGATCGATCAAATCCAGAAGCTCAAAATCGACGTGTACGAGGAGCAGTTGAGCAAACAAAAGGAGGAGTTGCATCGGTTGCAGCTTCAAATGAACCCACATTTTTTCCTGAACTCGCTTACGATCCTGTACAATATGGCCAAAACGAACAAGGTCGACCTGATGATGGAGATGACGATGTGCTTGATTCAACATTTCCGATTCATCTACCGGAGCTCGATGACCTTCGTGTTGTTAAAAGACGAGCTAGAGCACACTCGAAACTATTTGCGCATTCAGGAGCTAAGGTTTCCGGGAAGCTTGACGTCCGACGTCCGGGTTCCCGACTTTTTGTTGGATACACCCGTTCCTCCCTTGATCTTGCAAACGTTCGTCGAGAATGTCGTCAAGCATGCCGTTACATTGGACAGCCCCGTTCGGCTCGTGATCGAAATCGATGTAAAAGCCGACCAGTCGGACTCTTCTCTGAGCATAAGCATCAGGGATACGGGGAAAGGTTTTCCGCCCGGTATCCTGGAGGAATTGAACAAAGGGAATTCCGTTTCGAACGACAAAGGGGAGCACATCGGAATCTGGAATATCCAGCGAAGGCTACGATTGCTGTACGGGAAAGTCGCGACAATTCGCTTCGCAAACGAGAATCCCTCCGGCGCTGCTATCGATATTGTATTGCCTCTTCAACTAGAAGGAGGCAAAGGAGGACTATAAAATGTACCGATTATTGATCGTTGACGATGACATCCATGTTGTCGAAGGGATTACGTTTGATCTCGATTTGGAAAAACTCGGGATTTCCGAATTATATACCGCTTTTAACGTCCGCCAAGCCAAGGAAGTGTTCCAGCGGCATCCCGTGGACATTTTGCTGTGCGATATCGAAATGCCGCAAGGAAGCGGATTGGAATTGCTGGCCTGGGTAAACGAGCATTATCCGCAGACCGAAACCGTGTTCGTGACGAGCCATGCGGACTTTCGATACGCTAAGGAAGCCATCGAGCTAGGTAGCCTGGATTATTTGCTCAAACCGGTGCTCGTTTCGGATCTAGAGAGAGCGATCGGCAAAGCGACGGGGAAAATCCACCAGACGAGCGAGGCCAACCATTATCATCGTTTGTGGATCCGGCATCACCCGCTTATTATCGAAAGCTTCTGGCTTGATCTCCTGCATCGTACGATACCGTCTAATCCGGTGGCCGTTAAAGAAAAGATGGCAGAACGCAATCTCCCTTATACGGACCGGACGACTTTCCTCCCCGTTATCGTCAGCGTTCAGAGGTGGCACAAAGAGCTAAGCCCGCGCGATGTAAAAATCATGGAATACGCCTTGCGAAAGTGCGCGGAGGAAATCATCGTGGGCTCGGATTCGAAAGCCGCTATCGTTCCGCTGGACAGAGGCAGATTGCTGCTCGTGTTCGCCTTGGGGGAAGGGGACATAGCCGTTCCGGAAGAACTGGAACGGCATTGCGAGACGTATATCGACTGCTGCCGCCGCTATTTTTATTGCGATCTGTGCTGCTATATCGGCAAGGTGGTTCAAGCGCACGAGATACCCGAAATGTATGAGAACTTGGCCGCATTGGAATACAACAACGTCGCTTTCGACAACAAGGTGTTCCTTTGGCAAGGAATAGCGCGCACGGACGGACAAGTAAGACTTCCCGACATGAACCTTTGGTCGACCATGCTCAAGAGCGGGGCAAAAGAACGCATCTTAAACGAAGCGGCGGATTATTTGGACCGCTTGACGAAGACGGGCGGCATGGACTTGCAAGCATTGCGGCAATTTCAAATGAATTTCCTCCAGATGGCTTATTTTGTACTGAGCTTAAGAGGCATTCAAGCCCACCAGCTGTTCAGCGACCGGAAATCGACGGATCTATCAATCCTAGCGACCCGATCCGTTACCGACATGATGGCTTTAGTGCATCATACGGTCGACAAGGCGATTGCCCAGACGGAAGCCGCCGCGAAGACGAACGGGGTCGTGGAGGACGTCAAGAAGTATATCGCTCTGAATTTGGGTCTGGATGAAATGTCCCGGGACGTTATCGCGGCGCAGGTTTTTTTGAATCCCGACTATTTGTCGCGCATATTCAAGAAGGAAACCGGTTTTTCCATTTCGGATTACGTGCTTCAGGAACGCATTAGAGTCGCCAAGGAGCTTCTGAGCAAAACGGACATGCCCGTAAGCGGGGTCGCAATCACGGTCGGGTACTCCAACTTCTCTCATTTCACGAAAATATTCAAGAAGTACACAGAAAGCAATCCGATGGAGTACCGTCACTTGATGCAGGCGATGGGCGCGAGTGCTCCGGAGAGTTAACCATCGCTATAAATCTCGTGTCCTTAGTCGGTTCGGCGCCAGGCGGAGTAGGAGTCAATGCGGCGGCTTTCGTCGGGTATCGGAATATTGTTATTGAAATATGGAGGTGATGAGATGAAACAATCTTGCTGTTCAGCAAGCCGTAGTGGGACGGGACAAGCTTCGACGATTCCCGCTTATGGCGATGCCGTTGCAACATCCGATGCTCGCTCTACGGATGAAGCCGTCTCGAAGATGATCTTGTTGCCTGGCGGATCGTTCTTAATGGGCAACGAAGACTCCGATGCGAATCCGTATGACGGAGAAGGCCCCGTGAGAAACGTACAGGTCGATGCTTTCTATATCGACCCGGATGCCGTGACAAATGCCGAGTTTCAGGCGTTTGTCCTAGCAACCGGTTATGTGACGGAGGCTGTGAAATTCGGCTGGTCATATGTGTTTCACTTGTTCCTGTCGGAGCAAACGGCTGCCAAAGCTACGCAGGCACCTGCGCGAACGCCTTGGTGGCGTGCTGTAGAAGGAGCGGATTGGGCGCATCCGGAGGGGCCGGATTCGGGGATCGCGGATCGGATGGATCATCCGGTCGTTCACGTTTCGTGGAACGATGCAGTCGCGTACTGCAAGTGGGCCGGGAAGCGGCTTCCTACTGAAGCCGAATGGGAATTTGCCGCACGCGGCGGCCTCGTGCAAAAAAAGTACGCCTGGGGCGATGAATTAAAGCCGGACGGAGAGCACCGCTGCAACATCTGGCAAGGAAAATTTCCTTTTAAAAACCATGCCAGTGACGGATACTCGGGAACTGCGCCGGTGAATGCCTACAAACCGAACGGATTCGGACTTTACCAAATGTCCGGCAACGTGTGGGAATGGTGCGCCGATTGGTTCAGCCGCGACGATCATGTACACGGGAAGAGAGATAACCCGATCGGGCCGTCAAAGGGGCAAGAGCGCGTCATGCGCGGAGGCTCCTACTTATGCCACAGATCCTATTGCAATCGTTATCGGGTGGCGGCGCGAAGCAAAAATACGCCCGACAGTTCAACCGGCAATATGGGATTTCGCTGCGTGAAATCCGCCTCAGGTAATCGATAATTTGCCTTTACGTCCAACATTGACGTGGAAGGCGAGTCTATCCTGGTAAGAAACGACCTATCAACGCCTTAAGAAGTCGTTAAAACACAAGCGAAGTAGTCTATAAAATGTTAGTTTGGCCTTGCTGATTTCGATATGATGAATTCAGGTAAGAATATTGAAGGTGCTTTCAATAAAAGGAAGTATACGCAAGATGGGGAGGAAGCATCGCGAATGACGAATACAGGTCAACAGCCAAATATCTTATGGATTAGCTTGGAAGATACGAGTCCTAGAATGGGGTGTTACGGAGATTCTCTTGCACGAACACCCCATATCGACATGCTGGCCAGTGAAGGCACTCTTTTTCGCAACGCATTCGCAACGGCGGGAGTTTGCGCTCCTAGCCGTTCCTCGGTGATCACGGGGATGTATCCAACGGCGATTGGCGCGCACCATATGCGCACCTCGCATATGAACTATGAGACGCCGGAGCTACCGACGCCATACGATGTCGTTCCTCCTGCACAAGTCAAACTAATTCCCGAAATGCTGCGCGCGAACGGCTACTATTGCACGAACAACTGGAAGACGGACTATCAATTTCAGACACCACTAACGGCATGGGACGAGAACGGCACAGAAGCGCATTGGCGCAATCGCAAGCCAGATCAGCCTTTCTTTGCCGTGTTCAATTATGACTTTACGCATGAAAGCCGGATGTGGCCGACAGAGTTGAGCAATTTTTCCATGAGCGCACAGGAAGAAATACCGCATAAGACCGATCCAGATCAGGTTGTTCTTCCTCCTTATTTACCGGACACCCTGGAAACGCGTAAAGCGCTTGCAAGGCAGTATGACAATCTGGCCGACGCAGACGCCTTCGTCGGCCGAATTCTTAAGCAGCTAGAGGAAGACGGCTTGGCCGGTGATACGATCGTCATGTTGTGGAGTGACCACGGAGAAGGACTGCCGCGCGCCAAGCGGTGGACATACGATGCGGGCATTCACGTACCGCTGATCGTCAGATGGCCCGGCAAGGCGGAACCTGACCGCATAAGCGATCAACTGGTCAGCTTGATCGATTTGGGGCCGACAGTGCTCGCGATGGCCGGAATTCCCGTTCCCCGGCATTTGCAGGGACAGCCGTTCATGGGGGAACGTACTGAGCCGAGGGACTATATTTTTGCGACGCGCGATCGATATGACGAGGCATACGACAAGGTTCGGGCCGTCCGGGACAACCGGTTCAAGTACATTCGCAATGACTATCCGGATCAGCCATACCTTCAATGGATTCCGTTCAGCCATATGCACCCTGCCTTCCGAGAGCTAAGAAGGCTGCAACTTGCAAGCGAACTGGAGGAGGATCAGCATGTTTTGCTGCAAAACCGGCGTCCCCCGGAAGAATTGTACGACTGTGCGAATGATCCACACGAGTTGAGTAATTTGGCGGAGGAACCCGCATTCCGGGAACAACTGCTTCGTCTGCGCAGAGAGCTTGACTTGTGGTGCGGTCGATTTGATGTTTGGGGAGATGTGCCGGAGGATCGAATGGTGGAAGCCATGTGGCCGAACCGCGTTCAACCGCAAACCGCGAAGCCGTTGTTTATCCCGATCAACAATGAACTTCCGGGAACGACGGCGAGTCATGAAGGCACGTTCAGCGAACCGACGGTGATCATGCTGCATTCGTCGACTCAAGGCGCTTCCATTGCGTACACGCTCGACGAAGCGGACAATCCTCGCTGGGAGCTATATACCGGTCCGATTCCCGTTCCCATGGGACTTATGCGGATACGGGCGATCGCGGTACGTATCGGATATAAGGACAGCGAAGTGGCGGAGGCTGCGTTTGCTTGAAATGAGAAGTTTATCGAGAATGAGGAGGATTCCCACTATGCGAGCAGTCATGCTCATGTTCGATTCTTTGAATAAACATATGCTTCCTAATTACGGAGGCGATTGGATCCATGCTCCACAGTTTGAACGTCTCGCGGAGCGGACGATTACGTTCAACAAGTGCTATGCCGGCAGCTTGCCCTGCATGCCGGCGCGGCGTGAGCTACATACGGGGCGCTATAACTTCTTGCACCGCAGCTGGGGGCCGCTGGAGCCCTTCGACGATTCAATGATCGATTTGCTTCGCAAAAGTGGCGTGTATACGCACTTGACGACTGATCATTATCATTACTTCGAGGACGGCGGAGCCACTTACCATACGCGGTACAATTCGTGGGAGTTAGCCCGTGGTCAAGAAGGGGACCCATGGAAAGGCAACGTCGAAGACCCGTCTATTCCGGAAAGTTTGACCGCTCTCAAGGTTGGAAGCCACTGGAGACAGGATTGGATCAACCGGCAATATTTGGACACGGAAGACAAAATGCCGCTGGCTGTAACGGTCAGTCGTGGAATCGAATTCATCGAGAAGAACCGCGATCAAGACCGCTGGTTTTTGCAGATCGAAGCGTTCGATCCGCACGAGCCCTTTTTCACGCAGCAAAAGTATAAAGACTTGTATCCTCATGAGTATAAAGGTAAGCATTACGACTGGCCGGATTATGCAAAAGTCAAGCAGCAGCCGGAGGAAGTCCAGCATATGAAATACGAATACGCGGCGATCGTAAGCATGTGCGATACGTATTTGGGCAAAGTGCTTGACGTTTTTGATAGATACGACCTATGGGAAGATACGATGCTGATCGTGAACACGGATCACGGATTTTTACTTGGGGAACACAACTGGTGGGGGAAGAACGTTCAGCCGTTCTATAACGAGATCGTTAATCTCCCGCTGTTTGTTTGGGATCCGAGATCCGGCGCCGGAAAAAGAAGTACGGACGCTTTGGTGCAAACGATCGATCTTCCGCCGACGCTGCTCGAATTTTTTGGCGTCCACATACCCAGAGACATGCAGGGCAGATCCTTGCGTCCCGTCATCGAATCGGATACGCCTATTCGGGAAGCCGCATTATTCGGCATCCACGGCGGCCATATCAACTGCACTGACGGAAGATACGTCTATATGCGGGGACCAAAAGACATGTCGAATGGCCCGCTGTTCGAGTATACACTTATACCGACGCACATGAACACCATGTTCGAGCCGAAGGAATTCGCCAAGATGGAGCTGGCCGATCCCTTCGAGTTCACAAAAGGCTGCTCTGTGATGAAGCTTCCCTGCTCCACCATTTTGAATCCGTATATATACGGGGATATGCTGTTCGATCTTGAAACCGATCCGTCGCAGGAAACCGCGATTGACGACGCCCAGGCTGAGGCGATCATGATCGGGCATATCGCCCGGCTAATGCGGGAGCATGACACGCCGCCCGAGCAGTATGAACGTATCGGCATTCCGCGGGACGGCAAGATGACCATCGAGGAGCTTGCAAGGGAGAAAGCCGAGAAGAGAGCCCAAGGGCAAATTGACCTGGGAATGAACGAACGCTGGCTCGGATCATCGCAACAAATGATGTTCCTCATGTGCTGCATGATATCGGAACCGGTTCGCTCGTTCCTGAAGGATAATGTCGCCCAACTGGTGCAAAGCAAACCGTTGCCGGAAGTGACAGAAGAGGACCTTGAGCAAACGGCAATGGAGTTGCTGGGAAATCATGGGCCACTGCTCATCGGGTTTTTGAAAAAGTCTTTCTTATAAAGGATGCGGTTCAGATCCACGTCAGGTGTCGCAAATCGTGATGACAGAAAAGCCGCTTAGCTGATATTATCCCCATGTGGTTGACAGTGAAGAAAAGTCCATTGGTACAATGGACTTGAAAACTGTTATACCGGAGGGGATTTTTTCATGGCAAAGTAGGGGCAAGTTTTTATCGAATATACAGAGCAATTAAAAGGTGAAGCCATCCGCCTTTAGGAAGACACCCCCCGCTTTACCTAAGAGCTACCTAAAGTCGTCAAAACGTTAAACTTAAAGTCGTCTAACTGTTAGTGTCGTCGTTATGTAAACGATAAGATAAGAATTAAGGAGGTATTTTATGAAAATTCTCTTTTTAGATTTGGATTCGTTGAACCCGGACCACTTGGGATGTTACGGCTATCACCGCAATACTTCGCCCGAAATTGACAGAATTGCGGCGGAAGGCGTGCGCTTTACCAACTATTACACTTCTGACGCCCCATGCGCGCCATCGCGAACAGCGCTGATGACCGGGAAATTCGGTATCGTCAACGGCTTGGTCGGGCATGGCGGCACTGCAGGAGATTTGAAGCTCGAAGGAGCGGATCGCCAGCTGATGGGGGAGCTCTCTCGGGCAGGCTCTTTGCCTGCGTATCTTCAAATGTTTGGCGGATTGAAAACAGCCTTGATCAGCCCGTTTGCTTATCGTCACTCCACGTTCTCGTTTTATGCAGGATTTAATGAGGTTTACGATACGGGCGGCTTCGGAATGGAATCAGCAGATCAGGTCACGCCCGTTGCACTCGATTGGATTAACCGCAATGCCGCTTCGGAGGACGATTGGTTTCTCTACATCAATTTTTGGGATCCACATACCCCGTACAGGGCGCCTGAAAGCTTCGGCAACCCTTTCGAGAATGAACCAATCGCGGAATGGCTGACCGAAGAAGTGCTGGAGAGGCACAGACTGAAAGTAGGGCCGCATAGCGTAAATGAGCTTGCCATGGATCCTCGAACTAAATCATACACGAATCAGTCCAATCCCTTATTTCCTCGCGATCCTGGCGAAATAAAGGATATGGCGGACTTGAGGAAAATGATGGACGGTTTCGACACGGGCATTCGATATATGGACGAACATATTGGCATACTGTTCGATCGATTGGAACAATTAGACGTCATGGAAGAGTTGATCATTATTATCTCGGCAGACCACGGCGAGAACATGGGCCACCTCGGGATATATGGAGAGCATTCGACCGCTAATCACGGTACTTGTCACTTGCCAATGATCATTCGCTGGCCGGGGATGAAGCGTGGATGGGTGGATGAAGGGCTTCACTATCACCTGGATTTGGCTCCTACGATTGCAGAAATGTTGAATATGCCAGCAATGCCCCAATGGAGCGGCACAAGTTATGCGAAAGCGCTGAAAGAGGGCGCAGACTGCGGGCGCGATTATCTCGTTGTGTCCCAGTGCGCGCATGTGGCGCAGCGGGGTGTCCGTTTCGGGGACTGGATGTACATCCGTTCTTACCATGACGGTTATCATTTGTTCGATAAAGAAATGCTTTATAACTTACGAGAAGATCCTTACGAGCAGCATAACGTAGCTGAGCAAAACATAGACGTCTGCAGGGAAGCCGTCTACTATCTCACGGAATGGCATGACGAAATGATGCTGCAAAGCAATGACGATGTCGATCCATTGTGGACAGTCATCAAGGAAGGCGGGCCCGCGCATGCCAAAGGTTATCTGAAATCGTATGTTCACCGGCTGGAGGAGACCGGACGGGGTCAACATGTTGCAGAGCTTAAACGGAAGCATCCGCGCGAATTCCCGGAAGAATACGCAGCTACTCGCCAATCGATCGAGCAGACGATCATGATGCGGATGTTTACAAGGATTGTCCAAAAATCCTGATCGATCCTTCTGCTTGGAAAAATAAGACTAAGTCGTTGGGCTATTTTAATGTTCGCCCAGCATAGGCGATTTCGATCCGGAGTCCGTCAAGAACGAGGTGACGACAGTTACTAACGTCCTCAATCAGTATCCGAATGGGCTGGAAACCGGCAAGACCGACCCGGAGAAAAAACTTGCCTAATTATTATTTCCAAACTTAAAGACGCCGGCATAGACAAAGTAGTTGCCGAGAAGCAGAAACAATTGGACCCATAGGTTAAAGACAAGAAAAAATATAAACATATGGCAGACATGATTCCCGATCCGTTATTGCTGAGGATCGGCTATCATTTTTATTGCTCCGACTTTTAAGACGTCATAAAGTCGGCAAAGAGCTATCCAGAAAGTCGTGAAAGTGTTAGTGAACAAAAAAAGAAAGCGTTATCATTATGAAGTGTAGTCAAATCATTTTATGGGGGCATTTGGTATGAGAAAAAAGCCAGTGATGTACCGCTTCTTGCTCGCGTGTTCCATGTCAGTCGTACTTTTTCTTGCAGCGTGTTCTTCGTCCTCGGACAACAATGAAACCGCTTCCGAAAAATCATCCCCATCTTCTTCAAGCGCGGAGAAAGTGATGAAACCAGTTGAGCTGAAGGTCGCTTTCCCGATTTTCGGAGCCGAACCGAAAGACTTGGGACTCGTGCAAGAGGAAATCAACAAATTGACGAAAGCCAAGATCAACGCAACCGTCGAACTGATGCCGATCAGCTTCGGCAATTGGACCCAGCAAATGAATTTGATACTGAGCGGCAACGAGAAGCTCGATCTGACTGTTTCGATCGGTTCTTTGGGTGCCGCGAATAAAGGGCAGCTTCTGGCATTGGACGATCTTCTTGTTACCTATGGAAAAGGCATCGGGGAAGCGCTCGGGGAATCGTATCTCCAGGCAGGAAAATTGAACAGTAACATATACGGCGTAACGAGTGTTAGAGATTTGGCCGCCAACCATGGCGTTCTCATGCGCAAAGATTTGGTGGATAAGTATAATATCAACGCGAGCAAGATCAAATCGTTGGACGATCTTGAGCCAGTCCTTCAATTGATCAAAGAGAAAGAGCCGGGCGTCGTTCCGCTCGCTCCAGGAGTCGCCGGAACGACATTTGTCGATGGACTGCCGCTAGGCGACCCGCTTGGCGATAGGATCGCTATCCTTCCCGGATACGATAATGGCCTGAAGGTCGTCAATCAATACGAGATGCCGGAGTACGCCAATATGTTGAAACGGCTGCACAAGTGGTATGAAGCCGGATATCTGCTGAAAGACGCCGCTACCTCCCAAACGCAAGCGAACGAACTGTTTAAGAGCGGCAAGCTGTTTGCGGATATTGTGGCTGGAAAGCCGGGGTTCTTGAGTCAACAAAAGAGAATGTCTGGCATCGATTACGTGATGGTGGAATTGGCTCCTCCGGTGGCAACGACGACCGATGTCACCAAGATCATGTGGACTATTCCGAAAAACGCTAGCGATCCCGAACGGTCCATGATGTTCTTGAACATGATGTTTTCGGACCCGCAACTCGTGAATTTGCTCGATTACGGAATCGAAGGCAAACACTACGTAAAAAGGGTAGGCTCGGAGAACATGATCGAATTTCCGCCGGGTCTAGATGCTTCCAATCATCCGTACAACATGGGATTGAACTGGATGATGGGCAATCAATTCCTGTCCTACGTGTTCAAGGGCGATGATCCGGATATTTGGAATCAAATGGGCGCATTTAATAATAACGCGATAAAATCAAAGGCGCTCGGTTTTATCTTTGATCCGGCGTCGGTGAAGAACGAGATGACGGCCGTTATGAATGTCCTCAACCAGTACCGGATGGGGCTGGAAACAGGCACGATCGACCCAGAGAAAAACTTGCCTGCCTTTATCGCCAAATTGAAAGATGCAGGCGTCGACAAGATTGTCGCCGAAAAGCAGAAGCAACTAGACGCATGGGCAACTAGTAAGTAACGAAAAAACATAGAATCAAACGAAGCTCCCGACTCGCCGGCAATGGCAGTTCGGGAGCTTTCCGTAAGCTTTATGAACATCCCATTAATCCCGGGCCTTCGGACGGAATGGGTAATCGGATAGAAGTTACCTTGCCGTCTTTGCTGGCGTTATGATTTTCCCCGACGTTGCTTCGGCGCGAAAGTCGTAAAAACATAATCGAAATGGTCGCCTAAACGTTAGAAGGACTGTTAGGTAGCTGTTATTATTAAACTTGATAATCATACATCTGGAATATCCACCAACCGAATCGACGGAGCGAAAAGGAGAGGGAACGTTCATGCCCATGCACCCCGAAGTAGAGAAAATTCGGGAATTGACTAAAGATTTTCAGTTATCCGATTTGAGCGTTGAACAATTAAGGACGATCTCGAATGTGCCGATATCGCCGGAGCTGCAACCGGCTGTCGGAAGCGTAGAAGATCGGCATATCCCCGGATCAGAAGGAGACATCCAGATTCGGATTTATACGCCGCTGAGCGCGGGGAGACGCCCATACCCACTGCTTGTTTACTTTCATGGCGGCGGATGGGTATCGGGCAACATCAATACCTGCGATACGCAATGCAGATTGATTGCCAATCAAAGCGAACATCTGCTCATTTCGGTCGATTATCGGCTTGCCCCGGAGAATCCATACCCGGCGGGTCTTGAAGATTGTTACGCGGTCATTCGGTGGGCTTCGGAGCATAGCGACGTGTTAAACGTAGATCGCTCGCGCATTTCGGTTGGCGGGGAGAGTGCCGGAGGGAACTTGGCGGCCGCCGTCGCGCTGATGTGCAGAGACCTCAACGGCCCCCGTTTGTCGAAGCAGCTTTTGATCGTTCCAGCTGTCGACTACTACGAGCTGGGGATGGAATCACCATATCCTTCCATCGATCTTCATGGCACGGACAATATGCTTACGAAACGAGATTTGGATTACTACCTCAAGTTGTATTTTACGGGGAAGCCGGATCTGAACGATCCATATGCATTTCCGATTCGTTCAGACAATTTAGCGGGTTTGCCTCCTGCTCTTATCTTGACGGCGGAATACGACTTGCTCAGCGATGAAGGGGAAGCTTACGGCAAGAAGTTAAGAAGTTTCGGAATCCCCGTTCAGATCGAACGCGCGGAAGGCGTGCTGCATGCGTTTCTATTCATGACGGAAATCGATTCCGTGAAGGAAATGTATCGGCAGATTGGACGGTTTCTTCTCGAAGAGTAGGTAGGGGCCGTATGACATAAAGTCGGCATAACACTATGCAGAAAGTCGTCTAACTGCTAGAGCCCCTTACTCGCAAACGATAACATGATAATCAGTTACACAAACTTCTAGATGGGGGTAATCTTCAAATGAGAAAAAATACTTCGATTTCCCGTCTCATGCTCGCGAGCGTAATGGCGTTCGTGCTTCTGCTTGCCGCATGTTCTTCGGGCAACAACGACAACAATTCGTCTCCTGATGCAAGTCCTGCAAGCTCCGGCGCGAATGCAGGCGGCGACAACGGCTTGAAGCCGGTCGAACTGACGGTTGCTTTCCCGATTTTCGGCGCCGAACCGAAAGACTTGGGACTCGTTCAAGACGAAATCAACAAAATCGTAAAGGCTAAAATCAATGCCACTGTCAAACTAATGCCGATCAGCTTCGGAAACTGGAATCAGCAAATGAACCTGATGCTGAGCGGCAACGAAAAGCTCGATCTTACGGTTACAGTTGGCGGTTATTCGGGAGCCGTAGCCAAAGGGCAGCTCCTTCCGATCGATGAACTGCTCGCATCCCGCGGAAGCGGCATTGCGGAAGCTCTCGGCAATTCGTATCTTCAAGCCGGGATAATCAACGGAAAAACCTACGGAGTAACGAGCGTAAGGGATTTAGCAGCCAATCAAGGCATTCTCTTCCGTAAAGATTTGGTGGATAAATACAACATCGACGTAAGCAAAATCAAATCGTTGGACGATCTCGAGCCGGTTCTACAATTGATCAAGGATAAAGAGCCGGGCGTCACACCGATTGCCCCGGGCGGGTTGGGATCGACTTTCATTGACATCCTGCGGCTCGGAGATCTCCTAGGAGACGGAATAGGGATTCTTCCCGCAAACGACAACGGCCTTAAGGTCGTCAATCAATACGAGATGCCAGAATACGCCGCATTGCTGAAACGGTTCCGGAAATGGTACGAAGCCGGCTACGTGCTGAAGGATGCCGCGACGAACCAAACGCAAACGAGCGATCTTATGAAGGCAGGCAAGCTTTTCTCGAACACGGCGGGGATGAAGCCAGGGTTCGCGGCTCAAGAAGCTAGAACGTCCGGCCGGGAGTACGTGACGGTTGAGTTGGCTTCCCCGGTCGCAACGACCTTAGAGGTCACCAAAACCATGTGGGTCGTCCCGAAAAACGCGAATGACCCTGAACGCTCCGTAATGTTCCTTAACTTGATGTTCTCGGATCCTCAGATCGTGAATTTGCTCGACTACGGGATCGAAGGCAAACACTACGTTAAAGTGGCCGGATCGGATAATACGATCGAATTCCCGGCGGGACTCGACGTAACGAATCATCCGTACAGATTGAACTTGAACTGGCTGATGGGAAATCAATTCCTTTCCTACGTGTTTAAGGGAGAAGATCCGGAAATTTGGGGGAAAATGGACGCCTTTAACAAGGGGGCGATTAAATCCAAAGCGCTTGGCTTCACCTTCAACGTGGAACCGGTAAAGAACGAAATGACGGCAGTTTCAAACGTCATCAATCAATACAAGCGAGTGTTGGAGACGGGTACAATCGATCCGGAGAAGAACTTGCCTATCTTTATCGACAAGTTAAGAGATGCGGGTATCGACAAAATTATCGTCGAGAAGCAGAAGCAGCTTGATGCTTGGGCCAAGACACAACAACCGTAATTCGTAAGGGCAATCAAACTTCCGAGCCGCTCCCGAAGTGGTTCGGAGTTTTTAAAAAACGGAGGTATTTCAATTATGATAGGAAAATATCACGCGAACGTTGCGTCGCAAGTCATGCTAAAAATAAAGATTGGTGAACTGAACGGTAAGGTTACGCTTTACCTTGCCATGGATCCCTATCCCATATCGGTAGATTTCGACAAGGTTACCGTGGAAGGTGGCTGCATCTGCGCGACCGGCAAGTCGGGAGTGTTAGGCGACTTGGTAATTTCGATGAATCTGGATTTTTCTGGCGAAACGTTCACGGGCACCCTGGATCTGCCGACACTTGCCCAGCTGGCGTTCGAGTTCCATCCTGGCGAAGGGCAGTCCCTTGCGGAAGGGCTGTTGGAACAAGTTAAGAACTATCGCGTAAGCGGCGTCATGGAGAGATCTGACGAGGATATAGCGGAGGAAGTGGAGAAGCTCCTCGCCAAGATGTCCGTCTACGATAAAGTAGGTCAAATGAGTCAATGCATGGCGTCGAGTTTCTCGTTCGGCGGAGACGTCGAATCTGAAGCTCCGGAGAAGCTCGTTGCCGAAGGCAAAGCCGGATCTATCCTGGGGGCTTTCGATATTAGCCGCGTATTCGAGTTGCAGAAAATCGCCGTGGAACAATCACCGCACCGCATTCCGCTGTTGTTTAACGCGGACGTCATTCATGGCCATCAGACGATTTTTCCCGTGCCGCTCGCTTGGTCGTGCAGCTGGGACATGGTAGCGATCGAGCAAGCTTGCGCCATCGCTGCGAAAGAAGCGAGCGCCTCCGGAATTACGTACAATCACGGACCGATGGTCGACATTACGCGCGATCCCAGGTGGGGTCGGGTCGTGGAAGGAGCGGGAGAGGATCCCTACTTGGGATCGCTCGTTGCCGAAGCGCAAGTCAAAGGGTTTCAGGGCGATGGATTGTTTAGTCAGGAGACCATTATCGCCTGCTTGAAACACTTCATCGCTTACGGTGCGGCCGAGGCGGGGCGCGACTACAACACCGTCGATATTTCCGAAGGAACGTTGCGCAATGTCTATTTGCCGCCGTTCCGCGCGGGGATCGAAGCGGGAGCCGGTTCGGTCATGAATTCGTTTAATATTTATCAAGGGATTCCGGTAGCCGCCAACAAGGCTGTCATGAATGATCTGCTTCGGAAGGAGCTTGGGTTCGACGGCATCCTGATTTCCGACTATGGCGCGATCGAGGAAATCGTCGTTCACGGTAAAGCTAAAGATTCGAAAGAAGCGGCCAAGAAAGCGCTCGACGCGACGATGGACATCGAAATGGTGACCCGGGCGTACGATCAGCTGCCGCAATTGGTCGAAGAAGGGCTCGTTCTGGAAGAGCAGTTGGACGCGGCGGTAAGACGCATTCTGACGTACAAGTACAAATGCGGGTTAATGGACGATCCGTTCCGTTACGTGCGGCCGGAGAAAGAAGCAGAATATCATTTCCACGAGACTCATTTGCAGGCGAGCCGCGAATTGGCCAGCAAGTCCATCGTGCTGCTTAAGAACGACGGAGTGCTGCCGCTTGCGAAGGAGGACGGAACGATCGCCGTCATCGGACCGTTCGGCAGCAGCAAGGACCTGCTTGGCCCATGGCAATTTTCCCGTTACGGCGACGAGACGGTTACCCTTCGTCAAGGGCTCGAAGCGAAAGGAATCGCGGCCGATCGCCTGCTGTTCGCGGAAGGCTGCGGCGTAGAAAGAGAAATCGAGGGCGGTTTGGAGCAAGCGGTAGCGATCGCTGAGAACGCGGACATCATCATTCTTGCGCTCGGCGAGAGCAGCGACATGTCGGGCGAAGCCGCTTCCCGGTTGGACCTTGTCATGCCGGAAGTGCAGCTTCGATTGGCGGAGAAAATCGCCGGCCTTGGCAAGCCAGTCGTACTCGTGCTTACGAACGGTCGGCCGCTCGTGCTCGAGTGGTTCGAGAGACATGTGGACGCCATCGTCGAAACGTGGTTCCTCGGATCGCAAGCCGGACATGCCATCGCAGATATGCTTTTCGGAGACACGAACCCGTCCGGTCGGCTTTCGATGAGCTTCCCGGCCAAGGCGGGGCAAGTGCCGATCTATTACAATAGCTTTAACACCGGACGGCCGGTGACGGAAAGCAACAGCAATCAAAAGTTCATTTCCAAATATATCGACGGTCCGAACGAACCGCTATATCCGTTCGGTTACGGACTTAGCTATTCGACGTTTACTTACTCTGACATTCGACTCGATCGCAATCGGATGACTTCGGCGGATACGATCGCCGCGACGGTCACGGTGACCAACACGGGGAAAATGGCTGGGGAAGAAACGGTTCAGTTGTATATTCAGGATCTATACGGCACCGTCGTCCGCCCGGTGAAAGAGCTGAAAGGATTCCGGAAAATCAAGCTGCAGCCGGGGGAAAGCGAAGACGTAACGTTCTCCGTCACGGAAGAGGAATTGAAATACTACACCCCGAACGGGAAATTCCAAGCGGAAGCGGGAGACTTCCGGTTGTTCGTAGGCCCTAATTCGAGAGAGTTGCAAGCAGCGGATTTCGAGCTGGTCTAAGGGGAGTACGAATCGAGAATGATCACATTCAATAAGATGCAGCTTCAGCCGAGTGAGGAAAAGACCGTACGCTTTGACCTCGACAAGCGCTCCGCATCGAACGAACATAACTATCAGAAGGGTTGAGGGTCAGCAGATGTCTATTTTACTCTATCGATTAGGAGGCTGGGCCGTTCGCAAAAAGTACCTCTTGCTGATTGTCGGGATAGCGGTGCTTGCCTTGATGTTAGTGTTGGGGAAAGGATTAGGCTCGTCGTTCAACGGGGACTTATCGATTCCCGGAACGAAATCCGAAAAAACGCTAGCAGTCTTGAATCAATCGTTCCCGCAAGCCAACGCCACCAGCAACGCAACGATGCAGATCGTCTTCAAGGCACTGCAAGAGGAGACATTGGATTCGCAGTCCAACCAACAAAAACTGATGGGCCTGTTGGATAAGTTTAAACGCGATCCGGAAGTTCTGGAGATTAGGGATCCTTTCCAATACGGTTCCCTAAACGCAAGCAAGAAGATCGGATATGCGACCCTTATTTACAAGAACAAACCGGGGGAGGTTCCCGAATCTTCGCTGGACCTATTGGCTCGAACGGTCGAAGAGTCGCGCGGTGCTGGTATTCAAATCGAGTATAGCGACAATGCCGGACCGCAAGAGGTGGAAGTCGGAGGCATCGCCGAAGCCGTCGGTATCGGGATCGCATACGTAATTCTGACGCTGACCTTCGCTTCATTTCTAGCTGCTGGCCTGCCGATACTGACGGCGCTTCTCGGGCTTGGCATCGGCATCATGATCATCATGATCAGTTCGAATTTTATATCCATGTCTTCTGTGTCGTTGTCCCTTGCCGTAATGCTCGGCCTCGCCGTCGGCATTGATTATGCATTGTTTTTAATCTCACGGTACAGACAAAATCTATCGGAAGGAAAAAGCATCGAGCAATCGGCGGCTCTTGCCAACGGCACGGCTGGCAGCGCCGTCGTGTTCGCGGGAATGACGGTTATTATCGCGCTTCTCGGGCTGGCCGTGGCGAATATCCCGTTCCTGACCGCAATGGGGGTCGCAGCTGCCGTCACCGTCTTTATCGCCATTTTGGTTGCCGTCATTTTCGTTCCCGCCATATTGGGAATCGCCGGCGAAAGGCTCCGTCCGCGCGCGAAAGCCGCGAAGACTACGAAGCCCAAATCCGATCCAGCTTCGAATGCATGGGGAAGATTTGTTAGTAAATATCCGCTTCCCGTCGGAATCGTTGCCATCCTGTTATTGTTGTTCATTAGCTACCCGGCGCTGCATCTGAAAACCGGCATTCCCGACAACGGAATGAAATCCGAAGAGCATACGGAACGCCGCGCATACGATTTACTTGCAGAAGCGTTTGGACCAGGCTTTAATGGTCCGCTTGTCATTATAGCCAGGTCGGAGAGCGAGACCGATCCGCAGGGGAAAATCCGTCAAGCAACGAACGAGCTGCGTTCCTTGCCCGATATTGCGATAATGAGCGAGCCGATTCCGGACGCGTCGGGACGGTTGGCTATGTTAAACGTGATTCCCGTTACGGGTCCTCTGGATGCAAAAACGAAGGAATTGGTCACGAATATCCGGGATAAAGCGACCGACATTCTCGAGGCATCCCATGTGGAGATCATGGTGACGGGAACTGCGGCGATGAACATCGACATTTCGGACAAGCTCAATCAAGTGCTGCCGCGATTTGCGATATTGATCGTAAGCCTTGCGATCATTTTGCTCGGCATGGTGTTCCGCTCCATCCTTATTCCGATCAAAGCGGTGTTAGGCTATTTGCTAACGTTGTCTGCCACCCTCGGGTTTATCGTCTTTGTCGTTCAGGACGGCCATTTCTCCAAATTTTTCGGCATTCCTCAGCCGGGGCCGGTTCTTAGTTTCCTGCCGATCCTGGTAGCGGGCATCCTGTTCGGTTTGGCCATGGATTACGAGGTGTTCCTTGTCAGCCGGATGAGAGAAGAATATTCGCATAGCGGGAATCCGAAGCGCGCGGTGCTCGGGGGATTGAAAACCAGCGGAACGGTCGTGTCCGCGGCAGGACTCATCATGATCGCCGTATTCGCCAGTTTCGTGTTCGCCGAGGACACGATGATTAAATCGATGGGCCTATCATTGGCATTCGGCATTCTTGTCGATGCGTTCATCGTCAGGATGACCATCGTTCCGGCCGCCATGATGTTAATGAACAAAGCCGCATGGTTCTATCCGAAATGGCTGGATCGAATCACGCCCAACATTGACGTGGAGGGCGAGTCTATCCAGTCTAAAAACGATCACTCGACACCTTAAGAAGTCGTTAAAACACAAAAGAAGAAGTCGGATAAGCGATAGTTTGGCTTCTCGGATTTCGATAAGATGGGTATAGGTTAGAAAATATGGAATGTGGAGGTTAGAAAATGTTATTTACGGAGAATTCGAAGGTGGGCGATTTGCTCGCCAACGAGGCCGCAACGGTTGTATTGGAAAAACACTTGCCAGGAATTTCTAAGAATGCAATGATCGGCATGGCGAAGGGCTTTACACTCAAGCAATTGTCCGGATTTCCGCAAGCTGGAATGTCTCCGGCAAAACTCGCTGAAGTCGTAGCCGATCTTGAAGGGGTCCAATAGTTTTCGTTTTTGTCGACGAGAACATGATGTATTCCAGAGGAATTAAATCAATTCAATTCAATTCAATTCAATTCAATTCGAAAGGGTGTCTCCTAGCGGTGACTCCCTTTCTTTTGTCAGAACCCCCAGAAAGCATCGGGAAAGGAATGACTTTGATGCGTTCTTGCGTTCTTTGGATCCGAGCCGGATTCTTGCTCCTATGCTTATGTTTGCTGTCATCCTGCGCATCAGGCACTGCACATATCACTGTGCATCGGAATGGAACGGCCGATCTGAATATGGATTTGTCGATTAACAGGGAAATGATTGCCTTAATCGGCATGCCCGATTTGATGAAACGGATAACGGAGCAATTTCGAGAGAAAAACATGGAAGTGAAGCCTTACGAGCAGGGTGGGCGAGTCGGATTCGCGGTTTCCCGAACGATCAACCTTCGCGACCTGGATCATATCTCCTTACCAGAGGGGGTTACGATAGAGCGCGAGGAAAAGAAGAAGTTTTTTTATACAAAAGTGAAAATCTTCGTAACCGTCGATATGGAACAACTAATGACGAATAAGGAATTCGGGGCTGGGTCACCAGAGAATCCAGTTATGAATCCATTTGTGAAAAGTCTCATACAAAAGCAGATCCACTTTGAATTTCTTCTTACGGCGCCGCTCAAGCCGGGCAAAAACAATGCGGAAGAAATTAGAGACCGTGGGCGAACCTTAGTATGGAGTATGAAATTATTCAAATCTAACGAATTTAAATTAAATTTCACGATCCCTAACATCAAAACGATTTCTTATTCGGCGGGAGCTTTGATCGCGCTTTCTCTCTTGCTGTGGATTGGGATCAGAATCAGCAGAAAGCGGCGACGAACTGCCTGACGGACTGATATTCAATCAAGAAGGTATTACAATGACACAACAAACCATTCGTTGGATATCAAGCACAGAGACGTCCCGATGGAGAGGCAAAGCAATTCCGGCCCCTGAAGCTCCGAAAACTTCGGATGCCGAAGCGGCAAGCCTGACGATTACCTTGGACACCTTCCAAACCGTGGAGGGCTTTGGCGGATGTTTCAATGAGCAGGGATTCACGGCTTTGGGCCATCTGAGGGAAGAACAGCGGGCAGAATTGCTCCATTCCTTGTTTCATCCCGAAGGAGATCACAGATTCACCATTTGCCGACTGCCGATCGGCGCAAGTGATTACGCCCTTGATTGAGCGTCAACGCTTACGTGTATTGGAACATGGCTCTCGAGCCGAAGGGTTGCAGCACTTGGGGGTGGGAGCAGAATTCGATGATTACGGTTGATCCCACAACGCGGCAGGTCATCTTCTCTTCAATCCGGAGTACTATGTGATGAAGCATTTCGCCCATTTCGTCCCCAAGGGCTCCAAGCGGGTTGGAACGAAAGGGCATTGGACGGGGAATTCCGTCGCCTTCGAAACTCCGGACGGCACGTTTGTTGTCGTGATGTCCAATCCCTTCAAGGATTCGCGAGTCGTACGTTTGTCAAATGGAGCCGTCACTCGAGCGTTCGAACTTGAGCCCGAATCGTTCAACACCATCGTGTTTAAAAAATGATGATAAAATCGGTTGTTCGACTTCGTGACATTAGAAAGTCGAGAACAGAATAGTGGGCGGTTGCGAACGGTTATATCCTGTATGTAGAAATTGAAATCGATACTTTTTAGTGGAGGCTACTGCAATGGCAATTAACCTTACGTTGGACATGACAAACGAAGGTACTTCTTTTCCGCATTACTGGGAAACTTGTGTTGGGAGCTGCCATGCGTATATGGGGCTTCGCGAAGACTGGAGACGTCAATTAAAGAAAGCTCATATGGATATGGGTTTTCGGTACGTTCGGTTCCATGGTCTATTGGACGACCGCATGAGCGTATTTGTCAGAAACCCGTGGAATGGAAATTTGGCTTATTCTTTCTATACAATCGACTCCATATTCGATTTTTTGCTGGAAAACGGGATGAAGCCTTTCGTTGAGTTGGGCTTCATGCCGGAAGAGTTAGCTTCCGGGCAGAACACGATTTTCCATTATAAAGCCAACACCACGCCGCCATCCGACTATGAAGCATGGGAAGAGCTGATTCGCAGGCTCGTGCAGCATCTGGTCGAAAGGTATGGGCTGGAAGAGGTGCGCACCTGGTATTTCGAAGTGTGGAACGAGCCCAATCTGATTCCCTTCTTCTGGACCGGAACAATGGAGGACTATTTTAAGCTTTACCAACATTCCGTTAAAGCGATTAAAGAAATCGACGCGCAAATTCCGGTAGGCGGTCCCGCGACTTCCAAAAATTCATGGATTCCCGAATTTCTTGCCTTCTGCAAGGAGACCGGGATCGACTTCGTATCGACGCACCAGTATCCGACGGACGAGCCGCTGTGGCGGGAAGAACTCAAGATCGAGGATTTCTACACGAACGGTCTCAGCGGGTTTGAGCAAACAATGAAAACCTATCCCTTCAAACGCGGGGTTATGAAGGATATGGCGATGAAGTCGCGTGAAGAAGCGGGGGGTCTGCCGTTGTATTACACGGAATGGAATTCCGCCTACGAGAACGATTTCGATGAACCTCGCGTAGCCGTGTTGACTGCCAAAACGATCTTCGATCTTGACGGTATCGCGGACATTTATGCTTATTGGACCTTCTCCGACTTGTTCGAGGAGTCGCAGCAATCCTCGATGCCTTTCCATCACGGGATGGGGCTTCAGACGATACACGGCATTCCGAAGCCGACCTATCGGATGTTCGAAATGCTAAATCGGATGGGAACGACCCGCCTCCCGGTCGAATGCGATGCTGAGTCGACGGTCGAGATGGCGGCGACGATGAGCGGCGATCGTTTATAATCATCAAGTTCCTCATCGGCCCATTAGCGATGAAGAAGTATACATTCGACTGCGCGGAGTGACTTCCCGGAAAACCGCGCAGATCGAGAGGGTCGATGGAGACAGCGCGAATCCGAGAAAGAAATAGGTAGAGATCGGGAGTCCGGAATATCCGAACAAGGGTCAGCTGTCCGAACTGTTCGAAGCGTCGATCCCCGTTACGGATACGATCGATCCGATTAGCTCGGAGGAAGAATATACGCTGCGACTAACGATTCCGGCGCACGGCTTGGTAGCGATTACGATTAATCTCTAAAAGGAGACTTTCGATGAAAATTTCGGTCATCCCCTTAACCAATGAGAACGTTACGTTAACGGCATATCTATTGGATCCTTCACTGGAAATGCGGAACGCCGACGTTCGCCCCGCCGTGCTGATTTGTCCTGGAGGCGCGTATTACTTTTGCTCGGACAGAGAGGCCGAACCGATCGCGATGTCTTATTTGGCCGAAGGCTATCATGCTTTCGTATTAAGATATTCGCTTTTTGAGAATGCCGCGTTTCCAAGGCCGCTGAACGATGCGGAAGAGGCGCTGGAACTCATCCGGAAGCATAGCGAGGAATGGGGTGTAGATCCGGATAAAATCGCAGTTTGCGGCTTTTCCGCCGGAGGACATTTGGCCGCCTCGCTAGGAACGATGGGCAGTAGCAGGCCGAATGCCTTGATATTGGGCTATCCTTGCATATTGTCGACAATGAATCATCTCTTGCGTTCGCCAATGCCAGCGGTCGACGAGCATGTGGACGCTTCGACGCCTCCAGCCTTTATTTTCCATACGTTCGAGGACGCCGTCGTTCCCGTGAACAATGCGCTCGCTTTCGCGACAGCGATGAGCCGTGCAGAGGTTCCGTTCGAATTGCATATTTTCCAGAACGGCGTCCATGGTTTGTCACTTGCTACGCCATCGAGTTCGGGAGGAATGGGATACTTGGTCAACGCGGATTTTGCTCATTGGTTTAAGCTTTCGACCGCTTGGCTCCGCAATCGGTTCGGTGATTTCGAGACGAACGGAGAACTGGTCCCCCACACGATCGAATATCCTATTTGGGAGGAATAACAATGGAACAAAAAATTAGCGAATGGATTGCACAAATGACGTTGGAAGAGAAAGCCGGTCTTTGCTCGGGCGATAGCTTCTGGACGACGAAAGAGATCGAACGGCTCGGCATTCCTTCGATCATGATGACCGACGGCCCGCATGGCGTGCGTAAACAAGCAGGGCAAGCAGATCATTTGGGTCTTAATGAGAGCGCTCCTGCAACCTGCTTCCCATCGGCGGCCGGGTTGGCCAGCACATGGGATCGTGAATTGATTCGCAGGGTAGGCGAAGCGTTAGGGAAAGAAAGCCAAGCGGAAGGCGTCTCCATTCTGCTCGGTCCGGGCGCGAACATTAAACGATCTCCGCTTTGCGGCCGCAATTTCGAATATTTCTCGGAGGATCCGTATTTGACCGGGGAGATGGCCGCTTCGCATATCGGTGGCGTGCAGAGCCAAGGCGTAGGGTCATCGTTAAAGCATTTCGCTGTCAACAACCAAGAGCACCGCAGGATGACGACCGATGCCGTCGTAGACGAGCGCTCCTTGCGGGAAATTTACTTAACGGGCTTCGAGACGGCTGTCAAGAAGTCGCAGCCTTGGACCGTCATGTCGGCCTACAACAAGTTGAACGGTACGTATTGCTCTGAGAACGAATATTTGCTCAACGACATTTTGAAGAAGGAATGGGGACACGAGGGGATCGTCGTCTCGGATTGGGGCGCAGTCAACGAGGCGGTCGACAGCGTCGCCGCTGGCATGGAGCTTGAGATGCCGGCGAGCCATGGCATCGGCCTAGCCAAGATCGTGGAAGCCGTTCGTAGTGGAAAGCTGTCGGAGGACGCGCTGAATCGATCAGTCGGACGGCTGTTATCGGTCGTTCTCAAAGCGGTCGACAACAAGAAAACCGACTCTACCTACGACAAAGAAGCGCATCACCGGTTAGCCAGGGAAACCGCGCGGGACACGATGGTGCTGCTCAAGAACGAGGGTAACATTTTGCCGCTTCCGAAGAAAGGCAGAATCGCGATCATCGGCGCGTTGGCCGAAAAGGTGCGATATCAAGGCGGCGGCAGCTCGCACGTCAATCCGACGAAGCTGGATGATATCCGCGAAGAGTTCGCGAAATCGACCGGAGGCGCTGCGGATATCTTATTCGCGCGAGGTTATGAACTGGACAGTGACGAGACCGTCGAATCGCTGGTCGAGGAAGCGATGGCACGGGCGAAGGAAGCCGATACGGCCGTCGTGTTCCTTGGTCTGCCCGATCGGTACGAATCGGAGGGCTACGATCGGACGCATCTGGATTTGCCTGCCAATCAAATTAGGTTGATCGAACGACTCGCGGCCGTTCAGCCGAACGTCATCGTTGTACTCAGCAACGGAGCGCCGATCGTCATGCCTTGGATCGGCAGCGTCAAAGCCGTACTCGAAGCGTATTTGGGCGGACAGGCGCTAGGTGGCGCGATCGCTGACCTTCTGTTCGGCGACGTGAATCCGAACGGCAAGCTGGCGGAAACGTTCCCTAAGACATTGAAGCACAATCCGTCGCACCCGTTCTTCCCGGGCGAAGGCGATCGGGTGGAATATCGCGAAGGGCTGTTCGTCGGCTATCGTTACTACGACGCCAAGGAAATCGAGCCGTTGTTCCCGTTCGGTCACGGCCTAAGCTATACGACCTTCGCCTATTCGGAGCTGAAGCTGGACCGGACCGAGATCACCGACCAAGAAACTGTTCAGGCGAGCGTCAAGGTGAAAAATACAGGCTCCCGTTTCGGCAAAGAGACGGTGCAGCTTTATGTAAGTGCGAAGGATTCCGCCGTTATTCGTCCGGAGAAGGAATTGAAGGGCTTCGCCAAAGTGGCGCTGGAGCCCGATGAAGAGAAGACGGTGATCTTCACGCTCGATAAGCGGAGCTTCGCGTTCTACGACGTCGAGTTCAAAGACTGGCATGCCGAAACAGGCGCGTACGACGTGTTGATCGGTCGTTCCTCGCGGAACATCGAGCTGCAAGTGACCGTGAATGTGCAATCGACGACGGAAATCGTTCCGACGTTCAATCGCAACACGACGATGGGAGCGTTGATGTCCGATCCGCGTACGATTCCGGTTCTTCTGGAATTGCAAAGCAAGATGCCACAAACGGTATCGTCGGAGGCCGTATCGGGCGAGATGATGATGGCGATGATGCGCTACCTTCCTCTCCGTGCGCTCCTTCCCTTCTCCGGAGGAGCGATGAACGAGGAGACGCTGTCCGGGATGCTTGAGCAACTCCGCAGCGCCGTGAGTAACGACGAACAACCTGCAATGAATGAGGCGAAGGAAATAGCCTTTAACGAGAACTCGAAATTGGGCGATCTGCTGTCCAACGAGGCGGCTACGGCGGTGCTGGAGAAACATCTGTCCGGAATATCGACCAACCCGATGATAAGTATGGGTAAAGACTTCTCACTCAAGCAATTGGCCGCCATCCCGCAAGCGAACATGAGCAATGAAATCTTCATGGCCGTCGTGGCCGAACTTGCAGGAATCGAAGGGTAAACGAGACCAAACGAAAATCCATATATTTGTCGGATCGAATATCACACTTCGGAGGGAAGTATATGCAAGTGAACCATAATCGGAATAAATCTAATAGAAGAATCGAAGAGCGCTTTCAGGCCGCCGACGGCACGAGTTTGCTATTGCGATTCTATCTTCCCCATGAAGATGTTTCTGCTACCAAAGAGAGGAGTGTCATTGTCCTGTTTTTTGGAGGCGGCTGGACTTTCGGATCTCCTGATCAATTTCATATGCAGTGCGAGTACTTTGCTTCCAGAGGGATGATCGCCGTCGCGCCGGAATACCGCGTGAAGTCAAGGCACGGGGTTACTCCATTCGAGTGCGTAGAGGATGCTAGAGCTGCTCTTCGAAGGATTATCGAACTTTCGGAGACGTTCGGTTTCAGTCCTGACAAAATCGTGGTCGGAGGGGGTTCGGCGGGAGGACATTTAGCGGCCTGTTCCGTTATCGCGGCACAAGCCGAAACTAATTGGACATGTCCGGCGGCCGCCATGCTTCTGTTCAATCCGGCACTGGATACTTCTACGATCGGATTAGGGGGACGTTCGCTCGAGATATCGCCGATTCATCGCATTCGCGTGGGGCTTCCGCCGACCATGATCTTTCACGGTACATCCGATGAACTCGTTCCGATTCAAAGCGTGTTTGATTTCCAGCGCCAAATGGAAGGTCACGGCAACTTATGTACGATTATTCCCTACGAACATCGAGAGCATGGTTTTTTCAATTATCGGGAAGATGGAAACGACGATTTCTTTGACACACTGAGGCATGCCGATCATTTTCTGGTATCGCATGGACTTCTTCTTCCGAAAGTGCACGAATAATCAAGGATACGAATTGGCGCCGGTATTCAATCGGCGTCAGTTTTTTTAATTTTTCTTTGAGGTGCGACGATGGGAGCATTGATGTCCGCTCCGCGCGCTCCTTCCCTTCTCCGGAGGAGCGATGAACGAGGAGACGCTATCCGGGATGCTTGAGCAACTCCGCAGCGTCGTGAGTAACGACGAACAACCTGCAATGAATGAGGCGAAGGAAATAGCCTTTAACGAAAACACGAAATTGGGCGATCTGTTGTCCAAGGAGGCTGCTACGGCGGTGCCGGAGAAATATCTGCCCGGAATATCGACCAACTCGATGATAAGTATGGGTGGCCGATCTAGCAGGAATCAAAGGGTAGACGCCCAAGACGACTGCGGCAAAACCTGCACAGTTATCGTTCCGGGTTTTTCTTTTCTTTACAAATTGTCGCGTAAATCGTGATGTCGAAAGCATGTACACATTCCTTCCCGCGTAAATCGCGGGTTTTCTTTTTTTATCAGGGGAAATAGGCTATCCAGACAGCAATGGGGGGTGTTCGCGATGATACCGGTTTTGTCCAAGCTTTCCTGGAATTCTAAGCTGGTCGTCGGCTTGCTGCTCATCATGCTGCCATCCATCGCTTTCGCGTCGCCTTGGAGCCCACCGCCTGGTTGAAAACGTCCAAAAAGTACAATTCCGGAAGCATTTACTAACCATTGTGGCGGGAAGAACTTAAGATGGAGGATTTTTACACGAATGGTCTCAGCGGGTTTGAGCAAATGATGAAAGCCTATCCCTTCAAACGTGGGGTTATGAGGGAGATGGCGCTGATGTCGCGTGAAGAAGCGGGGGATCTGCCAATAATCCACACTGTTATTTGGAAGAGAGATATGTAATTTAAACATTTTATTTACTGCTTGAATATGAGGATCTAAGTGGATTTTTCCACAAATGGAACACTTCTTTTCATACTATATTTATACGTACATACTCTAATAAAACTCCCTTCGTCGATCCTTCTGCAATTCCTCTGAAGAAAATCCAAACTGGCACCTGATTACTATAATAGCCAAACAAGAAATTTCCTCCTTAAATTATGATTGATTTGCACAGCGCATATATGTAATATATAGATTAAGCGCTTTACCTATAATTATTATCAAACATGTGGTTGTTTTGAAAGCGTTTATATAATAAGCGCTTAACTCAGTAGTCGAGGAGGATATTATGAGCACAATCCGGCTAACAATGGCACAGGCCTTATTGAAATTTCTCGATCAACAATACATTTCCATTGACGGTGCAGAAACGAAGTTCGTAGCTGGAGTAATGGGAATTTTCGGCCACGGCAACGTGACGGGTATCGGCGAAGCATTGGAACGGAGCCCGGGCAGCTTGGTTTTCATACAGGGCAAAAACGAACAAGGAATGGCGAATGCGGCGACCGCGTATGCCAAGCAATTGAACCGCACAAGCATTTACGCTTGTACGACTTCGATCGGTCCCGGCGCTTTGAATATGGTAACCGCAGCCGGAACGGCGACGGTTAACCGCATCCCGCTGCTGCTCCTACCGGGAGATAACTTTGCATCCAGACAGCCTGATCCGGTGCTGCAGCAATTGGAAGCCGGACATGACTATACGATTGCGGCGACAGACTGCTTCAAGCCGGTGAGTAAATATTGGGATCGCATTGTGCGTCCTGAGCAATTGATGAGCGCAGCCCTTCAAGCGATGCGGGTGTTGACGGATCCGGCGGATACCGGAACGGTGACGCTTGCTTTGCCACAGGATGTGCAGGCGGAAGCTTACGATTACCCGGCATCCTTCTTTGAGAAGCGGGTTCATGTTGTGGATCGTCAGCAGCCTTCGATTGAGGCGGTAAAACGAGCGGTCGAGCTCGTAGCCTCGAAGCGCAAACCGCTTATCGTAGCAGGTGGAGGCGTGCAATATTCCTTCGCGACGGAGGCGCTTGCCGCATTCGCCGAAAAATTCGGCATTCCAGTCGCCGAGACGCAAGCGGGCAAGGGCTCCTTGCCTTGGAATCATCCGCTAAACGTCGGAGGCATTGGCGTAACCGGCGGATTGGCTGCAAACAAGCTGGCTAAAGAAGCAGACTTGATCATTGGCGTCGGAACGCGTTACTCCGACTTTACGACATCCTCCAAGTCGGCCTTCCCTCATCAGGACGTCGAATTTCTGAATATCAACATCAACCGTATGGATGCGGCAAAGCTGGAAGGCACGGCTCTTTCGGGGGATGCGAAGGAAGCGATCCGACTGCTCACGGAAGGACTTGCTGAAGCGGGATATTCATCTGCCTACAAAGACGGCGAGATTGCTGACATCAACGCAGAGTGGAATGCAGAAATTGACCGGCTGTATACGCTTGAGCGGGAAGATGGCTTTGCGCAAACGCACGCACTCGGCGTCATCAATGAAACGATTGATGAAGATGCTGTAATCGTCTGCGCAGCAGGCAGCCTGCCGGGCGATCTTCAACGGTTGTGGCGGGTTGGCTCGCCGGGCGGCTACCATATGGAGTACGGATTCTCCTGCATGGGATACGAGGTGAGCGGCGCGTTTGGCGCTGCACTGGCTGAGCCCGAACGGGAAGTTTATGCCCTTGTAGGAGATGGAAGCTATTTGATGCTTCACTCCGAGCTGGTGACTAGCTTGCAGGAAGGAAGAAAGCTGACGGTGCTGTTGTTCGATAATCACGGCTACCAATGCATTCATAACCTACAGCGCGGGCATGGCAGCGATGGCTTCGGCAATGAATTCCGCTACCGCGAGCCAGAGTCTGGCCGTTATACCGGTGAGCCATTGCCAATCGATTTTGCAGCCCATGCCCGCAGTTTGGGTCTTGCTTCTTACAAAGCGTCTAATGCAGAGGAACTTCGCCAAGCGCTGAAGGAAGCGAAGGCAGAAACGCGCTCGACGCTAATCGAAATTCCCGTTTTGGCCGGCACGAATACGGGCGGCTACGAGTCGTGGTGGAATGTTGGCATTCCAGCTGTATCGGAGAGTGCAAAGGTCGTTGCGGCGCATAACGAAATGAACCAAAAGCTGGCACAGGCAAAAGCCTACTAGGAGGGATTATAGATGGCGTTGTTTCCTTTTCAATTAGGCGTTCATCCGATCAATTGGGTCGGCGAAGACGTAAAGGAGCATGGTGAGCATACGACTTACGAGCAAATTTTGGACGACATTCAAGCACTCGGCTTGAATGGTACGGAGATGGGCAGAAAGTTTCCGACCGATATCGAGCTGCTTAAGCAGGAGCTTTCGAAACGGAATATCCAGCTCGTCTCCCAATGGAAATCGGTGCTGTTCTCTGATCCCGGCTACCGTGAATCAGAGCTGGAAGCTTTCCGCAAGCATGCCGAGTTTTTGCAGCAAATGGGAAGCAAGGTTATTAGTACCTGCGAGGTTGGGGGATCACTGCATTTCGATCCCCGCCGCACGCCGAACGAGACCAAAGTGATCCCTCTAGATGAAGCAGGCTGGGCGAGCTTGGCCGAAGGCTTGAATGCTGCAGGAAACATCGCGCTGGAATATGGGCTAAAGCTGACGTATCACCATCATGGCGGAACGGCGGTCGAAAGCCCGGAGGAAATCGACAAGCTAATGGCTTTAACCGATCCGAAAGCCGTGTTCCTGCTGTTTGATTCAGGCCACGCGTTATATGGTGGGGCGGATCCAGCGGAGCTGCTTCGCAAGCATTATGATCGGGTCGCATATATACACCTGAAGGATGTGCGAGTGAATCGTCTTGAGGAAGCGAAAGCGTCGGGTGTCGATTTTGTCACTTGCATTCGCAATGGCGTGTTTACTGTTCCGGGAGACGGGAATATCGATTTCCGTCCGATCTTGAAAGAGCTTATCGACCGGAAATACGGCGGCTGGGCACTGTTAGAGGGCGAGCAGGATCCGGGCGAGCATCCGGCACGAGAGTATGCGGCCAGAGCTATCGAGTACCTTGTTTCCTTAACAGATGAGAAGGAGAGTGAGTAAGTTGTCTACCATTTCATTCCCTTCCGGCAGAAAGTTTGATTTTACGGCAATTGGACGTCTATGTATCGATCTCAATGCCAACGAGATCAACCGTCCGATGGAGCAGACGATGACGTTTACAAAATATGTAGGCGGTTCACCAGCGAATATCACGATCGGGATGAGCCGGCTGGGCAACAAAACGGCGTTCATTGGCAAAATCGCGGATGACCAAATGGGCAGATTTATCCGGAACTATCTCGATAATGAAGGCATCGACACGAGGCATGTCGTGACAGACAAGACGGGAGCCGTTACGGGCTTGGCTTTTACCGAAATTAAGAGCCCATCGGAATGCAGCATCCTTATGTACCGGGACAACGTTGCTGATTTACTTCTGAATCCGCTGGAAGTGAGCGAGTCGCTCATCGCGGACAGCAAAGCACTACTCGTCTCCGGTACGGCGCTGGCGGCAAGTCCTTCACGCGAGGCCGTGTTTCTGGCCTTGGATTATGCTCGCAAGCATGGCACCACCGTTATTTTTGATATCGATTTCCGGCCTTATTCCTGGACTTCTCCCGAAGAAACAGCCGTATATTACAACATAGCAGCGGAAAAAAGCGACATCATCGTGGGCACGTGTGAAGAGTTCGACAGCATGGAGCGGTTCGAGCAAAACGTGGAACACAGCGACCGCTTCACCGCTTCCAAATGGTTCAATCATTTCGCGAAAATCGTCATCATTAAGCATGGCAAAGAAGGCTCGATCGCTTATACGACCGATGGTTTGGAGCATCGAGCGAAATCGTACCCGGCCAAAGTCGTCAAAACCTTCGGGGCAGGCGATTCTTACGCGGCTGGCTTCCTATACGGAATTATGTCGGGATTGACGCTTGAGAAGAGCATGGAGTTCGGAAGCGCGGCGGCATGCATCGTTATCTCCAGCCATAGCTGCTCGGATGCAATGCCAACGGTAGAGCAAGTCATGGACTACATCGAATGCTGCAATCGCGGTGAAATTACCGCAAGCTAGGTTTGCGGGTTCATCGCCTTGCAAGCTTACTACTTGAAGAAACGAGGGAATAACATGACGACTACACTTAAAAACTGGATTGGCGGACAATGGGTCGAGGCCTCTGCCGAGAAATACGATAATGTATATAATCCTGCAACCGAGGAAGTTTTGGCGCAAGTTCCGCTCTCTTCCGAAGCCGACGTGGACGCGGCCGTTCAAACGGCGAGAAAAGCATTCGAGACCTGGAGCAGGACGCCGGTTCCAAAACGTGCCCGCATATTGTTTAAATACCAACAGCTTCTCGTTGACCATTGGGAAGAGCTTGCACGCCTCATTACGACAGAGAATGGCAAAAGCTATGCCGAAGCGCACGGTGAAGTGCTTCGCGGCATCGAATGCGTCGAATTTGCAGCTGGCGCTCCGACGCTCATGATGGGCAAGCAGTTGCCTGATATTGCAACGAATTTGGAATCCGGCATGTACCGCTACCCGATCGGCGTCGTTGGAGGCATCTCGCCATTCAACTTCCCGATGATGGTTCCTTGCTGGATGTTCCCGCTTGCAATTGCTTGCGGAAACACCTTTGTCCTGAAGCCATCGGAGCGTACGCCGCTGCTGGCTAACCGCCTTGCCGAGCTATTTCACGAAGCGGGATTGCCTGCTGGCGTGCTGAATGTCGTCCACGGCGCGCATGATGTGGTAAACGGCATTTTGAAGCATCCGAACGTGCAGGCTATTTCCTTCGTTGGCTCGCAGCCGGTTGCCGAATATGTATACAAAACGGGTACTTCTTACGGCAAACGGGTTCAAGCGCTTGCCGGCGCCAAAAACCATTCCATCGTATTGCCAGACGCAGATCTTAACCTCACGGTTAAAGAAATCGTCAGCGCGGCATTTGGCTCAGCGGGCGAGCGCTGCATGGCTTGTGCCGTTGTCATTGCAGTCGGCGAAGTCGGCGATGAGCTCGTACGCCGATTGTCCGAAGCGGCGGACAATATTACGATTGGAAACGGACTGGAAGAAGGAACGTTCCTGGGTCCTGTCATTCGCAAGCCACATAAGGAAAGAACGATCGGCTATATCGAGTCCGGCGAGACCGAAGGCGGCTTGCTCGTGCGTGACGGCCGCAAAGACGCTGCCGTTCAATCCGCCGGTTATTTCGTAGGACCGACAATTTTTGATCAGGTAAGCTGCGGGATGAAAATTTGGAAAGATGAGATCTTCGCTCCTGTCCTCTCCGTCATGAGAGCAGAAACGCTGGAAGAGGCGATTGCTATCGCCAACCGTTCGGACTTCGCCAACGGCGCTTGCTTGTTCACAAGCAACGGCAGCAGCGTACGGCAGTTCCGCGAGACGATTGATGCAGGCATGCTTGGCGTTAACCTCGGCGTACCGGCTCCGATGGCATTCTTCCCGTTCTCAGGCTGGAAAAAATCGTTTTACGGCGACTTACATGCCAACGGCACGGACGGCGTAGAGTTTTACACTCGCAAAAAAATGGTAACTGCTCGCTGGTAATTGCGGCATACCGATGACCAAACCGTCTTCACGCAGACGATCCGGGACTATTTGTATAACCATTCGGAAACCTATGATCCAAGACATGATTTGAATCCGGCGCGCGAAGCGATCAGGGCTGCCGTCCGCGACTACATGCGGCTATTCGGCAGCTCGGGACAAGAGAAAGGCGGACGAGTATGAAAAAAATTAAGATTGGCATCATCGGTGCAGGCAGAATCGGCAAAATCCATGCTGACAATTTAAGAAGACACCCGCAAGCGGAAATCGTTGCGATCAGCGATCTGTTTGCCGGTCCAGAACTGACAGAGTGGGCACTAGAAAGAGGCATTCCCTTCGTGACGAAGGACAGCGAAGAGCTGCTGGCGAATCCGGACATAGACGCCGTATTCATTTGCTCTTCCACGGATACGCATGTGCCGCTCATTAAGCGTGCAGCGCAGCAGGGCAAGCATATTTTTTGCGAAAAGCCGGTTAGCATGGACATTCGGCAGACGGAGGAAGCGCTGGAAGAGGTTCGCAAGGCAGGGGTTCAGCTTCAAGTTGGCTTCAACCGCCGCTTCGATCATAATTTCAAGCGGATCCGCGAGCATGTACAGGCTGGAGCGATCGGCGAAACACAACTGATCAAGATCACTTCCCGCGATCCTGCACCTCCGCCGGAAGCCTACATTAAAGTATCGGGCGGCATCTTCATGGATATGATGATCCATGATTTCGATATGGCTCGCTTCCTCTCGGGCAGCGAGGTAGAAGAAGTATACGCACAAGGGAGCGTGCTTATCGATCCGGTTTTCGGCAAGCACGGCGACGTCGATACGGCGATCGTAATGCTCCGCTTCGCAAACGGCGCGCTTGGCGTTATCGATTGCAGCCGCAAAGCGGTTTACGGTTATGACCAACGCGCCGAAGTATTCGGGTCGAAAGGCTCCGCAGCGGCAACGAACGATCATCCTAACACGGCCGTGCTCAGTACGGAAGAAGGCATCATCAGCGAGAAGCCGCTTCACTTCTTCCTGGAGCGTTACAATACGGCTTATATCGAAGAAACCGAACAGTTTATCAATGTTTTGCTGCAAGGCGGCGACGTTTCGGTCAGCGGAGCGGATGCCTGCCAGGCTGAGAGAATCGCGCTCGCCGCGAAGCTTTCGCTGCGCGACAACCGTAGTGTCAAGCTCTCGGAGCTTAAGGAATGGAAAGAGAGGGTGTGAACGCATGAGCAAACTGATCGTAAGCCCGGATCGTCAAGCTTCGGGACTTACTCCCGTACTTTCGATTACGCCGGAATCGGCAGACTGGAGCTATGTCGGTTTCGAAGTTTACCAATTGAATCCGGGGGAAAAGTTAAGCCGGACAACCGGGGAGAACGAAGTATGCCTGGTACTGCTCGGCGGATTGGCCAACGTGACGACGACGAAATCCTCTTGGATGAATATCGGTCAAAGAATGAGCGTATTCGAGCAGACGCCGCCTTATTCTGTCTATGTTCCGAACGATGACCTGTACGAGCTTGTGGCGCTAACGAAAGTGGAGCTGGCCGTCTGTGAAGCACCCGGCAAAGGCAATCATCCCGCGCGCCTTATCGCACCGGAAGACGTTGGCGTCGAGGTCAGGGGAACGGGAACGACGCAGCGGTTCATTCACAATATTTTGCCCGAGCAAAAGCCTGCCGACAGCCTACTTGTCGTGGAAGTGTTTACGCCGGAAGGACATTGGTCCAGCTATCCGCCCCACAAGCATGATCGCGACGCGCTTCCCGAGGAGTCGCTGCTGGAGGAAACCTACTATTATCATGTGAAGCCTGAGCAAGGCTTCGCCATCCAACGCGTCTATACGGATGACCGCTCGTTGGATGAGACTTTGGCGGTCAAAGACGGCGAAGCTGTGCTTGTTCCGCAAGGGTATCATCCCGTTTCGGCGCCTCCGGGCTACCAGGTCTACTATCTCAACGTTATGGCGGGTCCGACCCGCATCTGGAAGTTCCATAACGACCCCGATCACGCATGGATTGCAACAAGGCAGCAGCCGTAATCTCCGTAACGTTTGCAAATCGTTTGCAAATCGAGCGGATAAATCGGATAATATCCGGGTAAGGAGGCTTATTGCCTGTCCTTAACATCCGACGATAATGAGGTTGGGCATGAAAGCGACCACGATATATGATGTTGCCAAGGAGGCGGGCGTCTCCATCGCGACCGTCTCCAATGCGATAAATGGCAAAGGAAAAGTAAGCAGCAAAAAACGTGATGAAATTTTCAAGGTAATGGAGCGACTCCAGTACCAGCCAAGCGTAATCGCTTCGGCATTGATGGGCAAGAAAACATACACAATCGGGCTTCTGATTCCTGATGTATCCAACCCCTTTTTCTCAGAGATTGCCCGTTCTGTAGAGGATTTAGCTCATTCCGAAGGGTATAGCGTCATCGTCTGCAGTACGGACAACAAAGATGACCGGGTAGAGAAATATATTCGGCTGCTGGAGCAAAAAAGCGTAGACGGCATTTTGATCGGGACCGGTGTGGAAAATGCAGATATTTTGAGGCAGCTGGCGGAAAAATCGCTGTCTATCGTCATGATCGCAAGGGAAGCCGCCGCGATGCCAGTTCATAGCGTGCTGACAGACGACTTCAAGGGCGGGGGGCTTGCCGCCGAGCATTTGCTTGGCAGAGGCCATCACCGAATTGCGGTGTTGTCTGAAAATTTCAAAGTAACCAGCAGCCTCGAGCGGGTAAGAGGGTTTAGATTCGCGTTGTTTGAGGCGGGAATTACCCTTGACGAAGCTAACATTATCTCGTGCGAGTCCAGTATTAGAGATGGCAAACGGGCGGCAGAGGCTCTCATCCGCGGGGAAAACCGTCCGTCGGCGATATTTTGCTGCAATGATTTGCTTGCGATCGGTGCATTGCAAGCCGCCAAGGAAGCAGGAGTACGGGTACCGGAGCAGTTGTCGATTATCGGCTTTGACGATACGATTCTGTCTACCGTGACGAATCCGGCGCTTACGACGATCGCACAGCCGATGGACCAAATGGTCAAGCTGGCATTTGACTTGCTGATCCGCAGCGTGGAGAACGCGAACGAGATTAAGCAAAGGATCGTCATGCAGCCCGAGCTGATCGTCAGGGAATCGACAAGCTCGCCGGCAAATTAATAGGGGGGAAGGCTGTTTGGCATATGGAGAAAAGATTAATCGTATTTCTGGATAGTGGCGACACGATTATCGATGAGTCAACGGAAGTAAGGGATGATGAGGGAATCGTGCTGCGCGCAGAGCTGATTCCGGGCGCAGACGTCATGGTCAAAACGTTGTTCGACAAAGGGTATACGCTTGCGCTGGTCGCTGATGGCGACGCGCAATCGTTCAAGAACGTATTCAAGCAGCACGGGCTTTACGATTATTTTACAACCATGATCTATTCTGAAACCGTGAAAGCAAGCAAACCGAGTCCACGTATGTTCAAGGCTGCCGTAGGCGCTTTGGATCTGTCCGAGGCGGATTTCCCTCGCATCGTCATGATTGGCAACAATTTGAGCCGTGATATGAAGGGCGCCAATGCTTTGGGCATTACGAGTATCTTCCAAAGCTGGACGCCACGCTACCCGCACGCGCCAGCCGATGAGTCGGAGCGACCGACCTATACGGTGCGCGAACCGCTTGAACTGGTAGAGTTGATAGAGCGGTTGAACGCCGAGCTTTCCTAATACGCGCTACGAAGCTATCGGACTTATACTTATAAAATGAGAGAAGCCCTTCAGGCAGCCTGAAGGGCTATTCTTCTATTCTGTCTGCCGCAGGCGGGCCGAATTCGTTCATCAGGTATTATTGTATGTATTTACATTTTCATTCCGTAGTATAATGGGTGTTAGGCTGATCCTTAGCCTGCAAATGAAAATTGAAGTTGTATTTTTCACCTTAATTCTTTAGGATTAAGTATTAAGGAATGAAATGATAATGAATATGTTGAATAGATGTATTAATCAGGCTTCTATATGGATGTGAGGGATTTTCTTGAGCTCGACCACGCTAAGAACATTATCTGGTACTAACCTAGAAGACGTACAGGAAATGAATCGATCTTTAGTCATGCGATTGGTAAGGAAAAATCAAATTTGCTCCCGAGCTGAAATAGCCCAAGCCTCTGGGTTAAAACAATCGACCATTACTAATATTATCAATGAGATGATTAATTGGGGTTTAATTGTCGAAACTGGCATGATCGAAGGGAAAAAAGGGCGCCGCTCAATCGGAATTAAATTAAATAGTGAATATTATAAAATCATAGGAATTAGACTTACACGCACATCCATTTCGGTTGGTTTGTATGATTTGAACGGCACTGAATATGGACTCCAGAAGTTATCGATCAATCCTGGTGAAGGTTCCGCCATTGCATTTAAGAAAATGAAGGATTTAATTACCGAAGCCATTTCAACGAATACGGTTGGTAAAATATATGCAATCGGAATGGCTACTCCAGGTCCATTATTCCGCAATGAAGGTCGAATTGCCTTGATGTCCAACTTCCCTGGCTGGGAAAAAATAAATATACAGGAAGAATTGACACGTGAATATGAAATCCCTGTTTATTTAGAGCATGACGCCAAAGCAGGCGGGATGGCGCATTGGTGGTTTGGTGATCATCAAGATCACGGTGTCCTCATCTTTGTAACCGCTGGACAAGGGGTTGGGGCTGGTATCGTTGTCGATGGTACAGTATATCGCGGCTCCCTGGGTATGGCTGGCGAGATTGGTCATATGAGTATCGATTACAACGGTCCCAAATGTGAATGCGGTCATAATGGTTGCCTCGAGCTTTACTGTTCGACTTCCTCACTTCTACGTGTGCTTGGAGATGAATACACTTCAATCCAAGCCGTTTGCCAAGCTCTAGAAGCTGGTAATCCAATCGTTGAAGAAGCCGTACAGAGAGCGGCATGGTTTCTTGGTTTTGGTCTGGTAAATGTCGTCAATGTATATAACCCTAGCCAGATCGTATTGGGAGACGAGTTTGCGGCGGTGGGAGATCGATTACTAAATACCGTATCACAGGTCATACAACAAAATGTTTTGACGGATGTATGGAATCGTTTGGAAATTAAGCTTGCACCAGCAGATAAGGATTTCATGTTAATTGGTGCAGCTACAATAGCTATTGATAATCTGTTGAATCAACCATCCGTTCATTTATGGCCTAAGGCTTAGCATAGTGTCACCTTCAAGAGAGTGCCCTTTTCAAAAAAGGCGCTCTTTTTTTGTGCGCGAAAATCAGCTTAAAACATAGTTTTTAAGGTGCATATATTTTTTAAAAAAATGTATTGATTGAATGAATTGATTGATCTATAATCATCTTAATTAATACCAAATATTGAAAGTACAAAAGTAAGGGGGCGCATCCATGATACTTGGTATTGATATCGGTACCTCAAGTGTGAAATCGATGGTTATGGATCTCAGTGGTAATATTCTCGGTATCGCTCAAAAAGAGTATTCCATTGATATTCCGACCGAAGGGTATGCAGAGCAAGATCCGGAGGTATGGTGGGAGATCGTTTGCAGCACCTGCTCTAATGCAATCAGTCAATCGTCTAAGAACGGGAGTGAGATTAAAGCTGTTGGTCTTTCAGGTCAAATGCACGGTCTTGTCGCTTTAGATGCAAACGCTGACATTATACGACCTGCCATTATATGGTGTGATCAAAGGGCGATTTCACAAAAGGATAAGGTAGAGGCGCTTTTTTCAAAAGAAGAGTTAGGTGAGCTTATCCAGAATCCGGTGGCTACTGGATTTCAGTTGCTTTCGCTGCTCTGGATGCAGGAACACGAGCCGGACAACTATAGGAGAATACATAAGGTTCTAACGACAAAGGATTATATCCGTTATCGGCTAACGGGTGAGATTGCTTCAGAGATGTCGGATGCCTCAGGAACTGCGGCTTTTAGTGTGGCTGGACATGAATGGTCATTTGAGTTATTGGAGCGAGTTGGCATCGACCCGGATCTGTTCCCTTCTGTTCGGTATTCCTGGGAAGTCAGCGGTGTAGTTACACGGGAAGCATCTATTCAGAGCTTACTCTGTGCGGATATTCCGGTCGTGTTTGGAGGAGCCGACCAGCCGATGCAAGCTGTTGGCAACGGCATTATTAATCCGGGAGTTGTCTCATGTACGCTCGGAACAGGAGGCCAATTGCTAGCCCCCATATTACAGCCGACTTATGATCCAAAGCTAAGGGTACATACCTACGTACACTCGGTACCTGACAGATGGTATCTGCTCGGAGCAACGATGAGTGCTGGTTTATCCTTGAAATGGTTGGCTCACAATATCCTTAATAAGCTGGATTACGGCCTTCTGGATGAAAGTGCTAGTCACATTAACGCAGGCAGCGAGGGTCTTCTCTTTCTACCTTATTTGATTGGTGATCGAACGCCGTATATGGATCCTAACGCTAAAGGGATGTTTTTCGGACTCCACCTCAATCATCGTAGTGATCATATGGTGAGGTCAGTTTTGGAGGGAGTAGCTTACTCTCAGAGAGATGGACTGGAAATATTTAAATCGTTGGATGTCCAAATAAATCGGGTAATCGTCTCAGGTGGGGGGGCCAGAAGCGCCTTGTGGAAACAAATTCTGGCGGATGTGTTCGGGCAAGAGGTGTATACCAGCTCCATGACAGAACATGCTTGTGTTGGGGCGGCAATCACAGCTGCCGTTGGGGTCGGCTTATATGATAGCTTTGAGGAGGCATGCTCGGTAATCGTTAAGATGAACGAAGAGCCAGTAGTCCCTAATGCAATAAATAAGAGTCTCTATGATCATCAATACGGTCTATACAAAGAGCTTTACCAGAAAAATAGAGAATTATTTGCTTACTAATATTCTCCTAAATGATGAAAGGGGCAAGAAACATGAACAAGAATACTGAGTTTGTACCGAGTGAAGTTATTTTGAATGAGGGTGGAACTGTTGCAACTATTGACTGGGGTTTAGTAGAAGCGACAACGATTCTATTATCGCTCTCCGAAATAACAGAGGGACAGGTATTGCGAGTTTATACAGAGGATATGCAAGATATAATCCGGCTTGAACTGGTATTTCTGCCTGAATCGAAAGCGCTTACTTTTGTGGCGGAGATCTATACCGATGCAAAGGAAACACCGCTAAAGCTGTTCGCACCCATGGAGGTTCTTCAAAAGGCTGAGCAGCTTAAGGTGATGATCCGGTATAACGGATTTCATCTCGCTCTGCATATGGATGGTGTACTGATTGATGAGGAATGGCCAATGGGGTCCATTAATCTCCGAGAGGTGACTATCGATTGGGCAAAAATCAAACAGGGAAGATTGCTTAATTATGAAATCAGCCAGCAAGAGATGTTCGAGCTTTTCGGTGACGAGAAGCAGGTGGAACAGAAGGCCAATGAGCTATTGGGCGAGGAATCCACTTCCGTTCAATATTGGCGCCCGCGCGGCTTCAACACTGGCGTTGGTGACTGTATGCCCTATTTCGATGGTCGTACATTTCATATTTTCTACTTATTTGATCGCCGGGGTCATGGAAGTAAATGGGGGTTAGGGGCTCATCAATGGGCACACATGTCTTCGGATAATCTCAGGGACTGGCAGCACTTTCCCCTTTCTGTGGCTATAACCGAACAATGGGAAGGATCAATCTGTACGGGGTCCATTATTCAGGATAATACTCATTATTATGCATACTACGCGGTTCGTGCTGTTGATGGCTCACCAGCCCGCTTAACCTTTGCTACGAGCGTTGATGGGGTTGATTTCGAGAAGTCAGGTGTTTATATCCCACTATCGGGCCGATATCATCTCAGTTCGGTGAGGGATCCACATGTGTTTAGAGAAGATAACGGTACCTATCACATGTTGATCACGACGAGCATCATGGACGGTGACATTGCACAGGGCTGTCTAGCACATATGACTTCTACTGACCTCAGGACGTGGGTGGAACACACGCCGTTTATTGTTCCCGGTTACCATGACCAACCGGAATGCTCTGACTATTTTGAATGGAACGGTTGGTACTATCTCATATTTAGTAATGATGGTACTGCAAGATATCGCTATTCCCGTAATAAATTTGGTCCTTGGATTAGACCGGCCGTAGATATTATTGATGGTGTTCAGTTACGTGTACCTAAGTCAGCTGCCTACAAAGACGGGAGAAGATTAGTTGTTGGTTTCTTGTCTGAACCAGGAAGATATGGCGGTGAACTCGTCATTCGTGAGCTAATACAGCACTCGGATGGTTCTCTAGGTACAAATTTCGTAGAGGAACTACATGATTACACTGATTCCAAGAACATGATGCAAACAATAGAGTCGTTCACTCTGGACAATTTGGAAGGTTATGCTGCAGGCGGCCATTTGCGAATAGAGAACGATTATTATCTTAAATTTAAAGTCATTCCAGCATACCCGAATATGTACTATGGCTTCACTCTAGCTCATTCAGATAAATTCGATCATGGCAATGAAGTCAGGTTCGATCCTGCGGGACGAAAATTGGGAATACATCAGATAAATAGCAGTAGCTTCTCGCAAGATGAAGCCACATCCCTCTATAATATCAATGATTTGGATCAAGAGGTTATTGTGGAAGCCGTTGTGACTAAAGAGTATATAGATCTTTGCGTGAATGGCGTAAGGACGATGATAAGCAGATCTGGAAAGCAATATAATTATCTCCGATTCTATTCACAATTTGGGACGGCGGAATTTCACAATATTACATATCGTGAATTGGAATGATAGGGGAACTGGAGGCCAACAGCTATGATGGATAAAATTGCGATTAGAAATGTAATCAAGAGCTGGCAATTGTATGTTCTTTTAATGCCAGCCTTGATCTATCTCATACTGTTTCAATATGCTCCAATGTACGGAATAATCATCGCTTTCAAAAATTTCAATCCTGTTCATGGAATACTAGGCAGCCCGTGGGAGGGCTTCAAGCACTTTGAAACCTTTTTTAACTCCTATGTGTTTACGAATGTTTTGATCAACACGTTGAAGCTTAGTGTTTTTTCATTATTGATCGGCTTCCCAATCCCAATAATATTCGCTTTGTTGCTCAATCAGGTGCGCAAACAAGTTTTTAAACGATTTGTTCAAACCGTGACATACGCACCCTATTTTATTTCAACGGTTGTTCTTGTATCCATGCTTAATGTATTTCTAGCTCCAAGTACTGGCTTTGTAAACAACCTAATTACGATGATCGGCGGTGATGCTGTTAATTTCATGGCGCGCGCCGAGTGGTTCCGAACGATATATATCGCCTCAGGAATTTGGCAGACTATGGGTTTTAGCGCCATCATCTATCTGGCTGCGCTCAGTGGAGTTAACCCTGAATTACATGAGGTGGCCACCGTGGATGGCGCTACTACAATTAGAAGGATCTGGCATATCGATCTGCCATCTATCATGCCTACCATTATGATTCTGCTAATTCTTGGCGTTGGAAGCGTAATGGCCGTCGGATGGGAAAAAGCCTTTCTCATGCAGCAAGGGATGAATTTACCGGCTTCAGAGATTATCTCGACTTATGTGTACAAGGTGGGACTGCTAAACGCACAGTATAGTTTGGCTACTGCAATAGGACTATTTAATTCTGTAATCAATTTCTCACTGCTAATACTAACAAATCAATTATCCAAAAAAATGACGCAAAATAGTCTCTGGTAAGGAGTGAATGCGGTGAAAAGCCAATCAATGGGCGACAGAATATTTAACCTGTTTAATTATGTGTTCATGGGTATGATTGCCATTGCTATTTTGTATCCGCTTTATTTTGTATTACTAGCATCCTTTATGGATCCTGATCAGGTTAATAGGGGCGGCCTACTGATTTTCCCCAAATCTTTTTATTTAGACGGATTTAAGAAAATTTTCGAGTATAAGCCGTTATGGGATGGTTATATCAATTCCATAGTGTACACATTAATCGGAACCTTTATTAATCTAGCAGTGACAATTCCTTGTGCGTATGCGCTGTCTCGAAAAGGACTTGCAGGAAAAGCTCCGATTATGATGTTATTTGCTTTTACCATGTTTTTTAGTGGAGGACTTATTCCAACCTATCTGCTTATTTCCAAGCTTGGCATGCTGGATACCATATGGGCCATAACGCTGCCAGTCGCCGCATCAGTCTGGAATATCATCATTACTCGCACTTATTTCCAGAGCAACATTCCGGATGAATTGTTAGAAGCATCGGTTATGGATGGATGTTCGGACTTCAGATTCTTTTTCTCCATCGCATTGCCTTTATCCAAAGTGATCATTGCAGTCATGGCGCTATTTTATGGGATTGGCCATTGGAATTCTTTCTTTGAGCCTCTGCTCTATCTGAGCAGTACAGAGAAGTTTCCGCTGCAAGTTATTCTACGAAATTTGTTGATTATGAATGAAACAGGATCTCGAATGGTCATCGACCCTATGTCATTAGCAGCGAAGCAGCGTATCGCGGAGCAATTGAAGTATGGAGTTATCGTTGTGTCGTGCTTGCCGTTGCTAATCGTTTACCCGTTCGTACAGAAATATTTTACACAGGGTGTAATGATTGGATCAATTAAGGGATGATGCAGCAGGGTAATTAGTTGGGTCTGCTAAGGGGGTGATCCTGTTACTTAAGCTCAGAACGCCATGAGGATAGTATAAAAATTCTATTATTCGAAGGGAAGGTCAAGAGACAATGAACCAAGCAAAATGGATTAAAGGATTATTGATTGCGAGTTTATCAGTAAGCTTAGTCGCAGGATGCGCTTCGAACAACACAGATAACGTGAAAAGCAATACAGGAAGTAATAATACTTCTGAACCGGCAGATCCTGATGCGAATACAAGCATTACCATTGTACGCGCTAAGGATCCTCGTAATTTACCGGTAGATGAAATGATTTGGTATAAGAAATATAGTGAGGTAGCTCCCTCGAATGTAAAGATAAAGTGGGAAGAAGTACCGTCTGAATCAGCCGATGAAAAGATTAATCTGATGCTCGCTGGCAACAACTTGCCAGAAGCATTTCTAGGTACAATGAGTATCGGAAAAGTGATGAAAAACGTCAATTCAGGTATATTCCTCCCGATTGAGGACTATATAGACGAGATGCCTTACTTCTCTAAAGTACTAGATCAACGACCAGAATATCGGGCTCTTATCACAGCGCCGGATGGACATATCTATGGGCTGCCCTATATTGAAGAAATGTTTGGTCTTATAACGAACCAAGGGATTCTTTCCATCTATAAGCCTTGGTTGGATAAACTTAATCTACCTGTTCCAACTACAATCGATGAGTATCGCGATACCTTAAAGAAGTTTGTTGAGAATGATATGAATGGAAATGGTATTAAAGATGAGATTGGGTTATCTCTAGCTAACAAAGGAGCGAATTCTGGTATTGGATCATGGAGAAACAATGCCGATTTCGGTCAGTTTTTCGGATTATGGGGTCAAGTCGATCGTGGAGATAGCATGTTCCTTGATAGCAATGGGAAAATTTTCAACACAGCTTCAACAGAAGCCTATAAAACAGGCATTAATTATCTCCATGAAATGTATAAGGAGGGGCTCATTGATCCTGAGTTCACAATCACTGACGGACCTAAACTTCAGGCTAAGCTCAGGGACGAGGTAGTGACAGTGGGGTCCGTCGTACATTTCTCGGTCCTGGATGTGGCAGGTGAGAAGGTAGCTAAGGACTATGTGCCGATCCCATATATGAAGGGACCTGGAGGGGAGTATGGCGGTCGGGAGAACTTGGTTGAGATGCACAATCCTCTCGCCTTTGTATTGACAACGAAGAACAAGAATCCTAAGGCGGTACTGGCTTGGGTCGATAAAATGTACGATCCAGAGTGGTCTGTTCAGACGAACTGGGGACCACTTGATTATCAGTACAAAAAGAACGAGAAAGGTGTAATGGTATTTGATACATTGAAGGACGGACTCGATACCTATAACGATATGCGTGCGAGAAATACCATTCAAGGTAACTCTCCAGTAGCCATCTTGACTGATTACTATGATTCGGTGGTTGAGTATCCACAGGATGCACAAGATATTCTGAATGATATGAAAACGGTTGGATATCTAGATAAGCATTTTAACGATCCGTATATTCCTCATACACTGTTCTATGATGCAGAAACGGCGGATAAGATGGCACTTCTGTCACCTCAGATTTATGGTCTTATCGACACTAATCGTAAAAAGTGGATTACTGATGGTGGCATTGATAAGGAGTGGGATTCCTATAAAAAAGAGCTTGAGAAGGCAGGGCTCTCCGAGTTTATCGGTTATGTGCAAGTAGCCTATGATCGTTACCAAGCAAACCAGAAGTAAAAATAGTATACGAATAGGAGGTAACAGTATGGATAAATTTAGACCGAAATATCATTTCACACCTGAACAGAATTGGATGAATGACCCGAATGGGATGGTGTTCTTTAATGGAGAATACCATCTGTTCTATCAGCATCATCCGAATGGCACAACGTGGGGGCCAATGCATTGGGGTCATGCAATCAGTTCTGATATGGTAAACTTTGAACATCGTCCTATAGCCTTATATCCGGATGAGAATGGGACGATCTTCTCAGGAAGTGCAGTTGTAGACTGGGAGGACACGTCGGGTTTCTTTGAGGGTGAGCCTGGATTAGTAGCGATATTTACACACCATGACACAGTGCCAGGGACTGACCTCGTAAGGCAGCGCCAGAGCTTGGCGTACAGTGTTGATTCCGGGAAAAGCTGGATCAAGTATAGTGATAATCCTGTTCTTGAAAACGATCGATTCGTTGATTTTCGGGATCCCAAAGTATTCTGGCATCCTGACGCGAAGCGATGGGTAATGATACTGGCATCAGGCCAAACGGTATGTCTGTACCACTCTAGCAATCTGAAGGAATGGACTTTTGCTAGTGAATTTGGTCAAGGCAACGGTTCGCACGATGGGGTATGGGAATGTCCTGATTTATTTCCACTTTCCGTTGATGATGATCCTTCCCGCACGAAGTGGGTTATGCTCGTCAGTGTTGGATCTGGACCTGAGCATATTGAAGGATCCCGGACACAATATTTTATCGGGGATTTCGATGGCCATTCATTTGTAAACGATAACCCATCTGACACCATACTTTGGCTGGATCACGGCAGAGACAATTACGCTGGGGTCAGTTGGTCTGATATCCCTGATGAAGATGGACGCCGTATATACCTAGCTTGGATGAGTAATGGGAAATATGCCAATGTAACACCGACGGAGGGATGGAGAAGTGCGATGACCATTCCAAGGATTTTGGCACTGGAATCCCGACATGATCAAATCAGGCTGATCCAAAAGCCTATTCAGGAATTGGAGAAAATCAGAACTCCTATCCTATCGCTCAAAGAGTCATCACTCGAAGAAGCTCAGTTAAGCCTATCAGGTTTGGAGCTGGACAGCTTTGAAATGATTGCGGAATTCATGCCTGGCATAACGGATGCTTTCGAAATAAGGGTTCGAACATCTGATTCTCAGCAAACGGTGATTGGCTATGAGGCCACTCGAAATGAAATATTTGTAGACCGTACATTGTCTGGAATCATTGATTTTCAAGAGGATTTTGCCGGGACCCATGCGGTGAAGCTCGTGACAGAGAATGAGTCGATTAAGCTGCATATCTTTGTGGATCGCTCCTCGATAGAAGTGTTTGTAAATGATGGGATAGCGGTCATAACCGATTTAATATTTCCTGAGCCAGAAGCAAACGGATTGGGGTTATATGCTTCTGGGGATCGTATTCAGCTCCGGCGGTTCGAAATATTTAAGTTAGGTTAGCTTCTATTAAAACAGCTTAACTACTTATAGGTCTATCAGGTGAAGAATGCGCAAGCGGTTCGCGTGGCGAACCGCTTGCTTCTTGTATAGCCAGATAAAAAATAGATTATTGTGAATAATAGTCTGACGATCACTCCCACATCATTCACTAGGAGGAAGCTGCATGCGCATTGGAGCGATTGAGGCTGGCGGTACTAAATTCGTTTGCGGAATCGGAGATAAAGAGGGACAGATTGAGGAAAGGGTAAGCTTTCCCACTGAGCAACCGGAACAAACGCTAGCCAACGTCATTGAATACTTTCGTGATCGTCATGTGGATGCCATAGGAATTGGAAGTTTTGGCCCCATTAACATTGATCGTACAAGCCCCTATTATGGTTATGTCACCACGACTCCGAAGAAGGGTTGGTCAGGATATCCTTTCTTGAAAAAACTAGAAAGTGAGTTTAAGGTGCCTTACGGATGGGATACGGATGTCAATGCGGCTGCTTTCGGAGAGGCGACTTGGGGTGCCGCTAAGGGACTTAACAGCTGTGTCTATTATACCGTGGGAACAGGTATTGGGATGGGCGTCTACACGGAAGGGAAGTTGATACATGGACTAGTGCACCCGGAAGGTGGACATATCTTAACGAGAAGACATCCGGAAGATAGTTTTGACGGTCTTTGTCCCTATCATGACGATTGTTTAGAGGGAATGGCATCAGGGCCAGCGCTCGAAATGAGATGGAATAGGAAGAGCGAACAGCTCGCACAAGATCATAAAGCGTGGCAGATCGAAGCATTCTATATCGCTCAAGGTGTAACAGCTGCTATTCTAATGTTGTCTCCAAAAAGGATCATTCTTGGAGGAGGTGTAATGAAACAACAGCATCTATTTCCACTGATCCGCTCTAACGTACAGAAGAACTTAAATGGATATGTGAATGCCAGCGAAATAGTGAATCATATCGAAGATTTCATTGTTGCGCCATTGCTTGGTGATAATGCAGGTTTGTGCGGTGCGGTAGCTCTAGGTATACAGGCTTTAACGGAGACTCAAAAGTGAAGTCCTTTAAATGAGGCACGCGAGCCTAAAACAAGTCTCGAACCCGAATGGGCTCGAGGCTTGTTTCGTTATTGTAGCGATTGAAGAGGCTTTGACGTACGGCGTTCCCGAATTAGCACAATAGAAATAATTGTTAGTGAAATAAATACGAGCACAATCGGAATGACAAATATGGATGAATCATACCCTTCGATAAAAAGTGGTAATAAATATCCGATCAATGATGCCGTTAGTGAAATGAAGACATACAAACTCGCGCCGAATCCGGTCCGACCTGCGAACATGCGCTGAACATACCCCATCGCCACTCCATACAGGATGGATACAAAAAAAGAATAAATCGGCTGGATGAGGAAAAAAACGATCAATGGCGAGTGCAAGGCATAAATTGAATAGGTAATAAGCGCCCCAAAGCCACCAAGTAATATAATTAATTTGCTCCCGTATCTCGCCGCCCAATAACCGGCAATGGTCATGAACAACAGCTCGAATACGGCTTGGGAGCTCCAAATATAAGACATGTACTCCGGCTTGCCAAACAACGATTTAACGACAAGCGGCAGGTACAATCCGCGAATCGCATCCGCACATGCAAGAAGCAGCAGCGCGATCAGCATGATGACGGAAAGGGGTTCGCTCGCCCCCAGACTGGTTTGTTTTTTCTCTTCAGAGCGTTCCCGATAGAACATTAGCAGGATAACGAGCATTGCGTAACCTGCAAAATTACCCCATAACACACCTTGAAACGTAGCGATCAAATACAAATTCGCTCCTGCCAGCAAACCGCAAAAAAATCCAACACTGTAGCCCGCGCGCAGCCAAATTTGAGCCATCTCTACAATATCCCCGGCCAGCCTGGCAAAATGATTCCGAGACATAGCGAACAATTGCCCCATAATTAGTCCGGACGGAGCGCTCACAACACACATTCCGATCAGTGCCTGAACATATCCTTCAGCACGCATGTAAATTAACAAACCGATAAGACATAGTGAAGCTGCGGCAATTACCAGTTTTTTTCTGCTGCGCAGCTTATCGCTAAACAGTCCGACTGTGATCGTAGTTCCCATATTGAGCAGCAGCGATACAACGAAGATGGATACGACTTCACTTTTTGACAGTCCGATGCTCTCACTTAAATAAATGGCGTTCATCGGAGCTAGAATTCCCATGCCGATGCCATAGCAAAATAGCGTAAAAAGCATTTTTCCTGCACCATCGACCTGCAAGAAACGTTTCATATCTGCAGCAATACGCATCTACACTTTGCTCCAATCTGCTCATGATCTTGCCAAATTCTAACAAAGTGTAGCTCACTTTCCTCGCATTGTCTAGAAAAAAACTACGATTTTTTGATGACCCTGAATGAATAGGCTAGGAGGGGCAATCCATTCATTGTTCTTCTCGAGTTTTAACAAAAGTACGAGCTCAGTGAATATGGGAATCATCGCAAAACAAGAAGTCAATGCTCTTCAATTAAACCACGTCCTCAGACGTGGTTTTTTGTTTTAATAGGATGGAATGTCCAGGGGGATTCACCTCCTCGTTGGATGCATTGCAATAAGTGGGTAATGATACTTTCATTAAATTATATTGAATATATTTATTTGTGTTCATTTTAAGGGTTTAACAAAAGCTTCTAATGAAATATAGTTTCGTATCTTTGATATGGTCTGAAATGGGAAAGGAAATCATGCTAATTCTCACCTGATAGCACTAAAATCGTTGAAACAACCTATATTTACAATTTACAAGGAGTATACTGCTGTGACAAATTTAATTTTCATCTATAAAATTATATTGAATATATTTAATTCCATCGTTATACTGATGGTGATCAAAGTGTCTTTTTATACAGTGTCAATCGGTGAATGTCGAAGAATCGGCAAGGAGGTTTTGAATTTGGTCAGAAGCCCGCCTGTATAACTAGAATTCGAGCTAGACCGATGTTTTTCTTTTGGAGACTACATTTATGAAAATGGTTTATAAAGGGGGAGACGAGTTGCCTAGGAAAGCCATTGGCATTATTTCAATTGTACTCGCAATAGCAATTGCATTTATGGTCTATTCGATATGGCCGGAGAAGAAAGGGGGTGTTCATTGGCCGGAAGACCAGGCTCTGCCATCCTTTCCAGAACCAGCACCAACTCTTGACCTTATCAGCCTCTACAACAAGTTGATCTATGAGGCAGAGGACGCGGAATATGGTCATGAGATCGGAAAAGTGGATGGGGATGGTTGGATCGCGACAGCGGGTACAGATAAATCGGGGGTGCTATTTAACTCCAAAACGATAACGGATGTACCCGAAGGCGACAACAAAGCGGTGTTTTATATGAGTGTGGATCGATTTGCAGATGAGAATGGAAATGTGGCCGAGCTTGAAATCCGCGATCAGGCGACGGGTACAGTTCTGGGGTCATTGGAAGTTACAAACTGGGATTTCCGAAACGAAAACGCATCACAAGATTTTGAGGTTCCTTTCACCTCTCCCGGCCTTGGTCAGGCGCTTGAATTCAGCGTTGTCTGGACGGGGAAGTCGACGATAAAGCTGTATGATGTTCAGATCACTTCTCCGATGAGGGAAGAGGAAGTTGGGATGTTCGAAACTCTTAAGGGCGTGGTTAATAAAACAAAACCGCGCATTTATGACGATAGCCGCAGCGACGAAGGAACATCATGGTTGACGGCGCTCGGACTGGGCTACAATAAAATTAGAAATAATTGGGAGTTACTGACCAAATACCGCTCTGAAATAAGCGGTATAGTCATTTATGATCCAGAAGTTAAGGATACTTATAACTTAGCGACGACCATTGCTGGTTTGAAAAGCGCGATCGTCGTTCCGCCTTCGCTGGTGGAGAAGCTTACCGGTGATCCTTATAAACTACCGGTTCTGGAAGATCTGCGGGGTAAATTCAAAACCAATATTGAGGTGTATGAATTTCTTTATGATAAGTATTGGCCCGAAACTACCCATCGGGTTCTCGTTGGGCTGACGCCTGACATCAAGATACATTTGCGGGACTATGCGATGGGAATGGAGGCAGCCATCGTATGGCTCAACCCTAATGTTCCGGAGGAAGAGGCTCTACTAAACAAATTCATGAAGAATATGCCATATGGAAGCGGTCTTTATCTTGGGTGGTGGCCGGATGAAGGGAAAGGGGTATCAAAAACCTCAGAGTTCGGTTTGGCTACCGTGGCAGCGGATTTCTCTTCCAATCTTTCTGTTCTCAGCGGTACTTCCAGAACGATCACACCGGCGAAAATTCCGGATAAACCGCCACTGGAAAATAAAGTATATGTGTCTTATGTTATGAGTGACGGGGATAACCTTCAGTATATGGAGCACTATTTCAGTAAACTGTGGGCATTGCCGAACCGGGGGGAAGTTCCGATCGGCTGGACAGTATCACCTCTGATGCTAGACGCAATGCCGGGGATTTTGAATTATCTTCACAAAACGGCAACAGAAAACGATGCTCTTATTTCCGGTCCGACGGGTCTCGGATATACCTACCCGAATTTCTGGCACGATCAAAAGGGGTTAGACCGCTTTTTCTCCCGCACGGATGATTATATGAAGCGAGGAGGATTGCGTGTGCTTACCGTCTGGAATACGGTCAAAGGAGTAACGAATCCGAATGTTGGAAACAGCATAGCGGAGAAGGCTCCATCGCTTCTCGGTTTTACTTCGCAGGGTGGCACCGGCACTATTGAGACCTACCAAAACTCTATGCCTGGTCAAGAGCTGGATGTCGTCTATGGTTCCTCGGAAGGGGACTTGATTTTCCCCATTCAGAAAGCGATTGAAAAATGGGATCGGAAATCGCCTCTCTTTGTAAGCATTCAGGCTAATCCATGGGAAGTTCGTTATCAAAACTTTGTGAATGCTTATAATATGTTCAAGGAAAACAAGGACATCGTTTTTGTTCGGCCTGATACGTACTTTCAATTGATTCGTGAGAGCAAAAATTTGCCGATTGATCCGTTGGCGCAATAGTGTGAAGGTGTGTTAAGTGAAAGATTCTTCGTATCATTAGGTCAGCCAGAAACGTCTGGTTGGCCTAGTTTTATAGGTACTGTATGATGGTGGTAACGGTTTTGTCACCTTCATCTTGTACTTGCTGGGGTCTTCGACCTCCAACGGATGTTTCATTTTACTTATTTGGCCGAAATCTAGCTATAAATGATATACTAAACATACATAAAAAGATTTTTGGGGAGATAAAAATGAAAAATGATCGCCAACCACTGTATAGGCAAATTCAGGAATATTTTCAGGAACAAATAAGAACTGGGCAGTTGAAGAACGATGATAAAATTCCTTCGGATAAGGAATTGATGGAACAATTTGAGGTCAGTCGAATTACGATTGCGACCGCACTTGTTCAGTTGGCTAAGGAGGGGTGGATCTACCGGATTCCTGGTCGGGGAAGCTTCGTTAAGGAGGTTGTCGGCGAAGAATTGGTGAATTCGGAGCAGGCTGTTGGGAGGGAGAAGGAGAAGAAGATCACCCTGATCATCCCGACGTTGCAAGATTTTTTCGCTATCCGCCTGATATCGGGTATAAACGATGTGTTGATGGAGCAAGGATATTATTTGTATGTGGCTCTCAGCAACAACTGCATAGAAACCGAGAAGAGTCTGATTTTGGAAAATGTTTCAGGAGGAACCTCCGGATTAATCATATTTCCCTGCGATGCGCAGACATACAACGAGGAAATTCTTGCGTTAAAACTTCGGAATTATCCTTTTGTGCTCATTGACCGATGTTTTGCTGGCGTGGAAACGAATTTTGTTTGTACAGATAGCATGGAAGGGGCAAAGCTCGCGCTAAATCATCTTTGGGAGCTCGGGCACCGGGATATTGCAATCTGCTCGGATACGCCGCTTCCGACAATTACCGTCAACGACCGGATTGCTGGTTACTTGGAGGCTTTGAAGCTAAAAGGAGTCATGATTAATCCAGCGATGATCCTGACGGACTTTCAGGTGGATTACTCGGATATCAGGGAAGAGCATCCCCTCTATCGTTTCATTCGCAGTCGGATGGCGACAGCTTACATCACTCTCAATGCCAGACTCGGGATTTATATTTCCTATGTAGCCAGGCAGATTGGTCTGAGGGTGCCGGAAGACATCTCTATTGTCACGTTTGACGATCCATCTTCAGGCTTTGACGAATTTGGCTCTTTCACGCATATCTCCCAATCGGAGTTAATGATGGGGAGAGAGGCAGCCGAGATTTTGGTCAAGCTGCTGGAGGGCAAGGAGCAAGGCAATAAGTACAACAAAATGATCAAGAAACCGGAACTGGTCGTGAGATCCTCGACGGGTCAGTTAGAAGCTTGAGTGTAATATAGTTACTCATTGAGAAAGACTCTGAACTAAAAATCAGAGTCTTTTTTGTTTGTCTAAAACATATTGACTATATAAATAATATTGTATATATTAAATATGATTATGAATGATAGGGGGAGAAGGGATGGAACAAACTGTTCCGTTGAAACGAACGGTTCCGTTGAAAGAAACGAAACGTAAGCGCTTTCTAGTTCGGCATCGGGATAGCCTGATGGCTGCTGCTATTCTTGGGCCAATGATTTTCTGGTGGTTGGTCGTATCTGGGTTTCCGACGCTATTTGGTTTTGCTCTCGGTTTTTTTGAATGGATCGGTATACAGGGTCAACCTAAATTTATTTGGTTTGATAATTATGTTCGTTTTTTCCAGGACCCTCTATACTACAATGCATTGTTGAGATCCGTATGGATGGGGGCTCTTGTTTCAGGTGTAACGCTTCTAGCTGGCTTCGGCGCCTCCCTCCTGATGAACATGCCGCTTTTCGGAAAAGGAATATACAGGTCGATTTGGTATATTCCGGCTGTAACATCTACTGTAGCCACAACACAGATTTTTAATATCTTTCTTGATCCCAATAATGGGGTCATCAACAACTTTCTCAGATCAATTGGGAAGGAACCGGTTATCTGGCAATTTTCTGTACCTTGGAGTGTTTTTTGGATTGTTGTTTACTCGGTCTGGAAAGGGGTTGGAGGAGCGGCTTTGATCTGGCTGGCCGGTCTGCAATCCGTGGATGTAACTTTGTATGAAGCGGCAGAAATTGATGGCGCAAGCCGCTTTCAGAAGCTGCTATATGTAACCATTCCCGGATTGAAGCCGATTGCCACTTTCATTGTTATTACCAGTCTGATCGGTGCTATCCAGATTTATGAACAAGTTATGTTTATTACCGGCGGCGGTCCTTATGGTCAGACTGAAGTGCTCGTCTTCCGGATCTACCGCGACGCATTCTGGGATTTCAACCTCGGCATGGCAGGCGCTTCATCCCTGGTAATGGCGGTTATCGTGTTCACGGCCACCGTCTTTTATTATCGATGGTCCATCAAGGGAGATCGCGGCAACACGATACCTTTAAAGAGGGGGAAATAAATTGTGGCTTCTGCACCTATACACGCGAAACCGGGACGCAAGCTGAAAGTAAGCTCCGTCTTTGCGCATCTTGTTCTGGGCGGAGTGGGATTTCTTCTTTTTTATCCTCTGATCTTCATGATTTTGTCCGGCTTTTTTACGAAAGAGGAATTTACGACCAGCATACTCGGTTTTTTTCCGATTCCCAAGCAGGCTACTTTTGAAAATTACTTGATTTTGTTTAAAGGTTCATCGGAAACTTCAACAAGACTTTACTTTATGAACTCCCTTTATCGTACTTTGTACAGCACATTTTTTGCTATGCTTACCGCTTTTTTGGCCGGGTATGCTTTTGCACGGTTGAAATTTAAAGGAAAAGAAGGGTTGTTTCTTACGCTGCTTGCGACTCAGATGATTCCGGGAACCATTGCCCTTATTCCAACTTATCTTCAGCTCGCTCGTTGGCCGTTCGCAGGAGGAAACGATATATTTACCGGAGGGACAGGGATTTTGGATACGTGGTGGGTTTACCTTCTTGGTGGACCGGCGATTAACATTATGGGAATGTTTCTCGTCAAGCAGTCGCTTGAGAAGGTTCCATATGAATTGGATGAAGCGGCGAAGATGGACGGCGCAGGGGCGCTGCGGATTATTTTTCAAATTCTATTGCCTCTCCAGCTGCCAATTATGGCTTTTATCGCGATCACGACGGCACTCGGTACCTGGAATGACTTTGCGACACCGTTCTTTTATACTAGCAGCGACACTCTGCAGACGCTCCCTTCCGCCATTACGCGATTATCATCAGCGGCCATAGGTCCTGTTGGTATTCCTAACTATCCAATGATCATTACGCTTGGGCTGGGTACGACGATTCCTGCTTTGCTGATCTTCTTCTTCTTCCAGAAGTATATTGTTCAAGGTTTGGCCAACACCGGCATCAAAGGGTAAAAAATTTTGAGTAATCTATATAAATCATATTGAATATATTTAAAATGATGATATGATTTATTTACGAAAAACAATCAACTCATTACATATTGCGATGGAGGGGTTAACATGAAAAAAGAAACGGTAACCAAATGGGCGGTTTCCGCTCTTCTCGTCACGGCTCTGGCAGGATGTTCTGATGGAGGAAACAACGTAACCGTGAGTCCGACAGCGAATCCGGAGTCTAAGGACACAACAGTGTCTACGCAAACGGCGACGATTAAGGTGCTGAATGAAGGAGCAACAGGTATCGGTAGCGGTAAACTTGGGGAGCTGTTAGCTCCAAAGGAAGCGGAACTGAAGGGGAAAGAACTTGATACTAGCTATACGCCTGGCAAGGCGTTCGAGGCGGATACGTTCAATTTGCATTATCAGACGATCATTTACAACATGCTGAAGGATAAAAATATCGAAGCCGTTACGGAGGACTGGGGCTGGGGAGAGGCTCTGATCCAGAAGCAAACGGCAGGATTTCTCGCCAAAAATATGCCAGATATCATTGTCGGAGAAACACAAATGAACGGATTTGCTCAGCAAGGGCTGCTGGAGCCTTTCCCAGACAGCCTGGCCGATGAGATCCGGGCAAACGTAGCGGATGCTGCTTGGAAACCGATGGAGTATAACGGCGATATTTATGGCCTCGCCGCTCAACCGGGCGTAAGTAGTTTGTTCTGGAACAAGGATTTGGTAAGGCAGGCTGGACTTGATCCAGAAAAGGCTCCGACCACCTGGGAGGAACTAGTTGAAAACTCGAAGAAAGTTACGGAAGCCGGCAAAGGAAAATTTTATGGCGGCGGTGTTTATGCGGGGGCTAACTTCGGCGGTTACTTGCGCTACGGCGCTCTGATGATGATCAACGGTGGAGCATTTGCAACAGACGGAAAGGCTACCTTTAACAGCGATGCAAATATCGAAACGGTTTCTCTGCTTCGGGAGTTGAATGCCAGCCATGCTCCGGGACTTATGGTAAATACGAACGAAGGATCTTACTTTGACGCTTGGTCCAAGGGACAGCTTGCTTATCTTATCGATGGACCGTGGCAGTCTCAGCAGGCGAGAAATAACAAAATTGATGTCGGAATGGCTCCAATTCCACTTTCGCCGAATGGCAAAGCAGGCAATATTACGATCGGAGCCGCATTCCATTCTGTTCCGAAGGACTCCAAAAACAAGGAAGCCGCCTTTGAATATATCCGTGCCATGTTCAGCAGGGATATTCAGCAGCTCGTTGCTGACTCCAATGTTCGTTCCCCAATCTTGAAGGAGATCGCGGAGTCGGAGGCCTATCAAAAAGATCATCCGGAGCTCTACACCCATTATCTAGCGATGAGCGGAAACGTACAAGGCTTACCGACATTCGCCAAGGATAACTCGAAAGCGTGGCAAATCTGGGGTGATGCTGTTACGAAGTCGATTATGACCAAAGGCGATATTAAAGCAATTCTCGACGATGCACAAAAAAGAGCGGAAACGGTTTTGAAATAATGGAATAACGAACGGGGAGAGCGGAGTGGTATCCGCTCTCTTTTCTTTCCATTCGAACCGGAAGGTATAGGGAGCTGCAGAGATTTGGTGATAGATCACTTCATACCGCTTAGCTTACTAATTGGCATTTCAGACTTGATGCGAATACTCGCGAATAAACTCATTAATATTAGCACAAGATTAAATCCCATCGTTACAATTAATCCGGCTTGCATCGTCATTCCTGCAGCCTGACTAACGACTAGGATCGCACCGCCTATACCGATGACCACACCCGGTGTAAAAGAATCCGCAAATTGCAGATTAGCGGAGGTCTCGCCAGCTCCTTCTTCATCAGTATGAGCAAATGCCACTGCACCGCTCGTTGGATGTGATAATCCCATCCCGATCCCCGCAATAATTTGCCCAATAACGGCTAAAGCAACGGTTACGGTTGGAATCCAAAATACAAATGCAAATCCTAGTGTAAGCAGCAGCACACCCAGAATAATTCTTCTGTTACGCCCACGACCTTGGTCTGCCGTATCCCAGCGACCTTGCAGATAAGCAAAGAGACACCAACTTAGTGCTGCGCTGGCTACAATTAATCCGGCATGAGCTGGATTAATGCCTTTTATATCGATTAGAGCTAATACTAAAAAGTTTTGTGTGCTGACATATGCAGCGAAGAATAGTCCACGTGTCGCTAGAATAGAGGGCATCCCTCTTCGGAATATAAGGGTTCCCTTAGGCAGCAGCTTGCGCAGTGGATATGACATTAATGCTAATCCGACAATACTTAAAACAGCCCCTATAATTTTTGGCAGCATGCCAAGACCAACTAAGAAAATCCCTGTACCTATCGTTAAAAATAAGGCCATCCACGTTGCAGTGGCTCCATTCCCCTCTTTTGTGCCTTTTACCTTTAACTTCCTAAAGGCTGGCAGGCTAAGCAGTGCAGACAGAACTAAAATCGGTAATATGCCCCAGAATACAAACCGCCAAGACCACTGTTCTGCAATCAAACCGGCAATGTATGGACCAAGCATGGACGGAAGAACATAGGCTGTACCGAATGCACCGAGTATTTTGGCACGTAATTCATCAGGATAGCTTAAGGATATAGCGGTATATACGCAAGTCATCATAGCACCAGCACCAAGGCCTTGCATCGCTCGTGCCAATATCATGACGTACATGTCGCTGGCAGTCGCGGCTGCGATCAGCCCCACGATAAACAAAACAAGTGCAAGAGTAAACGGTGCTGCAGGTCCTTTTTTATCAATAATACGACCAACAACCAAGGTGCCAACAATTTGGGCAAGCAGATAAGTGCTAAATATCCAACCAAACAGCTGAATACCATTCAAATCACCTGCGATGGAAGGGGCGATCGTTGTTACTGCTAAGCCTTCGAATCCTACTGCCATTACTGACAAAATAATTCCTATCGATAGTGCAAAATAACGCGGACTGAAAATGCTTTGATGATTAGACATAACATAGAACCTCCAAGAAAATTTTTTATGTATACACCATATCCGGATACTTAGTAAACATATTTCTTTATAAAGTTCAGGCTACAGTTAAGTTTTGACTTTGTCAATATTTATGTTTAAAATGTAGAGAGTGATATAGAGTCGGTTGCTTTAAAAGGAGGGCCCTAAAATGAGCGGAAGTCAAACGAACAAGGATTCCTCAACAAAGACGCGAAGAGGAATCATTGATATGCTAAAGCAGCAGGGAGGTATGGATGTTATGGCACTATCCTCTGAGTTTTTGCTATCTGGAATGGCTATTCGTCAGCATTTAAATGCTCTGAAAGAAGAAGGATTAGTGACTTATGAAGAGGAAGCCCGTCCTATGGGCCGGCCAGCAAAGCTGTGGAGATTAACGCCTGAAGCGGATCGGTTCTTTCCAAGCGGGTATTCGGAATTGTCAGTTAGTCTGCTTCGTTCAATGAAAGAGGCTTTCGGAACTGAGGGGCTGGACAAGCTGCTGGCTGTTCGGAATAAAAATATGCAAGAGCAATATCTTCAGCAACTCGGCGGGGAACCTAGCTTAAGCAGCAAACTGGAGAAACTAGCTGATATTCGCACAAAAGAAGGCTATATGGCTGAGATCAAGGATCAAGGGGATGGGGGCTTATTGTTTATTGAAAAGCATTGTCCGATCTGCGAAGCTGCAGCTGCCTGTGCCGGGTTATGTAAAAATGAGTTAAGTCTCTTTCAAACCGTTCTTGGGAGTAGTGTTCATATCGAACGAGTGGAACATATTTTGGCGGGCGGAAGAAACTGTGTCTACAAGGTTATGGAACAAAATAATTAGCTTCAGAGTGAACCTTTGGAACATGTCCTCGATGGTATTTTATTAAACAAATTAGACATAATGAAGGCTGTCGAGAGTCTCTCGACAGCCTTATCACGTAATTAAGACGTGTTTTTCTATTTAAAAAGTGATAGATTCACCATCATTGGGTACTAAAATATGTTTTGATAGTTCTTTTTCATCAAGGAATGTTTTTAGTTCACTTCTAGTTAATAAGCAGTGGTTGAGAGCCTCCATATGGGAAACGATAATCGTCGATTGCGGGGCTTCCAAATAGGTTTGATAGATGTCTTCTTTCGTCATAATGATAGGATCACCTTGAAGAAATTGTGCAGCGCCCCCATTTACAATGATTACTTCGGGATGATGCAGTCTAATGCTATCCTCGACATCATTGCACCATATTGTATCTCCTGCAAGATATAGTGTTTTTTCATCCGGATGGTTAAAGACAACTCCTGAAACCTCTCCCATCATCTTTCCAATTTCGCCAATGCCATGTTTTCCGTTTGTTCTAGTTAAGCTAATGCCATCAATACTCGAAATACGATCTATCGATTGTACATTTTGAAATCCTGCTTTTTTTATTACTGCGACATCTTCTTCAGACTGTGCAATAATTCTAATAGCTTTAGGCAATACTTCGATCGCCGCGGCATCAAAATGATCAGGATGTAAATGGGTGACAATAACGACATCAGCATCAATAATTTCTTCGATTGGGATGGGGAGATCTACTGTCGGGTTAAATGTATCCTGATTCAAAGTATTTGGAAACGGTGGATAAGCTCCTTTTTTCGCTAAGAAGGGATCGATTAAAAAGGTTTTATTTGCATAATTTATAATCATTGTTGCGTTCCGTATTTGTCTAATATTCATTTTGTTTTCCTCCTTAAATAATCTACATTTATAGGATAATATTTAAGGAAGACTGCTGTACATAAATAAAATCAAGTGTTTACAAATATAACTTGAATAATGAAAGAGGTTGTTATTTTGTTAGATCATACGGATAAAAGAATTGTGGAAGAGCTATTAATGAATGGTCGTATCACAATGAAACAATTAGGTGAGAAAGTTCATTTGACCGGTCAGGCAACTGCATCAAGAGTGATTAAATTAGAAGAACAAGGTGTAATAGAAGGATATACCATTAATCTAAATCAACATAAAGCAGGATATGCGATCCACTCATTTATAAATATTTATACAAAAGGTACCGAACACAAGCCCTATTTGACCTTTATCGAAAAACAGCAGCCATTCATTATGAACAATTATAAAATTAGCGGGGATGGTTGTTATCTTCTAGAGTGCAAATTTCCATCCAACCTTGAATTAGACCTATTTTTAACCGAATTAAACAATCATGTTAATTATAAGTTGTCTATTGTAATTAGTAAGTAGACCGGTGCACTGAAAAAGTCCACATTTTTCTGCTTGAGCAGAGAAATAGGGACTTTTTTTGATTATATACCTTTCAAGAGCATAAGATTTCAATTGCGGATCAATCTTTGTTTAAATTCAGTTTACAAATGTGCGTTACCATCACTTTATTAACCGTTATATAGGAGGAATTGCAATGGTTCATGTAAACAAGAAGAAAATAGAGCCAATCCATGGTGATTGGGCTGTTGAAGCGAACGGACTCGTAAAATCGTTTGGCGGAAATCGTGCGGTGGATGGCGTTAATTTGAATGTACGCGTCGGTTCTATTTACGGCGTGCTTGGTCCCAATGGAGCAGGCAAGACCACAACGATTAGTATGCTCGCAACCTTACTGCGTCCGGACGCAGGCTCGGCGCGAATCTTCGGGCACGATGTGGTAAAGGAGTCGCAGATTGTCCGTCAATTAATCGGAGTGACCGGCCAGTACGCATCCGTCGACGAGTCACTTAGCGCTACTGAAAACCTGATCATCTTCTCTCGGCTGCTAGGGCTGGGAAGAGTAGAGGCGAGGCGTAAAGCTGAGGAGCTGCTTGAGGAATTTGGTTTGACAGAGGCAGCGAAGCGGCCGTTGAAAAACTTTTCCGGCGGCATGCGTCGCCGATTGGATTTGGCGGCGAGCCTTATTGCACAACCGCCGCTTATCTTCTTGGATGAGCCGACTACTGGACTTGATCCGCGTACGCGTGCACAGATGTGGGATACGATTCGCCGTCTGGTGAAGACGGGGTCAACTGTATTGCTAACGACGCAGTATCTTGATGAGGCAGATCAACTGGCGGATAGGATCGCGGTTATCGATCGTGGCCGGGTTGTCGCAGAGGGTACTGTGGATGAATTGAAAGCGTCAGTGGGAACTTCGTCATTGCACTTGAGCGTCTTAAACCCGCTGGACATCGAGGAAGCCCGTCAAACCGTTGAAAAGGTGCTCAAAACCCAGTCAACTGTATTATACGAAGCCGGAAAGATTACTGCGCCGATGGCGAATGCCGATCTGGTCACAGACCTGCTTATCGCTCTCCGAGAGCGGGGTATTCACTTGGCAGAAATGAGTGTGCAGAAACCGACCCTAGATGAGGTGTTTTTAACCATCACAGGCCATGGTGTTAAAGAGGAAGCTTCACTCTCGTCCGATGTATCTAATAAAGCGGAGGCGGTAAACGTATGAAAAGCGCTATAATTAAATCGGGATTTGATCGTGAGCTGAAAAATCATACGAGCTTCGGTCAGACGGTACGCAATTCATTGACCATGGCCTATCGAGGCCTGCTTAAGATTCGGCGCACACCTGAGCAATTGTTTGATGTGACACTCCAACCTATCATCTTTACCTTAATGTTTACCTACATTTTTGGCGGTGCCATCTCCGGTGACGTATTAAGTTATTTACCGGTCATCATTCCTGGAATCCTAGTACAAACGGTGATCACGACCTCAGTCGTTACAGGCGTTCAATTGCGTGAGGACATGGACAAAGGTGTGTTTGATCGATTCAAGTCACTGCCTATCTCACGGATAGCACCGCTCGCTGGAGCTTTGCTCGCAGACACCGTTCGGTATACCATTGCAACTGTGCTTACTTTAACTATGGGATATATCATGGGCTATCGTCCTGATGGAGGACTGGATCATGTCGCCATCGCTGCACTTCTTGTCATCTTCTGCTCTTGGTCTATTAGCTGGATCTTCGCCTTCTTCGGTGTCATTGCCCGTACTGCCTCAAGTGTACAGGGGATATCGATGCTAGTGCTGTTTCCGCTGACGTTTCTTTCTAATGCCTTTGTTCCGGTCGATACGATGCCTAACTGGCTCCAGTGGTTTGTTAACATCAATCCGGTATCGCATCTCGTCAGTGCCGTCCGAGATCTGACCAACTCTGGCACAGTAGGTTGGGATCTTGCTATCTCTCTGATCGGATCTGTTGTCATCGTAGCGATCTTTGCTCCCATCACGGTCCGTGCCTATATGCGCCGGACATAGCTTAGAAGCGTTGAGTACAGGGGGGTCCTGCTGGGCCCCACCAATGTCTTAAACTAAGACGGCAGAGATGATACATTTAAATGATGTAAAGAAATAGCTATTTTGAAAGGCAGGGTGACATGATTGAAATATGGGAAAATAATCGGTGAAGGCAATACAGCAACTGTATATGAATGGGAAGAAGGTACAGTGCTTAAGCTTTTCGCTCAGGGCTATCCAAAAAATGCAGTAGAAAAAGAGTTGCAAAACGCAAAGGCAATTAATGATATGAACTTCGCAAAACCAAAGGCATATGAAATGATTAGTTGTGAAGAGCGAATGGGTATTATATATGACAGAGTGGAGGGTGAATCACTGTTGGATTGGGTTTTAAAAACAGGTGATCTCCAGGGATGTGCAGAACATATGTCAAAGCTGCATAAGTCGATCCTTCAGAACAGAGTTAGCAATGTACCAGACTACAAACAATTTTTAAAATACCATATATTAAACGCGCCAACGGCTAATGTAATGGAACAAGAGGGCGTATTAGAAATCCTATATAAATTAAAAGATGGAGATACACTTTGTCATGGTGATTTTCATCCGGGTAATATATTACTATCCAATGGTCAGACAAAGGTTATAGATTTTATGAATGTGTGCCATGGAGATTTTTTGTATGATGTTGCAAGAACTGTATTTTTGGTGGAGTATACACCAGTTCTGGCAGATACAGCTGATAAAGAAATGGTCATGGGATTAAAAAGAACACTGGCAGATTTATATCTTATCGAAATGAATGTTACCCGAGAAATGATTGTAGATTATCTATCGGTGATTATTGCGGCTAGAGTGGGGGAATGCCCTAACGAATCCCGCTAGAAAGTTTTTTAACTGCATTTTGATTCATTTAATTCGTTAATTGTTTAAACTTTTCAGAAAAAGCTTTTATTTTTTCCACGAAAATTCCTTTTAGTTGATCAGCATCTTTTTCTGGTGCAGCATAAGCCTTATACCCGCCAAATGACTCCATACAAATAGCTGCTTTTTTTAAATCTTCAGAAAAATTTTGATCTATTATTTCTTCTGTTTTCTTAGGTTTTTCGTTGCATATAAAGTAGCCCATACTTTTATTAAGCAATTCATTTTGATTTTTTTTGATAAAATCACGAATAGGTTTATATATTTTTCCGTCTCGTACTCCAGCGCCTAAAATAATGCGATCAAATTCCTCGATATTCGGCTTGTTTATTTCAATATTGCAAATGGTGCTATCAGAAAGCTCTTCTGATAATATTTTTGCACATTGCTCAGTTGCTCCTGATTTTGTAGCGTATAAAATGAGGATTGCCATGATTTCTCACCCTTTGTATTAAAGATTTTAAGAGAATGAGTTTGGATATTTGTGGTTATCAAAGATTCTCTCATATCAAGTATCTCGATTAACGAGATACTTACATCTTAAGAGGAGATTTAAACGTTGTCAAGTTTCCAATAGAATCAACATACAAAAAGACAGCCTCCTATTGGATGCTGTCTTTTTGTAGCAGTGAACTAGTGATTCAAAGCATGCTCTTTTTGTTTGTTAAAGGTGACGAATACTGCAAATAGCAGCAGGATGATTCCGGTGAATATAAACCCCTCGATAATGTTGAAAGGAAGCCAACCCAGAACAGATGAGCCTGCAACAACACCTAGAGAGAAGAAGGCGTAGAAGTAACCATAAGCTTTACCGCGAAGTTCTGCCGGCGTAGCTCTAATGAGCATCGTATTGATCGAAGGGAACAAGAAGGCAAAGCCGACTCCATATAGTCCTAACACAAAATAAAGTGACAATGTCGTCGATGATTGGCTAATAAACAGCTGACTTAATCCCATTAAACCCATACCTAATGCCATCGTTCTTGAAGGGGAAACGCGATCAAAAATTCGATTTGTAGGAAGTACAAATATGAGAACGGCAATGATCCCGAAAGTGCTCATTAATGTGCCGCTTAATTTCGAATCATATCCAAGCGTTTGAACATGCAAGGGCAACAAATAAGCGATTACGCCTTGTGAGAACATTAAGAAAAAGGCACCGCCATAAGCTTTTACAACACCTGCATTGAAGAACGAGCCTGCAGCTTGTACGACCGTTTTGTCCTGTTCTTTCTTCACTGGCTTGTACTTGCTTAGAAAAATAGCTGACAGGATGGCGAGTGAAAAACCTAATATAGCTACACAAGTAAAGACGAATGGTACAGAAGTTTTGCTTGCCATTATTCCGCTAAAAGCAGGGCCGATAATGGCGGCTAGTCCAACAAATGTACCGGTGAAGGCAACTTTTTTCCCTTGCTGATCATTTAATGTTGTATTCGCAGAGAATGTAAACGCAGCTGGAACAATTAATCCGGCCACAAAACCATGTATGATTCGAACGACTATCAATACTGAAGGCGAGTCAACGAAATGATAAAGCAGCAGGGCGCTGCTTGTTAAAAGCAATCCAATCATTAATATTTTGAACGGTCCGATCTTATCCGTCATAATACCAGACAAAATGTTGCCGAACGTATTAGTTAATGAATAAAGCCCAACGACAATACCTACAATAAACGAACTGGCGCCGACGGAAGTCGCAAATGTACTCATGACCGGCAGCTGTGCGAATAAATCAATAAAAGAAAAGAATACGATACTGTACACTAACAGGGCATAGTTAAAAGGTTTTACAGTAAATTGGGTTTGTACCTTCTTCAGTTTCCAGTCGAGCAAAAAGTTGCCCAATGGTATAAAAGCTACGATTACTGCTGCAGCAGGCCAAAGCAGGCTCCACTTCACTCGAATTGCAGCATAAAGTATAGTTAATGCATATACACTGAAAATCCCCCCGTGAATACTTCCCATAATCGTCACGGCTTGTTCTAACCCCCAAATATACTTCAAGGGCATAGCGATACCTAGTAATAATAGCAATGAAATACCATCTAGAAAACCAGTAATACGTAAAATATAAATTGGATGTCCCCGCACTTGTTATGCTCCTAATCTGTATTGAACTGCTCATTCTATTCTAACATTTTATTAGCCGATAAAAATAGGACGAGGCGGGAGGGAAAGTGAAGGTTCAGCAACAAATATCAAAACAAGTGTCATATAGAAGGCCAGAATTCATCGAATAGAGGTTCTGGCCTTTATTATTAGTAATTGGTACTACACCAGTAGATAGTTTCGTATTGACCATTAAGCTTATTTATTTTGAAGTCAACTTCAAAAATTGTGTGAGACAATTCAATACGAAGTCAACCATCAATGAGCTAGTTTAAGATTAATCAAGGTGAACCGTACCACAAATAAGGGCAAGTTTTTTTTGGAGAATTCCTTGCGGCGTATGGGTTTGAATATATGTGCGTAGGTCACATGCGAAGAAACAAGAGAAAGGTGCATCGGTTCATTTTTTGATTTGTAAAAAGGTGTATATGAAAGTAAACAGAAATCTATTTTCAAGCATAAAATTGCCTCATAGAATTAGTCGTAAAGAGGCCGTTTGGAGCTTGGATAAAATGGACACTCGGATCAAGACCATGTACCAGACTTGTTAAAATCATTTAAACCTAAGAAATGGGGATGAAAGATGAAGCGAAGTCAGAGGTATCCAAGACGAAGTTCCTTGCTGTTATCATTTGTGTTAATCTTATCGATTGTTTTTTCTGTTCAACCATCAGTAGTGAAGGGAGAAGGGGATAGGTCGCCGAAGATTTCGCAGGGGCAGGAGGATCAACAGCCTTTACTTGAAGTTACTAATCAGCAGGGACAGGGACAACAAGAAAAGTCCGATCCTGATCTCGAGCAACAACCCCAGTCTAACTTAGAACAGCCGCTTGCCGCTGCTGCTGCAACAGGATATTTCCCACCAAATACCGCGGCATCTGGGAATGTGAAGAACATGGCCTTGCTTTATACTGGATATTACGGTGGACGAACGACATACGAGGGAAGAGAAATCGGCACGTATGACAAGAATACGCTTTTGCCCTATGTTGCGCACTACAACAGTAATAATGTGATGGATGACACCTTTTTCGATTCATTTCTATTTCTAGGAATCAACACATCTGACTATAGAGATTTTGGTGATACAGCGGACCCTGCCAAGTGGACCTATAAGGCGGATTGGGAATGGTATATAAACCGTATTTTCACCGCTAATCAACAGCTTGATGCCCTCAACCAAGCAACCCAGCAAGTTGCAACCACACTAAACCTAACAAATTACAAATCCAAAGTATATATTATGCTGCCTTATCCTAATAGCGAAATCACCAATTTCGGAGATGTCGATAACGACGGAATCAGCGAAAATCTGAATTCGACGCCTAGCAATATGACGAAGGTAACCAAATGGTATATCGACACCGTATTAAGCAGATGGAATCAAGCCCAATACAGCAACCTTGAATTAAAAGGCTTCTACTGGTTCCATGAAGATATTGATCCCGGCAATCCGGGTGAAGTAAATGCAATTAATAACTCTGGTAACTATCTTCATACGCTTGGTCTGAAACTTGCCTGGATTCCATACTTTGGTGCCGGACAAAGCAACAACTGGAATAATTATGCAATCGATTTTAGCATCCAGCAGCCCAATCACTATTTCGTGCCGGAGACTGATTATTCGAGAATGACGAATGTATCGACCCAAGCTCAAACATATAATAAGGGCATCGAAATGGAGTTTGACGAAAGAGCGATGTTCGACCCCGATTTTAAAAACCGATTCGATAATTACTTAAAGGCCGGCGTAGAATACGGATACATGACGGGAGCGGTCAAGGGTTGGTATCAAGATATTTTTGGGATATACAACTTGTATAAAAACAAGAATAACAACGGTGTAAACGGAGTTTATGACGGGAGACAGATGTATGAAGATATCTACAAATTTGTTAAAGGAACGTATACCATTCCAGTTAATCTTGCAAGCGGTAAATCGGCAATAGCCTCTTCCAACCAAAGTTCTTCTCTATCCGCCGCTAAAGCTGTTGACAATTTGCCGGGTACACGGTGGTCAAGCCAACAGTATTCAAGTACAGAGTGGATTTACGTCGATCTCGGGCAAGCCTACAACATCAAACGCGTCAAACTTAACTGGGAGTATGCTTACGGCAAGAGCTACAAAATTCAAGTATCGAATGATGCGGTCAATTGGACCGATTTGTACTCGACAACGACAGGCAACGGAGGTGTAGACGATATAGGCTTTGTGCCTACAACGGCAAGATACGTGAGAATGCACGCAACAGAGAGGGGCACGAGCTATGGTTACTCTATTTATGAGTTTCAAGTATATGGAGACAGCGTCGGATCCGCTACTACAACAAATTTGGCGTTAAATAATACAGCTACGTCATCTTCCAATCAAGAGGCAGCTCTTTCTCCGAATAATGCGGTTGACGGTAACGTGACGACAAGATGGGCCAGTCAGTTTGCAGACCCGCAATGGATTACGATCGACCTTGGGCAGGCTTATAACATAAATCGAGTTATATTGAATTGGGAGCTTGCCTATGGCAAAGGCTACAAGATTCAAGTATCGAATGACGCTGTCAACTGGATGGATGTGTATACGACAACGAATGGAGACGGTGGGATTGACGATATATTCTTTACTGCCGTAAATGCAAGGTATGTAAGAATGTACGGAACCCAGAGAGCTTACTCCTTCTATGGCTATTCCTTATATGAATTCCAGGTTTATGGCAAACCGAATCTAGCGTTAAACAAATCGGCAATATCCTCTTCCAACGAGACATCCACATTAACGGCCGATAAAGCGGTGGATGGTAATGAAACGACAAGATGGGCCAGCCTGTATTCAAATCCGCAATGGATCTATGTAGACCTCGGACAGGAAACCCGCGTCAACAATGTCAAACTCAACTGGGAGTATGCTCATGCTAAAGGCTATAAGATTCAGGTGTCGAACGATGCAACCAACTGGACGGATATATACATGACAACGAATGGAGACGGTGGTATAGACGATATCTACTTTGAACCGGTAAATGCAAGGTATATAAGGATGCATGCGACAGATCGAGGCACAGGCGACTGGTATTCTCTTTATGAGTTCGAAGTTTATAGCAGCTGATCCATTAGCATACGTAAAGCCTAATATGGGGTTCTCATCCCAAATAACAAAACAAGCCCTTGCACGAAACACTGTGCCGGGCTTGTTTAGCTTGGACCCCATCATATGTCAGGCGGAATATATCCAATATCTCGGCTATTAGTTGACCGGATTTGCTGGTGGGCACGTGTCGGCGGGACTTAGCATTTGGAAAAATATGACACTCACGCAAAGGATGGCTCAAAAACTTGCCGTTACAGACAGCCCGGTGAGCCTTATCACAAGTAGTGATAAAGCAAAAGTATGTGTTGAGGGTTGAGGCGTGGATGTTAAATATCTATAGAGGCTTAGGTATATACATTCGATGCATGTGGAGTGCGTAATATTGATGGTGCGTAACGAATAGATGAGATGTATTGGCGGAAATAATAAAGAGAGGCTTTGGCCCCTCTCTTTTTTTACACAGCGGATAATAATTTACAAAGCGGCGGCGAGGCTGCCGCGCACCCCTCACGTACGCAAACTGATCTTCTGGCTGGAGGCGTGCAGTTTTTCTGCATACTCCTCTATACGGTCTTCAACTCTGAGCGACGGACCTGATATGCTCATACCGCCCAGTAAGGAACCGTCCCGCCTGAATACAGGAACCCCGACACACTTAATGCCGAACTCATGCTCCATATTGTCGATGCTGTAGCCTCTTTTGCGAGTAAGCTCCAATTCATTCAGCAAGGCATTGCGATCCGTTATTGTGTTGGGCGTATGGGCGCGCATGCTTTGTTCGCTTATCGCTTTTATTGCCTGATCGGGCGGTAAAAAAGCCAGAATAGCCTTGCCTAGGGAAGTACAGTACATTTCGGCCTTCTCACCCGTCATAGAACGCGCATTAAAGGATGTAGCTGGATATACGCCTTCCAAATACATGATGCAGGCTCCTTTGGGCACCGCAAAATAAACAACTTCATTGACTTCTACCGACAAGGCACTCATCGGCGGCTGGATCGCGTTATGCAACCCCAAATTGGAATTGATAATATACGACAACTCCAAAATCCTGGTACCGAGACGATACTTGCCGTTCTCCGTATTTCTCTCGATATAGCCAAACTGCTCATAAGTAGAAATAATATTGTGCACATTGCTTTTGTACAAGCCAAGCCGATCACTAATTTCCGAAATCCCCAATTCCGGTGTTGCTACTGAAAAGCAGGACAAAATGTCCAATGCTTTCTTCAATGTCTTCACTTTTGCTTCCTCTGCCATCACCAAACCCCTCTCTCCTGAATTCCTGATTTATATCATCGTTCTCTATTATAGAACATAATACTATTTTTACGCAACACTATTCTACACTAATCTACAATTCCGGCTGATTTTTGCCCGGAATCACAATAGAAAAAAATGAATTTCTATTTACACGGCAAAATTACTGTGATAATATAACGTCAAATAAAGAATTATTTAGAATGTAGTTCTATATATCAGAACGTATGAGAGGTGGATAACATGCAGAGCATCAAGAGCGGCGTTTGGCCTACCATGATTACTCCTTTTACGGCAAATAATACAATCGACTATACCGCCGTAGAAAAGATGATCGACTATTATCAGAAACGAGGTGTTGCAGGCATATTTGCAGTGTGTCAATCTAGTGAGATGTTTCACCTGACTCTTGCGGAGAAGAAAAGCTTGGCAAAGTTTATTGTCGAGAATGTCCCTGACGGACTGCAAGTAATTGTATCCGGACATACGTCAGACAGTGTGGACGATCAGGTTCGTGAAGCGGAAGAAATCATGTGTACCGGCGCAGAAGCCTACGTCATTCTGCCAAACCGCTTTGCTGCGGAGGATGAAAGCGACGATATATTAATCGAGAGAATGAAAGCGTTTACAGAAAGGTTGCCCGATATCCCGCTTGGTATTTACGAATGCCCGTATCCTTATAAAAGATTGCTGTCACCAAACGTGCTGCGTTCTTGTGTGGAACTCAATCGCTTTTTGTTCATTAAAGACACTTGCTGCAGCATACAGCAAATTGCCGAGAGGTTGCAAATAATTAAGGGCTCGGGCATTAAATTGTTTAACGCTAACAGCGCCACATTGCTGGAAAGCTTACAGCTAGGCGCAGACGGATATAGTGGGGTTATGGCTAACTTTCATCCAGAACTATACGTCTGGCTTTGCAATTATTTTCAAACCGAGCCGGAAAAGGCTGAGCAGTTGCAACAATTTCTCGGTACCAATTCCATGGCCGAGTATCAGTATTATCCAGTCAATGCCAAATACAGCTTGACACTGCAAGGTCTTCCGATGGAAATAAGCAGTCGGGTACGGGATACCAAGCTATTCACGGAATCACAGCGCAAAGAAATCGCTCAGCTAACTGGACTTTCGTTACTAGCCGGAAAAGCGATGGCAATCGATGTTTGATGCGGCCAGTCCGCAACAAACATGCGTCGGCTGACGACAGCGACTGCCGCGGAGCGGCACATACTATACATATTAAAGGGAGGTAGTAAAAGGATGAAAACAAAACGTATTCATTCAATGTTTAAACTTGGCCTGATCACAATTTTGGTATTAAGCATGCTGGCAGCATGCAGCAAAGCAGAAACACCGGGCAATAACACTGGCATAAGCAGCGCCGCACCGGAACAAACGGATGGCACTGCCGATGGTGGTATGACCAATTTGGAAGGCTATCCGATTACGAAAGAACCTATTACTATTAAAGCCGTTGTCTCTTACAGCGCATTGCGCCCGGAAATGGACACAACAGAGGTTTGGAAGTATATTGCCGAGAAGACGAATATTAATGTTGAAGTAGAAGTATTGAAAGATTCTGAAAAAGTAGATTTAATGTTTGCCAGCAATGATTACCCCGATATTCTGTTTGCTGTTGGTATCAATGCAAATCAAATGACTTCTGCAGTTGAAGGTGATCAATTTGTTGAGATGAAACCGTTGATTGAACAATATGCTCCAACGTGGAACCGCTTTATGGAGGAGAACAAGCTTGTTTATAACGGCTCATTGGCTTCCAATGGAAAGTTGTATGGCTTGCCTTTCATTGACTTCGCTCCTTTCGTTCGCAACTTGCGCGACCAATGGATTATTATGGATTCCTGGTTAAACGAACTGCAATTACCAATGCCTAAAACTACTGAAGAATTCAAAAACACTTTAATAGCTATCAAAGAAAATGCCGGAAAAGGAACTATCCCAAGTGATGTTATTCCGTACTATTTCATGTTCGACCGCTATGTTGGAGGGCAATTCGATATTTACGGAAGCTTTGGCGTTTATATTACACACGGAGATTATCTATATGTAGATAACGGTGTCGTTAAAGACCAGTCTACCAATCCGGCGATTAAAGAACCGCTCAAATATTTGCGCGAGCTATACAGTGCAGGGGTGATTCCGCCTGAAGTGTTTACAGACGATTTCAATACCTATGCAGCCAAAATCAGCTCCATTCCGCCGGTTGTAGGCTCCTATCATTCTTACGAAAACAGACAGCCGGAGCTCGGAACGGCCATGAGACCACTCGATAGCGGGAACGGTCAGAAGCCGTTGATCAGAAGCCAGGCCTATGTAGCTGGACCAGCCAACGCTGCTATTATTACTAAAAATAATAAATACCCTGTTGCAACTGCTCGGTTGCTGGAAGCAATCGCTTCAGATAATGAACTGGGTTTGACTGTAAGCAGAGGCATTCAAGGAGTGACTTGGGATTTTGACAGTGAGGGAAAAGCCTATCAATTATTCTGGGAGGAATCTCCTGACAAAATGACAGAGCATAGCGGTCAGTTAGGGCTGCACAATTCCATTGTCGCCTTGAGAGACCAGGACTTCTACGAGAACAAATGGAAAGAGACGACCTATGATGAGAAGAACAACAGAGCTTGGGCATACGAGAATGTATATAAAGATGTAGTCATGCCAAATGAGATGGTACTCGTAGAAGGCGCGCTTGATGCGGATGATATCAGCATGATGAAGCAATACCAAGCTGATTTAACGAACTATCGTAAAGCGATGTTTGCCGATTTTATTACAGGCAAGCAAGATATTGATGCACAATGGGATGCGTATGTGAAACAAATGAACAACTTGGGCTTGGAAAAGTTTGTGGGGTTAAAACAAAAAGGATACGATGTAATCGCAAAATAATGGAAGGGGCTATGATGGATGAAGTCATCGAGACTAAATAAAGGGAGTGGAATCCTTAAACCCTTAAGCTATAGAGTCTGGGAAAGCCGACAATTGTATATCTTTCTTCTGCCAGCCATTGTGCTAGTTATAATTTTTAACTATTTGCCGATGTATGGCGTCACGATTGCTTTCAAAGATTTTAAGCCGCATTTGGGCATTATAGACAGCCCATGGGTAGGTCTCAAATATTTCGACCGGTTCTTCTCGATGCCTATGTTTACCGTCATTCTGAAAAACACATTAATACTAAGCTTTTACATGCTGCTTGCCGGCTTCCCGCTACCTATTCTGCTAGCGCTTATGCTTAACAGCGCAAGTAATCAGAAGCTGAAGAAGTTGGTTCAGACTATTACTTATGCACCACATTTTATCTCTATCGTTGTTATTATCGGGATGGTAAATATTCTCTTCTCACCTTCAATGGGAATCGTCAAAAACCTGTTGAATTCCCTAGGCTGGCTGGAAGGAAATCTTGGAGTATTGATAGACGCTGCCGCTTTTCCACATTTGTATGTGTGGAGTAGCGTCTGGCAAGGCCTTGGCTGGAGCAGCATTATTTATCTCAGCGCATTATCCGCGGTAGACCAGTCCATGCACGAAGCGGCCATTATAGACGGCGCCAGTAAATTTCAACGTGTTTTGAAAATCGATCTGCCGTCTATATTGCCCACGATTGTTATTTTGTTAATTTTAGAATCCGGATCAATCATGAATGTAGGTTTTGAGAAAGTATTCCTTATGCAAAACTCGTTCAATGTAAGTACAAGCGAAGTTATTAATACCTACGTGTACAAGATAGGGATCAGAGAAGGACAGTACAGTCTGTCTGCCGCTATAGGCTTGTTCAATTCCGGTATTAATTTCATTATGATTCTCATGGTCAATCAGATCAGTAAACGCCTTGGCCAAGAATCGCTATGGTAGAGGAGGGAGAGCGCGATGTCAAAACCCATTTCACAAACCAGGCAGGACAAAATATACGATATTTTTAACTACACCATTTTAATAATACTGCTTCTAATCGTAGCTTATCCACTCTACTTTGTGGTTATCGCTTCATTCAGCGATCCGAAGCTGGTTGCTACTGGTAAAGTGATGTTTTGGCCGAGAAGCTTTGATTTTAAAGGTTATTTGGAAGTGTTGAACTACTCTCCAATCTGGGTTGGGTACCGCAATACGTTATTTTATACCCTCTTTTTTACGTTTCTTTCGGTGACGACAAGTCTGCTTGCAGGATATTCATTATCCCGCAAATCTTTCCCGGGCAAAGTGCTTATTACAGCGTTCTTGTTGTTCACCATGTTTTTTAATGGAGGCCTTATTCCAACTTACTTGCTTGTAAAAGAAATCGGTCTATACGGCAATCCGCTCATTATCATTTTGCTTGGAGCAGTCAATATTACAAACATCATTATTAGTAGAACCTTTATGAGATCTACTCTACCTGATGAACTGTTCGAAGCTGCGAGTATCGATGGTTGTAGTCATTTCTCCTTTTTCTTTCAAATTGTTTTGCCCGTCTCCAAAGCTCTCATCGCTGTGCTTGTGCTCTTTGCAGCGGTAAGTCAGTGGAATTCATGGTTCAATGCTATGATCTACTTGCGAGATTCTGGCTATATGCCGTTGCAAATGGCCTTGCGCAATTTGATTGTCAATCAGTCTGCCATGAGTATGGCATCTGAGAACGCCGATATGGGCGGCGATGCAGTGGCACAAATTTATTTGGTGGAAGCGATGCGGTACGCGGTCATTATCGTGTCCACCTTGCCTATTATGTGCGTTTACCCGTTTGTTCAGAAATATTTTGTAAAAGGCGTTATGATCGGATCAGTCAAAGGATAATACCTACTATTACATTTCAGGAGTGAGGAACATGTTAGGATACGCTGGCTGGAGCTATCTGCCGTACAGCCCTTACGATCAATATTACAAACGCACCTTGCCTTATATATGCCGTCTGGCGCCGGACGTTGCCTCGATCGAGTTTGAGTGGATGGATGCGGGAGACAATGGCGCGCATCTGCTCTATTACCGCAAATATCGGACCAATGATCCGTATGCGGTTATTGCACTGGATTCGTCAGTTGGCATGATTACGGGTCTGGAACCGGAATGCGACTATGAGATGTATGTAGTGCGGGAAAACGGAGCGGGCTTGAGCGATATCCGTCTTGCGCGGACGGGTCCGTCGGTCGGCACGGTCGTCAACTATCTGCATCCCGAGGACGAATGTTACGCCTTCTCCGGTAGAAGCTTGTGCAGCCCTTCGATTGTCAAGCTGCCGTCGGGCGCTCTGCTGGCATCGATGGATGTTTTTGCTAGCAAGGCGCCGCAAAATCTGACGCTGCTCTTCCGCTCGGACGATAACGGCGAGCATTGGCGTTATGTGTGCGAGTTGCTCCCCTGCTTCTGGGGCAAGCTGTTCTGTCATCGCGGCGTCCTGTATATGCTGGCCAACTCCACGGAATACGGCGATTTGCTGATTGGCCGTTCGACGGACGAGGGACAGACTTGGGGTCCGCCCGTTACGATTATGACGGGCGCAGGAAACCGGGATGGCCGTGGGCCGCACAAGGCGCCAATGCCGGTTATCGAATGGGAGAACAGGCTTTATACGGCGGTAGATTACGGCTCCTGGTTGACTGGCGGACACAGCAATGGGCTGATCTCCATTGATGCTGACGCTGATCTGCTTGTTGCCGAGAACTGGTCCTGTACAGGTTTTTTGCCTTACGATCACTCTTGGCCCGGAGCGGAGCCGGGAGGTCAATCCAACGGAGCTTTGGAAGGAAACGCAGTCGTTGGTCCGGACGGAGAAATTTACAATATGTTACGATATCAAATGGCTGAGTACGGAAAAGCGCTCGTGCTGAAAGGAAATAAAAATCAGCCTGAAGAACCGCTCCGCTTCCACGGCTTTGCCAACTTCAACGGTGGTAGCAACTCGAAATTTGATCTTCTTTATGACGAAGGTTCTCAGGCCTATTGGGCAATCGTCAGCGAAATTGTCGATGATGCGACACCGCGTCAGCGTAATGTATTGTCACTTGCCGTATCACACGATATGCAAAATTTCCAAATCGTCAAAAGACTTCATGATTTCCGTCATGAAAATCCGGCTGATGTCGGTTTTCAATATGTCAGCTTCTTGATCGACGGCGACGATATTTTATATTTGTGCCGCACCGCCATCAATCAAGCGAAAAACATGCATGACGCCAACTACTCTACATTTCACCGGATCAGGCAGTTCAGGAAACAACTAGATAATAGAGTGTGAGATGGGTGGCATTATTTCTTGTGTTGGACAAAATAGGGCTGAAAAGGGGAGAGTGATTCATGTATAAATTCACTTATCTTTTAACTTGATTTATTATAATGGGACTACTGTTCAGTCAACCAGTGTCAGCAAAAACGGAGTTGAAATATGCCACTCCCGTCCTTAGGGAGTCTATGGCTTTCTAGGCATTATTGTAGCCTTGGCGTCGATTGTTGGTGCAATGATTTCAAAAAGATAATTGTCCGTCTATGTAACAGAAAAGATCATTCATATCGGTTGTCTAGTTATGACAATCGGGGCTTTACTATTAACATTCGCGAGTAGTCTAGTAACTTTGCCGAATATAATAGTCATCGTATGTATTTTAATAATCATGTTTGTCATGTTAATGGGGGCTGGTATTGCTTTACCTAATTGTCTAAGTCTTGCCCTTGTCAATTTTCATGATGTTGTGGGAACAGCAGGCGCGATATTTAGCTTAGGATATTACTTGCTAGTTAGCTTAACAACATGGGGAATGAGCTCTCTTCATAATGGTTCATTGGTGACGATGCCTATATATTTCTTAGTTATAAGTGCCGGAATGTGGTTGCTTGGTAAAAAGTTTATTGTAAAGGATTTACTTATTTGAGGAAGTAACTTGTTTGAAAAGTGCTTTTTTATTGTGCCTAAAAGGAGAAATGATACGGGGCCTTATTAAAATGGATATTGAAAGCTAGGTTAAATAAAATTGAAGTTCTATTAAAGAAGCCACTCCATTTTTTCGGAGTGGCTTTATGTTTATATAGTAATATAAATACTATAGTTAAACCTTACCTTGTGATTAGATACTATGCGGTGAACCGTACCGCAGCCCCATCGTGAAGTCGGAGGTATTTTTTTCTTTGTTTTTTATATATTTACAATGGGAATTCGTCTACTTGTAATATGGAAGTAGGTTTTAGGATGAATTAACATAACACTGGAATTTCAGCGAGATCGTAATATATCCTTTTTCCTGTGGCCGCAGCCGTTTTTACCATTTCATCGGCACCATTGGACGGTCCACCTATTCTAAGAACCGCGTCGCAATGGGATAACAGACGAACGGAGGAGGGGTGGAAAATTCGTTCAAAAATCTCATCTCCCATTCGTTGTGATCCACATGTTTCAATTAGAGGAAGGGCGTACCATTCACCAAGGACCGGCATATGTCCCATCTGATAAACTTGTAGGGCCGTTTCATTCATCAGCCGCATATTGTTCCTGATCAGCACCGGATCGTCCCCCGTGTTAGAACGGTAAGGACCCGCAATCAGTATATGCTGAGGTTTGCTCATAGGCTGATACAACCCATTAAGCTGAGCGTATTGGAGAAGCATAATCGTTTTTGCATCCCGTATTTCACCGTTTTCCACCATGTTCAGCGCTTGCCCGAAAGACAACTCCAGTACCTCGATTTCTTCCTGTTCTGTTTCTACACCTCCGCCCTGACCCGTATGCATATGTGATGCATACTCAGCAACGAAGAAATATAAAATTTCAGTGACGGAACCAGGGGACATATAAGCTTCTCCAACCTTTTGTACATTAGTCACCTTGTAGCCGGTTTCCTCTACCGTTTCACGGCGAATGCAGTCCTCCGGCGAGTCATTATCCAGTAATCCAGCGCAAGCTTCGATAAGTATTCCGGTTTCATTTCCGTTAATATAAGTCGGCATTCGAAATTGTCGTGTCAAAATTACGGTTTGCTTTTCCAGGTTATACAGCAGAATCGCAGCGCCGTTGCCGCGGTCATACGCTTCTCTGGTGTGCGTTTCCCAACTGCCGTCACGTTTTTGGTAATTGAAGGTCATTTTCTTTAAAAGGTACCAATTGTTTGATAGAATCTCTTCTTTCACAATATGAATGTTTGGTTGCATAAGTATTTCTCCTTAACTTCAAGCGTTTTTTTTGCCCCAAAAGAATCCCGAATCTTTTGTGATGTAGAGACTTCCTTTTTCCGCTATCTTGGCCTGTAAATAAGTTTTGAATTGGTCGAGCTTCTCACCAACAAGAACTTTTCTTGCGTTCATCGGTGTTGAAGTAATGTACTGGAGGAGAGGCTGCTCATCGTCAATCAGCATGTAATCCTCAAAGCGAATCTGTTTAATTTCCGTAAAGGAGTTCTGCAGCATTTCTCTCCCATTATCCAATTGGAATCGTTCCATCACCGGATCCAACACCTGAATATTCGGATCAAAAGCTTGAGTCAATTGCTCGATTTCTTGCAAATGACTCTTGCTCATCGTAGAGGCGTACACGTGACCACCAGGTTTCAGTATACGGCGCATTTCCGATATGGCTCGGTTAATATCGAGCACATGATAGAGCATGTGATTGGCAATCACAATATCGAATTCATTGTCGTGAAATGGAACGTCCTGGGCGTCGGCGATCAGAAATTTAAACCTGCCGCTGTGCCCACCTAAACTCATCCGGGCTTCCTCAAGCATTCCTTGTGATAGATCTGTAAGCGTAATGCTCCAGGTATCGGGAATGAGGTCCGCATTTCTTCGCCATAAGGCTGCATCGCCACAACCGAGTTCAAGCACTTTTAGACCAGGAAGCGAGCCAAGATGTTCAAAGAACCACCGATGCCATGAAGTCTTGTTCGAAATAAACTGGTCATAAAGTTGTATTCTCGCCTGCAGCCGAGCTGCATCGTAGTACTGCTCACGCCATTCCTTTTCCTTAAGTATCGTTTGGATGATGTCAGCTAAACCTTCCCAGTCCAATTCATCTCCCTGATCATCTACCAGAGTCAACGCTTCCTCAATAGTTTTGGATACGTACAGCATATGAGCGATTTTGTGTTGGATGATTTCTTTTTGCATCTTTAATGAGCTTCTCAGGTCTCGTTCAGGCTGGGTGTCGTTAAAGATGATTTGACTTATCTCGGAAAGGGATAACCCGACGTACTTAAGCATCTGGATCTTTTGCAGCCGTGCCACATCATCTTTACTGTAGAGGCGGATGGAAACATGGTTGTATTTTGTAGGCTTTAGTAATCCGATCTTGTCGTAGTAGCGGAGTGTTCTTAGAGTCATCCCCGTTCGCTGCGCAAGCTGACCGGTTGTTAAGTATTGGCCTTCCATTGGCTTCAAGCACTCGCCCTCCTTTCCTGATTTATATTATATCTGGTGACGTTACGTCACCTTCAAGCTTTATTTTCTTTTAAAAATTTGCGATCATTCCGTACTTTGGATGAGTAATTGGGGTAATGAGTGAAAAATATAAAGAGTCGAACGGAGGGGAAGCCTGCATAGCTAACGGACATTAGATCCGCTATGTTTGATTTCAATTGGGTTTTGACATTTTAACGGACCTGAGAGCCGTTAATTGTGCTATAACCCTCCAAAATCGCGGATTTGAAGCGAATAGCGGAACCAGTGTCCGTAAGACGCACAATATGAGGTGAATTGTACAAATAGCGGAACCAATGTCCGTAACTCGTCCATGCTTCTCAGACAAATAGTCCAATAAGAATTCAAACCTCTCACAATGTCCCCCAAAACATACCTCAAAAAGATACTTTAGTATCTATATCCATCACCTTTTTGAAGATATATTACTTATATATTGAACGAGTAATCCAGTAATTAAAAACTAATTTTGAATAGAAATCATTCCTAGGCAAAGGAGATAGAACATGATTTCAAACAAGAAGACTGCAGTGATTGTGGGGGTATTATTTTTTATTGCAACGGTTGCGTATATGGTAGGAAATGGGCTTGTCGAATCTGTTCTGAATAAACAAGAATATTTAAACCATCTCTATCCAGACAGGTCAAAAGTGATAATAGGAATGTTTCTAGAACTAATTAATTCCGCAGCTGTTGTAAGTATTGCCATGTTGATGTTTCCGATCTTAAAAAAACAAAATGAAGCTATAGCGCTTGGGTACTTTGGTTCGAGAATTATGGAGTCAGTACTTCTCATCGTGAGTATAATCGGCCTACAATTACTAGTCATATTAAGTCAAGAATATATAGCTTCAGGTGCTGTGGATAGTGAATATTTTCAGACGATTGGAACCTTAGTTGTAAAAGGACAGCATGCGGCATTTGATATGGGGATGTTAGCTCTAAGCTTGGGTAGTCTGATGTTTTGTTATTTAATGTATAGATCGAAGCTTATTCCAAGAATCATATCAGTCATTGGTTTAATTGGATACGCAGCTTTATTTGCGAGTGGATGTTTAGGGATTTTCGGTCTGGATGTAGGAATGATACTGTATATTCCAGGGGCTATATTTGAAATCATTTTTCCTATATGGCTGATCGTAAAAGGATTTAACTTAACGGCAATAAACGCTGTAACTCCAAAAAGGTAAATCCTATGGTTCAGTGCGCACGGGACGTAATGGGAAAGAATCTTCGTCGGTTTAATTAGTCCGCATTTGGCACGCAAGCTGGTAGGCTCTGACCATAAGTTTCTACTGCCTACATCGGGTATTATCGGAGGAATTATTCTCTTGAGTGCGGGTACAATCGTTAGAGCGCTCGTGTCAGGTCCTGATATGCCGGCTGGGATTAGTTGACGCTGTAGAACAGAGGTCATTATAATTGAGCTATGAATATACCAATTATCTCCACCAAAATAGATATTCCACCCCTTCGGCCTAAAGTTGTCCACCGCACCCGATTGATCGAGCGGCTGAACGAGGGGCTGCATCGCAAGCTGACTCTCATCTCTGCCTCTGCCGGCTTTGGTAAAACCACGTTGATAAGTGAATGGGTTGTTGGTTGCGAGCGACCTGCCGCCTGGTTGTCACTGGACGAAGGGGATAACGATCTTAAACGCTTTCTGACTCACCTCCTTGCAGCTTTGCAGAAGATTATGGTGAATATCGGAGAAAGCGTGTTTGGCATGCTCCAATCTCCTCTGCCCATACCAACTGAATCGATACTGACAACTCTGCTTAATGAAATCAGTGCCAGCTCAGCAAATTTCCTTCTCATTCTTGATGACTATCATGTTATTTATGCCAAACCAGTAGATTATGCGCTAAACTTTTTGGTCGAACATATGCCATCACAGATGCACATGGTCATCGTAACTCGTAAGGACCCACATCTTCCCCTGGCTAGATTACGCGTTCGAGACCAGCTGACTGAGCTTCGCATTGCCGATTTGCGGTTTACACCTTCCGAAGCTGCAGGTTTTCTCAATCAAGTGATGGGGCTAAAGCTTTCATCAGAAGACATCGCCCTGCTTGATACTCGTACCGAAGGCTGGATTGCTGGTTTGCAATTGGCAGCTATTTCAATGCATGGACTTAAAGACGCGACCAGCTTCATTAAATCGTTCACCGGCAGTCATCATTTTGTGCTGGATTACTTGCTTGAAGAAGTGTTGCAAAAGCAGCCAAAAAGCGTTCAAGTTTTTTTGCTGCAAACTTCTATTCTCGACCGTCTGTCGGGGCCGCTTTGCGATGCAGTTATGCGCAGGGGAGACGAAGAACAAAGGAATGAAGGAGATTTCTCACCTCCCTTATTTGATCGCACCACTAATTCCGGTCAAGAAACGCTAGAATATCTTGAACGCGCTAACTTGTTTATCGTTCCCCTGGATAACGAGCGACGTTGGTACCGTTATCATCATCTCTTTGCCGATTTACTAAGGCAGCGACTGCATCAGAGCATTAGCTCATCTACTGATGATGATGGGAAGAGCATGGCCGAATTACATGTACGTGTCAGTGTATGGTACGAAAACAATGGCTTAGAAATTGAAGCATTTCACCACGCGGTTGCTGCCAATGATATTGAGCGCGCGGAGCGCTTGTTGGAAGGAAAAGGGATGCCTCTTCATTTTCGTGGCGCGGTGGCCCCTGTACTGAACTGGCTGGAGTCACTACCGGCGACGGTGCTAGTTACGAGGCCTTCGTTGTGGGTCATTCATGCCTCCGTGTTATTGATGGTCGGACAAATGTCAATCGTCGAACCGAAGCTAAGAGCTGCTGAAGCTGCGCTGGATGGCACTGAGCTAGACGACAAAACCAAAGATATTATAGGACATATCGCCGCCATAAGGGCAACGTTAGCTGTCAGCCAGCACCAAGCAGAAATAATCATGACTCAGTCGCTCCGTGCCCTTGAGTATCTTCACCAAGATAATCTCCCTGTCCGCACTGCTACCACATGGACGCTGGGATATGCTTATTTTCTTCACGGAAATCGTGCCGAGGCAAGGCAGGCTTATACCGAAGCCTTATCTATTAGTCAAGCGATCGGGCATATTATCATCACCATCTCGGCCACAATCGGTCTAGGAAATATACAGGAAGTAGAAAATCAGCTTGATCTGGCATCCCAGTCATATAGGCGCGTCCTACAGCTGGTTGGCGATTCACCATTGCCGATTGCTTGCGAAGCGCATCTTGGCCTCGCCCGTATATTCTATGAATGGAATGACCTGAATGCAGCGGAGGATCATGGGAATCAGAGTTTTCAAATGGCTCAGCAATTTGAAAATACGGATAGAGTCGTTGTTTGTGAGTTGTTTCTCGCTCGCCTGAAACTTGCCCAGAGAGATGTTACCGGAGCGGCGGATATTCTAGCAAAGACTAGTCAGTTCGTGCGCCAACATCATTTTTTGAATCGGATGCCTGAGGTTGCTGCCGTACAAGTGCTTTCGTTCCTTTATCAGGGAAATCTGGCTGCAGCTGATCAGCTTGCACAGAAACATGAACTTCCCATCAGCCAAGTTCGCGTACTTCTGGCGCTGGGCGATACGGCTGCAGCTCTGGCTGTATTGGAGCCGGTACTCAGGCAGGTGGTAGCAAAGGGCTGGGAAGATGAACGTCTTAGGGTTATGGTTTTAAAAGCGGTCGCTCTACATGCGCATGGAGAAAAGGGCGAGGCTGTGCAATTGCTTGGAGACGTGCTGGCATTGGCAGAATCGGGTGGCTTTATTCGTATCTTTGTAGACGAAGGTACTCTGATGGCTGAATTATTGTCGGAAGCAGCTGCTGATGGATTGATGCCAGACTATACAAGTAAGCTGCTAGCTATATTGGAAGCTGAGGAGAAGAATAGGGGAGACAACACATCTCGGTCCCCTAATCCACTTGTCCAGCCGCTTATCGAGCCATTGAGCGAGCGCGAGTTAAAAGTATTGAAACTCATTTCCCAAGGACTCTCAAATCGTGAGATTAGCGAGCGGCTTTTTCTCGCCTTGAGTACGGTTAAAGGACATAATCAGATTATTTTTAGCAAACTGCAAGTCCAAAGGCGTACCGAAGCTGTAGCACGTGCCCGTGAGCTCGGACTGTTATAGCTTGTATGTTTTTCTCGGACTATAATAATACCGTCGAAAAGTACTTTAGTATCTATACATTAATACCTTATTGTAGATATATTACTTGTATATCGAGCAATGCCATTGACGATTTGACAGGCTAATACAGTACAAGTTGATGTCAAACAGAAACAAAGCGGTACGCGCAATCTGATCCAATAGGGACGTTAGTCTACCCATTTAGGAGTAAGGCGAAGCTGGATCAACAGTGGTCAGAATAGTTTGGTGCCTGATCATCATGTCGAAAAGGGTGGCACATTCTTTTACCGGTTCGGTGCATTACAACCTATTTGACTTCGTGGAGGGATACTAATGAAAGCGATTGTGTGCACAAAGTACGGACCGCCAGATGTTCTTGAATTAAAAGAGGTAGAAAAACCTACACCTAAGGACAACGAAATACGGATAAGAGTGTTTGCGGCAATAGTAACGAGTGCGGACTGCTCCTTTCGAAAGGCAGACCCATTTATCATAAGATTTATTTATGGTTTCAAAAAACCTAAGTTTCCCATTCTAGGAGTTGAACTAGCGGGGGAAATCGAAGCAGTAGGCAAAGATGTGAAATTATTTAAAGTAGGAGACCGAGTTTTTGGTATGAGCCCGAACAAATTTGGTGCTCATGCCGAGTGTATCTGTCTGCCTGAAGATAAAGCGGTAATTATAAAACCGGCCAATGCAAGCTATGAAGAGGCGGCAGGTGTCTGTGATGGGGCTACTACCGCTTTGACTTTCCTTAGAGATACGGCGAAAATTCAAAGTGGACAAAAAGTGCTAATTAATGGCGCATCTGGAGCGGTAGGCGCTTATGCTGTACAGCTTGCCAAGTACTATGGAGCAGAAGTTACCGGAGTATGCAGTGCCAACAATCTAGAACTTGTGAAATCACTGGGTGCTGATAAAGTAATTGATTATACCAAAGATGACTTTACCAAGGGTGGTCATACTTATGACGTTATTTTTGACGCAGTAGGCAAGAGTTCATTTTCACGTTGTAAAAGATTGCTTAAGCAAAAAGGGGTATTTCTCTCTACGGTTCCTACACTCGGATTAATGATTCAAATGGTATGGACGTCAAAGTTCAGCAGCAAAAAAGCAATTTTTACAGCTGCAGGCTTAAAGCAGAGTAAAGAAAATCTAGGCTTTCTAAAAGTGCTTTTTGAGGCGGGCAAAATAAAATCGGTCATCGATCGCAGCTATCCGCTGTCACAAATCGCTGAAGCTCACAGTTACGTCGAAAAAGGGCACAAAAAAGGAAACGTAGTCATCACCGTATAATGTGTGAGCCTATGTTTTGAGTGAGATTATATGTTCCAGTGCTCCTCTTACAAGAAAACGGCAGAGATGCCGTTTTTGTTTGTTGTTTTTGACTACCAACTGCGCATATTAGACTATTAGGCTTCGTCATATAACTCAACGACTCGTGAATCACGAAGCCACTAACCACGAAGCTACTAACCACGAACCCACGAAGCGAGCCGCCAAACAACAACTATAAATCCATGAAGTACAAACCCAGATCCCACGAACCGATGAACCAATGCATCCATAAACTAACCCAAGAACCTACGAACCCACGAACCCACGAACCCACGAACCCACGAACCCACGAACCCACGAACCCACGAACCCACGAACCCACGAACCCACGAACCCACG
>NZ_LGHP01000001.1:1388434-2784538 GCF_001280845.1 Bacillus sp. FJAT-28004
CACGAACCCACGAACCCACGAACCCACGAACCCACGAACCCACGAACCCACGAACCCACGAACCCACGAACCCACGAACCCACGAACCCACGAACTCACGAACCCAGGAACCCAGGAACCCAGGAACCCACAAACCCACAAACCCACGAACTCACGAACTCACGAACCCACCCACGAACCTACGAATCCAAGAACCTATGAACCCAAGAACCTACGAATCCAAGAACCTATGAACCCACGAACCTGCATATCCAGTTAACTGTGAACGAACTCAGTATTTGATATCAATCGATGCTCACACTGTGCTAACGGACATCTGTTCCGCTATATTAGAATTCAAGAGGATTTTGAGTTTGTTACGGACATGAAAGCCGTTATTTGTGTTGTAACACCCAAAACCCCTTAATTTTAAGCAAATAGCGGATCCCATGTCCATTAAAATCTAAAAAGGAGCTAAATTGTATAATTAGCGGAACCTATGTCCGTAACTAGCCCATGCACCTCGGAAAATAACAGTCTCAATCGGATTGTAAAAGTACAAAAACGTTGATGGCCATTTGCTACCGCTCACACTGTGCTAACGGACATCTGTTCCGCTATATTAGAATTCAAGAGGATTTTGAGATTGTTGCGGACATGAAAGCCGTTATTTGTGTTGTAACACCTAAAACCCCTTAATTTTTAGCAAATAGCGGATCCCATGTCCGTTAAAATCTAAAAAGGAGCTAAATTGTATAATTAGCGGAACCAATGTCCGTAACTAGCCCATGCTACTTGCAAATAATAAGAGTCACAATCGGATTTTAAAAGTACGAAAACGTTGATGGCCACTTGATACCTCTAACACTGTGCTAACGGACATTAGTTCCGCTAAATAAGAATTCAAGAGGATTTTGAGTTTGTTACGGACATGAAAGCCGTTATTTGTGTTTTAACACCCAAAAACCCTTGATTTTTAGCAAATAGCGGATCTCATGTCCGTTAAAATCTAAAAAGGAGCCAAATCGTATAAATAGCGGATCCCATGTCCGTTATGTCCGTAACTAGCCATGCTACTTGCAATAATAAGAGTCACAATCGGATTTTAAAAGTACGAAAACGTTGATGGCCACTTGCTACCTCTAAAAGTTGCAGTTCAACGAGTTTAAACAAAATACGTCTTGCATGACGATCACTTATTCTAAGATGGTGCGCGAGTTCCAAAGGAGTTAGCGGTCGAAGTAGACGTCGTGCTAATCGTAAGGTTTCCGCTTCTGAGCACATCAGCTGAGAAGGCACATCGGATGCAATGAACTTGCCGATAAAAGCGAGAACTAGCTGCTGGCATTGTTGCGGTTCATCCGTGATAGATGGGTAAGCAACAGGCAGCAACATCCAACCATCAAGAGATAATAAACAAATGTCGTCTACATAGGTCTTTGAATCGCCTTACATCAAGATCTCTTGCATGGGATCCATAGCCTTGAATCTCAATCCCACCTTTTGCGCCTCCTGGCATATAGGCAAGATCCAGATAACGATAGCCATTATTGAAATCACGAACCTCCCATTCGGGAAGCAGGTGATCGAAATGACCGACAGCGGGAAACCATACTGAGCGTAGAAATTCAACTGTTCCGTGGCCTAGTCCCTTATTGAGCAATTGGAGTCTTCTCTGATTTTTCTCTGAATCCATATTCGCGTGTAACCATTCCTTATATTTGTGTTCAAATTGAGACACCTTGATCTACTCTCCCCCTAGTAAAATAAAAAACGCCGCCTTCATACAACCAACCCCATTTAGGGATTGTTTGTATAAAAGCGGCGTGTTCTTCACGACCTATGCTGTAAGTATATCGTCAGCTGATTATTTCATCAATAGCCGTCTTTTTAGCCCGAAAAAAATTAGTATTTTTAACATTAAAGTGCACTATCTGTTAATGGAAACCTGTATATTTAATGATATGCAGCATGCATAAAACACCCAAAGACTTTGATGGCATCAAGGACAAAATGAAGAAAATTAAATAGGAGGTTCGGCATGAAAGATAAGATTGTTATTATAACGGGTGCAAATTCTGGGATCGGAAAAGCAGCAGCGCTAAAATTTGCTACCGAGGGATATCATGTTATCATGGCTTGCCGCAATATGGAGATTAGTAAATCAGTGCAAAAAGAAATCACACAAGCAACAGACAATATCCACGTAGATTTGATGGAGCTGGATGTTTCTTCTTTTGATAGTATTCGTAAATTCTGCTCAGCTTTCATAGCCAAATACCCGCGTTTAGACATTTTAATACATAACGCTGCTTACTTAAATTATGGTGAGAAAGAATATAAACTTAGTCCTGAACATATCGAATTGTCATTTGCTACGAATACATTTGGTCCTTTTTTAATGACTAGTTTACTAACAGACCATCTTCAAAAATCGCAAGACCCGAGAATTCTTAACGCGTGTACGACAAATATTAAAAACTTCTTCGATCCAAAAAGAAAAATCGATTTCGATAATTTGCGCGGTGAATTCCGAAATAAGCGGCGTTACAACGTATATAAGATGTACGGAGACTCAAAAATGGCGTTATTGATTTTAACCTTCAAGTTGGCAGATCAATTGAAAAGCAGAGGAATTAAAGTCAACGCTCTTCAAATAAACCGGGTAAAACTATCAAAAGAAACGATAAACAAACTAAGCTCATTTTGGAAAGTGCTTGCTAGGGCTCAAAATTTGACTAATCCTATACCAGCCGGCATGGCAGACAACTATTTTTATATTTGTACCTCGGAAGAATTCCGCGATGTAACTGGCCAGCTAATCAATCACAAGAGAGAAATTGTTAAGCCATCCACAAGTGAAAAAGGTTTTGCACAATTGAAGAACATATTCGGTTCGGAAAGCTATCCTAATTACGCGAATGATAGTCAAAATGCTGAGAAACTATGGATTTTGAGCATGGAGTTAACTAGTAATTCTTTTGAGTTATAAGGCTGATAAGTAACTACAGCAACGATTCCTCCCGACATCGATACTCCTTCTAATTTGAACTTGATGAACCTACTGACTCTTCCAATTGCCCTGACTCCCGGCGCCGCTGACTCATGAATACCAAGGACAATGCAATTACCGTGAGGATAATCCCAAGCACTCGAAATCCTTCGAAGCTGAAGTTACCTCCCATTACGATGCCTATCAACAATGAAGAGAGAATGGTTCCCAGGTATCTTGATGTATTAAATATTCCGGATGCTACACCTATAATTTCTTTTGGAGAACTTTTGAACAAAGCCGCTTGCATACCGACATTGTTCAACCCGTTGCTAATACCAAATGCAGCTAAAGCCAAACATACACTAATAACCGGTGAAGTTTGGTTCAATGTCACTATCCATACTGACCCAAGTGTCATCAGTATTCCGGATAGTAGCAATGCGGGTCGAGGTCCTGATTTATCTATCCATCGGCCCGCTATTGGAGCAGTAACGAGCGAACAAAAGCCTAAGCTTAACATGAGAATCCCTGTATGGAACTCGCTGACATGACGTACCATTTGTAAGTAGGACGGAAGCCCGAAAAAGAGTGAGTAAAAAAGTACGTTAGTGAGCATAAATTCGACATTGAGCCAAGTCATCGCAGGATATTTGGCGAATGTGCGCAAAGGAATAAAGGGTGACTTCGCTTTGAACTCATGTCGTACAAAAGCCCCCAGTGCAACGAGGCCAATCAGCATGGCAATGACATTACTTAATGAGATTTGCCCAGATGATTTTGCTGAAAGTAATGAAGCGAGCAGGGCAACCAGACCCACTGTGAATAGCAGGATCCCTGACGCATCAATCAAATCAGACCATTTACGAAAGGACATGCCCTGTGCAACGGATATTGACGGTTCGTCCTTAGGAATATGCCTCCAAGATAATAGAAAGCTCAAAACCACGAATGGAATATTGACGAAAAAGATAGCAGGCCAGCCCCACCAGTGAATGATGACTCCGCCAATAAAAGGTCCAATTGCGGCCGCTCCGGATAGGAATATGGACAAAACAGACAGCGCAGTCGCTTGTTTCTCCGTAATATGAATTCGCACAATAGCCATTCCAACCGCAACCATCATGCTTGTTCCGATGGATTGCACAATGCGGAACACGATGAGCCACCCAAAGTTTGGTGATAGTGGCGCTAATAATGATGCAACGAAGGCTACAACAAGCCCGGTAAGATATATCTTCCTACGACCGAATAAATCGCTGGCCTTTCCCATGACAGGTTGAGCGATAGCACTTGCAATGTAAAAAGAAAAAATAATCCAGGACACAACTGTAAAGTCAAGTTGGAACACATTTTGCAGCCTTGGAAGAGCAACTGAAACCATTGAAGAATTTAATGGGTTCAATAGTATCCCAAGACCGACCGAAATCATTAACCACCAGTTGCGAACACTCATTTTTGGTCCCCCTAAAACATATTAATGTCATCTTACTTGAAATCGATTATTCATTCCAACGCATTTCATGTTATGATCTCATTGACTTGAAGGAATGAATGGAGTGTGCAAAATGGAACTTCTTCAACTGCAATATTTTCTCGTGGTCGCTCGTTTGGAACATGTAACCGAAGCTGCACGAAGTCTGCACGTTTCTCAATCGTCACTAAGCAAAACAATTGGGCGCTTGGAGGAGGATCTAGGGGTCCCTCTATTCGATCGAATAGGGAGGAGGCTGCGACTGAATGAGTTCGGCAGCAGATTCCTTCGCCGTGCGGAAAGGGCTTTGTTTGAATTGGAACAGGGGAAGCAGGAGATTAGCGATTTGTCCAGCCCGGAACATGGCACACTCGAATTGGCGGTGACCACCGCAAGCACGTTACCAAATATCCTTCGAGAGTTTCGGAAAAAGCAGCCCAATATCCAATTTCATGTGCAAATGCTGACCACGCAGGAAATGGTTACGCTTCTTCATAGAGGAGAGGTCGATTTCTGCTTGTCCTCACCTTCTATACAAGGGGATGACATTGAATGCCAAATCGTGTTCATTGACCCAATCCTTGTAGCTGTTCCAAAGGGGCATCGGCTGGCAGACCGAAGCAGCGTATCCTTGACAGAACTAAGGGATGAATGGTTTGTCGGTGTAAAGAAAGGTTACGGTACTCGCGATCTAGTGGACTCTATATGTAAATCGGTTGGATTTGTACCTAAATATGTGTATGAGGGAGATGAACCTGCAAGGCTAAGCACTCTTGTGGAAGCAGAAATTGGCATAGCCTTCATACCAAGTACGGCAAGGAATTCACGGGAACATATCAAATATCTCCAAGTAGATAATCACGAATTGGTACGGGAGATAGCTTTGTTATGGCACAGGAGTCGGTACATTTCGCGGGCTGCTCTGGAATTCCGTGAGGTCGTTGTACAATATTTTGGATCGATATCCAAACAGCTGCATGAAAAAACGAATTAAGATAAAAGACAAAGGAGCTCCACGCCACAATAGGCGAGGGGCTCCTTTGTCTTTGCGCCAAGAATGGGTGATATGCCAAGGTAATCCGTGTCATGAATTGATTTGTTTAGTGTTGAATTTGATTAGCACACCGCGAAAAACTCAGTCCTAACAAGGCGTGACGTTAGTCACAAATTGATTATTGATGGGAAGCCCTTGAGCTTATAGTATGAAGTCCAAAGCAATGATCATCAGACTAAGGTGAGGTGCAGACCATGAGTACAGAAGCAACGAACCACATTGATAAACCATATCTAATTGATACGGATGTCCATAATGGAATGAGGAGGTCAGAGGATTTACTTCCTTATCTCGCAAAGCCCTGGCATAGCCAATGGCTGGCAACTGGAACTGGAGTGGGAAGTCCCTATTATTCGCCTGTAGGGGTAATACGTAAGGATGCTGAACCAGATAGCGGAGGTGCCTCTGGAAGTGATCCGACGTATATGATTAAGGATCATCTGGATCGCTACGGCATTGATTATGCTATCTTGACAGGTGCGAGTGTATTGGAAATGTCAATCAATCCCGATTGTGACTACGGGAATGCCGTTGTCGCTGCTTATAATGACTATTTGGTGGATGTGTGGCTTAGTGCAAGTCCACGGTTTAAGGGCTCAATGGTCATTAATCATGCAGACCCGATAGCAGCAGCTAAGGAAATTGATCGTTTGGGTAAGCATCCGGATATCATCCAAGTTATTATGTGCAGCGGAGCTCGCACACCATTCGGACAGCGCTTTTATCATCCCATCTATGAAGCAGCGGAGCGGAATGGTTTACCAATGGCTATACACCCCGGTACGGAGGGGAGAGGAATTGCAGGGGCGCCAACTTCTTCTGGTTATCCTTCTCGCTATATGGAGTGGCACAATATTTTGCCTACCAACTATATGACTCACATCAATAGCTTAGTTTGTGAAGGGGTGTTCGAGAAATTCCCGAGCTTGAAATTTGTAGGTATCGAAGGCGGCATTGCCTGGCTTCCTCATCTCATGTGGAGGATGGATAAGAATTATAAAGCTTTACGAGATACTACACCATGGTTAAAAAAATCCCCCTCGGAATATATTCGAGAGCACATTTATTTGACAACACAGCCGATTGAGGAGCCGAAAAACCCGGAGCATCTCGTGCAGATCATTCAAATGAGCGGGATTGAGGATAGAGTAATGTTCTCCAGCGATTATCCACACTGGGATTTCGATCATCCTAAGCTAGCGCTTACTGCTTTTCCAAGAGAGATTCGGAGCAAGATACAGGCGACTACTGCGTCCAATCTATATGGATTACATGTAAGGCCGAACCTACAGTCAGGGGGGAAGCCGTGATCAATAATGGGATAAGAGTGTTGAAGGATATCAAGAGAGACCGTTGGATTTATATTCTCTTGGTGCCGGGTCTCATTTACTTCCTGCTGTTCAAATATCTTCCGATGGGCGGCGTCGTCATTGCTTTTCAGGACTATCATCCTTTCAAGGGATTCCTCGGAAGCGATTGGGTTGGAATGAAGCATTTTACTCGTCTGTTTGGAGATCCAGATTTCTTCAAGCTGCTGGGGAACACCTTAATGCTGAGCTTTTACAATTTGGCATTTGGGTTTCCCGCACCGATTATTCTGGCCTTAATGTTGAATGAACTTAGACATATGAGGTTCAAACGTACGATCCAAACGCTAATTTATATTCCTCATTTCATGTCATGGGTCGTTGTCGTTTCGATGTTCTTCGTCATTTTCGAATCACAGAATGGCTTGTTCCAATCTTTGTTAAAGACAGTGGGCTTTGAACCATTCTCTATTATGATGGATAGAGATTTATTCCGACCTATGTACATCTTGCAGGTGATCTGGAGAGAAAGCGGCTGGGGTACAGTTATTTACTTGGCTGCGCTGGCAAGCATTAGTCCTGAACTATATGAAGCCGCACGAATGGACGGCGCTAATCGTTTGCGACAAATATGGCATATTACGCTGCCAGGCATACGGAGTACGATTATCATCTTGTTACTATTAAGGCTGAGTGATGTTCTGGATCTGAGCTTCGAGCATGTTTATCTGCTGCTCAACTCGCTAAACCGTGAAGTCGGCGAAGTGTTCGATACTTACGTGTATCGCGTTGGATTGATCAATGGTCAACTCAGCTACGCGACTGCTGTAGGTCTATTCAAAGGCTTGGTTGGATTGGTTTTGGTTATGGTTGCTAACAGGGCAGCTAAACAAGCCGGGGAGGAGGGCATTTACTGATGAATGATAAAACTTTAGCCAGTCGAATGTTTGACGGAATTAATTCCACGCTGCTTGTTCTTTTCTCTATCGTGACCCTTGTGCCATTTATCCATATTATAGCTAGCTCATTTGCATCTACTGCCGCCTACAACGAGTCTAATTTCATGCTTTTCCCGACAGAGTTTTCCCTGAAAGCGTACGAATATATTTTCACAACGAATGCTTTGCCGAAAAGTCTATTAATTACCATCTTCATCACTGCTGCTGGAACAGTGCTCAGCTTGATTATCACTTCACTTACGGCGTATTCCTTGTCCAGAAGGAAATTACATTTCCGTAGGCTGATTATGTTCATGATTGTTTTTACGATCATTTTCCATGGCGGGCTCATCCCTGATTATTTGGTTGTTAAGGAATTGGGGCTGTTGAACTCTTACTGGTCACTCCTTGTTCCGAGAGCGATGATCCCTTTCTATCTCATCATTCTAATCAGCTTCTTCAGAGGTTTGCCGGAAGAGATTGAAGAATCGGCTAAAATGGACGGCTGCGGCGATTTGCGAATGCTGTTCCGTATCATCATCCCCTTATCCATGCCGGCGCTTGCCACATTAACATTGTTCTACGCTGTATACCAATGGAACACATATCTGCATGCCATTCTCTACATTACCGATTCAACAAAATGGCCGATCCAGGTGCTGATGCGACAAATCGTATTGATTTCGCAAGCTGGCTTTGTTGAGCAAGGAGTGGTAACAGGAGAGCAATCTATTCCAGCGGATACAATCAAGATGGCGGTAATCACGGTAGCGACCTTACCGATATTGTTAGTCTATCCGTTCTTGCAAAAGCATTTCTCAAAAGGGGTCCTCTTGGGCTCTGTTAAGGGATGATCGATTGGGAGGAATAGAGAGTGGAGAAACATTGGGTAGCAAGAAGAGATGAGGTTCATGAAGGGAAATGCAAGCTTGTCGCGGTAAAAGGCATTGAATTTGGGCTATTCGAGGTCAAGGGACAATTAGTCGCTTGGAGAAATGTATGCCCGCATTTCGGTGCTCCGGTGTGCAAGGGATCGATTACGAGTACACGGCTGCCTTCTCAGGTTTATGAATATAAATTAGGCCGTGAAAATGAAATTTTACGATGTCCTTGGCATGGATGGGAATTTGATCTTACGAATGGGGAACATTTGGTGGATCCCGAGGTGAAGCTTAGACGCGGCAATCTGGAGCATGAACACTTGGAAAAGGGAGAGCTGGAATTGAACAACGAGGACATCTATCTGCTGCTATAAAGGTACACAATTAGCGGTTAAATGATGGGGCGTCAATTGCGCCAGCATCTTTTAATAAATAAAATAGAACATAGAATGAGGGAGGTATTGATTTGAAAAAAGTTGTAGGTAACAAAACGTGGGGTCTGATGCTGTGTACGATACTGGTGCTTACAAGTGTATTGTCGGGATGCGGCAATGCGGAAAATGAGGAGGCTGGAAATAGCTCTAAGAGTCCTTCAACTGCTGCGAGTCCATCAACAACTGTAGATGTTTCGACGGATGTTGCTGCGGAAGAAATTGTGAACGTTTCCATGATGAACATTTATCACACTGACACGGCTCCAGCGGACGATGATGCGGTGATCAAGTCGGTTGAGGAGATATCTAAAGCAGATTTGAAAATGACATATGTTCCTTCTAACGTATATGCGGAGAAAATCAATGTTACGATGGCTTCCGGAGAAATGCCACAGATTATTATGGTAGATAATCCTTTTACAACCTCGATTATTAATGGTATTGAGTCTGGAATGTTCTGGGATATCACACCCTACCTAGATGAATTTCCTAACCTTGCAAACTATAACGAACAAATGTTGAACAATTTACAAATTGATGGGAAAATGTATGTTATACCTCGTCCTCGTCCGCTTGTCAGAAATGGATTGGTCATCCGTAAGGATTGGTTGGAGAAGGTAGGCTTGGAATTACCAACGACAGTTGATGAATTCTATCATTTGGTGAAGGCCTTCAAGGAGAAAGATCCAGACAGTAATGGAAAAGATGATACTTACGGTATGATGTTATACGAAGGTGTTATTCCTGCTGATCTCTATTCTTGGTTCGGGGCACCGAACAATTGGAAAGTCGAAGATGGTAAATTCATTAAAGATATAGAGACAGCAGAATACAAAGAAGGTCTGAAATTTGTTAGAAAATTGTATTCGGAAGGGCTGGTCAATGCGAATTTTCCAGTTGTTGTTCGTAATGAAGCAAGGAAGGATTTGTATAACAATAAGGTTGGTATCAGTCTTGAACCGCTAGATGCGGTTGTTACTTTCTATTATTTCCAAATGGAAGAAACCAAAAACCATTTTGATCTGATCGCTGGACATCCGATCGCAGGTAAAGCGTTCGCTACTGCAGGTCATTACGGCGGAGCGATGATTCCAAAGACCAGTGTGAAAACGGAAGACGAGCTCAAAAAGGTTTTGCGCTACTTCGATACCCAGAATAGTGCGGAAGCGACAGAAAAATTTACGAAGCTAGTGACTGAGAATGAAGAAAAGCCGGGTGACGAGAAATTCAATATTGACGATTTGAAAAACCTTATTGTCAACAATGCGGCGATGTATCCACCTGGGAAATCCGAATTGAATGTAATGCTGAAATCAAGAATGGAAGAGCATTCAGCTGTCAGTATTTCTGATCCGTCGATTGGGCTGATCTCTCCAACGCAAATAGAAAAAGGTGAACAATTAAAAACGGTTCTTCAAGACGCGTCCATCCAGTTTATTCTTGGTAAAATCGATGAAGCGAGTCTAGATGCTGCGATTGAGCAATGGAAGAAAATTGGTGGCAGCCAGGTAGCGAAGGAATTGGCAGAGTTATATTCTCAGAAATAATAACGTATAGAGGGGATTGCGTCCACAAGAGCAATCCCCTTGTAGTGAATTTTGTATCGAGATCATTTCAGGAGGCTTACATGAAACGATTCAAAACACCTAGTTTCTTTAAAAGCCTTGTTCTTATTAGTTGTATACTGGGAATCCTGCCTCTGCTCCTGCTAGGTTATTTGTCGTACACGAAATCTGCGACGATTGTTCAGGAGGAGGTTACAGCGGGAAACCGACTTATTCTGCAACAGAACAAGGAACAGGTGGAGTCCCATCTGAGAACAATCGATACGCTTACGACCCAGACGATCGGAGGACCAGTGACGACAAACGCAGTTTCCATGTCTACTGCGCTCGATCTTCCCTACCAATATGAGTATTTAACGACGTTTAAGAGCTTGATTTATAAGCTGGTACAAATCCAAGTATTCGAGCTGGGCATTAATGATGTTCATCTGATCAGCTTTCGTAAGAACTGGCTAGTGGAGAGTGGGTCCGTGTACCCCATGGAAGATCGAAAATCGAATAATGTACAGGATGAATATCTTCGACAATTGAAGCAGCAGCTTACAGCCTACCGAGACGATCAGAAGCGTTCCTATTGGAAGTTAATTAAAGATGAGAAGTTAGGCTTTGTATTAAAGCTGATTAAGCATATTCCTCTGAATTCCTCCGACCCCTATGGTTTGATCACGGTTAACATTCCCATGAACGAGATAAGTAAACGTTTAACCGGGGGAGGGCAGCTGGGAACCGTTATGATTGTAGATTCCGATGGGGTCATCCTCTCTCATTTGAATTCTGATAATATTGGAATGAAAGTACAGAATGAGCCTTATTATTCGGAGCTTCTGAATCAGACTGAGCGATCAGGATTTTTTGGCTATGAGATTAAGGGCAAGAAATATACAGGCATCTATAATCGGTCCCTATATAATCAATGGACTTACATTTCTCTAACCCCACTGGAGAGCCTAACTGAAAAGTCGAAAATCATAAGAGGTTATACAATCATCGCGATTGGTATTCTAATTGTTCTTATTGTTATCACTTCAATTATTGTTTCCCTTCGTATGTATTCACCAATTCGCCGAATTTATAGGTTCATCAAGCCTGATCTTATTCCGTTAAAGGGGAATGAGTTGCAGATTATTGGTGAGCAGGTTCAACAAATGGTACAATCGCAAACGAGAATGGTCGTTGAGATCGAGAGTTTGAACAGGCAAGCACGCGTATTCTACGTTATCAAGCTATTACTAGGAGATGTTAAGGCAGATGAGCTGGAAGACAATCTTGAAAAGTACGGTTATCCAGTTGATTGGGATCAGTGGTGCTTGATTGCTCTACAAATTGATACATTAGAAGAAACGCAATATTCGGAGAAGGATATTGACTTACTGTTATATGCGATTCATAACATGGTTGAAGAAATCATTCCTACAGGGATGAGGCTAAGTCCGATTATACAAAATCAGTGTCTGTTATTGTTTGTCGGCTCACCTGCTGATAGTGCCGTACCGTTTAAGGTACAGGTGTTCAATAATGCGGAAAGTATACAGCGAAATATAAAAGACTACCTAAAATTAAAGGTCAGTGTTGGCATTAGTCGAAGCTATAATCATTTCGTCCATGCGCCTGTGGCGCATCAGGAAAGCTTGGATGCCTTAGACTATCGCATTCGATTGGGGCAGGAGTCTATCCTCTTTATTGATGAGGTTCAACTAGAGAAGCAGGATCACTTTCGTTATCCTAAGGATATAGAGTTCCGTATTCTAGAAGCCGTGAGACAAGCGGATATTGTACAAGCAAAAGAGGGTCTGAAGCAAATCATTTCTCGTTTTTTCGAGAATCCTGTAAATCACTACGATTATCAAATATTTTTAGGTAGGTTATTAAATAATTTGACAGGACTGGTGCAAGATGCGGGAGCATCTGTTCAGATGATTTTTCAGAAGGATATTTTTACATCGGATATCTTGTTAAGAATGCAATCTCCTGAGAAGATTCAAACGTGGTTTGAACAAGAAATTCTTGTACCCTCGATCAAATGGATGGAGGATAAGCAAAGAAAACAAGAGGTTAATATCTCGAAAGAAATTATTGAAGCCATTCATGAGAGCTATGATAAGGATCTCAATATTGAGCTTTTTGCTGCCCGTCTAAATTATCATCCTAGCTATATTAGCAGGGTTTTCAAGAAGGATACGGGGATCAACTTCACAGAATATTTATCGCAATATCGAATCGAAGTGTCCAAGAAGTGGTTGAAGGAAACAGATATGAAGATTTCCGACATTGCTGAGACGCTGCGTTATAGCACAGCCTCGAATTTTAATCGTAACTTTAAGAAAATGGTACAAGTAACTCCGAGTCAGTATCGAGAGCAATTTAAATAGAGCGCCTCGTAAATTCCGCCATGACGACCGTAACAAACGTCAAGGTAAATAAAATTACCCACGTGGATTACAAAGAGTTGGACTTGCTTCGTAAGTTAATTAGCTGCGGGAAGTGGAGCAGCTAAGCCCCCAGCGAGCGCGGCAAAATCTTGCCACGTCGCGCGACGGGTATGAAGCCTGAGCATTTGATATTGAAACTAACCACCGTGGGAGTTCAAGTAGGGTGGTTACACTATCACGAAAAAATTCCAAATGAATTATCGTGGGGTCATAGCTCAGCTGGTAGAGCGCATCGCTAACAGCGATGAGGTCAGGGGTTCGAACCCCTAGGCTCCACCAAATAAACAATTCAACCACGTCTAGAGGATGTGGTTTTCTGTTTATTTGGTGGAGTGCCCATGGGGCGAACCCCGGGATTCAGTCCGCGCGGACGTAATGAAGTGATAAGACCTCGAAGCAATACATCAAATGGAGGAGCACGGCGTCTGAATCTACCGCTAAAGGTCCTCTTCGAGTAAGCTTCGTCAGTCTACGATCAAGATTCGGACATCCGTAATGGTTCGCCCGCGCGCAGTTGAAAATTGTTTTGCTAGTTAGAATTTACTTGCTACTTTAAACGCTTTTTCAAGACCTACCGCAATTATCTCTTCTGCTTTTTCTGGGAATTGATTGTGACCTTCTATCACTATTTTCTCTATATCATTTACTCCGAAGAAGCTCATCATACTTGCTACATATTTAACAGCCATTTCAACGTCAGCTTTTGGTCCTTCAGAATATACACCGCCACTAGCGTTTAATAATGCAATTTTCTTATTCCCCATAAGACCCACTGGACCGTCTGGTGTATATCTAAATGTTTTACCTGCTCGGTTTAAATAATCAATATATGTGTGTAGCACAGCTGGGATTGTTAGGTTCCATAACGGGAAACCAAACACAACTTTATCAACAGCGAGGAATTGATCTAAATATTTATCAGCAACAGCTACTGCTTTTGCTTCTTCTGCTGTTAACGTAAGTCCTTTACTCGTTTTAAAAGTGCCATTAATCATATCTACGCCTACATATGGCAATTCTTCCTTGTATAAATCAAGCTCTATTAATTTATCATTTGGATGCGATTCTTTGTAACTCGCAAAAAAAGCATCATATAATTTTACACTGATCGATTGATTTGCTGGGCGATTGTTTGCTTTTACGAATAAAACTGTTGTCATTTGTTCCTCCTGATGTTCACTACTCTATGGTGTTGTATCTTTAATTACTAAAAAGTTCATCATATTGGTTTCACAATATCTTTTTGAAACTATACTCCATATCTCCACCCATAGCAGTAGGTGTATCACCAGTTTCTCTGAAATCATGGGTATAAATTTTTTCGAACGGACCCCAATTTACTTGCTTATAAAATTCATAACAAGGGAATCCATCGTGTTCCCCTTGAATATCGACAATACCATCTTTTTTGACAAGTACAGTTAATAGATAGTCAACAGGAGGTGCTAATACATTTAATGGGTTGCTAGCACTTGCACTCATTTGAAATTTGACCTCGTTTGACCCCCATACAACATCCGTGCACAAAATGCCTTCCGTACTAGCTTTTCCTGATCTTTTATTAATGGAACCATCAGGAGTTGTTATTTTTTCTGTTGTTATGCCCGTATTCACATATGTGAATATTTCTTTTTTGTAGAAATCTACAATTACTTCTTGTTCAATTCTTGAACGCATAGTGTTTACTGCATAAGGTGTAAACTCACGTGAGTCACCTTCGAATTCGATTGTGTTTCCCGTTTGAATATCTTTCCTAGGTTCAATCCAAGATATTGGAATAAATACACTTGCTCTAACTTTAACGATAGTAGTCATGAGAACACACCTCTGTAAGTTTAATGTGGTTTAGGTTGAAAAATTAATATTTATGTCTAGATTGTCGCTTTGAAATGGTATTCCATTTCCCCAGCTAGTGCTGCTGGAGTGTCACCCGTTTTTCTGAAATCATGTGTATATATGCATTCAAATGGGCCAAAATCTGTTTGTTTATAAAATTCATAGCAAGGGAACCCATCATGGGAACCTTCGATATGCGCGACCCCACTTTTGTTAACGTTTATAGTTAATACATAGTCAGATGCAGGTGCTGCTGTATTCAAAGGATTTTTGGCACTTGCCCTCATTTCGAAAGAAACCTCATCAGCGCCCCATACAACATTCGTACATACAATGTTTTGTGTATCTGTTTTTCCTTTTTGATGTTCAATAGAACCGTCTGGATTTGTAATTTTTACAGTCGTGATACAAGCATCTGCAAATGTGAAAATTTCTTTTTTATATAAATCAATAATTACTTCTTGCTCTAATCTTGACCGCATAGTGTTTACAGCATTGGGTGTAAATTCACGAGCATCCCCAGTATATTCTAAGATCCTTCCTGTTGAGGGATCTTTAATAGGTTCCAACCAGGCATACGGAGCAAATACACTGCCTCTAATTTTAACGATGTTAGCCATGAGAACCCTCCATACTCTAATAAATTTGTCTCGGTGAATCCTAGTTCTTTCATAATTACAATATAGTCAATTTGATTGACTATATTTCGTATAGTACAATGAACCTCAAACAAAGTCAACCTAATTGACTTTATTTAAGGAGGTTTTATGTGTGAATCATCACGATTTTAAAGATTTAGATCTAACATCCCTTTTATCATTATCTTTTAGTGTATCGATTAATGAACTACATGACAGATTGAGTGAATTGGGATTTGATGATATTAGACCTGTACATGGTTTTATGTTTAAATGTATTAATCCTAATGGAGCAACAGGTATAGAGCTAGCCGAATATTTAGGGATTACAAAGCAAGCTGTGAGTAAAATGGTGGATTATCTCGAGCAATGTGGTTATGTCATACGTAAAACTCATCCCACTGATAATAGAGGGAAAATTATTGTTTTAACCGAACGAGGTTGGTTAGTAGTGAAGGCAAAAGAGAAGATACTTACTGAGATTGAGCAACGTTGGATTAAAACTATAGGAGTTGAACGACTACAAATGCTCAAAGAAGATTTAACGAAATTTATTCATGAAGCAAATGAAGGTAATTTACCAAAGAGAGTAAGACCTATCTGGTAATGATGGAAAATTTAAACACCTCCTATGACATGAAGTGCACCCTCTAGAATTTCTTCAGTCTCATTCTACCGCTAGGGTTAGCATCATCGAAATGTCTCTATTCCGTTTATTAACCTTTTGCTATATACAATTTTTCTAGGCAGCGGAATCGGACGCGCAAGTTGGATAAAGCTGGCGCAGAACGGAGCGAAAGTCGTTGCGGTCGATTTCAATCAAACAACGGGGGAAGAGACGCTCGTACTCATACGAGAACATGGTGGTGATGGCGTCTTCATTCAAGCCTACGGCCTCGCAGTATACTCCGCGAGCAAGCATGCTATGATAGGATTGACGAAGTCGGCGGCTTTGGAATACGTGAAAAAAGGTATACGCATCAATGCGATTTGTTCAGGCGGCGTCTATACGACATTGACGCAAGCCGTTCCTTTGATGATACAGGAGACCGGCTACGTGCCAGAGGAGTTCCCGAACATGCGAATGATTCGGTTTGCTGATCCATCAGAAATAGCAGAGATGGTGGTCTTCTTGGCTTCCAACAAATCCAGCTATATGACAGGTTCAGTCATTGTCGTATACGGTGGTTTGAAGCTGTAAACGCGATTCATGTTGATAGGATGTTTCAACCAAAGGAATACTCTTCGCTTTTGTAGTAACGCGGATTAACTCCGTCCCTTAGGGGCGGAGTTTTTTGCGATTATATCAAGAATGGACGGATCGATAACTGGAAACCCCTACTACATATAATTTGCTAAGCGAAAGCCTTTTCGTTTTGGAGATACATCTAGCAGGCAAAATCCTTCATTTTTGGTCATACTTTTTCTTTCCTAAGCATCGCGGCGTACTCGAACGTAGAACCATCAAATTCAAAAAAACCTTGTCCCACGAGGCCTTCCCCTAAAATCTGGTGAACAAACAGGAATGCCATCTGCTGACGAAAAAGGGTGCAGTTTTAGATGAAACTAAAGTTAAACTAGTTCCGCTGCTATGACGGATTATAATGGGAATAACACAGAGGAGGTAAATTTAATGATGGATAACCAAGCGCAAGCCAGTATTCAAGTATCATCTAAGCTTCCTGTTTCCTATACACCAGATGTGGTCGTGGTGGGTGGCGGAGCATCCGGTATTGCAGCAGCTATGGCTGCCGCTCGTAATGGGGCGGAAACCTTATTGATCGAGCAAAGAGGGTATTTAGGAGGAATGGGAACAGCAGCGCTGGTACCAGCATTCTGCCCTTATACGGATGGTGAGAAACCTATCATACGGGGGATTGGACTGGAGCTGCTTGAGAAGATGAAACATGCTGCCGGTGAAGCCTTCTACAGTCGTAATAAGGATAGATTAGATTGGGTAGCTATCGATGTTGAGACCCTAAAGGGTGTGTATGACCAGGAGGTATTGGAAAGCGGCGCAAAAATTTTATTTCACACCTTTGCCGATCAGGTTCTGTTGGAGGGAGATCGCATCAGCGGTCTTGTGATAAGTAATAAATCCGGACGCTCGGTAGTCCAAGCTAAGCTGTATATCGATACGACAGGGGATGCGGATCTCGCAGCGCTTGCTGGCGTTCCGTTCCAGACCGGGGGAGAGCAAGGTGAATTGCAGCCAGGCACCATGTGTTATTTAGTCACAGGAGCGAACAAAGCTCGCTTTGATCAATTTCTAATAGATACGGAACAAAATATAGCCTTGGAGAATACCGTCATAGAAGCACAGCAAAATGGGGATCTTCCACAAGGACGTAAGCGTATTTCAGGCATTGCTTGGATTACGGATACGGTTGCTGGCTTTAACTTTGGACATATATTTGGAATTGATGGCACAAAGGCGGAGGATTTAACCCGTGCGGCTATCGAAGGACGGCAATTAATTCAAGTTCAAATCCAATTTTTGCGTAAATATGTGCCTGGGTTTGAGGATATCCATCTCGTTCATTCCGGTGATCAAATTGGTATTCGTGAAACAAGGCGGATCGCAGGTGACTATACACTGGTCGTGGAAGATTACATGTCGATGCGATCGTTTGAGGATGATATTGCGCGCAACGCCTACTTCATTGATATTCATCTCGCAAATGCCAGCAGCACAATGACCATCAAGTATTTGCCAAAAGGAAAATCACATGGCGTCCCTTATCGCTGCATGCTGCCACAAGGTAAATCTAATCTTATTGTAGCTGGACGTTCCGTCTCATCCGATCGTCCGGTACAGGGCTCGCTCCGTGTAATGCCTAACTGCTTTGCGATGGGGCAAGCCGCAGGTACGGCAGCGGCCATGGCTAGTAGGGACGGAGGAGGATTCCGCGAAATATCCGTTTCCGGACTTCAGCATAGGCTAATCGAGCAAGGCGCTTGGCTTGGGGAGCGGCCGGGTTACGCAGAGCATGATCAAGCCGCTATTTCTGGTCATATTGAATTTGAAGAGGAGTGCTAGGTGCTGCTAATAATGATGAAGATCGACCTCCTGTTAAGTTTTACAGGGGAGTCGATCTTTTGTTTTATTATAGGTTGAAGCTGCATTTCCAGATATACTAAATAAGCAAAGCATAGGAGGTCAATGAACTTATGTATCGATTAGTTATTGTAGACGATGAATCTACCGTTCGCTTTGGACTAAGCAATTATTTTGACTGGAGTCAATACGGCATTGAGGTCGCAGGTGAGGCTGATGATGGGGATGTTGCATTAGAGGTCATCGAGCGGGTCAGACCGGATATTGTGCTTACGGATGTGCGTATGCCCCATATGGATGGAATCCGGTTATCCAATGAAATTAAGGCACGGTTTCCAACCACCCAAATTGTGTTTGTCAGTGGCCATGATGATGTGGATTATCTCAAGTCTGCGCTGAAGGTCAATGCGGTTGACTATGTATTCAAGCCAGTAAATATGCAGGAGCTGGCCACCGTTATTGAGCGCGTAGTGGCTGTGTTGCAAGAGGCGGAGCAAGAACGCACATATATAGTAGATATGCAGGTAAAGCTTACGCAGAGCATGCCTTTACTGCGCGAGAAGTTTCTCATGTCCTTGATTCGCGATGGGGTCACACATCCGGGGCGTATTAAGGATAAGCTTGATTTCCTGGGGCTTGATCTGCCGATGACGGCTGATTACTGGACGATTCTAGTGAACATCGATGATAGCGCAATCGTCGTCTTAACTCGCTCCGAGCGGGATCAACAATTGCTTTCCTATTCCGTTCTTAATATTATCCAGGAATTAATCGATCAGCAAATGCATGGATATATGTTTGAGAATAGAAATGGTGAGTTCGTAGGTATTCTGAGAATGGGAAAGGAGGATAACCAAGAGGAGCAATTATTCCGTTTAGCAGAGGAGATTCGGGATAATCTCCAGCGATGGCTGAAGATAAGTGTGACGATCGGAGTTGGCGAGCGCATCTCATCCCTGTCTTCATTGCCTCAATCGTATACCCAGGCGCGTGAAGCTGCTGATCAGAGATGGTTTTTGGGCAAAAATCATATCATATCGATCGATAATTTACAGCAGGATAAGAATAGCTTCTATCGATTTGATCTTGCCCAAGGAGAACGTATCTTGTCTATGCTGAAAGCAGCGGATAAGGATAAGCTGCTATCAGAGCTGGATAAGGTTTTTGAACCGTTGGCACGCAGCCGCAAGGAAGGATTTGTTACCTGTCGATATGTCAGCTTGCAATTGATTCTATTAACAAGCCGTCTTATGCTGGAATTAAATATGCTGGCACCGGAAATAGGGGACAAGGATGCGCTGCTCTGGGAGCAGGTTTTTAAGCAGGAGACAATGCTTGATTTAAGGGCCATTGTAGAAGCTCATCTGCTTGAGGTATGTGAACGTGTTGGTGAGAAGCGAAATGGCAAGCCCAAAAATGTGATTGAGAGAATCCATCTCTTGGTTGATCAGCGCTATGCGGAAAATTTACAGGTAGGCGATATCGCCAAGGAGGTTTTTTTATCCCCTACTTACTTATGTCTCTTATTTAAACAGGAGACGGGGGAAACGATCAATGAATACATCACAAGGGTCAGGATCGAGAAGGCAAAGGAGCTGCTCAGCGATCCACGCAATAAGTTCTATGAGGTCTGCTATATGGTGGGTTACTCTGATCCCAGCTATTTCAGTAAATTATTTAAGAAGGTTACAGGTCTCACACCGAGTGCCTTCCGCGATCAATAGATAGGAAGGTGGTGAAGCAGGATGAAGAGACTCCTGAAGAGACGTTGGGACTACGGCTTGTTGATCTTGAAGGGAGTTATGGCGGCTAAGTCATGGCTGTTGGCCTATGTTGTATTCATTCTGATTCCTGCATCGATTCTACTATATGGATATACGCAGAAATCATCGCAGATTCTGGTAGAAGAAGTAAGTTATACGATGCTGCAAACGCTTAAACAAGCGAGTATTAATCTGGATTATCAGTTTGACTCCGTACGAGATACATCCAATATTATTTTTATGAACCCCAAGCTGCATCAATATTTAAGCAGCACGGCAACAGTTGGGCAGCAGCTTGATTCACTCAAGGAGCTGCGATATTTGGTTGATAATGCCCAAACGAATCCGAATGTATTCCGAGTGCGATTGTTTGTGAATGGGAATCGATTGTATGCTGGCGAAAAAGTCAATTTTTTTACGCTGGATACCTTGAAGGATAGGCCTTGGTATCAACAAGTGAGGGATGCAGGAGGTACAATGCTGTGGACAGGTGCTTATTTAGAATCTTATATAGATACTGAATCCACCTATGTGTTCTCGGGTGCAAGAATTCTAAGGGACCCTGACGATTATGAAGAGATTTCAGGGTATTTATTGATTGATGTAGCTGAGAAAACGATCGAGCATATTTTGTCCAAAATGAAGCTGACCAATGAAGGGCATATTTATTTGGCAGCTCCGGATGGAACGATTTTATCCAGTAACGAAAAGGAATTACTGGGGACCACCTTGAAATCAGCGGAGGTGTTGGAGGCATTAGGGCAAAAGGACGAAGGAATCGTTCCTCTGATGAAGGATAAGAATCCTCGATATGTGATTTACACTAACGTTCTTTCAACAGGCTGGCGGCTAGTGGCAGAGGTACCCAAAGCAGAGATAACCTCTCGTGTGATTGCGTTGAATCAATTTTCAGGCGTAGCGACTTTATTTGGTGTTACCATTCTATTTTTGCTGCTTGTATTCATATTGCTCGCTGTGATTGTACGTGGGATGAACCGCAGGATACAGACAGTCATCATGGCGATTAAGCGGGAAGGCATTGACAGCTTGGACGACCGCATTGGAACTTCCGATGCTTTGCTAGAGAATAGTGTCGATCATTTGATACATAGAGTTCATGATTTGATGGAGGAAACCTATCGATCCAAGGTACAGGAGCGGGAAGCGCAGCTGCGTGCTTTGCAGGCACAGATCAATCCACATTTCTTATACAATACGCTGGATACCATTAATTGGATTGCGATTGGACGTAATGCTCATGATATTAGCCAGATGATTGATGGTTTGGCCAAATATTTTAGGCTTAGCTTGAACAAAGGCAGAGATTTAGTAAGCATAAGCGATGAGCTTAATTTGGCCAAGGTTTACTTGGAAATTCAGCAAACACGTTTTCCTAAGAGTTTCACCTTTTATTTTGAAATAGACGAAGACCTGGATCGTTATGAAATGCCCAAGTTGACGCTCCAGCCCCTAGTGGAAAACGCACTACTGCATGGGATACGTAAATCAAAGAGTAAATCGGGAACGATCCGAATCCGAGCTTGCAGGGATGGTGAAGATCTGGTCCTGTCCGTTACGGATGATGGGATTGGCATGGAGCAAGAGCTTGCCTGCAGTTTGCTGACCAAGCCGCAGCCGGACCTGCATTCTGATGGGGCGGGCAGTTCTTATGGCTTATATAATGTAAATGAGAGAATCAAATTGTTTGCAGGGGAAACCTATGGTTTGGATATTTATTCGAAGCTTGGTGAAGGTACTACGGTTTCGGTTCGTTTTAAAATGAAATAACATGGCTAAATAGAGGCTGTCCCAGTGGTAGATTTTCTACTTGTGGGGCAGCTTCTTTGCGTCTTGTAAATACCTTAAGATTTTACCTGAAACCAAAATATTACCATCTACAAATGGATGGGGCCTCTCTTTATAATTTGAATATAAGAACACGGAGGTGAGCCAACTTTGAGTAGGATACGGGCAGAGCATGAACAGCAAACAGCTCACATGAAGACGAAGTCAATAAATAAGAGCCGCTGGAAGATCATTAAAAATAATTACGAACTGTATTTATTACTGATTCCTGGCTTGATATTTTTGCTGCTATTCAAATATGCACCGATGTATGGCATCATCATTGCCTTTCAGGAGTTCAACATTTTTGATGGGTTTATCGGAAGCAAATGGGTTGGGCTGGATCAATTCGAGAAGCTTATTCATTCGGATGAGTTTTATCAGGTGTTCAAGAATACGCTTTTAATCAGCTTTTATAAAATCGTCCTGCTCTTCCCGATCCCTATCATCATAGCACTCTTCCTGAATGAGGTTCGCAAGGCCTTTTTCAAGAAGACGATCCAGACGATCATATTTCTGCCGCATTTTTTGTCTTGGATCATTATTTCTGGGCTATTCATGAATATCCTTTCTCCGTCAGGAGGGCTGGTGAATCATGTGATCGAATGGCTGGGGGGGAAGCCGATTTCCTTTTTCCTCGATAATGACTTTTTTCGAAGCGTTGTTGTTTTTACAGCAGGTTGGAAGGAATCCGGTTGGAATGCCATCATCTTTATCGCAGCTATTGCGGGAATAGAACAAGAACAGTATGAGGCAGCCGCCATAGATGGCGCAGGACGGATTAGACAGATGATTAACATTACACTTCCAGGTATACTGCCAACGATTATCTTGATCTTTATTTTACGCTTAGGCTACTTGCTTGAAGCTGGAACCGAGCAAATATTGACGATGTATAATTCGGTTGTATATACATCAGGAGATGTGATCGGAACCTTCGTATACCGCCAAGGACTTGGTCAGCAGGATTATAGCTTTAGCACGGCAGTCGGCCTTTTCAACTCGGTTGTCGGTTTGATCTTGATCGTATTTGGTAACGAGCTAAGCAAAAGATTAGTTAAACGCAGCATATGGTAGATGATGTTTACGATGTTAGTTTTACTACGGAAAAATCTAAGGGGGTGTGAATGTTGCATAAAAAAACGATGGGCGATCGGTGCTTGGATCTGTTTATCTACCTGTTTCTTCTTCTCATGGGAGCAGTGACCCTGCTGCCACTAGCCAACGTACTGTCCAAATCGGTGAGCGATGAGTCAGCCGTCATATCCGGCAAGGTGGGAATTTTCCCGGTAGGCTTTCAACTGCAAACGATGAAATATGTTATATCCTCCAATCAATTTATAAATTCCATAGGGATTTCCTTACTAGTCATGATTGCAGGAACAGTGCTTGCGATTGCATTAACAGCCTTGACGGCATATCCCTTATCCAAAAGAAATCTCCCAGGAATTTCCTTCATTATGCTGCTATTTATATTCACAATGCTCTTTAATGGCGGAATTATTCCTAACTATCTGTTGATGAAGGAGCTTCATCTGATCAATAGTCTATGGTCCTTAATTCTTCCAGCTTTAATTAGCGTATTCAATATGCTAGTCATTAAAAGCTATTATGAATCACTTCCGGAATCATTAGAAGAGTCGGCCAAGATGGATGGCGCCCGCAACTTCACTGTCTTGTTTCGTATCGTTATCCCATTAAGTGGTCCGGTTCTGGCAACTATCGCCCTCTTTTATGCCGTATATTACTGGAATGATTACTTTAATCCGATGCTTTACATTAACGACGCAGGCTTAAAGCCACTGCAGCTATACCTGCGTGACATCGTTATGGATGCAGACAGCTCCTCGGCTATGAATAAGAGTGTTGACGATCTGATGAATGTATCCCCAGAAGGTGTTCGTTCTGCAACGGTTATCGCTTCGATCATACCGATGCTTCTCGTCTATCCTTATTTGCAGAAGCACTTTGTCAAAGGCGTTCTGATTGGCTCTGTTAAAGGCTAATGACTTGAATTACCTGACCTTATTGCATTAATGCCCACGATGTGCACATCAAGGGTTTAATGATATAGTACAGAAATGATTAGGGAGGTCTACACATGTTAATGAACTATAAAAAATGGATTGTGGCAGTACTCGTAGGAGGATTGTCTGTATCATCTCTGGTCGCTTGCTCCTCTAACGGAACACCAACAGCTAGCAGCAAAACCCCAGCTAGTACCACATCAACAGAGGTCTCAGCGGCAACGACAGAACCCAAATCCGAATTGAAATCACTCCAAATCTGGCAGAAGGATGATTATAATACATATCCGGTCGCCAAATATTTGGAGGAGAAGACGGGTTATAAAGTTCAATATGATATGCTGCCGCAAGACAAACCCCAGGACAAGTTGAATATATTGATTGCTTCCGGTGAGCCTTATGATACGATTACAACATTTGGAAGCACCGATTTCAAAGCGCTATATTCTGATTATGCCAAAAAAGGCGCATTAATCGATTTGGGACCGTTGATCGACAAATTTGGACCCAACATTAAAGCAGCTATAGATCCTGAAGCTTTGGAAGCTGCCAAGGTGGATGGAAAACTGTACGCGATTCCTACCAAAAGCATTCCGAATGTAAACACAAGCTTATATATACGCCAAGACTGGCTTGAAAAGGTAAATATGAAGTCGCCTACTACATTAGATGAGCTTACAGCGGTTCTTAAAGCTTTCAAAGAGAAGGACCCTGGCGGAAATGGAGATCAAAATATACCTTTGACTGTAAAAGGTGAGGTAGCCTTCATTGATAACATTGTTGGTGCATTCGGAATGCCGAACTTCTGGAATGATGTGAACGGCAAGATGACACCCCGTATTTTGGACCCTGCGTATACCGATTATGTGAATTATGTTACCGACCTTTTCAACCAAGGACTATTGGATAAAGAATATGCAGCCAACAAAGATGCGACGTCTAAAGAAAAATTCACAAGTGGAAAAGCGGGCATGATTCTGTTGAACTGGTCTGATGTTCCCACTATTTCCGATGCTTTAACGAAAAATATTCCCACGGCGAAAGCGAGCTTTATTTCGGCATTGAAAGGTAAGGATGGAAAAGCGGGACTAGCTGCATTCAGGGGCTTTGACCGACTTACATTTATTCCTAAAGCTTCTAAGCATCCGGAAGATGCGATTAAGTGGATAAATGCTAAGCTTGAAAAAGAAACGTTTTTAAACATGACCATTGGTGAAGAAAATAAGCACTATACATTGAAGGATGGCACTTATACGCCTATTCAACCTATCTTTTCCGATGAGCGCAATGCGGCCAATAATTTCTTATCGGGCTCCGACGACACCAACTATCCGATCTACTGGCAGGCACGTGTTCGCAAGGATATGCGTTTGTTCGAAGCATGGGAATTTATGAACAAAAAAGAGCCAGCCCATACGAAAGTAGAAGATCCATTGGGTTTTGCTCCTTATCTACCTGAATTCTCGAAAACCTTTCAGCAATTGTACACTTTGGTGGGGGATTATACGATGAAGCTGGTTTTCGGTGCTGAGCAATTGAGTGGTCTAGATGCTTTCATCGCCAAATTCAAATCCTCAGGCGGAGAAGCAAGTTACACTGAAGTGAATGATTGGTATGCTTCGGCTAAGAAGTAATAGAGTAACACGATTCAACAAAAAGCTAAGAGTGGGAGAAGACACAAGAGCGTGTTTTCTTCCACTCTCAACTTTATCTAAGTAATGGAAAGGGGAATATAATAGGATGAAGAATAAATTAATCAAACAAATTGTAAGCGTATTCATTTCTCTCACTTTACTGTCGGCAATGTTCATGGATCAACGGAATCTTGTTCATGCTGCGGATTATTCGGCCACCATACAAATAGATACGAGTGTTGAACCCAGCTTAAGTGAAAACTTCGGGGGATATAATGGGGATTTTCAAACATATGGCATCCTATACACCGATCAGACGGCCATCGATTTGGCAAATGGATTGAATAGCCGTGTGTTTCGATTTCCTTCCGGGACGGATAGTGACTATTTCGACATTAGGAGAGGGGATGACGATGACGAGTGGGTATCACAATTTTTCGGAAAGATGCCCACATTCCATGCTGCCGTTAACGACGGGCAAATCTTGAGAGCCAAGCCGGACAAACAACAACTTCAGGATTGGAAATATTTTCTGGATAATGTGCAGGGAGAAACTATGATTATTATCAATGGATTCACTGATACTCCAGAAACGGCAATGGCGATTGCGAAATATTGCAAGGATAATCATATTAAAGTTAGCGCCTACGAGCTGAGCAACGAAGCTTTTTTATTCAGTAAATTTTTTCCGACAGCAACGGACTATGCGGATAAGATGAAGCCATATTATGATGCAATCAAATCCGTAGATTCGAAAGCGCAGATTAACGTCATGTTTTCTCAAGGCGAAAAACCGGAATGGGATAAAGAACTGGCTGCTTATCCGAATAAATATTGGGATGGTGTATCCTATCATTTTTATCGGGGCGGTGATCGGTATTCAACGTTCGACCAAGCGCGCAAAGACCTGAATTCCGCCTTAGCAGAGCGTACCAATTCGTATATCGATTCCTATTACCTTGCCAAAGGAAGACCTGATATGCCTGTAACGATAAGCGAGTTTAATACGACTCCTTCCACAATGACCAGTTTGTCCACATCCGGGATGATAAAAACGCTTTATAATGGAATATTCGCTGCGGAATATGCGACCAGAATGTCGAGCCATCCGAATGTGAAACGTGTACTTCTTCATGCGATGATGCAGTTTGGGACCCAGCCCACCAATAACTATGCTGTCGCAATGCGAGATGCTTATGAGAAAAAGACGACATTAGATACAACGGGTTATGATTTCGGCATTTATAAAAGCGGTGCTGCTTTAGGTTTGCAAATCACCTATGAAGCCATCAACAACAGTTCCCACTTATGGAAAACAACAACTTCAGGAGGGGCAGAGGTTAACAAGTATTCGGGCAGCAATATGCCTGCTTTATATTCGCAGGCATATAAGGGGAAAAACAATAAAAATTATGTCATGATCACCAACAAATCGGACAGTACTCACACGGCAACAATCAACATGAATGGAGTTCCCGTAGCATCCAATATGACGAAAACGTATATCTCATCAATAGACCCAGAAATAAAAAATACAGCGGCAGACCCTAATGCTATCACCATTCAAACGGAAGACACACTAAACCCGGTAACGATTCCTCCATACAGTGTGATGAGAGTAGAATGGGATGCTTCCGGAGGACAACTGCCGCAGCCTACCCGTATTGTTCAATCTATTGTAGGTAATAGTCAGGTAGAGTTAACTTGGCTTGATTCGCTGCTAGCAGATGGATATGTCGTGAAGTATGGGATGACACCTGGCGTTTATACAAATACGATAGAGGCAGTCCATTCTAAGAACTATACCGTGACGGGCTTATCCAACGGGAAAACCTATTACTTTGCGGTAAGCGCTAAGAATAGTACAGGCTCAAGCGTGAATTCGAATGAAGTAGCTGCCAAGCTTGCATTACCAAGCGCACCATTGCTGGAAAGCCCGAAAGCAAAGGAAGGTTCGGTCGTACTTCATTGGAATAGTTCAATCAACGCTTCTGGATATTATGTGAAGTATAGAACAGGATCCGGTAATACAACGGTTAAAGACGTTGGTAATTCCATAGGCTACGAAGTGACCGGATTAACAAATGATACGGCGTATTATTTTACGGTATCTGCGTATAACGGTATGGGAGAAGGCTTAAAATCCAACGAATACAGGGCGGTTCCGAGGGGGAATATGCCTTATTCTCCTCACACAGTTCAAGCTTTCAGAGCCGGAACGGGAGTCGATTTAAGCTGGAGCCCCTCGTATTCAGAGCAATTTTATGAAAACTTTGAACTTGGAGACGATTTTTGGACCGCAATAAATGGTGAATGGGGAATTGTTCATAGTACGGAAGGCGGTCTTGGCAGTACCAACGTGTACCGAAGCAGCAATTCTTCCGGTTATGGAATGAGCGTTGCTGGAGACAGCACTTGGAAAGACTATGTTGTTGAAGCTGGAATTGTAGCGCCCGATTCTGTTACGGGAGACTATGGCGTGGTCGCAAGATATGTGGACAATAATAATTACTATTATGCGTATTACGATTCTCAAGAGAAAAATTATAAAATTATGAAGCGATTTGAAGGGGCAGAGACGGTTTTAGCATCATCCGAGCCAATAGCGGACCCTTATTTTATTCTTAGAGCAAGTACAAATAGTAAATTCAGGTTTGAGGTATCGGGCGATAAGTTGACCCTATATAGGGACGGAATTGTAATAGCTTCAGTGACGGATGGAAGTTATCCCCTTCTTTCCGGGAAGATAGGTCTTTATACGAACAACCAGAAGGCTGATTTCGACCGTATTTCCGTGAGATTGGATAATGCAACTGGTTATGCGATCAAAAGAAGTACGAGTCTAAAAGGCGTTTATACAACTGTAGCGACAGGAGTAACAGGCAGTACCTACAAAGATACCAGCGCAAATCCAGCGCTCCATAATTATTATGTAATTACAGCGTTGAATGATAGTGGCGAGAGCGCGTATACTTCACCGTTATCGATTGTTTATCCAAAGGTACCGTTAATCAATATTGCGCCAAGCGCGATGTTATCCGTTGACTCGACCAATGGAACATTCAGTGCGAATAAGGCGGTAGATGGAATTAAAGATGACAACGCCAGCAGATGGCTTTCTTTAAGCGGAGAGCCGCATTATTTTCAGATGGAATGGCCAGCGGACAAATTGATCAGTAGTATTCACGTTTGGAGCGGACTAATCGGAGGATACGGGTTCCAAATCAAAGATTATACGATTCAGTACTGGGACGGAGAAACGTGGAAGACGGCGGCTGCCGTTACCGATAATAAAAATGACGTCAATGTTCGTTCCTACAACATATTGGAATTAGATCAACCGATTATTACCAAAAAATTAAGGATGAACATATCGAAAGCCTCTGGAGTTGCCGGTTATTCAGACGCCAGATTGTTAGAGATTGAAGTATTCGGGACAGATCGATATAAAAATATAGCGTCAAGCGCGGTATTAGCTGTTGATTCGACGAACGGTTCATTCAGTGCAAATAAGGCAGTAGATGGAATTAAAAATGACAACAGCAGCAAATGGCTTTCTTTAAGTGGTGAATCGCATTACTTCCAGATGGATTGGCCGGAGGATAAGTTAATTAAGGGCATCAACGTCTGGAGCGGTCTGATCGGGGGCAATGGATTTCAAATTAAAGACTATACGATAGAGTATTGGGATGGGGCCAATTGGACAACCGCAGAGACTGTAACCAATAACACCTATGATGCCAACCGTGGTTTGTACAATTCTCTGAGTTGGAGTACTCCTATTCCCACCAAGAAAATAAAAATGAACATAACGAAAGCCTCTGGCGCAGCGGGCTATACCGACGCCAGATTATTGGAAATTGAAGTGATTGGCGCAGATTTACCTGCTACGACAGCGAATTTATCTCCTTCACAGCCGGATGGACCAAATGGGCGATACATGAATCCAGTAACGGTTACATTGTCTGCTCCACAAACATTATGGGGGGTTACACAGTCCGTATATAGTCTGGATAGTGGGAATACGTGGCTGGCATACGCGGGGCCGATCACATTTGAGCAGGATGGCCTCTACCATATGAGTTATAGATCCATAGACCATGAAGGCAATTCAGGGAGCATTCAGACGGTTTCATTCATCATTGCAAGGGATTCTAACATAGCGGCACCTGTGACGAAGGCGGCATTGTCTGGTGCTCCGAATGGCGAGGGCTGGTTTAAAGAAGATGTGACGGTTACCTTGACGGCTACGGATGAATCAGCGGGTGCAGTAAGGACCGAATTCAGTATCAATGGTGGGACTACAGCTGCTTACGAGGCACCAATTGTCATTCAAAGCGAAGGTACGAGTACGATCGGATATTTCTCTACAGATGTCGCGGGGAATGTGGAAGCGGCAAAATCGTTGCAGGTAAAATTAGATAAAACAGCGCCGGAGGTTATATTAACGCAGTCCGGTCACGCAGTTGCGGACGTGACAGATGCGGATACGCTGAGATTTGATTTGATCAGTACAGATGTACTCTCCGGTGTGGCAACTCAGACGTTGACTTTGGATGGCACTGTGATTAATAGCGGTCAAACCATTGCTGCAGGTAGTCTAGTATTAGGTGCACATACGGTGCAATACAGTGTAGTGGATGCAGCAGGCAATTTGGTACAGTCGACACGAACATTCAACGTGAATGCGAATGTTACGTTCAGTGAAGCTACCCTTGCTGCTGACATCGTATCGCTGAAGCCGGGTGAAACGACGGCTACACATCTAACCGGGGTATTAAGCAACGGAACGCCTGTTGATCTTAGTGGTGCAGTTGTTGCCTATAGCACAAGTAATAGAGTGGTAGTTGCTGTAGATCAGCAAGGTAAAGTTAGTGCTTTGGCAGAAGGTACTGCACAAATTACAGCAACCGTCACCCTGAATGGAAAAACAGTACAAACCAATGCTGTGACTATTACGGTTGTGAAGCCGTTATCGGTTGGGGCACCAGGTAAACCAGTTTTGTCAGATAATAGCGGTCAGGCAACTGGATTAAAAGATGGCAACTATACCGTCACGATGAACATGTGGTCGGGGAATAACGGCTCCGTATTCAAGTTGTACGAAAATGGCGTACTTATTAGTACAAAAACTTTGATAGACGCGTCCCCAGCAGCACAAGTGGCTAAAGTGGATGTGAAAGGCAAAGCGAACGGCACCTACACCTATACGAGTGAACTTATTAATTCCTTCGGAACCACAACCAGCAGCCCACTTGTGGTCAAAATTACGGACGCATCACCAGGTAAACCAGTACTATCTCAAAATAATTGGGATGGAGATGGAAATTACAATGTAACAATGAACATGTGGTGGGGCACTAACGCTTCCGAATATCGCCTATACGAAAATGGCATTCTGATCGAAACGAAGAGTTTGAACGCAGCTACTCCAAGTGCTCAAAGCGCCGTGACGACGATTGCTGGCAGAGAAATTGGTGTGTATGAGTACCGTATTGAATTAGTCAATGCGGGTGGGGTTACCTCGAGTGATAAGATGACAGTAAAAGTAACGAAATAAGAGGTAACCTATCTCCTCGAAATGACTACCGACTATCGAAAAGGAATCATTTTTGCTGATGAACAGCCGTAGTGCTCCCAATGAATAATTCGCCTTGAATACGGATGTGCTCATAGGGGAGGGTAGGATTAGCGATACGCCATAACATGCGATCGGCTGCCCGGTATCCGGTTTCCCGAATGGACAGAAGAGGACGGGTAAATAACGGCAGCTGCTCCTGTTGTTCGTTCATGATACCTATTATGGAAATATCTTGAGGAATGTTCAGTTGAAGCTTGGTACAGAGTTGGTATACGGCGTCAACCTCTCCATCAACACCGCAGATGATAGCTGTGGGAGCAAAGTGAATAAGCCTATCACTAAGCTCCTCCAGCCACTGGGGATGGGTGCTCCGCTCGCTGGTCGAATGGACAATCGGGTCGACCTCCGTATGGCATTCATTCATGGCGTGAAGGAAGGCCTGCCAGCGTAAAATATATCCCCTTTGGGAATGTGTATCACCCACATACATTATACGGTGATGACCGATGGATTGCAGATAGGCGACTGCTTGATAGGTTGCTTCGTAGATGTCCCAGATGACACTGTCTACTCTAGTCCCTAGTGGGGGATAGCTAAGCAGTATCCTAGGGATGGATAGTCGAAGAAGTGCAGGCTCCCAACCTTTGGGGACGATACTTGGAGCGATGAATAAGCCATCGGCAAACTCCAGTCCCTTCGTTTCAATCCAGTCCTGCATCTCCGTTTTTCTGATAGCGCCAGGAAGCATACAGGTTTCAATATGATGGCCGAAGGAAGCGAAGCGTTCGTGCAAGCCTTCGAGTAACAGTCGGTTGTAGCCAACCGATTGTTCCGTTTGTATGAGTAAGAATCGCATGCGTTCCATCGGATAAGAGACAATGCGTTCAGCCCTAAGGCTGCGAATCTGGTCTTTCGTGAAGTAGCCCAGCTTTTCCGAAGTTTCGACAATAAGCTGCCGGGTAGTCTCAGACATGCCCGGCTTTCCTTTTAAAGCCTTATTGACCGTCTGTACGGTTAGTCCCAGCTCCTTGGCGATCGTCTTTAATGTGACCTCCTTGCGTATAGGCATGAATGTACCCCTCTTCGTTCAGAATTCATATACCTATCGTAGCATGTTCTTATTATTCATTAAACAAAAATTAAACTTAATTCTCAGCGATCATAGTTAATACTTCCTGTCTTCGATATTATAAACAATGTATCTCCACTTATCGGAACATCCTTCTGATCCAGTACAATTCGAAAGATTTTATTTCCCCAGCTGGATACGAGCTTGCTGTCGGTCAACGGGATTTCTTCTATTTGAACGTTAAAGCTGCTCGTATCAAATTTCATTTGTACCACATCGCTACCCGATAAGAACAATATGCCATCTTCCGTATGTTTTGCTTCACAAGGAGTTATAAAGTGGTGCAGCAAGCTATTGTTCTGTTCCAGCTCATAACGATCATGGATGATGATCTGTTGCGCAAGCCGGTCAAGGGAAACATGACGCGTATAGTGTTTGATCATGGCTTCTGCCCCATAGGATTTACTAATGTCCATCGACAAGCTGGCTATTTGCTCAGACGCACGATAGCATACCTGTTCTGCGCTGTATTCAGCGCCCTCGTGCTGCATCACGCCATTGATGGTGGGCAGATTGTGGTATTGGGACTGCATTGTCCAAATATCATAGCGGTTTGGACCGAAAAACTCTCGGCGATAAACCTCTACCCCGATATCAATGAGTATTGGACGGGCATTATAAAAGACGACATAATTTCCAACATCATTATGATTATGACTGTCTCCGTTACTTCCGCCTTTGACACAGAGGAACAGGCCTTTATCCGCCTCTTCGGTCTCCCGTGCTACCATAATTCCTAGACTTTCAATATAGGATTCCGTTTCAAATTTAACGGACCGCGCTTTCTGCAGCATGCTATGGGACTGATCGATCGAGGACATGGCTCTTGAGAGAGAGAGCGTAGGGAAATTTTTGTTATCCAATTGGTACTTAAAGCAATATGCTCCAAAGTCCACTAGCCGCGAATCACTCATCTGAATGCCTGCGGTATAAATAATCTCTGCAGCAGGATTGCATTTTGCACTGCCATCCGCAAAGTTAACCACATAATCCTTGCCAATATATAACTTGCGAATATAGTCGGTAAATTGGCGAAGCTTAGGCTCATGATAGATTTGAATGAAGCCGTCAGTCGCATAATCGACCAAAGCAAGTCCTTCTAGCAGCATACCGCAGGATCTTCCCCAATAAGTGGCTCCCTCATCGATGCCGCCGTCCTCGTCTATTCCTTGCAAGTAATAATCCAGCATATCCATTGCGCGGACAATTCCTCTTTTCCGAAGATCATCGTCTTCCTCACAGAATAGAATACTGGTTAAGCAGTTGACTACACACCATGGATTCCAGTTATTCATATCTCGCCGATCGCTGTAGCCCATCCACCAATAATCATATCTCGTCAAAAATGGGTCAATAATTCGGCGCTTGAGCTCTCGTTTTATTCGACGACTAACGAGTGGCTCGATTTCATCCAGCTTGTCTTTAAGAAGGTAGTAGATCATCGCTAGCGTCATTCCGGTCTCGCCAGCAAATATATCAAGTGCAGGAATATCGATATCGGGAAGAGTTCTCTCGCCATTAATGGGCTCTGGCTCATAAATAAAGTTATGAGCAGATACGACCCATGAGCTTTCCTCGCATACGCACCAAATACCATTAATGATGTCCGCCAAATAGGAGCCGTCGCCTGTAAAGCACTCCGCTAGCGTCAATGTGGAAAGGGCATGTCTGCGAGCGAAATAAGGTGATTCAAAGATGGCTCGGTCACCGCTTTTGAAGTATTCCATAAAGTCAGTCGCTTTAAGCATTGGATAGGCAAAGTTTTTGTATGTCTCTGCTTGCTCAATAATTAAATTTCTGATCTGATCATCGATTGAATCCCATAGCTCTCGCTGCTCATAGCTTGGAAAGGGGGTAAATTGCTTTAAGGGAAGAACTGGAAAAGACCTTGTTCTTACTTGTCCAGATGCGGTTGTTTCATACACTAGCTCTCTTAGCATGCTGTACCTCCATTATTAGAAAGAATATGGGAAGAATAGCTTGTTTGTACAAGGCCACTCTCCCCATTTCGTCTTATTTATTGATTTCGTCAATGACAGCTTGAAGGTCGATTTCTTTGGCATAATTCGTAAAGTTAGTTACGTAACCGTCGTAATCAAGCTTGCCCATGACATAATTGTGGAATAGATCCGTTACTTTAGCTTTAAGATCGCCTTCAACGTTGCTATAGAGAGAAAACTCGCTGGATGGCAGGTCTGTGACTACTTTCTCTTTATAGGTTTCACCAATCTTCGCAATTTCGATAATATTGTCATATTCACCTTGAGTATCATGATCAAAGGAGAATGGATATTTAAAGTCTCGGTCAAGCGGCGGGAATGACTGCCCGCGGAAGCCGACTCCGCCATTATCCACATTCGCAACAAGTGCGCCTTCAACTAAATCATAATGATAACCTTCGATACCGCGGCTAGTTGCAATAATGGCTTCGGGATCTGTTAGCAGCCAAGTGAAGAAGGCGTCAAACGTTTCCTTAGGGTGTTTGCTTGCGCTTGTAATGCCGATAGGGGAGTCGGCTTCATAGTATGATAGCCCGAATACACCTTTCTCACCTTCAAACGGCTTTACAAAAGCCAGGTCCGCATCCTTGAAGTTTTCATCCAAGCCAGCCTTGAGCGTGTCATAAACATCATCCCACATAATGATCGCTCCAGCTTCACCATTCATGAATTTCGTTCTAACTGCACCGTAGCTTGTGTTTGTTGGCATTTCAAGATCAATTAATTTCTCGCTGTAGAGCTTCTTCATGAAATCAAGATACTCTTTATATTCCGGCGTCAGGTATGGTACAACAGCTTTGTCATCCTTCATGTAAATCTGGTTGCGGGTGTTGAAATAAGCAGCGAATAAATCTTGATCTTTCAGCACAGCAGAGAGGGTCAATGGGATTGTATCGTTTTGTCCGTTGTTGTCTAGATCACTGTCACGAAATAATGTCAGCACATTGACAAGTTCATCTACCGTTTTCGGCTGCTCTACTCCAAGCTTGGCTAACCAATCTGTACGCAACCACATAGTCATATACTTTTGGTTCGTAACAGATATACCGTAAGTTTTTCCGAAAAACTTAAATGGTTCGACAACACTCGGGTTAGCATCGAGAATTTTTTTTACTTTCTCATTACTATTAATATAATCATCCAGAGGGACTAGAAAATCTTGTTTGACAAAAGGATACGGATTAGCAGGTAAGCGAGCTAGATCCGGCATGTCGCCTGAAACGAAAGAGGCAGTGACCTTGTCCTCCCAGTTATTTTGCGGAATATGTTTAATTTCCAAATCAATGTTTGTTTTGCTCTTAAACTGATCGGATAACATTTGTGCGACATCGGGATTAGAGTAATAATCTTTACTTAGGAACGTGATGGAGGATAGCTCTCCATCTTTAGCTGACCCTTCTGCGTCAGGCTTCTCGGCCTGGCCTTTGGAACTGCAGGCACCTAATACCATTGTACTGGTTAAAAGTATTGCGAGAGTAGTTGTCACTTTTTTCATTATTGCTGCACCTCTTATTTTTATTTTTATTTTTTCATTAACCCTTTACAGAGCCAATCAGTACACCTTTTACAAAATATTTTTGTAGAAATGGATAAACAATCATAACTGGGATCAATGCTACAACTATCGTCGTATATTGAATGTTTTTTAATAGTGTCTGATCGGTACTGGTCGAATCCATCGAGTTTTCCATAACTAAGGTGCGTAGGATAACCTGTAACGTATGCATATTAGGATCACTAATATAAAGGATGACCTCCAAATAGCTGTTCCATGAGGATACCATATAAAACAATCCGACCGTTGCTATTGCTGCAGTTGATAGAGGCAGTATAATTTTGAACAGAATTTTGATCTCCGAGCAGCCGTCGATCCGTGCGCTCTCCACCAGTGATGATGGGATGCTCTCCAAAAAGTTTCGCATAATTAGGATATTAAAGGTGTTCAAAGCAGCTGGGAAAATAAGTGCGGAAAAAGAATTAAGCAGTCCTAAGTCCTTTACAAGCAAATATTTGGGCAGAAACCCTAAGCTAAGAAGCATGGGAAGTACAATAATAAAGTTCAGAAATCTTCTTCCTACAAGCTCTCCTCTGGAGAGGGGGTACGCAATTCCAATCGTAAGCACCATAGACACGATAAGACTGCATCCGGTTACGAACAAGGAATTTAAAAATGGTCCCTGAATAAGCTCATTTTCCAGTACATATTTATAATGATCTAGAGTAAAACCTCTAGGTAATATGCGAAATGACGCATCGGAAGAAGTTGAAAAAGTGAGCTGGAAAATATACATGATCGGCAGCAGCACACTTAATGAACATAATCCCATTACGACGATGGATATTATCTTTACTATTTTTTCTTCAAGACTCTGTTTGATAAGCAATGTCTACACGCTCCTTCCTAGATTAAAATACACCTTCATTATTAATTTTTTTAGCGATTTTATTAGTAATCAACACAAGCGTAAATCCAATGGCAGCCTTAAAGATACTAACAGCCATACCGTATCCAATCCTCATTTCACTAATCCCGGTTCTATAGGCATAGGTTTGAATAACATCAGCTGTCTCATATACAACAGGAGCTGCCATAATAAGTACCTGATCGAATATGTTTAGTATTTTTCCAAGCTCGAAGATGAGCATGATTACGATGGTGGGGCGAATTGAAGCTAATGTGATGTTCCATATTTGCGATAGCTTGCCTGCACCGTCCACCTTGCCTGCCTCGTAAAGGGTTGGATCAACAGAGGTAATTGCAGCTAGGTAGACAATAGCGGAGTAGCCAGCGCCTGCCCAAATATCAGTTAGTACGAGCAGCTCTCGAATATGCTCCTTGCTGGCGAACCAGTAGGTGGGTTCCACTCCCATCAGTGTGGATAGCTGCGAGTTTATACTGTTTTGAGGAGCTAAAATAAGGAACCAAATACTTCCGATTACAACCCATGACAGGAAGTGCGGGAAATAAATAATGGTCTGCACTGATTTTTTAAACAGCTTTGAATTGATCTCGTTCAGCATCAGCGCAATAATAATAGGAATTGGGAAACCGAATAAGAGCTTCATAAAGCTAATAATAATCGTGTTCTTGAAAGCATTCATGAATGACGCTGAGTTGATTAGTCTTATAAAATTATCTAGACCAATATAGGAAACCTGTGATGCGGGAACCTCTCCGAAGTTGGTAAACGCCCAACGCAGCTTGAACATAGGGAGATATTCAAAGAGTACATATAATGCCAGCGGGATGGCGATAATAAAAAACAGCTGTCGTTGTTTGTACATGTTCCGAAAGATTGAAGCTGCTCTCGATTTTGGTAGTTGCAAGGATAGGTATGCCTCAGATTTGCTCGTACGTATAACTTCCATCTCCTCTGTTGTATTTGCTTCACCGACTTTTCACTTGAAGCTTAACAAATTGCCTTTTGCCCTCACAATCCACAACATTAACGTAACATCCTGAAAATCAACCGACTTATTGAAAGCGCTTTAAAAACAATTACACTGCGTTAACAAAGGGATGCATAGATTGTGCTATGTTGCTATGTATACTAAATGGGTGATCCTCTTGTCAGGGTCATTTCTATTGCTACTCGATCGGAGGCGAAGGTAATGTTTGATATTGTAATCGTAGAGGACAAGAAAATAACCCGAGAAGGGCTTGTCCAACTTATAGATTGGGTATCCATTAACGCACGTGTTATAGGAGCCTTTGAAAGCGGGCAGTCGGCGATTGATTTTTTAAGTCGCAATAAGGCCCACATTGTCATTACAGATATTGAGATGGAGAACGGGAACGGGATGGAGCTTTCAGCATATATTCATGAGCGAATGCCTCAGACCAAGATCATTATTATTAGTGCTTACGAGCGATTCTCCTATGCTCATCAGGCGATTCAATTAGGTGTATTCTCCTATGTGTTAAAGCCAATTGCAGAGGAGGAGCTGCTGGACAAAGTACGTCATGCTACTCATCAAATCATGAAGGAACGTGAGGTTCATGCTCTTACCGCATTAGTGACCTTACAGGAGCTCTCAACTACGATGGAAGCCTATTTCATGAGTAGAGCATTAGATCCTTCCATGCTGGAGCAAGCATTTGAAACGTTACAAAGTGAGCTGGATTTTACTCGAGCTACTGCATTTGTGCTTCGGGGGTATGGAGAACGAATCTCTATGCGCAGATTGAAGGAAGAGGTAGCTAGCTCAGGCATGAAAATAATGCTGCTGCAATGCGGGACATTGCTTACCGGGGTTATCTTTGAGGACAAGCCTCTTGAAAGATCATATTTTGAAGACCTTTACAAAATCTTTAAATTCAGCAAAAAGGTTCGTATTGGTGTAGGAATAAAAGCTGATACGCCTGCCGAGCTGAAAGAATCATACGAAAGTGCACTGCAGTCCTATCGCTATGGCTTTCTGCACAGTTTAAATATGATCACCTTCTATGAACAAATACGGGAAGACCTGTATGTTGAAAAGAGGAAGGACAGTACGCTCTATCTGGATACTTCTTATTTAATCAAATGTATGGAAGCGGAATGGGATGTTGAGGCGGCAGAATACATCGACAAGATGTCTACGAGGTGGAAGGACGTTAACAGCAGCATCACTCATATGATCAATCAGTGCAGCGAAAGCATCTCCAGATTAACGTCAGAGCTGTCGGTCGATGCTGCTCTTACGCCTGAGGCCGTTCTTGCAGATTTCGAGCTCATTACTTGTCTTTCAGAGCTGCAAAGTTATATGAAAGAGCGTATTAGGTCTATTTCGAGTGAGGTTAAAAAAAATAAAACCCAAAAAATACGCCCGATTGTAAAGCTGGCACTGTCTTATTCCTTGGATCATATTGAAGAGGTAGGTTTAAGTTTAAAGTTTATTGCAAGCGAATTAAATACGAGCTATGTCTATTTGAGTAAAGCGTTTAAGGAGGACTATAAAATAGGATATACGGAATATATGAATCTTTACCGGATTGAACTGGCAAAGAAGCATCTGTCTATTCCTCACGCTAAAATTGGTGATGTTTGTGCTCGAATAGGACTGGAACAGAAAAATTTCTATTTTCTTTTTAAAAAGTTTATGGGAATGACGCCCAAGGAGTATCAGAATAAAAATTTAACTGATGTCGGTTAGACGCAAGGAGTACCTATGTTACATTCTATCAAATGGAAAACCTACTTCACCATTATTGCTTTTTTTACTATTACAATGGCTATTTCGGGCATCATTATCTATAACATAATAGAATCGGACCTGCAAAAAAAAGCCATCCATACTGCAAATTTGGAGATCAACTTTGCGATTAAACAGATAGATGATCAGTTTAAATATTTGGATCAGGCCTACTATGCCATTGCTTTTGATGAAGAAATAATTAAAGAATTAGCCAAAGAGCCAGATGAGATTAACTATAAACGAATTTTAACTAAGCTGGAAAATATGTTGTTTTCAACGAATTACAAGGTTTACTCTATTTATTTAAAGGATATTCGCAGCGGTGTGATCGTTTCTACAGAGGAATCAAGTATTTTGAGGCACAAGAGCGGCTATTGGGTAGAGGGCTTTACTAGAGAAGAACTGAAAAAACCAGGGCTGATTCATACCCGGGATCTTACTACGGGCGTTGCTTCTCTAACAGCGCTTGCCGGACGTGTAAAGAAAAATTATTTTGAAGATAGTGTAGCATTGCTATCTGTGAATATGCTGCAATACTCGTTTAAAGAGATTTTAGTGAAAGATAATATATACCCTCACTCGATCCAAATCATTAGTGATCAAAACAATCAGGTTGTCGTCAATAGCAATAACGATGATCCAGCAGCGGTTATGGTAAAGATTCAGGAGGTATCTTCTGGAGGAAGAGTAATGATTGATGATCAGCCGTACATTGTCATTAGCGGTGAGTCCGAAAAATACGGCTGGAAATATACGAAACTGCTGCTCGAGAAAGAGGTATTCTCTGGTATTTATGAAATTCGAAAACTGCTTCTCTTCATTGCATTCGTGTTTTCTGTCGTGATGCTGATCTTTCTTTATCGACAGTTAGATCACGTAACAGCTCCGATTTATCAGCTTTCTGCCATGATCAAAAAGTATCGTCAGAATAGCCATGAAAAGGTGGTTTTTAAGACTGACCGTAAGGATGAGTTTTCCTACTTGTTTCAGAGCTTAGATGACATGGTCCAGCGTATTGATCACTTAATTGACGAGGTTTATAAGGCAGGGTTATATAAGAAAGAAACGCAGCTGCGTGTATATCGCAACAGTATTAATCCACATTTTATTTACAATATTTTAGATTCTATTATTTGGACAATGAAGTTTAAAGACTATAACAAAGCTACAGACATTATTCAAGATTTCTCGAGGTTTCTGCATCATACACTTCATGAGAGTAAAGAGTTTATTAGCGTTTCGGATATGTGGGCTGAGTTGATCGCTTATTGTAAGCTGGAATCGTTCTTGAAGGACGATCTTATAACGTTTTCTATTGAGTTTCAGGAAGAGATTCAGCAGCAAAGGGTGCCTTCGTTTATTATTCAGCCGCTTGTAGAAAATTGCTTTAAGCATGGCTTCAAGGGTCGGAAGCAAGGACATATTACGATTAGGGGGTATACGGAAGGGCAGGAGCTTATATGCATAGTGGAGGATGATGGGATTGGAATGTCGGAGGAGGCGCTGGATGCCTTAATGGATTATGTGCGTAATTATGATATCAATGTCAACAGAAAGCACTTTGGTGTTGCAAGTGTACACCATCGCTTAAAGCTGTATTACGGCGAGGAATTTGGTGTGAATATCACCTCTAAGTTAGGAGAAGGAACAAGGATTATGGTTAACCTGCCGATACATCGGACGGACGATACAGCTGCTGAAATTGATATTAAATAATTATGGTGATAGAACATTGATTTTCAAGGTTGTTCCGATCGAGGATATCTTTAATAATGAATGCGTACCCCAGCAAGAGCTGTCAGGTGCGCATTCATTTTTTTTTCTAATTAAAAGGAGGACTACACTATGCGTTTATCCACTTCAACAAATCTATTGGACAAAGTATATGACGAGTTTGGAGTTATTTCACCTGAAAGCTGTCTAGAGCAGTGTCTAGAAGCGGGTTTTAAGGTTCTGGATTATAACTTCTGCGATCAGGGTAGACCAGGTCGTCCTATTGCACAAGATGACTGGTATGAGTATATATGTAAATTTAAAAAATTTGCAGACGAGCTGGGCGTAACCTTCTCGCAAACTCATCTGCATATGTACGATCCGAATGATCCACGAATTACTGATCATGGCTGGGAAAGAGAACTTGTACAGCGCTCTATCGTGTGCTCGGGTGTACTTGGAGCAGAATGGGCTGTAACTCACCCATTACATCAGCACAAGCCGAGTTATTCCAGACAGGATTATATGCAACTGAATTTGGATTATTATGGTCCTATGCTGGACCAGGTTGGAAAGCTAGGTTACGGGCTGTCACTTGAAAATATGGTGCAATGGGACAATGAATATGTATATGCCTGTAATGGAGAAGATTTGGCGGAGCTAGCGGATGCCTTTAATCGTCCAAACGTAGGTATATGCTGGGATTTCGGACATGCTAACCTTAGTGTAAGAGACCAAGCTGCCGAGCTGCGCAAGATTGGATCACGACTTAAGTCGACTCATATTGCAGACAATCACGGTCATGCAGATGAGCATTTGGCACCGTTTTATGGCCACGTAGATTGGCATCAAATGATGCGTGTTCTTAAAGAAATCAACTATAAAGGGGATTTCACTTACGAAATACAAGCATTTTCAAGTCCATTGCCGGTCGAGCTTCGTAGAACAATGACTGCACATGTAGCTGACATTGGAAAATATTTAATCCGTTTGTATGAAGAATAGGACACTGATTACATTTTGAATTGAAAAGGAAGCGAAACATGCCTTATTCTATCAGCTCATCCGAAAGTGAATGGGTCAATATTGTTTACGAGAAGCTCCTAGCTAAAATCTCGCAGGAATGTGATCGTATGGGAGATAAAATTCCCTACATTGCTAGCGAGGGAAAGTATATAGACTATGGTGAGCAAGATATTTCGTTTTGGACGAATGGCTTCTGGGCGGGCATTCTATGGCAGATGTATGCAGCTACCGGCGATGAAAAATATCGAAAATCAGCGGTTGGTGTAGAGCAGCGGTTGGATGTCGCTATGATCGAATTTAATGGCTTGCACCATGATGTAGGTTTTATGTGGCTCCATACTGCTGTAGCGAATTATCGTTTGACTGGCAACGAAACGGCAAAGTTGCGCGCAATGCACGCCGCCAATCTATTGACTGGACGATACAACGTAAATGGCCGATATATCTCGGCTTGGAACGAGAATCGCCCAGGATGGATGATCATCGACTGTTTGATGAATCTTCCCTTATTATATTGGGCAGCCGAGGAAAGTCAGGATCCGAGATATTTGCATGTTGCGAATAACCATATCGACACTACGATTAAACTATTAATTCGCCCAGACGGTTCCGCTCATCATATCGCTGTGCTGGATCCCATGAATGGTCAATTGCAAGAGCATCCAGCTGGGCAAGGTTACGCCTCTGGTTCTTCATGGTCAAGGGGGCAGGCATGGACGATTTACGGATTTGCTATGAATTACCACCATACAGGTGATCCGCGTTATCTCGATATTGCTAAGAGTACGGCACATTATTTTCTAGCTAATATTTCGCAAACGGGTTATATTCCCCGTGTGGATTTCCGAGCTCCAACACAGCCAGAGCAGTGGGATACAACTGCTGGTGTATGCGCAGCCTGTGGAATGCTGGAGCTCAGTAAGCATGTAGAGGATTACGAAAAACAACTCTATATCAATGGAGCTTTGTCGATATTAAGAGCGATCGAAGAAAACTATTGCGACTGGAACGTAGAAACGGACGGCATCGTTGGTGGAGGTACTGTAGCCTATCATCGTGAAGAAGAAACGAATGTGCCTATTATTTATGGTGATTACTTCCTGTTAGAAGCAATTACTCGGTTAAAAGGAAACGGATTTTTTATTTGGTAATCATATATTTATCTTAAGACAGGACGGTAAGGGCGCATTGAAAAAAGCATTCTCAAAAAAATATATCATTAAAATTTTGACTAGCATCATAGGTATTGCCATTACTTGTTTCAGCGCTTCCCTGTTCTATAAGATCAATATGGGTGCAGATCCGTACCAGGTGTTCGCAATAGCTGTGCATAAGCGGCTAGGAATTAGTTATGGACAAGCAAATTTGCTGCTGAATTCCATCATTGTCATTCTTCTAGTCATCTTTAAGAGGAAATATATTAATGTTTCTCTCTTCCTGTCATTATTCATTGCAGGTCCGTTGCTCGATTTTTTCAACCATCTGATCGGACCATTCATCGGTACGGATCTGTCACTGTGGTTGAAGTTGATTCTAGCGTTTACGGGTACAATCTTTTTGTCTTTCGGTGTATATCTCTATATTTCTCCCCAGCTCGGCGCGAGTCCTGCTGACAGCGTAGGCCTTATCATTTCGGATATGACACGTATCCCTTATAAGAGAATTCGGATATTAACTGATGCATTATATACCGTGATCGGACTTTCACTGGGAGGTTTTGTAGGTATTGTGACGGTGTTATCGGTGGTGTTAACAGGACCTTGTATTGGATGGTTACAGGATAGACTGAACAAACGTAGGGTTATAAAATATATATCCTGCTAGATTTCCCGAAATTTCTAAATGAAAAATGAAACCAACCACGCCAATATGAGCGTGGTTGGTTTGTATGGTAGAGCGTTTATCCGGTCGTACCCGGGCTCGACCATAGTGACACCGGCGGTCCGATGGGAATCCTCGCCTTGCGCGTTAGTTCTTTGCCCAACGCTCAAGCTTATGAATATTTCTAGTAAAGAGGCCGGCCAGAAATTTGGGGAAACCGAATTCAACCATCTTTTGCTTAACTCGATCCTTCATTTGGTCAACCGTCATGTCCGGCATCACAAATGCCCCATTCTCGTAACAATGGCTGCAGTATTTTTTGTTTTTATCGCCGTTCATTTCCGTGCCCCCGCCTTGTTCATCGCGAGATAGCGGCATTCCGCAGCTTTGACAATTTTTATACACTTTGTTCATTTCCTTTGTCCCCTTGTTAAATGATTGCCTCTATCCATTCGTACCGTTAATTATACGTCATTCACACGGTATCCCCAATACCTCAAACCCCTGCTTAAACCAAAAGTTTTATTTGGCGGACAATATAACTGCTCTCAGATACCTCATCGTTGTCGTTATTCATCATTCAAATCTTTCGAATATCCTCAATTTGCTATAGTATAGAGATTGCTAGTCTGATAGACACATGCCTATAATAATAGGTGTAACCATTTGTGGTAATCCATAATAGATTTGCAGAAGTGTTGCCGTATGATGTGAACGTAATTAAGCCTGCTTTACAAGATGATAGTATAATAGGAGACAGGTGGGACTAAGAAAATGAACAATGAGACAACTAACGAGGAAGTTAATAGCAAGGAAGATGCGATGTCCGAGGAGAAATGGGCGGAGCTTATAAAGGCTGTGTACCATAATGGCCTTGTAGCTTTAAAAATGCACTATAACGACGTTGAAGCACAAGTGTCGAATTTCCAAGATTACGGTCCGGTTTTTGTGTTTCATGTGAAGGATGAATCGGGTAGTATATATTCCTGCGGATTTTTTCTGCACGAATTGATCGCCAGATTCCAATCGGACAATGATCCTGCAGTGTGGATGGCTTCTTTTTTCGTCGATCTTATGGAGACCAAGGGCGGCAAGCCCCTCCCAAAACCAGCTACAACCGAAGAAGAGGCTAAAGCGATAATCGACAACATACTCGTTCCGCAATGTATAAAAGCTGTAACGGAAGAGTTTGCTCCGGAGCAGGTACATGCGGGTCTAGCTTGGAAGGAAGACCATGGTCCGATCTTTGAAGCTGGATTTCCGACGATCATAGATGGAAATAACGTATGCGCTATTTCTTTGCATCTATTGTTGACACATTTGCAGTTGAACCGGGATCCGGGAGAGCTGCTGATTCAAGGAATGTATGACATTCGAAAAGAACATGGCTTAGACTAATATTTATTATGTATTTAACGCAACCTGATAAGGGTTGCGTTTTTATTAAAAATAAACATTTTCCTAACAGGGTTATTCCGATGGAGCATAAATGGGCTTCAGAGGGATAACCTCTTTTTTTGCTTATCTGCTCTTTGCTTCATGGAGGAGATGGCGTATGCTTTTAGAAAGAATGTAGAAAAAGGGATTAAATAGGTGTGAAGAGTTTACAATACCATTTGCAGAAATACAGGAAATTGATTCATGGAGGAAATTATGAAAATAACACTACAAACCGAGCTTTGCCAACTATTTAATATTCGTTATCCGCTTTTTTTAGCAGGAATGGCAGGCGGGCCTTCGACTGCAAAACTGGTAGCCGCAGTATCGAATGCAGGTGGACTAGGAACGCTTGGTGCAGCTTACATGGAGCCGTCTGCTATTCGTGAAGCTATACATGAAATCCGCAAGCTGACAGATCAGCCCTTTGCAGTTAACCTTTTCGCTTCGCAAGCTTCGGACAACAATACTAGAATCGGTGAAGCTCAGCGAGAGTTGAATCTCATGCGTAATACGCTTGGAATCCCTCATGCGAGTGCGGATCACGTGGCGACTCCAGATCGATTTGAGAAACAGTTGGCTGTCTTGCTCGAAGAGGAGGTACCTGTCATCAGCACAGCATTCGGTATACTTCCGGAGCCTTTCATGCGGCAAGCTAAAGAGGCTAAACTTCTTGTTGTTACGATGGTAACAACGGTGAATGAAGCTCTCCAGTCGGAGCAAGCAGGCTGTGATGCAATAGTTGCCCAAGGCAGCGAAGCGGGTGGACACCGAGGAACGTTTGATATTACAGAGCATCAGATGGGCGCCAATATTGGGACGTTTGCTTTGGTACCGCAAATTGTAGATCGTGTGAGCATTCCGGTCATTGCTGCGGGCGGCATTATGGATGGACGGGGACTGGTGGCTTCACTGATTCTAGGAGCACAGGGTGTTCAGATGGGGACACGATTTCTAACAGCGATTGAATCTGGTGCGCATGAGGTTTACAAGCAGGCACTGCTGGGAAGCACGGAAGAGAGTACCGTTATGACCAAAGCTTTCTCGGGTCGACCTGCAAGAGGAATACGCAATTCATTTATTAAGCAGTGGGATGAGAGCGGTATCGAGCCACTTCCTTTTCCAACTCAAAACACGGTGACCCGTGATATAAGAAACGCCGCCAGCCGCCAAAACAATCCAGAGTATATGTCTTTATGGGCAGGTCAAGGTACAAGGCTGCTAACTTCCGGTCAAACTGCGGAGGATATTGTTGCGGAGACGATCGGGCAAGCACTTTCGATATGTCAAGAGAGCAAGTCCCTTTGACAAGGTTTCGGATATTATACCGCCTGCCTGAATCGTGGTAGGGCCCGAAACACAATCTTTAAGATGTAATTAAGATCACTCCAAGTTTTTTTACGTTGTGATTATGGCTAATTCTGTGAAAATGTTAATGCTAATGTCGTAATAAACTGTGATATAATTTTGCCCAGAAGATGAACGTTGGAATTTACACCAACTTAATTTACTGGGAGGTACGCATGATCAGAGATGGCAAGCCGTTTAGAAGTCTTATTATCACCATGATTTTAGGTTTGTTTCTGCTTTGTATCGGACCTATATCGAGTGTCTACGCAGGGAATGCAGCAGCTGCGAATGAGTGGACTGTAAAATTTAATGGGAAAATTGTGAAGATAACTGATCCACTTTATATGTCCGATGGAAGATTGTTTGTGCCCGTAGCCCAAATCGCTGATTTATTCGGTGCCAAGTCAAGCTGGGATCATGTCAATGAAGAAGTGACGATACATACGGAATTCAAGGATAAAGTTGTGCTGGGAAATGGAGTCCCTGTTGTTTATTTCAACGAAGACCGTTATAAATTGGATGCGGTACCATTCTTAAAGGACAATAGGTTGTATGCTCCTCTGCGCCAATTGTCGGAAATGCTGCATGCTAACGTGGCATTAAATTCAGAATCAAGCGTTGTTGAACTCATAAAAGTGCAGCCTGCTGTAATAAAGGAAGACTTCGGATTGGATGAGATCAGTAAGGAGTTTGGCAGCAGCAAGACGGAGCTATTGAAGTGGAATGGGCTCGATAACAAATCGCTGATCAAGCCGGGAACAAAACTCAAGGTGGTCATTCCTTCAAACGTTGATCAACTAGCAAAACCGTTCTCAGAATCGGACTACATGCTTCTTGCCAAGATTACGATGGTTGAAGCAGGCCATGAATCCTACGAAGGACAGCTTGGTTTAGCGAATGTGATATTAAACAGAGTGAAGGATGAGAGGTTCCCGGATACGATACGCGACGTCCTTTATTCAGGAAAGCAGTTCCCTCCAGCACATAATGGCCTCCTAGATAAGAGTAAGCCCAACGCAAGCTCTCTTCGCGCCGCCAAAGATGCCTTGAACGGAAAAAATAACGTGGAGAATGCGGTCTATTTCTTCAACCCCGATATTTCCAAAGGATCGTTTTGGTCCAGCTTAGACGTTATTACGACGATCGGCAATCATAGTTTTGCTAAATAGATGTACACCCGCCATGGCCATGATAAGGCTGTGGCGGGCTTTTTTTTTTAACAGGGTTGAAGTCATCGGTTGCACAGCCAATTTGTGCATTTCATGCACAAAAAAGAACCTTCGATTCACTTTTTAAGTGTGTTGAAGGTTTTTTTTGCGCATGCTAAATAAATCCAGTCTTATACATCCGACTTGTTTCAATACTGTAAACTTTTGCGAGCTTAGTTGTTTGTCAAAACGAGGCTGTGATACCATCAAGGTGGAATGGAGATGAACGAATGGAGCTTACCAAAATATTGATTATAGAAGATGAAGCAGCTATTGCTGATTTGCTTGCATATGGATTGCAGAAGGAGGGATTTCAAACCAGACTTGCCCATAACGGCAAGGATGGCTTAAGAGAAATCGAAGAGTTCAAACCTGATCTGCTGCTGCTTGATTGGATGCTTCCCGATCAAAGCGGCCTCGATATTTGCAAGCAAATAATGGGGAAATACATGCTTCCGATTATAATGATTACAGCTAAGTCGGATATTTCCGATAAAGTCATCGGGATGGAGCTTGGCGCCGACGATTATATTACGAAGCCATTCGATATGCGTGAAGTAATCGTCCGCATTCGTACATTACTGCGTAGAATCAATCCTGTATCGGCTGTGAACGAAGAAACAGTACCAGCTACAATCAAGTTTAAAACGATAGAAATTAATGTGCTCGAAAGAATGGTCCAAAAAGACAATGAGCTCATTGAGCTGACACCAAAAGAATTTGATCTCTTGATGACGTTAACCAGCTCTAGAGGACGAGTATTTACTCGTTCAAATTTGCTTGATTTAGTGTGGGGTTATAATTATTTTGGTGATACTCGAACCGTTGATATTCATATTCAGCGTTTACGCAAAAAGCTTGATGCCAATGACATCATTACTACGGTATTTCGTGTCGGCTACAAATTCGAGAAGAATGTGGAATGAACATGATACAGTCTATCAAGGTTAAGTTTTTAATCGGATTGTTAGTTATTTTTTTCACATCGCTGTTGCTGCTGCACCATTTCGTCATGCAAATTATTGAATCCAACAACGAAACAATCATTACGGCGGATTTGAACACCATGAAGAAAAACAGCAATGTTTATGTGAAACAAACGTTTATGATCAATCATTATAGTCATGATGAGATTTATTTTGAGCAGATGTCGAAAGAATTGGTCGGCGATTTGAAAAACATTACTTCTAGTCAAGTTGCTGTTTATTCTCTAAAAGGCAACCTGATGGCTGCATCGGACGACGCTGCCTTCATGAGTCCTCCCGGAGACGATTTCAAGCATGCTTTAAAGGGAGAAACAGCCTATACAATCACTCATCAAGAAAAGATATCCTCCATCTATTTTTCATATCCTGTTGTCATTGACGGCGAAAAAATAGGCATTTTACGATTTTCCAAAGACGTATCGATGCTTTATGAGAACAGCAGGCAAATATTAGATATCATTTTGTATGTCACCATCGCAATTTTTGCTATGGGCTTGCTGCTTTGCTTTGCGTTGTTCTGGAACATTACGCTCCCCATCGTCAAGATGACCAAAGTTTCAACAGAAGTCATAAACGGTAATCTTAATGTCCATATCTCATTAAACCGAAAGGACGAGCTTGGCAAGCTTGCTCATAACTTCAACCAAATGATTGAGAAAATTCGATTACAAATCGGTAAAATAGAAAAGGACCGTGATCGTCTTAAAGAGTTAAACCAACACCGCAAACAATTTTACGACAACGTTACCCATGAATTGAAGACGCCTCTGACCTCTATCATGGGTTACGCGCAGATGATCAAAGAGAACGGGCAGAGTGATGAGGTTTTTTTCGAGAAAGGCATTGCGCATATTGCGGATGAGAGTGCGCGCCTTCATGAAATGGTTTTGCAGCTGCTCGAGTTGTCCAAGGAGACGGATTCTAAAGCAGCCTTTGAAATGGTTGATGCTGGGTTTATTTTGCAGAGCGTTTGCGAAGGAATGGCGTTCAAAGCCCGAAAATATAAAAAGAAAATTTCTTGCGAGGTAGAAGATCATCTTATCATTGAGGGTAGTTCAACTAAACTAAGACAGCTATTTATCAACTTGATCGATAATGCGATTAAATACAGCGATTCTTCTTCTGAAATTATTGTGATGGCAGGACTGACTTCCGAGTTCGTACAATTCACTTTTATTAATCAGGGAGATGTTATTGCTCCGAAGCATTTAGCCCGTATTTATGAACCCTTTTACAGAGAAAATGGTCGTCTTGTGAAAGAAATCGGCAGTCGCGGATTAGGTCTCAGCATAAGCAAAGCGATTGTAGAAGAACATCAAGGAACGATTCAGATCCAAAGCGAGGAAAGAGAAACAAGCGTTATTGTTCAAATTCCGCAAATGGATAACAAGCAGGTGATTTTATGATTAGAAAATCAATCCTTGCTCTGCTCATCATCGTTATCTTGTCGGGCTGTGCATCTACGAAATTTAATTCAAGAACCGTCGTTATCCCGGATACAGAGGCAGAAGCAGCACCGGAATTGGCCCATTCGAACGGTGATTTTGAAGTAAACAAAATATATCGAATGTTTGAGGAAGAACAGAATGAAATCCGAATTCTTGGATGGACAGACAATGAGCAAGTTGTTGGCATGCGCAAGACTATGGATTTAAGTCAAACGCTGCAACGATTCGATTATAAGAATCAAACGATGCAAAAAGTAATGAGCTTCAGTCAAAATGCAGAAGCCAGCATGGTATCCCCGGATGGGCTCTATATCGCTGTTTACGTTTGGGATGATAAAAGAAGCAGAACGATGAAGCTCTACAGCCTGAATGATGGTAAGGCGATTACTACAATCGATGATAGTCAAAGCCCGTTGTCGGCGGCTACGATGATCTGGTCTAACAACAGCCGATACCTCTCTTTTTTCATATGGGACGATCAGAATGAAGAAAAGCTGGTCGTTTACGACGTAACGACTAAAAAGCTGAAGAAAATTGATATACCGAATGAAGGCGAGAAGAGTTGGTTGAGATATGCGAAAGTTTCTGATAATGGGGAAACGGTATTGATCGTTAAACAAATGGTTGATGGACAATCGATCTTCTTCGGTAAATTAAATGATAACAGTGTTGTCAGTTTGTATAATCATTTGTTAAATCGTGATGGGACGGCAGACTTTCTCAATAATGATCAAATTTTGTTTGTCAGCGAGAACAATTTGCTTTTCGCTTATGATCGTCGTAATAAGGCTACCACAATCTTAGGTGAGCAAGTCGGTAATTTCCGGTTAACGAGGGATCGCAAGTACATTGCGTATTCGAAAGATTCTCAAAATACCTATATTGCCAAATTGCAAGGAAACAACCTTTTGAATGAACAGGAGGTCTTCAAAGGGATAGATCCGGGTCAAATGGAATGGAGTCCGTCCGGCAATAAGCTCTATTTGAACGGTTGGAAGTCCTTTGATGCACAAATTAAAAGCAAATTGGCGGTACAGTATTCGATGCATTACATCATTGAGTTTAAATAAAAAATCTCTCCGAACTGCCATCACAGCTTCCAGCTGCGATGGCAGTTTTTTTTTGCATTGCATAAAACGACGTGGTTCAACATTTTTAGATACAACTTATTTACAAGTTGGAGAAGTGCTCGAAATGAGGATTTAGTATAAATAATAGAAGCTGCTTAACATCTTTTACTTAGGAGGACAACATGCACTCGTATATGAAGAAACGAAAATCTCGTCTAGTAAGATTTATTGTATTTCTATTCACTCTAATTTTGATTAGTGTAACGTTAATCGGCTTTACCGCAAACAAAGAAGAAAAGTCGCGAGCTCTGTCAGCCATCCCAACAGCGATTCCAACGAAGCAGGAAGCCTTGGAAGAACAACCGGAGAGGGTCTACAAAATTGTCATTGATGCAGGACATGGTGGCAAAGATCCAGGAGCTGAAGGGGCTAGCGGGCAAAGGGAGAAATATTTTACACTATCGCTATCTCAGAAAGTTTATGAGCTGCTAAAGCAAGAGAACATGTTTGAACCGCATCTAACCCGTACTGACGATACGTTCATCGAGCTGGACGAGCGTCCTGATATAGCCAACCAAATGAAAGCAGATGTTCTTCTATCCATCCATGCGAACACGTTTAAGGACGAGAACGTTGGAGGAATTGAAACATTTTACCGTTTTGATGACAATATTGAATTAGCTCAGACTATGCATAATCATGTTGTAAAGGCAATGGGTTTCAGGGATCGTGGAATACGGTATGAAGAATTAAAAGTGCTTTCATTAAGCAAGGTGCCGGCGATTTTGCTGGAAGTAGGCTATCTGACAAACCCCGCTGAAGAGGCGGTATTACTTGGAGAAGATGGACAAGATCGTGCGGCACAAGCCATTGTTGACGGTTTAAAGCAATATTTTGAGAACAATCCAGAAGAAGCAATCATACAATCCTAATACGTTTATAATCAATCTCTTCAAAAATAAAACATAACAATAAACCACGTCCTTTGGACTTGGTTTATTGTTTGTCTGCCATTTGCTTTCGGTACACGCCAGGTGACATGCCGTAATACCGCTGGAACACCCGATGAAAGTAAGTATAGCTGCCGAACCCGGTTTCTTCGGCAATGCGTTCGAGTGTAAGCGGACTTTTGCCCATTAATTCAAGAGCCATCGCTAGACGCACCTTCTGGGCATATTGCATGATGGAGAAGCCGAATTCAGCTTTAAACAACTGAACCGAGCGTGATACGCTTAGTCCCGCATGCTTCGCAGCATCGGTCAATGTGAATGGAATCATCGCATGCTCCTCGATATAAAGCTTTATTTTATAAGAGAGCAGCTTTGGGCCGGAAGTGTAAGATGTTGCTTCATCTATGGCTCTATCCAGCAAATAGCATAGTGACTGCATCAGCGTGTGTAATAGCTCAGGATTTCCTCCATCATGCCGTCTGCTTTCTAATATTAACTGCTGCCATATCGCAGCTATTCTGCTGTTCTCACCTATTTTTGTCCTTTGGGGTCTCCGCTGCAGCTTCCACCATTCATCAAGCCAAGCACCGCTGCAAATAACGTAATAGTCGCCGCTTGGTCCAAGCTCGCCAATTCTAAGATCATAAGCTTCACCAGGCCCAAACAGAAGAAGGTCGCCAGGCTCGATGATATCCAGTTGGCCTGCAATTAAGGCTTGGCATAGACCTTCTGTCTGCAATCGAATGATATAGGTTTCGAGGCCATATCGATAGGTATGTCGAAAAGGTGTGTTATGGTACATAAAGGCACAATAATCCAGCTTTATTCCAGTATCCTTCATAGGTAATCCTCCTGTGCCATAAGCAGATCGTTGATGTTTATCATTAGTTTGTTTCTACACATACCCGTTCATTTCCTTCATAATCATGTGTATATGAATAAAGGAGTTGTTTCAGGTGGCAGGAAAGCAGAAGTTGTTCTCGTCAGAAATAAAGGAGAAAGTGCAATCTTTGATTTCTCAGATGACATTAGAAGAAAAAATTGGCCAGATGTCGCAATTTGACTGGGGCTTTCACGCGATAAACCCCGATGCTGGCGGTGAGATCAATCAAATCATGAAGGAACTCATCGATAAGGGAATGTTAGGTTCGTTGTTTAATTTATCGGGAGTTGAACAAGCGAATACGCTGCAACAGCAAACGATTGAAAGATCCCGTCTTGGAATACCGATGATTGTTGGTAGAGACGTTATTCACGGCTACCGCTCAGTATTCCCTATTCCGCTCGCTCAATCGGCAAGCTGGAACCCTGCATTAATTAGAAGAACAGCAGCAGCTGCGTCCAAGGAAGCAGCATCCGACGGTATTTCTTGGGTGTTCGCCCCGATGATCGATATTACGAGAGATCCAAGATGGGGAAGAATTGCCGAAACGATGGGAGAAGATCCTCATGTTGGCGAGATTATGGCTGAAGCGTGGGTTGAGGGGGCAGAACTTGCTGACGCCTCTAATGAAAGCTTGTCCGTTGCAAGCTGCCCTAAACATTTTGCTGGTTATGGGTTTGCAGAAGCAGGTAGAGATTATAATACAGTAGACGTCTCGGACCGGGTGCTGCGTGAAGTTATTTTACCACCATTCCGTAAAGCGGTTGAAGCTGGAGCGCTTAGCCTTATGGCATCCTTTAACGAGTTGAATGGTATTCCTGCATGTGCTAACCGCTACTTACTTACGACCATTTTACGTGAGGAATGGGGTTTTGAAGGCGTCATCGTTAGTGATTACAATGCTCTTGGTGAGCTTATCACTCATGGAGTTGCCCGAGATGCGGAGGAAGCATGTGAGATTGCTATTAAAGCGGGTACGGATATGGATATGCATTCAGGTATTTTCTATAAATATTTGCCGAAGCTCGTTCAGGAAGGCCGGATTGCCGAGAGTCTTATCGACGCAGCTGTAGGCAGGATTTTAGCTGTAAAAATGAAGCTTGGATTGTTCGAGAATGCATACGTAAACCCAGATCTGAGCCGTAGCGTTATTTTGTCAGAGGAGAATGTTGCATTGGCTCGCGAGGCGGCGCGAGAGTCCATCGTACTGCTCAAGAATGACAGTCGAACACTGCCACTGTCCAAACAGGTGCAAACATTGGCTGTTATCGGACCGATGGCAACGAATACGAAAGACCCATTAGGCTGCTGGGCTGCTGACGGTAATGCGGATGATGTCGTATCACTGCTTGATGGTATCAAAGCAAAAATATCACCAGATACACAGCTTCTCTATGCGGAAGGCTGCGGTATTGAGAGTGAAGACGAAAACGGGTTTGAAGCAGCGCTGGCAGCAGTTGCTCAAGCTGATGTAGCCATTATTGCTGTAGGCGAGAGCCTGACGATGAGCGGTGAAGGGAATTCTAGATCAGAACTGGACTTGCCTGGGAAGCAGCGTAAGCTCGTGGAAGCAGCGATTCAGCTAGGTAAGCCGGTTGTCGTTGTTATGTTTAACGGCCGTCCGCTGACAACAGTTTGGCTGGATGAATCAGCGACAGCTATTGTAGAGGCATGGCACTTAGGTATTCAAAGCGGAAACGCCATTGCTGACGTCTTGTTTGGAGACTATAATCCAAGCGGCAAGCTGACAGTAACATTCCCTCGGAGCGTGGGACAAGTGCCTCTTTATTATTACCGGAAGAACACCGGCCGTCCTCCAGGTGGTGTGTATTCTTCAAGATACATCGATGCTCCAGTGCAAGCCTTGTATCCATTCGGGTACGGTTTGAGCTATACCGACTTTGAATATGATAATCTTGTTATAAGCTCTACTCGCATAAGCTGCTCGGATTCCGTATCTGTTTCTGTTAATGTTACGAATACAGGTAGCTATACGGGGGAAGAGGTGGTGCAGTTGTACATTCGTGATGTAGCCGCAAGCGTAACACAGCCGCTCAAAAAATTAAAAGGCTTTGCCAAGGTGAGCTTAAGCGCGGGCGAGATGAAGACGGTGACTTTCTCAGTTACACCTTCTGAACTTGCGATCATAGGAGTAGAAGATAACCTCGCGGTTGAGCCTGGTATTTTTCAATTGATGGTTGGACCTCATTCTGAGAAGGGTTTGATTGGTGAAATCGTAGTCGAATAGGCATGAACAGTAAAACACCAGATGATTCTGGTGTTTTTTTTTATTGTTTCAAATCGCTTGGTAATACAGAATAAGAAATAAAGTCATTTACATACAAACAGTATGTATGTTAATATTTAGGTACAGCAATCAATTGAATCCTAAGGGGGAGCGTTCATTTGAAAATCAACAGTTTTTATCCGGTTGTCATGTCGCAGGATGTAGCAAAAAGCGCTGACTTTTATCAACGTTACTTTGGTTTTGAAGTTGTGTATGAGTCTGACTGGTATGTGAGCTTGCGGAAGGCTGGTGAAGGGCAAGGAAGCTATGAATTAGCACTGCTCAGTGCAAGTCATCCGACGATTCCAGCGAATTATCGTAAGCGGGCTGAAGGATTGATTCTAAACATGGAAGTTGATAATGTAGATAGTGAATACAAACGCTTGGTGCTTGATGAGAAGCTGGCTTTGGAACAGGATATTCGGGATGAGGATTTTGGGCAACGGCATTTTATTCTCTCAGATCCAGGCGGCGTATTAATAGATGTAATTGCAATCATTCCGCCTTCGGAGGAAGAAAGCATGAACTATGTAGAATCTGTGTGGCAGCAAGAGGGAACAGTGGCTGGAAATTGAATGAGCTGGCTTGAACCTCCTTCTGAGCTTGTTAAGGAAATAGGAGAAGATGGATGAGAAAAAATAAGAAGGATACTGCTGAGACCATACATAAACTACTGGAAGTGGCGAGGCATCATTTTACCACATATGGATATGCTGACAGCTCATTAGAGGAATTAGCGAAAAACGCTGAAGTGACACGGGGAGCTGTATATCATCATTTTGACAGTAAAAAGGGTTTATTCCGGGCTGTGCTTGAGCTTGTTCAATCCGAAGTGGCACAGCGACTGGAGCAAGAAGCTTCGCTCAGCGACGATCTGTGGGAGCAGCTCTTTCTAGGCTGCCGAGCATTCGTTACAGTGGCGATAGAGCCAGAGAACAGGCGGATTATGTTAATTGATGGTCCTGCCGTGCTTGGCTGGGAGGAATGGCGGCTGCAAGATGAGCAGCAGTCTATGAAGTTGTTGCATGGACAGCTGGAAATGATGCAGCAACAAGGTTATCTCAGAGGTGTTCGACTGGATGCTGCCACACATTTGCTGTCTGGAGCTATGAATGAAGCGGCACTCTGGCTGGCACAGATATCGGACGCAGCGGAAGCTGCGGAAGCGATGGAGGATTGTCTGCAGACGCTGCGAATGCTCCTTGATGGTCTTCGTTAAATGTAATAGAACAAATACAAAGCCTGAAAGAGAATTCTCATCAGGCTTTGTATTTGTTTACCCTTTAAGAGCCGTATACTTCGAAATCAAAAAGTGAATATCCGTAAGCTGTGCCTCGAGCTGTACCAAGCACTCTGACGTATCTGCCGCTCTTAGCTGTAAAAGTAACATCATCAATAGCTCCGTTGCCTGTTGTTGTTGTAAAAGCATCTGTCCAAGTCGTACTATTCGTGGAAACTTGGATTTTATAGCCTTTACCGTAAGCAGCCTCCCAGTTCAATTTCACTCGGTTGATGTTTTGGATAGAACCAAGGTCCACGTAGATCCACTCGTTATTGCTTCCTTCAGTACTTGCCCATCTTGTCGCTGAGTTGCCGTCAGTCGCATTGGAAGCTTCAAATCCAGTTCCCTCTATTGAACTTGCTACAGCGGTCTTACCTAGAGCGAGGTTCGTGTTTGTTGAAATCGGGCTTGTAGTTGCACTGGCTGTATTGCTGCTCGCAGAAAGATTGCCCGCAGCATCAATTGCCTTCACTGTATAACTATAAGACGTGGAGGCATTCAAACCTGTATCATTAAAGGACGTACCCGAAGGTGAGCCAACTAATGTGCCGCCGCGGAAAACTTGGTACCCAGAAACGCCAACATTATCGGTAGAAGCAGACCAGCTCAAATTAATTTGACTGCTTGATAGAGCGGAGGTAGTTAAGTTAGCAGGTGCTGTCGGCGCTTGTGTATCTGTGGATCCGCCAGCAGTTGGGATCCACCAGTTTCCTGAAATGAAGAGCATATTAAGCAAGTTGAAGGAATCGCTGAAATAGGATTCTTTCTTGTTCTTCATCCAATCCCAGCCAGCATTTACCCATGTTTGGTGAGTGCTGCTCGTTGTAGCAGCTGATATAAACGGAGATACGAAAACGGCTGTCGCGTATGATCCGCTCACTCCACCATTTAATTTATATCCGTCTTTAATGTTGTTCGGATTGCCGCTCGTAGCGCCTTTAATCCATACCGCCAATTTGTTAGCAATATCTCGGCCTCTAGTGTCGCCGTAAAAAGCATAGTCCATTACTATTCTTAAAGGGACACGGCTTGCATTATAATTGTATTCATTCGTTTCTGGAAACTCATCCAAATAGTTTGGTGGAGCGGGTTTTGGAGGATTGTCGACAACAAAATCAGAGATTAGCCCTGTGCTGTTAGAGTAAGCGGTTGAGAATTGGCTATACACGGAGTACAAGTTGTTTATGACATCCAACCATATTTGATCTCCTGTCACTTCATGAAACGCTCTTAAATGGGAGAGCATCCAATCAGAAGGACGAGTGTTCAATGCACTCTTTGAATCCCAATCACCTAGGTTCAGCCGGTTATTCGTAGTGACATTGCTTACTTTGATTCCGTTCGTGATCATTTTTTTGGCTTCTGCCAAATAGTTAATTGTACCAGCTGATCCCCATTGACGATCTGCCAAAATTAAGGAATAAGCGATGTCCAGATCACCATCGGTAGCCGAGCTGAAATGCCCTTGTGCACCCGCAGCGTCTGCAACAACCCAGCCCATAAGATTTGTGTTAGTTGAGCTTTTATAAGCTCTTGCGGTTTTGAACAGACCGTCATAAATGGTTTTGGCATTCGAATCGAAGCCTGCCATTAAGGCTGTGATGACCATTCCATATCCTTGCCCTTCTGAAGTGCCAAGCGGATCATAACCTTCAGCGCTGCCGGTAATATCCCCTTTGACATAATAACCGCCAGGCAAGGAGGATAGGTTGTTTTTTAAATAGGTTGATTTCCAGTAAGTATAATAACTCGAAACTGCTGTATTCATAGCTGCCTGAGTGACATGGTTAGGTTTTATAATGCCAGGATAGCTCAGTTGTTGCGGAAACGGTCTAAGCTCACCAGCAGCATGAACCTTCGTTTGAAATGGAGCAGGTGCACCCAATAAGGTTATAAGCATTGCTGAACAGAGTAGAACATGGCCCATCCATTTCATCAACCTTTTGTTTGAGTTTAAAGTGTGCAATTAAAACTCCTCCTTTAATTATAGTCGTTTAACCGTCGACAGTATCGCAGCCTCCTTTACGATTAATCAAGCTCCAATAAAAATTAAAGCGCTTTAATTTTACGATAAAAAAAATAAAACGTTTAAGCGCTTTAATTTTAGGCCTATAAAAAAAGTAATTCAGATGAGACTAAAGGTGCATGACACACTGTAGAGTCAACCAAGTTACTTCTAGCCATCCATTCTTGGGTAAGAGTTTGTTCGTTCTTGCTTCTATGTTAATCAATTTAACATACAAAATTTGTATATGTCTACAGCCAATTTAAATTTTATTATTATGCCTGAAAAGGAATAGAGTAGGACGAAGGATACGTTCGCGAAGCACAGAAAAACGGTACGTTACTACGCACCGTCTTCTTGTTATTCGCCAATGATTCTGAAGTCAATATTGGTTGGCGGAGGGAATTTACTTTTTGCTTCTTCGGGGTGTATTTCGGTTATTGCTTCATTCCTTGACTCAGCAAGCTTCTTGGCATTGTATTTGTACCAAAGCTCTATTATCAATATTTCTCCTTCGCGAATGACTGCAAATTCTTTATGGAACAAGCGCTTGACGAACTCATCTTGATCAAGCTCGAGTGCAGCTACGCCTACAATAATTTGAATGCGGTCACTGCTCGAATAGGCTTCTGGCAATTCATTGTACATATGCCATGCCTCTTCGTACTGTTTGTTCGTAATGAGCAAATTCAAATATTCCTCAGCCAAGGCACGGTCAGGGAATGAGTTGGAAATGAGATAGGCTTCCTTCCAATAGGCAAGCGCCAAATCCATTCGTCCAAAATACTTCATTGCTTCTGCTAGATTCCGATACACCCATACGGATGGTTGAATTTCTATCGATTTCTCCCATGCTTCGATTGCTTCTTGTTCCAGTCCATTCTCGTAAAGCATAACGCCCAAATACATATAAGCGTTCCAAGATTGGTTCTCTTTGTGCTCAAGGCTTGCTCTTAGCAGGGAAAGCCACTCATCCTGAACCATCCATGCTTTTGGCACTTCATGCACGTCATGGTCTGGAAGACTTCCTGATTCAAGCAGGATGAGCCAATCCATATGCTCGTCTTCAGGAGCAGTGCCAAGCTTAGAGAAATAAAAACCATCAGGAATCGTTCGTTTTTCCTTCATTTCTCTGCGCAGCTGCTCTAGTGCCCCCCAAGGGGAGCCGGTATAAAGTACTTGCTCAGGTACTTTGCGTGCGAGTGCTCGGATGGATTTATGCAGTTTCTCCATTTCCTTTGCATCGATATGATGATCGACACAATCTTGAATGTATTGATTCGCCTGATTCCAATCCTGTTGATGGGCTTTGTCGATGCTAATATCGGTCATCCCGATCACCTGTGTGAAATCCCACTCCGATTGCGCAGGCATATCGAGGCCATGCAGCTGGGTAGGCGCTAAACCGCTTTGTATTTCAATGTAATTTCCTTCTCCAGGGTTAGCTAGATAATCACACCATCGTCTTCCTCCTGCATGGTTTCCCCAGCAAAACATTTTGCGATAGCGGAGCAGAGAGGTTGAGCGTTCATAAAATAGTCTTCCATCCTCATAGGCGACCGCTTCCCAAGGTGCTTCACAGCTTGCAGGCGTTTGAAAGAAATATTCATTCGAGAAAGGAAAGCTCAGCGGATAGGAGACGTCTTTGCCTGGTACAGTTGGTAGATGCGGCAGCTTGCCAAGGCCAAATCCTTTAACATTATGGTCAATATAAATGACTTCTTCTGTAGACGAAAAAAGGCGGGCTTGTGGAGTCTCCTCGACAGCGATGTTCGTCCACCAATACATTGGAACCGATTCGTCATTGTCATTAATGATCCGCACATAAAGAAGGAGCTTATCTGAATCTGCCGGTAGATGAAAATCAATTTGCCAAAAAACGTTTTTACAGCGCTCGTAATCATATATTCGAAAAAAATCATTTCCTTTTTCATCTTTTAGAATGGCTGCATGAACGGGTGAACAAGATGTAAAAGTATGTCCGAGCTGACCGATATTCCACTCTATTCCTCCAGAGAACCAAGCGTTCAATATTGCTAGATTAGCAGGCTGCAATACCGGATTTGTATAAAGTAGGTTGCGATTCGTTTTTTTCTCAGTTAGAGAATACAATCTTCCACCATATGCAGGTAAAAAAACGGCTTGCAAGTGCTCATTTTCCAACACGATGGTTTCTAACAATAGATTTTTTCGATCCCTCGTGTAACGATCCTGCATTCGGTAGGGCAAATAACGTTCTCCCGTTTCATAACCAAGCTTCGTTCGCAGTTGACTTGGGAGAGTGCCGTTATCGCTGACTTCTCTATGCTTTTGGCGATTTCGGAACATAGGCAGCGGATTTTGACCACCTATGCTTGAGCCTTCGATCCGTAAAGTTGATTGATACACACGCATTGCGAAAGATCTCCTTTCTATCCTTTTACTGACCCGACCGTTATGCCGGCAACAATCCGTTTGGAAATAAACAGATACAAAATGAAGGTAGGCAAAAATACGATTATGGATGCTGCAAATATACCGGAATAGTTTCCTGTGTTGGTAAAGCCAAGTACGATGGATTGTAGAGCAAGCGCGAGCGTATGGTATTTCGGATCCCCAGCGAATATAAGTGCATACAAATATTCATTCCATATCGACATAAAGTTGAAAATAGAAACAGTAATCAGGCCAGGCTGCGCAACGGGCAAAATAATTTTGATAAACGTTTGGATAGGACCACAGCCGTCAACAGCCGCCGATTCCTCCAACTCCTTAGGAATAGATGCGAAAAACCCGGTAAGCAGGAACACGCTAAAAGGAATATTGGTGAAAATGTAAATCAATACGAGCGTGATAATCGACCCCGTAAGCTTCAGCTCAACGAACAACGAAAAAAGCGGGATAGATATGAGCAAGCCTGGGATGGAGATAGCGGATAAAAACATCATATTGACCACTTTTTTGCCGATGAATGTTACTCTGCCCAAAATATAAGCGGCAGGAGCAGCGAAGACTAGAACGCCAACGCAAGCTGATACGGTATAAATGACACTGTTCAGAAAGTATCGTCCCATCTTCTGGGTTTTGAATAGATCGATATAATTCGAAAAATGGATACCACTTTCAAATAATGAATTTGTAAAAATACCTCTCGTTGTGCTCAGTGAAGCTAGTATGGCGAAACCGAACAATACAATTGTGAACAACAGCCACAAATAGAGCGGAACGTAGCGAATTTTATTGACCATGCTAACACCTCATCTTTAATATTCAAGACGTTCTTTACGGAAGAACTGATTGATGATGGCGGATAGGATTAGAATTGATATCGTAATACTAACGCCTACTGCCGCGCCTGCTCCTACATTAAAGGCATCCTGCGTATAAACCGAAGTGCCGTCACCAAACACTTTGAGATACATGAAGTAGCCCGGCGTCATCGTAGCGACGCTTTCACTCGCACCGCCGAAGGTAGCGGACCAGACGAAGAAGTTAACGGCCGTTACGGTCCATAAAACGAGTGTCATACGGAATATGTCCTGAAGGAGCGGCAGTGTGATTTTGAAAAACTTATGCAAAGGATTAGCTCCTTCGAGTAAGGCGGCTTCGTAATAATCTCGTGGAATCCGGTCCATTCCGGCATTCAGAATAAGCATGAAGTAGCCGATGGAACCAAAGCAGTACGCGAGCAGCATCGAGAGGAACAAATAGCTGTCGCTCGTCCACTGAATATCGGCAAGCATATCCAGTCCGAGGAAACGGAACAGCTTCGTTAAGAAGCCATAGCTTGAATTAAAAATATAATGAATCCAGATGACGGATAGTACGACAGCGGAAACGGTATTAGGCAAATAAACGAGTGATCGCCAGAACGTTTTACCGCGGACACCAGATGACAGAATAGCAGCAAATAGGAAGGCGGAACAGATCGTAATGATGCCGCCAAACAGCCATATCTTCAAAACATTCCATGCGGAGTCCATAAAATAACTGTTGCGAAACAGCTCTGTATAATTTTCGAATCCGATAAAAGACCACTCCGACATTTTGCTCGATATGGACGGCAATGAATAGAAACTCATCAGCAAAGCTCTTAGCGTTGGATATAGAAAGACAGCGAGATAGATGAGTACCGCCGGCAAAAGGAAAAGGGCAATAATCGGTTTTTTAATTTGCATGTAAATTTCCCTCCCGGATACGATTAATAATCCGTTATAACGTCATTGTGCAGCAATCCGAAGGATCGCTGCACAATGATCGAAGTATTTAATTATCGTTATTTCGTGCCATAAAACTTTTTAGCTTCTGCACTCATTTTGTTGACATAATCATCAGCTGTTAATTTACCTGCGGCAAGCTCCATAAATACAGGTACGATTACACCTTTGGAGAAGTCGGCGGAATTGTTAATTCCGTAGCCCCAAGGCGCATTGACCTTAGCGTTGTTAATCGCCGTTTCAGCTTCAGCGAGTGCAGCAGGCCATTCTGTATTTATAGAAACAGGAATAGCTTGCGCTTGTTTCACCATTTCAGCTTGTGTTTTTTGGCTTACTAGATACTTAACCAATTCGATTGCCGCTTCTTTATTGCTGCTGTTCTTATTGAGCATTAGAGCTTGTGCGCCAAATGTCAGCTCATTCTGGCCTTTGCCGTTGCCGTTAGGCACGGTAGGGAATTGGAAGGAGCCCCATTTGAAATCTGGTCCTGCTGTTGCAGAGACTTCATTCGGAAGCCAAGTACCATTCAGATAAGCTGCGGATTGGCCGAAAACGAGATCCTGTTGAGCTGCTGGATATTTACTGCCCGCAAGTTTAGCAGAGAAGTAACCCTTCTCTTTCATCGTGACCATATCTTTGGCGAATTGAAGTATGATAGGATCTTTCCACATCTCACCTGTCTTGTCATTCACGAGCGTGTCTACCCATTCGTTGCCCATTGCGCTGCTGAGGTATCCACCGATGAACAAATCACGGTAAGCATCGTCGAATGTAATTGGAGCAACGCCGGATTTCTTAATCAACTCGCAATATTCCATAAACTGCTCCCAAGAGCTAGGAGGAGTAGTGATTCCCGCTTTCTCAAACACTTCTTTGTTATAGAAAAACAGTACAGCGAACGGCTGCTGCGGAATCGCATAGTGGCCTTCTTCAAGTCCAGCTTTTACAGACAATGACTTTGTCCAATCCATCAAGCTTGGCATAAGTGAATCTTGTAATGTTTTTCCTTCCATACCTACAGCCGGTGTACCCAAATATTCGTCAATCTTCAGCAGATGATCCTTCACTATCGCCATCGTAACGGAGGGATCATCCTCGAATATATCGATTTGTTCACCGCCGTCGAGTGCTGGTTTAATCAGCTTTCTAATATCCCGTCCAGTAAATTTGAGATCGACGGTTACTTTCGGATTAGCAGCTTTAAATTCATCAACCGTTGCTTTAATAACTTTCGCTTGAGGTTCTGTGTCGCTCCACATAGACCAAAAGACGACCTTGCCCTCAAGGCTCGCAGCATCAGGACTTGGCTCCGCAGCTGAAGTTGGCTCAGTTGTTGATGCAGGAGCGGGAGATTCAGTTACCTCCGGGTTGTTGCTCTTCGAGTTCGAGCACCCGATGGCTAATAAGATCATCATTCCTGTTAATAAAATGGTCAATATTTTGTTCCTTTTCATTGTTGACTCCTCCTTTTTTTTGGTAAGTATACCGCTGCGAATGCAGCCGGGTACATGACCATTTTTGAACTGAATCCGTCATATTTTGTACTCATTTTACGTTTGACGAGGATGAGTGGGAAAACGGTTACAGAAATCACTGAGAGGGTGAATGACTTTATTAATAGAAGGGAAGTGTCAATTGACAAAATGAATATTGACAGCGATGAGCTTAAGGTGGTTATATACGAGGAGTAAGGTTAACATCTATTCAAGGAGCTACTATGCAAAAAAACATGCGCATGTCTACTATATTAAAACTATTTTTTATATCCGTTGTCATCGTACCGGTCTTATTGATATGCTCCGTTATTTTGAACATTTATGAACGGGATATTCTCGAACAAAACACAGGGCGCTCGCTACAAATATCGAAAGCGCTTTCATATTCAGTCAGTCAGGAAATCAACCGGATGTCAGGTCTGTTTGCTTCGATTGGTGTAGATCAGGATGTCATTTTTACCATATTTGATATTAACCATTCGAGCGGTATCGAGAAGCAAAAAGCTACCAATAAGCTGAAAATTATGATCGAGAAGTACACCGCATCCGTCTCAGGGCGTGTACTTTCTGTTAACTTTTTTTTTGATAACGGAAAATCTTATTCCTATTTGAAAAACATGATGATGGAGGATTCCGTTGTCCGCGAGCAAGAATGGTACCGTGACACCATTAGCAAGCCTGACGTCATACGGTTTCAAGGGATGCTTCCCAATGCTCTTTATGGTAATTACAATCCTTATATGATGGCTGCTGCACTCTCTCCAAGCACGACTAATCGGATGTCAAAAATGGAGTTGATCCTGTTTACTTTTGAAAGCGGTACTTTTGATCATATTTTGCAATCACGCGATAATTCGGAATCTGTACTGCACATTGTAAGCAATAAAGGTCAAATTATCGCTTCGAATACGGTTATTGATAGAGGTAGTTCGATCGTTAACAGTTGGTCGAGTGAAATAAGCCGCGGGGTAGAAGGTTCCTTCGTGGATGATTCTGAGGACAACAAGAAATTAATAACGTATGCAAAAGTAGACAATACAGACTGGTATATTGTTCAAATTATACCGTTTGCAGATTTGCTCGCAAATTACCGAAATGTAAATTCATTTGTGTGGTTTCTCGCGATTTTGATCATTTTAGCGTTTGTGCTCGTTTCCTTTTATTTTGTTTCCAATGTGACGAAGCCTATCCGCGTACTGCTCCACCAAATGGTCCGTGTAACGGGTGGGGATTTAAATGCGAGATTTACAGGCTCTGGCAGCTTGGAAATGGTGAGGCTGGGCCATTCCTTTAATCTCATGACCGAACAAGTTCGTGAGTTAATTAGTCAGCATGAGAAACAGGAGGTGGAGAAGCGCAAAGCTGAATTTGCGGCGCTGCAATCCCAAATCAATCCTCATTTTCTAATTAACACTTTAAACGCAATTAAGTTTATGGCATTAATAAGTAAAGCGGACAATATCCGCAACATGACTCATTCGCTCACACAACTATTAGCATCTTCTTTTAATCGCGGCGGGCTTCTAACTACGATAGCGGATGAGGTCGACCATTTGAAGCATTATTTATATATTATGGAGATTCGCTTCGGCAGGCCAATTCAAATGGAATGGAACATCGATCAAGAGATTACGGGACATTATTTGTTAAAGCTGCTGCTTCAGCCTATTTTGGAAAATAGTGTCATTCATGGTTTAAAGGATATTGATTACCCCGGAATCATCAGAATCTCAATCGTAAAGGATGATAAAAATTTGCTCATTACAATTGCAGACAATGGGATGGGAATGCCGTCAGATGTAATCGATCAGCTTGAAGACAAAACGGCTTCCTATACGTTTAGCGGAATGGGTAATCGAAATGTACATAGACGGATACAATTGCATTATGGCTTGCAGTATGGCTTGCAATATGAGTCTAATTTGCCGAAAGGAACAAAGGTGAGCATTCGATTGCCGTTGATTAATGAGCCGGATGAGGAACTGGCTAATTTTTCAGCATAAATGATCATGTTTGAACTAAAAATGTCATCTTTTCTAACCATAAACTCTGTATAATAAATTTCATATACTTGAAAGCGTAAACATTTACGGCTTCGGGTTCTGCTGGGAGAAGTGTAAATGAAATTTAACAAAAGCATCGTTTCTGTCATAGTCGTTACTTTGATATCCGTTGGTTTGCTTGCGGGATGGATCGGTATGTTTAAGGCTGAAACCCATCATACGATTTATTCTTTAGTTGCCAATACGCCGAAGAAACAAACCTCCAATCATAATCAACCAGTAAAAATGAAATTCGGGATATGGGAATCGAAGACAGATATCGAATTTTGGACGGAGAAGGTGAAACAATATTCGGTTCTCAAACCTAATGTAACGGTGGAAGTAGAGACGATTCCGGATAATAGCGGTCAATATTTGAAGGTGCGTCTAACGGCAAATGATTTGCCTGATTTGTTTTATTTAAAACCGGGTCATTTGCCCATTTACAAAAATTCATTGCTTTCTCTTAATCAATTGCAAGCAACGAGCAGAAATAAGTATCCTGCTGAAATAGAAGGTGAAACACTCGGCTTACCGCTTATATCCTTCTCAGAATACGTGTATTATCGTCCGAGTATTTTTGAAGAGGTCGGCGTTAGTGTCCCGCAAACTTTAGGCGAGTTTATGGATGTGCTGAATAAAATCAAATTACACGGCAAATATATTCCGCTTGCTATCGGCGGCAAAGATGATTGGACTTTTTATCCATTTATTGAATTTGGTCCGCCAATTCTAGCAAAAGACGAGAAATATTTAGCGAACATTTCGAATGAAATGACGCCATTCGGCGAAGGCTCAGCCTTTGGTAAAGCTGCGAACATGCTCGAGACGATCGCGGAAAATAAATTAGCCGGTCCTAACGCGCTCGAAATCGGATTTGATCAGGCGAAGCAATTGTTTCAGTCCGGAGAAGCGGCAATGATTGCACTCGGACAATGGTATTATTCTGACCATGTGGAAAAGGTGAGCAACGATGAGGATATAGGCGCATTTGCTTTGCCTTGGAGGGAGACGACCAAAGAACCGCTGCTGTCTGTGACGATGCCGGATCAGTATATGGCGATCAGTAAAAACTCCAAAAACAAAGAAGAAGCGATAGCTTTTCTTGAATGGGTGTTCAGCCCTGAGGTTTATCAGTCTTTTATTAATAATTCACAAAGCTCATCGACGTTGACGGATGTTAATTCTGTATTGCCTTTCTTTAATGAAGCAAACAAAGAACATCCATTTGAACCTTTTATGTATTACGCATTAGATGAGAAATTTGTACAAGTGAAAAATGCAGCGCAATATGACGAGAAAAAGCTGGCGCAAGAAATCTATGCAGGTGAGTCAGTAGCCAGTATACAGAATAAAATGAATGAGAACTGGAGTAGAGCGGTGCAATATGTTCAAAATAAATAAGGCCTATTAGTGTGTAAGGGGGAGTAAGATGCCGAAATACCAAGCCTTTATCGTGGATGACGAGCCTTTAGCCAGATTAGCGCTTCGGGAATATATCGCATTAACTTCAACAGATATCGAAATTGCGGGAGAAGCTGGCGATGGAGAAGAAGCATTAAACCTTTTGAGGGAACGACAGGATATCGACATCATTTTTGCAGATATAAAAATGCCGCGCATGAATGGTGTGGAGCTTCTTGCAGCATTAAGAGACGTTTCGTTCGAGAGTCCGCCGCTTATCGTTATGCTTAGCGCATATGGCGATTACGGCTATGTGAGAGACTCGTTTGTACTCGGGGCATTTGATTACATGCTAAAGGCGAAGTTGGATGAACAATATATTGCACCAGTTCTGAATAAGACGGTGGAGGAGTTGAATAAGCGAAGGCGCAGCAAAGCTGCAGATTCCGTTTATTCCGGCTCAGCCGCCAAGGATGAAGATGAAATCGTCTGTTCCATGCTGCATCAGCTTTCTGTGTCAGATGGATTGAATCTTTCCCACTCTGATCAAAATGAAGAGTTGAAAATGGGCTTGGATATTGTAAGGAAACATCTAGGCGAGAAAAACCAGAAGGTAGCTCTAATTAGACTATCTCATGTGATTCACTTCGAACATACTAAGCAAATCATTATGCAAACCATAAGAACAGTAACGAATACGGATAGAAATGAAGGGATATGCCGAGTTTGTCGTCATGATGAACGGAACTATATTTTGTATTTCACCTTTCCCGAGCAGTGCAGTGCGATGGCTATTCGAAGTTTGACCCAAACCGTCCTAACGGATGTGAAAATAAGGCTGCGACAGTTTTTAAATCTAAATTTATCTATCGGTATCAGTGACTCTGCCAATGGAGTTATGCAGTGGAACCGATTGTTCCGTCAGGCAGAACGGCTTTCCCTTCTTAGTTACTATCAAGGTTATGATCACTTGATATATCCTGAAGCCGAACGATCAGTTGGCGCAGAGAAGGACAATTGGAAAGAAGCATGGACGCCATTCAAGTCGGAGTTGCTGCAAGCGTTAAAAGATGCGGACCAAATGAGATGGAAACAATCGATACAGCACGGATTTAAGCTGCTGCTTGAATACTTTCCGTCATCGCCTGAGTCTATCAAAAAAGCACTCAGCGACTTGATCTGGGAAGCTGGAACGCTGATGCATGAGAGAGGAATGTCGTGGGATAAGCTCCACGAAAGATTTCCTCAACCCGTTGAGCATGTCCGGAACATGGAGACGTGGGATGAGACAACGGAATGGATGCATTTATTTCTAGATGCTTTGCATGAAAAGCTGCATCCAAAATCCGAAAAGACAGCAACTTGGCTCAGCCCTGTTGTAGCTAAAGCCAAAGCGATCTTGGATAATCACTTTAATGAGGATTTGCATTTATCAACCATTTGCACAATGGTTGGGGTAAGTGACAGTTATCTTAGCAAGCAATTTGCGAAAGAAATTGGTATTAATTTCATCAACTATTTGACCAATTTAAGAATCGAAAAAGCGAAAGAAGGTTTGGAGAACGGGTTGAAAATTTATGATGTAGCTGAGAGCGTTGGGTACGTCAATCCCGAGCATTTCAGCCGAATTTTCAAGAAGGTAACGGGGCTTAGTCCTGTAAGTTATCGTAAAAAATGTGAAAAACGGCCCATGACGGCTTCCTACTATTTAAATCATTCTTAAATGCCAAGGGGTTGTTCTTCAAGTAGGTTTATCTACTTGAGGAACAACCCCTTATTTTGCTAGAAAGTAAGTCGCATGAGGAATGGAGTAGGCTCTTAAGCATTAAGTCTCTGTCATGATTCCTCCATTGACATGCAATACCTGACCTGTAACGTATGACGAATCTTCAGAAGCTAAATAAATGTAGGTTGGAGCGAGTTCGAACGGTTGACCTGCTCGTTTCATTGGCGTATTTGAGCCAAATGTTTTTACATATTCAGCTGGATAGCTGGAGACGGTCAGAGGTGTCCATATCGGACCCGGTGCCACAGCGTTAACGCGTATTCCACAATCTACTAATTGCAGCGATAAGGAACGGGTAAAGGAAACGACCGCTCCTTTGGTTGATGAATAATCGACCAGAAGCGGGGCTCCTGCATAGGCGGTAACGGATGCTGTGCTAATGATGGTGCTGCCGTGACAAAGATAAGGAAGCGCGGCTTTAGTCAAATAGAAATGAGGAAAAATATTGGTCCGATAAGTATCTTCCAGCTGTTCATTAGTGATGTCCATGATGTTCGTCTGAGGAAACTGGACACCTTGGTTAAGCACCAAACAATTGATTTTTCCATAATGATCCAGTGTTCTTCGGACGATTTCAGAGGAGAACTCCGGCCTACGAAGATCACCTTCGATCAACAGACAACGACGTCCGTATTGCTCCACCATTTGCTGAGTGTCAATCGCATCTTGGCGTTCGTATAAATAAGCGATTGCCACATCAGCACCTTCTTTGGCGAAGCCAATGGCGACGGCACGGCCAATACCGCTGTCTCCTCCTGTAATGATAGCTATTTTACCGGACAGCTTCCCACTTCCTTTATATGCGGGGTTGTCAGATATCGGAAGCGGGAACATTTTGTATTCGAGGCCAGGCTGCCTTTCTTGATGCTGGGGCGGAAATGTAATGGGTTCTTGCTTACACTTTGTTTCCTGTCCGTAATAAGGATAGTGCGGAATCATCGAAGTTTCCTCCATTTGAGTTCAATGCAATAGGATATTCACCCAATGAATGAAACGGAACTCTCGACTTGCAGTCTTGCAGTATGAAGGAAGCAAAGAAATCATTCTTAATGCAGCCGCTAGCGGGTTTCAAATGTTGATTTGTGGCTTTTTGTTGATCGCCTGCTTATAAACCGTTTTGATTGATTTGTTATAGACTAGAACAATATAAACAATGTCCAGTACTAAGATAAGAACATACATGATCAACAATAAATGTGATTGCGGATATAGCGAAAAGCAGAGGATGGAGGCAAATAAGGTGCCTACCATTTTGAAGTAAGCGATAGACAGGGATTGTCCTTCCAGATCTTTGATCATCAGCATTCGAATGAAGAGAATCGACATGAGCAGATTGATGCCAAAGGCCGAATAAATGCCCATCTTATCATGGAATTCAACCGCCATCCCATAATGCAGCAGAAAAGCGATAACAAGCAAGGCGAAAATAGAAGCATGAATAGTGCGTTTTGGATATGAACCTTTGGAATAATAGAGGAATTGGAGCAAAATAATGCAGTCAAGCAGGAACCACACTAAGGTAGCGATTTGCTGAAGCGGATGAAACGGCATAATAAAGGTGAACAGAAATTCCCAAGTAATATTCGCACATATAGATGCGAGCGGCATTCCGCAGGCTTGATCTTTAAATCCTTTGTAAATAACGAGAATATAGACGATCGTCCAAAATAAAGCTATCCCAAACATCAGAAGATACTCTACTATTAAAGGCAACAGATGCTCCATATACCGACAATCGCATCCTTTCTGATAAGATTCGTCCAACAAGTACAGACATCCAGCTTGTCTATTTATATGAAAATAGTATCTACTGTAGACCCTTGAGTGTATGAAAATGCTTTTGATGTTGTAGGAGATAGAGAGGGCAGATATGGAATCGATCATAGGTGTGAGAGGAGATCTATTCATGGACTTTATTTACGAAAATGAGGCACTGACAGTAACCGTTGTTAAAGCGATCCAGACTGGCGATATCCCATCGTTGAAGCGGCTTCTTGAAGAGAATCCAGGCTTAGCTACGGCAAGAATTATCGGAAGAGACAATAACAACGAAGGCAAGAGTTGCGGAATGTCTCGAACACTGTTGCATGTATTAACCGACTGGCCCGGTCACTTTCCTAACGGTGCGGCTACTGTGGGTACGTTAGTCGAGTTCGGTGCGGAGGTGAATGCTCGGTTCACTGGGCCGCACACTGAGACACCGCTTCACTTTGCTTCAAGCTGCGATGACATTGAAGTGCTTGATGCGCTTCTTGATGCTGGCGCCGACATCGAAGCGCCAGGCGCAGTGATCGCCGGTGGCACACCACTAGACGACGCAGTGGCGTTCGCACAGTGGCGGGCAGCGCATAGGTTGGTTAAACGAGGAGCTCAGTTCGCACTCTGGCATGCGGCTGCGTTAGGACTGATAGATGCAATGGAGGGATACTTCGCCGGTGCCACACTTTCGGAGCGATACCCATGGGGAGCAAGGGGTTCTACACCTCTGAACAAGACTACCGTCGCCTTCTGGTGCGCTTGCCACGGTGGACAGTGGCAATCTGCAAAGTATCTTCTCGACCGAGGTGCGGAACTGAACTGGATTTCGGTTTGGGATGGATTGACCCCACTGGATGCAGCGCAACGTAGCTCCGCTGTTGATATGGTTCAGTGGCTGCGTAGTCTAGGCGCCAAATCCGCCAGCGAACTTTGAATGATCAATTTGCGCTGCAGGGTCTCAAACTAGAGCTCTTGAGGATTAATCTATCGGGCAGTCAGGTGTAATAAAAATTGGAAGCCGTAGAAGGAAATTGTATCGCCTCATATTAAAAAGCTGCCAACAACTGAAGTTGTTGGCAGCCCCTGTTATTCTATTTCGACGCAGACACTGCTGCTGCATCTTGTAATGCTATTGCAGTTGTATATTTGAAGTTCTCGGTGAAATCGACGTTCTTTACGGTTACTTCAAACTCTTGTTGCATAGTTCCCGCTTCGTCGTACACCTGCACAAATCCATCACCGTTAGCGACTGTTTCTCCATTGTAAGCTTCACTGTCGGTGTGCATAAAAAGTAGTGCGTCTTTTTCATTAACCTTTCGTACCGCTTGATGATCCGAGGTGATGCCTTGCGCTGTTTTGTCCATGAGGTTTACCCACACCGTGGTCTCCATGTACTCTTCGTCTGGGTTAATATACTCCATCGCCATTTCAAATGTCGCCTGATCCTTGTAAGTCGTAAGAATGGCGCCTTCTGCATCGACTTTCGCAAAGTGATGTCGAACAGGCTCCCAAATGGCTATGGATACGGTTTGTGTAATTTTATCCCATTTGACCTTGGCGCCAAAAGCTTCAGAGAGGAAACGAAGCGGGATAAGTGTACGGTTGTGAATGACTTGAGCCGGTACATCGAGCCTAACTTTCGTTTTGTTGACTAGGGCGACCTCGCTTTTGATCGTCAAAATGACAATTTTGTCTGCATACGTTGCAGTAATTTGCTGTTTCTTTTGATTCCAGTTTACGGCTATACCCATGTCTTCGGCTGTGTTGCGGAAAGGAACCAGCACTCGTCCTTTTTGCATCACAGGCGCTTGATCGTATTGCACCTGCTCATCCTGGACAAAAACCTTGATGGGCTGAGCAGCAGATACCTGTAGTGGGACCGATACGATACTGATAAGTAGTAGGACAAACATAATTTTCTTCATGACTGACATGATGCACCTCCGTACACGATTATGATGGATTTGCATATTTTTCGCAAAGGCAATTTGTGGAGAATAATATTTGCACCTTTTGGGTAAGATGCTCCGCGGAAAGTCCGCGATATTGTCCAAGATTTCAACCACGACAAGCTCATCGAAACGATCGAGCCTTTTCACATTAAGTTAACGGGATAGATCTACTAATATTGAACTTGGAAGAAGTCCGACGTAGAAGTATAAAAGTATGGAGCGTTATTCCTCTAAATATGTTGGATTGGAGGCCAGATGCACAAGCCCTAAATATTAAAGAAATGATCCGGCATGTATTGGACGGCGAGCATTATTATCATCTTGCAATACATAACAGAGGAAGTTTGCATTCATACGATTCTCCTTTAAATTAATCGAAGTGATGTAGGGTATGTTCGAACTCTAGGAGATATGTTAATGAGGATCGCATACCACGAATCCGTTCACACCGGTCAACTGCTGGATTATATGCGAATGGCTGGTATCGATCGCCCCCAAATTTGGGATTAATATATGTTTTTAAAATAACGGATAACGATAGCTGAATCTCATATATTGTTGAGCAGGCTCAACGGTAGACTGCTCTTTTTATTAAGATAACGGGCAGTTTTGTTTAATAAAGGAAACTACCTTGGCAAAGAGAATATAACAGGAAAAGGATAAAAGGAGAAAGACGAATGACGTTATTCTTACTAATTCGCCACGGAGAGCCACAATGGGAAATAAACGAAAAGTATAAATTAAAGGGACACGGTCGTGATCTAGCGCCTCTAACCTCAAACGGTATAAGACAAGTATACGATACAGCGAAAGATAAACGGCTAAAAGAAGCAGATTTTATCATCTCTTCACCTTATCCTAGAGCACTCCAAACAGCAGCTATTCTGTCCAAAGAACTGCAGTTAGAAATTATCATTGAATTCGATTTAAGGGAATGGCAACCAGATCTCTCATTCCAATATGACACTATGGAGAGACTTAAGGAACTTGGGGATGATTTTGATAAAAATAACGGAATCTATCCTTCAGGCGAGACCAAAACATGGGAATCTAAGGAACTTTTGAAGCAACGCGTAGAGAAAGTAATTGACAGATATTTGGACTGTTCAAAGGTAATTGTCACTGGTCATGGAATGGCCTTTCGTACTTTGGTCGGTGAGATAGGAGAAATCCCTCATGCCTCAATAACTGAATATAAAAAATTAAGCTAGCGGATAAACGATAGTTCAATAGCGAAGGACTACTCCCCATGGTCTGTATCCCTTTATATGACTACTACGGATGATAAAATAATATGAGGTTAGGATTGGGTTGGGGAGTTATTTCCTCATGAAGTTGAAATCGATGGGTTTTGGGTTAATCATATTGGGTGGCAAAGAGTGGTCAGTAATGGGTTAATCAAGGGTTTCAAAAAAAACCAAAATCAAAACAGCCGCCAACTCTCAAAGCCAGGCGGCTCTCCACATATTTCCTTACTTGAACTCGTTCAGACGCTCTTCCAGACGGTCCCAAGTTTCGGTGATACCCTGCAGCATGCCCATATCCATGACGGTCTTGAGGGCCTCAGCGGACACATATACACCACGGCTGACCAGCTTCGTCTTGCCGCCAAGATCGATGAATTCCATCGTGACCTCGGTCGAGGGCATGGTCTCGTTCGCATTGCCTTCGGCATCCGAGAAGTAATCGGTGTAGATGATCATCTCCGGCTCGACAATTTCCTTATATACGGCTTTGCCCCAAGATTCCATGCCGAAAAAATCACCTTGGTTCCGATCGACACACTTCATGCAGTAGTGCCAAACGCCTCCCGGCTTGAAATCGACGTTGCAAACCGGAATCTCCCAGCCTCTCGGTCCCCACCAACGCTTGAGATGCTCAGCCTCTTTAAACATCTTGAACACGAGATCGCGCGGTGCGTCGAAAATGCGCTCCAACACCAGCACCCGATCGTTCTCTACCCTCGAAACCATTGCTTTGTTAGACATTGTAATTCCTCCTCATCCATTTGAATGATCTTATGGTTTTTCTTTGTTTTGCAATTCCCTCAAGTACTCTTCCAGATTGTCAAATCTGTCTTCCATGATGCGCTGGAAGGACTTCACCCAACAATCCAGTGCTTGGAAGGGCTCGGGTCGGAGCTTGTAGATCCGACGGTTGGCATCGGCCGTCACTTCCAAAATTCCATTGTCGCTAAGCACCTTCAAATGCTTCGAGGCTTGGGGCTGACGAAGCCCTAGCCGGTCAGCGATTTCCCCCACGGTCAGGGGACCGTCACGCAAGAGTTCGACGATATTCATACGATTCGGTTCGGCCAAAGCGCTCAGCGTCGTCATGTCCATACCCGGATTCTTCCCTGACATGTCGCTCACCTCGTTAAATGATGGTATCTCGGTATGTTATTTTAAATATACATTATAGAGAATATTCCTGTCAAGGAATATTGCGAAAACGAAATGGCACGTCTTCAGTATATCAATACCGGCATCCGAAGTAGATCATACAACTCGCCGGGCTGAAATTAAAAGAAAATACACCGGTAAACACAAAGGGCAGACGAAAACTGTGCGAGACATGGGAGGGTTGACCTCCATGAGCCAATGTGGAGATCCAGAATGTGAGCTATTACAAAAAAAACGCAGCTACTCCTTATTTTTTACTATAATAAAAAAGCAATTTAAACCTATTTTCTATTGACTTGGAGTTAACTCCAGGCTGTAAACTCTTTTATATAGCTTTATCCAAAAAACAGAGGAGTGTTTCGACGGAAGACGATGTAAAACTTGGCAGAACCGGTTTGGATGTTTCACAAATTTGAATTGGTTGTATGAGTTATGGGATTGGACCAAGTTTGTCTCTTACTCATGATTTGAAGTGAACTCTAAGTGCAATTCTATCGGAAAATAGGAGGTGAACGACATGTTTATGACGATTTCTGAAGTAAGTGAAAAATTTGATCTAACACAGGATACACTCCGCTATTATGAACGCATCGGACTGATTCCTCCTGTGAACCGCAACAAAAGCGGAATCAGGAAGTATACGGAGGAAGACTGTAAGTGGGTCGATTTTATCAAATGTATGCGACAAGGTGCAGGCCTTCCGGTTGAAATGCTGATTGAGTATGTCGGGCTGTTTCAACAGGGTGATGAAACCAATGAGTCAAGAAAAGAGCTCTTAGTCGAGCAGCGTAAGCAGCTCAATACTAGAATCGAAGATATGAAGAAAACGTTGGAACGTCTGGATAATAAAATTGCTAGATATGAAGAGACCATCATGAAAAAAGAAAAATCACTAACAAGAACGGCGGATTCATTTTGAGAATTATAGCAAAAGATTGAGGGTATCAGGTTGAGAAATATTTAGAAACAAGCAAATCCGGGTTGGGGAAGCGTTCCTCGACCCGTTTTTTATAACCGCACCGAAGTTTTATATCTTACACCCAGGGAGGTATGTACACGGGCTTGGTGCGATTATGCTAGGCTGGATCTCCCAGTACACGAGCTATCAGGTTTTGTTCACAGTCAGCGCCGTGTCGGTTACGGTCTCCTTATTGATGTTCACTTTCTTTGTGAAACGTTTGTTGAAAGACAATCGGCTGAGACCTGTCAATTCCGGCACTCTTCTCACTGAAGCCGATATAAGCAAACCCAGTCTCACAAAATAGCCATTTTATAATCAGAGAAAGGAGAAAACATATATGATCAAAACACATGCCCTCAGCATAGCAAGTGCCGGTTCTCCGTTTGAGTATACAACGATTGAACTTCGTGATCTTCGAGCGCATGACGTACTCATCGATATCAAATTCTCGGGAATTTGTCACTCCGATATTCATCAGGGTGAAGGGGACTGGGGAGAAGGTATCTTCCCGATGGTACCCGGTCACGAAATCGTCGGTATCGTGACTGCCGTGGGCTCACACGTGTCAGAATACTCGATCGGCGATCGTGTTGGTGTAGGAAGCTTAGTAGACTCCTGCCGCATGTGCGAATATTGTTTGTCCGGTGAAGAGCAATATTGCAAAAGAGGAGCTGTATATACATACAATGCTCTAGATTATGAGGGTAACCCCACTTACGGCGGTTACAGTGAGCAAATCGTTGTGGACGAGGAATACGTGGTTCGTATCCCCGATACTCTTGGACTTGACGTTGCTGCCCCGTTATTGTGTGCAGGTATCACAATGTACTCTCCGCTCAAGCATTGGAATGCTGGTTCTGGCATGAAGGTTGCCATCGTTGGGATGGGAGGGCTCGGACATCTCGGCGTCCAAATCGCTCACGAGATGGGTGCGAACGTCACGTTGTTAAGTCAGGGCGAGAACAAGCAAAATGAAGCTTTTCGTTTTGGTGCCGATCACTATTATGCAACTTGTAATCAGACTACATTCACCGAGCTTGCCGGGACGTTCGATCTAATTTTAAACACCGTTTCAGTGAATCTCGACATCAATGCTTATTTATCGCTATTAGGTGTTGGCGGCTCACTCGTTTACGTCGGCTTGCCTGCAGAGCCAGTATCATACAATACGTTTTCGATCCTGCCAAGAAAAAACCTTACCGGTTCAAGTATAGGCGGGATTAGAGAGACTCAGGAGATGTTGGATTTCTGTGCTGAACATGGGATCGTTCCCCAGATTGAACGGATTCGTGCAGATGAGGTGGATCAAGCTTGGGATCGGGTTAAACAAGGGGATGTGCGTTACCGATTCGTTATTGATATTGAAACGTTGAATTAATAAACAATCTTTATGAAGAATGTCTTTGTACAATCAAAAATAAAAATTCAAAGTAGGGTAATGCGCCCAATCGATCGAATCGATATAGCAGCCTGAACAAGGTGTAACAGGTACACGGTAATTATCTCGCTCTCCATCCCGTAGAAACATTGGCGGCTATCGCCTTGCAGGTCAAGTGTACAGGTCACATGGCCTTTCTGCGAATATAATAAGGTGTATTCCAAAACAGGAAGGAGATAATTACTGTGAACCGTAATTATAATAACATGGGCAATGTAGGCAGCATGAATGCTACCATGAATGCTCCCATGAATGCTCCCATGAATGCTCCCATGAGTGCCCCTATGAGTGCCCCCATGAATACAGCTGAATTTTGTCCCGATTGTCCAACGAAGACGGTGTATGATCCTCCAATTACGCAATACGAGGACATCTACCATCCACAACTTGTGAATGTCATTCAAAATATTGAAACGATTAAGCAGCATCATTGTTGCCCGGTTTATCAGAAGTATTACACGAATACGGAGAAAAATGTTATGGTATCGAGCGTGAAACGCAGGAAGCATGTTAAAACATCTTCCAAGAAACGTTCAAAAAAATAGTCCCTAAATGAAAACAAAGACCCGTAAAAACGGCCGCTTCGAGAATGATGCGGCCATCTTACGGGTCTTTATTCTTGCTTTAACGATGATGGGTTCTAAGCGGCTAGGGTGTTCCGCTATTTCTGAGCACCAGCTTGCTGCAGTGCTTCTATCATTTTCTTATAACCTCGACTCTGAGCATGTTGCAAGGGAGTTACGCCCTCTGAATCCGCAAGAGTTACATCAGCGCCGTGCTCAATTAATATATTCACAATCGCCTGATGATCGACCCCGCCATCCCCGAGAATAATAGCCTCGAGTAGTGCTGTCCAGCCTAGCTGATTCACATGATTGATATTGACATCGGATGTGCTTAACAGCTCTTTCACAATCTCAACATGACCACGATCTGCAGCTGGGATCAGTGCCGTACCGCCAAATCGATTTGTGATGGTCGTATCTGCGCCGGCAGCTACCGATGCTCGGACAAAGTCCATCATACCCTCCGCACCTGCATAAAGGAGCGGGTTATCGGAGCGATTATCTTGAATATTTATGTTTGCGCCTTTTTCTATGAAGAGGTTAAATACATCGAGCTGGTTCGTATGCACTGCAATCATCGCAGAAGTTCTTCCTTGATTGTCTGTTGCATTGATGTCAGCACCTTCGGCTAGCAGCTTCGTTATTGATGCCCTATCTCCTTGCTCCGCTGCAGCTAACAAGGCTTTATTCAACTTGTCCATTTCACTGTTCACCGATTGGGTTGCATGCTGCTCATCACTGGTTAACGGATGATCATTATTTTCCTGGCAGCCCGATATGACGAGAGCTAACATGATGATGATCAATCGCAACATAGCACACCCATCCTTTCTCGAAAATTAACTTATTTCAAGGTCAATGATACATTTGATGATGTTGCCCAAGCACCGATCGGTTTTACCGTGTACGTTGTTCCCGTCGTTAATTTCGCGTCGTTCGTCAGATCGAATACGCCAACTGCTCCCTTGCGGCTGGAATATTTATAGGAAGCAACGATCTTCTCTCCATTCGGAGCCGTTAATTCGACGCTGCGGCCAGAGAATAGCTCATCTCCTGGATCTTCTGCTAGTGATACAAGAATGGAAGTGTCATTAGCGGCTTCAGCACCAGTTAACTGCAAAGTTGGGATTTCTTTTGCTACAAAAGTAGCGTTCGCAATATTCGCCCAATCTGATGTTACCATATAGGTCACGCCGGGCGTCAATACTTGCCCTTCAGGAAGACGGAATTTAGGCTCTTGCTTGCCATCTGTTGATTGTGTAAACGGTACATATTTCGCAATAATCGGTTGTCCGCCTTCAGGAGTAATGGTCACTTGGCGTGCTTGCATCGACGGGATGATTTGGAATGTCTTGCCGCCTGCTTGGTTGTTCTCATCGAGAATGAATGCATTCGCGCCTCGGCCGCCGCTGTATGCTGAGATTATATAACCATAATCAACTACTCCGTTCGCTTGAAGCGATTCAACCTCGAGAGTATCATTCGTAACTTGGCTTGCTGTTGTCATATTTACTTTCGTTGCATTTCCAGCAAATGTAGCTGCTTGTTGGCCTTTATAAGCGAGATTATAAGTTATTCCTTCTTGTTGAACCGAAGTTGGAACGATATAAGTTGCGATGGAGCCTGTTTTTAGACGTGGCATATTCGTTAGAGTAAGACCATCATTAAATACAAAATCTGCTTTCGCCTTTGCGAACACTTCGTCCGTTGACGTAAGCGGCTTATCGAAAGTGACGATGAGTGTAATGGCATTTAGCGATTTGACGTTTGTAATCTTAGCTTGGTCCGAAGGAATGGCTTTCCGTGCAGTTTGTAATAAATATGCGGTTTCGCCGCGAGTTAGGATGTTATTCGCAGAGTTGAATGTGCTAGCCCATGCGTTCACCGACTTAAGATCACGCTTTAATGCTTTGGATACCGCTTGAACAAGCTCTTCAGCTGTTACCGTAGTACGGGGTTGAAATTGACCGTTCTCAGCTTGCATGATGCCAAGCCCTACAACGATTGCTGCATAATCCTCATACCAAGCATTCGGACTCACATCCGTTAGTGTCACTGGATTTGGAGTTGTGTCTTCGAGAAGGAAAGTTTTTACGATCATTTTGGCAAGTTCAGCGCGATTAATGCGGTTCAAAGTGCCCATGGATTGATCTGGATAACCTTGCATTACTCCAAGCTTTGCGAGCTCTTTAACAGCTGCTTCTATTTCTTGATTGGACAATTGTGAGGTTGCTGCAACCACTTTTGCGTTAACTGCGGGTGCTGCGGATACATTCATTACGGCAAATGGAATGGTAGATGATCCTAGTGCTGCTGCAACCAGTAGGGCTGCTACTTTTTTCGAATAGGTTCTCATAGGTAAATCCTCCTCAGTTCATTTCGGCTGTCATTGCATATTTCTATAATAGAGGAGAGAGTTAAACACCCAAGAAACCAGTTATTAATAAATTATAAAATCCAGATTAACATTCTCGAAATTGTATCCTGTGACTCACGAAAAATAAATGGAACAAACATAATAGAATTGATAGATCCATCCTTTTTCTGGTATATATTAATATAAGGTAGTTGATAGATGGGAAAGGGAGTGGCTCATGGGATTACAAAAAGCCAACGAGGATAAAACGACACTATTTAGAGAGTCACTAAGTCAATTTGTCGAAAAAATTCGGCAGGACGAACAAATAATTGCGGCAGTGCTTTTTGGAAGCCTATCCTATGATCAAGTGTGGGAGAAATCGGATATTGACCTCAAGCTGATCGTTCACGATCAGAAGCTAAAGAACAGTTATGTTTGTTTTGTAGAAAATGATGTCCCCATTAATGCCAGCATTCAGACGCGCAATGAGTTTAAGAGGTGGATGGAGCGTTCCGTCAGCGGCTCATTTCAGCAGTCGATGCTTGTGCGCAGCACACTGCTGTTCACGAAGGATGCCTCTATAACTGAATATTTTGAAGAGATTCGTTATATCGGTGAACGCGACAGGCAGATTCAACTGCAACGTCTTGGCTGTCATGTGCTCAGTTTGCTTGCTAAATCGGAGAAATGGCTATACGTGAAGCAAGATGCTGCTTATAGCGCTTTCTGGTTGATCAAAATGGTTGATGTGCTGGCTCAGATCGAAGTGCTGCTGCATGCAGAAGTTCCATCGCGTGAGGCTGTTCAGCAGGCACTTTCGTATAATCCGGATTTCTTTCGTAAGGTTTACACGGAGCTTGTATGTGAACAGGTTACCGAACCAAAGGTTCGGGCAGCTATAGAGCTTGTTAACTATTATTTGAATGAAAGAGCGGAGCTTTTGTTCAATCCGGTGCTCGCTTACTTGAAAGAAGAAGGAGACATTCGCACCGTGACGGATATCGTCATGAAGTTCAGCACAATTATTGATATTGATGCAGGCTCCATAACAACAGCTTGCGATTGGCTGGCTGAGAGAGGGTTTCTAATGAAGTTGGAATCGGAAAGAAAGGCGACGCCGAAAAGCCGAATCATGCTGCTCGAGCCCGCCTATTTGTACGAACAATTCGAAGAGCCAATGTGGGAGATGTGAAGAATAATGAGACAGTTTATAGAAGTTAGGGGCGCTAGACAAAACAATTTAAGAAATATTGACGTTAATATTCCGCGGGACAAGCTGACGGTCATTACTGGAGTCAGCGGATCAGGCAAGTCATCGCTTGCGTTTGAGGTGATTTACGGAGAAGGACAACGCAGATTTCTGGAATCGCTTTCAACGTTTGCTAAGAGTCGGATGAATCAACTTAAGAAAGCGGACGTTGATTTTGTGTTTGGACTTTCTCCAGTCATTGCCATTGAGCAAAAAAAAGGAATCGTTAACCCGCGTTCAACGGTCGGCACGATGACGGATATTTATGACTTTATGAGGCTGCTCTTTGCATCGGTTGGAGAAGCATGCTGCCCTTTCTGTGAGCATCCCGTACCGATCAGATCAGCAGGACAAATGATCGATCATATCCGACAATTGCCGATTGGCACAGAGTTAGAGGTGCTTGCGCCGGTCTATAAGATTTACGGTGAAAATTATGAAACGACCTTCGATGAAATTCGTTCCAAGGGGTTTCGAATGATTCGAATTGACGGGAAAAAGCTCAGCCTCAGTGACACGTTAGAGCTGGATGAAGAGGCGGATTACCGAATTGAGGTCATTGTCGATAAGGTTATTGTTCAGCCGGATTCGTTCAAAGCGCTTACGAAAACAATTGAGAACAGTTTGAAGCTAGTAGGGGAAGGCTTTATTCGATTCGAAATCGTCAATACACCAGCCGATGCGAAGCACGACCGTGATCGATTCTATCAGGGCTTTGCATGTCCAGAGCATCAACTCACGATGGGAGAGCTTCGAGCGAATTACTTTTCATTTAACGATCCGAACAGCGCTTGCCGAACTTGCGGCGGCATCGGAACATTTATGCGTACCGAAGCCAGATTCCTGATCAAGAGCGCGGAAAAGAGCATCAATAAAGGAGCGATTGACGCGAAGCTGCTTGGTCCGAGCACCGGCACTTGGCATTGGACAAGCGTTCGGAGTCTCGCGAGCCATTACGGGTTTAGTCTCGATACGCCGTATACGGATTTGCCGGAGGAAATCAAGAAAATCTTGATGTACGGTACAAAAGGGGAGAAATTTCCTTTCATTCCCGGGGAAGAAGCCTCCAAATCACAATTGCGGCACGCTGGCAAGCTAATGAGCTTTGGTGGTTTAGTTCATATCATCAATTGGTGGTACAAGCTCTACCTGAAACGCAAAACACAATCCTCAAACGAGGATGAGTTTTATAAGCGGGTTATGGTCGAACATACGTGTCCCGATTGTGAAGGAAAAAAGCTGCGACCGCAGCGATTCCGTGTGAAAGTCGGAGGCGCCGACATTCATGAGCTGAGCAGCTATTCGCTTGTCGAGTTGAATACATTTCTGTCATCCATTAAGTATGCAAAGCAGCATGCAAATGTAGGTCAGCAGGTTACTTCCGAAATTCAGACACGATTAAACCTGCTGCTGGATATCGGACTTGATTATTTAAGTCTCGGACGTCGTTCGGATACGATCTCTGGCGGGGAGGCGCAGCGAATTCGTCTCTCTACTCAAATCAGCTCGGGGCTGATGGGCATGTTATACGTGCTGGACGAGCCGAGTATCGGTCTACATGCTAGAGATAGCATTCGTATCATCGACACCTTGAGAAAGCTGCGTGATATCGGCAATACGATTATTGTCGTGGAGCATGACATGGATACGATTTGCAGTGCCGATCACATTATCGAAATCGGGCCTGGACCGGGATTGCATGGGGGTTATGTGGTTGCTGAGGGAACCTCAGAACAGCTGCGGGCGAATCCAGACTCCATCACGGGATCTTTTTTGGCACGCAAACGGAACATTGAGGTGCCGTCCACACGCAGGCAGCCGAGTGGTCAGGTTTTATCGCTGCGAGGTGCGAGGGCGAACAATTTGCGCAATGTAAATATCGACATACCGCTTGGCGTGATGGTCTGTATTACAGGCGTCTCTGGTTCAGGCAAAAGCACGCTCATCCACGAGGTCATTGGCAAGCAGCTTCATGCTGTCATCCGTGATGCACGCATTGTTCCTGGGGAACATGATTCACTGACGGGTCACGAGCATTTGACCGGAACCATCAATATTGATCAGTCTCCGATCGGACGAAGCACAAGGTCTAACCCGGCTACTTATGTAGGTTTCTTTGATAAAATTCGCGATTTGTATGCGAAGGCAGCTAGCGAGGGCGGACGTACGTTGACTAAAAACGATTTTAGCTTCAATCAGAAAGGCGGACGATGCGAAAATTGCCAAGGCGAAGGAATGGTAACGACCCAGCTTCAATTTATGCCGGATGTAGAATCAGTTTGTCCGGTGTGTCAGGGGGCTAGGTTTAACGAAGAAGTTCTTGAAGTCCGTATTCGTGAGATGAATATAGCTCAGGTTTTGGAGATGAGCATAGAGGAAGCTGCATTGTTTTTCGCCGACCAATCTTATATTTTGCACAAATTGAACGTTTTAAACGAGTTAGGACTTGGATATTTACGTCTTGGGCAATCGTCAACAACGTTGTCGGGCGGAGAAGCTCAGCGGATTAAGCTCGCCACGGAGCTAAGCAAATTATCAAGGGGTTCCCACAATCTTTATATTCTCGATGAGCCGACGACAGGCTTGCATTTGCAGGATATTCAGAAGCTGATCGATTGTCTTCATCAGCTCGTAGACGCCGGTCATTCTGTCATCGTTATTGAACATCATCTGGATATGATCAAAGTAGCTGATTACATCATAGATATGGGGCCGGAAGGCGGCAAGAATGGTGGGATGGTCGTCGCGTTCGGAACGCCGGAGGAGGTGGCGCGGACGGAAGGCTCGCTAACCGGTAAGTTTTTGTGTGAGATGCTTGTTCCTACTGAACAGATTAATCTGTAATATGCTCTAGAAATGATGTAAATGGCTGTCGAAATCGATTTAGTCCCATAAAACGTGGAAACCAAAAACGGCAGAGATGCCGTTTTTAGTTTTATTCCACATATAAAAATTCATTTCATGGTAGAATAAAAGATTGAGATTGTTATTTTTCAAGAAACATGTGGAGGAACTAAACTTTTATGAAGGCATCAAACTTATTACGAGGCTTTAACTTTTTGTATTTTGCACTGCTGGCTATGTTTATTTCATTCCTTCCGGTCTATTTAGATGTACAAGGACTAAGTCCTTCGCAAATTGGCTTCATCATTGGGACAGGCGGATTTGTAACGCTAATCGCACAACCTTTATGGGGGATGATAAGCGATAGAACCAAATCAATTCGTAAAGTATTGCTTGTACTGCTAATGTTCTCAACCATAATCGGTTACTTGCTTTATGATTCCAGCAGTTATCCGCAGCTTATACTGTACGCAATGCTGCTTTACTTCTTCCTGATGTCAATCGATCCGCTGACGGAAAGTTTAAATTTTACGATTGCCGAATCTTCAGGAACCAGCTATGGCTCCATCCGTACTTATGGCGCATTGGGCTATGCTTTAGCAGCGCTGCTCACAGGTTACGTTATTTCATATTTCGGCGAACACAGCTTGGCATTGCTTTTTGGCGGAATCGGTTTAATCAGTTTCATTATAGGCTGGGTAATGCCAGATGCGCCTGTTACAGGCAAGCCCGTTACTTTAACCAGTCTCAAGCATTTTATTAGCAACAAAGAGACACTTATGTTTCTGCTCTTAGTGTTTATCTGTTCCGTCCCAGCACGAATGAACGATACCTTCCTTGGCGTATACATTCGTGAGCTTGGCGGGAGTACCGAATTGGTAGGACAAGCTTTTTTCTTGGCAGCAGGAAGTGAAATTGTAGTGTTCGCTCTAAGCTTTTGGTGGATGCGTAAAGGCAAAGAGCTGCTTATTATTTCTTTTTCAGCCGTGTTCTATTTCCTTCGTTTTTTTCTGTCAGCTTGGATTACCGATCCACACCTGCTCGCGTATTTGCAAATTTTACAGCTGTTGACCTTCCCGGTGTTCTATTCGGCAGCCATTCAATATCTTTATCGCATTGTTCCTACGGAATGGCGTGCCACAGGCCAGACGGTGCTCGCGCTGCTATTCTTCGGTATTTCAGGGATTTTAGCCTCCTATGTAGGAGGGGCTGTGTATGGAAGCTTTGGCGGCAAGGCTCTTTATTTGTCTATTTCAGCCATATCTTTTTTGGGAATGCTGTTCGGTCTTATTCTTTATAGGGTTTATGGGAAAAGGCTCTCTGTAACGGATGAAGCTGTATAAGTGAATGAGGTCAGATGTTCAATGTCTCAAAAATCAAAAAGGGAAGCTCGGGGTTAACCCTGAGCTTCTCTTTGTTCGAACATTCGCGAAATTCCTAAAAATGTATTTTCAAGCAAGTTTTCCGAAGTGTGAATTTGAACATGATTTGAACTTAAATGAAGTTGAAGGGTTGGACCGAACAAATCATAACTTTTCGAAATTTGTCCGCCTAAAATAATGCTGTTCGGTTTGTAAGCCGTTATATACGGAGTGAGCATTTCTGCGAGACGTTTGCCGAATTCGAGAAAAACTTCTCTGCAGCGGCCATTTCCAAGTCTTGCTGATTCAGCAATTTCCTTCACGTCCATTCCTGGACCCAATGCGTCAAAATCCTTAGCAAGCTGTAGGATGCCTCTGCGGGAAAACGCATCATCTACAACCCCGTCTCGATATTGTTCGTTGTATAACCAACCATTCGGGGGGACTCCCGGACCCTGTTCGATCATTCGTGAATGGTCGATAAAAGCAGAGCCGAGACCGGTGCCCAAAGTTAATGAAATAAACCGATCTTGCGGAAACTGTATACTTACGCCTAACGCGAACAGTCCAGCATCATTCGCAAAAAGAATATCGGCATGAAGCAAATCTTTTGCCCATTGCTCGTTCGATTTTTGGAAACGTTCTTGGAAAAGCTTCTTCACATTCATTCCGTAAATAGCTTCGAATTTGCTCAAACCTTGGACATAACTAATGCCTTGCGAATAATCGAATGGGCCTGGAAATGCGATTCCGATATGCCACTCGTTATCCACTTCATTGTTGGTCAAACTTGAGTAATAAAACTCGTATTGCAATTTGAAAATAGTCATAAATTGATCGATAATCGTGTTAGCATCCTGGTCTGCCAGAGCAGGGAATTGTTTACGGCTCTCTGCTAGGAGAACGCCATTCTCTACAATGCACGTTTTTATAAAAGTACCGCCTACGTCGAGTGCTAAGACAGTTTTAGATTTCAAGGAGACTCACATCCCAAGCCTTGGATACGCCTGCTTTAATTAACTTACATGGTTTTTCGCCAAGGTTAACGATTTTGTATTCTCCGAATATTGCAGGTAGAATATAGGATTCTGCATATCTAAATTCTACATAAACCGTTTCATCTGCGCAGGAGACGATTCGTACTTTCTCACCTTCAACCAAGTTGTACATGACCATCTCGCCATTTGTGTTGTCTTTCCACGTGTCATGCAAATGAACTCGATGTACATAGAACAGCAAATCATCGCGCTGACCTAACAAATACTCCTCATTTTCCCCTTGTGCTTGAAGAAGTGCAGGGGCAGGGATGAGATTTTCTTGTACCCAATTCGTTTTTTTATGGAAATCAATATTGTCAAAAGCATGGTCGATGTTAATTGGGCGCGGTTTGCCATCTAAGCCTTTACGAAGGAAATCATAAATTTTAAAGGTAAACCACCACGTTGTAGATGAGATTTCGAGCACTAAATTATCTTTCCCAGATGTATGCACGGTGCCCGTAGGAATGAGGAACAAGTCGCCTTTGTTCGCATCAAACGAATTCACGTAATCCGTTAATTCAAGTGGAACGCCCGTTTCTTGAGCGGCTTGTACGGCATCATAAAACCCTTCTTTCGTGCAATCATCAGTCAAGCCCAAATAGACTTTGGAATCGCCTTGTTTTTCCATAATATAATAGGATTCCTGTTGCGCCATAAACTCGTTGAAATGCTCTCGAATATATTCTTGTTTTGGATGTACCTGACATGACAGGTTATCGCCATCAATCGTATCGAGATAATCGAATCGAATTGGAAAATAATCTCCGAATAGCTTGACGAGTCGATCTCCTAAAATATTCGGGTGTTCATAATGCATCACCGTGAGAAAAGGCAGCTCGATCTGGTTGTCCGCATATTGTATTAAAATGGAGTTTTCAGGCGCAATAGGCTCAAACCCCCATGCACAATTGACCCAATCCTTCGGCAAATCCGCGAATTGTTTAAGGAATTGTCCTCCCCAAACACCAGGCGCAAAAAATGGTTTTACGCGCATTGGCGATTTTGCAATCTCGGCAATCATTTGACGCAAGGCGAAGGTAGTTGTCAGCATTGGCGATTTTGGCTCGTTCATATCGATGTAATAATGAACAAGCTCTAAAGTCTGCTTACGATACGTTTCGAGAATTGGCCATTCCACAAACAGGGATATTTTATATTTCTCCACATCATCTCGATTCCAATTAAAACCGAAATTAAGTAGATGCTTTTTGTGTTCGACTTGTTGATATTCGCGGGAGACATCCAGGAAATACGTAATATCGTATTGTCCACCGCCAAGCCAATAGGCCCCAGGACCAAAGGTAATGACGAATGTCGGCATGCTGGATAAAGGGTTCGCAGCAATAGCATCATCGATATATTTAGAAGCCAGTGGCTTTGCATCCGCTTTAAAATAATCTTCGATCGTTCCTTCTGTAAAATACCCGAAAGCGCGGTTGTCTGTAATATTATGATCGAATTGTTTACGTAGTTGTTCGCTCGTTTTTACAAAACTATTGGTACCTATGATAACCACCGGATAACCTTGTTTTTCAAGTGTATCCAGTGTTCTTTGGAGAACAGATTGAAAATGAGCGCCGTGTGTTCCATCAAAGGCAACACGGATGATCGTATGCTGTTCCTCTTCAGCTAAACGAATAAGCGGAGCAATAATGGCCTCAAAACCTTGTTGCAAGCTTTCTTGAGCAAAAGGCGCATCCGCACCTGGCTGGATATGATGTTGAAAGCGAATGGGATTGACAGGTCTTTTCTCGAACATGTATTTCACTCTCCTATATTATGAATAATCTCATTGTAAGGAGTTTTAATTATTAATGATTTAGAAACAAAGCACTATTTTTTGTACAAATCGGACATTAAACTAAAGATTCATAAAAAGATAATGCAATATGTTCAAGGTTTTTGTCCATTTTGTCTACCGTCCGCAAACTGGGATTTGCGAAACCTAGCTGGAGCTACACCTAATTTTTTAGTGAAAACACGGGTGAAATAATGAACGGACTCGAACCCAGTGTTCTTCGCAATTTCTTTAATTGCGATATCACTGTGCAGCAGCCATTCTTTTGCTTTTTGCACTCTTCGTTCTTGAATGTAATGCACGAGAGTTTGACCTAACTGAGAATGAAAGAGCCTCGATAAATGCCGCACGGAAATGCTTAGTTCTTGAGCGATGTGCTCGACACTCAAGGATGCAGACAAATTGTCCTCAATATATAGTTTGGCTCGCGTTAGTTGGCGATGCTCTTCGCTATCCTCCCCCAAGGATTCAAGCTCCTGATCCAGATCTGGAGAAAGCCCTTGCAGGAAAGAAAGAAGCAAGGATAAGCTAAGATGTTTGAGCATATCTTTGGAAACAGGCTTTGGACTTTCGACCAAGCCAAAGATAGTCTGCCAAATCTGAGCAGATATGTTGGCGTCCGGGGGATCGGCAACAATTTTGCCACGATGGATCAGACTTCGGAAATTGCGGCAATACGCATCGGATGTTCTGGACTCATCGACTTCAAATGCGACAAAAAACAATACAAGACCTTCATCGCTGCGAATTTGATGCCATATGCCGGGTCTTGAGCAGAACAAAGTCCCATCATGCAAAGGGTAGATGCTTCCGTTATCTTCGTAGTTTCCATCACCTTGCAGCACATAACATACTTCAAAAAAGGAATGTCTATGGAGTGAAGTATTATAATGCTGCGGCATGAATCCCCAGTAATGTATACGAAATGAAACCTGATCATTTACGATTTCCGGGATATGTTGATTGAGAAGCGCATTCGCTCTTCTATAGGTTTGATAATGCATAAATAAACCCCTTCACATTACATTTAAATAGAAATGAATAGCCCGTAACGCACTTTGATTCTATCAAAAATATTTCTATAAAGCTAAAGTGCGGCAATAATATGTGAAGATAAGTAACTAGACGATGATGATCGAAGTATGTAATATTAAGCAATAAAAGATTGTCGGTATCATGAAAAACAATTCAAAAGAGTCAGGAGGGGCCTCTATGGCTACGATATTGATTGTAGATGATGAGAAGATCGAGAGAGACGGGATCAAGTTATTGATCGAGAAATTCAAATATGATTTACATGTAATAGAAGCTGAGAATGGCGAGAAGGCTTTAGAATACATTCATGCATACCCAATCGATATATTGCTTACGGATATAAAGATGCCATTTATGGGCGGCTTAGAATTAGCAGAAGAAGTAAGCCGCACGATGCCTTCGATTGAAATTATTATATACAGTGCTTTTGGTGAATTTGATTATGCTCGGCGAGCGCTGCATTCAAATGTATCAAGTTATTTACTTAAGCCAATGGAGGTGAATGAGTTCACTGACGTTATGTCACGTGTGGTTGAGAAATGCAAAATGAAAGAGGCAGACAAAATTCAAACAGCGAAATTGCTGGAAGGTTATCAGAAAGGAATGGAGTACGAAAAAGATAAATTGCTGATGGAACTTCTTAATGGGACAACACTCGATATTGAAACAAAAATATCTGAAATGAATATGCCGTTGGCGGACAAGAAGTTTGCTTTACTACTTATCGATTTTACCGAACGGTTTTTCGACAGGCATAATGAAAATTTCCTTGATCTCGTAAAAGAAGTGGTCAGCAGTGATTATGAATTGTTGAATCTCAATGAATTTCAATGCGTTATATTTATCCATTGTTCGGACAAGCTAGGGGAACTGCAGGTAAAAGCGTTCAGCGAAGTGCTGGCAAATCGTATTACTGAACAATTTCACCGTTATTGTTGCATTGTTTATGGTCCTGTGCTAGAAAATTTGAGGTCAGCGGCCGAGTCGTTTACGCAAATTGAGCAGACTGCGGATTATAAATTCTTTTTTGAAAACAACGTTATTTTATATTCTGGGGATGATTTTTCAGAGTGTGTCCCAACCATTGATAGTATCGATACCATTCTGGCTAATATCCACCAATATATCGATTACAATGATTACATAGATGCCGCTAAAAGCATTGAATTGTTATTTAATCATTTGAGCCAGAAAGGCAGTTCTTCAGCCATCTATGTTAAATATTTATGTTCGGAAATGATCAAGAAAGCATATGAAAAGTCAGAGAAAAAACAAGAAATTGATTTTAAACGAACAGTTGAGCAAATCTTCAAGAGCGACACGATTGTTCAAGTAAAAGAAGTTGTTCTAAACGCTTTAACTGAAATTCATGGAAGCAACGTCCGAAACGATGATACGAAAAGCCATATCGTGATGCAAGTCGTAAGAATGATTGAAAAGGAATTTATGAATGATGTCAGCTTGGAGGTCATTGCTAAACATGTATCTTTAAATCCAAGCTATTTAAGCCATTTGTTCAAAAAGGAAACAGGGCAAAGCTTAATTAAGTATATTACGATGTACCGATTGGAACAGGCGAAGGAAATGCTTCACAAAACAAATATGAAAATTATCGATATATGCGAGAATGTAGGATATTGGAATTCTTCGTATTTTTGTTTGACGTTCAAAAAACACTATGGAGTCAGCCCGCAGAAATACCGAGAAATGATTGAATAATAGATAAGATTAGCTGAAGCTGTCGAGATAACGACGGCTTTTTTTGTGATCTAAATTATTTCATATGAATCAAAAATATTTAACATTTACCCACATTTATGGGGGGTATACGATGATTTTGCAATCTATACTTTGTTGAAAGGTTGGATGAATTTATGAGGAAAAGGTTAATGTATGCTTTAGTATTTTGTACGGTATGGAATACATTCGGCGGCTCTTCGTTATCAGCATCGGATTTGGCAGCATGCGAGATTACCGAGATCGTACAGAGGCCATGGATGATTAATGATGGCGGGCAATTGAAATCCGAGACCGAGCTGGTTGTAGAAAATGATGGGGAATCGTTTGACGGATGGGTGAAAATATCCATTGAGGGTATGGAGCCTTATATGCAAGCGATTGGCGTGGTAGGCAAGGAACGCAGTGAGGTTATTGTCGATGTGGCAGAGCTGCAAAACGACGGTGACTCTGTTTCATTTGAGATTTACAATAACGAAGCAGGGGACGGGAAGGCTGTTGCAGCTTTATCAAAACCACAAAAGAAAATTCGTCACTGGAAAGTATACGTTGCGCATGACATGCACCTAGACATTGGTTACACGAACGATCAGGAGCAATTAAACAACAGTATCTTTCCTGGTTATTTGGATGATGCATTTCGGAATATTCAGGAGACCGATACGTGGGAAGATCATGATCGTTTCAAGTATCCGATCGAGTCATCCTATATGTTATATGACGCTGCCAGAAATGCGAAGGATGCAGATTGGTTCGAGACATTAAAGAATAATTTGAAAAATGGATCGATGAGTTACCCTAACAGCTACGTCAATATCGTATATGGAGGACTCGGCACAGAGCAATTGGCGCGTATTAATTACTATTCAGCCCGTCATCTAAAAGATCAACTAGGTGTAAGCCCCAATGAGGTTCTTCATATGACGGACAGTCCTGGATTCTCATGGGCAGCGGTCGATGCCATGGTGGAGTCGGGCGTGAAATATGCCATGCTTCGGCAAAATCCGGACCCGCTTATTCCTTATCCAAAACTATTTTATTATCAAGGAAAAGTCGCTAATCATCAGTTATTAACCTATAATTACGGTCATTACAGTACGGATGAGTTGGATTTCCGTAATAGCGACAGCAATATGACTTTTGAAAAGGCAACCAAGAGCATTATGGACTACCATAATGAATCGTATCCTTATGACGCCATTGTCACTAATTTTACGACGCCTTATGATAATCAAGGAATTACAGCAGCAGTGAAAGACAACATCAAATCATTAAATGCGAAAAAAGACAGTCAAGGCCGCGATTATGTATACCCGCAATTCATCAGCTCGACAGTCAGTGATTATTTCAGCTACATCGAAGACAACTATAAGGATGAAGTCCCGGCATTCAAAGGAAATATGGAAGATTGGTGGAATTACGGCGTATCTTCTACATCAGCTGAGACGGCTATCAACAAGGAAAATCATGATAAGCTGCCAGCAGCGGAGTTATATGCGACGATGGCGAACCTCTTCACAGATCATTCACCATACCCGTATGAAGATATTGCAACTGCGTATAAAAATATGATTATTTACGACGAGCATTCATGGGGCAGCGAATTTCCAAAACCAGATGATCAATGGCGCTGGAAGAGAAATAATGCCATAACAGCCAATCAACTATCAGATCAAGTGATGGAAAATTCACTAACGGCGTTAAGTAAGGAGATATCAACAAATGGGCCGGAGATAGCTGTCTATAATGCACTTTCCTGGGTGCGTTCTGACGTTGTTGAGGTGGATGCGGGAAAGCTGCCAAAGCATTTTGATATTGTCGATAAAGAAACAGGGAAACCCGTAAAATATGAGAAACGAGAGAATGGAACGGTTGCTTTTGTTGCTTCGAACATAAAGGGACTTGGATACAAAATGTTCAGCATTGTGCAGCGGAAGGATGATCCCCTATTTCACTCCAACATAAAAACAACGTCCAACACAATTGAAAACGATTACTTTAAAGTGACGTTCAACGAAACGGGAGCGATTCAAAGTATTTTGGACAAATCGCATGGGAACAAAGAAATGGTAGATCAGCAAGCACCCTATCAGATGAACGATTACGTTTATTTTACGACGAAAAAAATGAGTCATGATGTGCTAACTACACATGAAGTAGAGTCATCTGAATTGACGAAAGCGATTGGACCCGTTTCAGGTACGATGACGGCTTTAGGTAAGGCTGTTGGAGTGAATGACATGAAAAGAAACGTGGTGTTATACGACGAAATTCCACGTATTGACATCGTTAATCAAGTAGAGAAGTCTGATGCACCGTCTTATCAGACGCAGGATGAGGAAGCGTTCTTTGTCTTTCCATTGAACGTACCGCAATTTATGCTCAGGCATGAAATGCCAAGCGGAGATGTGAGACCGTATGTGAATGCGGATATTAATAATCCTGATAATGAGCAGTTTTACTCATCTTCCACAGCCTATTATACAGTGAACCGCTGGATTGATGCATCGAATCAGACCGATTATGGTATTACAATGTCACTTCTTTCTAATCCGATTGTGCAGTATGGCGAGCGAAGATCGGCAATTGGACCGTGGGATTACAATACGGCTAAGCCATGGATATATAATTATGTGTTCAACAACAAATGGCATGTTAATTTTCAAAAAACGCAACCGGGGCCAGTAACGTTTAAATATTCACTCACTTCTCATGAGGGAAGCGATTGGAAGCAAGGAAGGGCGGATCAGTTTGGAATGGAGGTCAATAATGCGCTCAGGGCATCGGTTATTTCCGAGAAACAGAAAAATCGAAGCTTACAAGCAAATAAAGGCCAGTTTCTATCCATCGATCAGGATCATGTCGTGCTAACTGCGGCGAAGTCTGCTGAATCGAATGGAGAAGGCATCATTTTGCGGTTTAATGAGACACTTGGCATGGACACAGACGTTACCGTCGATTTGTCCATGTTTAATCCGAGGTTAGTAGCGGAGACAGACCTGGTGGAAAACGATAAGCAACCTCTTAAACTTACACGCGGTAAAGTTACGTTCCGGATAGAGGGACACGGCTGGAAAACGATTCGTGTGGAGCTAAAAGGGAAAAAACCGAATCAAGTAAAAAGTTTGTCTGCTAAAACGGACACTGCTGGAACTCTAGTCGACTGGAAGGCTGATAAAGATGACAACGGATTACATTATGAGCTATTTCGCGGAACAACTGCTGATTTTGAGCCGGGTGCGGGAAGCTATTTAACTGCAATGAGTTCGAGTCATTTCTATGACCAGCAAGTGAAATCGGATCGCAAACAGCCGTACTATTACAAGGTTAGGGCAGTAAAGGGCGGCTTGAAGGGGGATTTCAGCATTTCAGCATTAACAGAGAAAGCACAAATTACGGATAAAACTGCGCCAAGCGAGCCGAAAAATGTTAGCGGCTATGTACAGAGCGATACGCGTATCTCGCTTGCTTGGAATAAATCGATAGACAATGTTGATGTGAAGGGATACAAGATTTATCGAAATGGCGACGAAATTCGTGATGTATCGGCTTCTTACAATAGTTATTTGGATACGGAAGCCAAGGGTGGCGAGCATTATGCATACACGGTAAAAGCTTATGACTTCGCAGGCAATCTATCGCGATCAAACAACGAGTTTGCCGTAACAACACCGCCGCCGCAAGCCTTTAATGGAAATATTGCAAGTATGGCCGCGGTTTCAGCTTCATCGCAGTTTAATGATGAATATGGCGCTGCAAAAGTAATTGATGATGTGTATGGCATACACGGCAGCGGAGAATGGGCATCGAGTGGTGAGCTAAATCCGTGGATTCAATTAGAATGGCCGAGTGAAGTGGAAATCAATAAGATTGTTCTTTATGACCGGGTGAATCTAGCAGATCATGCGATGGAAGGAAAGCTTCTATTCAGTGATGGCACATTCATAGGTGTGAGCGACATTCCAAATGACGGGATGGATAAAATAGTGGCATTCGATCGAAAAAAAGTGAAATGGGTGAAATTTGAAGTAACAAAAGGTGCAGGGGCGAATGTTGGCTTATCTGAATTTCAAGTATTTGAGGCGCCTAGCTTGCCCATAGATACGCGTTGATTTGTTTGAAAAAGTAGGATATTCACATAACTCATACACTCTCCAAAAAAATTCATGTGATTCAAAAGAATTTATTATTTCGAAGAAACCGTCTATTTTTTACAATTTAACTGTAAGCGATTTTATATAAAAATCATCTAGGAGGTCACGTATGAAACGCAATTTTTTAATGGTATTGATGTTCGTATTTATGTTGTCGAGTATTTTATCAGCCTGCAGCAGCAACCAAGCTAACGAGGTTGAGCCATCGGGTGCGGCCAATTCTCCTGATTCAGAGACAGCTGGAGCAGATACGAATTGGGACACTTTTACACCGTACAAAGATAAGGTGACGATGACAATCGGTAGGCAAGGAGTTTCAGGCAATAATTTGCCTAAGGGAGATACACTGGAAAATAATCAGTTCTTGAAGTATGTGGAAGATAAGTTGAACGTGAAAATCAATTATGAGTTTTCTGTTGATGATGGAGAAGCGTATAAACAAAAGGTGAATCTAGCCATTACGAGCACGAATGTCCCAGATGTGATGATTGTAGACGAAACGCAATTCAAAAAATTAGCAGAAGCCGGTATGCTAGCGGATTTGAAAGAGGCTTATGACAAAAGCGCCTCGCCTTTAATTAAAGAATACTATGATTCGTTTAAGGGTCGAGTATTAGATTCGGTAACAATAGATGGAAAGCTTCTGGCGCTTCCGGATACGAATTTGGCTGGCAACCATCAATTGCTGTGGGTTCGCAAAGATTGGCTGGACAAAGTCGGCATGCAGCCGCCTTCTACGATGGATGAAGTTACAGCTGTATCCAAAGCTTTCGTTGATCAAAAAACTGGCGGAGATGGAACGATTGGATTGACCGGTGATCCGATTATGTATACAGATGGTGCGTTCTTTACTTTTGATCCTATTTTTGCAGCATATGGATCGTTTCCTCAGCAATGGGTTAAAGACGCTTCGGGCAACATTACAAACGGTTCAATTATGCCAGAGACAAAAAAAGCACTTGAAAAGCTTCGTGAAATGTATGCTGACGGTTTGATCGACAAGGAATTTGTTACGCGGAAATGGAACGACAACGCGGCTTTGGTCGCTAGCGGCAAGGCGGGCATGGTATTTGCTCCTTGGTTTGCGGGCTGGATGTTATCCGATTCTGTGAAAAACGATAAAAATGCGGAATGGATCCCGTTATCAGCACCGCTGGGTGAAAACGGAAAACGAAACTTGCTTTTGTCCAAACCATCGGGTCAATATTTGGTCGTGCATAAAGGTTTTGAGCATCCAGAAGCTATGGTTAAGGCACTAAGTGTTCAATATGAAGGGCTTCGTTTGAAGGATGAATCTGCAAAATCGCTTTACGAAGGCTTGGGTGTCAGCTGGCTCAACTGGCCGTTTAACCTTCAATTGAACTATGAAGATGCCGTATATCGAGATGCTGAAGCATTGAGCGATGCATTGGCTAAGCATGACTCATCCAATCTATCACCGGATCAAATGCCGAAATACGATTCGCTTATTATCGATGAGAAAGCTCCAAAACAGGATATTGCTAATTATGCGAATAAACTGGCGTTCTTTACCGGCGCGCATGAAGTGGGAACGGACAAATTACAAAAAATCGAATCCGTGTTCTACGGACAGACGCCTTCTATGTTTACGAAAGGTACCAACTTAACGAAAATGGAGAGCGAAATGTTCTTGAAAATTATTACGGGCGTGGAGTCCGTGGACAGCTTCGATAAATTTGTTAAAAGCTGGAAACAACTTGGCGGAGACGACATTACGAAGGAAGTTACAGCTGAAGTTGGCAACTAATCAGATGATCGATTAAACGAGGCAAGTCGAATAAGGTATTGCAAGTTTTCCGGATCTTGGAATACCTTATTCAATATTTCTTAGGTGGGTGGAGCAATTGAAAAACACAAGATTCATTATTAATTATCACCTCATGCTCATTCCGGGAATTATTCTGTTGATTATGTTCAGTATCGTTCCGATGTTCGGCATTGTCATTGCGTTTCAGAACTTTATTCCGACCAAAGGCGTTTGGCATTCACCTTGGGTTGGCTTTGATAACTTCAAGTATATGTTTTTATTGCCTGACAGTATGCAGATTTTGAAAAATACGATTGTGATCGCCATCAGTAAAATTTTGCTTGGGTTAATCGTACCTTTTATATTCTCCTTATTGTTAAATGAGGTCAGACATATACTGTTTAAACGCAGCATACAGACGATTGTCTATTTACCACATTTCCTGTCCTGGGTCATATTGTCCGGTATTTTTCTTAATTTCTTTACTTTGAACGGTTTTATTAATGGGTTATTACAATGGTTTGGTATCGATCCGATTATGTTTTTAACTAGCAATTTTTGGTTTCGACCGATATTAGTTGTAAGTGACGTTTGGAAAGAATTCGGTTTCAGCACGATCGTTTATTTGGCAGCGATAACGTCGATCAGCACGACATTGTATGAAGCAGCTGCGATTGACGGAGCGAATCGATTTAAGCAACTAATGCATATTACGATTCCAAGCATGACGCCGATTGTTATATTACTGACTACCTTAAGTTTGGGTAATGTCCTGAATGCTGGATTCGAGCAAATATTGAACATGTATAACCCTATGGTTTATTCATCGTCAGATATTATCGATACTTATGTGTACCGAATCGGTTTACAAGAAATGCAATATGGTTTAGCGACGGCCGTAGGCTTGTTAAAGTCGGTAATCAGCTTCGTCTTAATCGTGTTCTCTTATAAACTAGCGTACAAGTACGCGAATTACCGAATCTTCTAAAGTGAGAGTGAATCCATATGGTAAGAAAAACGCATATTTCCGACGTTATAATATATTGTATTCTTGCCTTGACGGCCTTCGCATGTCTTGTTCCGATCATTAACACGATTGCGATTTCATTCAGCGGCAGTTCAGCTGCGAATGCGGGGGAAGTGTTTTTCTGGCCTGTAGATTTTAATTTGGCTTCGTACCAGAAGGTTTTGGAGGACCAAGCTTTCTTTAATTCTTTTGGAATCTCGATCAAGAGAGTAATCCTTGGCGGAGCTATCAATTTTATTTTGACCATGGTAATGGCTTATCCTTTATCGAAAACGAGTTCCGTGTTCCCTGGTAGAAACGTCTATATGTGGTTCATTGTATTTACGATGCTGTTTAGCGGCGGGCTCATTCCATGGTATATGACAATCAACAACTATGGTATGCTCGATTCGATTTGGGCACTCGTATTGCCTTCTGCAGTACCGGTCTTTAATGTTATCTTATTAATGAATTTCTTTCGCGCCGTTCCTAAGGAGCTGGATGAAGCGGCAAATATGGACGGAGCAGGCCCGTGGAGAACTTTGTTTTCCGTTTATATGCCGGCAGCTCTGCCATCTCTTGCTACAGTAACGCTGTTCTCGATTGTCGGACATTGGAATTCATTTTTTGATGGAATGATATTAATGAATCACAAAGAAAATTGGCCTTTGCAAACGTACATCCAACAGCTTGTCGTCTCTTTGAACTCGATCATGAACACGACCGATCCGGATGAGCTGCGGCGTTTATCGGCTATCTCCAATCGTACATTGAATGCTTCAAAGGTTATCGTATCTATGATTCCTATTCTACTTATTTACCCGTTTCTGCAACGGTATTTTGTCAGTGGCATTGTACTGGGTGCGGTCAAGGAATAAGTGTACAAACCGCATGTTCGCGGTAAGGTTGTAAGCTCGAATTTCCGCTAGTCGGAAATCTCGGGCTTTTTTATTGGCAAAGCGAGCAATATGCATTTGAGGTTGTCATTAGAGAATGCCAATGGTACTTTTAGATTGGATGGGAGTAGGGGTTGCATAAGGAAGGATTGTGGATCAAGGATGGGGAAATTGGCTCGGGTTTTTAGAAATTTAAGATTTAAGCATAAATTGTTTATTTCCTATTTGTTTGTCATTATTATACCGCTCACTGTACTTGGTTGGTATTCCTATGTTCAATCCAAAAGCCTATTGGTTCAACAGGCACAACTAGCCTTAACGGATAATGTAGCGGAACTAACGGACAATTTGGACTATAAATTTAAAAAGTATAACGCCTCTATTGAATCCATAACGTTTAACCCGAGCATAAAGGCAATTTTCAACAACGATTATTCTAACTATTATTATATGTATAACGATTTGCATACGATTGCCGATCCGTTATTTAATACGATTCTTTTCTTGAATGATGAAATTAAACAGCTGACGGTATACACAGAGAACGACATGACCGAACGAAGAAATACGATTCTATCCATAAAACATGTAGTGGATAAGCCTTGGTTTAACGAGGTGATGACGAATGGACAAACGAATTGGCTAAAAGAAGGAGATACATTGTTTGGGGTTCGCAGCATCATAGGAGATCAAATGTCGAGTCTCAAAAATATGGTTTATTTTGAACTCGATAGTCAAAAAATATTTGATGGTTTGGTTAATGCATCTTCTGGTGATTACGGAATTGTAATATATGATCAGGATGGAAATGCTATTTTTACTCATCAATCCGGATTGCAGCCTTCAGAATCGATTTATTCAGCAGGTGACAACAAAAAGGTAGACTATCGTTTAACGTTTAATGATAGCGATTTCATTGTGATTCGAAATGAAATCGCCGTCACCGGATGGACGATGATTTTTTATGTACCCAAAAATGCGGTAGGCATTGATGCAAAAAAAATTGTGCAAGCCACTATATTAACTGTCAGCATATGTTTAGTCGTTTTATTGCTGACGATATGGATATTATCAGCCACATTCGTTAAACGGATTTACCGTTTGAATCAGAAGATGAAGCAGGTCACGCGTGGGGATTTAAATGTTGAGATCGTTGTAGATTCAAATGATGAAATCGGTGAATTGACAGGAAAGTTTAAAGACATGCTCCAGAGCATTAATGAGCTCATTAATGAAGTGTACCGCAGTAAGGTTGTTCAGAAAGATGCGGAGCTTAAAGCGCTGCAAGCACAAATTAATCCCCACTTTTTATATAATTCATTGTCCTTAATCAATTGGAAAGCTATTAATATTGAAGCCTATGATATCAGCCGAATCACAACGACATTATCCAAGTTTTACCGAACAACGTTGAATAGAGGGCAAGATGTGATTAGCGTATATGACGAACTGGAAAATACGAAATCTTATGTGGAGCTGCAGCTTATTATGCACGACAATAACTTTGATTTCATCTATGAAGTGGATCAGAATGTGCTGCAGTTCGATATGATTAAATTGATTTTGCAGCCAATCGTCGAGAACGCGATTGAACATGGTATTGACAACAAACGCGAAGGACGCGGAATGCTGCGAATAAAGGCTGATCTAATCGATGATGTTATCGTATTTATGGTTGAAGACAATGGTCCTGGGGTATCCGAAGCTGTCATTCACACGGTGCTTGGCAAGCAGTCGAAATCATATGGCTTGTTCAATGCCCAAGAGCGAATCAGAATTTATTTCGGAGAAGAATACGGGATAACGATTCAAAGTGAAATGGGTAAAGGAACGATAGTAGAAGTGCGAATACCCAAGTATCTAAAATAAAAAATACGATATGAATCTAAAAAGTTTATCATTTCTCCCATTTCTCCGATCCTCTACAATGAAAGTATGCCTACGATTGAGTACATATTTCATTTATAGAAAGGGAGAACGAAATGAATAAAGTAGCAAGACCAGCGAAGAAGTGGAAGATGTATGTGATTCATCATTCTCATACTGACATTGGATATACGGAAAGACAGGAAAAGATCGAGCAATTTCATGTTGATTTTATCCGTCAAGCGATTGAAACGGTAAATGCCATAGATGCAGGGGAAAAAGAACCTTGGCAAGGTTTTAAATGGACGTGCGAAACGTTTTGGGCAGTTGAACAGTTCTGGGCACGTGCAACGGATGAACTAAAGGGGAAATTCATTGCTGCTTTGAAGCGAGGGGACATTGAGCTTTCCGGCACGTACTTAAACATGACGGAATTATTAGATTTCGATATTTTGAGTAAAAATCATTTGAAAGCTTCAACGTTTGCGAAAGAGCATGGCGTCATCATGAACTCGGCAATGACTGCGGATATTAACGGTTATAGCTGGGGTTATGCACAGTCGCTTATTGATGCCGGCGTCGAACATTTGCTTTCGTGTATTCATACGCATCATGGCATGTATGCAGCTGGTCGCAAACAATATCCGTTTTATTGGGAAACACCAAAAGGCGATCGTTTGCTCGTATGGAACGGGGAGCATTATATGCTTGGAAACGACCTCGGCTTGTCCCCTGGAGCTGTTTTATCCTATACGATTCGGGATGAGTTTAATGGAAGTGCTTTAGCGGAAAACCATTGGGAAATGGCAGAAAATCGGATCATGCGCTATTTCCGTCAATTAGAGAAGGAAGAGTATCCTTACGATTTTGCCTTGGTGAACGTGATGGGGCTATTGCGCGATAATGCTGCTCCGAACGGCTCTATAATGGATTTCATGAATGAATGGAATGAGAAGTTTGGTGAATTCGTAGAAATAGAAATGACAACATTGAGCCATTTCTTCGAACAAGTTAAACAACAAGAACATTCGATTCCAGTATATAAAGGCGATTGGCCGGATTGGTGGACGGACGGCGTTGCTTCGACCGCGATGCATACTCAAATTTTCCGTGACGCCCAAAGAACACTTCGTCTAGTCAAACAGCTTGATCCAAACAGCAACATTGTCAAACAAGACGTTATCGATGAAGCAGAGCATCAGTTGACGATGTATGCGGAACACACATGGGGCTATCATTCCTCGGTCTATGAGCCTTGGCATCCAATGGTGCAGTCACTGGCGGTACGCAAAGAATCATACGCTGCTGTAGCAAGTCGACTCGTATTCACGGCGCTTGATCAAGTATTACACGAACAAGGGGAAATGCTGCTCTCGCCGGGACGTCCATTTCGCTTTAAGGTAATCAATTCATTCGATCATGCGGTAGAAGACTTGGCGTATATGTATCTAGACGGCTGGGAGCCGCCGATGTTTAAGAGCGGCATTGAGGTTGTTGATGAACAGACATCAGAAGTGTACGCGCACCAAGAGGATTGGGTAAGCCGAGGATTTCAAATTGCATTGCCGATTAATCTTGCGCCGAAGGAGGAGAAGGTTTTCATTCTCCGCCATGCGGAACATAAAGAAGGCGCTACAACAAGAAGTAACCGATTGAAAGGGAATGACGGCGTATACGATATGGAGGATTTGATTGATCTCGTACCAGAGCAGAAGCAGGGCTTGCTTATCACGGAGAACTATATCGAATCGCCATTTGTTCGGATCGCGTGGAAAGAAGGCAAAGGGATCATTTCCTGGTACGACAAGCAGATGAATCGAGAAATGATTAGTGAAGGCAGTAAACATGGTGCATTTACACCTGTATATGAAGTTACCCCGGTTTCCGGAGTAAGTCAGATGGCGGAAGTACGCCGCAAAATGGGGCGCAACCGTAAAGGCATCGATGTCAAACGTTCAAGTGGTCGGTTGTCTGGCATCAAAGAAATAACGAACGGCAAATTGTACGGTGTAGTTGAGCTTATTTATGAAATAAAGGGTATGAGCTATTTTTCATTATTCTTAAAAGTATATATAGACAGCCCGCGCGTCGATGTCTCTGTGCGTATGCATAAAGACAGCGTATGGGAACCAGAAAATGTGTACATCGCCTTGCCGCTTCGAACAGGTGCAGACAAAGAACAGCTTTGGATGGAAAAATCCGGTGCGCTTATTCGTCCAGGGATCGATCAAATTCCAGGCACCCTGATTGATTATTACAGCATCCAAGAAGGGCTTGCCTACATCGCTGATGATGCAGGGTTGTCCATTGCTACTCCAGATACGCCGCTAGTTCAAGTCGGGCCGCTTGCTTATGGGCAAAGAAAAGTAAACGGTCAGCAGCTTGAAGGTGAATATGATCAATTATACGCATGGGTGTTAACGAATTACTGGGAAACGAATTTTAAAGCGACGCTTGGCGGGTACTATGAGTTTAGGTATAGGGTTCAGTGGGGGAAAGAGATTAGTTCTGCTGAACAAGCGGTACAGCTCAGCCATTCAAATAATGCAGGGATACTTTGTATACGTGTAAAAGAGTAGTGATTTTCCTTCATATCTATAGTGAAACCCCCGCTCATTGAGTAGGGGTTTTCATGGAAGGTCAGTATAATGATCATAACTCTGGTTGTTTTGGTCGGTTTGAAGGTTAAATGTCTTTTTTTAAATAATAGTGCGTAAATCCGCCAGCATTTTGAATCGTTCCAAATACCTCGAAACCTTGCTTCTTATAAAAATCGAGTGCTTGAAAGCTTAGTGTATCCAGTTTTATGAAATCACAGTTTTTCGCTTTAGCTATTTTTTCTGCCTCGGCCAAAAGCTGCTTGCCATATCCTGATTTGCGAATTTCGTCAGCAACAAATAAGTATTCGACCTGCATCCAGTTCCAGCATATTTCGCTAAGAATCCCGCCGAATATTTGACCATCAGCGTTTTTTAGAAACAGATTAACCTCCTGATACCTGCCTTTTAAGTCATCAGGGAAGTGCTTTAAATTAAAGGCAAACATATTGTTGCTAATATAAGCTTTATCTTCGCTATTCAATTCATTTGATATATATAATTCCATACGTCTCTCACCCTTCTATTAACTTACAGTTACCACGAAACTTAAAAGACACTCAACGATTTTAATCTACCATATCCTTCTGATAAAAGGGCAGTAAAAAATAGATCCTGAATCCGTGACGAAATAGCGAGGGGTGAAATTACCCTGCAGGTGCTTAAAGAATAGTCTGGGAACTCATTAATCCCAATAAAAATACAAGATATATGGTGTTTAATTACTTAGCAACTTCCTCAAAAAGGACCAATATCAGCTACGCTGATACTGGTCCAAATAAAAAGCTACTCATTAAAGAGGTAGCTATCCTATCAATAATTAAAGCGGCTACTATTTGTCTTTATTAATCTTTGTTATCTTTCTTGCTGAAGTTTGTGCAGGATATGATTGATCCACCCCACCATCAATTTTGATACTAACCTGATCACCTACTTCAATAACATCTAAATCAGCTTCTTTTTCCGCTGTAACCCAAATTGCATTAGGCTGGACTATGTCTAAGATTTCTTCGATTGATTTCTGTTTAAGTTCAGTAATATTTGAATTCTGAACAACTAATATTTTCGAATCCTCCTTTGAGACTACAAATCCTTCTTTATAGTCCCAATTTTTTTTTGAATCATCCTCATTTACACTATTTACAGAACATCCTGAAAAAAATGTCAACATTATTACCAGAAAAAAAAGGTTTTTCATTTTAATACCTCCCAGTGAAATTATTTTGATCTCCGAATTCTTTAATTCACTTTAACCAATAGAACAGGTAAAACGTTCTGTAAGCTTTATGAAGCTAATGGTCATTTGAAAAACGATCGGTTTATAGACGAGTGGCCAAAATAAAAGGAGTGGGGGCACGTGCTATGCACAGAGTCGAAACGCGATACTAAATTTAGTCGAAATTCTGCATACAATCTCGATATATTAAACTAACGCAATTGAAATGGGAAATGTTTTAAATATACATTAATATTCCAATTTTATTTTAGTGATATACCTGAATCCGTGACATCTGTATGATCTCCTTCATATGACACATGGGTTAGCTTTGTACCTTCATCTACAGTTAGTTTTTCTAGGCATATCAAAGCAGACCACTTCTTTCAAGCGTTTTGAATAGTTGTATTAAATGTTCAAATTTTTAACTAAAGTGTAGAAAAAGTCGACGCAACTGTACAAAGTTTGGTAATGTTAAATGATTAAACCAGTTGAAATGGAGAGGAAATGAATGGATATTAATCAATTAATCAGCGATTTGTTTCAAGCGATCCAGTCAGGGGATATTTCAAGCCTAAACAACATTTTAGAATCGCAACCGAGCCTTGCAAATACGGAAAATAACGACGGGCTAACACCACTCGGTTTCGCAGCACATTTTGGAAATAAAGAAGCAGCACAGCTATTGTTGGATCATGGCGCTGACATTAACGCATTATCCCATTCCAAAATTTCTTTCATTCCTTCTAATACGCCTTTGCATGCAGCCATTGCGGGGGAGAGAAATATGGATGTCATCAAGCTGTTTATGACTCATAATGCCCATACAAATCTAATCGATAGTAATGGCCATACTAGCTTACATACGGCAGCTTTTCATGATGATAATATTGAAATCATTCGCTTATTGACCGAGCATGGAGCGGATATTAACGCTGTAAATAGAGAAGGTGAAACAGCTTTGTCTATAGCAGTTAAGCAAGGGAATCATAATGTCGCGGAGCTTCTTCGAGAGCTTCAGTAAGGAATAATTTTACATACTTAAACAACTATGTAACGCTTGGACTTCCAAGCGTTTTTTTTCTTCTTTTTTTAATGGTTTACTCTTTCGCATTTACAACGTAACAGTGTTATGTTACGATCGTTTTAAGAGGTGATTGTAGTGGATAAGGATTTAATTTCGAAGAAGGAGCTACTGGATTTAACCGGTATTTCGTATGGGCAATTGTACCGTTGGAAGCGAAAAAAGCTTATTCCTGAGGAGTGGTTTATCCGGAAATCAACGTTTACAGGGCAGGAAACCTTTTTTCCAAAACAAACAATGCTTGCACGCATCCATAACATTCTAAATATGAAGGATGATCTTTCTTTAGATGACCTGGCGGGTAAGTTATCCGATATGTCCGCGATTAACCTTACGATATTGACAGCTGAGGAAGTTGGGGAGCGTAACATTGTTTCATCATTGACCTTAAAAAAGTTCGGAGAGCTATTTGCTAAAGACGGACAATATTCGTTTGATCAGCTTGTGCATTTATTTGCAATTGACTACCTGCTTGGTCGGGGGGAGCTGAGCTTGGAGGAGGCAGAGCTGCTTTTTCAAACCTTAAATGAGAAGGTGAAGAAGTTTGAGGGGAAGAGCTGGGATCTTTTTTTCGTACGGAAAATGGGGGTCACTTCCTTTATACTGGCGCACTCGCCAACTGAATTAGTATTTGACGAAGGTGTCCGACTTGTTGCCAAGCTAAGTTTAGGGGATCTGATTGAACAATTAAAAGGGAAGCTTTCTTAATGGAGGGAAAAATGATGGAAGAATACCCGTTGTCAGATTTAGTTATTAACGGAGTTAGTGGAGCTGCTGGTGGAACCTACGAAAACGTAAGAATAGAAGGTGTTGGCAAAGTCAGCGGAACAATTGTCGCGCGTCGTTTTAATGGTAACGGACATATACGGTTGAAGGCTGATATTACTGCAGACGAACTCGAATGCAATGGTACGATGAATGTAAAAGGCAACATGAAGTTTGGAAATATGAAGGCGGACGGATTGCTTACTATCGGGGGCGGAGTTAGCGGTGAAAGCTGTGAACTTAATGGAATGATGAGCATAAAGGGTGATTGTGAGCTCGAACATTTTACAGGTAAGGGCGGCTTCACGGTTGGCGGATTGCTCAGTGCGGGTCAATTGGACTTTTGCCTGCAGGGACAGGGGAAAGCAAGTGAGATCGGCGTGGAAAGCCTTGTCATTAGGCAAGCAGATAATGGGATGTGGAATAAATTATTAAGCGGAATCATTCCGAAGTTAAAACCTGAGCTGCGTGTTGGAGTAATTGAAGGCGATTATATTGATATAGAGTATACGAATGCGGATATCGTTAGGGGAAATGTTGTAATCATCGGTCAGGGCTGTTCGATAGGGCGTGTAGAGTATCGCTCAAAGTTGTCTGTTCATCCCGGTGCTACAATTATGAAGGAGGAGAAGGTTAATGACTGAGCCTTTACGGAATCATTTGAAAGTTCTAGGTGAAACAACGTCAGCGGGCGGGTTTTATCAAAACGTGAATATAACAGGGGAATGTAAATTTAACGGGGATGTGGATTGTGAGAAGCTCAGATTGACGGGAGAAGTTAAAATCGCCGGAAATCTAAAAGCGAAAGATATGAAGATAACGGGCGTTTGTGCCGTTGATGGCAGCTTAAATGGACTTTCCTTGCAAGGACGAGGGGAGATGAGGACAAGTGGAGGGCTTAGAGTAGATAAAATTAATTTAACAGGACATTTGGACGTAGTTGGTGATTGTGAAGCGGATGAGCTGCAGATGACTGGCGCAGTAAGTATTGATGGATTATTAAGCTCAGACCGATTAAACATAAGCATGTTTGGACCTAGCTGGGCGAAAGAGGTTGGAGGTAGCAAGATTAGTATTAAAAGAAGCAAAGTCGGAACACTTCTGAAGCTGATGAAATCGAAGGAGGGGGTCATATTCAAAGCTGGACTGATAGAAGGGGATAACATTGAGCTCCATTATACGAAAGCTGATATGGTTAGAGGAGAGAGTGTGATCATTGGCCCAGATTGTGAAATTCAGACGGTTGAGTACCGCGATGTACTAAAGATTCATAAGAGTGCAAGCGTGAAAAATCAAGTAAAACTATGATATTTGATATGCTGAATGACGAGAAGGGCTGCAATCTGGACGGACACCGACCATAGGATCAGTTCTTTTTTTTCGTTATCGATATTTTTAGGGCAAAAATTGAAGAAATTGAACATGTTATTGACCGCGCTGTTATTGTTCATAAGGGCAGAATTAAAGCGGACCTTTATTGATGTCGGAGACCTACGGCTATAAACCGAATAGATATAAGGAAGTTTTGGGAAATTCATTTCCCGAGAAATAGTAGAGTATGTTTCATAATAAACGATGACTGATTGAACGCCTATCGCTAGCTTAGGAGGAGAAATGGATAACATTCAATATTTATCGCAATTCAATTTGCTTAATTCGCTATCCTTAGAAGACTTGATAGAGATGGATGAAATGACCTCTATAACCGTTATCCCGAAAAATACGTTTATTCAAACACCGGAATCTTTTTCAGAAGGGCTTTATTTTGTGAAAAAAGGAAAGGTTCGCTTGTATAAACTGAATGACGAAGGTAAGCAATTTACTTCAGACATATTGGGTGAAGGCAATGTATTTGGTGAGATGGATATCATTTCATTTGGTACACGAGATCATTATATTGAAACGATTGAGGAAAGTCATATTTGTTTGATGAGTAAAGGTAGGTTTGAGAACTTTTTAATGCAACGGCCTCGCTTCATGATGAATTTATTACAAGTATTGAGTGATCGCATTAGCGCGATGAGTCGTTTAACACAAAATCTAGCTCTTGGGGGTCTCCACGATAAAATTTTGCATGTTCTTATAAAGCTTTCTGATCAGTTTGGACTTACGAGTATGGATGAGTATTCCAGAATTGATCTTCCCATCTCACATCAAGAAATCGCAAATCTAGTTGGAGCAACCAGAGAAGCGGTTACGGTAGCTTTACATGAGCTTGCAGAACAAAAACTCATTAAGACAGGTTTTAAAACAATCTACATTCATAAACAAAAGCTTTTGCAAAGTTAAGTTATTTAGGAAGAGTTGTAAACTAGATTACATCTTCGCTTATAAAAAAAGAAGTAGGATAGGGATGCTCCCAATTTAAATATGAATTATCGTACAAGCGAGGGAAAAGTGCTATGAATAACGAAAATACGATTGTGATTTCCGACTCCGTTTTACAGCGCAAAGCCGCACGTAAGTTAAGTGACATTCCAATTGAAGTGGTAGAACTGATTCAGAAGGGGAAACTGGAGTCGGCTAATCTGACGGAATGGCTCGCTGTCGATCATATCGTACTGCTGCAAAATGTTCTTAACGAGCTTGGTTTGAAACCAGAGTCCGATCCCATTCTGGATAGGCTGAATCATTTGAACGAGAAAAAGATTATGAAAATCATACCCGCTATCGCAAGGGAATGGATTAGTCTATTTGCTCAGAAATCAGAAAATGAGCAGTCTCGAATTTATGATGCATTAGCTGCTCATCTTTCAGACAGTGTTCGCTGCTGGGCTGCGTATATCATTGGGATGGATGATCGATTAAGTATAGAGGAGAAGCTCAGATTCATACGTCCTTTTGCAGCTGATCACCATTTTGGCGTACGGGAGATTGCTTGGATGGCTTTAAGGGAATCGATCTCTAAGGTGTTAGAGACGACATTTGGTTTATTGAATGATTGGGTGCATGATAAAGATGTGAATATTAGGAGATTTGCCATCGAATCCACTCGTCCGCGAGGCGTATGGGCCAAACATATTACCGAGCTAAAAGAAAATCCGGCTATGGCTCTTTTCCTTTTAGAAGCAGTGAAAAGCGATGAAGCCAAATATGTTCAGGATTCTGTAGGCAATTGGATGAATGACGCTAGCAAAACGAATCCTGAGTGGGTTAGAGCAATTTGTGATGACTGGTTGGAGAAATCGAATACAAAGGAAACGAAACGAATCGTGACAAAAGCTAAAAGAAGCTTAACTATATAGTAATGGCGGGTATGTAAAAGAACTAATACAGTCGCTTGGTGTAACCTTCTTCTAATCTAGCTGCAACCATTTCCGAGGTTACTCCTTCAAGATTCACATGAGATGCTATGATCTTTGAAGGGGAAGGCAATTCATTCTTATGCAGCCAAGAATCAGATTCCCACAATTTTGACCTTCTAAATGCTTTTGCACAGTGCAGGAAACATTCGTCTACGGCGACCACAATACCTAATAAAGGAATCTTTCCGTTCGCAGCCATTGTTTCTAACAATTCGTTATCTTTTGTAATAAAGGCACGCCCATTAATTCGTAGTGTTTCACCAAGTCCGGGAATGAGGAAAACCAGCCCGATTTCTGGATTTGAAAGTATATTGCGCAAGGAATCTATTCTTTTATTTCCAGGCCGCTCTGGGATTACGAGATGCTTATCATCGACAACATGGACAAAACCAGCTGAGTCACCTCTAGGTGATCCGTCACACTCTCCATTTGAGTTAGAGGTCGAAATAAAAACGAAAGGCGACTTCGCTATAAAATCTCTGCAATGTTCATCCAAGTAAGAAATATCCTTATGCTCAACGAGCTCGCTAGGGTAGCCAATAAGCGATCTTAGCTCCGCTTCTGTTGAAATGAACGCCTCTTTATTAATGAATGTCAAAATCATTCCTCCCAATGAATGATGAATTGTGCCTATTATCCCATATCGAAAGCCGTCCATCCAACATTTTTGATAAGGGATCTGGATGATAGGTTGTACAAGGTGATTTTATTCGTATAAAGCGGTGGATCGCCTTTTCCTTTTTTACCGAATAGCACGAATATGCAGTTATGAATGAGCTGGAATCAATGGAAAATTTGCTCAAATTAAGTATTGAAATCGATTTCATTATTTGCTATATTATTAAATATCAGCTTGATAACGCTTTATTTGTTTATATCGTACAAAATTTATTGCAAAGGTCGATTCATATGGATGTAAATATCGTAGATGTAGCTAAAGCTGCAAAGGTGTCACCGACTACCGTCTCACGGGTGTTAAACAATAATCCATTGGTTAAGAGTAAAACGAGAGAAAAGGTTCTCATGGTTATTGAACAAATGAACTACGTTCCCAATGCTGCAGCTAAAAATCTACGTCAGCAAAAAACATTTACTATTGGAATCATAGTGCCTGATATTATGGTTTCTTATTACTCCAATCTGGTTAAGGGAATTCAAAACAAAGCACACGCTGAGAAATTCAAAGTCATTATTTGTGATACCCAAAACAGCAGGGAAATCGAACTCGGATACCTTCAAATGTTAACGAACAGAACGGTAGACGGGATGATTCTAATTGAGTCTTTATTGCCTAAAGAAACCGTTATGGATCTCGTTGAACGGGGTTATGTTATCGGAGCTATCGGACGCAGTATCTTGGATACCAGAATTTATAACGTCCAAACGAATACCGCAGAGGTTGCCATGCAGGTCGTTCTGCATCTCATTGAGCAGGGACACAAAGATATTGCATTTATAAGCGGTTATAACGATGCTATCGACAGCCAGGATCGTCTGGAAGGCTACATCAAAGGGTTGGAAAAACACGGTATTCCATATCGTCCAGAGCTTGTGGAGAATGGCGATTTCAACAAAAGAGGTGGGTATTCCGCTTTAAAGCGCCTTTGGGAAGCAGGACAGGAGTTCACAGCTGTGTTTTCAGCAAATGACGAGATGGCTTTAGGCATTTATGCCGCTTGCAGGGAAGCTAGTGTTCAAATCCCTCAGGATTTAGCTGTTTTTGGAGTAGATAATGAACGGGTTTCCAGATATTTGGTGCCTCAGCTTAGTACGGTTAATCAATTAAAGATTGAAATGGGCTATGCTGCTGCGGAAATGCTTATCAAAAAAATTAAGGGCGAAATGACGGATGATGATGAGCGTATGATCGTTATTGATTCCCAGTTGTGCATTCGTGCTTCTTCTAATTATAAAAAGTACCCTCATAATTTCGGATTATGAAAGCTCTTTTTCATAAAATGAAATCGATTCCATTTTAAATGTAAACGCTTACTCGCACATAAGACACGACATATACGTTTTTGTATGCGATAGCAACCATTTATGAAATCGTTTTCAAAAGCAATATCCAACTAAAGGTACATGCAAGTGTATCCATATATCATTTGAAAAAAAGGGGATAGTGAAATGAACAGTAGGAAAATATTTTCATTATTACTGGTGATGTCGTTATTCGTATCCGTATTAGCCGCCTGTTCGGGTGGAAACAACAAAACGAATGAAGGATCAAATTCTAAGGCTGCTACGAATAAGCCGACAGAGGATACGTCCAAAGTAGAAGAAACGCCTTCCTGGCAAACAGAGAAATTCACACTAAAGTTTGCAAGCTGGGAAGACCCAAAAATGGAAGGCGAAATGATGAAAGCCTTCATGGCGAAATATCCAAATATTACGGTAGAGAAAGACGAAACAATCAACTGGCCGTGGACGGATGCTTTGACTGCAGCCGCAAGCGCGAGCAAATTGCCTGACGTATTCTGGCTAGAAAATGTTCCTGTAGGCGTAGAGAACGAATGGCTGCTCGATCTGACTCCTTATTGGGATCAAGATGAGGAAACGCAGGCCATCTATCCCAATATTGCGAAGCAAGCAGTTTATGGCGGCAAGCGCCTAGCATCGCCTACCTTCCAGTTCATTATGGGTGTCTATGTGAATAAAACGCTGCTAGAGAAAAACAACATTCCGTTGCCAGGTTACGATTGGACGATTACGGAGATGATCGACATCGCAAAGAAAGTTTCCAAGCCATCGGAACATATCTATGGTATTTCCGGTCCTTGGGGCAATCTTTCCTTCAATGAGCACTGGCCAATGGCGAATGATGGTGCCTTGGGATACAACACATTTGACGGTGAGAAATTCCATTTCACCAATCAACAATGGATTGATGGGTACAACCAACAGCTGGAGCTTCGCAGGTTGAAAGTGGAAGAAAAAATGACTGGTGAAGAAAAGACAAAAGTATTTGGCGAAGAAGGAGCATGGCCATTGCAGAAAGGTCATGTTGCACTCGGAATTGACGGTTCTTGGAATATGAACTCCTTGCCGCCGGAAATGGAGAAATCGGGTGCAGGCACAGTTGATTTCTATCCATATCCAGCTGGTAATGCCGGCCAGAAGATGCCTGTAGTCCTTGACTATATCGGTGTATCTTCTACAACTAAATATCCAGAAGCTGCTTATGAGTTAATGAAGTTTATGTCATGGAGCAAAGATGGTTGGCTGAAGCGTCTAGAGCTGAATAAGGAATTGAATATAAATATCGATAAATTCCCGGTTGCTGACTTCCCAGAAGTTTGGGAGAAGCTGACGGGTGAGCTGAAACTAGACGGAGCGAAAGCAGCGGTTGCTCTGCTCGGCGATGCTGTTCCAGATTATAACAAAGTACTTCCGGGCTGGAGAGAGTTCAGTGCTTGGGCGACGGATGAACAGAAAATATACGAGAAGTTTACTTCGGGTGAATTGAAGCCTGCAGATAAAGCACAAGAAATGGAAGACAAAGCGAACGAGTTCGTAGGTCAAGCGCTGCAAAGACTAAATCAATAATACGATTGACCGTAGATGCGGAAGAAGCTTCATGATCTTTCGCATCTGCGGCATTAATGAAGCATAGGCAGGGAAGAGACCATGAAAAAAACTTATCAAACCTTATTGATATGCTTGATGATTGCAGCTCTTCTTGTTAGCGGACTTCCGGGGCCGCAAGTACAAGCTGAATCGGAGCAAGCGGAGGTGCAAAGGCCAGAACCCTCAACGGATGCGCTTAATCTATTAGAGAAGACCTATTCAGAAAAACTATTAGAGTGGTCTGAGGTTCCTATCATTTCAAACACAAACATGATCGTTTCACCTGCTAAGAATAAGGAAAACGAAGGACTAATTGTTCCACAGCAGGATAGCTTCGATTACGACGAAGAGACGCTGCGTTGGAATAAAGACGCGAAGATTACGTTTGACATTAATGTTGAAAAAACGGGATTATATCAGCTTGCGTTTGATTATTACATGCTGGATGACAGCATATTGCCTACGGAAGGCTATTTGCAAATCAATGGACAATATCAGTTTTATGAAAGCCGTCATATATTGTTTCCAAGCAAATGGGAGAACAAGCCTCTTGCAGAAAAATGGGATCGATACGGCAACGAGCTGCTGCCGCGATCACAGAAAGTGAAGCAATGGCAAACTGTATATGCTATGGATTCTAGTTATTTTCATATGGAGCCTTTAAAGTTTCACTTAGAAAAAGGCTTGAATACCGTTACGTTAGTCAATACCAGGGGAGAGATGTTGCTTGGCAATGTTAGAGTAGAAGCCCCTGCCCAAATAGAAATGTATGAAAACTATTTAAAGAGCTTCCCGGCGCTAGAAGAGGGGACAAAGCTCAGCGACACGCTGCTTATAACAGAAGCGGAGCAAATGCTGTATAAGAACGATTCCTCGATCAGAACCGCCTCGTCGCGTGAAAGCAAGGTGACACCTTACGAAACGAACAAGCTGTTGCTCAATATGATAGATGCGGGATCCTATGAAGAGGGCGGTCAATCGCTGACTTGGGAGCTGGAAGTACCGCAGGATGGATATTATCATATTTCCTTAAAATATTTGCAAAATACACAATATGATTTGCCGGTATTTCGCAGAATTGAGCTCGATGGCGTAGTTCCTTTCCGCGAGGTGGACAATTATGCATTTCACTATACGAAAAAATGGCGTAATGAAACGCTTGGCAGCGAGGGCAAGCCATATCAATTTTATATGACCAAGGGCAAACATACGCTCAGCATGACGGTGAATCTATCAAATATGCGTCCTCTAGCAGAGGACATCTTCACCAAAATGAGAGAGATCAGCCGAATGACACTCGAAATTAAGAAGCTGACTGGAAATAAACTGGATTTGTACCGAGATTGGAACCTTCTTGAATACATGCCGGATTTAGATAAGCTGCTTGCTGGCTGGGCGGATGATCTGGATCAGCGATTCGAAGAAATCAGCCTACTTAATCCGAAGGTTAAAGAAATCGGTGAAATTGTCAACCTGAAGCTGGCATCCAAGCAATTGCGTTCACTTGCAAAGGACCCCGATGAATTGCCTAATCGCCTAAATCTGTTTTCCGAAGGGTCGGCGTCTGCCTCCCAATTGTTAGGTACACTTTTGCAGAGCATTTCAGAATCGCCGCTGGCACTAGATCGGATTTATGTTTCTCAGGATGGCAAGCTGCCATCTCCAAATGCAGGTTTTTTCAAAAAGTCAGGGGAAACGGTCAAACGATTTTTCTTATCTTTTACGAAACAATCCTATTCGAGCACTAACAAAATAAATGGCGAACTGGAGGTTTGGGTAAACCGCCCCAGACCATTCGTAGAGCTCATGCAGAAGATGATTGATGAGCAGTTTACGCCGGAATCCGGTATAGCAGTTAAGCTGTCCATTATGCCGGATGAGAATAAGCTAGTGCTAGCCAACGCATCCAATCGACAGCCCGATGTTGCCTTAGGGGTGAGCAACTGGATTCCTTATGAACTAGCTATTCGGAATGCGGCCATGGATTTGCGGCAATTCGATGGATACGAGGAGAGCATCAAACGTTTCTCCAAAGGTGCCATTATTCCATTTTCCTTCGAGGAAGGCGTATATGCATTGCCAGAAACGCAAAACTTCTGGGTGCTGTTTTACCGTCAAGATATTTTGGATTCTCTCAAGCTGTCTCCACCGGATACGTGGCAGGACGTTGTTGAGATGCTGCCTGAGCTGCAGCGGCTTGGCATGAACTTTTACGAGCCACTCGCTCAGTACAAGGGCTTCAAGCCATTTAATGCGACGACGCCGTTTATTTATCAGTTCGATGGAGAGTTGTTTGATGAGAGCGGGATGAACACCGCAATCGACAGTGAGCAAGCGCTTGAGGGCATGAAGTTTATGACCGACTTGTTTACGATCTATAACTTGCCGCAGGACGTACCGAATTTCTATCATCATTTCCGTTACGGCACGATGCCAGTAGGGATATCTGATTTTAATACATACATTCAATTGAAGGCAGCGGCACCGGAAATCGCCAATACGTGGAAGATCGCGCTGCATCCAGGCGTGGAGAAGCCCGATGGGACGGTAGCAAGGTGGGCGCCGACAGGCGGTCAGACAGGGATGATTTTTGAAGGGACCAAATATGCAGAGGAATCTTGGAAGTTCCTCGATTGGTGGTTGTCTACACCGGTTCAGGTCGAATTTGCAAATCTCATGCAGACTACCTATGGCATGACCTTCATGTGGAATACGGCGAATCTTGAAGCGCTCGAGCAGGTGCCTTGGCCGGAGGAAGATAAAAAAATCATTTCCGAACAATTCGAATGGGTGAGAGAACCTTCGCGCGTTCCAGGTGCCTATATGGTTGAGCGGGAAATCAGTAATGTTTGGAACAGAGTTGTATTCAACGGGGATAATCCGCGAACGGCCATTGATGATGCTGTAGTACGGACAAATCGTGAAATATTGCGGAAGATGGAAGAGTTCGGCTATTATGCGGATGGCAAAATGATCAGGCCGTATCCGGTTCCGACCATATCATCGATAGACAAGTGGGTTGAGCGAAAATGAAGACACGCAGATGGAATGAGGCTTACCTATTTCTGACGCCTTATATTTTAATGTTCGGCACGTTTATTATTATCCCAGTATTGGTAGCGGCAGGTCTCTCCCTTACTTATTTCAATACGGTAGAGGCGCCAGAGTGGATCGGATTCAAAAACTACATCGATTTGCTTACCCATGATGAGATCTTTATGCAAAATGTTCTGCCCAACACGATAAAGTTTGCTTTGATCGTTGGTCCGGGCGGTTACGTCATTTCATTCCTGCTCGCTTGGATGCTGGCGCAAATCCCGAGCAAGCCGCGGACCATTCTTGCACTCATTATTTATTCTCCTTCGATGACGATGGGCGTAGCGATGTCGGTCGTGTGGACGATTATTTTCAGCGGCGACCAAGCGGGATACATAAACTCCTTGCTGCTTAATTTAGGACTGATTAACGCACCTATCCAGTGGCTGCAGTCACCGGAATATTTGATGACGATTATGATTATCGTGTCGTTGTGGAGCAGCATGGGAGTAGGATTCCTTGCTATGCTTGCTGGTGTTCTGAACATTGATCAGACAATATATGAGGCAGGTTACATCGATGGAATCCAGAATCGGTTTCAGGAAATTATCTACATTACGATTCCATCGATGAGGCCGCAGATGCTGTTCGGCGCGGTTATGGCCGTTGTAACGACCTTCCAAGCCGGCGAAATCGGCGTTCAGCTTTCAGGCGGCAATCCAACTCCGCAAAACTCTGGACAGTTGATCGTCAACCATATTGCTGATTATGGCCTCATTCGATATGAGATGGGTTATGCGAGCGCTATTTCTGTTGTTTTGCTCATCGGTGTATATATGCTGTCTAAGCTTTCATGGAAATTATTCGGTGAGAAAGAGTAGGGGGTGCAAGTTTTGTCTTATCAAGGTACTAAAGTTAATCCGACCAAGTTCCACCGGAGTCAGCTGAAATTTTATGCCATTCTTATTCCTTTGGCATTTTTTATGATGCTGCCAATCCTATTTATCATATCGCATGCATTCAAGCCGATTGATGAGCTGTTTGCATTCCCGCCGCGCTTTCTCGTGCAGAAGCCGACGTTTGATAACTTTAGAGATCTCTTTTTTACGACATCGACATCAGGTATTCCGTTCAGCCGGTTTATATTCAACAGCTTGCTTGTTACGATCTCTGTCATGTTCCTATCTGTATTTATTAGCGCTTTGGCTGCCTATGCGATGGCCAAGATGAAGTTTAAGCTGCGCAAGGTACTGTTTGAGGTCAACACGCTTGCCCTCATGTTCGTGCCCATCGCGGTACAAATACCGCGGTACTTGGTCGTAGATCAGACAGGCATGCTGGATACGTATTTTGCTCATATTTTGCCGCTGCTAGCGATGCCGATAGGGCTGTTCTTGCTTAAGCAATTTATTGATCAGGTGCCTGAGGAGCTAAAGGAAGCGGCCATTATCGACGGGGCGAGTGAATTCACCGTGTTCAGGAAGGTCATTGTACCTGTTATTATGCCGGCACTTGCAACGGTTGCGATTCTTGCTTTCCAGGCGGTATGGAACAATGTCGAGACTTCGAATTATTATGTCAACGATGAGAGCTTGAAGACATTATCTTTCTTCATGAGCTCGGTCGCATCGGGATCCGGCAACACGGTTGCGGGTCAAGGCATGTCGGCAGCTGCATCGCTGCTGATGTTCGTACCGAACCTCGTCATTTTTGTATTGCTGCAAAGCAAAGTGATGAACACGATGGCGCATTCAGGACTTAAATAGAGGAGACTCCCATGAAGAACATTAACGGCAAGGTTTTGTTGCTTGTTCTCGTCGTCTTTCTATGGCTTGATTCCTCATCCATGGTGCTCGCTGAGGCGCCTTACAAGACATATACGGAAGACCATAACAGGCAATTTGTTCGAACGCAGGATGCTTATCATCCTGCAGGTTCAATCGAGAAGGTGGGGGATCTTGAATTTTCCGGGCCTTCCGATATTTATATTGATGCGCTTAATCGCATCTATGTTGCAGATACGAACAACCATCGCATCGTTGTAATCGATGAGGAAGGACAATTGGTTCGGATTATCGGTGAAGATGTGTTGCAAGTGCCGGTCGGCGTATTCGTTGACCATAAAGGCGAAGTGTATGCAGCGGATAGCGGGCTCAGTCAAGTCGTTAAATTTGGCGCTGACAATACAGTAAAACAAACGTTTGCGAGGCCGGATTCTCCGCTTTTTGGCAAGAACAATCCATTTAAGCCAATGAAGGTAACGGTTGATAAGCGCGGAAACGTATATATCATAAGCGAAGGATCGACGAATGGCGTTGTGCAGATGAGCTCGAATGGCGATTTTCTCGGTTATTTTGGCAGCAATGAATCACAAGCGAACTTGCGTATTATGCTGGAGCGATTCTTGTTCACCGATGCACAGAGAGCGAAGCTTTTTAAAAATATTCCACCTTCCCCCACAAGCATCGACATTGACCAGAAGGGTTTAATTTATACCATTACTCAAGGCGATAAGGGAAGGTCTGTCAAACGGTTTAACATTTCCGGATTTAATCTATTGCCTGCAGATATGACTTTTCATCCGCTTTATACCGATTTGTTTATTTCAAAGAGCGGAAACATTTATACGATTAGTCAGACCGGTATTATTTTTGAATATGACACGGAAGGCAATTTGCTGTTCTCTTTCGGTGCCCCCGATGATGGGAAGTCCCGGATCGGCATGTTCATTAATGCGGCTGGTATCGCTGTAGATGCAAATGAAAATATTTATGTGGTCGACAAAGAAAGAAATAATATTCAAATATTCAAGCCGACTGAATTTACAAGCATGGTTCACCATGCGCTTGAGCTTTATAAGGAAGGGCATTACGTCAAGAGCAGAGAGCCGTGGAGTCAGGTACTGAACAAAAATAATTTGTTCGACTTGGCACATAAAGGACTGGCAGATGCTTACTACAAGCAGCAATTATATTCAGAAGCGATCGAGGAATACGTCATTGCGAACGATAAGGAAGGTTATTCAAACGCCTTCTGGGAAATTCGCAACCGCTGGCTGCAAATTAACTTGATTTATGTGTTGTATGTCGGAATCGTTTTGTTTCTGCTTCGGATAGTGCTGCGCTGGCTGCAGCGTAAAACCGGCATTTTCAATTTTCTTATTCGCTTGAAGAACCAGGTTTTATCAGTAGCGTTTATTAGACATGTTTTGTTTATTTCCAAATTTATTAAAAATCCGTTTGAAGGTTTTTATGGCATTAAGGAGGAACGGAAGGTATCTCTTTGGTCCGCGACCTTTTTCTATGTACTATTTTTCGCAGAATACGTGTTTGCGCTATATTATACGGGCTTTATCTTCAACAACGTTGAGCCTTCCAGCTTGATTTTGTTAAAGGAGATATCAAAAGTATTTGCACCGATTGCGCTTTGGATTATTGCGAATTACTTGGTTAGTACGATCAATGAAGGCGAGGGCAAATTTTCAGAGGTGTACAAAGGTACCATATATGCTATGGCTCCCTACTTATTGTTTAGCCCAATTATCGTCATCGTATCGAATGTACTAACGAACAATGACGCTTTCCTGTACAGCTTCTCGAGCAATATCATCGTCGTGTGGTGTGCGGTTCTCCTATTTATTATGGTGAAGGAAGTCCATGATTACACCGTTCGCGAAACGATTCGTAACATTTTGATTACATTATTTGGCATGCTGATTCTGAGCCTGGTTGCATTTATTATTTATGTGCTGCTCGATCAGGTGTTCGATTTTGTTTATTCTGTCATACGGGAGCTGATGATACGTGCGGAACTCTAAATGGATAAGGCCTGTCGTAACCGCCGTCATCATAATAGCAGCCATTGCCATACTGTATGTCGTGTTTATCGGTAACGGCCGCTCAAGTAAGGGTACGGGTGCGCTTCCAGATTCGGAGCTGCAATCCGTATTTCCTGATCAGGGAGCGACAGGAGCGAAGCTATCATCCGATTATCGCAAGGTGGCGGAGAATAGCAGGCTAGAGCTGTGGCTCAAGGAACAAAGCTTGTCCATTCAAGTGAAGGATAAGAGCTCGGGTTATGTGTGGTCATCCGAAATAATAGACACAGAATCTAATGAATCGTGGAAAAACTTTATGGCATCTGGATTGTCTCTTGAATATTTCGAAGAGAACAAGCCAAATGCCACGCGAACGGATCTCGTCTCTCAAACGAACAAATCGATTACGTTCGAGTCGCTAGAAAAAGGATTTAAAGCTATTATTCGCTTAAATGATCTTAAGATTGGGATGGAGCTTCATGTTTCGCTGGAGGATGACCAATTGGTTGTTCAAATTCCGCAGCAAAGCATTCTCGAGGGGAATAAGACGAAGCTTGGGTCCGTTTATGTTTACCCGTTTCTTGGTGCAACCAAGGCTGGCGAAGTGGAAGGTTATATGTTCATTCCAGACGGCTCGGGGGCATTAATCCGGCTTGCGGATAATAAGGGGAAATTCAAAATTCCTTATGAAGCGAAGATCTATGGTACCAACGAAGGCATCGAGACGGTTAATCGTGATATTTTCACAAACCCACCGCTCACTGTGCAATATCCCGTATTCGGAATGGTGCACGATGAAGGAGGAAACGGCCTATTCGGCATTGTCGAGAACGGTCAATACAATGCGAAAATCGTTGCGTATCCGAATGGAGTGAACACGCCGTACAACTGGACGACAGCACAGTTTCTCTCCAGAGAATCGTATCTGCAGCCAACGAGCCGATCACTAGGCGGTGTCATCGTTTATGAAAAGGCTCGAAACCCAGAGGACATACAAATTCGCTATACATTTCTAAGCGGCAAGGACGCAAGCTATGTTGGAATGGCTAAGACCTATCAAGCGTATTTGGAAGAAAAATCTATTCTTACGAAGGCTAAGGAAACCGTAGACGCTGCGATTCCTCTGCAAATGGATGTTCTTGGCGCCGAAACGGAAAATGGAATGTTCTCGAAACGCCTTATTCCGATGACCACTGTTTCACAGCTGGAAGAGATGCTTGGAGACATGAAAAAAAATGGAATCGAGAATGTGAATGTGGTGTATAAGGGCTGGAATAAAGGCGGTTATTCAGGAACAAGCCCATCGCAAGTAGAATACGAGGCAGAGCTTGGCTCGAAAAAGGATTTCGGGCGACTTGCTGCATCGCTTCTAGAAAGAGGTAATCCGCTTCATTTATACACTGATTTTACGACTGGCAATGAATCGTCCAAACGGTTTTCTGCTCAAACGGATGCAGCCAAAAAAATCGATAAGTCTATATTGACGATACCGACTTATGAGGAAGTATACGAGAAGATCTATTACTTATCTGCTGAAGCGACGAGCAGACTTATTAAACAAAATACGAAGCAGTATGCGGATCAAAATGTGAGTGGGATTGCGGTGGATAAGACGGGCTCGGTGCTATTCTCCGAAATGGAAAGCAAAGGCCGTTCGAGCCGCAGCCATACGGCAGAAACGTATAAAGCAGCTATGCAAGGACTGTCGGAAAACATTCCATCATTGCTCATGTATGCGCCAAATGATTATATGCTTCCGTATGCCGATCAAGTGCTGGACGTACCCATGGAGTCATCGCAATATATTTACATTAGTGAAACGGTGCCGTTCGTACAAATGGTGCTGAAAGGCTACAAGGATTATTTTGCACCTTACAGCAATTTCTTCGCCAATCCGCAGACAAGCCTGCTTCGTATGATCGAAACCGGATCGTATCCGTCATACTATTTGACGCACGATACTTCGTATAAGCTGAAACATACGAATTCGAATGATGTTTACACGTCTTCTTATGCGGATTGGCGTGAATCGATGAGCGAGACTTATCGTATTTTGAATGAAGCGCTGCAGCCGACAATGGGGGCGACGATGCAAAACCATGAGCGTCTAAGCGACGGCATTGTAAAGGTAACGTATAACAACGGAATCGAAGTGCTCGTCAATTACACGAGTCGTGATTATCAATGGGAAGGCGTTAGCGTTCCGGCAAAAGGCTTTCAAGTAATCGAGGTGAACCGCTGATGGCCAAAATCGTAATGACCAATAAGCGCAGAAAAGCTATGATGGGTCTTGCGTTTGTGTCACCATGGATCGTTGGATTTTTCGTTTTCACATTATATCCGATGCTTTATTCTTTGTTCCTCAGCTTCCATCAAGTAAAAATAACGCCTGTCGGAGTGAAGACGAAGTATATTGGGTTTGATAATTTTAATTACGCATTTTTCTCCGACCCGGTATTTGTAGAGAAGATATTGAATTATCTTATGGAAATGATGCTTAATGTACCGATCATTATCGTTTTTTCATTAATCATCGCACTTCTTATTAATCAGAAGATCAAATTTCGCGGGATGTTTCGGACGATATTTTTCCTACCTGTTATTATAACGAGCGGACCGGTCATTAACGAGCTGCTTAGCCAAGGTGCGTCCTCTATTCCGAATATTGAACAATATGGCATGTTTACGATGATTGAGAACAGCTTGAGTCCGATTATTGCTGAGCCCATTCTGTATTTGTTTAAGCAAATCATTATGGTTCTATGGTTCTCCGGCGTTCAGATTCTAATTTTCTTGGCAGGGCTGCAAAAGGTAGACCGGTCCATGTATGAGGCAGCTCGCATCGATGGGGCGTCAGCATGGGAGTCATTCTGGAAGGTGACACTGCCTGTACTCATGCCACTCGTTATCGTAAATGTGATCTATACGATCGTTTACGTATCGACGTTCGCGCTTAATGAAATTATCATCCTCATTAAAAATAATATGTTCAGCACCATTACCGGATTCGGTTACGCTACCGCGATAGCATGGGTATATTTCATTATTATCATGATTGTGCTAGCGATTTGGACTGGACTTCTCAGAATGAAGAAACGATAAGGAGGAGAGCTGCATGAGGAAAAAACAGACGTTAGTTGCTGCGAACAAAGTCCGGAAGCTGTTGTTCGGAATGGGAGAAAACGACGGATTTGTGTTCAAGGCTGTAGTATATCTCCTTCTGATCGCGATCGGCTTTGTCTATTTGTACCCGATGTTATTCATGCTCGTAAACAGCTTCATGAGTTTGGATGATTTGGTTAACTCCATGATCAAATGGATTCCTTCGACACTGTACATCGAAAACTATTCGAAGGCACTAACCGTGCTGGATTATCAAAAAACGTTATTGCAAACGATTATGGTTGCAGGTCTTCCAGCATTATTGCAAACAATATCGGCCGGCATTATAGGCTATGGTTTTGCTAGGTTCGAGTTTCCATTCAAGAAAATATTGTTCGTATTGATGCTGGTAACCTTTGTTATCCCGCCGCAAATTACGATGATGCCGACGTATCTTTTATTTAAACAATATGGGCTGCTCGGCTCATTGGAGACGTTTATTTATCCGGCTATTCTGGGGCAAGGTTTAAAGAGCGCGTTGTTTATTCTTATCTTTTATCAGTTTTTTAGAAGCATACCGGATGTACTGGAGGAGGCTGCTGAAATAGATGGCGCGGGAAGCTTAAAAATATTTTACCGCGTTGCTGTTCCAATGGCGTTGCCTGCCATTATTATCGTATTTTTGTTCTCGTTCGTATGGTACTGGAATGAAACGTATTTAGCGGGTCTTTATTTTGGGAACGATCTGACAATATTACCGCTGGAGCTGCAACAATTCACCGACAGCTACAATAAGGTGTACCCGCCGGGAACTCCTGGAAGCCAGTTGAATGAAGCGATTAAGCTGGCAGGAACGCTCCTGACGATCGCACCGCTGCTCATCATCTACTTTGTGCTTCAGCGCTGGTTTGTGGAAGGCGTTGACCGGGCTGGTATTACCGGGGAGTAAGAGGAGGAGCTCGAATGAAGAGACTCTGCAAGATAATGTGTACGGTTATGGCAATTATATTATTCATAATGGGGTGCAGCATGGAAAATAAAAAAGAAGCTCCACAGCAAAAAAATGGCTGGAAGCTCGTGTGGAACGATGAGTTTAATGGCAAAGAAATCGATCTGTCCAAGTGGAAGCATGTAACCGGAGGATCAGGCTTTGGGAATAATGAGGATCAATTTTATACGGAGGATGCTGCCAACTCCTATATTGAGGATGGCAAGTTAGTCATCAAAGCGTTGAAGCAAGAGCATGACGGCAAACCGTATACATCAGCGAAATTAATTACGGAGGGCCATGCGGATTGGACCTATGGCCGGTTTGAATTCCGAGCAAAGATGCCGCTTGGAAAAGGAATGTGGCCGGCAATCTGGATGATGCCGACTGACATGCAGAAATACGGCGGATGGCCGAGCAGCGGCGAGATTGACATTATGGAGTATCTTGGACACGAGCCTGATCAGGTGCATGGCACCTTGCATATGGGTAATCCCCACATTTATAGAGGCGGAAAAGTAAGTTTGGAAGAAGGATCTTTCGCAGAAGCGTTCCATGATTTTGCTCTGGAATGGACGCCAAACGGGATGAAATGGTATGTCGACGACAAGGAGTTTTATCAGACGACGACATGGTTTACTCGAAAGGATGAGGCTGCGGATAACGAGCCATTCCCCGCGCCTTTCGACCGTGCTTTTTTCTTGCAGCTGAACTTGGCAGTTGGCGGCAACTGGCCGGGGTATCCGGATGAAACGACTGTTTTCCCGCAAACGTTTGAGCTTGAGTACGTTCGAGTGTATCAGCCGGAAGACGGAAATTATGAGTTGAAAAACGATAATGCGAAATAGCAATTATATAGGTTAATTGGAGGAATTACCGATGGAACTTCGTTTGGTACAGCAGGTAAAGATGAACATGATTCAAACGACGATGGAACTGCGTCATGTAAACGGAGTGTCAGTCCCGTTTCAAAATGGCATTCCTGTCCCGTCATTTGATGCGCAGCAGCGTTTTAAGTTTGACTTGAAGGGTGTATGGAAAAAGGAAAGGTTTGCTGCGGACCATGATTTCTCGTTGTCGGAGCGTAATGAACGATGGTTCGAGCACGCCCTTCTTGAATCTGGCGGCCGTACCGATGTCGATTTTGATGATTCTGCATGGGCTGAACGTCAGCTGCCTTTCCCAGAAAATGAGATTCGCGGGAAAGAAGAAGCAAACTCTAGCGAAACGTATCAGGATGGTGTATGGTATCGTCGATCGTTTTTGCTCGGATCAGAATGGGTAGATAAATCGGTTACTCTGCATGCGCTTGCGATTAGCTATGTGGCTGATGTTTGGGTCAATGGGCAGTGGGTGGGCTATCACGAGGGAGGATTCACGCCTTTCGCGCTCGATCTGACTCCCTATGTCAAGATTGGTGAGCCGAACACGATTGCGCTACGAATTGATAATCCGCCTTGGGGAAGCCGAGCGGATATGATACCGGCGGCACCAGGAACAGACTTCTTTAACTATACCGGTGTGATACATGACTTATATATTAGCGGAGCTACGAAATGCCATATACCGAGAGTAAACATCGTACCGCTCGACATTGAAGGACGTGTGAAGTTTAGCGTAGTTCTGGAAAACCGCGGGGCTGATGCTGTAGAGGTCAGCGTTAGCGGGCAAATTTTTGATGCGGATCATGGAGCAGACGCATTCTTGAACTCTCCTCTCGCGGCCGATATTAAGGGCAAACAAACGATATGGACGGGCGATTTAAATTGGACGGAAGCACTGGCTCCTTTTGAGACGAAGGTGATGGAAACGATTGTCCAAATTCAAGAGCCTCGCTTATGGGCGTTTTGGCAGCCAGAGCTGTACGTAGCGGAATTTGCAGTTGTTTATGGGGACCGTACAGCCCAGTTGGATCGTTACGCTTCGCAATTCGGTATACGTACAGTGACGACGGAAGGGACTAAGCTGCTGTTGAATGGGCGCCCAGCGTTTCTAGCTGGTGTCGCACGCCATGAAGAATGGCCAGATACGGGGCGATCAGCAACTTGGAATCGAATTCGTGATGATTTGGTTCAAATGAGGAAGGCGATGCATGTCAATTTCGTTAGAACGGCACATTATCCGAATCATGTATATACGACCTTATTGACGGATCGGCTCGGACTTGCAACCGTGAGTGAAATTCCATTGTGGCAATTTACTCGTGAGCATTTTGAGGCACAAGAGCAGAAGCGGCTTGCCGATCAGATGTGGAGAGAAATGATATTTTCCCAATACAATTCACCATCCGTTCTGATGTGGAGCACGCAAAATGAATCCATCGAGGTGGAGCTGCGAACGGTATATAACAAACGTCTTGTGAAGGACTTGAAGGAAAATTATGCGGATGGTCGTCTCACCACGCAGAGTGCGGCAGCAGATCAGCCGGGTGCGCATGACGCTTCAATGGAGCCGCTTGATGTGGCGGGCTGGACGATGTACTTCGGCATATTCCACGGCAGTACGTATTATGACGGTACGCGGGATTTTCTGCAGAAGGCGCATGAGCTTTGGCCGGACAAGCCGATATGGAATACCGAGTTCGGACATTGGTCCTCCGATCAGGATGCGATGGCGGCAGAGCAGTTAAAAACCTATAAGGAAACGCTGCAGGCATTAATGGAGCGTGCGGTCATATCTGACGACGGTGAGGCTGAGCTGAAAAGTGATGGTTTTCTGGTCGGAATCGATTTCTGGATTATGTATGACTGGTACGTGAACCATAACAATTGGATCGATACGTTCGGTATTTATCATATGGATAGAAAGACAATGAAGCCAGTTGGCGAAGCGCTGAGACAGGACTATGCTCGCTTCACTGCATTCGAAGGCGGATTTATGAAGCAGCAAGAATAAAGCCGTCGCTGCTAGTCGTAAGCGAATATAATGTCAAAACGAGCCTTAGAAGCTATTCTAAAGGCTCGTTTTGTTTTGCTTGTTGATCTATCCGTATGTCATAGTATTAAAGAGAGACATGAATCCTTTTGAGGGCAGAAAAGTACCTAAGCAAGAGACAGATCGATTTATTTTGACTATGGAGGCATTCGATGAATAAAGAACAACTTATAGCATTGTTTAATAGGGAGCAACGGATAGATACTATAATCGCAGGTTATCGACGCGAAGAAGCGGGACAGGTCATCAGGCAAGTTTCGATTACAGGCGGTGAAGGTTTTGTCATTTACTCAGCGTTATCAGCTGAAACGGTTCAGGAAGCGATTAGAGAACAACTATCATATTTTGAGCAGCTAGATCAGCGATTTGAATGGAAGCTATACGACTATGACCAGCCGGCAAATCTAAAGGATAAACTTCTTGAACATGGCTTTACCATTGGGGAGCCTGAGGGATTAATGGTTATGCAGCTAACAGAAGGAGATTTTATGTTATCCTGTGAAATTCCTGCCCATATCATACGAATTACAGATGAAGCAGGAATAAATGACATCGTCTTACTGGAAGAAGACATATGGGGTGAATCACATCGCGAGCTGGGTGAGGAGTTAATACGAAATTTAGAAAATGATCCGGACAGTCTATTTATATATGCTGCTTATGTAGATGGAATAGCGGTCAGTGCGGCTTGGATGTATTTGCACAAAGGCACTTCTTTTGGGAGCTTATGGGGCGGTTCTACCTTATCTCAATACAGAAATAAAGGGTTGTATACTTCCTTATTAGCAGTAAGAGCGCAAGCGGCGTGGGAGAATGGATTCCGATTGCTAACGGTAGATGCTAGTCCAATGAGCCTTCCTATTCTTAGGAAAAGAGGATTTGACCTTCTTGCTTATTCTTATCCATGTGTATCACCCAAGTGAAAAAGAGAGGAAGGGATATCTTATGATTAAAATGTTAGAAATACGCAGGGCAGTCGATGAGCTATCCACAGATGATGTGAGGCAGGCTCTAAAGCTAGTTATGCTTCAAATTGATATAGCTGATCAGAGTTTAGAGGCTAGAGAGGATCTCTTTAATAACTTGAAAGAGCTTTACGATTCACTGCTGAATACCCAAAACAATAATAAAAGAGAGCTGGATTCCGCTGTTACGAAGATTCATATTGTGTTTGGAGACTCTGTTGCAGGTAGTTTGAAATTGGCTATAAAGCAGCTGGGGTTAGCGGATTCCAATAAGGTCATTACTCTTAATGAAAGCTTCTCAATAGGCCCAATATGGCAGCTACATACGGAAGAGGGATGGCTTAAAAGGAAGGAGTGGTTTAGAAATAATATTAATGTGGGTTATGACGAATCATATTTTGATATGGAAGAGGAAGCCTCCTCTCATCAAAGCTTATTAGCACAAATGCCGGAGCAAGCCTCGATTGTCATCTGGTGTGGCAACAATGCTCATGAGCAGGTTGGTTTGCGCTATGCACTTTATTTGCTTAGAAATCATTTAAATAGTATTTACGTGTTTAATGCAGAAGAGACCTGCAGCAGAAGGTACAATACATCAGATACATTTATTACCTATTTGCAATTAGGAGAGGTTCCGGTAGAAAAGCTGAAGGCTGTTATTGGTGAAGCCGAGGAAAATGGGCATACAGCTGGCGACATAAGGCAGCAGCTGGAGAAAGAATGGTTATCGCTTGCAGAGCATGATGAGGTGCTGCGCATTTGGAAGGAGAATAAAATTGTCCATGCAGCTGAGGATTATTTGGATGCTTATTTATTTGAAACGGTAGAGAAGCTGCTTCAGCATAAACCCAAAGATGAATTTATAAAGGCAGCCAGAGTAGTTGGACAAGCAATGGGCTATTACGAGCAATGTATTGGAGACAGCTATTTCGAATATAGACTGCGCATCCTTGTCTACACGGGCAAATTAGAGATCAAGGGAGTGCCTCGTGCGATGAGGTTCTATAGTGTAAGGCTGAAATAGGCTTGCATGCTGACCATCAGATCATAAGTCATGCATTTATTTTACAGATGAGATGTTGTTGATTGACGATAGAGGCTTGGCGTTTGCCCTGTAAATCGTTTGAAAAAAATACTAAACGTATGAATGGATGAGAATTGCAGTTCTTCGGCGATTTGAGAGATTGTTTTCGAAGTATTTCGAAGCTCGGATTTCGCTTTATCCAAACACAAGTGACGCACATACTCTCCGAGCGGAATGCCGACGGAATTTTTGAATTCTCTAGCAAGATGTGAGCGGCTAATGTGAATAGACTTCGCAAGCTGTTCTGGATCATAGTCATAGCGAACTTCACGATGCAGCTGATTCATTACTTCGATAATCGCGTTGTTAAGCGGACGTGGAGGGGCTTCTGCTAATAACGTCGGATCAAGAAAATTTCGCAGTGTTGTTACCAGCAGCTGTTGAAACAACCCTTCGACCATGGGCAAGCTTAAATAAGCTTTATTTTTAATTTCCGTTATCATATGCTCAAATATTGCTTTCACTCTGCTATCTTGATCCATTGCGATTCGTTGAAGCCCGATACGATAAAATTCAGGATACAGATGATGAAGCCTCTCCAGCCTGAACCCGATGTAATACAGCTTGAATGGCATTTGTTTTCCTGCTAAACCAAAGTGGATTTCTTCGGGTTTTGTAAGCAGGAGCTGGCCTTTCTGGACTTCGTAAAGTGTTTTATCGATTTTGTATTGACTGTGTCCTTCATCCACGTAGCACAATTCAAAATGATCATGATAATGGATCGACGTACTCCAGTTTTCATAATAGTTAACGCCGAGATAATAAATATGGCTCGCTTCCGAATCGAAGGGCAGTTCGATACGAAACTCCTCATCGTTATCTATAACAAGATGCTGTTTGGGTACCTCATTCTTTAATGATTGATTTTCCTTCATTCGCTTACCTCTTCTCATCTTTAATACGATTACTTTCGATTATACCTTTCTAATTATAAATCTCAACAGGCAAAGATGATCAAAATATTTAAATCTATGCACGAAAATGAAAAATACATCGTATTTTAACGGGTCTATAATGATCATATGTTTAAAATATAAATGTAAGAGGTGCTCAATATGTCTATTAATGGTCTACCGCAAGAACACTGTCTCCCAACACAAGAAGATGTTACATTTTTTTCTGAAAATGGTTATTGGATTTCTCCTATTATCTTCTCTGAAGATGAGCTATCGCAAATAATCGCCCATCAGGATCGTCTATACCAAGGTGAATATGAAACAGGTAAAGAACCAGTATGCAATTGGTTGGAAGGACAAGATAATCCGCGGTCTCTGCGAAAAACGGATAATTCCCATTGGTCAGATCTGACGCTGCGTAAAGTGGCCGTAAACGCTACGATCGGAGGCATTGCCGCAACTCTAATGGAGACGGATACAATTAAGTTGTTTCATGATCAGCTGTTGTATAAACCGGGAAGAGGTACAGGCAAGGAAACGGCAAATGTGGGTTGGCATCAAGATTACGCCTACTGGCAATGCTGCGCAGGACCAACGCTAATTACGGCTTGGGTTGCCTTTACGGATGTGGATCTATCGAATGGCTGTATGCAGATGGTGCCGCGCAGTCACCAATGGGGCTTGTTGAATGTGAATGATTTCTTCGAGCAGAATTTAGAAAAACAGCAGCAAGCAATGGACATCCCGGAAAACGAAAAGTTTTCAACCGTACCTGTTATTATGAAAGCCGGACAAGTAAGCTTCCACCACGCACTGACCATTCATGGAAGCGGGCCAAATACGTCAGATCAAGCACGCCGCTCTATGGCGGTTCACCTTATGACTGGCGATACTCGATATAAATATGATGCAAAGGGCAATAATCATTTTAATGCACAGATGATGAACGGCAAAGAGGGAGAGAAATACGAGGGTGAAGCTTGGCCAGTTCTGTATACTGCAAAAAGCGAATTGTAACGTATTGGTGAAGAGGGCTGACAAGGTTGTTTGCACAGGTGAGGGAGGAGCTTATTAACAGATGCCTGCCTATACTTTTAGAGTAGAGTAAGTATATAATCAATACTATAAACTTCGTTATTGAGATGATCAAAATACGCCATTTTTGGCGTATTTTTATTTTTTACGAAAGCTTAGCGGTATATAAATTTAAGTTTTGGTTGGCGTTTGACATTAGGTAGTAAAGTGATTTAATTATAATAAAAGCGTGAGTTTTGTGCACCCTATCAGGCTGAGATTGGAGAAATTCAAATGTATCGCAATTTAGAAGAGTGTGTTATTGATCTAGAGAGAAATGGACATTTGGTTCGTATAAAAGAAGAAGTTGACCCCTATCTTGAGATGGCTGCGATCCATATGAAGGTTTATGAGGCTGGCGGCCCTGCATTGTTATTCGAGAATGTGAAAGGCTCTAAATTTCGGGCAGCCTCTAATTTATTCGGCACGGTAGAGCGCAGCAAGTTTATTTTTCGCAATACTTGGGAATCGGTGCAAAACGTAATGGAACTGCGCAATGATCCCATGAAGGCATTGAAAAATCCATTCAAAAATATCGGAAACGGCTTGGCGGCATATAAAGCTCTTCCGCAAAAGAAATCAGGCAGTCTACCGGTTACCGCGCAGGAAATTCAAATCTCGGATCTTCCGCTCATTCAAAGCTGGCCCATGGATGGCGGTGCTTTTGTCACTCTTCCTCAAGTCTATACAGAAGATCCGGACAAGCCGGGAATTATGAATTCCAATTTGGGCATGTATCGTGTGCAGCTCAGCGGCAATGATTATGAGATGAACAAAGAAATTGGTGTGCATTATCAGATTCATCGCGGTATCGGCGTACATCAAGACAAAACGAACAAAAAAGGTATCCCATTAAAAGTAAGCTGTTTTGTAGGCGGCCCTCCCGCACATACTTTGGCAGCAGTTATGCCGTTACCTGAAGGATTGACAGAGATGACGGTTGCGGGACTTCTATCAGGACGCCGTTTCCAATACAGTTACTTGGACGGATTTTGTATTAGCAACGATGCTGATTTTGTCATTACTGGAGAAATTCATCAGGGAGAAACCAAGCCAGAGGGACCTTTTGGTGATCACTTGGGGTATTACAGCCTTACCCATCCTTTTCCTGTCATGAGAGTTCATAAAGTGTATGCTAAGCCGGGTGCGATATGGCCGTTTACCGTTGTAGGCCGTCCGCCGCAAGAGGATACTGCATTTGGTGAGCTCATTCATGAGCTGACAGGTGATGCCATTAAACAAGAAATTCCTGGTGTAAAGGAAGTTCATGCTGTAGATGCTGCGGGTGTGCATCCGCTGCTTTTTGCGATAGGCAGCGAACGATACACGCCTTATCAACAAGTCAAACAGCCGGCAGAGCTGCTTACTATTGCTAATCGTATTCTGGGTACAGGACAACTGAGCTTGGCCAAATATCTATTTATTACAGCAGAAGATAAACGACCGTTAGATACACACGATGAAGTGGATTTTTTAACTTATATACTTGAACGTATCGATCTTCATCGCGACATACATTTTTATACAAATACGACAATTGATACGCTTGATTATTCGGGTACGGGATTAAATACGGGCAGTAAAGTAGTTATTGCAGCATATGGTGATAAGAAAAGAGAATTATGTACAGAAGTACCCGATGTTTTGAAATCATTGCGCGGATTTGAAAATGCGCGTTTGGTCATGCCGGGAATTGTGGTCATCCAAGGGCCAAAATTCAAGGATTATGCAGGGGCCAAACAGGAACTACAAGACTTACGTGATGCTATACAAGAAAAAGGACCTATTCCATCATGTCCAATGATTATTATTGGCGATGATAGTCAGTTCATTAGTGAAACGATCAAAAACTTCCTATGGGTTACCTTTACGCGCAGCAATCCATCACACGATATGTATGGCGTAAATAGTCATTATGAGAACAAGCACTGGGCATGTGACAACTTGATCATTGATGCTCGTATTAAACCGCATCAAGCACCTCCTCTAATTCCTGATCCTTCGGTCCTGAAGAACATCGAACGATTATTTGTTAAAGGCGCCAGCTTGGGCGGATTGAACATATAGGAAACTCACAAAAAGGCATGCCTAATAGGGCGTGTCTTTTTTTTGCCATTTTCAGCACAGTTTTGAAATGAGCTTGAGTAGATTTTGTTTGTAAAAATCAATAAAATGATCGAATTTATCATAAAAGCCTGTGAAAGTATAAAAAATCGGGTTTTTATTATATAGTTTCAACATTTTTACAGAGTTAGAATGTAAATGAGCCTAATGAACGGCATTTGCTGCTGAAGATGCAGGAAGCTTCAGAGATAATTTGCAAGATATATATCAACAATTATGGGAGGATGAGCATGTCGCAAGCAACGACCAACAAACAGTTAGCAGCGATTCCGCCGGAGAAAAACCAAGTAAGAAAAAAAACCTTTTTCAACCGTCTAGGCAAGCAGCTGGATGTGCAATTAATGGTATGGCCGGGTATTTTGCTAATCTTTGTATTCGCATACATTCCGATGTACGGCGTGTTAACAGGTTTTATGGACTACAACATTTTTACGGGGTCAAAAATATTCGAAAATCCTTGGGTTGGTTTTAAGCATTTCGAAGCGTTCTTTACTGCTCCGGATATCGCAACGGTCATACGGAATACGCTTGTAATCAGTCTTTTAAAGCTAGTAATAGGTTTTCCTGCACCTATTATACTGGCGTTAATGCTAAATGAAATACGTCATATGATGTTTAAACGTGTAGTACAAACCATCACATATTTACCGTACTTTATGTCATGGGTCATTGTAGGGGGCATGGTAATGGCGATGCTCTCGACTGAGAACGGTAGTGTTAACATGCTGCTGAGGGGTGTCGGGGCGATAAATGAGCCTATTAATTTCCTTTCTCTCAAAGAATACTTCTGGGGCATACTAGTCTCCTCCAATGTGTGGAAGGATATTGGTTTTGGATCAATCATATACCTTGCCGCAATTGCGGGTGTCGATCCACATATGTATGAAGCGGCAGATATTGATGGAGCGAGTAAATTCAAACAAATTTATCTCATTACTATTCCATCTATCCTACCGGTAATTATCATTTTTATGATTCTCGCAATGGGTAATTTATTAAGTGCTGGTTTTGAAGATATTTTGATCCTTGCCCAGAATCCGATTCTAAGACCGGTATCGGATGTTATTGATACCTATGTATATCGGGTCGGCCTGCAGAATGGGAAATTTTCTTACGGTGTTGCAGTTGGCTTGTTCAAGGCAGTCATTAGCGTTTTGCTCTTGACGGGAGCTAACTACTTAGCCCGAAGGTCCGGTAACGGATTATGGTAGAACATTACTTCAGACTGGGGGTCGAAATCCATTGAGTTTCAAGCGTTTGGGCGTTAACGATCGATTGATGGTTATTAGCATATATGTGCTTCTTATACTTTTATCTTTCTCGGCATTATATCCATTCTGGAATACTCTCGTCGTTTCGTTAAATGAAGGTACAGATACGGCAAAGGGCGGCATCACATTTTGGCCAAGGGAATTTTCATGGGCAAATTATGAAATCGTTTTTCAAGACAAAGGTCTTCTGCATGGATTTTATATTTCCATAAGTAGAACCGTAGTAGGGACCATTGCTGCAACTTTTATGACGGCAATGCTCGCTTATGGCATGTCTAAAAATTACTTAATGGGTCGCGGTTATTATTCCTTTTTCTTCATCTTTACAATGTACTTTGGCGGAGGATTAATCCCGACGTTTCTATTGATTAAATCATTGGGTTTATTAAATAACTTCCTTGTTTTCATCATTCCTGGCCTTATAAGCGTTTGGAATATGATTGTTTTCCGAACCTTTTTCAAAAGCTTGCCTGCAGGTCTGGAGGAGTCAGCACAAATCGATGGCTGCAGCAATTGGGGAGTATTCTTCAAAATAGTTATTCCGCTTTCGATGCCAGTAATCGCAACACTTGGATTGTTTACGGCTATCGCTCACTGGAACGATTGGTTCGCGCCTTCTATCTACATTTCCAATCCCGATTTACTGCCTGTTCAAACGATATTGCGGAAGTTATTGAACGCAAACGTCTTAACAGATGCGCAGGGAATGGACTCTATTTCCGTAGAGAAAATGTCCAAGAAGGCTCTTACGTCCAAATCACTCATTGCTGCAATGATAATGGTTGTTACACTTCCGATTATGATGGTATATCCCTTTGTTCAAAGATTTTTCGTTAAGGGAGTTATGGTTGGATCGTTAAAGGAATAGTTATTTCACTTCGGTTTGAGGCGAGTCTCGCTTTGGACATATATATTAATCATGAGAGGGGTAAAATCAGCATGAAGAAGATGAAAAAGCCGCTGCTAATGGTTGTCTCTGCGGTGTTTCTACTGGTAACTGTACTTGCAGGCTGCAGCAATTCGGGGGGGAAGGATCCCAAACCAACAACAACTGCCTCTAATAACAAAGAACAAGGCAGTGAAGCTACAGAAACACCAGCAGATGCACCTTGGGTATTTGGTTCAAGCCCATTGGCGTTCTCAGCTTATACACATTATGGTTGGCAAGATTTCCCTGATAACATGGACGCAAACCCATTTTGGAAATATCTGAAGGAAAATAAACAAGTTACGATTACACCGATTCATGCAAAAGGCAATCATGACGCTCTTTTGCAGACGATGATGGCTGATACAAGCCAGCTTCCAGACCTTCTTTATGGCGATCGCTACAATCCAGCGCTTGAAAGACTTATTGAAGGCGGCCAGATGGTAGCACTTGATCCTTACCTGGACAAATATCCGAACCTGAAGAAATGGCTTGATCCGAAGCTTATGGATCTTCTTCGTTCAGCGGACGGCAAGCTTTACAAATTCCCTAACTGGTACACAGAGAAACCGACTAATACTGGCGGTTACGTCGTCAACAAAAAAATCTATGCAGAACTAGGATCTCCTGCACTAGAAACAACGGATGATTTGTACGCATATCTCAAAGCGGTAAAAGAGAAATACGGTGACAAAGTTGTTCCAATGGATCTAGACCGAGGTTCAGAGATTCAAGGTATGGGCGTTATTTACACAGGATTTGGAGAAGGAAATCTTTACAAATCCTTAAGCAGCGAGCTGCAAGGCGTAATTAAAGACGATAAACTCGTTTCTATTTTTACAGATCCTTCTTTCCGTGAGTCTCAAAAATATCTTGCGAAGCTGTACCGCGAGAAACTAATCTCACAAGATTGGTGGACGCAAGTCAGAGACGTGGTTTCGGAGAAATTAATGACTGGCCGTGTGGCTGTATATGCAGGTTCGGGTGTTACTACCTTTGCATCTCGTGCAGATATGGCACTTAGGGAAAAAGATCCAAATGATGGTTACTTCATGATTTGGCCAGTTCACAAAGCAGGACTTGATAAAAACAAAATCTATGCAGGTGGTTGGGATCGTCTGGGTTGGAACGTTACGTCCATCACTAAACATGCAAAAGATCCAGAAAAAATCTTCGCATTCTTGGATTGGATGACAGGACCAGAAGGTATGACTATCCAATTCTTCGGACCAGAGGGCGGCAACTGGAAAGGATTCGACGAAAATGAACAACCGATCTTCACGGATACGTACAACGAAGCGGAAGTAACAAAAATTCAAGCGGATAACGATCCTGTTCAAATCGTAGGCAATACATCGTATATCGATCCAGCAAAATTGAAATTCGTAAATTCCTTGCCGCTTGAGAAACAAAACTGGCAAGCGCGTTGGCAGAGAGATATTACTTGGCCATCCTCCAACGACATTACGGCAATTAACAATCTGCCAATGTCACCAGACTCTCCGCTAGGCGACACTAGACAGCAAATTTTGGATCTTAGCCTTGAAACCTTTGCTGCATCAACTACAGCTAAGAGTGATGAGGAAGTAGACAAAATTTTAGATGCTGCTGAGAAGAAAGCTCAAAGCTACAAATACGAAGAGCTGCTTGCATGGCGTACTGAGAAATGGCAATCTAACAAAGCCATTCTTGGAGAGTAATAGGCTTAAATAAGGAAAGAGATCATCCCAAGGGATCCGTTTGGATCACTTGGGATATCTCTGTATTTTTGGTTAAACTTAACTTTTATATATATGACTTTTAATTATTTTGATATTATTAAAGGGAGATTTTTCAAAAATGCTGCTCATGTAAGGGGTGCTTTATCAGTGTACGCGAAAAGAGAAATGTTCCTTCGGTTTACGTTGGTTTATTTTATTGTAAGCATGCTTGTCGCCTGCAGTGGAGTAAACAATAAACCGGTTCCAACAGAAGAAGTTGCAGCTACGGAAGATGTTCAAATAACGCTACCTCCTGATCTGCTCTATGAGCTTGGCAAAGAACGGCTAGATATATCCTTCTATGGTCATTACAGTACCTATTCAATGCCGCAGTGGGGCGCCGATCCCTCTTCTAAATGGATTATGGATAATCTTAACATTCACGTAAAAGGAATCGATGTGGAAGGAAACGGAAAGCAGAAGCTTCTGAAGATGATTGCCAGCAAGCAGCTGCCTGATTTAATTTGGGGTGATCGCGGTTATGATCTCGAACGTTTGCGTGAAGCAGGCTTACTTGTGCCGCTTGATAAATATATAGATAAATATCCTAATCTAAAAAAATGGGCAGGCATGAATGTGTTAGATTTGCTTCGGGCAGCAGATGGGAAAATATATTATTTTCCAAATTATTACACTAATAAACCGAATGGCAATGCGGGTTATGTCGTAAATAAACGAATATATCGTGAGTTAGGGTCGCCTAAGCTAGCCACTACAGATGAACTTTATGATTATCTTAATAAAGTCAAAGCAAAGTACCCTGATGTTGTTCCCTTTGAAACGGGAATTGCTAGTGAGGGGCACGGAATCGATCAGTTATTTTCCGCATTCAAGGAAAACAATTATAGCTTTACTCGGTACTACGCTGTGACGAGCGGAGATAAAATGACCTCTATCTACCAAGATGAAGGATTCCGCGAGTCGGCCTTATTTGTTGCTAAGCTGGTGCGGGAAGGGCTCATTAGCTCCGATGCGTGGACACAGACGGGTGATCAAGTAAGCGAGAAGCTTATGAACGGCAAAGTGGCTGTTTTCGCCAGTGCTGATCCGATGCCTCAAGTTATGCTCGCAAATGCAGAGCTCGGAAGGAAAAATAAGGAGGACGGATATATCTTTATTGATCCTATATATAAAGAAGGATTGGATCCAAAAAAGATTTATCCAGGGACATACAATCTGCTTGGCTGGAATGTGGCTGCGATAACAAAAAGCTCAAAAAATCCGGAAGCCATATTCGCCATGCTGGATTGGATGACAGGACCAGAGGGTTCTGCTGTTCAGATGTGGGGTCCTCCAGGTCCGGATGGATATTGGAATGGCTTCCAGGATGATGGAATTACACCGAATTTTACGAGCAAATATACTTCTGACCCGGATGGGTTGAGTGAAATACAAGCAGTATCTGGGAATTTGATATGGGTTGGTAATACAGTCTATCTGGATCAAACCAAAAGTGATTACGAAAAAACATTGCCAGAGGACAAACGCAACTGGTCTACTTATTGGCAGCAAAAAGTAACTTGGAAATCACAAGGGGATGCAACACCGTTTATTAATTTACAGCCGACTCCAAATTCTGACGAAGGCAGGATCTTTACAAGGATAAAAGAAATTTGGTTAAATGCTCGCTCTTATGCGATGTTTGCCCAGACGGATGAGGAAGTATTGGCGATTTTGGATATTGCGCATAAGGACTCAATGGAATCTGGATTTCAAGAGTATCTGGATTTTATTACGTCGAAGTGGCAAGCAAACTTAAAAGTTTTAAATCAAGAATAACGCCAATCTGTTGACTTGAAGGAGATGCCCATATGTATAAGGTATTGTTAGTCGATGACGAAGAACTTGATCTGGAAGGCATGAAGCGATTTATACCTTGGTCCGAGCTTGGTATGGAAGTGAAGGGCAGCGTAAATAATGCATTATCAGCATGCGAGATTATAGATGAGCAGCCTATCGATATATTAGTCAGCGATGTTAATATGCCTTATATGTCAGGACTTGAGCTGGCCCGAATTGCTCTCGAACGCAAGCCGAATATGCGAATCATATTCGTCAGCGGCTATCAGGAGTTCAGTTATGTACAGCAGGCGTTATCATTAAAGGCATATAATTATGTATTAAAACCAATGGATGACAGCGAATTGATATCGTCTTTGCTTAAGGTCAAGCAGGATCTCGATGAGGAGAACAAACACCGCGAGGTGGAAGAGGCTTATCAACAAATGATTCCGATTGCCAAAAGCGACTTTCTGATTCATTTGCTGGAAGGCGTAGAAACGACAGAAGGCGCCTCCATGCCCAAGCACATTTTATACTATGGATTCGATCAATTAAGCTGGCCTGTTCGAGTCGCTATTATGGAGCTGGATAATCAATCCTTAAGGCAAACAGAAAACTCGTCTTCACAGCGAGAATGGTCGCGTACTTCACTTCAAATTGTGCATGAAACGATTCAGGGGATGGGTATGCTGCCTTATTGCAAGTTATCCTCTCAACGCATAGCCATATTGCTGGAAGACAAAGATATTGGTCAAACGGTAAAGGTGTTATGCGCTGCGCTGCAGCAGCATATGACGGTATCCATCACTACCGGAGTGGGTGAAGCGGTTAAATCTACTGAACAGCTGCATGTATCCTACCGTCAAGCAATAGAAGCGGTTGAAGGCAAGATGTTTCTTGGAAAAGGGAATATCATCAATTATGAAGAGGTAAGAGCTGAACCTGGCATGCTGGATGCTAGAATTCTTGATACACGGATGAAAGCACTTTTGAAAGCGATGGAAGGGTATGAGCTTGTTCGGATTTATGACGAGTTCGAGAATCTATTTGAATCGGTTTCAAGCCTTCGCTCCAGATTCACTGTCCATCATATGACCAGCTATATTATTTGGAAGCTAGATCAATATTTGAGTGAAATGAACGAAGATTTATTTGAGCTGCTGGGCATCGACATTCACCATCTTGAGGTTCTAATGCAATTTGAAACGATTGGTGATATACGTTCATGGCTCGTTAAGCTCCTTTATGAAATATCTGAGCGCCTGCAGAAGAAAAACATTATGAAGGACAGCAAGTTTATACGCAGCGTAACGAAATCGATTAAGGAGAGAATGAGTGAGAATATTACGCTTAAAGATATGGCGCTGCAGTTCTCTTTCTCGCCGAGCTATATGGGATTTTTAATAAAAGAAAAGTCGGGTCACACCTTTAATGAGCTGCTCGTGCATTTGCGTATGGAGAAAGCATGTGAACTGCTCAATCAACCCGGGATAAAAATTTATGAAGTTGCCGATCAGGTTGGTTATCGATATCTTCCCTATTTCAGCCGACAATTTAAGGAGAAGTTCGGAATGACACCTATGGAATATCGGAAGAGAGAGAATTGATCATTAATGGGGGAGCTTTAGATGAAATTAATCCGGGAGAACGGAAAAAGACTCGGATATATACCGATCGGATATAAGCTTATGCTGTCCTATATGATATTTATCATTATTTTGGTTGTTGTCAATTTCTACGTATCACATTCCATGTATGACTCTTCGATGCGCAAGCAGACGCGCATGAATATTCAAGGAACGATGGAGCAGATGCGCGACAACGTGAAGTATAAATTAGATGATATTGTCCGAATATCATCTACGCTCTATGAAGACTATAATTTGGCACAGAGCATTCGAGTCAATGAGGTAGGCATTCCAAAATTAAATCGAATGAATCAGATCATCAAACCGAAGCTCGATAGCGCATCAAAATCCATAGGAATGAATTTAAGATTGTCAGTCTACTTTCATAATACGACGGTAAACCAAATTTTTGAGAATTGGTTGAAGAAAGAAAACGTGAACGATAACGATGAATCCAAAGAGCAAACCTATGACATTTATCATATGAGCCGTATTCAGGACCAATTATGGTATAAAACCATTCCCAAAGAAGAGTATGGCGTCACCATGGTGTGGAAACAGGTTGAAGAGGATGTACGAGATCATCGTATTTCGATGATTCGCCGAATCGTCGACACAGATAATCCGTTAGAGGTAGAAGAATTGGCGATCATGAGGTTTAGCGTGCGCATGAATGAGCTGTTTAATAGTGTTGATTACTTGAAGCTTGGCGACGGCAGCATGCTGTCCGTCATCGATTCAACGGGTAATGTTATTTTTTTATCAGGGAAGCTTCCAGAAGGCTCAAGCAAAGCTGCTTCAAAGATAAATAAAAATGTATCCACGAAAGATAATAGCGACAAGCAAGAATATTTGACAATAGAAGAAAAACTACTTAACCAAAATTGGACATTGGTGGCGCAAGTTCCTCTTACGATAATAGAGCAGGAAGCCGCAAAGGTACGTGCATTTATCATTTTCATCTGTGTGATAAGTTTTGTTTTATTAACGTTTGCAGGTGTATTTATTTCACGGTATTTCTCCAAACGAATCTTGAAATTTGTATCGGTGTTGAATGCTTTCCGTGAGGGGGATTTGCATAAGCGAATTGCCTATAAAGGGAAGGATGAATTCTCTCAAATCGCAACGGCGCTAAACGGAATGGGGGAGGATGTAGAGTCGTTAATTAACAAAGTATATTTGACGCAGCTTCAGAAAAAGGAGGCGGAGCTGGAAATGCTTCAGCTTCAGATCAATCCGCATTTTCTATATAATACCCTTTCCTCTATCAATCAGCTGGCGAAATTCGGTGAAAATGAAAAGCTGCAGAAAATGGTATTGGAGCTGGCCAAGTTTTATAGACTTACCCTTAATTCAGGCCGCACGATGATTCCAATAGCGGCTGAGATGGAGCAAGCAAATGCATATGTAAGTATACAGAAAGTTAAGTACGGCAAGCGTCTGGATGTATTATTCGAGATGAATACGAATATATGGCCGTATGAGACGGTGAAGCTTATATTGCAGCCCTTTATTGAAAATACGCTTAAGCATGCATGGAGCGGAGATCGCATTCATATTCGGATTGTTACCTATATGGAAGATAACACGGTTCATTATTTCATAATCGATGACGGATTCGGCATGTCGCAGGAACGAATTGATGAAATATTCAGTGGGCTAGATAAAGGTAACATTGGTTATGGTATTCGGAATATTGATCAGCGAATTAAGCTTCATTATGGTTCAGAGTATGGGGTTTCAATATTAAGCCGTATCGGTATCGGAACAACTGTTCACATAAGGATACCTGCAAGGAAAAGGAAACTTATCAATCAAGAGTGTGTTCCAAACATAGCAGGATAAACAAAGAAAAGGCATTCTCAGAGTATCGGCTCAGAGAACGCCTTTTCTTTAATATGGAGCAGTTGAATCTGAAGATATGCATACTTTTTCCGATAGGATAAGAAGTAAGTTTGCCTCAGCTCCGTTATGATCATTTCATAGCAACAAACCACTTATATTGGAGGGGATTTAGATGTCAGTATCTACATTGTCGGAGCAAGAGGTACAATTTTATAAGAAAAACGGTTACGCGCTTCATAAGAAACAGTTGTTTAGCCCAGAGAAGATGAGTGAACTGACTAATATTTTTGAGGAGCAATGGGAGCTTGTCGGCAGGAAGCTGAACAGCGAACTGGATACTCCGCATTTCCGTGATGAGCGACTACTCAAGTTTCTATTAAGCGATGAAGTACTTGATCTGGTAGAACCTTTAATTGGTCCTAATATTGGTCTATGGTCCAGCCATTTCATCTGCAAAGAGCCGCTTGTTGGCAAGCAGACGCCATGGCATGAAGACTCAGCCTATTGGAAAGGGCGACTTAGCCGATTTGATAACATTGTTACCGTATGGCTGGCTATTGATCGCAGCTCTAAAGAAAATGGCTGTATGCGCGTCATTCCAGGAACACATAACAATGGTTTCTCAGAATATGAGCAGGTAGATGGCAATGATAATATTTTTGATACGGAAATTCGCAATAAGGATGAGTCACAGGCTGTTTATTTCGAGCTTGAGCCAGGTGAAAGCTCTGTTCATGATTCTCGTATTATTCATGGTGCGGCTCCGAACAAAAGCGAATTCCGTCGCTGCGGGTATACGATGCGTTACTTCTCAACGGAGGCACAAGTAAATACTGAAAAGAATCAAAATCATAAAGTTTGGCTAGCCCGTGGGAAAGATTTAGCCGGCAATCCTTTCGTCAATGTATAATAGATTTATAATGAGGGGGTGCAGGTTTTGGAATTGAGACGAATAAAAGCTTTATGGGGAATGCAAGGAAGCTATGAGGAGCTTTTATCGCATGCGGCAGAAGCGGGATACTTTGGCATTGAGACTCCGCTGCCGCCTGCAGCTGAAGAGAAGTCCTTTAAAGCTGCTTTGGAAACGAATAAACTGGCTTTCATTGCGCAAGTTAGTACCCATGACGATCATCTCGTTAGCTTCGAGAAACAAGTTATGCGAGCAACGGAATTTAATCCGCTGTTTATTAACTCACAAAGCGCTAGAGATAGTATGTCAGAAGCAGAGCAGGACCGCTTTTTTGAGGGTGCACTTGCAATCGAACAAAAGTCAGGTCAACAGATCGGACATGAAACTCATCGCAGCCGTGCGATGTTTACGCCTTGGACGACTGCAAGATTGTTGAAGCGGTTTCCTGACCTGCGTATTACCGCAGATTTCAGCCATTGGGTGAACGTATGTGAGTCGCATCTGGATAATCATGTGGATGAGCTAGCTCTTGCAATAGATCGAAGCATACATGTTCATGGGCGTGTCGGATTTCCGCAGGGGCCTCAAGTTCCACATCCTGGCGCACCCGAATATTCAGCTGAGCTCGCATTATTCACAGGTTGGTGGCAGCGGATTTTTATGAAGCAAGCTGAGAATGAAAGGGCTTGGACAACATTCACAGCGGAATTCGGTCCACCGAATTATATGCCGACTGTACCCTTTACCAATAAGCCTATTGTTGATTTAATAGAAGTGAATCAATGGATGACCGACTATATTGCTGCAAAATATAAAGACTGGTTTAACCAATAAAAATTTGGATAGGGGGAAACAGGCTTGAAATATGAATTAACACCTGAGAGGTTGCTAGGCAAAAACTATTTGGCCTTGTCATCCCCCTATAAGATTTACAAACATGTGATAGATAGCAAGATTACTGTCCATTGGCATGATTTTTTTGAAATGGGCTTTGTTGTATCCGGAACAGGAACCCATATTATAAACGGAGAGTCTTTTCCTTTAGAGAAAGGAATGACTTTTCTGCTGACAACCGCAGATTTCCATGAGATCGTTCCAGATGAAGGCCAAACGATTCATTTGTTTAATCTTATTTTCGAGGAATCATTCATCCGTCCAGAGCTGACAGAAATGTTATTTGAACATGTATCGCTCCATTTGCATACTTTCCATGGTGAAAGTGCTAGTGAAATTGAAATAGAATTTAGTCGTATTTGGAACGAATCACAGATGTGGCAGCTAGGCAGCAGCATGCTCGTTCAGGGCAGTTTTGAGAGAATACTTATCCATCTTTATAGAAATACGGGTCATCAGCGATTACTTGACGAATATGCAACGATTGGTACGATTCCTTCTTCCATTAGAAAATCGATCATCTATATCCAGCATCATTTTCGAGAACCGCTTTCATTAGATGAAATAGCGGGATATGCTGGAATTTCAGCCAATTATTTTAGCGAATGCTTCAGAAAACATACGGGTACATCATTTCAAGAGCATCTTCAAGGAAAAAGGCTTCAGTTCGCCTCTGCATTGCTCAGCAGTTCAATATTGCCAATAACGGAAGTGTGTTATGCCGCAGGCTTTAATACATTGCCTAACTTTGAACGAGCGTTTAAGAAGAAGTACGAGAAGTCGCCTCGTGAGTTTAGGAGAAAATATATTCGGTCATAAAGGTTTGCGATTTTCAGGAGGGTATAGCAGTGCGCAGAAGACTTGTACAAGGCACAGCGATTGCTGTGCTCTTATGTTTTATATATATATTCTATGTTGCATGGAGCATTATTTCATTTGCAAAAGTAAACGAATTCACTCGAACTGACACCGCGATTGTGCTTGGTGCAGCCGTCTGGGATGATAAACCGTCGACCGTTCTAAAGGACAGGTTGAACCATGCCATATGGCTCTATGACAATGGATACGTGGAGAAAATCATCGTCACCGGAGGCTTAGGGGAAGGAGACTCCTTGTCGGAGGCGGAGGTCTCAAAACGCTATGCTATGCAGCGAGAGGTGCTTGAAGACGATATTATTCTTGAACAAAAATCAAAGATTACGGAGCAAAATTTAGCAAATGCTTATGCAATAGCACAACAACAACAAATCGATACGTTTACAATCGTTAGCGACCCCTTGCATATGAAGCGTGCTCTTACGATGGCTCGACACTTAGGGATGGATGCCTTTTCATCGCCTACTCAGACATCTGCTTACAAAAGTTTTGGTACTAAGCTGCCTTTCCTAATAAGAGAAACGTTCTTCCTAACAGGTTATCGGCTGAAAATGTTATTTTAATTAGCGGCCCGAAAGATAAACACTCTGATTAGATTGTTTGCTTTTCGGGTCTTTGTATATTATTTCTTGAAAATCTTGACGCTTTCGTTTCAGGGAGAGATGCTGCGTTTAAATGAAAAGGAAGGGATCTTCATCATAATAAATGAATAATTATGCTAAAAGCCTCCGATATTAAGGTTGAGATTACAGGTTCTGCCTAAATCGAGAAGGATAAATGCAGTAAATCACAGTTGCGGTGCACATCTAAATCCATGTATGGTATTATAATATTAACGATAAAAACAAGTTAAAAGTAAAGCTGCCATAATGAAGGAGTTTTTATTTTGAATGATGCGATGATCATGTTAAAGCAAACAAGTCGTACTTTTTATATCCCTATCAGTAGGTTGAAGTCAGGTTTAAAAGAAGCAGTCGCTTCCGCTTATTTGTGTATGAGAGCAATTGATGAAATTGAGGATCATGAAACGCTAACAGATGAATTGAAAGTGGAGTTATTGCTTGGAATTCATGATGCGTTTCAAACCAATGATGTTATTAACGAATCGCAAAAACTTCTTTCTCCTTATACAGATATACTGCCAGAAGTTACACTGAAGATTCATGAGTGGGCTCGTCTTTGTCCACCGACCGTCACGAATGTCGTTTACAACCATACGGCGACAATGGCAAAACAGATGTCGGATTGGGTTCATGAAGGTTGGAGTATTCGAACGGAAGAGGATCTGGATAATTATACTTATAGCGTTGCCGGTATGGTAGGGGAAATGTTGTCTGACATATGGTTTTGGCATGATGGCACGAAATCAGACCGAATAAAAGCAGTTGCTTTCGGTAGAGGTTTACAAGCTGTAAACATTCTTCGCAATCGTAAAGAAGATCTTGAACGAGGCGTAGACTTTTTCCCTGAGGGATGGGGACAGAAAGAAATGATTAAATACACACGACGCAATCTTAAGTTGGCGGATTCTTATATATCTGATTTAAAGGGTGGTCCTGCTCTAGAGTTTTGCAAAATTCCGCTTACACTGGCACATGCTACTATTAACCTGATTGCTGTTGGCGGTAATAAGTTGACGCGAGATGCGGTTATGAAGCTTGTAGGCAGCATTAATTAATGAATCCGTACAATGAATAAAAGCAAAGCCCATGGAATCTCATGGGCTTTGCTTTTATTTGTTTTTATTCGGATGTCGTGAAATTAACCGTACCAACTCAACTAACAATAACGGTAGTGATACTGATGAAGGATATGCCAAATAACGCGGCTCCCACGCCGGAGAGAACTTTTCTTTATATCGGCGGAGCCCAACAAAGCCATACCAGCTTCCACCATATTGGAATAAAATACGTGCGAGCTTTTCTTCTTTTATTGCGGTTCGGCTTTGGCCAACGCTAGAGAGAGGAGCCATCCCTAAATTAAATTGAGCATATCCTTGTGATTTAGCCCACTCCAACAAAGAGATAAAGAGCTGATCCATCGTTCCATTAGGGGTGCCTTTTAAGTAGCGCATTAGATCAACGGATAGGGTAGTACTACCATCATAACCAGGCGCCAATGAAGCGAAAGCAACGATATGATCGCCTGAGCTCTTCAATAGCGCAATTGGCGCCATTTGCAAGTAGTCTTTATCAAACCATCCGAGTGAATAACCCTTCTCATGTTTTCCATCCAGCCATTGGTCTGAGATAATTGATAGTTTCTTTAGCAATAGGGTGTCATGAGGAGGCTGTACGATTTCAAATTGAAAGCCTTCGCGCTCAAAACGGTTTTTAACTGCTCTGAGGCTAGCATTTTGTTTCCCGACAAGCGTGAAGTTATCCAGATGAACCAATGCTTCCTCACCCAGCTTAAAAAAGCGATAGCCGTTTTCATGATAAAACGGTAAATAGTCAGGTGTCGTTTGATAAAATACGACCTCTACCGCAAACTGATCCGCAAATTGCTGAAACTGTTGAATTGCCGCATTAATCATACTTTTGGGACCTAAAGGATCACCAAGTACAACAAGTTTATTTCTAATTTTGGCATAGGGGATTAATATTTGATCATCCATCGCCCAGAAAAAGCTTTTGTCACCGGTAAAGAGCATATGGGTCAATAGATTTCCTTGTTCCTTTTCTAGAAAGCCCTTTAATTTCGATTGTTCATCCGCTGCGGTCTCGCCAATTGCCAAGGGCTTAGGACGAAACAGATAAAGCAGTGAAAGAATGAGCCAAGCAACCAAAAGACCAAATATCGCAGCTATCATATGCTGGCTTGGATCTAACAGCCAAGCGCTGTGAGCTCTCTTTGGCAGGTGATTGAGAAATGCCGGATGCGATTGTGAGCCGATCAGATAATAGCCATAAACGATTAAGAGTGTAATAAGCCCCCAACCGAGGACATTGTATAGCCCAACAGGTATAGCCAAACGATAAAATCTATGCCTTGATATCCATAACAGTACGGCCACAATGAGTAGAAATATAGCTTCCTCGTAATCAAACGCTTTGGCAAGAGTGAAGAAGGAGCCAGCGCAAAGCAGGAAGAGTGTCCAATAATAGGCTCGTTTTACTCGAAGTGATATGCCGCGAGATAACATGATAAGCATGATACCTATAATGATAGTTAATTGATGAGACAGCCTCATAATAGGAAACGATAATAATTGTTCCGTGTAATGAATTCGATATAGCAAACCAGGCGTTGCTGCGGATAACAGCAGAATAACTCCGCTCGCAAAAACAAGTTTGCCGAGTGACCACGCACCAACTTCACCGATAAACCCGAATTGTCCCGGCCAACCCCAAACGCTTTGCCAGAAATTTAACGCTCGTTCCATAATACTTCCATCGGATTGCTCAGTTCGTTTACGGTTAATTGGAAACTCGAATGCTGCCATCATGAGTCCAATCAACCAAGGCACAATATAATACAAGATTCTGAACAACACCAGAATAACCGCACATTTATCGGGAGGAAAGCCTAATAGTTGCAAGCCTAAAATAGCGGTTAAATCAAAACCTCCGATACCGCCTGGCGCCATGCTTATAATGCCGGCTATTGCTGCTATCGTATAGATGCCAAGCGCATTCGCAAACGTAATTTCAGGAAGAAAGGTTGCTCCAATAAGCCAAAAAGTCATTCCTGCAAAAAACCATTCCAGAAATGAAGCACCAACCGAAGCGGTCATGATGCGCCAATTCAGTTGTCCTTGATTGCGATTGAACCATTTGGAGAAGAGTGAGGTTCTCTGAAACAGCACGAATAGCGGTAAATACAGAGCGATCGCCCACATTGCATAGGCCAGCCATGGATGAGCTTGCAATAATGCTTGAACGGGGAAAATGCCAATAATACAAAGCCATGCTAGTAGCGATAATCCAGTAAAGGTAATCGTCGAAAGAAAGGCGACGGAAGCGGCAATGCTTCCAATCGGAACATTACGATTTCGATATAGGATAGTTCGTAATCCAGCGCCTGTAAGACCCGCAAAACCAATCAAGTTATTGGAGGTGTTTGCAATCCAACCATAACGGATCGTATCCCAAAAACCAATGGATAAGTTGAAATGCCTGCGAATCAACAAATCGTATGTACTCATGACGGATACAGCGAGAAAGGAGAAGCTCAGTAAAAGAATAATTGTAAAGGGGCGCATATGGTGAAATTCATGTATCATGCTTCCCCAATTGATTTCACGGAATTGTTTCTGCCCTTCCAAGTAAACAAAGACGATAATGGCAACTGGTATTAGAAAACGCAGCAATCTTGTACGGTAAAGGATGGATAAAAGCTTAATAAGATGCAGCTTATAAGCTATTTCGCGAATCCAATTCATCAATATTCCCCTTATGTATGGCTTGTCCCTTACTATTCAATATTTTGCCATGTGGGACACATAAAGTATAGCCTACTTACTCAGTAATGTTTCCTTAAATTGTTGATTATATTAAAATGGAAATTTGTCTCTCGAGGGTAAATAGAAAATGCCCAGCTCAGAGGCTTTAAAGTTTTTAAACTTTAGTTTCCCTGAGGCTGGGCAATAGATTTAGGCTTGTACAAACGATTATCCAGTTATGGATGATGGTAGTAGTGAATAAACATTTTGCAGCATAAGTACTTTAGAACTAAGCTTAAATTTTGAACCTGAGAACGTGCAGCGATCATAATTAAATCGTAGTGATGATATATGAATCGTGCAGTTTGTAAACGAGCAGCCGATATAATGTGAGTCGTCAAAGTATACATCCACGTTATTAAATGTTTTGTTAATTATATATTCCATGTTTGAATCCTCCTTATAGTGAAAAGCAAAGCTATTTGATTATATGCATATCATTCTATTGTTTATAACCTCTTTTATATGAAATGAAACAAGAGGATTGAAGACATAGACTAGTAAGAGCAAATTTGTGAGAGTGACAAGGCTTTCCTGTTTATCATTTCATATTGACAAAACAAGGATACAACCCTATTATTAGTTTGAATTCAAACTAGTTAAGGCGGTGCTCCGAATGGGAAAAGACAATCACATCACTCGTTTTCCTTGGGAGCAAGAGGATAGCAATACATTGCTCATAAAGCTGGCGTTTACTAATATTCGCCGAGAGATTGAAACCTCGCTTCGTCCGCTCGGCTTGACCCCGCAGCAGTCACAGTCTCTTCAGCTGCTGGCCATGAAGCCCGGCGTGATGAATGCGGATTTAGAGAAGCTGCTTTTTATAGACAAATCGAGCGTAACCAGCTTAATTAATGGGATGGTGAAACGGGGCTGGGTTGTTCGTCGTGCTCATGACACTGACGCCAGAATGAAAAGGATTTATTTAACAGAACAAGGGATAGAAATGGCCCAGAAAGCATCAAGTGCCGTTGAACAGGCGAAGGAAAAATCGAACCATTTGTTAACAAAGGAAGAAACAGCACATCTTCATGTTTTACTCAGGAAAATTATTAAAGCTTATGAGTAAGCAAGGAAATTGTTTTTTTGAACATATAGTTTGAATTCAAACCATATAGAACATAAACAGGAAAGGGTGCTAAAGAAAATGGAAGTTGCGGATAAACAAAAAATCGGCGAGAAGCTGATGCCTATATTAGCTTTTACATTAGTCTTCTCAATTATGAATGCTTCAATGTTTAATGTGGTTATGCCGGTCATTAGCAAGGAGTTTGGCATTACCGCCTCACAGGTGAGCTGGCTGATTACTGGATATATGATCGTTTTTGCAGTAGGCTCCGTTACATACGGAAAGCTGGCAGACAAATATCGGTTAAAGGATTTATTGACCTTCGGTTTAATCTTCTTCGCGCTTGGTTCGATTGTAGGCTTGCTTGCTTCTGAATATTGGATGATCGTGCTCGGGAGAGTGTTGCAAGCTAGCGGGGCAGCAGTCATTCCGGCTACAGCCATGATCGTTCCTGTCCGTTATTTCTCTCCAGAGAAGCGCGGCAGAGCATTAGGTACGGTTGCTGCAGGGCTTGCGTTAGGTACGGCACTCGCACCAATCGTGGCTGGATTAGTAACAAGCGTAATCAACTGGAGATTTCTTTTCTTAATTTCGGTGATTCCGCTTGTTGCACTTCCGTTTTTTAGAAAGTATTTAGACAACGACAGAGGGAAAGCACAGAAAATAGACTATTTAGGCGGTATACTGCTCGGTGGTTCCGTCGCATTATTGCTGATGTCCATCTCACTTGGAAATGGGTTTATTGCTTTGGGTGGTGTAGTAACGCTCGTTTTATTTATTGTTCGTATCCGGACAGCTTCCGAGCCGTTTATTCAGCCAAAGTTGTTTAAAAACAAGAAATATTCGTTTGGTTTATTAATGACCTTTCTCGCAACTGCGTTAAGCTTCAGCATGCCCTTTGTCACGCCGCAGTTTTTGGCGGGGCTAAATCAGTTATCGCCTGCAATTATCGGCTTTGTCATGTTTCCAGCAGCGATTACTTCTGCCATGATGGGCCGTCGCGGGGGCAGACTTGCAGATGAGAAAGGCAATTCATTTTTAGTATATCTTGCTATTTCACTTAGCTTTATTTGTTTTATTTTGCTATCTGTGTTTGTTGGATTATCACCTTACCTCATTGTATTTTTGTTGATATTCGGCAATATTGGTCAAACCTTTATGCAAATTGCGATGTCCAACACGATCTCAAGAACACTTGCAAAGGAGCAAATTGGCGTAGGGATGGGGCTCATGTCCTTGCTTAATTTTATATCAGGAGCTATGACAACGAGCATAATCGGCAAGATGTTGGATTTGAAGGAAACAAAGGTTCATTTTAACCCATTTGCTATTCATAACGGGGCGTACCTGTATAGTAATATTTTCTTTGCTTTAGCTATTCTGGCTGCAATTATTGTTGGCCTTTATTATTTATTATTTAGACCATCACGTGATAAAGCAGGTTTGCAGGCAAACCTGGAGAAAACTCAATCATCCTCAACAACAGCGTAAAAGCCAATAGCCAAAAGGACTAGGCTCTCAATAATCAAGCACATACAGGAACTGCTGTTATGTATTTGATTATAGGGGGCTATTTTTATTCGAGCAGCGTAATTTCACTATTAGGATATAGAAAAATTGAATTAGAAGATGGATGCTAAAAATGATAAAATTTGAACCTATCCATAAGTTAATTACTTGGTAATTTTTATTGATTGAACAAAAAGGAGAGATCAAGATGAGCAAACCGCTAGTAGTAATTGTCGGCGCAGGACCGGGTGTAAGCGCGGGTGTTGCAAGGAAATTCGGTAAAGAAGGTTTTCGGATCGTGCTCGCCGCGAGGAAGACGGAATCTCTGGATACATATACGAAGGAACTTAATGATCTAGGTATTGAAGCGTATAGCATTGTGGCTGATGCAGCTGATTCTTCATCCTTAACGTCGGCATTTGCTTATATTGAGCAGCATTATGGATCTCCGGAAGTTCTCGTTTATAATGCGGCAGTCATTTCTCAGGTTAAACCAACAGCTTTAACGGAAACGCAGCTTATTGACGAGTTTAAAGTTAATGTTGTCGGCGCATTAACAAGTGCGAACCAAGTGATTCCTGCTATGATTGAGCAAAAGAAAGGTGCAATATTGTTTACTGGAGGTGGATTAGCGCTTGAACCTGCGGCAGCTTTGTCCTCCTTGTCGATCGGTAAAGCAGGCATTCGATCTCTCGCATTTACACTTTCACAGGAGCTTCAGCCGCATGGCATATATGTCGGCACGGTAACGATTGCCGGATTTGTGGCCAAAGGAAGCTTCTATGATCCGGATGCAATTGCGAATCAATTTTGGATCTTGTATAACAATAAAAGCGAAATAGAGTATTTATATAAGCAAACGTAATAGGGAAGGATAAATAAGCATTTTGAGCCTTGGGGTTCAGAGTGCTTTTTTGCTGCTTGACAACGCGAACTGTATGAAATAAGATTACAGTACACAAAAAAGTTACAGTTTGAGGGATAAAGACAGGACAACGGGAGAGATGAAATAAATGAAATCAACCTATTTGCCAATGTTTGAAAAAATGAACTTTAAAAATGGTATTCAATTAAAAAATCGGATCGTTATGGCGCCGATGACGAATTTTTCATCGAATGAAGATGGAACAGTGTCTGATTCTGAGTTAGCCTATTATAGCCGAAGATCGGGTGGCGTTGGCCTAGTCGTTACAGCTTGTGTTTACGTTTCACCAAGCGGAAAAGGATTTCACGGAGAGTTTGCAAGCGATAGCGATGACATGATTCCAAGTCTGCAGCGCCTGGCAACAACGATTAAAGAAAAGGGCGCTAAAGCGGTGCTTCAAATCTTCCATGGCGGCAGAGAATGTCCAATTAACCTCGTTCCAAATGGTGATGTGGTAAGTGCGAGTGCTGTGCCTTCAGAGCAGAACGCTGGGGTTGTGCCTAGAGCATTATTAGATGCGGAAATTGAAGCCATTATTCGTGATTTTGGAGAAACGACTAGAAGAGCTATTGAAGCGGGATTTGATGGCGTTGAAATTCATGGCGCGAACGGTTACCTTGTCCAGCAGTTTTTCTCCGCTCATTCTAATTTACGTGAGGATCGCTGGGGTGGAAGTATTGAGAACAGATTGCGCTTCCCATTAGCAGTCGTTGATGAAGTGAAGCGAGTTGTTGCAGCCTTTGCGAAAAAGCCTTTTTTGGTTGGATACCGATTCTCTCCTGAGGAAGCAACGACACCAGGAATTACGATGTCGGATACATTTAAACTTCTTGATGAACTAACAAGCAAAGAACTCGATTATCTACATGTGTCGCTGATGGATTTCTGGTCATTGCCTAAACGAGGCGCCGATGAAGCGAAAACGCGTATGCAGTGGATAAATGATCGTGTAGGTCATTTAATACCGATTATCGGCGTCGGCTCCATTCATACGCCAGAAGATGCTGTGAAGGCTCTAGATATCGGAATTCCGCTTGTTGCTATTGGCCGTGAAATCATTGTCGAGCCCGATTGGGTCGAGAAAGTGCAAGACGGTCGCGAATCAGAAATTAAAACAACGCTAAGCAAGGACGATCAAGATCGTTTGGTTGTTCCAACCCCGCTTTGGCAGGCTATTGTCCATACGCCAGGCTGGTTTCCGCTAGGCGATTAATATAGATGATTTTAGAAACAGGTCAGGGATATCCCTGACCTGTTTTTTTGCGTTAGTATTCGATTTAAGGTTTTTAAAGTGTATCCAGCATGACAATGAATTGGCAGTTGTTTTAGTACTAAAGTTATTGTATCATTGTCTAATAGGTAGGCAACCTAACTATTTCGCGAAGTAGTTTGGCAGCCAATGGGCCATAATAAATAAAAATGTTTAGGAGTGCAGAGCATATGGAGCAATTGAGTCAGAAAAAAAAGTTAACAATCATGATTGCTCTGATGGCAGCCATGTTTTTCGCAGCTATCAATCAGACGATCGTAAGTACGGCAATGCCGCGCATTATTGCCATTTTGGGTGGCATTGAGTATTACACATGGGTAATTACCATCTATATGCTCACATCAACGATTGCTACTGTACTTGTAGGTAAGCTTTCTGATATTTACGGAAGGAAACCGTTTTTGTTAGTCGGTATAGTATTATTTATTATCGGTGCTTTTTTATGCGGTACTTCAACCACGGTATTCCAGCTCATTACTTATCGAGGAATTCAAGGTGTAGGCGGCGGTATTCTTATGTCAGCAACCGTTACGGCGGTTGGAGATTTGTTCGCACCTAGGGAACGGGCGAAATGGACCGGTTTAATGATGGCCATATTCGGTTTTTCAAGTGTAATTGGACCAACATTAGGCGGCTTTATGGTCGATCATATCGCATGGAAGTGGATCTTCTGGATTTTCCTTCCGCTTGGAATTATCGCATTTGGGATGATCTGGTCTATGTTTCCCAAAACAGCGCGTAAAACAACGGAATCAATTGATTACTTGGGTTCTATATTGCTTTCACTCATGCTTATTTCATTGCTGCTCGGCTTCTCTTGGGCAGGCACGAAATATGACTGGGGCTCGCCTCAAATTATTGGCATGTTTTCAACAGCAGCTGTGTTATTAGTTCTATTGATTCTTGTAGAACGTCAAGCAAAAAGCCCTGTATTGCCTTTGTCTATGTTTAAGAACAGCATTGTAACGATCTCAAACTCTGTCGGTTTCCTCATGAATGCCGGCATGATGGGCGCTATGATGTATCTTCCTTTCTTCGTGCAGGGTGTGCTTGGTATTTCACCAACGAACTCGGGTTTCGTAAATATGCCGATGTCGATTGCGATGATTTTCCTAAGTGCAATGTCTGGTCGCTGGATTTCCAAATCCGGGAAATACAAACGATTTGCTCTTATAGGTATGCCTTTTATGGTCGCAGGAATGCTTATGATGGCATTCATGAATAATGTTGGCGTTGCGGTTGCTGCGATGATCGTATTCGGTATTGGTCTTGGTATTTCAATGCCAGTATTTACACTTACGGTTCAAAATGCAGTGGCGCCTTCACAGCTTGGCGTGGCTACAGCAACAGCTACCTTGTTCCGTAACCTAGGCGGTACGATTGGTATTGCAGTCATGGGTACCGTTATGAACTCCACATTGACAAGCAAGCTGGAGGCTGCTGTGGCAGCAGGCGAAGGACCTGATTTAACGAAAGTAGATGCGGCTACAGCTGAGAAATTGTCCAGCTTCCTTAATCCGCAAATGCTGCTAGATCAACCGAAGCTCAAGGAGCTTCATGCGACACTGCCGGAACAAATTCAACCTTTATTCACACACATCATCGAGATGGTTCGTTCGGTACTCAGCGACTCGTTGACGGTTGTATTCTTGTTCGGTATGTCCTTATTGATCGTCGCATTCGTACTCGTGTTTTTCTTGAAAGAAATTCCGCTTCGCTCATCTGACAAGAAGGAAGAAGCTATCGTAGAGACATCAGATTTATTGAAAAAAGAGCCTGCTCTTCAAAGGTAATAAGAGCGGCTCCTATAGGAGGGATTTCGCTTCCAGCAGCTTTTGCAGGAAGTGAAATCCCCTTTGTTTATTAAAGGTCTTCATTTCTTTTGGCAGACTCTAGATATTTGAAAACTTGATTTAACATGACGACAAGCTGATCACTTTTTTCCTTGCCTAAGTGATCAATCAATCCATTGAACATAGCGCGAAAACGCTCAATTGCTTTTTGGGCAAGCTCATCACCGATATCCGTTAATTTTATTTCGGTTATTCTTCGATCTGTATTATCGGTCGTACGAACGACATAACCGGCAGCAATTAAGCTATTAAGCATCTGTGTAACGGTTGGTGAGGTGACTTGCAGCATTTTACTTATTTCTGTAACAGTCGTCCCTGTTGAACCTTTATCATTGCTTTTTTTTACACAAACGAGCATTCTAACTTCGCTAGCTTTAAGACCGCCCCACATCGTTTTTTTTCGCCAGTCTGCTTTAGCGAATTTCTGGAAAACATCGATTAGGTCTGTAACATTTTCATATTTATCCGCGCACATTGGATTCACCTCGGTGAACTTATTTTATAAATTAATTAGGTTACCAACGCAATTATAGTTATTATAGTGACAAGAAGTCAACAATACGGTAGAAATGAGGTTGAACATGAAAAACTATGAGGAATGGAAAGAACTGTTTCCGCTATTAAAGGTTGTTTATAAAAAACTAAAAACCGAATGGTATAAAGGAATAGATTGCAGCTTCTCCATTAATCAAACGAGAATGCTCCAGCATCTTGATAAACAAAGTCCTATGAAATCGACAGATATAGCTGACTTGTTATTGATTACAGCGGGTGGAGTTACACTCATAGGAGACAAGCTCATGGAAAGAGGGCTTATTCGCAGAAATCGCAGTGATGAAGACAGACGTGTCGTTTATCTGGAAATCACAGAAGAAGGCAAACAATTTGTTGAGTCTGCTAATGAAAATGATGATGCAATTATCCGATATATGAGTGAGCGGATCTCACAAGAGGATTTGGAACATTTGAGACGAATATTTACATTGCTTGATGATTAGTTGAAACTAATCTAATCGAAACATTTTAGCAGCATGAATTGGAAGGGGAATACGGAAGTATGGTTATGGATCAAATGCAAAAAATGAAAGACATGAAGCAGCAAATTACTCGTTTTCTAATGATGTACAAATTTGCAATTCAAGAGCTGGAGACAAAGGTAGAAATATTAAAGGAAGAATTTCATTTATTGCATGAATATAATCCGATTGAGCATACGAGCTCGCGTTTAAAGTCTCCAAAGAGCATTGTAGAAAAGTTATTTCGGAAGCAAAGCGAGCTTTCTTTTAACGGTATTCGGAATCACATTAAAGATATTGCGGGTTTGAGAATAACCTGTTCCTTTATTTCTGATATTTACCGGATTAGCGATATGCTGAGTAATCAGAGTGATTTGACCTTATTGGAGGTTAAAGACTATATAAAAAACCCGAAGCCAAACGGCTATCAAAGTTTGCATCTTCTCATTGAAGTGCCGGTATTCATATCGGATCGAGTTGAAAATGTTTGTGTAGAGGTTCAAATTAGGACAATAGCGATGGATTTCTGGGCGAGTCTGGAGCACAAAATCTATTATAAATATAAGCAGGCGATACCTCCTCATCTACTGAATGAACTAAAAGAGGCAGCGGATTCTGCGTCCGCGCTGGATCAGAAGATGGAGCGACTGCATAATGAGATAGCAGCCATTAAAGAAGAGCGAGAGGATGACCTGGGTGATGAGATGCTTCGACTGATCATGAATAATCAGAGTGGCTCAATTCCAAACATGTTGTTAGAGCTTTTTGAGGATGGACAAAAAAAATAATAGTCGTGAACCCTGTATCAGCAACATAAAGTGAAAGTAGTGCCAAAAAGTGCTGCCAAACGAGTGTTGTTGAAAGGTGGTCATACGGCGATGGTTATTTCAAGCTTTCAAGCCTTTATTCAAGTGTTCGGCTTATCAATCTCCATGAGCTTAGTAGGCGGCCTAATCGGACATTTTGTGAAAAATGGGATTATCGAATTACCGAAACTCGTCATAGAATATGATGAAGAAGGATTATCCCTTTCTTCAAATTGGTTAGTAAAGTGGATTCAACGCATTTATTATTTTGTTATATTTGTGATTGGTTTTAGAGATCACAGCAATGCGAAGAAAAAGATTTTTTTTGATCTCGGCTTTCTAGGCGATTTGTTGATTGCAATCGGAACGGGTATATTAGCAAAAACAGCATTAGCTATGGCGAATACATCGGACAATTTTGCTGTCGTGAGCAGTTCATTGCTTGCGGGCTATGCAGGCTTATCCTACTTGAAGAGTAAGCAGAATAAAGAGTTTGCTGATTTGTTTCCCGAAGAAATGGATGATCCAAATCCGCGAACGCCTCCGAAATAATATGCAAGTTTACTTAAGTTTTGCGTATAATGACCATAGCCGATAAACAATTTGCTTACGCATCGATTTTTCGCAAACTATCAAAGGAGGGTGGCGCGTGTGGGGAAAATAACGGTCAAAGTGACAACTGAGGAAATGCATGAGCTCAAGAAGTTAGCCGAGATAGTCAAAAATCCTCAGCTTCCCATGTCTGACCGTCGCATTGCTAAGACGCAATATGAGTCCATTATTAACTTTGCAAAAAACAGTAACCGCGGCATTATATCATCTGTTTAATTGTAAACAAAACCTGTTGAAGCCGCTCCTTGAAGGAGCGGCTTATTTGTTTTATGTGATTTGTGAGTACCACACACGAACTGCCGCATAGATCGTCAGTTGTCCAGGCTCAATCGGTGTAACTAAAGCATCCGATTGGAAGGTTCTCTGGACGGGGATAGGTTCGGATGAGCGGGAAAGTTCCTGGACTTTGATGGGAACTCTGGAGATGGATGTTCCTAATGAATTCGAGATTGCTGTAGCTTTCAGGCGGGCGTTCTGGACAGCAAGCGACAAGGCCTCGATTTCAAATCGTTTTCTTTCCTTAATCGAGAACTGAATGGAAGAGACGGTGTTGGCGCCGTGAGAAACAGCGGTATCTACTACATATCCAGTTTGATCAACTTGATCGATGGTGATTTGTAAGAGGTGGGTCAATTTGTAGCCTTGAAAAACTTGTTTGCCGTCTGGGTAATCATACACCATTTCGATTCGATAATCGTTCGTTTGGATATGTTCGCGAGGGATGCCTAGATCGAGAAGAGCTTGAATGATGTCCGTTGTGATTTGTGTATTTTCGGACTGGACCGATTGCAATTCCTTGCCTTCGGTTATGGCTCCAAGGATGACCAACGCTCTATCTGGAGCAGCTGCAACGGTTCCTTCGCCTAAAACTTCAATGGTGGACACGCTTTTGCAGGGAATGGGGATAGCCGCATAATAGATTTGATTACCGTACATCGTGGGCTCCTTTCCAACTTACAGGGTATAGATTAATGTATGGAAGGATAACCTCGGAAATGATTGCTTATGATTCTCTATTTGCGGACGATTGCCTGAAAAAGTATACAAAAATGGCGGGCAAGAGTAAATCTTGCACCGCCATTTTTTTAGACGAGCTTTAAGGCAGCTCTATTGTAACTTCGCGCTTGCTTGCTGCGGAACGGAGAACACCGTCGATAATTGCTTGGTTGTACAAAATTTCCGCTCCAGGAATAGGAGCTGGGCGATCTTCCGCGATGGCTGCGACAAAGTCTCTAACCTTCTCGTCGAATAAGTTCAGTCCATGCTGGATCACTGGAATCGTAGAATGGATATGCTGATCTACCACATCGTGATAAAGCGTCATACTGCCGACGCTTCCATCCCAAACGCCGCTCCAAGGCCCAGTTCCCGCTGGTGTAACTTTAAGTCCGCCGTCTGTTCCAAGGAACATCGTTGCACCTAGCGAATCCATATGCATAGCCCAGCTTATTTTGTAATTAAGAACAATATCGCCCTCAAGACGAATCATCGCCACGCCAAAATCCTCTACTTCAAAATTCGCAGCTTCACGGTGGTATTTCGGATTGGTTCCAAAATGATTCGATGTATAAGCTGATACGGTAAGAGGCTTAGGGTAACCGAGCGCATTAAGCGCCATATCGAGTGAATAGCAGCCGATATCAGCCATCGCGCCTGCGCCTGCAAGCTCCTTGGAAATAAACGTGCCGCCAGGCATGCCGCGCCGTCTGCCGCCGCCCGTCTCGACAAAGTAAACGTTACCAAGTTTTCCCGATTGGACAATCTCTTGAATCAACGTCATATTCGGGTCGTATCTTGGCTGAAAGCCTACGGTCAATATTTTTCCACTACGCTCAGCGGCTTCAACCATATCGATGGACTGCTGGAGTGTAACGGACATCGGTTTTTCAACGAGCACATGCTTGCCGGCATTTAAAGCGTTTATAGAAGTCTCTGAATGAGCAAAGTTTGGTGTGCAGATGCTGACACCGTCGAGATCAAGCTCCAGCAACTTCTTATGATCATCAAAAGCAACGGCGTTAACAAGGCCCTCTTGTTCGATAAAAGCTTGCGCTTTTCCTGCTATGCTGTCTGCCACAGCAACAATCTCCACTTGAAGAGGCATCTTTTTATAAGCTGAAGCATGCGCTCTTGCAATACCGCCGCTTCCTATAATTCCGATTCGGATCGTTCTAGTCATTTTAGTACCCCTCTTTTCATCGTAGTGATTCTACTTTAGCACAGCTCTATTAGGCATGAAATGGTGAGAAAAGGACATGACATCTACAAAATCATGACATTAGCCCTTAATTGATGCTAGTTTCATTTTGTACAATAAAATGCTCGCATTTGTCCATTGCCGATAATAAGGGTTTTGTTCTACGATAAACTAGCTACAAATGATAATGGTTATCATTTATTGCATAATAAGAATAGGTTAGGAAGGAAGCTGGATATGCTGCGTCGTTTTTTTGCTTATTACAAGCCTTACAAGAAACTGTTTATTTTAGATTTTTCATGTGCCATTCTGGCTGCGTTGCTTGAACTTGCTTTTCCGCTTGCCGTTAACCGGGTTGTGGATGATTTGCTGCCGAGCGGCAATTGGAAATGGATTTTGTATGCGTGTGTTGGGCTTTTAGTCATCTATGTGTTCAGCTCTGCATTACATTATGTCGTTACATATTGGGGCCACAAGCTGGGAATCAACATCGAGTCTGATATGCGCAAACAGCTGTTTGATCGTGTACAGAAGCTGAGCTTCCGTTTCTTCGACAATAACAAGACGGGCCATCTGGTGTCACGCATGACAAATGATTTGATGGATATTGGTGAGATCGCCCATCATGGGCCGGAAGATTTGTTCATTGCCATAATGACGCTCACTGGAGCGTTCGGTATAATGCTGAGCATTAATTATCAACTAGCTTTAATGACCTTTGTCATTATTCCGCTTATGATTTATTTGTCGCTGTACTTCAGCCGCAAAATGTCAGCCGCCTTTAATCGGATGTTCTCTGATATTGCCGACTACAATGCACGCGTTGAAAATAATGTAAGCGGCATTCGTGTCGTTCAAGCGTTTGCGAATGAAAAACATGAAATGGCTCGTTTTGCCGAAAATAACGGCCGATTCCGTTTGACGAAGCTGATTGCCTATCGCGTGATGGCATGGAATTCATCGATCAGCTTTATTCTAATGAAGCTAATTTCTTTATTCGTACTCGTATGCGGTACTTGGTTTGTTATTCAAGGCGACATGAGCTATGGCGAGTTCATCGCGTTCGTCATGCTTTCGAACGTATTTTTAGGTCCGATTAAACAGATTAATTCTGTCATTGAGACGTATCCAAAAGGAATAGCCGGGTTTAAACGATATTTGGAATTACTTGAGACAGCACCTGATATCGACGATGCGCCGAATGCGAAAGCTATCAGCAATCTCAAAGGTAATATTCAGTTTAATAAAGTAACGTTTGGCTATGAGAATAAAGAGAAAGTTCTACAGGGACTCAGCTTATCAATACGTGCAGGAGAGACGGTAGCACTCGTTGGGCCATCGGGAGCTGGGAAAACAACGTTATGCAGCTTACTCCCACGCTTCTATGATGTGGATGAAGGGTCGATTACGATCGACAACATTGATTTGCGCGAGATGACCCTTGAATCGCTGCGCTCCAACATTGGGATCGTCCAGCAGGATGTGTTCCTCTTCGATGGATCCATTCGAGAAAATATTGCTTACGGCAAACTCGGAGCTTCGGAGGAAGAGATCATGCACGCAGCTCGTCAGGCACAGCTGGAGGAGCTTGTATTATCGCAGCCTGAAGGATTGGATACACTTATAGGCGAGAGAGGCGTTAAGCTCTCTGGGGGGCAGAAGCAGCGGCTCTCCATTGCCCGAATGTTTCTGAAGAACCCGCCGATTCTCATTTTGGATGAGGCGACCTCTGCGCTTGATACCGAGACGGAAGCGGCAATTCAGCTAGCTCTTGCCGAGCTGTCCCGCGGTCGAACGACGCTTGTTATCGCACATCGTCTTGCCACTATCAAAAATGCTGACCGAATCGTTGTTGTAGCGGAGCAAGGGATTGCCGAGCAAGGCAAGCATGATGAATTGCTGCATGCACGCGGCGCTTACAGCAGGCTTCACCAAGCTCAATTCGGCGCATAATGGGATTTATGAGGATTGGCTCAGCAGCACGGGGAGAAGCGAGAGCAGCTTGTCCCTTGTTGAAGCATCCTCCTGATTCCAGTCGCGTTCATCGAGCACGTAACTGAAGCCATTTTTGACGGCAGGAAGGTTTCTCCATATTGGGCTGCGCACCAATTTCTCCATGGCTGCTCTTGATTCGGGGCTTTCGGGCAGCATCATGAACACACGATCGCCTGCATATTGTTGAATGGTTTTTTCTGTGATTTCCTTATACGGTCTTCCTGACTTTAAAACGTCCTGAACCTTTCTTGTAGGGAGGAATCCGTCTGGATGGTACAGTATTGAGGATAAACCGATATTGCCCATTACAAATAAACGCTCCCCCCGATGATAGATAAATACGGAAGCTGTCTCATTAGGCCGAATGAGTGTTTGAAGCTGCTGCCACATTAACAATGTATTGCTATTATAATGAAGAAGCCATTGCTGGGCTTCTTTTTTTTTGCCAAACCACTCTCCAAGCATGAGCAGCCTCTCTTCAAGAGTGCCTCGTGAATTATAGGTGAGCGTAGGGGCAAGCTCAGACACTTGCGCATATAGTCTTTCATCGGAATGGTCAAAAATAATGATGTCAGGCGTTAGAGCAGAAGCCTGTTCCCAGCGGAAGGGCTCACCTTTACTGATCATATGGCTTCCTACTAGCTGAATGCCAAGCGTCTTCATATCTCCGGTACTTTCTCCACAATAAAAGATTCGATTTGGCTTGGCAGGAATGCTGACCTCGTGCCCGTCCCAATCCTTAACGAGTATGTTTTGGCGCATCGAAATCGCATATTGCCTTGGCGAGAAACCGGTCATAAGCCGGAAGCGGCGGCTGAAATAATACTCATCGGTGAAACCGACACGTTCTGCTATATCGCGTAGTGTGTTATCGGTATGTATAAGCCAATCTTTGGACCGATTGATCCGAAGTTCATTCAAATAATCTAACGGCTTCTTGCCGGTGAGCTCTTTGAAAATGGAAGTGAACTGCCAAGCTGGAACGTTGGCCATATCGACTAGCTGTTTGACGGTTATCGTGTTCTGAAAATGATTTTGCATATATTGAATCGTTTGTTCAACGGTTTGCGTGGAGCCGGTCATGCGGTCGAATTGTAAGTTGAGATCAAGAACAAATCCGATGAGCTTCTGAAAATGCGTTTGCTGTCGATGCGCTTCAATGTTATCGCAGCTCGTGATTCCGGTATACAACTGGCTCAGCAAATCAATCCATTGTGCAAGCGGATAAACACGCAGCTCTTGACGATTTGGGAATAGCTGCTCGCTATAGTGCTCAGGAATACTATTTTTTAAATGAAAGATATGGAAGGAGATAAGGTAGTATTCCAATTTGCTATCGTCTATATTTTCGAATTGGTAAACGGTATTCGGTGAGAGAAGGAAAGAACTGTATGACGAGAAAAGGAAGCTGCGATTATCAGTAAACAATCTACCGCAGCCGCTCTTGGAAATAAGCATCGTGTAACAGGAAGTCACTTCCTCCGCTAATACTTCGACCTCCGAATGGCTGTGCAGCTTCATATCCACAAAATGAAAGCTTAACGATCGTAGGGGTAAAGTCGGATGTGTAAAGTCAGGCATGGCTGTAACCTCATTTCGATACTGATAATCGTTATCAATTGATTTCATTATAATCAAATAGAAGAAGCTAATCAACAGTAGTTGAAGAGCTTCTTCTTGTTTAACAAACGATAAGCAGCATTTATTTTTTTATAAGCGCTTTTGGCAGCTCTTCAATCAGCCATTCTCTAGAAAGTGCGTCACTGGACGCTTTGAGTAAATCCAAATTGTACACTTGTCCATTTTTCACGGCAGGGAGCTTGAGCCATATATCGCTTTTCATTAGCTCGTTCGTTGATTGCTGCGCATCAGGAGCAACCGGATTTAAAATGAAGATGCGATCAGCTGCATATTCTGGCAGCAGCTCAGAGGAAATTTCTACAAAACCTTGCTCCTTATCGATGATATCTTGGATGATAGGCGTTGGCTTGAAGCCGCCTTTCTCATATAGAAATTGCGGGAGCCCTGTACCTGCCATAATAAATAGCCGGTTGCCTGGATACATTGTGAAAACAGATGCGGTCTCGCCTTCTTTAATGCCGCTATCATGAATTTGTTTCCACATTTCTGCTGTTTTGACCGCGTGCTCCGCAAGCCAATCCTCAGCTTCTTGCTTCTTATTCAACAAATCCCCTAATGTACGCATTCTCTCCTCCAGCGTGGCGAAGGAGTTAAACGTTACGGTTGGAGCAACTTTAGAAATAACCTCGTATTGCTGTTCGTCCGAATTCGAAAAAATGATAAGATCAGGCTGCAGTGTCAATGATTTCTCAACGCTTAACGGAAAACCTACGTCCTCGACATCTGTGAGCTGCTGCTCAAATACCGTGCCTTTAATGATATCCTGCATGACGCCGACCGGCTTGACACCAAGCGCAAGCAAATCTCCTGTGGTTTCTCCGTGAAAGATAACACGCTGCGGAGTAACCGGTACCTCTACCACATGCTTCGACCAGTCGGTGAAGGAGCGGGTCGTTTCTGCTGCTTGTTCCGTAGCTGCAGGTGCTTTTGTTGCTTCAGCAGTTGGACTTGCTGTATTACCCGAATTTGCTGAATTGCTGCCACAGGCTAGCAATATGCTTCCCATTAGTGCGAACGTAGCCAAAAGAGCGGCTGATTTTGTTCCTCGATACATGTTAGTTCTCCCCCAAATGATGGTATAAGATAATGATAATCATTATCGGTTAATATAATCATAATAAATACATAAGCCTTACTCAATGGACAAATTTAAGAAAGGTCTTTAAGTTTGTCCAAATGCAGCAGTAAGGACGTGAATGAATAACGAAAACCGGATACCAGTGAAGGTATCCGGCTTTTGTTGTTATCCAGCCCATTATAAAATATTTGATAATTTCCGGTATTCGCGGGGGGATATTCCTTCATGACGGCGGAATATACGGCTGAAGTAATGGATATCGGAATAGCCGACGACGCTCCCAACGTTCTCTATTGACAGTTCGGATTCCCGAAGCAGCCTTCTTGCTTCTCGGTGACGTATAGACTGAACATATTCGCTAGGAGGTATGCCGGCGATTTGCTTAAACAGCTTCGCTGTATGGTCGATGCTTAAATTTAGTTTCTCTGCAATCGCTTTGTTTGTCCAATTGGTAGACGGTGAAGCCTCAATTTCCTCCATTAATTCGGCAATTTTGCCGCCATGAAGAGAGGTTTGTCCGGCGGATTGAGACGTTGGTGATCGTAGCAAATGAGCAAATATATGAAGCATTAGAGATTTGCAGACTAGCTCATATCCGAGCGGGCGCATTGTGAATTCATGGACTAGCTGCTCCATCAATTGAACGCATACGAGCGGCGGAGTATAGACGGGATGATCGGACAATGGAGCCAAACCTTCCATATAAGGCTCATAAGTGAATTTATGTGGCAAAACGGCTGCTTCGTTCACGACCATGTCAGCTTCTGTCTGGATATCAAGCTCATCAAAAAAATCGAAATGAATGCCGAGAAATCGAGCGTTAGGGCTCGAAACGACTTCATTTTGGTGATAGACGCCAGAAGACAAAAAGATAAGCTGACCAGCTTCAAGCTTGTAGCGTTGCCCATGCATCGTTGTAGCTGCTTCGCCTTGGCACACGTAAAGCAGCTCGTAATCATATAATCTACGCCTTGGCAGAACACCGGTTGGCAAGCGCTGAAACTGCGCGTAATGTACGCTGGGCGACCATTCACGGAACGGTGTTGAACGAATGCGTGGAAAGAGGGATTCAGACTTTTCCAAGCGGCAGGCTCCTTCCAATAGAAAGAATAAAAAAGAACGGAATTGTCCAAAAAATCGCTTTTCTAGCTAAATAAATTTAAGGATGAATCGTTTATTATAAAGGTATTATCACATGTTGCAGCTGTAAATTCAATATAACGTAATAATCTAAAAAGGAGTTTGAACAAATGGAGGCTGCTGCGTTTCAAGAGAGTAAAACCTACCTTTGCAGACAACTGCCGAGCAGTCTAGAAGACGCCGACTTTGGTACTATCCATTGGGATAGCTTTGATGCGATTGAACTGGTAGACACAGTCACTGGCAATCAACCTAAGGAGCGTACGGAAGTGCGAGCATGCTGGAGTCCGAAATATTTGCACATTCGATATTTATGCGAGGATTCACATGTTGTTTCTGATTTTACTTTGCGGGATGAGCCACTTTATGAGCAGGATGTCGTTGAGCTGTTTATCGATGAGGATGGTACTGGAAATCGTTATCTAGAGCTTGAAGTAAGCCCGAATAATATTGTTTTTGATGCGCTGATTGCAAGTGACGGCGAGGCCACGATAACAGCGACGGACTTAGCTTGGAGGTTTGAGGGTCTTCAGACTGCTGCTCTAGCGGATGGCGAAGCTAGACGGGTTTATTTCGTGCATATTCCGGTTGGAAATTTCAAGCGGCCCTTCGAACAGGGATTAAGCTGGAGAGTGAATTTTTACCGAATTGATGAGGACAGGCTTGGCAACCGTGAGTACCAGGCTTGGCAGGCTACTAAAGCCGTAAACTTTCATCTTCCCCGTAAATTTGGCAGGTTATTGTTTATTTAAAACATAAATATAGGAGGCTTTTTTATGAAAAAAGGGATTAATATTTGGTCTTTTAAAGGTGATACAACGATTGCAGACAACATTCGTACAGCAAAGAAAGCAGGATTTGATGGAATCGAGCTGTCTTTGAATGAGACGGGCGAGCTTAGCCTTGCAGCGTCTGACAAAGAGATTCAAGAAATCAAAAATCGATTACAAGAAAATGAACTGGAAATAGCAGGTTTAGCAACTGGCTTGTATTGGTCATATCCAATGACGAGTGAAAACGCGGCAACGCGTGAGAAAGCAATCGATGTATGCAAGAAGCAGCTGGAGCTTGCGGCCGCTCTAGGCGTAGACACTATTTTGGTCATTCCAGGCGCTGTAGGTGTTGACTTTATACCAGGCAGTGAAGTTGCTGACTACGAGTATGCATATGACCGAGCGCTGGAAGCGATCGGGAAACTCGTCCCATTTGCAGAGAGTGCAGGTGTCTCCATTGGCATTGAGAACGTTTGGAACAAGTTTTTATTATCACCGCTTGAGATGCGTTCCTTTATTGATGCACATGGCTCAAGTTATGTAGGCTCGTATTTCGACGTCGGCAATGCGCTGCATAACGGTTATCCTGAGCAATGGATTCGTATTTTGGGTCATCGCATCAAGAAAGTACACTTTAAGGATTATCGCCGCCAAGCAGGTGGATTGCATGGCTTTGTTGATCTGTTAGCAGGTGATGTTGATTACCCAGCTGTCATGCAGGCGCTTAATGCGATTGGCTATGACAATTATGTAACTGGAGAAATGATCCCGCCGTACAATCATCATTCCGAACAAATCATTTTCAACACTTCAAAAGCGATGGATGCAATATTAGGCCGCTAGAATTCATATTTTTCTAAAAATGACAAGGAGGTTTTTAATATGTTAAAGGTTGGTTTAATCGGTTTTGGTTTTATGGGTCGGATGCATTTTGACAATTATGTACGTCTTGCTGCGGAAGGGGCTCCTGTGCAGCTCGTAGCGATCTGCGATCTGCTGATCGAGGAGTTGAAGGAAGGCAAGGCGTCTGGCAATATCGCGACAGAACAAGATGTATATGATCTTGCGCCTTACCGTTTGTACGATAATATTGCGGCGATGCTGGAGAATGAAGAACTAGATATCGTTGATATTACATTGCCTACTAATCTGCATGCAGACTTAACGTGTATGCTGCTAGAGAGAGGAATACATGTAATGTGCGAGAAACCTGTGGCTGGCAGTTCAGAGGATGGCTGGCGCATGGCAAATACAGCAGAGCGCACCGGAAAAACGTTGATGATCGGTCAATGCTTGCGCTTCTGGCCAGCTTATGAATACTTGAAGGCTTGTGTTGAGGATGGGCGTTATGGAGCAGTTACGGGCGGTTATTTCTTCAGGGGGTCAGGCGCGCCAAAGGGTTGGTTCCTCGATGGCAGCAAAAGCGGAGGCTGCTTAGTGGACATGCACATTCATGATGCGGATATGGTTCACTGGCTGTTTGGCAAACCTGAGAAGGTGTCGACGATTGCCCGCAATGTCATTCCGGGCAGCGGCTACGATGTAGTGTCTACACATTATATTTATCCGGATGGGAAGGTACTGAATGCGCAGGCAGACTGGACGCTGGAGGGAGACTACGGTTTCTCCATGACGTATCGCGTTAATTTTGAAGGCGGAAATCTCGTTTTTGAAAATGGTCAAGTGAAGGTCAATCCAAATGATGCGCCAAGCTTTATCGCCGAATTGTCTGATGATATGGGTTATTATCGCGAACTCAAATATTTCATTGAATCCATTCATAATGGTAAGCCGGTATCGATCTGTGCACCTGAGAGCGCTGTTGGCACGCTTGAAATCATCGAAGCGGAACTGCGCTCTGCCAATGAAGGCGGAACGCTGGTGTCTTTGTAAAAGGTTGAGCATTCATATAGCAGCCGAACAGCTCGTCTATTTGAATAAATGAATGCAAGACAGCAATCGCCTAATGTAAAGTAGAGATTGCTGTCTTGCAAGTTTGTTTACGGAAGAGGCATTACTACTGGGCAAGCAGTTCGTCGCTGCGCTCGGCAGCAGGGAGTGGGGTGCGCTTTACTTTGACTTCCTGAAACATAATTTTGTTGGACAAAATGTATTCTGGTGTTTTACGGTGGGAATGAGATTCACGGAATGCCTCGCTTTTGGTCCAGTTGTTGAAATCATCTCTTGATTGCCACCTTGTTACAATGGAAACTTCATCATAGTCCTTTAGGTTTTGCGTGAGAAGCACCTCAAGACCAAGAAAACCTTCCATTTCCTCGACCTTGCCAACCCGATCAAAACGCTCAACAAGCTTTTCTCCTTCACCCTTCGTAATTTGCGATACATTCGTCACAATAATCATCGTTTCTTCCTCCTCGTCGGTTTTGGGTATGGGAATGATAATCGGATAACGCTCAGCAAAGCTGATTCTCGCATCCAAATCAAATATGGAGCGCATGAAACGTGGCGTAATCATGGTTCGTGGTTCTCCAGAGTCAGCAAGCTCACCGTCTTTCATCGCAATCATATGATGGCAATAAGCAGCTGCCTGCTGTAGATCATGCAGGACCATTACGATCGTCGTTCCGTATTCTCGGTTTATTTTTGCGAGTGTCTCCAGCACTTCGAGCTGATGACACATGTCCAAAAAGGTAGTCGGCTCATCTAATAGAAGAATTTCGGTAAGGTTCTTATAGAACCCAAGAACAGTCTGGTTACTCACGAAAGAGGGCATTAAGCGCATATGTGTTCTTACAGAGTCAAAAGTAACATTCTCAAGTGGCTGTAAGAACCAATAGGTTTTTATAGAGCCATTGTGCATTCGGGTTACTTACGGAAGAGGACATTAAGCGCATATGTGTTCTTACAGCGCCATTGTGCATTCGGGTTACTTATGGAAGAGTGCATTAAGCGCATATGTGTTCTTACAACACGAAAAGGAACACTTCCAAGTGGCTGTAAGAACCAATAGGTTCTTACAGGGCCCAAGTGCAGCTTGGTTACTTGCGAAAGAGATGATTAGGCGCATATGTGTTCTTACAGCGCAAAAGTAACATACTCAAGTGGCTGTAAGAACCCATAGGTTCTTACAGCGCCCAAGTGCAGTTTGGTTACTTGCGAAAGAGATGATTAGGCGCATATGTGTTCTTACAGCGTCAAAAGAAACATACACAAGTGGCTGTAAGAACCCATAGGTTCTTACAGGGTCCAAGTGCAGCTTGGTTACTCGCGAAAGAGAGCATTATGCGGATATCTGTTTTTACAGCGCCAAAAGTAACATACTCAAGTGGCTGTAAGAACCAATAGGTTCTTACAGGGCCAAAGTGCAGTCTGGTTTCTCATGAAAGAGAGCATTAAGCGCATATTTGTTCTTACAAAGCCCAAGTACAGGGTGGTTATTCGCGCAAGAGGGCATTAAGCGCATATCTGTTCTTACAGCGCCAAAAGTACCATACTCAAGTGGCTGTAAGAACCCATAGGTTCTTACATGGCCAAAGTGCAGTCTGGTTACTCGCAAAAGAGGGCATTAAGCGCATATGTGTTCTTACAGTGCCAAAAGAAACAATTTCAAGTGGCTGTAAGAACCAATAGGTTCTTTCAGAGCCCAAGTGTAGTTTGATTACCTGCGAAAGAGGGCAATAAGCGCAATGTGTTCTTACAGCGCCAAAAGTAACATTCGAGTTAGACCCCGTAAAGTTGTCGATATGAAGTAGGTGTCATCCCCTCATGCGCCATAAATCTTTTGTTGAAGTAACTGACGCTCGGATAACCGGCATCACTGGCAATTTGTCCGATATTAACATCCTTGCGTTCCAGAAGCCATTGCTTCGCCATCTGTAGGCGGCAACGTGTAATAAAGTCCATTGGCGTCATTTCCATGACATTTCGGAACAATTTGCAGAAGTAGTAAGGACTCACTCCAGCTTTCTCAGCCCATTGCTCAAGTATGAACGGCTCAGCCGCTTCCTGCTGCATCAGAGGGAGCAGCTTTAAGATGCGGTTGCCTGCTGTACTTGCTTTGCTGCCGGAAATAGGCACAGCCTGCTCGATAAACACTGCGAGTATGGCATAGGTTAGTGCAGAAAGTTTTGTTGGGTGCAGCATGCGAAACGTTTCAGCCTCGACCAGCAGCTCCTCGTGTACCTGTTCCCAAGCGGTCGGCTGCCGGATCGTCCAAAGCTGGCTTTTGTGAAAACCTCTTTCAATCATATAATCCTGAAGTCCGCTTCCATAGAAATGAACCCACCGTATATCCCATGGATCATCCTTGCTGCTGTAGTAATGCTGCCGCTGCAACGGGAAATAAAGAACGGCTTCTCCAGCTTCAAGCGTATGCACCTCGCCATCCCACTCCACATAACCTTTCCCGGATACGACGTAATGAATATTGAAGTTGTTCAGTGCTCCAGCCAGACGCATCGTGTAATGCTCAGGTTCATTCCAGTAGTTTCCGACAGATTCAGGCAAACAAAAAAACGGGCTGTTTGGCAGCGTAAGCAGATGGATTTGCCTTTGTATGATGCTCACCTCAATGACAATATTGTTTTAATCTACAACAAAATAATATCATTTTATTTTTCAGTTATCTACTTTAAACTAGAGGCAAGCACAATGTAATCGTTTGATACTAATTTGTATCGGACGATTATGGAGCTGCAATGAGAACTTATCGAATAGCTTGTTTCAGCTCGTAATCACAATATAATAATAAAATAATGGTTGAGGTGACGATGGAGTGACAACGAAAAAGCTAAAATGGGGCATTATGGGCTGCGCAGGAATCGCCAAAGGGGCGGTCATACCAGGCCTTCATCTTTCGGAATTAAATGAGGTAGCGGCTATTGCAAGCCGTGACGTAGACAAGGCAAAGAAGACGGCAGAAGAGCTAAATATACCGGTTGCTTACGGCAGCTATGAAGAACTGCTTGCGGATGCTTCTATTGACGTCATATACATTCCGCTCCCAAATCATTTGCATAGAGAGTGGACAATCCGGGCTGCTGAGGCTGGCAAACATATTTTGTGCGAGAAGCCGCTTGCTTTGACTGCAAAAGAAGCAGCTGAGATGGCAGAAGCCGCTGCGAAAGCAGGCGTGTTGTTGTCCGAAGCTTTTATGTATCGATATCACCCTAGATATGACATGATCAAAAAAGTGATTGAAGATGGAGAAATAGGAGACGTTCGCGGCATTCGCAGCGCGTTTACCTTCAACAATGCAGGACATAAAGAAAACGTGAGATACCGCAAGGAATGGGGAGGCGGCTCGATTTACGATGTGGGCTGTTATCCGATTAATGCCGCTCGCTTGCTGCTTGGGAAGGAACCCGAGGCCGTTACGGTTCAAGCTTTGTTCTCACCAGAGCATGATCATGTCGATATGATGGCATCTGGACTAATAGAGTTTGAAGGCGCGGTTTCACTGACGTTTGATTGCGGCATGTGGGCAGCATTCCGCAACCCGCTTGAGGTGCTAGGTACGGATGGCATTATCGAAGTTCCATCTGCATTTGTGACTGGCACACCGGGAAGCGGTAATTTCTTCGTAAATGCAAAAGGAGAGCGCCGAGAAGTGGAGGTTCCGCATCTTAACGCCTACACTCTACAGGCCGATCATATGGCAAATGCCATTAACGGCATATCAGAGCTGCAGTTCGGCGGTACCGATGCTGTAAATAACATGAAAGTCATCGATGCTTGTCTGCTTTCTGCTCATGAGCGTATACGTATTAAAATATAACTAAACCACAATTTAGGAGGAAAACAACGATGGAATTTATTCAAATAGAAGGTTCACCCAAGCAGGTATCACGCTTAATGAAGGGCTCAGATTATTTTTTTCACGATTCCTACGAGAAAGCAGCAGCAAACCTAGATGCTTTTCTAGCGATTGGAGGCAATTCAGTCGATACTGCACATATTTATTGCGGCGGACAAAGCGAGGAAGTTATTGGCCGTTATATGCAGGAACGCGGCAATCGCGAGCAAATGGTTATTTTGACCAAAGGCGCTCATCATGATCATACTGGTCCGCGTGTGAACAAGGAGGCCATTGCACAAGATTTGGAGGAAAGCCTGAAGCGTCTGCAAACCGACTATATCGACCTTTATGCGCTGCATCGGGATGATCCTGCTGTTCCAGCGGGAGATGTTATCGATATTCTCAATGAACATGTGAAAGCAGGCACCGTTAGAGCAATTGGCGTATCAAACTGGACGTGGCAGCGAATTAAGGAAGCAAACGAATACGCCGCAGCAAATGGGCTTGTTGGCTTTTCATTCAGCAGTCCGAATCTTAGCCTTGCGAAAGCGAATGAACCATTCTGGTATGGCTGCGTCTCCGCTGATGAGGAAACTTGCGCTTGGCATGAAGAAGAGCAGTTTCCGCTGCTATCTTGGTCATCGCAGGCAAGAGGTTTCTTTACGGGAAGATTTTCTCCAGAGGTTAGAGATAATGAGGATCTCGTACGCGTATTCTATAGCGATGAGAATTGGGAGCGGCTTGCACGCGCTAAGCAGCTGGCAGCTGAGAAAAACGTTAGTGCTATCCAGATTGCGCTTGCATACGTGCTTAACCAACCGTTCCCAACCTGTGCTTTGATCGGAGCGCAATCAGCAGAGGAGCTTCATTCCTGTGATGCAGGCTCACTCATTACGTTGACCAAGGAAGAAATGGACTGGCTTGATCTGGCTGTGCAGAAGGTTTAATGAAAATTAGCTATTGAATAGTAAGGATTAGAGGACAAAGCTACTCGATGTGAGTTGCTTTGTCCTTTTTGTACATTCTTGGACTCATTCCATACGTTTTACGGAACAATGCGGCAAAATGATTGTAATTATTAAAGCCAACATCAAGCGCAGCTTCAGTTGCCGATCGGCCCATATGCTCGATTAAGAGAGCCGCTTGCTGGAGCCGCAGATGATTCAGATGCTCCACCACGCTTGTGCCTGTTTCCTGTTTAAAGAGATGGGATAGTCGCGAGAGGGATAATCCAACCGATGATGCCAATTGTTCAAGACGGATCGGTTGATCCATATGCCGCGATAAATATTGCAGGGCTAGCTCGATACGGGGATCGAGTCGTTTATCGAACTGCTGAGCTGTGAGCAAAATAACTTGGCGCAGCGCGTTCTCACATAACATTTGCCAAAAGCTTGCTCGTTCTCTCGAGTCACTCAAAATATGATCGAAGGTTAGATGCACTCTGCTTCGCATATTGCCGTCTGGAATCGTGATGACGATGCTATCCTCTTTGGGCAGATAGTCGATTTCAGGTAGTTTTTGAAAATGTGCCCAATAAAAATGCCAGCGGTTTCCCGGCACCGTCCCATACTCGTGGGGAATGCCAGCGCGCAGCAACCCGATTTGACCACTGCGGCAACGTTTCTCTCCAGCGGGTGTACGCAAATAGCCTTCGCCCTCTAAGGTGTAAAAGATGAGCCAATCACTTATTCCGTTTGGCCTACGACAACGATAGGAATCGGATTCATCATTAAGACCGCTTAGAAACACGCCGCCGTGTGTTTCGATTTCAGCTTCTTTCCTGTGATGTGGAAGCATATCTATCTCCTCCAGAATAGTTGGAATAGCATAATACCAGTAGTTTTCAGCAGTAATCATTCTTCCTTAAAAATAACGAAAGCTCTATGATTATGTCAAGAAGAATGATTGTTTCAGTAAAGGAGCGTTATGCGATGACAAAAGTTTTGCAGGCATTAACGGAGGAGCAGGTTAATCAATTTCGTACAGAGGGCTATATCATAATAAAAAACCTTTTTTCACAAGAAGACATTCGTACGATCGAAGACACTTTTGAGGAAATGAGTCATAAAGCGGTGCCAGGTTATTTCGAGCCAGATTTGTCAGGGACGACAGATGATCCGTTAAAGCGGTATCCACGGGTAATGCATCCGCATCGCTTTAACGAGACATCCAAAAAATATCTGCTCCATCAGCCAGTCATGGAAGTATTAGCCGATCTTTATGGTGAAGAGGCACTTGCAGCTCAAAGCATGTTTTATTACAAGCCTCCTGGCTCAAGAGGTCAGGCTCTGCATCAGGACAATTTTTATTTGCAGGTGGAGCCTGGCAATTGCATTGCGGCGTGGACTGCAATCGATGCGGCAAATGAGGAGAACGGCAGCTTGCTTGTTGTTCCGAAGACGAGTGAGCATGAAATTAGTTGTCCTGAACTGGCAGACGTAGCGGAATCATTCACTTCCCATTACGTAAAGCCGCCGAAGGATCATAAAGCAATGCCGGTTATTATGGACAAAGGCGACGTTCTATTTTTCAACGGAAATTTGATTCATGGGTCTTATAGAAACAAGACAAAGGATCAATTCCGCAGAGCCTTCATTTGCCATTATGCGAATGCGTCTGCAACTCATATTAGTGATCACTATCGCCCTTTGTTTAGACAGGACGGTACAGTTGTCGATTTGGAGATCAACACGGACGGAGGCCCATGCGGAGTTGAATTTGATACGGCATATCCGCACTAATCGATAATGAAAATAGCAGATAAATTGCAGGTTGAGATGTCTTGGTGGGGTATGAATGGATTGCAAGGAACGGCGGGATATGCGCCTGATATTGAAGGGAAATTTAAGATCATAGCGGAGAGCGGATTCGATGGCATTAACGCATTTGTGCCAGCTCCTGAGGAAAGTGGTTTATGGAAGGAGCTGCTCCATCAATACAATTTGTCATTTAGCGTAAATGCTTATCCTACTTCTCTGAACGACATGTCTGAGTTTTTGGATAAAGCGGCTGCTTTTGATAACATTCGCTACATTAATGCGCAAGTGATGAAGCCATTCCTAATTGGCGACTCGGCGTTAGAGCTGCTCTCTGGGATTGACGCGCTCTCGAGACAAGCGGGCATCCCCGTTTATGTTGAGACACATCGGGGTACGATTACACAGGATCTGATTCGAACGCAGCAATATTTGCAGTCACTGCCGGAGCTTAAGCTTACGATCGATTATTCTCATTATGTCGTAGCGGGCGAGCTTCATACGATATCGGATGAGGCTGAGCAAATGCTGCAAAGCTTGCTGCCAAACACGCATAGTATTCACACCCGAATTTCGAATGGCGAGCAAATACAGATCGACCCAGGAGAAGCGGGCAATCATCCGATGCTGCCTCATTTCTCGAGGTGGTGGAGCCATGCAATGAGGCATTGGGTTAAACGGCCGAGACAGGAGAATGATACATTCCCTGTCGTCATTGAGCTGGGGCCTGCTTCGTACGCGATTACGTCAGATGAGGCTGGTTCTAGGCAAACGGAGATTAGTGACCGCTGGTCGCAGTCGCTTTACTTGAAGCAACTTGTGCGGCAGCTCTGGCAAAAAGAGATAGAATAAAGGAAACCCCGACTTGGACCAAGATGGTTCAAGTCGGGGTTTCTTCGTATGGCATTTCATTTATCAACTTTGTGATGGGATTACTATTTTTCAAAAAGAACATTTATAGCTTCAACGAGCCGTGGATCAGTTACAAAATATTTATGACCAACGGAATTCGTTGTAAAGGATAGCTTTTGTTGATCACCTTCAAACAAGGCGACGGAATAACGAAAACCATCTCTTTTGCTTTGATCCGAAGCTGGTATAAATGATATATCTTGTATAGATGTCAGCCAATCTTGGATTTGCTTCACATCGTGATAAGCTCGTTTATCTTCTGTAGACCCATTCGTAATTTCCAGATAATCTACGAACAAAATGTCTCCTGAATAAAAATCACTTAATGATTGGGATTCATTGTTAGTCTCCGCGCAGCCAGAAGCAAATAGGAGGATTAACAATAATAGGGACATTCTAATCAATCGGATCTCCTCCTCATGGAAAGTAAGGTCTCACTTAATAACGGTGAAAATCAAAATAATGTTCCACGTTATTAGTAAGAGGCTTCATGATGTTTCTTCAATTTCATTAGTGGTAGCGCTGATCAACCTAATATGGAGCAGACAGGTATCAAAAATGCAATTTGCGTCATATCCTATAGCATGTTCGCATAGCTAAACAGGGTGATTTTAATAGCTATTCTATTCGAGGCTGTTCTGAGGTTTATATCCATTTGGGACAACCCATTAATTTAATAGACGTATGCATGTGCATACTACAGTTGCAAGCGAGCTAATAACTTGACGTCACTTAATAACTTATGTATCATTACTTACGTAAAGTAACTGAGTTTCACCTAAAATAGAATATGTTTTTTTATATAATTATAGGAAAGCGGTGTTTGACATCAACGAGAAAATACAACAAGATGCTCAGCCTTCGAAGGAACGAGCAGAAGTGTTCGAATTTGGCATTTATACATTAGGAGACATCAGTACTGATCCTATTAGCGGAAAGTCGCCTAATGCGAGAGATCGTTTGAAGGAAATCGTGGCAGCCGCAAAGCTTGCTGATGAGGCAGGCATTGATGTGTTTGGAGTGGGTGAGCATCATCGTTTGGATTTCGCTGTAACTTCTCCGCCAGTCCTACTTGCAGCAATCGCTCAAGCTACGAAGCGCATTCGCTTAACGAGCGCAACAACGGTGCTTGGAACCTCTGATCCTGTTAGAGTATTCGAGGATTTCGCTACGCTTGATTTGCTGTCTGATGGACGTGCTGAAATTATTGCGGGACGCGGGGCTTACGTAGAATCCTTTCCGTTGTTCGGTTTTGAGCTTGAGAACTATAAGGAACTCTTCCATGAGAAGCTGAATCTGCTTCTAGAATTGAATAAAGCAGAACATATAACATGGAATGGGAAATATAGAACCCCGCTGCAAAATGCTGAAATTGCTCCTCGTCCAGACCAGACGCATCTACCGGTTTGGGTCGGTGTCGGCGGTACGCCTCAAAGCGCTGAGTTGGCAGGAAGTCTTGGTCTAGGAATGACCCTTGCGATTCTGGGCGGTGACCCCGCTCGGTTCAAATCGCTTGTTGAAGTATACCGGGCTGCGGGCATTCGTGCAGGTCATAAGAAAGAAGCTCTTAAAGTAGCTATAACAAGCCATGGTTATATTGCTGACTCGACTACGCAAGCGAAAGATGAATATTATCCTTATTATGCGAATTATGTGAGCCAGTTCATGGGCGGCAAGCAGAGAGGCGAGAAGATGGCACGCGAACAATTCGAACAATTAGCAAGTCCGATAAATGCACTGGCTGTTGGCAGCCCGGAAATGCTTGTTGAGAAAATATTAGCGCAGCACGAGCTCTTTGGACATCATCGCTTCATGGCTCAGTTTGATATTGGGGGCATTCCATTCTCAAAGGTAGCCGCTTCGATTGAGCTGCTTGCGACGAAGGTTGCGCCAGTTGTTCGCAGAGAGCTGAGCAAAGGAACTGTCATTAAAGCCGATTAATAGTAGCGATAACAACAATAACTAGAAGACTGTTCAATGCCATCTTATGGCGGCGGCAGTCTATTTTTTTGCCATCATATGTCCCAAATGGTTCATTATTTATTCGCGGAACGACTCATTTCGTTATTCAAATTGGCGCCTGTGAATACTATACTCGGTTTATTAGAGCGATGCTTATTAATGGGAGGTCGATTATGTTGGAATTTGTAGATTTATTAACCAATCCGGACAATGTTGAAATCGAATGGGAAGAGGGATGGGTTCGCGCCTCGTTTCGTTCAAGGGAATGGTATGCAGGTGAAACTGTCATTTCATTTGAATCAAAGACTAATCGTATGGCGGTTCGATTAAGTGGAGGTCAGACACCAGTAAGGCGGCTTCATTTGAGATGGAAACGCAAGCTCGATAGCGGTATTCGCTTACTGGGTGATCAATGGGAACGCGGTTACGGGGATTTGGAGTGGAGAGGTCTTGTTGCTGAACGTGAAATGCCATGGTATTTTCTTTTATCAGGAGGAGGTCGGACACATGGCTACGGCGTAGAAACCGGCACAAGTTCCTTTTGTTATTGGCAAGCTGATGCAGGTGGGATTAGCCTTACGCTTGATGTCCGCTGCGGTGAAGCGGGAGTACTGCTGGGCGATAGAACGCTCGAAGCTGCAGTAATTGTAACGAGAGAAGGCGCAGAGGGTGAATCGGCATTCAGTGCAGCTACAGCTTTTTGCCGAATGATGTGCAAGCAGCCGATCCTTCCTGCACAGCCGGTTTATGGTGGAAATAACTGGTACTATGCCTATGGGAATAGCTCGACGGCAGCGATAATTGCTGATTCAGAGCGCATATCGAATTGGTCTTCTTCGATGGATAACCGACCGTTTATGGTCATTGATGACGGTTGGCAGCTTTGCAGCGGAGGGGGCAGCTGTAACGGTGGACCTTGGCAGCCTAACTATCAGTTTTCTGATATGCAGAAATTAGCTGGCGATATGAAAGGGATTGGGGTTCGACCTGGCATATGGTGCAGACCGCTATTAGTCGCAAACAGTGTGCCTTATCATTGGAGAAGGTATGGTGGTCATCAAACCGATGGTATTTATTTGGACCCAAGTGTGCCCGATGTGCTTGATTATGTAGGCAATGAAATTCGCAAGCTGCATGATTGGGGCTACGATCTAATCAAGCATGATTTCTCCACTTTTGATATTTTTTCCAAATGGGGCTTTGAAATGGGCACATCCATGAGTAATCATGGTCTAGCCTTTGCTGATCGTACGAAGACAACAGCGGAAATTATTGTCGCTTTGTATAAGAAGATTGCAGAAGCATCCGCTGATAGCTTGATAATTGGATGTAACACAGTAGGACACTTGGCAGCGGGCTTGGTTGAAATTCAGCGGACTGGTGACGATACGAGCGGTAAAGAATGGGAGCGTACTCGCAAAATGGGCGTCAACACGCTTGCGTTCCGCATGCCGCAGCATGACACCTTCTTTGCGGCTGATGCCGATTGTGTTGGCTTGACGAGCGACGTGCCTTGGAATTTGAACAAGCAATGGCTGGAGCTATTGTCCGAAAGCGGCACACCGCTGTTCATTTCTGCAGATCCAAAGGCGGTTGGCACGGAGCAGGAAGCAGCCATTCGCAAAGCGTTCGAGCGAGCATCTAAACCGCTGCCGCCGGCTGAACCGCTGGACTGGCTTGATGACCGCTGTCCGTCCCGATGGAAGCTAGCCGGAGAGGAACGGCATTTCGATTGGTATGCTGAGCGCGGCGTACAGCTGAATGAGCGTCCTGAAGTTATTCTAAGGGAGCAGTAGGGTCGGAGCTGGGTAAATGAACGGAATGAGGCTCCACCTCAAGCGGTGTTAAATAGCTTATCGTTGATTTATGCTGTCTCCGATATGCGCCTGGCGTTAGTCCAGTCCACTTGGCGAACTGCCTAATAAAGCTTTGCACATTCTCGAATCCAATTCGGAAAGCGATCTCTTCAAGGGGTACGTTTCGCATGACAAGCATATGCATCGCTTCCTGCTGTCTAATGATCGATAAATATTGACGAGGCGACATCCCGTAAGCTTGTTGAAACAAGCGACCGGCATGTCTGCGGCTAATGCCTATCTTATCTGCGATGGTTTCAAGCCAGTTGCTCGTTGTTGAATCCGTTCCTAACTCATTAAATGTGCTGAGCAGTGCCTCTATTTCCCTGGCGATCTGATCAGAAATCGGCTGCTCATTTGGTTTTTTGGTGGAGCGTACGGCTGATTTGTACACATACTCCTCCAAATGCACGAGCATTTCGTTACAAAGCATAAAGACGCGGTGAGTAGATGTATCCTGCTGCAAGCAAGAAATTAGTGCTTTTAGCAAAGGGTTAAGATGTTGATTGAGCGGGTGCTCTCTTGCAAATAAATACTCACCGCTTGATCGAAACGCGTAGAGCAGCTTGCTGTCTACATTTTGTAAATGAATGACAAAACCGCTCATCGGCTGCTGCTGTGGAACATGAAAGTCATGCAGCTTCATGGGTGGAATTAGAATAATATCGCCTTCATGCTGTGAGAAGCTTTCATTTCCAATACGCGCTGTTTGTTCGCCGCTTAGAACGATATTGATTTCGAGCATGCGATGATGCAGATGTAAATCGCATACGGGACCAGGACCGAATTGGAACGTACGCATTCCGTATAAGAAAAGCTGTTCTTTATAATTGGGAAACGATTGGTTAAGCGCAGGGATAAGACCGCTCATCATAGCTCCTTCGTAAGCAAAAATGTTTATACATGTATTATCTCTCTTACAACTGGAATATTGCAATGAGAGCAAAAACCTAAGCGATGAATAAAGGGGAGTTTCTTCTTAGAAATAGGGAGGACTCTTCTTTTTTTCGCAATGGGACTACCATACGATTATTATGAATGCTCATAGCCGATGGGGTGAAGGAGATGGTACAATTATAGGAAAAGCTAATTTAAGGGAGAGACATATGGAGGTTCATAGACTAGATGAATTAAGACAAGCCATCGATCAAATCGATCGCGAAATGATTTCCTTGCTTGCGAAGCGGTTTCAATTAACAGAAGAAGTGGGTATGTACAAGGCAGTAAATCAACTATCCGCACAAGATCCGAGTCGTGAAGCTAATCAATTTGACAAAATAAAGACGCTTGCAAGCAGTCAAGAGTTAAACCCGGAATATGCAGCCTCTATATATAGATGCTTGATGGACGTAGTTATCTCGCGACATAAGGAAATCGAGCAAAGGTATGTTCAGAACAATCGGATTTAGCTGATATAGAATATTAATAAACCATTTTGTAACGAAGGAAGGGATGGAAACGATGATTTTATATGAGAAGGAAGACGCATTCATATTAATCGCACAGCATGATCATGCGAGGATATCTGGAGATCTTGTTTCTGCCTGGCAAAGCCAGTTATTTCATAGTGATGAGCGAAAAGATGAATTAGCTTACGCTGCTTACGAGCATGACAGCAGTTGGATTGATCTAGATCGTATCCCACTGTGGAATGACGCAGCGAATATGCCTTTTTCGTTCCGTGATTTTCCAGGCAACATCCGCTTTTTCTTCTACTCCAAAGGTTTGGATCATGTTCAGAAAACGAGTGAATATGCAGCTCTACTTGGAAGCATCCTCTATACGACGCTTGCCGAAAGGTTCCGAAATGATGACACGATTACGTTTGTGGAACGTGAATTTGCTAGGCAAAGCGCCATCATTGAGCGGCTGCAGCTGGACGTAAAGCTGCTTCAGCTTCATGCGAAGGCACTGCTGCTTTGTGATGAACTGTCGCTGTTTGTATGCATGGAGCAGCCGGGCACACCGCGGCACCAATATGAATGGTTTTCTAACGGGTTCCCTTATTGGTTCGATCGTACGGGTCAAACTTCATTGATAGCAGAGTGGAAGGATGAAACGACCATTCAATTGAATCCGTTCCCTTTCAATCATGAGGTGGAGACTACGTTGTCCTATAAAGAGGTAAGCAAGGACGATATATCCGTTTACGGCATAGCCGAAGCTTACCAGCGAGCTAAGCTGCTTAAGCATAAGATTCGCTTTCAACAAGCGCCGAAGGATTAGGAATCGCTTGAAGTTAGGATACTGTCCAATGGACGGTATCCTTTTTCCAATACCCATACTTACTTAATGGGCCCCATCGAATTTATTTCTATATCCACTTTAACATTCACTTCAGCATTCGAAAATGCTTCACCCCATTGATCCTCAACCTTGCAAAATTCCTCGTATTCATGTGCTCTTGCATAAACACCAAGCCCTATTGGATCGATTTTATTTTTTTGCAGTTTCCCTATAATGGCCAAAATTTGATCCTTTATGAGGATCTCAACTTGTTTTTCAAGCTCTTTATCATTCTTCTCTACGTTGAATGGGAATAGATGCTCAGAGAGACCAACCCTTGTTTTAATGTGAATATCAAACTTGAATTTATTGTTTTTATATGCAGTCTTGATTTTTGTTTTTACTTTGGCGCCAGTCAGGCTCAGAATATTAGTTTGGAATGGCCCATGAACGGGCTCATCAGGAATTTGATAGGTTAAACTGAAGCCCGGTGCAGCTTGCTCCTGCAAAATACTCAGCAAAATCGTTTCCTGTGAGCCCAAGGAAAGGACATACTTGCCTCGCTGATTCAGCAAAGCAGAGCCTTTCAGCCTAACCTGCTTGTTGACGATCTTCACTTCAGCAATGTAAGGGGTTATGCCCATATCATAAAATTGCCTGTGAAATTCTTGGGCGGTCGTCGCATACGTTTCCGATTTTACGGCTTTGGTGTCGACCATGCCCCGGAGTAGAATAGGAAGCAGCGGCTGATCTGGCGGATTTAATAAAAAAACATCCTCCACAGACCCGTCAACGGCAATAACACGGTCGGTAACCGTGTTTCTTGCATCACGAAACAGTACATCGAGCAAAGGAATCCAATCCTCATAACTCAAAAAATGTCTGCCTAGGAGGATAACCTGATAATTTCGTCCTTGAAGGGAGCCGCTTGACTGGGCATCTTGAACCCCTTTGGATTGTCGAAGCGATTCAACTCTTCCCGATGTTTCTTGACTCTTTTTCTTAATATTTTTGCTGAAAACAGGAGCGGAGGAGTAAAAATGAAGTTTTTCATTTTTATCCAAGTCAAGTCCAAGTGCAAGTGGTGTTGCCGCATTTTCTAAGTACAGCTGATCCCCGCAACCAGACGTGGTGAGGCAAATGGTAATGATTAAGCAACTAACGAAAAAGAACTGCTGCTTCATAGACCAGCCCTCCGGTGTATTCGTTTGTAAATGACCATATAAACGAGCAATAGACTAGGTAGTATATATTCCATCCCAAAACCAAACCAAGTAAGCCATACTTCAATTTCATCGCTTTGCTTGAAAGAGGGAATATAAATAAAAGTGGCTATCGCTAGAATAATGCACAGGATGCGCAAAGGTGCATGATGGTTGCTTAGTCCAAAAACCTTGCTTATGCAGTAAGTGACTATATACATAGACGGTATCCAAACTAGTGAGAAGACGAACAAATAAAAAGCGATGAAAGGCACCTCAATCCGTTCAATAAAACGAAATTCGATCGTTTTTAGAATACTGATGATCGGTTCATTATAAAGAGTAATTTCATGGGGACTGAAGTAGATGAAGCATATAATTGTAATAAATAGATGTACAGAAAGGGTAATCGTACTGGATATAAAAACGGAAGAAGCAGCTTTTTCTTTCTTTACTAAATAGGGATAAAAAATAAATACGGCAGCTAAGCCGAGGTTCGGATAAATAGTTGCTTTCACCGCAGCTAGGACGGGCAGCCAACCTTCTTTTAATATCGGCAGTAAATTGAGCCAATGGGCATATTTAAGGGTAAATAGATAGACAAAAGGCAACCAACATGAAATGACAGCTACTAGTTCGGCATATCGACCTAAGATGCGAGGGCCGTTTATTGCAATTTTATAAGCGGGAACTAACAGCAAAACCATCAATATGTAAGACTGTGTGTTCGGCATCAGCCAAATTTTTATTATAAGAATGGTGCGTACGAGACCGTCATACATAAGGGTAAGGAAAAACAAGGCCAGCAATATGGCGACTCCTTTGGCGATCCATTTACCCATCATCGTAGGCAGCGCATCAACTAAAGTCTTACCAGAACAGTGTCTCATAACCATAATAATGATATAGCCGCATAAGACACTGAGGGCATAACCGATCAGAATAGATATCCAGCCATCTGTTCCAGCTAATTCTGCTAGATTTCTCGGTAAATTCAGGACGGCGACACTTATCTGAATACCGGAAATAATAAAAATAAATTGCATCGAAGTAATCGTATTTCCTTCGGTATTAGTCAAGGGGATCAATCCTCCTTCCGGTTGTTTGTTTGACGTTTTTCTTGAAGCGGGAGCGAGTTCTTAGGTCTCTTTTCCATCAGCCATAACGGTGCGCGTATTAGGGTATCCTTCCAATCCGAGAACCGAACCGGTGCCAGTGGACTTCCGTAAGGCATTCCAAGTGATTTAAGCGTCAATAAATGAGCGATCATCGTCATCAAGCCAATAATGATCCCGACAAACCCGAACAATGAGGATAGAATCATTAACAAGAAACGAATTAAGCGAACGGCCGCAACCATATCGTAGTTTGGCAAAATAAAAGAAGAAATGGCCGTAAATGCCACAACGATGACCATAACGTTGCTTATTAAGCCTGCTTGAACGACAGCCTGCCCGAGTACGATACCACCAACGATGCCGACGGTCTGACCAACAGGAGCAGGAAGACGGACACCTGCTTCACGAAGCATTTCTAATGTAATTTCCATCAGAATAGCCTCTACAAATGGAGGAAAGGGTACTTGCCCGCGCGATTCCCCTAGGGTGAGCAGCAGCTTCATCGGAATGATCTCAATGTGAAAGGAAACTACTGCAATATAAAAGGCAGGCAGAAACGCAGCTGTAATGAATGCAAACATTCGCAGCAGTCTCAAGAAGGTTGCAATGGACCAACGTGTGCTATAGTCGTCTATGCTTTGGAAATAAGAGAAGAAGCTGACTGGAGCAACAAGCACGCTTGGCGAACGGTCTACGACAACGACGCATCTTCCTTGTAAAATTTGCGATGCAGCGGAATCTGGTCGCTCTGTAAGGACGAATTGCGGGAAAAGCGAGTACGGATTATCCTCAATCAGCTCAGCGAGCTCTCCCGTATTTAAAATGACATCCACGTCGATCTTCTCGATCCGCTCCTTAAGCGCGTTTAACAAACGTGGATTCATCACGTCCTCTAAGTACATGATCGTTACGCTGGTCTGCCCGCGCTGACCGACAATCAGCCTTTTCATTTTCAATTCGCGATTAGGAATATAACGTCTAATCATAGCAATATTTTGTCCGCTGGTTTCGAGGAAGCCTTGATGGGCGCCCTTTAAGGAGGTCTCCATTTGTGGATCCTCGATTGCACGCTGGGGCCAGCCGCTTGTGCCCAGCACATATGCCGTGTCTCTACCGTTAACAAATAATATGGATTTACCATGCAGTATTGCAATTTCAATTTTGTACCAATCCGATTCTTCTATGATTTGTCCAACTGTCATCATTAACTCATCGCCGGGTTTTCCCCCGCCAGGTTCAAGCTGCAAGGGGCGGAGGACGTCACTATTAATCGCCGTTCCATCAGTCAGCCCATCTATGTAGATTAGGGCGGCTTGCTCAGTTGTTTGCCTGATAGTTAGTTGTCGCATAACTAAATCGTTTGTATCGCAAAATATTTCTTTTATGCGTTCCATATTTACGGTCAGATCTGAGCTAATAGGTTCAGATTGTTCCATTGTTTACGTCCTCCTAACCTCTTTGCCATCTTGATTGATACACCTATTTTGCCACGGTTTACCATAGCTATACGCATGCAAAATAAATACCCCCTTGCAGAAGTGCAAGAGGGTAAAAATAGATGTTATTTGGTTTTTCAGCTTTTGCTAACGTCCTACGAGCCTGATTTAAACAACGTGGCGATAGAGCCGCCTTCGGTAATGATCTTGATTGCTGTTGCAAGCAGCGGGGACATCGGCAATACGACAAATTTATTCGAATGCGCTTCACCGATGTCGATCGTATCCGTTATGACGACCTCGCGGATGTTCGGATGGTCTAGCTTCTCAAGTGCATTAGCTGAGAAAAGCCCATGTGTTGCACATATGTAAGAATCATGCGCACCTTTTTTCTTAAGCGCCTCTACGACGTTTACGATTGTGCTGCCCGTATCGATCAAGTCTTCAATAATAATCGGCGTCATTCCTTCAACATCACCGATGATATGCGTAATTTCAGACTGATTATGAGCTGGTCGATTCTTGATCATAATCGCAAACGGACAGTCTAATAATCCGGCTAGCTTCTCAGCAGTCGTAGCTCGTCCCGCATCAGGTGATACGACGACAGGGTTTTTGATTTTTTTGCTTCGCAAGTATTCAATGATTAAATCAAGCGCTGTTAAATGATCGACTGGAATATCGAAAAATCCTTGAATGGGATCTGCGTGCAAATCGACGGTAATGATTCGATTAGCTCCAACGGTAGTTAATACATCTGCTACCATCTTAGCAGAGATTGGCTCACGCGGCGCCGATTTCCTTTCCTGACGTGCATAACCATAGTATGGCATAACGATATTGATGGTTTTGGCGGATGCGCGCTTGGCAGCGTCAATCATGACGAGCGTCTCGATTAAATGCTCGTTGACGGGATGGGATAACGATTGGACGATGAAAACGTCACAGGTACGAATCGGTTCCCCGTATGATACATGAATCTCGCCACTTTGATGCCTGGATATAGCGACATTGCCTAGCGGAAGCTCAAGTTCCTTACATAACTCCTCGGCAAGCTTTGGGTTGGAAGTGCCGGAAAAAATTTTAACCTTTTGCATGTGATCCTCCTAAAGGTTTGCGTAGCAAACCATCTTCGTAAGCATAAACTTAGGTTTGCGCAGCAAACCATCTTCGTAAGCAGTATGATGCTACGATAAACGACATTGTTTGCTCAATCATAACAAACAAAACAAAAGAGGACAAATATTTGATGAAACGTCTTTACTATTGGAACAAATAATGAATGATGATAAAGTAGATCAAGGAAAAAGTACCAAAGAAGGAGTTGCCTTACGTGCTTGATCAGAACAAAATGCAATTCAAAAATCATTCAACGGGCGTAAAACGAATATGGCTTATCCTATTGCTCGGATCATTATCGGCATTCGGGCCGCTGTCTTTAGATATGTATTTGCCAGCACTACCCCAGTTGACGAATGACTTTGTAACAAGTTCGTCCCTTGTACAGTTGAGCTTAACTGCATGTATGATTGGACTATCCGTTGGTCAGCTGTTCTCTGGGACATGGAGCGACATCCGCGGGCGGAGATTCCCACTGCTTATTTTTCTTGCTGTATATGGGATCTCGTCCGTTTTGTGCGCGTTTGCCCCATCAATCGGCATCCTTATTGTGCTCCGATTTATTCAAGGTTTTTCCGGCTCGGCAGGAATCGTAATCTCCCGCGCTATCGTGCGAGATATGTATGAAGGGCCAGAGCTTACTCGTTTTTTTGCCATGTTAATGTTAGTCAACGGCGCGGCGCCTATATTTGCACCCATTGCAGGCGGGCAGCTGCTTAAAGTAACGTCATGGGAAGGCGTATTTATCGTACTTGGCGTTTGGGGCGTTCTGATTTTTGCTGCTGTATTATTTGGTATGCCGGAAACACATCCTCCTGAGAAACGTATGGTGGGCGGCTATCGGCAGACGATTTCGACTTTTGGCATCCTGCTGCGCGATCGATCGTTTATGGGCTACGCGCTGGCACAGGGACTTGTTATGGCGGCCATGTTCGCATACATTGCGGGTTCGCCTTTCGTGCTGCAAAATGTTTACGGCGTAACGCCGCAAGGCTTCAGTCTGTTATTTGCCCTTAATGGTTTAGGCATCATTTTATTTGGACAGCTCACGGGACGCTTGGCGGTAAAAGTCGGAGAGAGCAGACTGTTTTCAATTGGTCTTGCTATGGCGGTGACGGCGGGTGGAATATTGCTTATCATGATATTAATTGGAGCACCGCTAATTGCGATTCTTGTACCCTTGTTTTTTGTTGTATCTAGCGTTGGTGTTATTACGACGACTGGGTTCTCCTTAGCGATGCAAAAGCATGGACATGCAGCGGGCAGCGCGTCTGCATTGCTTGGTCTGTTATCCTTTACCTTTGGCGGCATTATATCACCGCTTGTTGGTCTTGGCGGAAGCGCGAATGCGCTCCCTATGGGAATCTGGATAGCCGTTGCAGAACTTGGTGCTGTGGCTTGTTATATTATTTTAATTAAAAAGCCGTTCCTTAAGTCCTAGTCGGAAGAGGTAGCCATCCTGAATAAGTAGCGTAAGCTACTTTGGATCGGCTCTTTTTTTTGCTGTACGCGTAGGTGTATAATGTGTGCTTAGAAGGAAGTGGAAGCATGTCCAGAGAAAAAAGAGCTTATGAGCTGGTCGCGTTGAAGGAAATTGCAGAGACGCTTAATAGCACAAACGATATGGATCAAATGCTGAATGATGTGCTTGCCAAGCTGCTTCATGTAACAGGATTTACTACGGGATGGATATTTATGATGGACAATAAATCCGATAATCTATGCGTGGCTAGCCATAATTTACCTAAAGGATTAGCAGCGAACAATCAAGCGGTCATGTGCGGTGAAGCTTGCTGGTGCGTGGAAAGATTTAAGCAAAACAAGCTGGATCATGCGGTAAATATTATTGAATGCTCGAGAATTACATATGCCATAACGAATAATCTTGGTGATACTGAGGATGTTACTCATCATGCGACGGTACCGCTAAAAGCAGGGACGGATCTATTCGGATTATTAAATGTTGCTGAGGCTGGAAAAAATCGGTTCTCCGAGGAGGAGCTTGCGCTACTTCAAGCTGTTGCTTATCAGATTGGAACGGCGATTAAACGAATCCGCCTATATCAAGTACAGGAGCAGCATGCGATTCATTATGCAAAGCTTGGTGATGTTATTCAGAAAATAAACGCCATACAAGATATAAACCGTCTACCGCTTCAAGCGGTTAGTCATATAGGTGATACATTCTCTTGGCAGCATGTTTCATTATTTATGTACGAACAGGAGCAATTATCGCTGCGTGCACATTATACAGACAATCAAGTCCGAAAAGAGTGGCTGTCGCTAGCAATCGATAAAGGAGGGATGGTTAGTAAAGCATTTCACGAAAATCGGCTAATCAAACAATCCACTTGCGATAGCGAGTCTTGCTCGTCATTGTCGTCTATCGGCATTCCTCCGTTCTCGTCGGCAGTAGCGATACCGCTCCGCATTCGCAGCCGTCCGATTGGCGTACTGTTTGTAAGCAGCCAGTTTGGCAAACAATTTGATGATTACCTAGAGGACTTCATGTATTCACTTGGTGATCATTTCACATTATGCGTAGAAAATTTGCGGGTGTATGAGCAGCGGCGCGAGCTGGCCCGCATGGAAGAGCGGAATCGAATGGCAAGAGATCTGCATGATTCGGTCATTCAAAAGGTGTTCTCAATGTCCTTTCTTGCGAAGGGAGCCGAGACGGTGCTAGCTGGCAAAGAGCCTGTCGTAGAACGATCATTGCAAGAAATTAGACAGTTATCACAGGAAGCTCTGAAGGAAATGAGAACATTGATTTGGCAGCTGCGTCCGGCAGGACTCGAGCATGGTTTGCTTACGGCGCTAAAGCAATACGGCAAAAGTATGGACTTGACCGTGTATGAGAAGGTAGAGGGCGTTCGCGAGCTTCCGCGTGCGATTGAAGAAGCCCTATGGAGAATAGGGCAGGAGGCACTGAATAATGTAAGGAAACATGCGGATACGAACACGGTGTATGTTCGGCTCATCAAGTCAGAGTGCCGCGCTAGCTTGGAGATTATGGATAGGGGCCGTGGTTTTTCGCAAGAGAAACGTAAAGGTAAACTGACCATGGGAATGCTAACAATGAGGGAACGAGCAGAAACGCTTGGCGGTGACTTAACGATAAAGAGCGGTAAAGGACAACCAACAATCGTGACAGCTGTTATACCGATCGCGACTGAAATGGAAATGTGGGAAGAGGAATGAGGAAACGTTTTGACTATAAAAATTTTGCTGGTGGATGATCATCAAATTGTATTGAAGGGAATCTCTTTTTTTCTAAGTATGCAGCCTGATTTTGAGCTGGTAGGTGAAGCAAATAATGGCAAGGAAGCGGTAGAAAAAGCTGCTGAATTAAAGCCTGATATTATACTGATGGATTTGAATATGCCGGTTATGGACGGTATCGAGGCGAGCAATCTAATAGCTAGGCAAAATCCTGATATTAAAGTACTCGTGCTCACAAGTTTCTCGGATCGCAGTCATATCGTTCCTGCTCTGCAATCGGGGGCTGCTGGTTATATGCTGAAGGATGTAGAACCTGATCAGCTTGCAGAAGCAATCCGCAGTGCCTATAAAGGTAATATTCAACTGCATCCGGACATCTCCAATGCGTTACTTGCTCAAGTATCGCCAGAGATGAATTCGTTAAAAGGGCTTCCGATTCGTGAATTAAGTGAAATATTGACTCCGAGGGAGCTTGAGGTTCTGCAGCTGCTCACCAAAGGAATGAGCAACAAAGATATCGCTCATACACTTACTGTGGCTGAGAAAACCGTCAAAACACATGTGAGCAGCATTTTAAGTAAATTAGATTTAACGGACCGAACGCAAGCTGCTCTGTATGCCGTGCAATTAATGAGAGAACCTGAATGACCTACGTACTTAAGACTATAGTCGTAAGACTAGCTCTCCGCCTTTGGCGGTTTTTTTATGTCTATTTTTCGGTCTATTTACCGATGAATGTTCCTTGAAAACTATATACAATTAAGGTACTTACAAAAAGTAAACAAACACCTTGGAGGGAAACATACAATGAGTACAGTATTATTTATTAAAGCAAATGACCGCGGAATTGAACAGGCAGTTAGCGTTAAGCTATATCAATCTTTTCTAGACAGCTACACAGCTAGCCATCCAGAAGACACTGTGGTAGAACTTGATTTGTTCAATGAAAACTTGCCTTACATGAACGCTGATATGATTAATGGTAACTTTAAAGCAGCTCGCGGCTATGACCTTACTCCAGAAGAGCAAGCAGCTGTAACCGTATCAAGCAAATATATGGATCAATTTCTTGCGGCTGATAAAGTGGTTTTCGCATTCCCGCTTTGGAACTTCACGGTTCCTGCTGTATTGCACACTTATATCGACTACCTATCACAAGCAGGCAAAACGTTCAAATATACTGCTGAAGGCCCAGTTGGTCTTATCACGGATAAAAAAGTCGTATTGCTTACTGCACGCGGCGGCATTTATTCCGAAGGACCTGCAGCTTCAATTGAAATGGCACACAACTTTATCCGTACGGTAATGGGCTTCTACGGTGTTACCAACCTAGAAAGCATCATTATTGAAGGTCACAACCAACTTCCTGACCAAGCAGAAGCTATTGTAGCAAAAGGTCTTGAGGAAGCAACAGCATCAGCTGTTCGTTTCTAAACCAACCGTATAAAAGCGAAGGCAGCCGGACATTCGTTCGGTTGTCTTTTTTTGTGGGTACAAGATTACTGGATATAAAAAAAGGTTGACTTGATCGGCGAATCAATGTTTTTATTATATAGACCGATCGTTATAATCGAGGAGTGAATGAATGTCGGAAAAACAAAATACACGGCATGCCATACTTGAAACAGCAGCTAGACTTTTTTTTACAAAAGGGTATCATGCGACAGGATTAAGCCAAATTATTAAAGAAAGCAATTGTCCGAAGGGATCACTTTATTATTATTTCCCAAACGGCAAGGAAGAGCTTGCACTGGAATGCATTAACTGCACGAAGGAGCTTGTTATTGAGAAGTGGAGAAAGAAATTTTCTGAATATGAGGAGCCTTCTGAAGCCGTTCAGGCTTTCGTTCTAGATATGGCTGAGGATGCCGAGAAGTTTGATTATGAGGGCTATATGCCGTTTAGCTTCTGGATGGCTGTCGAAACCTCTTCGATTAGTGAGAAGCTAAGAGCAGCAGGTCAAGATGTATTTGCAGCATGGCAGAGCCTTATTTCAAAGAGGCTGGTTGAATTCGGAATGGATGAGTCTAGAGCAGTAGAGGTTGGAGTCGTCACCGTTTCCTTATTGGAAGGTGCGCTTATTCTAACGCTAACGAATCGGGACAAGCAGCCGTTGTTAACAGCAGCCAAATGTATACCGTATATCATTAATAAATGTCCTTCTCTATGAGAAGTCATGAATAAATGCTAGATAGATAATAGGAGAGTGGAATGCTTGCAAGCAACAATGACAGAATCGCAACAAAATACGGGGCAAAAATATAAAGTAATCCCCATTATGATTTCATTATTATTAAGCGGCTTTATCGGTATGTTTAGTGAAACGGCTTTAAATGTAGCGCTTAGTGATTTAATTCGCGTCTTTGACATCACGGCGCCAACTGTACAGTGGTTGACAACAGGATACTTGCTGACGCTGGGCATATTGGTTCCCGTTTCGGGGCTGCTGCTCCAATGGTTCTCGACGAGGCAGCTATTCATAGCTGCGCTTAGCTTCTCTGTATTAGGAACATTGGTAGCAGCGCTCGCACCGAGCTTTGAAGTGCTAATGACCGCACGTGTTATTCAAGCTGTAGGAACAGCGCTTTTGCTTCCGCTTATGTTTAATACGATTCTCATTATTTTCCCTGCTGAGAAACGGGGAGCGGCAATGGGTGTTATTGGTCTCGTTATTATGGTTGCACCTGCGGTAGGCCCAACAATTGCCGGTCTCTTGATTGAGAATTTGAGCTGGCACTGGATTTTCTGGCTATCGCTTCCGTTCCTTGTGATCGCTCTATTGTTTGGAATCATGTATATGCAAAATGTTTCAACAATAACAAAACCGAAAATTGATATTTTTTCACTTTTATTCTCAACGCTTGGCTTTGGCGGTATCGTGTTTGCCTTTAGCAGCGCAGGTGAAGGCGAAGGCGGCTGGGGCAGTACGAAAGTAATTGCGACGATGATCGTCGGTGTATTGTCGCTTGCTATTTTCGCTGTTCGTCAATTGACGATGAAACAACCAATGATGAATTTACGGGCATTTAAGCATCCGATGTTTGTAGTCGGTACGCTAATGGTGTTTATTTGTATGATGGTCATTTTATCCTCCATGCTCGTATTGCCTATGTATCTGATCAGCGGACTTGGTCTTAGCGCACTCACAGCAGGCCTCATTATGCTGCCAGGAGGACTAATTAACGGTATCATGTCTCCAATTATGGGAAGCCTGTTTGATAAGTTCGGTCCGAAGTGGCTCGTTATTCCAGGGCTTGTCATCGTTGCAGCTACGTTATGGTTCTTCTCAGGCATAACAACAGCATCGACCATTACGTTAATTATTGTACTCCATTCGTGCTTGATGATCGGTATCTCGATGGTATGGATGCCGGCACAGACCAATGGTCTTAATCAATTGCCACGCGAGCTGTACCCGGATGGCACTGCAATTATGAATACACTGCAGCAGGTTGCTGGCGCTATCGGAACAGCTGTTGCAGTAAGCATCATGACAGCAGGGATGACCGGCTTTATGAAGGATGTAGCAGATCCTACAGATCCGGCTAATGCACCGCTTGCCTTGACGGCGGGCATTCAGAACGCATTTATTTTCGCCATGGTTGTTGCCATTATCGGACTGATCGTTGCTTTCTTCATTAAACGGGTTATTGTAAGCAAACAGCACTGATAATATTTTTACGATGATCAAAAAAACGACCTCATTTCGCATCTATTGCGATTAGGTCGTTTTTTTTCGTTTTCTTCGGGTTCTATATAGTCATACGTCATTAAAAAAAGAGGACAAACACTGTCCATGATCTAATAAATATAAATAACGATAAACGTGCTAATAAGATTAAATGGAGGCTTCCATGAAAAAACGTAATAAGATTGTTGTTTTAATTATGGTAATTGGTTTAGTAGTTGTTTACATGTATTCTAGAAACTCAACATTTTCAGAAGAAGTAACGAACCATTTTAACGTGAAGGATGTAAGCTCAATTGAAATTATTAAAACATCTACATCTAATGAGGAGACAATAACGGTAACAGATCCAAAGCAAATTGAATTAATAATGAATGCTTTTTCTACGACAAAACTGAGAAAGGATCGTATATTAAATATTAATCATACGGAGTCGTACTGGATAACGATAAAGAATAACGGGACTAGACGGTTCGGACTAACACTGTACGATGACGAATATTTAGAGATATATAATAACAATGCAACTAAAAATGCGTTAAAATCATTTAAAATTACAAATGAGCTTAATCTAACCATTATTCAAGATTTATTTAAATGAATATACATGGAGGGAGCGTTTCCCTCTTAAATATAACGATTGACGATGAGAACAATTATCAATTACAATGATTGAAAATATGCTGTAGGCAAGCATAGCGATACTAAAGGCGGGTCAATCAATGAAAAAGGTTTTACTTATTGAGGATGAAAGAAATTTAGCACGGTTTATCGAGCTCGAACTACGACATGAATCGTTTGAGGCTGTCGTTGCATTTGACGGCAATAGTGGCCTGGAGCTTGCTTTGCGAGAAGAATGGGATGTTATTTTATTGGATCTTATGCTTCCTGGTATGGACGGAATTGAGGTTTGCCGCCGCATTCGTGAATCAAAAGAAACGCCTATCCTTATGCTTACCGCTAGAGACAGCATAACGGATCGTGTATCAGGCCTTGATAGCGGGGCGGATGATTATATTCCGAAGCCGTTTGCAATCGAAGAGCTGCTTGCGCGGCTTCGTGTTGTTTTTAGGCGACAGGAGAAGATGGCTGTGGAACATCGATCCATTTTATCTTTTGGCGAGTTGAGTGTTGATTTAGACGCTAGAATCGTTAGCAAAGGCGAACATATAATCGAGTTGACGAAGCGGGAGTATGGCTTGCTGCTCGCTTTCATGCAAAATCCGAATCGGGTGCTCTCACGCGAAACGCTGCTCGATACGGTATGGGGTTATGACGCGGCAGTCGATACTAATGTTGTTGATGTATATGTGAGGTATTTGCGCAATAAGATTGATGCCCCCGGTGGGACAAGCTGCATCCAAACGCTGCGCGGTATTGGATATGTGATGAAGAAATGAACAAACTACGTTTAGGCTTTTCCCGCATTCCGATCAAGTGGAAGCTGACGTTATGGTCAGCGCTGCTGCTATTTCTGCTATTTGCTGCTTATAACGCAGTCCAATATATGTTCGTAGAGAAATGGATGAATAAACAAGCAGAGACGAACACACAGGAAGACATGCGGGAAATATTGAATTATTTATTGGAAAAGGAGTTCACTTTCGATCAGTCAGAACTGACCGCAATAAGAAGCTTTCTTGAAAAAGTAAATGGAAAAAACCAGCTCATACGCGTGCTTGATGAGGATGGAGCACCTATCATTGTCGTTTCTGATGATCTATCAGAGGAGTGGGTAAATGCTTATCCGGCTTCGAGCTTGGCTGCAACAGGGTCATGGTTTCTTGATCAAAATCTGCTGCTTATGCGTAGTCCGTTAACGATCTTCTCGTTTAACGGCACGATAGAAATTGTGAGAAACATCGAGGATTTTGAGAAGCTTAGTTCAGCTTTTTTTCGCATAATGTTAATTTGCTGCGTTGGAGCTATTATCATTAGCGTTATCGGCGGGGGATTACTGGCGAGGCAGCTGCTTAAACCGCTTCAAACAATGAATGATGCTATGATTGGTGTAAAGCAAAAGGGCATACAAGAACGGGTTCAGCTAAACGAAAATAAAAATGATGAAATTGCGACGCTCATGAAGCTGTTTAATGAAATGATGGATCAGCTTGAGCGCTCGTTCGGACAACAGAAACAATTTGTAGAGGATGCTTCTCATGAGTTAAGAACGCCAATCGCTATCATTGAAGGACATTTGGCGCTGTTGCAGCGCTGGGGAAAGGATGACCCTGCTGTTTTGGAGGAGTCCTTGCATGCTTCTTCGCAGGAGCTCGCTCGTCTGAAGGGACTCGTACAGGAATTGCTCGCTTTGTCTCGTGCGGAGAAAGAGCCTGCTTATGGAAATGATCAGTGGCCGTATGCGAAGCAAACGATTGAACAGCTTATTAAAAATATAGAGGTGCTTCACCCGGATTTTTATTTCCATGCTGATTTGAACCTTTTGTCGCGTGTAGAAATTTTTATATCCGAGCAGCACCTGGAGCAAATCATTCTCATTTTACTCGATAATGCAGTTAACTATTCGGGAGAAAGCCGCAAAATAGAGCTTTGCTGCTTGCTAGGGGAAACAGATGTTGTCATTCAAGTGACAGACTTTGGCGTAGGCATATCTGATCATGATTTGCCGCTCGTTATGAATCGCTTTTACCGAGCAGACCGTTCGAGAAGCAGCGCAAGCGGCGGCCATGGGCTTGGTCTTGCGATTGCGAACCGTTTGGTGAAGCGATATGACGGAAGTTTGCTTATCGAAAGTAAACTGCATCAAGGTACATCCGTATCAGCCGTATTTAAGATGGTTACCCGAAATTGAATGTCGGGTAGCTTTTTTTTTATTTTCACAGCATTTTCTCATTTTAGTCGGTTACAATAGGAACTGTTGAGTTGGTGGTAATGATATTCATTATCAAATCATAAGAGAGAATGAGAGGTATGACCAAGATGAAGAAGAATTACATCGTAAGTGTCGTATTGTTGACGATGCTGACAGTGCTCGTATTAGCAGGCTGCGGAGCGACTAATGCAGGAAACGATAAGACCAATGGTTCATCGCCATCGCCAGAGGCGAGCCCGGCAACGACGGACGCAGCTGGTGAAAGTAATAATGCGGCTAAAGATAATAACAAGGATCAGGTTGTAAATGTATTTACAGCAAGGCATTACGATATAGACAGTCAATTGTTCGATGCATTTACTAAAGAAACGGGAATTAAAGTAAATGAAATTAAAGGTACAGCGGAGGAGCTTGTTGAACGTTTGAAGCGTGAAGGAGAGAGCTCTGAAGCTGATCTATTCATTACGGTAGATGGCGGCGTTCTGAATTATGCGAAGCAAAACGATGTACTTCAGTCGATTCAATCTACGACGGTTGATAGCAATGTACCCGCAGAGTGGCGGGATAACGATAACAATTGGGTCGGCATTGCAACCCGTGCACGCGTTATCGTTTATGCCAAAGATCGCGTGAAGCCGGAGCAGCTATCAACATATGAAGATCTTGCAGGTGATAAATGGAAAGGTAAAGTATTGGTACGTTCTTCTTCCAGTCTTTACAATCAGTCGCTGCTTGCTTCATTTATTGAACTAAATGGAGAACAAAAGGCTGAGGAGTGGGCGAAGGGGCTTGTTGCGAACTTTGCTCGTGATCCAGAAGGCGGAGACCGCGACCAAGCGAAAGCGATCGTTGCAGGATTAGGGGACGTTGCAATTATGAATACGTACTACGTTGGGCAAATGTTAAATTCCAAGGATGCGGAAGAAGTTAAGGTTGCTGAACAAATCGGTGTGTTTTTCCCGAATCAAGACACAACAGGCGCACATCTTAACATTAGTGGCGTTGGTCTTACCAAGCATGCTAAGAACAAAGATAACGCCGTTAAATTAATTGAATACATGACGGGCAAGGATGGACAAACACTGCTCACGCAAGGAAGCTTTGAATTTCCGGTGAATGCATCTGCAGACAAACCAGAGCTGCTGAAGGGCTGGGGTGACTTTAAAACTCAAAAGCTTGACTTCACAAAGCTGGGCGAGCATAACAAAAAAGCAGTCGAGCTTCTGGCTAAGGTAGGCTGGAAATAAAAATGATTCCTTCCGCATCTCTGCGAAACTTAAAGAGAAAGCTGAACGGCTGGGTGTTATTGAGCGTAATAGGGGCCATTGCGGCCCTTATTCCGTCTCTTTATATTTTATTTGGTTTGTTCGGCAAACCAAATGAAAACTGGCAGCAAATCAAAGATTATATGTTATTTGATTCAGTCGTTCAATCGTTGTATCTAGTGCTCGGCACGGTATTTTTCTCCGTTATCGTCGGTGTGACCCTTGCCTGGCTTGTTGCAGCCTATGACTTCCCAATGCGGAAGTTTTTTCACTTTGTATTTCTGCTTCCGCTGGCAATTCCTCCTTATATAGCAGCTTATACTTATGGGGCTATGCTCAGCTATACGGGAAGCATACAAGTCTTTATGCGAAATACGCTTGGTGTAAACCCAAACCAAGCTTATTTTGATATTTTGTCCATGAAGGGTGCTATTTTTGTTTTTACGATGTTTTTATATCCTTACATTTATTTGATGACCAAAACCTTTTTGGAGAAGCAAAGCGCAGCTTTTATAGAAAATGCAAGGCTGCTCGGCAAAGGACAGCTTCATATATTTTTTCGAATCGTATTGCCATTGTCGCAGGGAGCCATAATTGGCGGAGCTAGTCTAGTAGCCTTTGAGGTATTGAATGATTTTGGAGTAACGAAGCATTATGGCATTTCATCGTTTACTGCTACAATTTTTAAAACTTGGTTTGGCATGTATGATGTGGATTCCGCCCTGAGACTAGCTGCGCTGTTAATGAGCGGTATAATTGGCTTATTTATTATTGAGAGGCTGCTGCGCAGGCGCAGAATATATCATTCGGCCACTAGTAAGATAAATCCACTTAAGCGTAGGAAACTATCATTTTTAGGGGCATCTGCCGCTATTTTTATTAGTACGGTCATTTTTGCTCTTTCGTTCGCTATTCCAGTTGTTCAGCTCATCGTTTGGGCGACATGGACGTATCAAGATGTATTTAATAGTAAATTTGCTCAGCTCGTTTGGAATACATTATTGGTTTCCTTTGTAGCTATTTCAGTGCTAATGCTGCTTGCCGTTATCGTTGCAAATGTAAGCCGCAGCCTGAATCGTTCGGTTTTCTCGCTTGCAGCAACAAAGCTGATCTTAATGGGATATTCGATCCCAGGTGCTGTTTTGTCTATTGGCGTGCTTGCTTTGTTTATTTCTCTCGACCATCGACTGAGTGGACTATATGCTTGGTTAGGCTGGGGATCGAGCAAGCTTGTGCTAAGCATGTCGCTCGTCATGCTTGTTTTTGCTTATGTGGTTCGTTTTCTAGGCGTAGGGTTTAATGCAGTGGAAGCGGGTTTCGATAAAATAGGCAATCGTTATACAGAAGCATCCAGAACGTTAGGCATGGGAATGACAGCTACCTTCTTCAAAGTAGATCTCCCTTTAATAAAAGGGTCAATATTAGCAGGCTTTCTATTAACGTTTATGGAAATTATGAAGGAGCTTCCTCTGACGCTGCTGCTGCGCCCGTTTAATTTCGAGACGCTCGCGACAAAAGCTTATCAATACGCAAGCGATGAACAAATTCATCAAGCATCGGTACCGTCTTTATTCATTATCGCGATTGGTATGGTAACTGTCTTTTTTTATCATTGGTTGGGAGAGAAGAAATCAAGATGAATTTTTTTGAGCTTACTAATGTTTCTTTTAGCTATGCAAATGGGAAAAAGAGCGTACTAGAGGGCTACTCCATGCAAATGCAAAAGGGTGAAGTTGTAGGAGTGCTAGGTCAAAGCGGGTGTGGGAAAAGCACGCTGCTGCGAATTATAGCCGGACTCGAGATTCCTGCCTCGGGACGTATCGTCGCGGGCGGTAAAGTCTTAGTGGATGACGAGCAATTTATTCAGCCTGAGCAGCGCGGCATTGGCATGGTGTTTCAGGATTATGCGTTGTTTCCACATCTGACAGTCGGTCAAAATATATTATTTGGTTTGCATCGATTATCGAGAAAAGATAGACTAAAGCGCTTAGATGAAATGCTGGAGTTGATACAGTTAAAAGATTTCATCAAGCGTTATCCCCATGAGCTAAGCGGCGGGCAGCAGCAGCGTGTTGCTTTTGCTCGTGCACTTGCCCCGTCTCCCTTATTATTGCTGATGGATGAGCCATTTAGCAGTTTGGATTCTCACTTAAAGCAAAGTATCAGGGAGGAGCTAAAGCGATTGCTCCACAAAGCCCAAATTACCTGCATGTTTGTCACTCATGATCAAGACGATGCAGCTGCTATTTGTGATCGAATCATTCAAATCCCATATAGACAAACCCCTGTAATCCCGATATGATTGATTAAATAATCGCATAATTGAATAAAGAAGGTGCAAACAAAAGCATGCTTTTGTTTGCTTAATAGGGAAGTCCGGTACAATGCCGGCGCGGTCCCGCCACTGTATGTGAAGAGTGTTTCTCTGCAAAATGCCACTGTCTGTTCATAGGATGGGAAGGTTTGAGAAACGCGTTGACGCACGAGCCAGGAAACCTGCCTTTTTTGTTTTGTTTCTCATTCTTCGGGGGTAAGAATGTGGAGGCGTAATCGTTTTGCAGGACGCATCATATATTTTAGTTATATACGGTTGCTATTCTTTCATTCGACATGCAGATCCCCTAATAGAAGGGGGTCTTTTTTTATTGTAAAGATTTTTGTGAATGAGAAAAAAAGGAGTAGAAAAGAGACGATGGCAAAGAGTTGCAAGAGATGGTTACCTAGCTTTTTAATCCTATTGTTGGTTATTGGTTTATTAGCCGGCTGTGCCAATTCGGAACAAAGCGTTAATTCTAAGGCAAATCATGTGGAAGACAGCAATCAAGTGCAAGCCAGCAACGAAGGACAAGAGGGACAAGAAACGGATAATGTCGGTGACGAGCAGCCCTCTAGTGCAGCTCCATCGGAGACGCCAGAGGCAACGCAGTCACCAAGCAAAGATAAAGATCAGGATAAAGACAAGCCAACGGACAACGCTGGTGATAAACAAGCAACCCCTTCTCCGAAGCCGAAGCAGACAAATGTGCCGAAATTGGATGAGCAGAAAACGAAGCCTACAGCAAAGCCTAACAAAACGGACGAGACGGTCAATACGAAGCCTGTCACGCCTGTTGCTACGCCGCAGCCTGCGCAGACGGTTACTATTTCAATTGTCGCAGACGAAGAGACGGGAACGGTTCTCGCTCCAACAACTGTTGAGATCAAGAAGGACGATACCGTTCTTGAAGTATTGAAGAAAATTACTAGAAAAAACAAAATACAAATGGAATACAGAGGCGTTAAAGGCGGTGCTTATATCGAAGGCATCGATAATATTTATGAATTCGATTTTGGCGCGAAGAGCGGCTGGATGTACCGAGTGAACGGCGAGTTTCCTAACAAAGGTGCCGGGTCTTTCAAGGTCAATGAAGGCGATGTCATTGAATGGCTGTATACAACTGATCTTGGCGAGGATATAGGGGCAAAATACGATGAATAGTGCGTTCGGTTCTGTACATCCCGTGACTAGCTTTAGCTATTATGCAGGTGTCATTTCATTCAGCATGTTATTATTTCATCCTGCTTTCTTAGTGACTTCGCTTGTTGCGATTACGGTTATTATTGTCATTCATGGCGAAGGGAAGCGGCTGCTTAAGCTGCTTCCTTATTATATTCTAATGGGCGGTTTAGTCGCTATTCTTAATCCGCTATTTTCTCACCGTGGGCGTCATATTTTATTTTATTTCATGGACCAGCCGATAACGCTGGAAGCGATTCTATATGGTGTTACGATGATGCTCTCTTTATTGTGTATTTTACTTGCCTTTGTATCGTTTCAGCAGATTGTAACAACGGAGAAATGGATGTATTTATTTTCACGAGTCGCGCCGCGGACAGCACTATTGACCTCGATGTCGATCCGCTTCGTACCGCTTTTTTTGCGGAGACTGGATCAAATTACTACGATTCAACGGACAAAAGGGGTTTCGATACGTGAGGGCAGTTTGAGGAAGCGGAGTAGGGACGGCATGCTGCTCGTTCGAGTGCTGTTGACCTGGTCCTTGGAGGAGGCACTTCAGACCGCAGATTCGATGAAGGCAAGAGGATATGGCGCAGCTAAACGAAGCTCTTATGTTATTTATCGCATGGATCGAAGAGATTGGTACGTTCTTATGTTCTTGGGAGCAATGGCGCTTGTCTGCATCTGGGGCTGGATGCAGGGGTTTGGTGTGCTTGTTATTTATCCGCGTCTGGAAACGTTGCAGTTTCACCCGGGAGAAGGCATTGCATTCGCCGGTTATTGCGCCTTTCTACTAACACCAGTCGCACTTGAAGAAATGGAGAGAAGGTCATGGAAGTAATTCAGGCTGATCAATTGACGTTCCATTATCCGGAATCAACGGTTGCAGCACTCGATAACATTACATTAAACGTCAAGCAAGGAGATTTCGTCGTCCTATGTGGAGCATCTGGCTGCGGGAAAACGACGCTTCTTCGGCACTTAAAAAAAGAAACGCAGCCAACCGGTAAACGCTTAGGCACCATTAAGTACAATGGCATACCACTCGAGGAATTGCCTGCAGTTGAGGCTGCGGAGCAAATCGGCATGGTATTTCAAAACCCTGAAAATCAAATCGTGATGGATCAGGTATGGCATGAACTGGCTTTTTCCATGGAAAATGTCGGTTATGGGCAAGCTGTAATGCGTAAACGACTAGCCGAGATGAGCCATTTTTTTGGGCTGGATGAGCTGATTAACAAGTCCGTTCATGAAATATCGGGAGGCCAAAAACAGCTGATTAATCTTGCGTCAGTGCTGCTGCTGCAGCCAAAGCTGCTCCTACTCGATGAGCCGACCTCTCAGCTCGATCCGGTTGCGGCGCGGGATTTTTTGCAATTCATCTATCGTCTGAATCAAGAGATGTCTATGACGGTCATCATAAGCGAGCATCGGCTAGAGGATGTTATTCCACTTGCAGACCGAATCGTCATGTTGGAGGAAGGCAAAGTGAAATACGACGCGCCGCCGAGAGAGCTATGCCGATTGGTTGGATCTGATGCAGCGCAAAAAGACTTGCCTTACCTGCCTTCCGTTACGAAGCTGTTTCTATCTGCCCAGATGGCAGGGATTATGCCAGAAGCAAATCAAATTCCGCTTACCGTACGTGAAGGGAAACAGTGGCTCACAGGTACCTTCGGCATACATGCGAAACGCTCAAATCAATCAGGCAGCAGCGAAAGCAGTCAACTTGAAAAGAAGGAATGGCTGTTAGCCTGTGATGAATTGACGTTCAAATACGAAAAAGCGAGTTCAGAAGTGTTGAAGAAGCTGTCGCTTAACGTGTATAAACATGAATTTTTGGCTGTGCTTGGCGGCAACGGAGCTGGAAAAACGACGATGCTGCAAATGATGGCCGGATTATTAAAGCCGCAGCGCGGCAGGCTGAAGCGGGATAAACATATTAAAGTAGGTTACTTGGCGCAAAATCCACTGCTTTATTTTAGCTATGATACGGTTGAAGAGGAGCTTCAGCGAATGGCAGATTACGCCAAACTCGAAGATCGGGAACGGAAAATAGCCCAAGTCGTGGATTCACTGCAGATTTCCTCTATTTTGCCGAAGCACCCTTATGATTTGAGTGGGGGCGAGCAGCAGAGAGCAGCGCTTGCGTTAGTACTGCTCGGCGATCCGGACGTTCTATGCTTGGATGAGCCGACAAAGGGGCTTGATCCCATAGCCAAGCAGCGAACAGCGGAGCTGCTGCAGCAGTTATGCCGTGCAGGCAAAACAATTGTGATGGTCACACACGATATTGAATTTGCTGCTGAGCATGCAACGCGCTGCGCCATGCTGTTTGATGGAGCGATATCCGCTGAAGCGGCTCCGGCTCAATTTTTTGGTACCAATTATTTTTACACAACAGCAATCAATCGTACGGTGCGGGAATGGCTGCCAGAAGCGTTGACGACAGAGGATGTGATTGAACAATGGGCAAAATAAAGCTCTGGTTTATAGCCAGCATTGGACTTTTTATCGCAGCTATGGCATTATCCTCTGCGATTACCGATGAGCATTATTTGATGCTGAGCATCGTGCTGCTCTTTGTAACGATGATTCCTTTTTTTGCCCGGTTCGAGAGACGGAAGATCGAAGCACGCGAGATCGTTATCCTTGCGGTGCTTGCCGCAATTGCTGCGGTTAGCCGCGTGCCGTTTGCGCCACTACCGAGTGTTCAGCCCACATCCTTCGTCATCATTATTGCTGCAATTGTGTTTGGAGCAGAATCGGGTTTCATTATCGGAGCGATAGCTGCTGTCGTATCGAATATTTTTCTTGGGCAAGGCCCATGGACGCCGTGGCAAATGTTTTGCTGGGGGATGATCGGGGCTAGTGCTGGATGGCTGCGACATACATGGCTTATCAAAACGAAGACCGGCTTACTAATATTTGGTTTTGTATGGGGATTCTTATTCGGCTGGATCATGAATATTTGGTTTCTAATCGGACTGCCGGACGCGATGAGCTGGAATTTGATCTTTATTGCGTATATACAAAGCTTTTATTTTGATCTTGCGCATGCGCTGTCCAATGTGTTTTTTCTCGCTGTGTTTGGCAGCAGCTGGATAGCTATTTTGCAACGCTTCAAGAGGAAATACGGCTTGTTGGAATCATAGGCTTATGATCCATTTTCCCCTCGGACACATATTAATGCTACAATAGTATAAAAAAATGAGGGGACGAATTCGGCTGCATGGATAAGGATATGCTCCGGAAAAAATGATGGATGATACAGAACCTCTTGCTACCAAACAATGCGCCAGTTGCAAGGAAACGAAACCGCTCTCCCAATTTCTGCGACGCACAGGCAAACGAGCTGGCGCTGGAGCGCGGCGGGGTGCTTGCCGAGCTTGCAGGCTAACGAAAGAGGCTTCAGATTCACTGCCTGCTGTTCCAGCTAATGACTATAAAGCAACACGAAGAAAAGCTCACCCCATTAAGCCGATACCAGTTCCACCGATGTCTTCGATTTCATTGCCAAATGATCCTGCAGTTCTAAAACCTACTCGCCAAGGAACGATTTGGATGAGGGGCAAGACCGATAAGGGACGGCGCTGGTATCAAGAAATTGAGCCGGAGCTGGCGATAACGCTGGTGAAGGAGCATGCTGCGGTTATCGTCAATCGTTATACGATACGCCGATTGTTCAGTAATAAGGAATTTCGGCGCTTCATTTTGGAGCGGGACAATCACATTTGTTATTTTTGCGGTGAATTTGGAGATACGATCGATCATATGCTTCCACGTGCTAAGGGCGGGCATACGACGCCAGATAATTGTGTCTGTGCTTGCAATGCCTGCAACCAATCGAAGGCAGATCAAGATCTGCAAACGTTTATGAACAGCGACGAGCTTGCCCCATAAAAACATACTCACGAATCCATCTATAATAAGGTTTTTTAAAAAAGAGACTGTCTCGCCGTCTTCATGAAGACGGCTCGGACAGTCTCTTTCTCAATTAAATACCTGATCCTAACGTAAACAACTTGGCGAATTTAACTAAAATCGGGGCAGCTTCTTTATGAAGCAGCGGATCTCTTGAACGGAAATCAGCCCCGGCTTCGGTCGTTTTCACTTCAGGGCCATGCAGGCTTGCTCCAACGATGAATTGAACGGCCTCATCAGCCCAAGGTGAGGTTTGACCGCTCAGTTTCGCGGGAATTGGAGGGAAGCCAAGATATTGTGATAAGCGGTATACAATGACAGCAGCTTCTTCCCTTGTAATGGTCCGATCCGGTTCGAAGTTGTGAGCTGAAGTACCGTTAAGGACTTGAATCTCTACCAATGTCTGAATCTCAGATTCGTATGAATGAGCTTTGACGTCGATGAAATTTGAAGGACGTTTTGATTTTGAGATGCCAGCTAAACGTATAAGCTGCGCTGCGAATTCAGCACGGGTAGTCGTACGCTCCGGCGAGAACTGGGAAGATATCTGATCCAGTACGCCGCCTAAGTCTCGTAAAGTATAGATGTCATCTGCATAAGGATGATTACGTTGTATATCTGAATAATCGGGTAGTGGGGGTATCCGTTCTGTCCAAGCATCAGGCATCAAATAATAAAAGTAAGAGATGACACCGGCGTCATTCACTTTGAATGCTCCAAGCTTTCCATCTTCATCTTGGAAGAGCAGCTCGCCAACCGGCTTTAGTTTTCGAGTGCTATTGGGCCCGACAATGGACAAATAACCATCTTCCGCCTTCACTTTGAAATAAACAAGCGGAGCACGCAAATATCGGAAGCTGCCCTCAAATTTTGCCAATTGCGATTGAGTAAGCGTTATTGCAGGTCGTTCATTCGCTTGTTTAGGGTAATAATGATCCATAAATGCGGCAAATAATTGTTCACGTATATTGCTAGCATCGCTGTTGGTTACTACAAATCCACCTACCTTATGCTCAGGCAGCAGCCACATCCAAGAATGGTAACCCTCGAGATCGCCGCCTTTACCAATGACAAACTCCCCATTGAATTTGTCTTGAAAAAACATTTCAAAACCGAGTGTCATATTTGGCAGCTCCGGATGAATGCCAACCTGTACCCGCTGCATCTCCTTGACTGTATCTGCCTGCAAAATACGTTTTTCGCCAAGCTTGCCGCCATTCAATTGAGCGAGCATAAATTTACTCATATCTGTGCTCGTTGCGAACATGCCTCCGTCAGGCGCTATTGTAGGCGTGATCTGGTAATCTGGGTATGGCTCATTTAATTGTTTATATCCGGTCGCTAGCTGCTGCAACACTTTATCCGTCATACGGAAATCACTATTTGTCATCTGCAGCGGTTGTAATATCCGCTCATCTATCACTTCCTCGAAAGGCTTACCAGTCACATTTTGCACGATTAAACCTTGAAAATTGGAAGCTAAATTGTCATAGCGGTAAGCCGCTCCCGGCTTACGCACGATGGTAGGCAAATTATCTTTTAAGTATTGCTCAAGCGGATAGTCTGTTCGGGTCGCATCTGGAGCAGTCAGGACATCTGTTTTGTCGAAACCAGTTGTGTGAGTCAACAAATGCCGCATCGTCAGTTTGCTGCCAATTTCATTGGGTATCGTCAGACCTCCCAAATAGCTGCTTACATCCTGGTCCAAATCGATCTTGCCTTCTTCAACGAGCTGCATGACTGCAGTTGCTGTAAATACTTTCGAGATCGATGCCATTCGAAACATTGTTTTGTCAGGTTCAACGGGCTGCTTGCTCTCAACATCGGCATAACCATATCCTTTGTTCAGCAGCACCTTGTCACCGCCTACTACAACAACTGCGCTGCCAGCGAGCGAGTTCTTTATATCCGGACGTTTAAAAAACTCATCGACAAAAGCCTCGACTTCTTTGGCGTCCTTTGGTCCTGTTGTGTCTGCTGCTTCAGCTCTTCGTTCAGGAAACGAGATCAAGGAAAGGGCGACCACAGTTGCTAGCAGAGCAGGAGCCCATGCTTTTCTTCTTTTCATTCTTGGTTGATGCACCAACATAAATGATTTCCATCCTTTCAAGTAATATGTAATTTATTTCCTCTTCACTTTAATGGAATCCGCATTGTATCAAATCAGTCATTGGTCTAATTGTTTACCTAGACTTTAGTCGAATGGATGGAGCGATTCTCCGACGATTAGTTTGTAAAATAAAGCAGGGTTTCCCACATCGCCGTTTCGAACGGATTCTTATACGAAGTAATACAAAAAGGAGGATGACCGCTATGGCCATCCTCCTTTTTGTGTTATTCATTAAGTACTGAAAATAATCTCAGCTTGAATAAGTGTTTTTTCGTAGCTCGTCGTTGCATTGAGAATTCTCCAAAGCATCTGATCAACAGCACGTTTGCCTAGCAGCTCCTTATCCACATTAACGGTAGCCAAAAAAGGAATTTGTGGATGCGTGTTGTCGAAGCCGGTAAAAACAAGGGTTTCTGGAATATACATGCCCATTTTCCTCAATGTATCCAGAGCAAAATAGGCAAATATATCATTGGCGCAAACAAATACTTCAGGTAAGCCATGCTCCTCAATCGCAGCTTTGAATGTTTCATGAAAGTTTTCTATTTCCGGTCCTATTAAGGAAGGGACTTGTTTTAATTCGATATCGTTGTCCTCAAGGGCAGAGCGGAAGCCAAGGAAACGTTCGTAGAAGCTATGTGCATCTCTAATATTGCCTAAAAATTGATAGCTTTTGTACCCTTTTGTAATGAGTGAGTTCATTATCTCTCTCATGCTGGATAAGTTATCTGTGAAAATAGAGTCGCAGTGGAAGTTTTGATCGTAATGATCGACCATCACAACGGGAATGCCGAGCCGTTTAATATCAAGTAATACAGAGGTTGAAATCGTGCCTACTGTAATAATGCCCATGATAGCCTCTGGGTTTAAAAGTGAAAACATGGAGTCATCGTTAGGCTCCGTTAAAGTTAGGATGTTGATGCCCTTTTGGTTTAGCCTTGTAGATATGCCGTTAAATATTGGACCCCAATATAAGGAATCAGTATTTTGGTAACGAACATTTGGGAAAAGCACAAGAACGGTTCCAGACCAGCTTCGTGATTCAGTATCGATCAGTTCAGTTGAAGCAGGAGCCATCTGAGAGTCCTTGAAATAACCAAGCTGCCCTGCAGCTCTTAATATCACTTCTCTTGTTTGTGGACTGACTCCCGATTTACCAGACAACCCCCGTGATACTGCGAATTTTGACAGCCCTGTATAATCGGCAATTGATTGAATAGTTACCTTACGACGCATAAATTTCATCCTACCTTAATTAGTTAGTTTGCCAAGCCATCTATATTTAAAGAAGTAATATCTATTTGTTATTTTGTTATGTAGATAAATATAACTGTTTTTTCAAGGGGATACAAGCAATAAAGACTAAACTACATGCGGATACTGGATCGATAAAATAACAAATAAGAAATAATTGACCCGATTTGTTTTTGGTGTTATATTCGTTATGCAAAAATGGATAACAAATAACGGATAATAAATAACAAAAGGTACTTATGCTGAAGGAAGACACATATTCTTAGGAGGACAAAATGAGAGAAACACAACTAGTGCTAAGTAATTGGAAATTCAAAGCTTGTCAGGAGACAGAGTGGATGGAAGCCAACGTTCCAGGCTGCGTTCATACGGATTTGCTGCGGAATGGCATCATTCAAGATCCTTTCTACAAAACGAATGAGCATGATTTGCAATGGATTGACAAAATAGATTGGGAATATGAAACGCATTTTGACGTAGACGATCAATTGTTCCAAACATCTTCCTTAGAACTGGTATTTGACGGCTTAGATACGTACGCTGATGTTTATGTGAATGGTAATCATGTATTGTCAGCTGACAATATGTTTAGAACGTGGAAAGCTAATGTAAAGCCTATGGTGAATGCTAAGGATAATGTATTGTTGATCAAATTCCGCTCTCCAGTCCAAGAGGATTTGCCGAAGATCGAGAAGCTTGGCTATAATCTGCCTGCTAGCAATGATCAATCAGAGCTTGGTGGACTAGGTGCTCAGAAGATTAGTATTTTTGCACGAAAAGCGCCTTATCATTATGGATGGGATTGGGGTCCGCGATTCGTTACAAGCGGGATATGGCGCGAGGCTAGACTAGAAGGCTGGTCAGACAGTAAAATTACCGACGTGTATGTGAAGCAGGATCAGGTAAATGCTTCGAAAGCCAGCTTAACCATAGATGTTGAGATAGAGTCCGAGCATGAATGGAGCGGCTTAGTGAAGCTAAGTGCAGGCGGCCAGACTTGGGAGCAGGCTGCTCACTTGAAGCAAGGCATCCATGTGATTCAAGTGCCTATTGCCATCGAGAATCCGAAGCTTTGGTGGAGCAGAGGGCTCGGCGATGCTCATCTATATACATTTACAGCAGAGCTATGCAAGGATGAAGAGCTGATTGCTGCCAAATCTGTTCGTACTGGCCTGCGTTCCATTCGGTTGGTGCGTGACAAGGATGAGGTAGGCGCATCGTTTTACTTTGAACTTAACGGCGTTCCTGTATTTGCGAAAGGTGCGAACCATATTCCAAATGACAGCTTCATTACAGAAGTAACGGATGAGCGCTACAGACATGAAATTGTTGCGGCAGCTGAATCAAACATGAACATGCTTCGTGTATGGGGCGGTGGCATATACGAGCAGTCGGTGTTTTATGAGCTGTGCGATGAGTATGGCATCTTGGTATGGCAGGACTTTATGTTCGCGTGCAGCATGTATCCCGGCGATGAGGCATTTCTAGAAAATGTACGTCTGGAAGCAGAAGAGAACGTGAAGCGTCTGCGCAATCACCCTTCCATCGTCCTATGGTGCGGAAATAACGAGATTGACTCAGCTTGGGCGCAATATGACGAGAAGGGCGGCTGGGGCTGGAAAAAAGAATATACTTCGGAACAGCGCGCTGTCATTTGGGCAGACTATGAGGCTGTTTTCCATGATATTTTACCTGATGCGGTTGCAGCTTATGCGCCAGGAACACAATATTGGCCATCCTCACCGCTTATTTCGTTGACCGGAGACATTAACCAGCATGCGCATCCGCTATCTACTGAGGGCGATGTTCATTACTGGGGTGTATGGCATGCGGTCGAGCCATTCGAGAATTATAACTTGAAAATCGGCCGTTTTATGAGCGAATACGGCTTCCAGTCATTCCCTGAGTACGATACGGTAATGAAATTCGCTACGGAGCAGGATTTGGCTCTGGATTCAAAAGTGATGCGTGCGCATCAGAAGAATGGCGACGGCAATCGTCTCATTAAGGAATACATGGATATTTATATGAGCGAGCCTAAGGACTTCCCCGCTTTTCTCTATATGAGCCAAGTGCTGCAAGCAGAAGCGATGAAGATGGCTATTGAGGCACATCGACGCAGCATGCCATATTGCATGGGAACGCTATACTGGCAAATGAATGATTGTTGGCCGGTAGCTTCTTGGGCAGGCATGGATTATTACGGAAATTGGAAAGCTATGCAGTATTATGCGAAGAGAAGTTTCGCTGATACGATGCTGTCCTTTGACAAGAAGGATGATGGAGTAGTAAATATTCATGCGGTAACGGATTTGCTTGAATCGCTGAAGGGTGAGCTTCGGGTTTCACTATATGATTTTGCCGGTGTTCTTATCAAGCAAGAAACAAGCCATATTGCCTTAGCAGGAAATAGTGCTGCTATTGTTAGCTCAATAAACGAGCAGGAATGGCTGGCTGGTTACGAGGCGAGCAGCGTTGTATTGTATGCAGAGCTGATGCAAGAAGGTCAACTGATTGACAGCAAGGAGTATTATTTCGTCAAAGCTAAAGAGCTGAAGCTATCTTCAGCAGTTATTCAAATAACTGAGGTTGAAGGCAGTAACGGTACGGCATTCGCACTGGAGACGGATGTGCTTGCTAAGCAAGTATGGATTACCGCGGAGCGAGAAGGCATGTTCAATGACAACTTCTTTGATTTGATACCAGGTGTCGCCAAGATCGTACAATTCCGCTTGCGCGAGAGCGGGGAAGCGATAAGTAAACCAGTTGCAGCAGGCAAGGTGCAAGCTCGTTCGATGATTGATTTTTTAGCTGAGAACAAGTAGAACAAAGCGAGATTCCAGCAAACATATTAAGCTATGCATAATGTAAAATGAGGGAGGTGCCTATTTCTGGTGCCTCCTTTTCTTTTTGTTCGGGACGATGCTGAAGTGGGAATTCACTCTCTGCATTTTCACAAACTTATCACACATTAACTCTTTACTGCGACAAAGGATTAATGTATTATCGTAATAAAGGTTTGCGACTAAATAGACTAAGGATGGATTTCATTTATGAGTGAGAAAATTGAAGTTCAAGCACGAAAAGCTTTGGAAGTAATGAAGCCCTATTCACCTGGTAAGCCGATATGGGAGGTACAAAGTGAATTTGGCCTGCAGCATGTAATTAAGCTGGCTTCTAATGAAAATCCGCTTGGACCATCTCCAAAAGCGATAGAAGCTATTCAACTGGGATTGGCAGATCTTCATCGATATCCTGACAACCAGTCTCAACTTTTGAAGAAAACCATTGCCAGTTACTATAATCTGCCCACCGAGCAGGTGATCGTTACAAATGGCGGAGATGAGCTCATCACTCTTGTGGCGGAAGCTTTCCTGGACGTGGGTGATGAAATTATTGTGCCAGGACCCACCTTCAGCGAATATGAGTTTGGGGCTCAATTGATGGGAGCGAAAACAGTCGTTGTACCACTCAATGAGGCGTTTCAATATGATGCAGAAGCTATTGTTGCAGCAGTGACTGATCGTACCAAAATCATCTATTTATGTTCGCCCAATAATCCAACAGGAACTTATGTATCTCGAAAAGATTTGAAGTATATCATCGATTCGATTCCAAAACGTATTCTAGTTATGCTTGATACTGCTTACAGCCACTACGTTTCGGAGGAGCCATATTCAGATGGTATGGAATTTGTAAGAGCGGGTTATCCGCTGATCGTGTTAAAAACATTTTCGAAAATTTATGGGCTAGCCGGCATCCGGGTAGGATTTGGTGCTGCCCCGCAGCAAATTATTCAAAGCATTCTTCAAGTGAAAGAGCCGTTTAATGTAAATGCTCTTGCTCAGACAGCGGCGGCAGCTGCTATCGGGGATGAGGAGCATGTTTCAAGCTCGCAAGCGCTTGTCGCCAAAGAGCGAGAACGGCTGTATGCATCATTTCGGGAGCTAGGGATTAAATACACAAAGAGTATGACCAACTTCGTGCTAGCCGAGCTTGGGCCGGAATCAGAATCCATCTATATGCGTTTGATGGCTAAAGGAATCATCGTTCGCCATGGTAAAACATGGGGCTTGCCGCTACACTTACGTATTTCGATTGGCATGCCAGAAGAGAATGATCAGTTTATTGCCGCTTTAGCCGAGATCCTGGAGTCGGTTTAATGATATAAGGATCATGTGGTGATAATAAAGCGAGCAGCCAACGAGAAAACTTCGTTAGGCTGCTCGTTTTTGATTATATAGGAGCGTTACAATTTCAATCTAGAAAGGAGTAACTGTTATCCTGTAAATTCTTGAACCCATGCACCTTTGTAATACCCAATACCAATTTTAGTGAAATTGCTTTTCATAATATTTGCCCGGTGCCCTGGACTGTTCATCCAGTCATTCATAACCTGCTGAGGAGTCGGTTGTCCTTTAGCAATGTTTTCGCCAGCATAACTATAAGTGATATTGTATTGTTTCATCATGTCGAAGGGAGAACCATAGGTTGGTGAATTGTGATCAAAGTAGTTGTTGTTAATCATATCCTGCGCTTTGACCAAGGCCATTTTGGATAAAGGTTCATTCATGCTGAGAGCCTGCAAACCTGATTTTGCTCGTTCAGAATTGACGATTTTCAGCACCTGCTCTTCAAATTGACCAGAGGAAGATGGAGCTTTCTCAGCTGGATTCTGAACCGGTTTCTGATTAGTCGGATTTTGATTAGTCGGATTAGTTGGATTCTGAGTGTTAGGATTCTGAGTTATTGGTCTTTGAGCCGGGTTTTGAATAGGAAACTGTGTCGGAAATGGATATTGAGTAACCTGTCCATTAGCCCCATCGCCAAATAACCAATCTGGGATATTATACTGTGAGCCCTTCATCGAAAGGGTAGGCGACTTCGCTGACGGTGTAGAGATTGAAGAAGCCTGAGTTGTGTGTTGAGTTGACGTCTGGGTTGTGTGTGGAGTTGACGTAATAATAGGTGTTTTCGTTGATGTATAACCAAGAGCAGAGTGCTTATTGGTTTCCATCCTTTCCATCCTTGGATTGGCAGAACAGCCTACAGCTAAAATTAGTAAGGCTAAAACGAAAAATCTTCTCATGTACATACCCCTCAATGTTAGAATAGAGTGCTAGTGGTTGCTTCCCGATATATAATTTCCTGTCCGAGCTGTTGTTATCCCGGGTAATAAAGGAATTTGATCTTTTTTAAAAGTGGACTTGCTTATTACAAACGCCTATGGTATATTATCAATACAAACAACAAATTTAACCTTGAATTCACTTGTTGAAAAGGTTGTCATTTGTATGATGATATCTTTTTCAATGTGTGATTTTTAGTTTTTCTGGAAAAAACATGTTAATATACTTTTGGAGGTAATCAATTATGGAACAAGGTACAGTAAAATGGTTTAACGCAGAGAAAGGCTTCGGCTTTATCGAAGTAGAAGGCGGCAATGACGTATTCGTACATTTCTCCGCAATTCAAGGCGACGGCTTCAAATCGCTTGACGAAGGTCAACGCGTTGAGTTCAACGTAACTCAAGGCAACCGTGGACCACAAGCAGAAAACGTTGTAAAACTGTAGTATTAAATCAAAACCCCTTAACCTCGGTTAAGGGGTTTTTTTATTGCTACATCAGACAGCAAAACATGAAAAACCCAATTCGAGTGGATTAGCGCTCGAATTGGGTTTTTTTGTGGAAATATTAACGTAGATTAGGAATGTTTACTTCCGGATTAACGTCTGCTTCATAATCAATACCGTCAGTCTCGAAGCCGAACAGTTGGAAAAACTCTCGACGATAACCTTCAAGATCCGAAAGGTCATATACATTTTCTGTAGACAACTTAGCCCATACGTCTGCAACTTCTGCTTGAATTTCAGGTCTCATCTCCCAATCATCGACGCGGATAAGGCCCTTCTCATCAACAAGCGTTTCATTCTTGCCGTATAGACGCTCAGAGAATAGACGATACATTTGCTCAATGCAGCCCTCATGAATGCCTTTTTCCTTCATTACTTTATATAGGGCGGAAATATATAGCGGCACAACGGGAATAGCGGAGCTTGATTGGGTTACCAGCGCTTTATTAACGGATACGAATGCACGGCCGCCATTTGTGCTGAGCTGCTCATTTAGACGATGAGCTGTAGCTTCCAGATCGTTTTTTGCAGCACCAATCGTACCTTCACGATAGACCGCATGTGTAATTTCAGGTCCGATATACGAGTAAGCAACGGTTGTTGCGCCTTCAGCGAGTGCACCTGCCTCACTAAGCTCATCAATCCACATCTGCCAGTCCTCGCCACCCATGACTGCAATCGTCTGACGCAGCTCGTCTTCTGTTGCCGGATCGATTGTAGCTTGCGTTACATCGCCATTATGAAAGTTAACGGTTTTGTTCGAATACGTGCCGCCAAGCGGCTTAATAACGGAGGAAAAAGTTTCGCCTGTTTTTGGATGAGTACGACGAGGCGATGCGACGCTGTATACAACAAGATCAATTTGACCAAGTTCTGTACGAATCAGGTCGATTGTTTTCGCTTTAATCTCATCGGAGAATGCATCTCCGACGATGCTGAAGGATTTACGTCCAGCAGCAGCAGCGGCCTCTTCGAAAGCAGCGGAATTATACCAGCCAGCGGATGCTGTGCGTGCGCCTTCGGCAGCTTTGTCAAAGTAAACACCAATGGTATTAGCGCCTGCTGCAAAAGAAGAAACGATCCGGGAAGCAAGACCATAGCCTGTTGAAGCGCCGATGACGAGCACATTGCGTGGGCCTTCAATGCTTGGTTGTGCGTTTACGTAATCAATCTGACGTTGCACTTGCTGTGCGCAGCCTTCTGGATGTGCTGTCGTACAAATGAAACCACGTGTTTTCGGTTGAATAATCATATTAGAATATTCCTTTCCATAATGGAATTTGTTTGTATGCGTTATGTACAGGACGACCTCTATCCCATTTTACCGATTTTTGATGCAGAAGGGAAGTTCTCACTCGTGACAAAAGCATTTATTTACACATTATCGTATAATCGTTCAAATAAATAAGCGCCAAGAAAGCATTTCTGCATTCTTGGCGCTTATTTATGTAGAAATTAACGACGACCTGCTAGCTGCTGTTCAGCCATTTGTACAAGCCTGCGAGTAATTGAGCCGCCGATTGAGCCCATATCGCGTGTAGTCATATTGCCATAATATCCGTCTTGCGGAAGTTGAATGCCTAGCTCTTGTGCTACTTCATATTTAAGCTGCTCTAGTGCTGCACGAGCTTGGGGTATAAGAAGTTGATTCGTTCGATTTGCCATCTTTTCTCAGCCTCCTTCTTGACCCTATTATGTCAATACGAGTGACTGTTTATTCATAGTATCACCTAAATTTACCGCCGATTTTTGGAGTGAATTCATGTTAAGATGGTTAAACGGAAAGGGGGCACCGTAATGTTTGTGAAACCCATGCTTTTTACAGAGTACGATAAACCTTTTGATGACGAAAATTTTATTTTTGAACCTCTTTTAGATGGGCATAGGCTTCAGCTTTCTTTCGTGGGAAGCAAGGCGACTTTATATACTCGACATTTTAATGATGTTACGCGGCAATATCCCGAATTACATAATGTTCCGTTGAGGGAGCCCGCGGACATTCTATTAGATGGAGAGGTAACCTACGTAAATCCATATACGGGGGCTATTGAATACGAATCATTGCAGGAACGATACAGGCTGAAGAAGGAGCCGAGTATTCGTGAAGCTAAAAGGACGAAGCCAGTCCAATTTTTTGTGTTTGATATTCTTTATTATAATGGGCTTGATTTAAGGGAAAAACCGCTGCTTGAGCGCAAGCGGCTGCTGGAATATGTTTTGGAGGATAATGCGTATTTCAAAAAGATGCTGTACGTGGAGAAAGAGGGCGCTGCTATTTTTGATCTTGTGAGAAGATCAGATTTGGAGGGTATTGCCTGCAAGCGCAAGGATAGCACTTACTCAGAGGGCCGCCAGAAGAGCTGGCTGAAAGTGATGAATGAGGAATATGGATCATTGCCATCGACTGCTGCTGGAAAAGACACCTGCCTCGCTAAATGAAGCTATTATTAATAAATTCTTGCCCTTATAGGGGGAATGGAAGAGATGGAACAAGCTGAAACTTTAATGTTTCATACCCCGTCTATAAGGGTAAGAATATATTAGAACCTACCCATTGTATCACGATAAATAGAAAAAAAGCTGCTATCGCAAGAGGCGATAACAGCTTAATCCTATATTTATAAAAATTAATTTGTGACGCGTCTTGCCGTAACATAGCTCTTGGACCAATAGCTGGAGTTCATGTTTGATACGGTAACGCCTGTACTTGTAGCGCTGTGAATTATTTTGTTACTGCCTGCGTAAATAGCGACATGGCTAATCGATTTGCCATTTGTCTTGAAGAAGACAAGATCGCCCATGCTAAGTGAGCCCTTCGGAACTTTCTCACCTACCGAAGCTTGTGCTACAGAGGTGCGAGGAAGGGAAACGTCCAGTCCTTTAAACAAAAATTGAGTAAAAGATGAACAGTCAAAAGCGTATGTAACGCCAGCAGGTGCACCGAATTTATAAGGAGTGCCGATATATTCTTTTCCTACAGAGATAAGACCGATGGTCTCAGGTGTCGCTGCATGTGCCTTTTGTGCAAAAGATCCGATTGTGAATGCTGATATGACGATCGCGCTGCAAATGCCTGCTTTAACAATCGATTTCATTAGATTTAATTTTCTCATGCTGTCAGGTTGTCCCTCCGCGTTTCGTTTTATGTATTATGACTATAACACATCCGCGAAACGGCTATTTTCGCTCATGAGAACGAAAAGTTAGGCTTTATAAGGCTTATGGGCAATTATGAGAATTAAATGAAAAAATATTAATAATTCGCGTATTCCCGCGTATTAAGGCATATTTATGCCTCTTGCGCTTACTAGAAGCGTGTACCATTGCTCCCTGGTCATAAGTTCCGATTGCTTCGCCGCATCCTTGCAAGCTACGATACGCTTAGGATTAATGGTGCCAATTACAGGCTGAATACGAGCAGGATGCTTCATTAACCAAGCGAGCACGATCGCTTCCGGCGTGGTGCCATTCTCATCAGCTATTTGTTTAACGAGAGCAGCTGTTTTCAATTCAGATTCCGTTGCGTTATCGGAAACTCTGCCAGAAAATTTCCCCTGCGCCAGCGGTCCCCATGCTTGAATTTGAATATTTTCCATTTGCATAAATTCCATAAGACCTTCAGCAAAATTATCCTTTAAGCCTGCTTTTTGGTTGACATGGACGCCTTGGTCGATAAAGTCATGACGAAGCAGACTTAGCTCAAGCTGGTTAACGACAATGGGGTCAGGAAGGGCGCTTTGCAAGAAACGAATTTGCCCAGGGCTCATATTGGAGACGCCAAAGTTGCGAACTTTACCAGACAGCTTCAGCTTCGTGAAGGCTTCTGCAATTTCATCAGGCTCCATGAGCGGATCAGGACGATGAAGCAGCAAAACATCTAAGTACTCTGTGCCAAGCCGTTCCAATATGCCATCCACAGACGATAAAATATGCTCTTTCGAAAAGTTAAAGCGACCCGGCAAAATCCCATCGGAGAGCTGAATGCCTACTTTGGATTGAATGACGAGCTGCTCACGAAGCTTGGGCTGCTGTTTAAGAACTTGTCCGAATACGGACTCTGCTTTGCCTCTTGAATAAATGTCCGCATGATCATACATCGTTATACCGATTGACAGTGCGGCTTCTACCGCTTCTTCTGCCTGCTTGATGTGATCGGTTGTTATCGGATCTGCTAGATCCCAGCTTCCGCCAAAACCCATGCAGCCTAACACTAGACGACTGTCTGATATTCCACGACGTTCTAATGGCATCATTTTCATTCGTAATCAACCTCCATAAATTGTTTTTATCCCGAGACGATTTCTATTATACCTTTCTATCGCTATACATATAAGGACTGAAAAAAAGTTCACTAACTAACCTTAGAACGTATAGGTCGCTAGAATAACTTATTTGAATAACTTCGATTGCAAGCGCTTCATATTGATGCTACATTACTAATGTCAGGTATAACTAGAATAAGCGATATAAAAACATAGCTATTAATAGGAGGAATGCAGATTGGCACTCATTACTTGCAACTTTTTTTCTGAGGCATTAGGCCTCAGCACATCGATGACCGTTATTTTGCCGCAGCAGACTTCCTCGCAAATCGGGATGAATAATCGCAGCAGTCAGAAGCTGCATAAAACGTTATATTTACTGCATGGATTGTCCGATGACGATACGATTTGGATGCGCAGAACTTCTATCGAACGTTATGTAGCCGAACAAGGTTTTGCGGTTGTAATGCCAAATGTGCATCAAAGCTTTTATACGGATATGGAATATGGTAATAAATATTGGACGTTTCTAACCGAAGAACTTCCGGCCGTTGCACGCTCCTTCTTCCCTCTATCGGATGCCCGTGAGGATAATTTTGTCGCTGGTCTATCAATGGGCGGCTATGGCGCATTTAAATGGGCGTTAAGGCATCCCGATCGCTTTGCAGCAGCTGGCAGCTTGTCTGGTGCGTTAGATATGGTTGATATGGTGAAAAGGACAGATATGTCTGAAATGAAGCGGCTTTTCCATCTTATCTATGGTGATAAAGATATTAAAGGCACCAATGAAGATTTGCTGCATCTTGTGGCTGAACGTGCTAAGCAGGGTTCCGCAAAGCCATTACTCTATCAATGCTGCGGCACGGAGGATTTTCTATACAATGATAATATCGCCTTCCGTGATGCGTGCGAGCAAGCGAGTTATCCTTTAACTTATGTTGAAGGCCCAGGCAGTCATGAATGGAGCTATTGGGACACGCATATACAGCATTTTTTAGAATGGCTGCCAAAAGAGAATGAGTAAGAAGGAAGCTACCGAGCCGAAAGGCTGGTAGCTTTTTTTTTTATAAGAAGGGTTGCAAAATGTATCCGCTGCCATTATGATTTGATTAGGATTAATACATAAGTTTATGGATGAATAAATATATTAATCCAACTCTTCGGTCAAGTCTATTCATTCTATTATATTGAAGCGAGGTCGATTCATTTGGCAAACCGCATAACCATTAACGCCGATTTGGCGGCAGGCACGATTAATCGTAATATTTATGGACATTTCTCTGAGCATTTGGGACGTTGTATTTATGAAGGCATATGGGTAGGTGAGGATTCTCCTATTCCGAACACGAACGGCATTCGCAATGATATAGTCGCGGCGCTTAAACAGCTGAAAATTCCTGTTCTTCGTTGGCCGGGCGGTTGTTTCGCTGACGAATATCATTGGAAGGATGGCATTGGTCCGCGCGAGTCACGCAAGCGAATGATCAACACACACTGGGGCGGCGTTGTGGAGAACAATCATTTTGGCACGCATGAGTTTTTAATGCTGTGTGAAATGCTTGAATGCGAGCCTTACATCTCAGGCAACGTGGGCAGCGGCACCGTGCAGGAAATGTCTGAGTGGGTAGAATACATGACATTTGACGGTGTATCGCCAATGGCAGAATTACGCACGGAAAACGGTAGAGAAAAGCCGTGGAACGTGAAATATTTTGGCGTCGGCAACGAGAACTGGGGCTGCGGCGGCAACATGCGCCCTGAATATTATGCGGATCTATATCGTAGATATCAAACCTATGTACGCAATTATGGCGAGAATAAAATTCATAAAATCGCTTGTGGACCAAACGTAGATGATTACCGCTGGATGGACGTTGTCATGCGGGAAGCACATAGAATGATGGATGCGATATCCTTGCACTATTACACGATTCCAGGTGAGTTTTGGACAGAAAAAGGTGCGGCAACGGGCTTCTCTGAGGATGTATGGTATAGTACGCTGAAGAAAACGTTCTTTATGGACGAGTTGATTACACGTCATTCTGCTATTATGGATCGTTATGATCCAAGCAAGCGCATTGGTCTCATCGTTGATGAATGGGGTACTTGGTACGATGTAGAGCCTGGAACAAACCCAGGATTCCTGTATCAGCAGAACACGATTCGTGATGCTCTTGTAGCAGGCATTACCCTTCATATTTTCCACGATCATTGTGATCGGGTACAAATGGCTAATATTGCTCAGGTGATCAATGTGCTGCAATCTGTCATTTTGACTGAGGGAGAGAAAATGGTGCTGACACCAACGTATCACGTTTTTGATATGTACAAGGTGCATCAGGATGCAACGCTTCTTACAACATCGATCGATAGTCAGGATTATGCGCATAACGATCAAAAGATCCCGCAAGTATCCGTATCGGCATCGAAGGACGCGAATGGCCGCATACATGTAAGCTTGTGTAATTTGGACAATCAGTCCGGCGCGGACGTGGAGATTGATCTTCGCGGGTTGGCAGGTGAAGGGCTAAAGGTATCTGGTACGGAGCTTACGGCTGCCATTAAGGATGCTCACAACACTTTCGAAAACCCAGAAGCTGTTGCGCCAACCGCATATCAAGCATTCACTGTGGCCGGATCGAAGATTAGCGCGAAGCTTTCGCCGATGTCTGTAACGATGCTTGAGCTGATTTCGGAATAGGATACCTTAGCCATGAGCAGCAAAAATCAATGCAAAGGCTGCCGCGATGATTATCGGGTTACTGATGAGCAGATCGATCGTATTTTGGCGGCTCCAATGTTTCAAACGGATATCAGTGTGCCAGACGATGTATACGAACAACGTTTGCAGCAATGCAGAGATTGTCCGAAATTTCAGTATGGCACGACATGTGTCGTTTGCGGCTGCTTCGTTCGTATAGCTGCCAAATATAAAGATCGTGCTTGTCCGAATCCGGGGAATAGCCGCTGGACGAAATATGCTTGAATAGATGTGAATAGGGTTGTTAGAGCTGCTCTCTGTCTAGATGGAGAGCGGCTCTATTTATTTTACATGGACTGCGGGAATTCTTCCTCCTATAACCTGAATTTACGGACAAGGTGAAGCGCCTAGAAACGGCGACGATCACTCTGTCCGTTTTTTCATGCCTATTGTATTGGAATTTTCCAAGACCCCACTTACTTAATATCTTATAAGAAATTCTTGAAATCACAGAAATTTATCAGATAGGAGGATGCTATTATACAAATATAAACAAAGACGAGGTGATGATATGCAAGCGAAATTGGCAGCGGACGCCATTCCCCTCTCCAAAAAGCGGGATTCATGGATAAGGTCAATAAAAAAGTATAAGGTGATGTATGCTCTTTTATTCCCGGCATTGATTTATTTTGCCGTATTCAAATACATTCCTTTGGCGGGAATCATTATTGCTTTTAAAAACTACAACCTGGCTTTGGGCCTATGGGATAGCCCATGGGTGGGATTGAAAAATTTCAAAGATTTTATTAACGGCGTTTATTTCTGGGACATCATGAGAAATACGATTATTATTTCGCTGTATAAGCTTTTGTTCGGTTTCTCGGCTCCCATCGTACTTGCTTTGCTTCTTAATGAAGTTCACACCCAATGGTTTAAGAAAATCGTACAAACCATCACTTATTTACCCCATTTTCTGTCTTGGGTCATTGTTTATGGTTTGATGGTAGCATTATTAGCCCCGGGAGATGGCCTTTTTAATATGATTTTGAAGGAAAATGGCGTTCAACCCATCTCCTTTCTAACAGAACCTGAATGGGGAAGACTGCTGGTCATTTCATCTGAAATATGGAAGGACATTGGATGGGGAGCGATACTGTACCTTGCCGCATTAGCAGGTATTGATCCAAGCTTATATGAAGCGGCTCGAATGGATGGCGCTTCCAAATGGAGACAGCTATGGCATGTAACATTACCCGGCATTCGAGGAGTCATTATTCTGATGCTAATCCTCAAATTAAGCCATATCCTGGACGCTGGTTTTGACCAAATCTTCATGTTTGCCAACAGTTTTAACCAGGAGAAGATCGATATTATCGACACATGGGTATACCGTGAAGGGCTGGAGCGTCTTAAGATTGGTTTGGCTACTGCTGTGGGACTGTTTAAAGCTGTCATCGGATTTGTTTTAGTTTTGGCTGCGAACAAGCTCGCCAAAAAATTCGATGGGCAAATTTGGTGAGGTGGTATGGGATATGATTAAGCTGACAATCGGGGAAAAGGCATGGCAAGCAACCGTTTATATTATTCTTATTTTGCTATCACTACTTTGCTTACTTCCCTTTTTATATGTGGTTGCTGTTTCGGTAACACCAGAATCAGAAGTGGTAAGAAGAGGGATTGTTATTATACCAGAATCCTTTACCTTTGTAGCTTATAAAGAAGTATTCATTTCTAATGGTATAGGTCAGGCGTATAAAATTACGTTGTTTCGAACCATTGTAGGCACTGCGTTAAATGTGTTTTTTACGGTAATCGCGGCGTACCCGTTATCCAAAAAATATTTGCCGGGACGCAGTCCGTTTTTAATATTCATTGTGTTTACCATGATGTTTAGCGGGGGGCTAATTCCGACTTATTTGTTAGTCCGCTCTTTGGGGTTGCTAAATAGTCCATGGGTATTGATTATTCCGCATCTCATTAGTGCATTTAATCTGGTGATTATTAAAGGCTTTTTCGAGCAATTGCCTGCTGAAATCGAGGAATCGGCGAGAGTAGACGGCGCAAGCGAACTTCAATCGTTATGGAAAATCATTTTACCCCTGTCCATGCCTGTCCTTGCCACGATTTCTTTATTTTACGCAGTGGGGCATTGGAACAGTTATTTCGATGCCATTGTTTATATCAATGATTCGAACTTAATGCCGCTTCAAGTTGTCTTGCGCAACATTCTGCTTAACATCGCAAATCAAAGCGCTGAGTCCATTGCCAGTTCCGGAACGGTTAGCCAGTTCGCTGTGCAAATGGCTGCTGTGGTCGTGACTACGATCCCGATTCTGATCGTTTATCCATTTATGCAAAAACATTTTACTAAGGGTATGCTCATGGGATCGATAAAAGGTTAAAAGGCAATTCTTATCTAGGTTGTTACGGGGAAACCGTGATAATATACAAGCAAAGGAGAGGTCAATATGCAACGTACAAAGATTTCACTTACCATTCTGGCTGCTATAGTAGGGGTGGGAACGCTATTGTCAGGATGCGGGGAACAAGAAGAAGTTAAGCCGACAGCTTCGAGCAGCTCGCCATCCGCGGATAACAAGTTTGCGAACAAAATGAAAATCACGATGTTTAACCAAGGTACTTTCAACGCTGCCGCTCCGATACCTCCACGTGATGAAGATATTCAACGGCAAATGCTGGAAAAGGCAATGAACATCGACTTGGATATGACGATTCCTCAAGCTGGGCAAGCAACAACCAAATTAAATACGCTTATTGCAGGCGGAGATATTCCAGATTTACTTTTCTTGAAGAGTCGGTCTGATCTCGCGCAATATTATGACCAAGGCGTTCTTGCGGATTTGACTCCTTATCTGGATCAATTTCCTGAATTGCAGAAACGTTTTAGCAACGACTCTTGGGAGGCGGTGTCCTATCAAGGAAAAACGATTGGAGTTCCAGGTTATGATAATGTAAACGGTATCAGTCGAAGCTTCTTCATCCGTAACGATTGGTTGAAAAAGCTGAATATGGAAGTGCCAACGACACCTGACGAGCTGTTTGAAGTAATGAAAGCCTTTACAGAGAAAGACCCGGACGGTAATGGCAAAAACGATACGTACGGTTTCATCGGCGGTATGAATAAAGAAGGCAATCTGCAAACCTACGGTTTCGATAGCCTGATGTGGATGTTTGGCGTCAATCCTCCTTCGGCCATTGAAGTGATAGATAATAAACCGGTATTCCTATTTATCGATCCCAAAATGAAAGAGGCGCTCGCTTACATTAATAAAATGATGGCAGCCAATGTAGTAGACCCAGACTGGGTGACGATGAATTCGCCAGATTTGTTGGACCAAAAGTTATTTAAGGGTAAAGTTGGCTTCATGATAAGAGATGCCCGCAGGCTGGAACCGGATTATCAGCAGAAAATGAAAGAAATCAGCGGTGAGGTGCCGGAATGGATCGTTATTCCTCCAATGAAAGGTCCTTACGGTGATCAAATTGTAGAGAGAAAATCGTTCCAAGGCAATTCATGGGCCATATCCAAGAAAGCGGATAAGGACAAAATCATTCGTATCTTGTCCATGCTGAATTATCTCTTTACGGACAAAGAAGCATATCCGAATTTTGCATACGGAATTAAAGGGATTCATTGGGATTTGGTGGACGGCAAGATCAAAAATAAAACCTCTGAATTATCGAAGGAAATGAAAGAAAAGTACCTATGGGTCGATCATTATAGAATGCCGCGCCGTGGTGATGATGCTGAGTATTTCAGTTTCCAGAATCCTAAGACGACAGAAGCTTTCGTGAACAATCAGAAATACGTGGGGCCAACGTTGCCCGGAAATTTATTGACTGCAGACCCTAGCGATTCCTTGGCAACTGACCGCTCACGTTTCATTAATGAAAGCTTAGTCAAATTTATGACGGGCAAAGACCCTCTTTCCAACTGGGACAATTTCCTCCAAACGTTGGATACCAAGTTTGACATGCAGAAATATAAGGAAACAGCAATCAAGCAATTTAAAGAAGCAGGATTAATCAAGTAAAATAAACGAAGAGAGTGGCTATTAGTAGCCCCTCTCTTTATTGTCATGTGCTATTCTTAGTTTAATACGGAATTAAAAGGAAGATGATCGATGCGAAGAAGAATCAGCTTGCCTTTAAAACTATTTTTTATCGTGTTTGCGTTTGTATTAAGCTGCATAATCTTGATAAGCCAATTGTCTTATCGCTATGTCCAAAAGGAAATAAGAACCAATGATATTTATTACACCAACCAAATACTTGATAAGGTCGATCAGTATTTCACCGTTAATTTTTCCTCCTTCCAGACGATCCTGTTCTCGGTCGAAACATCGGTGAAAGCCAACATTGACAATACGGAAGTGATCAAAAAGCAATTAAGAGAGCTATATGAACTCAACAGTAATTACGTCAGTAATATTTACCTAATTAAAAGCGATTTATCTATTCTAGGCGGAAGTACACCTACCCGAATATTCGATGAACCTTTAGCTGAAAGAGAACCTTTGTTTGATGCGGCTGACAAGAACAGAAGGACTACCTTTGTCAGTGCTCCTTACAAATCCAAGTATTCAGGCTGGACAGTTACGATGGTTCGATATCTAAACGGCGCTCCGTTTCCTATGGCCATTGCAGTAGATTTGGATCTAAATGCCATTGAAGAAACCTTGTTCAAGATTAATAAAAAAGAACAAATGAATCTAGCTCTGATCACCGCATCGGGTAAAATCATTGCCGGATTTTCGGAAAATATAGGACCACTGAATATTCAAGATCACACTTTTACAATCGGGGAAACGTCAGCGGAACAAATTCTTGATACTGCTGAAACAAGCCTTCAACTGCATACCAAGGATGGTTTGCCGGTCTCCCTTCTGAAAAAACCGACGGAGAAATTCAATTGGACAATCATCTCGATCAACGATGAATCACGCTTGAAAGCTGCTTTGTCCAGACTAGAAACCTATTATATCGGGCTTCTAGCCGCGGGTTTTCTCTTAAGTTTGATCATTTCCTTTTTTATTGCCAAATATATAAGGAATCCGCTCTATGCGCTCAAAACAAAAATGAAGCGGGTGGAGCAAGGCGACCTGACAACTACAATAACGATTAACCGAAACGATGAGTTTGGAGATCTTTCCCGAGCCTTCGATCGTATGCTGCGGCAAATTGTGGAACTGATTCGGCGAGCGGAGCTTCATAATGAACTTGAGCGGAAGCTGGAAATCCAAGTGCTGCAGTCGCAAATAAATCCTCATTTTCTGTATAACACGCTTGGTTCTATCAGCAATGTTATACGCCTAGGACAAATAGAGAAAGTAGATGTGGTGATCGGGTCTCTCATTTCATTGTTGGAATACGGGATAGATGACGCTTCGGAGAAGGTTTCACTACGTCAGGAATTGCGAAATGTATCGGACTATATCGAGATCCAGAACATCCGTTATAACAGGAATTTCCAATTGATTGAGAATATCGAAGCAGGGTTAATAGATTTTTCGGTTTTTCGAATGCTGCTGCAGCCCCTTGTGGAGAATAGTATCTTCCATGGTTATAACGGAGGGGGGATCGAGGGTTCGATTACGATTCATGCGTACAGGGAGGGCGGCATCGTCATCATAGAAGTAGTTGATCAAGGCGAGGGAATTCCAGCTGATAAAATAAAGCATATTTTAATTTCAGAACCGAGTGATGTGGAAGTAAAAAGGAAAAGAATCGGATTAAATAATATTCATGGCCGAATAAGACTTCATTACGGAGAACAGTTCGGGCTCCAAATCATAAGCATACCTAAGGAAATAACCCGTGTTCGCGCTTTATTCCCAGCAGGCTTGTTTAAAGGAGATGCATGATGGTGAGAGACTACACCTGCTTCATTGTTGACGACGAAGATCTAATCATTCAAAGATTGGAATTGTTTTTTAACGAGCTCTCCCATAGGGATAGGAGATTTCATTTAGTGGGAAAAGCGAATAATGGGCTGGAGGGGATAGAGGAGATTTTAAAGCTTAAACCGGATATCGTGATATCTGATATCGTTATGCCGCGAATGGATGGAATTTCCATGATTGAGCAGCTAAAGCCGGAGCTCCCCCATACTCAATACATACTTTTGACCGCCTATTCATCCTTTGAATACGCCCAGCGCGCTATTCAGGCCAACGTTCTGGAGTACATTGTTAAGGTTCCGCTCAGGGAAGCGGATTTGGATCGAGCTCTAGATAAGGCAGCCGGGATTTTAAATGAGGTTAAGAAAAAAGAAGCGGAATTTCAATCGTTAAACGTATCCGTGCTTGAAAATAAATATAGAGTCCGCAAGCAATTTTTTAACGAGCTTATTAGAGGCGAAATTCCTTCTCATCGGGCATCAGATTTTGCCAATCGCATGCAGTTCCATTTCTTTCAAGCCAACTATTGCTGCTTCATTGTTGAAATGAATCTGTATGAAAGTTTCCGAAACGAGTACTCTGCCGCTGACCAAAACATCTTGAAATATGCGATTACGAATATAATCGAAGAAACGGTGATGAATGGTGGCAGAGGTGTAGCTGCGGATCTATCCGATAATCGTTTCATTGGCTTTCTTTCCTGGGAAAATAATCGCAGTGATATGGAAACGGAATATGCTTGCCAGTCATTGGGAGGGCAGATCGTCTCTCATTTGCATCAATATTTGAATCAAAGGGTATCCGTTGCTTTTGGAGGTCCGCACCGAGGCTGGGAATCTATCAAACAAGCATACACGGAAGCTAAAAATGTGAGTGAGGATTTCTATTATCATACAGAGAAAGTAGTAAAAACACCCGTGCATCGGTTCCATTACCATAATGACAGAAAAGAGGAATTTCAGCAGAAACTGGCTGATTTTCTTGCATGGGTGAAAAGAAAGGTTTCCAAGGAAGAGCTGGAGAAAGCTTTTGCTGATTTGAACCAATTTGTTACGGACCATAAAATCCATAAATCCATCATGGCGCCTATGCTGCGAGACTTGTATAGAGACATTACTGTGAAGTTTAAATCGGGGAACAAGCTGGCCACGGAAGTAGCAGAGTTCCCCATAGAATTTATGGCGTTTCGGGAGCAGCTTGCCTATATTGGCGACTTCACATTCGAATATGTACACGCTGGTCAACTTTTACATCGTGCAGAAATTATGAGTGCTATGCAGTTTATAGAGAAAAACCTGAAACAGCGTTTAACGTTGGAGGCTATTGCCGAGGATGTGAATTTAGCTCCATCGTATTTTAGCAGCTTATTCAAAAAAACAATGAACGAAGGCGTTATCAGCTACATCAACCGTAAAAAAATCCAATTAGCTCTCGAGCTGTTAAATGTTCGGGATTATTCTTTATTGGAATTGTGCGAGGAAGTAGGAATCGTCAATGAAGGTTATTTTTGCAAACTATTTAAAGAATATACGGGTGATACGCCTAAGCAATATCGGATAAAAATGACACGGTATGAATCCAAATAAGGTTACAAAAAAATGTATGATTTTTTCGCGAAATCATGTAAAAAAAAAGGGATCAAAAGGATTACCATGATAGAAGGATCTAATCATGGAGGTTATCAAAATGGAGCTTATTAAAGCAGATGTAACCGTTGTAGGCGGAGGTATTGCTGGGATATGTGCTGCCATTGCTGCCGCACGCCAAGGGCTGCAAGTTTCACTTATTAATGATCGACCGGTTCTTGGGGGAAATGCGAGCAGCGAGGTCAGGGTTCATATCAACGGGTCGGCATATCTCGGAAACAGTCCATCCTATTATGCACGCGAGGGCGGGCTCGTGGAAGAACTCAAGTTGAAGATTTTTCACTATAATCCGTTATACAACAAGAAGCTTATGCTTTCGCTTTCGGATACGGTCTTGCTCGACATGGTTTATGATGAGCCTAACATTTCTCTATTCCTGAATACCTGCGTGCATGAAACGGGCATGGAGAACGGCAGAATTAAATGGGTGGAGGGCCTTCAACTCGCTTCCGAAAGAAAATTTCGTTTTGAAAGCCGAACTTACATCGATTGCTCCGGAGATGGAGTTGTCGGATATCAAGCAGGTGCTCACTTCCGATGGGGGAGAGAAGCGAAACATGAATACAAGGAAGAATTGGCTCCTGAAGTGGCGGACCATTACACCATGGGTGATACGATCCTGTTTCAAGCCCGTGACGTAGACTATTCCGTTCCATACAAAAGGCCTGGCTTTGCGTATGATATTACGAAGTTGGCCTTTTTCGATAGTATCAGAAAAGGCTTAAACCATCGGGCTTTTCCAAGAAAAATCAACGGGCTTGGCGGGCTGTGGTGGTTGGAATATGGCGGACATATGGATATTATCAAGAATAATGAAGACATCGCATTGGAACTGCGGAAATTGGTGTACGGGATATGGGATTATATCAAAAATAGCGGCGAATTTGATGATGTCGACAATCTCATCTTGGATTACGTATGCCCGATTCCGGGAAAGCGGGAGTCGAGGCGGTTTATAGGGGATCATATGTTGTCTCAGAACGATCTTACAGCAAAGCCGCATTTCGAAGATGCTGTATCCGTCGGAGGATGGTATATGGATTTACATGCGAATAAGGGCATCTACGATGAGGGGCCGGCTACAGCATGGAATTTCGTGCCTGGATTGTACAATATCCCTTTCCGCAGTTTATTTTCACGAAATATTCCTAATCTCATGTTCGCTGGTCGCAATATAAGTGCTACCCATGTGGCTTTCGGATCTACAAGGGTCATGGCAACCTGCGGTTGTATGGGGCAGGCGGTTGGAACGGCTGCTTCGTTATGCTTGAAATATGAGGCAGACCCCGCGGCCATAGTCGAAGCTCATATGGGGGAGCTGCAGGCGCTGCTGCTTAGAGACGGTCAAACGATTGTAGGGCTTCAAGAGGAATTGGATCCTTACTTCGCTGACGGATTAACTATTCGTGCCTCGTCTCAGCGCAGCTATGACAATCTTCATCCAACCGAAGAGATTTCCTTGGAGAAAGCGTTATGTTTGGTCTTACCGATTCAGACATCCTTGGCTGAAAGCGTACGGATCAAAATTAAAAATATGTCCGAGCATTCGGAAACTCTGCACGTGAAGCTGTTTGGCGGGGAACGGAAGGAAAACTACATCCCCTCCAGCGAGTTGAAAGACTACCGCTTGGTTATTGCAGCCGGTCATGACGACTGGATTACGCTGGACCTCAGCTGCAAGAAGCCGGCTGACGACAAAATCTATATCGTATTGGAAGGTACGGCGAGCCTTGCCGTATACGCTAATGAAGAGAAATTGACAGGAGCGGTCAGCTTCCATTATAGGCCGGAAGAGCCGTCCAGGCTGAAGAAATTTAATAAGAGCATATGCTTCAAGGACCTGTTACCAGCCCAAAATATGTATAATCCCGAGAATGTCGTCAATGGCTTCTCCAGACCTTATGGTCTACCGAACGGCTGGATTTCTGAACGTACGGAAGGACAGGAATGGTTGGAATTCTGTTTTGCAAGCCCCAAAAATGTGGACGAAATCCATCTTGTTTTCAATTCACAGTTGGATTTGGAGCATTTCGATGATCCTATCCAGCTCCTTGTCCAAGATTATGATGTGATCTTGACCTTAGAAGACGGAACCGAGAGTGAAATCATCATCCGTGGAAATTATCTCACGTTGAATAAACATAAGGTGGATGCGAAACGTGTAACACGAGTCCGGATTAATTTCTGCGCAACTTATGGTTCTCCTTATTATGAAGTGTTTGCTGTAAAATGGTATGCTCCTAAAACGATAAGTGAGGACAGGTGAAGTCGCGATGAAGGAATTATTCCCTCGAAGAGGGCTGCCTAATGTCATTCCAAAGTTGGAAAATGGGGAAACAGTAACAATCGTCTATTTTGGCGGCAGTAATACACGTTCTGAAGGATACAGGGTCATGACGGCGGATTGGCTTCGAGGTAAATATCCCAATGCGGAAATCCGCTCTGTGAACGCAGGCATTGATGGGACAGGATCGGACCTGGGCTGCGCCCGCTTGGAGACGGATGTGCTGCTTCATCAGCCTGATCTTGTGTTTGTTGAATTTGTTGGTAACGATGGCGGAGTTCCCGAATCCAAGGCCCGGATCGAAGGAATTGTCCGTCAGATCCGCAAGCGGAGCCGGTTTACCGATATCTTGTTCGTTTATACGCTGAAGGAGCGGGATGTGGCCCTATTTCAATCTGGCGAATACCAGAAGGGGGCCCTTATGCAGGAGGAAGTGGCCGATTATTACGGTATACCTTCGATTCATCTGGGCGTAGCGGTCAGTCAATTGGTGTCCGAGGGAAAGCTCATTTTCACCTCAAGGGCAGAGCAGTCCAATCCCGGAGCCGTTATTTTTACACATGATTCGATCCATCCGACAATTCCCGAAGGGCATCAGATTTACACGGATACGATCACCCGGTCATTTGAGAAAATTAGCGAACTTCGAGATCACCTGGGAAGGTTGGAACATCACTTGCCTCAGAATCCGTTGGTCCCGGCTAATCCTTGGGAGTATGCGGCCATGCTGCCACTGGATAGTCTTACTCATTTTTCGGCAGGATGGTCTTACATGACCCCCGATGATTTTGCTTTAGCGCGCGAGTACAATTGGTTGTTCCCCGGCCTATGGCGAGCAGTCGATCCTGGAGAGGCTACCACGGTGCAATTCGAGGGAACCCATATCGGGTTATTCGATATCGGGGGGCCAGATTCCGGCAGATTGAAGGTGTCGGTGGATGGAGGGGAACCCTTTCTTATCGATCGATTCACACCACACAACGATCATAATCGAAATCAGTATGTTTTCTTACCGGAGCTCCCGAATGGGAAACATACGGTTCGCTTCGAAGTCGATATCGAGAAAACAGACAAAGCGGCTGTGTTTGAGGCATGCGGCAATGAACGAAGTACGGAGCATGTTCGGCAGCATCCAGCTTGGTATGATCAAACGGTAATTCAGCTTGGGAAGTTGTTATTGGTACAGCCGCCATTATAATTAATCATTAGGCTTTGTCCACTTGGGAGACTTACATCCTATCTGACTGCAATTGAGCGGTCAATTAGGATGTAGGTTTCTTTTTTTAAATATAAGAGTTTATAAGTTTGTTAGCTTATAAAGGGCTTATATTTCACCGTCAAAGCTACTTCAGCGTCTAAAGGACGCTAAAGGCGTTTTTGCTTGATATAAGACTCTTTATATGTTTCACGCGATAAAGTATTCTTCTATTTCTACGAGAAACGGATCCCCTCCTCTTGCAGAGGACGGCGAAGCCGTTTCTTCTTGCTTAATATCTTATAAGAAATTCATGAAATGAAAGAAATTTCACGGTGATGTGACATGCTATGATAAAAACGACAGAGCGGGATTAGCCAGAAGGATAAGGCTAGTTGCTTCTTTACGACCATTCGAGCAAAGGGGGCATTATTATTTTGGAAGCGTTATCATTAGAAGGAGAGGCTGTGAGTGGTTTGGTCAAAAGGAAACTGTTTTTCTTAATCGTTTTCCTCGTGACGATAGTAGTTCCTTTCAGCCTAGTCGGAATAAGGACCACTTATGCGGAGACCTTACCGTATCAGACGATTATCATCGATGACGGGAGCATCACGATTAATGATGTTGTGACACCTGATGTGGGTAACGAGAACAACGGATATTCGGATCCAAATTGGACCACAAGCACAGGGGTGAAGGGGTATGATAATTCCAGCTCCCAATATACGAGTACGGCAGGCAGATCGATAACATGGAATCCAAGATTGGAAGCGGGAACGGCGAAAATATCGTTATACAAGCTTAACTGGGAGGATAAGGCAGATAGCAATGTGAAAATTGAAATCGTTCATAATGGAACGACGGATGTACTCTTTATGGATCTGAGACCCTCATTTGGCGCACCTGCGGGATGGGTTGATTTGGGAGAGTACTATTTTTCCGGGGTTGGTGAAGAATTCGTTAAATTGACCCGGTCAACCAGCACTACGAGCACGATCCTTACGCGTGCTGATGCGGTCAAGTTCGAAGGGAATATTCAGCAGAAAGAGCCGCATAAGACGATCATCATTGATGATGGAAGCCTCACGATTGACAATGTGGTCACCGTTGATGCAGGTAACGCGAGTAACGGGTTCTCCGCTCCTTATTGGACCACAAGCGCTGGAGTGAAGGGATACAATAATTCCAGTTCCAAATATACGGATGCCGTAGGCAGAAGTATCACATGGAACCCGCGCTTGGAAGCAGGGACTGCGAGAATATCGTTTTATAAGCTTGATTGGGCGGATAAAGCAGATAGTAATGTAAAGATTGAGATTGTTCACAACGGGATTACGGATGTTTTGTTTATGGATCTTAGACCTTCGTCGGGCCCATCGGTCGGATGGGTGGATTTGGGGGAGTATTATTTTAGTGGCGACGATACCGAATTTGTAAGGCTCACCCGGACGCAACCTACGACGGGCACGATTATTACCCGGGCCGATGCGGTCAAGTTCGAAGGAAATATTCGGCAGCAAGCACCACCGTTGCCCCCGCTGCGGAGCCGCACGTTAACGAATCTCAGTTACACGGAAAAAGGCAGCATCGAAAATGCAAACTATAAGGCGACCTTCTATGAGGCAGCATGGGATGGAGGCAAATCCATCGTTCGTGACATGTTCTACAAAAACACGGACACGGGGAACTGGATGCCAATCAACAATGTGGCGGAAAGGCTTGAGGAGCAATGGGTTTTATTGGATGGGAATGCGGGAAGCCGAACCAATTACTACGATACGATGAACAAACGCTGGATTACATTCGACGGGATTAGTTTTCCCGACAGCCACACGGCGGTATTAACCGATTCTATGCATGGAAGCGATTACGATTTTCAAGTGAACTGGTCCATGTCAGGGGACAAACCTGATGTTTCCGTCGCCTTTACACCTCGCCGGGATGGCAATTATGTGATCGGCTATCAGTCTTTCACAACAGAGCTAATCTCTGGCGTTAATGAAGTGTTAAATGGTTTCAGGTCACATGCAAAAATGGTAGGTACAGTGGAATCAACAAGCTTGAGAGAGTTGACCGCTCCGATGAGTCTGGTTGAGAAGAATGACGGAGTGGGGAACGCTTTGACGTATGGCGTATTTGTACCGTCGGAAGAGCTTCCGGTTGAATTTGAAATGACGGGAGGCGTTACGAAACAACGGCTTGGGATGAGTCTTGTCAACAACGAAGGCAGCGTGCAGCCGATCATTTATGCTCCTCAGCTGGGGACTTATTCGCAAATGACCGCAGAAAACACGTATCAGTTCCATATGGGGCTAATCGCTCAAAACAGCAGTTTGTATGAGGCCTACGAGGATATTCTCCGCAGTGAATACGGTTATTCGGCATACCGGGAAAATGTTGCCGATCAGTCGCTTACTGACGCGATGTTCAATATGATCGATCTGCTCAAGATAGAGCCGCAAGGAGACGACTCTGTTCAGTTTGTTCCGTCACCCAGCGGGTGGTGGAGCCGTGCCAAGGGCTTTATTGATATCGAAAACGAGGATAGCGTACGAACAAGCTCGAATGCAGTTCTTTTGGGGGCTTACTATTTGACCGGGGATGACCAGCTTTACGATACGAGAGCATTGCCGTCCGTCCAGTATGGCGTATCGCGAAATGGTATCGGCTGGTCGCCGACGCAGAAGAAAGTATACGGCGTGCCTTCGTTATGGAAAATGGCCACCCTGCCGTTCGATGTCTCAAGCGTAGCCGCTGTTAATCAGATGATGGGCACTTCGGCAGGAATTGGGGCGCTGGCTCAGGAAGAGTACCTCGTGCGTGATCCTGACCAGAAAGACCGGGGCCCTGTCATTCAGCCGCTGATGATGTATCGTATGACGGGAGATGCGCAGTATTTACAGGCTGCCAAGGATGCAGCCGACAGCTATATCCTGCAGCATATCGATACTCCTGAATCCGTCGATGTGAGCAAAAATGAGTTCATTTATTATTATAGCAAGCTGTGGATGGAGATTTTGGAGCTTTATGAGGAAACTCAGGATCCTAAATACTTGAATGCCGCATATAAGGAAGCCAAAAGGTACGCCACCATGTTCGTTGCCCGTCCAGTTCCTGAAGGTACCGTTACGATTCCACAGCCCGAGACGTATAATTACGCGGAGTCGTTCCATTGGCCGGAAAGCGGGAAATACCAATATCCGAGGGGCAAGCTCCCAGAGGACGTAGCCGGAGGCGTACAAGCGGATAGTTGGCTGGTTTCACCGAGCGGATTGACGTTTGAGGCGGGAAGCACAACCGGCTATTATCGGATGAACGCTCAGGAAGCGCCGTTCATGCTGAGATTGTCGCTCTATACAGGTGATAAACTGCTGCAGGATATCGCTCATAATGCGGTCATCGGACGATATTCCAGCTATCCAGGTTATTACTATAAGGGTTTCGCCGTTAGTCAACTTGAACCGGAATTTCCTCTAGAAGGCCCAAGCGGGGCTACATCCATCTATTATCACCATATTCCGGGGCAGCTCGGGCAAACGATGGATTATTTGATCAGCGAACAATCATTGAAATCGAACGGGAGCATTACATTTCCTTCCGTATTCGAAACGAATTTTTTATGGTTCAAATATCACCTTTATGGGAATAAACCAGGTCAATTCTACGGTAATTCCGACGTTTGGCTCTGGATGCCCAAGGGGATTATCCAGACTAACGATCCTCAATTGAACTGGATAACGGGAGAGAGCGGGGATAAATTCTACATCGGGCTAAGCAACTCATCGTCCGATGAAGTTCAGACTTCGATTGAATTGAATGCGGAAATCATTGGGTTCAACCCGGCACAGGATTATACCGTAACCATCATCCGCGATAATGGCACACCAGAGCAAGCGGTTATGAGCGGCGGAAGCATTCAAACTACGGTATCAAGCAAGGGAATAACTGCTATCATTGTAGAAGGACTCAACATTGACGTGCCGCTGCATCAGGTTAGAACGGCTGATACATCGGATGCAAGCTATTTCTTCGATATCCACAGTCCAATCGATGCGGTTAAAGGCATGCTGATCGTTAAGCCCGACGAAACGGTTTATGATGCTTATGTGCAGGCAAAAACGACGAAACCAGCGACAATCCATTATTCCTTAGATGGCGGGGCTACGTATACCACCATTCCAGATGCGATATATCCGATGGAATGGTCGATACGGGTAAACGATTTATCCCAAACCTTCACTTATTATGTGGAATCGGACGGGAAACAGACCCGCAAGCGGATACTCTATCTGCCTGATCAGGTAACGACAACTCCAGTTCAACCGGATTGGCAGGATGGTTCATCTATCATTGTGGATAATACGGAGGCGGAGACAGAAGGCGTCTGGATACGGGATACAACGGCTAACGACTATTACTATGATAACTATGTGTATGCCAAATCGACGGCCGGCACAGCGACAAGCAGAATAGTATGGCGGCCTGAGCTGCCGGAAAGTGTTACTTACAGCGTGTATTACAAGCTTCCGCAAATAACCACTGCCAGTGAAAATTGGGCAACGAATGCCTCTTTTACCGTTTATTATAGCGGGGGATCCGAAACGGTTACCGTTGATGAGACAACGGCCAATGGGACTTGGGTGCACCTGGGAGCTTATCCTTTTGCAGCAGGCGATAGTGGGTATGTGGAATTAACCAATAAGGCCAACAAGTCACGGGTTGTTGCCGATGCGATCATGTGGGTGGACCCAAACAGGATGCCGCAATTGGAGTCTGCGGTGATCCTATCGGATCGGGACGAACTGCAGATGACTCAAACCGCACAACTGAGCGTAACCGGCTATTTGGAAAACGGTCTGATTGGTGATCTGACACAGGCAAATGTGCAGTATTTCGTTGATCGAACCGATCTGGCTGAAGTGGACAATAGCGGTTTGTTGACCCTTCAAAGTCTCGATGGGGAAACGGATCACATTGAGGTATGGGCCACTGTAACGATTGACGGAGTAACCTTAACAACACCTCCTTTGACCATAACGATCAGAGACCTAACGGTTATTGTCGACAGCACAAATACGACTGGGTTATACACGACAGCAGGGTCTTGGAGCCAAAGCAATTTAGCAGGATACAAAATTGGTGTTAAGTCCCGATACTCTACAGTTCAAGGATCATCAGCGACGTGGAAAGGCCAGTTTCCAGAGGGGAAATATACGGTCTCCATCTACAAGATCGTCCATACGACGGCAAACGATAATTATGTCAAAGTGGAAGTGAAGCATAAGTCCGTTACCGAGGTCACGTATATCGATGCGACAGTCGGCTCGTCGGGTTGGGTTAATCTTGGAACGTTCGACTTCACTGGAGACGGCAGCGAGTATGTTCGTTTAACCAGGGTTACTCCGACAACGGTAGATCCGCCAACTCTACCTGCCGATATGATCTATACGAGGGTTGATGCAGTCAAGTTCGAACGGCATTCCGTTAGTCCGGAGCAGCTTGCAAATGGGGTGCCAGGTAAACCGACTCTTTCGAATAATAGCGGTGTTGCGACAGGCTTACATGATGGAAATTATGAGGTTACGATGAATATGTGGTGGGGAAATAATGGCTCACTGTATAAGTTGTACGAGAATGGCCAATTGATCCAAACGAAGTCACTGGCCGATGTATCGCCAGCTGCCCAGACTTCCATTATTCCTATTCAAGGTAAGCCAAATGGAACCTATGTGTATACATGTGAGTTATCGAATGGGTATGGAACGACTTCATGTGATCCACACACCGTCACCGTGGCTGAGGCGAATCCCGGCAAACCTGTGTTGTCCAGTGACAACTGGGATCAAGATGGGAACTATATCATTACTGCTAATATGTGGTGGGGCACGAACGCAGCACAGTATCGATTATATGAAAATGGCGAACTTATTGAAACGCAATCTTTATCTTCACACACACCAAGTGCCCAATCGGCAATTACACAAATTTCAGGAAAAGCTCCTGGCAGTTATCAATATCGCGGCGAGTTTGTGAATGGTAGTGGAGTAACGGTAAGTGATGTTATACAAATTATTGTAAAATAACACTAAGAGCCGAGTGGATGAGAACGATCCATTCGGCTCTTTATTTACCTGCCTATTTCAAGCTGCGAAGCTTGCGTTAAACTTATTAATATGGATGCTGATAATACTGCTGACCATACATTTGATGGTAGTAACCTTGGTTTGGTTTAGCTTGGGTCGATTGAATGGCTTGATTAGGTTGATAAGCTTGATTGGATGGCAAAGTTTGATTAGGTTGAAATTGGGCTTGTTGCTGGATAGGAGCTTGGCTATGCTTTTGCATATTTTTGCTTTGACCTTTTACCGGATTATAGCTGCAATTGCTCGGAGGGCCAAGAATAACGGTATCTGTTAAAGGAGCTAACGTGTTTTCTAGTTTTTCTTGATCCAAGCAGTAGGTATACGCAAGTATGTTAGTTGGAGTTAACCTTAAAATATCGGAGCCAAAAATGACTTGAGGGGTTGGCGCATCAAAGATTGCAAGCAGATGCGTGTTATCGACAGTCGCCATTTCATAGTGCCACCACCCTTGAGGGATGTTAACGACTTGGGCTGGATGCACAAGGTAATGAAGGAATTCATTCGTAAAAGGATTCATTAGCGCGATTTCAGCTGCACCCGAAATACAATAAACGAGCTCAGCGGCATTCTGATGGTAATGAGGCTCAACGACGTTGCTTTTGCTAAGGTAGATATCTAGAAGAGATAGATTAGTTAACGTATTCAATTGCTTGACTGACAGCAAATTGATGTAGTTATAAGGATCTTTTTTGAAAAAAGAATTGTTGTTCATATCATAGGCAAATTCCGTCTGTGGAGACGTATAATCCATATACGAAGTCATTTGAAAATCCTGCCCCTCTTCCATATACTGGTTGAATGTTTACTGGGTTAGGATATGTGTTTGCCTATGCCCTTGTGATAGTTTTTCAAAAAAACAAGGCTGACGACTGCTTGAATAACGATGCAGTCATCGGCCTTGTTTTTATTTTGCTTGCGCTTGTAATATTTATTTGTAGCTTGGAAGCCAGTTGCCATGCGCTTCGATAAGCTCATCACATAGCGAAACGATGTCATCCATTGACAGCTCTGCAGATGTATGCGGATCAAGCATGGCAGCGTGATAAATATGATCGCGCTTGCCAGTAATCGCAGCTTCGATTGTCAATAGTTGCGTGTTGATGTTCGTGCGGTTTAACGCTGCAAGCTGTGGCGGCAGATCACCGACGTATGTAGGTGTAACGCCATTCGCATCAACCAGACACGGTACTTCAACGCAAGCTTCTTTAGGCAGATTTGTAATTAGCCCAGTGTTCATCACGTTGCCGCCAATTTTGAACGGATTGTTGGATTCTATGGCTTCAAGAATGTATGAAGCATATTCATGGCTGCGGCAGTGCTCAAGGTTGCTGTCATTGATAAGCGATTCGCGCATCGATTTCCAGCCTTCAATTTGATTTACACAGCGGCGAGGATACTCATCGAGAGGAATGTTGAAACGCTCGATTAACTCTGGATAATTGCGTTTGATGAAGTATGGATGATATTCAGCATTATGTTCAGAAGATTCGGTAATGTAGTAGCCGAATTTCAACATCAGCTCGTAGCGAACCATATCATTATGCTTCTCCAATTGCTTCTCGGCTGCACGGCGTTTGATTTCTGGGTAGAGATCAACACCGTCTTTGCTCGCTTCAAGCAGCCACGCCATATGGTTAATGCCTGCAATTTTGTATTTAACACCCGTTGTGTCCATACCCAAATGATCAAATAGATGCGGTACGCATACTTGTACACTGTGGCATAAGCCAACTGTTTTGACGCCGCCGTATGTGTTCATGACATTAGTTAGCACTGCCATCGGATTCGTGTAGTTAAGGAACAAAGCATCTGGACAAACCTCGTTAATATCGCGAGCGAAATCAAGCATAACAGGAATGGTGCGCAGATTACGGAATATGCCGCCAATACCTACTGTATCGGCAATGGTTTGGCGTAAGCCATATTTTTTTGGAATCTCAAAATCGGTAATAGTGCAAGGGTCATAGCCGCCGACTTGAATGGCGTTTACGATGTATTTGGCTCCGCGGAGCGCTTCTTTTCGGTCTGTATAAGCCTTAATTTGACAGGTGCTTTCACTTGTTTTTTTAATGTTAAGGAGCATTTGCTCGGAATCGAGAAGACGCTCAGCATCAATGTCAAATAAAGCAATTTCAAAACCTTGCAGTGCAGGCGTTTGCATGACATCTCCAAGAATATTTTTGGCAAAAACGCTGCTTCCTGCGCCGATAAAAGTAATTTTAGGCATTAGACAATAGCCTCCTATTGGATGATTGCTGACTCCTCTAGTATAAGGAGAACAACTGTAAATGAATATGGAAGGAACGAAGCATTATATGGAGAAATGTTGCATCTTTTAGTATGCTTATAGGAATGAGCTTGTTGGAGGTGTAAAGGTGGCAACGCATCATCGTTTTTCCATGAGTATTAATACAGCCCCGCTTAAAGGCGAAATGTCGGTATTGTTTAGCGGAAGCGGCGAACCAGTAGGAGGCCATTTTATTGGACCGGCCGTTCATGATTATTATTTGATTCACATTGTGCTGGATGGAGAGGGCGTATTCGAAACGCTGGGTAAGACTTATCACTGCAGCGCGGGTGATGCATTCGTCATTTTCCCAGACATTTTGGTGAAATACGTGGCAAGCATGAATAATCCTTGGAAATATACTTGGGTGGGCTTCTCAGGAGATATTGTAGAGTCTTCTCTTAGTTCCATTGGTATTACACCAGATCTTGCTGTTATTCGCGGATTCTCGCTGCCTGCGGTCGATAGGATGTTCAGGAAAATGCGCAAAGGTATGGAGAAAACGAATGCCCCGGCGCTTGGCAATATGGAGGCTTCTGGCTGGCTGAGATTAATATTGCATGAGCTTGGACGTATGAATCTTACGAGAATAGCCGACGAGATCGTACCAGAGTCTCGTTCTTATCGACAAATCGATCAGGCTATCCGCCTAATCTCCTTGCAATATGGACAACAGCTCTCGATAGAGGAAATCGCACGAACACTCGGCTATCATCGCGCGCATTTAACGAGATTATTCAAGGATGCAACTGGCTTGCCGCCTATGCAATATTTGCTAAAGGTACGAATGAAGAAGGCGGAGGAGCTGTTAGAAGGGGAGCTTACTATTGCCCAAATTGCGACCTCTGTCGGCTTCAATGATCCGCTCTTTTTCACCAAGCAATTTCATAAATGGAGCGGACAATCACCTACGGAATTCCGGAAAAACTTGATTAAGGAATAGATTCACAAATGACAGCACGATTATCTGGAGGAGGCAGCGCAATACTTGCGACTGCCTTTTACCTGTTCACGGGCAGAAGAGTGGATCAACTGAACAAAGGTTTGTGGATAAAATATCCATAAATGCAACCTTAATGACCACGTAGGAGTCTAATTCATTGTGAGCATATGATCCGCTTTGAAATGAAACCTATCCATTAAAATAGCGTTAATAGGAGGATTTTAAGTGAAGTTCAAAATATGGTTTGTCATGATTTCAGTCGTTTGCCTACTTAGTGCCTGTGAGATGGAAGAGAATAATGGCGCAGAGAGTAGCAGTGGGAAAATGGTGTCAAGTGAGTCAGAAGAGATACAATCTGCAAATAGTGAGAATCAGTTAACCGAAGAAATGGACGAGGTCATTTCAAATCACATTATACAGAAATACTCAACGGTATCTACTCAAACGGAGAAGCAATTTGAGGTACATCACGTTTATGGCACGAGCGAATTATCTGGGATCATTACTGCATATATGCATTCCTATTTTGGCGGGTTTAAAAAATCTACTGGCATAGAAAATCAAGTGGGACATTCATTGCCTGCAGTTATTCGTTTAAAGAAAAAAGCAACAGGATATGTTGTAATCGAATATACAGAACCGAAAGACGGTAATCTCTATCAGTCTTCTTTGAAAAAAATGTTCCCAGAAAAATATTTAAATAGGTTACATCAAGATAGTGGAAATATAGAGGACTTGCAAAAAGAGATGGATGGCAAAGTGTTGCAATGGCTGGCAGAAGTGGAAAGTAATTCGACTAGCCCTGCTGGATAATTTTATTAAATATAAGGAAAATACAATAGTTACTTTTTGTATAGTATGTATATTTCATATAATATAGTGATCTTTTTTTCACTACTTACATTTTGAAACAAACTTCACTAGAATAGAGATGCAAGCTAAAGAAAACATTTCGATTGCTATTTTACAATTCAAGAGGAGATGAGTAGAGATGCAATTTCGTCAATTAGGGAAAAGTGGATTAAAGGTTAGCGAGATCAGCCTGGGAAGCTGGTTGACATACGGAGGATACGTAGAACGCGAGAACGCGGTGAATGCAATTCAAACCGCCTATGGGCTTGGCATTAATTTTTTTGATACAGCAAATGTTTATGAGAGGGGAGAAGCAGAGAAGTTGATGGGCGAGTCGCTTCGTGCTTTTCCTCGGGAATCCTATGTGCTTGCAACCAAAGTATTTGGCCAGATGGGCGACGGTCCAAATGATCGGGGATTATCGCGCAAACATATTATGGAGCAATGTAACGCCAGCCTGAAACGGCTTGGAGCTGATTATGTAGATTTGTATTACTGTCACCGTCATGATCCGAGTACTCCGATGGAAGAGACTCTGCGTGCACTCGACGATTTGGTTCGTCAAGGGAAAGTGTTGTACGTTGGCGTCAGCGAATGGACAACAGCTCAAATGGTGGAAGCGCATGCCATAGCCGATCGTTACTTATTAGATCGAATCGTGGTTAACCAACCGATTTATAATATGTTCAACCGTTATATTGAGAAGGAAGTCATCCCTTATGGAGAGCGCGGCGGAATTGGACAAGTCGTGTTTTCGCCGCTAGCTCAAGGACTGTTGACTGGCAAGTACAGTTCCGTGAATGAAGTACCCGCGGACAGTCGTGCTGCGAAGCTCGATGGCATGCGCAAGGGTGTTACCGAGGAGAAAATCAACAAAGTGCGCGAGCTCAGTGTTGTGGCAAGTGAGCTGGAGCTAACAGTGGGGCAGCTCGCTCTTTCTTGGATTTTGCGGCAGCCGAATGTTTCTAGTGCACTAGTTGGAGCAAGTTCCCCTGTACAGGTGGAAGAGAACGTGAAGGCGGCAGGCATCGTGCTAAGTGCAGATGTTTTAGAACGTATTGAACAAATCGTAGGCTCATAATAAGGAGTGAATGAAGTGCCGAAAGTAGTGGTTACAGGCGGTAGCGGTATGCTGGGCAAATGGGTGGTCAAGCATTTTGTCGATCAGGGATACGAGGTCATAAATGCGGACGTAAAACATCCGGCAGAGCCATTGTGCCGTACCGTAATCGTTGATTTGAACAATTTGGGCGAAGTATACGGCGTCTTGGCTGGTGCTGATGCAGTCGTACATTTGGCAGCGATTCCAGTTGCTTACTCGCATCCGAATGAGGTTACGTTTCACAACAATGTGATGTCTACCTACAATATATTGGAGGCTGCGGCGGGTCTTGGTATCCGCAAGGCAGTCATCGCTTCAAGCGAATCTTCCTACGGTCTGGTGTTTGCCAAAGAGAAATTCGGCCCACAATATGTACCTGTCGATGAAGAACATCCGCAGCTTCCGGAGGACAGCTATGGATTGTCCAAAATCGTTAACGAACAAACGGCGGATATGATCAATCGGCGAACAGGTATGCAGGTGGTGTCATTCCGTCTTGGCAATGTCATTGCGCCTGAAGCGTATGAGAGATTCGAGTCATTTATTCATGATCCCGAGCAGCGCGAACGTATTTTATGGAGCTACATCGATACTAGAGATGCAGCTGAGGCTTGTCAGCTAGCTATTGAAGCAGAGGGACTAGGAAGCGTGGCGATCAATCTTGCCGCGGATGATTCCAGCATGGCGCTGCCAAGCCGGGCGCTTATGGCAGCACGTTTTCCCGAGGTCAATGATTTCCGCAAGCCGTTGGAGGGGCACGAAACACTCCTCAGCAATGAGAAGGCCAAACGGCTTCTCAACTGGATGCCGAGGCATGCATGGCGCGATTATGTCAACGGCTGGAGCGAGTGACGTTCATAGCCGTAGATTTATTTTTAAAAGCAGAGCATGGAGAGTCAATATCTCCATTGCTCTGCTTTTTTTGCGTCATGCACTTTTGAATAGTTAGCTCATTCGTGTAAGAAATCATTGCAATCAAACGTTAAGGTAAGGAACGGTTAATATTTGGATTTTTGCGGTAGCGTGTTATTTTTAGACGATTTCGGGGTAAACCTACTTATACGCGAAAAGGAGCTGATAAAGCATGTCAGATAACGAAAACAAGCCGCTGGAAGTTCCTGAGACGAATCCAGGACATGAGCCAGAAATTACACCTCCGAAATCGCCGGTGATCAAGCCTGATCAGCCCATTCCAGAAATCGAGCCTCAGACTATCCCAGAGATTAAACCAGAGGTTGTACCTGAGATCAAGCCGGACATCCCTCCCGAGATTCCGCCAAAACAATACTAGCGACTAGTCTCAAATGCAATCAAGCCCTAAGGCCGGATTTCTCCTTGTAGGAGGAGTTCCGGCCTTTTTTGGCTGTTAATCTGTCCAAACACTGCAAGTTTTGGCTCGATATACTGCATAGAGAACATATTATGGGGGTGCAACGCAATGATAACGATTAGTTTATGCATGATTGTAAAAAACGAGGAGCAAATTCTAGCAAAATGCTTAGATAGGGGGCATTCTCTCCAAATTATTTGCAAGTGTCTTTTTTCAAACGGTTATAGTAACAACATTTACGTTTGATTTAGAGATAAGAGTAAATGGTGTGCCAAGAATTTCAGACCAAGAAGATTTTACGAATGTAAGCGGCTTGATTGATGCCGGTGGTATTGTACAATTACAAGCTCGTGATAGAGTTGAAGTATTTGCGACGGTTTTTGATAAAAACGTCGAAATTCAGAGTGGAATAGCTACCCGTTTTGAAGGAGCAAGAATAAGCTAGAGAATTAAAAATAGTGCCTAGAGGGTCTCCTCAAGGCATTTTTTATAAGAAGCAGTATCATTTAAAGCGAAGGAATCTTCTTTACCGATCTACGGATAATCAGCTCTGCCGGCAAAACGATTTTTTTCCATGGCAGCTCTGTTTCACGCTCATGAATACGGTCGACGAGCATTTGCATGCCCATGTAGCCGAATTGGTACGCTTGCTGAGCGGCAACCGTTAGAAAAGGCTCTACTTCTGAATAAGGCCCCAGGTCGTCAAAGCAAACGATGGACATATTCTCAGGAACACTCATTCCCCGTTCACGAAACAGTCGTAAAATTTCTACAGCAAGCACGTTGTTGCCCGCAACTATGGCGGTTGGAGGAGGGGAGAGCTGATCGAGCCACTGACCCATTTCTGTCAAATCGTTTAAAGGACCAAAGCTGGTCTCAAATACATAATGCTCGTTATAAGCCAAATCGTTAAGCTTCATGCCGTCTTGATAGCCTTGCAGCCGCAGTCTCGCACTTGATATGGATGAAGATCCATTCACCATAGCAATCGTGCGATGACCTTGTGATGCAAGATGCTCAACGAGTCTTCTTGCGCCGTCCCTGCTGTCGCCGAGCACAATATCGCAATCAATGCCTGGCACCTCACGGTCAAGCAGCACGAATGGCACATTATGTTTGCGCAGAGAATTCAAATGAGGAAGCGAAGGATCTCCTGCAGGTGCAACAAGAACTCCGTCAACGCGAGTCGTCAAGATGGTCGTCACATAATCGGCTTCCTTGTCCAAATTTTCATCGCTGTTCCCAAACAGCAGACGATAGCCTGAACGTTTGGCAGCATCCTCTGCGCCGCGAGCAAGCGTCGTATAGAAGGGGTTCATAATATCAGTTATGAGCAGGAATAGCAGCTTCGTTTGCTGGAGCACGAGGCTTCGTGCCGTTTGATTCGGCACATAACCTAGCTCTTCCATGACACGAGTTACTTTCGTTCTCGTTTTTTCGCTTATTTTGCCAGTGTTATTGATAACTCTGGAGACGGTCATAGCGGATACGCCTGCCTTAGCCGCTACATCATATATTGTTACCATTTCGTAGTCCCCTTATAGATAAATCGTAGATTCTATCATACAAAAAAGTAGTCATTGACAGCAAGCCTTATTGTTGTTATTTTAATGTTATCGGTAACATTATTTTAAAATAATGGAGGTTTTATTATGGTAGATACAAGTTTTCGTTTTCAATCAGGGTTTCCAAAGATCGGTATTCGTCCAACCATTGACGGCAGACGGAAAGGCGTTCGTGAATCGTTAGAAGAGCAAACGATGAACATGGCAATCGCTACAGCTAAGCTGTTATCGGAAAATTTGCGTTATCCAAATGGCGAACCCGTTGAATGTGTTATCGCTGACAGCTGTATCGGCGGAGTTGCTGAAGCGGCTGCATGCGCACAAAAATTTGCAACATCTGGGGTAGGGGTATCGATAACGGTAACACCTTGCTGGTGCTATGGTACAGAAACGATGGATATGGATGCAAGCATTCCGAAAGCGGTATGGGGCTTTAATGGGACAGAGCGTCCGGGCGCAGTGTATCTAGCAGCTGTATTATCGGGATACGCGCAAAAAGGGCTTCCAGCCTTCGGTATATATGGCGAGCATGTTCAAGATGCAGGTGACACTTCCATTCCGTTTGATGTGAAAGACAAGCTGATCGGGTTTGCGAAAGCAGGGCTTGCAGTCGCTTATATGCGCGGTAAATCGTATTTGTCGATGGGCTCTGTATCCATGGGTATCGCCGGTTCAATCGTAAATGACGCATTCTTCCAAGAATATCTTGGCATGCGGACGGAGTATATCGATATGTCTGAATTTGTACGCCGCATGGAAGAGAATATTTATGATACTGTGGAATTCGAGAAAGCGCTTTCTTGGGTAAAGGAGAACTGCGTTGAAGGACCGGATAATAATCCTGTTGATATCCAAACCTCAAGAGAGCGTAAAGATGCAGACTGGGAAACGGTTGTAAAAATGACGCAAATCGCCCGTGATCTGATGATTGGCAATCCAGAGCTTGCTAAGCTTGGTTTCGGCGAGGAAGCTGGCGGCCATAATGCGATCGTAGCTGGTTTCCAAGGGCAGCGGCAGTGGACGGATCATTTTCCAAACGGAGATTTTATGGAATCCATACTTAATTCATCGTTTGATTGGAACGGCATAAGGGCGCCTTATATGGTAGCTACAGAAAATGACAGCTTGAATGGCGTGGTTATGCTCTTCGGATATTTGCTTACGAATACGGCTCAAATTTTTGCCGATGTCCGCACGTATTGGAGCCCAGAATCAGTTGAGCGAGTTACAGGACATAAGCTGGAGGGTGCAGCTGAGAACGGTTTGCTCCATTTGATTAACTCCGGTCCGGCTACGCTGGACGGAACAGGAGAGCAGACGAAGGATGGCGAGCCGGTCATGAAGCCGTTCTGGGAAATATCGGAGGAAGAAGCCCAAAAATGTTTGGATGCTACTTCATGGCGGCCAGCTTCTGTCGAGTATTTCCGCGGAGGCGGTTACTCCTCTGATTTCTTAACGCGCGGAGGCATGCCAATGACGATGTCACGCATTAACTTGGTGAAAGGAATTGGTCCTGTACTCCAAATCGCGGAAGGGTATTCGGTTGAATTGCCGCAGGATGTACATGACACGCTCGATAAACGTACGGATTCGACATGGCCTACAACTTGGTTTGCTCCAACGCTGACGGGCGAGGGTGCTTTCAGCTCCGTTTATGAGGTTATGGATAATTGGGGGGCAAATCACGGCTCTATAAGCTACGGACATATTGGTGCTGATTTAATTACGCTCGCATCGATGCTGCGGATTCCGGTTAATATGCACAACGTTTCGAAAGAGCGCGTATTCCGTCCAAGAGCATGGGGACTGTTCGGTACGGCGAGTCCAGAGAACGCTGATTACTTAGCTTGTCAAAATTTCGGACCTATCTACAAATAAATCGGAGGTTTTACAATGAGCAGCACGGACATTCGCAACGAGCTATGCAAATATGCTCGCAAAACAGTAACGAACAAGCTGGTTGTAGGGCCAGGCGGTAATATAAGCGCTAGGTTTGAAGGAAAAATGTATCTTTCTCCAAGCGGCTTCGCTCTTGATGAGGTTGAGCCTCATCAATGGGTCGAGGTAGATATTGAGTCCGGGGAAATAACGGATATCGGTCTTCGTCCTTCCTCTGAGGTGCTAATGCATTTATATGCTTATCGCGCTAATCCGGATATTGGGGCAATTGTCCATACGCATCCGCCTTATTGCATTGCTTTCACTTTAGTTGAGCAGGAGCTTCCGATCATGTTTCCAGATCAAGCTGCACTCGTTGGCAAGACGGTGTACGTTCCTTATGTGCTTCCGACGACGGATAAGCTTGCCGATGCTTATGTGGCGAAGGTGAATGAAGCAAGCTCGGTGCTGCTCGGCAACCATGGACTAGTTACATCTGGACGCAATTTGCGTGAGGCCTATTACCGTACTGAGGTTGTGGAGGAGAGCACGAAGATTTATTTGATTGCCAAGGCGATTCGCGAGCCGAAGGTACTGACGAAAGAAGAGTTTGAAGAGATCGCATCGCTAGAGAGTGAAGCGTACCGCATCGAATTGCTGCAAAAGATGAAATGATCGGCGGCCATTTCGCGAGGCGCTAGCTTTTAGAGAAAGGAGGCTTTAAGCATGACAAAGCTTGCGACTATGCTAGCGTTTGATCTAGGCGCAAGCAGCGGCAGGGCGTTAATCGGAGAGCTGCTGCCTAATGAAGCTGGCGGTCAAAATACGCTGAAGGTGACGGAAATTCATCGTTTTCCGAATCAGCCGATTGCCGCTAACGGACATTTGCACTGGGATATTTTGCGCCTGCTGCAGGAGCTGAAGATTGCCATTCGCAAAGCCTTCCAAGAAGGCTTTGCTCCGCAGACGTTCGGCATTGATACATGGGGCGTGGATTTTGGGCTGCTCGATGCAAATGGCGAGCTGCTCGGAAATCCATATCATTACCGTGATTCGCAAACAGATGGGATCATAGAAGAGCTGAATGAACGGATCGGCAAAGACCGTTTGTATGAGCAAGGCGGCTTGCAGTTTATGCCTTTTAATACGATAAACCAGCTGTATGCGATGAAGAAAGCAGCATCGCCTAAGCTTACGGCAGCAAGCACGCTGCTGCTTACGCCGGATCTGCTAGCCTATTTCCTGACAGGCGAGAAAGTGTGCGAGTTTACGATGGCGACGACAACACAGCTCTATCGACCGAAGGAACAGCAATGGAATCAGGAGCTAATGGATGAGCTGGGCATTCCGAGTAAGTTATTTATTGATCCCATTCATCCTGGAACGAAGATTGGACCGTTAACGGCCGAAGTGTGCGCCGAGCTTGACGTTCCACCGATTATAGCCGTTGCAGTTGGAACGCATGATACGGAATCCGCGGTTGCGGCAGTTCCTGCGATCGGCAACTCTACCTTTGCTTATCTCGTATGCGGGACTTGGTCGCTGCTTGGTACCGAGCTCGCAAGTCCAAATGTTTCACCAGAGGCACAAGCACTTGATTTCTCCAACGAAGGTGGAGTTGGTGGGACCTATCAATTGCTCAAAAACATTATGGGACTATGGATATTGCAAGAGTGCAAGCGGGAATGGGAGGAACAGGGGCATGCGTGGTCGTTCGCTGAAATCGTCGAACAAGCCGAAGAGGCGCAGCCATTCCGCAGCTTCATCCATCCCGACGATCCGAAGTTTTTTGCGCCATCTGGCATGATCGGACGCATTCAAGCTTATTGCGAGCAAACGTCGCAGCCGGTTCCTCAGTCAATAGGTGAAATTACACGCTGCATTTTGGAGAGCTTGGCATTAAGGTATCGGCAGGCGCTAGCTCAAATGGAAGATTTGACGAAGCAAAGTTTCAATGGCTTGCATATGGTTGGCGGAGGCATTCAGAATAGGCTGCTGTGCCGCTTAACAGCTAATGCGATCGCTAGGCCGGTTTGGACGGGACCCGTAGAAGCAAGCGCGATTGGCAATATGCTCATGCAGCTTGTCGCACTAGGCGAATGTGCAAATCTTCAAGAAGCGAGGCAGCTCGTAGCTGCATCGTTTCCAATTGAGGAATTTGCTCCTGAGCAGCCTAATGAGTGGGATATTGCGTTTGAGGCTTATGAGCGTCTTGTGATCATGAAGTAACTCGTATTTATACATCTATAGCGAGAGGAAGAGGCTAGCATGCTGATTGGTATATCGAAACTGATTTCCCCAGAGCTTCTTAAGGTGCTCAGTGAAATGGGGCATAGCGACGAAATCGTGATAGCCGATGGCAACTTCCCAGCTGCAAGCCATGCTGAGCGGCTCATTCGTGCTGACGGGCATGATGTGCCTGCCCTGCTTGACGCGATTTTGCAGCTGTTCCCTTTAGATCAATACGTTGAGAAGCCGGCGGCACTTATGCAGGTTGTTCCGGGTGATACGGTGGAAACCCCAATTTGGGAAAAATACCGCTTTATTATCGAACAGCGTACGGGTTTATCGGAGCCATTCGAGCAGGTTGAGCGTTTTGCTTTTTATGAGCGAGCGAAGCAGGCTTATGCGGTAATCGCTACAGGGGAAAGCGCGCTTTACGCTAATCTGATTTTGAAGAAAGGCGTCATTTAAGGATAGCTGGCTATAATTACGTCTTCATATTTGGAGGCTGCCTTCACGGTTAAAAACCGGGGGCAGCCTCTTTCTATTCCTACGGCTAGACAGCGAGTCAACCATCTAATATGGCTGCTAGTCTATCATTTGAAATAATCATCGCGCAAAAGGCTGTAATAAGCAATGTCCTCATAAGCATCCCACTTTAGAAAATGCTGGCGGAAGGTGCCTTCGTACTGCATACCTACTTTTTTCATAACGTTCGATGATGCAGGGTTTTTTGTCATTGCAGCTGCATGAATTTTATTAAGCGCGAGCTCCTCGAAACCAAACTGCGTAATTCGCTTGACGCCTTCCGTAACATACCCCTGATTCCAGTAACGCTTGCCTATCCAATAACCAAGCTCAGCTCTTTTATGATTATTGTTAATTAGTATGCCGATGCATCCCATAAACACATTGTTTTCTTTGTTAATAATGGCAAATGAGTAATCATCCCCTCGCTTAGCAGCCTCAGCCTTTCGAATAATAAAAGCTTCAGCTCCGCCCTCTGGGTAAGGGTAAGGAATATTTAAGGTGGTGCTGGCAATGTCATAATCGTTAATCAATAGTTCCAACGCCTCGGCATCTCCTGGCTCCAGTTGTCTGAGAATCAGTCTTTCTGTATGAAATACAAACATTGCAAACACCTCCACAAGTGAATTTCAATTAAGTATAAAGAAAAATATGGAAGTTGCAAGAAGTTTTTTTATCGATTATTTAGACCGATAGAGCATTCGAAATGCCTTTGGTTTCGTACTCGTGTGTTTCGTGAAGCAGCGAACAAAATACGGAAAGGAGCCGAAGCCCGTTTCTTCGGCTATTTTGCCAATGGCTTCATTCGTATGGATGAGCAGCCGTTTCGCTTGATCAATGCGGTGGCGAGTGACATATTCGAGCGGGGTGCACCCGAACGTTTTTTTCATACAAATCGCAATATAATTGGGGTGGAAATGCAGCTCCTCTGCCATTTTCTTATAGCTGAGCGGGTCTTGATAGTTTCGCCTGAGGAAGAGTGCGGTTGTTTCGGCAATTTGCAAATAAGGACTTTCAGCAGCTGATTGGTTTTGATCTTGAAGAAGCTGCAGGAGAACGTGAAAAAGCTGCTGCTGCTCCCAGCGAGAATGAGCGGAGGGCTGTTCCTGCAGCTGAAGCAGCTCGTGTATTTTGTCTTCAACCACTTGAGGTAAAAGCACTTTCTTCTGTTTTGGAAGGTGAAAAGGAAAATACTCGATCGGAGCAAAGGGCTGGCCCTCATGCGAAATAGAGAAAGGCAGCCGTTCATGTGATTCGCTCCAATCACCGACCGTTTGAAAGTGAAGCCAATAAAAATGGGTTTCCTCGCTGCAAGGCATGGTCGTTCGATGAGAACGGTCAGGTCGAAAAATAACATAATGACCTGCCGAAATATTGAACGCATGTCCTTCCTCTTCCATATATAAACAGCCGCGTGTAACGAATATCAGATCGAATACTCCGATGTTTGAACGATCAGCATGTCTGCCAAGTATCGGATAAGTGTCTTCACCGCCATGAATGAAATGAGGCATGGGGGGACAAATGAATTGGAACATTCAAGGTTCACTCCTTGCTATGTCATTACGGGATAATCATATGCGATTATTGCAGTTTGAGTAAAGATATTAAAAATCATATAGGTTGTGATTGGATAAAAAGTAGTTGAGATCAGCTATCCAAACGAGCCTGCCTTGCATGGTATATTCAGGATGCATTCAATATCGCATGAAGGAGTGGTACTGCAGCATGGGACATTTAAATGAAGCATTTGGAGCGCTGCCGCTTGGCAGCATTAAGGCTGAAGGCTGGCTATACAATCAGCTTCGGATACAAGCGGACGGACTTACGGGACATCTGGAGGAGCATTGGGCGGATGTAGGCCCGAACAATGGATGGATTGGCGGAGAAGGCGAGAGCTGGGAACGTGGTCCTTATTATTTGGACGGGCTGCTGCCGCTCGCTTACATACTGGGTGACGAGAAGCTAATCTCGAAAGCGAATCGGTGGGTAGAATGGTCGCTCGCCAGCCAGCAGGAGAACGGCTTCTTTGGCCCGGCACGAATTGAAACGGTTAATAATGACATAGACAAGCAGCAGGACTGGTGGCATTTCATGATCATGCTGAAGGTTATGATGCAATATGAGGAAGCAACGAATGACGAGCGTATCGTTCCTTTTTTAACTAAGTTTTTTGGGTATGTAAGTTCTGTGATAGAGGAGCAGCCGCTGCGAGGATGGGCGAAGTCGCGCGGCTCCGAAATGCTGTTATGCATCCTGTGGTTATATAAGAAGACGGAAGACACCGATCTGCTCAAGCTAGCTGACATCGTTGCGAGCCAGACGTTGGAATGGACGGATATTTTCCATGACTTCCCGTTTTGGCGAAAGGTAGAGCAATGGGATTTTCGAACACATGTCGTAAATGTGGCGATGGGCATTAAGATGCCAGGTATTTTATATGAGCTGTACGGTGAGGCTGTTCAGCGCGATGCGGTTCATCGCGGCATCGACAGTCTGATGACCCATCATGGGCAGGCGCACGGCATGTTCTCCGGCGACGAATGGCTGTCGGGCACGCATCCAAGTCAAGGTGTCGAGCTCTGCGCAGTCGTAGAATATATGTATTCTATGGAGCAGCTCACTCGTATATTTGGGGAAGGGCGCTTCGGCGACATTTTGGAAAAGGTGGCATTCAATGCGCTTCCGGCTACGATCTCAAAGGATTGGAGCTCGCATCAATATGATCAGCAGGTGAATCAAATTGTTTGTAATGTAGCGCCTAGAAATTGGAGCAATGGTCCGGATGCCAATTTGTTTGGCTTAGAACCTAATTTTGGCTGCTGTACGTCAAATATGCATCAAGGATGGCCGAAGTTTGCTTCTCATCTATGGATGACCGATGTAAGCGGTGGCTTGGCAGCTGTATCGTATGCTCCTTGCCATGTCCAAACATCTGTTGCAGACGGAGTAGCAGCTGAGGTGCGAGTAAGCGGACAATATCCGTTTCATGATGAAGTGACGATAGAGCTTACGCTTGATCGCACGGCTGTTTTTGCCATTTCGCTGCGCGTGCCGGAATGGTCCGTGAATCCAAGCTTGCTTGTGAACGGTGAAACGATTGGTTTGACGCCAGTTAAAGGTTATGCGCGAATCGAACGTGAATGGCAAAGCGGTGATATGCTGCTGCTGAAGCTGCCTATGGAGGTTCGCACCGTTTCTCGCAATCTGTTCGCAGTAAGCGTAGAACGTGGACCGCTCGTCTACGCACTGCCGCTGGTGGAGAATTGGCAGCTGCTCAGAAAACGCGAGCTGTTTCATGACTGGGAAATATACCCGGGTTCTCCTTGGAAGTACGGCCTGCTTGCGGACACGAACTTCGAGGTTTTGGTGAGTGATGATGCGATTCCATATCAGCCGTTTGATGCAGCTGTTGCACCCATCCGTTTGAGAGCAAGAGGAAAACTTGTTGCAGATTGGAGGATGGAAGGCAATAATGCGGGTACTCCTCCTCTCAATCCGGGTACAGAGGGTCAGCCGGTAACTGAACTGGAGCTGGTGCCGTATGGAAGCGCTAAGCTGCGAATCGGAGAATTCCCTCTTCTCGGCAATCGGAAGCCGATTATACGGAGATAAGCGTAGAGAGATCACTCGATATGAAACAAAAAATGGCGGTGCAAGGAGTTATTCCTGCACCGCCATTTTCATGCTAAGAAGTCTATTTTCTAGACCAATTGACATGCTTCACGATTTTTTCTTAAAAAACGCATTAAAAATTTCTGCTGTTTTTTGCTGGTCCGGCGTTATCGAGAAGAGAACAAATGGTCCATTTTGTATAATCTGATAGTTCAGAGCCTGCTCATATTGATCTTGTACATAGGTTTCAAATGCTTTTTGTATGGCCTCGGCACGCTTCTTGAAAAGAGCTTCAATGTCTGAAAAATCTTTCTCTGATTTGAGTTGAACGACGGAAAACTCTCCGGCTTGAATCATAATCGTCGGCTGATAGAAAATGCCGTCAACCAGCATCGTTTCCGGGTCTATGCCATAGCTGTCTTGAATTTGTTCGCCTTCAACAGCCGTAAGCGGCCCTAACCCCGCATCTGCTGTTAATTTGGCTGCTATATCAGCGACGGTGACCTCAGTGGACGGATTGCCTGGATTTGGCTTCGACGTCGGCTTCGGAGAAGGAGACGCTGTAGCAATCGGCAAGGAGGATGGCTTCGGTGTTGCTGTCGGTTTAATGATTGGTTTCTCGGTCGGTGTGTCAGTGACTGGTTTCTTGGTCGGTTGTACGGTTGGCAAAGGTTTAGCTGATGCTGCAGGTTTCTTCGTTGGTTCCGCAGTCGCAGCAGCTTCATCATTCTTTGCTGGTACTTTAGTTGGTGCAGGTGTGACCGTCGCCGCAGCATCCGTTGGAGATGAGGTGGCAGTAGGTTCTTCAGTCGTTATATCCTCAGCAGGAGGCGTTGTTTCGATAGGCTTGTCCGTTGCATTGACTCCACCTGATACCGAAGTGCTGCTCTCTCCTTTATTCGTTTGTTTGCCGGCATTGCTGCAGCCAGCTGAAATGACCGTTATGAGAATAACTATGGTTATGACGGAGAAGTATCTCGTTTTAAGCATGAACATCCCATTATCTCCTTAAATCATCGTTATAATTAAGACGCAGGCAAAGGTCAAAAGGTTGCCCCAAGCCCAACTACTTCATTTATGGCTTACGTGCCTGTGACGGGGTCATCCCCTTGTACTGCTTGTATAGCTTCGTAAAATAGTTCGGATTCTCACACCCGACCTTCGCTGCGATTTCAGTAATCGTATCATTGCTTTCACGCAGCAGTCGCTCGGCTTCGTTCATGCGGTTGACATTTACATATTCCACGAAGGTGCGTCCAGTCAGCTTTTTGAACAGCTTGCAAAAATGGTAGGGATTAAGACTGACTTGTTTGGCGGCCTGCTCAATCGACATTTTTTCACGAAAATCAGATTCGATACGCTGAATGAGCAGCTTGAACCGGTCACGATTGGCAAAGTATGGTTCCGCAGGCATGCCTACCAGCTGCCGCTCGATGAAAGTGCGGGAAAGAAGCGTAAATAGAGCATACAGCTTCGACTTGACGATTAGTTGATAGGCTGGAGGCTTGGCAGCCAGCTCGGTAATTGCCTCTTCCAGCAAAGAGTAATATGGAATACAAGATTCATCCTGCTCGGCTGGCTTGACAGGATAGCGAAGCCGCCCTTCCAAGTAAGGCGCAACAAACTGTGCGTGCAGGGGATCATGTACCCAATCATTGAAGAGGGATGCATTGAAGACGATACAATCATAATAAATATTCTCGTAACGAAGCGCATAGCCGACATGAAGCCCGCCGCCTGGAATGAGAAGTACTTCACCTGCATTGGCGATATAAGGACGGCTATCGATATGGAAGAGAGCACTGCCTTCTCTCATGACGATGATCTCGAAATGCTCATGCCAATGCAAATAGAGGAAACATTCATTTGGTGTTACATCATAGGCTCGGTTTTGAAATAGCTGAAATGGATATGCTTTTTGCTCTAGACGCGTATTTTCCCATAGCTCTTTCGGATAGCTCATTTGCAGCACCTCCAACACAAGATTCGACTAGTATTGCGCAAGATTGTATAGAGAAATATGCAAAACTCCTAGCTATAATGGAGTTGTTGAGAATACTATAAGCCAATATTGGAGTGATATACAAGGATGGATAATAAATTGAGAATTGGAACGCTAGTCGGCGGAGGGAATGCAGATCAGATCATTCCACAAATCGTAAAGCATGGATTTGAATCGTTTAACTTAACTTTTTGGCAAACGACTGGCGACACGGATCTTGTGGAAATGGCTAAACGGGTAAGAGCGCTCGCAGATGAACATGATTTTGTAGTTCCTGCTGTAAGCGTTTTCGGAAACCCACTAACTGGCGAAGGCAACAACGCAGATACGCTTGCCAGCTGGGAGCGTGTGATTGATCATGCGCATCTGTTTGGAGCAGATATCGTATCCGGATTCACAGGTCGATTGACGAATCAACCGATTGACGAATCCATTCCGAAATTCAAGGAAGTTTTCGGTGAGCTCACGCGCAGAGCAGCGGATAAAGGTGTGCGGATTGCTTTTGAAAACTGTGATATGGGCGGAACATGGGCAACAGGCGATTGGAATATTGCCCATAACCCAGCAGCTTGGGAGCTTATGTTTGACGCGGTGCCACTAGACAACATCGGATTGGAATGGGAGCCGTGCCACCAAATGGTCAGCTTGATCGATCCGATTCCGCAGCTGCGCAAATGGGCAAATAAGGTGTTCCATGTACACGGCAAAGACGCTACGATTGCTTGGGATATTGTGAAGGAACACGGTGTACACAGCAAGCAGCAGTATGTATGGCATCGGACACCTGGTTTCGGCGATAGCAACTGGAAAGATATTATTACGATTTTGAGACAGAACGGCTATAAAGGCACGATTGATATTGAGGGCTGGCATGATCCTGTTTATAAAGATGAGCTGGAAATGACTGGACAAGTACATGCATTAAATTATTTGAAACACTGCCGCGGCGGCGATTTTGTCCCTAATCCAGTGTAGAACAATAGAGCTCAAAAAAAGGAGAGAATAGAATGACGATTAAGCATCGTGTAGTGGTCGCCGGCTGCGGAGGCATGGCGAATACTTGGGTAGATTACGCCAAAGAACGGGAAGACACAGAAATTGTTGGACTTGTTGACATTAAGGAAGAGTTTGCACAAGCGATGGCTGAACGCAAGGGACTGAATTGTCCAACCTTCACTGACATTAAACAAGCCATTGCAGAGACAGGTGCTACGATCGTTTTTGATGTGACCATTCCTGCGAGCCACTATACAATCAGTACGGCAGCTTTAGAGCTGGGCTGTCACGTCTTTGGAGAAAAGCCGCTTGCAGAATCGATGAGTGATTGCAATGCAATCGTCCGGATTGCTCGCGAGTCGAACAGAACGCATGCTGTTATGCAAAATCGCAGGTTTGACCCTCGTATTCGTGCTTTTCGTCAGTTGCTGGATGATGGCACGATTGGCAAACCAGGATTTGTAGGAGCTGATTTTTTCTTGGGCGCGCATTTTGGCGGCTTTCGTGATGCGATGGACAGTCCGCTGCTGCTGGATATGGCGATTCATACATTCGATCAAGCGAGATTTATCATCAATGCTAATCCCGTTTCCGTCTATTGTCATGAGTTTAATCCTCCAGGTTCTTGGTATGCAGGGAATGCAAATGCGATCTGCATCTTTGAAATGTCCGACGGCTCCGTATTTAATTATCGCGGATCATGGTGCGCGGAGGGTGCGTCTACCACATGGGAGGCTTCTTGGAGAGTAACAGGTGAGCATGGTACAGCGATTTGGGAAGGGGATAATAATCCGTACGCGGAGATCGTAGTTGCAGGCGATCAGACTGGTAAATTCATACGTGACTATGAACGAGTAGAGACCCAGCTTCCGGAAATGGAAAATACGCATCATAAAGGTTGTTTGGATAATATGTTTGCTTCGCTTGAGGAAGGCGACAAGCCGGAAACAGATTGCAGCGACAATATTTATAGTATGGCGATGGTTCTAGCTTCGCTTGAGAGTGCTAAAACCGGTCAAAAGGTACAGATTGCCGACTTTATGGCAGCAGCGACAAGCAAGTGAATTTGGTTTGAATAAGAGGGCTGGTGCATGTCGTTAAAGTTGACAAGTTATGCCATGCAAGAGCAGAATAAAGACAATACACTAGGAAATGAGGCATGGCTCATGTCAACCCTTATCGATAGAGTCAAACAGCTGGCCGCAGGTTTTGATGAAGAGACGCTGCGAGCGATTGAAATAAACCCTTTGCTTGTTGAAGCGGGCGCCCTTCAAGAGGTTGCTCCTTACATGAAGGAAAAGCAGTATAGTCGGGTTATTATCGCTGCGGACGCAATTACGTATGACATTGCTGGGAAAACACTAGAGGAAGCTATCGCTGCGCAAGGTATTTCTGTTCATGTGACGGTCATAAAGGCAGACCGTCAAGGCGATGTAATTGCCGATGAAGCATCGATCGTACAGCTCTTGCTAGATATTCAACAGCGTAAAGCACAGGTAGTCATTGCGGCAGGTTCGGGAACGATACATGATATATCTAGGTATGCCGCTTATACAGCGGGTATTCCCTTTGTATCTGTACCGACTGCGCCATCCGTTGACGGCTTCAATTCCAAAGGAGCGCCGATTATTATTCGTGGCGAGAAGAAGACGATCGCTGCAATTGGTCCCGATGCGATATTTGCTGATTTGGAAATACTCGCAAAAGCACCCGCTGCCATGGTAGCGGCTGGTTTTGGCGATATGATTGGCAAATATACATCGCTGTTTGATTGGAGTTTTGGCGCATCGGAGGGCGGTGAGCCTTATTCGGAAGAGGTTGCAGAGATTACGCGTATCGCGCTTAACAAATGCGTAGAGAATGCCTCATTAATCGCTAGCCGTGACCAGCAAGGTATACGCATACTTATAGAAGCACTTATTGAATCCGGCCTCGCAATGCTCTTATTCGGTCAGTCGCACTCGGCGTCCGGCGCAGAGCATCATCTATCGCATTTCTGGGAAATGGAATATATTCGTCTTGGTAAAAGACAACTGCTGCATGGTGCAAAGGTCGGTGTAGCTTGTGCGGAAATTTCTAAGCTTTATCATCGACTTGCCGCTGAAGAAGCAGGACTAGCCTTTACTGTTAATCCTGAGAAGGTAAGAGCGGCGATTGCCGCACTTCCGGATGAAGTCCAGATTAGAACGTGGCTGAAGCAGGTTGGCGGGCCGACTACGACTGAGGAACTTGGCGTTGATGAGGAGCTGCTCATGATAAGTTTGCAAGAAGCTCATCTGGTTAGGCCGAACAGATATACTTTACTAAGCGCTTATAACGCCATTTAAGCAAAAAAACGGCTCCATCCTATTATACTAGGATGGAGCCGTCTTTATTTTGGAGAGATTTGATTAGAAGTTGAAATTATCTGGATCTGGACCAAAACGATGATCTTGGTTGAGTGCGTTGATTTGAGACATTTCCTCAGACGTTAATGTGAAATCGAAAATATTCCCATTTTCCACAATTCGAGCTGGAGTAATTGATTTTGGAATGGTAACAACCTCGTTTTGAAGGTCCCAACGAAGCACTACTTGAGCAGGAGACTTGCCGTATTTGGCAGCAATCTCAGTAAGCACGTTGTGATCTAAGTTTCCTTGCATAAGCGGGCTCCAAGCCATAAGTTGAATGCTGCGGCTCTTGGAAAAAGCATGAAGCTCCGTTTGTGTAAGAAGCGGGTGATATTCCACTTGATTGACCATTGGAACAAATTCGCCTGCAGTAATGATATCCTGTAGATGGTGAATTTGGAAGTTGCTGACGCCGATGGAGCGTACATAACCATCACGGTATAGCTTTTCAAGCGCGCGCCAGGTTTCCAAGTACTTGTCCTTGACAGGCCAGTGGATGAGCAATAGATCAACAGACTCAATGCCAAGTTTCCGTCTGCTATCCTCAAAAGCTGTTAGTGTGGAATCGTAGCCTTGATGAGCATTCCAAATTTTTGTCGTAACAAAAATCTCGTCGCGAGCGATCCCGCTGTTTCGAATACCAGCGCCGACGCCTTCTTCATTATTATAAGCTGCTGCCGTATCGATGCTTCTATAACCTGCTTCAATGGCAGAGGCGACCGTTCTTTCCGCTTCGCCGTCATCTTTAACTTTCCATACGCCAAGACCAAGCCAAGGCATTTTTACTCCGTTGCTTAATGTGGTATGCGCAGTAAGTGCATGAGTCATTTATCCTAACCTCCAGTTAAAGTGATAATTCTAAAATAGCTTTAACATCTTGTTTTTCTAAACGCTTGAATGAACCGATCGCACCATATCGAACAGCTTCCTCAGCCATACGATCCAGCTTGTCACTTCCGATCTCGTAGTCGGCTAGACGTGACTCAGCGCCAATTTTAGTGAAGAAATCACGTGTTGCTTGGATGCCTTCAAGAGCGATTTCTTTGTCAGTTTTGCCCTCAGGATTCACGTTCCATACACGAGTCGCATACTGAACGAAACGATCGACCCGCTCTTCATAAACGTATTTCATCCAATTTGGGAAAATAACGGATAAGCCAGCGCCATGCGGGATATCGTAGATCGCGCTCACTTCATGCTCAATGCCATGCGAAGCCCAATCATTGCTCATACCAACGCTGATAAGACCACCGTTCAAAGCCATCGTTCCGCACCACATCAGGTTTGCACGAGCAGCTGCATCCTCCGGATTTTCAAGCGCAAGCTCAACATTCTCAATAACCGTTTGCAAAATGGATTCGCAGAAGCGTTCCTGCAGCGGCGTATTTTCCGTTAAGCTGAAATATTGCTCGAACACATGCGACATGATGTCGACAGCGCCGTTAACCGTATGGTTGCGAGGCACGGTGTAGGTAAGCGTCGGATCGAGAATAGAGAAGGCAGGATAAGTATGCGGGCTGCCAAAAGCACGCTTTAAGTTTTCCTCCCAGTTCGTCACGACGGAATTGCCGTTCATTTCCGAACCCGTTGCAGCAAGTGTCAAAATCGTACCGAGCGGAAGCGCTTTTTGAATGACTGCTTTGCCCGTGAAGAAATCCCACACATCGCCTTCATAAGGAACACCTGCGGCAATAGCTTTAGCTGCATCAATAACGCTGCCTCCGCCAACGGCTAGAATGAAATCAACGCCTTCAGAACGACAAATGTCGATCCCTTTTTTGACAGTAGATAAACGCGGGTTTGGTTCAATATTAGGAAGCTCGTACACCTTGATGCCAGCTTCTTGAAGAAGGTTTACGGTTTGATCGTACAGGCCCGTTTTTTTGACGCTGCCTGATCCGTAAACGAGCAGGATGGTTTTGCCGTATTTTGAGGCTAGTTGGCCAACTTGTTTAGCTGTGCCTTCACCAAACACAATATGAGTTGGATTAACGAATTGAAATGAGTTCATCAAAATTCCTCCTAGGTATATTTAGATAACTAAAAAGGTAACTAAATATCTTTTGAGTTATGTATACGCCGTTTATTTTAGTGAATTCCGATCAATAAGTCAAGGTGATACGGGTGGAGTGTTGAAAGGATAACTTTTTAGTTATATAATGATTTGAAATTAGACAGAGACAGGGGAAGCAGCAATGGAAATTGAAGTAAGCAGCCGCAATATGAAGTTTCTCGAATGCTTCTCATCACATACACGGGTCAAAATAATTGAATTGCTAGGCATACAGCCTATGAATATAAAAAGCCTATCCGAGGCGCTAGACATAAAGTCTCCTATCGTAACGAGACATATACATATGCTGGAGGAAGCTGGCATTGTGCGCAGCGAAAGCGTGGCGGGCAAGCGCGGCATGCAAAAGATTTGTCATCTCCAGCTGTCGCAGGCGATGCTGGTTTTCAAGAGTGAACCAGTTACGGACGAAACGAAGCGTTACTCGGTCTCAATTCCAGTAGGGCACTACTCATCGTACCAAATCAAGCCCACTTGCGGACTGGCATCTGACTCTCAAATGATTGGGATGTGTGATGATCCGCGTTATTTTGCCGATCCCGAGCATGTCCATGCCAAAGTTTTATGGTTCGGCTCAGGATTCGTTGAATACCGGATTCCTAATTATATGGTCAATAATGAATTACCGGAATCGCTCGAAATTTCGATGGAGATTTGTTCGGACACCCCTTGCAGTGTCAACCACCTGCCATCTGATATTGCTTTTGCGATTAACGGCGTTGGTGTTGGTACGTGGACGTATCCAGGGGATTTTGGAAGCTCAAGAGGATTGTATACTCCTGAATGGTGGCACAAAAATATTCAGTATGGATTTATGAAAACGATCCGTGTTAATCAGCAAGGATCATTCATTGACGGCATCCAAGTATCTGATGTTACGATAAGCGAGCTCATGCTTGCCTACGACAAAGAAATATTGTTCCGTATCTCATCTTGCACAACAGCGAGAAACTGTGGTGGCGTAACGCTGTTTGGCAAAGGATTTGGGAACTATAATCATGATATTGAAGTGACGCTGCGCTGCCAGTAAGGAATGACTTTTTTTCAATAGATAAGATGCCTGTTAAGGTCGAATTTGACCTTAATGGGCATTTTTTTGTTCAAACCATAAAGATAGATGCAGTCAAATGAATGTAAAGAAAATCGTTTGCGATTGTTTCCGTTTGTGTTTGAAATAATCGTATTCAAACACAAACAAATATGATATGATCGATTCAAACAAATACAAAACATCATTCGGAGGTAAATTCATGGTACAAAGTTTGTGGGAAAACGAAAAAGCATCGCAGTTGGAAGGCGGACTAGCCGAACTCGTTTATCGCTCCAACATCATTGGTACAGATCGCAGAGTTTGCAATTTCGGCGGCGGCAATACGTCTAGCAAAACCATTGTAAAGGACTTCCGCGGTCGTGACGTTGAAGTGATGTATGTGAAGGGGAGCGGTTCGGACCTTGCTTCTATGAAAGCAGGCAACTTTACTGGACTGCGCATGGATGATATCCGTCCATTATTTGAACGTGCTGAAATGCCTGACGAAAAGATGGTTGCTTATCTCGTCAACTGCATGATCGATTCGAAGCACCCGCGTGCGTCGATTGAAACGCTTTTGCATGCTTTTCTTCCTTTTAAACATGTAGATCATACGCATCCCGATTCTATTATTAGCCTGTGTTGTGCGGATAACGGCAAAGCGCTCGCGAAGGAAATTTTCGGCGACCGTTTCGTCTGGGTTCCTTATGTTCGTCCAGGCTTTAATCTTTCCAAAATGATTGCAGAAGGTGTCCTTGCCAATCCGAATGCAGAGCTTGTGCTTATGGAGAAGCACGGCCTTGTTACTTGGGGCGAGACGAGCGAGGAATGTTACGCGCAAACGATCAAAATCATTTCTGAGGCGGAGGCGTTCATTGAATCCCGTTTCGATGAGGCTTCGCTATTCGGCGGCGTGAAGTATGAGGTGCTGGATGCTGATGTTCGCAGAAGCGTAGCTGCACAAGTTATGCCAACGATTCGCGGTGCAGTAAGCGATGCGAAGAAAATGATTTTGACATTTGACGATGAAGCGGATGTGCTTGCATTCGTAAGCGGGAATAATTCTCCGACTTTATCGCAGGTCGGTGCAGCTTGTCCGGATCATTTGGTGCATACGAAGGTTGTTCCTTTGTTTATTGACTGGACGCCTAATGCAGAGGATATCGACGGTTTGAAAGCGAAACTATCAGAAGGAATCGCATCTTATAAGGAACAATATAAAGCTTACTTTGAACGTAACAAAAACGAAGGCGATGTAATGTTCGAAGCAGCTCCTCGCGTTATTCTAATTCCGGGCATCGGGATGATCAACACAGGCAAGAGCTGGGCGATGGCACAAGTGAGCGGCGCGCTTTATCACCGTGCGATTGCAGTTATGCGCGGGGCTACGGCATTAGGTGATTTCGTTTCGCTTAGCGAGAACGAATCATATAACGTGGAATACTGGCCGCTCGAACTTTACAAATTATCGCTCGCTCCAGCTGAAACAGAATTTTCACGCAAGGTTGCTTTTATTACGGGTGGCGCAGGCGGCATCGGAAGCGAAACAGCACGCCGCTTAGTATCAGAGGGCGCGCATGTGGTGCTTGCTGACCTTAATCTGGAAGGCGCGCAAAAGGTTGCCGCTGAAATTAACGAGAAATTCGGCGAACACCGCGCAACAGCTGTGAAAATGGATGTGACGAGCGAAGAGCAGGTTGTTGCTGCCTATGCTGAAACGGCGATTAATTACGGAGGCGTGGACATCATCGTCAATAATGCGGGTTTAGCGACTTCAAGCCCATTCGATGAAACATCGCTCAAGGAATGGAATCTCAACATGAATGTGCTAGGCACAGGTTATTTCTTAGTAGCGCGCGAAGCATTCAAATTGATGAAACAGCAAAGCATTGGCGGAAATATGGTATTCATCGGTTCGAAAAACTCAGTGTACGCAGGTAAGAACGCTTCCGCATACAGCTCGGCTAAAGCTCTTGAAGCACACTTAGCACGCTGTATTGCAGCTGAAGGCGGCGAGTTCGGCATCCGTGTGAACACGATTTTGCCAGATGCGATTTTGCAGGGATCGGCGATTTGGAACGGCAGCTGGCGTAATGAACGCGCAGCGGCATATGGAATTGAGCCAGATCAGCTGGAAGAATACTACCGCAAACGGACGACGCTGCTCGTTAACATTTATCCGCGCGACATTGCTGAAGGTATCGCATTTTTTGCATCATCCAAAGCAGACAAAACGACTGGCTGTATGTTGACGATTGATGGCGGTGTACCTGCCGCATTCACACGATAGGAGGTATTTGCGATATGTTCCAAGCGAGAGGCGAGAAGTATTGGTATATTCCAGACGGCTTTATACCGCCAGATAGCACGGGAGCGCTTACCAGCCATGAATCGATATGCGTGCTGAATTGCTCATCCGAAGAGGCAATTATTCATATTACGATTTATTTTGAGGATCGCGAGCCTATGGACGATATTATGGAAATCGTCCAGGGTAGACGAACAAAACATATACGCACGAGCTCTTTATTGAAGGAAGGGGCGTCGATTCCGATCGGCGTTCCTTACGCCATTGAGGTGCAGAGCAATATTCCGATCATCGTACAATATAGCAGATTAGACTCTACACAAGCAGAGAACACGCTGATGTCTACGATGGCTTTTCCAATAAAAAATAACCTCTAATAAGAAAGGGTGTTTCATATGTCCGACCGCGCTTATACGTTTTTTGAGGAACAGCAGAAAGCAAGAGGCATTAATATAGATGAGGTAAAAGCTAAATTGAAAGCGCTAAAAATCGAAACGCCTTCATGGGGCTACGGTGATTCCGGTACTCGTTTTAAGGTGTTTCAGAAGGAAGGCGTGCCTCGCAATCCATTCGAGAAATTCGAGGATGCAGCACAGGTGCATCGTTTGACAGGAATTGCGCCGGCAATAGCTATCCACATCCCTTGGGACAAGGTTGAGGATTACGGCAAGCTAAGAAGCCATGCGGAAGGGCTCGGACTTTCAATCGGAGCGGTCAATCCAAATCTATTCCAAGATGAGGATTACATGTTAGGAAGCGTAACAAATTCCGATGCTGCTGTTCGCCGGAAAGCGACCGATCATTTGCTCGAATGCGTGGATATTGCCAAGGAAACGGGCTCGCGTGAATTCAGCTTATGGTTCGCTGATGGTACAAATTATCCAGGTCAAGGACATATTCGCAAACGTAAAGCTTGGATGCAGGAATCATTGGCCGAAATGTACAGTGCTATGTCGCCTGACATGCGTATGCTGATTGAATACAAATGTTTCGAGCCGGCGTTCTATCATACGGATCTTGCCGATTGGGGAATGGCTTACAATCTAGCGCAAAAGCTAGGACCGCAAGCGGAAGTGCTTGTTGATACGGGTCACCATCTGCCTGGTGCAAACATCGAGCACATCGTTGCTTATTTGCTAGACGAGAAGCGTCTTGGAGGCTTCCACTTCAACAGCCGTAAATATGCGGATGATGATCTTATTGTAGGCTCCGTGAATCCTTACGAGCTGTTCTTGATTTTCTATCAAATCTTAAGCGCAGCAGGTGACTCGGATGCAGCTGTTCGCGGCAATGCAGAGAGTATTACTTATATGATTGACCAGTCACACAATATCGAGCAAAAAATCCCAGCCATGCTGCGCTCCGTACTGAACGTACAAACACAGCTAGCAAAGGCGCTGCTCATTAACCATGATGAAGTAAATGAAGCTGCTGAACGCAATGATGTTCTAGGCGCTGAAGATGCTGTGCGTCGCGCATTCGAATTCGATGTTACGCCTCTGTTGCACGCGATCCGCGAAGAGCAGGACTTGCCGCATGATCCAATGAAAGCATACCTTAGCAGCAGCTATAGCAAAGACATTTTGGCGAGAGGCAAGGGCGGTGCCAGCTGGTGACCATCCTTGCTTACGATCTCGGGGCAAGCAGCGGAAGAGCGCTGCTTGGCAGATTGAATAACGGCAAGATCGAGGTTGAGGAGCTGCATCGGTTCTCGAATGATCCGGTGCAGATCGGCGAGCGGCTGCAATGGGATATTTTGCGGCTGCTTCATGAGTTAAAGCAAGGGTTGCTTTTGGTTAAGCATCGGGACATTAAGTTGGACAGTATCGCGATTGATTCTTGGGCCGTTGACTTTGGGTTGATCGGCAGTAATGGTGAGTTGTTAGGCAATCCGTATCATTATCGCGATCATCATACGGATGGCGTGATGGAGCAGGTTGTGGAACAATTGACGGCATCGGGGATATTTGCGAAGACGGGTATTCAGTTTTTGCCGTTTAATACCATTTACCAGCTGGCTGCCTTAAAAAAGGCGGATTCTCCGTTGCTTAGGGATGCCAAACATTTTTTGATGATTCCGGATTTGCTCCGTTATTTTTTAACTGGCGAGATGTATAATGAATTTTCTAACGCAACGACAACGCAGCTGTATAATCCTGTAACAGGCAACTGGGATGAGGAACTGATTCGCTCGATCGGTATTTCGCCAGATTTGTTCGGTGAGGTTGTTCAGCCAGGGACGGAGGTAGGCAGCTTGCGTGCTTCCCTTTGTGAGGAGCTCGGTATAGAGACCGTTCCTGTTTATGCAGTAGCGGAGCATGATACGGGCTCAGCGGTTGCGGCGGTGCCTGCACTTGAACGGTCTTTTGCTTACTTAAGCTGCGGCACTTGGTCGCTTATGGGAACAGAGGTCGACGAACCTGTCATTAATGAGCTGGCGCAGCAGTTGAACTTTACGAACGAAGGTGGCGTATATGGCACGTATCGTTTGCTGAAGAACATTATGGGGCTGTGGATTTTGCAGGAATGCAGACGGTCGTGGGAACGGGCAGGAATTTCCTACACTTTCCCCGAATTAGTTAAGCTTGCCGATGAAGCGACGCCATTCGCTGCATTCATTGATCCGGATGATGTGTTGTTTTTACACCCAGGGGATATGCCAGCTAGAATAACGGAATATTGTTTGCGGACGGAACAGACGGCACCTACAAATACAGGAGCGATTGTTCGTTGTATTTTGGAGAGCTTAGCCTTGAAGTACCGAAATGTGCTAGAGCTAACAGAACAGTTGTCTGGTCAATCTTTCAGCGGTTTGCATATGGTTGGCGGCGGCATACAGAATACGCTGCTCTGCAAATGGACTGCGAATGCAATTGGCAAGCCGGTATGGGCAGGACCCGTGGAAGGCAGCGCAATTGGCAACATGATCGTGCAGTGGATTGCCAGCGGTCAGCTTGCGGACATCTGGGAAGCGCGCAAAGTTATACGCGAGTCATTCCCGGTTGATGTGTATGAGCCAGAGCAGCATGAAGCCTGGTCGAGCGCATATGATACTTTTAAAAAAATAACAGGAATCGCTTAAGCAGCGAACACAAATATAAGTAAGAAAGAGGTACATTATGCTGGTCCATGAACGATACGATAAAATTGTACAGCTGGTTAATGAGAGAGGCAGCATTCGGGTAACGGAACTGAGCGAGCTATGTCAGGTGACCGAAGAAACGATTCGGCGTGACCTTGACCGCTTAGAGCAAGCCGGACGTTTGCGCCGCTCCCATGGCGGTGCGGTTAGCGTAAAGGATCAGCAGCCGGAAATTCCGTATTTCGAGCGGGAGATTACACATGCGGAGGAGAAAAAACGAATTGCGGAAGCGGCGATTACGCTGATTCAGCCGAACGATCGTATTTTACTTGATGCAAGCTCAACTGCTTGGTATATGGCTGCAAACATGCCGGATATTCCTCTAACGGTGCTCACCAACTCTATTAAAGTAGCGATGGAACTGAGCAGCAAGGAGAAGATTGAGGTGATCTCGACGGGCGGCATTTTGGCCTCGCGTTCATTGTCTTATGTTGGCCCGTTAGCAGAGCGTTCTCTTGATGCGTATCATGTTGATAAAGCATTTCTCTCGTGCAAGGGCGTCCATTTGGAGCGCGGTGTAAGTGAGTCGAATGAGCTGCAAGCACGCATTAAGCACAAAATGGTAGGTATGGCGGATCAAGTTATTCTGGTCGCCGACTCCAGTAAATTCGGTGTTCAAGCCTTTACGCATGTGGCGGATTTGAATGAAGTTGATACGATCATTACCGATGAGCGTTTGCCTGCTGCGATCTTATCGCAGCTTCAGGAGAAACAGATATCCGTAACAACGGTATAGAGCATAGTTGGCGCTGGCTTCAGTAGAAGAGCAGCGCCGTTTTTGTTCGTAGTTGTGAGTTGCTTGGATTTTGTGGTAGCACCAATAGGTGCTTACAGAGCACAGTGGCAGCTTAGTTACCTGTGAAAGGGTGCTGTAAGCGCATATGTGTTCTTACAGCGTTAAAAGTAACGTTCGTGGGCGGCTGTAAGCACCTATAGGTGCTTACAGAGCACAGTGGCAGCTTAGTTACCTGCGAAAGAGTGCTGTAAGCGCATAGGTGTTCTTACAGCGTTAAAAGTAACGTTCGTGGGCGGCTGTAAGCACCAATAGGTGCTTACAGAGCACAGTGGCAGCTTAGTTACCTGCGAAAGAGTGCTGTAAGCGCTTAGGTGTTCTTACAGCGTTAAAAGTAACCTTCGTGGGCGCCTGTAAGCACCAATAGGTGCTTACAGAGCACAGTGGCAGCTTAGTTGCCTGCGAAAGAGTGCTGTAAGCGCATAGGTGTTCTTACAGCGTTAAAAGTAACGTTCGTGGGCGGCTGTAAGCACCTATACGTGCTTACAGAGCGCAGTGGCAGTTAGTTACCTGCGAAAGGGTGCTGTAAGCGCATATGTGTTCCTAGAGCGATAGAAATAACGTTTCTGAGTGCCTGTAAGAACTTATACGTGCTTACAGAGCGCAGTGGCAGCTTAGTTACCTGCGAAAGGGTGCTGTAAGCGCATAGGTGTTCTTACAGCGTTAGAAGTAACGTTCGTGGGCGGCTGTAAGCACCTATACGTGCTTACAGAGCACAGTGACGGCTTAGTTACCGGCGAAAGGGTGTTGTAAGCGCATAGGTGTTCTTACAGCGATAAAAGTAACGTTTCTAGGCGCCTGTAAGCACCAATAGGTGCTTACAGAGCACAGTGGCAGCTTAGTTACCTGCGAAAGAATGCTGTAAGCGCATAGGTGTTCTTACAGCGATCGATTATATTTAAACTGCTTTACATGAAAATTTTTTACCAAACTTGTCTGACAACCTGATAATATAGAAGTATAAGTAACGAAAGGGGTGCAGGTATGAAAGTCTCATTATTTATTACTTGCTTAAGCGATGCGTTATATCCAAGGGTAGGAGAAGCGATGGTGCGCTTGCTGGCGAAGTACGGTGTATCATTGGAGTTTCCTACGGTACAAACCTGCTGCGGGCAGCCGGCTTACAACAGTGGCTATTGGAAGGAAGCGAGAGAGTCAGCGAAAACGATATTGGATGCTTTTGAAGACAGCGACTTTGTTATTTCGCCATCAGGCTCCTGTACGGGAATGATTCATCATTATCCGAAGCTGTTCGAAGATGATCCGGTGATGCTGAAACGTGCTCAAAAGCTTCAAAACAAATCTTTCGAGTTCACGCAGTTTCTCGTGCAGGTGCTCGGCGTTACAGATGTTGGTGCTGCATTTCCTCATAAGGTGACGTATCATCCTTCCTGTCATGGCAGCCGAATTCTTGGTGTTAAGGACGAACCGCTCGCGCTTATTCAGAATGTAAAGGGACTTGAGTTGGTTCCGCTCCCATTCGCTGAGGATTGCTGCGGCTTTGGCGGTACGTTCGCTGTCAAAATGGCTGATATTTCAGGGGCAATGGTTACGGAGAAGGTCGATCATGTACTGGAGACGGAAGCGGAAGTGTTAGTCGGACTTGATATGGCTTGTTTGCTCAACATTGCTGGAAATCTGCGCTATCGTAACGAACCCGTCCGTGTTATGCATTTGGCAGAGCTGTTATATGAAGGGGTGAAATAAGCATGGCTGGCGTCAAAAAGGAAGCAACTGTAAAAGCAAGAGCGGATCTTGCTCTCAACGACGAATTTCTGCGTAAAGCAGTGCGATTCACAACGGAGAGACTGCGCAATGGGAAGAAAAAAGCGACTGACGAGCATGGGAATTGGGAAGAATGGCGAGAGCGAGGCAGGCAAATTCGTCTTCATACGATCGCGCATTTGGATTATTATTTAAACTTGTTTGTGAACAATGCCCGTGCAAACGGCGTTCATGTGCATTTTGCGGGTACGGCTGAGGAAGCAGTCAAGCTTACTTTAGATATTGCAGAGCACGCGAATGCGAAGTCGGTCGTAAAATCCAAGTCCATGGTTTCAGAGGAGCTGCATCTTAATCATGCACTTGAATCCATCGGAGTAGAAGCGGTAGAAACCGATTTAGGCGAATACATTATTCAGCTTGCAGGCGAAATGCCATCCCACATTGTCATCCCAGCCATTCACAAAAACCGTTATCAGATCGCCGAATTGCTTTCCAAGGAGGCGGGTTATACGCTGCCGCCTGATACGACGGCGCTTGCAGGTTTCGTTCGCAAAAAGCTTCGAGAGAAGTTTTTGGAAGCTGAAATCGGTATGACCGGCTGTAACTTCGCGATTGCAGAAACAGGTTCGATGGTGCTTTTTGAAAATGAAGGCAATGCGCGAATGGTGAGTACTGTTCCTAAAACGCAAATTACGTTGATGGGTATGGAACGAATCATTCCATCGTGGTCCGACCTTGAGGTTATGGCGACGCTGCTGCCGCGCTCGGCAACGGGACAAAAGCTGACGATGTATATGAATGGCATTACAGGCCCGCGCCGCTCCGAGGATGCGGACGGTCCAGACGAAATGCATATCATTATTATAGATAATGGCCGTTCCCTACAGCTAGGCGATCCTGAGTTCCAAGAGCTGCTGAATTGCATACGCTGCGGTGCTTGTCTGAACGCTTGTCCGGTCTATCGCCACATTGGCGGTCATGCTTATGGAAGCACGTATAGCGGTCCAATTGGGGCTGTGCTTACGCCTTCTTTGAACAAAAATATTGCTGAATGGGATGATGTCGCCAATGCTTCCAGCTTATGCGGCGCTTGTTATGAGGCTTGTCCGGTCAAAATACCGCTTCACGATATGCTTGTCTATTTGCGCAGACGCAAGGTGGAAAGTGGAAATGGCAGCAAAATGGAGTCTATCGGCATGCAAGGCTTCGCAACCATCATGGGGAATTCCTCACGCCTTGGCGGCGTATTGCGACTCGGGAAGCTGGGTCAGAAGCTCGTCGTACGAAGCGGCGTCATCAAGACGAAGCTCGGTCCGTTAAAAGGCTGGAACACATACCGTGTTACGCCGAGCCTGCCGAAGGAGTCATTCCGTGATCGGTGGGATACGCTTGATCAGGAGCTTAAGCAGGGCTTAAAACAAATGGAACCATCGATGCAAAATCGTATGGAGGAGCTTGTGCGCAGTCGTAATCTTGAAGAGAAGCAGGGTAAGGGAGGACATGGTCATGGCTAATACTCATAAACAGTGGCTGGAAAAGCTAGAAGCAGAATCAAAGGCGAAACAGGAGCTTTTTATGAATGATATTGCTGCCAAGCTGAGACATCCACGAATGACACAGAAGCCGCAGCATCCTTTTCGCGGAGCTCCTGATTTCTGGAACGCATTTGAATGGTCGGAAGAGGAACGAATTAAACAGTTTACAGACAATTTCCTCTCGGTTGGCGGTCACGTGGCTCGACTTCAATCAATGGATGATGTAAAATCCTTTATCGTTGGCAAAGCTGAGGAAATGAGTGCGAAATATGTCATTCGTCAAAATCAGCCGGAGCTGGATGAGCTCGATCTTGAAGGTTCTTTGCAGTGTTCGCAGGTATCGGTGTGGAATACGGATGCAGAGCAGCATTGGCGTGCACGTGCGGCCGAAGCGGATTTTGGCATCGTAATCGCGGATCATGCTGTCGCATATACGGGCTCGGTTACGGTACTATCAGCTCCGAACAAAGGAAGGTCCGTTAGTCTACTGCCAACCGTGCTTATTATTATAATCCCGATCGAACGTTTGAAAACAAGACTAGGTGAAGTGCTTGTGACGTTTGATGAAGCGGGACGCGAGCAGCTGCCGGCCGGTATTCATTTTATTACGGGTCCAAGCCGCTCATCCGATATTGAGAATGATCTGACTATTGGTGTTCACGGACCAGGCATCGTGTATGCGCTGTTAGTCGGGTAACTGCAAATATAGGTAATAAAAACGGTATTGCGCCGTTAGAAGACAGTGCATGCCGTTTAAGCTTGGAGGTGAGTGGTTATTCCATCATTAGAGGTAGAGAAGCTTTCGAAGCGCAATCATTACGAGGAAATTACCGAGCAAGTGAAGCGTCTCATTATAGATGGCAAATTAAAGGTAGGAGATAAGCTTCCCTCTACGAAGCAAATGTCCGAGCAATTTGGTGTAGGACGTTCGACTACCCGCGAAGCACTGAGCGCACTTAAAGCAATGGGCTTGATTGAAATTCGGCAAGGCGGCGGCTGTCGCGTCATCCGTAGCGTACCGATTGAGATGGAGCTTCCAGAGCTTGCGTCTCTTCGTATGAATCGCAAGACGGTGCTGGAATTATTGGAAGCTCGTGAATCACTTGAGGTTTCCAACGCCGCGATAGCAGCTGTGAAGCATACGGATGAGGATCTTAAACAGCTAAGCCTAATCATCGAAGAGATGGAGCGTGCCTCCGGCGATGAGGCCGAAGGTGAAAGGCTGGATCTTCGATTCCATTTAACGCTTGCGAATGCGACACATAACTCGATTATGGTACGTTTGTTCGAATCGATTATGAATCATATCGAAACGGCAATCCACGACATTAGACGAGTAGAGCTTTATTCGAGCACGGCTGTAGCGGAACGACTTTATAGGGAGCATTCTGCGATAGTCGAGGCAATAGCGAAGAAGGATGCTGAGCTTGCAGCCGAGCGAATGAAGCAGCATTTGAAGCATATTGAGAGCATCGTGCTGAAGCATCTGGGAGAGAGTTAGTTCAATGGAAGAGCTGTGGAAAGCTTATGGCTTAAGATGCAAAGCCGTTTCCATATCAGAAAAGCCCGAGTTCCGCGTATGCCATCAAAATGGCTGGCGGAATCGGGCTTTTTTGTTATTTAACTACTTTATGGTAGCTAAGTATTTATTAATGAAAGCTTTGGCTTTGTCTGGGTTTTTGCTATCGAGTCTGATGCCGATAACCATGTTTTCTTTGTATAGCGGAAGCTGATCGACTAGCGCACTCTTGCTTAGGTCAATTCCGTATACATGCTCTTGTGTATCTTCATCGGTCTTCAGCTTCTTAGCAAGCCCGTCCTGCATTAGCGGCTTAAACACACCGTTGACATCGTCGTCGAGCTTCATAAGCATTCCCTGTACGCCGATCCATTCGAAGGTGCTCTCGTCCATAATATATACATCCGGATGCTCGGTTGCTAAGACGAGCACTGCTTTTTGCATATAGGCATATTGCGATTGCTGGTCTTTAGGGACAAAAGTAAGGGTAGAAACAAATCTTTTCCATTCGGGAAACGCTGTCAAAAGAGCGGTTTCAAGCGGCTCTTCCTTAGGTGCATCATCCTTAAGCAGGTAATTGCCCATAAATGAAACGTTCAAATCGACGGGTGGCAAATTAGCAAGCCGCTCTTGCTCTTCACGATAGTTCATAAAGCTGACAATCCCATAAATAATGAGTGCTACCGCTGCGATTGCTCCGAGCGTGTGAAACTTGTAATAACGCCAGAAATGATCCATTTTCTGAGCTTGTCCAGCCATCTTCTTGTATTTACCGTACTCTTGCTCGTTGAAGGCATCCGTTAGCTTGCGATCCTCGTACTCTAGAATCAGTCGATATGCTCGCGTAATCGTTGCAAAAGATTCGTTCGAATCCTCTGCGCCTTCGTTCTGTTGCTGCGTTCTGGAGCGTGATTGACGCATAAGTATCGTGTAGCGCTTCTCCACTTCCTCTTTGGCCGCAAGTTCTGGCAGCCCCATCGTTTCATAGGCTTGTTTTAATTCGTCCACTTGTGTCACCTCAATTAGTAAATAGCTCCTATATGATTCCTATCTATTAGTATACGGAATTCCGCGGGTAACGCAAATTTTGACGAAATTAATGGTATGGAAGCTCTATTACATGCAGGGATAGTAGAAGCCCTCGAGCGGATAAAGATAAAGTACAGCACTCATTCTTAAAGGTAACCAAACTCAGAGGGACTGAATTTTGAACAAAAAAGACGACTTATTAACTTCCTATCTTTCCGCAATTTGATATTCTAAGATTAGGTAAATAAACCATTAGGATGGTGTCTTCATGACTATTTCGTTTAAGTTTGATTTTGGAATAGGAAGCGCTCCCGCTACTCCTTACATACAAGTACTGCCGAATACGATCTATAACGGAGATACAGGCTACGGTTTTGAATCAAATGAGCGGATAAGCTCGCGCAACCGAGATGAGGCTGATCGACTCCGCGGTGCATTTTGTATACCACTCGAAGCAGCGTTTCTTGTTGATCTGCCAAATGGCTGTTACACGATAACAGTTACGATAGGAGATGCGATTGCTCCGACTTCAACATCGTTAAAATATGGCGTAGGACGCCTGGTTCTGCACAAGGCAATTACCTCAGCAGGACAATATGCTGTACATAGCTTCACCGTCAAAGTAACGGATGGACGACTGCGCCTCGCATTCTCAGGGGTAGCACCGCGCATTAATGCGCTTCAGATCGATGAGGCGAAGCAAGCGACGACGATTTATTTGGCGGGGGACTCCACAGTAACCGATCAGGATACGATTCCATATGCCGGATGGGGGCAAATGCTGCCGCTGTATTTTAAGACGGATGTGGCGATTGATAATCATGCGATGCCTAGAAGAAGCTCAAGAAGCTTCATTAATGAAGGTCGACTTGCAGCGATCATTGAGCAAATAAAACCGAACGACTATTTATGGATTCAATTCGGTCATAATGACGAGAAGCCGGATGAAGAGCGGGCAACAGAATCATTTGGCAGCTTTAAGGAAATGTTGGCCGTTTATGTGGAGGAGGCGCGGTCACGCGGTGCAATACCCGTACTTATTACACCGATGCATCGCTGTAAATTTGACGAACGAGGTCGGATTATCGATACGCATGGTGATTATTTGCTCGGTATGAAGCAGCTTGCTGCTGAGCTTGATGTTCCAATGATCGATTTGGCAGCTAAGAGTAAGGACCTGTACGAGCGCTTGGGTGACGAGCCGTCTAAGACGCTGTTCATGTGGGCTTACCCTGGAGAATTTATTCATTTTCCAGATGGCGCTCAGGATGATACACATTTTCAAGAGCTGGGCGGCATCCAAATCGCTGGATTAGTCGCAGAAGGCGTGCGTGAGCTTGCGTTATCGCCTCTGTTTTTATATTTAAAGAGGCTTTAGAAGCGGAATGAGAAGACTAGTGGCTGTATCAAAAGTGGGGAAACCTGCTTGGATACAGCCACTTTTAGCGTTTCGTTCGTCAATCTACTCCCATTCGGAGAAACGATCGATTATAGCATGTATTTCTAGTAAATCATTGCAGATGGCATCGGGATAGCTGAACGTACTGTCATTGCTTTTCAAAATCGTACGCATTCCCATTTCATTAGCAGGAATAATATCAGCCTTGAGATTATCACCCACAAAAACGGACTTTGCAGCAGAGGAACTCAAATTACAAAGCGACAATTGAAAAATAGCATGATCGGGCTTTCTCAAATTGACGGCTCCTGAAATAACAATATCATCAAAGAGCTCCATAATACCGAGAGCAATCACTTTGTTCCTCTGATAAAACTCCCTGCCATTCGTAATCATGCCTAATTTATATCCACTTTGCTTTAAGGAAAGAAGCATTTCATGAAGACCAGGAAATCCGATGCTGTATTTATGAAAGTTATGGTTTAAATCATCAAGCAGCGGAGTAAATAGAGCATTCTCAATCTTAAAAAAATCGATTAATTCATTGTAAACATCTTCTTTGGGCATGAGTATGTTATTTAACTGGGTAAACTTCTCTATAAATTCATGTTTGTCTACAATGAAAGCATGTAATGAAAAACGTTCATACTGATACTTTGCGAAGTTAATTAATGATTGCTCTTTATCAAGCAATGTCTGGTCTAGGTCAAAGATAACCGTATCAATTTTACTCAACTGTTCATCTCCGTCTAATCGAACTCGAAGCCGCAGAAGCGAACTTGGGCGTGATTTAATAGATCGCTATGTGTTCCATTTCATAGGGGTAGTCCATTTGATTTTTTATGCTTTTCACCTCGTGCTCATCTAAGAAGAGCCCGATGATGTATAGGCCCAAATCAATCGAAGTGGCGACTCCTCCAGCCGTAATGACATTGCCGTCTCGCACAATGCGTGAGCGGATGACCTCTTTGCAGTAGGGCTCTAATAAATCATAGGCGTACGGATGGGTGGTCGCGTTTTTATTTGCCAAATAGCCAGCGGCACCAAGCAGCAGCGAGCCTGTGCAAACCGAGACGATGAACGCTGCATGCTCAGCTTCCTTAATCCAAGAAGTGAATGATTCATCAAACCTCAGCGCTCTTGTACCCAGTCCTCCCGGAACAAAAATTAGGTCATATTGCGTTAGATCAGGTTTGACTTGATTTACTTTAATCGTCAAGCCAAGCTCATCCGTAACCTCTTCCTGCATGGCACAGATATCCCAGGAGAAGTCTTTCGTTGATTCGTAATACTTTAAGCGAGTAATAACATCATAGAATCCAATGAAATCTAAAAAGGTAACGCCATCAAATAAAATAAAAGCAATTTTCATCGATTCAGCACCTCGTTTCTTTATTGTAATAATATTACAAATAAAAACTCCAGTATAGATTAAAAGCTAAAAAAAATAGTGCAATGGCTCGATTCTATTGCTCTGATCGACTACAATAGCTAAGACGATATTGTAGTATAAGTGAGGGAAATCGATGTTTGATCCAACTGTTTATGAAAACTTGAAAGTAGCCTTTGAGAATCAGCTTTATGATTTGGATACGCTGGATCGGAAGATTGATATTATCAATCGGGTTGATCGTTTGGAGCTTGCGGTTATGTCGCGAGAGTTCACGCTCGAATTTAAGCTGGCTGAATACGCAGAAGTATCAGCGGAAATTCAGCTCACTGCCTCGCTGAAGGATTTAGCTGCGGAGATACTGGAGCTGACAGGCGAGACACCAGCATGCTCGCTTCAGATTCGTTTCTTCATGGAGGTCACAGATGTAGCGAAACAATGCAACCAAATTAAGAAAGTGATGCAGCAAATTTGGGAGCCGGATATAGAGCCAATACAAACGATTAGTTACCTTTTTGGTACGGAATTTCCTATTTATTCGAATGTCATTGCGCTAAGCTTTAGCCGTAAAATTGGCGAAGAGCAAATGGATGATATACCAGAGCTGATTGATCATGTTCTTAAGACGTTAACGAAGCTGAGAGAGGTTGCGATATAGGCGATTTCTTCAACCTAAACGTTAAAACACCTAATATTTACAGTGAAATACTGTCTGTTTCTTTAATGAAGAAGCTATGCTATAGTACTTGAGAATGAACAACTGAAGAAGAAACTCCGAAGCTATTGTCTTAGGACATTAACAGCTATCGGGAGAGGTTCGCGAACTCCCTCTATAAAAAACTATGCGAAACGATTGTCCCGTCAGGTGACATCGTCGTTTTCGCGTTCGGCGCGAAGCGGGTTTTTTAACGCTTCGCGCCGTTTCTTTGGTTTTTTATCTTCATACGAAGGAAGTCAAGCGATCTCGATCTTCTCACACCAGAGAGGGAGATACAGCATGAAAACAGAAAAAGCGGTCGTTGTGTTTAGCGGTGGTCAGGATAGCACGACCTGTTTATTTTGGGCAATGGAACGATTCGCGGAGGTAGAGGCCGTTACGTTCAACTATGGGCAGCGGCATAAGCTTGAGCTGGATTGCGCGGCGGATATCGCCAAGGAGCTGAATATTAAGCATCATATTCTTGATATGTCGCTTCTTAATCAATTGGCACCCAATGCGCTCACAAGAGACGATATTGCGATCGAGCAAAAAGAAGGAGAGCTGCCTACAACTTTTGTTGATGGACGAAATCTCTTATTTCTTACCTTCGCAGCGGTGCTTGCAAAGCAGCTGGGCGCGAAGCATATCGTAACAGGTGTATGCGAAACGGACTTTAGCGGATACCCGGATTGCCGAGATATATTCGTAAAGTCGTTAAATGTGACGCTGAACTTATCCATGGACTATCCGTTTGTGATCGATACGCCGCTCATGTGGCTGAATAAAGCGGAGACATGGAAACTTGCGGATGAGCTTGGCGCATTCGACTTTGTCCGTGAACGCACATTGACCTGTTATAACGGCATCATGGCGGATGGCTGTGGCCATTGTCCGGCTTGTCAGCTTCGGAGGAAGGGGCTGGACGATTATTTGGTCCAGCGCATATAAGGTGAAGCGATGATGATGCAGCAGATGTATCCGACCGCACAGCATAGCTATTGCTATGAGCTGAATAAGGATTTTCACTTTGCGGCAGCTCACTTCGTACCTACGGAGAAAGCTGGAAAATGCCAAGAGCTTCATGGGCATACGTATTATGCGAATGTGACGGTAGCAGGAGATGAACTTGACGAGGCAGGTTTTCTTGTCAATTTCGCAATCATTAAGCGGTTGATTCATGATCGTTTTGATCATTCTTTGCTTAATGACGACAAAGAGAGCTTCAGTAATGTGCTGCCAGACCGTTTTCCTACGACTGAAGTGGTAGCCCGAACAATTAGCGACATCGTTCAGCGCCATTTGGATGGTACTGTAAATCGTCCGCAGTGCGTTCAAGTATATCTGCGTGAAACACCGACGAGCTATTGTATTTATCGTCCTAAGCGGGAGGTGGTATAACGATGCCATCTAACAAACGAATCCCCGTCATGGAAATATTCGGCCCGACCGTTCAGGGAGAAGGCATGGTTATTGGCCGGAAAACGATGTTCGTTCGTACAGCTGGCTGCGATTATAGCTGCTCTTGGTGCGATTCGGCATTTACTTGGGACGGCAGCGGCAAAGAAGATATTCGTATGCTGACAGCATTTGAAATGATAGAGCAATTAAAAGAAATTGGTGGAAATACCTTTGAGCATGTGACGATTTCTGGCGGAAATCCCGCACTGCTTCCGCAGCTAGGTGAATTTGTTGATGAGCTGCATAAGCAAAGGATCAGTGTTGCTCTGGAGACACAAGGAAGTCGTTGGCAGGACTGGTTTTGGTCGATTGATGAGCTCACTTTATCGCCTAAGCCGCCGAGCTCTGGCATGAAGACAGACTGGTCGAAGCTCGATGAAATCGTATCTAATCTGAATATGCGTTCAACTAGCTTTTGCTTGAAAACAGTCGTTTTTGATGATGAGGATCTGGAGTATGCGACCTATGTCCACATGCGGTATCCAATGGTACCGTTTTATTTGCAGGCGGGCAATGGCAACTTGCAGGAAACGGAGCCGCAGCTCATGCTTCCCTATTTGTTGGAACGTTATGAGTGGCTGATCGAGAAGGTTATGCCAAATGCTGATTTAAAGCGGGTGCACGTCCTCCCGCAGCTTCATACATGGGTATGGGGCAATAAGAAAGGCGTCTGATTCAAATGAGCTTAGAAAGGCGGAAATGAGTATGGATGGAAGAAGCAAGGAGGAGCTGAACGGCGTAACGCTGCTTGGCAATCAAGGAACACAATATTTGTTCAACTACTCACCGGAAATTTTGGAGGCATTTGATAATAAGCATCCCAATCGGGACTATTTTGTGAAATTTAATTGTCCGGAGTTCACAAGTCTTTGTCCAATGACAGGACAGCCGGATTTTGCAACGATCTATATTTCTTATATTCCGGGGCAAAAAATGGTAGAGAGCAAGTCGCTTAAGCTGTACTTGTTCAGCTTCCGCAACCATGGTGATTTCCACGAAGATTGCATGAATATCATTATGAACGATCTAATTGCGCTAATGGATCCGAGGTATATTGAAGTATGGGGCAAGTTTACACCGCGAGGCGGTATTTCCATCGATCCTTATTGCAACTGGGGCCAGCCGGGCACCAAATACGAGCAAATGGCGGAGCATCGCCTCATGAATCATGATTTGTATCCAGAGAAAGTGGATAATCGTTAGTATATGTTTCTAGCTGAGTTTAGTAATAGAGGACATTTATGATAAATATTTCTAGGTTGCCCGTCTAAGGTCTAGGTAAAAATCATGCCTGAAGTCCATTTCAATTATTCTATTAATGTCTATACTTAAGTTAGAGTTACTAGAGAATAGGTGGACAAACGATGATTAAAAATGCGATATGTATGTCTGTACTGCTTTGCACGATAGCGTCTGCGTTAACGAACTTCGGAGTATCTCCAGTACGAGCGATTGCAGCTCCAAGCGCGTCAAAAGCTGAATATATCAGTATGAATAATATGGTTGGGCCATTCTTGCTGCAGATGAAGCAGGATGATAAAGCTTGAAGGCTGTTCTAATTGATGCCTAAGCTGGAATGAAAGACAAGGAATAGATTTAGTAAATAGCAAACGCCGCTGCCTATACGGAAGCGGCGTTTGCTATTTCTAATAGGATTACGATGCTGTCAACTCAAGCGCTGTCGTTGTCTATACGCAAAATGATTGGTTGGACCATGTCCGCTCCCGAAACCTAGCTGGTCTTCAATAGCGGCTTGAATGAAGGCTTTGGCTGTACTAATCGCATCAAGTACAGGTTTCCCTTGGGCAATTTCCGCTGCAATGGCAGCGGAGAAAGTGCATCCCGTACCATGAGTATGCAATGTATCGATACGTTTGCTTTCCAAGTAGACAAATTTCTCTCCATCAAATATGAGATCGACAAGCCGTTCGCCTGTTTCGTGGCCGCCCTTAATGACAACAAAGCGGGAGCCCATCTGATTCAAAATGCGGGCAGCTTCCTCACGATCACTTAGCGTCCGAATCGGCATTCTTGCGATAAGCTCGGCTTCCGGAATGTTTGGAGTCGTTATAAGCGCGAGCGGCAGCAGATGCTTGATAAGTGTCTGAATAGCTTCTTGCTGAAGCAGAGGCGAGCCTCCCTTAGCTACCATGACCGGATCAATGATGAGATTGTGCCAGTTATATTGTTTTATTTTTTCTGCAACGATCTTAATAATTTCTGCGCTAAATAACATGCCTGTCTTAATTGCAGACGGTTCCAGATCCTCACCTATTGAATCCAGCTGGTTTCTAATCGCTTCAGCATCCAGCGGGTAGATGCCTTGAACGCCAAGTGTATTCTGGGCAGTAACTGCGGTGATAACAGACATGCCATAAGTGCCGAGCTCTTGAAATGTTTTGAGATCAGCTTGAATGCCTGCGCCACCGCCGGAGTCCGAGCCTGCAATCGTTAGTGCCTGATATCTTCTCATCAATGCATCTCCTTCGAAAGAGTAGGATTTATTTACAAGTTTGAAAAAGCGTCCTCAGCCTTTATATCCTCTGGCAGCAGATTGTTATCGACTAACCAATCTCTTACATTGGACCATGAAGCGGGGTCTTGGTAACCGAATACTTGCTCTCCTGCATCCATAAGGGGCAGTAGGATGTCCAGGCTTTTCGTTTCGATTTCTTTATCGAGTGGGGAGGTTTGATCCTCGTGCTCGAATAAGATCGACAGCGAGTTTTGTTTATTTTCAGCAACAAATTGTTGACCTTCCGTAATGGCTGTGATGAATTTTTTGAGTAACGCTTGCTTCTCGGTTAGTCCTTGTTCACTTGCTACGAGCACAAGCTCGTAATAATCCGGCACGCCAAAATCAGTAGGGTTAATGGCTGTCATTGGATGCCCTTCCTTGGCAAGCAGCAATTGTTCATGGTTAATAAATCCGCCGATGATTGCATCTACCTTATTGGTCGAAATGGCTGGAATAAAGGAAAAACCAACGTCAATCATATCCACATTTTGCGGGTCACCGCCGTCGTGCTTAATCATTGTGCGCATCATAGCTTCATAAAGGGGAATGGACGAATAACCAACCTTTTTGCCTACGAGATCTTTGGGGGACTTGGCGCTTCCGCCTTCTGGAACCATCAGATGATTAAGCGGATGTCTGACGATAGCAGCAATTGATGTAACAGGAATATCCTCGCCGCGAGCCATCAGAACCTGCGGTTGGTAGCTGAGTGCTAAATCAACTTTACCTGCTGCCACGAGCTTCAACGCGTCATTCGTATCAGCAGGCATTTGAATGTTAACCTCCAAACCTTGCTTCGCGAAATAACCGTTTTTTTGAGCCGCATAGAGGAAGGAATGCACGGCATTCGGATACCAGTCGAGCATGATGCTAATCGACTGAGGATTTTGTTCGGGCGAAGAGTCCTTGGGTTTCTTTTCATTCACAGCAGCGTTGCTGCTGCATCCGCTTATTGCGAGTAGTAGTGCTGCCAGCATCGGAATCATCCATTTGATTTTTGCGTTAATGATCATTTTTTCTTCCTCTTTTCTTTAGTATCTTTTTCTCCAAAAGCACGATGGCAGCAAATAACAAGATGCCGATTAGGGATAACAGAAAAACAGATGCAAACATGGAATCTGCGTTCAAATTGCTGGACATTCGGCGGCTGTAATAGCCGAGACCTTCACTGCCTCCAAGCCATTCGCCGATGGTGGCGCCGACGACACAATAAACGATCGATAACTTTAGACCTGAGAAGAAGGCAGGCAGGGCGATCGGTATTTGTATTTTTCGAAAAACACCCCAGCGTGTCGCTCCCATCGTAAGCAGCAGCTCGTTATATTCGTGATCACTCTTTCTAAGCCCGTCATACGTATTGACAACGATAGGGAAGAAGGAAGTCAAAAAAACGACAGCGACTTTGCTCCAAATCGTATAGCCGAACCACATGATGAAAATTGGAGACAAGGCAATAAGCGGTATTGTCTGACTAATGACGACAAACGGGTACAACGCCTTCTCCAGTATTCGGAAAGCGTGCATGCCTGCTGCGAGAGCAATCCCAAAGGTAATCGACAATAGGAATCCGACCGCGACTTCTTTAAGCGTAGCCAGCAGATGCTTGCCAAGCAGCAGTTGGCTGTCTTCAAGTAATGCTCGACCTATTGAACTGGGGGACGGCAGTATGTATGGTGGAACTAAGCCGAGATGTACGATCCATTGCCAAATAAGCAGCATACTGATGAGCAGCAGGATAAAGAGGCCGTAATGGCTCAGCCACTGCTTAATTAGAGGTTTGCGCATGCAGTCTTCGCTCCAAATCTTGTCGCAGCTTCACAAAGGCGGGTTCATAATTCTGCTCATAGTGTCTTGGCCTCGGCATGTGGACGACAATTTCTTGTACCCCCTGCGCATCGTTAGCTGGCAATACATAAATGCGATCACTTAGCAATATGGCTTCTTCAAGATCATGTGTGATGAAGAGTACCGTTTTCTCAAGGTCGCCCCACAATTCAAGCAGCCACTTATGCATGCCGCGTTTGGTCATTGCGTCAAGTGCGCCGAATGGTTCGTCCAGCAGCAGAAGCTCTTGACCGGTTACGAGCGTGCGCAGAAAAGCGACTCGCTGCCGCATGCCTCCCGATAACTCGTCGGGGTAGGCCTGTTCATGTCCTGCAAGTCCGAAGCGTTTAAGCAGCTCCTTTATTTGGACAGTGTTATAATGATTATTGCTGCGTGTCAGCTCAAGCGGAAGCAGGCAATTACCCAGTACGGTTCTCCATGGGAGAAGAAGGTCCTTTTGCGGCATATAAGCAACCTTGCCAAGCCGATTCGGTGCAGGCTTGCCATGCAGCCTGATTTCGCCTTGGCTCGGCTGAAGCAATCCGGCCATGAGCTTAAAGAGTGTGCTTTTGCCCGAGCCGCTAGCACCGATGATCGAGACGAACTCTCCAGGATGGGCTTCCAGCGAAAGATTGGACAAAATAGATGTTTCAGCATGCCTGTCGAAAGTGTAGCTTACATGGTGAAGTGATATTATGGCTGTAATACGCATCCCTCCGTAAACAAATAAAGACCCACCCATTTCCGAGGGGAAATGAGCGGGTCTAACGATCAAACAAGGCTTGCGCGCATGAATGAATGCTGCTGCTCCACTTCCCTCCGCTGGAATGATCCAGATCAGGTTCCAAGGGTCCGGAGCAGAAGCTCCATCTCAGCCGTAAGGCTCCCCTAGTGAAATAAATAGGTTTATATGCAATTTGTATTTTTTCTACTATAGCATACACTGGATAGATGTAAACCATAATTATCCGAAAAGGCGTTGGACAAATGAAAAATTTACTCGTAACGGGCTATCGAGCTCATGAGCTTAATATTTTTAGCCAGAAGCATGAGGGCATTGTTTATATTAAAAAAGCGCTGACAGGCAAGCTGGTTCCGCTTATAGAAGATGGGCTTGAGTGGGTAATTACCCCAGGTCAGTACGGCGTGGATTTGTGGGCATGCGAGGTCGTCATTGCGCTGAAGGATATTTATCCTCATTTGAGGCTTTCTATTATTTCGGCTTACAGCAATCCGGAAGAGAAATGGAAGGATGATAAGAAGGAATTTTATCAGCAGGTTTTAAAAGGGGTCGATTATTACGCATCGGTCAGCAACCAGCCGTATAATGGGATTTGGCAATTTACGGCGAGGGACGAGCTGCTGTTTCGCAAAACAGACGGCATTCTGCTCGTGTACGATGAGGATGCGGGCGAGGGCAGTCCAAAGTTTTTTAAAGAAAAAGCGTTAAAGAAGCAGCAGGCAGAGGGCTATGGTTATTTCAGCATAAGTTCGGAGGACATTCAGAGCATTGCTGATGATGACAATTTGTATTCGGAAAATTAATAATGCACTGTATTCGTATAAGGAATATAAGACAGTTCATCCATGATTCATGCTGGCAGGTAACGACTTGTCAGCATTTTTTTATGGACAAAACTATTTATGTATCCTGTCGAGAGGCGTCATGTTTGACAAATAATAGGCGGTGTATTATTATCTGATTAGACAAACTTCTAATTAGATACCCGTTAAATTAGTTTAGTGGTGGAAGAGGTGGCGAACTGTGCAGTTAGATAAGGTTGTGGCTTATCATAAAGCGTTATCCGATGCAACGAGGATTAAACTACTGATTATGCTGGCTGAAGGTGAGCTTAATGGCCAGGTGCTGGCAGAGAAATTAGGCGTTACGCCTGCTACGATTACGCATCATGCCACGAAGTTAAGAGAGGCTAGCTTAATTAATGAACGCAGAGAGAAGAACACGATTTATTTTTCACTGAACCATTATTTTATTAAAAGCAATGCTAATGCAACGGAGGAGCTCATTTATCGGAATGCTGGTGCAGAGAAAGGAGTGGAAAACATGGAGGATAGCCAGAAGAAACTGCAGGATTCAGTCATCCGTAACTTTTTCACAAAAGAGGGTAAGCTCACGCATATGCCGGCTCAGCTTAAGAAAAAACTGATTGTGCTTCAGCATATGGTTTCTCAATTGACGAGGGGACAAAAGTATACAGAGAAGGAAATCAACGCGTTTATTAAAGGTTATCATGATGACTTCGCGACCATTCGCAGAGAGTTCATTATGCATCAATTGATGTTTAGGGAAAATGACATTTACGAATTGAATCCGCAAGAAATGTGGGCGAAGTGGGAGACACTTTCGTAAACGAGAGTTGTTCCTTTTAAATAGGCGGACATCAGAGACCTTATTTGCTTCATTTCCCTTCATTTAGTCGTGGTTGCGGACATAGAGGCCCTTATTTAGCTCCAATATGAATGATTGAGCACCATATCAGCTATATAGCGGCTTCTGTGTCCGTTATAGAATTAAACCTGAACTTGTCGAGCGGTGACTTTGTCATTGAGCCATAAAGGAAAACTAATTTTTCTATCGAATTTTAAAAATAATACTCAATGGACATAAGAAGGATTTGGGGGCTCGGAAGATGGGGAAGGCTGATGGGATTTACAATCAATTGGTAACGGATATTTTTGAACACGGTGATTGGGACAAAGACCAAGCGGTTAGAACAACATGGTCTGATGGTACGCCTGCCTACACAAAAAGCATAATTTCCAAGCAGTTAACATTTGAAAATACTGAGGTTCCTATACTTACAACAAAAAGAGTACCATGGAAATCTGCCATACATGAAATGTTGTGGTTTTATGTAAAACGGACAAGTGACTGCGCATATTTGGATGAAAATAATGTGAGGATATGGAAAGAATGGACCAATTCTAATCATAATATAGGCAAAGCATACGGATATCAGCTTGGGAAACCCATTATGCTGAAGGGCAAAATGACAAACCAAGTGCATCATTTGATTGATCAGCTCATTCATAATCCTTCATCCAGACGGCATGTCATATCGCTTTGGAATATTGATGACCTTGATCAAATGGAGCTATATCCTTGTGTTTGGAATAACCAATGGCTCATCAAGCAAGGTGTTCTTCATTTAATCGTTAATGCAAGATCAAACGATATCGGCTTAGGACACCCATTCAATGTTTTTCAATATTACGTCTTACAACGAATGATCGCTCAAGTGACAGGATACAAATTAGGAACACTTACGTTTAATATTAATGATGCTCATATCTATGAAAGACATGAGCAACCTTTGAAAGAACAAATGTTACGTGAGCCTTATCCTGCTCCTGATCTGTGGATAAATCCAGAAATCAAAAATTTCGATGATTTTACGATTCATGATTTTGAATTGAAAAATTATGTATACCATCCATCCATTAAAATGGAGATTGCGATATAGGTATGAACTCAGTATGCTGTTCGTGAGAAGATTGGTTACACTTGAGTTGTTTTATGAAAATCAACAAAGTACATAATAAGATTGGAAAACAAAAGGAGAGATAATATATGTCGATGGTAGAAGGAACCAAAGAAAACCCATGGAAACTAAAAACGCCTCCTCAAACATCGGAATATGAAATGTATCAAGGCGAAAAGGATGGCAAACCAATATTAGTATGCACGGTAGGCAAAACGGTTTTGCATTATGATTACCGTTGTATTTATGACTTAAGCGCGATGCTCAAAGAACATGGTGACTGGATCGAACTTGGCAGTGCCGATGAGCAGAAGCCTGTAAAAGAGGGTACGGTTGAAGCGTGGGGCCGTTCACCTGAAAATCCGTTTGGTGGTTGGTATGGCATGAAAAAAGGCTTGCGCGGTAGATTCGGAATGTATATTCCGCCGTTGATGGAGAAGTTAGGACTTGCTGAAGTAGAACACAATCCAAGAAATAATCGCATGAGGACAATTCAATCATAGTGTGAATAAATATTGAGTTCGAATGTATATTGGCTGCCATAATGGTAGTCTTTTTTTATGTAAGGGAGAGGTTTGAGCAATAATAAGTGATTGAGAGTTTACTAATATTTGTATATATTCAAGTAAAAATTATAAGGAGGGTTAATCATTGACACCCTCACTATTGAAACCCGATAAATTAAATAAGGGAGATACGATTGGAATTGTTTCACCTTCCTCGCCTGTTGCTTTTTTTTGCCCTAACAGATTGAAGCGTGGAATAAAAGCTTTAGAGAATATGGGGTTTAAAGTAATCTTAGGACAGCATGTTAGCAAGAAGACGGGACACACGGCTGGCAGCATAAATAATCGTTTGGATGATTTTCATCATATGATTCGAGACCCTGAGGTAAAAGCAATTATCGCTACAATAGGGGGATACAACTCACACCAACTGCTTGAAGAATTAGACTATTCGCTTATTAGCAATAATCCAAAAATTATAATGGGGTATAGTGATATAACGGCACTTCTAGCAGGCATACATGCGAAAACAAATCTCATTACATTTATGGGACCCGCTATTATGCCGCAGTTTGGAGAATTTGGCGGACTGATTGATTATACATACCATTCCTTTGTAAGAACCGTAATGAATGATAAGCCAATAGGTGTTATTGATTCTAGTGATCAATGGATGGAGGAGCATTTGAGCTGGGAGGTTGAAGATTCGCGCCCAAGAGCCGTCATCCCTAATACTGGAATGAAGATTTTGAAACCTGGACAAGCGAAAGGTCCTATCCTAGCTGCGAATATGGGCACTCTTCTTCTGCTAGCTGGCACACCATATTTCCCGAACTTTGATGGTAGAATTTTGTGTCTAGAAGACGACGAGAGTGAACAGCTAAGCACAATTGATAGATATCTTACACAGTTTCGTCAGATGGGTATTTATGATCGCATTTCTGCGCTAATTATAGGAAGATTTCATTCGCGTATAGGATTTAATCAAGAAGATTCATTGCAGGAGCTGCTGCAGATTGCAACGAGAGGATACGATTTCCCAATCGTTTATGATGCGGACTTTGGTCATACTGACCCAATGATTGTACTTCCAAATGGTGTTAAAGCTTGCTTGCATGCCTCTGAGCAACAGGGAGTACTTTTTTCGATTGAAGAATCCGCCGTATTATAGTAATTTAAACTGGAATAGAATGCAATCATCTACTAATTGGAGTGATTAAAGAATGAAATTAGAAAATGAAAAAGATGTCCTAACAGTCATTAATGCAGATGTTACAGCTTCCAGCTTCAAAAATGTTCGGGCGGAGCAGTTCACGCTAAACTGTTGCAACCTTAGTGGAATGAATATGAATGATGTGAATTTGACAGGACTGCATATTTCCGATGCAAATTTGAGCGAGCTCGTCATTGATGGTGCACAGTGGGGCGGAGCTCATTTTCAACACATTGGATTCGGCAATCCAAGTCAGCCAGATGTTGAATTCAATAGAACCCCTGTAAAATTCACCGATTGTAATCTTCAGCAAGGAGTATTTAATAATTGCAATTTATCGAATGTTAAATTGGAAAACTGCGATATTTCTGGTTTAACTATAAATGGTGTTAATATCGAAAGCTTAATCAAACAGTTTGAGTCTATGGAGCAAAAATAAGAAATAAGCCATTTTAACTAACGAGGCACGACAGCTTAAAGCCGCAAAAGTTCGCCCGTGAGGCAGCCTTTTGTGGTTTTTTTTGAGAATGAGAGGCTCTACGTCATGAGTTATGGTTGAGCAGTTCAAAATTTCAGAAGTGACAGTAAAGGACATAGAGGACGCTATTTATGAGGTTAACGTGCAAACAGGTTTCTAACGGACATAGGATACGTTATTGATGTGAAAAGGAGTGTAAAAATGAGGCAAATAGAGTCTCTGGTGTCCGTTAACTAAGCAACATTGTTCCAAATAGTCTCGTCTGGATGATATCTGATAGCAAGATAGGAGGAGAGCAGCTATTCGCAACCATATTTTAAGTGCTTTGCCGATTCATTTGTTGGCATGGGTTATGATTCTTGTGGCATGGATATTTGACCCGTTTAGTTGGTTTTTAAACCCGATTGTTAATAATACTCCAGCGTTTCTCACCGTTTCAAAATGGTTGGCTCAGTCACTACTCGTTACTGGCATAATTGGATTCTCCATATATAAATTAAGGACCAGCCCCCAGCTGACAAGGAAAGATTTGAACGTTGTTTCAGTACATATTGTATTTTGTGTTTTTCATATTGCAGTCGTTAGTACTCTGATTTTTCTAGTAGCAGGATTTGAAGATTTATAGTGCATTTGTTCTTTATCTTACATAAGAAAATAGATGTTACTGAATAAATAGAAGAATTAGTGCCTCGATTGGGGAAGGTGAGCATAACCATGAGTATTACGTCTAATAAAGATGGTTTCGAGCTATTAGCATGTATAGCTATGAAAGAGGATGAGCTCAGAATGGATGAGCCATTAGCTGGATCATATGCTGTAATCAAATGTGGAGAAAGATATCTTATTTGTTTTAACAAGTGGAGGAAACAATGGGAAGTACCGGCAGGGGGAAGAGAAGAAGGGGAAACACCGAAAGAATGTGCAATGAGGGAGTTATTCGAAGAAACATCACAAATCGTTAATGACTTAGAGTTCATCGGGTTGATAAAAGTGAAGAGGCCAAACGGAGAAATAAAATATAATCCGATTTATTATGCTAATGTAGGTGAAATAATCCCATTCGAAGCAAACGAAGAGACAGAAAAAATATTGCTTTGGGATTTAATCGATGACATTGGTTATATGGATGAAGTCGATAAAGAGGTTCTTGAATGGTGCAAGGCTATCTCTGCCAGTGGGTAAGACCTAGTGAAGTATCGAATGACAAGTTAATCCCTACATCAGGGCAAAAAAATACTTAATCAATAAAATATATTTATTGACACTTGCAATTTTCAACTGGTATACTATGGAACATTACTCATTCCCGATTAAAAACATCGGAATTAAAGACATGGAGGCAATGTTCATGAAAAACACTCAAGCATCATACACAAAATTGCTAGTAGCACTCCTATTATCCTTTTCAATCATTTTTACACAATCAGCAGCCTTTGCGGCTCCGTCTGAAGCAGCGGTTTCGAAGGAAGATGGCGTAGCGCAGTATAAGCAGTTTTTGAAAGAAAAATTTGATGTCAGCCTCTCGAGCAAAGTAACAAAAGGTGAATTCATTGAAGCGGTAGCAGATATTCTTGGTTACGAGCCATCAGGCAAAGCTGTAAATTTCACTGATGTAAAGCCTGAGAGCGAGCTGTATGCCTCAGCAGCTGCTTTGTATGAGAAAGGAATTTTGTCTGGTCCTGCCATTCAAGGCGATCAATTGCTTACAAGCTCCGTAGCGATTTCCATTGCGGTAAGAGCAGCAGACTTGAAGGAGCTTGCTTATACATACCCGGAAGTTAAAGTAAACAAGGTATTGACGAAGCTGAATGTTAAAAGCAGCTCGCTTGGCACAAAAGGTGCTCAAGAAGTAGCCGCTGCAGTAGATACAGGTTTGCTTCCTGCTGAGTTTTATGCCAACTTCAAACCAAAAAATGCAGCAAGCGATCAACTGATTCACACGCTGCTTGGCAAAGTGCTTATTACAAAAGGTCTTTACAAAAAGTATATCGGTTATGTTAACGATAATGATATTTATGCGAAGCTAAGCAGCGCTTACGAAACTTCCGATATTATCGATGCGCCTAAACTGCAAAAGCTGGTAAATACTGCTTTGGAGCAAAAATTGATCACGGGCTACAACATCAAAGATTCCCGTTTCAATGCAAATTTCATCGATTCATTGTCTCTGATTTACGGTCATTCCGATTTTAATCATGCGATTCAGCTTATTGGCTTGCTTCGGAGTGAAGGTCTGAATGCGAAAGTGCAATTCGAGCCTAAAACATCAGCATTTATTTTTCTAGCTGAATGGGGGACTCCAGGACCAAATGTTGTTCAAATTGCAAATGGAAACTATATTAATTATGCAAAAGAGTACGATCTTGAATTCGAATTTGCAAATGCAGCAGATAAAGCTGCTTTCCAAGATGTTATCCTAGCTTATGCAAAGAAAAATGAAGATGGTCAAGCAGGCCTTATCATTGAATCATGGTGGCAGCCGCTTTACTATTCACAAACAGAACTGAAGGATTATGAAATCATTACGAACAACTTTATTACGGATCCAGATAGCCCTTATACTGTAAATCCGTTTTCGCTAAACGAAAACTCCGCGAAGGTTATTGCAGGTTTTAAAGCGATAGATCCAAATGTAATCGTTACACCAACTCAATTTTGGGTGGATAAGCCTTTCTTCAGATATTTGCATGACGAAGCGGTTTAAGTGAATGATTTAGCAAAATAGTTTTCTATAGCAGCCCTGACCATCATTGATGGCTGGGGCTGCTTTGTGTTATCTTTCAAAGAAAAGGAGCTGCTTATGTTATGACTGTAATTGCAAAAGCGTTAGAAGCAATGTTCAGGGAGCACGCAAATCCGGAGACGGCTGGGCCTATGGAAGCTTACATGCGCGGCCAATTTGTATTTCTTGGCATTAAGACACCAGAACGAACACAGCTGTTGCGCGAGTTTTGGAAGCACAACGAAAAGCCAAAAGGCGAGGAGTTGCTGCAAACAGCAGAACAGCTGTGGCAGCTGAACGAGCGAGAATTCCATTATGTGGCGATGGGTTTGATGGAAAGATACAGCAAGGAGGCAATGCCTTCGCATATCGATAGGCTGGAGCGGTGGGTAACCACTCATTCATGGTGGGATACAGTAGATTTTGTAGCGGCACACTTAGTTGGCTGCCAGCTCTCGAAATATCCAGAATTAACAGCAGAATATACAGAGCGCTGGATCGTTTCGGATCATATGTGGCTCCGTAGAACCGCATTATTATTCCAGCTTAGGTACAAGCATGATACGGATACAGATCGGTTATTTGACTACATACGCCGCACGAAGGATGAAAGCGAGTTTTTTATACGCAAAGCTATTGGCTGGGCGCTAAGAGAATATGCAAAAACCGATGCAGCATGTGTGCATCGGTTTGTAGAAGAAACGCCGCTCTCACCACTTAGCAAGAAGGAGGCATTAAAGCATATAGTGTAGCTTAACGCCGCTTGAGCTCACCGAGCTGCTGTTTTGACGATGAGTAGTACAGCCAAGAGGCTGCAATCGCAATTGCGGCTATGAAGCCCATCCCCCAAAATATATTTGAGAATGCACGGCTGAGGGGAAGATTGCTTTGCGCCGCTAGCAGAATACCGCTAATCGCGACGCTGAAAGCACCGCTAATGAATTGCGATAGCTGGAACAAGCCCATACCAGCACCTACATGCTCACTTGGCAAAATTCTGGACAGCTCATTAGAAACGCTGGAATTTAAAGCGGAGAATCCAACGCTCATCAGGATATATATGCTCATGATCATGTAGATGGAAAGACCCGCGAATAAGGCGAATGAAATGGCGGCAAGGAGCAGTAACCACGGAGTTAACCGAAGCAGCACGCTGTTGCCGTATTTGTCGATGATTTTTCCAATACGATTGGAGGCAAGCATGGCAACGAAGGCTCCTGGAAAAATAATGAGGCCGGCTTGACCTGGCGTAAGCTTGAACAGGTGAATAAGCACCTGTGGCAGCAAAAATAGTGTGGAAAAATTATTAATGTAAGATACCACGCCAAGCGTGATCAGACGAATATATCTTTTGTTGCGAAACAGAGAAGGCTGGACAAATGGATTCACAGCACGATTAATTCGTATCCAGAATAAGAGTAGTGCAGTGATTCCGCCAATAAGAGCAATCAGAAAATGATTGGTGATATACAGCAGAACACCTGTTGAGCCTATTCCTACAAGCGCTGCACCTATAACGTCAAAGGAACCTTTGTTAGATTCTTCAACTGGCAGCAGTCGATAGAACACAGGAATAAGCAGAAGAGAGATGCCAGTTACGATAAACAGATCGTTCCAGCCCCAATACTGTGTGATAGCGCCGCCGATTACAGGGCCGAGACCAAGGCCAAGCGATGCAGCTGATGTAATGAGTGCCATGGATTTGCCGCGGCGGGCAAGTGGGATGAATCTTGTAATGAGTACGATCGTTAAACTAAGCACGGAACCTGCTCCAGTTGCTTGAATAAGGCGAGCGACAAGCAGCAGTATATAATGATGACTAAAAAAACCAAGTACAGATGCGCCGCCCATGGCAATTAGGCCAATCGTCAGCAATAGACGTATAGGTACAAAGTCAGATAGCCTGCTGTAGGTGATGGATGAAATGGCAAAGATGATGGAATAACCCGTGATGATCCACGAAGCTGCTGATGGAGATAGCATAAACTGTGCCGTCACTTGCGGCAGTGCCAGATTAAACATCATCGTATTCATAATAACAAGAATAACGGTTAATCCTAGCAGCGGGATAACGAGACCGTCTCTAAAGGCGGGCCGCTCCTCATTGAGTATGGGTGTGGCAGTAATAGCGGCACTGTTTCTCATAAAACCTCCAAGTTGTCTCTTTATATTTTCATTGTACGAATATTATCGTACAATGAAAATATAGCATGAGCTATGGTATAATGCAATAAGTACTTAATGTGAGAGGTGCGAATGCATTTGAAAATTTTATTCCATCCCAATCGTGAGGATATTGAGCTTACTTCTGTGTTATATGCATTAAGTGATCCAATCCGGCTCAGTATTGTTGTCGCTATCGTTAAGCATGGCGAGCGAGCCTGTGGCCACTTTGAGTTTCCCGTCGTGAAGTCTACAATGACTCATCATTTTCGCACCTTGCGTGAAGCGGGCGTATTGAATGTGAGAAAGCAAGGCACCCAGCATTTATTGACGCTGCGAGATGAAGATCTGAATCTTCGCTTTCCGGGACTGCTAGCGGCCATTATTCAACCAGCAACTTTATAGACATATGTAGAGACTATTTCTTTTCTCGTCCATTTACGCTAAAATAAGTCTGTACTTTGGCAACGAGAGAAGGAACAACTGTGGGTACACGCAAAGGCTTAAAACTTCGATTCGTATTGGGGCTGTTCGTAATCGGTTCTGTTATCTTAACCGCCATTATTGGCGGTTATTTTGCATGGACGACAAATAAGACCTCACTAACTTCTGGTTATCTAGAAAGCAATTATCAATACGCCAAGAAGCTGTCTTCCAATACGAATGAATTATTGCATATAATTAGCAACAATATTGATACGATTGCTGCAAGAGCAGGTAAACAGAATTTGTCGCAAAAAGAATTGAATAGCTGGTACGATGCGAATGAACAATATTTTAATTCGATTCTTATTGTGGATTCAGATCGTAAAGTGACAGCATCGAGTTTTTCTAGCGGCGGTGTTAAGATAGGGACTGTACTAACCTCATATGCATCCCAGCAGGCGGTTGAGCAGAAGCGTCCGCTTATTTCAGAGCCCTACATAGGGTCTGCGACGAATCAGCTCCTCTTGCTCATTTCTTCACCCATTTTCAATGAAGATAACGAATACGTAGGTTTTGTAGCCGGAACTATTTATTTGGACGAGAGCAACGCGTTAAACAAATTGCTAAACGAACATTTTTACGGGAACGGCTCTTACGTCTATGTAGCGGATAAGCAAGGCAGCCTTATTTTTCATCCAAATCACGAACGAATTAACGAAAGAGTTACGACTAATGAGGTTATTAATAAAGCATTAGCTGGACGCAGTGGATCGCAGGTGATCGTCAATTCACAAAAAGAGCGGTATTTTGCCGGCTATGCTTACGAATCTATAACTGGGTGGGCAATCGTAGCGCAAACGCCTACTTCTATAATTGATAAGCCATTAAATGAATTGATATGGCGTATATTGCTGAAACTTTTCCCGCTCTTTATCGTCATATTGTTACTCGCATGGTATGTTTCTTATGTGATCTCCAAGCCTTTATTTGAACTAGCTGCTTTCTCGGAGGAAGCCATATTATCAACGAAGGCGATACGTTCCAAAATGCCGAAAACGAACTCTTATATATATGAAGTGAGACAGCTTAATCAGAGCATAAACAACCATTTTAATTTGCTGAATAAGGAAATTCGATTGGATGGGCTGACAGGACTTGCCAATAGGAAGACGTTTGACTTGACCATTCAGGAATGGATTACCGAGGAAATTCCGTTTGCGCTTATTATGCTGGATGTTGACCATTTCAAAAAAATCAATGATGAGCACGGGCATCTTATCGGAGATGAGGTATTAATCTATACAGCATCGCAAATAAAAGCATTCTCTAGAAGCCATGATCTTAGCTTCCGCTATGGCGGAGAAGAATTTGGCATACTGGTTAAGCGAGGAAGTATTCCTACAGCAACACAAATAGCTGAGCGGCTTAGAGAAGGGATCACTTCTGGTGCAAGCCCAACCGGCAGTCCGATCTTCGTGTCCATCGGCATTTCGATGTCGAATGGGAAGACGACTGATGTTAAGGAAATTATTGAGATGGCGGACCAAGCTCTTTATCGATCGAAAGCAGCGGGAAGAAACCGAACAACGGTTTACGAAAAGAGTCAATTAAACGAGCAAGAGGATTAGCGGTTGGGGGTGAATCGATGGGCACGTCATTCTCATTTCAGACGTTTCCTAGCATGGAAACGGATCGGTTTATTTTGCGCAAGACAGAGGTACGGGATGTGCTTGATTTGTTCGAGCTTTATTCGGATGATGATGTTGTCAAATATACTCCGTTACTGCCGTTTTCTGCTGAGGACGAGGCATGGCAGGAAATGAATTGGCATTTGGAGATTTTTGCTCAACAAATCGGCATTAGATGGTTAATCGAAGAGAAGAGCTCAGGAAAAGTAATTGGAACCTGCGGTTTTTTGCATTATTTGAAGGAGCACGCGCGTACCGATCTAGGTTATGATCTGGCTCCAAGCTACTGGCGCAAAGGCATTATGAGTGAAGTAGCCGCACCAATTGTAGCTTTTGGTTTTAATAGCATGAAACTGCATTGTATCGAGGCGAAGGTAGATCCGTCAAACGCTGCATCGATCAGCCTGCTCTCTAAGCTCGGTTTCAAACAAGACAGCCAGCTAAGGGAGTTCGAGATTGAAAAGGGGAACTTCATTGAGCTCCTTGTATTTTCCATGCTGCGCAAGGAGTTTATTATATCGCAGACGCGGTAACGTAGCGGCTTTCACAAATGACGTTTTCATCGTATAATTGAAGGAAGCGAGCCGCACGAAACAAAGCGTATGCTAAGCTTGCGAAGCAATGTTTGATTCACATTATTTTTTTGGGAGGCATTTAGGATGTCAATTAGCAAGGCAAGAAAGGCAAGACAAAAGCTGGCACAGCAAGGACTCATGACACCGGATATACTACGAGGCAGCTGGCAGGGCGTCAATCCAACGATCAAACGTACACCTACATTACAGGAGAAGCAAGCGAAGCTGAATAAGAAACATCGAAGGAATCACGCGAATTACAGCGATGGTTCCTTTTGTATTTATAGGGGGTTGCAGGGTTTGGGCTCTGCATGTTAGCTGCCTTTGAATTTCGTGATTTTACTATGGTAAAATGAAGAAGTACATAATGAAATACTGAGCGGAGATGATGTTGCCTGTTAAAATTATTTCGTGAATTGAAAACGTATTGGTTAATGATCGCATTCGTGTTCTTGCTCGTATTTTTGCAATCGCTATCAGAGCTTTATTTGCCTACATTGATGGCGGATATCGTAAATTTGGGTATTCTAAAAGGCGATACGGGTTATATTGTAAAGCTTGGTGGTCTAATGCTACTTATTACTGCTGCAGGCGTTGTGTTCTCTATCGCCGCAAGCTATTATTCTTCAACCATCGCCGCAGGTTTCGGCAAACGTACGCGCAGCAAGCTGTTTGCTCATGTAGAAAATTTTTCTTTGCACGAGTTTGACAAAATCGGAACCGCCTCGCTCATCACGCGCACTACAAATGATGTTACGCAAGTGCAGCAAGTGCTTATTATGATGCTTCGTATGATGGTTATGGCGCCGATGATGTGTATCGGCGGTATTATTATGGCTGTCTCGAAGGATGCCACGTTGTCACTTGTGTTTGTCGTTGTCGTTCCGATACTTGCTGGAACGATTATTTTTATTGGCTCCAAAGGTGTCGTTCTCTTCAAAGCGATGCAAATAAAAATCGATAAGCTGAATCTGGTGCTGCGCGAAGGTTTGACGGGCATACGCGTCATTCGCTCCTTCAATCGGACGACATTCGAGCAGCAGCGTTTCGTGCGGGCAAATAAAGATTTGACCGATACCGCCATCAAGGTAAACAAAGTGATGGCATTTATGATGCCGGTTATGATGCTTATTCTTAACTTGTCCAGTGTCGCTATTTTGTGGTTTGGCAGTATTCGGATTAGCAATAATGATATGCAAATTGGAGATTTAATGGCATTCCTACAATATGCGATGCAAATTCTGTTCTCACTGATCATGGTGGCGATGATGTTTATTATGGTGCCTCGTGCTTCGGTATCTGCTGTTCGGATTAATGAAGTGCTGGGTATGCAGCCGGACATCCAAGACGCACATGATGCTGGAAATGGTGTGCGAACAGGAACGGGCGGCGAAGTCGAATTCCGTAATGTTACATTCAGTTATCCAGGGGCAGAGAAACCTGCATTATCAGAAATATCTTTTATCGCAAAGTCAGGCGAGACTACTGCGATTATCGGAGGTACAGGTTCAGGAAAGTCTACGCTCGTCAATCTTATTCCACGTTTCTATGATATCGAAGCGGGCAGCGTGCTTATCGATGGTGATGATGTGCGGCTCCTTTCGCAGCAGAGCTTGCGGGCAAAGATCGGATACGTACCCCAGCAGGCTGTGTTGTTCACCGGAACAATCAGCGACAATATTAGATATGGCAAAGAAGAGGCGACTGACGATGAGGTTAAGCACGCGGCATTAGTTGCGCAGGCTGCTTCTTTTATAGCAGAAATGCCGGAAGGTTATGATTCCATCATTGCACAAGGCGGTACGAACGTATCGGGCGGTCAGAAGCAGCGGCTTTCAATTGCGAGAGCACTCGTCAGAAAGCCGGACATTTATATTTTTGACGATAGCTTCTCTGCGCTCGATTTCAAAACAGACTCGCTGCTGCGGGCAGCGCTGAAGGAAGAAACACTACATGCCGCTGTTCTAATCGTGGCACAGCGTGTAAGCACCGTCATTCAAGCCGATAAAATCATCGTACTTGATGAAGGAGCGATTGCAGGCATTGGCAATCATCAGGAGTTAATGGAAACAAGCAGCGTGTATCGCGAAATCGTGTCGTCGCAGCTGTCAGAGGAGGAAATAGCATGAGTGATCGTCGGCATGACAAGAAACCGTCTGGCACTGGCGGCGGGCCTGGATTTGGTCCTCCTGGCAGAGGCCCCATGGGTCCTGGCGGCGGCGGTCCGATGGGCGGGCTGGGGATGCAGGTGCAGAAGGCGAAGGATTTTAAAGGTACACTTCGCAGATTGCTCACTTACTTAAGACCGCAACGGATGAAGCTCATTGTGGTCATTATAATGGCTGTTCTGAGCACCATTTTCTCTATCGTCAGTCCAAAGCTGATGGGGAATGCGACTACCGAAATATTCGAAGGCATTACGGGCGGGGGCGTTAATTTTGACGCGATTATGCGTATTGTACTCGTTCTGCTGGGCCTGTACCTGTTAAGCTCATTTTTTGCTTACGTGCAGCAGTACGTCATGGCAGGGGTTGCCCAAAAAACGGTTTATGATCTGCGCAATGAAGTAAACACAAAGCTGGCGCGGCTGCCGCTTTCGTTTTTTGACTCAAGAACGCATGGAGAGATTTTGAGCCGGACCGTCAATGATGTCGATAACATTAGCAATACGCTGCAACAGAGCTTGACTCAGCTCATTACTTCAATTGTGACTTTGATCGGCGTTATCATTATGATGCTGACGATTAGTCCACTATTGACAGTTATTTTGCTTCTTACATTGCCGCTAAGTTTTTTTGTTATAAAGGCAATAGCGTCCCGCTCTCAGGGGTATTTCAAATCCCAGCAAGCAGAGCTAGGACAACTGAACGGTCATGTGGAAGAAATGTACACCGGACATAAAATCATCAAGGCTTTTGGACATGAGCGAAAGTCAGTAGCCGAGTTTGACGCCATTAATGACCGGCTTTATCATTCTGGTCGGAAAGCGCAATTTATTTCGGGCGTGATGATGCCTTTGATGTCATTTATAAATAATATTGGCTATGTCCTGATTAGTGTCGTTGGCGGTATTCTGGTAACGCGTCAAGCGATCAAAATCGGCGATATTCAGGCCTTCATTCAATACGCACGGCAGTTCTCACAGCCGCTGACACAGACCGCGAATATTGCGAACATCATCCAGTCTACGATTGCGTCGGCGGAGCGGGTGTTTGAGCTGCTTGATGAACAAGAAGAAAGCGCGGAACCAAGCGGCAAAGACGCAGCTGTCATCGCTGCACCGCAAGGGAATGTTCGTTTTGAGCATGTGAAGTTTGGTTATAAGGAAGATGTTGTCCTTATTGGAGATATGAACATCGATGTGAAGCAAGGGCAAATGGTTGCCATCGTCGGACCAACGGGTGCCGGTAAAACAACATTAGTTAATTTGCTGATGCGTTTTTATGAAATAAACGAAGGCAGCATTACCGTTGATGGCGTGAACATTACACAGCTGCGACGGGGAGATTTGCGCATGCTGTTTGGGATGGTGCTGCAGGATACATGGCTGTTTAACGGCTCCATTCGTGACAATATCGCCTATGGGCGCGAGGGAGCAACAGAGGCAGAGATTGTCGATGCAGCCCAAGCGGCACATGCCGATCATTTCATTCGGACGCTGCCTGAAGGCTATGATACCGTGCTTAATGAAGAAGCCTCCAACATATCACAGGGCCAGAAGCAGCTGCTTACTATTGCAAGAGCGATTCTCGCCGATCCCGCTATCCTCATTCTCGATGAAGCGACTAGCAGTGTGGATACACGAACAGAAGCTCAAATTCAGAAGGCTATGGGTAGGCTGATGGAAGGTAGAACAAGCTTCGTTATTGCACACCGTCTATCTACAATTAAAGATGCCGACATGATTCTCGTAATGAACCATGGTGATGTGATCGAGAAGGGCAGCCATGACGAGCTTCTAGCAAAAGGCGGCTTCTATGCTGATCTGTACAACAGCCAGTTTTCCACTGAAGCGGGTTCGGTAGCTTGAGTTTTTGATCAGTAAGCACATATATGTGCTTACTGAGTGCGACTCGGCGTGTGAGTTAGGTGGAAAAGCAGCTGTAAGCACGTATATGCTCTTACAGCGATAAAAGTAACTAAATTGAACCCCTGTAAGCACACAGTAGCGCTTATTGGGGTTATTTGTCGTATGGGTTGGGTGTGGAAAAGCAGCTGTAAGCACGTATACGCTCTTACAGCGATAAAAGTAACCAAGATGAACGCCTGTAAGCACATATATGTGCTTACAGAGTGGAACTCGTCGTTGGTTTAGGTGGAAAAGCAGCTGTAAGCACGTATACGCTCTTACAGCGATAAAAGTAACCAAGATAAACGACTGTAAGCACATATATGTGCTTACTGAGTGCGACTCGGCGTGTGAGATGGGTGGAAAAGCAGCTGTAAGCACGTATACGCTCTTACAGCGATAAAAGTAACCAAGATGAACGCTTGTAAGCACATATATGTGCTTACAGAGTGGGAATCGGCGTATGTGTAAGGTGGAAAAGCAGCTGTAAGCACGTATATGCTCTTACAGCGATAAAAGTAACCAAATTGAATGCTTGTAAGCACATATATGTGCTTACAGTGATAGAGTAGCCCAAATTAGCTGCCCATAAGCACCAACAGGTATTTGCAGCGTGACTATTGTGGGCTAAGGTTTTAGGGTGGTAGGGAGACGAAACGTTGAGGGATGTTTCCTAATAACAAAAAAAGGTGACCTTTCAGCCTAGATCACGGCTGGATGGTCACCTTTTTTGCAATAGAATCTGTTACATCAGAAACGTACCAATTACAATGGATACGCCGATGATGACGGAGCGCAGAAGCTGAGCAACGGCTAGATTTCCTTGCTCAATTTGCTCACATACTTTAAAGCGTGGTGTAAGAAAATCGAAAACAACGTAGACCAAGCAAAGAATGCCGATGCCAATCGCCGACCAAATCAACATCGATACCCACGATTGCGAGCTATAGGATACCATTGCAACGATAATACACAATCCCAGCAGCTTACTGCCCATATACATACCTGCTGCCTGATTGCCTTTACTTATTTCCTCACCGTCATTATAACGAGTTAATTTACTGAAAATGAATGCGCCTACACCTAAAATGATCAGCAGGAGAACGAGGCCAATTCCAACATTAGCGGCATTATCCAAAAATTCATTCATTATTGATCCTCCTCAAAGTTTTGTGAAGCAAAACTCGCTTCGAAAGCATACGCTCAAAATTTTGTTATACGAACGCTATAGCTAATCTACAATCGCAGCGGGGCAGTAGTAAGCCATATCCCCTGTGATTTTCGCGCCTACGCGTGGGAGAAGGCCAGCGAAGCTGCCTCCGATGACATAAGCGCCGGTTAATAAGCTGCCATGAAAGGGCCCTGATTCGGTATGTACTTCAACCTCTTCCATCGTAAAGCGCTGCTGATAAATTTTTGGCTGCGAGCTGTAGTACAGCTTTGTTTCCTCTGCTTCTTCTTCTCCATCCTCTTGAACACCCCATTCCTCAGTCTCTAGCGTGCCATCACCTGCATAGAGAGAAGTCCCCTTGCCTTCGCGACCCCAGTAGCTTTTGGCGACATAAGGTATCTGCTGCTGAACGAACACGGTATTCTCAAAATAGGTGGGGAGAAGGTACTTGCGAATAGTTTCAAGCTCTGCTTCATCAAAGAGTGGATGGCCAAGCACATCTGACGATTGATCATTCCGTTCATATAGCGCCCAAATCAGCGCTAAAAAGCCTTTGCTTTGCGTAATGATGCTCTGCGGCGGATTGATGAGTGCAAGCCGTCCAATCAGGGCAAGCTCGATGAGCGCTTCGCCGACTGGGAGCCCAGTATCAGCTTCTGTATCCTGGATCAAATATTCAAGCGGATAGAGACGATACAAAATATCGATGCGCTCTCCGCCGCCGTATAAGCCATCTCCTGCAACAATCGTAAGCTGGTCCAGTGGAACGAGGATGACGGAATAACCAAGCTTGCGAATAATGTTTAATACATATTCCGTATTGCCTTTATCCTCCGTGTGCCAATCGTAGCAAGTACATGCAATCGTTCCCGTTAAGCCTTGGCTCTGATAGTGGACGATAAGTTTCTCTAAAGCTTTCATGAGCGCATCATCCATATTCTCGGATGCGGAGCGATGAGTCGTGTAGCGATTGATGATCGCGTTGCCTAAAAAAGCCGTCTCGGGTATGCCGGTGGGCGTATCCGTATTATTTTCGATACATTTCATCCCATGTTCCGTCACGATCCAGTCTTGTCTTGACACCCCATGAGAGGGTGTTGCGATACGCGCTGCTTGGATAAGAGAAGGATGAATGCCTAACTGCTTATTCATAAAATCATCAGATAAATACTGCTGTGCAAACCGAAGCGATTTCCAATAAAGCTGATCCACTTGCTCGGAGGCCGCTTGAAGCTCCTCGAATTGGGCCGCGGTGTATCCCATTATGGAAGGCAGGCAGTATTGTTTGCCATATATGCGATGGTAGGGAATACGCTGTGCGAGCTCGCCCTGAAACAGCTCATCGTGAGTCATTTGGAGCGGGATAACACGCCGTTGACGCTCCATAGGTTAACCTCCGCTGCTGCCGCTGCTAATGCCGGAGCTGCCGAAGCCTTTCGAAGCGCTGGAACTGGATTTATAGCTCGATGATTTTTTATTCGATTTTCCATTTGTAATATAAGTTCCGCCGCTTCTCGAGCCGTTATCGTCGCAATAACCGTCATTGTCGTAATCTACGCAATCTCTTGAGCTTGTTGTGTTGCAGCCGCTTAGAGCGACGGGTACGGTTAACATCAATGCAAAGGCGATTGCTTTCTGACCTTTTGCTTTTAATTTGGCGCTAGCTGTCGAAGGGCCCGCATTCGAATCGCTTCTGGCTGCAAATGCTTTCTCTTGAGACATTTACAGATTCACTCCTTTCAAAAAAACGACGATCTTGCTGCGATCCATATCATATATCGTATAAACCGTCTCATAGGTTTTCTGCTCGCTTACTATATAATGATCGAGCAGAAGAGCTGCAAATTCGAGAGGACTGGCCGGTGCTCGCTGAGCGAGTGTGCACGGATTAAAACGATAGCCGTTCCAAAGCAAATATTCAACTTCCATATAAGGGGAGACGGTGACGTATTCATAAAGCGCAGCTCGAATGGCTTGCCCGTATACGGTATCATCATGTTCATTATAGGGCTTCGCATAAATATGATGATGCTGTCCGTCCTCGCACTCGTTCGCTGTATGCTCATACAGACCGTTGCGGAAAATAGTTGCGTTAACGAGCTTGCGTACAAATATATCTTCACGAGTTACAGCTGCTTCGGTAATGGTTCGCTCTACACGTTGATCTCGCTCAGACCATTCCATGTAGATCAGCGAGCTATTCATTATAACTACCGCCTTTCGGATTTAATCTTAGTGATGGTCTCGTCATTCGAAATAACGAATAAACGGGCTGCGGCTGGAATAGCTTCTTCGAGCCTGCGATTGATGCCCATGTCTGTGCGGTCTGCAATAAGGGTAGCTCCTTGGCGCAGTAGTGCATGGAAAGCATCACCATAGGTTGACCAGCCGGGGTCTACGGCGATCTCAAATACGTCTTCGCCATATTTTCGGCTGAGCAGCTGCATGAAGATATCGACATTTCCTTCCTTCAAAGCAGATCGTACAGCCAGTCTGGAAACCGCATCATGGGATAAAATAAAATCATTTACTTGTACGTGTCGGAAATTGAGAATATGCTTCTCCAGCACGATTTCAACGGTTGTATGAACGGAAGGAGCTGCTTGCTCAATGCTTGATGCGATTAGCAGCGATTTGCCATCGATGAGCGACGTGTCTTCAATAGAAGGGTCAGCAAAAATAATTGCTGAACGAGCTGTATGAATGTTAGCCTGCTCAAGTACTTCCGCCGAAGTAGGATCACCGCTTACAAAATGCACCTGCGGATGATCGAACGGATGTTTATCACTATTATCAATTACAACAATGGACATCTTAGCATCAGAGTCTAGCAAATCTTCAACGGCCAGCTGTGCTTTTTTACTCCAATTAATAACGATGATATGTTCATGACCTTGATACTTCAATTTGCCACCCTCTCTCCTTCGCTGAAGTACAGCTATTGAATCGATAATTTTTCCAATTAATAAGCTGAGCAGGCCGATTCCGAATACGTACAGCAGCATGGCAAGCACTTTTCCTGGCACCGTTTTAGGAAAAAAATCGCCATAGCCGACCGTTGCGACGGTCGTCATCACCCACCAAAACGAATTAAACCAATGGCCAAAGGTGTTTGGCTCAAGCAGGAAAGCGATCGTGGAGCTGATGAAAACAAGCAATAACGTAAGAAAAACAACAAAGTAATTGTTTAAACGAAGCAGCTTATTTGTAAGTTTCAAAAAAATCTGCATGCCTGTCACCCTCAATCGAAATTTGACTTTATAGCAAACTAACACTCCTAGCATTCCCCAATACGAAATTGGGTGAATGTAAGATTCTTTTTAATAGAAAGAAGTGAGCCGCACTTTTTATGCATTTTGTATTATACATGGAAACACAGTTCATTTGGGAATAATTGTTTTAGGCTTGTATATCTCAGCGGAAGAGAAACAACGGTTCGCAAATAATCGAGGTGATTAGGGATAAAAGTTAACTTTTGGGTAAAAGTAAATTAACTTGCATCAAATCCTCGCTTCTCGCTATAATAAGAACAAATGTTCTTATTGGAGGGGTGGCAATGGCCGCTAAAGAGGAAGAAGCCCGCGGAAAAGTCAGAACGGCTGCTAATCCACCGATACAGACCGAGGAAGAGCTTGTGCTGGTGAAGCAGTACGTACTGCTTGGCATTGTCATGCGTATTTTGGATCATGATATACGTGTGATCGGTACTTCAGCAATTAAGCTGCCGCGGTTTTATGAATCGATGATGCGCGGCATGCAAGATCGGGTGCTGCTTGATCTCGCTGGAATTAGAAGGAAATTCCGTGAAACAGGGATAAAGGTGTATGAGGAGAAGCGCGAAGCGGATGGTTTGCATGCCGAATATGTGTGCAGAGGTTACCATCATCGTTTTTTTATGCTGTGGGGCTTTGTAAAAGCAGAGTCTGAACGTGTATTAAAACAGTATTTGTCCAGCTAATTTTGAAATTGTTCATGGTTTTGTCAAAATAACAAAAAAACTTTTCAGCTTTCCGTAGTTTAAGGTTGAGAACTTCGGACGATCTTATGTAATATAAGAGGTAGACATTATGATCGCAAAGGGGAGCACATAGCAATGCATAAGTGGATTATGTTTACTGTATTTGCAGCTGCGTCATTGCTGGGCTTATATTTGCTCACATTCGCACTGCCAGCTAAGCCGGTTGATGAGTCTGCCTCATTGCCAGAGGGCATGACATTATTGAAGGTTGTAGCATCTAACGATTTTGTATTTGATCAAAAAGAGTACAAAGTTAAGGTTGGAGACAAGGTAAGACTTAAGCTTTCGAACAAAAGCGGTATCCACGGGATGCATATTGACGAGCTTAAAGTAGCTTTGGATAACGATCACCCGGAAACAGACTTGGAATTTAAAGAGCCAGGAACTTACAGAATCTATTGTTCCATTCCATGCGGTCAAGGACATACAACGATGGAATCTACTTTAGTGGTTGAAGCAGCCTAGAGCTTGATCGATTCGTTTGCTGTAAAAATGAGAAAGGAGCCGAAAGGCTCCTTTTTGCCTAAAATAAAGCTATCGTGCCGAACGCCGATGATGCTCATTCTCACGACTGCGTACGATAAGCACGTCGGCTAGGAAGCCGAGCAGCGCCCACGTAATTACCGTAAGTGCATACATGAGCAAGACGCTTACTTCATGCACGTCGACAAATAAATCAACGACCCATGCGGGAATGCTAAACATGAAGAAAACAAGATTGTGCGGGTCATAACCCGTGGAGTTAAACAAGCAGATAGCAAGTCCAATAATTGTAGCAACAATTGTAACCGGATAGCGCATAACGTACCGATCCCCTTCGTGTTAAAGATTGCCGTAATGCGACTGCATAGGTTATTATGTGACAAATAGACAAAGTTTATGCGTTAAAATCAGAGGAGGAACTGAAAAATGCTTACTCATATCGTATTTTTTAAATTAAAAGATGGCAGCGAAGAGAGCGTAGCGCGCACTGCACAGGTGCTTAGAGATATGGAAGGCAAGATTGAAGTGCTGAAGTCAATTGAAGTTGGCGTTGACGTTGTGCATTCGGAGCGTTCTTACGACATCGCCCTCATTACGAAATTCGAATCTTTGGAAGCGCTGGAGGTTTACCAAGTGCATCCTGTACATAAAAAAGTTATTGAGCATATGATGCAAGTTCGCGAAGCTTCCGTCAGCGTTGATTTTGAAAGCTGAGAGGCAGGTTGACAATTTATGAGTGACATGAGAGATGTATACGAAATATTGACATATTTGCTGGTCATCATTTTTAGCAGCATTATTATGGTGGCATGGCTTAAACGCAAAGCGAAAAAAAAGAAACAAGGCTGAAAGCGGGCGACTGATTGATGTATTATGTGAATCGTGAACAAATAGCCGTAAGGTTGGATTCGATTACTGAAGTCGCTTCGGCACTGGATTCACTTGCCGCTAATTGGCAGGGAACGGTGCTGGAGGGGTTGGCGCAGGAAAGAGCGCTGCATCTGGCTATTGAAACCGTAACGGATGTTGGAAGCTTCCTGATCGATGGGTTTATTTTGCGGGATGCGAGCAGCTATGAGGATATCATCGATATTACTGGCGAGGCAGGCGCGTTTCCGCTTCACATGCAGGCCACGCTGACCGAGCTTGTGAAGCTTCGCAAGCCGTTAGTGCAGGACTATTATGTTTGGCCGAGGACGGAGCTTCACCCACTTACCGGGACGCTTTCTACTCTGTTGCCTGCCTTTAAGCAAGCGATAAATGATTATTTGGAACGCGAATTATAGGCTTCTTAGCTATTAGTAAGCAAAACATACGGTTGCCGAACAAGGATAGCTTATGCCTTTACGATTGCTTTACGCTTGATTTACGAAAAACTAAAAATACGTTACAATGACGCTATCAAGCCTGCAAAGGTGGTGAAGGGTTGAAGCGGATGAAAACGGCAAGTACTGTTGACATAACGGCAGCTTCGCGGGGAGATCATTCCACGCGCGAGCGCATATTGATGCTGCTGAAAACAGGCGGCAGATTGAATGCTGGTTCCTTGTCAAGCGAGCTCGGATTAACGGAAATGGCGATCAGGCGTCATATGTATGCACTAGAGAGCGAAGGCAGCGTGAATATCGTATCTGTGCGACAGGCAATGGGCAGACCGCTCCATGCTTATGAGCTAACCGCTGCGGCGGATGAGCTTTTTCCGAAAAATTATCATATGCTCGCACTCGACTTGCTTGATGAGCTCGCTGATGACCCGGATACCGCAGCGCTTATTGACCGGATGTTTGATGGACGCAAGAATAAGCTGCTTGAACGTTATGAGCCACGAATGACGGGCAAGAGCTTGGAGCAGAAGGTTAGCGAACTCGCTGCGATTCAGAACGCAGGAGGGTATATGGCTGAAGTGGAACCACAAAGCGATGGCAGCTATATGTTGTATGAGTATAATTGTCCGATTGCTCAGGTTGCCGGCAAATACCTGCAAGCTTGCAACTGCGAGCTTTCCTTGTTTAAATCGTTGCTTGACGTGCCAGTAGAACGAACGGAATGTTTGGCGAAGGGCGGCGGCAAGTGCAGCTACCATATCGGTTAATGTAATAAGTGATACAAATGTATAGGTTGTCTTAGCAAATCGGAGAAGATTTGCTGAGGCGGCCTTTTTTTGTTGCCAATACGGGAAAGCTGCAGGCTCATGATCATTTTTATTTCGGTTGTGTCATGACAAGCCCATGCTGCTTATACTGTCATTACGCAAGTGGGCATTCGTCTAGGAGCATATACGTATGTTCCTGCAATTGATTGAAGAGGAGGGATACGGGCATGGTCATGATGTGGAGCGCAGCGGTAGCTGCAGGAGCATTTGTCATTTTAGTTGGCGGCATACTCATTGCCTTGCGATCGGCGCTCGGCAGGCTGGGGCAAGTGCAGGCTGAAGCGGAAGCGATGAGGCAGGACCTCAGTAAGTTGTCTTTAGAACTTAGCGGGCTTGTGCAGCCGACCGAGGAGGCGATTCGCGCCTTACATCGTCAGCTGCAGGCAATGAGCAAGCTATTTGAAGCGGCAGGGCAGGTTGGTGGGGCAATTGCACATACGACATCGACCGTTGAGCGCGTTACGTCCATATTGTCGGAGTCGGCTGAGCAGCATGCGAAGCGGCACGAGACGAAGCGGCAGGTCGGTGATGCGCTTGAATGGGCGGAGCTAGGGATGGCTGCATGGCAGCTGTGGCAAACTAACCGAAAGGCAGCAACGTCTGCCGAAGATGAGCATAAGCCTGTATTCGAATCGGAATCTTAAATCAAGGCGCTATCGACGAAGAGCACGCTAAACACGAAAGGAGCAAAAACAATGACAACTCGTAAACAAACAAAGGGATTTTTTCTCGGCGCATTAGCTGGAGGTGTTGTAGGATCGATTACTGCATTGTTGCTAGCACCGAAGCCGGGCAAGGAATTGCGTCAGGATATTTCAGTAGGCGCGCAGAGGGTTGGAGAAACAACAGTTAAAGTTGCTGGCCAAGTGGGCGATACGACGGGTCGTATTGCCAAACAAATCAGTGGTCAAGCGATCCAAATCGCTGATCGCACTAAACAAGCGGCAAGCAGCGTTGTAAGCAGTGTAAGAAGCCGCAACAAAGGCACAGAAGAAACAGAAGCAATTACTGACGACATTGCTAATGCAGCCTTTACAGAAGAGGGCAGCGAGCAAGCGGCAAGTGCGATTGAAGCCGGAGAAACGGAAGCTGCTGCAACAAAGGAACTATAGAAGATAAACGAACGACGTGACATACGTAAAATAGTTCGAGAGCACAGTGCAAAAAAGGCAAACGGCAGGGAGCGAAGTCTCCTGCCGTTTGCTTTTTTTCTTCGTGTGAATGGATTAACCGTGAACATGGCTGTGAACGTATTTGGATGCCGGACGAAGTAAGCTTGCGAGTGGTTCCATCTCATAGTCGTTCATCGATGGAGAAGTCGCGGTTATGACTTCACCCGGGCCTACAACGGATATTTCATCATCTAATCGACCGACGAATGCGCCGTCATGAATAATAGCTCCTTCTCCGATAATCGCTCGATGAAGAGTGACATTTCTTCCAATTTTGGCTCCCGGCATGATGATGCTCTCGTAAATCTCGCTGTTAATGCCAATGGTAACGCCTGAGCAGACGATGGAGCGTGTTACTTCGGCTTCCACAGCGCATGCTGGATGGAGAATGGAGTCAGTAATCGTTGCTTCGGGGCTTAAATAAGGTTTTTCGCTTGTCAGGCTTGCGCTGGATTGAACTGGCCACTGATTTGCTCCGAGTTTAAGCTCGCCATCCAGCAGATCCATATTTGCCTCCCACAAGCTGTTGATTGTGCCGACATCCCTCCAGTAGCCGCTATATGGATAAGCAATCATATTGGTTTTAGAGGTAAGAAGAGCAGGAATAATATCTTTGCCAAAATCATGATTTGACTCTGCCGAAGCGGCGTCTTGGATGAGCATTTTTTTCAAGTCTGCCCAGCGGAACAAATAAATACCCATTGAAGCTAAGTTGCTGCGCGGCTCCGAAGGCTTCTCATGAAAAGAATTCACCCGCAATTGATCGTCTGTTTCAAGAATGCCGAAGCGGCTTGCCTCGTGCCAAGGTACTTTTTTAACGGCGATCGTAACGGCTGCGCCGCGATTTTTGTGAAATTCGAGCATGGGTTTGTAGTCCATTTCGTAGATGTGGTCGCCTGAGAGGATAAGCACATGCTCCGGAGCTTTTTCATCGATATAGTCGATGTTCTGATAAATAGCATCGGCAGTTCCGGCATAACCTTCTAAGCAATTTCGTGAGGAGGGAAGGAAGGATACTCCGCCAAGAACATGATCCGCTTGAGAACCGTTTCTGGATTTCATTACATATGTATGTACGCTTTCTGCGCAGTACTGCGTAAGCACGCCAATCGTCTTAATATTAGAGTTTGCACAGTTATTGAGTGGAAAATCAATCATTCGGAAGCGATCACCAAAAGGTATGACAGGTTTGGCGAACTGACTTGTAAGTGGGGCTAGGCGGCGCCCTTCTCCTCCGGCTAACAGCATGGCAATACATTCAGTATGAATCTTCAATTCAATGTCCCCCTGTCCATTAAATGTGGTTGATGGCTCTGTTAGTTATATGGATTCATTAACCATCTATCGTGACTATGAAACCGGTACGGTGAAAAAAAAGGGCCCTTACTCCGCCAAAATGGTGGTGCAAGAGCCCTTAAATGATTAGATGTTTCTGAATAAAATTCGGAAGTCGAGTGGTCCGAGCTCGAGCTGAAGCTGCTCTTCGAACGTGGGAACCTCATCTTTCGAAAGCGCATCTTTCCAGTCGTCAGCCTTCATCGGATGCGTAAGCGTAACGGTTTCTTCCGTGTTGTTAATCCAAATAGTGAAATGCTGATTGCCGTTTAAACGCTCATAAATAAAGGCGCCGTTCTCGTTATCTGCATATAAGAAGCGGAATCTCCCGTCACGAAGAACGGTATGCTGCTTGCGAATGGAAATTAAGAGTTGATAGAAATCAAACAGCTCACGATCTTGCTTTTCCTCATCCCATTCCATGCATTTGCGGCAGTCCGGATCATCGCCGCCGTCCATTCCAACCTCGTCGCCATAATATATGCACGGGATGCCCATTGAAGTCATCATAAATACAACAGCTTGTTTTAAACGCTGCGTATCTCCATTCAAGCGGGTGGACGCACGCGGTGTGTCATGGCTGGAGAGGAGGTTGAACAACGCCTCATTGGTTTGCTGAGGATAACGCATGAGCAAACGGTTTATTTGGTCGGCAAAGTCCGATGCCTGCCCTTCAGAGGAAGCGAAGAAATCCAAGATGCGTTCCGTAAATGGATAATTCATGGACGAGTCAAACTGATCTCCATGCAGCCAGTTAAGCGAGTTGCTCCATACCTCGCCGATAATAAAAACATCAGACTTCGCGGACTTGACGGCTCTTCGGAAATCCCGCCAGAAGGCGTGATCGATTTCACCCGCAACATCAAGTCTCCATCCGTCGATATCAGCTTCCTTGATCCAATGCACGGCAATATCAAGTAAAAATTGCTTTACCTCCGGGTTTGCCGTATTCAGCTTGGGCATATTGCCATAGAAGCCAAATGTCGCATAGTTCGCAGCGCCATCCTTGACTTCTACGGGAAAACCCTTCAAATGAAACCAATCTTTGTATTTCGAGCTTTCTCCATTCGCCAGCACGTCTTGGAAAGGAGGGAACTGCTCGCTCGTATGATTGAATACGGCATCTAATACGACACGAATTTCAAGGTCATGGCAAGCTTTAACCAACTTCTTAAGCTGCTCGGCATCTCCAAATTGTGGATCAATTTGCATATAATCGACCGTATCATATTTGTGATTTGACGGAGCTGTAAATAATGGCGTCAAATAAATCGCTGTAACACCCAAATCTGTCAGATGCTTGAGATTATCCATTATTCCTTGCAGATCGCCGCCAAAATGACTTTCGCCGCTTGGCGGTTCACCCCACGGCTGCAAGTTGTCGGGGTCATTGGTCGTATCGCCATTTGCGAAGCGATCGGGCATAATCTGATAGAAAACAGCTTCCTTCGCCCACTCGGGAGCATCAAACAAATCAACCGAATGAATAAAAGGGATTTCAAAATATCCGCCAGCTGGAGTGGGCTGCTCCTCAAAGATGCCCTTCTCGATGAGCCATAACGTTTCTTCACCGCTGCGTACGCGAAAGCCGTAAGAAAAACGCTGATACTCCGGCTTAATAACAGCCTCCCAATAATCGAATAGGGAGTCGGCTGCAATCTTTTCCATCTGAACATCAAGATGATGCTGATCCCAATCGTATTTGTCTCCCGTTACCGCAACAGCCTCTTCAACGTCATCTCTTTTGGTGCGGAGCCGCAGATGGAAAGTATCACGATCGTAAGCATATGCCCATTTCAGATCTGACGAATGATGCAAACATTCTTTAAACAATGGCGTTCGCCCCTTATCATATGGTCTTCTATAATTACTATCCGCGCAGCAAGGATTCTGCTCCGTCTATGTATACCGTTGTACCTGAGACATGGCTCGCGTCATCAGAAGCGAGGAACAAAGCCAGCTTGGCCACTTGAGCTGGGCTGCCGGGTCCATCTTCCAGCGGCTGACTGCCCTCAGGATATTCGACGGGTATCATTACGCTCTCCAGTTCTGGCGTACGCTCGGTATTTTCCTCGATGTTCGTTTCAATAGCGCCAGGGCAGATAGCGTTAACGCGAATTTTAAACTGAGCAAGCTCCAGAGCAGCCATTTTGGCAAATGCGACCTGTCCAGCCTTCGTGCTGCTGTATGCGCTGAAGCCGATATTCGAGAAGACCCGATTGCCGTTAATAGAGCTGGTGATGATGATGCTTCCTCCTTTTTCCTTTAGTAAAGGGATAGCATGCTTTACAGTCAGGAATGTGCCTGTAAGATTGACTTGAAGAGTCGTATTCCAATCTTCGAGGTCCATCAGCTCTATCGGTGTGAGTACACCGTTAATGCCTGCATTGGCAAATACAATGTCGAGTCGTCCATAATGTTCGCGTGCCTGTTGATAGGCGTCTGCAAGCTGAATTTCGTCGGATATATCGGTTTCAATAGGCAAGCAATCCACATTATATTCTCGGACACTGCGGCATACTTGCTCCATTGCTGCTTCTTTAATATCAAGAAGGACCAAGCTTGCGCCTTCCTTGGCAAATTTTATAGCGGCAGCTTTACCGATTCCAGAGCCTGCCCCTGTAATGAGTGCGACTTTTTCTTGTAAACGGCCGATCGGATATTTTACTTTTGTCATTTGAATGTCCTCCTTTTGGTTGTCAGTCGAATTACGATGATGCATAGGTTTCTACACGTATGTACCCGATCCGAGACGATCTAAACCGTTTGCAAAATGTTGCGGCACACGCTTTGCGTTGTATTTTTGATGAAGCAACAAAAAAAGGACCGAAATGCTACGTAACGTAGTCATTCACGGTCCTTTTGCGCTTAAATTAAACTAGTTTACTTCTTAGAACGGTTAGATGTGGTTCATTTGTGCTTCTGAACCTGCGGCTTTTTTTTGATCCTTCGGCTGTTGAATAAGCTTCACATTCTTAAGCAGAAGAGTAAGTACCGTACCGATCAAAATAAACACAAGCCCTACCCAAAACACCATATGAAGGGAATCGATAAGTGTAGACTTCACGACAGGCACCATTTTATCGGTTAGCTCTTTCGGAAATTGTGCAATCATCTTCGGATCAAGCAGCGTGGAGTAAATCGCTTGCGGATTCGTTGCGATCGTTGCAGAGGTTTGTTCTGCGAATGTCTTCGCATCCTCAGGCAGCTGTCCGAGAAGCGGGACTAACCGTTCCTTCAAATGGCTGCTTGATTGCATATTCATAATGGCACCTAGTAAGGTCATGCCGAACGTGCCCCCGATTTGCCGGAAAAACGTACTTGAAGACGTTACAACGCCAAGCTGTGATTTGGGGTACGATTCCTGCAGGACGAGCGTGAGCAGCGGCATAACAAGACCAATCCCGATACCCAAAATAACCATGAACGAAGATGCAGAAAGTTTGGTTGATGTCACATCCAGTGTTGTAAGCAAGAAGAAGGATACAGCTACGATGATCATTCCAATCGCTAGCTGCAAGCGTACACCGATCTTATAAACGATTTGTCCGCCGATCACACTGAAAATCATCATCGTTATCATCATTGGCATCATGACGGTACCTGATTCAGAAGCCGAAATGCCAACGATCCATTGCATGAAGAGAGGGACGAACATAATGGCACCGAACATACCAAGGCTCATAAAGAAACCAATTCCGTTAATCATCGTGAACGTTCTATCTTTAAATAGCTTAACTGGCAAAATAGGCTCTTCTGCCGTTGCTTCGATGCGGACAAACAACGTGAGAGAGATAATTGCTAGCACGAACAAACCGATGATTTGCCATGAAAGCCAATCAAATTCGCTGCCGCCAAGCGATAAGCCAAGCAATAAGCTGACTACGCCGACAACCATAGTGAAAATACCCGGCCAGTCAAATTTGACGGGACCTTCTGCTTTTTTGCCGCTAAGGGCAATCGCAATAAAGATAGCTGCAAGCACGCCGACAGGCAGGTTGATGTAAAATACCCAGCGCCAGTTCCAAGCGTCGACGATCCAGCCGCCAACTTGCGGTCCAAGCACCGAGGAAAGACCGAATACGGCAGCAAAAACGCCCTGCCATTTGGCACGCTCTTTACCTGTAAAAAGGTCACCGATAATGATCATGGCCATAGGCATCATAATACCGCCGCCTAGACCTTGAATCGCGCGGAAAATAATAAGCTGCTCAATGTTTCCTGCCATGCCGCATAAAGCGGAACCTATGATAAAAATAATAATACCACTAACATAAACGAGCTTTCTTCCGAGTAAATCGGCCAGCTTGCCGGCAATCGGGACGATGGTTGTTGATGTGAGCATATATGCGGTAGTCAGCCATGCCATCAGCTCTAAGCCGCCCATTTCTCTAATGATAGTTGGCATTGCGGTGCCGACAATGGTTCCATCGAGAGCTGCGAACAGCATCGCAATAAGCAATCCGATAATCAATAAGCCTCGCTTATTGCCGGAATCTGATGCAGCGAGCGGAGCTGCTGCTTGTTTCGTGTTTTCCATGTGAATCTGTCTCCTGTCATTCTGTTAGTGAGTCGGTGACTCGGCCCAAGGCCTATGAACCGTCCTTCGAAAGTTCACCTGCTATTTTCTCAAATGTTTCTACGAATCGAAGCATCTCAGTTGTATCCATCTCTTGCAGATGATGCTTCAGCAAAGCTTCAATATCACCCTTAATGCGCTGCAAAGCAGAAATTCCCTTTTCCGTACAGCGCACGAGCACAACACGTCGATCTTTCACGTCATGGATGCGCTCAGCGTAACCATTGTTTACAAGCCGATCAAGCATGACTGTGATGGCGCTTGGCTTCACTTCCATTTTCTCAGCTAAGCGGGTTACGGTAATGTTCTGATCCTTCGAGATGATGCCCAAAATAAAGCATTGGGGAGCAGTCAAGTCATTGTCCAGCTTTTGCGTAATGAGTGCTCCAAGCCTGCGATGAGTGGTCGTCATGGCACGATGGAATCGTTCAATGATGAGTTCAGGGGCCTGATCTGGCGGGGGCATATCGTTTCACCTTCTTTATCCCTTTAGTAATTAATAGTTAAAGTATTTAAATATTAAGTGATGTACATTTAAACTGTCAATAAAAAAATATAGATGACTTGCAGCTCTGAAAGAATCAACATATAAAAGCATTCTGCAGCCGATTTTCGGCATGATGTGTTGATATGACTTGTCCGAAATGTCGATAAGATGTAGGTACGTTTTTGTGCCTGTATTCATATGCTATTTTGTCTCTATTCATTACACTTTGTTTAGGAAAGCGGTGTGTTTGTGCAGCAACCGATTGCAATACTTGACTCAGGCGTTGGCGGCCTCACCGTTGCCAAGGAAGTTATGCGCCAACTGCCGCGAGAAAAAATCCTTTATTTTGGAGACACGGCTCGAACCCCTTATGGTCCGCGTTCTTCAGAAGAGATTATTCGTTTTACAAGGGAAATTGTCGATTACTTAATTCAGTTTAATCCGAAAATGATTGTTATAGCATGTAACACGGCAACGGCCGCCGGACTTGAAGACATTCGCTCAAGAGTCGATATCCCGGTTGTCGGTGTCATTGATCCCGGTGCAAGAGCAGCAATCGCCATTACAGTTACGGGCTATGTTGGCGTCATCGGTACAGTGGGAACAATAAAAAGTGGTGCATATGAGCAAGCCTTAAGGAACCTGTCTCCGCAGGTGCAAGTGATAAGCGAAGCGTGTCCGAGGTTTGTACCGTTAGTGGAGAAGGGGAATTTCCACTCCTTTGAAACGTTCGAAACGGTAAAGAGCTCGATCGGACATTTGCGTTTTTTTCCGATGGATACGCTTATACTTGGCTGCACGCATTATCCTTTTCTAGCGGAAACGATATCCGAGGTGATGGGTCAGAGCGTTAATCTCATCAGCTCGGCGGGTGAGACGACACGTGAGATTCGAAAGATTTTAAATGACAATGACCGGCTTGCTAGTGGAGAGAAGGAACTGGTGCATCAGTTTTTTTGCAGCGGCGATCCGCGGATGTTTCAATCGATTGCTAAGCGATGGCTTGGCGAGCAAATTGAATTGGCGCCTGTTGTATGGCAAATACCCAATATTAGTTAATTGATAGGGAGTATTTAAATTGAAGCTGGGCTTTAACAAAGCCTGGCTTCTTTTTGTCGATTGCTTCATAGGACAGGTAAGGCGAAGCATAGCATGATAGGAGCAAATTCATGCAGCTGGAGGCGATGATCATATATTCCTTACAAACTTATGGTTATCTCGATTTAGTGGAAGGTGTTCGACAGCTATCAGGCAGATATTCATTTTTGTCGGTACATGTTATTGGGGAGAGCGTGATGGGCAAGCCGTTATTAGCACTTCGGTGCGGCAGCGGCCCGCGTCTTATTCATATGAACGGCTCTTTTCATGCAAATGAGTGGATAACCTCTGCTTTGCTTATGCGTTTCGTTGCCGATTTGTCGGCAGCTTATTGCAGCGGCGAGCGGGTCGGCGGACAACAAGTAGCGGATCTGTGCAGAGAGGTGACTTTATGGGCTGTTCCGATGGTAAATCCTGACGGCGTAGAGCTCGCGCAGTATGGAGCATTGCCATCGCATCCTTATTATAGACAGCTTATGGAATGGAATGGTGGCTCCAATCAGTTCAGCAGCTGGAAGGCCAATATTAGAGGCGTTGACTTAAATGACCAATTTCCTGCGTTTTGGGAAGAGGAATGTAAGCGAAGAGGGATAGAGGGACCTGGACCACGAGACTATCCAGGACCATATCCGCTAAGTGAGCCAGAGGCGAACGCAATGGCTCGTTTCACAAGTACGCTGAGCTTTGATGCGGTTCTGGCGCTTCATACGCAGGGGCGAGAAATTTATTGGAATTATCGGGATTATGAGCCGGCAAATGCAGAGCAGCTAGCCAAAAGGCTCGCCAAGGCGAGCGGATATGAAGCGGTGAAGCTGACGGGCAGCGATGCGGGCTATAAGGATTGGTTTATTCATCAGTTCCGCAGACCGGGTTTTACAGTGGAAGCGGGATATGGGGAAAATCCACTGCCGATGAGCAATTTTGACAATATTTACGTGGAGCTGCAGCCGCTGCTGCTAGAGGCGCTTCGTCTTTAGCGGCCGCTGGCCCTTAGTAGTTAATTATGGCGTGCTTATGCTATACTATTCGGAAAAGGTCAGCAAAGGTGGGATTTCATGCGTAAGTTGCTGTCGCTGCGTCATTGGCAGCGCACGTTTGTCCGCATTTTTCAGCTGCTTCGATCGAAGGATGTTTCGCTGCTGGACAAGCTGATTTTTTCCGTGCCTGTTTTTCTCTACTGGGTTTTGCCAGACGTGCTGCCGTTCATGCCCATTGACGATATCGCAGTTACCATGCTGCTTGCCGAATGGTTTGCCCGTAGAATGGAGAGCAAGTATAATATAAAATAACAATGATTGGCGCATAGCCTAACGATAAAAGGAGCTGGATAATTGATGAACTGCAGAATTTCAAAAAATGCCGCTAAGGTTCTACAAATAGAACTGGACAAGCCTGAAAACGAAGGTAAAAAACTGCGTATTTACGTGACTCATTCGCACGGTGATCATGCCCATTACGGCATGGGTATCGATGAGCCAACAGAGAAGGATGTTGTCGTATCGACAGACAAAGGAATCGACGTTATTTTGGAGAAAGACAATGCTTTTCTAGATGGCGTTCGCATCGACTATTTCTACGTGCCTGAAGAAGGTTTTGCTATTACGAATCCAACCAAGGGCAACCACGGTGATCACTAGTATTTTTCCGTATTTGGTTGAGACAGGACGATGAATAATGGCTAACGATATAATGGTTTGTGATAAATGCAAGCACACGAAGATCAAATCGATTGTGCCTAAGCTGCAAAAACTGGCGCCAGACACAGAGGTTCGTGTCGGCTGCAAGTCTTACTGTGGGCCATGCGCCCGCTATGCATTCATATTTGTTAATGGACGGTACATTAAGGCACCTTCAGAGGATGAGGTCATCGAGAAGATCCTTCCTTACATCAAGAAATAAATTTTCATTTAGAAGATGACACACATGACAAGACCCTACGACAGCTTTATTTCGTAGGGTCTTTGTACATACGAAGCGCCAAGCGAAAGGAGTGCGAGCGTGGACATTACGACGCCTCAGCTGTTATATCATGGAACCACAAGCGATACGGTACAATCATTTGGGCAAAAACTGTTGAATTCGCCATATTGGCGACCGGGGAAAGATTTTGGAGAAGGGTTCTATACGACGATATCGGCTGAGCAAGCACGCAAATGGTCGCATAAGGCAGCAAAGGAGTCATGGGACGGCGGTCGTCCATGCGTGCTTGTCGTAGAACTGACCTCGGTACCGGAGAAGGTTGAGCCTCTATTGTTTTTATCGGATTCGCATGCATGGGCGTCCTTTATCTTTGCGCACCGCAAGGCAGCAATTAAGGGAACTGATCCATGCGAAGCTCATCCGGACATCATCATCGGCCCTATGGCGGACAATGACACTGGAAAAATCGTACATAAAGCAGTACAATTAAAGAAAGATGAGCAATGGTTTTATGAACAAATTACAGTTTCACGCAAAGGCAGGAAGCTCGATTCGCTGCGGCTCGGCAATCAGGTCGTTTTTTGCTCGGAACGGTGGGAGTCTCATTTGAAACTTGTCGGCTACCATATTTATACGGGAAGCAGGTGGATGTATCATGAACGCGAGAACACAGGTCAGATTAAGCTTATATGAGCGCGGAATTGCAGAGGCGTTAGCTGCAGAATATGGTTACACCACAGCAGATGCGAGAGAGCTTGTCGTGGAATATATTCAGGTTATACGTAAGCTCAGCGGTTATGACAATTGTGCTCAATATGCACAGCTGCTCGATCGCGCGCGCCGTATGAACCATCCTCCAGCGCAGTGGCTTGAACGTATCCAAAGCTTGGAGAAGGGCGAGATGAGAGACAGGGGCATCGACTCGGAAGAACGTCAATATTTGCAAATGAAATAGGACCCCGCGATGTGGATCGCCCGGGTCCTTTGTTTATCCTAAGAGAAAGTGCATATGCTTAGTCAGAGAAAGCTTAGGGGGAAAAGAATGCTGAAGCCAGCACGTTATTACATATTTGGACTAGCCTTAGCGCTTGCCTGTTTGGCTGCAGCAGAGCTTATTTGGCTGCCGGCTCCGCTTAAGACATCAGGCGGAATGCAATGGATAGAAATGATTGATTGGTTGTTCAATATACTGGCGATTGTACCGATTAGCTGGGCGCTAGGTGCTTTGCTCAGTGTATGGCAGCAGCGAAAGAGAAGAGGCTGGACGCTTGTTCTACAGCTAGTAAGGCTTCTTATCGCTGGGCTAGGCGTAATCGGAGCAGGTTATGTGCTATTTGCGCCAGAGAAACTGTATGACCTGCTGCTCATCATAGTTGCTGCTGTACCTCTTGTATTTGTGGATATGCTTCTCAGTGAAGGGCTAGAGCGTTCGCGTGCGGCGAAGGCATCAAGTGTAGGAGGCAATCATTCAAACGCTCTCATGAGGCTTCTAAGCCTTCTGTGGCTGCCGAAGCGCGGGGTGATCGTTCTAACGGTTACGATAGTGCTTCTATTGGTTTTGCTCTGTCCTACCGGTTACCGTGTTACATACCCGGGCATGACGCTGAATATGAATCGTTATGCGCATGTAGAGAATAGTGAAAATAGCGGTGGAACGATAAATGGGATTCTCGTATTCGAGAGACCAGCCGTGCCGGCTGATTGGCTGTATGCCAAGCTGCTGCCGATGTACAGCTTCGAGAAAATACCAGCTAATGAGCCACCGCTTACGGAATCGTATACGCAAGTCGTTCTGATGAAAACAGATGCTAATCGTGTTGCAGCAGCTGTCGCCATGGAGAAAGCAGGCGTTGGCGACGGAATAAAGCCAGATGGAATTAGAATAATTGCAATCGTAAAGGACAGTCCAGCAGAACAGAAGCTGCAAGCAGGTGATATTATCGATGAGATGAATGGGCAAGCCGTTATATCCATTGGTGAGATGACTTCCTATATGGAGAAGTCGGTTAAGCCCGGCGAGTCCGTACAGATTACACTGAGGAGGGCGGGCGTTAAGACTCAGGTAGAGGTCGCAACAAAAGCATCAGCGGACTCGCCTGAGCGAGCAGTGTTTGGCATATCGGTGCAAACGGAGCTGCTTCTCGACATCCCTCTGAGCATCGATTACAAGCGCTTCATGGCGCATATCGGCGGACCGTCTCATGGAGCGATGCTGACGTTAGCCATTATTGATCAGCTGACACCAGGCGGCGTCACGTATGGCAATCAGGTTGCGGGTACAGGCACAATTGAAGCAGATGGCTCGATTGGCCTAATTGGCGGCATAAAGCAGAAGGCTTATGCCATCAGCCGTACAGATGCGGATGTGTTTTTTGTGCCGGCAGAGCTGGAAGAAGATGCTCGAAGCGGGGCGCCTGATCTGAACATTGTACCAGTGAAAACGATTGACGATGTGCTGAGCTGGCTGGCTGAGCACAAAAAGTAGATACGAGAGAGGGACCTTTCTCTCTTCTCAGCTCAGCAATAGAATGGGCTAAGTTAGAGACTAGATTGCAGTTTGTACAATAGAATGAGATAGGAAAGGCGGTTTGAGGTTCCAGATTGCAGTTTGTGCAATAGACTGGCTAGATCCTGAGCAATCCTTTAGGAAAATGATAAATTTTGTCGCAAAACTGCAGCGTAGGCTGTTAATATGGTCGTCATGTAAGGTATCTGTTGTAGAAACTACAGCAGATACCTTTATTGGTGTGCTGAGTGATGTGGACAAACAACTCTCCATTTAATATCGGGAGTGGTATAGAGAGAATAAGCCTAAGTAAATTAAACCCCTAAACACGCAAAAGAACCTCCAAATCCACTATAAATTGTGGAAGTGCAGGTTCTTCTTTTTGATCCATTATAACTTGCAAAGTAGAGTTGGAATTACCGAGAATAACTTTTGGAACAGCGCCTTGAAGAGAGGTAGTGCTGGTTTAGCAGCGTTCGAATTTCAATATGAACACCTTAAACCACCTTTGCAAAATTCCAAGTCTAACGTCCAACCGTTTCGACCTCATTGCTTCTGCGTGCTTCCGTAGCGGCTTGCTCTTTGAAGTCGGCAATTAGATCGTTCATGATGATCTGATCCGACATGTTCAGCTCGGTGCGTGAGTCTTCAAAGGCACTTATGCAGGAGCTTACAGGCTTGGATGAATTCTCCGGAATGCTCCAACAGCTTCCATTCTCAGCAATACCGTCCGCCGAAGGCATATAGTAGATGGTGCCGTCGGTGAAGGCGCCATTTCTTTGTACGACTTTTTTGTAAGCGAGAGGTTTCTCAGTTAGCAGAGGCATTCCAATTAAATATTGATCGGCTGTTGAGATGCCTAGCAGATGCATAACGGTTGGCGTTACATCGAGCTGTCCACCTACATTCGTATACGTTCCAGCATGCTCGTTCTTCGGCAAATGGATGAGCAAAGGAACCTGCTTCACAATCATTTGACGCTCTAAATCATTAAGTGACTTGCCAAGGAATGTCTCGAATAATGACCAGTCATTGATCGAGTTGTCATGATCCCCGTACATGACAAGAATCGTATTATCCCAGAGACCTTCTGCTTTCATTCGATCGACCAGTTCACCGAGCGCGGCATCTACATAATGAATCGATTGCAAGTAATCCCCCATTATTGTGCCATCCAGATCGCCTAGACTAAGCTTATGTTCCTCTTCCGGCATTGTGAACGGATAATGACTGGACAGTGTGATCAGAAAGGAGTAAAAAGGTCGTTTTTGATCGGCAATAACGTCAAACGATTGTCGGAAGAAAGACTTGTCTCCGAGCGCCCAACCGATTTTCTCATCAAGCTGAAAATGTTTCAAGCTGTAAAACTGATCATATTGCATATTTTTATACATCGTATTTCGGTTCCAAAAACCACCCTCATAAGAGTGGAAGACGGATGTCCCGTAATCGTTTGCTTTTAAGGTGCTGGGCATACAATCGAACTCGTTTGGTGCATATTGGATGAAAACGGAGCCGTTCGTGACTGGCTGCATCGAGCAGTTTGCAGTGAAATCAGCATCCGAGGTTCTACCTTGAGCGGTTTGATGATAAAACTGGCTGAAATAAGCGCTCTTCTCAATTAAATCGTTCAAATTCGGTGTAATCTCTTGACCGCCAATTGATTTATTGACCATAAAATTTTGGAACGCTTCGAGTTGAAGCATAATAACGTTGCTGCCCTTATATGCGCCAAATAAAGCATCCTGCTCCAGCGCTTTCCGCTGGTCGCCTCGTTCTTGAATCCAGTTTTTTGCATCCGAAAATTGCTCAGCAGTAACGGTCTCAACATCCAGCAAGTGTTGTTTAACATACCGATACACATCATAGCCATGAAAGCCAAGTGCTCCCGTCATATTGTAAATGGATAGATTCCACCAGTTGCCGACCAAAATACCTTGTCCCCACGTACGCTTCGCTTCATTTACGTTTGTGAAAACAAGCGATGTGCCGATGACAAAAATAACAGCGCTTAGAACGATGCGGACGATCGCTTTTTGCAAGCCAGAAGGCTTATGACGATATTCATTCGCTTGACGAAGGTCACTACGGCCACGCCATAGCGCATAGATCGCAAAGGGAATGATTACAATCCAATCAAGGAACAAAATAAAATCCGTCGCTCGAAGCAGTGTGCCAATACTCTCGCCTAAGGAGTCTACTTGACTGAACTGAAGCAGTATCGGGACGGAAATCAAGTCTTGAAAGTAACGATAATAAATAATATCGGCATACAAAACAAAAGATGCGATTAAGTTCAGCACGATTAGTGCGACGATCCGCCCACGGGCAGGCAGCCAAATCGTCCAAAAGCTGAATAACAGAATGGCTCCGAGCTCGATTAGAGCATCTTTATCGGTCATTTTCATTTTGGCTATATCAAGAATGACATTGAAAAAATAAACCTTCGCCATCATCACAACAACAAACAAAAGCAAGTCAACAGCCTTCAGCCGCTCGAGCCCTATCAGAATCTTGCTCATGAAGCGGCGTAAAGGCGTTTGTTCATTAGTTAACATTTGTAAAATATCCTTCCTCTTTCGTTACTAGCGATTTCCGCGAGGGGGAAGCGGGCCAAAAAATTGCAAGTAATTACACTCGATGCGTCCATTAAATAGCTTCCGCTTCTTATCCGCAGGACGGCCGAAATAATGCTCAATTGTTGTTGACGGGCTAATCGAGAAATACGACCAAGTCGGATAATGGAGAGCAGTCAATCCGAACTGACGCAGTGCAGCTTCGGCTTGTACATCGTCACCAAGACGTTCACCGTATGGCGGGTTTGTAATAATTACACCGTAATCTCCCTCAAGCTTTACTTTTGCAACAGGCTGAACGGTAAGCTTAATTTCTTTGCCGAAACCAGCTTTCTTAATTGCAGCTTCTGCAATTTCAATTGCGCCTGGATCAATATCAGAGCCTGCAATTTGAAGCGGAATATCGTCTTTTACCAAATCGAATGCCTCATCGCGCGCTTCATCCCACAGCTCATTCGGAATAAGCGGCCAGCCCTCGCTGTTAAAGCTTCTGCGCAGTCCAGGTGCGATGTTCCAGCCAATCATTGCTGCTTCAATTAATATCGTACCGGAACCGCAAAACGGGTCATACAACGGTCGTTCAGGACGCCAGCGGCTAAGTTGAACGAGAGCAGCGGCAAGAGTCTCCCTAATTGGGGCCTCGGTAGCTACTTTGCGATATCCACGTTTATGCAACCCATCGCCAGTTGTGTCTAGCGTCAGCATGGCGCGGTCATTCATAAGTGTTACTTCTATTACATAACGTCCGCCGTCTTCCGGAAACCATTCGGTACCGTAACGATCAGACATTTTATCAACGACAGCTTTTTTTACGATACTTTGGCAGGCAGGAACACTTGTCAGCTGTGATTTTTGTGAGCGGCCATTTACAGGGAATTCACCGTCATTTGGTATCCATGTCGGCCAATCGAGTGCTTTTGTGCCTTCAAACAGTTCATCGAATGTTGTAGCAGGGAATTCTCCCATTTTAATAAGGATTCTGCCTGCGGTGCGCAGCCAAAGATTGGTGCGGCAAATATCGATAGGACCGCCTGTGAAGTTAACGCGTCCGTTCTCTACCTGAAGGTCGGTATAACCTAGATCTTTCAATTCGCGTGCAACAACCGCTTCAAGCCCCATCGGCGCAGTTGCGATTAGCTGTAACTTTTCCATTTTACACTCTCTTTTCATTAATTCTTGGTAACCTTAGATTCATATCTAAAGCATAAGCTTGTAACCCCGTGAACAAAAACATACAATCAAGTATAGGACAAACTAGCTTGTTTTTACAAATTGTAAAATTGGAGAGAGTAGAATGACGTTGCAAAATGAACAATATGTGGATTCGCTTTACGGGGCAGATGCCGATCTTGAGCGTACAAAAGCAGGAATAGCGGCTAACGGAATGCCGGATATATCTGTTGCTGATGGTTATGGCAGACTGCTCACGATGCTTGTATCGTTGTCGAAAGCACAAAGTATCGTTGAAATTGGAGCGCTAGGCGGTTATAGCGGCATTTGCTTGGCACGCGGCCTGCAAGAGGGCGGTAAATTAGTGTCGCTTGAACTGCTGCAAAACTATGCTGATCTAGCCAAAGCACATATGGAAGCTGCTGGACTCGGAGATAAGGTAGAATATATGGTTGGTGATGCGAAGCAAAGCCTTGCGGAGCTGAAATCTGCCGGCAGGAAATTAGATTTCTTTTTCATCGATGCAGATAAAGAAGGGTACCCCGTCTACCTGGACTATGCGATTGCGCTAGCTAATCCTGGAGCGATTATTGTAGGCGATAATATTTTGCTGCGCGGGAGAACGATCGATCCGGCCAAGGAAGGCCCAGCGGTTCGTGCCGTGCGTTCCTTTAATGAAATCATCGCATCGGACGAGCGTTTGCAGAGCACCATACTGCCGGGATACGATGGATTAGCGATAGCGATTGTGAAGTAAGATTTTTATGACCAAGCCCTGATCCTATTCAGCATTATGCTAAATTGGATCAGGGCTTGGTTTTTTAGTGGTGGTAGGATGGTTGGGAGTGCTCGGAAGAGGCTATAAGCGCATATGTGTGCTTATGGGATGTGAGTAACGTAGATTTGTGTGCTGTAAGAGGCTATATCTTCTTACAGAGTGAATTTGGAGTGTGGGAAGTGCTCGGAGTGGGCTGTAAGCGCAAATGTGTGCTTATGGGGTGTGAGTAACGTTGATTTGTACGCTGTAAGAACCTATGTGTTCTTACAGCGTAAAGTCGGCGTGTGTGGATCGAACGATTGCTGCTGTAAGCGCAAATGTGTGCTTACAGGGTAGGAGTAACTTTGATTTGTATGCTGTAGGAACCTATGTGTTCTTACAGAGTGAATTTGGAGTGTTTGGAGTGCTCCGAGTAGGCTGTAAGCGCATATGTGTGCTTACAGGGTGTGAGTAACGTTGATTTGTACGCTGTAAGAACCTATGTGTTCTTACAGAGTGAATTTGGAGTGTTTGGAGTGCTCAGAGTAGGCTGTAAGCGCATATGTGTGCTTACGGGGTGGGAGTAACGTTGATTTGTACGCTGTAAGAACTTATGTGTTCTTATAGAGTGAATTTGGAGTGCTGTAAGCGCATATGTGTGCTTATAGGGTGAGAGTAACGTTGATTTGTGTGCTGTAAGTAGCGATGTGTTCTTTCAGAATGGATTTGGCGTGTGTGGAGGGAATGATTGCTGCTGTTAGCGCAAATGTGTGCTTATGGGGATTGAGTAAAGTAGAATTGTAAGCTGTAAGAACCTATGTGTTCTTACAGCGTAAAGTCGGCGTGTGTGGATCGAACGATTGCTGCTGTAAGCGCAAATGAGTGCTTACAGGGTATGAGTAACGTTGATTTGTGCGCTGTAAGAACCTATGTGTTCTTACAGAGCGAATTTGGAGTGTTTGGAGTGCTCCGAGTAGGCTGTAAGCGCATATGTGTGCATATAGGGAAGCAATAGCCAGCGCCAGAGTTAGAAGTTGCATGTGGTAATGTGTGCTCACAATGAAAGTAAAGTACTAAATATAAAAGGGTCATGAAGGAATTCTCATTCTCCTTCATGACCCTTTGCTGTCTCAATGCAACATGATCAGCCGTCCTTGCCCTGCTGTTTCGGCAGCGGTCGCTTACGGAGCAGCGACTGCCATACCCATCCAGCGTTAATCATAAGCATGACCGCTGATACAAGAAACAAACCTTTAATGCCGATCCAACCGGAGAGAGCACCGCCCGTGATCGGGCCAATCATGTTGCCTAGACTCATTGTGCTGGTGTTAAAGCTGTAGGAACGGCTCTCCATGCCGTCAGGTGTGTATTTTCGAATAAGGGAGTTTACGGCTGGGATAAGCCCCCCGAGAAATATGCCAAGCACAAAGCGAGCAATGAGCAATTGCCATACAGTGCCTGCCAAAGCTTGCGGTATAAAGGCGAGCGAGGCACCAACAAGCGCTACACCTAGTACGCGTTCCGCGCCAATTCGGTCACTAAGCTTACCGAGCAGCGGAGATGACACGAGATTGGATAAGCCTGTGACTGACCCGACGAAACCTGCAAAGAAAGCAAGGTTAGCCGTTGTTCCATGCAGCTCCTGAACATAAAGCGGAATAAGCGTCATTGGACTCATCATCGCGAATTGGATGAGGAAGGTGACGGCGAATAGCGCTGTAAGCTGAGGAATCCCACTTAGCTTCCGAAAGCCTTCGATGACGGATGCTTGAATCCGAGCAGCAGCTTTCATCCGGTCAAAGGGTTCTTTTACAACGAATAAAGCAAGCAACGAAGCTGCGAATAGCAAAGCTCCTGTCAGATAGAAAATCGGTCGGAAGCCAATCGAATCTGCGAGCAAGCCGCCAATGAATGGTCCAAGTATCGTACCGGCAATGCCTCCGGATTGGATCGTTCCCATTGCGAAGCCCATCCGGTTTTTTGGCGTTGTTGCGGAAATTAAGGCGATGGAGGCAGGGTTGAAGCCAGATATTGTCCCATTCACCATTCGAAGCAGCAACAAGTGCCATGGGGTTGTGGCAAAACCCATCAATACCATAACGATTGACATGCCGAAACCAGAGCGGAGCAGCATCATTTTGCGACCGTATTTGTCCGCCATCTTACCCCATATCGGTTGAAAAATAAATGACGTCACAAAGTTCCCCGCAAAAATAAACCCAGCCCAAACACCGATCTCATGCTTATCCGTTAAACCTAAATCAAATTGCAAATAGAGGGACAGGAACGGAATGATCATCGTCATCCCAGCCATAACGAGAAACTGTCCGAACCACAACACGATCAGATTTTTTTTCCATTGTTCCATAAGAAAATTATAACATAACCGTAATGATCATTTCCTCAAACATAGGTAAATGAAGAAAAAAAGCACTGGTAAGTAAATTGTTTATTACTTTACTTATAATTAATGAAATTTAATTTCGAATATTAAAAATTCCAAAACATTTTCATTTGAATTGTATTGGAAAAAAGTGATATCAACAAAAATTGCTTTGATTATACCAAGAATATAAAATCTTGGATCTTTAAGCCTACTCGAATGTGTCGAATGTTTTTTTTATTAGGAATTTATACTCATATATTATGTTTTTTATAGGCCAAAAGTCATTGACATACTTAATGAAACTTGCTTTAATAAAATGAGTTTCATATTATTTACAGTTGATTTAATAGTTTATCAAATTTATTGATAGTTGGTGATGGATTATGTCAGTTTCCCGTAAGCGAATAGGAGATTTGCTAGTCGACTCTGGCGTGATCAACGAAGAACAGCTTCAACAGGCTCTAATTCAGCAGAGGGAACTAAAAACTAGGCTTGGCGATGTATTGATTTCAAAAGGTTACATAACACAACAGCAATTTATTGAAGCGTTGGAATTTCAGCTAGGCATACCGCATGTACAAATCTATCGCCAGAAGATAGATCCTAAGATTATACAAATTATCTCTCAGAAGCTGGCAGACCAGCATTGTGTCATGCCACTTCGCATGGAAGGCAATAAGCTGATTCTAGCTATGGCGGATCCGCTAGATTACTTCGCAATTGATGAAATACGAATTGCTACTGGGCTTCGAATTGAGCCAGTAATAGCTTCTAAAGATGAGCTTATACGTGCCATTAACCGTTATTATGGGCTTCAAGATACAATCGAGCAGATCAGTCAGAATTTGCAGCAAAAAGATATAGACGAGGATCACGCGATTTCGGATGAAAATTCTCCTGTCGTGAAAACCGTCAATCAAGTTATTGTACAAGCTGTACAATTGGGTGCGAGTGATATTCATCTTGATCCACAGGACGGAAGCTTCCGTATACGTTACCGCGTTGACGGTGTGATGAGAACGGAGCGAACGCTCCCGCCAAATATGCATAGCATTATTGTAGCCCGCATTAAGATTATGGCTAATTTGAACGTTGCAGAGCGTCGTCTTCCGCAAGATGGACGAGTAGAGCTGGATATCGATTTTCGAAAAGTGGATGTTCGGGTTTCGACATTGCCGACGATTCATGGCGAGAAGGTAGTAATTCGAGTATTGGATCTTGGAAATTCATTGGCGGATATCTCAAAACTAGCATTATCTGAGCGTAATGAGCAGGTATTTCGCAAAAGTATAGAAATGGCTTATGGTGTAGTGCTTATAACTGGTCCGACAGGAAGCGGTAAGTCTACAACGCTATATTCTGCTCTTGCCCATTTAAACAAAGAAGATGTGAACATCATTACTGTAGAGGACCCAGTAGAATATCAGCTTGAAGGTGTAAATCAGGTTCAGGTTAACCCTACAAGTGGTTTGACGTTCGCGAGAGGATTACGGGCTATTTTGCGGCAGGACCCGAACATCGTAATGCTAGGGGAAATTCGAGACACAGAGACAGCAGAAATTTCAGTGCGTGCCGCAATGACTGGACATCTGGTTCTGAGTACATTACATACGAATAACGCAGTGAATTCAATTACAAGATTAATAGATATGGGAGTAGAGCCCTTTCTTATTTCGTCTTCTGTCAATTGTATCGTGGCACAGCGGCTTGTTAGACGGATTTGTAAGCATTGCAAGCAGAGATATACGCCGATTGATAAGGAATTAGAACTTATAACAAACTATGGCGTCCGAACGGATCATCTATACAAAGGTGCGGGCTGCGGAGAATGTGGTCGTACCGGCTATAAAGGCAGATTAGCAATTCATGAAGTGCTGTTTGTAGATAATGAACTTCGCTCCTTCATTATTTCTAAGCGATCTGACAATGAGTATTATGAACATGCGCTCAAGCAAGGAATGATCCCGATCATGGTGGATGGATTACGGAAAGCAGCAGAAGGGCTTACAACGGTTACTGAAGTTTTTCGTGTACTAGGACATGGAGAATAAAGGCTAGTTAGTTATTGCCAGAAGGGGAGGGCTGATCATGCAGGCAGAGGAAATGCTTCGCTTAGCTCATTCCAAACAAGCATCTGATATTCACATTACAGTTAATTCTCCCATCATATTCCGAATTCACGGAGAATTAATACCTATAAATGATGAGTTGTTAAAGCCGATTAATACGCTTGAGCTCGCTAAGCAATTCATGAATGAAGAACAGTATACTGCGCTTCAGCAAAATGGTGACGTTGACTTTTCTTACGGGGTTGCGGGACTCGCTAGATTTAGAATAAACGCCTATAAGCAGCGAGGCAGCGTCGGACTTGCTATTCGAATAGTACCCAGCCGAATTCCTTCTATGGAGGAGCTACGGCTGCCGCGGATGGCGTCTGAATTTGCGAAGAAACCACAAGGTTTACTACTAGTAACTGGGCCTACGGGAAGCGGGAAGTCTACCACGTTAGCATCCATCATCGACCATCTGAACCGAACGGAAAATGCTCATATTATAACACTAGAGGACCCAATAGAGTTTATATATGATCATAAGAAATCGATGGTCAATCAGCGTGAAGTTGGTCTGGATACGCCGTCCTTCTCTGATGGCCTGCGAGCAGCGCTCCGACAGGATCCTGATATTGTACTCGTAGGTGAGATGCGAGATTTAGAAACGATAAGTACAGCAATTAGTGCAGCGGAAACCGGACATCTCGTATTTGGCACCTTACATACTGCGGACGCACCGCAAACGATTGATCGTATTATTGATGTTTTCCCGCCTGCGATGCAGGCGCAAATTCGAATTCAATTGGCAGCCGTTTTACTAGGTGTCATCTCGCAACGTCTATTGCCGAAGTCAGACGGTCAAGGAAGGACGGCTGCCTTTGAAGTGCTCGTTAATACGCCCGCTGTTTCCAATCTGATACGAACGGAGAAGATCTACCAAATACGTTCAGTTATGCAGACAGGCAAGGCGCTTGGCATGCAGACGATGGAGTATGCGCTGCGCGAGCTTGTGCAACAGGGTCAGGTCAGAATAGAAGATGCCCGAGAAGCGTTATTCGGATTCGGTGAGCTATAAGTTTAACATTCGAGTTTCATTGGAGTGGGTATAATGCCGAAATATCGGTACAAAGCGATTACTTCCAGTGGCAAGAAGTCAATTGGAATTCTTGAGGCGAATACGATGCAGCGCGCACACGAGGCACTGAGTGAGAAGGGCTTGTGGGTTACGGATATATTAGATACGAACGAATCTACGCTATATAAGGATATAACGTTTGGCGGGCCGCGAGTCAAGATGGATCAATTTAACGTCTTTTGCAGGCAACTGGCTACTCTGTATCAAGCTGGTGTTAGTTTAGTAGAGGCTGTTCAAATTTTGAGTGAACAGACTGATAGCAAAACCTTATCCAAACTTCTCGCAGCCATTGCTGAAGAGATGAGAGGCGGCAAGCAGTTCTCTGAATCAGTGTCCGCATACCCTACCGTATTCTCGCCTATATTTATCAGCATGGTTCAGGCGGGTGAAGTGGCAGGAAATCTGGATACGATGCTGCATCGGTTGGCCGTTTTCTTCGAGAAAGAGCGCAATACAAGAGAAAAGGTAAAGTCAGCAATGGTCTATCCAACGGTGATGCTCGTAATGATGGTTCTCGTCGTTATTTTCATGATGCTTTTTGTTATTCCTCAGTATGTGACCAGCTTTGCGGGAATGGGAATCAAGCTGCCATTGCCAACGCGCATCGTCATGTCAGTTAGTGAATTTATGCAGAGCTTCTGGTATATCGTAATTGCGGCAATGTTTGTGCCTAGCTTATTATGGAAACTTTTTAGGCGTACAGCTTCCGGCAGACAAAAAGTGGACTACTTGCTGCTCAAAATACCAGTATTCGGCACATTATGGCATAAGCAAGCAATTGCCCGGTTCTCAAGAACGTTTAGTTCGCTTATAGCTGCTGCTATTCCGCTTATGCAAGGCTTGTCTATCGTCTCGAATGTTGTAGGAAATGAGGCAATGGGGAAGGTGATTTTGGATACTAGGGAAAAGGTTCTAAGTGGGGAAACGATGTCAGAAACGCTTAAACAATCCAATCTTTTTCCCCCAATGGTTGTTCAAATGATGGCTATCGGGGAGCGTTCAGGTTCAACTGAGGACATGCTGGATAAGGTTGCAGATTTCTATGAGTCAGACGTCGATCAGATGGCGGATCGTCTCAAGGCGCTGTTAGAGCCGCTTATGATTGTTTTGCTAACCGCAGTAGTAGGTGTCATCGTTATGGCGGTAATGATGCCAACATTTAAGATGATGCAAAGCTATTTATAGATTGATGTTTCTACATTATGGGGAATTAGAGGTATCCTTTCTGAGCATAGATGTACCCCTTGCTCAGAGCTGTTATACGTCGTACCACTTCCTTGGTTTTACTTTTTTTAAATATGAATTAAAAATTGAGAGGAGAATGTTTATGTTGATGGCATTGAAACGGAATCAAAAGGGTCTTACGCTTATCGAGTTGCTTGCGGTACTAGTTATTGTGGGAATTATTGCTGCGATTGCTATTCCGGCTATTGGTGGGACGATTTCAAAATCGAAAACTAGAGCTGATGAGGCTTCTGTAGACTTGATTAAAGAAGCAATGTTGAGGTATGTAATTGATGAAGAAACAACTGGAGAAAAAATTGTAACCATTGCAGAACTAGTATCAGCGGGTTACTTAAATTCAACTGTCGTTTGGCAAAACACTGCTACTACATTTGATTCTGCGAAGGCAGTTCCACATGCTACAAACGGAACGTGGACCATTACTGTTATAGATAATACACCATAATTGAATACACAATAGAAAGGCAACCTCTCAAGGTTGCCTTTCTATAAATTTTTTCAAGCAAAGAAGGGTAATAAAAATGACCACACCAGCTATTATCGCATTCGCGCTTTTTGGGTTGCTTCTTAGCGGTGTCCTTAACGCTGTTGCTATCCGCTGGGATGAACGGCTTCTTCCTGTTTATCCACCTACATACGAACTAAACAATCAAGTAAATCCGAAATGGTATGCTACAGTGCCATTGCTATCAGTACTAATCTCGACGTTCAAGAGCACAGTAAGTAAAAATCTAATTGTGTGGCGATACCCCGTCGGCGATCTTATAACGACCGTTCTGTTTGCTCATGCTGCTTATTACATAGGCTGGAAGCTTGAACTGCTCGCTGCTCTGTTCTTCATAAGTATTTTAGTTATCATCGTACAAACAGATATTACCGATATGATTATTCCAAATAAAGTGGTGGCGGTTGGTGTGGTCGGAGCAGTATGCATTCGACTATTCGTTCATTCGCTTCCGATATTGAATTATGGCATCGCTGCTTTTGTTGGCAGCGGGGCATTGTTAATCATAGGCATCATTGGAAATAAGGTGTTGAAGAAAGAAACGATGGGTGGCGGAGACGTCAAGCTTTATGTGTTCATAGGTTTGATCTTAGGAGTTAAGCTCACCTTGCTCAGTTTGTTTCTCGCCAGTTTATTTGGATTAATCGGAGGGCTTACTTTAATTGCAACAGGGGCTCAGTCCAGAGGCAAAACGATACCGTTCGGACCCTATATCGCTGCAGGTGCGTTAGCAGCTTATTATTGGGGGAACGGCTTGATTGGATGGTATTTATCTTTGCTGCAGTTTTAGCTGATTCGCTGAGTGGTATAGACAACGGTTGATGTTTTTTTGATCGAATCGTTTGGCAGCTTCATCTCAAGAGTAATCTCTATTCGACCGTCTTTGGCATCAAATAGAATATTTTCTACATGATCAGAGAATGTGAAGCTTGAAGTTGGGGTTGCGGATACAACGTTCTCAACAATCGGTTTATAAGAGACATGAAGTGTTTTTGAAGAGCTATCATAAGTGTAATCGACTGCCTCATCGTTATCTGAACTAACAAGTCGCAAATTGCTAGATTTACTCTCAAGCGGCGCTGGCGAATAGCCTTTACGGACTGTTTTCACAACCTGGCTCATGATATCCCTTTGCTGTTGGAGTGTTTTCTCTCTAGCTGATACCTGATTTAGACTCATATTTGAATAGTTTAGCAGGTAGATTAAGAAGCCTAAAATAATGACCGAAAGAACAAGAACGGCAGTTACTTCAACAAGCGTCAATCCTTTTTCATTTTTTAGAAAATATCTCATTCTGTTCACCTCAATCGATATTATTGGTATTCAACATACGCTTCTAATTCGAATTTTTTGGAAGAAGAGACCTCAATACAATTGACAGTAACTCGGCGGAAAATGGAGTCTAAATCGGATATTGCTGTATCTGTAAGAGATACCGTTCCTAACGATGCTGTATATGATTGAATCTGCAGTTCATACCGCCGATCAGCAGCATCCGGATAATAAATGGTGGTTGATGAAAGATTGCGCAGATTTTCTAGTGAAATCGCTTGTCCATACACAGAAGTTTGTACAACGTTCGTTCTTAGTTTGTTTTTGATTTCTTCCATAACATTTCTAGCAACAACAACAGCTTCATCTGATTTTTCATTTGACTTGGTATCTAATGTGGTTTGCTGCAAAATGAATGTGATGCCTAGAACTGCGATGCCTAATAAGACGATGGAGCCCAAAACTTCTATTAATGTTAGTCCTTTTTGATTGCGCATCGGGCAGCTCCCTTATAGTTAAGTAGTCGGATCGATTTACTCATAGAATAATATGTTCAAGGGGGAAAAGGCAATGATTAAATCTTTTCAGTCTGAAAAAGGCGGAACGTTAATGCTTGTTTTTGGATTCATAGTTATGATTTCCATTGTAATAGCTTCGCTTGCTATGAGTACGAGTATCGGATTGCTGCAAGCCAAAACAAACGCAAATTCAGAGAAGTCTTTCACGGATGCTCATTCAGGTATGACCGTGTTCGCTAGAATGTATGAGGATATGAAACAGATTGATGAAACGAACAATACTTTGCTAAACATCAATCGTTTGGTTAAGATTGTCAATGGAATGGACCAATTAAACGTTCAAGCGGAAATTGTGAATGACAGCCATAATAAGCCGATTGCTGTAGTCTTTAAAGCAAATTACGGAAACGGAAATCAGGTTCGTGCAAGCAAACTAAAGTATAATTTAGTTCCGCTTCATGTACCTACCGCTCCTCCGATCGTCGTTGTACCAACTCCAACTCCAGGTCCTACACCATCACCAACCCCGCCGGTCCCTTCAACTGGCAATAAGGTGATTATGAAAAATAGTAACAATACAACAGATAATAAGGATAATAAAAACAATAAAATTTTTGCAGCATGCTACATATTACCTGCAACGGGACAAGCGCTGCCGACGTCGCATATTTTAAATGAATATACGGATGCTCAGTTTCAAGCTTGGTTTGCTCCAACAGCAGATTATTATATCAATCATTCTTCAAATGTCATTTCTGACGCATTCCAGAATGTATTCACGGATAATCGATTCAGTGACGTCGCAGCATTGGACAATAACGTCACATCAAGTGAACTTTATAAAAAACAATCAGGACCAGCGATTGTTAATGCGGGAACTATTAATATCGGCGAAGTGAAAAACTCTACAATTACAAATGATATTGTCATTAATTCCAATAGTGACGGAAATTCTATTGAGGCAACTGGAAATTTGTATTTCAAGGATATCGTTGATGCAAAAGTTCAATTTGACGGAGACGTTCGTGTCGGAGGGAATTTGACATTTAAACAAATCAATAAATTGAGTTCGATTACTTTCAAGAAAAATGTTCTTGTTAAAGGGAATGTAGTCATAGGAGAAGGAGGAACGAATGACACGATCATTATCGATGGCGACTTGATCGTGGGCGGGAATTTAGTTGTAAAAAATTCACTGAACAACCTCATTGTCACAGGAGACATTATTGTGAATGGGGACGTCGAATATAATAACACCGTGCTAAGATGGCATGTCAACGGTGGTATGGTTGTAAAGGGAAGTATAAAAGCAACGAACGGAATTACGAGCTTTGATGTGAAAAAGGATGTTGTTGTTCAAGGCGGGATGCTCTTCACCAATCCTGTTGCAGAGTCAAGAGATGGTGTGGCAGGATTGTTCTTATTTGGGGGATCCTTGAAAGTGAAAGGACTCCTTCAAATCAAAAATACAGTTTATGGCTTTGTCGTCGCAGGAGATGTAATTGTAAATCAAAACTTAATCTTTAATGATGTCATTAAGAAAAATTTTCAAGTGGGCGGCTCTTTTCATATAAAAGGGAATCTGCTACTAGAAAATACAGTTTTTGATTTTAATGTTCTTGGCAACGTGGTTGTGGAAGGAGATTTTACTGTTAATAGCACTATCGAGAAAGCATTCAATATTAAAGGCTCATTAGTATCAAAGGGAAATATAGTTTTTAAAAATACTATACAATCTGATGCGGTAATAAAGATTGGTGAAAATCTAATTTCAAAAACTGATTTAACCTTCGGTAATTGGACACTGAATGGGAGCCTTGATGTTGGTGGTATGCTTTTAGTATTTGAGAATGCTACCTTCCAGAATTTGAAGAAGGACTGGAATAGCAATCAAACCAAAGGTTTTTACGTAGGTGGTACTACGAATTTTAATACGGAGTATGCAACCCCCTCATATCTAGAGGGTCTTGATAAAGGATATACACAAGAACGTATTTGCATTAAGTAACTACATTTTACACTGCTGCGAGGGGGATGAGAGATGAATCAGTCTGTACTTAGAAAACTAGCTAATGGTCATCAAACCCTTGGTATTGAAATTACAGACAGCCATGTTAAGGTTTGTGAGATTCAACAAAAGGGCAAGAAGGCTGTTCAATTAATGAACTACTCCTCAAGAGAGCTGCCAGTGGGTGTTGTAGACGATGGAATGGTCGTTGATAAGGAAAAGCTGCAAGCTGTATTGAAAATAGTGTTGGACTCAAGACGCTTTGGAAGTCGATACGTTCATTTCGCCATTCCTAGTCAACGAGTGATGGTAAGAAGTCTCAAGCTGCCTGATATCGTAAATGTTGAGCTTAAGAAGCTTATACAGTTCGAAGTGAAAAATAACTTGAGTATGGCATTTGACGATCCTTATTACGATTTCATCAAGCTGCCGAAGGCAGTTAACTCTCAGGCAGAGCTTCCATCGGATGAAGCGAATTTGTGCGAGGTATTGGTGGTTGCTGCTCCAACGAGCATACTACAGGACTACGTGGATGTCTTTGAGCAACTGAAATTAATTCCTTGCAGCATTGAGATTAAGTCATTCTCTCTACTGCGGCTAGTAGAATGGGGACATATCGAAGCTGAAGGGATTAATATCATCGTTAATGTAAATGAGCTAAACAGTGAGATAACTATTATTGAAGATGGACATTTCAAAATTACTCGTAATGTTGAGGTATCCTTCAAATCACTAGTTACAGAAAACAATGTTGAACAAAATATTTGGCTGGATAACTACTCAAACCCTGAGCAATTTTTCATGAATGCTGCACAGGATTTAATATCAGAGCTGGAGCGGTTAATGAATTTTTATTACTACAATATCAATAAGAGTGAACGTACATTCAGCCGAGTACTAGTCTCAGGTGATATTTTACAACTAGATAAGCTAGCTTCTTTAATGGAAGATAGTCTAACCCCGCCTGTAGAGTTGCTAAATTTGGATCTAATATCTGAAGCAGGAAACGATAACAGCTGGAGCGTTCCAATGTATGCCGTGCCGCTTGGTTTAGCTTTGAGGGGGAAGGAAACATGAAATCTATAAACTTACTGCCTGCTAAGCAAAAATCAAACTCCAAAAACCCCAAGCTGCTGCCGCTGATGCTGTTATTAATGATTATTTTGTTAGGCGCTCAATTTTTCTATACGAAGACTTGGCAAGCGGAAGCTAGAGGACATCAACAGGATAGCTTACGATCGGAGCAGGAAGCCGACAATATTCGTAATAATGGCGATTTGAAGGTGAAGGTGGATGGATATAAACAAGCTGAGCAAATGATTGCCCAATTAGAGCTTAATCGTACGGAATGGAAGTCTTATTTGGCAGCAATAATTGGGAATTTGCCGTTAACAACAAAAATAGTGACGATTTCCGCTAGTGATGATCTGAAAATAAGTATGGAACTCGATTTCGAGAAGGCTTCTGAGGTAATTCAATATATGAAGGACTTAGAAGATAATGATAAGCTTCAAGGCGTTGTATTATCTTCTTTCTATAAGAAAGCGGACGAGCAAACGTCTGCTGAAGCTGTTTCTTCTGGTACAAATGGCGAAACGGTCATAGAAACGAAAAGAAAAGAAGTGTATAAGCTAACGTTAGTCATTGAGCTAAACAAGGATAAAGGAGCTCAATAAACATGGAGATCAAATTAAAAGTTGCCAAGCCGTCGCTTACTAAATTTCAGATCTATATTATAATTGGGATAGCTATATTAATAATGGTGAACGCAGTATCTTTATTTGTTTATCTATTACCTGAGCTAGAGAACTTGAGTCAGACTAAACAAGTGTCAGAACAGAAAAAACTGATGCTGCAAAGTGTAAGAAACGAATTCTCTGATGAGAAAATATCAAAAAAAGAAATAGAACAATTAACGAGCCGTGTACCTGTAAAGAGAGCTGATTCCGATAACCTTATTTTTTTCAATGAGTTAGCGTTGCTCTCTATGGCACCTCTAGCTTATGTAAAGCAATCGAATGAGGATGAAAATAATCCACAAACCTCTGAGACTGCTGTGCCCAATCTAAATATCATTACTAATAACCTCGAAGTGGTTGTCATTGGCCATCTTCCTAGTTTATTGCTCTATATCGACAATATGCAGAAGCATGAACGGTTGTTTACATTACAAAAATGGAATTTGACGGAATTAACTAAAGAATCCATTAATAAGGATTATCCTGATTTATATTCGCATCCTTTTATTACGAAAGATAAAGCGATTCTTTCCTTGCGAATGAATATTCAAACGTACATATTCCCTCAATATGCAGACGTTTTCCGTAAAGTCAGTGATACGAAGAAAACTCAGGAGCAATCAACCTAATTCTAGAGAATGTCATAAGTACAAGATGGCTTTTTAGTTAGAGTGTTACAGCTCTTATTAATGAAGCCATCTTTTTTCATAGGTCCTTCATGCAAGCTGCAGCTGATTGTCATACTATTGTCATAGGAAGTGGAGTGCCAGCGGTTGTTAGGTTTGCGGAAAAAGGGCATAATGGAAGCATAGGAAAATACATAGAAATGGGGAACGGGAATGTCTTATAACGACCGTTTCATACGGGCTTGCCTGAAGGAACAAGTAGACCAAATACCTGTATGGTACATGCGACAGGCGGGAAGATATGATCCTGATTATCGCAAAATAAAAGAGAAGTATTCGTTGCTTGAAATATGCAAACAGCCAGAGCTTGCAGCTGAAGTAACAATGATGCCGATTCGCAAGCTGGGTGTTGATGCAGCTATTTTGTATTCAGACATTATGAATCCAGTAGCATCTATCGGAATTGATTTTGATATCGTTGCTAACATTGGCCCTGTAATCGCGAATCCGATCCGTTCGGCGGCTGACGTTGAGCGCTTGAAGCCGATCGATGTGGAAGGCGATCTAGGCCATGTCATTGAAACGATCCGTATACTAGACCGCGAGCTAGAAGTACCGCTTATTACGTTCGCTGGTGCACCATTCACTATCGCGAGCTATTTAATTGAAGGAAGACCTTCCAAAAACTATTTGCGTACGAAAGAAATGATGTACAGTGAGCCGGAGCTATGGCATGAATTGATGCGCAAGCTTGGCGACATGGTCATTACTTATTTGCGCGCGCATATCGCTGCAGGCGGTAAAGCTTTTCAATTGTTTGACAGCTGGGTAGGAGCGTTGACACCAGCAGATTTCCGGAAATTCGTATTGCCGACTATCGAACGTATTTTCTCAGAGCTGTCGGACTTGCCGCAGCCGAAAATATATTTCCCAGGCGTAAGCTCAGGGGAGCTGCTTCCGGAACTGTTAAATGTAAAAACAGATGTCATCGGTTTGGATTGGCGGATTTCGATTGCAGAAGGTCGTCGTAGACTGGAACAAGGTTTTGCGGTGCAAGGTAATCTAGATCCTACAATTCTCACAGCGCCAATTAGCGTGATTGAGTCCTATGCGAAAGAAATCATTGATAGTGGAATAGAAGAGCCAGGCTTTATTTTCAACCTTGGCCACGGTTTGTTCCCTGAAGCATCTCTCGAGAAGCTGGCTCAGTTAACTGCATTCGTACAATCGTATTCCAAAAAGGCGATCGCTGCACGCAGCCATAAGGAGACTAGTCATGTCTGAGCATAAAGCGAAACAAATAGGCGTTCTTGTAATGTCCTACGGAACGCCGGAGTCGATGGATGATGTCGAAACTTATTATACGCATATACGCCGCGGCAATGCGCCAACACCTGAGCTGCTTGCCGAGCTGAAGGGTCGTTATGAAGCGATCGTAGGCGGTGTTTTCCCGCTGCGGGAAAATACTAACGGTCAGGTAGCCGGTTTGCAGGATAAACTAGAGCAGCTCGCACCTCATTCGTTCACATGTTATCAGGGCTTGAAGCACGCAAAGCCGTATATTGAAGACGGTGTTGAGCAAATGGCGAAGGACGGCATTACCCAAGCGGTAGGAATCGTGCTTGCGCCACATTTCTCGACGATGAGTGTAGGCAGCTATATTAAGCGTGCGGAGGAAAAGGCGAAAGAGCTAGGTATCGCGATGACTTTCGTAAAGCAATATCATATGCATCCGAAGCTGCTAAAAGCGCTTACTGATCGGGTTGTCGCTGGATTAGAACGCTTGGCCACTGCTACGGATGGCGAAGAAAATGTGAAAGTACTATTTAGCGCACATAGCTTGCCTGAAAAAATTCGTGAGCTAGGTGATCCATATGAGCAGCAGCTGCTTGAAACTTCCGCAGCGGTTGCGAAAGCAGCAAATGTGAAGGATTGGCAGTTTACTTGGCAAAGCGCAGGCCGGACGAGAGATCCTTGGCTCGGACCTGATATTTTGGAAACATTGCCTGTACTAGCAGAAGAGGGCGTTAAAGCTGTGCTTGTTGCACCAGTTGGCTTCGTCTCGGATCATTTGGAAGTGTTGTACGATCTTGATATCGAAGCACAAGCTGCTGCGAAAGAACTGAATATGACTTTGGATAGAATTGCGATGCTGAATCGTGATCCTTTATATATGGAAACATTGGCAGAATCGGTCATCGAGGCTTTGGACAGTCAAGGGAAGGAATGAATGAGATGCGGAGAATCGGAAAACCTGATCGAATTGTCATTATTGGCGGAGGGATCAGCGGACTGAGCTCCGCTTTTTATTTGCAGCGGGAAGCGGAGCGGCAAGGCAGAGAGCTTGAAATGACCATTGTAGATGGGGCTCCTGCCTTAGGCGGAAAAATTAATACGCTGCAGCGTGACGGGTTCGTCATCGAGAAAGGACCGGATTCATTTTTGGCGCGCAAGCTTGCTATTATTGACCTTGCGGAGGAGCTTGGCCTAGCGGACGAGCTTACAACAACAAATCCGGGAGCGAAAAAAACATATATTTTGCATCAGAGAAAGCTGTTTCCGATGCCGGCGGGCCTGGTGCTGGGGGTACCGACCGAAATTGGACCTTTCGTGAAAACAGGCTTGCTGTCATGGGGCGGTAAACTGCGGGCATTAATGGATCTGGTGATTCCAGTACGCAAGGAGCAAAGCGATGAATCGCTTGGTGGATTTCTGGAGCGTAGAGTGGGTAATCAAGTCATGCGGCGCATTGCGGAGCCGCTGCTCGCAGGCATTTATGCAGGTGACTTGAAGAAGCTAAGTCTACAAGCGACCTTTCCGCAATTTGCAGCGTCAGAGCGCAAACATGGCAGCCTTATTCGCGGCATGCAGCATAACCGTAAAGTAAGTGCTGCTGCAGGAGCACTTCCGGCTGTGGCAAAGGGTGGAACTTTTTTGACGTTTAAGGGTGGTTTGTCTACGCTCGTTGATGCACTTGATAAGTCTTTGAGCAAGTTGCAGAGACGACTTGGTACGAAGGTTTTGGAAATTAAACGTTGTGCGGATCAAGCACCGGGTAGCGATCAAGAGGTTTCAATTGAGGCAGAGGGAGCTCGTTATGAGGTTGTCCTCGATAGCGGTGAGAGGCTGTGGGCTGATCAAATCGTGATGACAGCACCTGCATATAATGCGGTAGAGCTGCTAGCGCCTTTGACGGAAGTTAGCGAGCTGCGGTTGATTAATTATGTTTCAGTTGCGAACGTAGTGCTGGCGTTTGATAAAGCAACGTTTGGGCTGAATTTTGACGGATCAGGATTCGTTGTGCCTCGCTCGGAAGGCTTGCAAATTACGGCCTGCACATGGACGTCAAATAAATGGCTGCATTCGAGTCCTGATGATAAGGTGCTCCTGCGCTGCTATGTGGGACGATCGGGTTATGAAGAAAGCGTCAAACTTCCGGATGCGGAGCTTATTAAGGTTGTACGGCGAGATATTGAAGAGACGATGGGCATAAAGGCAAATCCGTTGTTTGTTGAGATTACGAGGTTGCCTCGCTCAATGCCGCAATATCCCGTAGGGCATGTTGATAATATGAAGCAGCTTCGAGATCGCTTCGAACGGGAGCTGCCAGGCGTCTGGATAACGGGTGCAGCATTCGATGGGGTAGGTCTTCCGGACTGCATCAGACAGGGCAAGGAAGCTGCTAAGGAACTATTAAAGTAAGTTAACAATAATAGTTCTCCCCGCGAAGATGGATCATTGCTATAATGGAAGAGTCTAACTTTTCATGGACTTTTAATCTATTAAAGAGGAGCCATCTTCCATGCACGTATCACGTTCCGAAACGCATCAGCAGGACAAGTTTAAACGTAAAAAGAGGCTTCGAAGACTATTAATCGTTAATTTCTCGCTGCTAGGCATCATTATAGTCGTGTTCGGAGTCTGGCTTGCTGCTGAAAATTCAGATAAACTAAAGGGTTTGTTGAGTTTCGCAAACGGTGAGAATAAAGGACAAAATCAAGCTGTTAACACTGGTAATGAAGGTTCAGGAAAAGAGCCGGATTTTACGGAAGATGTAGATTTGTCAGGGAAAGAAACAGGGTCTAATCTTCCTGATGAAGAAGATAATTCTGCTGTATTGGAGCCTGACGCAGCAGGCAATGAGGAAGAGAAAATTAGCCTTTCCTTTGTAGGAGATTTGTTGGTTTCTGATTATGTGAGTGCAATTACTGCGCGTGAGGGCTATGACTATCTCTATCAACCTTCTATGCTTTACTTAAGCGAACCGGATCTGACGGCTGGAAATTTAGAATTTCCAGTAACGGAGCGGGGAACCCCGGTAGAGGGAACACCTTATGTGTTTAAAGGTTCGCCGGACGTGCTTCCATCGATACGCAATGCAGGCTTTGATGTTATGAGCCTAGCGAATAATCATGCGCTTGATCAAGGCGTTGAGGGTATGCTCGACACCATGAAATATTTGGATGAAGCGGGCTTGTCGCATATGGGTGCGGGGAATAATGATAAAGAGGCGTTTACCCCAGTTATCAAAGAGGTTCGAGGTATTAAAGTAGCGTATATTGGCCTGAGCAGAGTGGTGCCGTTCTCTTCATGGAAAGCGGATAAAAATGTACCAGGATTAGCAGAAACCTACGATACAAGGCGCGCGACAGAAGCGATTGCGAAAGCAAAGAAGGAAGCAGACATCGTAGTTGTGATGGTGCACTGGGGCAAAGAACGAGTGGATCAGCCAGAGCCTTATCAGAAGGATTTTGGCAAACAATATATCGATGCTGGAGCGGATCTTGTGATCGGGAGTCATCCACATGTGATGCAAGGCTTTGAAATGTATAAAGGCAAATGGATTGCATACAGTTTAGGAAACTTTATTTTTACCTCATATCCTAAGGAGACAGCGGGCGAGACAGGTGTACTTGACGCTATATGCTCAAAAAACGGGGATTGTGAGATGACGTTTCATCCGATGTTTACAGTCAATGCGCAGCCGACTCCATTAGAGGGAGAAAAAGCAAAAGCGTTACTCGATCGGCTGACGTCGGTCTCCTTTGGCGTAAAGCTGAATGAGGATGGACGAATTACACCAGTACAATGAGCCGAGTGAGAGGATGATCGTTTAATGAAAAATCCGTGCGTAGCGCACCGAGGCTGGTCTAGCCGCGCGCCGGAAAATACGATGGCAGCAATACGATTGGCGCTCGCTGATCCAGATATCGAATGGATTGAAATTGATGTTCATCTTTCAAAGGATCATGTACCGATGGTAATCCATGATTATACGTTGCGTAGAACGACGGATGGAAAAGGCGATGTGAAAAAAAAGACGGCTGCTGAGCTCGCTGAGCTGGACGCGGGAAATTGGTTTTCACAAAAGTATCAAGGAGAGCAAATTCCGACTCTTGCTCAGGTGCTTAAAGAAGCTGTCGGCCACTGTAAGCTTAACATTGAATTGAAGACGGATGGTATCCGTTATCCGTTGATCGAGCAGAAGGTGCTCGATTGTATACAGGCTTATCAAGCGGAGAATGAAGTGGTCATCACTTCCTTCCATGAAGGAACATTATATCGAATGAAGCGGCTTTCCAGCCAAATTCGCACGGGTCTTATTATAGATGGCTGGCGCAATTCGCTGCCGAAGGAGCTAATGGAGCTCGGCGCTGATTTTTTATCGATCAGCTATTCCAAGTTGAACAAGGAAAGAGTCGAGCTTTTGAAAAATGCAGGCATTCAAATTATGGCTTGGACGATCAATGAGAAACGTGCGATTCGTAAAATTGCTGCACTTGATCCGGAATTATTAATATGCACAAATTACCCAGAACGCTGGCATGAGCTGCGGGCTGAGAACAATGAATAAGGAATCAAGTTTTTATTTCGGTTCTTGCATAAGCAGGAGGTCGCTCACTAGATGGTAGGATGGATAGATGAATGGTGGTTGCGTCTCATTATCGGTTTAGTAGGAAGCTGCTTTATTGCCGCAGCAGCCTATCACGTTCGTTCGTTGTCTGCATCAGGCGCATGCTCTGCGATCATAATGGGAACAGGTTTCGTAACACTTGGGGAACCCGTCTGGTTCGGATTATTGATTGGTTTTTTTGTTTCTTCGAGTGTATGGTCCAAGTGGAAGAGAAAGCACCGAGCGAAGGAAGCTGCCGAAGCAAAATATGAGAAGACAGGGCGCCGTGATGCTGGGCAAGTGTGGGCAAACGGCGGTGTTGGCCTCCTACTATGCGCTGCTAATGCAATATGGCCAGATCAGGGTTGGCTATTCGCGTACATCGGCGTAATGGCTGCCGTAAACGCGGATACATGGGCCACTGAAATTGGGGCCCTAAGCAAGATAGCGCCGCGATCGGTGACGAGCGGCAAGCTGGTCGCTCCTGGAACGAGCGGCGGTGTCACGCCGCTCGGCAGTGCAGCAGCGCTCGCAGGCGCCGTGTTCATCGGCGCCGTTGCCGTGCTGCTGCTTGCGGCCCCGCAGCCAGCAGAGGCTGCTGCGGGTACGCTTGGCGGCGGAGCCGCAGCGGCGGTATACATCGCCGCAGCGGCCGCCGCCGGCCTGGCCGGTGCCTTCGCCGACTCTTTGCTCGGCGCAACCGGCCAGGCCATGTATCGCTGCCGGGTATGCGGCAGCGAGATCGAGCGCGCCGCGCATTGCGGCAGCGCGGCGGATCAAGTGCGCGGCTTCGCCTGGCTGAATAACGACAGAGTGAACCTTCTGTCGTCGTTGTTCGCAGGCGCGCTAGCATGGGGTATCGGTCATATTTTTCTATGACCGATGCGATTAGCCGATAAAAAAGACTGTTCAGGATGAAGAAATTCACCTGAGCAGTCTTTTTTTCTTTTTTTGCTGCACTGTGAAATAAGTGCAGCAAAAATGTCATTTCACTCGAACAACCGCAAAACCAACCAATAAGCACATATACGCTCTTACAGTGTTAAAAGTACCCCATCTACCTACTTGTAAGAACATATACGTGCTTACAGATTGAAGTCGACGTACGAACAAGCAAATACCCGTGCTATAAGCACACATACGCTCTTACAGTGTTAAAAGTAACCCATCTACCTCTCTGTAAGAACACATACGTGCTTACAGAGTGAAATCGACATACGAACAAGCACATACCCGTGCTATAAGCACACATACGCTCTTAAAGCATTAAAAGTAATCCATCTACCTCTCTGTAAGAACATATACGTGCTTACAGAGTGAAATTGACGCACGAACAAGCAAATACCCGTGCTATAAGCACACATACGCTCTTACAGCGTTAAAAGTAACCAATCTACCTCTCTGTAAGAACATATACGTGCTTACAGTGTGAAATCGACGTACGCACAAGCAAATACTCGTGCTATAAGCACACATACGCTCTTACAGCGTTAAAAGTAACCCATCTATCTCTCTGTAAGAACATATACGTGCTTACAGAGAGGAATCGACGTACGAACAAGCACATACCCGTGCTATAAGCACACATACGCTCTTACAGCGTTAAAAGTAACCCATCTACCTCCCTGTAAGAACAAATACGTGCTTACAGAGTGAAATCGACGCACGAACAAGCTCATACCCGTGCTATAAGCACACATAAGCTCTTACAGCGTTAAAGTAACCAATCTATTTACTTGTAAGCACACATACGTGCTTATAGAGTAAAGTATCCATAAGCCGTAGTCAAAAACCCCGAATGTTACCGGGAATTTATGTTATTGTTATCCTATAATTGTTACTTAAATTTTTAAAAAATATGTAAAAAATAAATCTTTCATTACACAGGGAGGGACTATAGTGGATTACAATTTCAATCGAGAATGGTTAACTATAAAGTTTAAGGAAATCCGAAGAAGAATACTTAAAGCGGTTGATCAACTTGATGATGAACAGCTAAATTGGCAGCCTGATCAATCAAGTCACAGCATTTCGATGTTGATTATTCACATGGATGGCAATATCGAAGAAAGAATCGTTAAAGGTATTTTACGTGAAGATAGCGATAGAAGCCGTGAGAATGAGTTTAAACCTACATACGTTAAGAAGGCAGAGTTACAAACCATCATTCAAGATAGGTTGCAGCTGGTCATCAATACGATTCAAATGATTACGGACGAGACATTGGAACAAACACAAATGGTTAGAAATCGGGAAAGAACGAATCTGGATATGCTGCATCAATGCGCTGCCCATTATTCTGAGCATATGGGACAACTATTCTATATTGCAAAACTATGTTTGAAAGAACAGTATATATCAACTTCAGTGATACGTAAAAAGTAATTCTAATAGAACATCCAAAAGATTTCTTAGCATCGCTAAGGAATCTTTTGGTGAATTCAATTAACAAAAAATGTCCTATGTGAATGCCAAGGAAAGACTAGTCTAGGAATGAATTATCGAAGATTTTGATATGGATGATTTAGATATTATGATTCATGGAATTATTTTGAGACTATTCACAAATTATTTCAAGAATATAATGCTAGCCCCATAATTAATCGATCAATTTCTTCTAAATGAACAACAAAAGACCGTCAAGTGTGAGCTTGACGGTCTTTACATTTTTATTGTTCTGTTTGCGTTACTTCGTTAACTGCTCCATCTGTCCAATAAGCTCTTCGAAGACGCTCATTGCTTGTTCAATTGGCTCAGGTGAAGACATATCGACGCCCGCTTTTTTCAAAATGTTAATCGAGAAGTCTTTGCCGCCGCTTTTTAGGAAGCCAAGGTAACGCTCAACCGCAGGCTCGCCTTCCTCCAAAATTTGCTTGGAGAAGCTGGTTGCAGCAGAGAAGCCAGTTGCATATTTGTACACGTAGAAGCTGTTATAGAAATGGGGGATACGAGCCCATTCTATTTCGATATCCTTATCAACGACCATACCTGTGCCGTAGTATTGAACGTTAAGATCATAATAGATTTTGCTGAGCTCTTGCGGCGTTAGCGAATCGCCTTGCTCTGTACGCTCATGTATGATTTTCTCGAACTCTGCAAACATCGTTTGACGGAATACGGTTGTACGGAACTGATCCGCATAATACGTGAGCAAATACATTTTTTCTTTTGGATCAGTCGATTTGCCGAGGAGATGATCCATCAGCAGCGCTTCATTTAGCGTAGAAGCAACCTCAGCTAGGAAAATCGTATATTGCGCATCGCGGTAGTTCTGATTCGTGTCCGAATAGTGGGAATGCAGTGCATGCCCCATTTCGTGCGTCAAAGTGAACATGCTGTTCAAGTTGTCTTTATGATTGAGCAATACATACGGATGCGTTCCGAATGCGCCCCAGCTGTAAGCACCGCTGCGTTTGCCTTCATTCTCGTAAACATCGATCCAGCCATTATCGAAGCCCTCTTGCAGCACCTTCAAATAATCTTCGCCCAAAGGCTTCAAGCTTTCGCTTACTGTTTTTTTGGCTTCTTCATACGTAATGTCCATCTTGAACTCGTCGACGAGTGGAGCGAACAAGTCGTACATATGCAGCTCATCCAAACCTAGCAGCTTTTTGCGAAGCTCCATATAACGGTGCATCAGCGGAAGATGCTTATGAATGGTGTTGATTAGGTTCGTATATACTTCCTGCGGGATGTTATCTCCATAAAGGGACATATCGAGCACAGAATCATATTTGCGAGCTTTGGCATAAAAGCTGTTTTTTGTAACATTTGCAGTCAATGTAGTAGCAAGTGTGTTTTTAAGCTTGCCATACGTTTCGTACACTGCTTTAAACGCCTCGCGGCGCACATCTTGATTTTTGCTTTCAAGAAACTGTATGTAACTGCCGTGAGTGAGCTCAACCAATTCGCCGTTTTCGTTTTTTACTTTAGGGAATTTGAGGTCTGCATTGTTCAGCATGCTGAAGATCGTACCGGATGCGGAGCTCATGTTGCCTACTTGAGCAAGCAGCGCTTCCTCGTCTTTTGATAAAATGTGTGCTTTCTGGCGACGCATTTCCTCGAGAGTATGGCGGAATATTGCTACAGATTCGTTCGATATCAATTCCTCCAGCTTCTCATCGGATAGACTGAGTACTTCTGGTGTGATGAATGACAACGCTTCGCCTGATTCAACACTTAGTTTTTTGGATTTATCGGACAGAGCCTGGTATGTAGGTTCTGCCGTATCCTCGTGATGCTTCATATTTGCATATACATAAAGCCGTTCAACATGCATCGACAGTTCATCTTCAAGCTCGAAGCAAGCTTTAAGCTGGGCGACATCGGCTAATTTGCCTTGGTATTCAGATATTTTTTTGATTAATCCTTTTGCTTCTGCATATTCCTTGTCCCATGCCGCTTGGCTTGGGAAAATATCCTCTAGCTTCCAGCGGGTCTCAGGTGCGGATTCTGAACGTTTAGGTACGTGATTCATCGAATTCCTCCTTGGTATGGATAAGGTTGGTAAAGCATGCTCGGCATGTGCCGCTGCATCATTAGTAGCGGAAGCACCCGGCACGAGGCTTAAAACAAGCAGCAGGGGAAGCCATTTCATCCAGTTATCACCTCGGGACACAGTTTGTTTCTACTATGTCCGTACGGGATATCGAATATTCAGCAGTCTGCTGGCTAAGTTGTACCCATTGTGAAAAAAGCATATACGATTAGAAAAAACGCAAATGCAATAAATCCAATGGATACAAGTGCAAGACCTCGGCGCATACCAGGGGGCAAGGTATCTCGTTTCATGATAACGATTGCTCCTAGCGCGAAGGCTGCAATAATGAAAATAACTGAAGCGGTAGCATCCATTTGAAGGTAAGTCCTCCTGATTGTAGGCTGGCCTCAAAAGGCAGCATTCTAATTGTACCTATGCACAAATGCGTAACGATATGTTCGCCGCGGCGTGTAAAATATCCTGCTGGTTGGTTAGAAATGTGTTGCTTATACTTCCTTTAATGCACTCATAATGGATGCAAGCTCTTCTTCGCGTCCAACAAAGTCGGCTGCGCGAAACCGGTTCTGTGCCCAATGAAGCATTTCTGGGCGGCTAATAAAAGTATGCGTGTCCTCGCCCCATTGATCAGAAATTTCGCGAACAATAAGTGTTTTGCCTTGAACTTCAACCGTCAACATATTGTATTTGTCGGTCTTGTAAATTTCGTGTTTCTTAAACATTCGTAATTCCACCCTTATAGTAGTTAATTATGGTATTCTTATCATCATAGCCATTATGGCGGCGGTAATCAATACGACACTGCAAGAAGAAGCTATGGCTGTAACGAGAAAAGATGAGATGAGACGAGCTGAGGAGAGTGTAGGAATGAGTAAACAGGGCTATGAACAAATGGGTGTCGCTATGACATGCAGAAGCTACGAAGAGTATTTAAGGATGTTTGATTTGCAGCCGGAGGATCTAGCTACTGGAGAAATTCTCGATGTTGCAGCCGGAGGATCGTCCTTCACGGCAGAAGTAAACGATAGAGGTTTTTCAGCGAAAGCTGTTGATCCACGTTACGGAGCAGGGATTGAGAAATGGATTTCTGAGGCTGCTGAGGAAATTGAGACATCGACAGCTAAAATTGCTAAGATTCAGGAGCTTTTCGACTGGAGCTATTATGGATCGGTTGAGAATCATCGAGCTGGCCGCGAAGCGTCAATTGAACGATTTAAAGCTGATGTATTAAGAAACGAGAATAAACAAATCTATATAGATGGCAAGCTTCCAGAGCTGCCTTTCAAGGATAATCGTTTTTCACTCATTTTGTGCAGTCATTTTATGTTTTTGTATGCGAGCCAATTTGGGCATGAATTTCATTCACAGGCTATTTTAGAGCTGATGCGTATAGGTAAGCCTGGCGGCCAAATTCGAATTTATCCGCTTATTTCACTTAACTGGGAGCCATACACTGAACTCGATAACCTAATTGAGATGATAGCCGCTAACGGAGGACGTGCAGAACTAGGAAACTCAAATCTTCCGTTTATCCCTGGATCTAGTCAATATTTGAAAATTTTACTTTAATTGCTTTTTCAAAATGGGATAGCTATAATAATTTTACTCGCACGTTCAAAAAACGGCGGTCATATTTAGGAGGTTGTTCAATTGAAAGGAACAGTTAAATGGTTTAATGCAGAGAAAGGCTACGGCTTTATCCAAACAGAGGGCGGAGAAGACGTATTCGTGCATTTCTCAGCGATTCAAAGCGATGGCTTCAAATCTTTGGATGAAGGGCAAGCGGTTGAATTCGACATTACTGAAGGTAACCGCGGTGCTCAAGCGGCCAACGTCATTAAACTATAGTAAAATGTGCGAATGGACGATTGGAGAGGGCTCCCTGGAAACAGGGAGTCCTTTTTTTATAATTGTTCTATGTTATATTAATTAAAAATTCCCAAATTAAGTAACCTGTATTGGAGGGGAAGTAGTTGGACGATAAAATAATTGGTGGGATTTTAAACGATTACTCCATTCATGATCCATCCATCGCATTTATTCGGCATAACGAAAACTTGACCTATAAAGTGATCGATAAAACAAATGGAATATCATATCTATTAAGAATACATAAAGCTGTGATTTCCAATATGAGTGGTTTACAGCATACCTATGAAGGTCTCAAGGCTGAGATGTTATTATTGCAGCAAGTGCAAGAGAGAATAGACTCAGATTTAAGGGTACAGACTCCGGTGCGTAACAAAATGGGTGATTGGGTCACTTTGGTGACTGTAGATGGAGAAGTCATTCATTGCACACTTCTGAAATGGATTGAAGGCAGGGACATGCAACAGAATGAGACGATCCCGAAGGAACATATTATTCATTTTGGGGAACAAGTGGCTAACCTTCATCAATTCAGCAGAGGCGCAGACATGGGAATGAGCAATGTTCGACCAGCATATGCCGGCATTGCGCAAAATGAGTTGATGTTGAAAAGGTTAGCGCTAGGCGTATCCATGGGTATTTTTTCGGCCGAAGATATGAACACGTTAAACCATTTTTTTGAATCGCTTAACTCAAGTTTAGAGGCTTACTCTATGGCAACCAGTACATGGGGTATCATTCATGCGGATATTAACAAAGGCAATCTTCTCGTAACGGAGGATGGGCTTGCTCTAATTGATTTCTGTTTGTTTGGCTTTGGTTATTATCTTTATGATGTCGCTGGATGTGTCCTTAGCTTAAAAACAGATGAACGTGATCATTTTATAGCAGGTTATACGAGCAAAACAGCACCATTTTCGGTACAGGATATGAGGCGGATAGAAGGGTTTATGCTGCTATCCATCCTTGGTTATTACGCTTTTCATCTGGACAATGAAGAGAGACATAACTGGATGAGGGAGCGCATGCCAATCTTTTGTAAAACATACTGTCTGCCTTTTATAAATAATCAAAGTATTTTTTATACATTTTAAAGCTGGACCATTAAACCATCATCAACAATAAAGGATATCTAAGCCATAATTTTATAAAAAGATGACTTGGAATAACCGCCGTTTGCGCTTGCTTTCATTGACCAAGACCTGTTTGCAGTGATAAACTGTTGCATGGAAACTTTGTCAGGGGAGCGAGCATAATGAAATTTAAATTGTTCAAAGACCGTAAAGGAAAGGCCGATCAGGCTAAAAATAACAAGTTCGTCAAGCTCGGACGTGAAATTTACGTACAAGCTCGCAGAGGCGGACCAAACCCAGACGCAAACTTTGGTTTGAAAACAGCGATTGCGAACGCAAGAGCGGAGCAAATGCCAAACGATAATATCGAGCGGGCGATCAAGAAAGCTGCTGGTGCTGGAGATGGCGTCGAATACGATGATATTATGTATGAAGGTTATGGCCCAGGCGGTGTAGCTATTATGGTTAAATGTTTGACGGATAATCGGAATCGTACGGCAGCGGACGTTCGTTCTGCGTTCAACAAACGTGGCGGCAATATGGGTGAGAGCGGCTGCGTAGGTTATATGTTCGATCATAAAGGATTGCTCGTTGTTGACCGTGAAGCGCATGAGACAGACGAGGATACGATGATGATGGTATCACTTGAAGCGGGAGCTGAGGACGTTATCGTCAATGACGACAGCTTTGAGATTTTGACGCATCCGCATGAGTTCGAGCAGGTGAAAAATGCGCTTGAAAAGGAAGGATATACCTTCGTAAATGCTGGCGTTCGCTGGCTTCCGCAAACGATTGTTAAAGTCGAAGGCGAGAATGCAGACAAGCTGCTTAAGATGATGGATGCTTTTGAAGACAATGACGATGTTCAGGATGTATACTCCAATTTCGAAATTGTAGAATAGTATCAGCTTAAGCGATACAAAAAGGGCTGCTCCAAGCGTATGTGATACGCCTTCTGGAGCAGCCTTTGTTTTCTGATATAGAGCTCGTTATCGATTCGTTCGACTAAAATAGTACCTTGTAAGGAAGGCGGCCGCAGCAACCAGAGCGAAGCCAGCACCCATACGGAAGAAGGTCTCGCGTCCAAAATGTTCATATACATAACCGCCGAACATGCCGCTGATAACGCCTGCAAGTCCTGTCCAGACAACGGCATAAACGGCTTGACCGGATGCTCGGAACTCGTCCGGAATAAGGTGGGACAAATAACGCAGCGCAGTTGAGAAATAAATGCCGAACGAAACGCTGTGCATCGCTTGAGTAGCAATAACCCAGCGTGGATCTTGAATATCGCTAAGCAGCCAAAGTCTGATTGCATACATAATGGATGCGATCATAAGCAGCGGCAGCTCCTTAAATTTATGGCCGTATTTGCCGAGTAAAAACAGGATCGGAATCTCGCTCAAAGCGGAAACGAGCCATGCTAGTCCAACTAGGGAATCACTGGCTCCCATCTGACGCATGGTGACGGCAAGAAAACCTTCGTACATGCGGTGCGGGATCGATATGGTCAAAATAATTAAAAAGAACAATAGGACATCGCGCTGGCGAATAAGCTTGAAGAAGCCAGAGAAATCGATTTTGCGGGCGCTTCCCTGATAGTCCTTAATCCTAGTCGTTAAAGCAAGCGTGATGGCAATGGTGCAAAGTGCAAGTGGAAGTGTCCACTGTGAGCCAATTTCTTTTAGAATAAGTCCGAACGTATAAGCGGTTACTGCAAAACCAAGCGAGCCGAATATGCGTATCAAAGCGTATGGAGTTCCGGTGTATTGACTTGATAATAACAGCAAGCTGTCACTTAATGGATTAATAGGTGTCTGAAAAAAATAAAAGCCCATCATGACAAGGCAAACGAGAGCAAAGTTTTCAATAGGGAAGAGCAATGAAATCATGACAAGCTGACCAAATAACAGAAGCATAAGCAGTTTTTTTATCGTTCTGAATTTATCGCTAGCTATCCCGAGAATGATATTGGCAAAAATTGATATAAATGGTCCGGTCGAATAAATGATCCCAATTTGCTGCTCAGAGAAACCTCTATCCAAAAAATATAACGGGATAAAGGATACAACCATCGCCGCCGTAGAATAGGCAGAAAAGCTGAAAATACGCAATGAAAGAGTTTCCTTGCGTGCAGTCGAAGAGCGCTCTGCAGGCGCAATCTCAGATGTATCCATCTTTTAAAGCTCACTCCATCTCTATACTGAAACAATATGGAACTCAGTATAACATGGAATAGTAATCGAACCAATGAGATTTGAAGCTGGATTATTATGAGCTGAGATGATACATTTAGAGGCGGAGGTTTACAATGGGAGCTTATCGTTTTGTCTGGAATGAACGGCTTCGGATCCATATTCCCGTGCTGGAAATGGAATGGGAGCAGTATGCAGCAGCTGTGCAGCTAACGATCGTCTTGCAATGGGAACTCATACGAGGGACGATTCCCGATCGCGTTAAAGAGTTTGAAATGTTCATTAATGAAAAGCAGGCGGAGTTGTTCGAAGAAGATAGCTTTGAGCAATCTTGTATACTAAATTATGAAATTGCCGATTATGCAAGTAGGATAAACGATCTTCATATTTGGTATCGCTTAGAGCAGCAATTAGAGCCGCGCTGGCATTCATGAACGATTTTGAGGAGAGGTGCATCATGAGATTGACGACTTTGACAGGCCATCGAGTGCCCCAGAGCCCATTAAAGCTCATGCATCGCGTATATAAATATGTGCTTCCCGAAGTGGCACGAGAGCTGGAGCAACATCGCGTCTTTGCGCTTCGGATACCGGATGCAGAGCTGCGAACGCAAGCTCTTAGCAGCATGGAGAGCAAGAAGTTTCATTGCCAAGGCGGCGCTGTTTACGCAGCAGCAAATCTGGAGCAGAGACATGTGCTCATACCGTTAATTGTTGCTTTGCAGACCATTAGCGACTACTTGGACAATCTATGCGACCGCAGCACCTCTCTTGATCCGAATGATTTCCGATTATTGCATCAATCGATGCTCGATGCCGTCAATCCCGAAGCCAAGCTTCAGGATTATTATGCATTTCGCGAGGAAAAGGATGATGGGGGATATTTGCATCATCTCGTCCGGACATGTCAAATCCATGTCGCGCAATTGCCATCCTACGGAAGTGTGCAGCAGCATGTGATCGAGCTTGTCACTCTTTATGGCGATCTGCAGGTGTACAAGCATATACGCAAAGAATTGCGTGAGGAGCATTTGTTTGCGTGGTGGGAGCAGCATCGCGAGGACTATCCAAACTTGAAGTGGAATGAATTTGCAGCAGCGTCAGGCTCGACGCTTGGCATGTTCATGTTGTTTCTAGCGGCAAGCGAACAATGTTTATCCTCGAAGGACGCAGCAGTGATCAAAAATATTTATTTTCCGCATGTTTGCGGACTTCATATTTTGCTCGATTATTTAATCGATCAAGAAGAGGATCATGTAGGCGGAGACCTTAATTTTTGCAATTATTATGATAATGACAGTCTGCTTGTTGAGCGTATCGGCACAATTGTGAACCGAGCGCGTGAGGATGTGAAGCAGCTTCCTGCTTCTCGTTTTCATCGTTTGATTATTGAAGGGCTTTTAGCCTTATATTTGTCAGACCCGAAGGTTCGCCACCAGGCGGATGTCAGAGATGTTTCTAGGAGGCTAATGAAGAACAGCCCGCTAACGCGTCTGTTTTTCCTTATTAACAGCATCTGGATTCGGAAACAACAGGCTTAACTATAAATAAACAATGTGGAGGAATGACCATGTCTGCAGTCAAATCAATCGCAGTATTGACAAGCGGAGGAGATTCGCAAGGAATGAACGCAGCCGTTCGTGCTGTTGTAAGGAGTGCATTATTTCACGGTTTAGATGTATATGGTGTCCAACGTGGTTATCAAGGGCTTATTAACGACGATCTAAGACAAATGGATTTGAGAAGCGTTGGCGATATTATTCAACGCGGCGGTACGATTTTGCAAACAGCTAGATGCAAGGAGTTTATGACAGCTGAAGGCCAGCAACGCGGCGCTGAGGTGCTTCGTGCAAGAGGAATCGACGGTTTGGTCGTTATTGGCGGCGACGGCTCCTATCATGGCGCTAACAAGCTTAGCAAGCTAGGCATTAAGACGATGGGACTTCCAGGCACAATCGATAACGATATTCCGTTCACGGATATTACGATCGGTTTTGATACAGCGGTTAGCATCGTAGTAGATGCCATCAACAAAATTCGCGATACAATGTCTTCACATGAGCGTTCATCGGTCGTTGAAGTTATGGGTCGCCATTGCGGCGATATCGCGCTTCATGCTGGACTTGCAAGCGGTGCGGAGACGATCCTAGTACCAGAGGTTCCTTTTGAGCTAACTGAGGTTGCTGAGCGTATGAAGACGAATTTTGCCAAAGGCAAGCGTCACAGTATTATCGTTGTAGCAGAAGGCGCTGGAAAAGGCGAGGAAGTGGCTAGACAGATTACGGCTAACAGTGGAATTGAGCCTCGTGTAACTGTTCTTGGACACATCCAGCGCGGCGGTACACCAACGGCAATCGATCGTATTCTAGCAAGCCGACTTGGCGACTTTGCAGTTAGACAGCTAATGGCTGGCGATTCGGGCAAAGGTTGCGGCGTCGTTAAAGGTGAGCTTGTAACGACAGATATTGATCTTGTAGTAAATACGAAGAAACCATTCGATACAGACATGTATGAGCTGGCGCTTCGATTGTCTCAATAAACGATAAATAAAAAAGGTCCACTAACGCTGCGATAGCGAAGGTGGACCTTTTTTGTGTGTCTATATGCGGTTTAAGCTAGTCATATTCTACGTTAGGTGTGTATTTATTGCCCGCATTCCATAACAGAAACTCCTTGATGCCAGTTTCTTTCAAAGCTTTAATCTGAGCTTCGACCTCAACTTTGCCATACTTCACATAATGACCGGCACCTAGCCAGCTTGCGGTGAAATCTTGAATCCATGGACGAATAATTGGTTTAACCTCCATATTCGGATCAAGCTTCTTATGCGTATCAAGCATGGCGCCTTTTATAGTCTCGTATGGGCTTTTGTCAGGATCTTTCTGTTTAAACCAGCCGGTACTATAGTGACTAGGATAAACCATAGGCGAAATGACATGCACATCATCTGAAATCTTTACGAAATCTTGGCCGATTCCTTCAGCAGTCGGTACAGATGCCGCATAACCGAAAATATCTACCGATACTCTGACGCCAAGTGGCTGAAGCTGCTCTCTAGCATATTTGACAAAACCGGCGACTGTGTCGACTCGGCTTTGTTCAGACTTGCTGAAGGTCAGTGTGTCTGATTTGTTATCAAAACCTTCTGGGAACCGAACGTAGTCGAACTGGATTTCCTTAAACCCGAGTTTTGCGGCTTCCTTCGCGACGGCGATATTATAATCCCACACTTCTTTGCGATAAGGATTTACGAAGCTCTCGCCTCGATTGTTTTTCCATATCGTTCCATCTTGGTGAAGGAAGGAGAGCTCAGGCTGCTTTCGCGCAAGCACGGTATCCTTGAAGACGACAATTCTGGCAATCGGATAGATGTTATGTTTTTTTAAGGTAAGCATAAGTTCATTGATGTCTCGGATATATTTCTTGGAAGCTCCAACCTCAAGCAGCTCCGGTGTTGCAGTAGGATATGTAATGTAGCCGTTGTCATCTTTAATGTCGATTACCATACTGTTGAGCTCTGTATCGTCAAGCAGTTTTAAAAGTGATTCCATACGCGCTCCACCTGCACTATGAGCAGTAACGTAGATGCCTTTAATCGGAGGTGTTTCAGGTTGTGGATCTTTTTTGACGATTCCAGCGTGATTTGTTCCTGGGATTTCTCCTCCGTTTGCGGACGCATCCGGGTTAATCATTGTTTGACCAGCTGCGGAATTTAGGTATGCAATTGCAAGCTGCTTTGCTGCGGCATTATGCTCTCCGCTTCCAGTGAGCAAGCTATACAGCAGCAGCAATGTTGAAATGATGATGTCCATTTTGCTCTCTCCCCGTTAGCTATTCTGTTCAAATTATAAAGCAGATGGCATGTCTGGGTCATTAACTTTTTTGAAATTGTAACAAAATTCATGTTGATTATTTGCTTGATAGCTGAAAAGTTGACTTTAGATAAGCTGAATTTTTAATGCTAATCACGTCCAAAACAAACAAAAGCCAGCCGAGTGTGACTCGACTGGCGCATAAATAATCCGTGTGTCCCGCATTGTCATTGTAACAAAGCTTCTCTCTGCTGATTGCAAATACTGTGCTGTACAATTTCCATTGCGTCAGCAGGCTCTAATAGTGCAAGACCGTCACGCAGCACAATGCTGATGTCCAATTCGCGTTTCGTAAGAAAAGGACTGAGCTCTGGGGCAAGCTTCTCTACAATTTGAGACAATTTGACCGTTTCCATATCCATTGAGCATCACCCTTTCATATCTAATGTTTAGGGGAAATCATATGGCAAGAAACCAAACTACGGGATACAAACATTATATCAGGATCATTTTCAAAAACATAGGGATACGGTGTAAAATCCATACCTGCGTATATGATTTAGTCTTTTGGCTTATGAAAATCGCCGATGACACCAACCGTTTCTACGATGTTAATGAATGCACGCGGGTCGATGGTGGTAATCGTTTTGCAAAGTTCTGCTATTTCATATTTCGTTCTTACAGTCATCAGCATATCGCGTTCATCCGAAGAATATGCACCGCGTGTTTTTATTATTGTAATTCCGCGGGGGTGTAAGAGCAGCTTCGTCAAAAGCTCATCGGTTTTGGTCGTGATGATGAATGCTGTAAGTTTAATATGCCTCACGTGGATGAGATCTACTACTTTTCCAGCGGAAAAAATGGCAACGAGTGAGTATAAGGCTAAATTCCAGTCTTGTGTAAAAAAAATCAACACAGCAATAACTACGCCGTTCAATAAGAAAATGATCATTCCTATCGGCCAATCGTGTTTTCGCGTTGCAATCGAGGCGATAATATCGAATCCGCCAGAGGAGCCGCCGTACCTTAATGTTAATCCGCTGCCGAATCCGATTATAATACCGCCGAATACAGCACCAAGCATAAGGTCATTAGCAATTTTCATTACTGGAATCACCTGAAGGAACACAGTGGAGGCGACAACGGTGTAGACGCTCCATATAATAAAACGATGACCTACGATGAACCATCCCCATAATAGTACAGGCATATTGAGGATAAAATAAAGCAGGGCGATGTTTCCGCCGGTAATATAGCCGACCATCATAGAAATACCAGATATTCCGCCACTGAGCAGCTGATGCGGAATTAGAAAGAAATTGAAGCCTAATGCGATGAGGAAGGCTCCAACCGTCATCATGGGGATGGTAAAAAGGTAACGCAGGGAATGCGGATTCAATAAAATCGCTCCAATGCAACCGACTTGTTTAATTCCTTTATTTTGGCATGCTTAGTATGGCTTAAATTGGATTGCTGGTATTCACGATTGATTGTGTGCTATAATGATTTGGATATTCTTAAGTAGGCTGCAGATAAAAGGAGTTTGAGAAAAGTTTGAAAACATTTGCTGAATTTGGCTTGGAACCAAAAGTGTTACAAGCAATTACCGAACTTGGATTCGAGGAATCTACCCCGATTCAAGACAAAGCTATCCCTATTGCTATGGCAGGGCAAGATTTAATTGGCCAAGCACAGACGGGTACAGGAAAGACAGCGGCATTCGGAATTCCGCTCATTAACAAAATTCCGACAAGCGAGGAACGCATTGTCGCATTAATAATGACGCCAACCCGTGAACTCGCTATTCAAGTGGCTGACGAGATCGGGAAGTTAACAAGGTACAAAGGTCTTCGCTCGTTGCCGATTTATGGTGGACAGGAAATTGGTCGTCAAATCCGTGCATTGAAGAAGAAACCTCAAATTATTATTGGTACACCAGGACGTTTGCTTGATCACATCAACCGCAAAACAATCCGTCTTGAAGATGTACAAACCGTTATTTTGGATGAAGCGGATGAAATGCTCGATATGGGTTTCATGGAAGATATTCAATCTATCCTGAAGCAAGTGCCAGACGAGCGTCACACAATGCTGTTCTCTGCAACTATGCCAACAAACATTCAGAAGCTAGCACAACAATTTCTGAAAAACCCTGAGCATGTTTCAGTTATTCCAAAACAAATCACAGCACCACTTATTGAGCAATCTTATATTGAAGTGCATGAGCGCCAGAAGTTCGAAGCGCTTAGCCGTTTGCTCGATATGGAATCTCCAGAGCTAGCTATCATTTTCGGTCGTACAAAACGCCGGGTTGATGAGCTTAGCGAAGCGCTTCAAAAACGTGGATATACAGCAGACGGTTTGCATGGCGATTTGTCGCAGAACCAACGCGATAGCGTAATGCGTAAATTCCGCGATGGCAGCATTGATGTACTGGTAGCGACTGATGTTGCTGCTCGTGGCCTTGATGTTTCCGGCGTAACGCATGTTATCAACTTTGACCTTCCTCAAGATCCTGAAAGCTATGTTCACCGTATCGGTCGTACTGGCCGCGCAGGTAAAGAAGGTACAGCTTGGTCATTCGTTACTCCTCGTGAAACAGATCACTTGCACTTCATCGAGAAAGTTACACGTCAGAAGATGAACCGCAAACCGCTTCCAAGCATTGCAGAAGCGATTGAAGGCAAACAACGCGTAACAGCTGAACGTCTTATTGAAGTCGTTCAAAACGATGAGTTCTCCGAGTACAAAGCGATTTCGATTCAATTGCTTGAGCAATATGATTCCGTTCACTTGCTCTCAGCAGCAATTAAATTGCTGACTGGCGAGAAGAAAAACGTAGAAATCGAATTGACGCCGGAAGATCCGCTTCGCGCGAAAAAACGCAAGCCGGATATTCGTTCAAACGGTCGTCCATTCAACCGCAGCGGCTCATCCTCATCATACGGTGGCAACCGCAGCAGCAGCACTGGCGGCGGCGGATATCGCGGACGCGATGACAGACGCAGCAGCGGCAGCAGCAGCAGCAGCAGTACTGGTGGCAGCTCGCGCGGTGGCTATGAGTCCCGTGGCGGCAGCAGCAGTGGTGGCGGATACGCTGGTAAAAGAAGCAGCGAAGGACGCCCAGAAAACCGTCGTCCAAAAAGCTCTTCCGACGGTTATGTAAATAACTAATTAAGAGTTACCCTTGTATAACCAAAAAAATCGAGGAAGTCCGTGATCCCTAACGGGCATCTGGACGACCTCGATTTTTTTATTATTATTCTATTGGTTGTCTTTTTACAAAACAGATATACGAATTCCGCTATTCTTTGTAGTCTAGTGGGAGTAATCTTACTTTTCTGGAGGCAGATCCGATGGAACCAAAGGGGCTAATGGGTGGGTTTTACCGAATTTCGGAATGGATCATGAGGTTGGCAGTTATTAATGTTTTGTGGTTGGTCTGTTCGATTCCATTCGCTTTTTTTGCATGGGGATTGGTTTTGTCGCAGGATGTTAATCAAATTTATTCCGCACTTATTGCGATGGCAGTCGTCGCGCCGTTCTCCTTATTTCCAGCTACCGCAGCTATGTTTGCGGTTGCGCGCAAATGGGTAATGGGCGAGAGTGATGTCGCGCTATTCAAAACGTTCTTCCGCGGCTACAAGGAAAATTATAAGCAAAGTATGCTAGGCGGTATTATTTATACGATACTGCTTGCGATTATGGTTGTTGACTTTATCGTATATCGTGAACAATTGAATTTGCTTTCATACATTTTCATTGCATTTTTGCTGCTGCTAATGGTTTCGTTATTTAATTTTTTCTCAATGCTTGTCCACTATCATATGAAAACGTTTCAATTGCTGAAAAATGCTGTTCTCATTACGATCGGCAAACCTTTCCGTTCGCTATCTACAGCTATTATGAGCGGTGCGGTTATGTATTTCAGTACTAGATTCACTTTTCTTATACCGTTCTTTATGGGCAGCATCATCGCTTACCTGGCGTTCTGGAACTTCAACTTGATATACCAAAAGCTGCAGGACCAAGCGGAGAAGGCGCGTTTGGCAGAGGAAGAAGAAGCAGAGAAGGCTGCTGAGCTTGACCGTATCGATTTAGTTAAGGAAGATTCGAGCGGCACCAGTAAATAACAGCCCGTCAAAGTTTACTTTTTCTTTTGTTCAGTCTATAATAGCAATACCTCCTGCGATGCTCGTTACGGCTTTACGCTGTTTTGAACCAATGGCTGTTTCACGGGAGACCAACATCGAAACGCAGCTGACATGCCCCCGAAAGGGGATCTCAAAAGCGGTTCTGCGGTCACCCACCTGCGTAAGCGGGTTCAGAAACATGTGAGTCGGACGGCATAGGCGGGTTCTCATTTTCAAATAAAGAGCATTTGCTGGTTAAATCCAGTGATAGCTCTTTTTTCATGGGACAAATCATGGTATCATATAGAGTAATGTACATAGATGCCGGAGGGGGAGATCGTTGTTGTTGAAGCGGACCTTGATCGGGCTGCTGCGCAGTCATGAACAGACGGGCGACAGAGCTAAGGATCCAATGCTCAAATCTCATTTCTACAAGCTGCAGAAGGACAAAGCTTGGGAAGAAGTGATATCGACTCTTAAGAAGATGCAAGGGTATAAGGTTCTTCATGAAGTGCAATCCGTAGGGGAGATTGTCCTGGAGAAGCGCACGGCATTTGGTAGAACGATGGACATCACTGTTTCCGTCATTAGCGTAAACCCGCTGCAATCGGCTGTCGATATTTATTCAGCTTCCCGTGGCTCGCTAGGGGATCTTGGTTCTAATTACAGAGTCATCCTGGATTTATACCGTACACTCGATAAGAAGTTAGCTGCATTTAAAGTTAATAATTAATACATAAACAAAGCGAGGAAGGGTAGCCTTCACTCGCTTTGTTTGCAATATTGATAAAAAACTTCTTTGTTTGCGAATTACACGAGTGCTTTTACTGCGTTGATTGCTTGCTCATAGTTCGGGTGCTCTGTCATTTCAGGCAAATATTCAACATATTGGATTGTATCATTGGCATCGATAACGAAGATTGAACGCTGATCTAAACCAAGTTCTTTAATATATACGCCGTATGATTCGCCAAAGCTATGTGCTTTGTAATCAGACAGCAATACAACTTTGTCAATTCCAGCAGCCCCGCACCAGCGAGCTTGTGCGAAAGGTAGGTCTACGCTGACGGTCAAGACAACAACGTTGTCGCCAAGTTCTCCAGCTGCTTCATTGAAACGACGAGTTTGCGCATCGCAAACACCAGTATCGATGGAAGGCACAACGCTGATTAGTTTAATTTTTCCGGAGTAGTCTTTAAGGGAAACATTTTCAACGAGCGATTTGTTTAGATTGAAATCTGGGGCTTGATCCCCTGCTTTTAGTTCTGGTCCTACTAATGTGATCGGATTGCCTTTGAAAGTGGCAGCTCCATTACGTTCTTGTGTCATTTGTGATTTTCCTCCTCTTAATTGTATGGTTAATACCAGATTTATTATAATCGTTATCAAACAACCTTGTCCAATTGTTGGATTGAGAAAGGGGATATTCCCATGATCTTCTTACGATATGAGAGCTTTCGCTCTTACCTAAAGCTGTATCCGGTCACATCAATATTGATTGTATTAAATATTTTATATTTCATTGTAGTCTTATGGAATGGCGATCCTAATGATTCCTTGCATGCTTATCAGTATGGAGCGTTTGCTACTGACCCTGTTAATGATCCATTTGGGTTAGAACAGCCATGGCGTTATATAACAGGCATGTTCATGCATGCGGGATTTGAACATTTACTCTACAATATGTTTGCTTTGCTCGTGTTTGCGCCGCCGCTAGAGTATTTGCTTAAACAAACCAGATATATTTTATTTTATTTACTTTGTGGGATTGCGGGAAATGTACTGAGCGCTTTAGTAAATGTGCTGCAAGATGATCCTTATAGTCATGTAGGCGTAGGGGCCTCTGGCGCGATTTATGGCGTGTATGGCGCGTTTCTGTTCATATCAGTGTTCCGCAAGGCTCAGCTTGATGAGAGCTCGCGCAAAACGGTGTATACGATATTAATATTTGGGGTTATATATTCTATTATCGTAGCAAAAGTTGATCTATGGGCACATGTTGGTGGGGCTCTCGCAGGCTTCTTGCTCTATAAGGGCTTTGACCGTATAAAGACTCAAAAGAAACAGCGACACTCATAAAAACTATGCAAGTACGGGAGAGAATTGAACCGGTATGGAACTTCGTCAGCTTCATTATTTTGTAAAGGTAGCGAAAAAAGAGCATGTAACGCAAGCGGCGGAAGAACTGCATGTGGCGCAATCTGCGGTTAGTAGGCAGATTCATCAGCTTGAAGAAGAGCTTGGCGTAAAACTGTTCGTTCAAAAAGGTAGAAATTTGCAGCTCACACCAGTCGGCCAGCTTTTTCTAAAGCGTGCTGAAGTTATATTGGCTGATCTGGAACGTGCTGTCATTGAAATACATGAATTTTTAGACCCAGAGAAGGGCGAGATTAGACTGGGATTTCCGCATAGCCTTGGAATTTCATTAATTCCACAGGTTGTGGCAGCTTTTCGCAAGCTCCATCCAAATGTGAAATTTAAATTTAAGCAGGGGATGTACCCGTCGCTTATTCGAGACATGGTGAAAGGTGAAATAGATTTGGCATTTATATCTCCTTTCCCGGATGAACATGAATTCGTTTGCGGCGAGGTTTTGCTGACAGAGGAGCTATATGCGATATTGCCGCCGGGGCATCGTTTATCAGACAAAGAATCGATTGAACTGAAAGAGCTGGAGCATGAGACGTTCGTGTTGTTTAGCGAAGGCTATTCGCTTAGACCAATCGTCTGGGGCGCTTGCCAAGAGGCTGGTTTTACGCCGAAGATCGGATTTGAAGGTGAAGAAACGGATACCATTCGCGGGTTGGTAGCCGCTGGGATGGGCGTAAGTCTTCTTCCAGAGATGGCACTTCACTATACAGGGCCTTTGCAGCCGACCAAAGTTCGGGTGATTAAACCTCAAGTGACTCGCACGATCGGTCTAATCCAGCGTTCAAATGAGAAACTGCCTTTAGTGGCAAAAGTTTTCCATGGCTTTTTGCTTCGTTATTTCCAGAACACGATGAAGTAGATAAAGAACAAAAAAAGAGGAGCAGTTCCTATCGGTCGATGATGACCGATGTGGAACTGCTCCTCTTTTGTTTAGCTATAGGACATAAGCGCTTATTCCTGACGGCTGCCACCTACGAAGATTAAGATGTACCTGACGAGTTCCAGCAAGGACAAGAGAGCCGCTGCTACATACGTTAAAGCTGCTGCGTTAAGCACCTTTGCAACTCCGCGTTCCTCATCATTTGTTATGAACCCTTCAGCAACCATGATGTCTCTAGCTCGGTTACTGGCATTAAATTCTACTGGGAGAGTAATGACCTGGAAGGCTACTGCTACTGAGAAAAATATGATGCCTAGCCCGATCAGATTGAATGCTGAGAATAGGATACCGGCAATAAAGAGAAATGGCGCTACACCGGATGCAAAATTTACGACTGGGAATATGCGATGCCTGAGCACGAGCATCGGGTAATGCTCCGCATGCTGAATGGCGTGCCCGACTTCATGACAAGCGACAGAAATCGCTGAAATTGAATTTTCATAATATACAGGCTCCGACAAACGTACAACACGGTGAATCGGATCGTAATGATCGGTAAGCGTGCCTCGTACAGGTTCAATCGGAACATCATGCAGTCCGTTTGAATCAAGCATTCTTCGTGCAGCTTGATATCCGGTTAACCCGCTGTTCGCTTGAACTTGCGTCCATTTTTTAAACGTTCCTTTGACTCGGAATTGAGCCCAAATAGTTAGTATAAATGCAAGTATGATTAAAACATAGATAAACGCCATTGAGTCATTCCTCCATTTTTTTGATGAAATATATAGCTACATGAGGGAGCTCTTATTAATGAGGAGCATGAGTGCCTCTATGCAAGCCGCTGTCTGCGGCATGAGACGTGTATAGAGGTGATTGGCTTGACGAGGCTTGAGCTTCTTAATGACAGGCTCTAACTCCTTCACTTCACGCTCGAGCTGGCTTAGATGGTGCTGCAAGTCCGTTAGCTTGCGTGAGACTTGCTCCTCATGGGTAATTTTGCTCCAGCTTTCAATTGTGGCTTTAATCTCATCTAATGTATATTTATCTTTTTTCATCTGTTCAATACGTTCCAGACGCTGCAAAGTTTCATCGGAATAGAGGCGATAGTTTTTGGCAGAACGCTCTGCAGGCTCTATTAGACCGATTGAAGTGTAATAATCAATGGTGCGTGGACTGATTTGCGCAAGCTTGGATAGTTCCCCGATACGATACATTTTCAAATCCTCCAATCGTTCAAATGTAAGTAAGCTAGATTCCGCTTGCGTACTTAGCTTATGTTTCATCTCGTTGCGAGATGTTGTGCCGTCAAAGAACAGGTCTGTTGGTATAGCTGGTCATGTCTAAAAGAACATCATTACCTATTGAGGTGATTTGCACAATCACCATCTTATGGAAAATCGTATAACTATTGTTCCTCTAATGATAATAGGAAAGTAACCATACAGTCAAACGTGTTACATGGCTATACAATTTTAGTGTCAATTTTTAATTTCGACTGGACGGTTTCATGGATTTCTACTATATAACGCAATTTATGTAACATGAAACGACTGTGTGTGATTGAAATTATCGTTTCACACTAGAAAAAGTAGGAATCAATACCTATATAAAGTGAAAATGCGAAGAATAAGGAGCTTCAGCAAACGATTTTGGAGCTGTTTCGCCTTATTTCTTAACGTTCGTGTTAGATTATATGCCGAACGTTTGATTTTTTTTATAAAAATAGATAAAACGTATTGTCAAATTGAGCACTTCTGACTATAATGACATTAAGTCTTTCTTATCGTGTAAGGAAACATAACATTTAGGGAGTGGTCGTAATGATTAAGAAAACGATGTTAGCTTTAGGAATCTTCACCTTATTGTTCCCCGTAATGGCGTTTGCAGAGGATCCTTCCGCAGCTACGTTGAACATGGGTCTCAACTCTCTATGGGTTATGCTCTCATTCATTCTCGTTCTTCTCATGCAAGGCGGATTTATTCTTCTTGAAACGGGTTCAACACGAATGAAAAATGCGGGTCACGTTGCCGGTAAAACAATCTTTACAACAGGTTTGGCGGCACTTATCTATTGGGCTTTCGGTTACGGCATTGCATTCGGTGGCGATAGCGGTATAAATGCTTTAATCGGTTGGGGCAATTTCTTCTTCGATCCATCATTAGCTGCTGGAGATGGAGAGAACTATCCAAGTACAGTATTCTTCTTATTCCAATTAGCATTTGCAGCTGTTTCGCTTTCCATAGCATGGGGCGGTTTTGCAGAAAGAGCTAAGCTTTCCGCTTATATCGTATTTACAATATTCTTCATTGCCATTATCTACCCGGTAGTTGCTCACTGGATCTGGGGCGGCGGTTGGCTCGCTGAAGATGGAGCGCAAGATTTTGCGGGCTCCACGGTCGTTCACTTAACGGGTGCACTTGCAGCATTCGCAGCTACCGTATTACTTAAACCTCGTATCGGTAAATTTAATAAAGATGGCTCAGCGAATGAGATTTTGGGACATAACCAAGTGTTCACAGCACTTTCTGTATTGCTTCTGTGGGTTGGCTGGTTTGGATTCAACGCAGGCAGTACAGTAGCAATCGGCGATGGATTTTTTGGATATGTAGCATTCAACACGATGCTTGGAGCAGGCGCAGGCGGCGTTGCAGCACTTCTTATCTCTTGGGCAGTTACAGGTAAAGCAGATATTACAGCTATGTTAAATGGTACTCTTGCAGGTCTAGTTGCTATTACAGCTTCTTGTGCTTACGTCGCTCCTTGGGCGGCAGTAGTAATCGGTTTAGTAGCTGGCGTGCTCGTATTCTACAGTGTGAAATTTTTTGAGAAAATTAAAGTTGATGACCCGATTTATGCTTTGTCTGTTCATGGCGCGGCTGGTGTGTGGGGTACGCTTGCTAATGGTATCTTTGCAACGCAAGAGCTCGCAGATAAAGTTGGCGTAGGTACAGGCGGCTTGATCGACACAGGCAGCTGGAAGCAACTTTGGGTTCAATTTGAATCGGTAGTAGTCGTTGGCGCATTCGTTCTCGCTGCATCATTCCTTATCCTTGGCATCATGAAGGTTGTCATGGGCTTCCGCGTAACAGAAGAGCAAGAGATTATCGGTCTTGACCTGAGTGAACATGGAGCTTATGGTTATCCTGAGCAAATGAAAAAGGCTGGTCAAAACATTCAAGGATAATAAAAGGAACGTGATGGACTGACCGAAAGGAGAGAGCGTCGCATGAGTGATCCGGTGCGATTGCAGCTGCTTAAGCAGATTGGTTCAGCTGATCATGTAGATAGGCTGCGAAACTTGCGGGATCAGGTTCACGAACATATGGAGGCTCTTCTCCCAACGCGTCCAGTCGAACAGTTTAATGAACAATTAAATGAGGTGCACGATGCGGTTATAGAGCGCTCGATTATCCTCGCAGAAGCGGAAATGGCACGGATGGGAAAAGGTTCTCCCCCCGTGCCTTACGCATATGTACTGTTCGGCAGCGGCGGTCGGCAAGAGCAAACTTTGTCAAGCGATCAAGACAGCGGAGTTGTCTATCAGGATCCAGTGGCTGATTCGACAAAAGTAAAGGGTTATTTTTTGGAATTGTGTGAGCTTATTGTTAACAATCTTCAAATGGTAGGATATCCGCCTTGTGAGGGGAATGTTCTGAGCAGCAACTCCGATTGGTGCTTGTCCATATCGGAATGGGGCATAAAACTGAATCACTGGTTTGAGGAGCCTGCGTGGGAAGCTGTTCGATATTTACTTATTATTGCTGATGGCCGTTGTATTTATGGTGATTTTAAGCTGGTTGAAGAACTTAAAGAATTGTTTTTTATAGATATGCTTAACAACCGGCTCATCTTACAGCGCATGCTTGATAATACGCTCCGGCATAAAGTGCTGTTAGGCTTTTTTGGACAATTGCTAAAAGAGCAGTATGGCGAGGAAACGGGTAGTTTAGATATTAAATACGGCGCTTATATTCCTATGGTTAATTCGATTCGGCTATTATCCATTCAAGTAGGTATCCGTGAAACCTCTACACTTGAGAGAATTAAAATGCTTGTGAAGTCTGGGAAGATGTCTTCGTCCGACGCGGCAATATATGATCAAGCTTTTCGAATCTTTCTGCGTCTCCGTTTAATGACGACAGAGAAGAACACTGATGGCTTATATGCCAACAATGGAAAGCTGTCGAGCCATAAACTTACGAAGGAAATGACGGATGAATTAAAGAGCGCTCTACGACTAGGAAAGAAGCTGCAACGAACGGTTTTTAAGCAAACAATGGGCAGGTTTACGTAAGGCGGTGGAGAAATGAAGGAACAAAAAGGCGTCGGTCGCATGTGGAACCTATATAAAATGGGAGGATTTACGCCTGCCATCGCTTCTATGCTAGGCTCGCAAAATGCGCAGCAAATGGCGTTTATTCGGAACGTCAATAAAGAGCAGCGTAAACAATCGATGTTTGATATGCCTCTGCGGGAGCTGGAAGTCATTGTTTTTGATTTGGAGACAACAGGTTTTTATCCAAATAACGGAGATGAAATTATTTCATTTGGAGCTGTTTTGTTTCGAGATGGCGAGCTAGTTGAGAATGAAACCTTCTATAGTCTCGTTAATCCCAAACGTAGAATTCCAAAAGCGATTATCGAATTGACCGGCATTACGAATGAAATGGTACAGGATGCGCCTGATTTAATGCAGGTGCTTCATGATTTTATGGAGTTTGTCGGCAGACGATTGTTAATCGCACATGCATCTGGCCACGATAAACAATTTCTAAACGCAGCTTTGTGGAGGACGTCAAAGATTAATTTGAACCACAGAGTGCTGGACATGATGATGGTAGCAAAATGGTTGGAGCCGAATCTTGAAGGTTACAGTCTCGATGATTTGCTCGAGAGCTGCTGTATTCCCATTTCGGATCGACATCATGCTTTGCAGGATTCAATCATGACAGCAAAGCTGTGGCGGAACTATCTGACGCGTATTTTGGAGAGAAATATTACGACACTCGGTGATCTATATGCGTACTTAAGTAAGCATTAGCTGCAGCGGAATAAATGAACCTTCTGAGCGGCGATAGGGCTTAACGTCAGGCGCTTCGTTGTTAAGTAGTGAAACAATCCAATAAGAAAGCTCCGATGCGGGTAAGAAACCGTTAGAGTCGCTAGAAGACGGTATAGCCTTTGTACGCGGATGGGAATGAAATAAGCCGACAAGCGTTTGTCGGTTTTTTTGCATGGCATAATAAGCATTTGTCCACTCGGCCGGGTCAAAAGAGAACGAATGCATCGGATCGTCATGAATATTTTTTATTGGAATAACGATATCTATAACAACATCTTTCCGATCAGCGGAAATAGAATCAGAAGAATGGCTGCTTGCCATAATTCCGCATGCCTCTAAAGGTTTAGCATCCGCACATATTCGAATAAGCTGTTCGTATGCCGATTTAGTTATACAGCCACTCGGTTGCTGTGATTTCATCATAATGCCTCCTCTTCATAATGCGAATCAATTAAGTATAACGAAATATGCTTAACTGCGCTAACTCCCGCGGCATCGAGTATGAACGACGCTCATTTTACCGATAATAGAGATGTAACCATTACAAAACACGTAATAAAAATGACGTTTTTATGGCTAATTTGTCCTGTGTATTGAGCTTCTATACGGTGCATGATACCATGAAGCGATATAAGCATAAGATATTGTGAGAGAAGGATGGAACTACATGAAGCGTGTCGCAGCACTTTTTACCATTGCGTTGCTGTTTGCTGGATTAGCTGTTTTTCAATATAAAAACGATGACTCTGAATCGGTGACGTTAGCTGCTCCCTCAGCTGATTTTAAGCCGAAAGCGGGTTATCAAGCGACGATCTTCAATCTCCCTGACCTTGATGAGAAGCCCTATGAAATAGGGGGAAAGATAGGTAAACTGACTTTCGTTAATTTCTGGGCATCATGGTGTGGTCCTTGTGAGTTGGAAGCGCCGGACCTGCAGCGCTTGCATGAGCAATATGGGGAAAAAATTTCACTCGTTGGCGTTAATGCTACCAAGTTCGATAAAGAACGGGCTGCTAGAGAATTTGTCAAAGAATACGAGTTTACGTTTCCGATATTAATGGATCGAGTAGGCGATGTAACGAAGCAATACAAAGTGGATACGTTTCCGACTACGTTCCTTATTGATAGTGAGGGTGTAATTAGAGAGCGAATCAATGGCGTCATTCCGTATGCAGAATGGGAACGCATGATTGAAAAGTGGATGTAAAGAGCGATAATAAAAAAGAGTCGAACAGGTATGATTATCCTGTTCGACTCTTTTTTGGTTTAATGATTGACAAGTCCGATGCGATCAATAGGATCAACAAGTGTATTGTCTACTTTTACCATGTTAAGCAAGGCATAACGAATGCTGTCTACGAGAGCTTCCCAGCTTGCTTCAATAACGTTGTTCGATACGCCAACTGTGCTCCACGTATTATTAAGTCCAGTCGACTCGATTAGAACACGAACCTTAGCTGCTGTGGCGTCCTTCTCGTCGATTACACGGACTTTATAGTCGGATAGATGGATACCAACAATTTCCGGATAGAACTGCACCAGTGCCTTGCGCAGCGCGTTATCGAGGGCGTTGACAGGTCCGTTGCCTTCAGCTGCCATATAAACTTGCTGGCCGCTAACGTTGATTTTTACGATGGCTTCTGAAATCATTTGACCGTTTGTTTTTTCTACGAGCATTTTGAATGATTCAACCTTAAATAATTCTTTTACGTCACTGTCGAATGCCTCGCGAAGCAATAACTCCATGGAAGCGTCGGCGCCTTCGAATTGGTAGCCCTGATGCTCGAGCTCTTTAATTTGATCCATAATAAGCTTTGTCTTCTCGTTATTCGCGTTCACGTCTAGCCCGAGTTCTTTGGCCTTGGATATAATGTTGCTTTGACCTGCGAGCTCAGACACTAGAATGCGCTGCTTGTTTCCGACAAATTCAGGCTGAATATGCTCATAGGTTTTGGAATCTTTCATAATTGCGGAGACATGAATGCCGCCTTTGTGAGCGAATGCGGCATTGCCGACATAAGCTTGGCCGACAGGCATGTGAACATTCGCGATTTCACTGATATAACGAGCCGTTCCAGTCAATGTGCGAAGCTTATCCTCCGGTAGAACGTCATAATTCATTTTGATTTGTAAGTTCGGAATGATGGAGCATAGGTTTGCGTTCCCACAGCGTTCGCCGTAGCCGTTAATTGTACCTTGCACTTGGCGGGCACCAGCTTCGATTGCTGCGAGCGAATTCGCGACAGCCAGCTCACAGTCATTATGTGTATGAATGCCGATAGGAGCCGTTAGCTCCTGCTTTACTCGCGTAACGATCTCATGTATTTCACTAGGCAATGTACCGCCGTTCGTATCACAAAGCACGAGCCAATTTGCGCCAGCCTCTTGTGCTCTCTTCAAAACAGCGATTGCGTACTCTGGATTGTTCTTGTAGCCGTCGAAAAAATGCTCGGCATCGAACAATGCTTCCATTTGGTTTTGCTTTAGAAATGCAACAGAATCAAAAATCATGGACATGTTTTCTTCTAAAGTCGTTTGCAAGGCTGTATGTACATGGAAATCCCATGACTTGCCTACTAGCGTAGCAGCAGGAACACCGGATTCCACGATGCGAACAAGGCTTGCATCCTGCTCTGCCAGACTGTTTTTGCGGCGGGTGCTGCCGAAGGCAGTAATTTTGGCGCTAAGATTGAAAGCTTTGATCCGTTGAAAAAATTCAATATCCTTACTGTTGCTTCCAGGATTTCCGCCTTCAATATAATGAACGCCCAACGCGTCGAGCTTCTGGGCAATTTTTAATTTGTCATCTGCCGACAGGCTGATCCCTTCACCTTGAGTACCGTCACGCAGCGTCGTATCGAATATAGAAATGTTTTTTGTCATTAACGGGACGCCTCCTTCATTGAATGCCTATTCAAATCATAATTTAATATTATAACACTTGTCGTCATGAAAGTAGAGGGGGCAATAGTAATTTTTGTCTTCATGAGGGCACTTCGTTGACTTGACCCTATTGGAATTGTATGCTTGGGTTGGTTAAGCTTATGTAAGCTTATTGCTTAGAATAGGCGGTGTGTCTCGCGAATATGACAAATGCGAATGAGTTCTATCCGGCCAAGGGCCGAGTTATCATTCATTTAGATATGAATGCTTTTTATTGTTCTGTTCATGAAGCAGAAGAACCGGAGAAATATAAGGACAAACCGACTGCGGTATCCGGCAGCGTCGAGCAGCGTAAGGGAATTCTCGTCACTTGTTCGTATGCTGCAAGAAGCAAAGGAATAAAGACGGGAATGACGGTCAGACAGGCACTGACACTTTGTCCTGAGCTTATATTAATAAAACCGGATTTCACATTATACCGCAAATATTCACATGGCTTTATGGCAATAGCAAGACAGTACACGCCACTCGTTGAGTCAGTCTCGATTGATGAATGTTATATGGACATTACCGGTTCAAAAATGTTCGGCTCGCCGCTCGAAATCGCTGCATCTCTGCAGCAGCGAATCAAGTCCGAGTGGTCTCTTCCTTGTTCAATTGGTCTAGCTCCAAATAAGCTGCTTGCAAAGATGGCATCCGACATGAAGAAACCAAACGGGCTAACTGTGCTGCGGATTCGTGATGTACAAAAGGTGCTCTGGGATAAGTCATGCGATAATTTGTTCGGCATCGGCCAAAAAACAGCTGATAAGCTCACAAAGCTCAACATACGTACGATTGGCCAGCTGGCTGCAGCTGATGAAATGATGTTGAATAAGCATTTTGGCGTGGTGGGCTCTTGGATGAAATCAGCAGCACACGGACTGGATCATTCCGAAGTTAATCCGAATCGGGAACGGAACAAATCGATTGGGCATACGACAACCCTTCCGAATGACATTACGTCTCGAGACGATGTTTACCGTGTTCTGCTTAATTTGGCTGATCAGACCGGACGCAGGCTGAGAAGGCAGAAGATGGTCGCGACCACGGTTCAGATTACGATTCGCAAGCCGGATATGACGACGATTGCCCGCTCCCATACGCTCGCAGCACCAACGCAAGCGACGGATGATTTCTACAAAGAAGCTTGCCGATTATATGATAAGCATTGGAAGTCAGGCGAACCGATTCGATTGCTGGGTATAACGCTTCAGAACCTGACTCTGCTTGCTGATACCGCTTTGCAGCTTGATTTATTCAGCTACGAGAAACAGCCGCGTAAGGATGCGCTGACAAAAGCGATGGATCAGCTCCGCGACAAGTATGGTGAGGATGCTGTTTTGACGGCGGGGATGCTAGGGGATGACCCTTCAACCTTAATTAGGAATAAACGAATTCGCGGTACATCCTTGCAAAAGGACGATAGTTTGTTATATATTGATGAATGAAGCTTGACTGTATAGAAACGAGATTATTCCGTTTATTTATTTGGGAGGGAATTTCCATGGGTAAGTTTACTTGGGTTGAAAAAGATACTTGCATCGCTTGTGGAGCTTGCGGAGCAACTGCTCCTGACATTTATGATTATGATGACGAAGGTCTTGCAGAAGTTATTTATAAAGCTGACGGTAATACAGGCAACACTGAGATTCCTGAAGATTTGTTCGATGATTTGCAGGATGCAGCTGACGGCTGTCCGACAGATTCAATCAAAATTGCAGATGTACCTTTTAATTACTAATTTTTAGTCATGCCAAAAAAGCTCCTCTCCGCTTACGTATGCAGCGGAGGGGAGTTTTTTTTGTACCTATAGCATGAACAGAAATGGTAAGGGGATACAAACATACACCATGCCTGCCGATAAAGAGGGTATACCACATGTTGGGAGGATGGGGGATGGACTCTCCAGAAGATATAATTTATTTGAAGCAATTTGTAAAGCGGCACCCCGATAACCAGATGGGGTGGTATTTGTTAGGCAAGCAATACAAGCTCGCCGGCAAGGAAGGCAAAGCGAATTACTGCTTCTTGCAGGCAGGCGAGGTGTATGATGCGTTCGAGCATGAAAGTCATCCGTTATCGGAAAATCAACTGCAATTGCTTAAGGATTGGGATTTGCAGCAGAAGAAAAAAAGACGAGCGCGTAAATTAGGAGCATTAGTGCTTTTATTCCTGCTTTTTATTGTACTTGCTCCAGCAAACGGCGCAGTATTTAAGGAAAAGGCTGATCAACCTTCACCGCTAGCAGCAGTTGAGGCAACTCCCGTTGGTGTTGTGTTTATTCCGCGTAAGGAACGAAATCCGATTGGCAGCGCATGGAATAGTCTCATCGCAGCCGCTAAACTAGCGCCACTGCTTACCATCGCGGCTCGCCTTGAGGAGGATGCAGGCTGGCGCAAATGGTCGGGTAATACAAGGCTGCTCATGTCTATTGAGAAGGAAAGCGGAAGCAGTAAGCTGGATGTAACGATGTACGATCGCCTGACGTGCGAATGTGAGCCTTCTGAGGATAGTTCGGTAGCTGCAAAGTACAAGGAATGGAGCAAGCAGCAGGAGACGCACTGGACGCTTGCCAGCGGCATTTATCAATATGAGAACAAAAACAAAAAATGGCCGGAGAAGCTGGATGATCTCATAAAACCATATCCGAATAATGTTCTCTCTGGGGAACGCAGCGGTATGCGCTCGATGTTTCCGGCAGTGCTGAGAAAGCTGAAAACTGCGGAAGCACAAAAGAATCGAGCGACTAATGAACTAGAACAAGCAGCAGGCAATCAACCACAAGAGGAATTTAAGGAAAGAACGAGTCCGATAGTCGGCACAAACGGAATTTTGGACAAACAGTGGAGCCAGCCGTTAGAGGTCGTAGTGGATAAAGCGAGTTATAGACTTGCTGTTATTCAAGGGGATATTATTGTGCGCAGCTATAAGGTTGGTCTTGGGGGCGATGCGACGCCAGAGGGCAGCTTCTACATAAGTGAGAAGGTCAAAAATCCGAATGGGCGTGACGATGGCAATTTCGGAAGTCGAGGCATGACTTTATCGAATACCCTTTACGCGATTCATGGAACAGATGAACCTGGCAGTATCGGCAAGGATGAATCACTTGGCTGTATCCGTATGGGTAAAGCTGATGTGGAGGAGTTATTTGACATGGTTCCGCTAGGAACGGTTGTCAAAATAAAAAATGGGACGCTTCCGTCTAAGGTGCAGCAGCCAGCAGAACGCTTTAAGCTGGAGCCGCTCCAAAACGAAACCAATCCCTCGAAAATTTATAGATGGTTGACGTAAACCGCTTACGAAGTAAAAATTAGAAGCAACGCGACAGCTACAACGACTACACCGACGATTGAACCAATCCATACGAGTGCTTTTTTATTTATTTCATCCTTCGGTTTCGCTTTTATTGTTGCCGGTCTTCTTTTTGGTGAACTCATCGACAATCAACCTCTCTATTTCATAGTAATAAATAATATGATCTCATTGTAATCGTTTTCTAGACAAGCCGCAATACAATGGATGCTTGCACCTTGCGTGCAGGCTCTTTTCTTTTTGCTGCAAAAAAGATAAACTGTCAGGTAGAGCATACATCTAAGATCGGAGTGAGTAAGTTGATTTATTCTTCAATTTTAAAACCTATTTTTTTTCGAATGGATCCTGAGAGGGCCCATCATATTGTTATTGACGGCTTAGCTGCTGGCGGTGTAGTTCCAGGTCTGAATGGACTGATGAATGCGATGTATGGCGTAGCAAAGTCGCCTGAACTTGCTACAGAACTATTTGGCTTGCAATTCCCGCATCCGGTAGGACTTGCTGCTGGACTCGATAAGAACGGCAAAGCAGTGGACGGATTCTCAAGTGTAGGCTTCGGTTTTGCAGAAGTAGGCACAGTAACGCCAAAAGGACAAGCAGGCAATGAGCAGCCAAGATTGTTCCGCCTTCCATCTGACGAAGCGCTTATTAATCGGATGGGCTTTAACAACGACGGCACAGCGGCAATGGCAGAGAAATTGTCACGTCGCAAAATAAATAGAATTCCGATTGCGGTTAACATTGGCAAGAACAAAATGACGCCAAATGAACTCGCACATGAGGACTATCAGACATGCATACGCGATTTGTATACATATGGCGACTTTTTTGTCGTCAATATCAGCTCTCCTAACACACCTGATCTGCGCGACTTGCAGCATGGTGAAGAACTGAGAAATCTACTTAACGCCGTAAAAAAGGAAATGAACACCCAAGCGGCGAAAACAGGAGCAAAAGCAAAACCTGTCCTCGTCAAAATTGCGCCTGACATGACAGATGAACAGCTGGAGCTTACAGTAGCTACTATTATGGAAAGCGGAGTTTCAGGTATTATTGCGACTAACACAACGTTGTCACGGAAAGGCCTTCAGCATTCGAACGCTGGCGAAGCAGGCGGGCTTAGCGGCAAGCCGCTGCGCGATCGTTCAACGGAGGTCATTCGGGCGGTTTATCGCCAAACCGGGGGTAAGCTGCCGATTATTGGCTCCGGCGGCATTTTTACAGCACAAGACGCATACGATAAAATCCGCGCGGGAGCTTCTCTTGTTGAAATTTACACAGCGCTAATCTACAAAGGGCCTGGTGTACTGCGAGAACTGACAAACGGATTGAAGGAATGTTTACGCAAAGATGGCTACCGCAATATTGCCGAAGCAGTTGGTGCAGATCACGTTTAAGAACAGGAGGCGGCCGGATGGACGGTAGAGACTGGAATCTTTTTTTACAGCCTTATGAACAAGCGGTTGAAGAACTTAAAGTGAAATTTAAGACGATGCGGGTTGAACTTAAAATACGAGAAGCTTATGCGCCGATAGAATTCGTCACCGGCCGGGTTAAGCGAATTTCGAGTATTTTGGAAAAGGCCAAGCGTCTCAAGGTCCCCTCGGATCAATTGGATACGGGTATAGAGGACATTGCGGGCATTCGCATTATGTGCCAGTTTGTGGATGATATTCACCGAGTAGCTGGCCTGATTCGGACGCGGAAGGATCTTTCGCTTGTATATGAGAAGGATTATATTACGAATTTCAAAGACAGCGGCTACCGCAGTTACCATATGATTGTAAAATATCCTGTTCAAACAGCATTAGGATACAAAATCGTGTTGGCTGAAATTCAAATACGAACCTTAGCGATGAATTTCTGGGCTACAATCGAGCATTCTTTAAATTACAAGTTTAAGGAAAGCTTGCCTGAGGATGTGCGCGAACGGTTGAAAAAAGCGGCTGAAGCCGCCTCGCAGCTGGATACCGAAATGACTAGCATACGCAAAGAGATTTTGGATGCACAGACCGAATTCGAGGAACAATCCAATGTGGTCTCGAAGGTGCTTAAAGGCATTCAAGATTTGTATTTTTATAATCGGGTTCGTGAAGCTGCTCAATTTCAAATGAAATTCAACGAGAAGTTTGAAAAAGAGGACTATCATGAGCTTAATCAGCTATCGCTAGATATTCAAGCAGCAATCGGGAAAGCTAAGAAAGCAAACCAAAGCTAACACAAGTGATGTCATAAGACTGATAAAAATAGTAATTAGGATATCTTAGGCGATCGGTATGGTGAAGACGACTCTTACTCAATTATTGAGTGAGAAGTCGTCTTTTTTTTCACGAAGGGTTTAGATTACACTTTAAGCATTTACAATAAACAAACGTTAAAATGACTTCAGTTTAACAATACAACCAATCAAAACATATATAATGCACATGAAACAAGAAAATAAAAGGAGTGATTGAGTTGTTTTTTAAGTGGAGAAGAAGTTTAGCTGTTTTCATTGTAATAGCTGTTTTATGTTCCAATGTACAATGGTTCATTCGTTCAGCAAGCGCAGCTGATGCGGCGGTACAAGCACCTATAGCATCTGTGGATGGAGGACGCTATGAGGCAGCAATAGCAGTTGTATTAAGTACGAAGACCAGTGAGGCTAATATTTACTATACACTTGACGGTACGCTGCCTAATGAAAAAAGCTTAAAAGCAGACAAAAATCCTATTGCGATTGCGAAGACCACAAATCTTAGTGCTATTGCGATAAAGGATGGCGTGGCGAGCAAGCCTGTAACTTTCGGTTACATCATTAAAACAAGTGAGAAGCCGCTGCTGCAATTTGTAGCCATGTCAGACGTTCATGTTGGCTCGCGCACGACAGGCGATCCAAGATATGAAAGCTATTTCAATACGATTGCGTCTATCTTCCCAAATCCTGATGCCATTCTCGTTGTGGGCGATATGATCAACGATAACGGGGGAGACAAACCGAATGATCATCAAATGGTGCGGGAGATTTTCCAAGCCAATCTTACTAGAAAAAATATGACAAATACGAAAATGCATGTTGCAATGGGCAACCATGATGCGACAGTCGCAAAAGTAAACGAACATTATCCAGCGGAGTGGTTTACGTCACAGTCCAATGGCTATTATGAAACCCAAATCGGCGGCTATTATTTCTTTTTCTTGAACGGAAACAACTACAACTCTGACACTGGCCAACGTAATTGGCTTAAGGGCAGGCTGGCTGAAATTACAGCTGATCCGTTAAGCAAAAATAAACCGATCTTTGTAGGCATTCATCAGCCTATCACGGGTACGGTAATGGATGGACAGCAGGCATCCAATCCGAACCTCAACAGCGACCTGGCTGGATACCCGCAGGTTATTACGTTGTCCGGGCACTCCCATCTGACTAATAGTGATGAGCGTTCCATTTACCAGAAGGACTTCACCGCTTTGAATTTGGGATCGATGTCATACATAGAAGCAGAGCACGGCTACTCTGCGGTTACGAATGCAGGACTTGTCAGCCGCTTTGAATTTCCGGTATCTCAAGCTGATTTTATCGAAGTGTATGCGGACCGGATTGAAGTAGACAGAATCGCATTTAATGCGGATCCCGCTGACATTATGGATAATTGGACTCCGGTTCCCCCTTTCAACAGCGTGGGCACGATATCTGGCGAGAAATGGGTCATTGAGCTGAAAGGCAATACGAATCAAGAGATTAAGAGCAACTTCAAATACACGAGTGCGAACCGCAATAAAGTAGCACCGCAATTCCCGGCTGTTACGGATCTGAAAGTGACGGATTTGGATGGCATTCCTAAGTTGTCCTTCAACCAAGCCAAGGATGACCAGAACATGCATCATTACGAGCTGACGCTAACGAACAAGAGGACAGGTACGATAGCGAAATCGGTTAATGTTTTCTCGGACTATTTCTTCACGCCGATTCCGAATGCGATGACTATTCCTCTGGACGGGCTTGAACCGCAAACGACGTATACTGCGGTTATTTATGCGGTTGATAGCTACGGCAACAAGTCCAGCGCAATCCAGCAGACATTCCGAACGGGCGGCACGCTGCCAGAGCTTACGCCAATCGATCCTGAAACGATGTGGAAGGAACTCGTAGTCGACATGAAATTTGACGATAATTTGAACGATGATGCGAGCGGAGTGACAGGCTCGGCGGTATCGCGTGGAAGCGTAACTTACGTGCAGGGCAAATCGAGTAAAGCAGCTTATATCCAAGCAGGCAATGCGAATCATATCGATCTGGGCAACCGCAGCGACCTGAAGTTTGGCAATGGCAGCTTTACTGTTTCGTTCTGGCATATGGGTAATTTATCCGGAGATCAGACAGTTATCTCGAATAAAAACTGGAACAGCGGCAAAAACGTCGGTTGGTATATCGGACCTGCTGTAGCAAACGCGATGACGTTGAACATCGCGGACGGCACCAATAGAATGGATACTTCGGCGGGAAGCATAGGCAATGAGTGGCATTTGCTTACGGTCACCGTCGACCGAACAAACCAAGTTGGCAAAGTGTATTTCGATGGCGTGGAAAAAGCGTCCAAGGAGATGGCGGCACTTGGCACAAGCAGTGTAGATACTGCTTTTAATACGATTATTGGCGCAGATGGAAACAAAGGGAACGGCGGCGCCAACGTCACGATGGACGATTTGAAAATTTGGAAGAGGACGCTGTCTGCAACGGAGATAAAAGCGTTATCCGATTCCTACAAAATCATCCCTTATTATACGTATGAGCAGTTAAGTGTACTGATGGTTGATGCTGCAGCCTTTGAAGCTTCAAGCGACAGTGTCGTAGGCGTCACTTATTCAGCTGCAAGGCTGAGTGAGCTTCGTTCTGCCTTGAACACAGCATCGGCGGTTACACCCGTCAGCCCTGTGAGCGAAATAGATGAGGCTTATGTGAATCTTATGCTTGCTTTGGCAGCGGCCAAGGAATCTGTAACTTATCTATTTGTTCCTAAATCGACATTTTCAATCGATTCGTTCAGCTCATATGCAGATAATGAAGATGCATTTGCATTAAATATACTCGATGGTGATAAGGCGACTATTTGGCATTCCAAATGGGAGGCTCCAGCGGCAGACTTCCCGCATTGGGTCATTATTGACTCGAAGGATAGCCACAGCTTGAGCGGCGTTCAGAGAACGAGCAGAATGAATCAAACCGCTCTGGAGTTTCCGAAGGATTTTGAAGTGTACGCTTCCGATCGTTTATCTGATTTGAGTGATGAGGCGTTCCTTGCGAATGATGCTAATAAAGCGACGGGTACCTTCGGCAAAACGTGGACTGGAAGTACGTATAAAGACTTTACGCCACTTAACAAAACGATTTCCGGCAGGTATATCAAATTTGTCGTGAAGAGTACCTATAATGCAGCAGGCACCTTTACGAGCATGAGTGAAATTGATTTTACAGGCACGGTGATTGAAAAGCAGACGGAAAAGGCCAGCTTAAAAGGTGAAGCGAAAGTCACGGTCGGAGGTTCCATCACGCTTACTTACGGTCTAGAAAACGTAGCTAGCTCAGTTATGGCGGAAGATATTACGATTGAATATGATCCTTCCAAGTTAACCTTCGTTTCGGCAGAAACCATGTTTGAAAATAAATTTCTGATTCCCGAAACCAAGGATAAAGATGGACAAATAAGATTGATCGCAGTGCATTTGAACGAGGCTCAGACAAACGCGAATGGGGATTGGTTGAAGCTGACATTCCAAGCTAAGGCAGGAACGTTGGCGGGTCCAACCCAAATCACTGTGAAAAAAGCCGTATTATCCGATAGTGTGGAAGAACGAACGATAGCAGGCGATTCGCATGTTCTTGAAATTATTAATATCCCTGGTGACAATAACCACGATGAGAAGGTTAGTATCGTAGACTTGGCAATCCTAGTGAAATCATACGGTGCGAAGGAAGGCGACAGCAACTGGAATGCAGTTAAATTCGGAGATTTGAATAACGACAAGATTATTGATATTCTCGATCTGGTACTGATGGCAAAATTAATCGTTGATTGGAGCAAATAAAAACATTTTAAGCAACAGGCGCTTTTTATTGAGATAAGGGATTTTTTTAAAAAAAGAAGCTGCCCAATAGGGTCTACTCCGACCTTACTGGACAGCTTCTTCAATTTTATGTTCGAAATTAATCACTGGATTTTTTTGGCTTGTACAACTTATCTATCTCTGCACGTATTTCATCCTTGGTCTTGCCTTGCTTGCTTAAGGCGACTACTTCTTCCATCTCTTTCTTACAAATGCCGCAGCTTGTGCTGTGATTGGTCCAAGTGACAGCCCCCTCGTCTGCGGGATGTTCGGCTACGTAGCAGCGCAGAAGCGAATCATGAGGGGTTTCAACGGCTAATCCATCCGAGCAGCCGCAATAGCATGTAATACCGCTCATAATGTCAGCGTGAGCATGGACTGCCTTATAGAGCTCGCTCGTATGCGGCGTATAGTCCGAGAGGAATCCGGGAAGCTCGTCATAAGATGCGGTTGTTTGCCAAGTTTCGGAACCGTGTTGATGCTCAGCGCCTGCCTTGTCGTCATTTGCTAAGCCGCATGCGGTGAGCAAAGTAATAAAAGCGAATGCGAGCAGCAAAGCATACATGATGCTACGAATGCGGGAATTTTTTTGCTCCTCCGTGATCTGCTCAGCCGTTTGGCGCTGACGCTTCATCATTTCGTTTCAGCTCCTGAATATTTATTGAAAAACGCTCTGAAGTCTTCTATTTTATAACCAGTAGTTCCTTCTTCAGCAAGTCCGCCCTCTAGCTTGTCAATTTGAACGCCATCTTTGAAATAAGCAAGTGTAGGTGTGAACTCGACATTATATTTGTTAAAATAGCTTGGAAACTCTCTTAGGTTGAATTGCGGAAGGTCAATACCAAGCTCGTCAACCAATGGCATCAGCTGTGGCGTTGTTCTTTGGCAATGCGGACAGTCAGATGCAAAAAGGTAAACGAAAAAATCTTCCTTATCGGCAACCTTCTTGTCCAATTCAGCCGGTAATATGATATTCTGATAATTAGGATCATCAAGCAGCTTACGTGTTTCTGGGTTCAGCTCTGAGAGTTTTTTGTCATAGACGGCGTTTACCTTGCCACTGTTGTTTAATACGGTTATTAGTCCGAATAAAATAACAACGATTCCGATATACACATAAATCATTTTCAATTTCTTTTTCTTCTTCATTTAAGCAACTACCTCCGAAACAAATTTATTGAGGACAAGCTATTTGTTAGCAGCATGTCCTTACTTAAATATATTATATAACAAATCCGTACTAGTATGTAAGAGCACTGACACCGACGATATTTGGCAGGAGGAAATGAGCATGAACGGCAATTTGCCGCGTAATTTCACGGAAAAAATGGAAAAACTGCTTGGAGACGAATATGACAAATTTATGTCTTCTTATGATGCTCCAAGAGTATATGGTTTACGAATCAATCGATTAAAGCTGAATGTCGAGCAATGGAAAAAGTTATCTGCCCTGGGCGAAGAGGTGCGTGAAGTTCCTTGGGCTCCGGATGGTCTGTATTACAAAGAAGGTGAGCGACCAGGCAAACATCCGCATTATCACGCCGGACTTTATTATATTCAAGAACCGAGTGCGATGGCTCCTGTAGAATTGCTTGACGTGCTGCCTGGCCAACGTGTTCTTGATTTATGCGCGGCCCCTGGCGGCAAATCGACGCAAATTGCGGGGAAGCTTCAAGGCAGCGGAGTGCTGGTCACGAATGACAATGCTAGAGAAAGAACAAAAGCTCTAGCTAAAAATATAGAGCTTGCAGGTGTTCGTAATGCCGTCGTACTAAACGATGAGCCTGCTGCAATTGCATCTGTATTTCCTGAATGGTTCGATCGTATTCTCATCGATGCGCCATGCTCCGGCGAAGGCATGTTTCGCAAGGATGATTCAATGATAGCGGAATGGGAGAAGCACTCAATTGAGAGATGCTCCTTGATGCAACGTGATATTTTGCATCATGCGGCAGCGATGCTGGCACCGGGCGGGAGAATGGTCTATTCGACATGCACGTTCTCGCCGGAGGAGAACGAGCAACAAATTGCTCGTTTTCTAGCGGAGCATGATGATTTTTTTATTGAAGCTATTTCTCCTCGGTACGGTTGGACCGCAGGCAGAGCCGATTTAGCCGAAGAGACGGCGAAACTAGACGCTGAGCGTCTCCAATCTATTCAAGGGACAATAAGGCTATGGCCGCATTTAATCGAGGGAGAAGGCCATTATGCGGCTGTCCTAAGACGCAGCGGGGAGCGGGTGAGCAGCCCAGCAGAGTGGATAGGGGCAGCCGCTTCAGTTGAACGCCAGAGAGTTCAGTCCACTGGAGGAAGTCTAAAGCGCGAGTCAACGCTAAGCAGCGCGAAGAGACAAGAGAAGAAGCAGGATCATAGAGATGAACGTCGTGCAGGCAAACGTCAAACTAGAAATGATTGGGCTAACGCTGGATTGGAACGCCCTGCTAACAAGCGATCAGCAGGCAGTAATCGTGATGGAGCAGCGCTGAACATTACCGAGGAAGCAGCGAGTCCAATCGAGTTATGGCATCAGTATGCGGAGCAATTTGCAATAAATGCTTTAAGCTGGCAAGGGCGTGTAGTCGCTTATGGTTCACGCGTATATATACAGCCAGCAGAACTGCCGCCGCTTGATGGATTGCGCGTGGCTAGAGCAGGATGGTATGTAGGTGAAGCTGTTCGAGGTCGATTTGAACCGTCACACCCGCTTGCATTGGGTTTAATGCGAGATGAAGCAGTGCGCTCCATTAATTGGAGCTCGTCTGACGAGCAGACGATTCGATACCTCAAAGGGGAAACCTTATTTGTTAATGAATCCGAACTAACGGTGCATGATGGTGCTCCTTCAAAGGGATATATTTTGGTATGTACGGACGGTTTCCCAATCGGTTGGGGGAAATATGCCGCTGGAATGATTAAAAATGAACTGCCAGCAGGATGGAGATGGATGTAGAATGAGTAAAAGAATTCGTATTGACAAGCTGATCGCTCATATGGGACTCGGTACGCGCAGCGAAATTAAAAGAGCGGTGAAGCTGGGCATGGTTGTTGTCGATGATAAAGTGGTGAAAGACAGCGGATTAATCGTTGACCCAGATCATGCAAAGGTTTATTTTGACGGAGCACCGGTTGTATATCGGGATGTCGTTTATTTTATGCTGAATAAGCCGCAGGGCGTTATTTCAGCAACGGAGGACGGTCGTGAACGCACGGTTATCGATTTGCTCGAGCTCAGCGATCGGCAGCGAGATCCGTTTCCAGTTGGACGGCTGGATAAAGACACCGTTGGCTTGCTTTTGCTGACAAATGATGGACAGCTCGCTCACGAGCTGTTGTCCCCGCGCAAGCATGTTGCGAAAACCTACGAAGCATTGGTTCTTGGAGATGTTGGTGAAGAAGATAAACAGATTTTCTCTGTTGGCGTCACTTTAGATGACGGGTACGTTACGATGCCCGCTGATTTGCAAATCATGGATCGTGAACAACGGGATGATGAGATAATTTCAAGGATATCGCTTACGATTATGGAAGGTAAGTTTCACCAAGTGAAAAGAATGTTTGAAGCTGTCGGTAAAAAGGTCGTATACTTGAAAAGAGTGTCGATGGGGCCTCTAAAGCTGGATGAAAACCTCGAGGAGGGCTCATATCGGGAGCTGTCTGAAGAGGAGGTAGAGCTTCTGCGCTCACATAAAAGGAAGATTGATTAACTATTCATATCTATTGATTGATGTAATAAAGAGATAGAGAGAGAACTTATAAAGAGAGTGGAATAGGAGTGGAGATATGAGCTTGAATTATGACTTAATTGCATTAGATGTAGATGGTACGCTGCTTACAGATGATCATGTGCTGACGGAAGCTATTCGAGAGTCGGTACATGAGGCTGCCAATCGCGGGGCTCAAATCGTGTTATGTACAGGGCGAGGACCATCTGGAGCACTTCCGGTGCTGAAGGAGCTCGGACTAGGCGGGACGATTATTACCCACAATGGCGCAGCAACGATCAATGCAGATGACCGTTCAGTTGTTCACCAATTCGATATGGTACCCGAGCATTTATTGAGCTTCATTCAATACTGTCGTGAGAACGGGATTCATTTTGATTTGAACACAGCATTCGAAATGATGGTTGAGAACATGACGCCGGAAGCAGAAGCGATGTATGGTCATTTTCAGGCTAATCCATCGATTCAGGATTTCCGACTAGGCTTGCCAAGCGGACTTGTGAAATTCACAGTATTTGGAACGAAAGATCAAATGGATGTCGTACAGACGGAATGGGCGGGATGGCCGAAGCACCTCCATTCGATTCGCAGCGGAGACTTTTTTATCGACGTTCATCATAACGAAGCCAATAAAGGAAGAGCATTGCAGCAGCTTGCAGCAATCAAAGGAATTGATCGAAGCCGAATTCTGGCAATCGGCAATTATCATAATGATATTACGATGCTGCAATTTGCGGGCATGGGTATAGCAATGGGGAATTCTCCTGAGGAAGTCAAGCTGGCAGCTAATGCAGTTGCCCTTTCGAATATGGAAGATGGCGTGGCAAAAGCACTTTACGAACACGCTTGGAGTTAAATACGGAAAAAAGCGCCAGAGCTTAGCTCAAGCGCTTTTTTTTATGGCTGCGTAGAGGCATCTTATACGATGACTGATCTGGAGATAATGACCAGAAGGATGAACAACACCAAGATGACGCCTAAAGATGAAAAACCACCGTGTACACCGGACATGCTAATTTCCCCCTATCGAAAAATTCCGAAGCCAGGCTGTTTGCTCGAGCTGTACTTTCCCGTTGTTCGGTATACCGTATAGTATGTATATTCACCCATAACGATTGGACATTTGTCTAGATAGCCCGACAATTAGGCGAATGTCAGAAGGGTTAGTTTTATGAATTGTTCTGTAAAAGAAAAGAGCGGTCTTCACAAGGATTATAATCCTGTGTTGACCGCTCTTACTTCATTCAATATCGATTAGCGATTGCGGCCGCCGCCGCCGCCGCGTGGTTTATTGAAGGAGCTTCCGCTCCGTGAGCTGCTGCGACCGCCAGCTGGCGAACTACTGCGTCCACCAGGTGAAGATTTGCCGCGTTTACCGCTTCCGCGGCCATTCTCGTGCTCATTTAGTGTTTTAATTTTGAAATCGCTACGTGCTGCTTCCCAAGGGCTATCGACCTTGGAAGAGCCACGGCCCGCGACATGCTCTGCAACGCGTGGGGTACCAAAACCCCCATTGCGACTTGCGCCGCCACGAGCTGAGTTGCCGCGAGTCTCGGAGCGTTCGCCACCGCGAGCTGAGCTGCCACGAGTCTCGGAGCGTTCGCCACCGCGAGCTGAGCTGCCACGAGTCTCGGAACGATCGCCACCTTGAGTTGAGCTGCTGCGTCTTTGGGAGCGTTCATTACCGCGAGCGGGGCTTGCGGTGTCGAATCGCTCACCGCGCTTAGCTGGCCAGCCTGCACTTTCGCCAGCTGCTTCGGGAGCTTGCCCGCGAACCTCAGCCGTTCTGCCAGTACGTTTGCCAGAAGTAGGACGAACGGTCTCGCGTTGGCCTCTACGTCCACCTGGTTTCGCATTGCGATCTCCTTGAGCAGAACGGTCGCGACCGCCGCGACGTCCACCTTCGGATGGCTTACTGCCGGAACCGCGCGTATTGCTTTTGCCAGATGAGCTGCGTTCTCTCTCAGGTCGATCGCCAGATTGCGCGCGTACAGATGTTTCATTGCCTTCGCTGTCAAGCGCACGACGAGTAAGTTTAGCATTTATGCTTTGTTCAATAAGAATCAAATGGTTTTTGTCATAAGGTGTTGCTAGTGTAATCGCGGCGCCTTCTTGACCAGCGCGTCCTGTTCTACCGATACGGTGTATATACAGTTCACCGTCTTGTGGAACGTCGTAGTTGTAAACATGAGTTACACCTTCAACATCTAGTCCGCGAGCAGCAACATCAGTCGCTACGAGCACCTGTAGTCTAGCGTCTCTAAAGCGTTTCATTACTTGCTCGCGCTTCGCTTGCGTTAGATCGCCGTGCAGCTCATCTGACTCGATACCAATCTCTTGGAGTTCCTTGTTTAGTTTTTTCGCGCGAACCTTAGTCCGGCAAAAAATAACAGCCAAATAAGGCTGATGACGCTCAAGCAAATGCACGAGTGCCTGCTGTTTGCTTCTATCCGTCGTCTCATAGACGATTTGTGTAATGCTGTCCAGCGTTACATTTGTGCTGCGTACACGAATGTCAACAGGAGTTTTCATATAATCCGCTGCCAATTTGCGAATCGCATCAGGCATTGTAGCGGAGAACAACATCGTTTGACGAGCTTTCGGTGTTTGTGAAATAATGCTTTCTACATCAGGCAGGAAGCCCATGTGGAGCATTTGATCGGCTTCATCGAGAACGAGCATTTGCAGCTTGCCTAAGCTGACCGTTTCACGTTTCATATGATCGATTAGACGACCAGGTGTTGCAACTACGATATGGGGCGAGCGTTGCAGCTTGCGAATTTGCGCATCAACGTCTTGGCCGCCATAGGCAGCAAGCACGCTTACGCCAACAGCTGGCACAAGTTTTTTAAGCTCGCTCGTAATTTGAATCGCAAGTTCCCTTGTTGGAGTTAATATGAGAGCCTGTACTTGCTCTTTCTCTATATTAATACGTTGCAAAATAGGCAAAGCAAACGCAATCGTTTTGCCTGTGCCCGTCTGAGCTTGTGCAATAACATCCTGCCCGTTGAGCAGAAGTGGAATCGCTTGCTTTTGAACCGGTGTCGGCTCGATAATTCCATCTTGGTGTAGCAATTCGCTTAGCTTGGGGATAATACCCAAAGCGTTAAATGCGTTTGACATTAATACATTTCCTCTTTTCGTTTACATCTTTTGATGTTAAGTATAACAGCTGTCCTTATAATGTGCATCTTTACTTTGCTTATGCTATGCTAGAAGCCGACATTAGAGCAGCAGAGGAATGGTAAATATGAATGGAACAGAGCGCTCCGCGATCAAAGCGGGCCTATCGGTGGACATCGTTTTGAAGCAGGATCAACGGACTGGCAAGCTGACACGAGGTGTCGTGAAAGATATTTTGACAAATTCGCCTAAACATCCTCATGGTATTAAAGTGAGACTGAATGATGGGCAAGTAGGTAGAGTCAAGAACATACTGACTTAAAGGAACCTATACGACGAGCAAGGAATGTTCAACGTTAAGGAGCGATGTGCTGTGGCTTTTGGCATAAAAAGAAAAGAGATGCAGCAATGGAAGGAAGCCGTTGCCCGCGGAGAGATTGCTTTTCTGACGCACTACTGGCTGGATTCGAGGTTTCCAGACATGCGAACGGTAACGAAGGTAGGCTGCTCCGATATGGAGAAGCTCTCGCGTTGGTGTCTGGATAACGGCCTTAACCCTCGTTATATTCATGCTCGATCAGAGTACCCTCATTTCGATTTGCTTGGACCAATGCAGCGTGAAATATTGAAAAAGGAAAATCAGCTGGAACAGCTTGAACGATTTGATATGGTATGAGGATCAGAATCGCAATTGGCTGCTCATGAGGCGGCTTTTTTTGTTTTAAAAAGGAAAAAAATCTCGCTCATAAATGGATCATCCATTATGATAATTGTAAGTCTGGATGAGTCTACCAATTTACTGAGAGAGGGAATTGCAAATGGCTACCGAAAAAGAGCAACTTCTATGCAACTTTGGTGAATGGATAACGTTTATTACGGATTTGGCACACTACAATGAACGTTTTTGGAATCAGAGTGTAGCGCTGGGGAAATGGTCGGTTCGTGAGGTCGCAGCGCATATTTTACGTTGGGATGAGTATTTCTATGAAGAGGCGATTCTCAAGGTGCAAGCAGGCTTGCCCCTTACGGTCAAACACCTACATTATGATGAGTTTAACGAAAAAGCGAAAACATATGGCAAGTCAACTTCGATAGTGGAGTTAGTACGTGAAGCCATTAGCATACGAGAGCGGATAATTGACACGATAGCACATTTAACAGATGAGCAGTATGGAGCTGCCTATGTGGATGCGGACGGGCATGCGTTTGAAGCAGGGCAGTATTTGAAGGATTTTATATGGCATGATCGGCATCATTTAGAGCAGATTAAGAGAATGTTGCATTTTCGAATAGAGGAAATGAGCCTAAACGGTTGGCCGGCTTTGCAAACGGTTGTCTACGACGGCTGGCTGCTTCGGCTTGCAGAAGGTTATACGAAACGTTCCAATTCGATTAACCCTGTTTTTGGCCATACTCTGGGGCTTGATGCAAAAATACGCTCCTGTGAGGAGCTGTATGAATGCAAGGGTGTTCGCTCTGTTTTTAAAATTACACCCTTCATCCAGCCAACCTCACTTGATGAGGAACTGGCGTCGCGCGGTTATGAGCTTATCGACCGGACGATTGTGATGACGATCCATCTATCTGAGATTCCATCGCCCTCTCACGCAGATATTTGGCTCGAACAGGAGGCCACAGAGAGCTGGCTCGATGCCGCTATGGTGTTTAACCAATTATCGGATGAGCAGCGGTCAACTACACGTAAAATGCTAGAACAATCTCCGCTTGTGAAATGCTGTGCAATCTTACACGATAATGGAATACCGGTGGCATGCGGATATGGGGTCATCGAGGATGGCTGGATTGGGCTGTATGATATTGTTACTGATCCGAACTATCGAAATAGAGGTTTTGGAGAGCAGCTTGTTTTGCATTTGCTGCAATGGGGCAAGGAACGAGGAGCGACGGAAGGGTATTTGCTTGTCGTAAAAGATAACGCAGCGGCCAATCGGCTGTACGATAAAATCGGATATGTCCCACAATACGAATATTGGTACCGAGCAAAAAAATGATCGCCGTTTTTTGTATTTTATAATTATCTTATAGAGCCGCTTTGTCGAATGTTAAAGGCAGTTATATGGGAAAATAAACAACTTAGAACGAACAGCATGAGAAAGAAGGATTACTTCGTGAAAATCAATAACTCTAATTTAGCATCAGCATCAACAACTTCTGCTAAGGTGGCTGTAACAAGCACGTGGCTTCTGCTACTTGGCATTTTGCTAATTGCCGCTAATTTGCGAGCACCACTAACGGCTGTTGGGCCAATTGTATCTGAAATTCAACGTTCATTCGGCATCTCCAGCGCATTAACAGGTTTGCTAACGACCTTGCCGCTGCTTGCGTTTGCACTTATTTCGCCACTTGTGCCACGTATTGCGCAGCGCATAAGTATGGAAAATACACTTTTTATTGCAATGGTTGTACTCACGGGCGCAATCGTTATTCGATCACTACCGACCATAGCAGCTTTATTTGTAGGAACGATCCTGCTTGGCATGGCGATTGCAGTTGCCAATGTTTTGCTTCCAAGCATGATAAAAAGGGATTTCCCGGCGACAGTCGGTTTAATGACCGGTTTGTATTCCGTCGTAATGAACTTAGGCGCGGCCTTAGCTTCGGGGTTTAGCATTCCCATAACAGAGGAGCTTTCGTTTGGCTGGCAAGGGATGCTTGCCTGCTGGGCGCTGCTCGCGCTCATTGCTACTGCAGCTTGGGTACCGCAAATTCGTTCGTTTGCCCGCAAGGACAAAAACAAGGCAGCAACGAGTGGTGAGAAGGGCGGCAGTCTGCTACGCTCTGGCTTAGCTTGGCAGGTGGCCTTATTTATGGGCCTTCAATCGTTTTGCTTCTACGTTAATATATCATGGCTGCCTGAAATCTTGTTTGACCGTGGTATGAGTCACATTGATGCAGGCTGGATGCTATCATTGCTGCAATTTGTAAGTCTGCCCGCCACATTCATCATACCAGTCATTGCGGGAAAACAAGCAAGTCAAAGAATGCTCGTCATCATTACCTCTATATTGCTGCTTTGCGGCTACTTAGGTCTTCTTAGCGGAAATGTGGATCTCATTCCGATTTGTATGATATTACTCGGAATTGCCGGCGGCTCCGGCTTTAGTCTCGCGGTTATGTTTTTCGTGCTTCGGACGAGCAGCACGAGACAATCGGCTCAGCTATCGGGAATGGCACAATCGCTGGGTTATCTGCTTGCAGCTGCAGGCCCGCTGTTGTTTGGCCTTATTCATGATTTGACGAACAATTGGACGATTTCATTAGTTATGTTAGTTGTGGTTGCTGTTATTTTTGGAATGATAGGTTTTGGAGCTGGAGCGAATAAAACAATATCGGGACTACAAGTGAAATAATAATGGAGTATGAAATCGCATCTTATCCATTTAAGTTCCTGTTCGTTCTCTTGACACCGAACCGTGCAATCTTTATAATCGAAACTAACGATTTTATGCATATGGAGCGTTGAAGAGGAACAGTAATTTCGTTTGTTAGGCCTAGAGAGCCGGCGATTTATGGTGGAAGCCGGACCTGCAGCGAAATGAAGCTCGCCTTGGAGCTGTGCGATTAACGTAACGATGAGAGCAACGCATCGATTGCGAGAAAAAGCACCGTTTGGCCCGCGATAAGGGCGACAAGTGAGCGATGGACAAAGCATGTCTGCCGCTAACTAGGGTGGTACCACGGGAGAACAACCTCTCGTCCCTAGCGATAATTCGCTAGGGGCGAGAGGTTTTATGTTTTTTTTGTGCGATTAAGCATTCAGCATTTATTTGAGAGAGGATATGAGCATATGACTCAAGAACAGCAATTTCACGGCTATAACCCACTTGTTGTCGAGCCGAAATGGCAGCAATTCTGGGATAAAAACAAAACGTTCCAAACGACAGAGGATGCGGAAAAACCAAAGTTTTATGCATTAGATATGTTTCCTTATCCATCAGGAGCAGGCTTGCATGTAGGGCATCCAGAAGGTTATACAGCTACAGATATCGTGTCTCGCTACAAAAGAATGAAGGGCTACAACGTTCTTCATCCGATGGGCTGGGATGCGTTCGGATTGCCTGCGGAGCAGCATGCGCTTGATACAGGACAGCACCCGCGTGATATTACATTTGTAAACATAGATAATTTCCGCAGACAAATAAAATCGCTTGGTTTCTCATACGATTGGGATCGTGAGATTAGTACGACGGATCCTGAATATTATAAATGGACGCAATGGATTTTTATCCAATTGTACAATAGAGGACTCGCATATGTAGCCGAAGTATCGGTTAACTGGTGTGAAGCTCTTGGAACAGTGCTTGCCAATGAAGAGGTCATTAACGGCCTGAGTGAGCGGGGCAATCATCCGGTTGTTCGCAAGCCAATGCGCCAATGGATTTTGAGAATTACGGAATACGCAGATCGCTTATTGGATGATTTGGAAGAGCTTGATTGGTCGGAGAGCATTAAAGATATGCAGCGCAACTGGATTGGGAAATCGAAAGGCGCTGAGGTTACCTTTGAGATAGACGGTCATGATTCCGCATTAGTCGTATTTACGACTCGTCCAGATACATTGTTTGGCGCGACTTACTGTGTATTGGCACCGGAGCATGAGCTTGTTGCACAAATCGTGACAGCGGAGCAAAAAGCAGCCGTTGAAGCCTATCAAGTGGCAGCTGCCCGCAAAAGCGACCTTGAGAGAACGGATTTGGCTAAAGACAAATCTGGCGTATTCACAGGCGCTTACGCGATCAACCCGGTTAACGGCGTAAAAACGCAAATCTGGATTGCAGATTATGTACTCGCTGGTTATGGAACGGGCGCTATTATGGCGGTTCCAGGTCATGATGCTCGTGACTGGGAGTTTGCTAAGCAATTCGAATTGCCAATCGTTGAAGTCGTGCAGGGCGGAGATGTTTCGAAGGAAGCTTATGCAGGCGACGGGAAACATATCAATTCTGAATTCTTGAACGGCTTGACGAATGAGGAAGCCATTGCGAAGATGATTGAGCATCTGGATGAATCGGGCAAAGGCAAAGGGAAAGTAACGTACCGTTTGCGCGATTGGCTGTTCAGCCGTCAACGCTACTGGGGTGAGCCGATTCCGATCCTTCACTTGGAGGATGGAACGATGAAGACAGTTCCTGAGGATCAGCTGCCGCTTCTGCTGCCTGATGTTGATGCGATCAAACCTTCAGGAACAGGTGAATCCCCGCTTGCGAACGTGACGGAATGGGTCAATACAATCGATCCTGAAACAGGCATGAAGGCAAGACGCGAGACAAATACGATGCCGCAATGGGCAGGCAGCTGCTGGTACTACTTGCGCTTCATCGATCCTAAAAACGATAAGCAGCTTTGTTCGCCAGAGAAGCAAAAGCAATGGCTTCCGGTTGACCTTTACATCGGCGGCGCTGAGCATGCTGTGCTTCATTTGCTTTACGCTCGTTTCTGGCACAAGGTGCTTTATGATATCGGCGTTGTAGATACGAAGGAGCCGTTCCACAAGCTTGTCAATCAAGGCATGATCCTTGGAAACAACAATGAAAAAATGTCCAAATCACGTGGAAATGTCATTAATCCTGATGATATCGTAAACGAGTTTGGCGCAGATACGCTTCGTATGTACGAAATGTTTATGGGTCCTCTTGAAGCGACGAAACCTTGGAACACGAATGGCGTTGAAGGAACATACCGTTTCCTTAGCCGTGTATGGCGTTTGTTCGTAAATGAGGATGGCAGCCTGAATGCCAAAATCGGAGATGGCGAAACAAGTGATGCATTCAAACGCACATGGCATCGTTCAATCAAGAAGATTACAGAAGATTATGAGGGTCTGCGCTTCAACACCGTAATCAGTCAACTGATGATTTTTGTCAACGAAGCATACAAAACAGAAGTTCTTCCGCAGGCAGCAATGGAGCAATTCGTTCAATTGATATCTCCAATTGCGCCGCATATCGCGGAAGAGCTGTGGGAGAAACTTGGTCGTACGGATTCACTTACCTACGCGGCATTCCCAACGTTCGAGGAAGCTTGGACGGTTGATCAAGAAGTTGAGATCGTCGTACAAGTTAACGGTAAAATCGCAGATCGTGTTTCCATTGCAGCTGATATGGATGTTGCAGAGATGGAGAGCTTAGCGAAAGAGCTTGAGAAAGTGCAAGAGCTTATTTCCGGCAAAACGATCCGCAAAGTCATTGCTGTAAAAGGCAAACTAGTCAACATCGTTGCAGGTTAAGACAAACAGAAGAGGTGAGCGGGCTTTAGCTGAAGAACAGCTATTGACCGTTCACCTCTTTGCCTATAAAAGCGGTCGAGACCTTGACCACATCTTCATCGAACTTAGCATGAGTCGTACGGATGAGCTGATTGAATACGCCTTCTGTCTCGCGGCGCAGCAGGTTTAGTGCTTGGGCTGTAATCCCGCCAGGGACGGCAACTCTCTCTTGCACCTCTGCTGGTGTAAGTCCACCTTCGGTCAGCAGCAAGCCTGTTCCGAGCAGCATAGCGCTTGCTACCCGAAGAGCTTCCTCTCGGCTAATGCCCGTTTCTTCAACAGCTGCATCAACAAATTGCTCGAGCAGGAAGGAGATAAAGGCAGGTCCGCAGCTTGAAAGATCGGATACGATGCGCGTATAGCTTTCATCTATTCGCAGCGGCTGGCTGATATGGGATAATAAGTCCTCCAGCTGAGCCTTATCATTTTCATCAATCGTTTCACCATAAATGCAAAGCGATGCTCCGCTCCACACATAATTTGTAATGCTTGGAATAACCTTGGCCACCTTGCAATTGAGTTCCCCTTCAAGATGAGAGATAAGCACTGGACTCGTTATAGAGATGACAATTTGATTGGGCCTAACGCTCGACCTCAAATCGTCGACCACAGTTTTGAACTCCGAGGGCTTCACACACAAAAAAATGATATCGCAGCCGCAGGCAGCCGCAGCATTCGTATATTCGGCTCTCATGCCGGAATAACGGTTGGCCAAAGCTTGCGCTTTTGCAAAGGTGCGGTTACTGATGGCAATTTGTTTTGGAGATAATGCACCTGATGCTATCAAAGCTTCAATGAGCAGGCTTCCCATTGTGCCCGTCCCGATAAATCCGACATTCATGCTGAACCCTCCTATAGGTTTGGCGCGCACAGCCAGCTTCAAATAATAGACAAGGCCATATGCGAACAAATCCCGAGTCAAAGACTTTTGTATCTTTAGCCGTTTCATGTGCTCTCTTACCTTATTCCGCAGGACTTGTTTTATATGTCACCAATTACCAACTATTTTGTCACTTTCAAAGGGGGATGGGATGAGGTGAAAGCTTCAGCTGGTACAATTTCTGGCAAGGTCATTTTATTTGCTTCTATATTAATCCTAACGGCTGCGGTATTGTTGGCAGCTGCTTTTATGGAGCCTAAACAGACGGAAACAGGAGAGTGGGTTCCATTAAACGAAGCTGTGAAAACGGCGATAACCTCGCTTGATGCGACGAATGCAGGCGAAGGAGTCGCTCAGAACAAGAGTGATAAACAAGCGATTTCAGAAAAGCAGCTAGATGCACAAGCTACGAGCGTGGCTAAAAATACAGTGCCGGATGAGACAGGCGCTTCAACAGCGCCAATGACATCTGCATTACCCGTAACTGATTCAGATATAGGATATGCTGGGAAACTTGATATCAACCGGGCTACTGCAGCGGAACTCGATGATTTAAAAGGGATCGGGCCATCCAAAGCGCAAGCTATTATTGATGATAGAGAAAAAAACGGGAAATATGCTTCAGCGAATGATCTGCTCCGTGTCAAGGGAATTGGAGAAAAACTAGTGCAGGGAATAGAAGATAGCATTGTAGCTCGTCCATAATTGTGAGAGAATGGAAAGAAGCGGGCATTTACACTTCCGTTTGCCATTATCTATTAACTCATTGAAGGAGTCGAGAAAATGTCAGAACAACGCAAGCTTACCCTTGACACACTATCCGTCCACGGAGGTCAGCAAATCGATCCGACTACGATGTCGCGCGCGGTACCTATCTACCAGACGACATCTTACGGATTCAAAGATACAGATCATGCAGCTAATTTATTTGCATTGCAGGAGTTTGGAAATATTTATTCTAGAATTATGAACCCGACATCGGATGTTTTTGAGAAACGTGTAGCTGAATTAGAAGGTGCTCCGGCAGCCTTAGCAGTTGCTTCTGGTCAATCGGCAATTACATATGCGATTCTTAATATTGCAGGAGCTGGCGATGAGATCGTTTCCGCTACAAGCTTGTATGGAGGTACATATAACTTATTCTCAATGACGCTTGCGAAGCTTGGCATTACAGTGAGATTTGTAGATCCGTCGAATCCGGAGAACTTCCGCGGTGCAATTAACGAACGTACGAAAGCAGTATATGCCGAAACGATCGGAAATCCTAAAGGCGATGTTATCGATCTTGAAGCGGTTGCTGCGATTGCGCATGAGAACGGTATTCCATTTATCGTTGACAACACATTCCCGAGCCCATACTTGTGCAGACCGATTGAGCATGGAGCAGATATTGTGGTGCATTCCGCAACCAAATTTATCGGCGGGCATGGAACATCGATCGGCGGCATCATTGTAGACGGTGGAAAGTTTGATTGGAAAGCTAGCGGCAAATTCCCTGGCTTGACTGAGCCGGATCCAAGCTACAATGGCGTTGTTTACACGGATGCAGTTGGTCCTGTCGCTTATATCATCAAAGCACGCGTGCAATTGCTAAGAGATATGGGAGCTGCCATTTCACCATTCAATTCATTCCTATTGCTTCAAGGTCTTGAGACGCTGCATCTTCGGATGGAACGTCATAGCTCAAATGCACAAAAGGTAGCTGAATTTTTGGAAGGCCATGAAGCGGTTGAGTGGGTTAATTACCCAGGACTTCCAAGCCACCCGTCATATGACCTTGCACAAAAATATTTGCCTAAGGGCAAAGGCGCTATTATGACATTCGGCATTAAAGGTGGAGTGGAAGCGGGCAAGAAAGTCATTAACTCGGTTCAGCTGTTCTCCCATTTGGCTAACGTCGGCGATTCCAAGTCGCTAATCATTCATCCGGCAAGCACAACGCATCTACAATTGTCTGAGGAGCAGCAATCAAATGCGGGCGTTTCACCAGGGATGATTCGTCTATCGATCGGTACAGAAGGTATTGATGATATTTTGGCGGACATTGAGCAAGCCATTGCTGCCAGCCAAGAATAAAGCCTTAGCGTCCTCTGGATGCTGAAGCAGCGTTGACGGAGAAATATAAGATAAGTAGGAGCAAAAGTTATACTTTCTTATATTTCAACAAATTTAACGATAAATAAATACAACTAGATCATCAGATGCAGCATGAGAGAGGAAGTTGAAGTTATGAACACCCAAACGAAGGATAGCGACCGCAAGGACTGGGACACGTATTTTATGGATATTGCTTATATGGTTTCGACGCGTTCGCGTTGTCCGCGCAGGCATGTTGGAGCTGTTCTTGTACAAGGAAAAAAACTGCTCGGTACAGCATATAACGGAGCGCCAATGGGCGTGCAGGACTGTCTTGAGGCAGGCTGCATGATTTCGGAGGAAGTTGAGATGAAGCAGGTCGACGGCAAGGAGCAGCTATTCAAGAAGCAGCGATGTATCCGAACGATACATGCAGAGCAAAACTTGCTGCTGTTCACGGATCGTACCGATCGCGAAGGATCAACCGTATATGTTACCGATCAGCCTTGCTGGACTTGCGCCAACATGCTTGCGAACAGCGGAGTTATCGAAATCGTCTATCATCGCAGTTATCCTAAAGACAGTGAAAAGGTGATTCATCTGATGGCCCAGAAAGGTATTGTTTTCCGTCGTTTGGATCATTTCGAACCACCTGCTCAGGCGCATATGGATGTAACATCATAGCGCAGCTTATAGAATAGTAGAACTGAGGAGGAACCTCTGATTGCATCTTTAGATGCGTCAGGGGTTCTTTTTTTGTTTTGAGGATTAGTGAAATGGGGGAGCTATAGGTGAATCGACGTCCATTGATTTGGTTTGCGATCTGCTGGGTGTTCGGGAGCGCCGCTGCTGCAGGTTTGAACAGCAGCGGCGTTTGGCTTGCGGCGGGAGCGGGTATACTGCTGGCAGCCGCCGCAGTGCTGTGCAGCCAAGCGACGTGGCAGCTTGCGGCGGCTTGTACTTTGGCAGTGTGCCTAGCCGCTGGAGAACGGTTATGGGCAGATGCCCGTAACGTGACTGAGCTGCCAGCACTGCTCGCCGCCGCTGAGGCGGATGGACCGCGAGCTGCGTATGCGGCGGAGGCGGAGGGTGTGATTGTGTCGGCGGTGGAGGTCGACGGCGACCGCGCGATGTTTCGCGTGGAGGCGCATAGCATCCACGCCCAGGGTGAAGCCGCTGCGCAAGAGGTGCGCGAGCGATTGATCGTGCATGTCCGGCTAGCGGAGCAGCCGGAGCAGGCCATCGCCGCGGCTTGGCAGCGCGGCGACAAAGTGCGCATTGCCGGCGAGCTCACTCGGCCGGCTGGCGCATCCAATAGCGGCGGGTTTGATTACCGCCGCTATCTCAGCAGCCAGAGAATCCACTGGCTGCTCAAAGTGAAGGGCACCACCGCCGTAATGCCGGCGCCGGGCCCTAAGTGGACCGCGGCCGCGCTGCTTGGCCGCGTCGACAACGCGCGCGCATGGCTTGGCGCGCGAATGGATGCGCTGTATCCGTCCTCACAGTCCGGATACATGAAGGGTCTGGTCCTCGGCATTCGCGAGGACCTCGATCCAGAGCAGTTCCAGCAATTTTCAAGGCTTGGTTTAACGCATATTTTAGCTATTTCTGGTCTCCATGTTGCTGTGTTCCTCTATGCGCTAAGCGCCCTACTGCGTTTCGCACGAATTAGCCGCGAACGAATGCTGCTCATTCTTATGTTCTCCGTTCCATTTTATGTGCTGCTTGCTGGCGCTTCCCCTTCCATTGTTCGCGCCGGACTAATGTCCGTTCTGGGGTTGTTGGCTGCCCGGATGGGCAAGCTGAAGGATGGATTGCATCTGCTTGCTGCCGCTGCGGTGCTTATGCTTATTTATAACCCATTCTTTATCCAAGATGTAAGCTTCCAGCTGTCGTTTATCGTAACGGTTGGCTTAATCGTAGGTGTTCAGCCCGTACGGCAAGCGATGCCAAAGTGGCGGAGAGGAAAACCACTGCTTGATTTGGCAGCTGTTACGCTCGTTGCACAGATCGTATCTTTTCCACTAACGATCTATTATTTCAATCAGTTTCATGCGTTGTCTATGCTTGCTAATTTTTTGCTCGTTCCTTTTATCAGCTTTGTTGTCATGCCGCTTGGCGCAGTTGCCCTGCTGCTTGCAATACCTTGGGAAGGCGGAGGTAAGCTGCTTGCCTTTTGTTCACATTTTGCGAATGAGTGGACTTTTGCCTTTGTCGAGCAGTTATCCGAAATGGATTCGTTAAGAACGATTTGGGCAACACCGCCGCTTTGGTGGGTGTTAGCTTGGCTGCTTATATTTGGTGTCATATTCCGTGTTTTACGATTTTGGACAATACGAATCGCAGCGAAGCATGCGGAAGATGCAGCAAACTTAGAGGAAACAGCACCAATAGGAGCCGTTCATACTTACATAGGGATCAATGAAAGCAACCAAAAGATAAGCATTAGTTTGTATATGCTTATAGGGTTAGCGCTTATTATGCTTTTTTATGCCTATAAACCAGATTTATTAAGCCATGATGCTGTGGTCAGCTTTATCGATGTCGGTCAAGGGGATGCGGTACATATCCGTACGCCAAGCGGCAAGCATATTTTGATCGATGGCGGAGGTACAATGACCTATCGCAAGCCGGGTGAAGAGTGGAAGGAGCGGAGCGACCCTTTTGAAATTGGGAAAAAGGTACTTGTACCTTTACTAATGAAAAGAGGAGTTCGAGAAATCGATATTCTCGTGATTTCACATTTGGATAGTGATCATATTCGTGGTTTGAAAGCGGTATTGGAGTCCATTCCGATACGCAGCATTTGGTGGAACGGAACGGTTAAGGAGGCAGACGATGCGCAGCAGCTTTTAAAGCAAGTACTGGCGCTGCAAATTCCGATGTACAGTGCGGCTGCGGGCATGAAGCAGCAATTAGATCCAAACACGAAGGTGAGTGTTTTGTGGCCAATTGATGATAAGGAAGGCGTTGTGGAACAGCTTGAGGAACAGAATGAAGCAAGTGTCGTGCTCAGTGTTCAACTTTATCAATCCGTCTTCTTGTTTACCGGTGATATTAACGCTGCTGCGGAACGGGCTATCATACGGAATGAACAGCAGCAATCCTTAATGGTTCCTAAGCAAGCAACTGTCTCTGTCATGAAGATCGCGCACCATGGCAGTCGTTTTTCTACGAGCTCGGACTGGCTTGATTATTGGCAAGCACTTGGAGCGGTAGCTTCAGTAGGCGCAACGAATAGTTATGGTCATCCTAGCCCGGATGTACTATCTAGGTTAAACGATGCCGGAACCGCTTTGTGGCGAACAGATCGAGATGGCGAGGTACGATTTATTGTAACTAGCCGAGATTTATATACGTATACAATAAAAAATTGAGCAGAAGTTTAGAAAAAAACGGGGACAAGCAGCGATTGATCCGTCTTTATGTACAACAATTCGCATATCAAATGATAATCATTCATACTTAGGAATAAGGCAGTCAAGCTGTTTTCATTGGTTCTCGACTACTTTCTATATACGAGTTACTGGAAATTTGGTATCCTTTAATGTGGAGTTTATTTCGATTCTTTCACAGCATAGCGATTATCTGTAAATTTGTTATGATTCTTTCCTGCATGAAGCATGGCAGGATGTTCCACTAGGGGACAATCGCTCTGCTTGTTAAAACTTACTAAAAAAAATAAAGTAATTTTTCTATTTAATCTGCAACTTTTACCGCAACCAGTTCGTCAGAATGGTTGCAAGAGAGGGGGATCCTTCGTGGTGGAGCCGGAGCTTATAAGAGCCGCTCAGTCGGGAGATCGCGACGCTTTAATTACTCTTTTGCGAGAGATTGAAACACATGTTTATCGGACAGCCTATTATATATTAAATAATGAACAAGATGCCCTTGATGCAGCGCAAGAAGCGCTTATTCGCATCTATACAAAAATAGGCTCGTACGAAGAAAAAGCGCAATTCAAAACATGGATTCAGCGTATTGTAACAAACATTTGCATTGATAAGTTTCGGAGAAATAAACCGACCGTCTCAATAGATGAGCACGACATGGTATTCCACGAGAAACAAAACGTGGAGGACGAGGTAATGTCTGCTTACGCTGTTAAAGACATTCAAGCCGCAATCGATAAGCTTCCTGAGCATCATCGTGCGGTCGTCGTCCTTCGGTATTTACAGGATTTCTCTTACAATGAAATTGCAGATTCGCTTGATTTGCCGCTTAATACGGTGAAATCCTATTTATTCAGAGCTAGGCAGCAGCTGCAGACTTTACTCCATGATTATCAGAAAGGTGGTGTCCGGGGATGAATTGTCAAGAGGTGATGGAATTAATGCAAAGACAGCTAGACGGCGATCTTGATGAAAGCGAGATCGAAGTCTTGATGAATCATACTAGACAGTGTCCGGACTGTGCAGCCATGTTCGAGCGGTTAAAACTGTTGTCCGCCGAGCTTACCAGCTTGCCAAAAGTTATGCCGAGCTATAGCTTAGTCGATGCGATTATGCCTCAATTAGAGCGGATGGAACTGTTTGGTCAACCTGAAGCGGAACCGCCATCAATGGTCAGCAGAACGGAAGCTACAAAACGTCTCACGAAGCGAGAACGCCGCTGGCCGTCCATGCGCGTTATGAGCGGTGTGATCGCAGCCGGTATCGTTGCAGGATTATTTATAGTAACGTATAATTCAGGCTCGATCGGCGATATGAATGCTTCACTATCTACCGCCAAGCAATCGAATAACGCCGCGGCTGATATGATGAACGAAACGCCAGTGGAAATGTCGTATAGAACCGATAGCGGCACTGGAGACCAAGAAGTTAAGACAGAAACGGCAAAAAAAGGTGATGAATCAGATTCATCAGCATTGCCCACGACAAAAAGCACCGCTCAAAAACCTTTAACAGCTGACGGAGATAAAGGGATTGCTGGAGAACCTCTAGAAGAAGGTACTACAAAAGGCGATACTTCGAATTCGTCTGGAGGAACGGTTGATAACCAAGGCGAGAAGGGTTTTGGCATTCAATCGAGCAGCACTGGAATTGTTTCTCCAGATGGCCTTTATAACGGGAAAGTTGAGAATTTTAAAATTCAAGTTCTTGCCGCATCTGACCAATCGACTGTATTCACATCGCCGCGCAAAAACGGTGAACTGTTGAATCTAGTCTGGTCGGAGGACAGCACAAAGCTGACCTATGAGGTTCATGTTGAACAAGGGGCAATCGAGAAATATGTGATTGATCTTTCTACGCTAACGGAGCAGAAGGCCGGGCATTAATTTGAAATTTCCTCCGTATTGAGCGTGTTGCGTTCTACAAAACTAGAGGTTATTACGCACAATTATTTGGATTAATGCGTATAATGTTAGCAGCGATAGTGTCTGCGACGAACTCTTAACGTCGTATGACCATCCGCAGGGCGGTACCATGGACCTGCCTGCGAATGTTTATATAGATGTTCGGCAAAGGGATGAGGCTTTATACGGCTCATCCCTTTGTTGCCGTCTAATTGTACTTACTCGTGATGAGGTGAAGGTATGGATGCAAAGGAAGCATTAAAAGAGATTAAGGGCGGACGCTTTCGTCCAATCTATGTGCTTTATGGCAAGGATCGTTATCGCCTGCAGCAATTTATAAACGTATTAACCGAAGCGATGTTTACTGCTGAGGAGCGCGAGCTTGGCATTGTTAAATTTGATACGGCGGAAACCTCGATTGAGGAAGCTGTTCTTGAAGCGGAAACCTCGCCTTTTTTTGTACAGCGCAAACTTATCTTAATTCGAGATGCGACTGTTCTTTGTGCAGGGGGGAAAGAAGGCGGAAAGCTTGAGCATCGTCCAGAGAAGCTGATTCAGTACATGGAATACCCTTCTGAGACATCGATTATCGTCATCTCTGTCCAGTCAGAGAAACTGGATGAACGTCGAAAGCTTGTAAAGACGTTAAAGGATCGACATTCCCTAGTTCCGTTTCCCGAACTGGATGCAGCACAGCTTAAGCAATGGATGATTAAACGGGCAACTGACCAGCAAAGGACGTTGTCAGGTGATGCTGCTGAGCTGCTTCTGTCTCGTGTTGGAGCGAATATGCAGCAATTGTCGCAGGAAGTGGACAAGCTTTGTTTACATGCGGGCACAGGCGGTGTCATCAATGTAGAAACTGCATCACTGCTTACAGCGGCAACCGTCGAAGAAGACGTATTTGCTCTTGTAGATGCCATTGCAGAGCTTCGTATTGACCGGGCTATACGCATGTATAGGGAGCTGCTAGTTCGTCGTGAGGAACCCATTAAGATTGCTGCGCTTATCGCTAGGCAATTAAGAATTATGCTTCAAATCAAAGAGCTGGAGCAGCATCAATATTCACCTCAGCAAATGGCTGGTCAATTAGGCTTGCATCCGTACGCAGTCAAGCTTGCCGCAGAGAAAAGCCGAAAGTTTCAAGTGGCTAGACTAGGCAGGCTGCTTGCTTCACTTGCGGATCTTGATTATAAAATGAAAACTGGAGCAATCGATAAAACGCTCGGTTTAGAGCTTTATTTGCTTTCACTCGGCATGGAGAAGGGCGCTTAGCGTCCTTTCCATAGCCGTTTTTTTAATCAACAAAAAAGCTTCACCGCTCGGTAAGAGCAGTGAAGCTTTTTTGTTGTGCTAAACGACTTTCAGTTGACCAAGCGGACAACGTCATTCGTTTGAGCGGGTATCTTTGCTTAGGCTTGAGCCGAAAGGGCATTCAATCGTTTAGCAAGACGTGATTTTTTGCGGGAAGCCGCATTTTTATGAATCAGGCCTTTAGTTGCTGCTTTGTCCAATTTTATCGTTGCAGCGATAAGAGCTGCTTTAGCAGCTTCTACATCAGTGCCAGCGATAGCTTGGTCAGCAGATTTAACGGCCGAACGAAGTGCGGATTTTTGGGATGCATTCAAAGCACGACGCTTTTCACTTGTTTTAACGCGTTTAATCGCGGATTTAATATTTGGCATGGAATTCACCTCCTAAACTGTTTACAACGGTTTATCTACATCATAAACCTAGACAACACAACTTAAAGTATATTATCATGCTACTCCTCAAAAAGCAATAGCAGGAAGTATAGGTTGGATACAGTATTCTGTAAGGACGAAGGCTCATCTGCGAGTATGAAAATAATCCAACTGCAAACAATAACATCAGAACTGGTGTTTGAAGGGAGAATGATCAATGGAGAACGAGCTTGATTTGCAAAAATATAATGTTAGAACCGACTTGGCACTTGAAGCGAAGGAGATGGCTGAGGCCCCGCTTGGCGGACCAATACCAGGCATCCAATCTGAAACTTCCGAAGATGAAGGCATAACGATTACGCAGCTACATGTACAGAACGAGCAGGGTGCTCAGGCGATTGGCAAAATGCAAGGGCATTATGTAACAATCGAGGTTCCGGAGCTGCGAAATGGCGATACAGGTTTGCAGGACCGTGTGGCGACGCAGTTTGCTAAACATTTTGAAGCTTTCCTTGAACGGTTATCAATTAACAAAACAGCGCGAGTTCTAATTGTAGGCTTAGGCAACTGGAATGTTACACCGGATGCTCTTGGTCCGATTGTGGTAGAGAACGTGATGGTGACCCGTCATTACTTTGAGCTTATGCCAGATCAAGTCGCTCCTGGTTACCGTGCTGTAAGCGCAGTTGCTCCTGGAGTGCTTGGTATAACGGGTATTGAATCCAGTGAAATTGTACAGGGGATTGTTGAGAAGACGAGTCCGGAACTTGTCATTGCCATTGATGCATTAGCTTCTAAGGCTGTAGAGAGAGTCAATACGACGATCCAAATTGCAGATACGGGCATTCATCCGGGCTCAGGCATCGGCAATAAAAGAAAAGGGCTTACGAAAGAAATTTTAGGCGTTCCTGTTATTGCGATCGGTGTCCCTACGGTTGTTTACGCTTCGACCATCGTCAATAACACACTTGAAATGATGAGCAATCATTTTAAGAAGCAAACCGGCAACTCAGATCAAATTTTGGGTTTGGTGAATCAAATGGAAGAGAACGAGAGGCTGCAGCTAGTCAGGGAAGTGCTTAGTCCGCTTGGTCACGATCTTCTCGTTACACCAAAGGAAATTGACGAGTTTATTGAGGATATAGCGAATATTATTGCCAGTGGGCTTAATGCATCGCTGCATGAGGCGGTCGATTCAAACAATGTAGCTGCCTATACTCATTAATTCCATACGAGTTTGTAAAAACGAGGCTGACCTAAAGGTTTAACACCTTTGGGACAGCCTCTTTGTTTTGTTTTGGCGATGCTTACATTCCATAAACCAACTCTATCACCCGCGACTATTGTACATAGATTTAGTTCTATGAACTCTATTACTCTCATAGTTTAGTAGTGACTAAAGCGACAAGTACTATAAAGCGGGAGGTTATAAAACAAATGAAAAGAAAAATCATGCTGCTTGATATAGGAAAGGAAAGTAGACGAATGAGGCAATTGCTAACAACGGGACGTACGTTCGCGTTGCTCTCTTTTTGCTCTATGCTGTTTTTTATTTTGTTAGGTGTAGCGGGAATGGCGCACCAGCAAACGACAGCTTCGCCAGTTAATTCGATGAAAGGTTTCGCTGCTGCTGTATCGAGTGGTTTTTTTGGGGATATGCTAGAGATGGAAATGCCTTCTTTTCAAAGCAGTCGGGAAACGGATTCTTTTACATCCAAGCAAATAAGTGCGTTTCTCATGCGAGCTTTAACGGATATTAATCCTAACGATCCAAAAAGTCTGCTTGCAGGGGAGCTCCCTGGTATGGGAGTTAATGATGCTTACTTAATTCGTAAAGGTGTGGGCACGGATACAGCGGTAGGGCCGGAAGACAATGCCCCGATTACATATGATCCACTTGATGAATTAAATGAGGAAAATGGAACAGATGTATCAAACAATGGAACCGAAGTGGGGAATGAAGAGGAACCGCTGCCCGTGCAGACGGATAAGCCCTCTGAAGGAAACGGTGAGGGGGATAACGGTGAGCCTGTGAAGCCGACTAAGCCGACGACTGGCGGTAGGAAAGTGGCTTTTATCTATCACTCGCATAATCGTGAATCCTGGTACCCTGTGCTGACAGACAAGAAGAAGGACCCAAACTCTACTACAAAAAATATAACGCTGGTTGGGAAAAGGCTCGCGCAAAAGCTGGAGGAGAAGGGTGTAGGGGCGCAGCATTCCGATATCGATTATCCAACCGCTATTAAAGGCTATGATTGGAACTATTCCTATAAATATTCGATGAAAACGGTGAAGGAAGCCATTGCAAGCAGCAAGGATTTGAAATTTTTCTTTGATCTTCATCGTGATTCGCAGAAACGGAAATATACGACGATCGATATCGATGGCAAAAGCTACGCGCAAGTATATTTCATCATTGGGCATAAAAATCCGAATTGGGAAAAAAATGAAGCGTTTGCGACCAAAATTCATGAAGCGCTCGATAAAAAATACCCAGGCATATCACGCGGAATCTGGGGAAAAACAGCCTCTTCCGGCAATGCCGAATACAATCAATCGCTAGCCGAAGATAATGTGCTCATTGAAGTAGGCGGCGTAGACAACACACTCGATGAATCCTATCGTACGGCAGATGCCCTTGCTGAGGTTATCTCGGAAATTTATTGGGCGGATGAGAAAGCGTCGGCAAACTAGCTATCAACAACCTAAAGCAAGGAGAGGGGCGAAGAACAAGTGAAACGAAACGCGTTAAAATGGACGGTGCTGGGCGGCGCCATGGCCATTATCATAATGTACGGTATTGAAAGGTCCTCTGCGGGAATTGAGCGTATTTATGGGCCTATCGAAGGCGCGAACGGGAATACAGAGATGGAACAGGCGGAGCAGTATGTACAGCCAGCTAATGACTTTCAAAAGGAACAGCAGCAAAAAATTGCCCAGCTTGAGCAGGAGCTTAAGGAACTAAAGCGACTTGCTGCGTATGGAGAAGACGCTAATAAGGCGGAGACTGCTGAACCCTTGCCTATCGAGAACGAGAGGATGCCTGGCCTTCCGCTCAAAAATGATCAGCCAGCTGTCAACAAGATCGCAGATTCAACCTCAGGATTGCTGCAAAATATGTCAAGTGAAGGCATTCGAATGGTCGTATCTATATTCGATGGCTTGACGAAGTGATAATGAACATTGCTGGTCTTCCCCTTAACTGATATAATAGGAGGAATGAATAGCATTATTGGAAATTGTGGGGGTTAGGCATGACTGACGTACGTGACCGACAAAAGAGAATTAGGAATTTTTCCATTATCGCGCATATAGACCACGGAAAGTCTACGCTTGCTGACCGGATCTTAGAATTTACCGGCGCATTGACATCTCGCGAGATGCAAGAGCAGGTTCTTGACAAAATGGATTTGGAGCGGGAACGCGGAATTACCATTAAGCTGCAAGCGGTACGCTTAGCGTATACTGCAGATGACGGGATCGAGTATATACTCAATTTGATTGACACGCCTGGACACGTCGACTTTACATACGAGGTTTCACGTAGTCTCGCTGCTTGTGAAGGTGCTTTGCTCGTTGTTGATGCTGCGCAAGGCATTGAAGCTCAGACGCTCGCTAACGTATATTTGGCGTTAGATAACAATTTGGAAATCGTACCTGTTATTAACAAGATCGATTTGCCAAGTGCAGAGCCTGAACGGGTGAAGCAGGAAATCGAAGATGTAATTGGATTAGATGCCAGCGACGCGGTACTTGCTTCCGCAAAAGCTGGAATCGGCATTAAGGAAATACTGGAGCAGGTTGTTACGAAGATGCCTTCACCAGAAGGAGATCCAGATCAGCCGCTTAAAGCGCTTATTTTTGACTCCCATTATGATCCATACAAAGGCGTAATCGTTTATGTACGGGTTATGGATGGAAGCATCAAAGCAGGCAATAAAATTAAGTTTATGGCAACGGGAGCAGAATTTGAGGTCATCGAGGTTGGGGCATTCATGCCGAACATGGCGATCGTGAAGGAACTTGCGGTTGGTGATGTTGGTTTTGTCGTTGCGGGCATCAAGAACGTGAAGGACACGCGTGTCGGTGATACAATTACGGATGCGAAGAAACCTGCACTTGAACGTCTGCCAGGCTATCGTCAGATTAATCCGATGGTATTCTGTGGACTCTATCCAATCGAGACACAGGACTATAATGACTTGCGTGATGCGCTTGAGAAGCTGGAGCTTAACGACGCATCACTCAAATATGAGCCGGAATCATCAACTGCTTTGGGCTTTGGCTACCGTTGCGGATTTCTTGGTTTGCTTCATATGGAAATTATTCAAGAACGGATTGAACGGGAATTCAACATCCCACTTATTACGACAGCACCAAGCGTAGTTTACAAAATTACACTGACAAATGGTGATACGATGGAGATTGATAATCCATCGAACTATCCTGAAGCAGGCAAGCTTGACTTCGTAGAAGAGCCTTTCGTTAAGGCTGCTATCATTGTACCAAATGACTATGTCGGCGCAATCATGGAGCTTTGCCAGAACAAGCGGGGCGAATTCGTGAATATGGAATATTTGGATTTGAATCGTGTAACGCTTACGTATCAATTACCTTTGTCAGAAATTGTGTATGATTTCTTCGATCAGTTGAAATCAAGCACGAAAGGTTATGCATCGTTCGATTACGAGATATCGGGCTATCGCAGATCCAATCTGGTCAAAATGGACATTATGCTCAACAATGAACAGGTTGATGCTTTGTCTGTCATTGTCCACCGCGATCGTGCTTACCAACGCGGCAAGGTTATTTGCGAGAAGCTGAAGGAACTCATTCCGCGCCAAATGTTCGAGGTGCCGATTCAAGCTTCTATCGGCAACAAGATCATTTCACGTGAGACCGTAAAAGCAATGCGCAAAAACGTTCTTGCCAAATGCTACGGCGGTGACATTAGCCGGAAGCGTAAGCTTCTTGAAAAGCAGAAAGAAGGCAAGAAGCGGATGAAGCAAGTAGGTAGTGTAGAGGTGCCGCAGGAAGCGTTCATGGCGGTACTCAAAATCGGCGAGGATTAAAACGTACGAGGATGAGGGAGGGCGCTGCTCTCCCTCTTTTCTATTTAAATAAACTATATTATAGACTTATATTTCAATGCGGAATGTGAGCCGCGCCACGAGGATGCGGTATCAGCTGTTTACGCTTGAAGGAGAATGTTAACAATGACCATCACGCAATCACCACGCGCTTTATATATACACATCCCGTTTTGTACGAATAAATGCCATTATTGTGATTTCACTTCTTATGTTCTGAAAGGGCAGCCTGTCGATCAGTATCTTGATGCGCTTGAGCAAGAAATGCAGCGTACAGTAGCTGAGTGGCCTCCAGTAGAAATCGATACTGTTTTTGTTGGCGGCGGTACCCCTACCGTATTGACTCCTCCGCAAATGGAAAGGTTTCTGAAGGCTGTCCGTACGTATTTTCCGCTTGCCCCTGATGTGGAATTTACGATGGAAGCGAATCCAGGAACTACAGATATAGATAAGCTGACGGCTATGAAGGAAGGCGGCGTGAATCGCATCAGCTTCGGGGTTCAATCCTTTGATAATGGATTGCTGGAGCGTATTGGCCGCATTCATAGTGTAGATGATGTATATCGCAGCATCGAAAACGCGCGAAAAGTTGGATTTACCAACTTATCCATCGATTTAATGTTTGGACTGCCAGGTCAAACGGTAGAGTTATTGAGAGACAGTGTGAATAAAGCGATGGAGCTGGGATTGCCTCATTACTCAATCTATAGTCTTAAAGTAGAAGAAAACACATTGTTCCATAAGCTGTATGAGCGCAATGAGCTGCCTTTGCCTCCAGAGGAAGAGGAATTTAATATGTTCATTTTGCTCATGGACATGCTGAAGAAAAACGGTTACGGGCACTATGAAATTAGTAACTTCGCCGAACCAGGTTATGAGAGCCGTCATAATTCCACCTATTGGCGCAATGAGCCATACTACGGCTTGGGAGCAGGAGCACACGGTTATGTCAATCGCATGCGTCACGTTAATCTAAAAGGGATTACACCTTATATCGATGCGGCAGCGAGTAAGCTTCCGCGCCTCGAATCGTTTGAGGTTGCTGAGGCAGAGGCGATGGAGGATTTAATGATGGTAGGGCTCAGACTACTGGATGGCGTTCCGGCGTCACGCTTCTCGAATCAGTTTGAAGGTCAAAGGCTGGAGGACAAGTTTGGCGATGTGATTCATAAATTAATGAATGATGGCCTGTTGGAAGCTGAGCATACAGAAGACGATATCATTTATCGATTGACTGACAAAGGTGTACTTCTCGGGAACGAAGTTTTTGGTGCTTTCATCGGATATAACGGCTAAAATACTCTTGAGAAAAAATTCGTTGTGGTGTATATTTATTCATATTGATTATGATCTTGCACCGGGTGGAGGCGAATGCACAAATGCAGGCAGTACAGGTCGTATGCAGAAAAGCGACATCAAACGATATCGAGACTTTGTTTGAATTGATTAAAGGATATGCAGAGAAAGGCATTATGCTGCCTCGCACTCGGGAAGCGCTCGAATATATGATAGATACATTCGTCGTCGCGGAAATTGGGGAAGAAGTAGTTGGCTGTGGTTCACTGCTGCGGCTCGGTACGGAATTGGTTGAGATTCGTTCGCTTGGCATGTCCGAGGGCTACAAAGGCGTAGGAATTGGGAGCAAGCTGGTAGAGGCGTTGATCGAACAAGCAAGAGAGCAGCAAATTCCGAAGGTTATGGCTTTAACGTATGCGGTATCCTTTTTTGAGAAAAATGGCTTCAAGGTTGTAGACAAAGAAATTTTCCCGGAAAAGGTATGGAAGGATTGCGTCAATTGTCCAAAGCAGCTTGCGTGCGATGAGATAGCTGTTCTGAGAATGCTGAATTAAAGGGCATTTTATGATACGCGACTTCCATTTTTAAAAATAGAACTATTTTCCATTACCGCTAGAATAACCATACCCATCTTAAGTAGACACATGAAAAAACAATGCTGACAGCGCGTGCCGATACTCAATTGGTGTGCGCTGTTTCAGTTATGTTAGAAAGCATTGATGGTTGTAATAGCTTATTCAAATCCATTTGTCCAAACTCGTTGATAGTAATGATGCGCGTTTTGGTATATAGTCAAGGTAGATGTTTATTGTCATATAGAGGAGAAATAAAAATGAGCCAAAGAAAAGATCAAATCGTAGCAGTAGAAGATAAGCTAAAGCATGTAACAACAGTGCTTTTGAAGAAATGGGCAGGATTTAGCGGGTTTTATGGTTTTAAAGCAATGGGTTACGATGAGCTGTTCGCTTTGCTAAATACAAATGGCTGGAAAGTTATTATAGATGACTCTGTTGCTCCTTACCGAATCGTAGAATTATACCAAGGTGAAACACGCGTGAGAAGAGAAAAGTATGCAACTGATGAAGCAGGAAGAGTTCATAAAGTTTAAATCGTCGATAGGATGAGCCGCTACGCCATTATATTTTGATGGCGCAGCGGCTTTTCTTTTAAGCAAAAGTTGATGATTAAATTACGTTTTCTTGCGTGATTAAACAATTTGTCAGACGTTTAAATTGAAATAGGCACATGAAAAATGCTGAACTGACTTGACAATCGACAAGCTGGTTTGGTATTTTTGTAGTAATGATTAGCACTCGATCGGATTGAGTGCTAACGAAGGTACATCGAAATAACGGGTTTATCATTTACGTAGGGGGAATTCGAATGCTGACGGAACGACAACGGATGATTTTGCATGCGATAGTGGATGATTATATTCGCTCGGCTGAACCAGTCGGCTCACGCAGTATTTCGAAGCGCGGCGACGTTGGCTTCAGTCCAGCCACCATTCGCAATGAAATGGCGGATTTGGAGGAGCTAGGCTTCTTGGAGCAGCCGCACACGTCAGCAGGGCGTGTCCCATCGACGAAAGGCTACCGTTATTATGTCGACCATTTAATAAAGCTTAGCGAAGTGGATGAGAAAGACATTGGTGTGGTTCGCTCGTTCGTAACGGACAAAATGAATCAAATGGAACAGGTTATTCAACAAACGGCGATGATCCTTTCCAACTTAACCAATTACACATCTATTTTGCTTGGACCGGAAATGTTCAGCACATCGCTTAAGCATTTTGGCCTTGTGCCGCTTGATCAAACATCGGCAGTCGCTATTATCGTGACGAACACTGGACATGTTGAAAATCGGACGATTTCGATTCCAGAAGGCCTCAAGATGGAGGACATGGAGAAGGTCGTTAACATTTTGAACACGAGATTGGTTGGCGTTCCGCTGATTCGTCTAAGGTCGAAGCTTTACACAGAAGTTGGGCAAGAACTTGAGAGGCATGTTGATCATTATGAGCAGCTGTTACAGGTTCTGGATCATGCGCTGCAGAATGAAGATGAGCATCGGATCTTCTTAGGCGGTACAACCAACATGCTGACACAGCCTGAATTCAAGGATGTAGACAAAGTAAAAACGATTTTGGATTTGCTTGATGAGACACCAGCCATTATGAAAATGTTTACCGGCCTTCCGTCAGGTATACAAGTACGTATCGGGACAGAAAATGACCATAAGGCAATTAGCGATTGCAGTCTTATCACAGCAACCTATGCCATTGATGGCCAATCGCTGGGAACGATCGGCATTCTAGGACCAACACGAATGGAATACGGCAAAGTCATTAGTTTATTGGATATTATATCCAAGGATATGGCGGTTCTTCTTGGCCGCTGGTATAAGTAATTAATGATTATTTTGCCAAGTTTGCTTCGTAAACTTTTTTAGGAGGTGATTGCATGAGTACGAAAGAACAACATAATGAAGCCGCTGAGGCAGTGGAAGAAGTAGTATCTGCTGAGCAATCAGAGCAAGCATACGAGGATACGGCAAGCGAGGTAGTGGAAGAAGATTCGCGTTATGCGGAGCTTGTGAAGCTGGCAGAAGAGAAAGAGCAGCGCCTCCTGCGCGTACAAGCGGATTTCGATAATTTCCGTCGCCGTACATTGAAAGAAAAAGAAGAACTTGGACAGTATGCATCGATGAAGCTGATCGATCAACTGCTTCCAGTTGTAGATAATTTTGAGCGCGCTGTAGCTGCTGCATCTATAAACGGTGATTTCGAATCACTCGCGAAGGGTGTAGACATGATTTTCCGTCAGCTAGAGTCAACACTTGAGCAGGAAGGTCTTAAAGCCATGAACGTTGTTGGCGAGCCTTTTAATCCTGAATTCCATCAAGCTATAATGACAGTGGATTCCGAAGAGCATGAAGAAGGCATTATTGTCGAGGAAGTGCAGAAGGGCTACATCTTGAAAGATAAGGTATTGCGTCCTGCGATGGTTAAAGTAAGCAGTTAAACGGTAAAAGCTTTCTCGTCGAAAATAAGACAAAGCAAGCTGTTATTACTATAAAATTAAAAAATGTAGGAGGAACTATAGCTATGAGTAAAGTAATTGGTATTGACCTTGGTACAACAAACTCTTGCGTAGCAGTAATGGAAGGCGGAGAAGCTGTCGTTATTCCTAACCCGGAAGGTAACCGCACAACACCTTCAGTTGTAGGTTTTAAGAAAGACGGCGAGCGTGTTGTTGGTGAAACAGCAAAACGTCAAGCGATCACAAACCCTGATCGTACGATTAGCTCAATTAAACGCCACATCGGTACGAACCACAAAGAAAAAATCGATGATAAAGATTTCACACCACAAGAGATTTCTGCAATCATTTTGCAAAAATTGAAAGCTGATGCTGAAGCTTACTTGGGTCAAACAGTAACGCAAGCCGTCATTACGGTTCCTGCTTATTTCAACGACAGCCAACGTCAAGCTACTAAAGATGCTGGTAAAATTGCTGGTCTTGAAGTGCTTCGTATTGTCAACGAGCCAACAGCTGCTGCTCTAGCATACGGCCTTGAGAAAACAGAAGACCAAACGATTCTTGTTTATGACCTTGGCGGCGGTACATTTGACGTTTCCATCCTTGAGCTTGGCGACGGATTCTTCGAAGTTAAAGCTACAAGCGGCGACAACAAACTAGGCGGAGATGACTTTGACCAAGTCGTAATCGATCATCTCGTTGCTGAATTCAAGAAAGAACAAGGCATCGATCTATCTAAAGATAAATCAGCTGTTCAACGCTTGAAAGATGCTGCTGAGAAAGCGAAAAAAGAACTTTCCGGCGTATTGACTTCAGCTATCTCCCTTCCGTTCATTACAATGGTTGACGGCGTTCCTCAGCATTTGGAGCTTAGCCTTACTCGCGCGAAATTTGAAGAGCTTGCAGCTTCTCTTGTAGAGCGTACGCTTGGACCTACTCGTCAAGCGCTTAGCGATGCAGGAATGTCTCCAAGCGATATCGATAAAGTTGTACTAGTAGGCGGATCGACTCGTATTCCTGCGGTACAAGAAGCTGTTAAAAAATTGATCGGCAAAGAACCTCATAAAGGCGTAAACCCAGATGAAGTTGTAGCACTTGGTGCAGCTGTACAAGCGGGCGTATTGACTGGCGATGTGAAAGACGTTGTATTGCTTGACGTTACTCCATTGTCGCTTGGTATCGAAACTGCTGGCGGCGTGTTCACTAAAATGATCGATCGCAACACAACGATTCCTACGAGCAAATCGCAAGTGTACTCCACTTATGCGGATAATCAGCCAGGCGTTGAAATTCACGTCTTGCAAGGTGAGCGCTCAATGGCGGCAGGTAACAAAACGCTTGGTCGTTTCACATTGAATGATATTCCTCTTGCACCGCGCGGCGTTCCACAAATCGAAGTTACTTTCGATATCGATGCGAACGGTATCGTTAACGTATCTGCTCTTGATAAAGGAACAGGCAAGAGCCAAAAAATTACGATTACATCTTCAAGCGGTTTGAGCGATGATGAAATCAACCAAATGATGAAAGACGCTGAGCTTAACGCTGAAGAAGATCGCAAACGTCGTGACCTTGTAGAAGCGAAAAACAGTGCAGACCAATTGATCTACTCCGTTGACAAAACGATTAAAGATCTTGGCGATAAAGTTGATGCTGCTGAAATCGAAAAAGCTAACGTTGCGAAAGAGAAAGTAACCGCAGCGCTTGCAACTGACGATCTTGAGCAAATCAATGCAGCAGCTGAAGAGTTGACTGAAATCGTTCAACAGCTTTCTGTTAAGCTGTATGAGCAAGCAGCACAATCAGCTGAAGGTGCTGAACCAGAAGCTGGCGCTGCAAAAGGGAAAGAAAATGTAGTAGACGCTGACTATGAAGTGGTTGACGATAATAAATAAAGTGTAGCGAGCGAGAGGTCAAAGACAGGCGCTACCTGGCTTTGACCTCCTTTCGTGCGCAAATGCATGAGGAATCATATGATAAATAGCGGAGGTGAGAACAGGTGGCAAGCAAACGCGATTATTATGAGGTGCTTGGTGTTGGCAAGGATGCATCGGCAGACGATATTAAAAAATCATACCGACAGCTAGCACGTCAATATCATCCCGATGTGAACAAGGCAGCAGATGCTGAGACGAAGTTCAAGGAAGTTAAAGAAGCGTACGATGTATTAAGCGACGATGGAAAACGTTCAACGTATGACCGGTTCGGTCATGTTGATCCAAACCAAGGTATGGGCGGCGGAGGCGGCGGTGCTGATTTTGGCGGCGGCTTCGGCGATATTTTCGACATGTTCTTTGGTGGTGGCGGTGGACGTCGAGATCCAAATGCACCGCAGCGAGGCAACGATCTCCAGTACACGATGACAGTTGAATTTAAGGAAGCTGTATTTGGCAAAGAAACGGAAATTACGATTCCGCGCACAGAAACATGCGATACCTGTCACGGTGATGGGGCAAAGCCAGGTACGAAACCGGAAAGCTGTTCGGTTTGTAAGGGCAGCGGACAGCAAGAGGTTGTTCAAAATACGCCATTTGGTCGTATGGTCAACCGCCGTGCTTGTACGAATTGCAGCGGCACAGGCCGCGTAATCAAAGAAAAATGTACAACTTGTCACGGCGCGGGTAAAGTGAAGCGTCAACGCAAAATCAACATCCGTATTCCAGCCGGCGTTGATGACGGAGCTCAAATCCGGATGTCTGGCGAGGGTGAGGGCGGTCTTCGCGGCGGTCCAGCGGGCGACTTGTATATTGTTATACGGGTGAAGTCGCATGAGTTTTTCGAGCGTGAAGGCGACGATATTTATTGTGAGGTTCCACTTACATTCGTTCAAGCAGCGCTTGGCGATGAAATTGAGATTCCAACTTTAACAGAGAAAGTGAAGTTGAAGGTGCCAGCTGGCACACAAACAGGCACTTACTTCAGGCTCAAAGGCAAAGGTGTTCCTAAGCTGCGTGGATACGGTCAAGGCGATCAGCATGTGAAGGTTACCATCGTTACACCAACTAGCTTGACGGATGATCAGAAGGACCTGCTTCGTCAGTTTGGCGGACAAAGCGGCGATTCCGCATCTAATGATCAAGAGCATCATGAAACGATATTTAAAAAAATGAAAAAGGCGTTCCGCGGTGAATAACCCGGCACGTCTTTTTTTTTCTTCACACGGCTGTATAGATTATGGCGGATAAACATACTCTATTCGGGTAGGAAAACCATACATCACCAAACAACCGGAGGGAACTAATAACATGACAGACAACAACAACAACAATAACAGCTTGGAGAAAACAAACTTTGGCAACTTGCCTGTAGGTAAAAACGAAGATGTGGAATTTTCCGAGGAGCTTGCAGACGAAGCTGATCGCAAAGCTGCAGAGCGTGCAGCGCAAGCTGATGAGCGCAACGAGCAGGCATAATGAGTCAAATTGAAATTCAAGCGACCTTTGAGGGTGAAGGTGCTGCACAAGAGGCCATGCGCAAGCTTCAAGCGCTGCGTGCAATTGAAGTGAACGGTTTGTTTGATAGCGGGTTGCTTACGGCAACCGTAGATGATGAAGTCGCTGAACGTGCGCTTCATCTTATTAAACAAATGGGTGGCAACGCAAATACAACTATAACTTAGCGATAAACATGGGGGCATGTATCTTCGGGTACATGCCTATCATTTTAGCTCGTCTTTGTAAAATCTGAACAACGACCATTTCTATTAACGATAGGAATCAGCTGAAATAAATGTCAGTAGTTGCAATTCCCTTATTTTCCAAATGTGAGGTATCGTTTAGTTTTGAAATTGTTTTTTCAGACCATTTATTCACTCTTAAACTTGTTATGCTGCAAGGCTGTATATCAAATGATATTTTAAACATTTCTGTAGAAAACTCCAACCAATAATGGATTAAGGATATAATTGCATTTCCATGACTAACTAATATAATGACATCATCATCATTATTATTAATTAACTTGTCCATAAAGGCTGAAAGGCGAACAAACATCAACATCCAGCTTTCTGCCTGTGGGTAGGGTACCCAGTCAATTACCGGTTCAGTAATAGGATTCCTAATTTTTTTTGCATCTTCTGCAGATAAATTAGCAGCTAATCCATTATTTAGCTCCCGGAGTTCTTCGTACAAGATAGGGTCTTTAGAAAGAACACTGCCGATTATCTCAGCTGTTTCACTCGCCCTAGATAAATCACTGCTGCACAAATTCACCGAAACATTTGCAAAACGTTCTAATAATCGTTCCCCCGTACATTTAGCTTGCTGTCTACCTCTCTCGGTCAATTTTGTATCGGTCCAACCTCCAACAAGCCCAGAAAGTAGATGCTCCGCTTCGCCATGTCTAATTAAAATTAATTGTTTCAACGTCGTTCACCCCATGCTCTAAATTAGGCAAGTAAATTCCAATTGTTATTCACTGATTTTGATATTCGTTATTTCAAATAGTTGTTATCTTCTTCACGCTAACTTCAATTCCTCTTTGTACTTGGTTAATAGTTTTATCTATTTTTGGTACAGCCTCGGCAGCTTGTGCCATTTTTTTGTGCAAAGGCACTACTCTGGTGTACAATAGATGTTAGGTTTTTAAAGCGAAACGTTTGTCTAGTCGACTGCGGTCGGCGATAGCCGTTTACGATTGGCATTGGAGGATATTACATATGAAATGGTTTGAACTTACGATTTCAACAACTGAAGAGGCGCAAGAGATGATATCCAACTTTTTGCATGAAATGGGAGCAGGGGGCGTATCCATTGAAGAATCGGGTACACTCAGCAAACAGCGTGATACATCTTTTGGACAATGGTATGAGACGCCGCTTAATGATATTCCAGAAGGCCAAGCTGTCATTAAGGGCTACTTTGGAGAAGAAACCGATACAGATGCCCTAGTTGCAGCTATTAGACCTCGCGTCGAAGAGCTTCGTGAATTTGATATTGATCCCGGCACTGTAGAATATATCGTTGCTACTGTAGATGATGAGGATTGGGCTACGGCTTGGAAGCAATATTTTAAGCCAATCCGCATTTCAGATTCGTTAACGATTAAGCCAACCTGGGAAGAGTATGAAGCTGGCCCAGATGAGCGCATAATTGAGCTGGATCCAGGAATGGCTTTTGGAACAGGCACACACCCTACCACCTCACTGTGTCTGCAAACCCTTGAGTCAGTTATTCGCGGCGGAGAAGAAGTCATCGATGTAGGCACAGGATCAGGCATACTGGCTATTGGAGCTTGTCTTCTTGGCGCGAAAAGCGTGCTTGCGGTTGATCTTGATCCAGTAGCTGTATCCAGTGCTAAAGAGAATGTGTCGCTAAATAATCTATCGGAGCAAGTCGAAGTACGTCTTAGCGATTTGCTTGGTGTAATTAAGGAAGACACTGCAGGAGGAGAACAAGCATCTGCGAGCGGTGCGTTCAGGGTTACCGTGCCGGTAGATCTCGTAGTTGCTAATATTTTGGCAGAGATCATCTTGATGTTTGTGGACGATGTATATGCGGCATTAAAGCCAAACGGAATATATATTGCTTCTGGTATTTACAAGAATAAAGAAACAGATGTAGAAGAAGGGTTAATCCGTCACGGATTTGAGATTATTGAGAAGCGCCGCGATGAGGATTGGATCGCAATCGTAGCGAGAAAGCCACAGGTGATTTAATGGACTTGCAAAGCTTTTTGCGATTTCCTCTTGAGGATTTGCCATTTATCGTATTAGCTTTAATTATTGCATTTACGGTGCATGAGTTTGCTCATGCTTACAGCGCTTATAAATTTGGCGATGATACCGCTTATAATGCCGGCCGAGTAACTCTTAACCCGCGTGTACATTTGGATGTTTTGGGAACACTTCTAATTCTGTTTGCCGGGTTTGGATGGGCGAAGCCCGTGCCGGTAAACCCGAGCAAATTCAGCAGCCCGAGAGTTATGAGCATTATTGTAACCGCAGTAGGGCCGCTAAGTAATTTGCTAATGGGTACGATAAGTATTTTTATTTATGTTGCGATTTTGGCTTCAGACATTCTAAGTGGAGCATCTGTAGGCGTTGATGCAGCTGTTCATCGATTTTTTGATTATTTTATTTGGTATAATTATTTATTGTTTATTTTTAATCTTATACCGCTTCCTCCGCTTGACGGCTACCGGATCATCGCTGATCTACTGCCGCTTAAGATTCGTTATAAGATGGATCAAAATGTGCAGTGGGGAATGTTCATCTTTTTATTGATTGTGTTTATACCACCGCTACGCAAAGTTACGCTTGATCCAGTACTTGGATTAGGCGCAGATTTAATGAACAACACCTTTGCATGGGTTTACCAGATTTTCCTATAAATGTTGCGCGTGCTTAAGTAGGCTGCTGGCAACGGTTTCTGATAGATTTAGTGAATACAAACATGTTATTATGAAGGATGGAATTTGTTTAAGGGTGGTTGGAAAACGATTATGCAACGATATTTCATCGCGGCGGAGCAGTTTGGCGACTCCGAAATCCGCTTAGTCGGCGAGGATGCACATCACGCAGCAAGGGTCATGCGCACGAAGCCAGGCGATAAGTTTATCGTCAGCGACGGACAGTCGCGCACGGCACGAGTCGCTGTGCTTGAAGCATCTGCAACGCTAATAACAGCTGAAATTATTGAGATGTTAGGTAATGATAGTGAGCCGAAATGGGCAATAACGCTCGCACAAAGCTTGCCAAAGGGCGATAAAATGGAGCTGGTTATACAGAAAGGGACTGAGATCGGTGCTTATGCATTCGTACCCTTTCAATCGGAGCGCATGGTCGTTCAATATGATGCCAAGAAGGAAGCAAAGCGCATTGAACGGTGGAGCAAAATTGCGAAGGAAGCGGCAGAGCAGGCACATCGCAACCGCATACCTACGATTGAGCCGCTTCATAGCTGGAAAGAGCTTGTGAAGTCAATGTCCAATTATGATTTGGTATTGTTCTGTTACGAGCGTGAAGGTCATCTAGCCCACGGCAGAGGAGTTAAGACAGCCATTCGAGAGTGGATTCAGCGATCTGAAGTGGTCAGTTCGCCGAAAGTACTGCTCATTGTCGGTTCTGAGGGCGGCTTCACCGATCGTGAAGCTGATGAGGCAGAAGCGGCAGGTGCTGCGCTGGTCGGATTAGGCAGACGAATATTACGAACGGAAACAGCAGGTATCGTAGGATTAACCTGCTTACTATATGAATCCGGAGAAATGGGAGGAGCGTAACAACGATGGCAACAGTCGCATTTTATACGCTAGGCTGCAAAGTGAACTTCTATGATACAGAAGCGATATGGCAGCTATTCAAAAACGAAGGTTATGAGCAGGTCGATTTCGAAGAGACCGCTGATGTTTATTTAATTAATACTTGTACGGTAACCAATACAGGGGATAAGAAGAGCCGTCAAATTATTAGACGCGCTGTTCGCCGTAATCCAGATGCGGTCATTGCGGTAACTGGCTGTTACGCTCAGACATCTCCGGCAGAAATAATGGCTATTGAAGGCGTCGATCTTGTCATCGGGACGCAGGATCGCGAGAAAATCATGACCTTCGTCAATCAAATTCAGGGCGATCGCCAGCCGGTTAACGCTGTTCGCAATATCATGAAGACACGTGACTTTGAAGAGCTGAATGTACCTGACTTCTCGGAGCGCACGCGTGCATTCTTGAAAATCCAAGAGGGCTGCAACAACTTCTGTACGTTTTGCATTATCCCTTGGTCACGCGGACTATCTCGCAGCCGTGCATCGGAAAGCGTACTAGAGCAAGCTAAACAGCTTGTTGCTTCCGGTTACAAGGAAATTGTGCTGACAGGGATTCATACTGGTGGCTATGGCGATGATATGGAAAATTATAATTTGACAAGCTTGTTATGGGATTTGGACAAAATAGAGGGACTTGAGCGCATACGCATCAGCTCGATCGAAGCGAGTCAAATCGACGACGCTATGATTGACGTGTTGAATCGTTCCAGCAAAATGTGCCGCCATCTGCATATTCCACTCCAAGCAGGTGAAGACTCCGTATTAAAGCGGATGCGACGTAAATATACGACAGCAGAATTCGCAGCAAAAATCAAAAGACTGCACGAGGCAATGCCTGGCGTTGCAATTACAACAGACGTCATTGTCGGTTTCCCTGGAGAAACGGAAGAAATGTTTGAAGCTGGCTTCCGTTTCATGGAAGATTTGAAATTTGCTGAAATGCATGTGTTCCCTTATTCGAAGCGCACAGGAACGCCTGCCGCTCGAATGGACGAGCAAGTGGATGAAGAAGTGAAGAATGAGCGAGTGCATAAGCTAATTGACTTATCAGAGAAAATGCAGCTTGCGTACGCAGAACAGTACATCGGCCATGTTCTTGATGTAATCCCAGAGCGCGATTACAAGGGAGCACCGGGTACTGGACTCGTTATGGGTTATACGGACAACTATATTCAGGTTGTATTCGACGGTACAGAAGCGCTGATCGGCAAGCTCTGCCGAGTCAAAATCACGGAAGCAGGCGTTAATGAATGTCGCGCTAAGCTTGTTCGTGTGCTCGAAGACCATCCTGCCGCTGCAAGCGACACGGAGCAGCACAGCTTCGTACTGGAGCGACCAGAAGCGATAAGAGCATAGTTATAGCTTAACAAAATGCGGGGATTCCTTTGCTTATCGATTCCTTATTTGGAAAAGATGGAGGAATCCTTTGCTGCATATACATTCTGTTCAATGCTGCAAGGGGGAAATGGACATGAAGGAAATTTCAGCAGGCGGTGTCGTGTATCGCCGAACCGAGGAAGGGAAGCTGCAAATTCAGCTCATTCAGGATCGTTACGGAAAAGTCTCGCTGCCAAAAGGAAAAATGGAGCCCGGCGAAACGATTGAACAAACCGCTTTACGTGAAATCGTCGAAGAAACGGGTCTTGAAGGAGTGATCATTGCTCCGATTGATCAGATAAAATATAGATATGAGCATGATGCATTTGGGACGGTCGATAAAGAGGTCCATTATTATTTAGTTGAAGCGGTTGGCGGCTCCTTGCAGGCACAAGTTGAAGAGATTCGCGGGGTCGACTGGTTCGATCCGCAAGAAGCTTGGAAACGTCAGAGGCAATCCGGATACGATAACAATCATCGTATCGTTGCGGGAGCATTCCATTTATTGGGCTTGCAAACGGATTAGCGCTATGAAACAGGATCAAGGCGCCTAAATGTCCGAAGATAACAAAATGGTAAAGCAAGCAAGGAGCTTAGAATGTTGAAAATCGTTTGTGTATGAGCAATTTGCCCCGCTGCAGATGAAGATATCCATTCAGAGATCGTTGCAAGCTCGCCAATGAATGGCATAAATAGCAAGGCGCCTCCGGCATTCAAGACGACATGGGACCATGCGACATACTGACCGGATTTAGTGCCGCCAATTGAGGCAAGCAATGCAGTTGCACATGTACCGATGTTCGCGCCGAGCACGACGGCGATTCCGAGTTCGATAGGCATCGCACCTATCGATACGAAGCCCATAATAATGCCGATAACGGCTGCGCTGCTATGTACAGCAGCTGTAAGAAGCGCGCCCGCTGCAAGTCCCCACCATAAGCTATCGTTTGCTTTTCCAAGAAACCATCCGAACATGGGGCTATCTTGGACGGCAGGACCTACACCTTGCATCATCGTCATGCCGGTAAGGAGCAGAGCAAAGCCGCACAGAACGACAGAGGAAGAACGAAGTGACGGAAGCCAGCGAGCATTCTGAACAGCCGGAAACAGACGCAGTTCACCTAGCAATGCCGTTACCAGCCATAATCCGATGGAGACGATTAATAAAGGAACGGCAAGCTTATTTAAATTTAGACCGATTAGTTCTGTCGTTATGCAGGTACCGATATTAGTTCCGAGAATGATGCCTAGCGTACGCGGGAAAGTAAGCAGCCCAGCGTTGACCATCCCGATAGCGATAACCGTTACGGCCGTGCTGCTTTGAAGAAAAGCAGTCGTGACTGTGCCGATTGCGAGTCCATGGATCGGTGTTGCGGTAGATCGCTTCAATATTCCGGTCAAATAAGGGCCGGCTAAACGATGCAGTGCTAGCTCCATTAGCTTCATGCCGCACATGAAAACAGCGAACCCGAGCAGCATTGGAATAAGTATAGTTTGAACCATTTTCTGAACTCCTTATTATTTATTTCATGTTTTGATTCGTAAATATACATATGCAGCAAGCAAGACAAGCATGACTAGCAAGTCCAATGAGGGGAAGCGAGATAAACGTGAGCAATCCAAAAATATTTCTTCTAAAAGCAAGAAAAAAGAGACTGGAGCAAGGACATCCATGGGTTTATGCAACGGAAATTGATCGATTGGAAGGCGATGCTCAGCCAGGTGATTTGGTTGATGTTGTTACTCATCAAGGCCGTTATTTGGCAACGGGCTACTGGAATCCAAAATCACAAATTACGGTAAGAATCGTTGCTCATGAGCCAATTGCTGCAATGGATGCAGGCTTTTTCCGTGAGCGCCTTCAACAATGCCAAGAGCATCGCCGCCGCTTTGTTGCGGATGCCGATTGCCGACTAGTTTACGGAGAAGCAGATTTCCTGCCTGGGCTCGTTGTTGACCGTTTCAATAATGTGCTTGTACTCCAGCTTCTAACGCTTGGAATGGATGTAAGAAAAGAAGCGCTGATTGAAGCACTGATTGACGTGTTTCAGCCGATTGGCATCTATGAGCGCAGTGATGTAGGTGTTCGAGTGCTTGAAGGTTTGGAGGAGCGCACAGGTGTGCTTTACGGAGAATGCCCATCGATCATCGAAATCGAGGAAAATGGATTGAAGCTAGAAGTTGATATTGTAGAAGGCCAGAAAACCGGCTATTTCTTCGATCAACGTGAAAACCGCGCAGCGATTGCTCCGCTAATGACAGGCTGGGGAGGTCGTAGCGGCATTCATCTCGTTGACCGTGAATCTCTGGAGTCAGGCTCTATTCCAGCTGAAGGTACATCAGTCATTCGTTCAACAGATGCATCTCATTTAGTACCTGTGAACGCGAACGGCAAAGTGGTTACTTTTCCTTATTGGGATGGCGCGTCGGTGCTTGAATGTTTTGCCCATACCGGAAGTTTCACGCTGCATGCCTGCAAATATGGCGCTAAGAAAGTAACATGCTTGGATGTTTCGGAGCATGCCATTGATACCGCAAAACGTAACGTTGAACGCAATGGGTACTCTGATCGCGTCGAGTTTGTTGTTGCAGATGCCTTTGACTATTTGCGTGTTCAAGTGAAAGGGATCGACGAGAGAAAACAGCGTGCTTTAGGTGGCGTAGATACATCTAAGAAGCTGGAAGGCGGAACGGGACGTACGTGGGATGTCGTTATTCTTGATCCGCCGGCTTTTGCAAAAACAAAGAGCGCAGTACCGGGCGCATGCCGCGGCTACAAGGATATTAATTTACAAGGTCTAAAGCTTGTAAATGAAGGCGGCTATTTAGTTACGGCAAGCTGCTCGTATCATATGCGCCCTGAGCTGTTCTTGGAGACGATCCAAGAAGCGGCTGTAGATGCTGGCAAGCTTCTTCGTTTGGTCGAATGGCGTGCTGCAGGTAAAGATCATCCACAGCTCCTTGGCGTAAATGAAGGACATTACTTGAAATTCGCAATATTTGAAGTACGAAGCAAATAATCGAGTTAAACGAATAGACGGGAGAGTTGCACATGTCGCTTCGCTTTGTCATCGGGCGTTCGGGAGCCGGTAAAACATCCTATTGCTTGAATGAAATAAGAAAGCAGCTGCGCGTTCAACCGGACGGACCGCCGCTCGTCATGCTCGTACCGGAACAGGCTACTTTTCAAACCGAATACGCACTGCTCCAAAGCGGCGAATTAAACGGTACGATCAGGGCACAGGCGCTTAGCTTTCGGCGCCTAGCCTTTCGGGTCATGCAGGAGACGGGCGGTACGGCGCTTGTACCGATCAATGATACGGGGAAGCATATGCTTCTCTATAAGATCGTTCATCGGCTAGGACAGCAGCTGGAGCTGTTTCAAAGCGGTGCGGAACAGCCAGGATTCATTGATAGGCTTGCTGAACTGTTAACGGAGTGGAAAAGGTACGGAATAGATTCAGAGCTCTTACAGGAAAAGCAGGATGCTTCTGAGGCAGGTATAGGTCAATCTACATTGCTAAAGCGCAAGCTGCATGATTTGCAGCTCATTTATAGTCAGATGGAGCAGGAACTCGCGGGTATGTATATTGACGCCGAGGATTATTTGCGTTATTTGCAAAATGGTTTTGCGAATGCCTCCGCTATGAATGACGCGCATATATGGGTAGATGGATTTTATGGTTTTACTCCAACGGAATATGAAGCGTTAGGAACGTTGATCGCTTCTTCCGCTCAGGTGACGGTCACGCTTACGCTAAACAAAGCTTATGGGTTAGGAGAGCAGCCGCATGAGTTAGATCTGTTTCATCCTACAGCTGAAACCTATAATAAGCTGATGGATTTGGCGGCTAAATATGAAGTTGAGATTAATCCGCCAGTGATGCTGGACGAAAGTCCGCCCATTCGTTTTAGAAACAGTCCGATGCTTGCTCATCTCGAGAAGCATTATAGCGAGCGAATTCCGATGCTTATAGCGGATAAAACAATTTTAGATGCAGAGGATATACGCTGCGGCTTATCGCTGCATGCCGCAGCGAACCGTCGTGCTGAGGTTGAGGCTGTCGCTCGTGATATCGTTCGCAGAGCGCGTAAGGATGGGCTTCGCTGGCGAGATATTGCTGTTATGGTGCGTAATGCAGAGGATTACACTGACTATATCGGACTTGTCTTTGCGGATTATGGCATTCCTTATTTTGTCGATCAGAAAGAGAAGGCCGTTCATCACCCGTTGATTGAATTTATCCGATCTGCTCTCGAAACGGTATTGTTTGGTTGGCGCTATGATGCTGTGTTCCGCTGCGTTAAGACGGAGATGCTGTTTAAGGTGGATGGCAGCCTGCCTAGAGATTGGTTCGATATGTTGGAAAACTATGCACTTGCGGCAGGGATCGACGGGTGGAAATGGCTTGATAATAAGCGCTGGCATCCATTAGTTCCTGTATCGCTTGATGATGATGAGGATATAGAGACCAAAATCAGTGAAAAGGCGCAGCGAGAATTCAATATCGTGCTTGCTGCAAGAGAGGTTGTGGTACCTCCCCTTCGCAGCTTCGCAGATGCATTGAACAAGGCAGATAACGTCCAAGAGATGTGTGAGGCTTTATATCGTTTGCTTGATCAATCCGAAGCAGCAGATAAACTGGAGCGCTGGAGTATTCAAGATACTGGGGCCGGAAAAACACAAAGAGCAAGAAGTCATAAGCAGCTTTGGGACAGCGTGATGCAGCTTTTGGACCAATTAGTGGAGCTGGCAGGAAAGCAAACCGTAACACCTGAATTGTTCGCTGGCATGATAGAGGCGGGACTTGATAGTCTGAAGCTTGCCGCGGTACCGCCAGCGCTGGATCAAGTGTTGATCGGCAGTATGGATCGGACGCGGTCGGGGCATGTACAGGTATGTTATGTACTGGGCGCTAATGATGGAATTATGCCGATGCGAGTGAAAGAAGACGGTATTCTTACCGAATCTGAGCGGGAACGGCTAGCTGATGATGGAATCGTCATGGCGCCTGGAGTGCGCAGGCGATTGCTTGATGAGCGGTTCATGATTTATAACGCATTGACTACGCCAAGCAGGCATTTATGGCTCAGCTGGGCACAAGCTGATGAGGAAGGGAAGAGTTTGCTTCCATCAGAGATTGTAAGACATGTTCGTCATTTGTTCCCCGGAATTGCCGTTCAAAGCATTGCGGCAGAACCGTCGCCAAGCTTGCCATTGTCCGAGCAAAGGATGTTCGTATCCCAGCCGCAGCGAACGATGTCTTATTTGATCGGAGCAATCCGGAAATGGCAGCAGGGGGCAACCATTGCGCCTTTCTGGTGGGATCTTTACAATTGGTACGCAGTTCGTCCGGAATGGCAGCATAAGCTTCAGCTGCTGACAAGCTCTTTAACGTATGAGAACCAGGAGTTGTTTCTTACTAAGGATACAGCTAGAGAACTTTATGGATCGCGACTGCAAGTAAGCGTATCGCGTATGGAACGGTTCGTATCGTGCCCGTTCCAGCATTTTGCCATACACGGTTTAAAGTTAAGGGAAAGAAAGCTATACCGGCTGGATGCTCCTGACGTAGGTCAGCTATTTCACGCAGCACTGAGCAAGCTGGCAACGAACTTTGGAGGGCGCTGGGGGAAGGCATCCGAAGCGGAGCTTAAGGCAGTCGTCTCACAAACGGTGGATGATTTGGTTCCGAAGCTGCAATCACAAATCTTATTAAGCAGCAGTCGTTTTAAATATATTGCTCGCAAGCTTAAGGAAATTGTTGGACAAGCGGCGCTAATGCTGGGTGAGCATGCTCGAAGAGCACAATTTCATCCAGTAGGCACCGAGGTTGATTTTGGTCCTGATGGGACACTGCCTGCCCTCCGAATTCCGCTTGAGGCTGGCGGTGAAATAGAGATTATCGGCAGAATAGACCGCGTTGATGCGGCGGAAACTGAGGAAGGCCTGCTGCTGCGCGTGCTTGATTATAAGTCGAGCTCTACGCACCTCAGACTTGAAGAAGTCGCTCATGGGCTCTCGCTGCAAATGCTGACTTATTTGGATGTTTTGGTTACGCATGCATCTGCATGGCTCGGTCAACCTGCGTCTCCAGCTGGCGTTCTCTATTTTCATGTGCATAATCCGATTTTGACGATGACAAACAGCATCAGTCCGAATGAGGCTAACGGTCAGCTCTTAAAGCGGTTCAAGATGCGTGGACTTGTTACGGCGGATTCGGGAACGGTCAAGCTTATGGATGATGAATTGGAGACCGGCTATTCAGAACTGCTTCCGGTTGCCTTGAAGCGGGATGGCAGCTTTTACAGCAGTTCTTCTGTCGTATCGAACGAACAATGGGATGTTCTTCGTCATTCTGTCAGGAATACAATCAGCCGAATCGGCAGCTCGATACAAGCGGGTGATGTTTCGATTGAACCGTATCGCATCGGAACGAAGACGCCTTGTCAATATTGCGATTATAAAGCGGTTTGTCAGTTCGATGCTCAGTTTGACGGTAATGAGTACAGGAAGCTGAGCAAACCTTCCAAGGAAGATATATGGCAGCAGCTAGAAGGGGAGTAATGGATGATGTTTACTGCAAAGGATTCGCCCAAGCCGGAAAATAGCACATGGACCGATGATCAATGGGATGCAATCGTTACAAGCGGCTCGAACATCCTTGTAGCTGCTGCAGCAGGCTCGGGTAAAACAGCGGTGCTCGTTGAACGGATCATCCGTAAAATATCGGCGAACGCTGATGTCGATCGTCTGCTCGTTGCCACCTTTACGAAGGCGGCTGCAGCGGAAATGAAGGACCGGATACGTAACGCATTAGAGTTAGAACTGGAGCGTCAACCCGAATCAGAGCACTTGCGCCGTCAGCTGGCTCTGATGAATAGAGCATCTATAACGACGCTTCACTCGTTTTGTATGGATGTCATAAGGCGTTACTACCCGCTAATCGGACTGGATCCTGGTTTTCGTATTGCAAACGAGACGGAAAGTGAGCTTATGCGCCTCGATGTTCTTGATCAGCTATTCGAACAAAAATACGAAGGGGCAGGCGATCATGGCGCTTTTCTCCATCTTGCCGACCGCTATGGCGGTGAACGTGGGGATGAGCCTTTGTACCGGCTTGTTCAACAATTATATGACTTTGCGCAAAGCCATCCATGGCCTGAATATTGGCTAAGGCAAACAGCCAATGCCTTTAATATCGCGGATGTATCAGCCTTGCAAAACAGTCCATGGGTTGTCAGCTTAACAAGTGACATTGAGCTGGCTTTAGAAGGAGCGAGCTCGCTGCTGCATCAAGCGCTTGAACTTTCACGTCAACCTGCTGGACCCGCACCTTACGCCGCTACTTTTGATGAGGATCTGCAAATCATCAGCAATCTCTCGGAAATGGTTCATTCCATGCCGTGGGAAAGTTGGATAGAACCTTTCCAAGCGATTCAATTCGGCAAGCTAAAAGCGATGCGTGGCGATGAATATGATAAGCCGCTTCAGGAGCAAGCCAAGGAGCTGCGCGATCAAGCGAAAAAGCTGATTACCTCTCTATCGGAAGAGCTCTTTGGCAGAACGGCAGAGCAGTTTTTGGAAGAGCTGCAGGAGCTGGCACCGCTGATGCAGGCGTTATCAGAGCTCGTCATCGAATTTGGACAAGGATATGAAGCGGCTAAACGTGCAAAAGGGATGCTGGATTTTGGCGATTTGGAGCATTATTGCTTACGTATATTGCGCGATCCATCATCTACGCCAGAGCAAATGTCACCTTCGATTGCTGCGATGGAATTCCAGCAACAGTTCGATGAAATTCTGCTTGATGAGTATCAGGATACGAATATGGTGCAGGAAGCTATCGTCTCGTTAATCGAACGTCCAGGGGCTGGCAATCGCTTTATGGTTGGTGATGTCAAGCAGAGCATTTACGGCTTCCGACTCGCTGAGCCGAAGTTGTTTTTGCAAAAATATAAATCGTATCTGTCTCGTTCTGAGATGAATAAGCGATCTGAAACGGATGAGCTTGGCGCACTGCGTATCGATTTGGCGCGTAACTTCCGAAGTCGATCGGAGGTCGTTGATGGCGTTAATGCTGTATTCCGCGCCATCATGCGTGAGACTGTGGCCGAGATGGATTACGATGAGCGAGCAGAGCTCGTGTGTGGCGCGTCTTATCCAGAGCCAGTGCCGGCCGATCGCTGTCAAGTCGAGTTTGCTGTGCTGAACAAAGCGGATGCAGATGATGGTGAGGAAGCTGCTGGCGAAAATTCGGATTCATCAGAGTTGCCCGATGAAGGTGAACAAGGAGAAAACGGAGTGCCCGTCGAATCAGCTTCCGAGCTGAAAGCTGCACAGTTGGAGGCGCGTTGGATTGCTCATCAGCTGAGGTCTCTTATCGACAGCGGTTTCCAGGTTTATGATGGTAAACGGCGTGAGAATCGACCTATGCAGTGGCGAGATGTTGTAATCCTGCTTAGGGCGACTCAACAATGGGCACCGATCATTATTGAAGAGCTTCAAGGAAGCGGCATTCCAGCGTACGCGGAGCTAAGCAGCGGTTATTTTGAAGCGACTGAAGTCGAGACGATGCTGTCCTTGCTTCGAGTTGTCGATAATCCGTATCAGGATATTCCGCTCGCTGCTGCTTTGCGGTCGCCATTATTTGCACTAAATGCGGAGGAGCTTGCAAGAATACGCATCCAATCGGCAAAATCTACGTATTATGATGCAGTTCTACAGGCAGCAGGCGATTTGTTTCTTGACGATGATACCCGCAGAAAACTTTCACTGTTTTTGGACAGCTTGGATCGCTGGCGCGAGGAAGCAAGGCAGGGCTCACTTGCGAATTTGCTATGGGAGATTTACCGCGAGACTGGATATTATGATTTTGTTGGAGGTTTGCCGGGAGGCACACAGCGCCAGGCGAATTTGCGAGCGCTGCATGACCGGGCGCGTCAATATGAGGCAACCTCGTTCCGCGGTTTGTTTCGTTTTCTAAGATTTATTGAACGAATGCGAGATAGCGGCGGTGATTTAGGAACGGCAAGAGCGCTAGGTGAACAAGAGGATGTTGTTCGCATTATGTCCATCCATAAGAGTAAAGGGCTTGAGTTTCCGGTTGTATTCGTAGCAGGCTTAGGCAAGCTTTTTAATCAACAGGATGTTCGAAGTGCCTTCTTGAAACATAAGGAGCTTGGTTTCGGGCCTCGTTTTGTTGATCCGGCATTGCGCATCAGTTATCCGACGCTGCCTTATTTGGCAATAAGAAGGGCGATGCGCAAAGAGATGCTCGCTGAGGAGATGCGAATTTTATATGTTGCTCTCACTCGGCCAAAGGAGAAAATGTTTCTCGTTGCGACTGTAGCAGATGCTGAATCCAAGCTGAGGCGTTGGCTGTCTTCTGTCGATGTGAACGGTAGAATGTCTGATTTCCGGGTTGCGGCTGCACGATCTTTTATCGATTGGCTCGGTCCACTCGCTGCAAGGCAAATTAATGACACTCAACAGGCTGACTGTAATGCTCCCAATTGGCATGCAGGTGTCGTTTCTGCTTCCTTATTCGGGACAGAGGCCGCTGCAGCAACAGAGTCGACGGAGCAGCATGATCTTGAGATGGAAGAGCGGTTGCAAGCGGTGACTACGCTGTCGCTGCTTGAGCATGTAGAGGTAGAAGAGGAGCTGCGCGATCGGCTGGAATGGCAGTATCCGCATCTGGAAGCAGCGGCACTTGCAGCGAAAACGTCAGTTACGGAAATGAAGAGACTGTACTCGGAGGTTCAGGAGGAAGCTGTTCCTTTGGGTGAGCTGAATAAGCAACAGTCGGATACACATCTACGAGAAGCTGCAGAAGCCCCAGAAGCCTCGTACACGTTCCGACTGCGCCGTCCTGCCTTTATGGAGGAAAAGTCGCTTACAGCCGCCGAGAAGGGCTCTGTCAATCATTTGCTTATGCAGCTTGTCTCCCTTACGGAGGAAGTCGATGAACCGATGCTCGTACAAACCCTTGGCCAAATGATTGAGCGAAAGCTACTGACGGCGAAACAATCGGAAGCAATCGACCTGCCGAACGTCGCAGCTTTTTTCAAAAGTGAGCTTGGTCAGCGTTTGCTTAACGCGGAATGGGTGCGCAGAGAGGTTCCGTTTAGCTGTATGTTCCCAGCGAATCGTGTTTATCCCAATTCTGATCTAGATGAACCGATATTGATTCAAGGTGTTATCGACTGCTTATTCGAGGATGCTCAGGGTGTTGTATTGCTCGATTATAAGACGGATCGAATTTATAAGCAGCAATGGGTGGAAGCGGCAGAACGACATCGTTTCCAACTTGAGCTGTATGCAGAAGCAATTGAATCTGTTCTAGGGCGTAAGGTGAACGAATGTCACGTCTTTTTCTTTGACGGCGGCCAGACGGTTCAGCTTGATAGAACGAACAAAAAATAAAAGGAGGCTGTGAAGTTGGAACCACAGCACACAGGCAAACGCTCCATTGCGCTGCCGATAACCCTCGTTATTCTAGTATTCAGCTTAATCGGCAACGTTTTTTTGTACTCGCAATTTTTACAAAATAAACAAGAAAACAATTATGTAAAAGGTCAAAAAATTTTCAAAGCAGCTGTTGATTCTAGGCAATATGTAGAGAAAATGATTCCACAGCTGGATGCTTTGCTTCAAAGCAAAAGTTTGGATGAGCGCTATATTATCAAATATGATTCAGGCAAAGTGGCTGCTAACGGGCATGCTTTGGTGGAATTTACAGCTGAAGCAGCAGATGTGACCTCTCAGCCAGATCAAATAAATACAGAGCTTCCCTTAACTTATGTAAGTGATGTCGATAAAGGTTTGCAAACCATTGGTCGATATGAAGGTCCTTTGAATGAATCTGATGAAGCATATATCGTTGCATTAATAAGCTCATTCGAAGCCATTTCCGGTGTGTTGAACGGCTTCAATACGAATATTGGCGAGAGTCGAATTGCTATTATTCGATTGTCCAGCGGACTCGAATGGGTAGAACTCGTGGTGCAGGTACAAAAAATTATGGAGGAGCATTCGGCTAAGCTTTCTTAGTAGAAAGTGGCATTTTCACGGTGTTCTTAAGGATCAAGTAACAAAGTTTTTTCCTTTTATGTATTATCATTGGACGAGAGGCTAAAAATTCGGTATGATATGGAAAGGAAAGCGAATAGGGGGTGAAACCTATGGACTGTATTTTCTGTAAACTAATCGAAGGTGCGATACCGTCGAAGAAGGTATTTGAGAATGACAGAATTCTCGCGTTCCACGACATACAGCCAGCTGCTCCAGTACATATTCTTATCATTCCGAAGAAACATATCGCTACGATGAATGATGTTACCGATGATGATGACGAAGTTATAGCTGAGCTGTTCGCGGTAGCTCGTCAAATCGCTAAAGAACAAGGAATTGCTGAGTCAGGTTATCGTCTGGTCAACAATGTTAATGCCGACGGAGGACAGCTTGTTTATCATCTGCATATCCATCTATTAGGGGGAACGAAACTTTCTTCTCTGGTGGCAGATATCTAAAGTTGACACTGCCTTTTGGTTTGACATATAATGAAATTTGATAAACCGTGTTATAGCTCTGGACGGTCTGTTTCGGAGGGAGGGAAAACTGGTGTCTGAAACTAAAGTTCGCAAAAACGAAACTATTGATGCTGCGCTTCGCCGCTTTAAACGTTCCATCGCTAAAGATGGTGTTCTAGCTGAGGTGAAAAAACGCAAGCATTATGAAAAGCCAAGTGTAAAGCGCAAGAAGAAGTCTGAGGCTGCGCGCAAGAGAAAGTTTTAGGAGGATCCTTCCATAATGAACCTGAGCGAAAGATTGACCGACGATATGAAGCAAGCCATGAAGAATCAGGACAAGTTTAAACTTTCCGTAATTCGTATGATGCGCGCGTCAGTAAAAAACTTGGAAATCGATCTCAAGCGTCCTTTGGACGATAACGAAGTGCTTGATATATTGAGTCGTGAAATCAAACAACGTAAAGATTCCCTCCAAGAATTTAAAAAAGCCGGCCGTGATGATTTAGTAGCGGGTCTTGTGGTCGAAATTGAAATTATTAGTCAATACCTTCCCGAACAGCTGACTGAAGAAGAGATTCAAGAGATAGTAACGCAGACCATCCATGAACTCGGTGCTTCTTCCAAAGCCGATATGGGAAAAGTTATGAGTGCCCTTTTGCCTAAAACAAAAGGACGCGCTGACGGTAAACTAGTAAATCAGCTCGTTCAGCAACACCTCAACTAACTAAACATACGGACTCACAAAACACCCCTTAACGGGGGTGTTTTTTTGTCCATTTCAAGTGTAAATGGTATGATATTGGAAATGCTGTCTGAAACGTTTTCATTCGATAAACGTAGTAGTAAGCAAACATGAAAAAAAGGAGGAACCTTCGTGCAGATGAATCGATGGCGAAGAAGTTTGTCCGCCACTCCAATCGCTTTGATCGCAGCAATGCTGATGGTGACGCTTGCAGCGTTTTTTGGGTCCCCTGTGGAGAAAGCAAAGGCAGCAAATGAGGTCGGACCAGCCGTGTATGTCATTCCCGTTAAGCAAACGGTTGAATCAGGACTTCAATCCTTTTTGGAGAGAGCCTTTAAAGAAGCTGAAGAAGCAAAAGCTGAGCATGTGATTCTCGTTATAAACACACTTGGCGGCAAAGTCGTAAACGCAGAGCAGATTGGTCATCTTATAAGAGAGAGTACCATTCCAACTACGGCTTTTGTTGAGGGTAAAGCGGTATCGGCAGGCACTTACATTGCTTTGAATGCTGACAATATCATCATGCAGCCAGGCAGTACAATTGGTGCAGCTGCAGTGGTGGATGGCTCGGGAACATTAGCAGATAATCCAAAAACCATTTCCTTTTGGACTTCTGAAATGAGCGAGTCAGCGGGATTACAGGGTCGGGATAAACGTATCGCAGTCGCAATGGTGGATCCTAATGTAACGGTGGAACTGAAGGATAAGCTCGGCAGAGATAAGCTGAAGGGAGAAATTCTCACCCTGTCAGCCAGTGAAGCTGAGAAGGTCGGTTATTCAGAGCATACAGCCGCTAACGTTGACGAAGCAATCAAATGGCTTGGCTTAGAAGGGCGTACTCAAATTGAGGTTGTCCCCTCTCTTGCGGAAAACGTAGCTAGATGGCTGCTCAATCCAATCGTTATGACGATTTTGCTCATACTTGGTATTGCGGGTATTGTTATTGAAATGATAGTTCCAGGCTTTGGAGTACCAGGTGTTGTCGGTATTTTATCTTTTGCACTGTATTTCTTTGGTCATTATGTAGCTGGATTTGCTGGAATGGAGTCAGTCGTGCTGTTTGTAATTGGAATAGCCTTACTCATTATTGAAGTATTTGTACCAAGCTTTGGCATTCTAGGACTGCTCGGCAGTGCTGCGTTAGTAGCTGGGGTAGTCACAGCAGCATCTGATCCAATGACGGCCTTCATATCGATCGTCATTGCGTTAGTTGTAGCGGTCATTCTCATCGTCATTTTTGTTAGAATGAACAAATCCAGAGGCATCTGGAATAAATTCATATTGCGCGAGAAGTTAACGACGGAGCAAGGTTTCGTATCGGCAGATATGAAGGATTCCCTGCTTGGAATGCAAGGGACGACAATCACTCCACTTAGGCCGGCAGGAACCATTGTCATTGATGACAAACGAATCGATGTCGTCACTTCGGGTGAATTTATCGATTCGAACCGCATGGTTATCGTCATTAAAGCGGAAGGTACATGGGTTGTTGTCAAAGAAGTATTGAAATAGAGAAAGCGAATATACAAATGGAGGTTGGTATAAATGGATCCTATCGTTTCTTTTTTAATTTTGGCTGTCGTTGTTATTATCGTATTGTCTGTGTTCTTAAGCTTTTTCCCGATCATGCTATGGGTATCAGCATTGGCATCGGGCGTTAGAGTAGGTATTATTACACTCGTTGCTATGCGTCTTCGCCGAGTTGTACCAAGCAGAATCGTCAACCCGTTAATTAAAGCAACAAAAGCAGGGCTTGGTCTTAACATTAATCAGCTGGAGAGTCACTTCTTGGCCGGCGGTAATGTCGACCGTGTAGTTAACGCTTTGATTGCAGCACAACGTGCGAACATTCCTCTTATTTTTGAACGTGCGGCTGCTATCGATTTGGCTGGTCGTGATGTATTGCAAGCTGTGCAAATGAGCGTTAACCCGCGCGTTATTGAAACACCGATCGTGGCTGCGGTTGCGAAGGATGGTATCGAAGTAAAAGTAAAAGCGCGAGTTACGGTTCGTGCCAATATTGAGCGTCTCGTTGGTGGTGCCGGCGAGGAGACCATCATTGCTCGTGTTGGTGAAGGGATTGTAACCACTGTAGGTTCTGCTGGATCACATAAAGATGTTCTAGAAAATCCGGATATGATCTCTCGTACAGTACTTGGCAAAGGGCTTGACGCAGGTACAGCGTTTGAAATATTGTCGATCGATATCGCGGACGTGGATGTAGGCAAAAACATCGGTGCACATCTTCAAACGGAACAAGCTGAAGCGGATAAGAAAATCGCACAAGCGAAAGCAGAAGAGCGCCGCGCAATGGCTGTTGCTCACGAGCAGGAAATGAAAGCAAAAGTCGTTGAGATGGAAGCTCGAGTAGTAGAATCGGAATCCCAAGTTCCGCTTGCTATGGCTGAAGCGCTCAGAAGCGGAAAAATTGGAGTTATGGACTATATGAACTTGAAAAACATCGAAGCGGATACACATATGCGCAGCTCTATCGGCAAGCAGGATAGTTCTTCTGACATTAAAGACGGCCGATAAAGTCAATGGCCCAGTTATTTGAATGGATCAGATTAACTGCGCCTTGGAGGTGAAGGCAAGTTGAAAATTATTGAATTTATAATGAATAACATATTTATCGTCGTCGTTATTTTGGGTGCGCTAGCTTCTTTTTTCGGCAAATCCGGCGCGAAGAAGAAGCCTGGTCAAATGCCTGACTTTGGCGGCGGAGGGCTGCCGCGAACGTTGTTCCCTGGGACCGGTGAACATGAGCGTGAGTCAGAGCGTCCTCAGCCGCAACAAGCAGCTGGAAGTACTGTTTATCGCACGACTTCCGAGCAAGAGCGCTCAACTGAGATGAATCCATCGTATTCAAGCAGAGAGACCGCTGGGCCGCCGCAAATAGCACCTCTTCAGCGCGTGCTTCAAAGAGCTGCAACTAGTAAAGATGCCGCTCAGACCGCAGCAGAGCGCAATTACGGAAGCCAGAGCATCAATGCAGCGTCCATTCGATCAGATGATCTGCGTAAAGCGGTGATCTGGTCTGAAGTATTAGGGCCGCCTCGCTCCAAGCGACCTTTTCGAAAATAACTTTGAACCGCCTAAGCTTATTGCTTAGGCGGTTTTTTTAATTTGCAGCCATATTTATCGAGCAGTTCGCATATTTTGGTACAGTACATGAAAATCGCCGTTCCTTTGCTTTACTTTAGCAAACCTTGAAGGAGGCAAAGAATCGTACATGCGCCACATAAAAAAGAGATTTCGCAAAATGACAGCAGAGCTGCTTGATATGCCGCATGATGTCGTATTTGATTTGCCGCGTTTAACGATGATTGGAGACTGCCAATTATATATCGAAAACCACCGTGGTGTCGTTCATTTCTCAAGTGAGCGATTAAGACTTGCTTTAAGCAAAGGTCAATTGGAAGTAACAGGAAGTTCACTTGTCATCCGCACCATCTGGACGGAAGAAGTGTTTGTTGAGGGACAAATTACGAATATTCAATTGATTCCATGAAATAGACAAAGGGATTTACTTTATTTATAGCTGAATGTAATGGAGGGGAATGGACTTGAGCGGACAAGGCGCAAATTGGTTAAAGGGTATGGTTACCATTCATATTCGGGGAGGACAACCTGAGCAGCTCGTCAACCGAGCGCTAGCCGGCGGCTTGCAGCTGTCTTCTATCAGGTGGACAAGCAGCGGCTTGCTCGAATGTGAGCTGTCAATCAGTGACTTTTTTGGTCTTCGTCCGTATTTAAAGCAGACAGGCTGTCGCGTTCATGTAACTAAGCGCAAAGGGCTTCCTTTTCTGCTGGTCAAGGCAGAGCGCAGGAAACTGTTTGCAGCCGGAATCGTATTGTTTTTTGCTATTATCTTTATGCTATCTTCACTCATATGGAGCATCGATGTGCAAGGCAACGTCAAGCTGACGGAGGATCAGATAAGAGCTGCTGCAAAGGAGGAAGGGTTATATCCCATGCAGTGGTCATTTCGCTTAACGGATGCTGACGTGCTGTCCAAGAAGCTCGTTCGCAAGCTGCCAGGCTCTACTTGGGTTGGTGTAGAGAAGAAGGGGACGAAGGTCATTATTCAAGTGGTGGAATCAACGATTCCAGAGAAGGCTTCTTTGAATACACCTCGTCATTTGGTAGCATCTACTGATGCTGTCGTTACGGAGATTATAGCAGAGGCGGGACGGCCCGTCGTTCGGAAAAATACGAAAGTGAAAAAAGATCAAATATTGATCTCTGGGACAATTGGCGGAGAAATGAACTCGCGGACTGTCGTTGCCAAAGGCAACGTTCGGGGGCTGGTTTGGTACGAATTTGAAATTTCTTCACCGCTTGTTCAGCAGGTTAAGGTGTATACTGGTGAGAAAGAGACGAAATGGTTTGCAGTGATTGGATCAAGAGCGCTTCAAGTAAGCGGGTATGGCGATTCTTCCTTCGGCTCTTCGGAAGCGATTAGGCATGAGGAGAAGGTCGCCTGGCGCAATTGGTCGCTGCCGATTGGCAGAATGAAGGAGACTGTCATGGAAACCCGGATGGAAGACCGAACGCTTACCGAAGAGGAAGCGAAGAACGTTGGGATCCTGCAGGCAAAAGCCAATCTGTACCTAAAAGCAGGCAGTGATGCAGTCATCCGCGATGAAATTGTTTTGCATGAAAAGGCGGACAATGGTAAAGTTTATATGAAAGTTCTTTTTGAGGTCGAGCAATCTATCGTTAAGGAAATGCCACTAGTCCATATGCAGGGAGAATGAGGATTGTTGCAAATTGAAACGAAAGTAGTAAAGATACCGCTCGGCAACGCAGCGGAAGGACTTGGAGTTTTTGGACCACAGGATAATTTTTTACGTCTTATTCAAGCCCAAGTGGAGTCATCGATTACATCGCGTGAAGCGGAAATTGTCATTTCAGGTCCTGTTGAAGAGGTGGATTCGTTAGAGCAACTGTACAATGTGCTCTTACAGCTCGTGCGTGGGGGCTATAAGCCGTCAGAACGGGATGTTGCCTATGCACTTGAACTCGCAAGATCGATGCAAGCAGAAGAGCTGTTAGACTTGTTTAAGAAAGAAATTACAACCACCTTTCGCGGGAAACCTATTCGGGTGAAAACGATCGGACAACGCCATTATGTGAAGACGATCCGCAAAAAGGATATCGTTTTTGGGATAGGGCCAGCCGGAACAGGTAAAACATATTTGGCCGTTGTGCTTGCAGTAGCTGCCTTAAAGGAAGGCTCAGTAAAAAGAATTGTTTTGACGAGACCTGCCGTTGAAGCTGGAGAAAATCTCGGATTCTTACCAGGTGATTTACAGGAAAAGGTTGATCCATACCTTCGGCCTTTGTACGATGCGCTGCATGATGTGCTTGGACCAGATCAGACGGTCAAAGCGCTGGAGCGAGGCATGATTGAAATTGCTCCTCTTGCCTATATGCGCGGCCGAACGCTGGACGATGCCTTTATTATTTTGGATGAAGCCCAAAATACTACGCCTGAACAAATGAAAATGTTTCTGACAAGACTAGGATTTAGCTCTAAAATGGTTATTACAGGAGACGTTACGCAAATCGATTTGCCGCGAGGCAAAAACTCTGGTTTGATCGAAGCTCAGCGGATTCTGAGAGATATAGAGGAGATAGGAATCATCCTATTCTCGGAGCAGGATGTCGTTCGTCATTCACTCGTTCAAAAGATTATTGTTGCCTATAACTGGGATGCTGAAAACAAAGCCTAGAAAGGGATGTCTGCTGCATGAACCAAAACCAGACCGGAAAACAGGGAAACTTGCTTCCGTCAAAAACGGCGGGTTGGAAGCAGAGTGCAGCCGTCCGCTCAGTGCTGATGTTGATGTTTGTGCTGCTTTTCTATTTCAGCCTGTCTCCGCATCTCGTACCTGAAACTTATGATATTCAGGAGGGCGCTGTAAGCGAGAAGGACATCAAAGCGCCCTTCCAAATTAAAGACGAGAAGGCGACTAGGCAAGCTGAAGAGGACGCAGCCGACAAGATCGATGTTATTTATTCGATAGTGCCGTTACGCAACGAGGTGCTTGTCGACCAAATCTTTGTTCGAATTGAGCAGTTAAATCAGGACGATCAAGTAACCTTGCAAAATAAAATTGATATTTATCGCAATGAAATTCCAGGTCGTTATTCGGAGTATATAGATACTTTTGTTAAGCTGAACAAGGGTAAAGGAACATATAACAATACACTGCTTGAGGAAATGGCTCTTATTGCCAAAGAGCAGCAGTACACGATTCCGGAAGAAACGTTTTACAAAATGCCTAATCTATCTGCAGAAACCTTAACCGAGATGCGTGATGTAGCTCGGGATATTGTGCGTAAACTGACAGTAGAGCAGCTTCGTGATGCGGAGACCGCTCGAACGCAGGTCGCTGAACTCGTTAACGCAAGCTCGTTATCGAGCCGGACGAGCAGGGAAATTGTGCAGGAGCTGGCGAGATTCGCCATTATGCCGAACAAATTTCTGGATAAGGAAGCGACGGACGAGGCTAAGGTGCAGGCTAAACAAAACACGCCGCCTGTCGTTATCAAAGAAGGCGAGCTGATCGTGAAGCGCGGTCAGACGATTACGCCGGAATTGTATAAGCTGCTTGTGGATTCCTCGCTTCTGCAGGATCGGAAAAACTACTGGCCGCAGTTCGGTCTGTTGATTATGTCTTTGATGTTTATCGTCGTGATTTACGCCTATTTGCATCAGTCTGGAAGCATTAACGGGGTCAAGCCCAAGTACAATAATTCATCTCTCTTGATGCTGTGGCTTATCTTTCTGATCAATATTATCACGATTCAGATTATTTCTTTTACGCAAACGGATGCTGCTCCATATGCGGGTTATTTGGCTCCTGCAGCTCTTGGCACGATGCTAATTACGTTGCTGCTTGATATGCATCTTGCGATGATAAGCTCCATATTATTTGCGATCATGGGCAGTATTATTTTGAATACCAGCCAGCATCAAATATTTGATTTTCAGTATGGCTTTGTCATTATTGTCGTATCGTTTGCTGCCATCTTCTCGATCCATAGAGCAAGCCAGCGATCAACAATATTAAAGGCCGGGATTATGGTGAGCTTATTCGGTTCCTTGTCGGTTTTATCGATTTTGATGCTGTCTGAACAGCTGGAGCGAGCTCCATTCATCTATTCCGTTGCATTTGCGTTCGCAAGTGGATTGATTACAGCAATACTCGTAATCGGCTTGATGCCGTTCTTTGAAGTTACATTCGGTATTTTATCCGCGCTTAAGCTGGTGGAACTGTCGAATCCAAATCACCCTCTGCTACGCAAGCTGTTAACAGAAACGCCAGGCACCTATCACCATAGCGTGATGGTCGGTAATTTGTCAGAGGCGGCAGCCGAAGTGATCGGTGCAGACGGCTTGTTATGTCGAGTAGGCTCTTTTTACCACGATATCGGAAAGACGAAGCGCCCGAATTATTTTATCGAAAATCAGTCCAATATTGAAAATCCTCATGATACGATTGATCCTAAGTTGAGCAAATCGATCATTGTTGCCCATGCGAGAGACGGCGTCGACATGCTAAAGGGGCATAATATCCCTAAGCCGATTCGCGATATTGCAGAGCAGCATCATGGGACAACTTCGCTGAAGTTCTTTTATTATAAGGCTGTAAAGCAGGCAGAAGAGCAAGGCGTTGAGCCTGCGTTTACAGAGGATGATTTCCGTTATCCTGGACCGAAGGCGCAGTCCAAAGAAGCGGCTGTTGTAGGCATTGCTGATTGCGTGGAAGCAGCGGTTCGCAGCTTGCGCAACCCGACCGTGGAACAGGTAGAAGCAATGATTCACAAAATTATTAAAAGCAGGCTGGATGACAATCAATTTAATGAATGTGATTTGACGATGAAGGAGCTGGACAAAATTGCGCAATCACTTAAAGAAAGCGTAATTGGCATCTTCCATTCACGTATTGAATATCCGGATGATGTGAAAACAAAGGAGCGTTTGGCATGAGCTTGCAACTCGGTTGGAGCAATGATCAGGAAAAACTGGAAATACCAGAGGATTGGATTACAAAAATAGAGCAATTACTGCAACTTGCGGGTGAAGCGGAAGGGATTTCCGATGGTGAGGTATCTTTAACCTTCACAAACGACGAGGAAATTCATCGTTTAAATCGTGAATATCGCGGAATTGATCGGCCAACCGATGTATTGTCATTTGCTATGCAGGAAGATGGCGTAGACGAGCTTGATATTATTTTTGAAGTGGACAGCGAGGATGAACAAGATCCGATTTCCGGCATGCTCGGCGATATTATCATAAGTGTCGATACGGCTCTTGCTCAAAGCGAGGAGTACGGCCACTCTTTGGAACGCGAAATCGGCTTTTTGTTCGTACATGGCTTTCTGCATTTGATAGGTTATGATCATCAGGATGATGAAACAGAAGCTGAAATGACTGCTAAGCAAGAAGCTATTTTGCAGCAGGCTGGCTTGACTCGTTAATGCGAAAGGTTATAAATAGTTTTGCAGTTGCAATTTCCGGCATAAACTTTGCTCTTCGGACTCAAAGTCATATGCGGTTTCATGCGATTGCCGCCGCAGTAGTGTGTGGTTTAGGATTTATGCTATCGCTTAAGCCGCTTGAATGGACGATTATTTTAATGGCGATCGCTGTCGTTATAAGTGCTGAAATGATAAATACAGCAATTGAACAGGCAGTTGATCTTGCTAGTCCCACTAAACATCCAGTGGCTAAAGCAGCGAAGGATGTTGCTGCTGGGGCGGTGTTAGTTGCTGCTGCAATTTCTGCTATTATAGGGCTGCTCATACTTGGGCCGCCCTTATGGCATTTAATAATGGATTAAAAACGGAGAATGGCGGGATGTTTATGATGGTATTCGAAGGATTGTCGGAGTCTTACACATCGTTGATGAATGCGGCTAAAGAAGCCATGTCACGCGCATACGTCCCCTACTCAAACTTTCAAGTCGGAGCAGCGCTGCTTGACGATGAGGGCCAAGTCCATTATGGTTGCAACATAGAGAATGCGGCTTACAGTCCAACTAACTGTGCGGAGCGTACAGCATTATTTCGTGCAGTAGCCGACGGTAAACGCCCTGGGCAATTCCAGGCTATTGCTGTTATCGGAAATACGGACAGTCCAATTGCGCCGTGCGGCGTATGTCGCCAAGTTCTAGTTGAGCTATGTTCGCCAGAAATGCCCGTTATTATGGGGAATTTGAAAGGTCAATGGACGATCTCAACCGTATCAGGCATATTGCCGGGTGCCTTCACGCCGGCTTCATTAGATAATAGGGAGCGTTAAACAAGCATATGAATCAAAAAACATCAAATGAACGCAGCAACAAAAAATTTCGGTCCGGTTTCGTCGCTATAATCGGAAGACCAAATGTTGGTAAATCAACATTAATGAATCATCTTATCGGTCAAAAAATAGCGATCATGTCAGATAAGCCGCAAACAACGCGTAACAAGATTCATGGCGTTTATACGACAAATGATACACAAATCGTGTTTCTTGATACACCTGGTATTCATAAACCGCAATCTAAACTTGGCAATTACATGATGCAAACAGCAGAAAGTGCACTTCGGGAAGTAGAAGCGGCACTCTTTCTCATCGATGCGTCTGAGGGACTCGGTGGCGGTGATCGGTTCATTATTGAGCAGCTGAAAAAAGTGAAAACACCTGTTTTCCTCGTCATGAACAAGATCGATAAAGTGGAGCCTGAACAGCTGCTCCCAATGATTACGCAATACAATGCGCTGCATGAATTTGCGGAAATCATTCCGATTTCTGCGCTTAAAGGTAACAATGTGGAAACATTACTCGAGCAGCTAACTCGTTATTTGCCCGAAGGACCACAGTATTATCCAGCTGATCAAATTACAGATCACCCTGAGCAATTTGTTTGCTCGGAGCTTATTCGTGAGAAAATATTGCATATGACGCGCGAGGAAATTCCACATTCGATCGCCGTGACGATTGAAGATATGCGTGTTAAGGAAAACGGTGTAGTCTATATCGGAGCCGTTATTTTTGTAGAACGTGACTCCCAGAAGGGAATCATTATCGGTAAAAAAGGAGATCTGCTGAAGGAAGTTGGCAAGCAAGCACGAAAAGACATTGAAGCGCTGCTTGGTTCACGAATCTTTCTCGAGCTGTGGGTTAAAGTGAAGAAGGATTGGCGCAATCAGGAACGGGTACTAAAGGATCTTGGTTATCGGAACGAATAAGCATAATTGACGTATTTTGTTAAGGATAGACGCGAGCGGTTTATCGCATCCTATTAACGTCTGAAGCAGCATTTCAGGGGACGGAAAGGGATGAATACGTATGCGGAATTTTTCGTGGAAGTATTTTACGTTGACCGGGGATGTCGAGTCTTTCATGTTATACAAGGAAATAAACCAATACGGAGCAGATGGCAGCTCCGATTCGTTAGTAGGAAATCAGGATGAGCTTGCCGAGCTGGACCTCGAAGATACTTCTGTCTAACGTATCAATGGCATTAATTGAATCGGTTAATCGAGTATAGGGGTTTTGTTTTTTTAACAGCTAAACGTATGTTTGCCGCCATGGGACGGTAAACATACGTTTCTGCTTTCAGGGGAGAGTTTTCAATATGTTGTATCGTGTCGAGGGAATAGTCCTGCGGAGCATGGATTATGGAGAAGGCAATAAAATTGTTACACTGCTTACGAAGACAAACGGAAAAGCTGGTGTACTTATACGCGGCGCGAAAAAAATAAAGAGCAAGCATTCTTCACTCGCACAGCCGTTTACATATGGTGAGTTTGTTTATTTCCGAAGCAGTGGGCTCGGCACGCTTAATCATGGTGAGATTTTAGAATCTCACCATATTTTGCGTGAAAAGCTTGATTTGGCAGCTTATTCCTCTTATGTATCGGAATTAACTGATCGCTCATTGCAGGATGATGAGGCAACGGGCTTTCATTTTGAACAGTTAAAAGCATGCCTTTCAGCTTTCCAAGATGGCAAAGACCCGCAAATTGTTTCTCATCTATACGAAATGCGCATTTTGGACTTATCTGGTTATGCTCCTGAATTGGATCAATGCGTGAGCTGCGGAAATGTAATAGGTCCCTTTAAGCTTTCACCGTATGTAGGTGGAATATTATGCTCACGATGTACAGGGAAAGATCCACAGGCTGTTCAACTGGGCGAAGGAGCCTATAAGCTGCTTCGTTTATTTCGCAGAATGGATATGAGAAGGCTTGGATCGATTCAAGTAAAGCCTGAGACGAAAGCTGAGCTTAAGCTTGCTATGCGTAAGTTAATGGATACTCATTTAGGTTTGCAGTTGAAGTCGCGTAATTTTCTCGATCAGCTGGATAAACTTATGTAACGGAAATTCAATTCGTTAAATGGGTGCATTTGGTTTTTGCTCCGTCTAAAGGCGGAGAAGCTGCTCATACTTGTGCATGATTACATCATCTCAGCAATTGATTTATGATAGATGAGGTTGTTAGAGATTCATAGTAATTGGAGGGATTCACCTGATGTCTACAGGACAAAATAGACTTGGCTTTGTTGTTGCTGGGCTTTTGCTCGGCATACTGGTCGCATCAATTGACAATACAATCGTGTCGACCGCAATGGCAACGATAGTATCCGATCTTGGAGGACTGGACAAATATGTGTGGGTAACATCTGCATATTTGGTAACGGAAATGGCAGGTATGCCGATATTCGGGAAGCTGTCAGATATGTATGGAAGAAAACGGTTTTTCGTCTTAGGTATTTCTTTATTTTTAATCGGCTCTGTTCTTTGCGGTACGGCTGAATCGATTACGCAGCTGACCATTTACCGTGCTATTCAAGGTATCGGCGGCGGGGCGATGATGCCCATTGCATTTGCAATTGTTTTTGATATTTTTCCCGCTGAGAAGCGTGGCAAAATGGGTGGTTTGTTCGGAGCAGTATTTGGTACCTCAAGTTTATTTGGACCGCTTGCTGGTGCTTACTTAACGGAATATATTAACTGGCGCTGGATTTTTTACATCAATGTACCCATTGGTCTTGTAGCTCTTGCTTTTATCGTTATTTATTACAAAGAATCTCTTTCTCATTCCAAGCAAAAAATCGATTGGTGGGGAGCTACTACACTGGTGGGCTCTATCGTCTGTCTCATGTTTGCTCTCGAACTTGGAGGAACGGAATTCGCATGGGATTCGGCGCAAATTATTGGCTTATTTGCTGGCTTTGCGGTTTTACTTGGCATATTTCTTTTCGTGGAAACCAAAGCAGCTGAACCAATTATTTCGTTCAATATGTTTAAGCAACGGCTATTTGCTGCAAGTACGGGAGCGGGATTGTTTTATGGAGCGGCTTTTATTACGGCAGCTTTATATATCCCAATGTTTGTACAGGGTGTTTTTGGCGGAACAGCGGTTAGTGCAGGCTTGACTTTGCTTCCTATGACACTTGGTTCGGTTTTCGCGGCGCAGCTTGGTGGATTTTTAGTTAACAAAATGTCCTACCGCAGCGTCATGATGATTTCAGCTGTTATTTTTATTACAGGTATTTTCTTGTTATCTACCATTACGCCGGAAACGACACGGTTTATGTTGTCCGTGTATATGTTCTTAACGGGATTTGGCATCGGCTTCTCATTCTCTGTTCTCGGGATGTCCTCCATTCATGGATTCGACATGCGGCAAAGAGGAAGCGCCACATCTACTATGTCGTTCATTCGTTCACTCGGTATGACAGTTGGCATTACTGTATTCGGCATTATCCAGCGCAACCACTTTACGAAGGGCATGACAGAAGCTTTTGCAGGTGGAGAAGGAGCAGCGCCGATGACGGAAAATGCTCGTGAGCTGTTATCACCGGATAAACGTGCGGAGATTCCGCCGCCTGTCATGGAGAAAATCGTTGCAGCTTTGTCTGATTCGGTATCGGCAACCTTTGTCTGGTCCATAATTCCCGCAGGCTTGGCGTTAGTTTGCGTCCTCATGATGGGGAACACGGGTATGAAAGACATTATCGGTAAACGTGAAGGAAATACAACTAAAAGTGATGAGATTCGTGCTCATTAATTGCTTTATTTTGGTGCTTAGAAACCAAGTTTGACAATTGGCATAAAGAAGCATAAAATAATGCAATATGAATATCGGGCAATGATGGAGAAAGTAATCGTTTTAAGCGGACATGATTAGCGAGCTGGGGGAAGTGAAAGCCCAGACGGTCAAAACGATGAAAAGGCACTCCGGAGTCGTATGAAAGCAAAGAGGGTTTGCTCGTAAGGAGCTGACCAAGTAGGGTGGAACCGCGGGATTACAACTCTCGTCCCTACGTCTGGGAGCAGGCGTAGTGACGGGAGTTTTTTGCGTATAAACGCCTTTGCCTGCTTCGCATTAACAAGTAGAAAACAGAGGAAGAAGGAGAGGGTCAGTGATGAATTTTCAAAAAATGATTTTGACGCTGCAGCAATTCTGGGCTGAACAAAATTGTATTCTCGTACAGCCTTATGACGTTGAGAAGGGTGCAGGAACGATGAACCCAATGACGTTCTTACGTTCGATTGGTCCAGAGCCTTGGAATGTTGCTTATGTGGAGCCATCAAGGCGTCCAGCGGACGGTCGCTACGGTGAAAACCCGAACCGTCTTTATCAGCATCATCAATTCCAAGTTATTCTGAAGCCGTCGCCTGACAATATTCAGGAGCTTTATTTGGAAAGCTTGAAACAGCTAGGTATTGATGCCAAAGATCATGATATTCGTTTTGTTGAGGATAATTGGGAAGCACCGACGCTTGGCGCTTGGGGTTTAGGTTGGGAAGTTTGGCTGGACGGCATGGAAATTACGCAATTCACTTATTTCCAACAGGTTGGCGGAATTGATGCTAATCCTGTTGCAGTAGAAATCACATACGGTATGGAGCGTTTGGCTTCCTATATTCAACAAAAAGAGAATGTTTTCGATTTGGAATGGGTTGAAGGGGTAACTTACGGAGACGTCTTCAAACAACCAGAGTACGAGCATTCCAAATATACATTCGAGACTTCGGATACGGATATGTTGTTCTCCTTGTTTAACATGTACGAGCAAGAAGCTCAAAAAACGATGGGACATCATCTTGTATTTCCCGCTTATGATTATGTATTGAAATGCTCGCACACCTTTAACCAGCTCGACGCGCGCGGCGCAATCAGCGTAACCGAAAGAACGGGCTATATTACACGGGTAAGAAACTTAGCGCGTGCTTGCGCATCGACTTACTACGAGGAAAGAGAACGTCTTGGATTCCCGTTGCTGAAGAAAGGAGTGGAGCAGCATGACTAGAGATTTGTTGCTTGAAATCGGACTTGAGGAAGTGCCTGCTAGGTTCGTGCGCGGCGCGATGAACCAGTTGAAGGATAAAACGGTGAAGTGGCTTTCAGACTCGAGAATCGAGCACGGAGCGGTAAATGTTTATGCTACACCGCGTCGTATAGCCGTTCTTATCAAAGACGTAGCTGAGAAGCAGACCGATATGAATGAAGAAGCCAAAGGGCCTTCTCGTAAAATTGCACAAGATGATCAAGGTAACTGGAGTAAGGCAGCTCTAGGGTTTGCAAGAAGCCAAGGCGTAGAACCTGAGCAATTGTATTTCCAAGAGCTAGCTGGCGTAGAGTACGTATATGCGACCAAAAGCAGCATTGGTACAGATACCGCTGTGGTACTGCCGGACGGCTTGCTAACATTGATTACCTCGATGTCTTTCCCGAAAAATATGCGTTGGGGAAATCATGAGCTAAAGTTTGTAAGACCTATCCGGTGGCTCGTGGCGTTGTTCGGTCAAGAGGTTATTCCGTTTGAGATTACAGGAGTACAAACAGGAAATATTACGCGCGGACATCGTTTCCTTGGAAATGATACTACCGTGCAAGAGCCGGCTCAATACGTTGAGCGTCTGCGCGAGCAGCATGTTCTTGTAGATGTTAGTGAACGTGAGGAGCTGATTGTAGCTCAGATAGATCGTCTAGCCAAAGAAAAAGGCTGGGAAATTGCAATCAAAGAAGATTTGCTCGAAGAAGTTGTATTTCTAGTTGAATATCCAAACGTATTGTTTGGCGGTTTCGATCCAGCATTTCTACACATTCCGCAAGAGGTTCTTATTACTTCGATGCGTGAGCATCAGCGGTATTTCCCGGTCTTCAACAGCGAAGGCGAGCTGCTTCCTTTCTTCGTCACCGTTCGCAACGGAGATCTTAAATCGATTGAGCTTGTGGCCAAAGGAAATGAGAAGGTGCTGCGCGCTAGACTTTCGGATGCCAAGTTTTTTTATGAAGAAGATCATAAGCTGACGATTGAGCATGCTCTATCGAAGCTTGAGAATATCGTATACCACGAAGAATTAGGTACTGTAGCTGACAAAGTAAGACGAATTCGTGCGACAGCTGACCTTCTGAGCAAGCATCTGCTCATCGATGAGCAAACGTCCAGCGACATCAGCCGCTCTGCCGATATTTGTAAATTCGATCTCGTATCGCAAATGGTTTATGAATTTCCGGAGCTTCAAGGCATTATGGGGGAAGATTATGCTGTTAAAGCAGGAGAGCGCGGCTCAGTGGCGAAAGCCATTAATGAGCATTATCAGCCTCGATTTGCCGGCGATTTGGCACCTTCGGAATTAACGGGAGCTATTGTAAGCTTAGCCGACAAAATCGATACGATCGTAGGATGTTTCTCAATTGGCATTATCCCAACGGGTTCGCAGGATCCTTATGCGCTGCGTAGACAGGCAGCAGGTATCGTTCAAATTATTTTGGCGCACGGCTTGAAACTTCAGTTACATGATTTGTACGATGCAGCACTATCCGTTCATGAGAACCGCGGCCTTAAACGTAACGCTTCTGATATCCGCAAGGATTTATCTGATTTCTTTGCGCTCCGGGTTAAGAACGTATTGTCCGAGCAAGGCGTTCGTTATGATGTTGTAGATGCAGTTATGGCCTCAGGCTTTGCAGATTTGAAATCAACGATCGAGCGTGCAAGCGTCGTTCAAGCTTTAGCTGGTAGCAATGATCGCACAGAATTCAAGCTAACGGTGGAGCAGTTTAACCGTGTTAGCAACTTGGGCTCTAAAGCAACAGATGCTGCGGTTGATCCAGCTTTGTTCGCAGAGCAAGTCGAAACAGAGCTTTACGAAAAATGGCAGCAGCAGCGTCCGATCTTTAAAGCTGCGATTGATGAAGGTAATATTTCAAAAGCTGTTCAATCCTTATCTTCATTGAAACCATTTATTCATAGTTATTTTGAGAAGGTTATGGTCATGGCACCTGATGAGGCCGTTCGTGCGAATCGATTGTCAACGCTTGCCGGTATCGCTGAAGATATTGCGATTATCGCTGATTTCTCGAAGCTCGTTTGGTAATTGAGTCCGTAAGGAGGATGATAGATCATGTCTCGTTCTAATCCCGAAGTAATCGTATATGTCGTCTCCGATGCAGCTGGTGATACAGGGGAGCTTGTTGTACGCGCGGCAATCGCGCAATTTCATCCACTTCATACCGATATCCGCAGAGCCCCTTTTGTAACGGAAGAGGCAGGTCTATTGCGGATTATTGAGCAGGCCCAGCAAGCTGATGCAATCGTGATCTATACACTGGTTATTCCGCATCTTCGCGACAGCATGAAAAAGTTTGCGGAAGCTTATAGTGTTGATGCTATTGATCTTTTGGGATCTTTTATTGAAACGCTGGAGAAGCGGACTGGACGTAAATCCCGTCAGGAACCTGGTCTTAATCATGTGCTTGATGCCAATTATTTCAAGAAGGTTGATGCGGTCGAGTTTGCGGTAAAATATGATGACGCGAGAGATACATCTGGTGTACTGAAAGCTGATATTGTACTCGTGGGCGTATCACGAACGTCGAAAACGCCTTTATCGATGTACCTCGCGCATCAAAAGTTTAAAGTTGCGAATGTGCCGTTAGTCCCGGAGCTGAAACCGCCGGACGAATTGTTTAAGCTGCCAAAGCGCAAAGTAATTGGGCTTACAATAGGTGTTCCATACTTGAATACGATACGGAAAGAACGTCTTAAAGCACTCGGCTTACCAAATAATGCATCTTATGCGACTCCTGATCGTATAGAAAAGGAACTGCTTTATGCCGATACTATTATGAAGCAGCTAGGCTGTGTAGTTATTGATGTCTCACATCGAGCCGTTGAAGAGACAGCAAGCTTAATTATGGAATATGTACGATTGCCATAATGTCAAGCGGAAGGATTTTTTAGAGTTATGCCGTATATAATAGTATAGGATAAGAATTTGAAATCGAGCGGTGATTTTCTATTCGACAAGAAAAACCTACCATTGTGGTCGACGCGGATGCATGTCCGGTAAAAACGGAAATAGGCGAAACGGCAAGACTCTTTTCTGTTGGTGTGCTTATGGTTGCATCTCATGACCATCGGCTGGAGCCGCAGCCAGGCGTAGAAATTGTACAGGTCGATCGAAGCAATCAATCCGTCGATCTTTACATTGTGAACCATATTGCGCGTGGGGATATTGTCGTAACACAAGATTTTGGACTGGCATGCATAGCGATCGGCAAAGGCGCTGTCGTATTGTCTCCTCGCGGAGAGCAATACACCGATGAGAACATTGATTATTTGATGGAACGTAGACATGAGCTTGCAAAACGTCGTCGAACTGGAGGCAAAACAAGAGGTCCGAAAGCGATGAACAACGACGATCGTGCCCGGTTTCAACAAAAGTTGACAAAAGTTTTACGAAATGAGCAGGAGAACCATGACGTATAGCGAATATTATTTACGTGTTACTAGGATGAAGGTGATGAACGATGACATACGGTAATAAAATACCGGAAGAGGTCATTGATGCGGTTCGAAAGCATTATGACATCGTAGAGACGGTCGGGAAATATGTTCATCTCACGAAGCACGGCAAATATATGAAGGGGTTATGTCCGTTCCATTCGGAGAAGACTCCCTCTTTTACAGTAACGCCGGAGCTCCAAATTTACCATTGCTACGGCTGTGGCAAGGGCGGCAACGTTATACGTTTTTTTGAGGAGATGGAAGGATATTCGTTTCCTGAAGCCGTTCGAGTGCTGGCGCTGGATGCGGGAATGCCTGTAACCTGGGCTTCTCCTGATGGAGTGAAATCCACGCCGCATGACGCAGACCGAGCTAAGATCATTGAAGCGCATGAGCTGACGATTAAGTTGTATCATCATGTGCTGAATAACACAAAGCAAGGACAGACTGCAAAACAATATTTGCGGGATCGTGGACTCAGCGATAAGCTGATTGATCATTTTATGATTGGTTACGCCCCTGAGGAATGGGACTTGCTAGCTCGGTTTTTAACGAATCGTGGATTTGATCTGGCGTTAATGGAAAAAGGCGGATTGCTTTCGGCTAAATCTGACGGGAGTGGATATGTGGATCGGTTTCGTAATCGCATTATGTTTCCAATTTGGGATCGAGACGGCAAAGCTACCGCGTTTGCGGGTCGCATTATAGGCGAAGGACAGCCGAAATACTTGAATACCTCGGAAACGATGCTGTTTACGAAAAGCAGAACACTTTACAATCTGCACTATGCGCGGCCATCTATTCGTAAGAGTAAGCAAGTTGTATTGTTTGAAGGTTACATGGACGTCATTAAATCATGGAGCGCTGGCGTGAAAAATGGAATTGCGACGATGGGTACGGCATTAACTGAGGAACATTGCGCTATTTTAAAACGACAAGCCGAAGAAGTCATCGTTTGTTATGACGGTGATGACGCAGGACAAGCAGCAGCATTCAAATCAATTCCGATGCTTGAGAGCGCAGGCCTCAAAGTATCGGTGGCGATGCTTCCGAAAGGTAAGGATCCCGATGATTATATAAGCGAATACGGTCCGGAAGCCTTCTTGCGAGAGACGATGGATCAGCCGGTATCGGTAACAAAATTTAAGCTTATATATTCAAGGAAAAACCATATACTGCTAAAAGAAGAAGGTAGAAAGAACTATCTGCTTGAGGCGGTACAAATTGTTGCAGAGCTTGATTCGTCAACAGAACGCGAGGTCTACCTGAAGGAAATTTCACGAGAGTTCGAAATCTCCCTGGATGCTTTGAAACAGGACTGTCATCAAATTAGACAGGAGCTGCAAAAAAAGAAACCGCAAGGGGATAATAACGACAATTCGTGGAATAATGGTAGGAATGAAAAGCCCCGAAAGTCTGGACCGCCTACTCTTATGCCTGCTTACACACATGCAGAACGAAGGTTGCTGCACGTTATGATGCGGGATCGAGATGTAGCACAAACGGTTCATGATCGACTCGGTGATGCGTTTAATGTAGAGGATCACGCAGCTCTTGCTGCTTATTTATACGCTTATTTTGCTCAAGGCTATGATCCGGATGTAAGCCGCTTTATTGCAACGCTGCATGATGACCGATTAGAACGTACAGCAGCATCGATTTTGATGATGGACGGTGATTTTCCGTTCGATGATACGACGATGGACGCATATATCCATGACATTATTAAAGTTCCGCAGTATCGTGATATTGAACGCAAGAAAGAAGAGATGGTGCGTGCTGAGCGTACCGGAGATTTTTTGGCAGCAGCACAAATAGCAAGTGAGATTATAACCCTAGAGAGACAACTCAAAGGACGACAGGAAGATCGTTTCTAGGGGGGAGGGAGTCGGAATATGGCGAATGATCAACATACTGAACTAGATACCGAACAAAAATTGGATCATGTGAAGGATCAACTGATTGAACAAGGCAAGAAGAGGTCATCTTTGACGTATAAAGAAATTATGGATAAGTTGGCTCCGTTCGATCAAGACCCTGAACAAATTGATGAGTTTTTCGAACAGCTCGATGATTTTGGGATTGAGGTACTGAACGAAAACGATGAAGAAAATCCACTCGCAGCTCAAGGGGAAGAGCAAGAGCGCGAACAGGACGACTTTAACTTTGATGATGATCTTGCTTTGCCGCCGGGTATAAAAATTAATGACCCGGTACGTATGTATTTAAAAGAAATAGGCCGGGTTCCGCTTCTTTCTGCAGATGATGAGGTTGAGCTTGCACAGCGTATCGAGAATGGTGATGAGGAAGCAAAACGTAGACTTGCGGAAGCGAACCTGCGCCTTGTTGTTAGTATTGCAAAACGTTATGTAGGCAGAGGCATGTTGTTCCTTGATTTGATTCAAGAGGGCAATATGGGACTTATTAAAGCGGTTGAGAAGTTTGACCATCAGAAGGGCTTTAAGTTCAGTACTTATGCGACTTGGTGGATTCGTCAAGCGATTACTCGCGCAATTGCTGACCAAGCACGTACCATTCGTATTCCGGTTCATATGGTGGAAACGATTAACAAGCTGATTCGGGTATCTCGTCAATTGCTCCAAGAACTTGGACGCGAACCGACACCGGAGGAAATTGCTGCGGAGATGGAGCTTAGCACGGAGAAGGTTCGCGAGATCATGAAAATTGCTCAAGAACCAGTTTCTCTCGAAACTCCAATCGGGGAAGAAGATGATTCTCACCTCGGAGATTTCATTGAGGACCAAGAAGCGCTTGCCCCAGCTGATGCTGCTGCATACGAACTGCTTAAGGAACAACTGGAAGACGTGCTCGATACTTTGACTGAAAGAGAAGAAAATGTACTTCGTCTTCGCTTCGGACTTGATGATGGACGCACGAGAACGCTTGAGGAAGTCGGCAAAGTATTTGGTGTTACGCGTGAGCGTATTCGTCAAATCGAAGCTAAAGCACTACGCAAACTGCGTCATCCAAGCCGCAGCAAACGTTTGAAGGATTTCCTCGAATAAAAACTTGATGATTAGCATATAGACCTTTCTGCTCGTGCAGCGAGGTCTTTTTTCTAAAGTGGAAACCTCATACATAAGGACTTGTACAGCAGGTCGACACCGAAAGGATAACGGGATTTTATGAATCAGGATCGTCGGCAAATTATCGTGAAAGAAATTGATCATTGGCGGCGAAGCAAGCTGTTGCCTGATCAATATTGTGACTTTCTGCTGAATTTGTATGCTGATCAAGATACGATCCAAACAGCCAAAGAACAGCATCATACAGTAGGAAAAGCAATCGCCGCAGTACAACGGGCAACAGGCATGCAATGGCTTCTTACTTTTGGAACTTTTACCTTAATTTCCTTTGTTGTGCTTTATTTTAACGAATTTCATCTGTTATTGCAAATGGCTGTTGTGGTCGGCGCGGTGGCTGTTTTTTTGCGTACGGGGCAACGCCTTCGGAGTCGTAATGAGTCAGCTGGTTTAGCAATAACAAGTACTGGAATGCTCCTCCTGCTGGGCGGGGGATTGTATATGCTGAATGTACATGGTATCGATCAATGGGGCTGGAAAACGGGTTTACTTGCCTTTTGTTCGCTCTTTTGGGTTATTTACGGAATAAAGGCTCGCATTCCTGCACTGCATTTATGTGGCTGGCTGGCAGCTATTCTTGTTTATGCATGGCTGCTGTCACAATTTATGTTGGATTCTAAATGGTATGAGGTGCAGCTATACTGGCTGCCTATCGCTTGCTTGTTTGGCTGGAGCAGTTGGTTTGTACATCGCTGGTCAAAGCCGGTATCTGCAGTTCTTTTTGCAACTTGCGCACTCGTGTGGTTTATGCCCGAGCTATACTCGGTCATGTTTGTAGATGACGCGATTTTGTTGCAACTGCAGCTCATTGTCAAAATAGCAATTGGTGGCATAATATTATTTTCAATGCGAAAACAATGGATGGTGTGGGTTGTATAATGTTAAAACTATCAAGACGTCTGCAGAAGATTGCGGATTATGTAACTGTGGGCTCGCGTGTTGCTGATATCGGCTCCGATCATGCGATGCTTCCTGTCTATTTGCTTCAAATGGATAAATGCCCTACAGCGATTGCAGGGGAGCTGAATCGCGGTCCCTATGAGGCTGCGAAGAAGCAAGGTGCTGCTGCTGGACTTACCTCTCGTTTGACGGTTCGCCAAGGAGATGGTCTGAACGTGCTTCAGCCTGGTGAGGCTGACACGGTCACAATCGCCGGTATGGGCGGCAGCCTAATGAGCGATATTTTGGAGGCAGGTCATACGGCTGGTAAGCTAGAAGGGGTTATGGAGCTCGTATTGCAGCCTAATGTAGGTGAAGAGGTCGTACGGGAATGGCTTTTGAAGCATAATTGGTATTTGGCAGCAGAAAGCATTCTCGAAGAAGACGGCAAAATTTATGAGGTAATGCATGCCATTCGTGTATCCGATGCAAAAGCACGCAATAGTGAGCTATATGACGGCCGATTCTTGAAGCTTAATTTGGAAGCTGACAAGCTATTTGGTGTTTTGAAACAAATGGGACCATATTTACTTCGTGAGCCGCAGCCTGTTTTACTTAAAAAATGGCGTCATGAGCTGAACAAGCTTGAACGTATATGTGAACAGCTAGCTGGATCAGAGCTGGAAGAGTCATCCATAAAACGTGAGCAGTTTCTTGCGGAGATCAATGTGATTGAGGAGGTTTTGCAATGTTTGCCAATGGACAAACCGTGATCCAGTTAATGGAGCAGCTTGCGCCTAAACATTATGCGGTAGAAAACGATAAAATAGGCCTGCAGCTTGGCACATTAAATAAACCGATCAAGAAGATCCTGGTGGCATTGGATGTAACGGATGCAGTTGTTGATGAAGCGATCGAGCAAGGTGCTGAGCTCATCATTGCTCATCATGCTATCATTTATCGGCCGCTTGCCAAGCTGGATACATCGACAGCTGCGGGTCGCTTATATGAGAAGCTTATCAAAAACGACATTGCCGTTTATATATCACATACCAATCTTGATGTGGCAGACGGCGGCATTAATGATTGGCTAGCTGATCTGATTGGCATCGTGCCGGATACTCGTCAGTGTTTGGAGGAGGTGCATACGGATAAGCTTTACAAGCTTGTTGTATTCGTACCAGAGAGCCATCACGAGCAAGTTCTTGATGCGATTTGGCGCGCAGGAGCGGGTAAGATTGGCAGCTACAGCAATTGTAGCTTCAATATTAAAGGGACAGGGACTTTTATTCCTGGACCGGGAACGAGCCCGTTCATTGGCGTTGAAGGAAAGCTTGAGCATGCCGATGAGATACGAATTGAAACCATTGTACCTCACAGCGTTCATCGGAAAACCGTACAAGCTATGCTTAAAGCACATCCGTATGAAGAGGTAGCTTATGATTTATATTCGGTTGATTTAAAGGGCCGATCATTCGGTTTGGGACGTGTCGGCAAATTGGCTAATCCAATGACTCTTGGCGAGCTTGCAGAACAGGCGAAGCAAATATTCGATGTTCCATCAGTAAGAGTCGTAGGATCACTTGACCGAGTTATACGTAAAGCAGCTGTACTCGGAGGCGCAGGCGGGAAATATGTACGCCATGCTGTATTTTCCGGGGCGGATGTACTTGTTACTGGGGACATTGATTACCACACAGCACATGATGCGTTAGCTGCGGGAATGACGATCATCGACCCTGGTCATAACATCGAAAAGGTCATGAAGCATCAAGTTGCAGAGTGGCTGAACCAACAGCTTGTTGGCAGTAAATATGAAACATCGGCAATAGCTTCAACCTTGAATACAGAACCGTTTACTTTCGTATAGATTTACTATTTAAATATTGGTATTGCTTTCAGGGTTGAGCTTTTTCGAAATACCTTGTATACTTAACGATGCCACGGAAAGTTTGACAGACAATCGCTGGCGGCCTTGTTGCCGCGAGAGGAAAGTCCGGGCTCCGCAAGGCAGGATGCTGGATAACGTCCAGTCAGCGCGAGCTGAAGGATAGTGCCACAGAAATGGACCGCCGATGGCCGGCTTTTAGCCGGAACAGGTAAGGGTGGAACCGTGGTGTAAGAGACCACGAGGAGCATAGGTGACTACGTTCCTGGTAAACCCCATCTGGAGCAAGACCGAGAGGACGCCGCAGCCCCTAAGCTGCAGCCTTAGCCTGAGGCGCGTCCGGGTTGGTTGCTGGAGCCGTATAGCAATGTGCGGCCTAGATAGATGATTGTCGCTTCATCGTGGGAGGGTCGTTCCCGTTTGAACCACTAGAAGTACAGAACCCGGCTTACGACAAACTTTCCGCACGACTTTACACTTAAAACAAACAAAGAGCACCCATCGCATGAGATGGGTGCTTAATTGTGTTTACTGCGTTACTTCCCGTACTTATTCAAAATCCGGTCCAGTCTTCTTTTTACCTGATCCGGATAAGTTTGCAAGGCTCCACCATATTTTGAGGCAGCTTGCAGCGCTTTGTCTACATCGATTTCACCATATCCAAAATAATCATCTTTGCCTTTTGCACCTAGATCAATAGCCGATTTTCTCATAATCTCCATGACCTCAACGTTGGATAGCTCAGGATTGACAGATCGAATCAATCCGGCTAATGCTGCGACATGCGGACTTGCCATAGATGTGCCTGACAATGCCGCATATTGACTGCCAGGATACGTACTCGCGATACTGTCCCCAGGTGCAGCAACGTCTATATAATCTCCATAGTTAGAAAATGAAGCTTTCTCCTTGCTGCTGTTCGTAGCCGCAACAGCGAACACTTCCGGATATGCAGCAGGATATCCCGGCCGATCCGTGTTGTCATTGCCGCTAGCTGCGATCATAACGACGTCATGATCATAAGCGTACTTAATCGCATCATGAAGAAAATCAGCCTGCGCGTAGTTACCTAAGCTCATGTTAATAACTTTGGCACCATGGTCGACAGCCCAGATTATGCCTTGTGCGACGGAATAGGTGGAACCTGCGCCGCTGCTATCCAGAACTTTGACAGGCATAATTTTGTTATACCATGACAACCCGGCAACCCCTTCATTATTGTTAACTGTTGCGCCAATGATGCCAGATACATGCGTTCCATGACCAACATCATCATCCGGAGCCGCATTTTCATCTACAATATTTTTGCCTTTAGCAAGCTTGCCCTTCAAATCCGGATGATTGCTTTGCACTCCGGTATCAAGAACGGCAATAATGACTTTGTCATTGCCTTTGGATATGCCCCAACCTTTCTCCGTTTCAATCGATGGCAAATTCCACTGATACTCGGAGTAGAGAGCATCATTCGGGACAATTGCTGCTGAGGTCTCATTTGTCAGATATAAATAATGAGGCTCTGTATATTCGGTATTCCACGTTTGTTTGAAATATCGGACAAGCTGGTCAGTTTCAATATTCCGTGAGCGGAAAATAAATGTATCTCCGACCTGCTTAACCCATTCGGCATTAATATCACGTTTTACCCGTTCAAGCTCGTTGCTCGAAAGCGGTTTGACGAAATGCACAACAACATCACGAACATGATAGTGGCTGGCATTTCCGTTCTCCTCGCCGGTACGGACAGTTGTATCGATTGTTGAATTTGGCTTCACGGATTCAATCTTGTAATTTCCTTCAGCAGGATAAGGAACAAGTCTCAGATTGCGCATTTGATGCTGTTCAACGGATTTCAAAATATCTTGTTTAATGACACCAACAACACCGATACCGACGTGTTTGGAGTCCGGCACACCAAGCACCATGAAGCGGCTGCCATTTTTAGCAGTAAAAGTTGGAGATTCATACTTAGCGCCTTTGCTTACTTGTGTTTTGGCTTCCGATACATAAGACTTAACTTTCGCATCCTCAGTTTGTGGAAGAACACCTCGGTTAACACTGCGATTACCCGAAATCCAGCTAATATAAGCCATATGCGCATGCTCATGCATCATATGGTTTATTTGCTGATCCGCTTCATTTTTTGATCCCATGCTTGTACTCATCAGCTTCTGAAAATCTTTGGTGCATTCTGTGGAGCAAAGCATCGCTGTCGCTTTCATATCCGATTGCAGCGCAGCAATTTTGAGCGTGTGCTCGCGCTTTGCAGAAAAACTAGACGTTTGAGGTGGTTTTTTGACGTCTTTAGGGGCGAAAATAGGCGTCATTGGTATAAGTAGAGCAGCTAAGGCTAAAATTGTAAGGCCACCAATCCATTTTCTTTGCATGCCTGAAACCTCCATTGATCGTTCTAAATTAGCGCTAAGTCTAATCTATAGGTTCGGATTCCAAGGCTTAAAATATGCGAACGAAAGCGGTAATCGCCAGTACCACTTAAATGTAATTTGTGGTACGATAGTGATGATTGTAGTTTTTACGTGTGTTTGGATTATGAAAGGGGAACTACCTATATGCCAACTGCCAACGTCAAAGCACTAACGGAATCAACTCGCACAAAGCTAAAGGATGCGTTAAGCCAACTGGAACCGTTTCTGAACAACAATTCCTTGCCCCAATTAACCGGCGAAGATAATGGAGAAGAAGCACATACTTTTTACAAAGGCCTTTTATCCGATTTGAGACATTTATTGGTGTTTTCTGAAGTCTCGGTTGAAAAGCTGGGAGTATTGCTCAGACGGCCCAATTTCGATACAGATTATGCGGAACGCGTACTGTATGAGGTTTACCATCAATGCGTAAGCGCGTTTTTCTATCCGAAGAACGAATGTTATTCCGAAGATGGCCGTTATGCCTATACTGGCCAAGATGCGATTCGTTTCCGTTTTAAACCGAATCGTGATTCTCGTGGTATCGTACTTAGTGTTTCCAAGGTTTTTGAAGAACTGCGTGATGAGTTAGCGTATTACGAAAATGATTACATGACACAGCGTCGTATGCAAGGACAAAAATAAGGCAGAATGAATCACCTCCGGTCAGGGAAACTTGATAGTGGAGGTGATTTTTTTTATGCCAAAAGGCGTGTCTTGTAGTGTCGCTAACTGCAACTTCTGGAAAGAAGGCAATAATTGTGGAGCTAGTGAAATCAACATCGAAATCGATCAACATGCAGGCGCCCATTTTAATGAAGAATTTGCTGCAGATGACCTCGGACTATTTCATCAAGATCAAGCAGAGGAATCAAAGTCAACATGCTGCCTTACCTTTAAACCAAAGGAGTGAAGGTCGATGGGTAAATATGAAGACGATTATAATCAATTGTTGGATGATCGAGATCGATCTGAACGTACAAGCCATCCAGTTGTGGGGACGGACAGCTTGCTTGATGTAAATGAAGAAATGGCTGCTGACTTTGCAATCAGCAATCCAGTAGTGCATGCGGAGCGGAGAGATGACCGGTATGAGGATAGGGAAGAGCGGGTGAGTGCCCATTCGGGTGGTTACGCTCTTGGCTGGGTTTCGCTTGTGTTTGCAATTGCGTCTTGGTTTCTATGGCCAGTACTCATTGGTGCAACATCAGTGGTACTTGGTTTTATAGCATACCGACAAGGTGCACGCGGACTAGGCGGTTGGTCTATGGCGATCGGAGCTATTGCATTAATGTTAAATTTAATCATCGTACCTTTTTATTACGCGATAACCTAACCAAATAAAACAAAAAGCTCCATCCCGGCGTATCGGGATGGAGCTTTTTGTTTTATTTTAGAGCTTGCTCGCGATGCTTCTGTACCTCTACATTCAAAGCAAGCATCTCCCGATCCAGTAAATGAATCATATCGGCAGAGCCTTTGAGCTGCTGTTGTATATGTAGCGGAATTTGCTCATTAAATTTATAATAGATCTTATGTTCGAGACTAGCCCAGAAATCCATAGCGATCGTGCGAATTTGAATTTCAACGAGTACATTCTCTGTTCGATCAGTAAGAAAGACGGGTATTTCAATTAGCAAATGAATGCTCTGATAGCCATTTGGCTTTGGATTGATGACGTAGTCCTTGAGTTCGACGACACGTACATCGCTTTGCTTGCTTATCATATCGACGATTTGATAAATATCTGTAGAGAAGGAACAAATCACTCGTACACCAGCAATATCACGAATATGCTCTTTTGCATCCTCGAGTGTTATGGCGAGTCCTTTGCGCTGCAGCTTCTGCATCACACTCTCTGGCGCTTTGATTCTCGTCTTCATATGCTCGATCGGGTTGTAGTCATGAATGAATTGGAATTCTTCATTTAAAATGTTAAGTTTCGTTTCTACAGCATCGAGGGCAAATTTATAAGTTAGAAAAAAATGAGCCCATTGTTTTAATTCGTTCGTTTTCATTTGCAGATCACTCCTGATATAACAAATATATATATGTGATTTTAAGCTTGAACGGTTTCGACTTTGGCGATAATCGTTGTATTATTATAATGGTCGATATTATATGCCAAGTCAAATTTATAGCATGCTTAAAAGTCAACCGATAGGAGAGTTAACAATGATGATAGACATTCATAACGTTTCTTGGGAACAAAATAACAATAAAATTTTGGAACAAATAAACTGGAAAGTACTCGAAGGGGAGCATTGGTGCCTGCTTGGACTCAACGGATCTGGCAAAACAACATTGCTGAATATGATTAATGGCTATATATGGCCTTCTGAAGGCAGCATGTCTGTACTCGGAAAAAAATTCGGTGAATTTGATTTGCGCGAGCTCCGTAAAAGTATTGGCTGGGTTAGTACTTCACTGCAGGAAAAGTTTTATGGCTCAGAGACTGCACTGAAAATTGTACTTTGCGGCAAGTTTGCTACGATTGGTTTATATGATCATACCGATTCAGCTGACTTGATCCAAGCTGAAGAGCTAATGAGAACGCTCGGCTGTACAAGCTTAATGGAGCGTACATACAACACACTGTCGCAGGGTGAGAAGCAACGAGTGTTGATCGCCAGGGCGCTTATGGCTTCTCCTAAGCTTCTAATATTGGATGAGCCATGTACAGGTCTTGATGTGTTTGCCAGAGAGCAATTGCTGCAGATGATAGCGGCTGTGGCAGGCGAACGAGATGCTCCTACCATTATTTATGTGACCCACCATGTGGAAGAGATATTGCCTTGCTTTGCAAAAACGCTTTTAATTAAAGAGGGGAAGGTGTTTGCAGCGAGTGACACTTCTGATGTGCTAACTTCAGCGCTAATGAGTGAATTTTTTGCAGTACCTGTCGATATTGAGAAGCGGAATGGACGAAACTGGATTACTGTAAAGGGGGATTTATGGAATTAGTATTGCAAGAGCCGCAGCTGCAGCAGCCTCCTGAGCCTAATCGAAGGAAAAAAACAATGGCGTGGTTGCATGGCCGGTTTGCACTTAGGAATGAACGAGACCATTTTGTAGCGAGAGTGGCTACTGGCAGCACAGCACTTTTTGCATCGTTAGCGATGATTACAGCCGCACTCGGCATGCCAACTGGATTTGGTACGACGATTGATATCTTTATTTTTGTCATTTTGAATATCATTGCAATGAGCTTAGCAGCTAATTTGCTATCATTTCTATATAATGTATTGTATTTACCGATTCCTCGCAGGTTGGCGGCAGTATGGACATACGCTTCAATAGAGACGTACTTGATATTGTACTTTGCCGAGCTTGGCATTCTCATGTCGGTTGTCATTGCTCTAGCTTTTACGTTAACGGGGGCTGGTGCGGGTTCTTTGTTCGGCTACCTTTTAAAGCTGAAAATAAAGCCTTGGAGCAAGTCTATTCTTGTGCTGGGCGCAGCTTCAGCAGCAGCGGTAGGTTATGTGCTCGCTGATTGGCCGGGGACTGCTGCCACATCACAAAGTGCAGATGCCTCGCTGGACACTAGTTCCGGCATTGTTAACACAATTAATGCGCCTGACCCAGCAGAGAAAGGGAATTTCGCATTCCAGGCTTTCACGTATGGAAGCGGGCTAGACAAGCACAGAGTGATTTTTGGAGATGAGGTTGACGTTCACTCTACGGCAGTTGATGCATCTGACTATATTACGAAATGGTCAAAACTCAAAACAAAATTTTGGGGATTTGACGAAGATGAACTGCCCTTAAATGGCCGTGTATGGATGCCTGAGGGCCTTGGACCGTATCCAATCGCGCTTATTGTTCATGGGAATCATCTGATGGAGGATTTCTCTGATGGAGGATATGAGTATTTAGGAGAGCTGCTTGCTAGTCAAGGAATAATAGCCGTTTCTGTGGATGAGAATTTCTTGAACTACTCCGTTTGGTCAGGCATACCTAATAATGATATGAAGGTGCGAGCTTGGGTGCTTCTCAAGCATTTGCAGCAAATTAAAGAGTTGAATCAAGTAGAAGGCAATCCTTTTAGCGGACAAGTGGATTTAAATCGGGTTGCTTTAATTGGGCATTCACGCGGTGGTCAGGCTGTTGCAATGGCTGCGGATGCAGAGCGGTGGTTTAAAGACGATAAGACTTTAGAGAGTCTAAAGGATATTGTTATCGAATCCGTTGTCGCAATAGCCCCCACGGATAAGCAAGTAGATGATAAATCAGCTCGATTGTCGGATGTAAACTACTTGACGCTTCAAGGCGCAAGAGATGCGGATGTAAACAATTTTTATGGTGATCGACAGTACAGCAGAACGAAGTTCCAGGAGTCATCGGACAAATTTAAGGCAGCTCTTTATATTGCGGATGCCAATCACAGTCAATTTAATTCAGACTGGGGAAGAATGGATGAGCGCCCGCCGGGAGGTTTGTTTTTGAGTCGCAAGGAGTTGCTCGCGGCTAGTGAACAACGTCAAATTTCCAAAGTTTATGTATCGGCTTTCCTGCAAGCGACATTGCTTGAAGAAGGCAGCTACAAACAACTTTTCGAAGATTATCGGTCTGGGCTTGATTGGCTGCCAGATACAGCTTATTTCAATCGGTACGAAGCGTCGGAATTTACCGAAATTGCCAGGTACGATGATGGTAAGCAAAAAACAGCGCTTAAAGATGGCGGCAAGGCAAGTGTTACAGGAATGACAGAATGGAAGATTGCATCAGCAGAGGATCGCGATGGCAAGAACAAGGGAACAAAAGGAATCGAGCTTGAGTGGTCTGAGCCAGGGGCGGAGTATGCTTTGGAATTATCTCCAAAAACGAGCGATGAAGCCGCAGAACTTTCCGACGGCAATCTTGTATTTTCGATGGCAAATCTTGAACGTGATTTGATCGCGGCCGAAGATGAAGACAAAGGTGAAACGGCAAATGATGCGCTTAAGGTGAGTGAACCGCCGCCACTGCCAGTCATTGAGATTGAACTTACAACGACTGATGGTGAGAGCACGGAACTTGAGTTGGACGAGATAATGCCAGTGGCACCGCCAACATATACTGCATTTATGACGATACCTTGGCTGGAGGAGCGCATAAAAGATGAGAAATATAAGGAATCTTCAGAGCCTGTATTTCAAACCTATACGCTGCCGCTAGAGTTATTCAGTTCTGAAGCATTATCGATAAAAGCGGATGAAATTAGCCGTATAACGTTTCGTTTCGTCAATGGACCTGGAAAAGTGATGATTGATGATATCGGGTTCATGTCATAGAGAGCAAAAATAAAAGCGGGATGCCTGGCAGTTGGCATCCCGCTTTTACAACCTTATATGGATGAATAAATAACGTGCTTAGCCCTGATAGGCCTCAGCTCGATAGACTTTCCTTTTCTTCTTTAAAGGTAAAGCTTCTTGCAGCATATAAGAATGGTGTTGAACAAAGCGATACGATAAATTTAATGACGTAAGTCGATATGAAAATAGAGAGCCAAAGCTTGTTGTCGTAACCTGGTGCGCCTGCAAATGCAATTGTGCAAAAAATAAAGGTATCGACAAGCTGACTTACCATAGTACTCCCGTTATTGCGAATCCATAGCTGATTAGGAGCTGGACACAAACGCTTTAATGTCGAGTAAATTTTAACGTCCAAAAATTGGCTGACAAAATAAGCGCATAGGCTTGCTAGAGCAATTCTTGGCATGAGACCGAATAAAGTTTCCATAGCGCCTTGAACCTGCAGTGGAAAATCTTCATTTAACGGATTAAAAAGAAGCGCCATCTGCATAATAATGGTCGTAGTAATAAGCGTGAAAAATCCGAACCAAACAGCTCTTTTAGCAGCTTTTTCGCCATATTTTTCATTTAGAAGGTCTGAGGCTAAGTAAATAGTGCCATACATCGTATTGCCAAGCGTTATAGCAATAATCATCCCGAAGGCATGGATATCGATTGTTTTGACGACTTGAATATTGGCTAACACGGTAGCCATTCCAATCCAAGCGTAAATGCCAACCCGGCCAAAAAAGCGATACGAAAGTAGAAATAATGAAAAATGAACGAGCATGAAGATCGCGCCGAACCATAAATTAAACATGTTGCATGTTACCTCCTAGTTTTGATAACGCGGGAGTTTTCGAACCGCGAATTGCTTGACTGAGACTTGTTTTTCTGCCTTTGTCATTATAAACGCTTCTTAGGAGCTGAGCAATAACTTTTGATTGTTGTTTCAATTAGGCAGCAGAAGATGGTAAAATGGATGTCACGTTTTAAAACATGGTATGCCAAAGACTTGGTTAACCTTACTAATAGTTAAGGAGTGGTAAAGTGACTAATTCTAATGAACAACAGAAGCAAGAGCAGCAGCGTGTCAAAGACGTGACGGAAATCATCCGCACTCGGATAGAACAATTTAGCAATCAGCTTGGAGGTATGCGCGAGGATATCGTCGATATCCGTCGAAATTTCTGGGACGATGTAACGCTAAATTTTGAGGATGCGGCGGAATCAGCGGAGTCGCACGCAAGCATGAAGCAGCAAGCAGAGGTACTCTCTGAGCGTGAAAGAAGCCATCGCCATGCGGAGGAACAGCTTAAAACACTGTATAAGCTTGAGCATTCTCCATACTTCGGTAGAATTGACCTCCAAGAGGAGGGACAGCCCAAATCCGAGCCGATCTATTTAGGTGTAGGCTCCTTGCTTGATGAAAGCGGATATGAGTACCTCATTTATGATTGGCGCGCACCCGTATCAAGTCTGTATTATGATTATGGCCCAGGTCCGGTGCAGTATGAAACGCCAAGCGGCGTGATTAAAGGAGAAATGTCGCTTAAGCGTCAATTCATTATACGTGATGCTAAGATTCGCAGTATGTTCGATACTGGCGTCACGATCGGTGATGAGCTGCTTCAGGAAGTGTTAGGTAAGCAATCTGACGCCCAAATGAAAAGTATTGTAGCTACAATTCAGCGGGAGCAAAATCGCATTATCCGTAATGAACGTGCGAGGCTTCTGATCGTTCAAGGTGCTGCAGGAAGCGGGAAAACGTCAGCAGCGCTTCAAAGAGTTGCTTATTTACTTTATCGGTATCGTGGCTGGTTAAATGCGAATCAAATCGTATTATTTTCACCCAATCCGATGTTCAACAGTTACGTGGCAACCGTGTTGCCTGAACTTGGCGAGCAAAATATGCAGCAAACGACCTATCAGCAATATCTTGAGCACAGGCTGGGACAAACGTTTGCGCTTGAGGACCCTTTCTCACAAATGGAATATACGCTCGCCGCTGTTAAGGAGCAAGGTTATGAGGCTAGAATAGCTGCCATTACTTATAAATCAAGCAACTCTTTCATGCATTTGATCGATTATTACGTTGCAGAGCTTGGTCAATCGGGTCTAGCCTTTAAAGCAATCACGTTTAGAGGGCGGACATTAATTTCCGCAGCAACCATTTCGGAGCAATTTTATAGTTTGAATCGCTCATCTACCATTGGAAATCGGATACGTCTTACGGCAGAATGGATTCTTAAAGAGCTGACGAGACTAAGCCGCGAGGAGCGCGATCAGGACTGGGTTCAGGATCAGATCGAGCTGCTCAATCAAGAGGAATATGTGACGGCATTTGAAGATCTGGAACGCAAAAAACATTTTGCGGGAAATACATTTGATGATTTTGATGCAGAACGTGATTATTTAGCGGCTATGGTTGTGCAGAAGAAGTTTAAAAAGCTGCGCAGACGAGTGAAGCATTTATTGTTTTTGGATGTACCGACGATTTATAAACGCTTGTTTGAGGATCATGCTAATATGTTGGAACGCTTTAAAGCTAGCGATCATCAGTTGCCTGAAAAATGGAATGAAATTAGTGAGCAAACGATTGCAAAACTAAATAATAAAGAAATCTATTATGAGGATGCAACGCCGTATTTATATTTAAAGGAAAAGCTCGAAGGGTTTCAAACGAATACATTAGTTAAACATTTGTTTATTGATGAAGCGCAGGATTATTCGCCGTTCCAATATCATTATTTAAAGCGAATTTTTCCAAACTGCAAAATGACCGTGCTGGGTGATCTCAATCAGTCCATATTTGCACATGCTGTAACAGGAAATGGATTTGAGCCGTTATCGGAGCTTTATAGTGAGGAAGAAACGGAGAAAATTGTTCTAACAAGAAGTTATCGTTCGACCAAGCCGATTGTAACTTTCACGAGTCGGATGATTGAAGGCGGCGACCAAATAGAGGCATTCAACCGAGACGGTGCAGAGCCGACGATAACTAAAGTCTCAGGGGATATGGAGCTCGTAGAGAGCATACAGGAACAAATAAATCAGCTGGTACTAAGTGGTTATCACTCCATTGCAGTTATATGTAAAACGGCGGAAGAAAGCAAACGCATGCACGCGGCCTTGCAATCTTACCTTCCTAAGCTCCGCCTTGTAGAGAAAGAAACCGTTACGTTTGAGAAAGGGATCATCGTTATTCCTACTTATTTAGCAAAAGGCGTCGAGTTTGATGCTGTTGTAATCAGCAATGCAAGCAATGAATATTATTCACGTGAGAGTGAAAGGAAGTTGTTTTACACGGCGTGTACAAGAGCAATGCATGAGCTTCATCTTTTCCATACCGGAGAGCTCACGCCATTTATTAAATAGCATTATTTTGTAATTAGTATTACTTTCTAATCTCGGGCCAAATTTCATGAACAGCTATTTGAAGCTCCGAGGCGATCAGCTCTGCTGTAAGCCTATGGGGCTTCAAAATTTTTCCGTTTCGGAGCTTGGAAATCGTTTGAATGGAAATGCCGGTTGAAGAAGATAAATAACCGACCGTTATATCTCGTTTGGCCATCCATATTCGCAGCTTCATCGAAGCATCGATACTATCATCTACAGGACGCAGATCCCAGATGACAAACGCAAATTCCAGCACATCACCAAAGCCATCAATAATTGGCGTGAACGATACGGATAACTCAAATTCTATACCGTTTAACTTGCTTGTCTTAAGTGTTAAGCTTCGTTCTTTTTTACGCAGGTGAGCCTCTTGTATAATTTTCAAAATTCTCCCGTGATCCGTATCAGCTATGAATTGCAGCAGTGTTTCATCTTGCATTTGCTGGTTAGGCTCGATCTGAAAGGGAGCTAGTCTGTCCCTCAAAAAACGCACATGATGATTTCTGTCAATAATTCCGCTAATCAATACTTTATTTCTATCAGCTTGTTGCTGAATCCAATTGTAAGGCGATAAATCCTCGAATATGATGAAAGCATAACGAAAAGTATCATCACTGTTCCATGGTAAAGGTTGTAGATCAATTCGTACGGAAATTTTTCGTTTCAATTTCGTATAAATGATGACTTCACTTTTCATAACTGGCCTTGAAATGTTTATTTTATATTTTTGGAGCAAGTTGCTGCTTTTTTTGGATTGCAGCGCTTTGAGCGTATAACCAGACAACCTAAGAAAAGCTTGGTTCGCGTCCTCTATGCGTACCTCATGTTCGTTTTGGCCCAATAGAATCATAGGCTGATTCATCATTTGAAAAATTTTGCTATAAATCGACAATGCTGAACACTCCTCTTAAACCCATTGCATGACTCATAATCAAGTAAAAGTATAAAATAGTCGTTCCTAACAAACAAGTCAATGAATTTTACATTTTGAAACATGATTCAAAAGTGATTAATTAGTTTAATTAATTAAACTTGAACGCTGAAACGATACCTATATGGTGCATATAGTCATAAATTGAATCTAAATCGCCTGTAATTCTCCTATAGCAGGCTTTATTCTAATTCGGTTTCCCGATAATATGAAATCAGATAGCTCTTCTAAAGATAAATAGATAAAAGCACAGCAGGCTAACACACAGGGGAGACAGAATATGAACCATTGCATCATTGAAAACTGTAAAAAGCCAATCAAAGCCAAAGATTTATGTGCAATGCATCATCAACGATTACTACGGCACGGTGATCCCTATATTGTGAGACCTCGTAGAGTCAAACAAATTACATATTGCAAATGGATAAAATGCACCCAATTGTCAATAACGAAAGGTTTTTGTGCTAAGCATTATTACATACAAAGAACGCTTGCTCCAAAACAGGTGGAGGTCGATGTTACGTAATCTGACATTAACTAATTATAATTGTCGAAACTATGAAAATGACTGTGTTTTTTTTCAAAACCATGTATAATGTGGATAAAGTGATTCGGTTCAGATGATTATTGTACATGTCTTTAAGCATCCATCAGGGGGTGAAACCAAGAATGGTTCAAACGGCACCTATCGGATTAAACATTAAAGATTTATATTTATTCAACGAAGGAAATTCGTACCACAGTTACCGTTTTATGGGCGCTCATATTGTCAAAGTGGATGAAAAAAAAGGTGTTCGTTTTGCAGTTTGGGCACCTAATGCAGCAGAGGTTCGAGTTATTGGTAAATTCAATAAATGGAATGGCCTTCGTCATGTTATGGCAAAGATCGGTACAACAGGCGTTTTCAGCTTGTTTGTTCCTGGCATTGGTGAAGGAGAACTATACAAATATGAGATTGTTACTTTTGAAGGTAAAACGATTAGAAAGGCCGATCCATATGCTTTTTTTGCGGAGCGTCGACCTGAAACGGCATCCATTGTTACCGATTTAAAAGGTTACAAATGGGATGATGATGCATGGCAAAAGAAGAAGCGTGAGCTTCCTCCCTTCACCAACCCTTTACTCATCTATGAGGTACATGCCGGATCGTGGAAAATCAAGGGGAAAGAGGATTATTATACATATGAGGAACTAGCAGAAGACTTGATCCCGTATACAGCTGAAATGGGTTATACGCATATCGAGCTTATGCCGCTATCAGAGCATCCTTTAGATCAATCTTGGGGTTATCAGATAACAGGTTTCTATGCTGCAACGAGTCGTTACGGCACACCGAAGCAGTTGATGCGTTTTGTAGACAAATGTCATCAGTTTGGAATCGGTGTAATTTTGGATTGGGTACCTGGTCATTTCTGCAAAGATGACCATGGCTTGCGACTTTTTGACGGAACACCGATTTTTGAAGGAGCAGATGCGAACCGTGCGGAGAAACCGCTCTGGGGAACGCTGTCTTTCGATTTCGAGAAAAAAGAAGTTATCAGCTTTCTTATTTCAAATGCCATCTACTGGATGGATTTATATCATATTGATGGTTTGCGTGTTGATGCTGTTGCCAGCATGATTAATTTACATATGGACAAACCGCCGGAAATGCATACCTATAACTACCTAGGCGGCCCAGACAACTTAGATGCTCTCCGCTTCCTTAAGAAGCTCAATGAAACTGTGTTTCATTACTACCCCGATACTTTGATGCACGCAGAAGATTCTTCCGCATGGCCTGCTGTTACATCACCAACTTACAAAGGCGGCCTCGGATTTAATTTTAAATGGAATATGGGCTGGATGAACGATATGCTGCGCTATATGGCGCTGGATCCGGCCGAACGTTCGCATCACCATCATCTCATTACGTTTTCGCTCCTTTATGCTTTTTCAGAAAATTATGTTCTACCTCTATCACATGATGAAGTTGTACACGGCAAACGCTCACTGTTAAACAAAATGCCAGGAAGCTATGAAGAGAAATTCGCGCAGTTACGGTTGTTTTACGGATATTGGATTACGCATCCCGGGAAAAAGCTCTTGTTCATGGGCGGAGAATGGGGGCAGTTCGATGAATGGAAGGACGCCGACATGCTGGACTGGATGCTGCTTGAATACGATTTGCACCACAGCATGCACCGCTATGTGAAAACACTTAATCATATATATAAAGAACAGCCTTCGCTTTGGGAGAGAGATAGTGAAGCAGATTGCTTCGAATGGATTGATGTTCATAATGCAGCGCAATCCGTTATATCCTTTATCCGCCGCGGCAATCTCGATTTTTCTATCGTGGTTGTGAATTTTTCCAGGAATGATTATAAACAATTTCGTATTGGTGTTCCAGAGCCTGGTTCATACCGCTCTTTTATAAATAGCAGTGAGAAGCAATTTGGCGGTACGGAAACACAAGAACAGCAATGCTACAGCAGTGAAAACATCGCTTGGCACGGTCACAATCAAAGTATTACGCTTCACTTACCCCCCCTGGCATTCCAGATCTACAGCTTAGATCCGGGGAACACAATTTGAGAGGGAGTTGGTGTCCATGGGCCGAAAAGAAATGATAGCTATGCTGCTCGCAGGAGGCGAAGGGAAAAGGCTTGGCGTGCTAACAAAGGATCTTGCTAAGCCGGCTGTCTATTTTGGCGGTAAATACAGAATTATTGATTTTACGTTAAGCAATTGCGCACATTCGGGAATTGACACTGTAGGCGTATTAACGCAATATCAACCGCTAGAGCTCAATCGTTATCTTGGGATTGGCAGTCCATGGGGACTTGACCGTCGTGATGGCGGCATGACCATTTTACCGCCATTTATGAAGCAAAAAGGCGGAGTATGGTATAAAGGTACAGCGAATGCGATTTATCAAAATATGTCCTTCATTGAACCTTATAATCCGGAGTATGTGCTTATTATTTCAGGGGATCACATTTATAAAATGGACTATGACTTGATGCTAGAGCATCATAAACGGTCAGGGGCAGATGTGACAATTGCGGGGATCGAGGTTGATTGGAAAGAAGCAAGCCGTTTTGGCGTCATGCACATCGATGACGAGGATCGGATTACTGCGTTCGAGGAGAAACCAAAAATCCCGACCAGCAATATCGCATCCATGGGCGTTTACATTTTCACTTGGTCCGAGCTCCAAAAATATTTGATTTACGATGAGGCCAGCCGCAGCTCCAGTCATGATTTTGGTAAGGATCTTATTCCTGCCATGATGAGAGACGGGAAACGACTGCATTCATATCCGTTCAAGGGCTATTGGAAAGATGTTGGTACAATCGAGAGCCTATGGGAAGCGAATATGGATTTACTTGCCGATGAGCCGCCGCTTGAGCTTGCAGATACTGATTGGCGTATTTATTCGGTAAGTCCAAATCAGCCAGCTCAACATATTGGAGTGAGTGCGCAGGTTTCTTCTTCTTTAATTACAGAAGGCTGCATGATTGAAGGGACTGTTGATCGCTCGGTATTGTTCTATGGCGTCAAAGCTGCCAAAAACTCAATCATTACGGAATCAGTAGTCATGCCAAATGTAAGAATAGGCGAAGGCGCACGCATTTATAGAGCAATTATAGGCGAAGGGGCAGTCATTCAAGCGGGTGTAACGATTGGAAGCCCGGATGATGATGCCATTACAGTTATAGCAGTTGATCAGTATGTGACGAACGAACATTTGCTGCGGGAGGTGGAGCACTCATGAAGCATAAAGTCATGGGCGTCATCAATTTAATTCATGAAACTGATGAGCTGGAGCATTTAACACAGAGTCGTTGCCTAGCTACAGTCCCCTTTGGCGCACGATATCGATTGATTGATTTTGTATTGTCTAACATGGTTAATTCTGGAATATCCAAAGTTGCCGTATTTGCGCATACGAAATACCGCTCACTTATGGATCATCTTGGTTCAGGAAAGCATTGGGATTTGCAGCATCGTCAAAGTGGATTATTCGTGCTTCCGCCAGCAACTGACGATATTCAAGAGATTAGTCGCGGGGATTTGTATCATTTTTACCAACAACGTGATTATTTTAATCGTTCATCACTTGATTTTGTCGTGATTACACGCAGCCACATGGTGTGCAATATCGATTTCGAGAAGGTTATCGATTTTCATTTGGAGAGGGAAGCTGACATCACAGTCGTGTGCAAACAGCAGGCTGATTTATTAGCGGGCAAGGCTCGCAAAGTAAAAATGAATGAGGAAGGCAGAATCACATCCATTCAAGATCACTATGGCCGCATGGCAAGTGACATCAATTCTATGGAAATGTATGTAATGCGCAAAGAGCTGTTAATGGAACTAGTAGAGACCTCGCTTGCCCAAGGTCAGGATCACCTAGTTCGACATGCGATTTTTTCTAGACTAGATCAGCTCAATGTATATGGATATATGTATGAGGGTTATTTAGGTGTTGTAAATACACTTAGCAGTTATTATCGCAATAATATGAATTTACTTGATCCGGAAGTGTGGAAGGAACTATTTTACCAGCCGGGATCGATCTTTACGAAGGTAAAAGATGAACCGCCAGCTCGGTATTTGGGCAACTCTAAAGTAACGAATTCGTTAATTGCAAACGGCTGCCGTATTGAAGGAACCGTCGTGAACAGCATTATTTTCCGCGGCGTACACGTTCAGAAAGGCGCTATAGTGAGCAATAGCATCGTTATGCAAAACGGCGTTATTGGTGAAAATAGCTTTCTGCAGCACAGTATTTTGGACAAAGACGTTCGTGTCGAAGCGGATCGTGATATTAGGGGAGCGGCGAGCTCGCCATTCTTAGCAGGAAAACGAAAGATTATTTAATATAAGTTAATGGTTAATTACATCATATTCTAGCTTTTATTTTGCCGCGAAAAATGCAATATACCATGATCGGAAGATGAAATCAGTTTCCAGTTGGGTTCATGCATTGCTGATGCGGCGTCCATGAAAAAGGAGAATCCTATGAACATTTTGTTCGCAACCTCAGAAGCTGTTCCGCTTGCGAAGACTGGCGGTCTCGCCGACGTTGCAGGGGCGCTCCCCAAGGCGCTGAATAAGCGGGGCGTTGATACCAGAGTCGTATTGCCGAAATATGCACAAATTCCTGCTGCCCTTATCGAGCAGTTCGAGCTTGTCGCTCATTTTAACGTGTCCTTTGGCTGGCGCAATCAATATTGCGGTTTACTTAGAGCTGAGTTTGATGGCATTACTTATTATTTAATCGATAGCGAGTTTTATTTTAAGCGAGATGGGCTTTATGGTTACGGTGATGATGCGGAAAGATTTGTGTTTTTCAGCTTTGCAGTGATGGAGGCTGTACGGTATATGGAGTTTCATCCGGACATTGTTCATTGTCATGATTGGCAAACTGGACTCATTCCGTTTCTCCTGAAGACAAGGTATTATTACGATCCGGCTTGGGCGTATACCAAATCGGTATTTACGATTCACAACTTAAAATATCAGGGTTTATTCGGCATCGATCTCCTGAAGGACTTGCTTGGAGCCGGTGATGATATGTTTCTTGATGGCAGTTTGGAATTCCATGGAGCAGGCAGTTGTATGAAAGGCGGTCTCGTTTACGCTGACAAGCTGACAACGGTAAGCGGTACTTATGCCCAAGAAATTCAGACTGAATATTTTGGCGAAAAGCTGGATTCTCTACTCCGATATCGTTCTGGTGACTTAATCGGAATTGTGAATGGAATTGATGATGAGCTGTTTGATCCGATGAATGACGCAGCAATTGACATTCCTTTCCGAAATGCTTTGAATCGCAAAAGAAAAAATAAGGTGGAGCTGCAGCGTGAGCTAGGGCTCCCGCAGTCCGAAGAAATACCGCTAATCGGAATTGTTTCAAGGTTGGTGGAGCAGAAGGGCTTTGATTTAATAACGGCTACTTTTGAAGAGCTGCTTCAAGAAAACGTTCAATTTGTTGTGTTAGGAGCGGGTGATGGGCAATATGAGCATTTTTTCAACGATGCTGCTTATCGTCATCCCGATAAGGTTGCCGTATGGATCGGCTATGATGACAGACTTGCACGCCGAATTTACGCAGGCTCGGACATGTTTGCAATGCCTTCGCAATTCGAGCCGTGTGGTCTGAGTCAACTTCTTGCGCTGCGCTATCGTTCCGTCCCGATTGTTCGTGAGACAGGTGGACTTAAGGACACGGTACAAGCCTATAACGAATATACTGGCGAAGGTAATGGCTTCAGCTTTACGAATTACAACGCACACGACTATATGCATACCGTGCGTAGAGCATTAGCTCTTTATCGTAATCAGGAAGTCTGGAAGCAAATCGTGAGTAATGGCAGCAACGAGGATTACAGCTGGAATCGATCTGCCAAAGCCTATATATCCGTTTACTCACAACTTTTAGCGCATCGAAAGGAGAACGTATCATGGCCCGCCATCTTGTAATCGGCAACGGAAAAATGCTCCTTAATTTGGATCAACATTGTTATATTCGGGATATTTATTATCCATTCGTTGGGCAGTTAAATCATGTAGGCGGACAATATTGCCGCTTAGGTGTATGGGTAGAAGGTACCTTTAGCTGGCTGGATGAGCCGGAATGGAAGTTTGATCTCGATTATATTGATGATTCTTTGGTTACGAATATTACGGCTAAGCACGATGGTTTAGGAATCGAGCTTAATATGAACGACGGGATTCATCAGCGGGAATGTATTTACATTAAGCGGGTAGTTATTACAAACAAAACGAATGAAACGAAAGAAGTACGTTTGTTTTTCCATCAGGATTTGATGATCGACGGGACGGAAGTTGGAGATACAGCTGTTTATTATCCGGAAAATCATACGCTGTATCATTACAAACGTAATAATTACTTCATGTTCAACGGTTTATCGGATGAAGGCGGTATGACCCAGTATTCAACAGGCATCAAAAGGTTCCAATCCGCGGAAGGAACATGGCGTGACGCAGAGGACGGCGTGCTTATGGGTAATTCGATTGCCCAAGGCTCTGTTGATAGCACGATCAGCTTCCGCACAGTCGTACCTCCGAACAGTGATAAATCCATTTATTATTGGATGTCAATCGGTCAGAACCTAGAGGAAGTAAAAGAGCTGAACCAATATGTGCAGGACAATCATCCGGAGAAACTTCTTAGCCGAATGGTTATTTACTGGAAGCACTGGCTTCGCAGAGCTGAATCAGACCTGGGTGATCTGCCGTATGATGTAGTAAAGATGTTCAAACAAAGCTTGCTTCTCGTTAGAACACAGGTTGATGAGAGAGGCGCTATATTAGCAGCGAATGATACCGACATTTTGCAATACAATCGTGACCATTACAGCTATATGTGGCCGCGTGATGGTGCTCTTATTGCTGACGCTATGTCCATGGCGGGGTATCAAAGTGTTATAGCTCCATTTTTCCATTTTTGCGCGCAAGCTTTGTCGCCTGAAGGATATTTGTATCACAAATACAATCCAGATGGCACGGTCGGCTCGAGCTGGCATCCGTATATCGTGCAGGGCAGCAGAAGATTGCCGATTCAAGAGGATGAAACCGCACTTGTGTTGTTCGCATTATGGAAGGACTACTCACGTAATCAAGTTATTGAGCTGCCGCAGTCCTTATACAGCAATCTCATTCGGAAGGCTGCTACTTTTTTAACCTCATACATGGAGCCTACCTTGTCGCTGCCGAAACCGAGCTATGACTTGTGGGAGGAGCGCTACGGTATCTGGACATATACCGCAGCATCCGTATATGGCGGTTTGATGGCTGCTTCATTCTTCACGGATCTATTCGGTGATTATGAGCGCAGCGATCTTTATAAAAGAACGGCAGAAACGATCAAACATGGTATTGTTACAAATTTGTGGGATGAAGAAACCGGCAGATTCGCAAGAGGACTTATTCATAAGGATAATCGCTGGGTGAAGGATATGACGCTCGAGAGCAGTTTATTCGGTGTTCTTGAATTTGGCGTGCTGCCTGTTGATGATTATCGTGTCGTGCAGACCATGCATGCAATCAAGGAAGGTCTGCAAGTCAAGACTCATATCGGAGGCATTGCTCGTTACACGAACGATTATTATTTCCAGCAATCGGGTGAAATTGACAAGGTACCAGGCAACCCATGGATAATTTGTACGCTCTGGGTAGCTAACTTTGAGATTGATTCCGCCAAAACGCTTGAAGAGTTGGAAAGTCCGCGCAGAACGCTGCAATGGGTATCTGATCATGCGCTGCAAAGCGGCTTGCTGCCGGAGCAGCTTAATCCTTACGATGGTACGCCGCTATCCGTAGCGCCGCTAACTTGGTCGCATGCAACTGTCGTGCATAGCGTAAGCAAGTATGCAGAGAAGTATAAACGTCTACGATTGGAAGCGGAGTCCGACGGTTTGCTATAATGCTTTCAAATCACAATCACGAAGTGAAATTAAACAAAAGAACCTGTGTGCTATTACAAAGCATACAGGTTCTTTTTTGTTGTATTTTTGTTAAAAAAGAATGGCTGAATGAAATAAAAATTACTACTCATAATAAATAACGTTATATTCAAAACGAATAATAAAATATTTTTCATTTTTAAATATTGATTTGAGAAATTTTTTTTCATATAATTGAAAAGCTGCTCAGCATATTATGAATTCAACTTAGGAGGGCATACCATGTTATTACTTATCGTTTTAGCTGCTATTGTAGTGCTTTTGCTTCTTATTACAGTAGCTAAGCTCAATCCGTTCGTCTCGCTAATCGTCACTGCGATCGGCGTCGGACTTGCAACAGGAATGCCATTGTTCACAACCGAAACAGGTGGGACAGGCATTATTGATTCTATCAAGACTGGTATGGGCAATACGCTTGGCTTCTTGGCCATCGTACTAGCACTCGGTACAATGCTGGGCAAAATGATGGCGGAGTCTGGTGGCGCCGAGAAAATTGCACAAACGTTAATTAAACGTTTTGGTGAAAAAAATGTGCATTGGGCGATGATGTTTGTTGCCTTCATCGTTGGTATTCCGGTGTTTTTCCAAGTTGGCTTCGTGCTATTGATTCCACTGGTATTTACAATTGCAAGGCAGACAGGTGTGTCGCTTGTCAAAATCGGGGTACCGCTGGTCGCTGGCCTTTCGGTCGTTCATGGTCTAGTGCCGCCGCATCCAGCAGCAATGACAGCAGTGGGCATTTTTAACGCTGATGTTGGTTTAACGATCTTGTACGCAATCATCGTGGGTCTTCCTACGGCTATCGTTGCGGGTCCATTGTATGGGCAATGGATCGGCAATCGAATTCATAAATCAGTACCGAAGGAAATTGGAGAACAACTTTCAGAAGCGGATAAAGACAAGAAGCTGCCTGGCTTCATCAATACGGTGTTTACCGTTCTTGTGCCGGTCATTCTTATGCTTACGGCGTCAATCGCTGAGTTGTTTCTTGCGAAAGAAAGCTCCTTGTATCAAGCACTGCGCTTCATCGGGGACCCGGTTACGGCATTGCTGATCGCAACCGTATATTCTTTCTTCAGCTTAGGTTTCTTCCGTGGTCTTAGCAGGGAAAAAGTACTTAAATTTTCAAATGATTGCTTAGCGCCTACAGCGACGATTTTGCTCGTTATTGGGGCTGGTGGAGCTTTCAACCGAGTTTTGCTTGATTCCGGAATTGGTGAGTACATCGCGGAAATAGCGACATCATCCAACGTATCCCCGATTTTGCTTGGATGGGGAATTGCGGCTCTCATTCGCGTTGCGACTGGATCAGCGACCGTTTCTATGATGACAGCAGCAGGTATTGTTGCGCCGATCGCAGCGATCGTGCCGGGAGCCAATCTCGAGTTACTTGTTCTCGCTACAGGAGCAGGATCGCTCATCCTGTCTCATGTCAATGATTCTGGGTTTTGGATGATCAAGGAATACTTCGGAATGTCGGTAAAAGAAACGCTTCTCACATGGACAGCGCTCGAAACGATTATTTCCGTTGTGGCGCTTGGCCTAATTCTGGTCGTAGATATTTTCGTGTAAATACCAAAAGAAAGGTGAACCGATGACGTCGCAGTCAATGGCTCACCTTTCTTCCTTGAAGTGAAATGCTTTTAAATTCGCGTGTCGGAGATAGCTTCTCGTACTTTCTCAAGCGATGTCTTTGCCTTTTCTTTGTTTAAGATGATGACATTGACATAAAGAGCATCGATTAAGCTAAGCTGGCCGATTCGCGACGCGAGCGCTTCAGAACGATACGCCGTTTCATCGGAGCTAGTATGTAGTGAGACATCAGCCTGCTGGCTGATCGGAGATTTCGGAAAACCCGTAATCGCGATTGTTTTTGCGCCATTGGCGTTTGCAGTGTGCAAAATACGAATCGTATCTTTATTCGTGCCAGAGTGGGAGATGACGACTGCGACATCGTCTTTAGTCAACTGGGCAGCTGACATGAGCTGGAAATGTGCATCCGTAAAAGCAAATGCTTGCTTTCCCGATCGAATGAATTTATGGAACGCATCCATTGCGATGACGCCGGAACCGCCGATACCGTAGAAGTGAACACGGTTCGCGGCAGCAATGATGGATACCGCTTCGGCAAAGTCATCGCCGTCTAAAATTTGAAACGTATTTTCCAACGTTTGAATATTGGATTTAAACACTTTTTCAGCAATTGTTTTCTCATCGTCATGCTCATTAATTTCTTCATAAATAGCTTGGGTTGGTGCCATAATTTCAGAGGCGAGCGCAATTTTCATTGCTTGATACCCTTTATAGCCAATATGTTTGCAGAAGCGAAACACAGTTGCTTCCGCGACATTCAAATCGTAGGCAACCTCATTTATGGTACTATGAATGATTTTTTCGGGATTATCTAAAATATAGTTCGCGATTTTCTTTTCCTTATCAGTGAATCTTGCATAATATGAACGAATTTTTCCAAACATGTTTTGCACCATGATCGTTGCTTCTCCTCGCGTAGCAGCATATTTCATGAAAAGTATAACATAAATGAAAGGTTGATCCTATATTTCAGACCTTTCAGCCTTAGTAAAGTAGTTATGTTTATTAAACAATTAGGAGATGAATAAAGATGCAAATTGGTATTATTGGATTAGGTAAAATGGGTTATAACTTGATGCTGAATGTAATGGAGCATAATCATAAAACGGTTGTCTACGATGTAAATACAGACGCGGTTCATAAAGCAGAAGAGGATGGGGCGAAGGGGGTAAAATCGATTGAGGAATTGGTTCAATCGTTAGCTGCTCCACGTGCCATTTGGATGATGGTTCCAGCAGGAGAGCTGACAGAGGCGGTCATCAAGGAGGTTAGCACCTTCCTTGCTGCTGGTGATATTTTGATCGATGGCGGTAACTCTAACTACAAAGATACGATTAGACGTGCGGCTCAGCTTGCAGAAAAGAGCATTCATTTCCTTGATGTCGGCACAAGCGGCGGAACTTCTGGTGCAAGATCAGGCGCATGTACGATGATCGGTGGCAATAAGGCGGCATTTGAATCAGTCGAACAGCTGTTTCGTGACATTTGCGTTGAGGACGGGTATTTACATGCAGGGGAAAGCGGCAGCGGTCACTTTCTGAAGATGGTCCATAACGGTGTTGAATATGGCATGATGCAGGCTATTGCAGAAGGGTTTGAGCTGCTGGAAAAAAGCGCTTATGACTTTGATTTTGAGAAGGTTGCACGCGTTTGGAACAATGGATCGGTTATCAGATCGTGGCTGATGGAGCTAACGGAAAACGCATTTGCTAAAGATGCACGATTGGACGGCTTAAAGGGCATCATGCATTCTTCGGGTGAAGGCAAATGGACACTCGAAACGGCACTGGATTTGCAAACAGCAACACCGGTTATTGCGATGTCGCTTTTGATGAGATACCGATCCCTTGAGGAAAATACGTTCTCTGGGAAAGTCGTAGCCGCTCTACGCAATGAGTTTGGCGGACACAGTGTAGTTAGCTCTTAATGGAACTAGTTGAATAAATGTCGGAATAACGATATTGTAGCAATTGAAGTGTTTACGATGATGAAGCCAGGTGTTGGAATGGCAAATCTATGCGGAGGTACAAGAATGAGTACAAAATATGTTATCGGTGTTGATATAGGAACGACAAGCACGAAGGCAGTACTCTTTACGGTAAAAGGGGCCATAGTCGCAAGCCATGGTATTGAATATCCGCTGCATTCTCCTTCGCCAGCGATTGCGGAGCAGGATCCGGATGAGATTTTTAATGCTGTGTTAGGTACAATTGGTGAAGCAGTAGCGAAAAGCAATGTTCAGCAAGAAGATATATTATGTGTTTCGTTCAGTTCAGCAATGCATAGTGTAATCGCCGTGGATCACGAGGGAACACCGATAACGAAATGTATAACTTGGGCTGACAATCGGAGTATCGAATGGACAAATAAAATTAAAAACGAATGGAATGGCCACGAAATTTATTTGCGTACAGGCACACCCATTCATCCGATGTCTCCTTTATCTAAGCTTACTTGGCTGCGTCATGATCATAAGGAGTTGTTTGACCGAACATATAAATTTATATCGATTAAAGAGTATGTGTTCTTCAAATTGTTCGGCCGTTATGTCATCGATTATTCGATCGCATCTGCAACAGGAATGTTTCATTTGAACAATTTGCAATGGGATGAGGAAGCTCTCCGTGTTGCTGGCGTTACAGCGGATCGGCTTTCGGAGCTTGTTCCTACGACGTATAAGCTGGAGGGATTGGAAGAGCATTTTGCGAAGCAGATGAATTTGCTGTCAAACACACCATTTGTAGTAGGCGCAAGTGATGGCGTTCTCTCCAATTTGGGTGTCAATGCGATTAAGCCTGGAGTAGTTGCCGTTACGATCGGTACGAGTGGGGCTATTCGAGCTGTAACGGACAAGCCAGTAACAGATCCGAAGGGTCGAATTTTTTGCTACGCTTTAACTGAGAACCACTGGGTTATCGGGGGGCCTGTTAATAACGGGGGAATGATTTTTCGTTGGGTTCGCGATCAGATCGGTACGCAAGAAGTTATTGCCGCCAAAGAGAGGGGCATCGATCCATACGAGCTGCTTACGGAGCTCGCTGCGAAGGCCAAACCGGGCTCTGAGGGCCTTATCTTCCATCCCTATTTGTCAGGTGAGCGTGCTCCGCTTTGGGATGCGAATGCGCGCGGTTCTTATTTTGGGCTAGGGCTGCATCATAAGAAAGAACATTTAGTTCGGGCAGCATTAGAAGGCGTCATTTATAATTTATACAGTGTGCTGATGGCACTTGAAGAATTAACGGGCAAACCAACTCAAATTCAAGCAACAGGCGGTTTTGCAAGGTCAGAGCTTTGGCGACAGATGATGGCTGATATATTTGATCAAGAATTGCATGTACCTGAGAGCATCGAAAGCTCGTGTTTAGGTGCGGTTATTTTGGGGTTGTACAGCTTAGGCGAGGTAGATTCGCTGGACGTAGTTGCGGATATGGTAGGGGGATCACATTTTCATTTGCCAAATAAGGAAAACGCCAAAATCTATGCCGAGCTGATGCGGATCTATATCCGAGTTTCTCGTTTATTGACGGAGGAATACGCAAACATTGCAGCGTTTCAACAAAAATATGTATAGTTTTAAAGGAAAAACAGCCGAGCAGCGTATGCCGGCTGTTTTTTTATTCGAAAATTGTATAGTGTATTATGAGCCGTACTTCTTCAAAATCGTCGACAGCGTGAGCAGCGGCCATATATAGTTATTGCTCGGATAGTGAACATATACGCTGCCTGGAAGACCTGCTCCTGTCGGATAAGTATAGGTCCAATCTCGTCGCTCAAGCGATTGGAGCAATGCCTCTACGCCTCTTTCCAATGCGGCATTAGGTTTTGCATAAACAGCTGATAGCGCGTCGAGCGCCCATGCCGTTTGGGAGGGGGTGCTAGCATGGAGTGGAACGTAATGCTTTACTTTATCGCTCAAACATGACTCGCCCCAGCCGCCGTCTTCATTTTGAATGTCCAACAGCCACTTGACTCCCTTCTGAATGGCGGGATGGTCGTCTGGTACCCCAACAGCTGTCATTCCTTTTATTGCTGCACCTGTACCATGCGTGTATGCGATTCCCCAGCGACCGTACCAACTTCCATCCCTCATTTGCTGCGAGAGAACCCATTGCACGCTGTCATCAAGCCAGCGATTGCCGATAGTCATATCGAGCTCATCCCCTAAAAAGCCAAGTACACGACCTGTTAAGTCCACTGTAGAAGGATCAGTAGAGATGTCAGAGGAACCTTCAAAAGTGAAGAAGCTGGCGGGCAGCTGGTTTCCTTCTCGCTCGAACGCAGGCCAACCTCCATCGTCGTTGCGCATCGCTAATACCCAGTTCAGTCCTCTTTGCCAGTTGGCATGCAATCCATTTGCTTCAGAAGTAAAGGGTCGAATAGCGCGAAGGACAGCAGCGCTGTCGTCGACGTCTGGGTACAGCGTATTTACGTTTGAGAAACCCCAACCTCCCGCAGGCGTATTCGGCAATCGTTTGGTCCAATCGCCTAAACGAACCTGCTGCCTTGCTAACAAATAGACCCCAGCCTTCTCAAGAGCAGGCATGCTCGGAGAGGCACCTGCTTCTCGCAAAGCGTAAGTCAGCATTGAAGTGTCCCATACTTCAGCAGAAGCGACTTGTAGATGAGGCCTATCGACGCACATGACTGAGAGTATACCTGACAATAATCGGTTAACGGCTGGTGAATCAACGGAGTAGCCTAGTGAAAGTAAAGATAAAATCATCAATATTGTCGCAGTAGAGAAGGTCAGCAGTGTACCATTTGGCTCGAGTCTATCGAACATAAAGGCTTCAGCTTTCTCAAACGTTGTTTTGGAGCTGGAAGGAAGCAGGCTGGTTAAAGGCAAGCTGGATATAAATTCATTCAAGGCCGATATCCAAGTTGTATCATTCGAAAATTTGCGCGAGGCATCAACAAAGAGATTAGATAGCTCAGGCATGGTACCCGTTTTGCGTACAAATTGTTTATTGGACATAATGATAGTCGGTACAAGATGAACGCGCGCGTGTCCAGAAAGGGAGAATAAATCCAGACCGATTCCGAGGTCAGAGAAAAAAGCTTCAAGAGGAATACGCAGCATCCGAGGCCATTCCGCTTGACCTGTTGCGGCAAAGATAACCTGCGTGAGTAAAGATCTAACTTCGGATAAGCCTCCACGCTTGAGAATAAATTGCTTGGCCCTTACCATACGCGCATCAAATTCATAATAGAATCCTGCATAAAGCAGCGCATAATAAGCCTCAGCAGTTGCGTCCAAATTGCCTTCCGACTCATCCGGATATACCTTCCAAGCACCATTTTCCTCTTGTTTAGAGGCAATTCGCGCTGCAAGCATATGAATCAATCGCTCATCTGCTCTTCCTAATAGGCGCAGCAAAATAATTAAATAGCTATCCGTCATCGTACCGGAATCAAAGCACATTCGCCATGCACCGTCCTGAGACTGCTGCTGGATCAGTTCGGAAGTCATAGCATCTATCCTTGCACGGATTCGTTTCATATCCATCTGGCGCAATCATCCTTTGCAACCGTAATTGCTTAATATATATGCGCCAAGTAGCACTCACAGTCGGAGATCATCGCATGGGAATAGATGACTTGTTTAATCCGCTTATTCACTGTTGGTTAGAAGCCGCTGCAGCAGCATGGTTACAGCCATTGAAGCTGCTCCTTCCTTATGTCGAATAATAGTAAAATCACGTTCAAAGCGCTGTTTATGCAAGCGGAGCTGGATCAATTCCCCGGAATCTATTTCCTTTTTTACGACCCAGCGTGACAGCATGGCAATACCTAAACCGGATATTACGGATTGTTTGACGCTTTGACTGCTATTGAAAATGTAGGAGCGTTTTTGGATTATTTTCGCATCACGGATGAATTGATCACTAAAAGCACGTGTACCTGAACCGCTTTCCCTCAGCACCCATACTTGGTTTTGCAGCATTTCGGCGTCAACAAAGCGCTCTGCAGCGAGCGGATGTGTAGAAGGTGCGATCAGAATCATCTCATCTTTCATATAAGGCGTAACAACTAAGTCCGTCGCGCTTGCCTCGCCTTCAATGAGTCCGATATCCAGTTCATTGGACCTCACAGCTTGAACAATTTCCTCCGTATTTCCGATTGTCGTTTGTAAAGAGACGAGTGGGTATTGAACAGCAAATTCAGCTAGCCGTCTTGGGAGAACATATTCGCCAATCGTAAAGCTTGCGCCAATCTGTAAACTACCTGTCACTTTATCCTGTAAAAGCTGTATGTCCTGCTTAGCTTCTTCATATAAAGATAAAATTTGCTTTGCCCGTTGATACATGATATCACCAGCTTCAGTAAGACGAACCTGCTTAGGAGACCGATGCAAAAGCTTTGTTCCGAGCTCATTTTCTAAATTTCGAATATGCAGGCTTACACCTGGCTGAGAAATATTTAATATATCTGCTGCTCTTGAAAAATGGCTTTGCTCTGTTACCGTAACGAACACACGCAGTGCTTCAATTATCATCATTATCCCTCATTATTGATTGCGATTTGTTCAAATATATCGTAACAATACGGCAAAAACGAGAGAATAGCAATTCAATCATAAGCATTCCTAATGATAAGGATAGGAAATAGGTATTTCACTTAGACTGCTCAGAGCTTTATAGTGAATGCAACAGGGAACGCTTGCTTATAACAACGAACAGAGGTGAAAGTTATGATCATAAAAAATGTATTATTTCGTAATCCCAATAGAGGTTTTGGTTTTACGCAAGGAATAGCTTATACAATGGGTATTGCCATTGCTGCAAAATGTATTGCGATGCTTCCTTTTTTTAGCGTCATGGGGCAGCTGGTCGTAGCCATTCTACTTGGGATTGCATGCCGCGCATGGATAGGCATGCCGGAGCAAGCGACGAGCGGCATAACGTTTTCAAGCAAGAAGCTGCTGCGATTCGGCATTATTTTGCTGGGGCTGCGATTAAACCTGAATGATATTTTACATGCGGGGCCAAAAGTGTTTGTGCTTTCCGTTATAAACATTATATTTACGATATTTGTAGTGTATGGGATAAGCAAATGGATGAAAATAGATAAGAATCTAGGCCTTTTAACAGCTTGCGGTACGGCAATCTGCGGAGCTGCAGCTGTTGTAGCGATAGCGCCGCAATTGAAGGCAACACCAAATGAAACAGCTGTCAGCGCAACGACGGTTGCCATTTTAGGAACCATATTTACACTAGCCTACACGGTCTTGTATCCTGTGCTTCATTTAAGTGATACCGGTTATGGTATTTTCTCAGGTGCAACGCTTCATGAGATTGCGCATGTTATTGCAGCAGCGGCACCTGGAGGGCAAGAAGCGATTGATTTGGCTGTCATTGTAAAAATGACACGCGTTGCAATGCTTGTCCCAGTCGCCATTATTATTGGCATTTGGAATGGCCGCAAAGCCAATAAAGCAGATAAAGTTAGCCTAAAGCAACTGCCGATTCCTTGGTTTATCGTTGGGTTTCTTGCAATGAGCGGAGTCAATACATTAGGCATCATTCCTACTGCGGTTACAGGGAATCTGATTGTCGCCGCTTATTTTCTTATCGCGATGGCGATGGCAGGCCTCGGCCTCGGAGTCGATTTTGTCGTATTTAAGAAACTTGGAAAAAAACCTTTTATCGCGGGATTAATTGGTTCGATCCTGTTAGCTGGACTCGGTTTGCTGCTTGTTCATAGCTTTCATTTGGCTTAAAGAATTAGATGAGAAAAAGTCCGCAGGGAGACAGCACCCAGCAGACTTGATTTGCTCCATTTTCAACTTTCTAGAGAAGGAGCGCTATTTTGATGTGGGAATTGCCGAATATGCTTGATTCGAGATTCTGCGTTCAAATTCACTCCATTGCCGATCTGAATGCTGGCAGCTGAGCCGGATGCAATAACTTGTATGTATCCGACCGTAATATTCGGTGCACAATTGGTTCGAAACAGTTCAATACCTTGAGCGTTGTCAAATTCAGAATCGATGAGAATGGGTAGGGGACGTGAAAAAAGCTCATAAGAATCAAAATAAACTTCACCTGATGTCAGATGATCTTCCTTCCGCTGCACAGCTAGCGCACGAAGTTTAGCTTTCGTCTCAGCACGATCTCCAAGCTGTACTATTCCTGCCTGGGCAACGGATATAATACGAAGGAAACCGACAGTTGCTGTTCGAACGTGGTAGGTATTTATAGATTGATCATTGATTCGATTCATGATGACACCTAGCTCTGCTCGAACGTGCCGCTCTGTTCTTCAGGAGCTGGGAAAGGAGCCATCGGTCCGATGACGACAGACTCTGGAGGTGTATCGAACATGGAGTATAAGGCCACGTTATCGGTATCTCCTACTTGCAGCATAGATGCGCTTGAGACGCCAAGTACTTCAATTTGACCAACACTTAAAAGATGATTTACCACTTTAAAATACAGCATTATGACATTCCTCCGGTTGAAGTGGAGTTACTCTGCAGCTGGCGCATGTAAGCGAGCAGCGCAGCATCAGCATCCCTCGTTGTTTTGGCTAGCACGGCGGCCGCCATCGCATTGGAATCATTCGCAGATGGCTGAGCATCGCTACTTCGTTCAGTCTTTTGCATATAGTACTGAATTCGTGTAGGGACCTGTTTGCGGACATCATTAATAATGATTTGTCTATGATAAGGATCTAGCGGTATTTGGAACTCGTTTTCATAAGAAAGCAGCTTTTTCTCCGCTTCGGTATCCAAATAACGAGTCATTCCTGCATAAATATCATTGTACAGTCCGCTAGGCGATGGCATTGATGTGCCAGCAGTCGGGAAAACTTGCGTATTCGATACAGCCATCTGCTCGATGCTTCCGGGAATTGAATCATCACCCATGCCTGGAGCGGTCATGCCAATATTAAGGGTGCCATCCAGCTTCTCGACCTTCAATTGATCAAAATGATATTGAATGCCTTCTATATTGTAAGTAGGGCGCGCTTCGAGCTGCTTTACTTGTTCACATAAAGCGATGACCTTCGCTTCAAGTGCATCGAGCCGCTCACACTGCTCTTTAAGCCTATTTTGCACTTCAAGTGACCAAAGTTGCCAAGGGGAAAGCGGATTAGACTGCTGCATGTGACTTGCTCCTCCTACTCGTCATGGGTTCAAATTTCCGCTTATCTAGGGTTGGGCAAAGGTACGAAGGAAAGCGGATTATCCACGGATAGCTCTGGAGCGGGTCCGGTGAACCCACCTGAATTATAGAGCTGTGACAATGAGCGTATCGAACCGGCGCTGCCGACCTGCAGGACGGAGCTATTCGATACGCTGTCGACACGAAGCTGATGAATCGTAATTTGTTGGTGAATGGTCAGGTTCATATTGCACTCACATCATTATTCGAGCTATCTTGCACATCCGGATCAAGGGTGTTTGTTGCGCTGACAGCATTATTAGAGTTCGTTAAACTACCGGTTAGGAATGATCCTGATCCCGCATACGTCTTGGAAGTGCTATTTGGCGACACTTCCAAGGCGTCTCCAAATTGAATAATGGAGCCGGAGCCAACGCTAACAATTTTGACAAAACCGACGACAGCTGGCATAAGCTTCCTCCCTTTGTATAGATGATTTTTGATAAATGCATTGATCGTGGTATATCTTATGCGGCATTCGCCCAGAGGTTACTAAGCAGAAAGTATCCTGAAAGCCGATAGGCGCATATGCTGGTAGAAGTGCTGGAAGGCGGGTGTTTGCTGTGGCATCTAAATGGGATGATATGGAACGGTGGATGGAAAAGCAGCAGATGCCGAAAGGCTTTGAGCTGCTTCGTGAACCGGCTTGGGTAGAACAATATGTACGTAAAATGATGACTAAGGCACTGCCTGAAGCGGCTGGTGTTATGATCGGAGGGGGATCAGCCACTTTTTCCGAGACTCGTCATTTTTTGAATGTGAAAATTACATTGCCGGAAGGCTTTGATAAAGAGCAACTGCGGTTGTTCGTTAGAGAGGATCGGCTGCGCCTGGATGGACTGCCGAATGGGAAACAGGAGACGATCAAGCTGCCTAAGCTTGTGAAGCCCCGGGTGTGCAAAACGTTAGTAAAGGAGAATATCATGCATGTGAAGCTCCAGAAGCGGCCAACCAATCGGACGTATCATGAAGCGATTGTACGCTGGTAGATCACGCATGCCAGTAGTGTAAGGGCACAAATCTGAATGAGATGTGCTCTTTTTGTCACGAAATCGACAGGGATTACAGCTGGCTAATGGCCTCACTATCCCTTATAATGTCTAATGAACATGTACATGTTAGCAAGCAAAAACGCCTTCGGCGTCCTTAGACGCTGAAGTAGCTTTGACGGTGAAATATAAGATAAGTATGAGAAAATGATATAGTTTCTTATATTTTAAAAAAGGGAGTGTGTTCAGTGTCACTAGTTGATGTAAGCAGTGTTTCGCCTTCGCTATTCATACTTGGAATCGTTTTTTTAATGCTCATTTTCGGTCTGCTGAGCTTTGGCATATTACGGATGTTTCAGCAAAAATTTCGTACAGGCTGGTTTAGTTTCGCTGGAGCGATCGTTAGTTTCGCAGTCTTTATGTACATATTAAATAAGTGGTATCTATAACTTTTTTATAGCTGATCACAACCGGAGGTAAGGGCTTGACCTGGACAATTATATGGTTTTTCATTAACATGCTGTTTGTCGTTTCCATTATCAGCTATATGTTTATGCATCGCTCTTATTCGGAATCGAAGCGGCTCTCCAACGATTCTGCACTAATCAAAAAGCTGAATACGAGGCGCAAACTGGTTGGAATAATCAGTATTTTGTTATTTGTGGCGATGTCGGCCAGCTTTATGATCAACATGAGATTAAATGGTTAAATCGAGGCTCTCATTGACGAGAGCTTTTTTTTTCGTCATTATGGAGATATATCATTTTTAGTCCGGAGGTTCGACATATGCATACAATGGAAGACATTATACGACGCATGTCTAGTCAAGGATTGAGAATAACGGATCAAAGGAAAACGCTCGCAAAGCTTTTTTCAGAAACGCAAGGTTATTTGGCGCCGAAAGAAGTCTATGAATATATGGGCAAATCGTATACAGGCTTAAGCTTTGATACCGTATATCGCAATTTGCGAGTGATGGAAGAGCTTGGGGTGCTGGAGCAAGTTATTTTTGAGGATGGCGGCAAGTTCAAGCTGCATTGCAGAGAAAATGATCATCATCATCATATGATTTGCCTGCAATGCGGAATGACGTATCCCATCACCTTCTGCCCGATGGAGCAAACGAGCGTTCCTGAGGATTTCCGAGTGGTGAAGCATAAATTTGAGGTATTCGGTTATTGCAAGGATTGCGTACAAGACGAGTCAGCAGTAAGCGAAGCCTAATGACGAAAGAACGAGTCATGCGAAGAGTGACACAAGCTCCGATTCACTTTTATCGCAAGGTTATTTCACCTCTGACCCCGCCCTCATGCCGTTTTTATCCCACCTGCTCCATGTATGCGCTGGAAGCAATTGAGAAGCATGGTGCGGCTAAGGGCTCATGGCTTGCCATGAAGCGAATTGCGCGTTGCCATCCGTTTAATGCTGGCGGTTATGACCCAGTCCCGCCTGCAAAAGATAGCAACATAGATGCTCCTTGACAGAGAGGGCTCTATTTCGGTATATTTTGATTTATAAGTGGTAAAATAAGTTTTGGATTTGTTTATATGTCCGAGGAATGGATAAGTACAATGGTAGAACCTTTGCAGAGAGCCGGGAAAGATGGTGCAAGCCGGTAGGGAACTCGATTGGAAAATGGTCCGGGAGGATTCGCTTTCAAGCTTCAGCGGCAGCGCTGAGTAAGGGAGCGACGCGAAGCTGGCGTTAACGGCGTAAGCCGCCATGCAGGCGGCACACGAAGCTTTCTAGAAATGTCGGTTCAACCGAACATTTCTGGATTGAAATTTGGGTGGTAACGCGTGAGTTCTAACTCTCGTCCCATGATGGACGGGAGTTTTTTGCGTTTTTTTAGACTAATGCAATAGGAGGAGTACAAATGACGAAAAAAAATACGTTTTATATTACAACGCCGATTTATTATCCAAGTGACAAGCTCCACATTGGACATGCCTACACGACGGTGGCTGGTGACGCGATGGCTCGTTATAAACGTCTTCGCGGCTATGACGTTTTGTACTTGACGGGTACCGATGAGCATGGTCAGAAGATTGAACGTAAAGCAAAGGAAAAGGATCAAACACCGCAGCAATTTGTTGATGATATCGTTGTAGGCATTAAAGAACTGTGGTCGAAGCTGGAAATCTCTAATGATGATTTCATACGTACAACGGAAGAGCGTCATAAGCTTGTGGTTGAGAAAATTTTCGCGCAGCTTCTCAAGCAGGACGATATTTATAAAGGCACCTATGAAGGCTGGTACTGTACGCCATGTGAATCGTTTTTCCTTGAGCGTCAGCTAGTAGACGGCAAATGTCCGGATTGCGGACGCGCGGTTGAGCTGGTGAAGGAGGAGAGCTACTTCTTCCGCATGAGCAATTATGCAGATCGTTTGTTGAAATTTTATGAGGACAATCCAGATTTCATCCAACCGGAATCACGTAAAAACGAGATGATCAACAACTTCATTAAGCCAGGCCTCGAGGATTTGGCCGTGTCGCGCACTACGTTCGATTGGGGTATTAAAGTTCCAGGAGACGCTAAACATGTCATTTATGTATGGATCGACGCGCTATCCAATTACATTACGGCACTAGGTTACGGCAATGAGGGAAAAGATCAGAAATACAAAGATTTCTGGCCGGCAGACGTGCATTTGGTCGGCAAAGAAATTGTGCGTTTCCATACGATTTATTGGCCAATCATGCTGATGGCGCTCGATTTGCCGCTTCCTAAGAAAGTATTTGCGCATGGCTGGCTCCTGATGAAGGATGGTAAAATGTCGAAATCCAAAGGCAATGTTGTTGATCCTGTGATGCTGATTGATCGCTACGGGTTAGATGCAGTCCGTTATTATCTGCTTCGCGAAGTGCCGTTCGGAGCAGACGGAACATTCACGCCTGAAAACTTCGCTCAGCGAATCAACTTCGATTTGGCGAATGATCTTGGCAATTTGCTTAACCGAACCGTTGCGATGATCGATAAATATTTTGACGGCGTAATCCCAGCTTTTGCAGGCAGTGTAACGGATTTTGATGAATCCTTGCAGAACCTTACAAGTGAAACGATTGTTCAGGTAGAGTCGGCGCTTGAAAATATGGAGTTTTCCGTTGCGCTTTCATCACTCTGGCAGCTTGTAAGCCGTACGAACAAATATATCGACGAAACACAGCCATGGACGCTTGCTAAAGATGAGTCCAAAAACGGACAGCTTGCATCGGTTATGCACCATTTGGCGGAATCGCTGCGTATCGTGTCGATCCTGCTCCAGCCGTTCTTGACGCATTCTCCTCGGGAAATGTGGAAGCAGCTTGGACTTGAGCAAGGTGAATTAACTTCATGGGAGAGCACTAAGCAATTTGGTTTGCTGCCTGGCGGAACGAAAGTTAGCAAGGGCACGCCGTTGTTTCCACGCCTTGATACAGAGGAGGAGACTGCTTTTATCGCGGCAGCAATGAGCGGCGGTACGCAGCCAGAGCAAGCGGATACTGCGAAGGCAACGGATGAAGCACCACAGGCTGCACCTGAGAGCAAGGAAGAAATTGCAATTGATGACTTTGCAAAGGTAGAGCTTCGCGTTGCTCAGGTTATTTCTGCAGAGCCTGTTCTCAAAGCAGATAAACTGCTGAAGCTTCAATTGGATCTAGGGTATGAGCAGCGGCAGGTTGTTTCTGGCATTGCTAAGTTTTACACTCCGGAACAAATGGTTGGACGCAAAGTTATTTGCGTCACAAACTTGAAGCCAGTTAAGCTGCGCGGTGAAATGTCGCAGGGAATGATACTTGCTGCATCGCATGGTGATCAGCTTACGCTTGCAACTGTTCCTGACAATATGCCAAACGGCGCGGTAGTGAAATAAGTCAAAAGATTATATATGAAGGCACCGCAGAAGTTGTATAACTTCTGCGGTGCCTTTATTTTTTGTTATACAAAAATAGCTGATATCAGCATTAATCATATTTCATTTCATTTTGGTCAATACAGATAATCTATATGATTTTTGCGCAGCCGTGATTCATGATCGTTATGAAACCTAAACTATCTTTTGCTATGAAATTAGGTTGACAGTCTATTTCAGGTCATCGTATAATACAAAACGTAATCATAACGATTACGAACAAGAGAGAAAGATGAATGGAGAGAAACCCAAATGAATAGACTGAAATCATTGACAAGACCTATGGCGCTTAGTTTTCTTTTATTGGCAATACTGCTAATTGTCGCGGCTTGTGGCACTAATACGGATAATGCAGGCTCATCAAACCAACCAGCGAATGGCAGTTCTGGTGCTGGTCAAACAGAGGTGAAACAGGTTGGTGTCGTTACCAGCTTTTATCCTTTATATTTTCTAGCATCTGAAATTGGCGGAAATCATGTCCATGCGGTTAATCTAGTTGCTTCAGGCGTAGAGCCGCATGATTGGACACCAAAGAGCCGTGACCTCGATACGGCGTCGAAGGCGCAGTTGTTTTTGTATCATGGAGCGGGACTTGAAGGCTGGGTTGACGGATTTCTGAAAGGCTTGTCCAAGGACAGCGAAGTCGTTACCAAAGAAATCAGCAAAGGAATCTCTTTAATCGAGAGTTCAGATGATGAACATGAAGAACATGAAGAACATGAAGAACATGCGGAAGAAGAAGGACATGAGCATGGCGGAGTAGACCCACACACTTGGGTTAGTCCGAAATCAGCACTTACGTTAGCTGAGAATGTGAAAAATAGCTTAATTGAAGTTGATCCTGTAAACCAAGCAGATTATGAAAAAAACTATGAAGCATTAAAAGTAAAGTTGGAATCAATCGATGCAGATTATACAGCAAAGCTTGCGCAAACAACGAACAAAAATATGGTTACCTCGCATCAAGCGTTTGGTTATCTAGCCCGCGACTACGGCTTGAAGCAAATTTCAATCATGGGTCTTAGCCCAGACGCTGAACCCCGTGCACAGGATTTGCTCAAAATTTCGAAGTTTGTTAAGGCGAACGATGTAAAATATATATTTTTTGAAGAATTAGTTTCAGATCAGCTTGCAAAAACTCTTGCAAGCGAAGCTGACGTTGAGACGATGGTACTTAATCCGCTCGAAGGCCTAACGCCGGATCAAGATAAAGCGGGAGAAACGTACTTAACCCTAATGGAACGAAACTTGCAAAATCTTGTGCAAGCATTACAATAGAGCAAAAGGCAAACCTGCGGAGCTGTTTTATGCTCCGCATTGCTGTGAGGAGAGAAATTATGGCGCAATCGAATCGAATGACAAATGCAGATGCAAGCTGCCACCAAGAGGTTATTTCATTGGAGGACGTCTCCTTCTCTTATCAACAGCAGACGGTCATATCGAAACTTAGCTTCGCGGTGAAGGAACGGGACTTTATCGGATTAATAGGCACGAATGGTGCTGGTAAAACGACGCTGCTGCGAATGATCGTTGGATTGATAAAACCAACCAGCGGTACCATTCGGTTGTTTGGTGAGAAAGTAGACAAATTTAAGCAATGGGAGCGGATCGGATACGTCCCGCAGAAGAACACATTAAATCCGTTATTCCCGGCCACTGTTCGGGAAGTCGTCCTATCTGGGCTTTATGGCCGCAGCAAGCTGTTCAAGAAAATGAATAAAACGGATTACCAAAAATGTGATGATGCTCTGCAAGCAATGGGTATCGAAGATATAAAGGATAAACGAATCGGCCAGTTGTCGGGCGGCCAGCAGCAGCGTGTATTTCTTGCAAGAGCGCTCATTAACAACCCGTCGCTGCTTATACTGGATGAGCCGACAGTAGGTATTGATACGGAAACGCAGGAAAGCTTCTTTCATATGATCAAGCATATGCATCAGCATCATAACATTACATTTCTAATGGTTTCACATGATTTGGATATGATTCGCTCCTATTTGGGACAAGAGCCAGCCGCTGGAAATGGGAAGCTCAAGTTTCATATTAAACACTCGCACGAAACGCAGGACTGCGTAGAAAATGATCTAGCACACAGCCTGAAAGGGCTAAGGGAACAAATGGAGAGCAGGAAAGAGGTTGTTTTGGTTGGAGATCGTAACTAGTGAATTTTTTCAAAGAGCTCTTATTGGCGGACTTCTAATCGGCGTAACTGCTCCGCTAATCGGCTTATTTCTTGTGCTGCGCAGACTTTCAATGATCGGAGACACGTTATCGCATGTATCTATTGCTGGCGTGGCGCTTGGTTTCTTGATCGGCGTGTATCCGATAGCAATGGGGTTTGTGTTTGCGATTGCAGCTTCCTTTGCCATTGAAAAGCTCAGGAAAGCATATAAATCATACGCAGAGTTATCCATTGCTATTATCATGTCAGGCGGGGTTGCACTCGCGTCGTTATTATTTACGATGGGCAAAGGTTTCAACAGCAATGTGAACAGTTACTTATTTGGAAGCATTTATACACTTAGCACGACTGATCTTTACGTTATAGGCGTAGTTACGCTTATCGTTCTTGTTGCGATTAGGCTTCAAGTGAAAGAGCTCTTCCTGCTTACGTTTGACGAGGACGCGGCGGCAGTGAGCGGCTTGCCCGTCAAATTTTATAATGTTATGATTAGCGTGCTTACTGCTCTTGTTATTAGTGTATCTATCAAAATAGTAGGTGCGCTGCTAGTATCGGCATTGTTGACCATACCGGCCGCATGCAGCTTAATTATCGCGCGCAGCTTTCGTCAAAGCGTTATAACAGTGGTCATTATAGGCGAGATTGCTGTTGTATTGGGCTTGCTCATCGCAGGTGTGTGGAATTTGGCGCCTGGTGGCACTATCGTCTTGCTGCTAATTGCTGTGTTGCTATTGCTGCTCGTATTCCGTAGAGGTGTGCGTCCAGGCAGTTAATTAGAATTGGGGTGAAAGGGTTTGTCAGATATTAACATTTGGCTGGCGTTTGGCGCTGGTTTTGCATCATTCATATCGCCTTGCTGTTTGCCGCTTTATCCTTCGTATTTGTCATACATAACTGGTATTTCAGTGGCCGATTTGAAAGGGAACACGAATGCAAAACCAAAGCGTATGCGAACGATGTCACATACGCTGTTTTTCATTTTGGGCTTCTGTACCGTGTATTATGCATTAGGTTATGGAACGAATGTGTTTGCTGAATTTTTCAGCGAATACAGACAGCTGATACGGCAATTATCTGCGATATTAATTATTTTGATGGGGTTATTCCTTATTGGACTATTCCAGCCGCAGCTGCTTATGAAAGAAAGAAGAATGAATCTTATTCCGAAAAAAGCAAACTATGTCAGCTCCTTTATTTTCGGAATTGGCTTCTCAGCAGGCTGGACCCCATGTACAGGGCCCGCCCTTACTGCAATTTTAGGCCTCGCAGCGTCGGAGCCTGGAACTTGGTTTCAGTTAACGACTGCTTATTCATTAGGTTTTGCGATACCTTTTTTTGTATTAGCCTTTTTCCTTGGTACTGCAAGATGGATACTGAAATATTCGGCTAGTGTGATGAAGGTTGGTGGAGCTGTTATGATTTTGATGGGTATTTTATTGTTTACCGATCAAATGACCAAAATCACGATCTGGCTCAATATGATTACCCCAGAATGGTTGAAATTTTAAGCTTCAAAGTCTTCTACGTAAAATATTCAATTTTCGCTTCTGGAAAATGATCGAATATGCGCTCCGATATATACATGCGGAGCGCATTTGCTTGTTCATCAGGATAAACGTATTTTCCTTGACCCCAGCGCCCCCATTTATATTTACGTTTTTCAATATCCATTTCGAGCTTCGTCCGCGGATACCGCTTTTCAATGACTGCTTTTGCTGTTTTTGTAAACCGATGTTGAATAAGTTCAAATGTCAGATCCTTGGTAACATCCTGCGGTAGTTTGTCTGCAAGAGAAGCTATAAGCTCGCCATAGCCTTCCTCCCAGCCTTCATGCCAAATAATAGGGGCAATAATGAAGCCCATTGGATAGCCTGCCCTAGCCACCTTTGCGGCGGCCTCGATGCGTTGCTCAAAACTTGATGTAGCTGGCTCAAAATGTTTAATTACGTATTTTGCGTTGACGCTAAAGCGGATACGGGTATGTCCATTATGCTTCGCATCAAGAAGGGAATCAACATGGTGAAATTTGGTGACAAACCGAAGCCGACCATGTTCTTGTTCCCCCATAAAATCGATAAGCTCGCGAAGACTGCCAGTAATCGGCTCAAGCCCTACGGGATCGGATGTGCATGCAGCTTCAAAACGTGTAATTTCCGGTTTACTCTCATCGATGTATCCCTGTGCTGCTTGAAGAATTTCGTCTATATTCACATAAACTCGAATATAAGGCTTAGCTCCTAAAGTCGTTTGTAAGTAACAATAATGACAATGAGCCATACAACCCGTTGCAATCGGAATGGCGTATTCTGCTGAAGGCTTAGAAGTATCAAATTTCAAGGTTTTGCGAATGCCGACGACTAGAGTCCTTTTGGCGATTTTGTATTGTTCAAGCTCAGTATCGCCAGGTAAATTCGTAATCCGGTTATGGGAAGTAGTCATTCGATAAGGAATGCTTTCTTTTTTGACCCACTCAAAAATACGCTGCCCTTTGGGATAATTGAGTGCGGATGGTTCAAAATAAACAAGCTCAGGGACAAAGGAAAGAGTGGCGCGATCAGGTTTTGGACGCTCGATTATAGCGGTGCTCATTGCTCATTCCTCCTGTAGATTCATCACAATCAACATCATCTTATTGTGTGGAGGAGGAGCTGGACTGAAACTGGTAAGTTCAAGTGGGATTTGTGGTTCGTCATCTATTATGGAGAAGTGCTTGGGTTGCAGTGAGCACAATGAACAGTGTATGATACAATGAGTAACGCCTGCGAAAAAGGTGAAGAAGTATGGTTAGGGGGTTCTTCAGTGCCGACACCGAGCATGGAAGACTACTTGGAAAGAATTTATAAGTTGATTGATGAAAAAGGTTATGCGCGTGTCTCGGACATTGCAGAAGGACTAGAGGTGCATCCATCCTCAGTCACCAAGATGATTCAAAAGCTCGATAAAGATAATTATTTGATCTATGAGAAGTATCGCGGGCTTGTCCTGACCAATAAAGGCAAGAAAATGGGCAAAAGGCTTGTTGATCGACATCAATTGTTAGAGTCATTCCTAACGACGATTGGCGTACAGGACGAGAATATTTATCAGGATGTTGAAGGAATTGAGCATCATCTTAGCTGGGACTCTATAACCTGTATTGAAACTTTAGTTGAATATTTCCGGAGAGACTCTCAGCGTATGGACGAGCTTCGTGCCGTGCGTGCGGAAATGGACAGCGAGTAATACATATCGAAACGAACGAACAAAAAAAAGGACCGGGGCATCTAAGCCTCAGTCCTTTTTTTTGTTGTTAATGATATTTAGGCGTTTCATCATCTTCCTTGCCACCTTCAATGACACGAAACGGCACGGTTTTGGAGCGGCTCTTGCTGGTTTTTGTTTTGCTAGTTGGAGCACGTCTTTGTGTGACATGTGCTCCTCCTTGTCGCGTATTGTATCCTCTTAAGAAAGAAGGCGGATATTTATAAAGCAAGAAAATGCCGCCAAGCACCACAATGGGAATTAAAAAAGTTATTGGGCTTTGGATAACGCTGTATACGAGACCGATCAACAGCAGCGCCAAAAACGAGATGGACCATACATTCCATTTGCTTGGTATTCTGCTCATTGTAATACCGCCTTTCCTTGTTCATTAGGAATTATTTCATTTGTTTGTCTAGTTCAAGCATACGCTTGAAGGAAGCAATCGATACCGCGACTTGCTCATCACGTGGCTCTTTTGTCGTTAGAAGCTGCAGCCATAGTCCTGGATATCCGAGGTAACGAAGCACTGGAATTTCACGCAAAGCATTAGTCCAGCGAAGCACCTCATAAGAAAGGCCGAGCACGAGTGGAAGCAGTAAGATACGGATATAGACGCGTTCCCAAATCGTGTCCCAAGTAAAGATAGGTAACGAGTATACAACAACACCTACGATAACTGTGAACACGATAAAGCTGGAGCCGCAGCGATAATGAAGGCGGCTATATTTCTGTACATTTCGAATGGTAAGCTCTTCACCAGCTTCATAAGTACTAATTACTTTATGCTCAGCTCCATGATATTGGAACAAACGCTTAATTATTGGTGTCATGGAAATGAAATATAAATAAGCAAGCAGCAAAATAATTTTGATGAGTCCTTCTAATAAATTATGACCGATTTTGTTTTCAAATACCCCAGAGAAGAGAAGCTCTTCGAGCGCTGCCGGAGCTGCGGTGAATATAAGCTTTCCGAAAATAAAGGAAAGTACACCGGCGACAGCCACGCCAACAACCATGCTGAGGCTCCAGCCTTGTTTCTTTTCTTCCTTTACTGCGGCAGGTTGCTGATTGTGATCTGTTTCTTTAACCTCACCGGCTTCATCCTCAGCGTAAGCTTCCATAGAGAAGTTTAAATGCTGGGAGCCTTTGGCGCTTGATTCAAGAATGCCTACAACGCCTCGAACGAGAGGGATTTTTTTTAGAGCTTGAATCCAGCTCTTGGTTGTGCGAGGTACTTCATAAAATACGATTTCATCATTTTTGCGTCGGACAGCTGTTACGTTAACGTGTTTGCCAGCAAACATAACGCCTTCAATAACCGCTTGTCCGCCATATATGCTTCGGGAGTCTTGCGGCAAGTGCTTGTCACCTTCCTTGAATGGAATATCGTCTTAGCTGTTACGACGAATGTACCTTAACTTTGTAAGTCTATTGTACTTGATCTATCAGTCAATTGCCAACGTCAGCATCATAAAAGAAGCGCGAGGTGAGCTGACGGTAAAGTATGGTTATCGTTCGGTATTATTTCACATACTAATTCGGACAACTTTGGAAATAGGAATGGAGGAATTGCTGTAATGGCTGTTAAAACGCAACGAAATCAATTTAATAGGCAGAAGCATGTAACAAACCCTTGGCTCTACTCATTCAAAATCGGATTTTTTGCAGGCTTAATATGGGGAGTCGTACGCTGGATGTTTTTTGAGATGAATTTTACGAAAGTGCTTCCCGGCTTCGTAGCTGATCCATTTTTTAAGGCTTCCTTTCTGAAGACAGGGTGGGGAGAGGTTGTAGGGATTGGAGCGTTCGTTATCTTTTCAATTGTTGCTGCGTTTCTTTATAAAATAATACTTGGGAAGCTGCGCGGACCGTGGCCGGGTATTTTGTATGGGGCTGTGTGGTGGGCTATTATATTTATCGCTGTGGGTCCGATGCTCGGCGTTATGCCAGGTATCACGAAAGCGGGCTGGAATACGCTATACACGGAGTTGTGCGTCTTTCTTCTATGGGGTGTATTCATAGGTTATTCCATCGCTTTTGAGTTTACGGATGAAGCATCGAGAGAGCCTGCTAAAGCTCAGTAACGAGTGCTACTTCTCAAGCGGCAGACATTTGTGGTAAAATGGCTAATGATCTTTGAACCTATGATGGATTCGGTTGCTTGGGAGGTGCATTCATGCACAAAATTGTTGTTTTGAACGGACCGAACTTAAATATGCTCGGCATTCGTGAGCCTAGTGTATACGGGACAGAAACACTTGCAGACATCGAATCGCTCTTGAAGGATAAAGCTGAGACACTTGGCGTCTCCGTTGAATTTTTCCAAACGAATCATGAGGGCGATATGATTGATCGAATACATAGTGCGTACGGCAAGGTTGACGGTATTGTCATTAATCCTGGTGCTTGGACCCATTACAGCTACGCGCTTCGCGATGCGCTTAGCACCGTTGGTTTGCCGATCATCGAGGTGCATATGTCGAATATTCACAAGAGAGAATCGTTCCGTCATATGTCCGTCGTTGCTGCAATTGCAGTCGGTCAAATCGCTGGCTTTGGGTCTGATAGCTATGAGCTTGGTCTTACTGCGCTCGTGCGTCACTTGAACAAACAGCAATAAGTTAAGAGAGGGTGTAGCGGTTATGGCAAACGATAGAGTAAAGCGACTTCGGCAGCTGATGGAAGAACATCGCTTTGAAGCGATACTAATTGGAAGCGAGTATAACCGTCGCTACATAAGCGGATTCACTGGTTCGTCAGGAATGGTGCTGATTACGCTAAGCGAAAGCTATTTGCTTACTGATTTCCGCTATCGCACACAAGCGCCGCAGCAAGCGGTTAATTTTCAAATTGTTGAGCATGGATCGAATCCGCTGGCGGATGTGCTCGAGCTGCTAAAACAACATAAGTTGTCGAAGCTGGCTTTCGAACAAGATCATGTCGTGTACAGCGAATTTACAGCTTGGTCGAAAACATTAAACGGCATCACGCTTGAGCCTGCTTCAGGATTAGTTGAACAGCTTCGCAACATTAAGGACGAGGCTGAACTTCAAATTATGCAGGAAGCTGCCGATCTTGCGGACAGCACCTTCAATCATATTTTGAAGCTGATTCGCCCGGGAGTTCGTGAAACGGATATCGCACTAGAAATGGAAGTTTATATGCGCAGCCATGGCGCGACTTCTTCTTCCTTCGATACGATTGTAGCCTCAGGCGAGCGTTCTGCATTGCCGCATGGAGTAGCTAGTGATCGCATTATTGGGAATAATGAGTTTGTAAAGCTTGATTTCGGAGCTTATTTTAATGGCTATTGCTCCGATTTGACACGCACAGTCGTGGTCGGTACTCCGACAGCTAAGCATCTTGAGATTTACAATATCGTGCTCGAAGCGCAATTACATGCACTTGAGCATATTAAGCCAGGCATGACCGGTCGTGAAGCGGATGCGCTGACTCGCGACATCATTACGAAATACGGCTATGGCGATCTATTTGGACATGGTACCGGACATGGACTAGGCATGGAAATTCACGAGGGACCTAGATTGTCCAAATTCAGTGAAACGATTTTAACCCCCGGCATGACGGTTACGGTAGAACCCGGCATTTACGTACCTGGCTTCGGCGGCGTGCGCATTGAGGATGACATCGTTATTACGGAAACCGGTATTAAAATATTAACCTCATCCCCGAAGGATTTAATCACTCTGGGTTAAGGACTATTCATTCAGGAGGGAATCAGCAATGATTTCAGTAAACGATTTTAAAACAGGATTGACCGTGCAAGTAGACACAGATATTTTTACAGTTCTTGACTTTCAGCACGTAAAACCTGGTAAAGGCGCTGCATTCGTACGCTCTAAGCTGAAAAACCTTCGCAACGGCAACGTTGTTGAGAAAACGTTCCGTGCAGGCGAAAGTATTGGCCGCGCGATTATCGAAAACCGTGAAGTGCAATATTTGTATAACTCCGGCTCGGAGTACACATTCATGGATAACGAGACGTTTGACCAATTTAACTTGGACAAGAAACAGCTTGAGTGGGAGCTAAACTTCCTGAAAGAAAACATGAACGTTAACATTTCGAGCTATCAAGGTGAAATCCTTGGTATTCAAATGCAAAACAGCGTAGAGCTGAAAGTTATTGAAACAGAGCCAGGCGTGAAGGGCAACACAGCGCAAGGCGCAACAAAAACAGCTAAGGTTGAAACTGGCCTTAACGTTCAAGTTCCACTGTTCATTAACGAAGGCGATGTTTTGCTGATCGATACTCGTGAAGGCAAATACATCTCGCGCGCTTAGTAAGCAGCTTGATAAACCGTCCGAAGGATTTCGGACGGTTTTTTTGTAAGAGGATATACCCATAGATAAGCTCAATGTGATATAATATTGACTTGTATGTACATGTCAGGTTTGGGAGTGAATCGGCTTTGTCGTTGATAGTGATGAAGTTTGGCGGCAGCTCCGTTGGATCGCCGGAGCGGATGCAGCGCGTAGCTAAGCGTATTATTGAGAGGCAGCAAGAAGGCAACGATATCGTTGTTGTTGTTTCTGCCATGGGAGATACGACTGACGATTTAATCGATCAGTCGAAACAGCTTAATCCAAATCCGCCGGCGCGGGAAATGGATATGTTATTAACGGTTGGAGAGCAAATTTCGATAGCAATGCTATCGATGACCGTACACCAGCTTGGTGCAAAGGCCGTTTCCTTTACGGGTTGGCAAGCAGGCATTCGTACAGAAGCGGTGCATGGAAAAGCGAAGATGACGAATATCCATCCAGAGCGCGTGTTCAAAGCGCTTGAAGAGGGAAATGTAGCTATTATTGCAGGTTTTCAAGGGATGACAGAAGAGGGGGAAATTACAACACTCGGTCGCGGCGGTTCTGACACGACTGCAGTTGCTATGGCAGCTGCGATGAAAGCAGACGTTTGCGAGATTTATACCGATGTTGACGGAATTTACTCAACTGATCCTCGCGTAGTGAAAAATGCGCGTAAGCTAAACGAAATTTCGTATGATGAAATGCTTGAGCTTGCTAATTTAGGCGCTGCAGTATTACATCCGCGTGCGGTGGAGTACGCTAAGCATAACAATGTTAAGCTTGTTGTGCGTTCAAGCTTTACTCAAAACGAAGGTACAAGTGTGAAGGAGGAAGCGGTCATGGAGCAAGGCGTGGTCGTTCGCGGCATCGCGTTTGACAAAAATGTAGCAAGAATTAGCATTATGGGAGTAGAGGACGTTCCTGGCGTACTTGCAAATGTGTTTGGCGCATTGGCAAGCAACGGCATCGATGTTGACATTATCGTACAAAGCGGTGTTCAGGACGGCAAAGCCGATTTCTCCTTCACGCTTTCAGGCGACGATAAAGACAAAGCGATCTCGGTTATCGAAGGAATTCGCGGCACTGTTTCTTTCCGTGAGACAACGTCGGAATCTGATCTTGTTAAAGTATCTATCGTAGGTGCAGGCATGGTCAGCAATCCAGGCGTAGCAGCGAAAATGTTCGCATCGATTTCTTCACTTGGAGTAAGCATCAAGATGGTAAGCACCTCAGAAATCAAATGTTCTTGCGTTATTGAAGCTGAGCCTCTCAGTGATGTTGTGCGTGCACTTCATACTGCATACGGCCTTGATACGGCTGAACAAGCATTCGTTGGCGGCCCTCAGGATCGTCGTTAATCAAATAGAAGTAAAGAAGGCACGCCCCTTGTTAAGGAGCGCGCCTTTTTTTTGTTGTCTAAAAACACTTAAGATGTTATCCATTTCTCGTTAATTGATCACCGTTAAGTCTGGGAACTTCTTGATAGATATCAATAGCAGAACATGCCTCTATGTCTTTTTTCATCCCAAGCTTCATTAGTTTTTTTCCTGTCATTCCGCTCATAATGGTTTCTTTTATGTGAGCGGATCGATTCCTGTACAAAGCCAGCATAGCATATCCGAAGTCATCCATCTCTATCGCAAAATGACTTAAGCCTTGAAGTCTATCAAGTACAAAGCCAGCACATAATCCGTCCTCGATTGCAAATTCATCGTGACTCCCCGCGCACAAAATGACAACATCCCTCCGCAGCTCAATCGCCGCGCGCGCACAAGCCTCCGCATTTAGAAGCGATGCAGTCAGCACATAATCCGCTCTCATTGATTTATGAATCGCTCTAGTGCCATTCGTTGTCGTCAGGATGATTCTCTTGCCAGCAACGACCTGTTCGGTGTATTCCTCTGGCGAATTTCCAAGATCGAAACCAGCAATTTTACGACAAAAGCGTTCTCCTCCAAGCAAATCTCCTGGTCGCTGAAGCGCGCGTGCTTCCATCACGGTTTCAGCAGGTATTATGCATGAAGCTCCCGCAGCAATAGCGGTAACAATCGTACTTGAGGCTCGCAAAACATCGATGATGATCGCCGTCTTATGATGAAATCTTGCTGAACTAGCCTCGTTCACACTGGATATAACCTGCACTTGCATCGTTGTTATTCCGCCTTTCTCGAACTCAATGCTATATGATATGCGCTGGGCTACCACCCGGTGCGGGCATGAAAGGCAGACAAGCCTGCATATGATTAAGAAATAGAGGGTTTGTTGAAAGGAGGTACTCCATTCATGCTTAATAAAATCGTATTGACGATGGCATCACTACGGCTGACATCAGGGACTATTGAGATTTGCGCTGCGCTGCTCATGCTTCGGTTGAACCAAATCGACAAAGCCTTAGTCGTAAACTCATCGCTAGCTTTAGTTGGTCCGCTCATTCTAATTGCAACAACAACGGTTGGGCTCGTCGGGATGTCCGATAAGCTGTCCCCAGCGAAGTTTCTTTGGGTAGGAGCAGGCGTTATTTGCTTGATGATCGGTATTTTGAAAAAATAATAGATTTCAACTCTAGCATTTGTGAAACGAGACAGACATATTTTCGCAATACACGCATACAAATAGGAACTACGAAGGACAAACATCCGGGAGTGATAATCATATGCTGGCACGCGTATCACATTTATTGCCTTTGGAGCTGAAGACGCTGCTAGAGCGCCTTCCTGAACCAATGCAGGAGCAGCTGGAGGAAATTCGGATTCGAGAGGGACGGCCGCTTGAAATAGGTTTCCGTGGACAGTCTCGATTTATGATGATTGACGGGACGCTGCGCCAAGCTGCCGACGGAGCATACAAGCCTTCGGCAGACACATGCCGCAAGCTGCTCGAACGCATTACCAACTATTCCTTGTACGCAATGGAGGAGGAGCTGAGAAGAGGTTTTATAACGGTTTCAGGCGGGCATCGAATTGGACTGGCTGGCAGGACGATACTGGACAGCGGAGCCGTTCGCGGAATACGCGATATTGGCGCATTCAATATCCGAGTAGCCAGAGAGGTGATCGGAGCGAGTGCGCTTCTTCTGCCTAAGCTGATCGATCGGACGAGAAAAACGTTGCATTCCACTCTCATTCTAGCTCCTCCGCAGCAAGGAAAGACGACACTCGTGCGAGACATCGCTAGATCAGTCAGCTATGGGTTGTGGCCAACTCTCGAAGCAAGCAGCTGGCAGGGCCGAAAGGTAGGAATCGTAGATGAGCGCTCGGAAATTGCAGCCTGCGTTCGCGGCATTCCTACTTTTGATGTTGGACCGAGAACCGATGTCATGGATGCTTGCCCTAAGGCAGAAGGCATGATGATGCTGCTGCGCTCGATGTCGCCAGAGGTCATGATCATTGATGAGATTGGACGGCCAGAGGATGCGGAAGCCATCCGAGAAGCTAGCCATGCGGGAATCAGTGTGGTCGCAACTGCACACGCCTATGATTTGCAGGATGCTAGAGGCAGGCCTGTACTGCTGAAGCTGCTGGAAGAAGGAGCGTTCACCTACGTGGTTGAGCTGAAGCGCACAGAACAAGGCATTATGCACCGGGTTGTACCGGCAGAGACTGTCGCCGATCGAACCCCTGTGCGCGAGCCTAAGCCACCTGGTCGGCCGCTTGCGGATACCGCACCTGCCTTCTCTGGACGATACCGAGCTGGTGATCCGTGATTAAGCTTTTAGGGGCGGTTTTGGTTCTGTTTGCAGGCACGATGATAGGCTTCCAACAAGCGGCGAAATTCGCCGAGCGTCCTAGGCAGTTAAGACAGCTGGCACATGCGCTGCAAAGACTGGAGACAGAAATCGGCTATGGTCATACCCCATTGCCAGAAGCACTGGAGAGAACCGCATCAGCTACGCCAGAGCCGCTAGCAACCATATTTCGCAAGGCAGCAAGCGGGGTCTGGGAAACCGAAAGCTTTACCTTTAGCGATAGCTGGGAGCAAGCGATAAAGTCACAGTGGGATGCAACCTCGATGCGAAAAAACGAGCAGGCTGTACTTATACGTTTAGGATCAACGCTTGGAATAAGCGATAAGGAAGATCAAATGAAGCATATACATCTTGCGTTATTGCAGCTGAAGGCTGAGGAGGACGCTGCGAGAGACGATCAGGGGCGTTACGAGAAGATGTGGAAAAGTCTCGGTATATTGATCGCTGTTCTGGTCGTCATTTTGATGGTGTAGTGGGGTGCCGCATTGATGAATATGGATGTGAGCGCCATTTTCCAAATTGCTGGAATCGGAATTGTTATCGCAATGATACATTCGGTACTGAAGCAAATGGGAAAAGAAGATATGGCGCACTGGGTAACGCTTATCGGTTTTGTTGTCGTATTGTTTATGGTTGTTCGAATGCTTAATGAATTGTTCCAGGAAATCAAATCGATTTTTTTGTTCCAGTAGACGTCATCATTCAGACGTGAATGCAAGCAGGTGAGCCAAATGGAAATGATTCAAATCGTTGGTCTTGGTCTGATGGCTTCGGTACTCATCATTGTCGTTCGTGAGCAAAAGCCGATGTTCTCTTTTTTGCTCGCCGCGTTTACGGGATTGTTTATATTCCTGTATTTGATCGGCAAAATCGAAATTGTCATTTCCGTGCTTGAGGATCTGGCTAATCGATCAGGTATCCCTTCCATTTACTTGAAGACGATCTTGAAAATAATCGGAATCGCATATATTGCTGAGTTTGGAGCACAGATCGTCAGAGATGCGGGGCAAGAGGGGATTGCCTCGAAAATCGAATTTGCCGGCAAAGTATTTATTCTTGTTATGGCTGTCCCTATTATCAGCGTCATTGTTGAGACAGTTATTGGGCTGCTGCCGGATGGGGGGTGAAGCGAATGATTAAGCTCACTCCTGCGCGCGATAGGGCCAAGCTGATGCTGTTCATCTTAGTGTCAATGATCGTATTGTCTATCGCGCCAACTGTCACCTATGCCATAAGCGGTGAGAGCGCAGCACCAGTTGTAGATAACCAAGTTAATGCGGATGAGCTTTCTAAGGAGCTCACGGCTCAGCAAATTGGTGGACTAGATACGGGTGCTGTCGAGTCTTACTGGAACAATCTCCGAAGTGAATATGGCGGTTATTTCCCAGAACAGCATATTCCAAGTTTCATGGAGATGATTCTACCAGGAGGTGAGGGTCTTAAGCTTACGGATATTCTGAGCGGCCTGCTGAAGTATTTGTGGCATGAGGTGCTCTACAATGGCAAGCTGCTTGTGACCATAGTGATGCTGACCGTGTTCAGTATGGTGCTCGAGACGCTGCAAAACGCTTTTGAACGAAACGCAGTCAGCAAGGTAGCATACTCGATTACGTACATGGTGCTAATCATTATCGCGGTGAACAGCTTTCATGTCGCAATGGGTTATGCAAAAGGTGCAATTGAGAGCATGATTCAATTTATGCTTGCGATGGTCCCGCTGCTGCTTACGCTGCTTGCATCAATGGGCAATGTAGTCACCGTATCGGTACTGCATCCTTTGATCATTTTCATGATTCATGCCGTAGGAACACTCATTTACAAGCTCGTGTTTCCATTATTGTTCTTTTCGGCCGTGCTTCACATAGCAAGTGCATTGTCGGAAAAATTCAAAGTTACTCAACTAGCGAATCTGTTGCGTAACATCGGAGTGGGCGTAATGGGAGTGCTGCTTACGGTATTTCTAGGAGTCATTTCGGTGCAAGGTGCGACAGGAGCAGTCACGGATGGAGTTACGCTGCGGACAGCTAAGTTCGTAACGGGAAATTTCGTCCCTGTTGTAGGGAGAATGTTTTCTGATGCAGCGGATACGGTAATCTCGGCTTCCATGCTTGCAAAAAATGCAATTGGCTTAGCAGGTGTCATTATTCTGCTCTTCATCAGCGCATTTCCTGCAATCAAAATAATGACGCTAGCACTCATCTATAACATTGCCGCTGCTGTCATGCAGCCGCTGGGAGAATCTCCGATCGTCACATGCTTAGAAACAATAGGCAAGACGATGATTTACGTTTTTGCGGCTTTGGCTGCTGTCAGTCTTATGTTTTTTCTTGCGGTTACGATCATTTTGACTGCAGGCAATGCGGCGATGATGGTCAGGTAAGGAAGGAGACGAGAGCTGTGATGGCTTGGTTAAGCGACTGGCTGAGAGATATTATAGCAGTCATTCTACTGGCAGTGTTCGTCGAACTTCTGCTCCCGAACAAAGCGATGCAGCGCTACGCTCGGCTAGTAGTCGGCTTGTTCATTCTCCTGACGATTCTCTCGCCCATATTGAAACTCATACAAAGTGACATCGGTGCGAAGCTGGATGAAGGCATGGAGAAATGGAGCAAATCGGCTATGACAGTTGAGACGCAAATGAGTGGATTAAACCAAATTAAGCGAGATGCTGAGGCGATGAGCAACAAACGCAGCCTGGAAGCTGCCAGATTGACGGAACGAACATTGGAAGCGTCCATTCGAAATGAGCTTACCGAGCGGACGAAAGCATCAGTAGACGAGGTTGATGCCGTACTGAAGTGGACTACGGTTTCTGGAGCCCAAACACCTTATATCAGTCAAGTAATCGTTACTCTTAAAGCGGAAGATAACAAAAAAGGATTAGTAAAGGAAGGTGCTTCCGTGGAAGCGGTGCAGCCAGTTGTTGTAGACGTTGAAATAGCATCTATAGAAGATGGAAGTTCAGCTCCAATCGGCAAGGATGATAAAGCTGATCTGGAAGCGTCTAATGAGACTGAGATGGTTGAAGGGAATTGGTCAAGAGCTGATCCTGCTACAGCAGTTGCGATAAAAAGCTTGATTGCGAAGGGGTGGGGGCTTGCTGATGAACAGATTATCGTAAGAAAACCAGCGGATCAACAAGAGGCAAAGTGAGAGGTTAGGAATGGAGAGGAGGTAAGGCGCGGTGGCCAAATGGCTTGATGGCATAGAATCAGCGGTTGGCGGCGGTCCCGGCGGTCCAAAGCGAGTGCGGACACTGCGAATATTGCTAATCGTTGGGGGGATTGGCGCAGCGCTAATGATATTGAATTCATTTTTACCCTTTAAAGAAGTTGAGCCCTCTGTGCAGGATCCGAATCCGCCGCCTCAAACCGAGGCTGCTTGGGGGAATTCGGTGTCCTCAGGAAGTTCCGTATTCACCACAATTGAGAATACCTTAGAAGTAAGACTGAAGGAGATATTAGAGAAAATTGTCGGCGTGGGAACGGTTGATGTACTTGTAACGGTCGATTCCACGGAAGAAATCATCCATGAACGAAATACACAAGAATCACAACAGGTGACCGATGAGAATGACCCGAACGGTGGGAAGAGGCATATTACGGCGATCTCAAAAGACGGACAGGTCGTATTTTATGAGGTTTCCGGCGATCAAAAGCCGATCATAACCAAAACGATTAACCCGCGTATACGCGGTATCCTCATAGTTGCCAAAGGTGCTGAAAATGCAACAGTTAGACGCATCATTACCAATGCGGTGGAGAAGGGCATCAGTGTGCCGGTTAATCGAATTTCTGTTGTACCAAGCAAACAATAAAACCAAATTGAATTGATGGGGAGGGTGTTCTCATGAACACGAAAAGACAAACGGTATGGCTTGTATCAATGCTCAGCTTGATGGTGGTATTATCAGCGTATTATTTATTCACGCAGGATGTGGAGACTCCAGATGTGCTGACGGATGGCACACAAACGGAACAAGCAGCGCAAAATGCGACTGAGGCTGCAGCAAGCGGTGATGGTCTGGTCGTAAATGAAGTGGAGCAGCCAGTGGATGGAACCATTTTAAGCGAAGCTGATAAAGAAGCATTAAAACAAATTGATGCACAAGGCTTGGCTGCAGGTGGAGTATTCAGTGAACTGCTCGCGAAACGGGAAATGAAGTACAACGAAATTGATAATCGTGTAATGGCGGCTGTTAACGATACGCTCAAAAAACCAGAAGAAGCATCTGCCGCAATAGCTGAGCTTGATATGTTAGAAGAGAAACATACGAAGCTGACTGGCATTGAAGCAGAGCTGCTCAAGCAATATGAAAATGTAGTCATCGATGAGCAAAGCGACAAATACAATGTAGTTGTCTCAAGCGAGAAGCTTGAGAAAAAGCAAGCAGCTGACATTATAAAACTGGTCATGAGCACTCTTGATGTAGATGCTGATCAAGTATCGGTACAATATATCCCTTAAGCAGCACGAATGGCTCTAATACGGAGAAAAAGCCTTGTCGTTCCAGCATATTAGCTGGAGGCGGCAAGGCCTTTTTTTATACTGTCATCCGCGATTGAACAAAAAATGATTCGTGTTCAGGCTTGTTTATGATATAATGTTATACGTTATGTGAAAGAATTGGTTATAATGGCATGAACACCATTAATGGTTACAAGCCATGGAAGCAATCTTGCTATCGCAAATTTAAGGAGTGAAAATATTCATGTTCAAATTGAGCGAGATCAAAGAGTTGATCAAATTGGTTGATCAAACTTCCGTTCATGAGCTGGAAATCGAAAACGAAGGGACTCGCCTGCTCATTCGCAAGCCTGGCAAAACAGAAGTGGTGAATATGCAAGCGGCCCCAATTACGCATACATACGCGCCTGCACCATTACAAGTTCAGCCGGCCGCTCCAGCAGCGCAGCCTCAAGCCGTACAAGAAACGGCACCAGCTCGTCCTTCAACGGATCATTTGCACCAAATCGTATCTCCAATGGTAGGAACGTTCTATAGTTCTCCGACTCCGGAAGCAAGTGCTTTCGTAAAAGTTGGCGATCGCGTAAATGATAAGAGCGTTGTATGTATTTTGGAAGCTATGAAGCTGATGAATGAACTCGAAGCAGAGGTTCGCGGCGAAATTGTGGAAATTTTGGTATCTAACGGCCAGCTTGTCGAGTACGGCCAGCCATTGTTCCTTGTAAAGCCTGAATAATGTAGTGAGTTAACGTCCGAACAGGGAAACTGTCGTTTGAAAGGGGTTCCTACGTGAAATTTCACAAAATATTAATTGCAAACCGCGGTGAAATTGCTGTACGTATTATTCGTGCTTGTCGCGAACTAGGTATTAGCACCGTTGCGGTCTATTCCGAAGCGGATCGTGATTCGCTTCATGTACGGTTAGCCGACGAAGCCTATTGCATCGGGCCTACCGCATCTAAAGACAGCTATTTAAACTTAACAAATATTATGAGCGTAGCTACAATAACCGAATGCGATGCTATTCATCCAGGTTATGGTTTTCTAGCTGAAAACGCTGACTTTGCAGAAATCTGCGAATCATGCAATATCACTTTCATCGGACCATCACCCGAAGCTATTAACAAAATGGGCGACAAAGCGGTTGCCAAGCTGACGATGAGAACGGCTGATGTGCCAATCATTCCGGGTTCTGACGGTCTTGTAGAGAATATGGATGAAGCGATCCGCGTTGCTCGCGAAATCGGCTACCCCGTTATTATTAAAGCGACTGCGGGCGGCGGAGGCAAAGGCATTCGGATTGCGGATGACGAGACCACGCTAGTAGCGCAAATTACAACTGCACAGCAAGAGGCTCAAAAAGCCTTCGGCAATGCTGGTGTATATTTAGAAAAATATTTAACGGGCATGAAGCACGTTGAAATTCAAATTATGGCAGACAAGCATGGCAATGCTGTTCATTTGTTTGAACGTGATTGCTCCGTGCAGCGCAGACGCCAAAAGCTAGTCGAAGAGGCGCCTTGCTCTGTACTAACTCCTGAACTTCGTGATCGCATGGGACAAGCAGCTGTTCGTGCAGCTTTAGCGGTAAACTACTCAGGTGCTGGAACGTTGGAGTTTTTACTTGGCCCTGACGAGATGTTTTATTTCATGGAGATGAATACACGTATTCAAGTTGAGCATCCCGTAACAGAGATGATCACAAACGTGGATTTAATTAAAGAAATGATCTCTGTAGCAGAAGGGAATCCACTTTCCTTCTCGCAAAGCGATCTTAAGATTAATGGTTGGTCCATTGAATGCCGGATCAATGCAGAGGATTCAGAAAGAAATTTCATGCCTTCTCCTGGTTTGATTCCTTTTTACTTGCCGCCAGGCGGAGCCGGTGTTCGCGTAGACAGCGCAGTTTATCCAGGCTACACGATTTCACCGCATTATGACTCGATGATTGCTAAGTTAATCGTTTGGGGATCAACCCGTGAAGAAGCAATTGCAAGAATGAAACGGGCATTGTCTGAATTCGCTATTGAAGGCATTCGGACAACGATTCCATTCCATTTGAAGCTGCTGAATCATCCGAAATTCGTTAGTGGAAACTTCGACATTAAGTTTCTTGAAGAGCATGATATTAACGCTCCTGAATGAAGATACGACAAAGATGTGAACAAGTAGTATCGTTTGTCATATTTCTTACCGAATGTTATAGTATATTAACAAGATGCGGTTTATTGCTTGGCTTAAAGCCGAGTACGCGCAACTTTAAGGAGGTGTACAGCCATCATGAGTACGATAGCTGCGGAGTATGAGAAAACGGACATTGGCACGATTCAAATTGCACCTGAAGTCATCGAAGTAATCGCTGGATTAGCTACGATTGAAGTGGATGGAGTCGCTGGAATGAGCGGCGGATTTGCAGGAGGCATTGTAGAGCTTCTTGGACGCAAAAATTTATCCAAAGGTGTTAAAGTTGAAGTGGGTCAGCGTGAAGCTGCAGTAGATGTATCCATTATCGTTGAGTACGGCAACCGTATTCCGGAGATTGCTTCGGAAATTCAACGAAATGTGAAACGCTCTATTGAGATGATGACGGGACTCCACGTTGTTGAAGTGAACGTACATATTCACGATGTACATTTCAAGACGCTTGATAAACCGGAAGAAGAAGAAGTGCTTCACAGAGTGAAATAAATAAAAATGGTTTAATTAAATCCCGTACAACCCCCTCGTGAATGGGCATGCCGCTCGGCGCAAGGGGGTTTTCATTCGGCTTGGCAGGAGGAGGCGCTACGCTTGATTAAGGTCGTGGACAAGCTGCTTTTGTTTTTGTATAGCATCGTGATTGGATGTGTATCCGTTTTTCTGCTATCCATTGGATTTGGCTGGATATCGCGAGATTTATTGAACGATTTAGTAGGCGATTTATATCGTATCGACTCCATACAAATTACGTTCGCAGTAGTCGGAGTCATCTTATTCATTCTTAGCTTAAGGTTTTTTGTTGTATCTCTTCATCGCGGATCAGCTTCAGCTCCGTCAATTGATCAAAGAACGGATTTCGGTGATATTCGTATCTCTCTTGAAACTATTGAAAATTTGACATTGAAGGCAGCTTCACGCCAACGCGGCGTAAAGGACTTGCGCGCTCGCATTCGGGCGACGGATGCTGGTCTAGATATTGTGATACGCGCTGTAGTTGATGGTGAAAGTTCCATACCGGTGCTGACTGAAGAGATTCAACGTACGGTGAAAGAGCATGTAGAGGAAATAGCCGGTATACCCGTAACTAACGTTGCGGTATATGTTGCGAACATCATTCAAACGGGGACGTTCAAGAGTCGCGTGGAATAGAGGTGAGTTTGCTCATGTGGAGGGAATTCTGGGACATCTATCGCAAGCGTGCTATTGGCGCAGCGATTGGGTTGTTTTTCGGATTGCTATATTTGTTTGTCGGTTTTTGGGACATGCTTTTTGTAGGGTTGCTCGTCTCAATCGGTTATTGGATCGGCTTACAAAAGGAAACAAGTGACGGACCTGTTTTTCCATGGCAGCGGCTTTGGTATTCGTTGTTGGAAAGATTTCGACCGTTTAAATGATCCTGTGGTCTCCTCCGTACTCCGGATTTCGGAAAGCCGCTTATTCGGGGCAGGGAGGAGATCATAGGTTTTTTTTGAAGTTCGGCGTCAAGAGGACGCCGAAGGCGTTTTGGCTTGAACTATAGAGTTTACAAGAATAAAACCATTTTATCGGCATGAAACTGCCGCGGAGGTCACATGAAACGTAGATTAGCACGGGAAATAGCGATTTCAAGCTTATATCAGATGGAAATGAACGAAGTTACGGCTTCAGATGCAGTTGACATGCTTGTGGAAGAAATGAGTCTAGATAATGAAATGGGTGCTGATCCTGCTGAGATTGGCAGCACAGATGCGTTTGCGCGAGAGATTGTAGCAGGCGTAATGGAACATAAGCAAGCGATTGACGGTATGCTGCAGCAGTTTTTGACGGGCTGGCATATCGACCGGTTATCGCGCGTAGACCGTCAAGTTCTAAGACTTGCTACGTACGAGATGGTATTCCGTGACGATGTTCCGCCAAAAGCAACGATCAATGAAGCGATTGAGCTTGCGAAACATTTTGGTACAGAGGAATCCGGCAAGTTTGTCAATGGCGTACTTGGAAAATTGCTTTTGGAAATTGAAGAATTAAAATCATAATTGCATGTAAGTGATCAAACATTCATCGATGTAAAAGGAGACTGGAGCTATGTGTGCACAAATCATTGAAGGAAAGAAAATATCCGACCTTATCCGTGAGGAGATGATTACGGAAACTGCAGCCTTGAAAGAAAAAGGGGTCATCCCTGGTTTGGCAGTCGTACTCGTAGGCGAAGATCCTGCCTCAAAAGTATACGTTGGCTCAAAGGAAAAAGCTTGCCAGCAGCTTGGTTTCTATTCAGAGGTACATCGTTTAGCCGCAGACACAAGTGAAGAAGATTTACTTGCTGTCATTGAACGTTTGAATAACCAATCTACGATTAATGGAATTCTAGTTCAATTACCGCTTCCGAAACATATCAACGAGAAGGCTGTTATTGATGCCATTGCCGTTGATAAAGATGTCGATGGCTTCCATCCAGAAAGCGTTGGCAATTTGGTTATTGGCGACGACAGCTTGCTGCCGTGTACGCCAGCAGGAGTCATTGAGCTTATTAAACGCAGTGGCGTTGACATTTCGGGGAAACATGCAGTTGTTATCGGCAGAAGCAACATCGTTGGCAAGCCAGTTGCCATGCTGCTGCTCCGTGAACATGCTACTGTTACGATATGTCATTCTCGTACTGCCAACATGGAAGAAATCGCCAAACAGGCAGATATTCTAGTCGTCGCTATCGGGAAAGCGAAAGCTATTGATAGTAAATTCGTTAAGCCAGGCGCTATCGTTATTGATGTCGGCATTAACCGTTTGGAGAATGGCAAGCTCGCGGGTGATGTTGATTTTGACGATTGCTTGGAAACAGCAGGATTCATTACACCAGTACCAGGCGGAGTTGGTCCTATGACGATTACACTCCTAATGAAAAATACAATTACAGCGGCAAAAAGGGCAAACGGAATTAAGGAGTGATGGCGGGCATGGCGGATCAGCCACGAATTTATTCCATAAAAGAGCTTAATCGGTATATTCGAATGAAAATGGAGTCGGATTCACTGCTTGGCGATATTTGGCTGCGCGGTGAGATTTCCAATTTTACGCATCATTCAAGCGGGCATATGTATTTTACGCTGAAGGATAGCGATAGCCGGATAAAATCCATTATGTTCGCATCTCATAATCAGCGTCTTCCGTTTATACCTAAAGAAGGAACAAAAGTCATTGCAAGAGGGAATATAACGGTATACGAGCGCGATGGAAATTATCAATTTTATGTGAATTCGATGCAGCCTGATGGCATTGGAAGCTTGTACCTCGCGTTTGAGCAGCTGAAGAGCAAGCTGAGCAATGAAGGGCTCTTCGCGGAGTCCCGCAAGCGGGAGATTCCGCTTTTCCCACGGGCAATTGGTGTCATCACATCGCCAACGGGAGCAGCTGTACGCGATATTATCATTACTTTGCAGCGTCGTTATCCATTAATTCCAATTTATGTATATCCCGTACTCGTTCAAGGAACTGGGGCAGCACCAGCTATTGTGAAAGCGATAGAAGCAATGAACCGTTTTGGCGAAGCCGACGTATTAATTGTAGGGCGCGGCGGAGGGTCGCTTGAGGAGTTGTGGGCTTTCAATGAGGAAGCTGTTGCTCGAAGCATCGCTAACTCAGAGATACCGATTATCAGTGCAGTAGGACATGAAACTGATTTCACCATTGCTGATTTTGTATCTGATTTACGCGCGGCCACTCCAACAGCTGCGGCAGAGCTCGCTGTTCCGAGCATTGCAGAATTAAAGCAGCAGCTAAATCGGCAGCAGCAACGGCTTATTCAAGGCATTCAGTACCGTGTAATGGATGAGAAGGAGAGGCTGCAACGCATACGCCGCTCGCCTTTTTTCTTACACCCGCGCAGGTATTTACTTGAGCAAGCAGAACGGCTGGATCGATTGTCAGAGCAGCTGGTACAGCGAACAAAAAGAATTACAGAACGTAGTCATTCACGACTAGCAAGGCAACAAGCAACACTTTCTGCCCATCATCCAGGCGAGCGGGTTGCATTCGCCGCTAAACGCTTGCAGACGGCAAACAAGCAGCTCGAGCTTGCTATGAACGTTGTCGTAAAGGATAAGAAAAACAAGCTGTATAGCTCAATGAAGCAGCTAGACGCTTTAAGTCCATTAAAAGTTATGTCTAGAGGTTATAGTCTCGTGTATGACGAGCGAGAGCAACGATTAATTAAATCGATTCGCGATGTGAAGCTAGGCGACATCGTAAAGGTGAAAGTAGCAGACGGTCAGCTAGATTGTCATGTAGGTTCATTGAGAGGAGATCAAATGGATGGCAGCAACGAATCAAAGTGAGCTTACTTTTGAGCAAGCGATGGAACGATTAGATTCCATTGTATCGAAGCTTGAGAACGGTGATGTTCCGCTTGAGACTGCGATTGAGTTGTTCCAAGAAGGCATGAAGTTATCTCAGCTTTGCGGGGGCAAGCTTGAGCAAGTAGAGCAAAAAATCGAACTGTTGATTGAAACAGAACAAGGCTTCCAGAAAAAACCGTTTGCGGATGCAATCGAAAATAAAGGGGAATAAGCTTGAACGAGAGGGTAGCAATAAAAGCGTATTTATCGCAATGCATAGAGCTTATAGAAGCTTCGCTAAAACAAGCGTTACCAAGCTCATGGGATGTTCCCCTGCGTCTGCGGGAGGCAATGCTCTATTCCCTTGAAGCAGGTGGAAAGCGTTTAAGACCTGCACTTGTTATTGCAGCAGCCGAGGCTGTCTTTGGTAAAACAGAAACAATAAACGCAGCAATGCCTGTTGCATGTGCGGTGGAGTTTATACACACCTACTCATTAGTTCATGATGATTTACCTGCTATGGATGACGATGATTTCCGCAGAGGCAAGCCAACTAACCACAAGGTTTTTGGTGAAGCAATGGCAATTTTGGCTGGTGATGCGCTGCTAACGCACGCTTTTCATTTAATTCCGCAAGCGGCCCGTCAAGGTGGCGTCGGAGCAGATGTTGCACTTGCTATCGTCGAAGATTTGGCTAAGTTAGCAGGAGCTCCCGGGATGGTAGGCGGTCAAGTTGCAGATATGCTTGGCGAACAAGGCATCACTTCAATTCATGAACTGGAGTATATTCATCTTCATAAAACAAGCGATCTTATTGCATTCACGGTAATGGCCGGTGGCCGCATTGGAGGAGCAACAGAGAAGCAGCTTGAACTGCTCGCACTTTATGGCCGCAATATCGGTCTTGCTTTTCAAATTCAGGATGATATTTTGGATTTGATCGGTGATGAAAAGAAGCTGGGCAAAAAGACGAATAGCGATGTACAGCAAAATAAAGTAACGTATCCGTTCCTTATCGGAATAGAAGAAAGCAAAGCTCAGGTTGAACGGCTAACCCAGGAAGCGAAGTCAGCAGTGCTGGAAGCGGAGTTCTTGGCTCCAGATCGACTGCTTGAAATTGCAGATTATCTCGTTGGACGCGATCATTGAGTATGTGATGCTTTTTCCATTTTGGTTGGGAAAAAAAGCTCTGTATGCTATAATAGGAAAAATGTAGATGTACATGGGACGGCAACTATAAGCTGTCCGCGAAAGCGAGGAAAGTAACGTGCTGCTTGACCAGATTAACGGACCTCAAGATTTGAAAGCTTTGACAACCGCTCAACTTGAGCAACTGGCTGCTGAAATCCGTCAGTTCCTTATTGAGAAGCTTTCCGTTACGGGTGGTCATCTCGCTCCTAACTTAGGAGTCGTTGAGCTGACCCTAGCCATGCATTATTTATTTAATAGTCCAGAAGATAAGTTTATTTTTGATGTTGGTCATCAATCCTACGTGCATAAAATTTTAACCGGCCGCATGGATCGGTTTGATACGCTGCGACAATACAAAGGTCTGTGCGGATTCGTCAAACGTGCAGAAAGCGAGCATGATGTATGGGAAGCCGGACATAGCAGTACATCTTTGTCTGCCGCTATGGGTATGGCGCTTGCTCGTGATCTTAAGGGTGAGAGCAATCGTGTAGTTGCTGTTATCGGCGACGGTGCTCTAACTGGCGGTATGGCTTTAGAAGCACTTAATCATATTGGACACGAGAACAAAGACTTGATCGTTATCTTGAATGATAATGAAATGTCCATTGCTCCAAATGTAGGTGCACTGCATCACTATTTAGGGAAAATTCGTACAGATCGTCATTATCACAAAGCTAAGGATGAGCTGCAACAGCTGCTGAACAAGATACCAGCGATTGGCGGCAAGCTTGCCAAGACGGCAGAACGTTTCAAAGACAGCTTGAAATATTTGCTCGTTAGCGGTATTTTATTCGAGCAATTCGGATTTACTTACCTTGGTCCCGTTGATGGACATGATATCGAGCAAGTACTTGATATTATGCGCCAAGCGGATGCAATGCCGGGTCCTGTTCTTGTCCATGTATTGACTGTAAAAGGTAAAGGCTATTCACCTGCCGAAGCTGATTCATTCAAATGGCATGGCATCACGCCATACAAAATTGAATCTGGCCAAGTGGTCAAGGCAGTTGGCCCACCAATGTATACTGACGTTTTTGGTCAAATGTTAATCGAGCTTGCTGAGAAGGATGAGCGCATCGTTGCTGTTACTCCAGCAATGCCAGGTGGTTCTGGTTTGCTGCCATTCGCCACAAGATTCCCGAACCGGATGATCGATGTAGGCATTGCAGAGCAGCATGCTGCTACGATGTCTGCTGCGTTAGCCATTGAAGGTATGAAGCCTGTATTTGCTGTATATTCTACTTTCTTGCAGCGCGCATATGATCAAGTCGTTCATGATATTTGCCGTCAGAACCTAAATGTTATTTTTGCCATAGACCGTGCTGGCTTCGTTGGTCCGGATGGTGAAACGCATCATGGTGTTTATGATATTTCTTTCTTAAGACATATTCCGAATTTGGTCATCATGATGCCTAAGGATGAGAATGAGCTTAGACAAATGTTGAAGACCGCTGTAGATTATAATGATGGACCCATAGCTGTTCGTTATCCGCGTATTGCGGGATTAGGCGTAGAGATGGAAGCCCATCCGCAAGCATTGCCTATAGGTACGTGGGAAACGGTTCGCGAAGGCGAATCCACCGTAATTATGGCCATTGGACCGATGCTGCAGGTAGCCGAAGAAGCTGCAGACCTTCTCAAACGTGAAGGCATAAATGTACAAATTGTAAATGCTCGGTTTATTAAACCGCTTGATGAAAAAATGCTTCTATCGTTTGCCGCAGAAGGCAGGCACATGATTGTGCTTGAGGAAAACGCTGAGCTTGGTGGTTTTGGCAGCTCAGTGCTTGAGTTCTTTTCACTCAAAGGCATTTACGGCCTAACTATTCGAATCATTGGAGTGCCTGATGTATTCGTTGAACACGGATCGATTAAGGAACAGCGGAAAGAGATTGGATTAACGGCTGAAAGAGTTGCAACTGAGCTAAAAACGATGCAGCCAAGGCGCATGAAACGAGTTACTGGCAAACAGTGACGTCTGAGGGTGAAAGATGACAACAACAACAACTAAAGAACGAATAGACGTATTGCTTGTTGAGCGCGGCTTTTATGAAAGTAGAGAAAAAGCAAAAGCGGCTTTGATGGCGGGTCTCGTGCTAGTAAACGACGAGCCTGTTGACAAAAGCGGTATGAAGGTAGCTCGTTCGGCAGACATCAAGGTGAAAGGCGCTTTGCATCCTTATGTAAGCCGTGGTGGGTTAAAGCTCGAGAAAGCGATTCGTGTGTTCAATATCGATTTGCGCGAACGTGTTATGCTCGATATCGGTGCATCGACAGGCGGTTTTACCGACTGTGCTTTACAGAATGGAGCATCTTATGTTTATGCTATTGATGTTGGTTACAACCAACTTGATTGGTCGCTAAGACAAGATGACCGTGTTCATGTTATGGAGCGAACTAATTTTCGTTATACGCAGCCGGCTGATTTAGTTGGTCCACCGCCAACATTCGCTACAATCGATGTATCCTTTATATCGTTAAAACATATTTTGCCTGCTTTATCTACTTTATTAACGGTTGGTTCTGGCATTGTTGCTTTGATTAAGCCGCAATTCGAGGCTGGACGTGAAAAAGTAGGGAAATCGGGTGTTGTTCGTGACTCTGGCGTGCACAGAGATGTGCTTCGTACCGTTTTGACTGGAGCAGCGGAAATTGGCTTTTCATTGCAGGATATTACCTTCTCTCCCATTACGGGCGGAGAGGGCAATATTGAATTTTTAGCCTATTGGCACTGGTCTGCTGAACCAAATGCTGCTGTGCCAGATGACAATGCGTTAACGGAGCTAGTGAAACAAGCGAATGAGACCTTTACAACTAATAAATAAATGAGGAAGGTGCCTGGCAGAGTCATAACTGCCGGCATCTTTTTTACTTTACAGCATAGTGCTTCATTTGTTAAACTATAGAAAAGCAAACAAACGTTCGGTAATCGGCATAAACAGGAATATGACCCCAGCATAGCGAACGAATAGGTATACAATCCATTTGCGAATGGGGGATGCTGATGGGAACTTACGGTGATTGGGCTATTATGCTGATTGCTGGTTGCTTGTTCATTTTATGGCTGTTTAGAGTGTTTCACCGCTGGCTTCATGAGCCTGCGAGTGTCAATCGGCTCAAACTCGGCAAGGGCGGTGTTCTCGCAGCAGATGACGAAAATATATTGTTGCTGGAGCAAGCCGGATACGAGGTAAGCTCAGGAAAACATTTAGTACCGATTCCGATCAAGCTGGATGATGTGCCGCTTGGAAAGGGCAGCCGATTATATATTGATTATATTGCGGAAATGAATAATTGCACGTATATAGTGAAAACTGCTCGTGAACGGATGCCAATCGACTGGTCGCCGAGCGGGGTGAGAGATCGATTGCTTGTATATTCCCTGCTATTGCCTGAATGTGACGGAATCTTATTCGTAGACGCGAGGGAAAAGCTGATACGCAAAATTACGTTTCACATCGCAGATTAATTAATCATGGAGGTTTTTTTATGAAGGGGCTTCGTCAATATCGAATCAAGGAAATTATTAGCAATAGTGTGATTGAGACGCAAGAAGATCTGGTGGAGGCGCTTCGCACTACAGGCATGCAAGTAACTCAAGCGACCGTCTCACGCGATATGAAGGAATTAATGCTGATTAAAGTGCCGGCAGGTGAAGGCAAATATAAGTATTCCATTCCGCAAGAGCATCAGAAGCAGAACCCTATTCATAAGTTGAAACGTGCTTTGCTTGATCATTTTGTACATATTGACTTTACAGATAATCTTGTTGTTATGAAATGTTTGCCAGGGACGGCAAATACCATTTGCGCATTGGTTGATAATATGGAATGGACAGAAGTTATGGGTACAATCTGTGGAGATGATACGATCTTGATGATTTGCCGAACGAAGAAGCAGAGCAATGAAGTCGTAGAACGATTACTTGAGTTATTGAACTAAGGAGGATGTTAGGGCCATGCTGTGTGAGTTGTCAATAAGGAATTTAGCGGTAATTGAAGAAGTGAACGTTACATTTCATCATGGATTTCATGTGTTGACAGGAGAAACAGGAGCAGGTAAATCGATACTAATTGATGCGCTAAGCTTGCTGGTCGGCGGTAGAGGCTCCGCAGACATGGTACGGTACGGTTGTGATAAAGCAGAGATGGAAGCTTTATTCGACCTTCCAGGAAATCATCCTGTATGGGTAGTTTTGAATAAGCTCGGTGTGCATGCATCTTGTGAAGAGATGTTAGTCATCAGAAGAGAGCTAACTTCTAATGGAAAGAGCAGCAGTCGCGTTAATGGTCAGCTTGTTACGATGACGATGCTAAGGGAAATTGGCGAATGTCTTGTTAATATTCATGGTCAACATGAGCATCAATCGCTCCTTCGGACAGAGCAGCATTTGGAATGGTTGGATTTATTCGCTGGTGATTTGCTAATTGAACGCAAGCAAATCTATCGGAGCATATTTTCACAGCTGCAGCAGGCAAGGGCATCACTGCGTGAATTAGAAAATTCGACGAGACATAATGTACAAATGCTTGATTTGTATCGTTTTCAAATTGAAGAAATTACGAATGCTCAGCTTAAACCGATGGAAGATGAATTACTTGCAGAGCAACGGCGCAAGCTAATGTATGCAGGGAAGAGAATGGATGCCGTGTCAGAGGCTTATTCGCTATTGTATGGAGGCAAGGGGCTTGATATGGTCAGCAAAGCAGTAGCTAAGCTGATAGATATTCAAACTTACGACGCTGCGAAACTTAATCCGCTTCTTGAACAGCTTCAATCTGCCTTTTATCAAGCAGAGGACGCTGCTTTCCAACTTCGTGATTATCGAGATGGCATTGAGTCTGATCCTGATCAGCTCTCACAGGTTGAAGACAGACTTGATTTAATAAATAGTATGAAGCGCAAATACGGGGAGACAATACCCGATATACTTGCTTATTTAGAGCGGACAATCGTGGATCGCGACAAAATCGAAAATCGTGATCAGCTGCTGGAAGAGTTGAAAGCAGAAGAAATAAAACTTTACGATCAAGCACTGATCTTGGCGCAGGAATTATCTCAGCTACGGGAGCATGCAGCAACAAAGCTATCTGAAGCGATAGAGAATGAGTTAGGACAGCTTCAAATGCCATCAGCTAAGTTCCGCGTGCAAATCGATACGACTGTCGGAGGATCGGGTGAAACGAAGCAGATCCGCTTGCACATTAATGGAATGGACGAGGCTATCTTTATGCTCTCCACCAACCCAGGCGAGCCATTGAAGCAGTTAAGTAAGATTGCTTCAGGAGGAGAGATGTCTCGTATTATGCTTGCTCTAAAGAGTATCTTCGCAGAAATCGATCAAGTTCCAGTGCTCATCTTTGACGAAGTCGACACAGGCGTCAGCGGTAGAGCTGCTCAGGCCATTGCAGAGAAAATGTCACAGCTCGCATCCAAGTGCCAAGTTTTTTCTATTACGCATTTACCTCAGGTAGCTTGCATGGCTGATCATCATTATGAAATACGTAAGCAAGTTATTGGTTTACGTACTTCTACATCTGTATCGGAGCTGCTTGATTCTGTACGTATTGAAGAGCTGGCACGTATGCTCGGTGGTGTAGAGGTAACGGAAAAAACAAGGAATCATGCACAAGAAATGCTTGATTTGGCACATAGACAGAAAGGAGCGTAATGGAAGCCAATTAGGGAATGTTTTTGCGGACATAAAACGACCGGGTGAGGGTAACTTAAAGGTACGCCATTGGCGACTTATCCTTCTTCGTCATGCGATGGAAATACAGGGAGCGTGAAATCATTGAACTCCAGTCAAAGGAAGCGATGGTTTGGCCTGGTTCTCGTTTTCTTCATTTGCATGATCGGAAGCTCCACCCCGTTTCAACATTTTGCCGCAATCCCGAATGAACTTCGTTTATTCTCCGGGCAACTGAAACGTTTACAATATGGAGTGCCCGTTCATGCTGAAGTAACGGTCGACCCTCAAATGCTTCAGATTAACGGATCAACCAGTCATTCTTTATCCGTAAATTTGAACGAACCACTGTCACTGCAGTCAAGTCAAAGCGGTCAAACCAAGATGAAAGTGAAATTATTTGGTAAAATTCCATTCAAGACTGTAAAGGTTAATGTTGTGCCTGATCTACGCGTCATTCCAGGAGGTCAGACGATTGGAGTCAAAGTTAAATCATCCGGCATATTAGTTGTTGGACATCATCAGGTAGCTGGCAGCAACGGCATGAAGCAATCCCCTGGTGAGGCCGCAGGACTGCGCCTAGGCGATTTGATTGTGAAGATTGATGGTACAAGCATTAATCAAGTTAACAGGATTGCGGAGCTAAGTGAGAAGGCTGGCAACAACAAGAAGCCGCTCGAAGTGACCTATAAGCGAGATGGACGATTAGGTAAAACGCTTTTAAATCCAGTATTTGATGCGGAAGATAAGGCTTGGCGGTTAGGGTTATATATTCGAGATTCAGCAGCTGGCGTGGGCACACTAACGTTCTATGCTCCTGATCAAGGTGTATATGGTGCACTAGGTCACGTAATTACGGATATGGACACACAAACACCGATTGATGTCGGTGAGGGTCAGATTTTACAGTCCAGCGTTACGTCCATTAACAAAAGCCAAAATGGCGAGCCGGGAGAAAAAAGAGCGCATTTTGTGAAAGAAAGCAAAATCTTAGGCAATGTAGAGCGAAATACTCCATTTGGCATTTTCGGCAAAATGAATGAAGTTCCTACGCACAGCTATAGTGAAAAATCTGTTCCTGTCGCTTTTGCTGAAGATGTTAAGGAAGGGCCAGCGCAAATTTTGACTGTTGTGAATGGACAGAAGGTTGAGCGCTTTGATATTGAAATCGTACACGTATCGAAGCAATCTGGTCCAGCGACAAAAGGTTTGGTTATCAAGATTACGGACAAACGGTTGTTAAGTAAAACCGGGGGTATCGTTCAAGGTATGTCTGGAAGTCCGATCATTCAAGATGGCAAATTAGTTGGAGCTGTTACTCATGTATTCGTAAATGATCCCTCTTCAGGTTACGGTTGCTTTATCGAATGGATGCTGCAGGATGCAGGAGTATTGTTGAAGTCGGCAAATGGTCATATAGGTGAAGCTGCATAACGAAGGCCATTAGAAAATAACGCTCACTTGAGCTGAAACTTAGCTTAGGCGGGCGTTTTTTTTAATTGAAGCTTCATAACTAAAAACCGCGTGAATGCTTGGAAGAGCAATGAATTTTGTCGAAGAAGAACGAACATAATCGGTACATGTAATAAATTTTTTATTATATCGAATCTCCGTAAAAAAATAAAGAAAAATAATTTTCGACAGAAGGAATTGAACTCCACATGTCGAAAACTTTAGATTAGACAACTAGTGAGCGATATCATGAATATCATTTAAGGGAGGACCACAACTTGCATAAGATCGAAGTATTATTGGCAGATGACAACCGGGAATTTACTAACTTGTTATCGGAATACATATCCGAACAAAGTGATATGAGTGTGAGTGGAGTCGCGTATAATGGAGAAGAGGTTTTGAGACATCTGGAGGAAACAAGAAAAGTTCCTGATGTGCTTATCCTTGATATTATTATGCCTCATTTGGATGGACTAGGTGTTCTTGAACGGTTGAAAGAAATTAACCTATCCCCTATGCCTAAGATCATTATGCTGACTGCTTTCGGCCAAGAAAACATCACTCAAAAAGCGGTACAGCTTGGAGCTTCCTATTATATTTTGAAGCCGTTCGACATGGATATTTTAGCTAATCGTATTCGTCAGCTTGTTGGGAACCCAACTTACTCGTCGACGGGCAGTTTCACAACTAGCTCCTCCTCGATGAAATCCAACGTCGTTCCTATCCCTAAAGGGAAAAACCTGGATGCGAACATTACGAGCATTATTCATGAAATCGGAGTGCCAGCTCACATTAAAGGTTATCAATACCTGCGTGAAGCCATTACGATGGTTTATAACAATATCGAAATTCTTGGAGCCATTACAAAAACCCTTTACCCTGCAATTGCCGAAAAGTTCAAAACAACGCCTTCCCGCGTTGAACGCGCTATCCGTCATGCGATTGAAGTAGCTTGGACACGCGGTAACATCGACAGCATTTCTCACCTGTTCGGCTACACAATCAACATCAGCAAATCGAAGCCTACTAATAGCGAATTCATCGCGATGGTGGCTGATAAGCTGAGGATTGAGCATAAAGTTAGCTAAGAGGGGGACGATTAGCGTATCGGTTAGTGTTGAGAGGTTTTGGAAGGCGTTTACAGCCGGAACAATTATGGCGGTAAATATCCGAACGAGGCGTTTCAAACGTACAAACTTCATGATCATAAATCAACAGACACCGCTTATATATTGGTTGTTTATAACCAAATTATTAGCGGTGTTTTTATGATGTCCTTGATAGTGGTAATATGATTTTTTTATTGACCTATGGAAATTAATGGAATAGACTTATAGTATTCAATCGTGTAAACAAATATAAGAAGGGATGACTGATGGATGATTAAAAAGGGTATATCAAGGGTGATGATACTCGCACTGCTGTTGAACTTTTCTCTATGGGTAAACGTTGGTGCGTTCTCACCTATTGCAGAAGCTGCTGCAACAAGTACGACGTTCAATTGCACTAGCTATGGTGTGACCACCTCGGTACCAGTCGGCACGACACTGCCTGCAGGCTGGATCATTGCGAATAATATCGGCAGCATAATAACTGCCAAGTGCTTGATCGGGGCACCGACAGGCGAAACGACTATCGCTATGCTGGGTTCTGCGATTCCGAGCGGTTGGGTGGTCATCTATCAAACAAGTACTTGGCTTAATCTCAAAAATGCAAACGGAGCAAGTTACGGCGAAACGTACACGGTAGTACCCATCTCGCCGCTCCCAAACGGCTGGGTGACGATAAACAGAACGGACAGTGTCGTGTGGATCAAAAACCTAATTGGGGCACCTACAGGTGCAACGGTCACCATTCTGATTGGTTCACCAATACCGAGTGGCTGGGTAATTATCAATCAAATAGGTTCTACGTATACCATTAAGAAACAGTAAGGAGCAAGAGAAGTATTCGCATCGTAAGATGTGGGTTACAATGATGTAAGCGTTTGCTCTCCATAAGTAGTGCTCTAACCCCTTAAAAGCCCTGATGCGTTAGGCTTCGGCAACATCGACAGTATCAGCCATCTTTTTGACTACATAATCAACATCAGCAAATCGAAGCCTACTAATAGCGAATTTATCGCGATGGAGGTTGATAAGCTGAGGATTGAGCTTAAAGTTAGCTGAACTTAGAAGGGGAAGGGGTTAAGAGGACTAGGTGGTAATACATTTTCAAATCGATTAACTACAATTAGTAATATTATAAATCCACTGCTTTATGGGGTATTCAAAACCCATAAGAGGAGTGGATTTTTTAAAGCGATGCAGTTTAGAATTGATGATAATTGTGAGCATATCCTTATAACACCAAAACGTCTTTTTTTTGAAGTGTTCTTCTCATGGAAAGGGTTTTAGTTTTTTATCAGATAAATACAAAATAAGCACCTCATTTCCATGGAAACAAGGTGCTTATTTATAATCAAGAGAGTAACTTGGGCTCCCAAATCAAAAGTAATCAGAGAAATAAGGACGCTCCTGATTAATCAATTGTTCAAGTATACGGATGGAAGTATCATCAGCCTGCATACGGCCAATGCGCGCCAGATAGGTTGGTCGCTTGTAACCCATTAACATCGTCGTTAAAGCGGGTATGTCTATGACTACAGATGGCGCGACGCCGCCTTGAGCCATATGTCCTTTTCCTTTTGTGTCTACAGTTAATGTAAAGGTTCCTTGATTCCATTCAAGCATGGGATCATGCAGATTGATAACTAGTCGGCATTCCTTTTCCAGACTATGGAATGGATATTGCTCGATGAACAATACGATATCTACAATTCGTGCCATGTAGTAAGGAGCAATGGTTTCCTTAATATCCCCGTCGTCTAATATGAATGCAAGAGGTTCATCCTTATAGATATCCCCTTTTACTAGCGTAATCATTGAGAAATGGGCACTGACAAAGTTCCATAAACCAATCCGCGCTTCTTCGTTAATGTAAATCATTTCTTTCATTTGAAAGATCTCTTCGGCAATCCAATACAGCAAATACCCCATAGGTGAATCGTTGTTGTCATAATAGATAGCAACGGTCATATCATCTAAATCCCAACGTAAATACTCTTCCCAAGCTAGCTCGTTTCGCAGCATGGCACCGTGGTGCAGCAGGGCGAACTGCTCATATATCGTTTTGATGTCAGGATGTTCAGTGGTTACACGCTCGACATGACCAGCCACATTTTTTAATTTTGGCAGCTGGGTGTCAGGCACTTCAAATGAAATTTTATCGGAAATGATCTCCCAGCCTTTGCGCCTGTAGTAGGGGATGGAATAGGGGTATAAGTAAGAGATCGATTGTTTTCTCTCCCGCATTTTGCTCAAGGCAAGCAGCATGAGCTTATTCATTAAGCCCAAATTGGCATATTCGGGATAAGTACCAACACCTGTCAGTCCACCCATCTCATAAATATGTCCGTAGATGTTTACCTGAAAAGGATAAACAGCAAGCTGAGAAATAAGCTTATCTCCATCAAACCACCCTTGTACATCGGCATACTGAAGTACGGGAAGCTTTGCCTGTGCAATCTCTCTGTTTTCCCAGCCAAAGGTTTGTAAATCGCGATTGGTCACTTGAAAAACATAGCGTAATAAATTGTTGAATTGTTCGCCATGCTCGGTTTCGATTTTTTTTATCTTGAGTCTATCTTGCAACTTCCGTCGACTCATAGGTGATGACCTCCATTTATTTAAACATATCCAAGTAATGTATCATCCCTCAGAAGTGCAAACAAATCAGACCTATGGGAATGAAACACAAAATCGTGCGTGCTGCTTCAAGCCGTTTGCTTACGTTTAGTGAATCGTTTTCTATATGCTGAGGATGTCCTACAAACGGTCTAAATAACCGAGTGAAGACATTGATAATTGTTGAGTAGAACAGAACTTCGAGGAATTACAGTTAGCAGTCGAGTAGTGTTTTTTTCGAAAAAAAAAAGGCCATCATGGATGCCTCAGTTGTAAACTACTCTGCGGTTTAAATACACGTTGCTGCCGTATTTCTTGATTAAACCATGTGATTCTGCTTTTATAAAGCTATGAATTTCTTTTAGGCGCTGTGTTTGTGGCTGGATGGTCTCTTTTACTTTTCCATCTACAGTAACATCGAATACAATTTTCATGATTGCACCTCATTTCTTTTGGTTAATTTCATAATAGTGTTGTTGTATGATGAGATAATAAAATGAAATGTGGACAATTGTAATTATTTCTGGAAAGCATCATCGCAATGTAAAATATATCAGAAGAGGTGACAGGATGAGAGCCGTATACGCAGGAAGCTTTGACCCGATTACCCTTGGACATGTGTCCGTTATTGAGAGAGCCTTCCAATTATTTAGCGAGGTTCACATTATAGTAGCCAATAATCGATCGAAAAAGCATCATTTTACAATTGAGCAGCGTACGGAGCTAGTCGTTCTATCCGTTCCGCAGGATGATAAAATCCAAATTATTCCTTATGAAGGCATTGTAGCTGATTATATAAATGAATATGATATTAACGTTGTCATACGGGGAATTAGAAATGCAACGGATTTAGAATACGAGCTGCAGCTTGAGCAATATATTCGTAATACAACGATGGCGGATACCATTTATTTATCTCCTTATACGCATTACATGCAAACGAGCAGCTCACTCGTCAGAATGTTCCTCATGTCCGATAAGACGGAGCTGGCTGCTTCCTATATGGTGCCTAAAGCATATATGAAAATGCTTGATTACGTGGAGTATACATAGTTTTTACAACGCTATACAAACAAAAAAACCGCCAAGCTAGGATCAATATGATCCGAACTTAAGCGGTTTTAATTATTATTGTTTTACACGAATTAACTTTGTGGTTTAGGCGGACGAGGACGCTTCTGCTTGAATCTAGGAGCAACGTAGTTTCGTTTGCGGTCGCGAAAAAAAGTCCAGCCGGCGATAAAGCCTGCACCAGCAGCAAACATGATAAATCCAAGTAAAAATTTCAGCCATTCAAAGTCTGGCGTAATGGTTTCGTTTCCGAATTCGGAGAAGTAGACAAAAACGGAATCTTTCATTTTCAGAAAACCGAAGCAAGCAAGTAAGCCTGGAATAACGAGCATGAGGATGGCAATAAAACGAGCGGCAACTAATTTCATAAATACAGTGTCTCCTTATCGGTCAATATATACAGTTAGCTCTATCATACCTTTTTACGTGTAGAGTGTCTATTTCGTAAAACGACGATGTCATCATCGGTAAAAACAGGTACAATAGGGATGGATGTCATGTTACAATGCGAATGGGCATGCTTAAGAATAATAGTAATAGGCAAAAACAGTATATAGTAATGGTTTATTAGAAGGGAATGATTTTATGGCTATACAGGTAGACGTAGCAGTGCTCGGAGGCGGGCCTGGTGGATATACAGCAGCCATTCGTGCTGCACAACTAGGAAAATCAGTTGCCATTATTGAAATGGACAAGCTTGGCGGTACTTGCTTACATAAAGGATGCATACCGAGTAAATCGCTGCTCCGGAGCGCTGAGGTATATTCAACATTGCTTGAAGCGAGCTCATACGGCATACAAGTGACGGAAGGAGCCATATCGCTCGATTACGATAAAGTACAGGAACGTAAAGATCAAACTGTGGATCAGTTATACCGCGGGCTTCAAAGTCTGATGAAAAAGAATGGAATTCAAATTATTCAAGGCAAGGGCAGAGTAATTGGTCCCTCAATCTTCTCTCCAAAAAGTGGATCGTTAGCAGTTGAGCTGCCTGATGGGGAAATGGAATCGGTTGTATCGACTAATCTCATCATTGCGACGGGCTCTAGGCCTCGTATATTGAATGGTTTGATGCCGGATGGCGAATATATTATGTCAAGCGACGAAGCGCTAGTCATGGACAAATTGCCTAAATCAATGATTATTGTCGGCGGAGGCGTTATCGGAGTAGAATGGGCGTCGCTGCTGCATGATTTTGGCGTTCAGGTCATCCTAGTTGAAGCGGGCTCACGTCTGCTGCCAGGCGAAGATACAGAGGTTTCTGCTGAGCTGACTAGAGTGCTGCGAGGACGCGGTGTACGCGTGTTGACTGGCGTTCAACTGCAAACGGATCAATACAAAGGTGAAAATGGTGAAGTTTCCATAGTGGCAGCTACGCAAGACGGTGATGTATTGTTGACAGCGGATAAGCTGTTGGTCTCAGTAGGACGACAAGCTAACGTGGAAAATATTGGTCTTGAAAATACGGATATTCGCACATCTAACGGCGTGATTGAGGTGAATACGTTCGGTCAGACGAGCGAGCCTCATATTTATGCGATCGGCGATGTTATTGGCGGTGTCCAACTTGCTCATGCTGCTGCACATGAGGGTTTAATGGCAGCTGAGCATATTTGCGGTGAGAAGCCCGTTGCGATTGAAGCGCATTTGATCCCAAGATGTATTTATTCACGACCCGAAATTGCTTCCTATGGTTTGACGGAGGATGGCGCTCGCGCGAAAGGGCATGACATCAAGACTGGGAAAATTCCGTTTCAAGCGATCGGCAAAGCTATCGTGTTAGGGGAGAAGGATGGTTTCGTCAAGGTGATAGCTGATCGGAAGACCAATGATATTGTTGGTGTTCATATGATCGGAGCTCATGCGACTGACCTCATATCCGAAGCAGCACTGGCGGGAATACTTAACGCAACACCGTGGGAGGTCGGCCAAATGATTCATCCTCATCCGACGCTTTCAGAGGCTCTAGGTGAAGCGATGCTAGCGGTGGATGGCAAGGCGATATCGTTCTGATGAAGACTGTTTTCTTTTTGGATCAAATGGAGTTATAATATATATGATCAAGTCTTAGTACCAGGTTATAATAGTGCGATAAAAAGGAGGAACACCTTATGACCCAATCTGCTTCTACTGGGCGAAATGTTCGTCATTTGGAAATAGGGCTTAGCGATGAGCAAGCAATTGATATGTATGCAACGATGGTGACTGCACGCAAGTTTGATGAGCGTATGCTGCTTCTGCAGCGTGCAGGGAAAATTAATTTTCACGTATCTGGTGTTGGCCAAGAGGTGGCGCAGGTTGCCGCGGCTTATGCGCTTAATCGTGAAACGGATTATTTTTTACCGTATTATCGGGACTACGGCTTCGTGCTCTCAGTGGGCATGACGCTGCGTGATCTGTTGTTGTCGGTCTTCGCGAAAGAGGAGGATCCTAATAGCGGAGGTCGCCAGATGCCGGGCCATTTTGGCTCGAAGAAGCTGCGTATCGTGACGGGTTCCAGCCCAGTTACCACGCAGGTTCCACATGCAGTAGGCATAGCGCTTGCGGCGAAAATGAAAAACAATCCTATTGTTAGCTTTGTAACCTTCGGTGAAGGATCGAGCAATCAAGGTGATTTCCATGAGGGCTGTAACTTTGCAGGTGTACATAAGCTGCCGGTTATTTTTATGTGTGAAAACAATCAATATGCAATCTCCGTTCCTGTTCACAAGCAGCTAGCGGGTACGGTTGCAGATCGTGCGCTTGGATATGGCTTCCCGGGGCTTCAGGTTGACGGCAACGATGCGCTTGAAGTGTTCCGCGTCGTGAAGGAAGCTCGTGAGCGAGCAATTGCTGGGGAAGGTCCAACGCTAATTGAAGCGTTAATGTACCGCATTTCACCACATTCCACTTCAGATAACGATCTCGCTTATCGTACGAAGGAAGAGGTTGAACACAATCGTGCGAAAGATGGCATACCTAAATATAAGCAATACCTGATTGATTGCAATATTTGGTCAGAGGAGCTGGAAACTGAGCTTCTAGCCAAAATTCGCAAGCTACTTGACGAGGCTACTGAATATGGCGATAAAGCGCCGTTCCCGACGCCTGAATCTACATTGCTGCATGTATATGCGGATGATGCTGAGCAAGGAGGAAGGGTATAATGGCAGTTATAGAGTATATTGATGCAATTCGCCAAGCGATGAAGGAAGAAATGGAACGAGATGAGGATGTTTTCGTTTTAGGTGAGGATGTGGGCCTCAAAGGCGGCGTGTTCACGACAACGAAGGGATTACAGGAGCAATTCGGTGAGCATCGTGCACTAGATACACCGCTTGCTGAGTCAGCAATTGCAGGTGTTGCAATCGGTGCAGCAATGTATGGCATGAAGCCGATTGCAGAAATGCAATATTCTGATTTTATGTTTCCGGCCACCAATCAAATTATTAGCGAAGCGGCCAAGATACGTTACCGTTCTAATAATGATTGGTCTTGTCCGCTCGTTATACGTGCACCAATTGGCGGCGGTATTTTTGGCGGACTGTACCATTCACAATGTCCAGAATCGGTGTTTTTCGGCACGCCTGGTCTGAAAATAGTTGCCCCATACCGCGCGTACGATGCGAAGGGTTTACTGAAGGCAGCGGTGCGCGATCCAGATCCCGTGCTATATTTTGAAAACAAAAAATGCTACAAACTCATCACGGGTGAAGTTCCAGATGAGGATTACATTGTTCCTATCGGCAAAGCGAATGTACTTCGCGAAGGCGATGACATTACGGTTATCGGTTATAGCCTTCCACTTCATTTTGTTGAGCAGGCAGCTGCTGATCTAGCGACTGAGGGCATTAGCGCACATATTCTAGATTTAAGGACGCTTCAACCGCTTGATAAAGAAGGTATTCTTGAAGCGGTGAGAAAGACGGGTAAGGTACTTATTATCCATGAGGACAATAAGACTGGCGGCGTAGGTGCCGAAGTCTCAGCGATCATCGCAGAAGAGCTGCTTTATGAACTTGATGCTCCGATTATGAGACTTTGCGGACCGGATGTGCCCGCGATGCCAATTAACCCTCCGGGCGAGAAGTTTTTTATGCTCAACAAAGATAAAGTAAAAGAAGCAATGAGACAGCTAGCACTCTATTAGAAGAAATGAAGTATGGGCATTGCTTGAGTACTAAGCTTATATGTCACTGCGAAACGTATGCTGCGCCGCCAGAGGACGGCGGTAGCCGTTTACGCCTCGGCCAGTAGGGAGATGTGAATAATGAAAACTATGACGGAAATCGTCGTGCCTCAACTAGCAGAATCACTCGTGTCGGCTACCATTGATAAATGGCTGAAGCAGCCTGGCGATTGGATTGATGTATATGAGCCTGTCTGCGAGATTATAACAGATAAAGTGAATGCTGAATTGCCTTCCACTGTAGCTGGCAAGCTTGTAAGTATCCTAGTCGAAAAGGGTGAGACTGTACCTGTCGGCACTGCGATCTGCATCATTGAAACAGAAGGTTCAGCTGATGATGCCGGTATCGGGGCTGCGGAATCCCAGCCGATTGCTTCAGGAGAAGCTTCTGCATCACAAGTTAATGAAATTGACTTGCAAGACGCTCCAATGCGTAATCGTTTCTCACCAGCTGTACAGCAGCTGGCAGTTGAACATGCTATTCGTCTAACCGATGTTCCAGGAACCGGTTTAGGCGGACGTATCACACGTAAAGACGTTCTCGCTTTTGTAGCGGCTGGTGGTGGTAAAGGCAATCAAACTTCAAGCGGCAATACAGCTGTGCCAGCAGCTCGCACAGTTGATGCAGCTGCACAGGTTCGCTCCTCGGGACTTCATTTGACAGAAACGCCAAGGTTCCCAAAAATCGAAGTGGAAGGTGCGTCCGGAGCTGGTCGTGGTGATAGCTTCATTGACGTAACGCCGATTCGGAATACGATTGCTCGCAATATGAGACAGAGCGTAAGTGAAATTCCACATGCTTGGACAATGATTGAAGTAGATGTTACGAATCTCGTACTTCTTCGCAATAAGCTTAAGGATGACTTCATGAAGCGCGAAGGCATTAATTTGACGTATTTGGCTTTCTTGCTCAAAGCCGTCGTAAATGCAATCAAAGATGTGCCAATCATGAATTCCATGTGGGCTGTTGATAAAATTATTGTGAAGCGGGATATTAACATCGCACTAGCAGTTGGTACTGAGGATTCTGTGCTAACACCTGTTATCAAAAATGCTGACCACAAAAATGTTGCCGGTCTTGCAAAGGAAATTGAAGAGCTAGCCCGAAAAACAAGAGAAGGTAAGCTGACACTGTCTGATATGCAGGGCGGTACTTTTACCGTTAATAATACAGGTTCATTTGGTTCGATTTTGTCCTATCCGATTATTAACTACCCGCAGGCTGCGATCTTAACGTTTGAATCGATCGTGAAACGTCCCGTCGTCATCAATGACATGATTGCTGTTCGTTCAATGGCAAATTTATGTTTATCACTTGATCATCGGATTTTGGATGGTGTTATTTGTGGACGATTCTTACAGCGCGTAAAGGATAACTTGGAGAGCTTTAATCTAGAAAGCAAATTGTATTAGAAAAGGGGAGCACGATCATGGCTGAAGCGGATAACGCAAAAAGCTTGAGACGGCTGGATGCCCATTATATAGGCATGCTCGATTACGCGGAAGCGTGGGAGCTGCAAAAAACATATATAAAGCAAATAGATCAGGAGGAGCGCAAGCAGTCGCTGCTCCTTCTTCAGCATCCGCCTACGTATACGATGGGTTCTGACAAACATCCTGAGCATCTTCTTCTTGATGAAGCTCAGCTGAAGGAAAGAGGCATTTCTTTTTATCAAATTGATCGTGGCGGGGATATTACTTATCATGGACCTGGCCAGCTGGTGGGTTACCCGATTCTTTATTTGGATGCAGTGGGTCTTAATTTGCATGCGTATTTGCGTAGCTTGGAGCAAGTCATTATTAATTGGCTCAGCGAGCATGGTATAGAAGCGGGTAGAAAGCCGGAATATACAGGAGTATGGGTCGGTGATCTGAAAATAGCGGCAATAGGCGTGAAATTTAATAAAGCCCGCCATCAGCGGGGCTTTATTACGAGTCATGGATTTGCACTCAATATTAAATCTGGAATTGCCGAAGAAGGGTTTCGCGGAATTATTCCATGTGGAATCGAGCAATTCGGCGTAACATCCTTTAATGATTTAACAGGTCTTGAATTATCGGTTGAAGAAGCGGCGAACCAATTGCTCCCTCATTTTGTGAAAGAATTCAAATATGAAGTAGATCTAGTAAAGAAATAGTGATCCTAGACCAGCTAGCAAGGATGACAAAACTAATGCCGATACGAGAACGATGGCAACAATTCGAATCAATCGCTGTCTGCGCATATGAAAAACCCCTTTCTTGATTTGGAACGTCATAGCATGCTATGAGCTTGTCATTTACTCTATTGTATACGAAAGTAATGGACGGAGGAAACGTTAATGATTGCAAAAGATCGTTTAGTGAACGAATTTATGGAATTAGTGAAGATTGATAGTGAAACAAAACACGAGCAGGAAATAAGCCGTGTACTTAAGCAAAAGTTCGAAGCACTTGGCTTGCAAATTAGCGAAGATGATGCAGCAGCCAAGACGGGGCATGGTGCAGGCAATCTGTTTGCCATATGGGAAGCAGAGGGAACAGCAGCATCGGTACCTACGATTTTTTTTACATGCCATATGGACACAGTTACACCTGGTGTTGGCATCAAGCCACAGCTTGACGAGGATGGCTACATAAGAAGCGATGGAACAACGATTCTCGGCGCTGATGATAAAGCAGGTATTTCTGCAATATTCGAAGCAATCCGTGTCGTTCAGGAGCAATCCATTCCGCATGGTCGCATTCAATTTGTCATCACTGTCGGAGAAGAATCAGGTCTTCTTGGTGCACGTTCACTTGATGCATCGAAGCTGGAGGCTAAGTTTGGCTATGCACTTGATTCAAATGGTGCAGTTGGTGATATAGCGGTGGCAGCGCCAACTCAGGCGAAGGTCACGATCAAAATGTATGGCCGTTCAGCTCATGCTGGCGTTAATCCTGAGGATGGCATCAGTGCCATTCAAGTTGCAGCAAAGGCAATCGCGAGAATGCCACTTGGGCGTATAGATAAAGAAACAACTGCGAATATCGGTCGATTCGAGGGCGGTGGCGCTACAAATATTGTCTGTGATTTTGTTACGCTATATGCTGAAGCGAGAAGTATTGTACAGCATAAGCTGGACAATCAGATTGATGCGATGCGTAAAGCGGTTGAGAGCGCTGCAGAAGAGTTTGGAGCACGGGGAGAGCTGGAGAGTGAAGTGATTTACCCAGCGTATCAGTATGATGATGCAGATCCGGTGGTACAGCTCGCGAAAAAAGCAATCATTGCGATCGGCCGCACGCCGCGTACGTTCCATTCCGGCGGGGGAAGCGATGCAAATATTTTTAACGGCTTAGGCATACCTACTGTCAATCTCGCAGTTGGCTATGAGCATATTCATACAACTAAAGAGCAGATCAAGGTTGAAGATTTGGTTAAAACGACTGAGCTTGTCGTAGAAATTATTAAACAAGCGTCCGAAGCACAGTAGTACACCGTAACATGACAGAAAGCCCTTCAATCCTGCGGTTCAGCTTTGGCTGGTCGCGGAGGGAGGGTTTTTGTCTACTTGCGTGATATGGTGTGCTTAATTCGTTTTTTCCAAAGGAATACGGCGTACGCTGATGACATTTGTATATTCGGACATAGGTGTTCTTGATAGGGATGAAGCAGAAAGCTTTCGCAGCTGATGCCGTATTTCCCAGCCTTTTCCTACTAAACGCAAGTGATTGAGTGCAACATATTGTTTCATATTAATCTCCCCCTGCCGATTTGATATAATGATAGTTATGCAGAGTCAGGACAAGTTATGCGAAAGAAGCAAATTCAATTTAAGGGGCGATTACGAGTGGAAGAGCAACAAAGAGCTGAACTATGGCGCGAGGAAACGATTAAGACAGAGCCTATTTTTGAAGGTAAAATGATAACGTTGCAGGTAGATACAGTCACGCTTGCAGATGGCAGAACCGCGACAAGAGAGATCGTCAAACACCCGGGAGCTGCTGCAGTTATGGCTCTTTTGGATGGAAAGCTGCTTGTCGTGGAGCAATTCCGCAAGCCGTTGGAAAAATTCCAAATCGAAATTCCTGCAGGCAAGCTTGATCCAGGAGAAGATCCGATGACAGCAGCAGCCCGTGAGCTAGAAGAAGAGACGGGGTATCGCTCAAACGACTTGACACTCCTTAGCGCTTTCTATACTTCACCAGGTTTTGCGGATGAGAAGCTATATATATATTTCACAGATAAAGTGGAGCAGGGTGTCATAAACCCTGATGACGATGAAGACTTGAAGGTTGAAGCGATCACTCTTGAACAAGCTGAAGCCTATATTCAAGAAGGCCGCATCAGCGACGCCAAAACGATTCTAGCTGTCTACGCATGGAAACTATACAACTTGACAGGTCGGTTCTAACCGACCTTGTCTTCCCACAACATACCCGTCATACCTCTCTATAACTCCTCATATAATAAAAAGTAAGACAACCCTTATCCTTTTCTTGATTTAGGTTATGAATCAGTAATTGATGTGTTTAAACTCGACCCTAACGGACATAAGAGGCGCTAATTGCGAGAATTAAGGTGCAAACGAACACCTAACGGACACAGAAGCCGTTATATAGGTGAAATGGAGCCTAAACGTAACTTTTGAACCTAATAAGGGCTTCTATGTCCGTTAGTGCTGCAAAAGTGTGGAATCAAGAAAAATAAGATCCCTAGTGTCCATTAACTTCATCGGAATAGACATTTGGTAGCGATAGTTATCTTCATTGGAGTATTGAAATAAAACAAAACATGGATTTCTTTCTTCAAAAATATTCATTTTTTTCACGCTCTGCTTTTTGTTTTTACTGAACTTAAACAAAAGAAAGACCACAAACTTCCAGCGTGTCCCAAAGGGACGAAAGCGCTCCAAAGAAAACTTAGCATCCCGCGCCAGATTTTCTCCAACGTTAGTCGAGTTGCGGGTGTCCAGAGGGTGCAACCCTTGGGGCCCTCCCTTGGAAGGGAGGGTTTGGGAGGGTTCGAAAAGTACTTGGGAGACAGAAGATTTAGATAAAAGATGAGCCTTTGAAAGTTTGTTTGAATGTATGGTACTAGCCATTAAAGTCTGGAAGAAGCCAATCAAAATTGAAATGAGCAACAGCCAACGAGAAGCTTCCAGCGTGTCCCAAAGGGACGAAAGCGCTCCAAAGTAAACCTAGCATCCCGAGCCAGATTTTCTCCAACGTTAGTCGAGTTGCGGGTGTCCAGAGGGTGCAACCCTTGGGGCCCTCCCTTGGAAGGGAGGGTTTGGGTGGGTTCGAAAAGCCCTTGGGGTAGGGTAAGTTTCTAATGATACTGTTATTACAAATCTTTACAAAAAAATGTTTACAGATTTTCATAAAAGCTTTTAAAGGTTCAGTATTAAGCCTTCAAAGGTTAAGATTTAAGCATTCAAAGGTTTAGCACTAAGCCTTTAAAGGTTTGGTGTAAAGCCTATTAAACGAAGAAAAAGCCTATGTAGGTTTGGTAGAAGCCCTAAATTTAGGGCGGGGTCAAACAACTCCGAAAGGTCCGGTGACCATGGCCAAAAATCAATTGTCGTTATACGTTTTTGTGTCCGTATTATTTATTGTGGGTGTCATTTTTGGCGCTTTGATGGTGAATGCACTTACGCTGGAGCAGCAGCAGGATCTAGCTCTAGATGTAGATCAATATGTTCAAATGATCAACCAGGGGATTGGTTCTGGAGCTGCGGATTCGTTTTGGGATCGATTTTTTTTCCATAGCAAGTGGCTTCTTGTGTTGTGGTTGCTTGGGATTACGGTTATAGGCATACCGGGAGTGCTCGCTCTTAATTTTTTGAAGGGAGCATTAGTTGGATTTTCTGTTGGAACGCTCATCAATCAATATGCATGGAAAGGAGTGTTGTTTTCACTGGTGTCCATCGCACCTCAGAACATCATTGCAGTTCCAGCGATGGTTATTATGAGCGCAGCTGCGATCTCATTTTCCATGTTCGTTATCAAAAATAGGCTCCTCCGGCAAAAAGGGGAACTTGCGCCTGAGCTAGGCTCGTTTACATCCACAGCTGTGCTGATGTTGTTAGTTTTTGCAGGTGCAGCATTATTTGAAGCTTATATTTCACCTGCAATGATCAGCTGGGTTTCGCCACTTCTTGCGTCCGTTAGCGCCACAATCTGACACCAAAATGTTTGACTTTACGGCATGTTAGCCCCTATAATGAGAGGAAACCTTTCCTGAAAAAGGCGCAGTCATGTGGTAGGGGGGAAATCATGGAAGCCCGGATTGATAAGATTAAACAACAGTTGCAGTCGCAGGGCTACAAATTAACCCCGCAGCGCGAAGCAACGGTACGAGTTTTACTTGAAAATGAAGATGACCATCTTAGCGCTGAAGATGTATTTATGCTAGTTAAGGATAAAGCCCCAGAAATCGGACTTGCAACGGTTTATCGGACATTGGAATTGCTTAGTGAAATGCATGTTGTCGAAAAATTGAATTTTGGCGACGGGGTAGCGCGGTACGATCTTCGTACGGACAGCAATAAGCATCATCACCATCACCTTATATGTGTACAATGTGGAACTATGGATGAGATCAAGGAAGACTGGCTATTGCCTTTAGAAGAAAGGCTTGAGCAGGAGTATGGATTTTTTGTAGTCGATCATCGCCTTGACTTTCAAGGGATCTGCCATCGATGCAAAGAAAAGAACGATAATGCAAACCCAAATGAAAATCAATCATAAACGGCTTGGCTGCCCAGCATAACTGGACGGCAAGCCGTTTTGGCATTCTATTAAGCTTCAAAAATATGATCAAGCTGCATTAAACCTGCTCCTTGTGCGATCGTACTATAATCATTCAGCTTGAGCGCATGTTTTCGCAGCATTGTTTTTACTGAATTGGGGCGGAGTCCAGGTTTCTCAGCTAGAAGCAAAGCTGCTCCGCCTGCAACATGAGGAGAGGCCATGCTTGTGCCAGAGAGCTTCTCATATTTGTTGCCTAGCCAAGTGGACGTAATATTTTCACCAGGTGCTGAAACGCCGATACCGCTGCCTCTGCTGCTAAAACTAGCAATTTTATTCGCCCGTGTTGTAGCAGCAACCGCAATCGTTTCATTAAATGAAGCCGGCACGTCAATTTTTTGGCTTGTACTTCCTTCATTTCCAGCAGAAGCAACGATGACAATACCTTGCTTCGCTGCACGTTTTATCGCGTTGTGCAACGTATCACTGTTTTCTGATCCGAGGATGCCAAAGCTCATGTTAATGACATGCATGCGGTTTTTGACGCACCAATTGATTCCCTCGATAATATCCGAAACAAATCCTTCTCCGTCCTTATTCAGTGCTTTAACCGCATATAAATTCACTTCAGGCGCGGTACCTATGAGATTACCTGCTTTCCCTACTGCTGCTACGATTCCAGCTACATGGGTCCCATGACCATTATCGTCAGCGTATGAGCCTCTATTGATCGTATTGATCCCACCTGCTATTTGCAAATCGGGGTGGCTCGCGATCCCGGTGTCGAGGATTGCAACATTAATGGATTTACCTCGTGTTGTAGCCCAAGCGTCTGGTGCTTTTACAAGGTTAATATTCCATGGCACAAGGGCGGGTATAGTAGCTGGTGTGAGCAAAGGCATTGAATAGCTGCACTTTCGTGGTTTACTAACGGGAAGACCGTGAGCACGGATTCTATAGTCTTTTTCAACAAGCTTAATTTGCGGAAGACTTAGTAATGACTGTAAAGAAGAGTTTTTATGAAAATGACAACCGATTATTCGGCTTTTTGAGACGGTTTTGAACGGTGTAATCCCTAATTGTTTAAGATGCCGAAGACAGCGTTTATAGGATTTAGCTGATTGGAGTGTTATTAGCTTGCGGTGGGTGTTTCGGGATGATTTGCAAGAAATACAGCTTTTATAAATACCTTTAAGTTTTGACAATGACCTAGAACCCCCTAATCAAGCAATTCCTTTCTCAGTCTATGGGATAGCTTGCTTTTTGGTATGGGTACTTGTCATTCGCGCACATATTTTTCGAAATATAACAAAGTATAGAAATGAAGTTTATGTTCTACATATATTTCACTGTGAAGATCACGAAAAGGACGATCATTCCATCTAGAACTCTCATACAACATAGAAAGCGATTATTTAAGCATTTCAATCACAAAAGCTTTAGAGGAGGAAATGGGTATGATTGTAGGAGTACCGAAAGAAATTAAACAAAGCGAGTATCGCGTTGCTTTAACGCCCGCAGGCGTTACGATGCTGTCTGCAGCTGGTCATCAAGTACTTGTAGAAACAGGGGCGGGCAGTGGCAGCGGTTTTGAAGACAACGATTATGAGCGTGAAGGAGCAGAGCTCGTTGCAACAGCAGCAGAAGTATGGTCGCGCGCGGAAATGATCATGAAAGTGAAAGAGCCTCTTTCCGAGGAGTTTGGTTATTTTCGCGAAGGTTTATTGCTGTTTACGTACTTGCATTTGGCAGCGGCACCTGAATTGACGAAAGCGCTCGTTGATAGTGGTGTTACTGGCATTGCTTATGAGACGATACAACTTGCAAACGGCAGTCTGCCGCTGCTTACTCCGATGAGTGAAGTGGCTGGAAGAATGTCAGTGCAGGTAGGCGCACAGTTTTTAGAAGCATTTAACGGAGGAAGAGGCGTCCTGCTCGGCGGGGTTCCCGGTGTTCCACCTGCGGAGGTTGTAATCATTGGCGGTGGAATTGTAGGCACGAATGCGGCCAAAATTGCTCTAGGTATGGGTGCCAATGTAGTTATTTTAGAGAAAAGTGCGGACCGCATGAGATATTTGGATGATATTTTTGGCGGCAGAGTTCATACGCTGATGTCAAGTCCCTACCATATTGCTGAAGCTGTCGCAAAAGCAGATTTGCTCATTGGGGCAGTTCTCATTCCAGGTGCACGGGCACCTCATCTGGTGACAGAGCAAATGGTACAAAGTATGAAAAAAGGAGCCGTTATCGTGGATGTTGCAGTCGATCAAGGCGGATCGATTGCAACCGTAGATCGACCGACAACCCATAAGGACCCAATCTATGTGAAGCATGGTGTCGTTCATTACGCAGTTGCCAATATCCCAGGAGCAGTGCCGCGGACTTCAACACTCGCTTTAACAAACGTAACGATCTCGTATGCGCTTGATTTGGCGAATAATGGCTTGAAGGCTGTTCGTGATAGCTTGCCGTTGCAAAAAGGCGTAAACACTCATGCCGGCAAGGTAACCTATAAACCGGTTGCAACAGCGACTAACCAGCCTTATGTACCTTTAGAAAATTGGTTGAACAGCGTTCCTTATGAGCATTTGCTGGATGAATGACATATTAGTACCTGCCTCCTCATATGGTGATACGAATGGACAAACGACAACGTATCAGCATATGAAGGAGGCTGGTTTATATGGTTTTCTCGATTCGGAGATGGACGAGCCGTATTTTCTTTATTTTTGTTTTTGTTGTTCTGCTTTTTGTCGTCACTGGTGGCTATCGCTGGCTTGCCGACGCGATTTCTCCTATACATCCTTATCGCGAGCCTAAAGGGCATGCAATGAAGGTTTTTGTGACGGATCCCAATTCGCCTGACAGTAAAGATGCTGCCGATCGGCTTCGCTGGTTTTATTGGTACGGCGAGTAATGGATTGTTAAGGTTGTGCAGATAAACGATTACAAGCAGGATTAATAGAGTCGAATGTTGAATATTTTTGTAGAAAAGCATGTTAGAATGGTGTCTTATGTGAAAGGAAGTCCAATGAAGGCTCATTTAAATCGTTACATTCAATATTTGCGGGTAGAACGAGGTTTGTCAGCAAATACGCTCTCTTCCTATGAGCGGGATTTGAATCAATTTATTACTTATGTGAATCAGCAAGGATTGAGCGAGATTACTGCTGTGCAGCGTCATCACATGTCAAGGTATATGCTCCATTTGAAGGAACAGGGCAGAAAGGTCGCTACGTTATCAAGGCATATCGTTTCGGTTCGAGCATTTTTTCATTATTTGCTTGCCGAGGGCGTTATTCCGAATAACCCTTCGATCTATATCGAGGCACCCAAACAGGAGAAGAAGCCGCCAAGCATATTAAGTGTGGCTGTCACGAATACTCTGCTTGAGACGCCTAACAGCTCAAGTGCTTCCGGTAAACGCGATAAAGCGATGTTGGAGCTTATTTATGCAACCGGAATTAGAGTATCAGAGCTTGTGTCACTTAATGTTGAGCATGTTAATATGCAGCTTGAGTTTATACAATGCATCGGCACTGGACAGAAGGAAAGGCTTGTTCCTTTTGGAAAATTAGCCTCAGATGCGATATTAGAATATTTACAATCGGGCCGAGATGAATTGTTGACAGAAAGATCGTCTGAATCGGCGTTGTTTCTAAACCATCTAGGGACACGTTTGACAAGACAAGGATTTTGGAAGACGATAAAGAAGTACGCGAAGGAAGCTGGGATTGAAGAAGAGATTACGCCTCATACCCTTAGACATTCCGTAGCAGCACATTTACTCGATAATGGCGCGGATATTCGATCTGTTCAGGAATTGCTCGGACATGCGGATATATCATCTACGCTCAAGTATACACAAGTGTCCAAAGTGCGTATGAAAGAAGTTTATTCTCGAGCTCATCCGCGTGCTTAACGGGATCGACGTCGATAAATCCCAATTACAGAGGAGGAAGTCATACATATGAGATTTAATCGAATTACAGTAATCGTACTGGATAGCGTTGGAATCGGTGAGCTGCCAGATGCTGAGGCATTCGGTGATCTAGGCTCACACACGCTTGGCCATATCATAGAGAGAGCTCCGTTAACGCAGCTTCCAAATCTCAGAAGATGGGGGCTTGATCGTATAGCGAATATCCATGATTGGAGTCCATCTTCTGAAGCGCCTGCAGCTTATTATGGTAAAATGGCCGAGGTGTCGGTTGGCAAAGATACGATGACTGGTCACTGGGAGCTTATGGGACTAGAGATGACGGTGCCATTTCAAACATTCCCAAATGGTTTTCCGCCTGAGCTGCTTATTCCTTTCGAAGAGAGAACGGGGCGTAAAGTCATTGGCAACAAGCCAGCGAGCGGCACAGATATTCTCGATGAGCTAGGTGCCGAGCAAATGGAAACTGGTGCATGGATAGTGTATACATCAGCTGACAGTGTTTTTCAAATTGCTGCGCATGAGGATGTCATTCCTTTGGAAGAACTATATCGCGCTTGTGAAATAGCAAGAGAACTGACAATGGACGAGCGTTTCACGGTAGGACGCGTTATTGCAAGGCCGTATATTGGCGAGCCGGGAGCTTTCAAACGCACGCCTAATCGTCATGATTACGCAGTGAAGCCTCCGCAGCCAACGGTATTGAATGCTATGAAAGATGCTGGTTTTGATTCCATTGCAATCGGGAAAATAAACGATATTTTTGACGGAGAGGGCATTACGGCTTCTACACCGACAAAAAGCAATGCGGACGGCATCGAAAAAACAATCGAGCAGCTGAAACAGCCTTTTAAAGGACTGCTGTTCACGAACCTTGTTGATTTTGATTCGCTATACGGACATCGCCGTGATCCAATTGGTTATGCATCGGCTTTGGAAGAGTTCGATCGCGCCATTCCTTTGCTTGAACAGCAGCTTGGCGAGCGAGACTTGCTTATTGTGACAGCGGACCATGGGAATGACCCTGTACATCCAGGTACAGACCATACTCGTGAATACGTACCGATATTGATCGTGAGTCCTGCTTTTATTGAACCAGGACCACTCCAAATACGTTCAACGTTCTCAGATCTTGGAGCAACAATTGCCGATAATTTTGGAGTTGTGGCACCGCCTAACGGAACTAGCTTCCTATCTGAGCTTGTCACAAGTGAACAAGAGTAATTTTTTTTTAGAATAGATACCAATCGTTTTATGAACATACCTTTAGGAGGAAATAGGATGACTACAATTACATCAGCAGGACTAACAGCAGCGAACATTAAGGAAGCAGCAAAATATATCGAGGCTCAAACAGAGCAAAGACCGGAAATTGGATTAATTATGGGCTCGGGACTTGGTGTGCTTGGCGACTATTTGGAGAATGCAGTTACGATTCAATATCATGATATCCCACATTTCCCAATTTCCACTGTCGAAGGACATGCGGGTGAGCTGTTGATTGGAACACTTTCAGGCAAAACGGTATTGTTGATGCGCGGACGTTTTCACATGTACGAAGGATACGGACCGGAACTAACGGCGTTTCCTGTTCGTGTCATGAAGGCGCTTGGGGTGAAAACATTGCTTGTTACAAATGCAGCAGGCGGCATCAATCTGGATTATGAAGCGGGCAACCTGATGTTAATTTCTGACCATTTAAATATGACTGGCAAAAATCCATTGATCGGTCCAAATGACAATGAGCTAGGCGTAAGATTCCCAGACATGTCAGAAGCATATAGCAAGCGTCTGCGTACAGTAGCACGCGATATTGCCACAGCTCAAGGTTTTACACTACGTGAAGGTGTATATGCAGGTCTGCTAGGACCAACTTATGAGACACCTGCAGAAATTCGAATGCTGCGTGTTCTTGGAGCCGACGCTGTCGGAATGTCGACTGTTGCCGAGGTCATAGCAGCACGTCATTCAGGGATTGAAGTCATTGGAATATCGTGTATTAGCAATATGGCAGCGGGTATTTTGGATCAACCGTTGTCGCATGCTGAAGTTATGGAAACGACGGAACGTGTCAAGTCCCAATTTTTGGGTCTTGTTAACGCATTAATTGCGCAAATCTAACAATTTCGTAACACAATTGTAATATTTTCGTCGACTCATTATGACAGTGTTTTTTTTATGATTCGTCGTATAATGTCCATGATTAAAGACAGATGGAGTGGACAATGACATGGACAAGCAAGTTCTCACGCAGATGGAGCAGTTACGTAAAAAGATGATTGAAGCAGCTCTATTGAATGAAAGCCTTCAGCACTTGGACGTGCTTGTACTAAGCCAAACTTTAGATGAGATTATCGTCCAGGTGCAAAGGGAGCGACGTGCATTATATAACTAATCAACAACGTAATGGTGAATGGAGAGAGACAAATGCGGTCGGTAGATCTTATTCAGAAGAAAAGAGATGGCGGCGAGCTGACCGCTTCGGAGCTGACTTTTTTAATTGACGGATATTCTCGTGGTGATATTCCGGATTATCAGTTATCAGCATGGGCGATGGCTGTTTTTTTTCGTGGGATGACCTCAAGAGAAACAGCTGCGCTTACGCTTGCGATGGCTAATTCAGGTGATCAGGTTGATCTTGGTCCTATTAGCGGAATTAAAGTAGACAAACATAGCACAGGAGGCGTGGGGGATAAAACAACTTTGATCCTTGCGCCATTAGTTGCATCAGTAGGCATTCCTGTTGCCAAAATGTCCGGTCGTGGCTTAGGTCATACCGGCGGCACCATTGATAAGCTTGAATCCATCGAAGGCTTCCGTACCGAGCTCTCACGCGAGAAGTTCATGACGCAGGTGAACGATATCGGGTTAGCGGTTATCGGGCAAAGCGGAAATCTTGCGCCAGCGGACAAGAAGCTTTACGCACTGCGTGATGTTACCGCTACAGTAGAGTCGATACCACTTATTGCGAGTTCCGTGATGAGCAAGAAAATTGCTGCAGGCGCTGATGCGATTGTGCTTGATGTGAAAACCGGCAGCGGAGCATTTATGAAAACGTTGGAGCACTCAGAGCAATTGGCACGAGCAATGGTAGATATCGGGACAGAGGTCGGTCGAAATACGACTGCTGTTATAAGCGACATGGATCAGCCTCTCGGCTTTGCAATCGGAAATGCTTTAGAAGTACAAGAATCAATTGAAACGCTCAAAGGAAACGGCCCAGAGGATCTTACAGAGCTTTGCTTGACACTAGGGGCGCATATGGTCGTATTGGGTGGTAAATCCGATTCTGTAGAGGATGCGAAGCAGCTGCTGCGTAATCAGATCGCAAGCGGAGCTGCGCTTGAGAAGTTCAAAGCGTTTATTACTGCGCAGGGTGGAGACGCTTCAATTGTTGACGATAATGCCAAGCTTCCACAAGCACCTGAAATTATTGAAGTAAAAGCTGAAGATTCAGGCTTTGTCAATGCAATTGAAGCCGAACAGCTGGGTCTTGCTGCTATGCTCCTTGGTGCCGGAAGAGCAACATACGATGCAGAAATTGATTATGCGGTTGGGGTCACGCTTCGCAAAAAAATTGGCGATCCGGTTAATGCGGGTGAAACGCTTGCCCTGCTGCATGTCCGTGAATCAAATGAATCCGCGCTTGCTGTTGCTGACCGGGTAAGGAATGCATATACGATTTCTTCAGAGAAGCCGCAGTCGCGTGCACTATTACTATCCGTCATAACTGCTGAAGGCATAACTCGGTATAATTAAAAAATATATTATGAAATCCGTCCCGAAATTAGGGGCGGATTTTTTTGCTTTGCAATTAACTCTAGCTGATGGAATAATTTCCAACTTAAGAGTCAACACTAAAAAGAGAAATATAAGCGAATTGTGCAGCAAACTTTTTGCTTCTCAAAACTAAGCGTATGCTTACGAAGCAAGTTTTGCTTCTCAAAACTAAGCGTATGCTTATGAAGCAAGTTTTGCTTCACAAAACTTTAACAGGAGGAGATTTAGTTGGTAAATCGTACTATCAAGTTCTGTATACTCATTCTTGCATTTGCGCTTGTGCTGCCGACAGCCGCTTTTGCCGCTGTGGAGCCAACACCAGCTCCCGGTCCGACCCCTGCGCCACAAAGTCAAGCCTCTAACGCGAATTTGGCACCTTCAGCTCGTTCTGCCATTCTTATGGATGCAGATAGCGGGACGGTTATTTACGAAAAAAACAGTCATGATAAGCTTCCGCCTGCAAGCATTACCAAAATAATGACGCTGTTGCTCATTATGGAGGCTCTTGATGACGGCAAGATTAAATTAACAGACAAGGTACAAACAAGCGAATACGCAGCTTCTATGGGCGGATCCCAAATTTTTCTTGAGCCGGGAGAGGAAATGACCGTTGAAGATATGATCAAAGGCATAGCACTTGCCTCCGGCAATGATGCATCCGTGGCAATGGCTGAGAAGCTCGCTGGTACAGAACAGCAATTCGTTACGATGATGAACGAGAGGGCTCAGCAGCTAGGCATGAACGATACGCAGTTTTCCAATCCAAACGGCTTGCCTGTAGTCAATCATTATTCTTCGGCACATGATATTGCGGTTATGTCTCGGGAGCTGTTAAAGCATTCTGAAGTCACTAAATATACAGGGCTTTACCAGGATTATTTGCGGAAGACGTCTGTGAAGCCTTTTTGGCTCGTAAATACGAATAAGCTAGTACGTTTTTATAGTGGAGCCGACGGTTTAAAGACTGGCTTTACGAGTGAAGCGAAATATTGTCTATCGGCTACAGCAAGGCGCGATAATATGCGTGTAATTGCTGTTGTAATGGGAGAGCCGGATACGAAGACTAGAAATGCTGAAGTCTCTCAAATGTTCGATTATACATTCGCACAATATATGAATCACTCGATTATCAAAGAAGGAGAGTCGATGGGAACGCTGAAAATCGAGAAGGGAACCGCTCCTGAGCTCCCGCTTGTAGCTAAGCATGCGTACAGCGTACTTCTTAAAAAAGGCAGTCCAACAAAAGATATTCGTTATGAACTGAAAATTGATGGCCCGCTTAAGGCGCCGGTTCAAATTGGCCAGCAGATAGGTAAACTTGTTGTCTATCAAGGTGATCAAGTGCTCAAAGAATTTGATGTGGATGCGCCGCTGTCAATCGAACGGGCAGGCTGGTGGAGATTGTTGAAGCGTTCCTTCTCTGGTCTATTTACTTAACGCAGACATAAACTTTATGTCTGATAACGACTCGTATTTTGTCATCTGTTAGCGGTATGCTTCTAGTTTTGTCGGCATGCAGGAATCGTGAAGCATTTTGGAGAATTGCTAGTTCTATCTCGGCAAGTGTAAACGTCTGAATCTGACTCATCGAAGATCAGTCCATGTTTTACGGTGAAATGTAAGGAAGGCATACAGGTAAGGCCTATTCTTTCTTAAAATATAAGCAAGTATATCAATTTCTCATACTTGTCTTATATTTCACCGTCAAAGCTGCATCAGCGTCTGAAAGACGCCGAAGGCGTTTTTGCTTGTGTTTGAAAAAACCTAGAGGAGATGAACAGCATAATGAGTCTGCAAGCAGAATTGGAGCAATACCGCAATGTGCTGATCGTAAGGCTTCGGGGCGAGTTGGATCACCATACAGCCGATGTCGTACGCTTTAAGATGGAAGAGGCCCTTCTCCGCGGCAACAGCGATCATATCATTCTTAGCTTGAAGGAGCTGCAATTCATGGACAGCTCTGGTCTCGGTGTCATATTGGGCCGATACAAGCAGGTGAAGAGCAAGGGCGGCAAAATGGTCGTCTGTGATGTGAATCCAAATGTTCATCGCTTATTCGAAATGTCGGGCCTGTTCAAAATACTGACGATTCATGAAAACGAACGTACCGCAATTTCCAGTTTGGAGGTGGTGTCATGAACGGTTCCAATGAAATGACGCTTTCCTTCAGCGCCCGATCGGAAAACGAAGCCTTTGCACGAATCGCGGTAGCTGCATTTGTGTCACAGCTGGATCCGACGCTCGAGGAGCTGAATGATTTGAAGACTGCTGTGTCTGAGGCTGTTACTAATGCGATCATACATGGCTACGTGAACGATCCCTCCTGTCAGGTCAAAATAGAGGCGAGAATCGAAGGAGATTCAGTATCTATTACGGTGTCGGATAATGGCCTTGGCATTGAAGATTTGGAGCTTGCTCGTCAGCCGCTTTACACGTCGAAGCCTGAACTGGAACGCTCTGGTATGGGCTTTACGATTATGGAAAACTTTATGGATCGTTTTGAGGTTTCAAGTCAGGTAGACGGTGGCACATGCGTAACAATGCTGAAACGAATTGAATCGAAAAAAGCGCTCTACAATTAGCGTATAGGGGTTGAACCTCATGGATGTCAATCTAAAGCAGACGGCCCAGCCATACTTGGATGACGCGGAAGTGAAGCGGCTTATTGCGTTAAGTCAATCCGGCGATACGCTTGCAAGAGATACACTCGTACAGTGTAATATTCGGCTCGTTTGGTCAGTCGTGCAGCGGTTCATCAATCGTGGTTATGAGCCCGATGATTTGTTCCAAATCGGCTGCATCGGTTTACTTAAATCAGTAGACAAATTCGACTTGTCCTATGATGTTAAGTTTTCAACCTATGCTGTACCTATGATCATTGGGGAAATCCAACGGTTTTTACGCGATGATGGTACGTTGAAAGTTAGCAGATCCCTCAAGGAAACAGCCAATAAGGTGCGCAAAATGAAGGATGAGCTTTCCAAAACATTAGGTCGATTGCCCACCATCAGTGAGGTTGCAGAGCGGCTGGGCATCACCCCAGAGGATGTCGTGTTCGCCCAAGAAGCGAATAAACCGCCAACGTCCATACACGAAACCGTGTTTGAAAATGATGGGGACCCTATCACACTGATGGACCAAATAGCCGATGAATCTCAAGATCGATGGTTTGACAAGCTAGCGCTTGTGGAAGCCATTGAAGGTCTAAGCGAGCGTGAACGATTAATTGTGTACTTGCGGTATTACCGCGACAAAACGCAATCCGAAGTAGCAAGCAGGCTGGGAATATCACAGGTGCAGGTATCACGACTTGAGAAAAAAATATTGCAGTCCATCCGAGACCAAATCGCCCTTTAAGGCGGTTTGGTTTTTTTCTATTTTTTACCTCTATTTGCATGAGTATCCGAATCGTCCTTTTATCATACTAAAAGGGAAACATACACCAACATATCAGCAGAAGGGAAGTTGACAAATGGAAAAGCCCAACCATTCGGTCCTCTATCTGCGTCTGAAAAAACGGATTTATACGAAACCGAATCAACGCGTCTCCTTGGGTCAAGCAGCAAGGCTGCTAGCAAAGGACGATATGCTTGAGAATCGCCTGAAGGACCTTGTTCTCTACGAGCACAAGAAGGCGGACGGCAATCGCGTCGTTATAGACTTACTGCAAATTGTCAAAGCCATACGAGAGCTTGAGCCGGGCTTAACGGTTGAAGCCTATGGAGATCCTCAGGTTCTTGTCATGGTGGCGGAGAAGCCCGTTAAGCCGCGTATTGCTGTGCTTATTTTTGCATGGCTGCTTCTGTTTTTTGGAGCGGGACTTGCTATTATGAACTTTCATACGGACGTCAGTATGAAGGAGGTTCATATTCGAATTGTTGAGTTGATAACGGGGAAACGGACGGAGCATCCACTGTGGTTTCAAATTCCGTATTCGCTCGGCATCGGTCTTGGAATGGTGTTGTTTTTCAACCATTTATTCCGTAAACGATTCAATGAGGAGCCTAACCCGCTTGAGGTTGAGCTCTATATGTATCAAGAAAATGTAAATGCCTATGTCATCGCCGACGAAATGCGTAAAAAATCGGATTACGATCAGACACAGGATAACAAGCATGATTAATGCTGCGGCCAATATTTTTATTGCTCTGCTCGGCTTAGCAGGCGGACTTGCTGTAGGCAGTGGATTGGTGGCCTTGCTCATCGTCCTTGATCTTATTCCACGACTTGCTCAGGTTGCTAATGCTTACCGGATGTCGGTGTGGTTTGAGACAGCCGTCATATGCGGATCGTTGTACTGGACCTTTGCTGATTTTATGAGCTGGAAGCTTTCACTGCCCTCCGGATTATTTTTGAGTGTGACAGGTTTAATCGATGGCATGTTTGTCGGAATGCTCGCAGCTGCCTTAACTGAGGTAATGAATGTTCTCCCTATTTTGGCAAAAAGAATGAACTTATCTGCTTACATGATCAGTCTCGTCATGGCGATGGTTCTTGGGAAAACGTTGGGCTCGTTGTTCGATTGGTTAGTATTTCAATGGTGATTCAGTCAGGATGGAGTGAGCGAAGATGAAAGACAATGAAAATTATTATGACAAAGATAACGAAGAAAATGGAGGGTCTCCATTTTTAGAAATCAACAACGATCAGCAGCAAGAGGAATCGGGAGTTACGGGAAATAAAGCATCATTCGTTAGTGGTAATAAAAAAAATAATATTAGCACAGCTGTTTCAAATAGCAACGGCAACAATGACATAACGCCGATTCCTAGCGATTTGGATGAGGTTCTGACGAGATTGGAAAATGAGATCGGTTATAAAGTAAGCTTTGATGTTGTAGTGAGAGAGATGACGTTTGGTGAGAAGCGCACAGCAATGTTATCGCTGAACGGTTTGGTTAAGGATACTTTGCTGTCAGATGTACTCAAGCGATTAACATATCTCCAACCCGAGGATTTGTCTACTCACGCCTTTCATTCCTTCCTTGATTTGTATGTTCCTGCTGCGCAGGTAATAAAGGAAGATGATTGGAATAATATGCTGACGTGCGTATTATCGGGTGTAACGGCTTTGTTTATTGATGGTGAATCTAGTGTTCTCATGATTGATGCAAAGGCTTTCCCCGCAAGAGGACCAGAGGAACCGTCGCTTGAGAAAGTCGTACGCGGCAGCAGGGATGGTTTCGTGGAAACGTTGATGGTCAACATATCGCTTGTTCGCAGACGACTGCGTGATCCCCAGCTTCGGTATGAAATTATGCGGGTGGGTGATCGGACACAAACTGACGTTTGTATCGCTTATATTGACGATATTGTGGACAAGGAGCTGCTTAAGTCCGTTAAAGATAAAATCTCAATGGTGAAAATAGACGGGCTGCCGCTTGCTGACAAGCAGCTTGAGGAGTCCACAGTAAAAAGGGGCTGGAATCCATTCCCACTCGTCCGATATTCAGAGAGGCCCGATACGGTGGCTGCACATCTGCTGGAGGGATCTGTAGCTGTATTCGTTGATACTTCGCCAAGTGTAATGACGCTACCGACTACTTATACCGATCTGATGCAGCATGCAGAGGAGAATCGACAAACACCATTTATCGGAACCTATTTGCGATGGGTGCGATTTATAGGTATTTTTGCATCGTTGTTTATGCTGCCGTTATGGCTGTTGTTTGTTATGCATCCTGAGATGAAGCCGTTGGCGCTTGATTTTATTGGACCGAATAAAACAGGCAAGCTCCCGCTAGTCGTACAATTTCTACTTGCTGAGATTGGCGTGGATTTGCTGAGGATGGCTTCGGTCCATACGCCGACCTCGCTTGCAACGGCTATGTCGTTAGTCGCGGCGATTCTCATTGGCGATATTGCAGTTAAGACTGGCGTCTTTATTAATGAGGTTATTTTGTATATGGCGATTTCAGCGATTGGCATGTTTGCAACACCAAGCTATGAGCTGGGGCTTGCGAACCGTATTGTACGCCTCGTGCTAATTATCGCGGTGGCTGCCTTCAGTGTGCCGGGTTTCGTCATTGCGACGACGGCCATCCTGCTGATGCTGGTCGTAGAGCGCTCGTTCAACCGCCCATATATGTGGCCAATTATTCCGTTTGATATTCACGCGCTTTGGAGTATTATTATCCGTCAGCCAGTCCTTTACAATCGAACACGTCCAAACATTTTGAAGCCGCAGCAGTCAAACAAGCTGCCAGATACAGAGTAAATTCATAAAATGCAAATGAAATGTGGATTTATCCATTTCGAAATACGGGTAGGTTGCGTTATACTAATCGTATTAATGCAAATTCTATCCGTTCTATCTGCAAGCAGATAGAAGAAAGCTGAGGGGAAATTATGTACCTGCATGGAACTAGTAAAATTAACGACAAAGGACATTTGGAAATTGGCGGTTGTGATGTAGCTGATTTGGCTGCACAATTCGGTACGCCACTATATATTGTGGATGAGGCTCTTGTTCGTAAACGTGCAAGCGAGTATGTTGAAGCTTTCAAAGCATCAGGACTTAGATTTCAAGTCGCTTACGCAAGCAAAGCGTTCAGTGTAATGGCAATGTGTGCGATTGCTGAGCAAGAAGGGCTGTCGCTGGATGTTGTATCCGACGGTGAGCTTTACACAGCTATGCAAGCAGGCTTCCCTGCAGAACGCATTCATTTCCACGGAAACAACAAAACGCCTGAAGAAATCAACATGGCGCTTGATGCTGGCATCGGCTGCTTCGTTGTTGACAATTTCATGGAGCTTCAGCTTCTGAATGCACTTGCTGGCGATAAAGGCAAGAAAGTAAATATCCTGCTTCGTATTACACCAGGTGTTGAAGCACATACGCATGACTATATTTCAACTGGCCAGACGGATTCGAAGTTTGGGTTTGACCTTGGTAACGGCGCTGCGAAACAAGCGATTCAAGAAGCTCTTGCTTTGCCTAACCTTATTATTTTGGGCGTTCATTCACATATTGGATCGCAAATTTTTGAAGTTGAAGGCTTCCGTATGGCTGTAGATAAGGTTGCTGATTTTGCGGTTGCGATTCGCGATGAACTTAACCTTACGTTCAAGGTAATCAATCTTGGCGGTGGCTTCGGTATTCGTTATGTTGAAGGCGACACTCCTTTGCCAATCAGTGAATATGTAGCAGCAATTACAGGTGCAATTATTTCGAAGTTTACGAATGCCGAGTTCCCGTTGCCTGAGATTTGGGTAGAGCCAGGCCGTAGTATGGTTGGCGATGCAGGAACAACATTGTATACAGTAGGTACAAGCAAAAATATTCCAGGCGTACGTAAATACATTGCGGTAGACGGTGGTATGACGGACAACCCTCGCCCAGCGCTTTACCAATCCAAATATGAAGCAGTGCTTGCTAATCGTGCGAATGAAGCTGCTGAAGAAACGGTTTCTATCGCAGGCAAATGCTGCGAAAGCGGCGACATGCTAATTTGGGATTTGGAATTGCCTAAAGCAAAAAATGGCGACTTACTTGCTGTTTTCTGTACGGGTGCTTATAATTATGCAATGGCGAGCAACTACAACCGCATTCGTCGTCCGGCTGTCGTATTCGTTAAAGATGGTCAGGCAGACCTTGCAGTTAAGCGTGAATCGCTTGAAAATATCGTATGCAATGACGTCATTCCGGCTAGACTTCAAAAATCATCGCTTGCGAAATAAGAGCGAAATTGGTAACGTAGTCTTATTCGGATAAAAGAAAGGTAGATGCAGCAATGGCTAAACAAGCAAAAATCACACTAGCAAACGGCGGAGAGGTACTAATCGATCTATTCGACCAAGATGCTCCAAACACAGTAGCAAACTTTGAGAAGCTTGCTAATGATGGCTTTTACAATGGGCTTACATTCCACCGCGTTATCCCAGGTTTCGTAGCACAAGGCGGATGTCCAAGCGGAACAGGTACAGGCGGTCCTGGTTACCAAATCAATTGTGAAATCAACCCTAATAAGCATGAGCGCGGTTCACTTGCAATGGCACATGCTGGTCGCAATACAGGCGGCAGCCAATTCTATATCGGTTATGCTCCACAACCGCATTTGGATGGCGGACATACTGTTTTTGGCAAGGTTTCAAAAGGTATGGAGTTTGTTGATGCTTTCAAAGGCGGAGACAAAATGGAAAAGGTTGAAGTTGAAACGATTTAATGTTAAGATACTAACTATAATATTGTAAGTGCAGCAATCCTTCGGGGTAGGTGAAATTCCTAACCGGCGGTGATCGAGAAGGCACAGAATATCGGATAACCGAATTTCTGTGCCCCTCGTCAGTCCGTGACCCGTCTAAACGGCATTATATCCGAATGAATTCGGATATAATACGATTAGAACGGTGGACCTGGTGAAACTCCGGGACCGACAGTACAGTCTGGATGGGAGAAGGGGATGCTTCGACAGCTACAATTTACTGCTTATTTGTATGTGTTTTATTTCACATGCAAAATAGGTGTGTTTATTTGGCGTATTTTACAAACCATTTTCGCAGATTTTGCGATTAACGATAACGTCGGAATTCAAAGCCGACAACGTCGATCGGTTTTGTCGTAGTTCTCGATTTATCTTTCATCACCCCTGTCGGATCGTATGCCGATGGGGGTGTTTTTTGTTCATGGACATTTTAAATGACGAATATTATATGGGGTTAGCGCTAGAAATGGCTGCAAAAGCTTCAGGCCAAACCGGAATTAATCCTGTTGTCGGCTGTGTAGTCGTAAAGGATGGAACAATTGTCGGAATTGGCACTCATCTAAAGCGAGGAACCGGTCATGCTGAAGTGCATGCTCTTCAGATGGCGGGAGATGCGGCTGAAGGAGCTACCGTTTATGTAACGTTAGAGCCATGCAGTCATTTTGGAAAGACACCGCCATGCTGTGAAAGAATTATCGATGCGAAGGCTGCTAGGGTTGTAGTCGCAAGTGGCGACCCCAATCCAGCAGTGTCAGGTCGAGGCATTGCAAGGCTTCGTGAAGAAGGAATCGATGTTACGGTTGGTGTATTCGAGCAAAAATCGCAACAAATGAATGAAAAATTTAATAAGTACATTACGACACGCCTTCCATTCGTTACTTTAAAAACCGCAAGTACGCTAGATGGTAAAATTGCTTCCCATACAGGTGATAGCCGCTGGGTTACAGGTGCAATTGCTCGTGAGCAGGTTCATACGCTCCGTCATCAGCATGAGGCCATTATGGTTGGCATAGGAACTTTGCTTGCAGATGATCCGCTGCTCAACACGAGGGCATCTGTCCCGGCCATTAATCCGATTCGCATCATCGTGGATTCAACGCTGCGGTTACCAACTAGTGCAAGGGTTGTAACGGATCGCTCGATAAGAACGATCGTTTTAACTTCTAGCCAAGCAAGCACGGAAAATCGTCAAGCGCTTGAAGCAGCGGGAATTGAGGTCATCACATGCGGAACAGAAGCGAGAGTAGATCTCACTGACGCGATGAAAAAGCTGGGTGAGCTCGAGATCGGTTCAATTTTACTTGAGGGCGGCGGGCAATTAAACGGCGCAATGTTAGAGGCAGGTCTTATCGATAAAATCATGCTTTATTATGCGACCAAGATTATCGGCGGAATTGATGCGCCAGGTACATTTACTTTCGCTGGATTCGACAAAATGGCTGATGCTATTTCATTGGATCGTGTAAGTGTAGAGATGGCGGGCGAGGACATTTGTGTCTCTGGATATCCTGTTTATTAAAATGAGACTGAAAGTTGCTTCAACATCAGAGTGAAATTTTATGTTGTTTTGAAGTAGGTTCGCTGCATTAGCGGATCTTTGAGGAGGAAGCCCCATGTTTACCGGATTAGTGGAAGAAGTGGGAAAGATGAAAGGAATCACGAAGCAGGGCGAAGCAATGAGGTTAGTAATCGGAGCTGCTCGAGTGACGGATGGCGTTATGCTTGGTGATAGTATATCGGTAAACGGTGTATGTTTAACGGTTACGTCGTTTGATGGAGCATCATTTGCTGCTGATGTGATGCCTGAGACTTATCGCAAGTCTAATCTTCATCAGCTTCGTGCTGGCGAACAGGTGAATTTAGAAAGAGCGATGCAAGCTGGCGGGCGCTTTGGCGGACATATTGTTCAAGGCCATGTCGATGGAACAGGCAAAATCATTTCGCGAGAAACGGATGCCAATGCTGTTGTTTATAAAATCCATATCGACGACGCAGACATGCTGCGTTATGTGATTCCAAAAGGCTCGATTACGATTGATGGCATTAGTCTTACTGTAGTGGATACATCGTCACATTCCTTTTCCGTATCGATCATTCCACACACATTAGGCGAAACGGCCTTACAGCATAAGCGTGCAGGCGATACCGTAAATATCGAGTGTGATGTCATCGGCAAGTATGTTGATCACCTGCTTCATTTCAAGCAACCTGAAGCGGCATCAGCCAAGTCCAAGCTCACCACATCATTCCTTATGGAAAATGGTTTTTTGTAAGTCGATGTGAAAATAGGTTAGCTTTCTTAACTTACTAGTAAGTTCTCAATTTAACGGTAAAACCTCCTGTTAGTTTAGTTCTAATCAGCTCTAGATTCCATTTAACAGGAAATACTCCATGTAAATTGGACAGAAACATCACATTTTCGAATAATGTGCTGAATTAACATGATAAATTCCAGCTAATTAAAGAATAAACGGCTAATCAAGCGAATTAGATGGAGTTTTTCCATTTAACTATGGAGCGCAAGACGTAAGTGGTCTAATACTAGTGTAAGCAGGTATTTGCTTTGGTGCTGGAGGGTTTGGGGGGGTTCGAAAAGCTTTAGGTTGGAAATGGCCTTTGAAGATGAAGTTAAACCCAACTAACAGGTATTTAGTTTTATGTAACTACTGAACTACCTACTAGGCCACTCAAACAGTAAGCGTGTCCCCCAGGGACGAAAGCGATCCTAAACCAAAGTTAGCACACAACCACCTTAGTAATGCCTACGTTAGTCCAGTTGCAGGTGTCCAGAGGACGCAGTCCTTGGGGCCCTCCCTTGGAAGGGAGGGTTTGGGTGGGTTCGAAAGGTTTTAAGGTTGGAAATGGCCTTTGAAGATGAGGTGAAACCCAACTAACAGGTAAGTAGTTTTTATGTAACTACTGAACTAACTAATGAACTAACTAATAGGCCGCTCAAACCGTAAGCGTGTCCCACAGGGACGAAAGCGATCCTAAACCAAAGTTAACACACAACCACCTGAGTAATGCCTACGTTAGTCCAATTGCAGGTGTCCAGAGGACGCAGTCCTTGGGGCCCTCCCTTGGAAGGGAGGGTTTGGGTGGGTTCGAAAAGCTTTAAGGTTGGAAATGGCCTTTAAGGTTGGTAGTAACCTTTAAGGTTTGAAGTGGCCTTTAAGGTTTGAAGTAGCCTTTAAGGTTGTAGTAGCCTTTAAACTTTAAAATTCCTTTGAAGGTTAGGTAGAAGCCTTATAAAGGTTTGGTTGTCACAAAGGAGGGAAACCCACATGGAACAAACAGATAAAAAACCATTTGATTTGATTGAAGAAGCACTTGCTGATCTTAAGCTAGGCAAGCCGATTATTGTCGTGGATGACGAGGATCGGGAAAATGAAGGTGACCTTATTGCGCTTGCGGATACAATGACGCCTGAGGTTATTAATTTTATGATTACGGAAGCTAGAGGTCTAGTGTGTGTTCCGATTACACAAGAGCGAGCAGACCAGCTTGATCTTCCGCCAATGGTTACGCATAATACCGATTATCATGGTACGGCATTTACTGTATCGGTTGATTATATTGGAACAACGACGGGAATTTCCGCATTTGAGCGTTCGGAAACCGTTAAAGCGCTTATTGATCCAACGACAAAAGCAGCAGATTTCCGCAGGCCTGGTCATATTTTCCCCTTAATTGCAAGACCTGGAGGCGTACTCCGTCGTGCAGGACATACAGAAGCGGCAATAGATCTTGCGGTCATGTGCGGCTCAGCGCCTGCTGCGGCTATTTGCGAAATTATTAACGAAGACGGCACGATGTCTCGTTTACCAGATTTGCTAGCCTTCAAAAAAAAGCACAATCTGAAACTCATCACCATTCAAGAGCTTATTCAATATCGCAATGAGAAGGAAAAGCTTGTTGAGCGTGCGGTTGATGTGAAGCTGCCGACTGATTTTGGTACTTTCCGTGCGATTGCCTATACGAATTTAGTTGATAATAAAGAGCATATCGCACTCGTAAAAGGCGACATCGATCCTGAGCGTCCACTGCTTGTGCGAGTTCACTCTGAATGCTTAACAGGCGATGTTTTCCATTCTCATCGTTGCGACTGCGGACCGCAGCTAGAGGCTGCGCTTAAACAGATCGAAGAAGCAGGCAGCGGCGTATTGCTTTATATGCGTCAAGAAGGTAGAGGCATTGGTCTGATTAACAAATTGAAGGCTTATGCACTGCAAGAAGAAGGTTTTGATACGGTAGATGCTAATTTAAAGCTTGGCTTTCCGGCTGATTTGCGCGATTATGGTATAGGCGCGCAAATTTTGAAAGATCTTGGCGTACGCCAAATGCGTTTGATGACGAACAATCCAAGAAAAATTAAAGGTCTTGAAGGCTACGGACTAGAAGTTGTAGAGCGTATTCCTATACAAATGGAGTTAAAGGAAGATAATAAAAGTTATCTCCGCACAAAGAAATCCAAGCTTGGTCATTTACTTAGCTTTGAAGATATTGACTACATCATTTAAAATAATGGAAGGAAGATGAAAAATGACACGAATTTATGAGGGACATTTAGTATCAGAAGGTTTAAAATATGGAGTAGTAGTAGGACGTTTTAATGAGTTTATTTCAAGCAAGCTGCTTGGAGGCGCACTCGATGCTTTCAAACGTCATGGCGCACAAGATTCGGATGTTGAGGTAGCATGGGTACCAGGAGCATTTGAAATTCCTTTGATTGCCCAAAAAATGGCGGAAAGCGGAAAGTATGATGCTGTAATTACGCTTGGCGCTGTTATTCGTGGTTCAACTCCGCATTTCGATTTTGTTTGCAACGAAGCAGCTAAAGGCGTTGCGGCAATCGCTTTGAAGACGGGTATACCGACAATTTTCGGGGTATTGACAGTTGACTCGATCGAACAGGCTATAGAGCGTGCAGGCACGAAAGCTGGCAACAAAGGTTATGAGGCTGCTACAAGCGCGATTGAAATGGCGAATCTAACCAAACAATTGCAAGGCTAAGCAGCGAAGATAAGGCTAGGCGGGAGGAAATGTAAGTGTCAGTGCTTTATAAGCTGGATTCTTTTGAGGGGCCGCTAGATCTACTGCTTCACTTGATCGACAAGGCTGAGATCGATATCCATGAGGTGTCTATCAGTGAGATTACGATTCAATACATGGATTACCTGCATGCGATGAAGGAGCTCGAGCTTGAGGTCACGAGTGAGTTTTTAGTTATGGCGGCAACCCTCTTGGCGATAAAGAGCAAGCAGCTACTTCCAAAGCCGCCTATATTTGAGGAAGACTATGAGGATTGGCCGGATGATGGATTGGATCCACGAGATGAGCTCATCCAGAAGCTCGTAGAATACCGGAAATTCAAGCAAATTGCCGAGCAGCTGCGCGAGAAGGAATTCGAGCGCAGTCTTGTCTATTCAAGGGAACCAGAGGATATGACGCCATTTTTGAAGGAAGAGATTGTAAATCCGGTTGAGGGACTACACTTGTCGGATCTCATTAATGCCTTTCAAAAAGCGCTGCGACGCGCTTCAAGACGTAATGTTGTTGCGACCATACATCGTGATGAAATTTCCGTTAAGGATCGAATACGGGACATTGTCGAAGTGCTGAAGCAATTTGAAACGGTTCGTTTTTCACGGCTTATTCGAGAGAATATGGACAGGCATGAAATCGTGGTTACTTTTCTAGCGATTCTGGAGTTAATGAAAATGAAGCATATTCGTTGTTTTCAGCATCAGTTATTTGACGACATCGTCATTCATTGGAGAGGAGAGTCGTCGCAAATTGGATTATCCGAAGTTGAAGACAATTATTGAGGGTCTGCTGTTTATGGCAGGTGATGAGGGTCTTACGAAGCGACAGCTCGCAGATATTTTGGAGCTGGATGCCGAACTGGCCTCTGATCTGGTTTATGATTTGCAACGGGATTTGGAGCGCGAGGGGCGCGGTATTCAAATCGCAGAAGTAGCAGCTTCATATCGGCTGACGACTCATTTGGAGCATGCACCTTATTTTGAGCGCATGGCTTACACTCCTACGAGATCACAGCTATCACAAGCCGCACTAGAAACGCTTTCTATCGTCGCATATCGCCAGCCGATAACGAGAATATCGATAGAAGAGATTCGGGGCGTAAAGAGTGATAGAGCGATACAATCGCTTGTATCGAAGGATTTAATCGAAGAGGTTGGTCGCGCCGAGCAGATTGGTAGACCCATCTTGTATGGAACAACGAAATCATTTTTAGATTATTTTGGATTGCCTTCTATAAAAGAATTGCCAGAACCAGGCAGCGTTGATATCGATGATGCCCTGGAGGAACAAACTCAGCTGCTATTCGAACGTTTGGATGGCAAGCAGATGACAATTGAAGAAATAAAAGAATGAGATTTGGCCGCCGGGTCATACTATATTCAACCCATATTAGGGAAACGGAGGAAGCATCATGATGCTCGGTTACCCTTACGGTTGGATGACGGCGGTCGGTCTCTTTTTTTTGCTCATTTTGGTTGTCGGCCTTACCTCACAGGTCGAATTAAGAGGCCATCTGAGGAGAATAGAAAATAACGATGATTTTGAGTTGAATATAAAGGCCTTATTTGGAATCCTCAGATACCGTATTAAAGTGCCGATTATTCAGTTCACAGGAACCTCCATCCAACTGAAGGAACAGGTTTCGAAGAAGAACGTGGCCGTAGACACATGGAAACAATTTAATGAGGATATTGACGCTGAAAAAATAGCAAATCTGATCGAAAAATCAAAACATCTGTTGCACATGACGAAAAACTTAACAGGGTGGGTCAGAAAGTCGCTTACGAGGGTACGCCTTTTAGAATGGAACTGGACAACATCAGTCGGAACCGGGGACGCGATGTGGACGGCTATGACTACAGGGTTAGTTTGGTCAGTAAAAACATCAATCATTGGAGTATTATCCCAAATGGTTAAGCTCAAAACGGAGCCGAAAATGAATGTTCAACCTATTTATCAACGATCTGCTTTTACAACCGAATGGTCATGCATAGCTCAAATCCGCTTCGGTTATGCTATTCTTGCCGGACTGCAGCTTTTAGTTCGGATGAGGAAATTGAAAGGAGGCGTCAAGGTATGGCAGAACATCCTATTCAAGGCTTAATGCAAACTGCAATGGAAAATATTAAAGAGATGGTTGACGTCAATACAATTGTAGGTGACCCAGTCCAAACGCCGGATGGCAGCATTATTATGCCAATCTCCAAAGTCGGTTTTGGATTTGTTGCGGGAGGTAGTGACATTCGATTAGATGAAGCCGATCATAAGAACGGCTCTCAATCTGATGCACAGCATGCTTCAGTCGCACTGCCATTCGGCGGGGGCAGCGGGGGCGGCGTATCGATTACGCCAATTGCCTTTCTGGTTGTAGGAACGCATGGCGTAAAAATTGTTCCGCTCGATAATCAAACACATCTGCTTGAGCGGGTCATCGACTCCGCACCGCATGTATTTGATAAGCTTCAATCGATGATGAAGCAGCCTTCGAGCACTGGTGTAAACTTGGATACGTCCCAGACTGTGATCAGTGACCGATTCGAAGCAAGCGAGCAATACTGATGACATAACTGCCCGAGAGGGCAGTTTTTCATTTTTGTTAGCTACTTTTCGTCTAGAGTAACATGTACAGGCATATACTGAAATACGCACACACAAGCTTTATCTACTAACGCTGCGGGAGGGGCAAGTATGAATATGTATTTCAAAAAGCTGCAAAGGGTTATTGCAGTGGGATTGTTGGCTGCTTTGTTGATTGGGACAAGCGTATTGCCCTCAGTTAGTGCAGATCCAAGCAAGCTGTATACGAATGCTAAAGCATCGGCTCTAATTGATGTTGAGTCTGGCAGATTATTGTATAGCAGTAATGGTGATACCTCGATGAGAATTGCAAGCTTAACGAAGATCATGACGGCTATTGTTGCTATAGATCATGGGAAGCTGACTGATATGGTGAAAACAAGCAAACGTGCGGTCGGTAAAGAGGGCTCGTCCATTTATCTTCAGCTTGGGGAAGAAATGAGTCTGCTTCATATGTTATATGGACTTATGCTCAGATCCGGCAACGATGCAGCAACAGCAATCGCAGAGCATGTAGGAGGATCAGAGGAAGGTTTTGTACATCTAATGAACGAGAAAGCAGCTTTTCTAGGTTTGGAGCACACGCAATTTAAAAATCCACATGGTTTGGATGATGATGGTCATTATTCCTCAGCCAATGATTTGGCCAAGCTGACTGCATATGCTTTGAAAAATGATGTATTTGCAGAAATCGTAAGCACACGCGTCAAAAAAGTGCCTAATCCTCATGAGAAATGGGAGTACAGCTATACGAACAAAAATAAAATGCTAACAATGTATGAGGGAGCAGACGGCGTAAAGACCGGCTATACAAAAAAAGCGCTGCGTTGTTTGGTTAGCTCAGCAACTAGAAATGGGCAACAGCTGGCTGCTGTTACGATAAATGATAGCGATGACTGGGCAGATCATCGAAAAATGCTCGATTGGGGCTTCGGTCATTATCCGCTGCAGGAGATTGCTGCCAAAGGCCAACTAATTACCGGATATCCGTACGCGATTGGACAATCGTTTAAATATCCTTTAGCTGAGCAAGAAATTGATAATGTTCAATCACGCTTGGTACTGCTTGATGCTGGTACAACGCGATATTTGTTAGGGGACCGCGGATTTTTGGAATGGTATTTGAACAATATTCAAATTGGATCCGTTCCCGTATATGATCCAAACAGCAGCAGACTTCAACTATCGACGATTTCGCAAAAATCCATGCAATCGTTAGCAGATTTCCAAAAGGTAAACAAGCTAGACCAGCAAGGACCGTTGTTTGGTTCCATCATTAAAGTTTTAGATGCATTATTTGAGCATTAGCTTACATTCTGCGAGGGAGACGCGGACTGATAGCAAAATAGTACGGGTGCGTAGAGGGGGAGGCGGCCTAAATGGTTAACTGGATTTGGTTGTTTTTCATCGTAGCGAGTGTAGTAGTAGCTGCGATAACAGGCAAGATGGATGCGGTGACGCAAGCAGCTTTCGAGGGAGCCAAGTCGGGTGTCACCGTTAGTTTCGGATTAATTAGTATAATGGTCTTTTGGCTCGGAATGATGCGAATTGCGGAGGACGCGGGGCTGCTGCGTACCTTGGCTCGAATGCTCGGGCCTGCGGTGCGCAAACTTTTTCCTGACGTACCTCCCAATCACCCGGCTATCGGCTACATTATGAGTAATTTAAGTGCCAACCTCTTCGGGTTAGGAAATGCAGCTACGCCAATGGGAATAAAAGCGATGCAGGAGCTGCAGAAACTTAATCCTGATCCTGCAACGGCAACACCAGCAATGTGCACGCTGCTTGCACTGAATACATCAAGCATTACGATCATTCCGACCACGCTTATTGCCATTCGTATGAATTATGGTTCAGCTAACCCTGCTGAAATTATTGGTACGACGTTAGCAGCGACGTTCGTTGCCACCACGGCTGCAATACTTGCCGACCGCTGGTATCGAAGAAAATCTCCACCGCCGCCGATAGCGCCTTCTCCACCAAGAACGGAGAACAAGAAGGCGGGTTCACCAGTTGCTGGAGGTGAGGCGGTTGTATAATCTTTTTACAAACCTATCAGCTTGGATGATTCCTGCCATTATTGTATTTATTCCGCTTTATGCCGCTTTAAGACGTAAGGTGCCTGTTTATGAAACGTTTGTTGAGGGGGCTAAGGATGGCTTTGGTACTGCCATCAATATCATTCCTCATTTAGTCGGAATGATGGTTGCTATCAGTATGTTTCGCGCATCTGGCGCTTTGGAATTACTACTGTCAACGGTGCGGCCCCTTTTTGACTGGGTGGGCATACCAAGTGAAGTACTGCCGCTCGGGATTTTACGGCCATTGACTGGCGCTGGTTCATTAGCCTTCACGACAGATCTCATTCAAAATTTCGGTCCGGATTCCATGATTGGCAGAATTGCTTCAACGATTCAAGGCAGCACAGATACAACCTTGTATGTACTTACTGTATATTTTGGAGCCATTGGCATAAGAAAGTCACGATATGCGTTAAAAGTTGGTTTATTTTCGGATATAGTAGGATTTTTTGCTGCAATTTTCATTTGCTTATACATATTCGGGTAGTGAAGCTTGTGCTTTCTTCGTCATATCGTTATGATGGAGATTGAGGTGAAAGCATTGGAACGTTTACAGAAAATATTAGCAGCAGCGGGAATCGCATCCCGTCGCAAATGTGAAGAAATGATTTTGGCAGGAATGGTTGAGGTTAATGGTGAGAAGGTTACGACGCTTGGCGTTAAGGCCGATCCAGCTGTAGATGCCATTACGGTTAACGGCAAGCCGATTCGGAGCGAGAAGAAGCTCTATCTCATGCTTAACAAATCCAAGGGAGTCATCACAAGCGCCAAGGATCCGCAAGGCCGCAAGGTGGTTTCTGATTTCTTGCCAGGTATTAAAGAGAGAGTATATCCGGTCGGTCGATTGGATTATGATACGGAAGGACTTCTCATCCTAACAAATGATGGCGAATTCGCTAATTTGTTAACACATCCGAGCCATCATGTTCCTAAAACTTATCGTGCGACCGTCAAGGGCGTTCCTCATGGAACGGCATTGGAGCAGTTGCAAAAGGGAATTAAGCTAGAGGATGGCATGACCGCGCCTGCTGAAGTGGAGTATCATGATGTAGACACGGACGGAAATGAAGCAACGATTACAATAACGATTTTTGAAGGTCGTAACCGTCAGGTTCGCCGAATGTTTGAAGCAATTGGACATAAGGTTATTCGGCTGAAAAGGATTCGTTTTGGTGAGGTTGGACTTGAAAACCTAGGCAGAGGAAAGTATCGTCATCTAACGCCTCAGGAAATTAAAGAATTGCTTGCAATCGCGCAAAGCAAGACACATAAAGTTCATAAAAAGTAATCGACGGCGGCAGTAATTGCCGTCGACTTTTCGTTATAATGGTAATATTCGTGGCTGCATAGAAAGAAGCTGGTGGTGAAAAACAATTATGGGAAAATCGCGCAAGACGGTACAAATTGTCATTTTGATAGCCGTCTTGATCATAGGTGGGTACGCTATTGGATCTACCTTATTTGACGCGGATGACAAAGGTCCTCTAAAGGAAGGCGGGAAGCCGCCTGCATTTGAACTTGTCGATTTAGAAGGCAATTTGCGAAAACTATCTGATTATGAAGGTAAAGCTGTCGTCATTAATTTCTGGGGTACGTTCTGTCCACCTTGCGTGAAGGAAATGCCGGAGTTTGAACGACAGTATGCAAAATGGAAGGATCAAGGCCTTGTGATCTTAGCTATAAATTTAAGCGAGGACACGTTGACCGTGAACAATTTCGTTCGCCGATTTGAATTGAACTATCCGATTTTACGCGATGTAAATCGCAAAACAGAACGCATCTATGGTCTAAAGTCATACCCTACTACTTTTTTCATTAAACCGAACGGGTCGATTATGGAAATAAAAGTAGGAGGCATGACAGAAGAGGAAATTGATGAACGGATTGAACGGCTGCTTCAGCCGTAGGAGGTTTTATTGTGTTAGTGGTTGAAAACACAAAGTGTGAATGCGGCCATCAAAATTCGATTGGCACCGTACTATGCGAGAGCTGCGGCAAACCTCTCGAGAACAATACAGTTTCCGATTTGCCGTTGGAAATGCGTTATGATGGCGTTGCCCGTCGTTCGCAAAAGAGTAATCCCAATTATATTGATAAAATATGGAATTTTTTCTCATCAGTCAAGATTGCGATTTATTTGATCGTCATTACCTTTTTGACTGCAATGCTTGGAACGATATATCCACAGGAAAACACATTCGTAAATAACTTTGATCCATCGGTTTATTATGAGGAAACTTACGGATTTCTTGGAAAAATGTATTATTTACTCGGATTATCACATACTTACGAATCCTGGTGGTTCATAGGCTTGCTTGTGATGATTGGTACTTCGCTCGTAATTTGCAGCCTGGATCGTGTTCTTCCGCTTTATCGCGCGCTAAGCAAGCAGCAAATTCGTAAGCACCTGCAGTTTATTCATCGGCAGAAGACGGTGTATAAACATCAGATTGAAGGCGACGAGGAGCAATGGGTTGAAAAATTTGGAGCTGAGCTGAAACGTAAAGGCTACCGTATTCACCGCGATGGATCAGCACTGCTTGCAGAGAAAAATAGATTTAGCCGCTGGGGTCCATATATCAATCACATCGGCCTAATTTTGTTTCTTCTTGCCATATTGGCGAGGAGCATACCAAGCTGGCAAATGGATAGCTACATAATGATCCCTGACGGGGACACTGTCCAAATTGCGAATACAAATTATTATGTTAAAAATGAAAAGTTTACGGTTGAGTATTATAAAGATGAAGAATTGCCGGACAAGCTTAAAGGAATAACCCGTGCGAAGCTCTTTGAAACAAAGGCTGTCCTCTATGAATGCGTTAGCAATTGTAGTGAGCAATCCCAGAAGCCGGAGCTCATAGAGGTGGAGCGGCACGATATTATCGTGAACGAGCCGCTTAAATACAAGGGTTTAAAGCTGTATCAATTCGATTATGATACGACGCCTCGCTTGAACGCCGTACATCCTATTCTCATCGATAAATCAACGGGAGAGAAATATGGTCCATTCGATCTTCCTATGAAGGATTCGGAGCTGCAGCATAAACTTGGGCCATACACTCTTGATTTATATGCCAATTACATGGAATTTGCAATTGGCGACAATGGTGAGCCAACAACTTTGTCTCGTGATCCGATAGCACCTGCGTTTGTTTTCACCGTGAAAGGGCCAGGGCTTGATCCGAAAGGCGAACCGTATATGTATTTCCCGATGCAGAAGGATAAGGTGAAATTTTCGCAGGATGCCATTAACCACGCGATTGCGGATAAGATTGAAATTCGAGTGGATGGCATGGAAAATGTAGATTTTTCTGAAGCGTCCACGTACTTAAACGTGCGAATGGATAAGGCACTGCCGTATGTTTGGGTAGGCGCAGTCTTCTCCATGATTGGTCTGTTGATGGGATCCTATTGGCAGCACCGCCGCATTTGGTTGCGAGTGGATAATGGAGAGCTTTCATTAGGCGCTCATACGAATAAAAACTGGTACGGTATGCGTTCAGATGTAGCAAGAGCGCTTCAGAAAATAGGGATAACCGTAGATCCGAAGTCGCTAGATAACGGAGGGAACAACGCGTGAGCTTAGTTGATTTTAGCAGCGACGCATTTATTGTCGCATTTTTTCTTTATTGCTTCGCATTTATGTTTTATGTTATTGCTATTGCGGGTAAGAAATGGAGCAATCGTGATCCTTTACAGCATGAGAAGCGCTGGGGTCGAATTGCATTTATTACATCCAGTCTTGGCCTTGCATCGCATTTAACTTTCTTCTTTACACGCTGGGCTGGAAGCGGTCAAATTCCAACAAGTAATATGTATGAATTCATGACCTTCCTTGGGATGGCAATCATGATTGCATTTACGATTGTCTTCAGTATTTACAGAAAACCGCTGCTTGGCATGTTTTCATTGCCGTTAACGGTAATTATCGTTGCCTATGCTTCTGTGTTTCCGCAAGAGGTTCAGCCGTTAATTCCGGCTCTTAACAACTATTGGCTAAAAGTACATGTAACGACAGCCGCTCTAGGCGAAGCATTTTTTGCCGTTGGTTTTGCTGCTGGTCTCATGTATTTGTTAAGAGTGGTTGATTTCAAAAGCAAGACAAAAGAAGCAAAAAGATCGCAGTTCTGGGTCGAGTTCTCTTTATATACGATTATTCTAATTGTAGGTTTTATCGTTGCTGTATTCGCTTTCCGTGGAATGGGATACGAAGCGCAATTTATTCAAGAAACATCAAAGATTGATGCCAAAGGAATAGAATCGACGACTTCGGAAACCGTAAATTATACACTTCCGCCTATTGTTAAACCATATAACAGCCAGATAGTCGAATATGAATCATTCCTAGGAATGAGCAAGCCTTTATTCGAGGCACCTTCTTGGATGGCCGGTGCCAATTCCGGACGCAAGTTTAACACCGTTATATGGACTATTATTGCAGGTTCCTTGCTTTATGGATTGCTGCGCCTAGTATTTCGCAAGCCGCTTGGTGCGGTCATTCATCCTGTTATGGATGGTGTGGATCCGGAGGATTTGGACGAAATCAGTTACAGATCCATCGCCATTGGTTTTCCAATCTTTACATTAGGTGCCTTAATATTTGCAATGATATGGGCCAATATTGCTTGGGGCCGTTTCTGGGGCTGGGACCCGAAAGAGGTTTGGGCGCTTATTACCTGGTTGTATTACAGCGCATATTTACATTTCCGTTTATCGCGCGGCTGGCAGGGAAAACCATCCGCTTGGCTCGCCGTAATCGGTTTTGTCGTCGTATTATTTACGCTTATTGGGGTTAACCTCGTTATTGCAGGGTTGCATTCCTATTCCGGTGTTTAGAATTTAAATTGAGAGGAGAATTGCTCCATGTCTGATTATTCAAGTCGTATTTTGGTCGTTGATGATGAAGAACGGATTCGTCGTTTGCTTAAAATGTATTTAGAGAAGGAAGGATACACGATCGACGAGGCAGAAGACGGAGAAACTGCTCTTAGATTGGCATCAAATACCGATTATGCGCTCATCTTGCTTGATGTGATGCTTCCGGGAATCGATGGCGTAGAAGTATGCTCTCGTCTGCGTCAAGTGAAGGCGACACCAGTCATTATGCTAACTGCAAAAGGCGAAGAGATGAACCGTGTTCAAGGCTTTGAGGTTGGAGCGGATGATTATGTCGTCAAGCCTTTTAGTCCACGGGAAGTCATCTACCGAGTGAAAGCGATATTGAGACGCTCCTCAGCCACTGCGTTTCTAACGAAAGAAATTAATTCAAGTAACAATATTGTGTTCCCGCATCTCGTAATTGAGCACGATGCTCACCGTGTAACTGCTGGTGGACAGGAAGTAAGCTTAACGCCGAAGGAATATGAGCTGCTGCACTATTTGGCGGTTTCGCCGGATAAAGTGTTTTCTCGTGAAGAACTTTTGAAGGATGTTTGGAATTATGAGTTTTTCGGCGACTTGCGAACTGTCGACACCCATGTAAAACGATTGCGTGAGAAACTGAATAAAGTGTCTCCTGATGCGGCATCAATGATTACTACCGTATGGGGAGTCGGTTATAAACTAGAGGTACCTAAGTAAATGAGCTTGTGGCATCGTTCGGTTGGCAAGCTGTATCGCAGTGTAGTTGGAAAACTATGGGCGACAATAATGCTTCTTGTTGCTGTTGTATTGCTCATTGTTGGCGTGTTTTTGCTTCAATATGTTGATATTTGGTTCAAAGGCAATACACATCAGGTGAAAGTGCTTTTTGTTCTAACGGCGATTATCGGCTTTTTATTATCAACATTTTTCGCTTTTTTCTTATCCAAAAAAATTCAACAGCCGCTGCTTCAACTAAAGGATGCAGCGGTGTCAATCTCTCAAGGGAATTATTCAACTAGGGTTCATATTCGCTCTAGTGATGAGATCGGCGAGCTTGCGGATACGTTTAATCATATGACAGAGCAGTTGGATAAGTTGATTCATGACATCAATCATGAGAAAAACCATCTAGCGAGTATTTTGCGAAGTATGGGGGATTCAGTTATCACATTCGATGCGGATGGAAAAGTAATTCTTACGAATCCGGTCGGTCATCTGCTAATCAATCAGTGGTCTGGAGTAGAGCGTGCATGGCAAGAGGATGAAACCGAAAGCTCGACTGCATACTCCGAAGTTCCAATGCCGCTCCGCGAGTTGTTTCAAAGCGTGATGAAGGAGGGACGCGATGCGACGGATAAGGTTCATGTGCTTAGCAGCGTTTGGTCTGTTGTGATGGCTCCGCTGCAGTCGAAGGGTGTTATTCGCGGAGCCGTTGCTGTAATCCGTAACGTAACGGAGGAGCATAAGCTTGAGAAGCTGAGGCGAGATTTTGTGGCGAATATATCACATGAGATCAGAACGCCGTTATCTATGCTTCAAGGATATAGTGAGGCACTGCTTGATGATATCGTCGTGTCGGAGGATGATCGTAAGGAGCTCGTTCAAGTTATTTATGATGAATCTTTGCGGATGGGCAGGCTAGTCAATGATTTTCTGGATATCGCACGCATGGAAGCTGGTCACGTTGATATGAACTTCCAAGAGATAGATCTTGGGCATGTCTTGAAACGCGTTCATCGGAAATTTCAGGTTTATGCGAAGGAACGCGAGGTGAGGCTGCTCGCGGAACTGCCAAATGAACCGCTGCTTGTTAAAGAAGCAGATGAGGATAGGCTGGAGCAAGTATTGACTAACCTTCTTGATAACGCCTTGCGGCATACGCCATCAGGCAAGTCCATTACCATTGCTGGGCAGCATGCGAACGTAAACGGAAGCCAGTATGTAGAGCTAAGCGTTAGAGACGAGGGGCAAGGGATTCCATCAGAAGATGTACCCTTTATATTCGAACGCTTCTATAAGGCTGATAAGGCGCGCAAACGCGGTTCTTCAAGTGGAACGGGACTTGGTCTTGCCATCGTCAAAAATTTAATCGATCTTCATCACGGTCGAATTGTAGTCGAGAGCAGTGCAGGTAAAGGCACATCGTTTACAATTTTAATTCCTGTCGAAGCTCATCAATAGTTGTCATAGCGCTCCTTCTGGAGCGCTTTTTTTGTAGAAAGCAGAAGATAATTCTTGTTGTTCGTGAAACAAAAAGAGCCAACCGAATCAACCGGCAGGCTCTTTTTGTACATTTTAAGCAAATTTATTTAAAAAAGAGTAATTTCTTTTGCTGTGTTTAGCTCAGGCATACTTGTAAGCTGTTCAAGCACTTCTTTAGGTGTTGCTTTATCAACTCTAAGAACCATAATAGCGGAGCCGCCAACAAGCTGACGACCTACTTGCATCGTTGCAATGTTAACATCATTGTTGCCAAGAAGTGTTCCAACACGTCCGATAATACCAGGCTTATCGTTGTGCGAGATTAGAATTAGGTTTCCTTCAGGTGTTACATCAACTGGGAACTTGTCGATTTGTACAATACGAGGTCCGTATCCAGTGAGCAATGTGCCGGAAACAACACGTTCTTCTTTTTTCGTACGAAGCGACACCGTTACAAGATTCGTAAAGTCTTTCGAAGCATGCGATTTTTGGATAACGATGTTTACATCGCGTACTTTCGCAAGGTGCAATGAGTTAACGACATTAACCTGCTCAGAGCCAAGATGGTGCGCAAGAACGCCACGAACGATATAACGAGTAAGTGGGTTAGTATCCACTTCTGCAAGCTCACCAGCATAACCAACCACGATTTCCGTAACTGCACCTTCAGTAGATTGTGCAATAAAGTTGCCAAGCTTCTCGCCAAGTGTAAAGTATGGCTGTAGAATGCTTTGCAGGTTTGCCGGGATTGGCGGCATGTTTACAGCATTTATGAATGGCTCGCTGCGGAGAATATGAAGCACTTGCTCCGAAACGTCAATCGCAACGTTTTCTTGTGCTTCAACAGTGGAGGCGCCAAGATGTGGTGTTACGATAATTTTTGGATGTGTCAAGAAAGGATGATCATTAGCAGGAGGCTCTACTTCGAAAACGTCGAATGCCGCGCCAGCAACGATACCAGCATCCACTGCATCAACCAAAGCGATCTCATCGATGATGCCGCCGCGTGCGCAGTTTACAATACGCATACCAGGCTTCATAACTTCAAACTGAGCTTTGCCGATCATATGACGAGTTTCAGGTGTTAAAGGTGTATGAACAGTCATGAAATCTGCACCTCTAACAATTTCATCCACGCTAGCAAGCTTCACACCGATTTTTGTTGCTCTTTCTTCTGTCATAAACGGATCATAACCCAAAATTTCCATGCCGAAGGCTTTTGCGCGCTTGGCAACTTCACTACCGATACGTCCCATTCCGAGGACACCTAGTGTTTTGCCGCGAAGCTCTACGCCTAGGAAGGATTTGCGATCCCATGTTCCATTAACGGTTTTCATGTACGCTTGTGGAATGTGACGAGCGACCGCCATCATCATAGCAAAAGTATGCTCACAAGTCGTGATTGTGTTGCCGTCTGGTGCATTGATAACGATGATACCACGTTGTGTTGCTGCGTCTAGGTCAATATTATCGACGCCAACGCCTGCACGACCAACTACTTTTAGCTGTTTGCCAGCTTCCATAATTTTTGCAGTAACACGTGTTTGACTACGTACCAGCAACGCATCGTATTCGCCAATAATGGCAACTAATTCGTCTTCGCTGAGTCCAGGTTTTTTGTCGACTGCGACATCTGACGCATCAACAAGCTGCTGAATGCCCAAATCGCTGATTGGATCGGAAACTAACACTTTAAACATGTGAAGTATGCCTCCTAAAATGGGGCGAAGCTTGAAGGCTTCGCTTAATATGAACAGAAAAACCCTCTACCCGGCACCGTTGTGCAGCAGCGGGACGAGAGTTTGATCATCGAACTTAGACTTTTCTATTTTAATGCAAGGTGGCGGACAAAAGCAATCCTCAAACTTGCTGAATTGTGAAAATTTCGTTATGATTCAAGCATCATAAGCAACAAATTACGACATTGGAGGTCTTTATACATGACAAAATGGCATGATGTGACACCGCAATTTTTGCTTGATCTGCTGGAGCATGGACAAGTAGAAGCAAGTCAAATCATAGATGTAAGAGAAGATTTTGAATGGGAGTTTTATCATTTGGAAACTTCAAAATTAATTCCAATGAATACGCTGCCTGTACGGTTGCAAGAACTTGATGATACGGCGCCAATTTATATCATTTGCGCACATGGCGTACGAAGTGTAGCGGTTTGCAATTACTTAGAAGAAAAAGGCTATAGCAGCCTTCACAACGTTACCGGTGGGATGGCGGCTATAGCCTCATTAAAAGGATTTCAATATGATTAATTATTGCAATTGAGTCACTTATTAATTCATTTCTGGATAGAAAAACGGCAGCTGCGGCAGAAGCGTCTGCTGGTAGAGACGTGATTTACTTTCACTAAAATCTCCTGAGCGAACGGCTTCTGTATTGATAAGGAGATCCACTACAGCTGAAACCGTATGAAGTTTTAATTTTGTTGCTTGACCAGAGAGAACGAGTTCATCTACTCGACTAGTTAAATCCTGTGGATAATAGGCTGTAAGTTTTTTGCGTGTCATTAGCTGGTCAGCCATCAGCTTGTTTTTAATGGTTATACTGAGATTTTTCCATTCGGATAGTTCCAGCAGTGAAGGAGCCTTATATTCAGAAGGAATATCAAGATCTACCGTTGCTGACCATTTGAGCATTGCTGAATAATAAGCTTGCTGCGCGTTTAATGCGAATTGAGCGGCTGATAAATAGGATTTATCTTGTTCGACATTTTTCTTCAATTCATTGAAGGTTAATTTTTTGGCGCTTGTCGCGCCTTTGCTTGCTGCCTCATTAAATAGTTTTAGACTTCGTATGTAACTAACCTGCGCTTGTCCGAGCAGTGGAGATTTTTGCATATTGATCGAGCTTACTTCATTTGCTTTGGCACTCGCAAGTCTTGCTAAATCCTTAAACATAGAAGTTGCTTCAATTGATTTTCCTTGCGATAATTTGTTCATGGCTGCGAACCATTCGTTTTGAAATTCACGATAAGGCAAAAATACAGTATGATAGAAAGATACCAAGTCTTGTTGCTGATAAGGAGTTGCTGAAGCGGTTGTTGTTTTTGCGCTATTTGCTTCCTTCACATATTTGGCTTCTGTCTTTTCAGTTCCAATTTGTATACCGTAGAAAAAGGCACCTACCGTACAAATAAGCAAGAATACAAATCCAACACTAAATAACATTGCGTTTGTCGTTAATTTTTTTTCCATCTCGATCTCTATCTCCTTCTATGTAAAAAATTATGCTGTCGATTTGTTCTACCAGTATAGGTGAAAAGGTCGAAAAAGAAAATATGATCGGTCCAGACAGGCGGGAAGCTATGAAAAAGTTTGATATTCGAAATATTCGCATTCGCAAGGTTTCAGTAGATGACCTTGATGACCGCATGTTGTTAATCAATTTATACACCACTCAAGCGGTTACTTTTATTATCGGTTTAATATGGGTTTTATTTCAGCATCAAAATGTATTTGCTATTTTTACACCCCCAAAAGAGCTAGCTTTTGTTTATTGGGGTGTGGGCTTGGCAGCTGCTGTAATTGTGGTTGATCTACTTATTTCACGTTTTGTGCCTGAAGAAGCAAGTGATGATGGCGGAGTAAATGATCGTATTTTTCGGACGCGGAAAGTTTGGCATATTGCAGTTATTTCCTTAGTTGTAGCAATTTGTGAGGAACTACTCTTTCGTGGAGCGATTCAGCATGCCATTGGTCCCTATTGGACAAGTATAATTTTTGCTACTATTCATGTAAGATATTTAAAACATTGGATTCCAACCGGTCTTGTTTTTTCAATTAGTTATGGTTTAGGTTGGATTTATATGGAGTCAGGTACGATTTGGGCACCAATTATTGCACATTTTCTGATCGATTTCATAATGGGTTTAATTATAAGATTCAGGAGGGAGTCATGAGCAGGAAAGAAAAGTTTGGAAGTCCGAGAGTATCAGGACATCGTGAAGGGACGGCAGAGCCGTCCATCATCGGAACGGATTCCAATCAAGAAGAAGCTCTGCCGCCTAGGCGAAGGAAACATTCAACGCAAATGAACAGGATTACGAAATTTTATTATAATTTATTGTTCCTGTTGTTTGTAAGCTTGGTTGGCGGACTTTTTTGGTATGGTTTGAAATTTACTGAATGATCTCAATGGTGGCTGGATCTATGAATCCGTAGCCTTTTTTTTCTAAAGCAGTGAGCAATTCATCGAGAGCATCGGAAGTCCACTGCAGCTCGTGCATAAGAATGTTGGCGCCGGGGTGCAGCTGCTCCAGTACATTTTTGATGACTACATCAGGCTTGTTTTTGGCCGTTTTATCCCAATCTAGGGAACCATTTGACCACGTCATGTAAAGCATGCCGTGGTTTTTTGCAATTTCCTTGACGATATCTCCGCCAGAGCCGTAAGGCGGTCGGAAAAATAATGGTTTTTTGCTTATTAAGGCTTCGATCTCCGTTTGAACATCCCCAATCTGCTGCTCAACGACTTCTTTAGATTCATTTTTCAAATTGATATGGTCCCAGGAGTGGTTGCCGATCGTTTGTCCTCGTTCATCAATGAGCTTCAACAGATTGGGATTTTGTTTAACCCGATAGCCGTTTACGAAAAAAATCGCTTTAGCTTTATGTTTATCCAAGGTATCGAGCATGCTGGTTAAGATGGCTTCATCTTTTGGACCGTCATCAAATGTAAGCAAAACAACTTTGCTCGTTGTAGTTTCCTCAATCGGAGCGAAGCGATAGGACTCGCTCATACGATAAAGTGTTGCAATGTTCGCTTTCTTATCATTAGAAGGGGGAGGAGCCGGTTCCTCACTCGTAATGGATGGTTCTTCGCTAGCTGCGGGAGTTGAGATTTGAGCTGACTCGTTTGCTGCGGTGTCTGTGGCTTCAGTTGAAGCCTGCTGACTCTCGTTTTGCTGCTGCGAACTGCAGGCCGTAAGAAGCGACCCGAGAAGCAGAATGATTATTGGCAGGTTACGCTTCATGATGTTTGCCCTCCATAATTTTGATGTAAATACTGCTTAAACGACATCATTGTATCATATTTGCCTAATAGAAGGATAAGGATGATTTCCTTATTTTATAAGGAATGAGGGCTCTGGTTGTCGGTCACACTAACACCTGAATACGCAAGATGAACTAGGAAAGAGGTGTTCGCGATCATGAAGTTAAGTGGCTTTTTAGTCGGTGGATTAATTGGCGCTGCAGCAACGGTTTATGTCTCGCGCAGACGACCTGGAGCAGTGTCATGGGCAGCTAATGCGTTTTCGGATGTTTGTTCCACTGTTGCTCGTAAATCTGTTGCAAAAATGATGAGTAAATCCATGAATCAAAATGCGTCTGCGCTATCCCCAAAGCATTCAGACGATACCGCCGTAAAATCCGAAGCCGCTTGGGGACAAATTGAGGCTATTGTGAATAGTGATCCCGCATTAAAAAAGGAAGCGGACAAGATCAAGGCGGAATCGTCAGCGATTGCCCACTAATTTATGCAGCAAGAATGCAGAATCGTAGGGACGCAAAGCAGAAATGCGATGCGATCAAACGATTCTTTTTTTCGTTCATTAAATAGTGCATTCGATGAAAAGAAATGATAAAGTAGTTACATAGCATGATTTGGTCAATTTGATCACATCTTTGTTTAAAATTCATACGCTATTACAACAGATGCTGCAGAGGAGGATCCTGTCATGAAAATCGAACGACTGAGCCAGGATAAGATACGGATTTTCCTGACGTTCGACGACCTGCTGGAACGGGGGATCCAGAAGGACGACATGTGGCGCGAAATTCCAAAAGTACACGAACTATTCAGCGAAATGATGGATCAAGCATATAGTGAACTTGGATTCGATGCCAGCGGCCCATTAGCGGTCGAAGTGTTTGCCCTCCCCGCACAAGGTATGGTAGTGATTGTCACCCGTGGCAAAATGAACAGTCATGCAGGCGATAGGCCAACCGAAGATGACGACACGGAAGACGAAATATACGAAATGGAAGTGACGCTTGAGCAAAGCGACGTTGTGATGTACTCTTTCCGCGATTTTGAGGATGTCATTTCCGTTTGCAAGCAATTGCTTAGCTCTACACTTACAGAAGACGGACGATTGTACTCCTATCATGGCAAATATATATTAGCGTTGGAGCCGGCTCTTATTGAGGCTTCAAGACATAATGCTGTTATTGCATTGCTTGCTGAGTATGGAGAAGCAACATCGGTAACCTATGCCATGCTGGAAGAGTACGGAAAAGTGATTATGCCCGAAGCAGCGGTAAGGGAAATATGTAATCATTTTACATTTTAATCAAATGTACTTGGATAGAGCATCTGCAGGCTGATTTTGTCTGTAAGATGCTCTTCTTGCTTATTTCTGCCATAATAATGGAATACCCGAAGGGAAAGGCGTTCATATTAGATGTAGACAAAGGCGGTGAATGGAATGAGTGATAAAGAAGCAAACGATGTTTTGTATTCTACTCAAATTGTAATTGAAGAAGCGCTGCGAAGGCTTGGCTATGATCAAGATATGATTGACCTATTGAAGGAGCCATTGCGACTCCTGACCGTTCGTATTCCAGTTCGAATGGATGATGGTACAACAAAAGTGTTCACGGGATATCGCGCACAGCATAATGATGCGGTAGGGCCAACTAAGGGCGGTGTCCGTTTTCATCCAGCTGTCTCCGAAAATGAGGTTAAGGCGTTGTCTATTTGGATGAGTCTGAAATGCGGAATTGCTGATCTGCCATACGGCGGTGGTAAAGGCGGCGTTATTTGTGATCCAAGAACGATGTCTTTCAGGGAAATTGAACGTTTAAGCCGGGGGTATGTGCGGGCGGTCAGCCAAATTGTAGGACCAAGCAAAGATATTCCTGCGCCTGATGTGATGACTAATTCACAGATTATGGCCTGGATGATGGACGAGTATAGTCGCATTCGTGAATTTGATTCTCCGGGTTTTATTACAGGAAAACCGCTCGTACTAGGAGGTTCCAAGGGAAGAGAGACAGCTACTGCCCGAGGGGTCGTTATTATGATCCAAGAGGCGTTGAACTTGAAAAATATTGATATAAAAGATGCGCGAATCGTCATTCAAGGCTTTGGAAATGCGGGAAGTTATCTTGCCAAATTCATGCATGAGGCCGGTGCGCGTGTGATAGGTATATCCGATGTGAACGCGGCGTTGTATAATGATGAAGGACTCGATATCGAATATTTGCTTGATCGTCGAGATTCTTTTGGCAATGTGACGAACTTGTTTACGAATACAATAACGAATGCGGAGCTGCTTGAGCTCGAATGTGATGTGCTTGTTCCTGCTGCGATCGAGAATCAAATCACGGAACAAAATGCTCATAACTTAAAAGCAACCATCGTTGTAGAAGCTGCGAATGGTCCAACGACACTGGAAGCTACGCGGATCTTGTCGGATAGGGGCATTTTACTCATTCCGGATGTTCTCGCTAGCAGCGGCGGAGTCATCGTGTCTTACTTTGAATGGGTACAAAATAATCAAGGCTATTATTGGGATGAGCAAGAAGTGGATGATAAGCTGAAGATTATGATGATTAGAGGTTTCAACCAAGTGTATGAAATACACCGCACCCGTAAGGTAGATATGCGTCTTGCTGCTTATATGGCCGGTGTTCGGAAACTGGCTGAAGCTGTTCGCTATCGCGGCTGGGTGTAAGAAAGTAGGGGAAGAATGCTGTTGTTTTCTGTTTTGACTGCGGCTGTTGCGCCTGGCGTCTCGCTGCTTACTTATTTATATTTAAGGGATCGATATGAAGCTGAGCCTATCCATATGGTGATTAGAATGTTTGTACTCGGCATGCTAGTTGTTGTACCGATCATGGTTATACAACGTGGGCTTCAGATTTGGCTGGGTGATCATTCGTTTGTTTTCGCCTTTGGCGAGTCCGCAGGCGTTGAAGAATTCGTGAAATGGTTCGTACTGTATCATGTCATTTACAACCATACCGAATTTGACGAGCCTTATGACGGAATTGTGTATGCGTCAGCGATATCACTTGGCTTCGCGACGCTTGAGAATGTTTTGTATGCGATATACTCGCCAGCAACTTTCGGCACACTTCTCGTAAGGGCGCTGCTACCTGTTTCCGGGCATGCCTTGTTCGGTATAATGATGGGCTATTATTTAGGTAAAGCAAAGTTTGCTCCAAAGAACAAAACTGTCTACTTTTTAGGCATATCGCTTTTGCTTCCATTACTTCTACATGGTACTTACGATTGGATCATGATTACGTTGCGTACAAATTGGATGTATTTTATCATTCCGTTTATGATCGTGCTTTGGATATGGGGTTTGCGCAAAATGCATCATGCGAATGCACGGTCACCCTTTCGATTTCTGATCCGCGAAGATGAGATTAAACTGTAGCTCATCCGTCCATACTTACATTATATTGTAATGCCTGAAACGATGGCATTCGAATAATGGCTGAGGAGGGGCTTATGGAGGCTGCAAGAATAAAGGTAACGATCAGATGTAACTTATGCGGAGAAAAATTTGTGCTTCGCGGACGCAGAGAAAAGAATTCTGTTGATACCGGATTTAAGCAATGCATTTGCAATAATGCGAATGACCTTGAAATTGAAGAGCATAGCGTATTTTAGGGAAATACATGTAGCAATGACAAATAAATAGATGGATGCATAAAGCTCCCTTGGGCAAACCAAACTAAAACCAGGTTTTGCACAAGAAAGGAGCTTTTGTATTATGTACCGTCGACTCAGTTCAATTCTATTTCCCATTATGACCGTGCTCTTTATTGGCGCTGCCTACTGGGGCTATCAGGAGCAACAAGAGAAAAACGCGATTTTGATAAAAGCTGAAAACCAGTATCAACGAGCGTTCCACGATTTGACTAACCATGTCGAACAGCTGCATCAGCAGTTAGGCAACACGCTTGCTGTTAACTCCACTTCTCAAGCTTTTCATCGTAAGGGGCTTGTAAATGTATGGCGCTTAACGAGCCAAGCACAAAATGAGATCAACCAGCTTCCCGTTTCGATGCTTCCTTTCAATGAGGCGGAAGACTTCTTGTCGCGCATTGGAAACTTCGCATACAAGACGTCTGTTCGTGATTTGACGAAGCAGCCGCTTACACCTGATGAATTCAAGACGCTCAAGACACTCTACACGAATTCAGAGGAAATATCGAAGGATTTGTCAGCGATGCAAAAGGATGTACTGAACAACCGTTTGCGCTGGATGGACGCTGAAATCGCAATGGCGTCTAAAAATGCAAGCAATCCTAACGTTATCGTTGACGGCTTTAGGTCGGTAGACAAAAAGGTAAGTGAATATCCAGAAATCAATTGGGGTCCGTCTGTAAGCAGTATGTATCAGAAACGTAATATTAAGATGCTTGGCGGAAAAATGATGACCGAAGATGATATTAAAAAAGAAGCGGCGAAGTTTATTGACGTTCCGAATGCCGACATTCGCGTCGTTGAAAATGCAAAGGGAACAGAATATGCTTCGTTCTCAGCAAATGTGAAAGAAGGCAAAGAAAATAAGCTTCAAATGGATTTTTCGAAAAAGGGCGGACAGCTTCTCTACTTTATGAATTCTCGTGATATCGGAGAACGTAAAGTGAACTTTGAAGAGGCGAAGGCTTCAGCAGATTCCTTCCTGAAAAAACATGGATTTAAGGATATGAAGGCTATCAGCTACGATATGTACCAAAACACAGGTGCGTTTACTTATGTAGGCTTGCAGGACGGGGTTCTTATTTACCCAGATAAACTGACTGTTAAAGTAGCGCTTGATAAAGGACAAACTGTAGGCTTGCAAGCTAATGATTATGTATTTCAACATCACACTCGCAAGATTCCAAGTCCAACGATCACAAAAGCAGATGCCCGGAAGGCGCTAAATCCAGATATGAAAGTTCAGACTGAGCAAATGGCGCTGATTTTTAACGATTTAGGCAATGAAGTCCTGTGTTACGAATATACGGGTAAGATGAATGGCTCTATCTATCGCATATATATAAATTCAGAAACCGGCATGGAAGAATCGATTGAGGAGATGTCTCACAGCGATTCCAAGGCAGTTTCTGACAAATAACGATATGGCTCCCCTCAAATCGACGTGTTATAATGACATGTAAATGGGGGGAGTCAATTTGTTGCCAAAAGTGAACCAAATGCTGTACTATCAGATCGCATCTTCAGACGAAGAGGAAGCAGCGATTGAATACAAGTCCCGTATTGCCGATGAGCAAGAGGACGGCTTACTAATAGAGGTTCCAATCAGCGAGAAATCAGGAAGGTACAAGCGTCTTTTCTTAGGAGATGAGCTTTCTGTATATTTTGTATCTGAGGATGGCATAAAAAATTATTTTGATTCACATGTGCTTGGTTTCAAAGAGGATGGCGTAAGGCTTATAAAAATCCGCAGGCCTGAATTGGAACGCATTACGAAGGTACAGCGGCGCAGCTTTTTGCGGGTATCAGCTGAACTCGATATAGCGGTCAAAATGTCTAGCCACATCAGATTCGTTTGTGAAACCGATGATGTTGGCGGTGGAGGAATCTCGTTTATTTGTGATGGGAAGTGGCAGATTGCACCAGAACAATTACTAGAGTGCTGGTTGCTTGTCCCTTTTAAGAACGGTGTCATTGAACATGCTTTTTTCCGTGGAGAAGTCGTACGGGTTGTCCAGCTTGAGTCTGGTAGGAAGCAGGCAATGATTAAATATGCGAGTATAAATGATTCAGAACGGCAGAAGGTTATCAGATATTGCTTTGAGAAGCAGCTGGAATATCGCAATCGTTGAATAACATTCGTTAAATATGGAAAACTACCCAAAAAGAGGAAGGGGTATCCATGTGATACGAAATCCATTACATAAAAAAACTAGCCGTAAAAAAATGATTAAACTTACTGATGAAGTAAGCAGTGTGTTGAAGAAAATCATCATTACGCTAGTAATTATACTTGTATGCTCACAGGCAGCATTGCAAAATGATACGGTTAGATATTGGCTTACGGGCGTGGATCAGTGGGAAGGAACCCATATGAACTGACGCTCAGCTTTTGCATCTGCGTATATAGTGTGGTATAATTTTCACGTTCGCAGGCAAAGCCTGCTTTTTTCTTGAGAGGTTTGCGTCGCATTCTTACATGCATTCGGCCAGCCGTCTCTACTAAAAGGGGGTTGACCTTAAGTGGTGCATCACGAAGGTGACAGCAACCGTATCAACATTGCAATTGACGGGCCGGCAGGCGCGGGCAAGAGCACGGTTGCGCGAAAAGTCGCCGAGCAGCTTGGCTATGTGTATATCGATACGGGCTCGATGTATCGCGCAGTAACACTCAGCGCCCAGCGAGCAGGAGTAAAGGTGGACCAGACAGCCGAACTTGCTGAACTAGTAAAATCTTTAGAGATTGAGCTTGAGCCAGGTGAACAAGGTCAGTCGGTATTTGTGAATGGGGAAAATGTAACTTCATTGATTCGCTCGCGTGAAGTGACGCTTCAAGTGTCTCATATTGCTGCGAATGAAACGGTACGCGAAGTTCTAGGCAACTTGCAGCGCAAGCTTGCAGAGCGTAAGGGTGTCGTTATGGATGGCCGGGATATCGGTTCACATGTGCTCCCTAATGCGGAGTTGAAAATTTTTCTGACTGCATCCGTTAAGGAACGGGCACTTCGCCGTTACCGTGAAATAGTGGATACCCAAACCATTACGCTTGCCGAATTGGAAGCGGAGATCGCAGAACGCGATCGTTTGGACGAGCAACGTGAAATCTCACCGCTAATATGCGCGGCAGATGCTATTGTTCTCGACAGCACCGCCATGACAATTGACGAAGTAATTAACGCAATTGTGAAATTAAGCCGAACCAAAATGGCGGAGGCGAAGTAAACTATGTCATATCTTATTTTTAGGTTTCTCCTGCGTGTGATTTACACGGTGTTATTTCGATTAGAGGCAAGAGGCACGGAAAATATTCCTGCCGACGGACCAGTTGTCCTAGCTTCCAATCATTTAAGTAACTTTGATCCGCCTACTGTAGGCGTCAAGGTGAAACGCAAGGTTTATTTTATGGCGAAAGAGGAATTGTTCAAAGTTCCCGTTTTTGGACCTCTTATTCGTTCGTTTGGCGCTTTTCCGGTCAAACGCGGCGGTGTGAGCAAGGACGCAATCAAGTCTGCGATCACATTGCTAAAAGAAGGCAATGTAATGGGTATTTTCCCAGAAGGCTCACGCAACAATCAGTCAGGAGCAGCCAAGAAGGGCGCGGCCATGATTGCTGTTCGAAGCGGCGCGGCAGTAGTGCCTGTTGCCATTGTCGGCAAATATAAACCATTTAGCAAAATAATCGTATGTTACGGCAAGCCTATTGATCTTACTGCAATTATTGAGGAATCATCACCAGATATGCTTGAACAAGTAACAGACGCCATTATGGCTCGCATTCGCGAGTTAGCTGCAAACAATCGTTAATTTATGTTTTAAATGCTGCTTTCGCTCTAGGCGCTTGCGGATTTAAATAAAGTTGGGGTATGAACTGAGGAGGTTATTTCAATGTCAGAAGAAACTAATGTGCAAGAATCCGTGGCGGAAGAAGTAAGCCAAGACGCTTTGGATAATTTCGTGTCTTTGAAAAAAGGCGATTCCGTTAAAGGTACGATCGTCAAAATCGAAGATAACCAAGCTTATGTAAGCCTTGGATATAAATATGACGGTGTTATTCCGGTTCGTGAGCTTTCTGCAGTGCAGATTGAAAACGCAGCGGACGCTGTTCAAATCGGTCAAGAGGTTGAGCTTAAAGTTATAAGCATCGACGACGAGAAAGAAAAACTTGTACTTTCAAAACGTCAAGTTGACGGCGAGAAAGCATGGGATGTTCTTGAAAAACGTTTTGAGAGCGGCGAAGTATTTGAAGTTGCCGTTGCTGACGTTGTGAAAGGCGGACTTGTTGCTGATGTTGGCGTTCGCGGATTCATTCCAGCATCGATGGTTGAGCGTCACTTCGTTGAAGATTTCTCCGATTACAAAGGTCGCACGCTTCGCGTGAAGATCAAAGAAATCGATCGTGAGAACAACAAAGTAATCTTGTCTCAAAAAGAAGTACTTGACGCTGAGTTCGAATCAAGCAAAAAAGAAGTTATTGCTGCTCTTGAAGTTGGTCAAGAACTTGATGGTACAGTTCAACGCCTTACACCATTCGGCGCTTTTGTTGATATCGGTGGAATTGACGGCCTAGTTCACGTATCTGAGCTTTCGTGGCAGCATGTTGCACATCCGAAAGATGTTGTTTCTGAAGGTCAAGCCGTTCGCGTAAAAGTACTTAAAGTTGATCCAGCTGCTGGGAAAATTAGCCTAAGCTTGAAAGCTGCTCAACCAGGTCCTTGGGATTCTGCAGGTGGTCAATTCGCAATTGGCGATATCGTAACTGGTACTGTTCGCCGCCTTGTTCCATTCGGCGCTTTCGTTGAAATCGCTCCGGGCGTAGAAGGTCTTGTTCACATCTCGCAAATCGCGCACCGTCATATCGCAACACCTAACGAAGTTCTTCAAGAAGGCCAAGAAGTTCAAGCGAAAGTACTTGACTTCAACCCTGCTGAAAAACGTGTTAGCCTAAGCATCAAAGAAACAGAAGAAGCTCCTGAACAAGCAGCTCCTAGCGCTAGACCGGATAGAGCTCCACGCTCTCCAAAAATCGAGAAAATCGATAATCCGAACGTTAGCTTGAGCAACGAGAGCATGAGCTACTCACTTGCAGAGCGTTTCGGCGACAAGCTTAAAAACCTTAAATAATACTTTTTATATACAAAAAAGAGCTATTTCTGCGAAACATCGCAGGAATAGCTCTTTTTTTTTGGAGCATAATAGGGGGTACAAGAGGTGAGATATCGTTGAATCCCGGATATATGTCAATTTGGATTATGATTATTATGTTTATTCTCATTGTGACAGGCTGGAAGCCATATCTGGCCCCCGATATTAGCCGTCGTATGTTGTCGCTTCTTGGTATCGCGATTATCGCGCTGCTGAGCGTCTCGTTTTGGTTGAAGCCATTTCAAGGACATATTCAGGTCGAGCTTCATATTAGTATTTGTTTATTATTGGTGGTTGGCATACTCGGTTTTGTGAATAAAGAGGATTGGAGCTATATAGGGTATTTAATATTGTGCACATTAATGCTTGCCGTCATTTGGGGCTTTATTCGCAAAATGTATAGTTTTGATCCTGTATTTCATTGGTTTGATCCTAGCTGGGATGCTCCATTGCTTTGTGGAATTTTTTGCGGTGCATTTACCTCGAATGTAAAGCATCAATTCGGAATGATCGTATGGGGCGCTGTTCTTGGGGAGACGTTAAATGCTGCCCTTCAAGTTGGTGCTTACACGGCCCACATCGGTAATTTAGCTTGGTGGGACAGCTTTTGGATTGCCATGGCGACAGCAATGTTGTGCAGAATGCTGTTAAAATCGGTTCGGATAGGGTTTTCAAAGCTTAGCATAATTCTATGGCATCTTAAAGGAGGGCGTCCATCTTAATGCAGCATTTTCTCGTCGAAAATAAATATTTGGTTGGCGTTCTTCTTGGTATCTCCTTTGGGATCATTTCACGCTTGCTCATGCTGAGAACCGACTATCGACAGTACCCAACATATCCACATGGTCGCATCATTCATATTTCACTAGGCGTAATTGCGGCTGCATTAGGTGCGGTCGCTGTTCCGGCGTTATTTAACAAGGACTATACAGCGATAACCTTTCTTACATTAGCCGCGCAGCAATTTAGAGATGTGCGAAAAATGGAACGCGAAACGTTGACGAAAATCGACAGTATGGAGTTGGTGGGGCGTGGTTCGACATATATTGAAGGAATCGCCATGGTTTTTGAAGGGCGAAATTACTTAGTCATTATGACGGCACTACTGACATGTTTATTTGGGATATTAGTTAATATATGGGTAGGTATGATAGCTGGTGTTATATCGCTTTTGATTGTTGAGAAGCTTAAATCAGGAAAAGCTATTTCTCATATTGCAGCCGTGCAGGCAGCTGAGGTTCGCGTGGATGGGCCTGATTTGTTTGTTGATAACGTTTATATTATGAACGTGGGTTTGAAGAGCAATCAAGAAATAATCGCAGCGCGTGGAATGGGGTTTATTTTGACTCCTTACAATTCGAACGGCAAGGTTACTATAAGCAATCTTGGTCAGCGGCAAGCTATTCTTTATGATTTGGCAACGATTCTAGGGGTTTATCGCGACGACGGCGAGCCCGCTTTAATACCTATGGCTAAGCTCGATATGAAGGACGGTCGATTAGCTGTATTTATTTTGCCGCAGGAGCTTGATGCAGATAAAGGCAAAGCGGTTATTCTGCGTGTACCGATATTGGAATCTGCCGTCCGTATGCCGACAGAAGCATCTGTCAACAAGAAAGGGGCAGAGGGAAATGGCTGAGATCTTAGCTGTAGTATCCATTCATGCGGATGCGGTTAGTGGCGGCGCTCCTATTTTTATCGCGGAAAATGTAGAAAAATTGGAACAAACCTCGTTTCTGCTCGAGAAGATTTTGGATGCGAGCGCACATGATTTGAAGAACGGCACAATCATATTGGTCAATCATCGATAATATGAAAAGTTAGCCAAGAACGTACTTTTTTGCTATGATGGATAGCGTGAGTATTTTTGAAGGAGTGGAAAACAAACATGGCAAGACCCGTTATCGCTATTGTCGGTCGTCCGAATGTGGGGAAATCCACGATTTTTAATCGGGTCATCGGCGACCGTCTAGCAATTGTTGAGGATAAACCGGGTGTCACTCGTGACAGACTTTATGGCACCGGAGAATGGAATGGAAAACCGTTCAGCATCATTGATACTGGCGGTATTGAAATCGATGGCGAAGATGAAATTATGAAATCTGTTCGTATGCAGGCTGAACTCGCAATTGAAGAAGCAGATGTAATTATCTTTATGGCGGATGCGAAAACAGGCTTGACGCATGCGGATGATGAAGTTGCTCAAATGCTATTCCGTTCGGGCAAGCCCGTTGTGCTTGCAGTTAATAAAGTTGATAATCATGGCCGCATGGATGAAGTTTATGAGTTTTATGGACTTGGCTTTGGTGAACCAATCGCTATTTCCGGCTCGCATGGACTAGGTATTGGAGATTTGCTTGACGCTGCGGTTGAGCTGCTGCCTGAACAAACAGACGATGGATATGATGAGGATGTCATTCGTGTCGCTTTGATCGGACGCCCGAATGTTGGTAAATCATCTCTCGTAAATGCATTGCTTGGTGAGGATCGTGTAATTGTAAGCAATGTTGCGGGTACGACTCGTGACGCTATTGATACACCGTTCGAGCGTGACGGGCAACGTTATGTGTTGATTGATACAGCTGGTATGCGCAAACGCGGCAAGGTGTATGAGTCTACAGAGAAATACAGCGTAATGCGTGCGATGAAAGCCATTGAACGCGCAGATGTTGTGCTTGTCCTGATTAACGGAGAAGAAGGTATCATTGAGCAGGACAAGCATATCGCTGGTTATGCTCATGAAGCAGGAAAAGCATCCATATTTGTAGTGAATAAGTGGGATGTTGTCGATAAAGACGAGAAAACTATGCAAAATTTCTCGCAAAATATTCGCGATCATTTCTTGTTCATGTCTTATGCACCGATCGTTTATTTATCGGCACTAACCAAAACGCGTTTGCATAAGCTTTTGCCTGTCGTGAAGCATGTATCGGATCAGCACGCTATGCGTATTCAGACTCATCTTCTTAATGATGTCGTTTCGGATGCTGTAGCCATTAATCCGCCACCGTCTGACAAAGGTAAACGTCTGCGCATTAACTATGTTACACAAGTAGCGATCAAACCTCCGACGATTGTTGTTTTTGTGAATGATCCGGAAATTATGCATTTCTCGTATGAGCGCTATTTGGAAAATAAAATTCGTGCTGCATTTAATTTTGAGGGGACACCTATACGCATATTCTCGCGTCGTAAGTCCGAAGAAGATTAGGGGAGAAGTAGCTTGTTATATGAAGTAATCGCGGTTGCTTTAAGCTATTTGTTAGGCTCAATTTCATTTAGCATCGTTATTGCCAAATGGGTGAAAGGCATCGATATACGTCAGCACGGAAGCGGAAACGCAGGTGCTACGAATACACTCAGGGTGCTCGGCAAAGGGCCGGGCTTACTAGTGTTTTTACTCGATATCGGCAAAGGAGTAGCAGCTGTATTTATCGGCCGCGCTCTAAGTGAAAACGATTGGATTCCAGTTTTATGCGGTTTAGCCGCAATTATAGGACATAACTGGCCCATTTGGTTCCGTTTTAAAGGAGGCAAAGGCATTGCAACGACCGTAGGGGTTATTGCGACCCTTGCTTTCTTGCCTGCCCTTTGTGCTGGTGTCATCGCCATTGCGACAATCGCTTTGACCAGATACGTATCACTCGGCTCATTATTGTTTGCTGCTTTAACGCCATTATTTATTACTTTCTTTTATTTTTCGGTCCCTTTACTAAGTGCAAGTCTTCTGATATGTATCTTCGCATTCGTACGTCATCGGACGAATATTGTAAAGCTGTTCCAAGGAACGGAAAACAAGTTAGGTGCAAAGAAAGGGTAGTGAGCGTCGCATGACAATGCTGGATTCATCAACAATGAAAAATGCGGCAGTGCTGGTAGCGGGAAGCTGGGGCACTGCTCTTGCTTCTGTACTCGCGAATAATGGTTATCATGTAAAGCTTTGGACGCGCAGCAGCGAACAGGCAGATGACATTAATCGCAACCATGAGAATAGTAAGTTTTTGCCTGGCGTTCAATTGCCTGAGCTCATTCATGCAACTACGGATATGAAGCATGCGCTTCAGGGCGCAGAGATCGCCTTGTTCGTTGCGCCTTCTGGTGCTATGCGCGAGGTAGCCAAGCAAGCTGCGGCGTACTTATCTGACGAGACGCTTGTTGTTCATGCAACAAAAGGCTTTGAAACAGATACGATGAAGCGTATGACAACCGTACTCGCTGAAGAGCTCAGTCGACCGCTTGAACAGCTTGTCGTGTTGTCAGGACCAAGTCACGCCGAAGAAGTTATTTTGAAGCAGCCGACTACGGTAGTTGTTGCTTCTGCTGACTTGAAAGCAGCAGAGCAAGCTCAGGATGCGCTCATGAATACTCATTTCCGAGTTTATACGAATCCAGATGTCGTAGGCGTGGAAGTGGCAGGAGCGATCAAAAACATTATTGCGTTAGGAGCAGGCTTGACGGATGGACTTCATTTTGGCGACAACGCTAAGGCTGCATTACTTACTCGCGGGTTAGCGGAGATCAGCAGACTCGGTACGGCTATGGGGGCGAATCCGCTCACTTTTGCAGGCCTTGCTGGCGTTGGAGACCTTGTTGTTACTTGCACGAGCAAGCACAGCCGTAATTGGCGAGCAGGTTATATGCTTGCAGATGGGACACCTCTAGATGATGTGCTCACTCGTATGGGAATGGTCGTAGAAGGTGTTCGAACGACGCGTGCGGCTTATCGTTTAGCGAAAGAGTACGATGTTGAAATGCCGATCACGTTTCAGTTATACGAGGTATTATTCGCGAACAAGGCGCCTAGAACAGCTGTTGAGCATCTGATGGGCAGGCTGCGCACGCATGAAATCGAAGAGTTAGGCTAAGGACCAGCGCCTACACCAAATTTCTGTCCTTCTCATATGATGCATGGAGCAATACACATGCGCATGCTGGAGGTGTAGAGTATGGCGAGGGATTTTTCCAAGGACATTCTCAATTCGATTAACAAAAAGACTGGCAAGGGGATTTCCGAGAGCTCAGTCAAAAAGCTTGCCAGCGGAGTCACAGCAGAGACAATGACAGACGAAGCTGAGCTTCGCAAGCTGATTAAGCAAGTGTCGGAAGTGGCTAAGGTAAAGGTTACGGATTCGACGGTCAATGATATCGTTAGAGCTGTCAAAGCCAGTGGCATGAGCGCTAGCAATATGGAAGCACTCATGAAAATGATGATAAAAAAATAAAAAAAAACGGCAAAAGCGAAGAGCGTTCCGAATGTTTTATTCGGCAAAGTGCTCTGTCAGCTTTTGTCCTTTTTTTTGTGCGATGTTATAATGGGTGAGAATTCATTATGATATAGATTAGGAGAATGGAATTTCTATGGATGCTATGACAAAAATGTGGGTTTCGCTATTCGGCATTGGGATGATGGCGATTGCGGCCCTTTTAATTACGTTTGCTCGTTTAAAAACGAAAGGCGCAGTGAAATTTGTTTTATCGTTGATTGCATTTATCGTTCTAATCATTGGGTTTGTATGCGGACTTATATCCATTATTTAACTCAAACTACATAGGGGACGGTCGTTCACTAACAAAAGGGAGATTTTGACATACAATGATTGAATTGAAGGGTAGAACCAAAACAGCAGTTGTAAAAGCGGAAGAAGGCTTGTCGCTGCTTGACCATGCGCTTAAGCATGAGATTGATTGGAGTTTCTCCTGTGCGAGAGGTACTTGTGCGCGGTGCCGCTGCTTGGTAACGGAAGGCATGGATCAGCTTGAAGGCATTACAGATGAGGAATGGGATCGTCTTGAGCCGGAAGAGTTTGAAGAAGGGTACCGGCTTGGCTGCCAGGCTTTAGTCAAAAACGCAGATGCGAAAATATCTGCTGCCAACAAGCCCTATTTTTAATGCAAAAGCTACTGATGAAGGAAGTGCCAGCGATGTCAGAACATGAACGCATTCATAAAGCGCTGGTTGCCGTGAAAAAAGCGACAGAAACGTGTCAGGCGCAGTGGATTATTGGCGGAAGCGCCAGTCTGATGCTTCGAGGACTAGAGTTGTCAAAGGAACCTCGTGATTTGGACATTTACTGCGACGATGTGGATGTACATATACTCTATAAAGCTCTAGATCCTTTCGCGCTAGATCAGCCCACACTTAGCGTGACAGATATGTACCGATCAACACTTAGCCATTTTCTTATTCATGAGATACAGGTAGAACTCGTTGGGGGATTTGAGGTAAATGCTCGCGGCAATCGATATGAGACGATGGTTAATAAACTGCTGATGCCTTTCTCCGAGCAAGTTGTTTTGAACGATGCTGATTATTCCGTAGCAATCGTTCCGCTTGCGCATGAGCTATGGTTTAATTTCTTGCGTGAACGCATGGATCGTGTTGATTTAATCGTAAAAGCGTTTGCTAAAAACCCAATGCTTCACGAGGAAGCATTGCTTGCAATTGAAAAAAAAAATACATTTACTGCTGAGGCAAGGCGGAGTCTACATCATTTATTGTCCAATCGAAAGGCCGGTGGCCTGTAATGGACGGAGTGGTTACTTTTTGGCCATCGGGCAAGAGCATTAGGGTGAAGCCAGGCACGACGCTATTAGACGCCGCCAGACGTGCAAATATACCGATTCGCACACGTTGCGGGGGCAAAGCTGCTTGCTTCATGTGCAAGGTCACGGTGAGGCCGGGAAGTGACCTGCAGCCGATTGGTGATGTGGAGAAGAATAAGCTGTCGGGGTTAGACGGAGATCATGTTCGCTTATCCTGCCAAGCACGGGTAGCGGGCAATGTAGATGTGGAAATTCCGTTAGATCCGCTTCGAGCGGCAGTGGCAAGGCAGCTCGCAAAACAAGCGGAGGAAAACGACGATTTATGGTAGGTTTGTTACACAAACCTAAGCTGACCCTTACGAAGTGGATTTGTTTCACAAACCTAAGCTGACCCTTACGAAGTGGATTTGTTTCACAAATCTAAGCTGACCCTTACGAAGTGGATTTGTTACACAAACCTTAAGGAGGTTAAAAGAAAAATGAACCGATTATTTACGGGAATCATGCCCCGATATACACGCCATTTCGCAGCATTCTCTGCTTTAATCGTTATGTTATTTGCTTTATCTGGGTGCATGTATCCGAAAAGTCAGCTGAAGCAAAACCAGATTGCTCCAAAAGAAGCAATACGCAATGTACAGGCAGCGATTGATCAATATAAGGCAGAGACGGGCATGCTGCCTATGAAAAACAGTACAGCCGACACGCCAAGATATGAAAAGTTTTATATTGATTTTGCGATGCTTAATCGGACAGGCTATATGTCGGATATTCCTTCTTCAGCTTTTGAGAAGGGCGGCAACTATAGCTACCTCATCATTGATGAAGAGACGAAGCCTAGAGTGAAGCTGCTTGATATTTTGGCGTTCCAAAAAATAAATGATATTCAGAGCTGGGTTACATCGTACATACAAACAAACAGCGTTCTTCCAAAAGGGGACCAAACTTACCCAGAGTTTTATCAAATTGATTATAAAGCAATGAATAAATCAGCTCCAACTATTCGAAGCGTTTTTTCAGGACAAACGATTCAAGCGATAGTAGGTGAGAATGGGGTCGTATACTCGGATTATGGTATTGATATTATGCAATTCATACAGAAGAGTGGAAAAGAAGATTTTGATCCCGAGCTTGATTTGCGCACATTGCTGGTCGATGGATCAGACTTTGTCCCTGTCAAAGCGCCGGTATACCACTTTGTAAATAATGAACCGCAAGCTGTAAAACCTTAAAGTAAAGCTCATTTCCTAATAAGTTACTCTAAAACCTCTCCTTGACTATCGTCTTGGAGAGGTTTTTTTTGGCTATTTGGGTCATAGATTTGCTCTTTTTCTCATATAACTCAATCTTGGAAGGGAAGCCCGCAGAGGAACAAAAAAAGATTTCGTAGAAGGAATCGTCATAATCGGAAAGCTTGCACATAAGATGTTACTAGTCCAAAAAGCATGTACGAGTTGCGTCGCTGGCCTGCCCTATTGACCGGTGGATGGCGGCGAACCGGAAAAATCAATTGGGAGGGGATATTCAGTGGAGAAAGTAGATATTTTCAAGGACATAGCCGAAAGAACCGGCGGGGATATTTACCTCGGGGTTGTCGGGGCTGTCCGGACGGGCAAATCAACGTTTATTAAACGGTTTATGGAGACGATTGTACTCCCGAACATTGCTAACGAATCAGACCGTGCGAGAGCCGTGGACGAACTTCCTCAAAGCGCCGCAGGTAAGACGATTATGACAACAGAGCCTAAATTTGTTCCGAATCAAGCGGTGCAGCTCAGGGTTACCGATGGACTTGAGGTAAACATGAGACTAGTCGATTGTGTCGGATATGCGGTTGAAGGCGCGAAGGGCTATGAGGATGAAAATGGTCCACGCATGATTACAACTCCTTGGTTCGATGAGCCGATACCATTCCAGGAAGCGGCTGAGATCGGGACGCGTAAAGTAATCCAAGAGCATTCTACACTCGGTGTTGTTGTTACGACAGACGGCTCTATCGCAGAAATTCCGCGCAGCTCCTATGTTGTTGCAGAAGAGCGTGTCATTAACGAGCTGAAAGAAGTCGGCAAGCCATTTGTCCTTATCATCAACTCCACTCGTCCTAAGGGTGAAGAGGCGCAACAACTGCGAAGCGAGCTGCAAGCGAAATATGATATTCCAGTAATGACGCTTAGCGTAGCGACGATGGGTGAGGAAGAAGTCATCTCGGTATTGCGGGAAGTACTCTATGAATTCCCTGTTCATGAGGTAAATGTTAATTTGCCGAGCTGGGTAATGGTGCTGAATGATCGGCACTGGTTGCGCAGCAACTATGAGAGCTCCGTTCGCGATACGGTTAAAGATATTCGCCGACTGCGGGATGTGGACCGAGTAGTCACCCAGTTCATGGAATATGACTTCATTGCCAAGGCTGGGCTAAGCGGCATGAATATGGGGCAGGGTGTCGCAGAAATCGACTTGTACGCGCCGGATGAACTGTATGACCGTATCCTGATGGAGGTAGTCGGCGTTGAGATTCGCGGCAAAGACCACTTGCTTCAGCTCATGCAGGAGTTCTCTCATGCCAAGAGGGAATACGACCGTTTTGCAGAAGCACTGGAAATGGTTAAGACGACTGGATACGGCATTGCAGCACCGACACTTGCGGAAATGGCACTCGACGAGCCGGAGCTAATCCGTCAAGGCTCACGCTTTGGGGTTAGACTGAAGGCAACAGCACCATCCATTCATATGATACGCGTCGACGTGGAATCGGAATTTGCTCCGATTATCGGCACGGAGAAGCAAAGTGAAGAGCTAGTAAGATACTTAATGCAAGACTTTGAGAATGACCCAATCAAAATCTGGGAGTCTGATATATTCGGTCGTTCCCTGCATTCGATTGTAAGAGAAGGCATTCAGGGCAAAATTGCAATGATGCCGGATAATGCACGCTACAAGTTGCAGGAAACGCTCGGACGAATCATCAACGAGGGCTCTGGCGGATTGATTGCAATCATTCTGTAGTTGATCAAATCTAGTATACGAATAAGCCGCTGCCGAATAGGGAGCGGTCTTATTTGTTTTGTAGGAAATGAATGTTGGCACTTGAAATTGGCAAACGGCTGTATTACTATAGGTTTGTTCGGTTAAAAGGTATAATTTTGAAGTTTTCCGTTAATAAGAGGGATAAGATGAGAGTTTATAAGCTTACAACAAAAAAGAGCACATCCAGCACTTTGGAGGAGGTGAAACAATGAACAAAACAGATTTGATTACGAAAGTAGCTGAATTGACTGATCTTTCGAAGAAAGATGCAACGAAAGCAGTTGACGCTGTTTTTGATGCTATTTCCGATGCGTTGCAAAGCGGAGATAAAGTCCAATTGGTTGGATTTGGTAATTTCGAAGTTCGCGAGCGCCAAGCCCGTAAAGGCCGCAACCCGCAAACTGGAGATCCTATCGAGATTGCAGCAAGCAAAACGCCTGCATTCAAACCAGGGAAATCACTCAAGGACCTCGTATCCAATTAAGCATACTCAAGCAAAAACGGCTTTGACGCTTTTTTTGGCGGCAAGCATCCATACGCAGCGGAATATAAGCTCATATTTGATACTTGTATTTCGACCAAATAACGCTCGAACGGGATTCCGTTCGGGCGTTATTTGTTTATTTGCATGAGAGAATGGATTGCACAAATGTTATACATCCTCTATAATTCACATGGATAGCTAGGAATTACGGATGCGGAGGGATAACGATGGAGCCTACACATGGCGAGTACATTGTCGTAAAGGCAAAAGATCAAGGTGTTCAAGTCATCGGTTTAACACGCGGACTGGACACAAAATTTCATCATACGGAAAAGTTGGATAAAAACGAAATATTGATTTGCCAATTTACCGATCATACTTCAGCGATAAAAATTCGAGGTAAAGCGGTTGTGATGACGAAATACGGAACGATGGAAACCGACCAGTAGCAACTAACGAGCAAAGCAGGCTATGCCTGCTTTTTTTTGCCTGCTTGCAGTCCGAATATTCACCCTGCACCGCTCGTACAATGAGAGATGAGACTTTATATTTATGCGGATATAGGTGTAGGGGAAATAAGCTAATATTCGGAGGTGCAGGGTGAACATCGGAAAACCACTTCTAACAGCTTGTGTGACTGCGTTAGCAGCCACATTGTTATTTACATGGCTTCCTCATGCAGGATGGCAGCATTCGGCAAATCGTGGCGACGTGGCTGTCTTTCGCACGACGCCGGTGGTTAGGCTCTCTAACAACAACCTAGTAGATGTGCTAATTGCAACGCAGCTGCATGAGCGGTTGAATAAGGCGGAATGGAGCAATGGGATTTTGTCAGTCGATATAAGGGTAAGCACAAGCGAAGGTAGACCTGCGATCTGGTTCTCGGATATTGAGAAACTTGTGCGTGTCTCCTTTATGCAGTTAGAAAACGTAAAGCGTATACTGATTCGGATTATCGAGGTTCATTCGGATGGTAATGCTATGCTTGCTGCTGTTGATGTGCGAAAAACAGACGATTGGCTTATTTCTGAGATGGATCGCCTCTCGGATGCTGATCCTGTGCATGATGAGCTTTGGAGAAAGAGACTTCGAGTTAGCTTTACTTCAGCATGGGAAGAACGTTTTGGTCCAGTATCGGGATTTACTGTAAAACCTTCCTCCATTTCGCAGCTTTAAAAGGGATGTATATTGCAATTTGATGAACAAGCAAGCTCAATCATATGTTCTTTAGAATAAGTTGTGCTATAATAGTTTAGATTATTGAGCGGCGATTTGCGCTTCTCTGTTCGGAGGCTTCCCCAATGAGAACATACCGTATACCTGAAATAGCTCAAAAATATGTGAAATATGACATGATTGAGGAGCATACGTCTCTTCCTGACTTAGCGAATGCGAGGCTTCGCTTGCTACACGCCTTCCTGAGCCAGCAAGCGTCGCTAAAGACCAACAGTGAGCTCTATACGCTCGTCGTATCTCTCGTTCAGCTAGGAATGGATACGCATGATTTAATCGATACACACCAAGAGCAGCGCTCTGAGCCAGAGATGCGCTCGAGGCAGCTTAAGGTGCTGGCAGGGGACTACTTTAGCGCAACTTTCTATCAATTGCTTTCGCAAGCCGGCGAAATTGAGATGATTTCCAAAATCAGCAGCGCGGTTAGTGAGGTCAACAGACTGAAAGTGAATCTTTACGTACGAATGAGGCAGCTTAAGATGACCTCGGAAGAATATTTAGGTCTTTCGGTGCAGCTTAAAAGCACGTTGTTCCAGATTTTCACAGAGGTGCTGGAGGGCGAGCTATCTCGCGTTTGGCCAGGGATTCTAGACGGCATTAGTCGGTGCGAGGTTTTGGTGGATGAATTAATGCGCAGTGAGAATCCGGCTAAATTCGATAAGAGTTGGTCGTACTGGCATATCATGCAGGCAGGTACTGAAGATGATCGCCAGCAGCTTTCTCTACGTATTTATGAGCATGCATTGATTAACAGTTTGGTGGAAAAATATAAGGTGCGCAGCCAGCTAATAGCGAAGCTGAAGCAAACAGCCGATACGGTGAAGGCTTTAGCTGGCAAGCTGGAATCGGACAAGTTGCTCGGAGAATTGACAAGTATCGTCGATAATCTATTGAACGAAAAGACCGATTTCACGCCAGCGCTCAATTAAACGAGGTGACTTGCAAGGGTGGATACGAACTCCAAGAGCCATGTGCATGGCGTATTTGAGAGGATTGCTCCAAAATACGATTTGATGAACGATCTTATAAGCTTTAGAAGACATAAGTCATGGCGTAAGTTTACGATGAAAAAAATGAGCGTAGCTAAAGGACAAACAGCACTTGACCTTTGCTGCGGCACTTGTGATTGGACGGTTGCACTTGCAGATGCAAGCGGGACAGGACAAATCGTAGGACTTGATTTTAGCCAAAACATGCTTGATGTTGGAGCTGTCAAAGTAAACAAATTGGGCCTGAACAAACAAATTACATTAGTTCAAGGAAATGCAATGAGCTTGCCTTTCGAGGATAATTCCTTTGACTACGTTACGATTGGTTTCGGTCTGCGCAATGTACCTGATTATTTACAGGTACTAAAGGAAATGCATCGTGTCGTTAAACCAGGTGGTCAGGTCGTATGTTTAGAAGTGTCAAAACCTACTTGGCAGCCATTTAAAGCAATGTATAACTTTTATTTCGGACGTATATTGCCGGTTATTGGTAAAGTGGTAGCCAAAAGCTTTAGTGAATACAAATGGCTGCCCGAATCACTGAAAATGTTTCCCGGTCGACAGCAGCTTGCTGAGCTGTTTGAAGAAGCGGGTCTTCATCAGGTGAAGGCATATCCTCTGACTGGCGGAGTAGCTGCGCTGCATATGGGGACAAAGGAGAAGAAGTAGCAATGATTCGCAAATTACGTATTATTTTGGAAATGATTAAGTTTGAGCATACTGTTTTTGCTTTGCCTTTCGCTTTTATGGGAGCTATTCTAGGGGCGGTAATGATGGAGCAGCGGCTTCCGTCTTGGAGTGAGATCGGCTGGGTTACGCTTGCAATGTTCGGCGCTCGAAGCGCGGCAATGAGCTTGAATCGCCTAATAGATAAAGCTATCGATTTACGTAATCCACGAACCGAAAAAAGAGCACTTCCTGCTGGCTTGCTTAAATCAGCAGAGGTTTTGTTGTTTATTATTGTATCCTTTGTATTGTTGTTTGTAGCAAGTGCGAACTTAGCTCCAATCGCGTTGAAACTTATGCCAATCGCGGTTGCACTGTTAGTTCTTTATTCTTACACAAAACGGTTTACATGGTTATGCCATCTTATTCTCGGTTTTACAATTGGACTATCGCCGCTTGGAGGCTGGGTTGCCATTACGGGTCACTTTGATCTGGCTGCTTGGATATTATATATTACAGTTGCTTTATGGATTGCAGGCTTTGATATCATTTATGCTACACAAGATTTTGAATATGACCGCAATGCTGGGTTACATTCGATTCCGGCGCGCTTTGGCATAAAAGGAGCTCTATGGATTGCTCGTTCCTTACATATCGTTACGGCAATCGGTTTTATTGCTCTGTTTTGGCTAACTGATCTTAGCTGGATGTATCTACTTGGTACTTTGATTTCCATAACACTTTTATTTTATCAGCACTGGCTCGTTCGTCCTAATGATTTGTCGCGCGTCCAAACTGCGTTTTTTGGAATGAACGGTACATTAAGCGTCGTGCTTTTTCTTTTCGTAATTGTTGATTTACTGGTCATTCACCAATGGTAGAAGATCGTATACAGAATAGCCAATCGAATTGGGCGAATCGATGGGTAGTTGGCATTACGGGGGCAAGCGGCTCTATATATGGGATAAGGCTCATAGAAGTACTCCTTCAGATGAACTACGAAGTTCATCTTGTTATTACAGAAGCAGGTTGGAGAGTGCTGAGGGAAGAGCTAGGCTGGGAGACGACTCGTCGCACAGCAGCTCTTGAACAACGATTTGGCGATGCTATTGCGGAATCGAGACTTGTCTTTCATCCAAATGCGGATATTGGAGCAAGCATTGCAAGCGGCTCTTACCGGGTTCAAGGAATGGTTATTGTGCCGTGCTCGATGGGGACGCTTGCGTCGATATCGCACGGCATTTCCGATAATTTGATGACTAGAGCCGCAGATGTCATGCTGAAGGAGAACAGAAAGCTGCTCATCATACCAAGAGAAACGCCGCTTCATGCGATTCATCTTGAAAACATGCTGACGCTTGCTCGACTAGGCGTAAGAATTATTCCGGCTATGCCGGCTTTTTATTACAAACCGCAAACGATGGATGAAATGATTGACTTTTTAGTTGGTAAAGTACTTGATAATATGACAATCGAACATGATTTGTACAGAAGATGGGGAGATGAACAGAATGGGCATGAATCGCCCGATCACCATCGGAAGAATTGATTACGCGAATGCATGGCCGCTTTTCCATCAGCTCGAGGAGCGAATGAATGGGGACAGTTTTGAGGTCATAAAACGTGTACCTTCTGAATTAAACAAGCTGCTACAAGCTGGTGAATTAGATGTATCAGCCATTTCATCATTTGCCTACGGACTGAATGCGGATGATTATGTCCTGCTGCCACAATTGTCCGTTGGTTCTGTTGGAAATGTCAACTCAATCCTACTATTTATGAAAGAGCCGATTAGCCGTAAACGTCCTGAACGAATTTCAGTTACTACGACATCGGCGACTTCGGTTAATTTGTTAAAAATATTGATGACATTGCACTTTGAATGCAGTCCAGAGTATGTCACTGCAGCACCAAATCTTGAGAGTATGCTGGAGACAGCCGATGCTGCACTAATTATTGGAGACCCTGCGATTCAGGCTTCATGGAAGAACCACGGCCTGCATGTTATCGATTTAGGACAATTGTGGAATGAGTGGACGGGGCTTGGCATGACCTACGCTGTAGTTGCTGCACGTAAAGAAGCAGCTATTGCAGCTCCTGAAGCCGTTCATGCGGTATATAATGCGTTAAATACGAGCAAACAGTATAATATGAACCATCTTGGTCCACTAATTGATCAAGCCTGTACGCAGCTTGGAGGAGTATCGACTTACTGGGAGATGTACTTTCATTCGCTTCAATATGATTTTGGGAGCAAGCTGCAAGAAGGACTTAAATTATATTTCGATTATTCTAAGCAGCTAGGGTTGTTATCGAATGACGTGGAGCTTACTTTTTTTGAAGACCAATCTGCCCAATAGGTGAAAGAATGAAACTACTAGATTTGTATGCAAAGATGAAAGGCGACCTAAATCAAATCGAGCAGGAGCTTGAACGCAGCGTGTCGGATGATCATGTGCTGCTTGGCGAAGCTTCTTTGCACTTGCTTAGAGCTGGCGGTAAACGGATTAGACCCGTTTTTGTACTGCTGGCAGGCAAGTTTGGCGATTATCAGCTGGATGTGATGAAGCGTGTCGCAGTCCCTCTTGAGCTTATACATATGGCTTCACTTGTACATGATGACGTAATTGACGACGCAGAAACTCGTCGTGGACAGCTCACCGTAAAGTCCAAGTGGGACAATCGCATTGCGATGTATACGGGCGATTTTATTCATGGTAAAGCATTATCAATCGCAGCCCAGCTTCCTAATCCGCAGATTCATCAAATTTTGTCACACGCGCTCGTGCAGATGTGTATCGGTGAGATGGAACAAATTCGAGATTTCTTTAATACGGAGCAATCAGTTCGTCATTATTTGCTTCGGATAAGACGCAAGACAGCTTTATTAATAGCAATTAGTTGTCAACTTGGTGCTGTTGCAGCCAATACGGACCGTAAAACCGCTAATTGCTTATATCGATATGGTTATAATGTGGGCATGGCGTTTCAGATTCGTGACGATTTGCTTGATCTTTACGGAACGGAGAAACAGATCGGCAAACCATCAGGCTCTGATATGCGCCAAGGAAATATTACGCTGCCTGTTCTTTTGGCTTTGCAGGACCCGAATACTCGCGATCCGTTGTTAAGGGAAATTGCATTGATCAGGGAGCAAGGCGGGAAAAGAGATGCAGGACGTGCCATCGATATGATCCGCAAGAGTGACGGCGGAGAGCAAGCGGATCAGCTTGCAAACCGATATATCAAAAAAGCTCTGCAAGCATTAGAGGGATTACCGAATGTGACAGCGAAGAAGAACTTGAGTGATATAGCGATTTTGTTTGGTAAACGTAATTATTAATCGTGCAAAATAGAAAGGAATGATTGAGGATGGAAAGAACTTTTCTGATGATTAAACCTGATGGCGTTCAGCGTGGTCTAATTGGCGAAATCGTTTCGAGATTTGAAAAAAAAGGACTGCAATTGTCAGCAGCCAAATTTATGGTTTTAAGCCATGAGATCGCTGAGCGCCACTATGAAGAACATAAAGGAAAGGTCTTTTATGAGCCCTTACTGGACTTCATTACGTCAGGTCCTGTATTTGCGATGGTATGGCAGGGTGACAATGTTATTGCATTGACACGTGCCCTAATTGGCAAGACGGATGCGATAGATGCTCATCCAGGCACTATTCGTTCGGACTTTGCTGTACATACGAATTTCAATCTTATTCACGGCTCCGATTCAGCAGCTAATGCGGAAAAAGAGATCGACATTTACTTTACCCCAGCTGAGTTGGTTCAATACGAGCATACAATTCAACGGTGGATTTAATATTTCGTCCACAAGCGATGGAGGAGCCTATGCTTGAAGATCGTGATTTTGCACAGTTTATTGCTCGAATAAAGCAAAAGACCGACATTGATTTGTCGCAATACAAAGAAGCTCAAATGAAACGCAGGCTGACTACATTACGAATGAAGCACGGCTATCAAACATTCGAAGAATATTGGAAGGCTATTGAGCAAAATCGCAGCATGCTTAATGAATTTTTGGATCGAATGACGATTAACGTTTCTGAATTTTGGAGGAATCCTTCCCGTTGGGAAGTTTTGCAAAAACGCTTCTTTCCGGAAATGCTTGCTTCGACTAATCGTCTGAAGGTTTGGAGTGCGGCATGCTCGACAGGTGAAGAGCCATACACATTGGCTATGATTTTATCGGAGCTGGGCGCCTTGCAGCGATCCACGCTCCTTGCAACGGATCTCGATTCAAATGTTCTGCAAAAGGCGAAGGAAGGCAGCTATTTAGAGCGATCGCTGCGCGATGTACCGCAAGTTTGCAGTCAAAAATATTTTAAACAGGCAGAGGGAGCTTATTTGATCTCTGACTCCCTAAAGCAGTTCATTCAATTCAAGCAGCAGAATCTGCTTCATGATACGTTTGATGGATCATTTGATTTAATTGTGTGCCGAAACGTAATGATTTATTTCACAGAAGAAGCAAAGCACTTATTGTATCATAAATTTTCAAATGCACTTAAACCGGGCGGACTGCTGTTTGTAGGCAGTACGGAACAAATTTTCTCTCCAGCGCAATATGGATTTGAGACCGCTGATACATTCTTTTATCGCCGAGTATAAGCTGAATGTATACCGTTTTCCATCTTCTCCTATACTAGTGAGTATGTAATAAACTTGGAGGATGAAGCAACCGATGGATAAACGTAAGGTTATAGCTGCCTATAGACGTGGTTTTATTTCTATTCAGGAATGCGCGCAAATTATCGGAGTAGACAGTGGACAGATGACAAGACTCGTTGATGACCCATCGCTGACGACCGAAGGAACGGCGCTGCTTAGAAAAGATCGGTTAACAGCAAATTAACTGCACACTACCCGGGCTGGTTGAATTGTCGTTCTTGATGACGATTCCGCTAGCCCTTTTTTTATAGGTATATAGCTGCTTTCAAGGCGCCTAAATTCTTGTCAAACCGGTAACTGTGTACTATAATGAGCAAAGATGTTTAGTGCTGTAAAGCATAGCAGGCACTTAGAGGCTTGTTTTGAAAATTAATGACTTTATAAGTTTTTCACTTATAAAAAGACTTAAATTTCACCGCGAAACGAGCTTGTGCCGTCAATGGACTGCGATAGTCGTTTACACTTGAGGAGGAGCTTTAGTTGAGTTTAAGATATTTGACTGCAGGGGAAACACATGGTCCCCAATTAACCGCAATTATTGAAGGATTGCCAAGCAATTTAAAAATTGATTTCGAGGAATTGAACTTTCAACTGCACCGTCGTCAGAAGGGTCATGGTCGTGGCCGCCGGATGCAAATTGAGAAAGATACCGCTAACATTGTTGGGGGCGTACGCCACGGCAAAACGACTGGTGCTCCTGTAGCGCTGATCGTTGCGAACAATGATTGGAAACACTGGACATCCGTCATGAATATTGAGCCGATCGAAGGCAGCGATGAAGAGAAGCGCCGCGTTCATCGTCCGCGTCCTGGTCATGCGGATTTGAATGGCGGACTTAAATATGATTTGAAGGATTTGCGTAATGTGCTTGAGCGCTCCAGTGCTCGTGAAACAGCTGCGCGTGTAGCTGTAGGAGCTGTAGCTCGTCAATTTCTTGCGGAATTCGGCATTAAAGTTGCTGGACAAGTTATTCGTATTGGCGATATCGAAGCACCTGCTAATCAGCTTCCTGTCGATGAATTGATCCGTTTGACTGAGGAATCTTCCGTTCGAGTCGTCGACAAGGAAACCGAACAGAAGATGACCGACTACATCGATCAAATTAAGGCAGAAGGCGATTCGATTGGCGGTATCGTGGAATGTATTATCGAAGGCGTGCCGATCGGTCTAGGCAGTCACGTACAGTGGGATCGCAAGCTCGATGGACGTATAGCGCAAGCAGTCGTATCGATCAATGCGTTCAAAGGCTGTGAGATCGGTATCGGCTTTGAAGCAGCAAAGCTTCGAGGCTCACAAGTACATGATGAGATTATGTATGATGCGGAACGCGGGTATCATCGTGCAACGAATAGACTCGGTGGCTTCGAGGGAGGCATGACGAACGGGGAGCAAATCGTCGTTCGCGGTGTAATGAAACCAATTCCTACGCTTTACAAGCCGCTTCGTAGTGTTGATATCGACACAAAAGAACCGTTTACGGCTCAAGTTGAGCGTTCAGACAGCTGCGCTGTGCCAGCGGCAAGCGTTGTAATGGAGCATGTTGTTGCTTGGGAAGTTGCTAAAGCATTCCTTGAAAAATTTGGCGGTGATTCCATTGAGGAAATTCGCGCTAACTTAAACAATTATCTCGAACAGCTAGGACGGTATTAAAAATGCGTGAGCTTACAGTTGATCTTGGTGACCGCTCTTATCCTATATACATTGGGGAGGGCCTCTTGAAGGAGGCATCCTCCTATTTCATAAAGCATGGTATTAGCCAGAAATCGCCGCTGCTCATCATTACTGATTCCAATATTGCTGGCATTCATTTGCAAACGCTTGAGTCAGAGCTTGCAGGCGCAGGTTTTAAAACATCAAGTGTAGTTGTTCCAGCTGGAGAAAGCTCAAAATCTCTAGGAATGCTCGAAAAGCTTGTCGCAAAAGCTTTGGAAGAGGGTCTCGACCGCAAGTCAGCTATCGTTGCGTTAGGTGGCGGTGTGGTTGGAGATCTTGCAGGTTTTGTAGCCGCTTCCTATATGCGGGGTATTAAATTCGTACAGGTTCCAACTACGATTTTGGCGCATGACAGCAGTGTAGGCGGAAAGGTTGCCGTCAATCATCCTCTTGCTAAAAATATTATCGGTGCTTTCCATCAGCCTGAGCTGGTGTTGTATGATTTGCACACGCTGCAAACACTTCCTCCTAGAGAAGTGAGCGCCGGCTTGTCGGAAGTGATCAAGCACGGACTTATTTGGGATGAAACATTTGTCGATTGGTGTGAAGAAAATGCAGGCAAGCTGCTCTCGCTGGATGCGGAAGCGCTTGGTTATGCCTTGTATAAGGGCTGCAGCGTGAAGGCGGCAGTCGTATCGAAGGATGAGCGTGAAAATGATTTAAGAGCAATCTTGAATTTGGGACATACGATTGGTCATGCTCTAGAAGCGGTGGCTGGATATGGCGAGCTATTGCATGGGGAAGCCATTTCAATTGGCATGGTGGGATCGGCTAAGCTTGGTATGCGATATGGCGCTCCTGAAGAGGTCTATACCGTGACGAAGCGCGTTCTTGCTAAAGCAGGACTGCCTGTGCGGTTGCCCGAGCATCTAGACGTAGACAAGATTATGGAAGCGATGATGCATGACAAGAAATTTGCTGAGGGTACGATGGTTTTTGTTGTGCCTACTGCAATTGGTCAAGTAGAGATTAAATCCGATGTTCGCATACAATGGGTACGTGAAATCGTAGAGCAATTAAAGCAGGAGGTGCAACAATAATGAGTGTTAGAGGAATTCGTGGTGCTATTACTGTCGAGGCTAATGAAGAACAGCCCATTTTGAATGCAACGATTGAAATGCTGAACGGAATCGTGGCAGATAATGAGATCGTGCCAGACGATATTTGCAGCGTGTTCGTGACGGTTACGAGCGATCTCGATGAGACATTCCCTGCTAGAGCTATTCGCCAAATGAAGGGCTGGGAGCTTGTTCCGCTGATGTGCGCGCTTGAAGTTCCGGTCAAAGGCAGTCTAGAGCGCTGCATTAGATTGATGGTACTTATTAACACGGACAAAACCCAAGCAGAGATTCGTCATGTTTATTTAAACGGCGCGCAAGCGCTTCGTCCTGATTTATCAAAAGCATAAAGCTTTAATTATTCTCATAACGATCAAATCCCTTTGTTGACGCACAGCCGTACGTTGTTGTATATTTAGTAACGTAAGTGAGAGTAGCAGAGCCGTTTTATGAGCTGAGCATAGATGAGTCGAGACTAGTTGAGAGAAGCAGAGTTAGGCAATGAGAGATACGCGAGTTTGAGAAGAAGCTGAACGATCTTTTGTGCATTTGCACTCAGGATTGTAAAAGTGCTGTTTCAACGTATCTACACATGCGTCTTTTCCGCTTACACACTTCCGTCATCATCTAAACCAACGCTCCTGCTCTGGCAGGAGCTTTTTTTGTTTTTATCAATAGATGTATTTACTACTAAGGGAGGTTGTTCGGAATGTCAAATGAGCTGCAGCACGTCACCCGTCTTGCCAGTCAGTACAATTTAATTCCAATCGTTCGCTATATGATGGCGGACACAGAAACACCAATTCGACTATTCCAGCATTTTGCGAAAGAGAATCATGCTTTTCTGCTGGAGAGCGTCGAGGGTGGCGCGAAATGGGCGCGTTATTCGTTTATTGGAACCGATCCATTCATGATGCTTTACGGTAAAAATGGCGAGATGGTGCTTGAGCATAACGGAGTGAAGCATGTGCTTAATGATAAGCCTATTGAGCTTCTAAAAGCTCACTTGCGTTCCTTCCGCAGCCCATCGCTTCCAGAGCTTCCTCCCTTCACAGGTGGAGCAATCGGATTTTTCGGTTATGATTTGCTGCAATACTATGAGAAGCTTCCTGCCCACCGCATCGATGACTTGAATATGAATGACATGCAGTTTATGTTTTGTGATCAAGTGATTGTGTTTGACCACTTCAAGCAGCAGCTGCAAATTGTCGGGAATGTTCATATTGCTGAAGGTTCAACGGATTCGGAAATCGCAAAGAGCTATGCAGCGGCTGTTGCCAAAATCGAAGCAACCATTGAACGCCTTCAGCAGCCTGTGACCATTCCAGTTACGACTGGACGCTCGATTGAAGTCGATTATGAATTAGGCGACGTTCAATCCAATGTGACCAAGGAGCAATTCATCTCAAACATTGAGCAGGCTAAGCAATACATTCGCGCTGGAGATATTTTTCAAGTCGTGCTATCACAGCGCTTTAGCATTGATACGGATGTTGATCCGCTTCATGTATACCGTGTGCTTCGGATGATGAATCCATCTCCTTATATGTATTATTTGAAAATGGGTGAGGAAGTTATTGTCGGCGCGTCGCCGGAAGCGCTAGTGAAAGTAACCGGAGATCGAGTTGAGACAAGACCAATTGCGGGTACAAGGCCGCGCGGCAAGACACCGGAAGAGGATAAGGCTTATGAGGTTGAACTGCTTGCGGATGAGAAGGAGCGTGCCGAGCATTTGATGCTGGTTGATCTCGGTCGTAATGATATTGGACGCGTATCCGAATTTGGATCGGTAAAATGTGATTCGTTTATGGAAATCGAGCGTTATTCCCACGTCATGCATATCGTATCGAATGTGTCTGGCAAGCTGCATAAGGACAAAGACTTTTTTGATGCTTTCGTCTCTTGCTTGCCGGCAGGCACCGTCTCTGGCGCACCTAAGCTGAGAGCGATGGAAATTATTGCGGAGCTAGAAAATGAAGCGCGCGGTGCATATGCAGGCGCCATCGGATATTTGGGCTTTGGCGGTACGATGGATACATGTATTACGATTCGTACAATTATTTTCAAGCACGGCAAAGCGTATGTCCAAGCAGGAGCGGGAATCGTTTGGGATTCTGTGCCTGAGAGCGAATATTTGGAGACAGTAAATAAGGCGAAAGGCAGCCTTAAAGCCATTCGTGCTGCTGAAGCGATTTTTGCACAGCCGAAGAGCGCGCCGGATAGTTTCAATTCCATTAATACAGATTATTACGTCAAGGTCGGAGAGGGGCTTGGTCAATAATGCAGGCAACCGAAACGATATCGATGCAGCAGGCGTTGAACCAGCTTATTGGCGGCTCAAGTCTAACAAGAGAGCAAGCGAAAAAGGTGATGAACATCATCATGAGCGGTGAAGCAACACCGGTGCAAATAGCTGGCGTAGTAACCGCGATGAGGATGAAAGGCGAGACGAAGGATGAAATAACCGGCTTCGCTGAAGCGATGCGCGCGCATTCGAGTCAACTCCATACCGAGCAAGAGGGTTTGCTCGATACATGTGGTACCGGCGGGTCGGGTATTCATAAATTTAACATCTCGACCGCATCCTCCATTATCGCTGCGGCGGCAGGCATTCGAGTCGCCAAGCATGGCAATCGCGCGATGTCTGGGAAAACTGGCAGCGCTGATGTGCTGGAGGCACTCGGCGTACAGATTACGATTACTCCTGAACAAGCCGCAAAGTGCTTAGAGGATATCGGCATTTGCTTTATGTTCGCGCAGTTGTATCATCCATCGCTTCGTCATGCTTCTGTTCCTCGGCGTGAGCTTGGCATTCGAACTATTTTCAACATGCTTGGTCCGCTTACTAATCCCGCAGGAGCTGACAGACAGCTCCTTGGCTTATACGACCGGACTCGCACATCCACTGTTGCTGAGGTACTTGGCGAGCTTGGACTGAAACGTGCGATGGTGGTAAGCAGTCATGATGGACTTGATGAAATTAGCATATCTGCACCTACACAAATTTCTGAGCTATTAAACGGAACTGTCAGAACCTATGATGTCACGCCAGAGGAGCTAGGACTATCACGCTGGTCAATCGCGGATGTAATGGGTGGCGAGCCGGATGTTAACGCAGCACTTATTCGGACTATTTTCTCAGGAGAGCAGCGCGGCGCTTATCGTGATATCGTGCTTGCGAATGCAGGAGCATGTATTTATGTAGGCGGGAAGGCAAATTCGCTACGCGAGGGTGCAGCGATTGCAGCCCAGGTAATCGATTCTGGTGAGGCCCAGCAGAAGCTCGTTAGTCTTATTCATACGACAGGAGAGTTGGCAAATGTTTCTAGATAAAATAGTAGCAACAAAACGAACTGAGGTTGAGGAGCTCGCCGCTCGCTTTGACCTTGCAAAGGTTGAGAAACAAATCTCCGAGCTTGAACTTTGCCGTGGCTTTGAACATGCATTATCGGCAGCTGGTCGCAACAGAAGTATGGGACTTATTGCTGAGGTTAAGAAGGCATCGCCTTCTAAAGGGCTGATTCGTGCTGATTTTGAGCCGACAACGCTTGCGGCAGAATATGAAGCTGCTGGTACGGATTGTATATCGGTATTGACGGATCGTGATTACTTTCAAGGATCTAATGCATTTCTACAAGCGGTTAAAAAGACGGTAAAGGTTCCTCTATTAAGAAAAGATTTTACGATTGACTATCGTCAAATTTATGAGGCTAGATTGATCGGTGCTGATGCGATCTTGCTGATCGCAGCTATTATGACGCCGTCACAGCTTGGCGAGTTTCATGATCTTGCGAAGTCAATTGGGATGGATGTTCTCGTAGAAGTGCACAACCAAGAAGAGCTAGAAGGCGTTCTTGAGCTGGACAAAGCAACGCTCATCGGCATTAATAACCGTGATTTGAAATCATTCGTAACGGATTTGAAAACGACAGAAGCATTAATTGGACTTATGCCGAAAAATGTCACCGTTATTAGTGAGAGTGGAATTGCGGGCAACAGCGATATGGATTACTTGCAGTCAATAGGCGCACATGGCGTACTGATCGGTGAGTATTTTATGCGTCATGAGCTAGTAGGACAATCGGTTAATGATTTAATGGGTGCGGTAACTGTTCGATGAAGCAGCAGCCGCGTATCAAAATTTGTGGTCTGATGGATGTGCAAACCATTCAACAGATGGACGGCTTGCCCATTCACGAAATCGGCTTCGTATTTGCTCCAAGCAAGCGGCTGGTAGATAAGACGACCGCATCGCAGCTTATATCAGCAGTTTGGCAGTTAAAGGCAGCTGGCGGTGAGCGTCCGAGGACGGTAGGCGTATTCGTAAATGAAACTTTTGCGAATTTGCAAAACCTTTTGTCAGAAGCCCCATTAGATGTGGTTCAATTGCATGGCAATGAATCGGCAGCTTTTTGCCAAATGGTGCGTGAGCAGTTGAACGTTCAAGTATGGAAAGTATTTTCCATGAAAAAGGATGCAGAAGGTAATGTGCCAATTACAGCTCTAGAGCGGTTAACTCCTTACCAAGCAGCTGTTGATGCCGTGCTGATAGACGCACCTGGCGGCGGCACTGGTCAAACCTTTGATTGGGAAGCGATAGAAGAATATAATCAAGCAGCTGAAAAGCTTGGCATTACACTTTATGTAGCAGGTGGTCTGCATGAAGGAAATGTGCAAGAGCTGCTGAGGACATATGCTCCAAGCGGGATTGATGTATCAAGCGGTGTTGAGACGGATGGACGAAAAGATATCGAAAAAATCCGATTATTTGTTAGAAGGGTGATGGAAGCATGACACAAGTACCAGATGAGAATGGACGCTTCGGTAAATTTGGCGGCAGATATGTACCAGAAACATTAATGACTGCATTGTTAGAGCTAGAGGAGGCTTACCAGCATTATTCCAAGGATCAAGCGTTTCAAGACGAGGTTCGTTATTTATTGCATAAATACTCGGGTCGACCGACTTCACTGTATTATGCAGAGCGTCTAAGCGAACATCTTGGTGGCGCAAAAATTTACTTAAAACGTGAAGACCTGAACCATACAGGGGCACATAAAATTAATAATACAATCGGACAAGGCGTACTTGCCAAGCGAATGGGAAAATCAAAAATAATTGCAGAAACGGGCGCTGGACAGCATGGCGTAGCTTCGGCAACGATTGCTGCTTTGCTTGGGCTTGAATGTAAAGTATTTATGGGCGAGGAAGATATGAAGCGTCAGCAGCTTAATGTTTTCCGCATGCAGCTGCTTGGCTCAGAGGTTGTGCCTGTACTATCAGGTACGAGGACACTTAAGGATGCTTGCAATGAAACCCTTCGTTACTGGGTCAGCCATGTTGAGGATACGTATTACATTTTGGGTTCTGTTACTGGCCCGCATCCTTATCCGATGATGGTTCGCGATTTCCAACGCATTATTGGCGATGAGGCTCGTAAACAAATATTGACTGAAGAAGGCAGATTGCCGGATTATGTTGTAGCAGCTGTTGGCGGAGGCAGCAACGCGATGGGTATTTTCTACCCGTTCATTAATGATGACAGCGTGAAGCTGCTAGGCGTTGAGGCTGCAGGTCGCGGCGTGGATACGATAGAGCATGCAGCTACAATGACCAAAGGACGTCATGGTGTATTCCAGGGCTCGATGAGCTATGTGCTGCAGGATGAGTATGGACAGGTTCAACCTGCACATTCGATTTCAGCGGGGCTTGATTATCCTGGTATTGGACCAGAGCATGCATATTTGAAAGACTCCGGACGCGCTGAATATGTACCAGTAACGGATGCTGAGGCACTTGATGCCTTGCAATTGCTATCCCGCACGGAAGGTATCATTCCAGCTCTAGAATCGGCTCATGCAATCGCTCAGACGATTAAGCTTGCGCCAACGCTTGATAAAGACAAAGTAGTCGTTGTCAGCTTATCCGGACGCGGAGACAAGGACGTAGAAGCGATTATGGGTTATTTGGGGGTAAATAAGCATGAATCTCATTGATACAGCATTTGCAAGGCTAAAGTCTGAAGGCAAAACGGCGTTAATTCCTTTTGTTACGATGGGTGATCCTGATCTTGCTACTTCGGTTGCTATCATCCAAACCTTGGAGAAAGCGGGCGCTGATATGATCGAGCTTGGCGTACCGTATTCCGATCCTCTTGCGGATGGTCCCGTTATTCAGCGTGCATCCGAGAGAGCATTGCGTCACAATAGCATCACAATAAAGGATTGTATTGAAATAGCTGAGCAATCGCGTGAGGCCGGCGTCAAAATTCCGTTTATATTGTTCACTTATTACAACCCGGTGTTTCAGTTTGGACTTGAAGCGTTTTTCGAGCTTGTTCAGAGCAAAGGCATCAGCGGTCTTATTATTCCTGACTTGCCGATCGAAGAGGATGAAGAAGTTAGACAGCTTGCGGAAGCGGCTAATGTTCATCTTATTCCACTTGTTGCACCAACATCGAAGGATCGCGTTACGCGCATTTCACGCAAAGCAAAAGGGTTTGTATACTGCGTGTCATCACTTGGCGTAACAGGCGTGAGAGCTGATTTTCATACGGGCATTGATGAATTTCTTTCGATGGTTCGCGAGGCTACCGATTTGCCAATCGCTGTAGGCTTTGGTATTTCAAGCCGCGAGCAGGTTGCTCGCTTTGAAAAGCAGTGTGACGGCGTAATCGTGGGCAGCGCGATTGTTCGTACAATAGAAGAAGCTATTCCATTGCTGAACGATGTTAATAATCGTGAAGCGGGACTTAAGCAAATCGGCGATTTTGTTGCTCAGCTTAAAGGGTAAGCGGATTTTTTGACAAAAGGCACTTATGCATTGCTGACGTGGCTTATTAATGACATAGCAAATTAGAAATGGCGGAAAGCTCCCTAGACTTGTTCTAGGAGAGCTTTTTTGTTTTTTTGGGATAGTTGGGGGGGGGAACGGACATAGAAGCCGTTATTACGACATAATAGCGTTCAAACGCATTGAATATTTTGAAATAAGGGATGTTATGTCCGTTGGGTCGAGTAAAAGCAAGATAATCAGCAAATAAGGTCTCTGGTGTCCGTTATTCGAATCAGAACCCTTGTTTTAAATGAATTGAACCTGCTGAGTAATGAGTTCGTCAATCATAAATCACAAATTCGCAATAATCTTGAGCAATAGACTAATCTTGTATTAAAAAAACTTTAAAACCTAACACAGATATGAGACAATGGATGTCGAGTAATGAGACTAGTCAATTATAAAAGAGGTGAACGGCTCATGCAGCCCAAAAGTAATATCGTCCACCTTCCCGTCTATCAACCTGGAAAGCCGGTTGAAGATGTAAAGAGGGAGCTAGGGTTAAAAGAAGTCATCAAACTTGCATCTAATGAAAATCCGTTTGGCTGTTCTGAGCAAGTGAAAGCGGCGGTCATTGAAGAATTGGGCAATTTTAATATTTATCCAGATGGTGCGAGCGTTGAACTAACGGCTGCACTTGCGGAAGAGCTTGGCGTAGATACTAACCAAATTATTTTTGGCACAGGCTCGAGTGAAATTATTCTTATGATCAATAGAGCGTTTATCGTTCCTGGTGACGAAACGATTATGGCGGATGAAACTTTCCCGCAATACAAGCATAATGCAGAAATTGAGAATGCAACGATCGTAGAGGTTCCTCTTAAAGATGGCAAACATGATTTGCCTGCAATGCTGGCTAAAATTACTGCACGTACAAAAATCATTTGGATTTGCAATCCGAACAACCCAACAGGTACCATTGTGACGCTGCCGGAACTGTCTGAGTTTCTGAAGCAAGTGCCAACGAACGTACTGGTCGTACTTGATGAAGCTTACGGGGAATATATCGATGATCCACAGTTTCCAGATGGGATACAATTGCTGCGCGAGCACAGCAATTTAGTCGTTCTTCGGACCTTCTCAAAAATTTACGGTTTAGCAGCATTGCGGATTGGTTATGGCGTTGGCCATCCAGACGTGATTCGTTTTACCAATCAGGTGCGTGAGCCATTCAATACGTCACGAGCAGCGCAAGCAGCAGCGAAAGCTGCATTAGCGGACAAAGCTTTTATAGCTTACTGCCGTGATCAAAATAAACAAGGCTTAACTTATTTATCCGAACAATTTGATCGCTTAGGCTTAACCTACTACCCTGCTTACGGTAATTTTGTAATGGTCGATGTGAACCGTCCATCACCAGAGGTGTTCGACGGTTTACTGCGCAGAGGGATTATTTCAAGACCGCGCTGGACGTACTACCCAAATCATATTCGGATTACAGTGGGTACGAGCGAGCAAAATGAAAAATTCATTACGGCATTAGAACAGGTTTTGCAGGAAGCGGCGGTGCAAGGATAAAGTTATGACGACTGTAGCGATTTTTGGAGTAGGGCTGATCGGTGGTTCGATCGCCCTTTGTTTTAAAGGAAAACCAGATATTACGGTAATCGGGCATTCGAATCGTCCCTCGCAGGTAGAGAAATATGTGCAGCGGGGTGTGGTTGATTATGCGACTACGTCAATGCAAGAAGCGGCCGAGCGAGCTGACTTTATATTCGTTTGTGTACCGGTCGGCAATATAGAGGAATATATCGAGAAGCTGAGTGCTTTTAAATTAAAGCCAGGCTGTATTATTACGGACGCTGGGAGTACAAAGGCTTCTGTTATGGCATGTGCGAAATCGCTAGATTTTGGACAAGCTACATTTATTGGCGGGCATCCGATGGCGGGCTCTGAGCGAACTGGAGTTGAAGCAGCGTCTTCGCATTTATACGAGAATGCCTTCTATGTGCTAACACCTGATGATCATACACCTGAGGAAGCAGTCGAGCGCTTAGTTGATCTTCTTAGCCATACGAAAGCGAATATCGTAAAAGTTGACGCGAAAAAGCATGATGAGATTGCAGGTGCGATCAGCCATTTGCCGCATATCATTGCCGTTTCGCTTGTCAATCAAATTCGTGGATATAACGAAAATAATGAGCTATATGAATCGTTAGCAGCAGGGGGCTTCCGCGATATTACACGGATAGCATCAAGTGATTCGATTATTTGGCGTGATATATTAATTAATAATCGGAAGGTTTTGCTTGAGCTGCTGCGCGATTGGAGCAAAGAAACGGATAAATTTGTGTCCATGTTGGAGAGCTCTGACGGTAATGCAATTGCAGAAGCTTTTGAAACAGCGGGTCAATTCCGAAGCAAAATGCCTGAGCGCCGTAAAGGCATGATTCATTCTGCTTTTGACTGTTACGTCGATATTCCAGATCATCCTGGTATTATTGGTAAAATCACGAGCGAACTTGGGAACAGTCTTATCAACTTGAGCAACATTCATATTATTGAAAGCAGGGAGGACGTGCCGGGCGTTCTAAGACTTTCATTCCGGAGCCAAGAGTACTTGGATCAAGCGGTAATTGTACTTACTGCTAAAGGATATGACGTACACCTTTAATCGGGTGTTCGTCATTTTTGGTTTAAAAAAGCGTTTACAATTAATCTAAAACAAAATGAAAACGCTTGTTGACAAAATGGAAGCGTATACATATAATAAAGGTACAGTATGGTTTCTCTCCACTCCTATCCAAATCCTATAGTGCTCATCATGAGTACGGACCACCCTTCGGGGTGGTTTTTTTTTGAAAAAAGGTACCTCGATTTTACTAGAAATTGATTTTGTTTAACTTATTAATTGTAATTGTCTCCATCTAAATAAAATGGTCAAAAACCATAAAGAAAGTTGTCATTCGGAAGCATCAGAAGTCAACTGGTTTAGTTTAATGCAGACAGTGGCGAAGCTTTCATACCGTCCAGGACCACAAATGTAGGGGGCCAATGCTTGGCAATTCCGGCGAAAGGTGCAATCCGTTCCACCATCTCTGGATAACTTGCACCCCATTGAAATGCCTGAATGCCTCCCATGGACCACCCAACTATGGGAGCAATCTTTTGAATTCCGAATTTTTCGGTCACCAGCCGATGCTGTAATCTAACGTTATCATAGATGGTAACCTGTGGAAAAAAAGTCCTATCGAATGGGGGAGGCGTGTTACTGGGATACGAAGATAATCCTTTGCCCAGCGCATTTGAAACGGTTTTCAAACAAGGTGTATTTAGCTTTGATATGAATGGGGAAATCCATGAGATTCATAAGGATGAAGAAATTCCATACGATATCCTGGAAACGCTCTGGCGTGATCAAAAGCAAAATGTGATCGATAATCCCTATGGCTTCTGTAGGGCATGTGTAAATGGTAATTGCCCATATGCAGAAGAACCTATCTGTTTAACCTGTAACGGCGGCAGCCCATGTAAAGACTTAGTTGTAGGTCTCTCTAACATGGAACTCAGAGCGCATTTAAAGCAGGTTCATGAGGCTCGCAAAGCTGCTTGGAGCGTCCGCTAATGCTTAGCGTATAAAATCTTCAAAATGTTGGCTCTACCCCTATCAGTTATAATCCAGGCTTGAAAATCATGTCGCAAAAAATGCACCTCTTAGCATTCATCAGTTAAGCCCGCTGGGCTTTTGCCACATGAATATTCTAAGGGGTGCACTTTGGTTTCAAAAAAGGTAATTACATGTTGAAGTTAGTCATAAAACGATTGATAATCGCTGCAACTTCAGCACGCGACACGATACCCTTCGGATCAAGTAGCCCTTTCCCTTTACCGTAAAGTAAATGGTTGTTTACGGACCACTTCATCGCATCAGTTGCCCAAGTTGAGATTTGGTTTGCATCTGTGAATGCGGATAAGGACTGACTAGCGTTAACATTTAATTTGTTAGCTTTTGCATAATTGAAGAACAACTGTGCAAGCTGTTCACGAGTGATTGCCTGATCTGGAGCAAAATGAGTACTATCAACCCCATTTACGATGTGATTTTGACTTGCCCAAGCTATTGCATCACTGTAATAAGCATTCTTAATCACATCTTTGAAGTGAGTTGACCCTGCATTAGGCTTACCAGCTAAGCGGTGCATAACCGTAACCAGCATACCACGAGTCATGGTTCCGTCTGGGCTAAACGTATTTGCCGCTGTACCCGTGAACAATTCACGTTCTACAACATAGTTAATGGATGAAGACGCCCAGTGGTTTGTAACATCATTAAACCTAACAGCTGGTTTAGTAGGCTCAGTTGGTTCCGTTGGAATGATCTCAAAGGTCACAACAACCTGATCAGAAGATTTCAGACCAGTCAATACAGTGAGTGCTCCTTTAGATACCCCATTGATTGTTACATCTTTCACTTGATAGCCTTTATCTGGAGTTATTGTAACCGTTCCGTTTGAAGATGCCGCAACAGTTCCTCCGCTGCCTGAAACGGAAGCATACGGCTTATTAGATCCATTATCCGGCACGCTGATAATAGGGTATGCCTTCACAATAAAGGTATACTGTTTATCTTCACTTTTCTCACCGCGAGTTATCGTTGCAGTCAACGTGACAGTCATATCATCCATGCCAGCGGATGGACGTGTAACTACCGCATTATTGTTATCGATGCGAATGACATTCACATTACTGCTCTTCCATACAATCCCTGTTCCGTGCACGCCTTCAGAAGGAAGGGCAACATTACTGGTAATCGCACTTGTATTACCAAGTGTTGACGTTACATTAGCAATCGTATCGGTAATTGCCTGCTCGTCACTGAATGCCGCTACATTAACAAAGATCGGGTTGGAGTAAAACCACAAGCCTGCATAGCTACGGTCGTTAATATTATTGAAACGTTCTTCGTTCTCCTGCTCAGTTGGAGTATTTGAATAGTCATACGATTTATCTTTTAAAGGCTCGCCGTTAGTTGTGAAGCCTTCAACATCTGTACCCAGGTTCGTACCGCGCAAACGATAATAGCGGTTTTTATCTGCGGGCACTTTATAGGAGACCGTATAATAGCCCTCAGCATCTGGTTGTCCCCAATCTTCTTTCGTAAAACGTTTAATCACTTTCGTCGTTTCATTTGTTGTATTACTAGCATATTCACTTTTGTCTATCTTGCCAGTCACTTCTCCAGAGATTAGATCAACATGATCGACATTTACATTATTAGTAACAGTCGATTCATGCGCAGTAATTTGTTCATAGTTATTATGGTCTGGACTCTTGAAGCGAATCGATATTGTCGTAAGATCCCCTTCTGTTACTTGAAGATTCTCACCCATCTCAGCTTGATTGCCATTTCCAGCTACTTTAAAGTCAAGATCATTGATGAGATCGCCATAAACAGAGTAGGATTTACCGGAACGCATACCATTTACAACATCCTTAAAGGTATTACCCTCGACCCAAGTATAGTTTCTTGAGTATTCACTAGGCCAGTAACCACTTGAATACTTTCGATTGCTGCTCACCTTAAAATGGAAGTCAGAATTCGTAAAATTCCAGAAGTGGCGACCTTCACCAAGCATAGCATCCCACATGCCGCCGACTTTTGCGACCATAACGTCAGCTCCACCGTAGATGTCATCTAATTCCGCTCTATTCTTACCGGCTGCCATCTGGTTACCCGGCATCCCTTCCATACTAAACACGATTTCAGGAGCAACATCATTCATCTTGCGAAGGTCCTCGATCGTGACAACACCCGTCGAGTCGCCATTATGTCTAGAAGGATGATTAAACATCACATAGCTCTCTGGGTAATTCTTTTTCAGCCACTCAATGGCTTCGACAGTTTTACTTTTATCAGGCTTCAAATCATTCTTAGCAGGTCTTGGTCCCCACTTTGCAGCCTCATCTAAATTAAATCTAGCTGGAGCTGTATCGTAGCTGTACAACCACTCGAATTCGTGAATACCCTCAATCGGCACTTCATTACTTTTAGAATCAATAATACCTACAGAACCATGATCCAAACCCATCATGTCCCACTCAAAACCAGAGTAAATCAATTTATCTTTATATTTTCCAGCATCTTTGAGCTGTGTAATCTTGTCCTGCTGATCTTTAATCGCATCCCAACGAGCAGTTAATTTAGCCTTGCCCTCTGGGTCTCGCGGTGAATCGCGAAGATGATCCGATAGCATTACGAAATCAAAAGGATTCCCGTACTTCAGTGAAATACCTGCTGCAGAAGGAAAATCATTAAGATTTTCTCGAAATGCTGCGTCGAGTACATTTTTCATTTCCACATATTGCTCCGATGCATCAGCCGATTGTATGGTATGCACGTGTAATTCCCCTGACATCCACTTTCCAGTTGTATTAGCGGAAGGAGTAATCTCTGCTGCAGACACCGTTGCCAAACCCTGTGTGAGCACTAAAAAGGCAGCTGAGGTGCAAATTAAAGACTTAAGCTTGCTGTTCATGTTTTTGTAATCTCCTTATGTTGAAGTAAGTTATAGATTTCATTATAGAGGTACATTGTAAATTTACATGTTACAGAATTGCAGTGGTTTGTAAAAAAAACTGCTGAGTAACAATAAAAATTGTTAAAAATATAATATTTAAATAAATAATATTATCGTTTTGAGGAAGTTTTAATAAAATGAATGATAATTTAAGTTAGGGTAAGCGACAACTTGAGAGAGCTCTAATATCGTAGTAGAATATGGGCAGCAAGATCAGGAGGTTCACTAACTATGGAATTTTCTTCTATTGGAAGACCCAGCAATATTCCTATATCGAATCGAACATTTCGCAATTGATCCTGAAATGCGGGGAAATAGCATGGGTTCACGTTGTCTACAAAAGTTCAGTGATAGTCACAATCTGGTCATTTTAGGGGTAACGCCATATTCTAAAAAATGACTCTACTTAGGTGTACAATATAAGCCTCTAGAATCGATTCTAAGGCTCTTTTCGAGCTCAGAGAGACATAATAACCCCTAATTCAGCTGTGTTTTTCGAGAACGTGGCTTTTTCAGTGCTCTCCATATGAGGTAGCTTTTTAATGAATGTAACTCTACAGGTTCAGGACAGGACTCTCCACTCCTATCCAAATCCTACAGTGCTCATCATGAGTACGGACCACCCTTCGGGGTGGTTTTTTTTTGCTTATGAATTGGCCTGTCTGCCAAAGGCTGCGGTATGCGACTCAAAACATATGGTTGAGTCATTTTTGACTTGGTATGTAAAAATACGGAAATGTCAGATTCGGTGAAGGTAATCGTAAATACCTGCCAGACGTTAATTATCATGCAGAGGCGCTCTTTTTTATTCAAAGTCCAAATTAATGAATCTACAGGAATGCTAACGGGTAACGATAGTTCAACAATTAAGGAGCAGATTGCTGCGGCAGCTGTTCCTTTCTTTGTTAATCTTACGGGCAGGATAGTCCCAAAATGTGGTATTGTATGGAAAGTGAATATAACGAGAATTCGACCGATAGAAGGGGGAGTTGCTGTGACTAAATTATTACAAACTTCATGTGGATTTCATACGGAGTCAATTAAAAGCACCTTTTTGAATTTAGTGGATGGAGAAGTTAGTCACTTAAAAGCTAGTATCATTACAACTGCTTCACCTAAAAAAGAGAATAACAGGTTCGCACAAAAAGCCAAAGCAGACTTTAGTGCGATGGGAATTCGGAATGTTGATTTTATTGATTTAGAGTTCGATAATCCAGAATTACTTACTCAGAAAGATGTAATATATATAAGCGGTGGGAATCCATTCAATTTATTATTTCATACGATTAAAAGTGGAGCCCATGACATTTTAAAAAAATTAGCAGCGCAGAACATAGTTATTGTAGGAGTAAGTGCTGATGCGCTACTACTTGGACCGAACATTAAAATCGTACAATTCTTCACCCCTGAAATGAACACATTGAATATGAACGATTTTACTGCATTAGACATAACTGACAAACTCATTTTTCCTCATTACGATAGAGAAGATTTGTTTAAGGATGATGCTGGTAGAACTATAGAAGAAAGAATAAGGGATTTTGAAACCCTTCAAAATTGTGAAGTTACAAGATTGAATGATGACCAATCAATACTAATATTAACATAACTTATTCTAAGTGAGGACATCACTGTTTCATTGGAAAGCGATTCAACTAACGGGTGACGATAGTTGAACAATCACCAGGGCGAAGTTACCGACATGAAATGGTAGCCTTGTTGAGCTAATTCGCACAAGAGTGCAGCAATTTAAGGGGGGGGGGGGGTGTTATGAACAGAGGAGCATATGTAAAAAGGGCTTTAAATTCAATTCCAATATTACTGATTATACTTTTAATATTGATGCTAATCACTAAGCCTTCTGATGAAAAATTTGAGAATTGGCTTGTACAAGAATACGGGATTAATTGTGACTATGTTGAATATGAAGATGTATGCTTTAAAGATAGAGAGAAAATAAGATTCAAATCTTCGCATATTAGGGATATAGGGATATTCGTTTCGTATGAATTAAACTACGAATTTGAAAGCGGGAAAAAAGTAACCTTTAGGACACTCGGTATCCTAGGAGTACTCTTCCAAATGAATGACGGTTATTTATGGGAGGAATTTCTAAATTAAATTGTGCTATTTTTAATCAGCAACCGCTAAGCTAACAGTTACGATAGTGGAATAACATACATGATGAGCAGGCGCTGAGGTGGCCTGCTCATTGTATTAGCGCAATAACTTTAAAGAAGTATTAATAGTAAATACTTCAATCTCTAGTGGAGGAACAAGAATGATTTTCTTTGATTTAGATGGGACCCTTCTAGATTTTAAGGGTGCAGAGTTCTTAGCCGTGCATGAGTTTCACAACCAATACAGCTCTTTATTCAATTTTACTGTTAATCAAAATGATTTTTATCAAGAATGGTGCAATATCGGAAAAAAACATTATTCACGGTTTTTACAAGGCGAGTTGTCCTTTGAGCAACAACAAATCGAAAGGATAAAAGAACTTATGGGCGAGCTTCAGGATAGTGAAGCTGTGGGGCATTTTCAATATTATTTAAAGAGTTTCGAAAACAATTGGAAGCCCTATGAAGATGTTATCCCTTGTCTTCAGAAATTAAAAGGTTATCGTCTAGGTATTATTACGAATGGTGATCTAAATCAACAAAGACAGAAGCTTGAACGAATGGGAATTTCGGATCACTTCGAAGTTTTGATTGCCTCAGGGGACGTTGGATTCTCTAAGCCAAATACAAGGATTTTTAAAATAGCATCTGAAATTGCTGGTAAACACCTGCACGAGATAACATACATAGGTGATGATTTTTCGTCAGATATCGCTCCTTGTGAAAAGCTCAATATGAGAGGTATCTGGTTAAACAGGCGGAATGAACGTCTTGAAAGGCCTGTTGAGCGAACGATAACGACTTTAAATGAACTCTATGAACATCTATCATAAATCTCATCACAATAAAGATTGCTTGCGGCATGATTGTTACGCTAACGGGTAACGATAGTTGAATAATTCACATGGATGAGCAGGCGCTGAGGTGGCCTGCTCATTTTATTAAGCTAACGGGCAGTATAGTTCCAAGATGTGGTATTATTGATGCGTGAATGTTAGTGTTGATAGGGGGGGGGATTGTTGATGAACCGATGGGTTGTGCTCAGAGTTATCGGATTTGGCGCATTGACTTATTTTCTCCTTAGGTATACCGTAGACGAGCATTTTAATTTGTACGACATGATACCAGTCGCCATACTAGCTGGAATTGCAGTAAATGAAATTTTCATTAGAAGACGAAAGTTGAATAATAACCCTCCCCCGTTCAGATAGCCTTTGAGCTAACGGGTAACGATAGTTGAACACCAGAAGGGCTGCCGCGTGATACCTCTTCGTTACGCTAACGGGCAGGATAGCACAACAAGATAAGATTATTTTCTAATTCAATTTTACGCCTTATTATAATAAATTTACAGACTATTCCATTATCCGTATAGTTGCTACAATCTCTATTGTAGCTTCCAAAGATGGAAAAAACATTCACAGTATGAACGAAATCATTGTATGGAGGGAAACGCATGTCACAAGAAGATAAACTCGGACAAATAGTCATTCTGAACGGCAATCCGCGTGCTGGGAAGTCCAGCATTGCCACCGCGATCCAGAATATGTTTGAGGGTGTATGGATGAACGTGGGGGGCAGTCAGTTCAAGAAAATGACCCCTGAACGCTACCAGCCTGGGATCTCGCTTCGGCCCGGAGGAGAATGCCCTGAACTTGAGCCTCTCATTGTGACCCTGTATCAAGCCATGTATGAAGCCATTGCTGCACACAGCCGTCTGGGACTGAATGTCGTGGTGGATGTCTGGCACCACGATGCTTATTCGATTCCGCGGGGGATTCTTCCGAGCTGTGCCCGGATCCTGAGTGGACTGCCTGTTTTGTTTGTGGGTGTACGATGCCCATTAGAGGTCGTCATGCAGCGGCGGATCGCTACCTGGAATTCCGGCTACGAAGAGGACGGATCTGTGCCAAAGCCAGTGAGATTGTGGCAGCAGGCTGTCCATATGCCTGGTATCTATGACCTGGAGGTTGACACCTCGGTGCTCAGTTCTGAAGAGTGTGCCGCCCTGATCCGCCAGCGCCTCGAAGAGGAGCCACCGCCCTCAGCTTTCCAGCGTCTTGAGGTTTAGAGCAGGAACTTCTATTCATTACAATCAAGGGGGAAGCAAATGTTACAGGTAGATAAGCCCGGACAGATTATTATTTTAAACGGGACTCCGCGGTCAGGGAAGTCCAGTATTGCCACTGTGATTCAGAATACGTTCGAGGGTGTGTGGATGAACATGGGAGTCGACCGGTTCATGCAGATGACCCCTGAACGCTACCGGCCAGGGATTGGGCTTCGGCCAGGTGGGGAACGCCCCGACCTTGAGCCACTCATTGTGACCCTTTATCAAGCCATGTATGAGGCTATTGCTGCGCACAGCCGCCTGGGGCTGAATGTTGTAGTTGATGTCGGTCACCACGATGCTTATTCGATCCCGCGGGGGATTCTTCCCAGCTGTGCCCGGATCCTGAGTGGACTGCCGATTTTGTTTGTGGGTGTGCGATGCCCATTAGAGGTTGTCATGCAGCGGCGGATCGCTACCTGGAATTCCGGCTACGAAGAGGACGGATCTGTGCCAAAGCCGGTGAGATTGTGGCAGCAGGCTGTCCATATGCCTGGTATCTATGACCTGGAGGTTGACACCTCGGTGCTCAGTTCCGAAGAGTGTGCCGCCCTGATCCGCCAGCGCCTCGAAGAGGAGCCACCGCCCTCAGCTTTCCAGCGTCTTGAGGCCATGACTTAGGTGTGGAGTATCCACTCTGAAACGACTCGGAAAGCGGAACAGTCGTATTATCTACCAGGTATGGCTGGGGTCAGACTACGTAAGATATTAAGCCTGAACCCCCGTTTCTATTCAATTATAGGGTAACGATAGTTGAAAAACACACATGTATGAGCAGGCGCTACAGTGGCCTGCTCATTTTATTAAGCTAACGGGTACGATAGTGGAGGAGCATGCTTCGGCAGCTCCTCTTTTTTCTTGCATAAATTGGAAATGTGTGCGTTAAACAGAGTGATTTTCCATAATAAAGGGCATTCTTAATGGAAACTAAATTTCCAGTAGGTGAGTGCTTATGTTTTTTCGAAAGATTGTCATAGCGATTGCCATCTTTTTCATTGTATATCATCCAGTTGAATCCATTCATGGCTCGATGAAGGTGCTAGCGAAAGTTGCTTTTATGCGGGACGGTAACGTATGGGTATATGTGAATGGTACGGAGATTCAGGTATCGAAATCGGGGAGGGCGATGGGCCCGGCTTGGTCCGTTGATGGAAAGTTACTTTCCTATGTAGAAGAAGATGGAGGGGACCCGCCTCAGCAGAGCGTTCATATCTATGATGTCAGCGCCAAGAAAACGATTAAAATCTATAAAAGAGGGTATATGCCGAAGTGGTCTCCCAGCGGTGAAATTCTCGCTTATAAAGACGGTACCGTTCTTAACGTTTCCGACTTCAAGCAATTCAATAACGCTGCAATTGGAGTTGGTGAATATATCTGGATTCCTGACGGTAGCGGATTCATCTTATCAAAGAGTGGCGCTCTCACGCCGGAAGGATGGACGGGAGGGTTACTTTATAGGAAGGTTCTTCCACGGAATTGGGCGGAGGCGGGGTATTTGGAGAATGTAGACAAATTCCTTATGCTGCCGAATGAGATATCAAGTAACGGTTCAAAGATTATTGCGATCGATCCCAGTAATTTTTCTTTTTCACCGAGTGGCCGCTGGCTTTCTTTTGTTGTATCACCGACCGCATCTTGGTCTATGGACAGCAATATGGTTTGCGCGATCTCATCGGACGGCCATCAATTTGAAGTATTGGATGAGATCATTCTGGAAGTCGGACTTCCGAAATGGGCGCCATCGAAAGACAATTTAGCGTATATTGCAGGGGGAGGAAGACTGGTGTTCGGATTTAAGGATAAAGATTTAAAAACGAAGGAATTCCCTGCATTCGCAACCTATACGCCCGAGAACTATGCCGACTTGGATTTCGCATGGAAGGATGACAATACGATCTTTGTCTCCCGAATTAAAGAAGCGGAATGGTCGAATGACTTTTCTATGCATCCTCTTCCGGTTTTATTTGTTATAGACACAGTCTCGGGTAAGCAAAGCCAAATTACGGGTCCTCCGGAAGGATATGCTGATTACAGTCCCAATTACATCCGTTCCGCCGATAAAATGATTTGGATACGACGAAAATATTATTATAAAGACGCTAATATCTGGCTTGCCAATCCTGACGGAAGTGAAGCAAGCCTATGGCTGAAAAATGCCGATTCACCGGTAATTTATTCGCCGAAGCTTTAATGTGAGGTTGGTTTTCAGACGACATAAAAATAAACGTAATCAGATCCCCGACATTTATTGGGGATTTTTTAAAAAGCTCATTATGTTTGTGTTATGAGTGCGGGCCACCCCGCTATTTCCCCCCATTTGAAATGTATCTCTGTAACTTTATTGGGAATTATTTTTTTCAATTATGAGTTCTGTCATTATTCTTTTGTCCAGAGGTTCTAATCCAATTTCAAATGCGATTGCCAGTTGGTTAAGAAGATCGTCAAAACTGCCATATTTATTATCGGTTTTCGGTAACGGTATCTTTTATCAGAGCAGGGGCCATATCGCCGTCATTAACATGAGCCGGTGTAATCGATAGCGCCATAGGTAGCTCTCTTGTGGTATCAATGTCAAGATGAAGCTTGTAGCCGAACCACTTGACTTTGTTGCGGAAGGAGTCGAACTTCGCACCCCAGTTGGCATTTCCAGTCAGTTCATTGTCATCTCGGCGAAGACGCGGATTAACGTCGCTACCGAAGGAGCTTCCCGATCAAGCCGAAGCCTGCATTGGTAATTGAAGCGAAGATCCACGTCCAAACGGCGATGCAGGCCGGTAAATGTATCGATGTTCTCAAGCGGTGCTGCAAGTAAGGCGAGAAGAATCCCTTGTCTGCGATGTCCATCAGCACCTCGGTATGAGTTGCACTCAATTCTTTGGCAAAAGGATGCAAGTTACAGGCGCTGAAGAAGATAGGCAGTCGTTCTTTGGATTCAAGTTTTTACAGTTTGATAAAGGAAAATAGGCTTTCTTGGAGAATATACAAGTGATTTCACTTGCTTGGCTCGTTTTCGGGTTGGTTACTTGAAAACTTCTCCAAGTCAGGGTGAAGTCTCTTTATTATGCTCAGAAAACCTTATGGTTCGAGGGCTTTGATTATTGCAAAATGCTCCTTCATAAAAAAAGAGAAAGAGTAGAAGATAATATATTTTTAATATGAACTATTGTAAGCGCTGTTATAGTTTAAGTAATATAGAGGTTCAGCTAACTAATGTTGAATATAAAGGAGGAACGACCATGCGTTTCCGTCATTTTCATTCCATTGTAGTCCAACTCTTTTGGTTCTGCTTTATCGGCATGACGCTCCCCGTTCTGGTCATGGGTTTTTTGTCTTATCATAAATCGTCCTCTATCGTAGAGGAACAAGTCAGTAAGGTAGCCTCGCTTACTATTACACAGGTGAGTGACAAGCTGAACCTTTATTTCAAAAAGCTTGATGATTCGTCCATGATGGTGTTAAACAGTAAGGTCATCCACAATATTTTGAAGGAACAATCGAAAGAGAAGTTGTATGAAACCACACTCAAGATTCAAGATGGACAAGACATTCTAACATCCATCATGATCAATTCATCAGAAATTCTCGATATCTACATATTCGATGTGAACCGCAACAATTCGGTTTTAAGCTCGGACTCCTTGGTGTCTCTGGATCAATGGGATTCCGACTGGTATAAAGCAATATTGGAAGCGAATGGTAATGCCGTTTGGTTCGGACTCTCTCAAAGCTCTTATTTAAAGAAAACGGAAATGGGGTTTCCTGTATTCGGCCTTGGCCGCGCCATACGAAGCTGGGAAACCGGCGACATTATCGGCGTGATGTTCTTTGAGATTATGGGCGAGGTTCTGATCGATGAGCTTAACCGTGTTCAATTTGGGGATACGGGTTACATCTACGTCACTAATGACAAGAACCGTTATTTCTATCATCCGGATTCTAATCAGTATGGAAAGGAGTCCAAGATCATCCTTCCTTCGCAAGCGACGGAATATAACAAAGACAATAAAAGCACGCTGGTCATTCCGGAACGCCTGTATAACGGCTGGGATGTGGTTGGGGTTGTACCTCTGGAGGAACTGACAGCTGACTCGGCCAGTATCCGGAAATTCACGATGTGGATTGCACTTTGCTGCATCCTTTCTGCAATAGGCATGGGGTATTTCGTAACCTTTAAAATCGGTAATCCGTTAGTTAATCTGAGCCGATTGATGCGTAAAGGCGAGAACGGCGACCTGACCGTCCGGAGCAAAATTGTCGGCCGGAACGAGATTGGGCAGCTGGGCCGCAGTTTTAATAAAATGATCAAACAGATCGATCTGTTAATCGCCCGAATCGCCAAGGAGGAATCAGAGAAAAAAAAGGCGGAGGTTCGAGCGCTCCGCTATCAGATTAACCCTCACTTTCTTTATAATACGCTGAACTCGATAAGGTGGATGGCTAAATTAAACCGGACCAATGATGTCGACAACGCCGTCACTACGCTGGTTCAATTATTGGAAGGCAGTCTTGAACGGAATGGCGTTTTCATTCCGCTCGGGGAGGAGCTTGAACTGCTCCAAAAATATATGATCATTCAAGAATACCGTTATGATAACAAAATCAGCTTAAACATCCATTGTCGGGAGGAGCTCAAAAAAATACAAATTCCACGAATGCTGCTTCAGCCTATCGTCGAGAACGCTATTTTCCATGGGATCGCTCCAAAGGATGCTGATGGATCGATTGATATCGAAGTCGAACAACACGGACAAAATATCGTGATCCAAATAACAGACGACGGTATCGGAATAGATGAGGGAAGGCTTCATCAACTGAAAATGAACGATAAAGAACGCAGCTATAAAGGGATGACCAATATCGGGCTGAATCATGTTCATCAGACCATCCAGTTATATTACGGAAATATATACGGCCTCAGCATCTCAAGCATCAAAAACGAAGGGACAAAGGTGCTTATTACGATTGCCGATCCAAAGGAGGAGACCTATGTACAGAGTGCTATTGGTTGATGACGAGAAGCTAGCGCGAACCGGGCTTCGTACCACTTTTGATTGGGAGAGACATGGATTTACATTGGTTGGTGAAGCATCAAACGGGCAAAATGCAATGAAATGGATTCAGAGTAAAGAGATTGATATATTGATCACCGACATTGCTATGCCTGTAATGGATGGACTCGAGCTCACGCGCAAGACTAAAGAATTATGTCCTTGGGTCAAGGTGTTGCTGCTCAGCTGTCATAATGATTTTGAATATGTACGGGAAGGAATCCGGTTAGGGGCCAGCGATTACATCTTGAAGCCGACACTGAACTCGGATTCACTCACAACGGTTCTGAATCAAATGAAAAAAAAGCTTCAGGAAGAAAGCGAGAACAGACAAATCGTTCAGCAGTTTGAAGACCAACAGCTTGCTAATAAGCTGAAAATGCTGGAGAAGACATTTTGCAAGGCGCTCTGCGGTGACCCGGCTGCTATCGAACGAATAAAGACAGAATGCCCGGAAGAAAGCTACCGTATTGCCGCTTTGGGGATCAACGTATTTGGCAAAACGGATGCTGAAAGGAATGATCTCCTAACGGAGCTGGGAGAAGTACTCAAACAGGTACTCTATCAAGCATTTGGTTCCTTTGTGTCGGTCATGCTTCGTCCGGACTTGATTTTGACTGCTCTTCCTGTACACCCAAACTCGCATGTCATGTTTTATGAGCTTATCGAGCAGTTTTCGCAGCATACGGAGTCAAACCTATTGCACGTATCCATAGGACTCAGCGTCGTTTATGAGAATTATCTTGACCTTCAGAATGCCTACATGGAGGCGGTGAAAGTGCTCGCGGTCGGTTTCTTCCGCGGACCGTGCCGCTTGCTTGCTGCTGAGGAGCAAACGGACTCCATTTCGGCATCGCCTTATCCTTTTGCGGCAGCATTACACGAACTCAAAGAGTCGCTAACGATGGGCTTTCATTCTAGATCGGAACAAATGATAAATGAAATCATGAAGCATTGGTTACCGCAATATCGATCGAAAGAGGAAGTGCTGCAGGAAGCAGAGGAATTGCTTAGCCTGTTTGCCGTATTCAAGGACACGGATTCTTCCATCATCCGGAAAATTCGGGAGCTCGGCAGGCTTGGTTATGTCACTGAGGTCATTCAACATGTGAAAGATGGCTACCAAACAATCGTAGGCGGTGAAGACTCTCCGCTGCCGGATAAAACATTGCACCAAAGGATTGTAATGGAGGCCGCTGCTTATATCAAGAGCCATTATAGGGAATCGATCTCCCTGCAGGAAGTGGCTGATGCGGTAAATGTAAGCAGGAATTATTTCAGCGAAATGTTCAAACGTGTGACAGGAGAGAACTTCATCGACCACCTGATCGCCTTGCGCGTAAAGAAAGCGAAGGAGCTGCTGCAAGGATCATCGCTCAAGGTGTATGAGGTAGCCGAGCAGTCCGGTTTTAACGACGTAAAATATTTTAGCAAGCAATTTAAAAAGATCGTAGGAGTATCTCCAGTCGAATTTCAAGGTTTGTTGCGAAAATAAAATAATGCTAATTGCGGAAAACAAGACACTCTTTCGGAACATAAACCGTTCAAACCCACTTTGACAATGAACTATAATTAAAGCGCTTACAAAATATTTTTGAATGAAAATTAGATATCTTGAGGGAGGAAAAAGAGAATGAAAAAGCTCAAATGGTCTCTACTCATCATGATTATTGCTGTGTCTGCTTTGATTCAAGCCTGCGGAACGAGCAATGGTGGCAACAACGGGGTGTCTAATGGAGAAGAAGCCGGAACAAACGGTCCAAAAGAGGGGAAAGTAAAAATCAAGTGGGCTACATGGGGAAATCCAGGTGAATTAACAAGATTTCAAGATTTCACAAAAGATTTTAACAAGAAGCATCCTGAAATCGAAGCGGAGTTAATCCCGATCCCGGGGGAGTACGATCAAAAAATCTTAACGCAATTGAGTGGCGGAACGGCCCCTGACATTTTTTATGCCGGTGACGCATTTATTGTTAAACTGATTGAAAACGGCAGCATCGAGGAACTCACACCGTTAATGGATGATGCAAGAAGCGCGGTTAAGAAAGAGGATTTCTTCCCGGGCCTATGGGGAGCCGCTCAGCGCGACGGTAAAATATACGGGGCTACGGTAGACAATAACCCGATGGTGCTTTGGTATAACAAGAAGGTGTTAAAGGACGCAGGCATTACTGAAATGCCAGCCGATTTGCAGGAACAGGGTAAGTGGAGCTGGGATGCCTTTAAGGAAATGACCGATAAAATCCGCGAAAGCGGCAAATATGGTTACGTACTTGATAATTCATGGAACAGCACACACAGTTGGGTAACCTCTAACGGTGGAAAGGTTTATGACGACAACGGCAAATATATCGGCTACACGGATCCGAAAGCAGTCGAAGCATTCCGATTCTTATATGATAACATCCAGACTAAAAACATTACATTTGCCGGCACGCTTCCAAAAGGACAAGGCGGCGATGCGATGTTTATGTCCAATCAGGTTGGCTTTGTCGGCGCAGGGCGCTGGTATTTGCCGCTGTTCAAGAAAAACGATGGCCTCGAGTACGATATCGTCACCTGGCCGACAAATACCGGCAATAAAATCGAGCCCGCAGGTATCCCGACAGCCTATATGGTACTGAATAAGACAAGCAAGCATAAAGAGGCGGCGTACACCTTCTTGTCGGAATTCGTCAATAAGGAAGGTCAAACCTATCGTCTTCAAGGAGGCGGCAATGCCGTTCCTTCGGTATCGGGAGCAGACGAAGTGGTGCTTGAAGGGAACCTTCCCGAGCATGCGCAGTTTTTCCTGGATGCTCGTGAAGTCGGTTATGCATTAACTCCGTTTGAAGCGGGTATTCCCGGTCTAAGTAGTGATATTAATTCCCGTTTTGAGGCGCTTTGGCTGAAAAATGAGGATTTGGATACAGCAATGAAGGAAATCGAGGAATTGGCGAACAAGAAGATTGAGGAATACAAAGGGAAAAAATAAGCAGCCAGCAGTCCTTTCACAATGAAATGGAAGGGGCTTCCGAACATTCGGAACCCTTCCTTCTTACTATAATAGAAGAAAGGTGGCTTACATCGATATGAAAACGGCCGTTAATAATGGGCCCTCTCCGTCAATAGACCCAACAGATACGAAACGTCACTTCATGAGGACGAAGACGGTGGACAGCCTTTGGGGATATTTTTTCATCTTTCCGCAAATGGTCGGTTTGGTTATCTTTTCATTGATTCCGCTTATATTGGCTTTCGCCATCAGTCTAATGAGCTGGGACGGCTTCGGTGAACGGACCTTTGTCGGACTGGACAATTTCGTGGGGCAGTTTAAAGATCCCGATTTCAGGATCGCGCTTGTTAACACGCTGTATTATACCGTTCTCACCGTACCGACCGGCATCATTCTGGCGATGCTTGTTGCTATTGGCTTAAATAAAGTAAAAGGAAAGATCCTTTACCGGCTCATTTATTTTATGCCTAATATTACGATGTCCGTAGCGGTAGCAGTCGTTTTCATGTGGCTCTTTAACGCGGATTTTGGGTTGATTAATTTATACTTAAAAGATTGGTTCGGCATTGAAGGTCCCCGTTGGCTGACAGACACGAGGTTCGTAATGCCTTCTATTGCGCTGCTTAGCATATGGATGGGACTTGGAGGCAGTATGGTGCTTTTCCTTGCCGGATTACAGGGAATATCCGCGACATATTACGAGGCTGCACAAATTGACGGCGCCAGCAAATGGCAGCAGCTGCGGCATATTACGATTCCTTTGTTGTCATCGACTACATTTTTTGTCACCATCATGTCCGTGATCGGATCTTTCCAGGTGTTTGATCAATCCTTTGTTATGACCTCGGGTGGACCGGCCAAAGCCAGTTATACACTTGTATACCACATTTATGACTCGGCATTTGTTGATTTTACCTTCGGTACAAGCACATCTGCCGCTGTCACGCTGTTTGCGATGATTTTGACGCTGACCTTGCTGCAAATGAAAATATCCAAACGTTGGGTTCATTACGAAGAATAAGGATGACGCGAAGGAGAAAAGCTCATGAATACGAAAAGGCTTCACCTCTCTACGATGTTGCTTCATGTCGTGCTGATCATTGGGGCCTGCGTCATGGGGCTGCCATTCCTATGGATGATACTCAGCGCACTAAAAGATTTGTCCCAAGTGTTCGTCGTTCCGCCTAAATGGATTCCAGAACCGTTCGTATGGTCCAATTTCAAAGATTCGTTGACGGCCTTGCCTTTCGGGCGAGCTTACTTTAACAGCTTCTATATTAATGTCATTGTCGTATTCGCGCAGCTGATAACATGCTCGATGGCTGCATACGCTTTCGCCAAAATCCGGTTCCCATTTCGGGAACCGCTGTTCATATTGTTTCTGGCAACGATGATGGTGCCCGGACAAGTGACAATCATCCCGCTGTACTTAATGATGAAAAATTTCGGTTGGCTCGATACGCATCAGTCGATCATCGTGCCTGCTGCCTTATTAAATGCCTTTGGCGTTTTTCTGCTACGCCAATTTTTTAGAGGCATCCCGAAGGAAATGGAAGAAGCAGCCATTGTGGATGGTGCCAATCGCTTTACGATCTATACGCGCATCATGCTTCCGCTTGTCAAGCCTGCGCTTTCAGCGCTCGGCATATTCACGTTTCTGGGCATGTGGAACAATTTCTTTTATCCGCTTATCTTTCTCAACAGCCCGGAGCAATTTACGGTACCAATGATGCTGAATCTATACCGCGGCATGTATGCGACGGACTGGACGCTGATGATGGCTGGTGCTTCAATCGCTCTGCTCCCGGTATTGGTCGTTTACATGATCGGACAGCGTTATATTATTGAAGGGGTAACACTGTCCGGCATAAAAGGATAAACCGATCATAAAAAACGGGTTGAGACCTAAGAGACCTCCATCCGTTTCCTTATCGTACAGCGATGCCCGCGAACCCCGTATTATTGAATTATTTGTTATTAGCGGCTTTTACTTTTTTCAGCTCTTCGGCATAATGCAGTTTAATCGTGTAAGACTCAATATCAGATTTATAGTTTTGAGATTTTTTGTCTTGTTCGAACGCTACAAGGTTATCTTTCTTTTCCAAATGGAATTCGGTAACATTGTAATCGCCTTGTTTGTGATCTAATGTTTTTACATCGTCCTCGTAGAAGCTATAGCTTGCTTTTTCATTCAAGTAAGTATCGAGAAATCAAGTTCTCCAGCTTCTTGTCGGGAAAAATAAGGTTGTATTTTCGATTATTGTTAAATAGCATGTTTGTTGAAAAGAGGCACTTTGTCGGTCAACGACTAAGTGCTTTTTGGTGTGTGCCCATGAGATAAAGCTATTCGATAACACTTGTATATCTGATATTAATTTTGCAACAAGATATCATCAAGAGAACAATGATGTACCTAACTTAGAAACTAACTCGGGCATTCAGCAATTCAAACAACCATGATATATACACATCTAACTAATGATGAATTAAAGCAATCTGTAGACAAGATGGATATGGTTAGATAATTATAATCTCATAACTGAAACTGACTGTATGATTTGCAACCACTTTTGCTTCATCCCGATTTTGACAAGAACGTTATCCCATTCCCGACGGAGTGAGGACTTTTCCGGTCAAGATGCAAGCGCGGGCTGCCCGCCAAATGTTCCGACAGTAAAGCTGATGCCAGGGAGAGAAGAGATGGACGCACGGGTGCAGGTTGCCGCTCTGGCACGACGTTGGCGTCCGGAGAGATTCGAGGGATAAACATTAAAGATTGGTTTCGGAGAAAATGCAAAGAAATCGGACAATAGGTTAACGACCTTGGTTGGGATATTTGATAAAGTTGAACTAACTTCTTATTCATGAAGAAATAAATTCAGGGGGGTCTTTGGAAGAATGAAAAAAATAATAACGTTCTCGTTAAGCGCTGTGATGTTGACTACATTGCTTACAGGTTGTACCGGAGGTCCCGCGACAGGGAAGAATGAGTCTGGAAAGGGCAATGCTGCAGCAGACGATCTGAGCGAAAAAATAACGATTAACCTCATGACACGAAGTTACGCAGGTGGTGGGTGGCCACCCAATCATCTCATCATCGAGGAACTGAACAAAAAGCTGAATATCGACCTTAAGATTGAATGGGTTCCCGCTGCAAACTATCAAGAGAAACTGAACGTCATGGCTGCGTCCAACAACTTCCCAGATGTCTATTATATGTTGAACACAGAGTACATAAAGTGGCAGGGCAAAAATATTTTTATGGATGTGAAGCCAGAGCTAAGCAAGTATCCGAACATTGTGAAGTACATTCCGGAACAGTCGCTGAAACATTATAACCCAAAAGACAAATATTTCGGTATACCGTTCTACTATCAGGAAGCGAGAGATTCACTGGCTATTCGCAAGGACTGGCTCGATAAGCTGGGGCTCCAAGTACCTCAGACGATCGATGAATTTTATAACGTCGCCAAAGCGTTTGCTTTCAAAGACCCTGATGGCAATGGCAAGCAGGATACGGTGGGCTTTTCGATGCAAATTAACCCTGGTGGCTCTTTCGGATTCGGGGGAGGCGCACAATTCCTGACTTCCAGTTTCGGGCTCGCGAACAGGTGGAAATTGGAGGGAGACAAGCTGGTTCCTTTCCAAACCCAAAGTAAAGAGCTGAAGGATTTTATCGGATTTATGAGAAAGGCCTACGCCGAGGGAGTATTGGACAAAGATTTCCCGATCCTGAAGTCGCGTGATTCGCTTAATAAGATGGAGGCCGGAAAGTCCGGTATTGCCGATGTCAATCCGCAGCAGCTTTATGTCGAAACGCTGCCTCCATTAACCAAGTTGGAACCGAAAGCGGAGCTTGTCCAACTGCAGCCTCCGGCTGGTCCTACAGGATTACGTGGAGTACCGGGCACGCCAACGGGTGTAAAGATCGTGATCAATTCAAAAATTGAAGCTAAGAAACAACAACGCATCCTGAAGCTAATGGATTATATGCTTTCTGACGAAGGTTATGATCTGGTGAAACACGGGATCGAAGGTGTCCATTACAAGAAGATATCGGATGATAAATATGAGCAGCTTGAAGCATCGGTAAAGGACAGACAGTTCTTGTTACTTGGCTGGTTCTTTAAACGATTCGACCCGATGTTTCTGGTATACAAATGGAGTGATCCTAAAGAGGTTGCAACTATCAAATCATATTTCGATAACAATGAGAAACTTAAAGTGAATAACGCTGCTTCTGGCCTTATTTCGCAAACAGAAATCAAAGTTGGATCGAAAATAGATCAAAAATGGATGGATACCATGGTCAAGGTTATTGTTGGTCATGAACCGATGGAGTCCATAGATAAAGCGATTGCCGAATGGAAGGTCGGCGGAGGAGATTCCATTATTAAGGAAATGAACGACGAATATCTGAAAACGAAATAATTAAATTGGCTGTCAGACATGAAAAGCCTGAATGATCGATCCGTTCATTCAGGCTCTAATAAAATATAAGAATTAATATGTTTCACACGATAAGATGCTTATATTTCTGGATAAACACACTCGTCTTGAAAGGACGGCGTAGCTGTTTATCCTCGCTAAATTGAGAAAGGGAGGTTGCGGTTGTGAGTACTACGGTAACAGAATCTACTAGGGTAAACAGCAAGAGCATGCGTCGCAGAAGGCATGAATGGAAGCGCGGAATCCCAATTTATTTGATGATTTTGCCGGGCTTGTTGTTTTTTATCATCTTCAAATATATTCCCATGGGTGGCATTATCATCGCCTTCCAAAACTATGATCCGTTCGAAGGTTTTCTTCAAAGCGAGTGGGTAGGATTCAATAACTTCCAGCGGCTGTTCCATGACCCGAATTTTTGGGGGATCTTTAGGAACACCCTAGTGATTAGCGCTTTGAACTTATTTTTATTTTTTCCTGTGCCGATTATCCTATCTCTTTTTCTGAACGAGGTTCGCGTCGGATGGTATAAGAAATGGGCGCAAACATTGCTGTATGTTCCACATTTCTTAAGCTGGGTAGTCATCATGAGTATTACTGTCTTATTATTCTCCTCTCAAGACGGGGGGATTAATGTTCTGCTTTCTAATTGGGGTTTTGAGCGTATTGAACTGATGACTGACCCCAGTTACTTCCGGAGTCTTTATTTGTTTCAGGTAGTTTGGAAGGAAGCCGGATGGAGCGCGATCATTTTTCTTGCGGCTCTTGCTTCTGTAGACCCTACACTTTATGAGGCAGCTCGGGTTGACGGTGCGAGCCGCTGGAGACAAATTTGGCATATTAACTTACCTGCTCTACGGGCGACCATCATCATTTTATTCATTTTGAGATTGGGCCACGTGATGGATTCAGGTTTCGAACATATTCTACTATTGCAAAATTCGTTGAATATTGATATTTCCGAGGTGTTTGACACTTATGTATTTAGGGTTGGAATTATCCAGGGGGAATTCAGCTATACAACCGCGGTCGGTCTGTTCAAAGCAGTGGTAGGATTAGTGCTTGTCTACTTGGCCAACAAGGCATCCCGGAAAATAGGAGAGGAAGGGGTATATTAGGATGAAATATAAGGCCATCACGAAACGATTTTCAATATTCGATACGTTCATCTATTTGTCGCTCTCTGTGATCCTGTTGCTAATCATTTTCCCTTGTATTTATGTGCTTTTTAGCTCTTTTTCGACGAAACAAGAAATGCTGTCACGGGGTTTTTTCCTGATTCCCAAAGTGTGGTCATTAGACGCCTACGGCTATTTATTCAGCAACCATAACTTTCTTACCTCCTATTGGAATGCGTTGAAAATTACAGTGGGAGGGACTGCGTTTAGCATAACGGTTACAACTTTGATGGCCTATGGTTTATCCAGAACTTGGCTCAAGGGCAGAAAAGTAATAAATATAATGGTCTTATTTACACTCATCTTCAGCGGCGGCATTATTCCTATGTATTTGCTGACAAGTCAGCTTGGCTTACTTAATAGTTATTGGTCGCTAATTTTGAATAATGCTGTCCTTCCGTTTAACCTGATCGTGATGAGAAGTTTTTTTCAGAATACGCCCAAGGAACTTGAGGAAGCGGCTCGGATTGACGGCTGCGGGGAGTGGACTTTGTTTGCGCGGATCATTCTGCCTTTATCCAAAACCTCGGTCGCTACCTTCATCATGTTTTATGCAGTGTTTTACTGGAGTTCTTATTTTCAAGCCGTTCTGTTTATTAGCGATTCGCAGAAATTGCCTTTGCAGGTGTTCTTAAAGCAAATTATGTTGGGATCGAGCAATTCGATGGAAGTATCATCCAACGGGTTTGAGTATGGACCTCCCGTGCAAATGGCCGTCGTGGTCATGGCCGCGCTCCCGATGCTTATCATGTTTCCGTATTTTCAAAAGCATTTTGATCAGGGAATGCTTGTGGGGTCGGTAAAAGGGTGAATCACATTTCGTACCGCATGCATTCTGGGACCCCCATGGTATAATGAAGGATTTATGTCGATCTCCTTGGGACGAAGGAGTAGATTCATTATTAAATGATAGGGGTGTTCGTATATGAATCAGGTCATGATTGTTGAGGATGATCATTGGATACGCAGTGCCATCGCCAAAATGGTGGAGCAGATGGGAAGCGCGTACGAAGTGGTGGCGGAGGCAGGAAATGGGGAAGAGGCGCTGCAGATGATTAATACGGTGTGGCCCTCTATTGTTATCACCGATATCATGATGCCTGTTCAGGACGGTCTCTGGCTGGTTCGTGAAATTCACGAGAGACGATTGCCAATTATTACGGTTATTGTGACGGGGTACAATGAATTCGAATATGCGCGGCAAGCGTTGCGTTATAACGTCAGTGATTTTTTGCTGAAGCCCGTGATGGAGGACGAGCTGGGCAAAGCGTTGCAGAACGCGACGGAGAAAATACCTCAAATTATTAATCTGAGAGAATATTTCCTGAGCATTCAGCAGTTTTTTGACAAAATAACCGATATGGATCCGCAGACGGTGTTTAAGGAACAAGCTCATATTGTTAAGCACATTTACGGTTCTTCTAACTTGCAGGAAAGCGAGAAAATCTTATTACTCAAAATGTTCTCTGGAAAATTCAATGACTTAATCCAAGGTATGGAACCGTTTTTCTCCCGTATGGAAATTTCTCAGCCGGATGAGGAGCAAGCAACCCAGCACTTTCTTACTTTGACGCAGCACTGGATTAAGTATTATAACTTGTTATTTAACAGGGAAATGCGTCAGCTCGTCCGTAAAGCGTGCGAATTTCTGAAGACCTGTTACGCCGAAGACTTGTCCATTACGGAAATGACCAACCGATATCACATCAGCGTTTCCCAATTCAGCCTACTGTTTAAAAAATATACGGGGCAATCCTTTATCAACTATTTAACTACGCTTCGGATCCAGCAGGCCAAGCTACTCTTGCTCGAAGACAATCGGAAGATTTATGAAATTGCCGAATCTGTCGGCTTTAATTCTCTGCCACACTTCAACCGTGTATTCAAGCAGAACACAGGACAATCTCCTAATGAATATAGAAAATCGATGGGCGTTTAAGCGAATGAGAAAAAAAGTTGCTGACATCTATTTTCGTTTCTCGATCAAGGCGAAGTTAACGATTGCTTTTCTTTTCGTAGGCTTGCTGACCATCATGTTGATGGGTTATCTTTCCTATTCTTACTATAGCAGCGGGATCAAAAGGGACTTTTACAGAATTTCTCAGGAAGCCTCTCTCCGGCTGAATCACCATATCGATTTTTACATTTACCAGTTGGGGAAGTCGACGTCATCTGTAATGAAAGACGAGCTCATTCAACAGTGGATGGAGCAAGGCCAATCCTATTCCTTAAAGGAACAAGTAGACGTACAGAACGTCCTGAGAAGAAATGTGGCGCTCAACTATCCGGAAATTGTCGGTATGTTTCTGCTAACTACAGATGGACGCACGTTGGCGATGTCGAATCTGTCATTGATTTCAGATGATGTTTTTAACGATGAGCCCTGGAGCCAAAGCGGCTTTCAGGAGAAGACCGTGGTGATCCCCACGCATACGGTGAAATACATAACCGGCGACGTGCGTGTGCTCTCCTTGGAGTTGCCCATCTATAGTATAGAAAACATGGATTTTCTCGGGAAATTGGTCATCGATTTTTATTTGGATGAATTCAACCGCACGTTCGAAAAGGCAGATCTATCTCCAAAGGGTCGGTTTTTTATCGTATCCGATGAGGATTCAATTGTTTATCATTCGGAATACAGCTGGCTTGGCGTAGATCGCAAGTTGACAGAGTTGGGGAAGCTGGATCTTTCAGATAACGAAAGCGCTTCCGTTCAAGAATGGGAAGGACGGAAAACCTTGGTAGCTGTGACGAAATCGGAATCAACCGGCTGGAGCTTTGTATCGACCGTTCCCTTTGACGAGATGGCGTCAGCTACCAAAAATACGCCTAACGCGATGATAGCCGCATTTCTGATTATTGCCTTGGGGATAGTGTTGATCGTTCCAATCTTGTCATCTATGTACGTAAGGCCCATTCTTCGTCTGCGAAAAGTCATGGGCGATGTGGAGCGAGGGAATTTGGACGTTCGCGCAGTCTACGTGTCTGGCCAGGATGAACTTCAGTATTTAAATCGAGGCTTCAATATCATGCTTGATCAAATTCAAGAACTGCTCGAAACCGTCAGTACCCTGAAGTATAAGGAAGTCAGTCTTCAGCTTAGGGAAAAGGAAGCGATGGTCAAAGCACTGCAAGCCCAAATTAATCCACATTTTTTGTACAACTCGCTAGATATTATCAAAAGTATGGCTTATTTGGAGGATATGCCGGAAATCGTTAAGATGGCCCGCAGCTTGGCAGACTTTTACAGATATACAGCTAAAGATACGGATTCGATGGTGAAGTTGGAAGACGAGTTAACTCAGTTAAAGTATTATTTATCGATTATTCATGTTCGATTTCCAGGAACATTCCGTAGTCAATTCAGCGTAAATGATAAATTTATGGATTGCTTGATCCCTAAATTAATCATCCAGCCACTTGTTGAGAATGCAGTGAAATATGCAATAGAGCCCAAAGAGGGCAAAGGGAGTATTATTGTCAATGCATTTGATGATCGAACCGATTTGGTGATTGAAGTAGCGGATACCGGACCGGGTATTCGTCCTGACCGTCTAATGGAGATCAACCGTATGCTGATGCAGTTATCCGAAAATGCCCAGCATGAGTATGGGAGACAACAGTCATTAGGTATTGCTAATGTACACGCACGGATTGTTTTGCAGTATGGAAATCGATACGGAGTGTGCATGGATTCTTTCGAAGGCCGGGGCACGGTCGTCTCTATTCGCTTGCCATTAAATATGCTCCAGAATCATTCGGACAAAACAGATAATTCTTGAAGGTGAGGGTATAAAATGAAAGCCATTATGCTTATGTTTGACACGTTAAATAGACACATGCTTCCTCCTTACGGATGTGATTGGATTAAAGCCCCGAATTTTAAAAGACTGGCTGAGAAAACTGTCGTTTTCGATCAGGCCTATGTGGGAAGTATGCCGTGTATGCCTGCGCGGCGGGAGCTTCACACGGGGCGATATAACTTTCTTCACCGCAGTTGGGGCCCGATAGAACCTTTCGACGACTCCATGCCGGAGTTGCTGAAGAAGAATGGTGTTTACTCGCATCTGGTGACCGATCATCAGCACTACTGGGAAGACGGCGGCGGCACCTATCACACCCGATACAGCTCATATGAGCTGATTCGTGGGCAGGAAGGCGATCCATGGAAGGGAGAGGTAGCTGATCCGCAGATGCCGGAGATGGTCGGTGTGAAGCAAATGAACCCGTTGATCCGGCAAGATTGGGTGAACCGTAATTATATTCGGGAAGAGCAAGATTTTCCGCAAGCGCAAACGATGGAGAAGGGCTTGGAGTTTATACGAAAGAACCAAAGAGAGGACCGATGGTTCGTCCAGATAGAAACATTTGACCCACACGAGCCTTTCTATGCTCCGCAAAAATACCGCGATTTATATCCGCATAAGTACGAGGGAAAACATTTTGATTGGCCTCCTTACGGCCAAGTCAAAGAAACGAAGGAAGAAATCGAACATGTCCGGCTTGAATATGCGGCTTTGCTCAGCATGTGCGACCACTATCTCGGCAAAGTGCTTGATACGATGGATGAATTGGACCTGTGGAAAGACACGATGTTAATTGTAAATACGGACCATGGGTATTTGCTAGGGGAACATGATTGGTGGGCCAAAACGATCATGCCGTTCTACAATGAGATCGCCCATATGCCACTTTTCATATGGGACCCGCGAAGCGCTAGATCCAATGAACGCAGGAACAGCTTGGTGCAGACCATTGATTTAGCTCCAACTTTGCTTGATTTTTTTGGACTGGACATTCCGGCGGATATGCAGGGGAAGGTTCTTAAGGAAACGATAGCCAGTGACCTTTCAGTACGCGAGGCCGCTCTATATGGATTGCACGGCGCACATGTGAATGTGACGGATGGCCGCTACGTCTATATGCGTGCTCCGGTTTCTAAGGATAATACTCCACTATACAACTACACGCTGATGCCAACTCATATGCGCAGCAGGTTTTCATTGAAGGAGCTGCAGGAGATCAGTTTACAAAAGCCATTCTCCTTTACGAAGGGGACACAGACGTTGAAGATAAGGGCAGCCGGGTATAGCCATTTTCATTCCTTAGGGACATTGCTATTTGACGTAAACGAGGATCCTTTTCAGCAACATCCTATTCAAGATCAGAATGTCGAGACCAACATGCTCGGAATGCTTAAGCAGCTTATGGAAGAAAATGAAGCTCCACCTGAGCAGTATGTCCGACTAGGCATATAGGGAAATACACGACGATTCTGCTATTAGAAAGTGAGGGCATGAATATGACAGATCCGTTAAAGCCTTCTTGCTGCTCCGTTTCCCGAACTCAGGCTTCCTTGACGTCCATTGTTGACAGAAGGGACACAACAAATGAAACGAATCCGGGAGCTATATTCACACAACCTGACAAACAGAATTTGATTTACTTGTCAGGCGGGGAGTTTTTGATGGGTACTGACGATCGAGAAGGTTTTCCTTCCGATGGAGAGGGACCGGTGCGGGCCGTCACTGTGGCTCCATTCTATATCGATCCGTATACGGTAACGAATTTGGAATTCAAGATGTTTGTAGACGCAACCGGGTATATAACGGAAGCGGAGAAGTTCGGATGGTCGTATGTCTTTCATCTGTTTGTACCCGAATTCGGAGTCAAGATTCTAGGTTCTACTAGACAATCCCCGTGGTGGCTTGCCGTCGAAGGCGCCAGTTGGCGCGCTCCGGAAGGACCCGGCTCCGTAATCGAAGATAGGCTAGACCACCCAGTTATTCATACCACTTGGAACGATGCGGAAGCTTACTGCAGATGGGTAGGCAAACGGTTGCCTACGGAGGCGGAATGGGAGTTTGCAGCCCGGGGAGGCCTCGTTCAGAAACGATATCCATGGGGAGATGAGATCAAACCCGGCGGTAAGCACATGTGCAACATATGGCAGGGGAAATTCCCGACGAAAAACAACGCTAGTGACGGATTCGTCGGGACGGCGCCCGTACAAGCCTTTGAGCCGAACGGATATGGCCTGTACCACATAGCTGGTAATGTATGGGAGTGGTGCGCGGACTGGTTCAGCCCAATCTTTCATGTGAATAGGTCACGGGTGAACCCAATCGGTCCGTCAAGTGGAACAAGCCGTGTGATGCGAGGTGGATCCTATTTATGTCATAAATCCTACTGTAACCGCTACCGTGTAGCTGCCCGCAGCCAGAATACACCGGACAGTTCCACGGGCAATATGGGCTTCCGCTGTGCCGCCGATGCATAAGCTATGATTTTATAGTTATGAGACAAAAAGGAGAAATCAAAATGAAAAGAGATATAAAACAATTGATTGAACAAATGACGTTAGAAGAGAAAGCGGGACTATGCTCAGGTTTAGATTTTTGGAGAACGAAGGGAATCGAAAGGCTTGGTATTCCTTCCATTCTGATGCAGGACGGTCCGCATGGCCTTAGAAAACAAGCAGGAGAAGCAGACCATTTGGGACTTAATGAAAGTCTTCCGTCGACTTGCTTCCCATCGGCAGCAGGCTTGGCAAGCTCGTGGGATCGAGAATTAATATTTCGAGTCGGCAGCGCATTAGGCAAAGAATGTCAAGCTGAGGATGTGTCTATTCTTCTTGGGCCAGGCGCGAATATTAAGCGTTCGCCGCTCTGCGGTAGAAATTTCGAATATTTCTCAGAGGATCCTCATCTTACAGGCCAGATGGCTGCTTCACATATTGCAGGCGTGCAAAGCGAAGGTGTCGGAACTTCCCTTAAGCATTTTGCCGTCAATAATCAAGAGCATCGCCGCATGACGACGGATGCCATTGTTGACGAGCGAACTTTGAGAGAAATCTATTTAGCTGGATTTGAAGGTGCTGTTAAGCAAGCACAGCCTTGGACGGTGATGTCTGCCTATAACAAACTGAATGGCGCCTATTGCTCCGAGAATGAGTTTTTGCTTAAGGATATTCTGAAGGACGAGTGGGGTCACGAAGGGTTTGTCGTATCCGATTGGGGTGCTGTAAACGAAGCGGTTGCGAGTGTGGCAAGCGGCATGGAACTGGAGATGCCATCCAGTCACGGTATCGGACAAGGCAAAATTGTAGAAGCAGTAAAAAACGGCATGCTGTCGGAGCCATTGCTTAATCAGGCGGTAGAGCGTCTGTTATCCATTGTCTTTAAAGCAGTCGACAATAAAAAGACTGGCGCTGTTTACGATAAAGAAGAACATCACCATCTTGCCAGAGAGGTAGCGCGGGAAACCATGGTGCTTCTCAAAAATGAGGATGGGATTCTACCTTTGGCAAAAGACGGTAAAGTAGCGATTATCGGCGCGTTTGTCGAAAAAATCAGATTTCAAGGCGGCGGCAGCTCCCATATCAAGCCTACCCAACTGGACAGCATTCGAGAAGAAATCATAAAGTCGGTCGGCAGCCGAGCTGAGATCGGATATGCGCAAGGTTATGATCTCGATGGCGATGACACGATTCACTCCTTAGTGGAAGAAGCTAAGCAAAAAGCGTTGGCAGCCGATGTAGCCGTTCTTTTTGTGGGATTGCCAGACCGATATGAGTCGGAGGGATATGACCGGTCTCATCTAAACTTGCCGCTTAACCAAATTCATTTGATCGAGGAAATCGCATCAGTTCAACCGAATGTAATCGTGGTTTTGAGCAACGGTGCGCCGGTTGTCATGCCTTGGCTGGGACATGCCAAAGCCGTTCTGGAAGCTTACCTTGGTGGACAAGCGGTAGGCGGCGCAATCGCCGATCTTCTATTCGGAGATGCGAACCCGTGCGGGAAACTGGCCGAAACGTTCCCGAAAAGTTTGAAGCAAAATGCGTCCCATCCGTTTTTTCCAGGCGAAGGCGACCGTGTCGAATATCGGGAAGGGATCTTTGTGGGGTATCGCTTTTTTGAAGCCAAGGACATCGAACCGCTCTTTCCATTTGGCTATGGGCTTAGTTATACGACCTTCGAGTATTCCAACTTGAATTTCGATAAGACGCATGCGACAGATCGGGAAACCGTGCAGATCAGCTTGAAAGTGAAAAATACAGGCAACCGATTCGGCAAAGAAGTCGTCCAGCTATATGTCCGAGATGTCGAACCAAGCGTGATCCGTCCCGAAAAAGAGCTGAAAGGGTTTGCCAAAGTTGCCCTTCAGCCTGGAGAGGAGCAAACGGTTATGTTCATCTTGGATAAACGTAGTTTTGCTTACTATAACGTGGAATTGAAGGACTGGCACGTGGAGTCGGGCGAGTACGAGGTTCTGATTGGGAAGTCGTCCAGAGACATCGAGCTCCGCTCTTCCTTGATTCTCTCGTCCACGACGGAAATCACGCCAGTATTTCATCGGAATACGACGGTAGGGGAACTCATGGACAATCCCAAAACGCTACCGATTGTACAGCACGTGCAAAGTACATTGCCGCAATCGGCCCCATCGGATGCTATTTCATCCGAAATGAGAATGGCCATGATTCGTAATGCACCATTGCGTGCTTTGCTACCTCTTACCAGAGGAGCGATAACGGAAGACATGTTTTCTATGCTGCTTGAACAGTGCAATAATGCCGTGAGAGCTTCGGAGATTTGAGTGGATACTTGGGGAGGACAATGAAATGATTGGCATATGGAACTGTAATGTGATCACGGATCAATTAAATTTGAAAATCGTTTTTTATGTGGAAGAGAAAGATGGCCTTACACTCGCCATGAGTATAGCGCCGTATTCAGTGCCTATTGATATCGTTGAAGTTAAAGCTGAAGGAGATCGTCTGAGAGCGGTTGGAAAGACTAAATTCTCTCCGGAACCGATCATCATAGAGCTGTTGTTTGCAGAAGATACGTTTACTGGAAAGTTGAAGCTGCCTTTCTTTGGGGAAAAGGAAGTTCAAGGTGAAAGAGGAAGGGGATCCACCTTCACGGAAGAATTGATAGCAATCGTTGCGCCGTATCGGAAAGAAGGTATTCTACCTCGAACCGATGAAGAAATTCATGAGGAAATCGAACTCTTACTTGGAAAAATGAGTATTCAGGATAAACTCGGCCAAATGAGTCAACGCACCGCTTCGAACTTCTCGTTCGGCGCGTATGTAGAGTCTGCGCCTCCCGAGCAGTTGGTGGCTGAAGGAAAGGTTGGCTCGATCCTAGGTGCTTTTGACAGCAGCCGAGTGTTCGCGCTGCAAAAAATTGCTGTTGAACAATCACCGCACAAGATTCCACTGTTATTTAACGCTGATATTATTCACGGTCATCAGACAATATTTCCGGTACCGCTCGGATGGTCCTGCAGTTGGGATCTAGAAGCGATCAAAAACGCATGTTCCATTGCAGCCAAAGAAGCGACCGCTTCCGGAATCACCTATAATCACGGTCCGATGGTGGATGTGACCCGGGATGCCCGCTGGGGACGAGTGGTGGAAGGAGCGGGTGAAGATCCTTATCTAGGCTCGCTCATCGCAAAAGCCCAAGTCGAAGGATTTCAGGGTGACACCTTATTCAGTGAAGAGACGTTGATCGCTTGTTTGAAGCATTTCATCGCATATGGGGCAGCTGAGGGCGGGAGAGATTACAATACGGTTGATATTTCTGAAGGCACCTTACGCAACGTATATTTGCCTCCATTTCTAGCAGGACTAGAGGCAGGTGCTGGATCGGTGATGAATGCATTCAACACTTATCAAGGAGTTCCGGTGGCTGGTAGTTCTCATTTACTGAAAGATTTATTAAGGGATGAGCTGGGCTTTGATGGCATGCTTATCTCCGACTATGGCTCGATCGACGAAATCCATATTCATGGCGTCGCTAAGGATCACTCGGCGGCCGCCAAAATGGCCATTGACGCTACGATGGACATTGAGATGGTAACGAGACTGTACTACGATCGGCTCCCTCGGCTTATCGAGGAAGGTGTCGTGAAGGAAGCACAATTGGATGATGCTGTTCGGCGTATTTTAACTTATAAATTCAAAATCGGCATCATGGATGATCCTTACCGCTACATTAGACCGGAAAAAGAAATTGAATATCATTTCCATACAGATCACTTGAAAAAGAGCCGTGAGCTTGCCCAGAAATCCATTGTGCTTTTGAAAAATAACGGTGTGCTTCCGCTCACAGGGAAGAAGAAAATAGCCGTCATCGGACCGTTTGCCGGCAGTAAAGATTTGCTTGGACCTTGGCAATTTTCTAGGTACGGCAATGATACAGTTACGCTGCTGCAAGGCCTTATGGACAAAGGAATCGATCCGGGGAATTTATTGTACACTGAAGGGTGCGGGGTAAATAGCATCATAGAAGGCGGTATGGATAGAGCAGTTGCTTTAGCGCAGCATGCTGATGTGGTTATACTCGCTCTAGGCGAGGACAGCCATATGTCCGGGGAAGCGGCTTCACGCGCGGATATTACGCTTCCTGATATTCAGCAGCAACTGGCCGAAGCGATCGTGACACTGGGCAAACCTACGATTGTGGTGCTCACCAACGGCAGACCGCTTGTCTTGGATTGGTTTGATCGTCATGTGGACGCGATCGTCGAATCTTGGTTCTTAGGTTCACAAGCGGGCAACGCCATTGCGGACGTATTGCTCGGTGATTACAACCCATCCGGAAAGCTGACCATGTGCTTCCCTTATAGGGTGGGTCAGGCACCTCTGTATTACAATCACTTCAACACAGGAAGGCCTCTTAACGAAGTCAATCAAGAACGGAAATTCGTTTCAAAATATTTAGATACGCCCAATGAACCCCTATATCCTTTCGGATATGGACTTAGCTATACAACCTTCACCTATTCAGATATCCAACTGGACAAAGTTCAATTATCTCGGACTGAAAAGCTGAACATAAGCGTCATCGTGACCAACACAGGGGATTATGCTGGCGAAGAAATCGTTCAGCTTTACATCCAGGATCTGTATGGAAGCACTGTGCGGCCTGTGAAAGAGCTGAAGCGCTTTGAGAAAATCGATTTGAAGCCGGGAGAAAGCCGGGAAGTCCGGTTTGCCATTACGGAAGTGGATTTGAAGTTCTACACGTCAAACCGCCTTTATGAAGCCGAAGCAGGTGGCTTCAAGGTCTATGTGGGACCGAGCTCTCGAGTGGTGAACGAAGCTAATTTTGAGCTTTTATAGGTGGAGAATAACATTGAACTAATTTGGAGGAAAAATGAGATGTTTGCATTGCAACGTAATATCACACAACTCATCGCTCAAATGACTCTTGAGGAAAAGGTAAGCTTATTAGGTGGTGCGGATTTCTTTACTACGAAAGCAATCGAACGGCTGGGCATACCTTCCATATGGATGTCGGACGGCCCGCATGGTTTACGCGTTCAGAGGGAGGGAGTAGACCATCTTGGTTTGAATAAGAGTGTGCCAGCTACTTGCTTCCCGACGGCAGCCGGCCTGGCAAGCTCATGGAATCGGAAGTTAATTGAAAGAATGGGGGTTGCGCTTGGCGAAGAGTGTCAAGCGGAGGACGTTGGCATTTTGTTAGGTCCTGGTGTGAACATCAAGCGATCTCCGTTGTGCGGAAGAAACTTTGAATATTTTTCTGAGGATCCTTTGTTATCATCTGAAATGGCTGCGCATTATATTCAAGGCGTGCAAAGCCAAGGAGTGGGCACTTCACTGAAACATTTTGCGGCCAATAATCAGGAGCACCATCGGATGAGCGTGGATACGATCGTCGATGAACGGACGCTGCGAGAAATTTATTTAGCCAGCTTCGAACTTGCTGTTAAGAAATCGCAGCCATGGACGGTAATGTGCGCATATAACAAAGTGAATGGCGAGTATGCCTCGGAACACGAATATTTGCTTACCGATATTTTGAAGAAAGAATGGGGCCATAAAGGGTTCGTCGTTTCGGACTGGGGAGCTGTGAATCAGCGCGACAAAGGCGTTGAAGCCGGTTTGGAACTCGAAATGCCTTACGACAGAGGCACTCCTGCGATCTTAGACGCTGTGAAAAGCGGCCGACTTTCGGAGGACAAGCTGAATGAGTCTGTTGAGCGTCTGTTGAACATCATTTTCAAGGTAGCGGACAACAAGCAGTCAAGCGCAGCCTATGATACAGAAGCCCATCATCGTCTAGCTAGAGAAATTGCTTGTGAAAGTATGGTATTACTCAAGAATGAAGGCGGCATTCTCCCTCTGATAAAGGAAGGCAAGTTTGCAGTAATCGGAGAAATGGCACAATCGCCTAGATTCCAAGGCGCGGGTAGCTCTAATGTCAATCCAACGCGTATCGAAGATATCAGCGAGGAAATCGCGAAGTCGGCTGGCAACAAAGTAGAGATTGTCTACGCGCAGGGATATAAGGGTACTGAAGACGAAATCGATGCAGATTTGGTTGAACAAGCGAAGGCCGCTGCGATCGGTGCAAAAGCCGCAATCCTATTCGTAGGGCTCCCTGATAGCTACGAGTCGGAAAGCTATGATCGTACGCATTTGCGTATGCCTTCTAACCAAGAGGCGTTGATCAAGGCTATTTCGGAAGTTCAGCAGAATATCATCGTCGTATTGAGCAACGGAGCACCAATAGAAATGCCTTGGCTTAGCAACGTAAAAGCAGTACTGGAAGCCTATTTGGGCGGACAGGCGATTGGTGGAGCGGTGTCGGACTTATTGTTCGGCGATGCCAATCCGAGCGGAAAGCTGGCTGAGACCTTCCCGATGAGCTTGAAGCAAAACCCATCCCATCCGAACTTCCCAGGCGAAGGAGACCGCGTAGAATATAAGGAAGGGCTTATGGTCGGTTATCGCTACTACGATACGAAGGATATTGCCCCGCTCTTCCCATTCGGCTACGGGCTGAGCTATACGACTTTCGGCTACTCGGATTTAATCCTTTCGAAGAGCGAAATGCTGGACAACGAGAAGCTGCATGTGAGCGTGAAGGTGAAAAATACAGGTGATCGCGGAGGCCAAGAAATCATCCAGCTTTATGTTCGTGATACGGTTAGTTCCATTATTCGTCCAGATAAAGAACTAAAGGGTTTTGACAAGGTTCATCTAGAGCCTGGTGAGGGAATAACAGTTCGTTTTGAGCTCGATAAGCGCTCTTTCGCGTATTACAATGTAGAGTTGAAGGATTGGCACGTTGAAACGGGACAATTCGAAATTTTGATTGGTAAATCGTCGCAGGAATTGGTCCTTCAGGGGACTGTTCACGTCACCTCCACATCGACATGGAAGCGGCTCTTTACCCGTGATACGACCCTTGGTAATATACTCGACGATCCTAAAGGTAAAGCATTATTGGCTGAAATCATAGAGCGAAATCCGCTAGAAAACGTAGTGAAAGGAAGAAGTGCAGAGTATGTGATGAGTTTGCTCAAAGGTGCGCCTGCACGTGGATTAGTCTGGTTTAGTCAGGGATTATTCTCTGAGCAGCATTTGGAAGAACTATTGCAGAAGATCAATCAAGCTTAAATTATTGAATAATGATCTGGAACTAAACATTAATTGCTCGGGATAGTTGGTATGTTGTTTCCAACAAATAAAGAGGTAAAAGCAGAGTTTTAAAAGCCAAGCCTGCAGATATCGCATGAAAAACACTAAATCATCTGGCACATATACCGGACAGTCGAAGATAACCAAGCGAGGCCGTAAACGACTTCGTGCCTTACTCTTTAGAGTAATAATGCCATTAGTCGCTAAAAATGAGGCCTTTCGAACTCTGCACGATTAATACACGAAAAGACTGGTAAATCCATTGAAAAAGATGCAAACCCTCATTGCATTATGTAATAAACTGATTCTTCATAGAGGGAGCATTCCTATGAAGAAATAGTGGTTTTGAATGCTGTTGAAAGCGGCACGGTTGGCATCAGGCACGGTATGAAAGTACGTTACTCTAAAAGCTACAGGTTTAGGACAGGACTCTCCACTCCTATCCAAATCCTATAGTGCTCATCATTAGTACGGACCACCCTTCGGGGTGGTTTTTTTTAGAAAAATAGAACCTCATTATTCTTATAAGATGATTTTTTGTTGTTAATTTCTTGTATTTCACCCCAACTAAAGTGAATTTGTGTGATTCTGTTTGGGATTATTATTCTATAATAAGTTCTGTCATGATACGTTTATCGGATTGTCCTCCATAATTTCTATAAGTGACGGTTCCTTTACTACACCAACAGTGCACGCTTTGATAAACAATAGCGAATTTGTCGATCGCATCATAAAACTCGTATTTACCTCAATTCTTTTCGTCTGAATATACCTTGATTACTTTAAAGTGCTTATGTCACATTAAAGTGCGTACTTCCTATGTATGGTTATTTGATGCAAAATAATGTTATACAAAGAATAGTACAGAAGGAGCTGAAACACTTGAATATTGAATCTACTACAACACGCAAAGTTGCCTTAGTCGTGGGTGCAAATGGTGTTATAGGTCGCAACCTCATCGATCACCTCATCACTCTCCCTGATTGGGACGTGATCGGCGTATCGCGTCGCGGTGGAGAATCTAGCAAACATGTTCGATATGTGGCTGCGGATCTACTCAATATAAACGAGCTTCACGAGAAGTTAAGCGATTTAAAAGAGGTAACACACATTTTTTATGCTGCGTACCAAGACCGTCCAACTTGGGCTGAACTTGTTCCACCGAATCTCGCCATGTTAGTGAACATCATAGAAGTGATCGAACCAATCGCGACGGACTTGAAACATGTCAGTCTGATGCAGGGATACAAGGTATACGGCGCACATCTCGGCCCGTTCAAAACTCCTGCTCGTGAGACAGACGCCAACCACATGCCACCTGAGTTCAATATTGATCAGCAAAATTTCTTAGAACAACGGCAAAAAGGTAAGGCTTGGACTTGGTCGGCACTCCGTCCTTCTGTAGTCTGCGGCTTCTCGCTTGGAAATCCGATGAACCTCGCAATGGTCATAGCAATTTACGCTTCAATTTCGAAGGAACTTGGAATACCTTTGCGGTTTCCAGGTAAGTCGGGAGCATACAACAGCCTCTTGGAGATGACAGACGCTGGGCTTCTCGCAAAGGCAACAGTATGGGCGGCGACCGACGAGCGCTGTGCGAATCAGGCATTCAACATTACGAACGGCGATCTGTTCCGTTGGAATGAGTTATGGCCGAAGATCGCTCAATACTTTGACATGGAAACAGCGCCTCCATTGCAGATGTCTCTGGACGTTGTCATGGCGGACAAGGAGCAACTTTGGAACAAAATGGTTGAGAAGCATGGGCTCGCTCGGAATTCCTATAAAGATGTATCGTCTTGGCAATTCGGCGATTTCGTGTTTGCATGGGATTACGATTTTTTTGCCGATGGAACTAAGGCTCGTCGTTTAGGCTTTCACGAATTCGTCGATACCGAACTAATGTTTATGAACATCTTCAACGACTTCCGCAAGCGTAAAGTCATCCCGTAAACTACCATATAAAATAAGAAAGCCGACCTTGTATATTGGGTCGGTTTCTTAACTGTTATTTATGTCTGTAAGCATTGGATTAACCAGAACGGTAGCATTTCCCTCGTACTTTCTCTCTATATGCGAATCCCCCCAACGGCACATCAGATGTAGGAGTTCCTTTAGACTCCAGCCGTAGTCTGTCAACTCATACTCAACTCTAGGTGGTACCTGATTATAGGAAATACGTAAGATGACGCCCTCTTCTTCAAGCTCCCGAAGGTGCTGCGTTAACATCTTTTGAGTAATTGCGGGAATCAAGCTCTTAAATTCATTATTACGTTTCTTACCAAATGTCAGATGAAAGAGAATAACAGGTTTCCATTTGCCACCAATTACCTCTAAAGTTGCCTCTACTGCAGTATTGTAAATTTTTTCACTCTTTTTCACACAACTTGCCCCATTTCGAATATTTCGACACCGGTCATTGGTAACTCCTGATGAATTTGAGCAATTAAATGACCCTATTAAACATTATAACTACAACCAAAATATTATGCTATCCTGCAGGTTAGCATAATAAAAAAAGAGAGCAGCTGCCACGCTGCTCCCTTTTTGTTCAACTAACGTTACCGGTTAGTTCAATAGTTACAAGATGATTTTCTCATCAGAAGCACTCAAATAGAAGGGGTATTTTAGTAACCAAGAAACAAATGATATGCAGATTATCATGGACACGCTGTACGAGCGATAAAGAAGACGGGCACACAATCCTTATTCTGAACACCGACTGAAGATTGAATTACAACAGGACCTATATTTTTAGGCACAGGTCCGATAGTTAAAATTGTTATTTGATAACCTGTTAACGGACCTTAAGAATGGTGCAAATGTAGCATTTATGTTTTCTTCCTTTTACTTGCTTCAAGTTTTCACAATATACACATTTTATAGGGAGATCACCTCCTGGGATATTATGTCCGGTGATCGTTTTATTCAGGTAAGTTAAACATTGAAGATCATGTCATTTTTTTATAGAGGATTCAGATGGTAAGTAAGAATACATCTGGTGGAGCAAAGACTTTAATTTCTTATTTGGATGGGTTTCCAGAAGCTCAAGCTCATTAAATGAGCTATTAATAAGATTACCATGCAAGGGAATGTATGATTTTAATTTCTTTGATTTCTTCTTCATGATAAACGTCAAGACCTCCTGAAATTTATGATATTAGATTATTTTATGTCTAAGGAAGGTATCTTGCCTGTGCATTCGTCCTATAGTGTTGTAAGTAATGCTACTAATTGGTAGCTATAGGGTTTTATAAATGACTTGCGGTAAGGGCGAGCGATTAACAAAATTAGCTGAATATTCAACAACATGGGAGGGATATGGTTGTGTACGGTTATTTTAGTAATGGCTCCTCTGAATTTAAATTGTTTTTTTATAAACTGTTAACGGGCTTTAACGATAGAACATATGTATCAATTATGTTTTCTTCCTTTTAATTGCTTCAAGTGTTCACAATATACACATTTCATGGCGTAGCTCACCTCCGAGGGATATTATGCTCGATGGTCGTTAAGAAATATTCTTGAATAAAAAGAAAGCCCATAGAATGGGCCTTCTCATTTATGCGATTTTATGAGTTAACGAAAGGAGGTTACGCAATTAATAGAGATTGTTGATGCTGTGGAAGCAGCTTTTCTCGTCACGTCTCTCGTCGCGGCCGAAGAAGCCACAACTACAAGCGATGATTACTAATAGAATGAAAAGCACCAGAATCGTACCAAGGTTATTGTGCATTATTCAATTTACCTCTTTAAGTCATAGAGAATTATAAAAGTTGGCGTACACAGATTACGTCTATAGACTAGTAATTGCTACGGTCGCGGTTGCAACTACAAGCGATAATCACTAATAAAATGAAAAGCACCAGAATCGTACCAATGTTATTGTGCATTATTCAATTCACCTCCCCGTGTTTTAACTACCATGTAGAATATGTATTGATAGTATTTAGTGATTGGATGTTTGTTCTGGTATGATACTAGCCTTATATAAAAGGATAGGACAATAAGTGCGAACGATTTACTGAGACAATGTTGAATGAATACAGAAATACATGGGAGGAATTATTAATGAAGAAACAAGAGGTTTTGAATGTGCAAAACAACCTTGAGGTGGTCGAAAGTCAGGGTGGGGAAGACTGCTATATTCTCGTGGCGAACAACGATGAAAAACGTTCGAAACTCAATGCTGTTGGGGTAACGGATGAAATTATTAAATCAAACGGAGACGATGAAACGTTTTGTATCCCCGCTCTCGCTTTTAACGAGGGGTATTGCAACGAATATAGAAATGGAGAATAGACCTTGTGGGATCCGGTAGACGACGAGTTTCGCTATAGAGTTCTTAACGGGGAAGGCACATCTACGGATGCCGAACGATTACTTCGAGAGCTTGAATCGCAGTTAATCCAGGGACGGACATCTTCGAATATTAAGTTTCATTGGAAAAAGAAGGCCCATAGAATGGGCCTTCTCATTAATGTTATTTTAGGAATTAACGAACTGAGGTTACGCAATTAAATAAAAAAGGGTAGTATAAAGTGTATTTCTTCTCGTCTTTCTTCGCGTCTATCTTCCCGTCTCACATCGCGTCTCTCGTCGCGGCCGAAGATGCCACAACTACAAGCGATGATTACTAATAGAGTGAAAAGCACCAGAATCGTACCAAGGTTATTGGACATTATTCAATTTACCTCTTTAAGTCTTAGAGAATTATAAAAGTTGGCGTACACAGATTACATCTATAGGCTAGTAATTGCTACGGTCACGGTTGCAACTACAAGCGATAATCACTAATAAAATGAAAAGCACCAGAATCGTACCAAGGTTATTGTGCATTATTCAATTCACCTCCCTGTGTTTTGACTACCATGTAGAGTATGAATTGATAGAATTTAGTGATTGGATGTTTGTTCCGGTATGATACTAGCCTTATATAAAAGGATAGGACAATAAGTGTGAATGATTTACTGAGACAATGTTGAATGAATATTTAATTACATGGGCTTCAGATTTCCGAAATCGATGGAAGAGTCTGACTGAATTTCATGAAGGATGGTATTTTTGAGGCGGTGTTCTTTCAATTTTCCTTTAATTAAGCCTAGAGTCAAACGCGTCCAATAAATGGGAAATGTCTGGGACAATAAGATCTATCCCTAAAAGGCTTTCATCAGGAAATTTCGAACCGCAATCTATGACGATAATATCGTCAGCGTAATAAATAAAACCCTGTATACAAGTAATACAGGGTTTTATGTACGTAGCGAAAAGGATCTGAAGAGAGGGTCAATTCTGTTATTCGAACGATCAAAACTCTCTGCAGATACAGGAATAGCCGAAAACATCATGATAAATTCAAATAAGCTAATAACAATCAATACTAAACAGCGGACTGCCTTTGTCAAAACGGACATATTGGGGCTTGCTCAAATAAGAAGTGAAAAATAAATAACGGTTTCAGATTTTTTAGACGAGTTATTTCAGAATTCTATGGAATCGATAACTCTCCATGTTGATGCTCAATTGAACGCGGGCCAACCATTCTTCAACGTCCGCTTAGGTTAATAGCGATCACATTAGCTAATACTGAAGATACCGGCTACATTCTATTGGATGAAGGGGAATGTATGACAGCAATTCCTTGTAATTTGCCAGGACGAGTGACAAGAATATGGCCCAAACGGGATAATTTAGTATTTGATGACGGCGTGTGCTTGGAAGGACAAATACCACCCCTTGAAAGTGAGTGAAACTGGTGATCATACCTGAACCGATAGAGCTACAGTACATAAAACGACTAAGTGATGAAGAGAATACTCTGATCGAAGCGCTACGGAAGATTCATATGCCTCCTGCAGCTGCTTTGCTGCTGGTTAGGAACGAGCTAAAAGGACCATTGGAAAACGGGCCAATGGCAGAGATTCTGGACGGGTTCTTGGCGAGGCATATAGAAGGGGATACTAATGAGTGAAACAAGGGATGAAATCGATTTAGGATAACTTCGGCAGTTGTTCGAGGTAATTTCATCACTAAAACAACAGTGTATGTTATCAGTTCCCAAAACGAAAAAAAGATATTTTTTGGTTAATAAAGAATAGCATTTTTCGTTTTGGGGGTATTCGAAAATTTTAACTTGATGAGCAGGTATTTTCCTTAACACAAGGAAGATCGTCTCAATGATTCGACACGATGATTTATTCCAAAATATTTTTTACTTCATACAAAGAATCTTTTTTAACTAATGTAATTTTTATTCTTTTACTTTCATTATTTTGATTAAGAATTCCTGATATTGCAATTTCTTTCCCTCTAGTTTCACAAACCATTTCCGGATGAAATAAAAAATCTGTACCATATTTATTATTTATGGCAGAGTTTATTTCATTGTTTAAGATTACAGTAACATACTCTTGCAAGGAACCCATTGTTTTATTTAATTTTTGATGTTTATCAACATCATCTTTATAACTGAATCCTGTTGAAATTAAAACTAAGCATGAACAGAGTAACACTAACTTAAGCAACTTAACTTTCATACCATCACCTCTTAGTTGAATTTAATTAAATGGTTACCTAATAACAAAAGAAAATACACTAACACTTGTCTGAAGTGCAACTGTTTTAACGGTCAAGACTTGAACTCCATTTCGTTCGGGAGAACCCATGACAATTACTTGGTTTCCTTTTGTACATACAACGGTGCAGTCGTTTGGAAAACAACGATATACAAATCAAGATCAGTTTTATTTTGAAACAAGTGCTAAAGAATGGTCTTCGCTGCAACCATAAACCCAATTTGTCCTCTTGTTACTTCTTCGAAAATAGTGAGTTTCTCCAAAGAACTATGTTTTACTCTAGACATGAAAAGCTCCCCTTACAGTTGCAGGTTTTATTATTTCACCTGTCTACCGTAAGGGGAGCAGTTTAGTTTGAATGAAGAGGTGCTGAGAGATTTGCTTGATAACGAATAACGTATAACATCAATTTATTGCGAATCTACCGGTTTCGCGACAGGTTGAAGCCGATCAGCAATAAACAAACAGAGCAGTACGGGAAACAGCGTAATGGAATTCACAAGTATAAATCCCCATGTCCCGGCCGCTATCCTTTGGTACCAATAGTAGTCTGACAAGAACATATACACCATAATGAGCCATATGGCTGAAAAAGTAGATGCGATGATATAAGCTTTCAATCGATATCTCACCTCCTGAGCTATTATTCCTTATGCGAGACCCGATTATGCCACGCATAGATTGCCAATTGCTGCGCATAATGAATGAATCGGTAAGGGAGGTACAATATGGAACGCCGTATCATGATAAGCAACTTTCAAATGATGGCCTTAATCGTCATTTCAACGATCGGAACCTCAAGTCTTTACGCCCCTGCAACCTTTGCCCGTTATGCTGATCGAAACTCCTGGTACTTGGCAGTTGTGGGAGGAATAATGGGGCTCATTAATTTGTTCGTTTTTTTGAAGCTCAATCAAATTTACCCGAATAAAAATATCATTTCGATCTGTACGCATCTGCTCGGTCCTTGGATTGGAAGCGGTCTGGCCTTTTTATTTATCTGCTATTTCATTGACGCAACATCTTGGGTTTTGCGCGAGTTTTCCCAGTTTTTTATTATCGCTTTAAATCCTGTCATTCCGCAGATCTGGTATTTGTCTGCCGGCGCTATCATGTGTGCGTACGCGGTTTATCATGGCCTTGAAGTGTTTGCGCGCGTATCGGAAATTATATTTTTTGTTACGGTGACCACCTTCTTGTTGATCTACGTGTTGCTAATCAACCAATTTCACCCCGAATATTTGCTTCCAGTCCTGGAGAACGGTCTGACTCAGCCGCTCAGGGGGCTTATGCTCTCCATGTCCTGGTTTGGTGATTTGATGTTCATATCCATGGTCCTGCAGCATGTTCGCAAGACGAAGCACACAACTGCTTATGCCATGAGCGCCGTGGGTATTACCTTGCTGCTGCTCTTGATGTCGGTCTTGTCGTGCACGATGCTGTTTGGCGGCCAGACGACGGCAACCTTTACTTACCCGAGCATAAGCCTCATTCAAAATATAAAGCTGTTCCGCAACATTGAACGGTTTGATGCCGCGCTCGTAGTCGTTTGGGTGATGAGCTCGTTTATCAAAATAACAGTATACTTCTGGTCCGCGCACCGCGGTCTTTCGGAATTGCTGCGGCTCCGCAAGCCTCACATGTTCATTATTCCGCTAGCCGTTGGTTTTGTTATCGTCTCCAAGTTCAAAGTATGGGGATTGATCGAGCTATCTGCCTTTTATGACAGCCAGGCTTGGTATTTTGTTATGTTTCAGCTGTGCATTCCAACCTTGCTGCTGTTTATCGCGTTAATCAAAGAGAATATGACAAAAAGCAGGTGAATGCTATGGACAACAACAGTAACAACAAAACAAAGCTCACGGGCAGCGTTTCCGATAACAAACGATTGCTAAAGGAATACATGCAAGCGACGGATGACCTGGTTATGGTCCATTCCTCCTATAGCCAGAACCAGTCCGTTACGGTCTGTTATCTAAATGAAATGACAGATACCAGGAAGCTTGATCTTATGCTGGTACAATATAAAGAAGATGACAATCTGCTGACTGCTTTCCGATTGGACGAGAAGGTCTACACGATCGAGGACGCTGCGGATTGTCTTGCGGCTGGCATGTCGGTACTGCTATTTGATGAAAAAGAATATGGCATACCCATCAATACGCTCGGAATCCAGCTGCGAAGCGTGGATGAACCGGTATCGGAAGCGGTAGTGAAAGGTCCAAGAAGCGGATTTACAGAGTCTTTGACCAATAATCTCGCTTTGGTCCGCTATCATTTTCCGTCTCCCATCTTAAAGGTTGAATACCGCAAGGTAGGTCAATTGAGTAAAACAAACCTCATCATTCTGTCCGTTGGCGGAATTACAAATCCGGAAATTTTAAAGGAAGTCCACTTAAGAATCAGTGAAATTCCGACGGATATGATACTGGAAAGCAACTACGTGGAGGAGTGGATTACCGATAACCGCGGGACCTTGTTTCCGCTAATTGAATCGACGGAGAGGCCTGATCGGGTTATCGGGGCACTGCTTGACGGCAGAATCGCGGTCATTATGCAAGGAACGCCTTTTGTGCTGCTACTGCCTTTCGTTTTTTTGCAAGCGTTCCAAGTGAGCGAGGACTATGCCTGGAACTACTATATCGGCTCTATGATGCGGCTAATTCGATTTTTCAGCGCAATGATTGGCATGCTCCTTCCTGCCTTTTACGTAGCTACGGTTACGTTTCACCATGAGCTGGTTCCGACGACGTTGCTGCAGAGCATAGCATCGGCGAAAGAGCCTGTTCCTTTTCCAGCGGTGATGGAAAGCTTTATGATGATGATCGCTTTCGAAATAATGCGCGAAGCGGGCATCCGCATGCCGAAGCAGGTCGGACAAGCCGTCAGCATCGTGGGCGCCCTCATATTGGGGCAAGCAGCCGTAGCAGCTGGAATCATATCTCCCATTATGGTTATCGTCGCTGCTTTAACGGGAATTTGCACGTTCACACTGCCTCCTACCGCCATTAACTATGTCATTCGTATGCTTCAGTTCGGAATGACGCTGCTTGCATCCTTGCTAGGTTATGTCGGAATGATGGTTGGGATCATTATGCTCTTGACGTACCTCGCTTCGCTCCGCTCTTTCGGCATTCCTTATTTGGGGCCTGCTTCACCATTTAAGTTCGAAGAATTAACGGACATTATCGTTCGCAGGCCGCATTCAATGAACAATAAACGGCCCGGCTTGTTTCGTTCGATCCACAACAGGCGATTCTCGGGCAAGCAACGATGAAAGTAAGAAAATGGCTTGCTGCCGCGGTAATTGTTGTTTGCTTCGTCAATACGGGCTGCAAGGGCAGCATGGAGCTTAACGAGCTCCATATCGTCCATTCCATTGCGATTGACGAAGGGGAGAACGAAGCAATTAGATTAACGGCTGAAATCGCGAGGCTGACGACTGGCGGGCAACAGCCGAAGGGGATGCAGGAGCGAACGTTTTTTTTATCCACGGAGGGCAGAAGCTTATTCGAGGCCGCCCGTCTCATGAGATCGAAATCGGACCGAACGCTGCTTTGGGGCCACACGTCGGCCATTATATTTAGTGCAGACCTAGCCAAGCGCGGAATTGATAAGCAGTTAGAGGATATCCGGCGGTTAAGACAATTTCGCAATTCAACTTTGGTATACATAAAGGAAGGTAGTGCCTATGACGCGTTAAAAGTATCTATGCCAAACGTATCCATTTCTTCTCAAGCACTATTGGGATTATCCGAAGGAGGGAACACGACGGCCTTAACCCATAAAACTACTTTCATTGATGTCTATCAAGAATTAATTAACCAGTACAAAGACATCAGCATTCCGTCGATAGAGATTGTTAGCGATCAGGTCGACAAAAAACTTCAACTGCTTCAGACGAAGGGACTTTTTGCTTTTAAAGGCGATCGTCTCGTCGGTTTCTTGGGTGTAAAGGAAACGAAAGGTTTCCTTCGTGCTTCAGGCCATATGAACGGTTCATCCGAAGTGGTAGGGTGTGGGCCAAAGCAGGAGATGCTGACATTTGAAAACATTAATAACCGCAGCGTCACACATGCGCATGTGGACCAGCAGCTCAAAGCGGTTGTCAAAATAGAAATTTATGCGGATCTGAATTTAACAAGTGTACAATGCACAGATACGAAGATCGATCCGGAAGAGGTAGCCGATTGGGAGAAATCGCTCAATGAAAGTATTACCCATGAGATCGATCGGTTTATCCAATTTTCTAAGAAAAATAAGGTTGACATGCTTGGGATTGGAGAAATGATTCATCGTAAGCAGCCAAAATATTGGCGTAAAATGAAGGATAATTGGGAGGAGTACTATCCGGAAGTCAAATTTGACGTGCAGGTGCATACGAGAATAGATCATACGAATTTCACTTCTTGATGGTCAAAAAGGCTGGAAGTCCCATTAAGGTGCTTTCGGCCTTTTTTACTTTATAAGCAATGCTAGTGATTCGTTAAAATGAACTATTAGTTTAATTGAATCGTCTATATTTATAGGTTAACGCAATGGTCGGTAGCTCTTTTTCTCTTCACCGTTTGAGCGAATGTGTACGTTGGAGGGGATTTTTTAATAGGGAAAATTTCATAAATATTGTAACGAATCGTCCAATGCCAAGTCTTATTTCTGGAGGAGGTATGGAAAGATGCTGGAGTTTTGAATTACTATTTCACATACTGCATGAGGCTGACGCTAAAAAATTATAAATAAATCAAAATAATCATATTCAATATATTTTTTTGAAAATAGTGTGATTTCATATTTAGAATTCGAAAATGAAACAATCTCAAATTGGAAACCAACAAAACAATCGTCATCTCGAAAAAAATGTCGTTTTATTGTAATTAAATGTCGTATTCAAGGAACGTTTGTCAAAGGTATTGAAGTTTATATACAATATATTTAATATATAAATAAATCATGTTTTACATGTTTATGAAGGAGGGAGTGAAAGAGAAGAGAACGTTGATTGTTCCGTTACATCACATCACAATTAAAAGGAGAAATGAAAATTATGATTCGTAGGTTAGCAGTTTTGTGTATTACCATAGTCTGTACAATAGCGTTATCAGTCAGCGCATTTGCTGCTAATGATGCTTCAACGGAAGATAATTCTTTAAAATGGCCTGAAAAGCAAGCGCTTCCAAACTTCGGTAAAGCTAAACATTTGGATGTTGCCAATGTATATGAGGCATCAGGGGATATCAAATTGCTTTTGACAACCCTTGAAGGAATAATAAACAGGAAACAACCACGAATTTATGTGCTTCAGAATAAAGTTGACCCTTGGCTTAAGGATTTAAAGGTTCCTTATAAGCAACATGACAATGCAATGGATGTTTTCAAGAAATATGCAAAAGAGATTAAAGGCATTATTGTATATGATCCTAATATACCGGATTCGATTAATGTGGCAACTACACTTGCAGGACTAAAAGATGCCGTTGTCGCCAGTCCTGAACTTGCACAACAATTAACTGCTGCACCGTATCACCTGATGGTACTTGAAGACTTACAAGGCAAATTTAAGAATCGTATGGATGCGTACAATTGGCAATATGAGAATCTCTGGAGCCAAACGACTCAAAGAATGTTGGTCGGATTGAGTCCGAACACATCCATCCCGATCCCGCCAGGAAATTCTGAATTGTTCCAAACGATTGCTATCGAAAAGGAACAAGTTCGTGATGCAAGTAATCGGAAAACATATGAATTTGATTTGTCTTCATATTTGGGAAAAGAGGCTGTCTATCTCCGCTTCGATGATGCCTTTCCTCAGGATGGCTGGGGGCCTGCAGTTCATCAAGTGACTGTGAAGGCAGACGGACAGGTCATCTCAGATTTTAAAACGGGTACCTCCGAGGAAGAACCTTTTCTCTATGACCGACATAACTCCAAATTTTTACCTGGAAGCGATCACCGCTTCGTAGATCACGGCAATTACTTTGTATACGAATTTAAACCTACAGCAAATACGAAGCAATTAACAGTATCTATTGAAATGTGGAACCAATACAAAGTATCTGCAAGCAATATTAAACCAGTTTCATCTGAGGAGAAGGAACCTTTTGGTTTTCTACGAGATTATGCCGTAGCAAACAAAGCGATGGTCTTCTGGCTGTCAACAAGTGTACCGGAGGAAAAGGCGCTTTTCGAGAAGATTCTATCCGATGTAAAGCCAGGGACACCTTATTTGGGGTGGTTCGACAATGATTTCGAAGGGGAGGTAGCTGGTCTCGAACTAACGTCTCGTCATAGTGTTTATGTTTTACCTTCTGACTGGTTTCATAACATGAGCGTATTTTCAGGAACAAAAGTAAAACAAGAACCGACACCAAAACGAGTTGATTCTAAGCTGGAGAATAAAATTTACGTGACCTATACCTTTGGCGAAGGTGACAACTTGCAATATGACCAGAATCATATGCGTAACTTATGGGATGATCCCGCTCGAGGCAAAGTGCCAATTAACTGGACCGCAAGCCCGCTGCTGTATGATGCAGCTCCTGCCATTCTGAATCATTACCGTTCAACTGCAACGAAAAATGATCTGCTTGTCGCAGGACCATCTGGAGCGAGCTACTTCAATCCGCATGTCTGGCCGAAAGAGACATTTACGGAATACCTGAAACAATCTTATTCGTATCTTAAGAAAACCGGCATGTCGTACCCTTATGTGTTGAATCGGGAACTTGGAAAAGACATTCCGCTTAGCGATTTGACGGCAGCTGCGTATGAGAAAAATTATAAACTACCAGGTCTTTTCTTGGCAGGGGAAGAGAAAGAAAATATTAAAATCATGAATGGGAGCCTTCCGGTATCTATGATGCGAGGCATCTCAACTGTTCAGGACGGTAAAAATTTATTGACTGATGCAAAGAAAGACTGGGATGGCAAATCTTCAAAGTTTATTTCAATTGGGATCAACGCTTGGAGTATGACACCATCGGATGTTTTAGCTATCACTGAATCTCTTGGGCCAGAATACCAAATCGTTAAGGCTGATGAATATTTCTCACTCGTCAGAAAAGCCTATGGATTGTCCAAATAAGTTTGAGAAATAATTAATGTTCTTAGTAAATAGTGAGGGCTGTCACAAAAGGTTATAGACCTTTGGGGCAGCCCTTTAAGCAATAATCGTAGGATGATTTTTATATGCTCTATCTTGCTTATCAAATTTACAAAATGGATAAATCAAAACCAACTGAAAGCCAAACTGCTACCTTTATGTCAGGCTTTATTATGCACCACTCCGCATTAAAAATCACGATGCATCTGTCGTTAATATCATCGTTGAAATTGAAGAAAAAAGTAAGAAACTCTGTTGAATCATTTCCCTAACGGGACACTATAGCGTAACAATAAAAAGGACAAGGCTGCCGGAATAAATCTGCAATCTTGACTGATTATGTAATTTGTATACAAAATCTTGGACATAATTTTGTCTGCAAGACGTATTGTAATTAAGTAAATACGTTTCGGCCAATGCGGCATTCATTCGTATGCAGACTCATCGTGAGTTCGGGCTGCCTCTTGAGGTGGCCTTTTTTCTCAAAGTGTCGATTGAGAAGAAGATCATTTTCGACCTTCCCCCGAATAGCTGACCGAGATCGTTCGTCTGAAGGAAACAGAATTTCAAACGCTTCTGATCGTTTGAGAAAAATCAGTTGTGAAAAATATAGAAATCTTGTAGTGTAAGTTATACAATTTATCCAGCAATCGGATAATATGTCGCTATTCAAAATTAGTATCGAAACCAGTGCATAGGAGGTGAAGTGAAACACGATGGATCTCCAATTTGATCCGACTGTATGGCAAATTAGTTTAACTGAGATGACGCTAAGACTATTATTGGCTTTAGTACTTGGCGGTTTGATTGGTCTAGAACGAGAGCTTGGCGGACATTCCGCCGGTTTCCGGACTCACATTTTGGTTTGTCTTGGTTCTGCTGTCATTGTATTGTTATCTATGTACGGATTTGCTGATTTCGCCGCAGAACCGAATGTTCGTTTAGATCCGGCTCGGTTGGCAGCGCAAGTTATCAGTGGCGTCGGTTTTCTCGGTGCGGGTACCATCATGCGAAATGGATTTGGTGTTTCCGGATTGACTACGGCAGCCTCTTTGTGGGTATCGGCAGCAATTGGTCTTTCTGCGGGGGCGGGATTTTACTATGGCGCTGTCATAGCGACCTTCTTGGTGGTGGTGAGTTTGTTTCTATTGAACAAGGTTGAGAAGCTTTTCTCTCGAACGAAAAAAGTACGCGAGTTGTTAATAAAAATGGATAAAACATCATCTGGTCTTAATCTTGTTTTGATGCACTTGAATCAAAGCGGAATGCAAATCAAGAAGCTCACGATAAACAATGATGAAGAAGGGGAACAACAAAGCAATCGACATTTAACTATTCGCATTCAGTTGAAATTAAAGAAATTACAAAACTATGAGGTATCAATCGCAGCATTAGCTCATATGGATGGGGTACTCAGCTTGGAAACCGAAGGCGTTTCAGCGTGATTTGAAAGCGGATTCATTTTAAGAATGGAAAGAGGAGACATTGTATGTGTAACACGTTGGTAGCGGCTCATACGGGTTGTGGAGTTTATCCTGATAACACCATGGCATCATTTGATGAAGGCATTCAATTGGGAGCAGATATCGTAGAAGTCGATGTGCGCGTATCCCGAGATGGTATTGCCATCCTCCTGCATGACGATTCACCTTATCTTCACACTCATACCTTCGAACAACTAAATAATCCGGTCATCCGGTCGCTGATCGATCCGATGTACAGAGATCATGAAATTGCGACATTGGAACAAGTTCTCCAATTTTCGGATTCGCTTGGAATCAAATTGAATTTGGATATAAAATCGGTAGATGCCATTGATCCGACAGTTAGACTTATTTACCAGTTTGAAGCGCAAAAACGGGTTTTTATTACGGGATGTTCAGATAACATTACGGTACGATATCCGGATATTCAAGTCATGCTGAATACGCCAGACGATTTATCAATGGAACAAATGGAGCGATATGGTGACTTCGCGGAGGCTATATGTAGTGAAGCTCTGCAAGGAGGGTACGTAGGGCTCAACATGAATGGCTTTACTTGTCTTCCGCCTATAGTGATTCGGGCGCACGCTGCGGGTTTGATGGTATGGGTTTATACAGTAAACTTTCGGCCGGCTATGGAATGGTTTCTTAGGATGCATGTAGATGCCATTACTACCCGAGAACCCAATGATCTAATAGCACTTAAAAATGAATTAAATAAACTGTAGCCAATTGGAAAAAAGTTTGATATAATCCGTTCATAGAAAGCGCTTACTTTGATAAGCGCACTTTATTTTATTCATCATGGTATCGCTTCCAGAAATGAGTGTATCTGTTTAATAACGCACATAGTTAATATGGAAGAGGGTGAATTTTTTCGTTTACCATGATGCCAGTGAGTGAATGAATCTTAACAAAACATTTACATTCTGATAACAAATAATGGTTTAATAAGCAAGATTTTCTTAATACAATCGTTTTAGAATACAAAATCAATATTCTGATAAGAGGGTGATAGGTTAGAACTTATTTGAATAATGCTCTCTCTATGGTATCGCTTCCAGATAGTAATCAGAAAGAAGGTGACTTTCAACTTATGAAGCAAATGACAGTACCAATGAAGCGAAAAAAAAGTGGTATCGTTTTATGGAGGAAAATTTTGGCTCACCGTTATTTGTACATCATGGTGTTGCCTTGTGTTGTATTCTTCATCATTTTTAGCTATATTCCGATGGCTGGATTGATGTTAGCCTTTAAGGAATACAAGTTCAATGAGGGAATTTTAGGAAGCCCTTGGGTTGGCCTAGATTATTTCAAACAATTCTTTAATTCGTATCAAAGCGGAGAATTGATTAAAAACACACTCATCATAAGTTGTATGAAATTGTTTCTATACCTGCCGTTTCCGATCATTCTGGCACTTATGTTTAATGAAGTTCGCTCTAAATGGTTCAAGAATGTTTCTCAGAGCATACTTTACTTGCCGCATTTCCTCTCGTGGGTTGTCGTTATTGGTTTAGTTCAACGTATACTCGCTCCCGATACCGGCTTGTTGAATCAGGTAATAACGAATATGGGCGGCGACGGAAGTACATTCTTTATGATGGATTCGGCTTACTTCTACCAGATTATGTTCGGAAGCCATATGTGGAAGTCTATTGGTTGGGATTCGATCATCTATGTCGCAGCGATTTCAGGAATTAATCCCGAAATGTACGAAGCGGCTAAAATTGATGGAGCAAGTAAATTTCGAGAAGTTTGGAATATTACGCTGCCATCCATCACACCGACAATTGTAATCCTCTTTATATTGTCTCTGGGCAGTATATTGTCCGCCGGGTTCGACCAGATTTATTTGCTCAAAACACCGGGTAATGCACCGCTCTCTGATATCTTGGACACTTATATTATCCGAGTGGGCTTGCAAGGCGGTCAGTACGGATACGCGACAGCCGTCGGCATGCTGCAAGGATTAATTGGGTTGATCTTGGTTATTTTCGCGAATCGAGTTTCCCGTAAGGTCTCTGAAACATCCTTATGGTAGCGTTATCCTGATATCGTTACCATAGTTGCTATGCGAAAAGGTTTACATGACCATCCAATTGGTGGAAGACGTCTTCTGGCGTGTTTCATAAAAACCATTTTAGAAAAGGGGAAAAATCGCATGAGTAAGAAATGGGCAAAGTATTTTGCAATACCTATGGTGGCAGCAATGCTGATCGCAGGCTGCTCTAATGGTAACAAGAACAATACTGAAACTCCTGCTCCTGGCGGCACAGAAGAGGTTGCACCTGGAACTGAAGGGAAACCGGCTACATGGATTGCTGATCGTAAGATGAAAGGTCTTGTATTCATGGGTACCGACGATTACACAGAAGATATGAACCCGGAAATTAAAGCGAAGATAAAGGAGCAGACGGGTATCGAGTTTGAAATCGAAATCATGAAAGCCGAAAGATCCATCGATGGATTGATTGCAGGTATCGCGGCGAACGACTTGCCGGATTTCGTTGTTTTCTACCTCAATAACAGCGGTAGACCGGAAATGCCGGTTGTCTTGAAAGCGGCACGCGAAGGGATGTTCACTGATCTGACACCGCTTATAAAAGATACAAAAGTGTATAGCAAATATTTGCAGGATGACTACTTGCCGCTGGATACGAAGTACGGCGTAATGTTCCGTCCGGAATTTAACGGCTCTTCCTACTTCGTTCATATGAATATCAATCGCCAAGGCGGTTATATATCTAACAAATTTGTAGGCGGTCCTTATATCCGTAAAGACATCGCTGAGTCGCTGGGAATCGACCCGCGTACGATCCATACGTCTGATCAAGTATATGAATTGGCTAAAAAAATCAAAGCCGGTGGTTTCAAAGATAGCAACGGCAGTCCAGTTATCCCAATCGGTCCATCCTTCTGGGGCGGCAAAGACGGTGGAGCTGCTTTCAAAGATTTGCAGTGGGGTGGAGACGACCAACGCATCAAAAGATCGAAAGACGGTAAAATCCTTCATGAAGCAGAAACGGAATATCCTATGAAGAAAGTAGAGTTTTTCCATAAGATGCTTAATGAAAAGCTTCTTCATCCGGAGTACTTCACGATGGACGAAAGTCGCGCAACGGAAGGCGCATTGAACGGCACATGGGCGATTATCGGAGATGCGCATAACTATCAAGAATTCAATCAAGACATGCATTACCTCCCACTCGGACCCATTGACACTGTAGACGGTCCAGCCAAAATGGAAGTCGATTTTAAGTCCGGCTACAGCGCATGGGCAATCCCTGCTACAACGAAAAAGCCGGAAGATATCGTTAAATTTGCCGACTACTTAGCTAGCAAAGAAGGTAAACTTATCTGGAATTACGGTTTGGAAGGTCGCGATTACACGCTCGGCGCAGATGGCTTCCCGCTTGTAAAACAAGAAGTGATGGATCTGAAAGAAAAAGACCCGAACGAAGCGAAGAAGCTCGGCTTTAAAGGCGTTGGCAACGCATGGGGAGATTTACTCGGCAGTACCGACCTCGACCACATGGCTGATTTCGGTGAAATGCAATATGGCGACAAAATGAAAAAAGAAGAAAATCAGGGCGCTAAAAAAATAAGCGAATATTGGAGCTTTGACGAAAAGTTTAAAAATGCGAAAATCGTCGACGGTTATGTACCTACTGCTTTTCTCGGTGAGTTTGACAGAGCGGCAGATCTGAAAGCGGCGTTGGACGGTTACAATGAGACATTGATCCGCGCGTACTACGGCAAGAGCATCGAAGAAGCAAAAAAAATGTTGGATAGCAGCTTGAAGCAACTGAAAGCAGCTGGATTGGACGACTATTTAAAGCTTCTTGCAGATAAAGATGCCGATCCGAAAACGCATGTAAAGCTAAGCGACGGCAATTAAAAACAAATAGTTGACGGTTAGGCGATTTTATCCGCTTTGGGTGAAACCGCCTTTCCTTCAAAGGAGGAGGGAGAAAGTGGGAAACGAATTTTATAAACTTAGCGTCGGCGAAAGAGTATTCAGGATCATAAATTATTTGCTTCTTATCGCGCTGTGTTTATCGATCATTCTACCTTTTTTTAATATTTTTGCGCTTGCTTTTAATCCCGGTAAAGACGCGGAAAGAGGCGGCATTTACTTCTGGCCGAGGATTTGGTCCTTGGAAAACTTCCATAAGGCGTTTGAAACGTCCAATATTACAACTGCTTTTGGGATTTCACTCTTTCGCACAGTTGTAGGTACAATCACAAGCGTTTTCCTGACTGCGGCAGCAGCTTATGCGTTAAAGAGCAAAACGCTGCCTGGCGGGAAGTATATCATGATGATTATTTTTTTCACGATGTTGTTTGGAGGGGGAATTATTCCCTATTACATGCTGCTTAAGTCGATTCATTTGACGAATAATATTTGGGTTTATGTCATTCCAAGCCTATATAGCGTATGGAACATAATCATTATGCGAACATTTTTTCAACAAATTCATCCGAGTTTGGAAGAATCAGCACGGATTGACGGATATAACGACTTTTCGATCTTCTTGCACGTTATTATGCCGCTCAGCCGGCCGGTTATAGCGGTCATTGGTTTGTTTAACGCCGTTGGTCATTGGAACGATTGGTTCACCGGTGCATTTTACATTCGAAAATCGTCTTTGCGTCCGCTATCCACACTTTTACAAGAAATGCTGATGAGTGCGGAAGCGATGCGGGATACGCTCAATCAAGCTGCCGGCCTTAGATACGATTTGATCGAAAAAATGCAAGTTACAGGAAACTCGCTTAAAATGGCAACGATAATTATCGTCGTCACGCCGATTATTCTTATCTATCCATTTGTGCAGCGCTATTTCGCCAAGGGTATTATGATCGGATCGATTAAAGAGTAAATTAGCCTAGGAGAGGATGGGAAAATAAATGAAAATAGTGAATCCTTACGTAGAGTCGGGGACTTGGTTAAAAGGAAGCTTTCATAACCACACGACGAACAGCGATGGTTGGTTTTCGCTCGAAACGGTTTACAAAATGTACGGTGGATACGATTTTCTCGGTATTTCTGACCATGATAAAATTACGAAACACGAAGGTGAAAGAGAGATTCCGACTGTTTTTGAAGCTATAGAAGTCAGCAGTCGGCAAACACATATGCTGCTAGTGAAGCCGCCGCAAGAGATTATGGAAAACTACAACAGTGAGTTTACGATTGAGAATTACCAGCGTTTTGTGGACCTAACGACGACGAACGACGGATTTGCAGTGCTCGTGCATCCGAATCGTTATTTCTCGAATTTTTGGGAACTAGAAGATATGCTTAAGATGGATCGTTATCTTGGGATTGAAGTCTATAACGGGGACGGCAATCCGGAGTACGATATCGCGTTCGACAAGTGGGATGCTGTTTTATCCGCCGGGCGTAAAGTGTGGGGGTTCGGAAATGATGACTCGCATGTATATGGACAAGAGAAACGCGCTTGGAACGTGGTCAGAGCTAAAGAAAATACGAACGAAGCTATTATTGACGCGATCAAAGAAGGCAACTTTTATGTATCAACAGGGTATGGGTTTGATGCGATCAGAGTAGAAGGCACCAAGGTTGTTGTTGATCTTCGATCTAATGATTTGCTTGATAAAATGTACAAATACGTCACGTTCTTCGGCAAAGACGGACAGGTGCTGAAAGAAACAACAGGGCGAATCAAACAAGCAGTGTATGAGTGTAATGGCGACGAAAAATACGTCCGTATAGCCGTTTATTTGGAAGGCGGGTATTCCGCGTTTTCTCAGCCATTATTTATTGAAGATTAATAAGGTTTTCGGCCAAGGAGGAGTTAAGGTGAAGCACAACAAGTTAAGATTCCGATCAGATGGGACTTTTACGATCATTCAATTTACCGATATGCATATCAAAGATGGAATTGAGCCTGAAAAGGATGCTCAAACGTTAGCTATTATTCAGCAATTGATTACGTCACAAAAGCCGGATTTGATCGTCCTTACTGGCGATGTCATATCTAGTTATGATACGGAGGATCAAGAAGGAGCATTCCGCCGCGCGATTTCGGGTGTTGTCCAGACTGCCATTCCGTTCGCTGTCATTTATGGAAATCACGACTCAGAGAAAGGCATTACGCGTCAACGATTGAATGAGATTTTAAAGGAATATGATAATAACATTTCTGAGGACGGTCCTAATGACATCCATGGAGTAGGGAATTATGTTCTCACCGTTGCTGGTTCTGCGAGTGAAGAAGATACGGCTGTTCTGTACTTTTTTGATTCGGGAGATTCAGCACCTGAGTCCGTTGGTGGATACGAATGGATACATCCGGATCAAGTTCATTGGTACTGCAGGGAATCGAATAAACTTGCACAGAAGAATGGCAGTGCATTGCCAGGGCTCGCCTTTTTCCATATTCCAATACCAGAATATGAGCAAGTCTGGCAGGAAGGCAAAAGTATAGGCAATAAAGGCGAGGAGGTCTGCTGTCCCAAGCTGAATAGCGGTTTGTTCACGTCCATGCTTGAGCAGGGGGATGTCATGGGAACCTTTGTCGGACATGATCATGATAATGATTACGTAGGAGAACTTCATGGGATTCGATTATGTTATGGACGTGTTACCGGAATCGACACTTACGGAGAGCTTGAGCGCGGAGCAAGAATCATCACCTTATTCGAAGGAAAGCGGGAGTTCGATACGAGGATAGAAATAGCGAAATAGAAATGAGTTGATGAGGATTAATCCTCACGACTTAAAAGAAATGATGAGAAAGTTTGTCGAAGTCGAAGTATATCTTATATAATTCTAATATATGAACGAAATATACTTCCACGAAGGGTGAATACTGTGCAACCAAAAATCAAAGATGTGGCCCGAGTAGCGGGAGTTTCGGTTACAACTGTGTCCAGAGTGCTGAATGGCGAGAGGTATGTGAAAGACGATCTCAAAGAAAAGGTGAATCAAGCCATCGATCAATTGGGATACGCTCCGAGCCAGATCGCCCGAAGCTTGGTACGCAACAAAACGAATCTCATTGGGGTTATTGTGCCAGACCTTACCTCAAGCTTCTATTCGACAATTTTAAGCAGCATCGAAGAAGCGGCTAGCTCTAATGATTATAACCTGTTGGTATGCAATATCATCGAGGATATAGATAAAGAATTAAAGTATATTAATGTGTTTCAGGAAATGCGGGTAGAAGGCATCATTATTATGCATGAGAAAATCAATGAGGAAATCCGTGCTTTGATTCATAAAATGAACATTCCCGTTATTTTTTCTAGTGTCAAACCGATGGACCAAGAATTTGCTTCTGTCATTATTGATGACTACAAAGCTGCTTACGATGCGACGAAATATTTGATTGAACTTGGTCATGAGGAAATAGGGTTTATCGGCGGTGACATGCGTGATATTACATCGGGACAAAACCGGTATAGCGGATATCGAAATGCATTGTCAGACCATTCCATTAAAATCATATATGAAAATATCCGGTTCGGTGATTATAAAGTGACAAGTGGATACGAGCAAATGAAAGATATTCTTCGTAATAAACAAACGCCTACGGCTGTTTTTGCTGTAAGTGATGATATGGCTGTTGGAGCGATGAACTGCATCTGGGATCATAACCTTCGAGTTCCGGAGGATATTTCCATTATGGGCTTTGACGGAAGTCAACTGACCGAGCTTGCACGTCCGAGGTTAACCTCGATGGAGCAGCCTATACAAGACATGGGCAAAGTGACGATGGCAGCGCTGCTGAAACAAATTACGAATAAGGAAACGTCAACCGAGGATATCATCATGGATCATAAACTAGTTGTCCGTGAAAGCTGTATAAGAAGAGATTCATAAGGAATAGAGAGCACATCAGTGTATATCGGGAATAGATGGAGATGAGACACCATTGAAAAATTACGATGTCATCGTGATTGGAGACGCGAATATTGATTTAGTAGTTGAGGGCTGCAACGAACTGCCAGCACCTGGACAAGAGGTATTTGTTCAAAATATGACCATCCACGTCGGCGGAGGGGCAGCTTTGTTTAGTTTGGCGACAGCCAAGCTAGGATTGAAGGTTGCCTTTAACGGGGTACTAGGTGACGACGGATTTGGTCAGCTTATAAAAGATCAGTTTTCTCAATATGGAATCGATACCAGATATATAAAAAAGAGCAGCAGCAATACAGGCATTTCCATTGCAATTAACCCAGAAAATGATCGTTCTTTTATTACGTATGCAGGTTCAAACGCCGAGCTTAGTTTACAGCAGTTGGACATGAATAGTGTTTTATTAGGACGTCACGTTCATTTAACTTGTTATAAGGGAAGTCGCAATCATGCTGAATTCTTGGAAACAGTAAAAAAACTTAAAGCACTTAACGTTACGACCTCTATTGATATGGGGTGGGATGACACCGGGGAATGGTATCCTGGCATTTTTGAATTAATGAAGGATATCGACGTCTTCTTCATGAACGAAACCGAAGCTATGCACTACACCGGTTGTTCAACGGTAGAGGAAAGCCTCAGCGTTCTTTCCAAATACAGCAGCCATATCGTGCTCAAATTGGGTTCGAAAGGTGCGGTGACATCGGTAGGCGGGCAGCAGGCCTATCGTTCGAGCTTCTCCGTCCGAGTCGTCGACACGACTGGAGCGGGTGATTCTTTTAATGCCGGTTACATTTACGGATATTTGGCAGGAAAAAATCCAGAGGAATGTTTGATATATGGAAATGCTTGCGGGGCGCTGTCTGTAAGTGAATATGGTGGAAATACAGGGACGACAAACATACAACTGCTAGAGAAATTTATCGCGGATAGAATTGGTGAAACAAATGCAACGCTGGAAACCACACTATGAATCTAATGATTCATAGTGATGGATTATTTATGAGACGATAAGCGGGTTTTAGGAGAGTGGACATCATACAGGTAGTGGAACTGAACGCGAATCTCGTAAAGCTAAAAAGTGGTGTGACGGAAGGGCATTGGGGCAAACGCATCGTTGCGGAATTGGAATATGCTAATCACATTCCGGACGATGCTGGATCTGCTGCAGGAGTATCCTGATTTCCACGTTTCCCATTCTCAAGCAGCTGCCTATCATATTGTGCACTTTTTCTTGTGTGTATTACTGCCAGTGAACGTTCCAGCATTGGGATACAGCACCTATATCATGACGGAAAAAGCGGGGGATATGTCGTCTCTTACGGCAAATGATTTCTATCTCACTTGTCAAAACCTGCCGCCTGTGGAACTGTATACGTTTGTATTGGAAAACGAGCTGCTAAAAGCGGTTCTTGATGTGCGAATCTACGATTATCTCATTAATCAATAAGGAGAACGGACAGCAGCTCATCGATAACAGCCGACCCGCAGGCGTATTCCGATTCATAGAGGAGGATACTTTTCAAGGAGGTGGTAATGCATGGCTGGTAGGCCGATATCGCAAAATCGAAGAGCTCACTGAAGGCATCAAAATCGAAAGCAGTGACTTAGGCAGTAAGCTGCTGAGGCAATCCATTACGTTCAGCGTCTCGTTTCGAATATCGAAATTGCAAGTATGAAAGCGATTCCTATCGATACAATATGGCTTTTGGTACGATTGAACGTCCTTCACTAGATTTAGACGTACCCGCGAACAGTTGGGCACTTGGCGTTCCTGTTAACCATGAAATTGGTAGAGCACTTATGCTTCTATCAGATTGCAAATATGGATTCCGAGGTACGAATCGAGCACTTTACGTCACACTGCTGCGGGGCTCTTATGGCCCTGATGCTTATCCGAACACAGGGGTTCATCGAATTCGTTTAAGTATTTGTGTAGTTGATGCATCCAGAAATCAGCCATTGATTGAACAATCCTCTCATTACCATCTTCCGCTCCAATACATCTCAGTGGCTGCGAGTAATGGAGATTGGCCGACAACACAAAGCTTCTTCCAATTGATTGAAGGAACCATTGCAATAGCTGCGATCAAGATGCCTGAGGACAATCAAGCTGTAAAGCAATGGATTATTCGGGTATATGAAACTGAAGGAAAGACAGCATCGGTAAAGCTGGAGCTATTCCGCACGGTGAGCAAAGCTTATTTTGTCGATACATTAGAACGTCCTGTAGGTGAGGGGGGGGGGTTCATTCATGATTCACAAATAGGCTTTGAAGTTATGGCATTTGGTGTTGCGAGCCTTTGTATTGAATTTGAAAAATAAGGAGGGTTGTCCGATGAGTATCGGTCAACAAGCAGATAAGACTGCGCAAACCTTAATTTATCCGGTTTATGAACAAAATGTAGAGCGGATCTTGGATCTGCCGCAAGTCGGGCAGCTGTTCGATTCGTCTGTATTGCGACCACATATGGGCGCCAAAGATGCAATAACGTGGTTCTATGGTCGCCTCGGACAACCGGATGTTGTTATCGTAGGTATGGGTGAGGCTGCGCTTATTCACCCTGTTCGGATTAGGGAAGCAGCCGGCAACACAGGAAGAGCAGCGGCTAAGGAGAAGTGTAGTAGTGTGCATGTTTCTTTCCAAGCGCTATGGGATGGAAATACAACATCCGGTCAAGAAGCAGAAGCGATATCGGCATGGGTGGAAGGTTGGAAACTGGGAACTTATTCCTTCGATAAATATAAGACGAAGTCAGAGAAGCAAGAAATCCCGATCCTTTCTTTCGATGGACAGTTGAGCTTGCAGATCCAAGAGGCCATTCGCCGAGGTGAAATTCATGCTGAGGGCACGATATGGGCACGCGATCTTGCGAATGAACCAGCCAACTATTTGCGCCCGTTAGTATTAGCGGACAAAGTGATGGATCGTTTTGCCGGTACTGGTGTAGAGATTAATGTGTTCACTGGCGAGGAGTTGGAGAGACAAGGCTTTGCCGGCGTAATAGCGGTTGGTAAAGGAAGCACATATTCGCCTGCATTTATCGAGCTTCGTTATTGTACGGATGAATCAAAGCCGCTTACGGCGCTGATTGGCAAAGGAATTTCGTTCGACACCGGGGGAATCAGCCTTAAACGTGATCATGATATTAGCAGTATGAGGATGGATATGGCCGGAGCAGCAGGTGTGCTTGGAGCGCTGGATATCGTCGTTAAGAGTGGTGCGTCCGCCAATATAGCGGTGTTAGTGCCGACTGCGGAGAACGTTATATCAGGGAACTGCTTGCTGCCAAGCGATGTGATCCAATATGCGAACGGCCTTACCGTTCAAGTAGGCAATACCGATTCGGAAGGCCGACTCGTTCTCGCTGACGCGTTGATCCATGCCCATCGTATTGGAGCAGCGGAAGCGATCGATATGGCGACGTTAACTTATGCCGTCGTCGGCGCACTTGGAACTAAGATTGCGGGTATTTTCGGCGATGACGAGCTGGTGGGTATGTGTAAAAATGCAGGTGAGCCATTCGGCGAGAAAGTGTGGCAGCTGCCATTGGTAGATGAATACGAATCGTACTTGGATAGCACATATGCCGATGTCTGTAATATCAGCAGCGGTGATGGCGCAGGTGCAATTACAGCGGCGTTGTTCTTACGCAAGTTTGTTCATCCTTCATTGAAATGGGCACATATCGACATGAACGGTCCAAAAGATTCATCCTCCGCCAGAGGCCAGCAGGCTATCGGAGCGACAGGCTTCGGCGCGAGGATGCTGGCTACCTTTGTAATGTCGAGAGAAAAAGGAGGGTAATACTCCTCTTTATTATTTTTTTGTAAACGCAAACAAATACATATATAACATAAAACAACAAGTGGGTGAGCGTTGTATCGAATATTTTATCAAATTCATGCAGGAGGTTATTTATGTTAAGTATGAGAAATAAGAGATTGGTTAGCATGATCTTGATTATGAGTTTGTGGATTAGCGGTATCAGTATCGGTTTTCCTAATGTTATTACTTATGCTGACGATAGCAGTCAACCTGCTACGGAATCCGGTTTAGTTGGTGAATGGAAATTTGACGAAGTGTCGATGGATGGCATATCTCCGGACACGTTGAAGCGGAATAATGCTAACCTTACCGACGCTGCAATAGGAAGCGGCAAGGTAGGTAAAGCCTTATTGTTAAATGGTTATCTTAGTTATGCTACAGTACCGAATCAGAATTTAATAAATACAGGCAGCGATTTCTCCATGAGCTTGCTTGTCAATTTCAATTCACCCTATACAAACAGAGACGTTGTCATTGTTCAGCAGCAAGGTGAGGGCGGAGAAACGCTGCTGTTACGTCGAGCTGATGGTAGATTACAATCCTCTCTTGGCGGAAAAACGACTATCGGAGCGACATTAATTGAGCCTAAAAAGTGGTACCATGTTGCCCTTAGCAGAGAGGGTGATCAGGTTAAGCTTTATGTCAACGGTGCGTTCGAAACTGCTTCGGACGATACGTTATTAGTATCGAATAGTGGTGACTTTCGGATTGGAGCTGACCGAGAGCCGGAAGTGACAAATGCGTGGCCGGGGCTCATCGACGAATTCAAGATTTATGACAAAGCTCTGACAGATGAGGAAATGAAACAGGTTCCGGGTTTTAATTGGCCTATTATTTCGTTAAACGGTAATTCGGAAATGAGTTTATCTTTGAACGATACCTATGTGGAGAGCGGAGCACAGGCAACCGATTCAAAGGACGGAGATATTACGGCCGATATTCAAACGACTGGTCTTGTCGATACGAGTAAAGGCGGCATCTACAAAGTGAACTATACGGTATCTAACCAAGCAGGAGATTTGGTTACCAAAGTGCGGACTGTAACTGTTATTCCACCAAAAACGTTATCTCGCGCTAGCAGAGTATTGATCGAAAAAGGGCTGCAAATGCAGACGTGGATGACAACGGATCAATCAGGTCGGAAATACGCTAGTGCAGAGGAATGGAAAAACAGTCATTTTACCACAGCTACCTATTACGAATATCCGGGCTATAACCAAGCGTTCCATAACAATGTGCCAGAAGCCCAATGGTCGTATGTAAAAGGGGCATTCGGGGATGGCTTGAAGGGCGGTCCGAATGACAATGATATGAAGGGCTTTCTGAGTGATGCGCAAAAAGCTAATGTAAATAAGCTGATTACGATATCTTTTGGAGATGAAGAAAGCTACAGCGAAGAGATCTTGGAAACCTTTACGGAATGGTTCAAACTGAGCCACACACTTTATCCGAATGTCCTTGCTCACAGCAACCAGCAATCGCGTCAATGGCAAAGGGACGATTATGAAACGTATATTCGTACGGCCGAACCGGACCTGCTCACTTTCGACGATTATTTATTCTCAACTAGAGGTTCGGACAATAATCTATTTACAACAATCGTCAATAACATTAATGACCAAAGAACGATTGCACTGAAGGGCTATGACGGAACCGGGCAAAGTCCGATCGCTTTCGGGCAATATTTACTTGGCTTCAAGACAGGCGAGATTCCTGCAGATGTAGGTCCATATATTATCACTGAATCTCAAATATATGGCGTTCCGTTCGCCACATTGACGATGGGCGGCAAATGGCTCAGCATGTTCCGTTGGGAATATGATAGCAACACTTTCTTGTTTTTTGACAAGGATGGTAAACCTACAAAGCAATATGCGCAATATGCCGAAATGGCAAGGCAAATAAACAATCTTGGACCACATCTCGTACGGCTGAATAGCACAGATGTCTCTATTTTACCGGGACAACATAAGGATTCAAACGGAAATGTAGTCAAAAATCTAACGCCGAGAGAAACACCAATATTCGATAAGAGTACCCAGTCGAAGCATCCTTATTTAAGGAGCGTAGTTTCGAAAAACACCAGCGTTCAAGGCGGACTTAATGGTGATGTTCTGCTTGGTTTTTTTGAACCACTGCCAGGTACGGAGTCCTTTTTCAACTCCACAGACATGGAATATTTTATGGTCATGAATGGACTGAACTCAGGTAACGGTAAAACGGTAGAGCAGCACGGTGAAGGTGCGGAGACGGAACAGACGATCAAAGTACAATTAAATCTAGCAAAATACAGTAAGGATGCTATTAAGAGAGTAAGCAGACTTACAGGAAATCTTGAACCCGTTGAATTGACGCCAATTGGTGGAAGCCTTTATCAATTAGAAGTCGTCCTTAACGGGGGAGTAGCGGATTTGTTCCAATTGGATAAAACAAAAGTAAATCTTGACTACATTGCTGCGGATTCTATAAGTCTTCCTGAGACACTCATACTGAATGCAGGAGAAATGAAAGCAATAGAAGCAGTTGTTTTACCAGCAGGAGCGACCGAGAAAAGTGTGGATTGGTACACATCGAATGAACAGATCGCGACAGTAGACAGTAATGGAAATGTAACTGCGATAGCTGGAGGGAAAGCAGTTATTACGGCAATTAGTGTCGATGGAAACAAAAAGGCAACCACTAACATCACGGTTTCTAGTGATATTGTTCCTGTAACTGGAATTAAAGTTACCCCATCCACTGGAACGCTCTACACGAATGATACGATGAAGTTGACGGCTGAGATCTTACCGAACAATGCAACGAACAAAACATACGATTGGTCCAGCAACAACGTTGATGTAGCTGCCGTGGATCAAAGTGGTAAAGTCTTTGCGAAGTTACCGGGCTCGGCTGAGATTACGGCCAAAACATCAGATGGACTATTTTACGCTAAAAGCACAATTACGGTGTTGGATGCAAACAGCGAAGCGTCATTGTCAGCGTTAGTCGTTAGTGGAGGAAAAGAGGATTTTGTTTTCAATAGTGAGATATACGATTATACAACAAAGATCAATACAAAAGATGATGAAATTACGATTCAGCCACGACTGAAAAACAAAAAAGGCACGATGACAGTAAACGATATTCCAGTCATTAGTGGACAGCTGGTTACAGCGAAGCTGCCGATGGGAAATAGTAAGATCGTTATCGTGGCCAAAGCAGCGGATGGAATTACAACAAAAACCTATACGCTAACGGTAAAACGAAACAAAAATGTAGCGCTTGAAGCTACGGTTGTAAGTGCGACATATTTGAATAAAGATGGAGAGGAACCTACCAAACTAAGAAACGATTATGATAACTCAAGTGAGCATCCTCCGCTAAAGTTTGCTGACGGGGATGTGGAGACGTATTTCCAAAGTGTAGCGAATACAAACCTAAACCCCAAAGGTGAGTTTAGTCCAGCGCATCGGATTATGCTGCAATGGAACGATGATAATCTTCAAGATTTTAATAAGCTGGTTCTGGTCGTCAATAAAGCACAGCAGCAAGGTTTAACCGTCATGGATACTCAAACATCCGTAGATGGAACCTCATGGCAGGAGCTTAATTCTAAAGCCTACAAACCGACATGGCAAACAGACAGCCCTGACATTTACGAGAGTGTAACCATTGATCTGCCGAATTATAAGGAATATTACGGTGAAGGTTATAAAGGGTTGAAAGGATTCTATTTGCTGCTGTGGGCAGCAAATTTAAATACCGATCATAAATATGCCATCAGCGAGTTTGAACTGTACAATGAGCAAGATGCAACGGAGCCTGTTGAACTGACTTTAGGCGAAATACCTGGCACTGATCCTGAGAATTCAGTAGTTGCTGATTGGGTATTTTCAGAAGCAAATGTGCAGTCTGGAACATCTATCGAAGCAGGCAATTTGGTTATTAAAGATAGGAGCGGCAAGGGCAATGATCTTAAAATGGCCGTTGCTGGAACTCCGAGAGACAATAGACTGTCATTTACTGATGACGGTGCTCTTGATTTTGCAAATGAGAAAAAAGATGGCCAATATTTGACTACAGTAGAAGGCGCCCCAATCAATACGCTAACTTTTGATAAAGGTTTTACGATTGAAGCAGAATTTAAGCTTGGCTCCAGTATTAATAACTGGATGGGGATATTGACCCGTCAAGGGAATAACACTTTTGATCCTGGGGAACAGGAGCCGCTATCAACGCTATCTATTTCAAACGTTCGAGAGGTTCAATGGGCGAGTACGCATGGGAACTCGAGCTCGAATGTACTCCAATCGAACTGGTCGAACTCACTTTCAGCTATTAAAGCATGGGCTCAGTCAGATGAATACACACACGTTGCGATCGTGAATGATGGCTCGAAGACAATTTTATTCGTAAATGGTGTAGAATCCATTCGCAATCCTCAGACTGACGAAATCATTAATGGGATTGCAGCGGAAGCGGGCAAGGGGTGGAATGTTGGAGCTTATGAATGGGATAGAGCGCCTGACAGCCTCTTTTTAGGGAAAATCAAACATATCCGGATATCCAATAAAGCATTGGAGAAGGACCAATTCATTAAAACGGAGTTCAATTATACGGTAAACTATGGGACGAACAATGATCTTCCGATGTTTGCGCAAGATACGTATACGTTTGCGATCATCCCAGATCCACAGTATGTGGTGCAATCCAAACCGGAAATTCTTGAGAAACAACTACAATTTATTGCAGACAATTATCAAAGCAAGAATATCGCCATGACGGTGAATGTTGGCGACACGACCCAAAGCAGCACGGCTAAAGAATGGGCTTCCGCTGATAAAGCATTTAAGATTTTTGATAATGCCAAAGTACCTTATATTGTTACTCGCGGTAACCACGATTTGAATGGTACTGGTTATGTAGACACTATGGGTCCCAAAAGATTTGCCGGCACTGAACACTTCAAGGGCGCTTCGCCTTCAGGATTAAGTACCTACTCGATCATAACCGCCGGCAGCTACCAGTATATGTTCCTTGCGGTAGACTCAGTGGGGAACAATTCGAGTAATACGGCAGAAAGAAACTGGGCAAAAATGGTGCTTAATGAGAACCCGAAAATCCCAACCGTCATTTTCTCGCATAATATTATGACTATCGATGACAATGGTCAAGTGAGCGAAGGCGGTCAGGGCGGCTTATTCTGGAGAGACCTTGTCGAGAATTATGATCAAGTATTCATGATGGTAGGCGGACATATTAGCGGTGCTGGTCTGAATGTGAAAAAGAAGGCCAATGGAAAAGAAGTGTTGCAAGTGTTAACTGATTATCAATCGGATATCGCTGGTGGAAACGGTTGGACATCTTTTTTTGAATTTGATGAAAAGTCAAAGGAGATTCGTGTGAAGACGTTCTCGCCATATGTAGACAGCATTCCGGTAGATGAGCGTTCATACCTTGACACGAAGTTCCTGACAGGTCCCGGAGATATGTACACCATTCCATTCAATTTCAGCAGCAGATTTAATTTTGCAAAAAATGATATCATTGATGTAATACCTGACATGACAAACGTCAAAGGTTCAATTAAATTACCTGTGCCGAACGTTGATCCTATAACAGGAAAAGCCAAGGCAGTGGTAGAAGAGAGAGACTGGAATAAAGCGCTTAGTACATCTTCAACTGATGATAATGGTGTGAAAACCGTTAAAGTCGAAGTGCCGAAAGCGGATAAAGCAAAAGCGTATGTAGTTGAGCTTCCGAAAGCAGCACTTACTTCTGATCAAGCAACTCATTTGATAGAGATTACGACTGCATTTGGAACAATAACTGTACCTGCCAACATGCTAAAGAGACAGGATTTGTCCGGAGCGAAGACGGTAGCGCTGGTTATTGCCAACGTAGATAAAACATCGCTTGATCGAGCTTTACAGGAACAGATTGGCGATAGACCGATCATTGAAGTTGATTTGTATATCGATGGAGCTAAGGTTACTTGGAATAATCCACAGGCTCGAGTGAAAATTTCAGTACCTTATACAGCGTCAGATGCCGAGTTGGCCGATTCGGAGCATATTGTAGCAGGGTACATTAATAACATGGATAACGCGAACGCTGTACCTAACAGCAAATATGAGCCATCTACAAAAACGGTTACTTTTACGACGACTCATTTCAGCAAGTACGCAATAATGTTTATTCACAAAACATTCGATGATCTCGAGAACGTAAAATGGGCTAAAAAGCAAATCGAAGTGCTGGCATCCAAAGGGATTATCAATGGCACGTCTGTAACAAAGTACAATCCGTCAGCTACAATAACAAGGGCGGACTTTATTGTCCTACTTGTTAAGGCGCTTGCTTTAACAGCTCCAATCGATACGAATTTCGACGACGTAAGTTCTTCTTCCTATTATTATAATGAAGTGATGATCGCCAAAAAGCTTGGCATTACTAATGGCAGCGGAGACAATAAATTTAATCCGCTTCAACCGATTACTAGACAGGACGCGTTCGTTCTACTGCATAAATCTATGCAGGTTTCCGGTATGAAGTTGAACGCGGGCACGTCAGCTGAGCTGGATCGTTTTATCGACAAAACGAAGGTTGCGAGTTATGCGATGGAAAGCTTGACGGTGATGGTTGAAAATGGAATCGTCAAAGGAAATGGGAATTCCATTCTTCCGCTGGCTCCTCTATCTAGAGCAGAATCGGCTGTAATTTTGTATAACATGATCAATAAATAATAAATGAAGGAGTGCCGCTCGCGTTGAACAGGGCGGCTCTTCTTTTTTTGCAATGACTGAATGTGAATGGTGATGAATGTATAATGAAAGGGTTTTCAACATTTTCGATTTAGTTGAGGAAAGTAATTTTTAGCGGCTATTGTAAAACGGGTTAGAATCTATTATACTGACTTCAATTACAGTATGGTAGCGATACCAGAAAACGCCTTTGTCCTTTTATGGTATCGCTACCATACGGATTACAGAACAAAATTGATGAGCTACAGGATAATTGCAACATGAAAGGAGTGTTTATATGGAAATGATGGAGATCCAAGGTGTGAACAAGCCGATGTCCCGGTTGGTTATGGGAACGGGAGATCTAAGAATATTGGACGATGCGAAGCGGTTGATGCTTGATGCTTACATTGAAGCCGGCGGCAATATGTTTGATACCGCCCATCAGTACAGAGGGAAAGAGCAGATTTTGGGACAGTGGCTGGCGGAGAAGAAGATCAGGGAAAAAGTAGTGATTATGAACAAAGGAGCCCATCACGATGATGGGAGTCCAGGGCCACGGGTAAATCCACAAGCCATCCGGAAGGATCTGGCCGAGAGCTTGGAGAGACTGGGAACAGATTATATCGATCTATACGCACTTCATAGAGATGATCCGACCGTCGAGGTTGGACCGATCATGGAAGAATTGAACGAGCAGCTTGAGACGAAGAAGATTCGCGCGATTGGAGCATCGAATTGGTCATATCAGCGCATTCAGGAAGCGAATGAATACGCGGCGGCGCATCAATTAGTGGGATTCACGTTTAGCAGTACGAACCTGAGTCTTGCCAAGGCGAAAGAGGCAAGGTGGGAGGGCTGTGTGTCTGCTGATGAGGAAACCTGCAATTATCATGAGCGTAACCAACTGCCACTATTGTCATGGTCCTCTCAGGCAGGCGGGTTTTTCTCAGGCCATTTCACGCCAGACAATCTCTCAAATTCGGAAATGGTGAGAGTATATTACAACGACAACAACTGGGAGCGATACCGACGTGCGGTGAAGCTAGCGGAGCTGAAGCAGGTAACACCGATTCAAATCTCATTATCTTATGTTCTTCATCAACCTTTCCCGACATGTGCGATCATCGGACCGCGCAACCTTGATGAGCTTCATGACTCAGTTATGGCTATGAATCTACCATTAACTTCTGGGGAAGTCGAATGGCTGGATTTGAAAAAGGAGGAGATAACGGAATGATCAAACATCAATTGGCGGCTCAGCTCTACACCTTAAGAAACGAAGTGAAGAAGGATTTTCCAGCGGTATTGAAGCAATTGAGTGAAATGGGCTGGGCGGCCGTTCAGATCGACGGGCTGCACGGATATGAAGCACGAGAAATTGCTGCGGTGATGAAGGAACTCGGATTACGAACCGCTGGCATGCATGTAGGGCTGGAACGAATGAAGTTTGATTTAGAAACTGTGCTGGAAGAGGCTCGCTTGTTCGATACGAAAGACTTCATCTGTCACTCACTGCCGGATGGGCTGCAAAATCCAGAAGGGTATGCAAGCGTGAAGAAAGACTTGCTTGAAGTCGCTGCTAAAGTTGAGGGCACGGAATATCGCGTTGGCTATCATAATCATGATTTTGAATTTCATACATCCATAGATGGTAAATTTGCGCTTGAATACTTGCTCGATGATCCGGCCATTTACGCTGAGATTGATACGTACTGGGTTCGCAAAGCTGGTCAAGATCCTTTGTCCTTCATCCAGAATTATGCGAATCGTATGCCGATCCTTCATCTGAAGGATATGACTGCGGACAGCAGACAGACATTCGCTGAGATCGGATCAGGGGTCATTGATTTTTCTCCGATCCTCCAGTGGGGATTGCGAAGCGGCGTTGAGTGGTTTGCAGTAGAGCAGGATTACTGCTCGGGAAGTCCGATGGACAGTCTGGCTACTAGCTTGGAATACTTATTGAATTTGGAAAAAACGCTCGATTAAGCTTGAAGCCCGCATCTGAATAATCGGAACAGCGGGCTTTTTCTTATCCATTCTATAATGAACCGAGGTTTTGCTGATGAAAACGATTCGCTTGACTATGGCGCAGGCTTTGCTGCGATTTCTGGATCAACAGTATTTGTCTGTAGATGGTGAAGAAATTAAGTTCGTTCGTGGTGTTATGGGCATCTTCGGACATGGTAATGTCACAGGCATCGGCGAAGCCCTTGAGCGAGAAACCACTGAGTTATTGTTCGTGCAGGGCAAGAACGAACAAGGTATGGTTCATGCTGCTACAGCTTTCGCTAAACAGAAGAACCGCCGTCAGATCTTTGCCTGCACGACCTCAATCGGTCCGGGAGCACTCAATATGATGACTGGCGCCGCAACCGCAACGGTTAACCGTATACCTGTGCTGTTACTGCCTGGCGATAACTTTGCTTCCCGCCAGCCTGACCCCGTGCTACAGCAATTGGAGGTTCCGAGTGATTACTCCATATCGGCGAACGATCCGTTCAAGGCGGTCAGCAAGTTTTGGGATCGCATCGTCCGCCCGGAACAGCTGATGTCGTCGCTTCTACAAGCGATGCGTGTTCTGACCGATCCAGTAGAAACCGGAGCGGTTACGTTAGCGCTGCCGCAGGACGTTCAAGCGGAAGCCTATGATTATCCTGCACGCTTCTTTGAGAAGCGTATCCATTTCCTGCAGCGCCGTCCAGCGGAGCAGGATGCCATTTTACGTGCGGCAGATTTGATCATGTGCAAGAAAAAGCCTTTGATCATCGCAGGGGGAGGCGTTCACTACGCGGATGCGACGAAAGAGCTTCTTGATTTTGCAGAAGCATTCGGCATTCCGATAGCTGAGACGCAGTCGGGCAAAAGCGCGGTTCCGTGGAATCATCCACTTGGCCTTGGCGGAGTTGGTACTACCGGCACACTGGCGGCGAACCGGGTAGCTGCCGAAGCAGACTTGATCATCGGCGTCGGTACACGATTTTCTGATTTCACGACTGCATCCAAATCCGCTTTTCGTAGTCCAGATGCCACATTTCTGAACTTGAACGTGAGTTCATTTGATGCGGTCAAGATGGAGGCGGAGTCGGTCACCGCGGACGCGAAGGTGGCGCTTGTCGCATTGCAGATGGAATTAACGGATCGTAGATTCAGCTCCAGTTATGCTGACGGTTATATCCACGAGTTGAAAGCGGAGTGGGACGGTGAAGTTGATCGTCTCTACTCCTTGGAGAGTGTCGATGGGTTAACACAGACAAGAGCGCTCGGTATCATCAATGGATTCATCGAGTCGAAGGACGTTGTCGTTGGCGCTGCTGGCAGCCTTCCGGGCGATCTGCATCGTGTCTGGCGTGTGACTGAACCGAACACTTATCACTTGGAATATGGCTTTTCATGCATGGGGTATGAGATAAGCGGCGCTTTTGGCGTTGCACTTGCGGAACCGGAGCGTGAAGTGTATGCGTTAGTTGGTGATGGGAGTTACCTCATGCTGCACTCAGAGCTGATTACGGCAATCCAAGAGGGCGTGAAGCTGACCATTCTACTATTCGATAACAACGGGTTTCAATGCATTCATAACTTGCAGCGCGGTCACGGCAGTGACGGCTTCGGCAATGAATTCCGCTTCCGATCCAAAGAGACAGGACGGTTAGATGGACCTTATATGCCGATCGACTTCACTTTACTTGCCCGCGGTTTGGGGGCAGCCTCTTATAAAGCTTCCTCTGCGAAGGAACTGGAGCAAGCGCTGCATGACGCAAAAGCGGAGCAAGGACCTGTGCTGGTGGAAATTAAGGTGCTTCCGGGAACGAATACGGATGGTTATGACTCATGGTGGAACGTCGGCGTACCTGAGGTTTCTGTGAGCGACAAAGTATGGAAGGCGCATGAGCGGATGCAGCAAAACATCAGTGCGGCGCGTCCTTATTAGATGGAAAGAAGGGGATACGATGGATACGATTACTTTTGCGGACGATAAGGATTTGGATTTTGTAGCGATCGGTCGTCTATGTATTGATTTGAACGCTAATGAAATCAATCGTCCTATGGAAGAAACGATGACATTCACCAAATACGTCGGTGGGTCACCGGCCAACATCTGCATCGGTATGTCGCGAATGGGCATGAAAACAGCGTTTATCGGTAAGGTTGCTGATGATCAGATGGGTCGATTCATCGGTCAATACCTGCGTAATAACGGTATAGACACTTCAGGTATCACCACGGATCGAACCGGCGCGGTTACCGGACTTGCTTTTACAGAAATCAAAAGCCCAGAGGAATGCAGTATACTGATGTACCGCAGCAATGTGGCAGATTTATTGCTTGCGCCTGAAGAAGTAGACGAATCGTTGATCAATCGAAGCAAGGTGCTGCTCGTATCCGGTACGGCGCTGGCACAAAGCCCATCCCGCGAGGCGGTTCTTCTTGCTCTCCGTTACGCTCGTAAACACGGTACGAAGGTGATATTCGATATCGATTACCGTCCATATACGTGGGCATCCCCCGAGGAAACGGCCATTTATTATCATATGGCAGCAGAAAAAAGCGATATTATTATCGGCACGCGTGAGGAATTCGATATGTTGGAGCAGTTCGACGGCAACCCTGAACGCAGCGACGAAATAACTGCCGCGCAATGGTTCGGTTACCACGCTGAAATCGTCGTCATCAAGCACGGCAAAGAAGGATCGATCGCTTATGGCAAAAACGGCAGCTCACAGCGGGGTTCTATTTTCCCGGCTAAGGTTATCAAAACATTCGGAGCAGGCGACTCGTATGCGGCAGGTTTCATTTATGGACTTATGCAAGGATGGGATGTCAGCCGCAGTATGACATTTGGCAGCGCGTCAGCTTCCATTGTTATTTCTAGTCATAGCTGCTCGGACGCCATGCCGACAGTCATGCAGGTTGAACAATATATGCTTTCTTCCAAACAAGCTTAGTTGAAGAGGAGAACAACAATTATGACCCAAATGAAAGCATTTATGCCATTATCGAATTTTATTGGAGGCGAATGGATCGCATCCACTTCAGGCAAGACGGAACCAGTGTTCAATCCAGCGACCGAAGAAATTTTGGCTTACGTTCCGCTGTCGTCCAAGGATGAAGTTGATCTAGCTGTCCGAAATGCGAAAGAAACGTTTAAAACATGGAGTAAGACACCGGTACCACGCCGAGCTCGAATTCTTTTCAAATATCAACAGCTGTTAGTCGAACATTGGGAAGAGCTTGCGCAGATCATTACATTGGAGAACGGAAAAAACTATCAAGATGCTCATGGGGAAGTAATGCGCGGCATTGAATGCGTTGAATTCGCTGCCGGGGCGCCAACTCTCATGATGGGCAAACAGCTTCCAGACATCGCCACGAATGTGGAGTCGGGCATGTACCGGTATCCGATCGGGGTTGTGGGCGGAATTACACCTTTTAACTTCCCAATGATGGTACCCTGCTGGATGTTCCCGCTTGCAATCGCGTGCGGCAATACGTTTGTCCTGAAGCCCTCCGAGCGGACGCCGCTTCTTGCGAATCGACTGGTGGAGCTGTTTAAGGAAGCGGGTTTGCCGGATGGCGTGCTGAATCTGGTACATGGTTCGCACGATGTCGTAAATGGTCTGCTAGAGCATCCGGACGTCATTGCGATTTCGTTTGTTGGCTCCCAGCCGGTCGCGGAATATGTGTATAAGACCGCAACCGCGCAAGGGAAACGGGTTCAGGCGCTTGCCGGCGCCAAGAACCATACGATCGTCATGCCGGATGCCGACATGGACGCAGCGGTGACACAGATCATTAACGCGGCATTTGGCTCTGCGGGTGAGCGCTGTATGGCATGTGCTGTCGTCGTTTCCGTTGGCAAAACGTCCGAAACTTTGATTGATAAACTGGTCGCTGCAGCTGACAAATTAATCATTGGTAATGGCATGGATAAAGATGTTTTTCTAGGGCCGGTTATCCGCGGTCCGCACAAGGAGCGTACGCTGGGCTATATTGCGACAGGCATAGAAGAGGGAGCACTACTGCTTCGCGACGGACGTACTGATGCGGCATCAAATGGCGGAGGGTATTTCGTCGGCCCGACGATTTTTGATCATGTAACATGTGAGATGAAGATTTGGAAGGACGAAATATTTGCTCCCGTGCTATCGGTTGTCCGGGTGGATACACTGGAAGAGGCGATTGAACTTGCCAATCGTTCAGAACTGGCGAACGGAGCGTGCATTTTCACTCAAAATGGCAGTAATGTTCGTCAATTCCGTGAAACTATCGACGCGGGTATGCTTGGCGTAAATTTGGGTGTACCTGCCCCAATGGCGTTTTTCCCTTTCTCTGGTTGGAAGAAATCGTTCTACGGTGATTTGCATGCTAACGGTTCAGACGGTGTCGAGTTTTTTACGAGAAAGAAAATGGTCACCTCCCGCTGGTAAGCGATTGGTTAGCAGGAGGATCGGATGATTCTGATCCTCCTGTTAAAATGCTAGGACAATGAATCGAAATACTAGAAGGGAGGCATTTGGAAAATGAATGAACTGATTGTAAAACCGAACCAAACTCCCGACCAGGAAGGTAATACTCTCCGGATTACTCCAGAATCTGCGGGGTGGGAATATGTTGGTTTTGAAGTGTTTACGCTAGATTCCGGACAATCACTGAGCCGTCGGACAGAGGAACGGGAAGCTTGCGTTGTCCTGCTTAGAGGAAAGGCTGACGTTTCCACTGCGAAGTCGGAATGGAAGAACATCGGCCGCCGCATGCATGTTTTTGAGAAAATTCCTCCCTATTCCGTGTACGTTCCTTCTGATGATACGTTCACCATTACCGCGCTAACTGACCTGCAAATTGCTGTATGCTGGGCACCCAGCAGCGGTACACACGCAGCAAGATTGATCGAATCTGGTCATGTTGGGGTTGAAAATCGTGGAGAGGGCAGTACGCAGCGGCTCGTTCATAATATTTTGCCGGAAACCGCAGATGCTGACAGTCTGCTCGTCGTAGAAGTGTTTACGCCTGCCGGTCATTGGTCCAGCTTCCCTCCGCACAAGCATGACCGTGATAATCTGCCCGAGGAATCACTCTTAGAAGAAACGTATTATTATCAAGTTCAGCCAGAACAAGGTTTTGCGGTACAGCGTGTCTACACAGACGATCGTTCATTGGACGAGACGTTGACTGTGGGTAACGGTGAAGTTGTACTTGTACCAAAGGGTTACCACCCGGTATCTGCCCCTCCAGGTTATGATGTATATTATTTGAACGTAATGGCGGGCCCAGTTCGTATTTGGAAGTTCTATAACGATCCGGATCACGCTTGGTTGATGCCGAAGCCACGATAAGATATAAATAAATCAAGAATTAAGATGCTACTATTGAAAGAGAGCTAAGCCATTTATAATGAAGGCATAGCTCTTTTTTCTGGTGCGCTCAGCATGGTCAGAAGAAATGAGCAGCACACGTGTCGCTAATTTCACCAATAGTGGCTAATCAGCCTCGAATAAACTTTACTTACATATAACTTACCAATAAAATATGTTACAGGAGCGAACAGTGGTTTAGGGTTTGGAACAACTTGGCATTGGCTGAAAGAGGGGCAACAGTTATCCTTGCTGTCCGGAACATGGATAAAGGAAAAGCAGCAGTGGCCCCAAAAGGCTGCCCCTTAAATTTCGCCGTAAGAGTGATACGCTGAATCGTATTACAAATAAGGACAAGTTTTTTGGAAATAATGAGATAAAAGGAGAGATGGAAATGTCCCATATCGTTGATTTTAATAAGGTGTCTACGGTTGGTTTAGAGTCTTCACCTGTAGTAGAAGCGCTTGCTGGTTTGCGTGCTAATGAAGCCCGTTACTTTATGAACAAATACAAGCATGAATTTATGGTTGTATCAGCTAGTGAAAGTCAGGAGACCCTTGATTATGTGAACCGAATTTTGAAAGATCGTGATATTGAGTTTGCAGCCAAACCATTAGAAACGTCACGTTTTCAAGTGGAAAATATTAAATTTGCTTACGTCTTTTATGAGGATGGTCTTGAGGTCAACGTCATGTACACGGTTGATGACCCTAAGAAGCGGGCCGTTGGTTTTAAGCTTTCTGAGGGAATGGAGATACCAAAGGAATTAGAAGGGAAGTTTAAGTTTGCTAGGCAGAAGTCTAAACTAGCTGGAACAATTCGGGGTTCGTTTTTTGTAATTAAAGGAGAATATTAAAGTAAGCAAAAGAGCAATTGGAAGAATTCATCCGCTTTTTCTATTTGCAAAAAAGATGCGAGATCAAAGAAAGGGTCATCCCGCAAAAGGATGGCCTTAAATCTTGCCGTTACAGACAGCACTAATATGAAGCCGTACGGTAGTTTCTTTTTTGTTGGGTTTTAACACTAAAAAGCTACAGGTGTGGGATAGGACTCTCAACTCCTATCTAAACCCTATAGTGATCATCATGAGTACGGACCACCCTTCGGGGTGGTTTTTTTTTTTAGAAAAAAAGAACCTCATTATTTCTATAAGAAGATTTTGTATCGTTAATTTCTTGTATTTCACCCCATCTAAAGTGAATGTGCGTGGTTCTGTTTGGTATGATTTTTTCTATAATAAGTTCTAAGAAATGCCCATTCCAAGAAGGTTGCTACAAGCCGGGATCTAAATTAAATAATAAGATTATTTGGAGGTAAGTTGATGATGCGAAGATCTATTTGAAGACTATCGCCCTTACATGTACACTTTTATTAATTTTTATTCCGAAGTTACAGTGAATAATCCAGACCTAATGAAAAGGTTACATTACCCACAAGCAGGAAGCTGCATATTTCAATCTTACTTGATGCCAGCGGCAGCAAGAGGGCACAGATTAATGGGAAATCAAAAATGGATTCTGCAAAAGAAGCAATTCAAAGTTTCGGGGATAAGTTGCCAAAAAATGCAGAGGTATCTTTGCGGGTTTATGGACATAAGGAACAAGAAGTCAGAAAGATAAAAAAGTATCCTGTAGCAGTACAGAAGAAATCTTTCATGGTCAAGGTGAGCAGACCATACAAATAAAAACAGTACTTCAAGATGTAGAACCAGCTGGATGGACACCAATTGCGAATGCCCTAGAATCCGTAAAACAAGATATTAATCCTGAAACTACGGATTCGATCGTCTATGTGGTAAGTGATGGAATTGAAACCTGTGGAGGCAATCCCGCACAGATTGCAAAAGAGCTTAACCAATCGAAGGTTAAGACCGTTGTGAATGAAGAAGGATTAAAAATATCTGAACAAAACGTATGATAAATTACGAGGCGAGTGGACGAGATGGAAAGAAAAAGGAGCAGGTGAGGCAAATATACAAAAAGAACAAAAACGGTCAAAGAACATTCTAATCAGCTAGCAGCCCTTAAGTATCTGGAAACAAAAAAAAGAGATGCTCTCCCAAAGAGTGAACTCTTTACAACGATTACGGAACGCAAAAATTTCGCATGGGGTTATGCTCGTGATACAGGAAAGCGTTTGTATGACGAAGTTTCAAAAAGTGGAAATAAGGTTTATAACAATATAACGGGTGAAGGAAATAAGATTATCGATGAATTGACTAATAAGAAAAATAATTAGCGGATGCGGCGTAATACATCTAGATTTGAGACCAGCGCCTTTTGCCACATTTTACAATGAATGTATATAATACTAGTATCCCGTGAGTAATAGGTTAGGTTGAATTTGCGGGTGTTACTCTATAAACCTCCGCTCCGATCGATCGATGACCATGATTTTCATGAATTCATTTATTAACTCATGGCCGGACCGTAGTCAAGGGAGACGTCCCGCTGCACGGGGGTCGGCATTCAAAGGAGGCGACAGCTGTGAATACGATCTGGTCCATTCGAACCGGAATTCGGGATTTCCTTGAGGCCATCCACCGAACTAGCCAAGCATGGATTGAGAAATATCCGTTTATTAAAACGATGTATGCGATTTTTTCCTGGTTGTCGCTAATCATGTTTGTTTTAAGCTTGTTTTTCGTTAAAGAATCGCGTACCATGATGGTTCAATATTTATGGTCGTTTTATGTGCTGCTGCAATTTTGGTTTCTGTGCCGAAGCAAAACGATGCCGTGGAAGCCGATTGTTCTGTTCGTACTGGCAGGCGTGTTTCTTGTCGTACCATTCACGACGCTTACGGTCAATGCTTTCCACGAGCTTTTCGGCGGAAAAACGTCAGACACTTGGTCTGTTGCCGTGATCACGCCGATTTTCGAAGAGTTGTGGAAGCTGCTTCCGCTAGGCATATTCCTGTTGTTCTCGCGTCGAGCTTCCGCTTTGAGCTTGAGCGATTACACGCTTATCGGCGCGGCGACGGGCGTCGGCTTCCAACTGATGGAAGAATTGTCCCGAAGATGGCTTAGTTCCGGTATTCTTGCGGAAAAGTATGGCTATAGCTTTACGATGCTGGGCGGCGAAACAATACACTGGGATTTTTTCTCGCTGTTTCCAGGGCGTTTCGAAGAAAGTTTTTTTCCGACGCTAATGACAGTCGGTCATCCCGTACATACCGCCATGATTGCGCTTGCGTGCGGAATAGCCTACCGGCTGAGGACAAGACTGACGAAATGGGTTTTTCTGTTCCCGGCAATCATGTTGCTGTGGTCCATCTTGGATCACGCGGCTTATAACGGCCAGCACAAGCTGCCGGGTTGGGTGTTCCGGCTTCATGAGTGGACCGGCAGCGGTTATAAAACTCAGCCAGTCTTCCTGTTGATGCTGGCCGCATCGCTCATTGCCGATTACTGGTCGCTGAACAAAATACGAAACCGCCTTACGTCGCTGCCGAACGAGCCGCTTTTTAATCCGTTTACCGAACTGTGGAATATAATCCACTCTTTTTGCCTCGACCGGGGGAAATTTATATATTGGATTGGCTTTTACCGGGAGCGCAAGGAGCTTGGATTTCATTTGCTCTACGGGAACGAGGAAGCGGCTGATCGGAAGGAGCCTATCCAGGCTCGGGTGAAAGCTCTTTGCCAGGCGCTGACCGGACTCGCAGTTATTCTGCTTACTGCCGGTCTGTTCGCAGGTATCGGGGCTCATACGGGCGGAGGGGAAACGGCATGTTTCGCCTGCATGTTCGATTCGCTGCAAGATTGGTGGGATCGGCTGGAATGGTATGAACAGGGCGCGATCGTGCTCGGGGCCCTTGCCCTGTCACTGCTCTTCGTCGGATTCTGGCCGGCTTTCGGCTTCGCGATGACGACGATGGGAATTGCCGGGAGCGGACATGAGATTGCTGGTTATATCCGCAATCCGAAGAAGCTGCTGACTCCCGAAAATGCGCTTGGCGTGGCTGTAGGCATTGTACTAAACCGAATCCCGTTCGGCAAAGCGCTAATTTGGGTGGGGAAGAAAGGGCGCGGCTATGTGCGCAAGCTTCTGGATAAACTCGGTTCCCGGAAGCCCGATGTCGACATTCCGGTTAAACCGAAACCTCCGAAGAATGACGGCAAAAGTCCGGGCAAGCATTCGGACGAACCTAAGAAACCGGATGACGATACGCCCAATAAGGATAAAGCCGATGAGGGGACGGGAGAACTTAAAACCGAAGAGGTTATTGCTCCACAGAGTGGTAAAGCAATTAAGGTTTATACAGATGGAAATACGATAATACCCGTTGACAAAATTGAGAAATATTTGCGAGGCAAGGTCAACGTTAATATTCATGAAGTGACAAAAGAACTTCGAGAATTAAAGCAATTAAAGCAGACCCAAAGAAAGGTATTTGATGCAGACAGTCAAAACGCCGAACGAATGAAAAAACTTGAAAAAATGAAGCATAATTTTGACCGTTCGGATGATATGAGACAAAAGCTCGAGTCGGTTGGACTTCGTGATACATTAGAGAATAACCAGTCCATTGCAAAACATTTATTAGAAGTTGGTAAACAGATAAAGCCTGAAAATACGTTGGATTTCCCAAGTGTACTAGAAGGTCCTAATGGAAAACTCAAGGTACTAACAACCTGGAAGATGGTTGATGGGAATCCATATTTATCAACGATAAAGTTAATCCCAACAACAATTTAGTTATGGAGGTGTATGATGGAAAACGATAAGGAAATAGCAAAAGCAACAGCCTTGGATAGAATTGTTAATTATGAGATATATATTTCCAGTATGAATAATGACCAATTAATTGCGATTGTAAACAGTTTAGAGGATTTTGAAGAAGTCGTTACTGCTTTAACGGAACTATCAATAAGGGATATGGGAAAAGCAACGCCTTTCTGCGCTAAAATACTGGAAGAACACTTGGGGGATGAGTTTCTCCAAGCGGTTGCATTTAATTTGCTTTATGAAGGTGACCATGAACAAGCTATGAAGATCGTTAACAAAAATGTATTAAGTGCTCCTGCCGCATTATTAGGGGCAATAATGGACAACTTGTCCACGGATAGTTTACAACCATTTGGAAAGTCGCTTTCATCAGGGTTTCTACATTCAATTGTAGACAGATATTCAGAATTGAGTGATGCTGACAAGATACTTATTCTTGAGAATTATGAGTGGTTTCAGGAATCCTATGAAGACAAACTTTAGTAATGGGGTGCATTCTACGAGATTTGGGGTGCGGCTAATGCATGGATTGAACGCATCTTACAAAAAATTGGATACCGTTGCATGAAGAGCAAATAAAAGATTCTGTAGTGCACCCCTTAGAATAGACATTGGAAAAACCCCCGGGTTATTCCGATGAAATTCTAGGGGGTGTATTTTTGTTGCGGTTAAAAGGTAAAAATTTAAGGATTATGAAGATACAACGAAAGTGGAGGCAATCCGCTTACATGTTGAAGAGGGATGGTCGTATCAAAAGATAGCGAAACTATAAAAACCCTTGATATACAAGGGTTGATGTCAATTACTAAGAAGTTTGTGCGGATTAGTTGGTTTTTTATGTCATGGTTAGTTCGGACAGTCAGGTATAAATTGACGAACAAATGATTCGTTTGTTACAATTTCCTCATCAAATAGGAAAAGGATGAGAACGATGGTTCGTCGTTTGAAACGGTTTAAGAATGTTGCTACTGCATTAAGCTTCTAAGTGAGATTCATAATACTTAGAAGCGAGGGAAAAGAATGAAACAACATCGGTTTAATCACTGGTCTGAAATTAAGTATCTAAAGGATATTGTCACCAACCCTATGATTGAAGTTGGAGAATACTCCTACTACTCTGGTTATTACGATAATCATGATTTTGAAGATGGGAGCGTAAGATACCTTTGGGGAGATGAAAAATCAAGAAAGCTATTTAACCCCATCGAAGACTATGGTTGGCATTTAGATAAATTGATAATAGGAAATTACGTATGCATTGCAAGTGGTGTAATTATTTTAATGGGTGGAAATCACAATCATCATCCTGAATGGATTACTGTGTATCCGTTTGTGGAGCAGATTGAAACCTCTTACGAACCAAAAAGGGGATACAATCATCGAAAGTGATGCTTGGATTGGCATGAATGCAATGATTATGCCCGGTGTGAAAATAGGTGAAGGTGCCATTGTTGCTGCAGGTTCGGTTGTTGTAAAAGATGTCCCACCATATACGATAGTTGGCGGTAACCCTGCTAAAGAGATAAAGAAACGCTTTACAGATAAAGAAATCCAAAAGTTAAAGGAAATGCGTTGGTTCGATTGGGAACGTGAGAAAATTGAACAAGCCAGTCATATCTTCTCAAGTTCTTCCATTAACCAATTATATGACTTTTATCAAAGGGAAATAAAACATATATATTAGAACAAACGAGAATGGAGTCGGAGTATTTTTTTTTGCTCATGAATTGATCTGCCTGCCAAATGCTGCAGTATAAGAGTTAATTCTTATGAAGCTAACGAGCAGTTTACTTTAACAAAAAAATAAAACCGGCACAATTATGTGCCGGTTAATCAATAATGCCAAAAAAGGATGAACCCTAAAAAAGCCATGGATACATAATATTCTATAAAAAAATTCAATATAAGTCTATTACTTTTTTTGTATAAATTGTATGTTTATTAAGCGACCGCGGCGTAAAAATGATAAAGGAGATTAAACATGGAGCCATATTGTTGGGATGGTAAAATGGAGTGTGGGAATTAATTCAAAGAGAAACGACACAGCTAAAAGCGATAACATTTCTAGTAATTTACTAAAGATAATGAAGGGAGAAACCTTGCATGATTACTCTCAGAAAAATCACGCTGGAAAACCGACGTGCCATATTTAACTTGGAAGTTTCAGAAGATCAACGCCGCTTCGTTGCGTCCAATCTGTCAAGTGTGGCTTCGTGTTATGTCCTTGCAACCAATGGAGGACATCCATTTCCGTTTGCCATCTACGCGGATGAACAGCCGGTCGGTTTTGTTATGATTACTTATAAAATCACGGGGTACGAACTCCCGACAATCGCTGACGACAGCTATTGCATCCTGCGACTGATGATTGACAAGCAATACCAGAACAGGGGTTATGGTCGGGAAGCCATGAAAAAAGTCCTGGATTTTATCCGCACCTTTCCGGCAGGGCCTGCAAATTACTGCTGGATTTCTTATAAGGAAGATAACGTGGCCGCCAAAAAGCTTTATGAAAGCTTCGGCTTCCGTAACAACGGCGAAATCATCGAAAACGAGCAAATAACCGTATTGCGACTCTGATTTGCTGCTTATATCAAAGGTATATGAATCGCTATAGCACTCATCATGAGTTGGACCACCCTTCGGGGTGGTTTTTTTATTACTAATTTAAACAATATAAAATTATCGATTAACAATAAAATTATATTGACTTGCGCTCCGGTTGGAGTTATTATTTTCTCAGCTAGCTAAGAGGAGGATTTTTCATGAGACAGAAGGCATTATCAGTGTGGTTAAAATCGAGGAGAATGTATGTTGAAAAATAAATATTCGGATTCATCGGTAAATCAGAAATGGCACCTGTGGCTGTCATTTCGATGATCAATAAAAATAAACATAATTGATTTGTTATCCTTTGGGCATGGTGAGGAGATAAACATATTGAAACCAATCATACAACTGCTGCATTTTTGTTATCATCAGGCGATGAGCTGTATATTTCCTGTTGCGATCTTTGGAACTTTAGCTCTTTCTAACGTAATAGAGGTACCTTTCATTCATCGTTATGATGCCATTCTACTTATTCTGCTTGGCGTGCAATACCTCATGTTTCGCAGCGGATTAGAGACACGTGATGAAATCAAAGTAATCTGTATATTTCACATTATTGGTTTGTTGCTGGAGTTATATAAAGTAAGGATGGGCTCTTGGTCATACCCAGAGCCGGGGTATACGAAATTGCTCGGAGTCCCGCTCTATAGCGGATTTATGTATGCAAGTGTAGCAAGCTTTATGTGTCAGATTTGGCGGAGACTGCGGATGGACATGACCGGCTGGCCCGGGCTTACATCGTCGGCGCTGATAGGTGGAGCCATCTATTTCAACTTTTTCACACATCATTTTATTCCTGATTTTCGTTGGTGGCTGACGGCGATTGTATTTATTATATTCTGGAAAACACGGATCATATATCGGGTTCGGACTATAAATTATCGAATGCCTCTAACACTCGCTTTTATTATTGTAGGCTTTTTTATCTGGTTAGCTGAAAATATAGCCACATTTTTTGATGCTTGGAAATACCCTGACCAGCATCAAACCTGGCAGCTGGTTAGTTTCAGTAAGATTAGTTCATGGTTCCTTCTGGTAATCATTAGTGTCATCATCGTTGCCCAGCTTAAACATGTTAAAGCGAATCGGACAAAAAACGATTCATGACCAAGCTAAGATATAACATACGGGAAATTGGAGACGATTACCTGGATGACCGCCATGTGCTCGGAGACTGTCCGTACTTTCGCTTAAATAGCTTCGAGAAGTGAAACTCATCATAAAATTGCAGATGGGACGCTATTTCTTTCACAGTCAGGCTTGTCGTCTCCAGCGATACTTTGGCCGATTCGAGCTTTAGATTTAGCATGTATTCGCTGGGGGATTGACCGGTTAACGCGCGGAATCGGGAAAAAAAAGCAGTCCGCGACAAGCCACTTCGTTCGATGAGCTCTTCGACCCGAATACCTTTGTCCATGTTTCGATGAATATAGATTAAAATATTGTCGAGCTCTGTTTGGCGCGAGGTCGGTGAGGACTCATGCTCTCTCGCTAAGAGAACCAGTAATTGCTGCAAGATGATATTGGCCGAATAGGCGTAGCCGAAGGACTCTGCAATCAGGGTGTCAATCATACGCTCGCACAGCAGAACCGCCTCTGCAACTTTTCCGGTTGTCTCGACCGTGCTTACAGGCAGTTGAAGATTTCGAATCATATCCAGGGAACTGAAATCAAGATAATAAAACTTCCAGTTATCATCCTGACATCTGTATTCAGTGACGATAGCCTCCTGAACGAAAAAGAAGGTGCCTGCTTGTAACTCATGGCGGTTATTCCCTTGGGATAAAATGCCTTTACCTTCATACGTAATAAAAAGTCCGGGAACAACGAATCCTTCTCTGTTCGTAATGTTGTAGGCATCGTTCGCCTGCACTTTCCAAATCGAAATAAATTGTGGGAAAGTGATGGGGGCTTTCCCCAGTACATAAGGAATATTCATATAAGACATATCTACCCAACCCCTTAGAAATGTTCTAAGATACATTTTTTTTGCAATGATTGTAGTGAATAATACATATGATCTGTACAATTATACATGAAACAGATACATGCATCCATGGATGAATACGTGAATTTCCTCTACACTTAGAACAAATACCAAGAGTAGAGGAGTGTATTAGAAATGAAGGTCAAAGTTGGAAGCCGCGAATTAGAAATGGATGGGAAGCAACTCACAGAGCTCAGAAGCTCGAATGATATATTGCATGATAGTCAGGCGTTGCGCGATCGGATGGAGGAAGACGGATATTTACTGATCCGCGGGTTTCATGACCGTGACAAGGTGTTGCAGGCCCGAACAGGTATTTTGGAGAAAATGGACCGGATGGGAAAGCTGGATCGGGATACGCAATTAGAAGATGGCGTCATGGCTGACGGCAGCAAAACGATTTTCTTTGGAGGTACGAACGAAGATCTTCCTGCGCTGCTTAATGTTTTAAATGGAGAGCACATCATGAGTTTTTTCGATTCATTCCTCGGGGAGCAGTCACTGACGTATCATTACAAGTGGCTTCGTGCTGTAGGCAAGGGAGATTTTACAGGTGCACACTACGACATTGTTTATATGGGAAGAGGCACCCAGAATGTCTATACCGTATGGTCTCCTTTAGGAGACGTCTCGTATGAGATGGGGGGGCTGGCGATTTGCTTGGGTTCGCACCGATTCGAAACGTTGAAGCAATCTTATGGATCCAAAGATTCGGATCGTGACGGTTTCGGACACTATACGAATGATCCGCTTGTTATAACGGAGAAGTTCGGTGGGCAGTGGGCGACAACACAATTTCAGGCAGGTGATGTACTCATCTTCGGCATGTTTTTGATGCATTGCTCGCTTGAGAATACAACCAACCAATACCGGCTCAGTGTCGATGCGAGATACCAGTCGGCCTACGAGAAGGTTGATGAAAGATGGAGCGGCAAAAAGCCGAAGGGTCATTTTAAATAAGCGCAGGCGGTTAGGATAAATAAAATGAATAGATTGAACCACGGCAGACGATCAAGGCGAATTTCAGATTTATGAGTGCAGACCACCTTTCGGGGTGGTTTTTTTTGTGTAAATGATTTGGCTTTTAGAGGATGTTAACGATTATGCTTCGAAATGATTGATAATTTATATAAGTAAATTGGACTGTCTTGAGCGGTAAAGCCATGTCATTCTACTTACTCAACTAGGGATTTACTCTTATTTTCGCGCTTTAGAATGTAGTTTAGAAGGATTTTCCTCCATTGCTGTCGAAATTCGTAGAACAAGTCTTTGAAATGGGGGAAATCTAGCTTTGAGATTACGAAATCAAATATTGGGCGGAACAATCATTCTTTCTTTATTATCCGGGGGATCTGATTCTGCTTACGCGTCTATTCAGAACTTGTCGACAGGAAAAAAGCTGAGCGTGGGAGCTCAACAGTATACATCCGCTCAAAATAAAGAAACAATTGCTAAAATTTTGGATATTACCAATTTGCGCAAAGGACCGGGGCTTGAATATGAGGTTGTTGCCAAGGCGAAGGCTGGCGCATCTTATCCGATCGTTGGCTCGAAAGGGGATTGGTATAAATTATCTCTCTCTAGCGGCGGCACGGCTTATGTTGCGAATTGGGTAGTGGAGACCGTTGAAAGCAATAGCAGCCAGTCTAATACGAATAGTGGACAAAAGCCGGAAAATGGTAATCAACCGAGCAGCGATCAAGACAAAGAAGCCATAGTAAACATTGTGGATACCACTAATTTGCGCAAAGGGCCGGGACTAGATTATGAGATCGTTACCAAGGCGAGGGCAGGCGAATCATTTCCAGTTGTTGGATTAAAAGGAGATTGGTATCAAGTATCACTGCCAAGCGGAGGAACCGCTTACGTTGCCAATTGGGTCGTGAACACCGGGGTTGCCAAACAAAGCGACAACAAAGTGTACATCTATCATACGCATAATCGTGAGTCTTGGAAAAATGTATCAGGCAACTCAAATGGGATCTCCTTCGATGATCCGAAAGTGAACATTACACTTGTAGGCAAGAAGCTCGCAGAGAAACTTGAGAAAAAAGGGATCTCTTCAATGGTTGAAGAGACCGACTTTACTGAAAGGCTAAATGAACAGAAACTAAGCTACACGAAAGCCTATTCCGAATCGCGCAAAGCGGTAAACAAGGCGATGAAGTCTCATGCTTCCCTGTCTTATTTCTTCGATATTCATCGGGATGCAGATGTTCCGCGCAACAAAACAACGGTTGTAATTAACGGTAAAACGTATGCGCGCATTATGTTCGTCATTGGAGACGCTTATTCCACCCATAAGGAAAACAAAAAGTTCGCCGAAGCGTTGAACGCTTTGTTGAACAAGAAGTATCCGGGCATATCGAGGGGCGTTCTGTTAAAAAGCGCCCATCAAGGGAATGCCGAATACAACCAGTCCGTCTCTAACGGAAGCCTGCTGCTGGAATTCGGGGGAGTAAACAATTCGCTGGAAGAGAATCTTCAAACAGCAGAAGCTTTCGCTGATGTGTTTGCGGAGTATTATAAATCAATGAAGTGAATGGAATACTCTTATTTATCTTTAAAATGAATATAGTAAAAAAAGCAAGGGAAGTATCCTTGCTTTTTTTGTTGTATACTCTGCGGTAAGCCAAAATGGGCTTGAGTATCTGTGAACGTTGCTGTTTTAATTATTTGAACCGAAATCGTAAAATCAAATCGAGTACTTGAACAACTCGGAGAAAAGTATAATATGGATATCAAGGTATATTTACATTGATTTAATAGTTTGACCTCGAAAGGCTACCTGCGTACGCTAGCCTATGAAAGTAAGGTTAGTGGAGAATGAAGAACATAGGCTCATCACACAGAATGTTGGTACGGTACCGTTTGGACAAATAAAAGGAGGGGCGTTCATAGATGAGGATTGGCGATCAGAAGTATTTTCCGAGCGAGGTCTATCTGATTTTGGAAGCGGTTACCGACCGGATGGTTCCGGAAGATGCATGGCCGTCGGGGACCGATGGAGGAGTCCTGACATACCTGAAACGTTATGCCGCTCAGGATGTCGCTACATGGACGGATGTGATAGAACCTGGACTTCGCGCACTGGATGCAGAAGCATTAACTCTCCATGATCAACCATTTTCGGAACTGTCCGCTCATGAGAAAGATAGACTGCTGCAAGACGTCGAGCATGATTCTTTTCGGGACTGGCCTATTTCGTCTAAACGCTTCTTTGACACTTTATTGTGTCTGGTCATCGAAGGTTACTATGGAAGTCCTGAGGCGGGCGGGAATAATGAAGGCAGGTCATGGGACATGATCGGATTTCGTCCGGGCCCTGTATCCGAAAGCCATGAGCCGGCCCCAGAAACCGATTTACCGCAAAGACAATTCGATCAACTTCGAGACCGGTATGATGTTATCATCGTAGGAGCTGGGGCTGGTGGCTCGGTAGCGGCGGCTGTATTGGCTGAATCTGGACTTCACGTTCTCGTCGTTGAGCGCGGTAGCTGGCTTCGATTCAATCAGATAGGCAGCGATCATTTGCGTAACCATCGTTTTAGCAAATATGGCCATAACACAGGACCAGGATTGGTAGGTAACCCACGTACGATTCTATTGGCGGGCGGAGAGGAGCGGATCACCGCACCTTTTGAAGGTGACTATCATAATAACGCAATGACGTTGGGTGGAGGAACACGGATCTATGGGGCGCAGGCATGGCGATTTCATCCGGATGACTTCCGTATGGCGAGTCGATATGGGATACCAGACGGCAGTTCACTAAGCGATTGGCCGATTCGTTATGAGGAACTCGAACCTTATTACGTGAGGGCCGAGTGGGAAGTCGGCGTCTCCGGTGATGGGAATGCCCATTCTGGACGCGGGAAGCGACAACGCACTTATCCAATGCCAGCGCTGCCGCGTACGCTGGAAGCAGAACGCCTGGCCCTTGCGGCAGAAAAGTTGGGTTGGGAAGTTGGGCCGGTGCCTCTCCTCATCAACTCCATCGATCGGGACGGTCGACCTGCTTGTGGACGGTGCGGCCAGTGTGTCGGATTTGCCTGCCCGACCAACAGTAAGAATGGCGGGCACAATACGATGTTAGTGAGAGCTATCGCTACCGGTAACTGCGATCTGATCTGCGATACCACGGTGGAGCGCATCGATACCGAGGGAGGAAGGCATGCCACCGGGGTTCGTCTTGTGCAGCAATTGGAGGGCACAATCCAGCGACGGCAAGTGCGGGCTGGGCACATTGTAGTTGCCGCAGGAGCCATTGAAAGCGCACGCCTACTTCTCAACTCGGCAAGTGATTCGGAACCGCATGGAATAGGCAATCGGAACGGACAAGTTGGAAGGAACCTTCAAGGCCATGTTTATTCTGGTGCTTACGGCCTCTTCGATGAACAGGTTCAAGATGGTTTTGGGCCGGGGGTGAGCATTGCCACCTTCCGCTTTGACCATAGTAACGAAGGCGGAATTATCGGGGGTGGGTTGCTTGCTAATGAGTTCACTCGGTTGCCGCTCATTCACTGGGATCGAGCGCTTGCGCCGGATGCGGCGCGATGGGGAAGCGCAGGCAAGGAAACGATGCGCGAGAGTTACTTGCGCACCAGCCAAATTCAGGGACCGATTCAAGAGATCCCGAGCGCCGAGTCCAGGGTGCGGCTATCGAGTGCGGTCAAAGATCGCTTTGGCATGCCGGTAGCTCAACTCTCCGGAAGTGTCCATCCTGAGTCTCTTCGAGCTTCAGCCATGCTGGCAGAGCAAGCGGAGAAGTGGCTTTGGGCCGCTGGAGCACGTGAGGTGTGGCGAACTCGGCCAGGTGGCGGACTTAGTGCCGGGCAGCATCAGGCGGGTACACTGCGCATGGGAGATAACCCATCGACATCCGTCACGGATCCTTTAGGTCGCGTACATGGATACGACAATCTCTGGGTGAGCGACGGCTCTGTGCACGTGACCAATGGCGGGGTTAACCCGGTCTTGACGATTCTTGCCTTGGCTTTCCGCACAGCAGAAAACCTTGTGAAACAAGGGTAGTGAAATGATGGAAATCATAGTATTAATGACCTTAGAAGATTAAGCTTTGCAAAAGCAGAAACGATAGAAGCTAATCCGTATATCATAAAACCCTATTAAATGAAAATGGCGCATCAAATTGGATATCAATTTGTACGCCATTTTTTTTGTTAATCTAAATAGCCAACGTTAATTTCCGCCGCCGTTAACTAATGATACTTTCTTCTGGAAAATTGAATCACAGCAGAGCCGCTTGCTATTTGATTAGGAATAGATAAAGTACCATTCGAAAGGACAGTTACCTTGTCGTCTCCGTTCACTTTCGACCATTTCAAAAGAGTAGAAGGAATCTCGATAGATACAATGTATTCTTTCGAACGGTTTGAATCGTGATCACCTCATTCCTCTATTTCCAAAAAATAGAAATAACATCAAATTCGAAAACAATATACCATACAAATTAATGGGAAAGAGAGTGCAGAAAGTCCCAGCATGACATGGTACCCTCTCCAGAATGAATATCATCATATAGGTTTGTATGGTATCATATGGAACTAGTTTTGATATCAACTAATTTTATCTTTTTGGAGGTTGAAATGATCACAAAAATAATCGATGGGATATCATTTGAACTGAAAGAGGATTTTGATTTTGATTTTCTATCCGAATATGGGAAAGTCTTTACTGTATTCGACAAGCAGGATTCTGGATATTTATGCTTTGGTATTCAAAACGAAAATAAAAAGCTATTCTTGAAGATGGCGGGAGCAGCAACGATTAGAAGCAATGTAAGTATTGATGTTGCAATAACTCGACTTAAATCAACCATATCTATTTACGAAGATTTACGTCATCCTAAGCTCATTGAAATCATTGAACACAAGGATATCAAAGAGGGATATCTTACTGTTTTTGAGTGGTTTGAAGGCGAATGTATGGGTAAACAATATGATTCTTTTGATAAATTCATAACTATGCCATTTGAGGAAAAATTGAGCCTATATAAGGATATACTTTTATTTCATCTACACGTTAACAAGCATAAATATATCGCTATTGATTTTTATGATGGTTGTATTATGTATAATTTTATTACACAACAAACCATGATTTGCGATATAGAGTTTTACAGTAAAAAACCGGTAATGAATACTCTGGGACGTATGTGGGGATCAAGTCGATATATGTCGCCTGAAGAATTCCAACTAGGCGCAGAAATTGATGAAAGGTCAAATGTTTTTTTAATGGGAGCTACCGCATTCCAGTTATTTGGGTGTGGAAGCGAACGTAGTTTGGAAAAATGGGAAGCTGATGAAAAACTTTTTTTGATTGCATTAAAGGCTATCAATAATGAAAAAGGCGATCGCTATCAAACAATTGATGAGTATTACGAAGCATGGAACAACGCTTGAAGAACACCAATCGAAGTAGTTTTAAAATAAGTTAGTCTGAACAGCTGCGGTTGAAAATTGATGGTTATGCCGCATAAATAACGGTATCAAGCCCGACCAATTAGGTCGGGCTATTTGATATCCTCTTGAGCCTTGGATAAAGCAGATGGAGACTTATTTTCGATTTGGAATTAATAAATAGATTATTAAACATATAATAAATGCTTATCATGGAAATTAGAAAAACATAATTCCAAAATGGAAAAAAGGTGTTATAATTATAATGAAATATGTAAGAAGGGTGGTTTTTATAATCAAAAAGGGTAGAGGGTTTGCGAGAAAGATGCTGGAATTATTTTGGGTATTTTTTTGCGTGGGGCCGGTTACTTTTGGTGGCGGTTATGCAATGATTTCTATAATTGAAAGGGAGGTAGTCGGTAAGCGAGGTTGGTTAAACAGCTCGGAAATGAGCGATCTCATTTCTATTGCGGGGTCTGCACCTGGCGGCGTAGGCGTCAATGCAGCAGCTTTTATCGGTTACCGTATGGGTGGAGTACCGGGAGCCGCAGTTGCCGTAACGGGAATTACTTTACCGACATTTGTGATTGTTTTCATGCTTAGCTTTGCCTATGACTGGTTTGATGAATATCCCAAAGTTATAGCGGCTCTTAAGGGCATTCATGGTGCGGTTATCGGTTTGATTATAGTCGCTGCGTTTAAGATAGCCAAAACTTCATTGGTTGATAAAACAACAATCGGGATTGCTGCCGCAACACTAACGATCTTGTGTTTTACAAATATTGATCCTACATTCATTATTCTTGCCGGTTTGTTTAATGGCATAATAATTGTGAATGTAAAGCAGTGGCTTGGTATAAAAGCGAACATAGTGGGAAGCCCATTGATACGTGGAAATTTAGAAATGAAGTATCCAGAATATTATATTTAAGGAGGGCAATCATGCTGATATGGGAGTTGTTTATCACCTTTCTAAAGATAGGTTTTGTTTCATTCGGAGGGGGTTATGCGGTTATTCCTTTAATACAATACAAAGTTGAACAAGAACAGTGGATGCTTAGTGCTGCACTTCAAGAAGCCGTATCTCTAGCAGGAATGGCTCCAGGGCCCATTGCCACTAATCTGGCTGCTTTAATCGGATATCATGCTTTTGGGATTTGGGGGGCGATTGCCAGTGTTTTAGGTATCATCTTGCCATCCTTAATCGTTATTATCGTGCTTGCCGTGTTGTTTTACCGCATTCACCAAAATAAATGGGTCAAATCCTTCTTCTATGGTCTGCGACCCATTATATTTGGGCTAATTATGTATGCTGCAATTCATTTTGGCCTCTCCGATATCGATATAAAACAATCCGGATGGACAATAATAGCAACTCTTCTACTATGCGCTGGCACAGTGTTCGGTATTCTGAGATATAAGTTGCATCCTGTTATCGTTATATTGCTTTCAGGGTTATTGGGCATTGTCTTCTTTTGACCCTTGCTCTTCATAATCAGCTTGCGAGCTAGATATCCATTTGTTTCCATACCATTAAGGCTGCTCCAGTAGCAACAGCATCTTCTTTAAGAACTCCCTTTGAAAATACGGGCTTGTACTTAGGATAGTAATAAGTATTCTTTTGAGCAATCTCGATGGTAGTCTGGAGGAAACGATCGTGCGAACTGACCAGAGTTCCACCAAGGATTATCATTTGAGGATGGAATAAATTAATTAAGTTAGCCAGTCCAATTCCTAAGTGTTTGGCAGCACGGTAAAATAAATCCGATACGTAAGGATTATCCTGGGAAAGTTCCCTAAGCAGCATATCGTATTGTATTTTCTCAGGGTCTACATGGTAACGTGATGTCAGATCGTCTCTCCCCATCTTCGCGTCCATGCGAGCTTGTTTCTCCAGCGCCGGTACGGAAACATAAGCTTCCAATGCGCCGTAATTTCCATTATCATACAATCTTGGACCGTCTGTCTGTATGATCATTTGACCGATAGAGCCCTCCATATCTACCGTACCGTGGACAATTTGCCCATATGTTATCATGGCTGATCTCAGACTGACTCCAGCATGCACATAGAACATATGCTGCATTTGGTCTTGACGCAACGCCCAATGCTCTCCTAATAGTGCAGTGTTGGCCCCGTTGTCTAAAAAGGCTGGAATACCTGTTGCTTTTGTTAAGAGGCGACAGATGGGCACATTCCTCCAGCCTTTGGCGGAAAAGTAGAGAGGTTCCAAAATGATTCCTTTATCCCTATCTAGAGGACCTACCGCTCCAACCCCGATACCAATTAGCTGCTTCGACTCTATTCTATGATCATTAAGAAGTGCACGAACCTGTTCCGAAACATGCTGAACAAACCGTTCCGGGTTCATATCCTCATCCATTCTCCATCTAATAAAGGATTTGGGGTTCATTTGCATGTCAAATAATCCTAATGAGGAATAAAATCGTGAAATCTCCAATCCGAAAAAGTAACCGTATGAGGAGGAAATTTGAAACAGAATGGGTTTTCGCCCGCCTTTTGAAGGTCCAAAACCACAATCTTCTATGAGTTTTTCGCTAACCAATTCTTCAAGTATACGATTCATGGTACTTGTTTTTATGTTAAAAGAGGACATAAGATCGGCCTTCGAGACGACACCTTGTTCCGCTATGCGATGATAAACTATTTTTTTTGAAGTCAACAAATATCCCTACTTCTCCAGTTCGATTTAAGGTATTAATGAAGTCTTAATTATCATAACCTAAATCTTTGCGAGTAGCTATAATCAACGATCCATTCCCTTTTCGGTCAATAAGAAAAAACAAGGTATAGGTTTCGAGCTGCGCCTGGATTGATTATCCTATTAGATTAGATCATCTTACGACTGGAATTATAGCTACTACTTCAGTTCCATTATTTTTTTCACTGAATACGTGGAGTTTTCCAGCAAATGATTCGATGATCTGGAAGCTAACCATCATGCCCAGCCCAGTACCGCTTTCCTTCAAAGAGTAATAGGGAGATCCAAGTCGCTCAACTTCATGTTTCGACATCCCAATACCCTCATCTTTGATACGGATTTCAATATGTGAATCATCGACAAAATAACATGAGGCAACCATTGTTCCTCCGTCAGGCATGGATTCGATTGCGTTCTTCATGATATTGAGCAAAAACTGGTTCAATCTCTGCCTATTTCCGTTAATCATACAATCAACATCGATATTGGTTTCGATAGAGACATTTTTGCTCAAAGCATAGTTTTGAATTAGTTTCACAGTTCGTTCTAGTTGATTACCAACGTTCACATCTACGTTACTTTCAGTGGGGGGCTTACCCAAAAGTAAAAATTCACGAATGATATCATTTGCCTGGTCCAGTTCTTCAATAGATAACTTAATATACTGCTTCTTTGTTGAAGCCGGCAGATCTGGTGTATCGAGCAATTGAAGAAACCCCCGTGCTACCTGCATTGGATTACGAATTTCGTGAGCAAATACGCCAGTTAAGTCTCCAATGAGTCGTAACCTTTCGGCGTTGTGCATCTCTTTACGCATGGTATAGATCTCAGCCAAGTTCTCAATTAAAACGATCATCAACCAGGCAAAACCTGCAGCCACTCCGAAGTGGGCGATTTGCACTATAATGCTCTCTGCTGAGACTCCTCGGAAAAAGCCAACTAGTGATGCACCCACGAGGCAATAGAACCCTGCAAGCATAATGGCAATTTTAATACGGTTTCCTTTTGATGATTTTTCGAATTTCTTCTGAAAATACAGAATGGGCGAAAATCCAATGATGATGGCCAAAAAGGAAGTAATAGAGCCAACATTCACTCCATAAAAATATAAACGATATAGAATAACCACTGCGGCTAAGATTACGCCGGTTTTCCGACCACCATACAGAGTCCCTATCAGTAAGGGGACGATTCTGAAATCATGATTCATGCTGTTACCGTAACTCACCGGAAATGAGATGCAAAGTATAATCGAACTTCCCCATAGGGCCAACAAGAAAATGTGAATGTGTTTTTTTATCCGTAGATGACCAAACAAATAAGCAATATAAATGCCGAAAGGCACAATCACTAATGAGAACTGTAGCAAGAAATCCCTAATTATGCTCAAAAGAATTCACCTTTCCGCCATTTGGGTAATGGTCACTATTTATCTGTTACTAGCGTCAATTAAATAGACATTATTATACAATGAATATGATATATTTAACAGGTCACTGATTGGATTATTAAGTTAAAATAGGGTCAAACATGGCATCGATTGCGTACGGCACTGCTTAAGAACAACACAGAAGGCTGCCGACGTATTTTTACGCGGCAGCCTTCTTATACAAAAAAAAACCGATTTTTATATCGGTCTTTTTAGAAACTCTTTTTTAGACGAAAAACGAATTTGCTGCTCTATGGATAATACTTCCGTCAGACATACGTACGGAATCATCGTTATATCCAATAATTGTAGAGGCTGGCCTAATCTGCATACCGTTCTGCATTGGTTTGATTATTGCCTTTTCAGCAATCGCTACTTCAAAATCTTTGTTCGTAATTAGTCTTTGACCTTCTTGAAGTTTAATTTTTGCTTGCATTTAAACACGCCCTCCACGGTTCTTTTTGTTTTTTATGCTAAGGTCAAATAATACACTAATGTCTTTATACAATGCAAATATTAGATGAGGTGAGTTTGAATTTATCTATTAGTTATGGGTGACTTGCCGATCATCGATGACGAACTCGTCGATTTGATCGTCTGTACAACGCGTGACGGGAAATCAGGTAAAGCTGTGAATTTAAAGAGGAATTATTTGCTAAATGCCGAAAGTATTCAACATTAAGGATGGCGATTATTGGCTTGTATAGTATCTGGTTCGTGATTAATAAATATGCGTGAAACAAAAAAGAAGGGTGCAGTGAAATCAATGTTCTTATTCAATTCTCGTGCAATAATTGAACGAACTATAAAGGATACAGTCGAAATTATAGTGCAGACACGAAATAAGCCAGATGGGCCTCAACGGATTGAGCTTCCAGGTGGGAGAATAGAGCAGTATGAATCATTAATAACAGCTCTTATAAGGGAAGTTAAGGAGGAAACAGGGTTAGATGTAGTAGGAATTGAAGGTGAAGATACAAGAGTTGATACAGTAGGTATCGATCCGAATTTTGAAGTGGAATGTATAAAACCATTTGGAGCGTATCAGACCATCAAAGGCCCTTTTGATTCTGTGGGAGTGTACTTCCGTTGCAAAGCAGAGGGGGAATTATTGAAATCAGGTGATGAGGCTAAAAATGCAAGATGGATTAAAGTAGATGAGCTAAAGCGATTAATGCATGAGGATCCTCTACAATTTTCTGATGTAGACCGAGCTGGAATTTTATTTTACATAAAAAATTTGAAATTAGAACGATAGTTAAATAACAGGCATAGTTGAACAGACGTTAACTCAGTGGTGAAAGGCTTTAATTGTAGATATCATGATTGATATGAAGTCATAGAATGGGGTAATCAATTATGTTGAAAGATGTGGGCGGAAGTCATTTTCGTGTGAGTATTAATCTATGATTATTCCAATCTTAGCTACTAAATTGTATATCCCCCTGCCACGGATTAAAGTTGTCCTCCGACCGAGCCTGATCGAGCGGCTGAACGAAGGCCTGGACCGCAAGCTGACCCTAATCTCCGCCTCCGCCGGCTTTGGCAAGACTACACTGGTCAGCGAATGGGTAACCGGTTGTGATCGACCTGTCGCATGGCTGTCACTAGACGAAGGGGATAACGACTCTACACGCTTCCTGACTCACCTTGTCGCTGCTATCCAGTCGATTGCGGAAAATATTGGGGGAGGCGTAGTTAGTGCGATCCAATCTCCACAGACACCGTCAACCGAAACGATTCTAACGATCCTGCTCAATGAAATCACAGCCCTCTCGTTCAAATTCGTACTCGTCCTTGACGACTACCATGTTATTGGTACCAAACGGATCGACGATACCCTCATCTTCCTACTCGAGCATCTCCCGCCACAGATGCATCTGGTCATCGCCACCCGTGAAAATCCACAGCTTCCCTTGGGCCGGTTACGAGCCCGGGGCCATTTGACCGAGTTGCGTGCCACCGACCTGCGCTTTACTCCCGGCGAAGCGGCCACGTTTCTCAATCAGGTGATGGGCTTGGGTCTCTCAGCTGACGAAATTACTATGCTGGAGACCCGTACCGAAGGCTGGATTGCAGGGCTCCAGCTGGCGGGACTCTCGATGCAGGGGCGCGAGGACATTCATGCATTCATTCGGGCATTCACTGGAGACAATCGATACATTGTGGACTATCTGGTCGAAGAGGTCCTGCAGCGTCAGCCTGACCATGTCCGGAGCTTCTTACTTCGGACCTCCATTCTCGACCGGTTGCATGGCCCGCTGTGCGATGCCGTTACCGGCCAGGAGGAAGGTAACGCCCGGTTGGAGGCACTGGAGCGAGGCAACTTCTTTGTCGTTCCACTGGATGACAGGCGCCACTGGTATCGCTATCATCACCTCTTTGCCGAGGTTCTCTCTTCGCATTTGAGGGCGGACCAGCCCGATCAGGTATATGCGCTGCATCGGCGCGCGAGTACGTGGTACCAGCAGCATGGCTCGGCCGCCGATGCGATTCGCCATGCGCTGGCCGCCGAGGATTTCGCCCGAGCGGCGGACCTGGTCGAGCTTGCATTGCCAGCCCTGCGCAGGAGTAGACAGGAGGTTGCGGTGTTGGGCTGGTTGAAGGCGCTCCCTGACGAGCTGGTCCACTACAGGCCTGTGCTTAGCGTTGGGTATGCCTGGGCGTTACTGGCTGGCGGCGAGTTAGAAACCGTTGAGGACCAACTGCGAGACGCCGAACGGTGGCTGGAAACGACGGCAGACATGTGTCAGCGCACGGAAGCCCCATTGGGAGAGATGGTCGTGATGGACGAAGAGGAATTTCGCCTTCTCCCGGGTACGATCGCCGGTTACCGTGCCGCACATGCCCAGGCGCTGGGTGATGTACCCGCCACCATGAAATACGCCAGGCAGGTGCTCGACCTTGTACCTGAGGAGGACCATCTCCGTCGCGGTGCGGCAGCTGCGCTCATGGGACTCGCCTCCTGGACGAGCGGGGATCTCAAGGCAGCGCACCGGATGTTTGCCGATGGTATGGTTAGTGTGCAGCTAGCCGGGAACATTTCTGACGCAATCGGGGGCGCAATCGCACTGGCTGAAATACGGATTGCGCAAGGTCGACTCCGCCAGGCTATGCATACCTATGAGCGGGGATTACAGCTTGCGACAGAGCATGGCGAGCCTTTATTGCGGGGAACGGCAGACATGTACGTGGGAATGAGTGAGCTCTACCGTGAGCATGACGATCTGCATGCCGCCACGCAGCACCTTCTAAGAAGCAAGGAGCTGGGCAAGCGCTTTGGGTTACCGCAAAACCGGTATCGATGGTGCGTCGCAATGGCTCGAATACGGGAGGCGCAAGGAGATCTGGGTGGTGCGCTAGGCCTGCTCCACGAGGCAGAACACCTGTATGTGAGTGATTTTTTCCCAAATGTACGTCCTGTAGCGGCGTTGAAGACACGAGTGTGGGTCGCACAGGGTAGGTTGGGTGAAGCCCTCGACTGGGTACAGGAGCAGGGCTTATCAGCACAGGACGACCTATGCTACCTGCGCGAATTCGAGCACATCACTCTGGCCAGGGTGCTCCTGGCCCGGTATATGAGCGACCGTGCAGACCGCACCATGCTTGAGGTAATGGGGCTCCTGAAGCGCCTCCTCCAAGCAGCGGAAGAAGGAGAGAGGATGGGAAGCGTGATCGAAATCCTGGTCGTGCAGGCACTTGCTCACCATATACAAGGCGACATCCCTGCTGCACTTGTACCACTGGAGCGCGTCCTGGCTCTGGCTGAGCCTGACGGCTACGTCCGCATCTTTGTGGAGGAAGGTCGACCCATGGCTGTCCTGCTGGACGCGGCCGCGAAACAGGGGATCGCCCTGGTCTATGTCCGTCGCCTCCTGACAGCTTTTGGCAAGGCTGAGGGTAGAACGACTGCCAAACGGGTTGTGAGCGAGCCGCTGAGCGAACGAGAACGTGAGGTGCTTCGGCTGCTCAGAACCGACTTGAGTGGCCCGGACATTGCCCGCGAACTCAGTGTGTCCCTGAACACCCTGCGGACCCACAACAAGAACATTTATGACAAGCTTGTGGTAAACAACCGACGGGCAGCAATTCGCCGGGCTGAGGAACTTGATTTGTTCTAGCGATCTCTCAACCACCACTCCCGGCCATGGCAGGTTAGTGAACCAGTGCCGGGGCTTTTTTTCTCCCGCACAGCCTCACGAATGACAAATCACCACATCAATCACCACATGAGGTGATGCCGTCTCACCACATGAATGTGTATCTTCAAATTAAGAAAGATAACCACCTCGATCCTCATCCGTTGGGCAGGTTTAGCAGCTATGTTGTCAGGGATCCTTTTCATCGTCATTCAGCCGATCCATCCACCTGGAAATCTTTCGTCAGTCACCACCGGCGATTGGGAATCATCTCTCAGGTCTTCAGCGCGACAGAGCTTCGTTCTAAGAAGGGAATGATTGAGGAGCGCGATGAGTGAGTCGTGTCGATGTTTTTGCTGTAAGGCGTACAGGAGCGAAGGATTAGGAAAGTGATTGGAGGAAAAATGGATGAAAGCGATCGTATATGAGCGTTATGGGCCGCCGAATGTACTACAGCTGCAGGAGGTCGCCAAACCGGTACCTAAAGACGACGAGATATTGATTAAGGTCTATGCAGCAACCGCTGCAGCGGGGGATTGGCGCTTACGCAAGGCAGATCCTTTCCTGGCGCGGCTGTTCAACGGTTTGTGGAGACCGAAACGCATTAGGATTCTCGGATTCGAACTGGCCGGCGTGGTTGAATCGACGGGCAGCGGCGTTACTCGCTTCAAGCCCGGCGATTCCGTCTATGCCGCTTGTGGAACCGGTTTCGGCGCGTATGCCGAATACAAATGCCTGCCTGAGACCGGCAGCGTCGCACTAAAGCCGGTGAACATGACGTTCGAGGAGGCAGCAGCGGTTCCGGTTGGCGCCTATACTGCCTTGCAATTTCTCCGGAAGGGCAATATCATGCACGGCATACGCGTTCTCGTCTATGGCGCTTCAGGCAGTGTTGGGACGTATGCAGTGCAGCTAGCAAAGCATTTCGGCGCGGAAGTGACCGGAGTATGCAGCACGTCGAATGTGGAGTTGGTGAGATCACTGGGTGCCGACCGAGTGATCGATTATACGAAGGAGCAATTCGCTGATGGTGGACCGGCCTACGATATTATTTTCGATACGGTAGGGAAGAGTCCATTCAAGGTTTGCGTCAAGCGTCTGACACCGAACGGTTTCTACCTGCGAGCGCTCCATGTGAGCCCTTTGCTGATCGTTCGAGGGTTAGTGATCAACTTGACGAGCGACATGAAGGTTGTCGGCGGAACAATGAAAGAAAATGCAGAAGATTTGAATTATCTTAAGGAACTGATCGAGACCGGCAAGCTGCGTGCGGTAATCGACCGCCGTTATCCGCTGGAGCAAGCTGCGGAGGCCCATCGCTATGTTGAGCAGGGCCATAAGAAAGGCAACGTGGTTTTAACCGTTCGGCAAAGTTGATAGGATGCGCTTTATCAAGTTCTTGTCCAAACCGTGTAATCACGGCTAGGCTGTCAAGAAGTCTTGACAGCCCTTTGTATGTCATGATCATTAAATGCGATACCTGATCCCTTCTGGATATTGTTATTGTGATCTTAGAACGTGATGCACATACGAAGCGGGACTGACCGTTTACTGAATGCTTGGAATCAGGAGATTCATTTTACGCGGATGGTACAAAAGTTGTTTTTGACAGTGGGAAAATTATACAATGGGTGTAAGGAGCTGCTTGAAGTAGCCTGCCTGATATCGTAAAAGAAGGGAAGAGTGCTGATGAACACACGAATGAAACAACTTGAGGACCGACTTTCCAACCAGCATCATAAGGACTTGTTTCTGCAAACCATACACACCCTGAAAGCCATTGACGATCTCGCTGACCAGCACAGGCGCTTTCAATCCATGCAAGCGATTAGCGGCGTCAAAATCGTTGGTACGGAAGAGGTTTTGTTCTACGAAACGCTGACACAAGCTAAAGAAGAGATTGTGTCTACGCTGGAGAAGACGGTGAACGACCTTGAGCATAAAGGGGATAAAAACTATAACAAGAACTTCAAGGACGGTGTGGAGTAGTTCATTTGTCGCATAAAAAAGTTGAGAGGAAGTATTGCTTCCACTCAACTTTTTTTGTTTCTTTTATGAAAACGGCTGGGGCTTTGTAAATGCAAACCTTATTTAAGCTATTTTTTTAAGTGGTACGGTACAGTAGTGACAATCACATTTCTCCGATATAACAAGTGTGCACGAATGAGTAAACTGGATTGGTTATGCAGGATGTTGTGCCAGCCTTTCTTTGGAATGAATTGTGGGATAATAACTGTAACTTTGTAATTAGATTCACTCGCCTTGTACTGTACAGTATCAATAAATTTAGTGAGTGGTTGAATGATGCTTCTATAAGGAGAATGTAATGTTACCAGTCTCACATCAGGCTGCCACAATTTCCATTTTTCTTCAAATGCCGACTCATCCTCTCTTTCAAAAGGAATATGAACGGCAATGATTTGGTGAGCTGAAAGTGATTTGGCATAATTCAACGAGTTCTCCACTACATGCGTGATGCCAGCCACAGGAACAATTATGACATTCCCTTCAATGGGTACAGCTGCCTCACAAGTTGTAATTCTTAGTTGATTTGCTACAGCTTCATAGTGCTTTCTAATTCGGTGAAAGAGCAATATGATCAGAGGTAAAAAAACTAAAACGGACCATACCTGTGTGAATTTGGTTAAAAAAAACATCATTGTGACGATAAAGCTTATAACTGCGCCAGTCGAGTTAATAATTAGCTTTGATATCCAGCCTTTCGGTTTTTCGCGAATCCATTTTACTGTCATGCCCGTCTGTGAGAGCGTAAAGGGGATAAAAACACCAACAGCATAGAGGGGGATAAGATGCTCGGTCCGGCCTTCAAATGCCACAATCAAAAGGATTGAGAAAATTCCAAGAATAATAATGCCATTGGAATAACCTAACCTATCTCCTCGAATCGTAAACATCCTTGGTATGAATTTATCATTGGCTAGATTCACTGCAAGCAAAGGGAAAGCAGAATACCCCGTATTAGCAGCAAGGATTAAAATCAATGCTGTTGTTCCTTGAATAAAGTAATACATAAAGTTCCGTCCAAACGTTTGTTCAGCAATTTCTGAGACAACGGTGACCTCTTCTCGAGGGCTAATTCCATAGTAATACGCTAAAAATACGATTCCAGAAAATAATAAAGCAAGTAATGATCCCATCGCAATTAACGTTTTGGAAGCATTATTAGGAGAAGGGCTTTTAAAGTTGGGTATTGCGTTCGAAATAGCTTCAACACCCGTTAATGCAGAACTTCCTGAGGAAAAAGCTTTTAGGAGCAGAAATAAACTGATTCCCGCCACTGGAGTTCCGATTGGAGTATGTAAATCTGGTGATACATTACCTGATAAAATGTTGTAAATGCCAACAGCGATTAAAATGAATAAGGCAAGAACAAATAAGTAAACCGGATAGGCTAGTATTGATGCGGACTCCGTTACACCTCTTAAGTTCAAGATTGTAATAAACAGTACAAATATAATAGCAATAATAACGTTATAAGAATGTAAACTTGGAAAAGCAGACGTAATGGCATCTGTGCCGGCTGATACACTCACCGCCACCGTTAAGATATAATCTACTAACAGTGAGCCTCCTGCTACTAACCCTGAGTATACACCCAGATTTTTCTTTGAGACTACATAAGCTCCTCCGCCGTGAGGATACGCAAAGATAATTTGCCTATAGGATAAAATAAGTGCTAATAATAAAATCAATACTCCAATGGCAATCGGTATCGAATACCAAAAAGCTGTAGCACTAACTGTTATTAAGACTAACAATATTTGCTCTGGACCATATGCTACAGAAGATAAGGCATCTGAAGAAAGAATGGCAAGAGCTTTCGTTTTATTCAGTTTTTGCTCGCCTAATTCATTTGATTTTAATGGTCGTCCGATTAAAAACCTTTTTAGAGAAGATAACATTAATTAGCCTCACTTCGCTTTTTTTATTGTGTATATTACCCTGTAAAAGAAAAAACTAAACGGAGTGATTTAAACATACAAAATTGTTTATATCTACAAAAATTTTTGTTCCGCTTATGTCTATTTATCAATCATGGGATCGAGAACGTCCTTCACTGTGTTTTAGATAAAAAATAATAGTTTAAGCTAAAGATTACATCCGGATACAACCCTTATAATCGGGTTGTATCTTTTTTTTATTTTGTTAAGAGGGTGAAACAGGATGAATGCTTTTAAAGGAAAGATAGCGGTTCACGCAATTACCTGGGGCGACAACCATCAGCAGGCGCTTGAGGAAGCTTCCAAACTCAATTATCGGGCAATTGAGCCATGGCCTTCTTTTGCGCTTCAATTTGAACACCATATTTCGCAGTTTAGAGAATTGCTGGCGCAGTACAATTTGGAATTGGCGGCACTTTACGGAGGTGTAACCGGAGGAGCTTCCAGTACATTTGCTGATCCATCTAAACGTCAGGATATTATGGATTATAACCTGCGATTGGCCAAAATTCTTTCTCAATGCGGAGCGGAGCATTTGGTGCTGGGTCCAGGTGGTCCACGGCATAAGCCGACCAGCTTGGAAGAGTTGAAGACGGCGGCTGCGACCATAAATGAAACAGCGAAGCGAACCTTTGAGCTTGGCGTCAAAGCCTGCCTTCATCCGCATTTATGGACCGAGGTGCAGGACGAGAATGAGTTGGATGCCATAATGGAGCTAACTGATCCTGATGTCGTTTTCTTTGCTCCGGATACCGCCCAATTGACCGGAGCTGGAATGAATCCCGCTGAGTTGATTCGCCGCTATAAAGATAGAGTCGCTTACGTGCATCTGAAGGATGTTACGAAAGACGGAGCAGTTGCAAAAGATTTTCCGTTGCTTGACGGAAACGAAGTGCCGATATTTTGCGAACTGGGCCTCGGGAAAATCGACTTCGACCCTATTCTTGATGCTTTGAACGCTATTCAATATCAGGGATGGATGACAGTAGAGATCGATCGGTCTACTAGCACTCCTTATCGGAGTTTGGAAATTTGCAGAGACTTCGTGGAGCAGCGGCTGGGGATACCGGTTAATATTTAACCCTTGTACGTATCGAGTAAGCTTCATAATTTAGGTTATTGCACTATATTCTATTATTTCTGATGGAGCTGAATAATATGTTGAGAGGATTGACCCGAGCTGGACTCGGCGAGATTAGAGACGAAAAGCGGTTGATTGAACTAGCGGCGGAGAATGGATTTCAGGCCGTAGAAATTGAAGCAACATCCTTGATTGAGACTTACGGGTTGGAAGTTGCTAGGGAATTACTAAATTCGAATGGTATGGCGATGGGTGCCTTCGATTTAGGCGTGGATTGGCGCAGCGGTGAGGAAGATTTTCAGGGAAGTTTGGCTTTTTTGGAAGCTCGTTCCAAAGCGGCAGCTCTGCTGGGAAGCAAAATTTGCTGCACATATATATTGCCATCGACAGCCATTTCACCCGCAGTGCTTGCCGTACATGCGGTTAGCCGGCTTAGAAAATGTGCAGATATATTAAGTGCATACGGTATGAGGCTTGGCCTTGAATTCGTCGGTCCGCATCATTGGCGAACGGAGTTCAAGTATCCTTTCATCCATACGATGGAGGATACTTTAGCGTTCATTGCTGCGAGTGATAGACCAAATATCGGCTTGCTGCTGGATTCCTATCATTGGCACACGAATGGCTTAACTACTGGGGATCTGGAGCGATTGTCGGCTAATCAAATCGTGTACGTTCATATTAACGATGCCAAGGCGATGCCGGTTGAACAATTATTGGATCATGATCGGCTTTATCCGGGAGAGGGCGTCATAGATTTAAGCGGTTTTTTGCACAGTTTGCGAAATATTGGCTATTCGGGCGTTGTTGCGCAAGAGGTGTTGATGCCTTATGGCGATGGCGCTCAAGCCTCGATGGAAGAGGCGATCCTTCGCTCGAAGGTCGGCTTTGACCGGGTATTTTCAAAGCTTGGTGACTAGTTGAAATAACATCGAATGGACTAAATTAGTATGAACCACCTTTAAAGGTGGTTTTTTTATTAGGTAATTGGTATTTCTGTTTCCAGTTATATATCTTTAACTTTTTTACGAAGAAATGAATTTTTTCAGCAATTAGCTCTATCGAGTCATGTGTAAGCAAGCAAGATTAAGAGACAATGATATTAAATCTAACGAAGCTCTCGTTAATCACATAAGGAGGTCATTGATTCTGTAACTCTCCAGATATGCCTTTGAACGGGAATATTATCACATTTTAATGATAAAACACGACATAAAAAGTGTGGAGGCTATAAAAAAATGGGTAGCTTAAAACAGTTTTCGGTATGGGGAGCGATTGCGTTCGTTCTGTTATTAACCGCTTGCGGTGGAGGTGCATCTGGAAAAATACCAAATAAGGACAACAGCAGCGAAGGCATGGAGAGCAGTGAGGCCGTGGCCCTGTATAAGAAAAGGTGTATTTCGTGTCATGGTACTGAGCTGCAGGGACGAGCCGGCCCTAATCTGCAGAAGGTTGGAGCCAAACTTTCGGTAGAGCAAATATTTGATATTCTTTCGAATGGTCGTAAGGGCATGCCAAAGTTCGAGAAAAGCCTATCGACTGAAGAAATTCAAAGTCTGGCTGCATGGCTAGCTGAGCATAAATAATTTCCAAGCGAACCGTTGAACAATGGAAGCAACTACTGGCGAAGAAAAACAAGGGTCGTTGCTATTTATTAGTCAGAAAACCGAACTGTCGCGATATCTCTTTCGCCGTCTTCATGACTTTATTTGTATAGGAGTTGATTCGACTATCGTCCATACGATGCGTTGGACAAATTAAAGTCAGTGCGGATATTACCTGACCGTTCGAGTCCCGAATGGGAGATGAGATGGAAATCAGGTTATCTATGAATTCCCCAATCGAGATGCAATAATCTTGTTTTCGAATAAGTTTAAGCTGTTCTTTCAACTCGGAGGAGTCCGTAATGGTTCTCGATGTATATTTGAACAGAGGTTTGTTCAACATTTTGTTCATTTCATGCTCGTTTTGAACGGCTAAGAGCATTTTACCGGAACTCGTACAATGGAGGGGACTTCTACCACCCACGTGAGAACCGATATTTTCTTTTATTGAGCCCTCTTTCTCGTAAATGTATGCTACCTCGTTTTCTTCTAAAACAGCTATTCGGAGTGCTTCGGATGTTTCATGTGAGAGACGCTCAATGAAGGGGCTTGCTGCTTCCGCTAAGTCTTCAAAAGACATGACCATACCGCTATACAACGATACGATTCGCTGGCCAAGCCTGTATTTATGGGTGACAGGATCTTGGAAAACAAACCCCTCGCTCAATAAGGTAGACAGCAAGCGGCTGGTCGTGCTTTTACCAAGACCTAATTCATTGGCCAGCTCTGTCAGTCTTTTATCAGGTGTTTTCACAGAAAACAATTTTAATAGGCGTAAGGCATTTTTAACAGAAGTGAGCGTCTGCGGATTTGTATTCGGCACGAGTGGATAACCCCTAATCTCCGATTATTTTTTAATTTTTCGTTCCGTATAGAGGAACAAATACATTGTTTACGTCGACTTTGCCTATTATTATACATACATAAGAGCTCTTATCCAATCATGTTATTGATAAACAATTCATGAAGGAATTAAGCGAGACTTAGCAATTCGCGATATGTAAGCGCTGTATTTATTTGAAGGATTCAAATGTATGATAAAAGGGAGATGCTCTGATTATGGTAATGAATGAAGAGTACAAAAAACTAGTTTCTTTGATGGAAGAACGGGTTTTAGTCAAACAGCAAAAAGGGCTGGATATCGTTATTAAGAGAATTCCAGACTCCGATGTCGAGGGGGATCTGGACCCAAGAGTCATGGAGGTTGCTTTGGAAATGGTCAAAGCTATGGCTTCCAAACCTAAGATGGATTTTGACTTAGGAGCCGCTGAAAACATTAATCAACTCAGAGCTATGATGGGATGGCCGAACGTGGATGTCACTGTCACAGAAATCGCAACAGAACATAAATCCTTGGAAGGACAAGACGGTCCCATTCCAATCCGTATCTATTCACCGATAAAAAGTGGACCTATGCCTGCAATCGTATTTTTTCATGGAGGTGGGTTTATCGGCGGTTCTGTAGATAGCGTTGAAAACCCATGCAAATCTTTAGCGGAAAAAGCAGGTGCCGTGGTGATTAACGTTGACTACCGTTTAGCGCCGGAGAACCCATATCCTGCCGGACTAACGGATTGTTTTGATGCAGTTAAATGGGTATATGAGCACGCAGCTGAAATCAATGTGAACCCTGAACAAATCGGGGTGGCAGGCGATAGTGCTGGCGGTAATTTATCAGCAGTATGCTCACTGATGGATAGGGATTTAGGAACCGGGATGATTAAATACCAGGCTTTGCTCTACCCTACGGTCAACATGAGCGGCATTCCTACCGATGATTTCGAATGGAATATGGAAGAGTATACCGTTAACAATAACCATGAACTCATTCAGGGAATCATACGAGCATTAGGGAGCGCAACTAGTCTTGAGAATATTTATCTGCAAGGTAAAACGAAGGTTACAGAGCCTTATGTATCTCCTCTGCTAGCGGAAGATTTAAGCGGCTTGCCAGCAACACTTATTGTTGAGGCGGAATATGATTATCTGAGATTGGAAGGCGAGGCATATGCCCGAAGATTAATCAGATCAGGAGTCAAAACAAAGATGATCAGATACAACGGTGTAGACCATGCTTTTATGGACAAAATCGGGCTTTACCCGCAAGCGGAAGACTGTATGAATGAAATCGCAAAAGGGTTAAAAGAATTGTTTGAATCATGAATAACGAGACCAATCAAAAAGCTATAGGATTTGGATAGGACTCTCCACTCCTATCTATACTTTTGCACTCTTTTTGAGTGAAAGCCACCCTTCCAGGTGGCTTTTTTAATTGCTCATGAATTGACCTGTTTGCATGGCTGCGGTGTAAGTATCAAGTTGATTTTATTTAGAATGAGAATAGAGCTTGATAGGTATATTTCTAAAGATGGAGTTTTAATCTTTTCTTTTTCCTGTTTTTATGTTTTTTTTCATTTCTGGAATAATAACTAGCATTATTTCGAAACAACATATAACTTCTTAAGGAGGAGGGACGAAATGGAGATGCTCATAGTTATTTTAACTGTAGGATTAATCTGTATAGTAAGTTACTTACGTGCAATTCATATTTCTCTACAAAGAATTATTGAAAAAATGTCTAATGAAAAGTAAGACCGCTAACAAAGTAATTCAGATATGATTTTTTTGAAGCAGTTTACTATATCAACCGCTCCCTTTCTTTGTTAAGCTAACGGGCAGTTATGCTCAACCAATTTGGAATTATAGAATTATTAATTTGATGCAGAGGTGATATGAGTGCTAGGATTACCCAAAGGTAAAGTCTTTCTTATGGCTTGGACGGCAGAGTGGGAGAAGGAATTTATATGGGAGAAAACACAAATAGAAAATGAACTTGGCGAACTTATCTTGGCAGTCCACCATATAGGCAGTACGGCTGTGAAAAACTTATCCGCGAAACCTATTATTGATATTGGAATTGAATTAAAAGAATTTCAACTTGGGAGTCAATGTGTCCACGGCTTAGAGAGACTTGGATATGCTTATAGGGGAACAAACATACTACCGGGCAGACATTATTTCAGTAAGGGTGAGCCAAGAACTCATCAAATTCACATGTTCCAAACAGGCAGTTTGTATCTAGAAAAGCTACTTGCATTTAGAGACTATTTATTGAAAAATGACGCAGCACTAAACGAATATCAAGAGTTGAAAGTGAAACTCTCCCAGAAACACCAAACAGATAGACTATTGTATTCTGATGAAAAAACGGAGTTTATAAATTCAATTTTGGACAGTTTAGGATTCGCACCAACTGTAATCAAGAATATTATAAAATAAACTTAAGATGAGAAGAATCGTTCAACTTAATATACAATCGGGGGGATTTGTATTAGGATACATATAATTGGCGGGGCGGGAAGTGGAAAATCCTATATTTCAAAATTACTAAGTAAAAAGCTCAATATTATTCATTACGATTTAGATGATATTTTTTGGGACAATAAAGCGGATGAGTATGGAGTGAAAGCACCAGAGGAACAGAGAGATCAAAAGCTCAGAGAAATTGTTAATCAGGATTCATGGATCATTGAAGGCGTTTATAGAGGTTGGATAGAGCCAAGTTTTTCAGTTGCGGATAAGATTATTGTACTTATGCCTCCCCTATCAGTTCAAGAAGAAAGAATATGGATGAGATACGAAGAACGTAGATCTGGAGCCGTCCCAAGTAAAAAGCGGGAGACTCTGGAAGGTATTAAAATCCTCTTAGAGTGGAATAAAAAATATAACCTTAACTCACTTCCTCATTTTATTTCAAATTGTATATACACAGAAAAAATAATAACTGTAGATAATAATATGGACATTCTTGGATTTTTTTAATTATTGAACTAACGGGTACCTATAGTTGAACAAACAAGAAATACCTGTTATTTACCTTACGCAATAAAACTTTTAAGCGGTAAAATAGAAGTTGTATTTCGTATTCTAATAAAATTTCGGTTGGTTGGAGTGGTAATTAATGAAAAATATAACTGTCGATATAGTAGTAGGATTAATAAATGAACAATTTCCAAAATGGTCTGATTTAGATATCAGACCTGTAAAAGTTAGTGGGAATGACAATAGAACGTTTCATTTAGGCGAACATATGAGTGTAAGATTACCAAGCGCAGCATGCTATGTTCCTCAAGTGGAAAAAGAGCAAATGTGGCTACCAATGTTATCAAAAAAACTTTCTTTACCCATTTCCACACCATTAGCTAAGGGGAATCCTAGTGAAAAATTTCCATGGCCATGGTCAATCTATAAATGGTTGGAAGGAGAGACTTTGTCTCGAAAAAATTTAAATGATCTTAATCAATTTGCAAGAGACTTGGGATCTTTTTTAATGGAATTACAATCTATTGATGCTAGTGAAGGTCCTTTAGCAGGGGAGCATAATTTTTATAGAGGCGGATCTATAGCTGTATACGATGAAGAGTCGAGATACGCAATTGAGAATAATAAAGATGCTTTTAATGAACAGGTATTGAATGAAATTTGGGAATTGGCACTTGATTCTAAATGGGAATCTGAACCGGTTTGGGTTCATGGTGATATAGCACCAGGAAACATATTGATTCAAGACGGAAATCTCAGTGCAGTCATTGATTTCGGGATATTGGGCGTAGGTGATCCTGCTTGTGATGCTGCAATGGCATGGACGTTTTTTGATGAAAAGAGTAGAAAGATATTCAAAAGTGTATTAAATATGGATGAAGGAACTTGGAACAGAGCAAGAGGATGGGCTTTATGGAAGGCTTTAATAACCTACAATGGTAATAAAAATACTAGAAAAGCAGTGGCAGAAGAATCATTTAAAATTATAAATATAATAGTAGATGACTACGCATCAGAGAAAATACAAAAAATTTTTTAGTTTTCGTTTAACAGAGACTATGATTTTTGATTTATAAAAATTACCGACTTGGAGTTTGTGTTAAATGATTGGTACATGATTTAAGAGAACACAAATGTATTGTATTCGTATAGTTGAATAATACATATGGATGAGCAGGCGCTGCGGTGGCCTGCTCATTTTATTAAGCTAACGGGCAGATTAGTCCAACAATATGACATCGCTAATGTTTGATCCAGCCAGTTGTGTAACCCAATCTTCGTCAGTGTACCGAGGGATAAGCGCTATGGTGAACGATATTTCATTTGCCGTCGCTGTTGCTCTCGTAGGCTAGTCATGAGTCGATAATATCAAGCATATTTAATAGAAGATCGACCTGTTTAGGGCGGTTTTATACGATCTAGCTCCACTTCACGAAGAAGTCTGGTGAATTGCGTATCGATGCAGTTAAGAGCTCAATTGTTCCTACGGTAACTTGGGTTAGCCGCTCATATGCAGACTGGAAGAAAACGCGAAGCTCGGTGTCCGAATCCAGATCATTACGGGATAGACTAGGTAGATCGGTCAGAAGAATGGGATGATTGCGGGTGTGGAGCATACCTTCAACGTCTTGCAAAAATGAAACGAATTTGAGATCCCCAAGCTCGCGCATCTTCTCTTTAAGCGCAACCCATCTCGCATTCTGAGCTAGAAAAAAGGCGCTCCACCAGTATAATTCCTGTACCGACTCTATAACATGGCTGTAATAGGTGTGAAAAATAAATAAAGCCTGCTGGCCGGAGGTCATCTTGCGTTAAAAATCGGCCAAATCGCCGCCTCTGCTGCTTACTTCCTTGTATGTCTGGATGAGCGGTTTAAAGCAGGCAGAAATTAAAGCGCCGTCATCCATCCTATCAAAAACTTCACGTTCTATTTTTACCAACATTTCCCTATCGCTCCTTCATTCCGATTGTAGACATCCAAGTTCGCGCACGTCAAGCTTTAAGTACGACAATAGCCATACAAATGGTTTTAACATTAATTTAGGGAAGCATTTTTTTAAAGTTTGACATTTTAATACTACGCTGCACGGTAGTTGTCGGAAAAAACGGTTAATCCTACGATTTGTCATTGTAAAATATATGCTTGGCAGATACTCTTCCAGCAGCAAGTTGCAATATGCCGAACGAATACATGGGCTGCCTCCTCTTATCAGTAGGTGACCCTGGATTAAATACCAGCAGGCCACCAGTCCGCTTAAGTACTGGAATATGGGAATGGCCATAGATCAGCACATCTAAATGAACATTCTTGAAGGCTTCTAACGCACGTGCTTCCGTATTTATTCTTTTCCCATCACCATGTCCGTGAACGATACCCATTCTTACACCCTCGAACTCTAATTGCCTCTGCAATCCAAACTTGCGGATAATGTCTGCTCTATCATTATTACCTGCGACACCGTAGATCGGGGCGAATGCTACCAAAGCCTCATACACGGAAAGGTTCGTCCAATCCCCTGCATGAATGATAGCTTTTGCCGTTTTTAGCTCGCGAAGCAATCGATCCGGCAGTTTCTTGTTCATTCTGGGCATATGCGTATCAGATACGACGACGATTTTCATCCTCACCGACCTCGATTCTTTTTCTTCATATTCTTCATTCGTATTTCATATTTTCATTAAATAGACCAATAAGACAACTACCAATGCAACAATGAAAAAACCGACTGCTATTGTTTTCTGTCCAGATGCGTAAAGTGCTAAACTAGCCAAAGAGAAAACTGCTATCTGAAGCAGGTGACGAACAGGAATAGTAACGGGGTAGGTTGCTTTGGGTGCTACGAAGAGTCCCCAGAACACCGCAATGACAAGTGGTGCTCCAATTCCCAGCGCGAATCTGACGATCCAACCGCGATTAAAATGGAAACCCCAATATCCTAATGAAAAGAGAGCGGCTAACTCAATTAAAAATAAGATTAATAGCACGATAGATTGAAATATGATCAACTTTGTTCCCCCTCACGAAAAAACTAATATCATTAGTTTTAGTTTAACTAATGTCGTTAGTTTTGGCAAGGGGTATGAAAATATTCTTGTATTCTTCAGTGACTTCGTAAGTTATCCTATGTGTTATTCATTCCGGGTAATGAGAGACTGAACTCGTGAGTACCTTCAAGCATATAAATTCAAGAAAGCAGGAAAGTACAGGAATCATGTGGAATAAATATACAACTTTACCGTATTAGGAGGTCGTAAAATGGCGTTTCCGACACATATTGTATCGGCAGGCGGAATTGTAGAAGATGGAAATGGAAATATCCTATTAGTAAAAGCCCATGACGATGGTTGGGTGTATCCTGGTGGGATAACTGAAGTTGGAGAAAACCTGATTGATGGCGTGATTCGTGAAATCAAAGAGGAAAGTGGAATAGACGCCACTGTTAGCCATTTAATTAGTGTTGTTTCGAATACAGCGATCCATAAGTGGTATGACGGTGTGACTGATGTTCCTACGAAGGTCATGTTTGATTTCGTGTGCAAAGCGGTGGGTGGAGAGTTAGCTACTTCTGATGAAACGAGCGAGTGCAGGTGGGTTCCAAAGGAAAATGTTCTGGATTTGATTACTTTACCCGCAATCCGCATGCGTTATGAAGCTTATTTGAACTTTAACGGCTCTGTGAATTATATGGAATACATCACCGCAACAACGTCAGAATGTAATGTCAAGCTTCAAAGGCGTGTTTAGTTGTACGAGGGCTCGTGTTTTAAAAATCTTTGAACTAATGAGGAACGATAATTGAATAACGCATATTGTTGAGCAGGCTCTACGGTAGCCTGCTCTTTGTATTAAACTAACGGGCAGGATAGTTTAACAAAATGTGGAATCAGTCTAAATGTTACCGAACTCTGACGTGAGTGGAAATGGGGAAAAACGAATGGTAACTATTCAAAAGATCGAATATGATCAAAAATCGACTTTAAGAAATCTCCTAGAGCTTTATAAATATGATTTTAGTGAGTTTGACCCTGAAGATGTAAATGAAAATGGCTTATATGACTATATGTATCTGGATCATTATTGGACAGAGGAAGGTAGACATCCATTTTTTATACGTGTACATGGAAAACTAGCTGGATTTGCGCTAGTAAGAATGATGGGAACAAATGATCATGGCCAAACAATTTACTCGGAGGCTGAGTTTTTTATAATGAAAAAATATAGAAAACTTGGAGTAGGTCTAATCGCTTCTAATGAAATATTTAATCGATTCAGTGGCATTTGGAAAGTTGCTCAAATAGAGACTAATAAACCATCTCAAATATTTTGGAGAAAGGTAATTGAAAGCTATACAAATAACAAATTCCAAGAGGTTAGAGAAGATGATTGGGATGGTCCTATACAAACATTTTCAAACGAAAATCATAATGTCAGTGATTGAACTAACGGGAAGTGATAGTTGTACAAATAAGGAGCAGTTTGCTGCGGCAGCTGCTCCTCTCTTCGGTTAAGCTAACGGGCAGGACAGTTCCAATATGTGGTATTATAAGTGTTGATGACAAAACTGCAGCCAATTTTGGAGAGAATCTAAATGTTATGTGATACGCTCAATAACTCTTGCCTGTCTAATCTTTCCACCTCATCATCATGTAAAGCTGCTCGACGCTTTAGGAGTTCATATGTCTCGCTCCACTCGTCAGGGTATCTTGTCCATTGAATTCGCTTATTCAGCTCTCCAAGAGCATGCTCTACTCTATTTCTAAATTGTTTCCATACCATCTTAGCTTTGTAATAGTCACCGTTATTACGAGTAGCATTCACTACGTCATAACAGAGTTTGTCTTTTTTGGAAATCTCCATACTGATTTCATCAACTTTAAAAAGAATTTCTTTTTTGAGTTTGGCGTCATTCTCCATAGTTGCGATCATTTCGGACATAATAGAAATTATATTTTGATTATTTTGAGCTGAGTGATTAATACGTTCAGCGAGTTGGATAGTCATAGATTTTTCCCTCCTAATAACGGGATAGTTTTATAAAGAGCTGTTACCATTCTGGTTCTATATAATACTGTTCGTTAGAAGGAGCTTTTTTTAGTCACTATGCAAGTGATAAAGAAGTAACTCATTTCTGGATTTCGGTGTGTTATTCAATTAACGGGAGACGATAGGTGAATAAGCACATGAGGCAGCCGACTAACTCGAACGGCTGCTTTTTCATTGCTTTTACGAGAGGATAGTTTAATTAACTTTACGGATACCTCGAATATGAAAACTTCGCAAAGAATGATCAAATGATAGAAACAAACATCAGAAGGCTTTAAAGGCGTTGATTATACCTACAGACGGAAGACGGGTACATCGGAGCAGGACGTGGCGAAGCGCACAGCGGAAAATGCCGTCTTCATTGCTTATGCACCTACAGAAAATCCCAAGCTCGCAGTAGCAGTCATTGTACCGGATGGCGGCTTTGGGGGTTATGGTGCATCGCCTATCGCCCGGCAAATTTTTGATGCATACGATGTGGAAGTAGGTTTGACAGGTAAGCCTAAGAAGAAGCAGGCCGCGACGACGGATGCTGCTGTCGCTGTGAAAGGTACGAATGATACGAATGAATAAGTACGATAATTCCAAAAGGCATGTTCGAGCGCAAGCTTCGAACTGCCTTAGGCTATCGGACAGTTTACGTTAATACATCAATATAGCAACAACACCCCATATATTGTAAAATCAAACTAGCAGAAACTGACGATAGCTTTTCGGGGAGTTGAATACTGTGGAAAAAATAATTTCGCAAGCTCGTAAATTGTTTAATAATCGTGGGTTTGATTGGTCTATTTGCGGTGGTACAGCAATTGATTTATTTCTAGGTAAAAAAACTAGAGTTCATAAAGACTTAGATATTGCTGTATTTTGGGAAGATAGAAATTCAATTATTGAATTAATGTTAAGTTCGGGCTGGAGGGTGTTCGAAGCATGTGGTGGTGGAGTAGTTCGTGAGTTGGTTGAAGGACACGAGAGATCTTTTGAAAAGCGAAATTTGTTTTGTTTCACAACAAATGAGTGTCGAGTTAGTTTAGATCCCATTGGAGAAGGCAGGTATCGATTCGGACTGGAAAAGAAGGAGCAAAATGATTTTACTTATGTAGAGCTTCTTTTCAACAAGCGTGATGATGAATTTTTTTATATACCTGGGGAAGCAAATATTAAACGCCAGCTAAATAAAGCAATACTAGCTTCAAATGAAGTACCATATTTAGCCCCTGAAATTGTACTTTTTTACAAATCGAGTTACTTAGAAGGTTCTGATGCAATTGATCATAATCAAGACCTTATCCTTTCCATACCGGTTCTTAGAGCAGAGCAAAAACAATGGCTAAGCCAATCCCTTGAAAAGGAATATCCTAGCGGACACGCCTGGTTACAAAGGCTGATCTAATGGGTAAATATAGCGTAACAATATTAAAAGGAGGATAAAAGCATGAACTTGACTCTACTTCAACAATCGGTATTATTGGCATTAACCACAGAATGGCAGTCACCGGTGCAGATTTCTGGTCAGCTTCCAAATGCATCGGAGAATCCATCTGACGTAAATCAGTTACTAAAAGACCTTTTGCGTGAAGGATTGGTACAAGCTAATCCAGTTGTTTTTGGTCTGTATCGATTAACCTCACTCGGCACAACCATCAAGACAATGGAATTGTATGAGAACCAATAAAGTTGATCTTTGAATCTCGATCTTTGCTGATTTTATTACGATAGTTGAAACACCGACGAAAGGGGGTCGCGTAGCACCCCTCCTAACGAGAAACTACAGTTGAGCAAGGAGCAGTTTGCGGACGTACAACTGAAAAATAGGAATGCGTATGAACGAATTCAAAATAGCCTGTTTGCGTCCTGACGCGTAAATAAGACACCTATTATGGTGTCTCGTGATATTCGGCAGCTGTATTTTTCTATGGAGTGAAAGACTCATTTCTCACCCAAGCTCCACCTTCATCCGTACTCCGGTAAAACATCGTAGCGCAGCGGAGTGCTCCTCGTGCCGCTTCTTCAACAGATGAATATCTATTTTCCGATGGATCGTGAGGATCGGTTTTATCCGCGTCTTTATAATAATGGCTTAGCTCATAAAAATAATGGTCATTCTGATTTCTGAGAATATCAATTTCAATTTCTTTACCATCGATTATAACCTTTAGTGTTCGGACAATCTCGTGAACGGCTTGGATATCGGCGTGAAGATTTCCGAGTTCAGACAAATTCAACATCATGAGTGTCCTCCCAATAGCTTCCTTCACCAAAGTAATCTTTACATACGCTGTTGAGTGACTGCAATACATCGATAATTCCCTTTAAATCACATGTATGGAAGGTGTCATTGATTTCACGATTTCCCTCCGTAATTGAATATACATGGATCTCAGCGCAGCCATCCCATCTAATATTTACATCAAAACGCTTATCTTCTGTTTCGAGTTCTAGCGCTACAATTCCGCCGTCTGCATCTCTTTTATGTTCGGTCTTTATAATCCACATTCTGATACACCACCTTGGGCTTATGATACCCAAAAGCAGAACATTTATTGCTGTCGCAACAGTATTTGGAACCCATTTTGCAATTAAATAAGGAGACAATAACAGTAACCAAAGGAGGTATAAAGATGAACATAATAGATGGAATGGATGCGGCGAGGTTTAAATCAGCGAATCCTAATTACAAGTCAGAGAATAATAAATAAGCTTAAGAGAAATTTGGGATCAAGTTCCATATCATAAGAACTTGGTCCCATAACACAAAAACCATCTTCCTTTTTCACATTCATCGTACATTTATTCGGTGTCTATATCAGGTAAATCATCAAAGACGTTGGACTTCGGCACCTGGGTCAAATCATCTTTTTGCTGAACCCAATACTCGATATTGCGATACCACTCCTGAAAAGAGTCGTCCAATTGCTGTTCCCGATTGCGGTCCTCATTAACGTCGGAATCAACTTCCGTCTCCTCCCTAAGAACCCCATAAACATCCTTATTAACCCCGTCTTTACGGTCTTCGGTATCATTAAATGTATCCATGATGATTTAGCCTCCTAAAGTCTCATGCCTCTTTATCCATTTGTGTAATTTGCATGATCAAGGGAAGATTTGATTTAATTTAAAAAGCAGAAGGCTATTGGAATCCAGGTGGGGAAGTGTGTATTCGTCAGCAGATTGTTATAACAAGGCTGCCGATAGATCGGCAGCCTGCAGTTCACTAAACCCCTCGTTCTTTACTATCGATACTCCTATCTAACGAGGTATGTGCATCACTGTTTTCCACTTTAGCAATTCCACGATCCGTTTTACTTCCACCTTGGATGGTATCCGTTGCATTTGCCTACTGCTTCAATTGCTCTTCAACTTGTCCTATCCCAACAGCTTTACTTCGAATTATTTTGTACTCTAGATCTTCCTTGATCGTTCGGGTCGTTTGATCGTGATGGGCTATGCTTTGGGTTGTTTTTAGAGGGTTTGGATTTAGTGCTCATTTTATAGTTCACCTCCTCTGTAATCCATAATGAGTATTTCTCCAAACCGTTATCCTTATTAGAATATTAGGTGCTAAATTAATGGAGACTTTAGCTTAACAATCACCAGGACGAGGCTGCCGACATGAAATGGCAGCTTCGTTGAGCTATCTGGCAGGATAATTAAGTTTGTAGATTGAAATGAATTGGATTAACTCACAATCAGGAAGGTTCAATATACAATCCGTGACTCCAGCGTTCCGCATAACAGACTATTCAAGAAGTAAGGAATTCTATGTGGAGGAAATGAACCTTATAGTCGACCGGGAATATCGATTTGAAACGCATTTTCCGATTTTCGTTCAGATAACAAAGAATGATATGACAATGTATTTAACTGAGCGCAACGGGGACTGCCAGGTTGGCGGTTTGATCCATTTATTCGTTCCAAATGTTGATAGCTTAATGAGCAAAAAGATTGGTAGTATAGAGCCGCCACATGTGCAAATCGAAGGTCTTCGTATGATGACAGTCGTAGTTCCCGATGGAAATCAATGGGTCAGATTATCATGAGTTTCAACTACAGGTGTGAATTATGATCTGCAAAGAGGGGGAATCATTAAAGGCATGTTTAGTTTTTTTAAGCGAAAACACAAATTTTCTAAGCCTCCGCAAGTCCGTATTTCGATTGAAGAGCAGCTCACAAATTTGGGTAGAGTAGGCATTACGCTTCACAGGAATATAGAAATCAGGGACATACTAGATTTCAATATCAGAGATTATGAGGAACGCCCTTACATTCATCTCCTAATGAGTATGGGGAGGGAACGAGACAGCGTAGAAATTAACAGTTATCTATACCCGACTAACGACGTTTGGTGCTTCGATCGCGAATGTATCGAGGATCACGGGGATTATGTTCAAGGCTTAAAACGGATTGCGGTTATGGTTGAGCCGGCAATAAGTGTTACCGATATTCAGGATTACGTGGATATTGAAGCCGGTGAGGTGTGGATCGCCTTTAAAGCTAACGGCGCGAACTTTCACTATTCACTTTCCGTGCAGGGCGATTGGCTGAGCCTCGAAATCTTCACGATCTTTTCTGAATTGCTTGCTGTGAGCGGTAGCAGTAAAAGATTCTTCTTCGCGGATACCGGTAATGAAATATTAGTCGTACTTATTGAACGGGACCAGTACCATCAATTGAACAAGTTATTAAATATCTTCATCCCTTTTACCCAAGCGTAGATGTTCAGTTCAGTGGATGGTTCAACTAACAGGCAGGATAGCGTGGAAATTAGCATTTTAATTTGTATCACTAAGGTCAAACCGAATGGCAAATGAATTTGGGACATGTCGGAGGAAAAGCAAAGGGACTTCATTCGCTTGCTAACTAGCCCCTTGGCCTCCAAGGGGCTTGCTGTTTGCTTCAGGGCGTGGACAGTTGCCGTTTTGGTAGACGAACATATACGGATAGGAAGCGCAGTGTTCCGTTTATAAGCTGTTGTCCAAAACTTTTTTTTTGCAATGTGAAAAATAATGGGCTCCTCGATTGTATTACTAGTGAAAGGGAGGCATCAGGTGAATCATGAGAAAGCCCGGTTAATCCGAGCAACGATCAAAAAATGCAAGAGTCTACTCAAGACAGGCTGAATTAAAAGTAAAAACCCAAAAACACAAACCAATAACTCTACGAGGTGAAAGAAATGAAAACAAAATTCAAAATGATTACTCTTTCCACGGTAACCGCATTAACGTTATCCTTTGCAGGACAAAGCTATGCAGCTATCACCCCTTTTTCGGATTTAACTAATGTCGCGGCAAAGGATAAAATTATTGCTTTACAAGAACAAGGCTTAGTCCATGGTATTTCTGGCGAATTATTTGCCCCTAATGATACCGTCACAGCGGCACAAGGCATTCAACTTATTGTTAAGGCCGTGAATCTGAATCTAGATCTAGTAAGATTCCTTGTAGAACCTAAAGCGACGGATTATTTCAAAAACGCAGACAACGATGCGTGGTATGCGAATGCTTTAATAACAGCAAGTGTTAATGGAGTCGTACTGCCGGTAGATTTAGATCCAAACAAGAAATGGACGCGTGAAGAGTTCACTCACCAGCTTATTAGCACGATTGAAGCGCACAGCAATCTTCCACAGATCAAACTCGTTCCCGCCCAGATTAACGATAACACGGATCTAAACATTGATTATGAAGGATCCATCCAACGCGCACTTGCTTATCATGTTGTGCAACTAGATGAACAAGGGAACTTCCATCCTAAAGCCGAAATCTCTCGTGCAGAAGCGGCGGTACAAATCTACAATGCACTAGAATACATTAATGCACATCCTGCACCAACGCCACAGCCTGATCCGGCGTCAGATACTAACGCTAAAAGATCACCATGGTCAACAAGTCCACAAATACCAGGAACAAAATAATTACATTGTATTAACTAAACAGTTGCATATTTCCAGATCAATAGGCGATCGTCTTCCGGATTAAAAGGGAACGGTTTCCTATTTTTTTACTTCAATATGTCACATAGATTGCAGAAATCAAAGGTCAAATAGTCGGGTAAATAAACTTGAAATCGAAGCAAGAACGTAAGGATATCAAATAATTCAATCACAGGTTTATTGAATGCAAGGGTGTTAAGTTGGTTAATATCAAGAAGGTTAAAAATTGTTGCCCTATAAGGACAATATAACTTAATACTAGGACGAGGCTGCCGGCAAAATGGCAGACTTGTTGAGCTATTCTAGCTAATAGCTTTTCAATATTTAAAACTTAATGGAGAAAGCCCATGATGTTATACTGAAAAAAGAGCGTGCCAATACGATAAGGCAGGATAGTTAAATGACTTCACGAATACCCTAGGGATGGAACATTTTTCTAAGTTCGTAGATGAAACGTTAGACGAAACCACGAAGAGATAAAATCCTATGAATGGAGTGTTTTGAATGGGAGAAATTATTCTCAAAAAATTAGAACATATGCAAATTCCAGTAAAAGATTTGAAGGAATCAATTCATTGGTACATAAATAACCTTGGTTTTCAATTAGATGGAAATTCAGAAGAAAATCATCATGCATTTTTAACTTTGCCAGAGGGCCCTATGTTAATGTTGTGGGAAACAAAGGAAATTACAAATGCGAACTTTTCTTATAATGGTCAACTAATGCCAGTATTACTTTTTAACACAGAACAGATACATAAATTGCATGATAACTTGAAATCTTTAGGTATTGAGATTACTTTCTACCAAAATGAAGGGTTTGGTTGGGTTCTTAAATTTATAGATATAAATGGAAACATGTGGGGAGTTATTCAAATCAATCCATGAAAGTACATTTTGTAGGCGGAGTCATCGCTTGCTAATATGAAATAGAAAGATATAAATGTATATAACACTTAAAAGCTACAGGAACAGGACTCTCCACTCTTATCTATACTTTTGCTCTCTTTTTGAGTGGAAGCCACCCTTCCAGGTGGCTTTTTTTATTGCTTATGAATTGACCTGTCTGCCATAGGCTGCGGTATAAGAGTTAATACATACGAAAAAATGAATTGATGATTAATATGACACAGTCGCGATGACATCGGCCTCTGACACTTATATCACTCTTCCTTGAAAAAGGTCGACGAACGTTGGAGCGGTAAAGAACCGCGCGGTCATTATACGTAAACAATAAGCAGCTGCTCCTATAAATTCGGGAGTGGCTTTGTTTATATTTCAAGGATATCAGGAGATGGATGCTGTGAGTCAAGTTCAGCGTTATATCCGGCACAATTTGGCAGGCTCAAAAATATTTCGTCAAAAGTCTTGTGATCGGAAGCGTAAAGGAGTAGGGATTAAAAAAATGAAAGTAAATATCAACTAGTTGTCCGAAATCTGCAAAAATAAGACTTTATCTTTCAAAGACCTGAAACGATTCCGTTTGTAAAATGAAACAATAAAACTAGTGTATGCAGGATCTGTCCATCCATCTCACCAGTTCCTGTATTTAATGTCGTTTTATTATTGAATTTTTTTAGAGGGCTGCCCAAAGATCTGGAAGAGGCGGCATTTGTCGACGGTGCGACACACTGGACTACGCTTTGGCGCATATTTATGCCGCTGTCGATGCCTTCGATTCGTGAAGGGCATGGTTTTAGGCGGGGTAAAAGAATAATTGAAGGAGAGATTTCAAATGAAGACTGGAACTAAACCTTGGACAATTTACGCGATTCATCACTCGCATACCGATGTGGGGTATACGGAGCGACAAGAGAAGATAAAGCAATATCACGTCGATTTTATACGGCAAGCACTCCATATCTTACGCGAAATTCAGGCTGGCCGTCGCCCGGAATGGAATGGATTTAAATGGGTCTGCGAAACGTTTTGGCCGATTGAGGCGTTCCTCGAAAAGGCTACTGAGCAGGAAAAATCGGAGTTTGCTGAAGCGGTAAGGCGCGGAGATATCGGACTTTCAGGCACCTATCTCAATATGAGCGAGTTGATCGGCAAAGATCTGCTTGAATCGATGATCGGCCGTGTCCGCGCTTACGGTGAGTCGATCGGAATGCCGGTGAAGTCTGCCATGACAGCCGATATTACGGGTTTTAGCTGGGGGTATGGCGAGGTGCTGCTCAATGCTGGCATTCAAAACATGATCACATGCATTCATACTCATCATTCGATGTATCCACTCTGGAAGAAACAGCAGCCTTTCTGGTGGGAGATGCCAAATGGCGAAAGGCTTCTGACATGGAACGGGGAGCATTACGTCTTCGGCAACGATTTGGGACTAATTCCTGGTATCGGAGGCTCTTATACGATTAAGGATGAATTCGATACGACCAAGGGCATTACGTTCGAGATCGCGGAAGCGCGTATTCCAAGGTATTTGGAACGGTTGCATGCGGACGGATATCCGTTCCCATTCGCACCTGTCATGATGTCCGGGCTACCGACGGACAACAGCTCACCTAATGCCCAGCTTATGGATTTCGTAAACCAGTGGAACGGCAAACATAGCGAAAAAATCAAAATCGTACCGTGTACGTTGGATGAATTTTTCGACGCGGTACGCGGTCATGCAGAGCAGCATCCCGACGATATTCCAGTATACCGGGGCGATTGGCCAGACTGGTGGACGGATGGCGTAGGTTCAACGCCGAAGCATGTGCAAGTATTCCGAGAGGCGCAGCGTGTCTATCGGAAAGTGAAGCAGCTCGATCCAAACGGAGAGATCGTGACTCCTGAGGCGATGAAAGCGATGGAATATGAGCTGACGTTGTTCGCCGAGCATACTTGGGGCTACCATTCCTCTGTGACAGAGCCATGGAATCCATTTGTGCAGGAACTGGGTGTCCGCAAAGAGGCATTCGCCGCCAATGCGAGCACGCTCGCACATCGCGCATTGTATGACATCTTGGAGCATAAAGGGGATGCGCTTCTTGCCCCTGACCGTCCGATGCGGTTCAAGCTTAACAATCCTAATCCTTTCGTACAAGAAGATGTTGCCCATCTGATTATGGAAGGTTGGCACTACGATCCAATCAAGGACGGATTCGAAGCCCGCGACGAAGGAAGCGGAGCGGTGTATCCTGCTCAGCTAAGAGTAGCGCCGAGGGGCGTCATCGTCAGCATACCAGTGACACTACAGGCCGGAGAAGAGAAAACGTTGATGATCCATCCCGTCCGGAATGGGCAAACAAAGACTGCTTATAGTGATGATTATGTAGGGTCGGACAGAATGATGGATATTGACGTATCGCATGTGGAGAAGGATTTTCACTTCACCTCGACTTATTTGGAAACGCCGTTTGTCCGGATAGAATGGAAGAAAGGCGATGGGATTACATCCTGGATCGACAAGCGTACCGGGACGGAAATGTTGCGTTCAGACCGCAATCACCATGCCTTCTCGCCAGTATATGACATGACTCGTGCTTCCAGCGTAAAGGATATGTACGAAGTTAGACGCAAGATGGGCCGTAACCGTAAAGGTGCGGATGCCATCGTCTCAACCGGGGTAATGACGAGTGCAGAAGTGATCGCGCAGGGTGATGTGTACGGCACTGTTCAGTTGACGTTCGAAGTGGCGGGATGTTCGCATTATTCTTTGCTCGTTACGGCATATACGAACAGAGCGCGCGTGGATGTGGCCGTACGAATGCACAAGGACAGCGTATGGGATCCGGAGAATCTTTATATTTCCTTGCCGTTCGGGGGGCCGATCATGGACGGGGAGCAGCAGCTGTGGATGGACAAAATGGACACGCTAGCCCGTCCGCGCAAGGATCAACTGCCGGGCAGTCTGGCCGATTATTATTGTATTGGGGAAGGCGTCGCTTACGTGGGAAGCCAAGGCGGGTTAGCGATCGCCATGCCGGACACTCCGCTTATCCAACTGGGCAAGCTTGAACACGGCTTCCGCTTATTGAACGGAGACGAGAAGCTCGAGAAGGATCCAGGCCATCTCTATTCCTGGGCAATGAACAATTATTGGGAAACTAACTTTACGGCAACGCTGGGCGGCTTCTATGAATTCCGATATTTTGTCGCATGGGGCGAAGCGCTTGATAACCCGGAATCAGCGATGACCACTTGCCGCAGCATGAATGCCGGCATCTTGGCGTGGAGATCGAAATGGTAAAAGTAAAAAAGTATTTGGATGCTTCAATATCGACGGAAAAGCGGGTTCATGATCTGCTGGGCCGCATGATGCTAGAAGAAAAAATCGGTCAACTTATCCAACCCTTCGGCTGGCAGGCTTACGAACGGACGGAAGATGGCATAGAGCTGACGGAAACTTTCCGTTCCTATATCGATAGCGGAGGCGTCGGATCACTCTACGGCGTTTTGCGAGCCGATCCTTGGACGGGTGTGACGTTGGAGTCGGGATTGTCTCCCCGCGAAGGGGCGGAAGTTATTAACCTAATTCAGAAATATGCGATTGAGCATACGAGGCTTGGCATTCCGATACTGTTCGGGGAGGAATGCTCCCATGGACATATGGCTATCGGCGCAACAGTATTCCCGGTGCCGCTTGCGATGGGCAGCAGCTGGAATACGCCGCTGTACCTAGAAGTATGCCGCGCGATTGCGGCTGAGACGAGGGTGCAAGGGGGCGCGGTCACCTATTCCCCCGTTCTCGACGTGGTCCGCGATTCTAGATGGGGCCGGACGGAAGAGACATTCGGCGAGGATCCGTATCTCATCGGAGAGATGGCGGTAGCGGCAGTCGAAGGTTTGCAAGGTGAGTCTATCGCTTCCGATGATACCGTCATCGCCACGCTCAAGCATTTCGCCGGTTACGGCAGCTCCGAAGGCGGTCGTAATGCCGCACCCGCTCGAATCGGAGCGAGGGAGCTTCTCGAGAAAGATTTGTTGCCATTCGAGCGAGCGGTGAAAGCTGGCGCGCTATCGATCATGACGGCATACAACGAAATCGACGGCGTGCCATGCACGTCGAATCATGATTTGCTTACGCGCACTTTGAGAGAGCAATGGGGATTTGATGGGTTCGTCATTACGGATTGCGGAGCGATCAATATGCTTTGCGGCGGCCACCAAGTAGTAGAGAGTGAAGAAGATGCGGCATGCGCGGCATTGCTTGCGGGCGTCGATATGGAAATGTCAGGAGACAGCTTCGGCAAGCATTTGCTGCATGCCGTACAGAATCAAAAGGTCTCTATAGACGATATTGATCTTGCGGTGAGCCGGATCCTTCACCAGAAATTTGAGTTAGGCTTGTTCGAGCGTCCTTACGCTGACCCCGATCGGGCTTCGGAGATTATCGGCCAAGAAAGCCATATCAAGTTGGCAGGACGGATGGCTCAAGAAAGTATAATATTGCTGAAGAACGACAATCAGGTGCTGCCACTGTCAACCAACCTGAGCAAACTCGCGGTCATCGGACCTAACGCGAACAACATTTATAACCAATTAGGTGATTATACATCGCCGCAGGAGCGCTCCGGAATCGTGACGGTACTAGACGGCATTCAGCGCAAATGTGTCGGCCAAAGCGAGGTCATGTATGCGCCGGGCTGCCGCATTAAAGATCCTTCGACGGAAGGGTTCGAGCCGGCGATCCGAATCGCGCAGGACGCCGATGCAATTATCGCCGTGGTAGGTGGTTCCAGCGCAAGGGACTTCGGCGAAGGAACGATTGATTTGAAGACCGGTGCCGCGATTATAACGGATCAGTCGGGTCTAAGCGACATGGATTGTGGAGAAGGATTTGACAGAGCGGAATTGAACTTGTCAGGCGTTCAATTGGAGTTGTTGAAAGAGCTTCACAAGACAGGCAAACCGCTTATCGTCGTCTATATCAACGGACGGCCAATCGTGGAACCGTGGATCGACGAACACGCCGATGCGATCCTAGAGGCTTGGTATCCCGGACAGGAAGGCGGCAATGCAATCGCTGACGTTCTCTTCGGTTATTGCAACCCGTCCGGCAGGCTTACGATATCCATCCCTAAGCACTCGGGACAGCTTCCGATTTATTACAATACGAAGCGGACCAGAGGCAAGCGGTATGTAGAGACGGACTTAAAGCCAAGATATCCGTTCGGCTTTGGCCTAAGCTACACTTCTTTCCGGTATGACGACATCGCGCTAAGCGTACCTAATATGCGGCCGGATGAGAGCTGCACCGTGAGCATAAACGTTACAAATACTGGCGATATGGCGGGACAGGAAGTCGTACAGCTTTATGTGACGGACGTTGTCAGTTCCGTAACAAGGCCTGCTTTGGAATTGAAAGGTTTTCAAAAAATTCAATTGGAGCCTGGTGAAACGACGACCGTTCGGTTTACGGTCTCGCAGGAACAATTGCAGTTCGTCGGAAGGGACTTCCGTCGCATCGTCGAACCAGGACAGTTCCGAATCCAAGTAGGTGGAAATGCGGATTCGCTCCAAGTGGCCGACCTGTACGTACTGACCCCTGAATAAGTATAGAGAGAGGATGTAACAGCACTATGAAAACCCATCGTTTGCCGCAAATTGATATGCCCGAGCTAAAGCTGCCGCCTTCCATCGTAAAGGCGATGGAGGAAGCGGAGAAGAAGCTCGCTCATCGGCCGAAGCTTAGCCGATTGTTTCGGAACTGCTTCCCAAATACGCTGGAGACGACAACAAAGCTGATGGAGGACGGGACTACCTTCGTACTAACAGGAGACATCCCCGCTATGTGGTTGCGGGATTCCGTGGAACAAGTGATGCATTACGTGCCTTTCGCCAAGGAAGACCCCGAGCTGCAGCACATTCTGGAGGGAGTCATTAAACGCCATATGTTCTATATTAGCATTGATCCGTATGCCAATGCTTTTAACGAAACGGCTAATGACTGGCATTGGAACTCCGGCGACGAAACGGAAAGCTCGCCGTGGGTATGGGAGCGCAAATTCGAGCTCGATTCCATGTGCTTCTCCTTCCGCCTTGCCTATCATTATTGGAAGGAGACGGGCCGGACGGGCATATTCAATGAACAATTCAAATCTTCTTTGCTGTCGATGCTGGACGTCTGGCAGATCGAGCAGCGGCATGGCGAGCTCTCGACGTACCGGTTCCAGCGTCATAATGGAATTATGATCGATACGCTTCGAAGGCAGGGACGCGGTATGCTGGTCAACGAGACCGGAATGATCTGGTCTGGCTTCCGTCCAAGCGACGATGCTTGCGATTTCCATTTCAACATCCCGTCCAATATGTTCGCTGCCGTAACTCTCCGTGACATGGGGGAAATCGTCCGTCACGTGTACCGGGACGAGAAGCTTGCTGCTCGCATGGCCGCAATGGAAGAAGAAATCCGGCATGCCATTGAATTGTACGGTATCGTGGAACATCCGAAGTATGGACGCATGTATGCCTTCGAGACGGACGGCTTCGGCAATCACGTCCTGATGGATGACGCCGGAACGCCAAGCCTTATATCGGCGCCTTATATCGGCTTCACGGACGCAAGCGATCCTATCTATTTGAACACGCGCGCTTTTATATTGAGTGAAGACAATCCGTATTACTACAAGGGCGAAAGTCTTAGCGGCATCGGCAGCCCTCATACGCCGCCGGACTTCGTGTGGCATCTCGCTTATTCCATGCAAGGTTTAACCGCCGTGGACCCGGATGAAATCAAGGAAATGATCGATATCATGGAGGCGACGGACGCCGACACGGGCTTTATGCACGAAGGCTTCCACATGAACGATCCCGCCAACTTCACGAGGGATTGGTTTGCTTGGTCAAACAGCCAGTTCGCTCATTTGGTGTGGAAGGCTTTGCAACAAGGTATTATATAGAAACATAGTTAGACAATCTGATCGCTTGGAGATTGATCGGCAGGGCGGTAATCGCGAAATGAAAATGCTCCACAATGCGCTGCATCATACGTTTATCTGCGTGTACTGTATGTTCGACGCATAAGAAATACCGGCCTGCGGGATGTTCCGAAGCGGTAAATGATCCTTTTGAGTTTTTGATTTGAATTCTGATCGTTTTTTCAAAAAAATCCCGGCGGGATATTCCCCGCTGGGATTTTTGTTGGTCATATTTTTTTATTTAAGGCGTTATTTTCTCAGTAACACTTCAAAGAAAATGATTACAAAAAGAACCTCTAACCTTCATTATGTTACAAGTGCCTGCACAATTGAATGACGAATTTCTCCAAGTAATGCTGGTCAATCTCGTCAAAACGATCGAGCACAGGACTGTCGATGTCGAGAACGCCGAACAACTCACCGTTTACAATGATTGGAATAACGATTTCGGATTGTGAAGCCGAGTCGCATGCGATATGACCCGGGAACTCATGGACATTTCCAACTCTGACTGTCGTTCTTTGGCTTGCCGCTTTTCCACATACGCCTCGATGTAACGGGATGCGGATGCAAGCTGGTAAGCCTTGAAATGGCCCTAGAACTAGTTCCTCATTCCGATAAACAATTGATGTTATTAAGAAATTGATTAAGCAATGCCGATGTGTTAGATAAATTTGCAATCACATCTGATTCACCTTCAAGCAAAGCTTGAAGCTGACGAATGGCTAACTCGTAATTTTGTTCTTTTGATTCATTATATTGTTCCGTTTGAAACATAAGCCGACTCCTTTATCACGATAGGTGTTTAGTCTGTCATTCCTTGTTGTTCTAATTTTCTGTTCTTGCAATAGTTTAACATACTCAAAGTGCATCGAACAGGAACAGATGTTCATGCATAATTGGACACCTCGAGGGTAAGCATACCAAATGAAATATAATCCAGAAAATAGGGGGGGATGACAGTGGAGGTATCCTTTTCTAGACTTCAAATCATATTCTTATTGTTGTTGTCGCTTGGAATCTCGAATCATGTATTAATCATTCCACATCTTTTAAAAGCAGCGGGACGCGATGCCTGGATCAGTATTTTATTCGCTTACCTTGCGTTGATCGTTTGGAGCTTAATCTTATTCTGGATTTTAAAATCAATGAGTACTTTGTCGTTTCAAGATTGGATTGAAGGTCGAATAGGAACGATCGGATATAAGATAATTGGCAGTGGATTCGCTTTATATTTACTGGTAGCTGGCATGATGATTGTTTTCGATACAACAAAAAACGTCAACATATATTTCCTCCCGAAAACATCGAGTGCGATTGTTATTCTCAGCTTTATTTTTTTGACTTACTTTGCCGCTAGAGGGGGACTCAAAACAATTGTTTATATGTCCACCATGTTATTGCCTATCGTATGGTTATTTGGAATAGGCGTAGCTATTATGACAAAGAGCAGCAAGGACTATGGTATGTTACAACCGATTTTTACGGAAGGAATTGGTCCAGATCTGCGAGGAATAGTGGTTGTTTTTGGCGGCAGTATTGATTTGATGGTACTGCTTCTGTTACAGCATAAATTGAAGAAACCGCTAAATTATGGAACAGTTTTTGTACTGCTTACCTTATTAGTGGGACTGATCATGGGACCTACTTTAGGGTCATTAGCTTCATTTGGACCTATCCAAGCAGCAAATTTTCGGTTTCCCGCTTTTGAACAATGGAGGCTGGTTATGATCGGAAGACATATTTCTCATGTCGATTTTTTTGCTGTATTTCAATTAATGGCCGGAAGTATTGTGAGAACGGCGCTTATTATACATTTCTTGCATCAACTTATTGCACGTGGGTCCGAGAAATTTTCAAAAACAATTATGCTCAGTATTACTGTTGTCATCTCTTTGCCTGCACTATTAATGATTAGCGATATTAGCATGCAGGCGTTTATCCATCGCTACTTCTATCACTATTCACTATGGTTTGGAGTAGCCATAACGGCGATACTCTTTATGATCACTCATATTCCACATCGAAGAGAGGAAGCCCAATGAATCAATCGATTGAAGAATCCAAGCTTTTTGCGGAACTGGAGACGAGGCTGCACAGCGGAAATTTGCAGAAGAGTCATTTAAAAGATGCATTCTCGTGTTATTCAGACATCCAGTTTCCACCTCTGCCGCAACTGGAAATGCAGGACAAACTGACAGCATTTTATTGCGAGGGGATGGTTGATAAAACGGAGCTGAACGTATATTTCACCCGCATGTGTCAGTATATAAACGGTTTGTTAACCCATCCAGGTGAAGTACAGGACTTTGTGGAAGAATTACCATTATACGAAATTAAAATGACGGCCGGAGATATGGTAGCTAGTTTGTTCACCGGAAGTTTGATTATTTATCGTGAAGGAGCAATCGACTTTTGGGTCGTTCATATTTCCAAGATTCCGCAGCGGTCGATACAGGAATCCAATACGGAAATTTCGATCAAGGGGCCAAAGGATGCTTTCACGGAAGATTTGTTTACGAATATTTCTCTCATTCGGAAGCGGATGCAAACGGGCTTGTTGTACAGTGAGCAGTTCGTCATCGGGAGCTTAAGCAAGACCCAAGTATCTTTGCTGTATCTTAGCCATAAAGCGAACCCGGATATGATTGTCGAAGTACGAAAACGATTGAATAACATCGACATGGAAAGTGTTACCAGTAGTGGGCAGCTGGAGCAATGGCTGTCGGATCGTACCTTCTCGCTCTTTCCCTTGCTTGATTATATTGGTCGTCCCGACTTTGTTATTGAAACTCTTCTGCGGGGAAGATTCACTATTATTGTGGATGGATCCCCAATGGTGCTGATCGGACCGAGCAACTTTTTCGAGTTATTAAAGTCACCTGAAGATGTCCATTTCCCATATTATTACGTAATGCTTCAAAGAGCACTTCGAATTACTGGGTTGGTGCTCAGTATTTTTTTGCCTGGCTTCTGGATCGCTATTGCGACCGTCAATCTGAGCCAAATTCCTTTCGCGTTGTTATCGACAGTAGTCATTTCTCGTGAAGGCGTTCCTATGCCTTCATTCCTTGAAGCGCTGTTGCTGTTATTTCAGTTTGAATTGCTTAGAGAAGCTGGTGTTCGGTTGCCTAAAGCTGTCGGACAGACGATCGGAATCGTAGGTGGTTTGATCATCGGAGACTCGCTTATAAAAGCAGGACTTGCATCGCCCACACTGCTTGTTGTCATCGCCATCTCGGTGGTAGCTACATTCAGTTTGGTCAATCAGTCACTGTCTGGCACAGTTAGCCTGCTTAGACTTTTTATTTTGCTGATTTCCTCCATTCTTGGCATTTACGGTTTTTTTCTGAGTATGTTCTTGATTCTGATCTATTTATGTCGTCTCGATTCCTTTGGGCTTTCCTATCTGGAACCTATATCCTCTTTGCGAATGAAAGACTGGCTATCTGCGTTACTTGTTGATCCGTTCAGAAGGTCACGTGTCTCGTCGTCGATGATAAATAAACGGAAAAGGTGAGAGAATTGAATAGCAAATTACGATACTCACTCGTTATGATAGTCATCTTGCTTTTCAGTTCAGGCTGTGCATCTGATGTCAAGGATATTGAAAAATTGAATTATGCATCTGCACTAGGCGTAGATTACAAGGACGGAAAATTTCACGGGTATATCCAGTTTATCGATTTTCAGTCGATCGCTAAAGCAACAGAAAGTAAGAAGCAAACAGCAAAAGTTTGGGTAGGCGAGGGGGTTGGGAACTCTTTGGAAGAGTCGCTTTTCTCTCTTTATCAAACGGCACAAGAGAGAATTTATTGGGGACATTTGACTTCCATTGTGGTGAGCGAAGCGGCATTCAAACAAGGATTTGGAGAAATTTATGATAGCATTGCTCGGTATCATGAATTTCGCTTAACATCTTGGGTGTTCGGGACGAGAGAACCGATGAGAGATATTCTCTCCACAGGAGGCTTTCTTGGACAGTCTCCGCTAAGCACCATTCTCCATGAACCGGAAGGGACATACGCTCAAAATTCCTTTATAAAACCGATCAAGCTCCACCGATTACTCGGTGAGTTAAACGAACCTGGTTATACTTCTTGCATTCCGGTACTAGCCTTAAACAAAAAGCAATGGAAGGAAAAAAACAAAATCGAGCCTAAATTGATGATTGATGGAGCGATATTTCTCAAAAATGAAGTTTTACAAAGCTATATTCCATTAAAAAAGCTGTCTGGTTTACGCTGGATTCAACAGGGAACGATCCGGGCAGGCATATCTGTGCCTAAAAACTCGCCGGAATCGGTTCAAGTCGTCGTTGAAAATCCCAAATCAAAGTTGAAACTTGTAAGTACGGAAGACAAACCCAAATATAATATTGATTTGAAAGCGAAAGGCTACATCGTGAGCCGGACCAAAAAAAGCTTGTCCGAGTTACATCCATTAATGGATGAGACGAAAAAAGCCATTGAACAGGAAATTGTTGAGTTATTCCGTACAGGGAGAGACACACATACTGATATCTTTAACCTTGAACATAATTTATACCGACACCATTACCGACAGTGGAAAGCCATCTCGCCGGCAAAAGAACAACTGTATAGTGAAAATACTATTAATGAAGTTAAAATTGACTTGAATATTGTACATTCGAGTTCTGAAAAATTTCCCGATATAAAGAACCAAAGTCACTCAAAATAAAGGGACCGAAGGATTTTGGAGACATAGTGATAGAGATAGTCGGATGCCTAATAATAGGCATCCGGCTTTTTTGTATACCATTTTATCGAAAATGAAATCTATTTCTAGATGTTGATCAATCGTCATATACGTTCAAAAGATAATGTTTTTACAATAGATTAATATGTACTTGAGATGGTGAAAACAAATGCTGCCTATAATTGTGGTATCTAGACTGTTTGTTACCGATTCTTTTTGTTTTGTTGAACAGTTAAATGCTCTGAAGAAGGAGAGATTGGATTGAAACGCATAGCGATTGATATGGATGAGGTAATGGCGGACACTGCGGGTGCACATTTGGAATGGTATAACAGGGATTATAACGATAATTTGCATATTTCGGATCTGCATGGGACGACCTTGTCACAACTAAGACCTCAGCGAAAAAGAGAAATTGAGAGTTACTTTGACAAAGAAGTTTTCTTTCGTGAACTGAAAGTCATGGAACATAGCCAAGAGGTTATACGCGAGCTCAGCAGTTATTACGAGATTTATATTACCACTGCTGCGATGGAGGTTCCAGCTTCTTTTAAAGCCAAATACGAGTGGTTAACGGAGCATTTCAGCTTTCTGAACAATATGCATTTTGTGTTTTGTGGGAATAAGAGTGTTATTCATGCCGATTATTTGATTGATGACAGTGTCAAACAACTTGAACGCTTTCGAGGTCAAGGCATTCTATATCATGCGCCGCACAATATTTTGGCAACTGGGTATGTTAGGGTGAATAACTGGCGTGAAGTAAGGGAGTTTTTCATGGACAAGGAACGCCTAACAGAGGTTAGCCATGTAGGGAAGGAAGGTTAAGTACTATGATATCAGGACGTATGATGCAAATCCCGAAACGTCAGAACCCTATGCAAGTTTTGACTCACTGGATATTTGATCCAGTGAACATATTGTCAGGATCGATTCAGGGTGGAGATCTAGTTCTAACCGATGTGAGTGGCAGCGGCAATCATATCGAGATGGTCACGTCTCACGTTAGTATGAAGCAACAAGATAACCTTCTGCTTGATTGGATGAAGGGTGTCCGAGGTGAGGCGGGCATGACTTTTCATAATGACCGATGCAAGAAAGGAACCGGTTGTTATTTTCAAACGGTAAAGGACGCACCTATCAACCGTGAGAGTTTAGAGAAAGGTTATACAATTGAAGCCGTCGTTCAATTGCCTGAGCCATTCGATGAGGAAAAACATAGTTGGATGGGGGTGTTGACGAGACAGGGGAGAGGCGCCGATATCGGCAAATCAGGAGAAAACGAGCTGCTCGCGACATTATCTGTTTCGAATTGCAAGGAATACCAATGGATAAGTCATCCAACGAATCGGTCATCATCGGTAACGAACTGGTCGCGATATTTGAATGCAGGGCAATGGCATCATATTGTTATCGTTAATGATGGGGAACAAACCCTTATGTATGTGGACGGAATTTGTGATTATAGCAGTCCTGCAAAAACGATCGTCGGCATTGCCGAGATTGAAGGTAAAGGATGGAATATTGGAGCATCAGAATGGGGCGGCCATCTAGATCAATTGTTTTCTGGTTCCATTCGAGAAATTCGGATTGCAAACGAGCCTCTGGATAGAGTGGATTGGTTATTCGATTCAAGTCCACAACAAGTTCTTCAAGGCACTAATGAAGATGTTTCACCCTTGCATCAGGAAACCAATTACAATTTTGTTTTTATACCCGATGCTCAGAAACTTGTCTATCTCAACCCCGAGATGTTTGAAGCACAGGTAAAGTGGATTGTGAATCATACATCCAATATCAATATTGCTATGACTGCTTATGTGGGTGACATCGTCGATCATAGTGATGCCTTAGAGGAGTGGGAACGTTCTTCTAAAGCCATTTCCCTTATGGATCAGTCTCAAACTCCGTATATGATGACAGCGGGAAATCATGACTATAATGCGGAAGATACTTATTTGGATTATTTTGGTCCAGATCGCTTTTGCAATAAGGACTACTATAAAGGTAGTTCACCATCGAGGTATAGCTCTTATGGTGTTGCACAAGCAGGAAGCTATAATTATTTATGGTTAATGGTAGATATGAAGCATCTAGTACAGGACCTGGCATGGTGCAAAATAGTGCTTGAAGAGCATCGGTACATGCCAACTATTCTTGTGTCGCATGATATCCTGTATACGAGCGGAGATTGTCAGAATCTAATCTCTCATGAGTCGGAGAACGGAAAGATCATATGGGATGAGTTGGTCGCTCCCTATAACCAAGTATTCATGACAGCAAATGGACATTATAACGGGAATTTTCATCAAATAAGGCGAAATGATTGTGATCACGAGGTCATACAACTGTTAATCAATTATCAAGACAGCTACCGCGGCGGAAATGGTTGGATGAGATTGGCTCAATTTAACGAGGAGGACAACCATATTTTTTTTCAGACTTATTCACCTTGGGTGGAAATTCTGGGACAAAGCGAACCATTGGCATATCCGGATTACCGATATTTAACGGGAAAATATGATTCGTTTAAAATGCCATTTCATTTTAAAGAACGATTTGCTTTTGTGAACGATAGATTATTGATAGATTAGGAGTGATAGTTTAGTGTCTCTTTTATCTGAAGATCGGAAGAAGTATATTCTCATTCAGCTGGACACCTTCGGTAAGGTACAGGTTGTATCTCTGGCTGAACAGCTTCAAGTTTCTCTTGAAACGATTCGTCGAGATCTGTTTGTGTTAGAGGAAGAAGGAAAACTAAAGCGTGTCTATGGCGGAGCTGTTAAGGTGCAGTATGAAAAGGGGGAGCCTCCTTACCAGCAAAGACAAATTCTCAATCTTGAAGCTAAGCAGGCCATTGGACAAAGAGCTGTAGATCTTATAAATGATGGGAACACCATTTATATGGATACGGGAACAACGATTCACGAAATGGCACGAGCTCTGAGAGGAAAAAAAAGGATAACCGTTATTACTAATTCCTTAACGGTCGCGAATCTTCTGACGGAATCATTATCCCAAGGGCTGTTTAACGGACGAGTGATTATTTTGGGAGGTGAAATATCGCCAGAGCAGCAATCAGTAAGCGGCCATATCTCTCAGGAAATACTGAAAAATTTCTACGTTGACAGAGCATTTGTTTCGGTAGGTGGTATTTCAATTGAAACAGGAATTAGCGATTACGATATGAATGATTCTGTCATTTCCAAAATGATTACAATGAAAGCGAAGGAAGTGATCGTATTAGCGGATCACAGCAAGATCAGTATACAAGCCTTCTGCCATATTGCACCGTTAGAAGCGATTGATGTTGTTGTATGTGAGAAGGATCATCCAGAAGCATGGACACAAGAGCTAGAAATAAAAGGAATTACATGGATTAACGCCAATCAAACAAATTAAGAGAGAAGAATCGGACTAAGATCCGGTTCTTCTTTTTTTTATTTTATAAAAATGATTTCCTATAAACCAAAATGGTTAGATATATTGCTGTAAATCTAACAACTATACAAAAAACAACAACATCGGGCTTAATGATACCTTATTATTACGAAAATACCACGATAACAATCTTTAACTACACTATGAATAACACAACAACAGTAACGTTGGCGTGAAGAATAAACGAATAAGGAATTTAGAAATTCGACGAACAGGAGAATGGTTTATGACGAATCGATCTTTTCCGCTCATATGTGCCCACACGGGGTGCGGGGCTGCACCGGATAACACATTGGCTTTCTTCATGGAGAGCATAGCTTTGAGTGCAGACGTGGCAGAAGTAGATCTTAGGGTGACAGAAGACGGTACAGTAGTTTTGATGCATGATGACAGCCCGTTGCTTCACGAATTGTCATTCGAGCAATTGAACCAGCTGGAAAACCGTATAAAGATCAGCTTAGCTTACGAATTCCACACCATTGCCACACTGGATGAAGTTCTGGGTATTTCGAGAGAAAACGGCATTAAGCTCAATCTGGATATTAAAACGGAAGCGGTAATCGCCCCTGTGATTCGGAGTATTCGGCACTATGAAATGGAAGATCTCGTTTTCATTACCGGTTGTTCGGTCGGTATTACGGACAGTCACCATGGGATCAAGGTCCTCTACAACACAGCAGATGTACTTACTAGTGAAGTGGAACGCGAATATGTCGCTTGGGCGCATACCGTTTGCGAATGGGCAAATGCGAGCGGATATTACGGACTGAACATGAATTACCGAACTTGCCGACGCGAATTGGTGGAATACGCTCATATGCTTGGTTTGGTGGTGTGGGTGTATACCGTTGATGATGAGGAGTCTCTTAACGAAATGATTAGACTAGGTGTCGATGAAATAACGACAAACGAGGTTGAGCTGTTGAAACAGTTAAAAACGGAGATAGGTTAGTGGGTTACTTTTTCTCCAGAAATGATAAGGAAGGGAGAGTCCCTCATTGCAATCCAAAATAGCTTTCGTTCCAACGGGAATTCATAAAAAACAACGTTTTGTTTACTTGTTAAAAAAAATCTGGCTATTCCGTTATTTGTACTTCATGCTTCTGCCTTGTCTAGTATCCTTTATTATTTTCTCGTACATTCCGATGGGCGGATTGCTTCTAGCGTTTAAGGAGTTCAAATTTAATCAAACCATACTTGAGAGTCCATGGGTCGGTTTCGAATATTTTGCAAAGTTTTTCAACGATGTTCAAAGCATGACTCTGATTAAAAATACTCTCATCATAAGCTCAATGAAGCTTTTTCTCGGATTGCCTTTTCCCATTCTTCTTGCGCTTATGTTCAATGAAATCAAAAACAGAGCGTTTAAAAACATCGCCCAGAGCATTTCTTATTTGCCGCATTTTATGTCGTGGGTCATTGTCATCGGTTTGGTGCAAAGGACGTTGGCGCCGGATACCGGCTTGTTAAATGAAGCGATTACCTATTTCGGAGGTGACGGCAGTACTTTTTTTATGAATGAGGCGAAATATTTCTATCAAATTATGTTCGGCAGCCATATTTGGAAAACAATCGGTTGGGATTCAATCATCTATCTGGCGGCTATTGCCGGAATTAATCAAGATATGTACGAGGCGGCCAAAATAGATGGGGCGAGTAAATGGGCTGAAGTATGGCATATCACCCTTCCGTCGATTCGACCGACCATATTGATCGTGTTTATTCTGTCGCTTGGAAGTATTTTGTCAGCCGGCTTCGACCAGCTTTATTTGCTCAAAATGCCTGGTAACAGCGATCTCGTAGACATTCTGGATACATATGTGATTCGCGTCGGTTTGCAGCAAGGTCAGTACGGGTACGCAACTGCGGTAGGTATGATGCAAGGTGTTATCGCTCTAATTCTTGTGGTTACTGCCAATCGTTTCGCACGAAAAGTGTCAGGCACTTCGGTTTGGTAACTTGTTCGATATTAATATCTTTCCTTGAAGAGAAACGCCCAACAGCGTTTTTCCATATAAATTAAACAGAGAAGGTAGGAATGGAGATATCATGTTTAAGAACAAAAATTGGGCAAGACTGTTGACGGTTCCGCTTATAGCTTCTGTGTTAATAACAGGATGTGCAACAAAAGAAACAAATTCAACAAATTCAGATCATAAAAAAGGAACAAACAAAGAAGCCGTTAATGACAATACCAACAAACCTGCAACTTGGATTGCCGATCGCAAAATTAAAGGCTTAATCTTTATGGGGGCAGATGATTACACGGAAGAGATGAACCCGGAAGTCCTGAAGCAAATTAAAGAAAAAACGGGAATAGACTACCAAATTAATATTATGCCAGCTAATCGCTCACTTGATGGTTTAATTGCTGGACTTGCTTCTGGGGATTTGCCGGACTTTATCGGATTTTATTTGAATCATAGCGGTCGACCGGAAATGCCGGTAGTACTGAAAGCTGCACGCGAAGGCATGTTCACCGATCTGACTCCATTCATGAAAGACACGAAAGTATACAGCAAATATCTAGAAGATGGATACCTGCCGCTCGATACGAAGAACGGCGTTATGTTCCGTCCCGAATTTAATGGCTCTACCTACTTCATGCACATGAATATTTCGAGAGAAACAGGTTATGAAACGCGGAAAATGTTAGGCGGTCCATTTATTCGCAAGGATATCGCTGAGGCGCTGAATATCGATCCAAGAACGATTACAACTTCTGAGAAATTATATGAGCTGGCCCAAAAAATTAAAGCTGGAAATTTCAAAGATAATAATGGGAAAGACATTACCTCCGTTATCGGTCCGAGATACTGGGGAGGCACGGAAGTGAAAGCATTGTACAGTGATTTGACCGTAAATGTTAACCAAACCTTTGTAAGGAATAAGGATGGAAAAATCGTTCACGAGTCTCAAACGGATTACCCGATGAAGCGCGTGGAGTTTGTCCAAAAGCTGTTGAAAGAAAAGCTGATGAACCCTGAATTTTATACGATGGAAGAAACTCGTGCAACAGAAGGTATTATGAACGGCTCCTTCGCGATCGTAGCTGATATGCACAACTACCTTGAATTTAATAAGGATATGCATTATTTGCCGATTGGTCCGTTGAATGAAGCGGATAAGCCTTACCAAATGAAGCTGAGCTACAAAACCGCTGGTGGCGCTTGGGCGATTCCTTCCTCAACGAAAAATCCAGAAGATATCGTGAAATTCGCTGATTTCTTGGCGAGCCGCGAAGGCAAGCTGCTATGGCAATACGGGATTGAAGGAAGAGATTATACGCTCGATGCTAAGGGCAACCCGATTGTGAAAAAAGAAGTATTTGATTTAAAAGATAAAGATTCTAAAGCCGCGAAAGCGCTGGGATTTGCGGGTGTAGGCAACTATTGGGGTGAGATTCTTGGCAATACCGACATTGATCGAATGGTTGATTTTGGTGAAACGGAATATGGTAATGCAGCCAAACCTGATATCAATGAGGGACCACTCAAAATTGCTGAATATTGGGGATGGGATAAAAAAAGGGAAAATGCGATAATCTCGGATACTTATGCTCCAACAGCATTCCTTGGCGAGTTTGAGAAGGAAACGGAATTGAAGGCTGCACTCGATAATTATGATGAAAGCCTCAAACGAGCTTATTATGCAAAAAGCCAGGATCAAGTAACGAAAATTTTTGACGCAGCATTCGAGCAATTAAAAGCTGCTGGCTTGGATGATTACTTGGCATTACTTGAGAAAAAAGACAGTGATCCGAATACGAAAGTGGACCTATAACAAGCATTAAAGCTGCAGGTGGTCTGTTTCATCGGTATTTCGATGAAATAGACCACTAATGATAAGGACATGCTTCCGAAGCCGTTTTGCTTCGCAAAACTAGAAGGAGTGCAAATAACGTGGATAAAGAATTTTACAAGATTTCTACAGGAGAAAAAATTACTCGAGTCGTTATCTATGTGTTGATCATTCTTCTATGTTTATCCATTATACTTCCTATTCTGAACATCTTTGCTTTGTCATTCAATTCAGGCAAAGACGCAGAAAGAGGAGGTATCTATTTGTGGCCGAGAATATGGTCGATTGAAAACTATAAGGAAGTGTTTTCGTCCTCAAATATTTTGAGTGCATTCGTTATTTCGATGTTCCGTACGATTGTCGGGACGGTGGCGAGCGTGTTTTTGACCGCGATGGCAGCATACGCGTTAAAGAGAAAAGCACTGCCTGGCGTTCGATTTTTTACAATGCTCATTTTTTTCACGATGTTGTTTAGCGGCGGCATCATTCCCTATTATTTGTTATTGAAAGACTTGCATCTGACGAACACGATTTGGGTCTATATTATACCTGGGTTGTATAGTGCATGGAATTTAATTATTATGCGAACCTTCTTCCAGGAGATTAGCGCGAGCCTTGAAGAGTCGGCACGGATTGATGGATATAATGATTTTTCAATTTTCATGAGGGTGATTATGCCACTCAGCAGGCCAGTTGTTGCTGTCATCGCGTTGTTTAATGCTGTAGGACATTGGAATGATTGGTTTACAGGAGCATTCTATGTTCGAGAGAGTAGTCTGCGGCCATTATCGACTCTGCTACAGGAAATGCTGACCCGGGCGGATGCGCTCAGGAATACGCTGGAGCAAGCGGCCGGATCGACGCAATACGAAATGCTGGATAAAATTCAGGTGACAGGAAACTCGCTGAAAATGGCAACAATCATTATCGTCATCACACCGATTATTGCGATTTATCCATTTATTCAGAAATATTTTGCCAAAGGCGTTATGATCGGTTCGGTTAAAGAATAAGGCGAGAAAGGGCGGAAACAGATAATGGCACCATGCATCATTTCAAATCCTTATGATAAACAACAGGGTATGTGGCTGAAGGGGAGTTTCCACAACCATACCACGAATAGCGCTTGCGGCTCTCAACCGCTCGAGACCGTCTACCGGATGTATGGGCAATATGATTTTCTGGGCATTTCCGACCATGATTTCATTACCGCTCATGAAAGAAAACGATCGATACCTACTGTCTTTGAAGCGATGGAAGTAAGCAGTCCGCAAAGGCATATGCTGCTCGTTAGCCCTTCACGGTCAATTATGGACGATTATTCGAACGAATTTTCGATAGAGAAGTATCAACGACTATCTGACCTTTGCACTGTACAGGGTGGAATGAGTGTTCTCGTTCATCCGAATCGCTATTATTCACAGTTTTGGCCGATTGAAGATATGCTGGCGATGTCGGACTACACTGGAATAGAAGTTGTGAATGGCGAAGGAAACCCGGAATATGATATTGCGTTCGACAAATGGGATGCCTTGCTGTCTGCTGAACGGAAAGTATGGGGTTTTGGTGGAGATGATTTTCATGTATACGGGCAAGAGAAAAGGACTTGGAATATGGTGATTGCGGACGAAAATACAAATGAGAGTATTATTGCGTCGATGAAAGCTGGAAGCTTTTATGTTTCTACAGGTTATGGGTTCGAGTCGATCTCTACAGTTGATGGGACTATCTTGTTTAAGCTGCTTTCCAGTGAAGGGCTCGACAGGATGTACAAATATGTAACTTTGTTTGGAAAAGACGGAAACGTCTTGTATGAGACCTCTGGCCGGATCAATAACGTCAGTTACAACTGTCGTGGAGACGAAGGTTACGTAAGGGCGGCAGTTTATTTAGAAGGTGGTTTTGGCGCATTCTCCCAGCCCTTGTTTGTTAAGTAGGCAAATGTACTCCCAAACATGATAGCGGCAATTTGACGATAGAAGCAGGGTAGTACATGAACAGGAAGAATGTGATCTTGTATGAGCAAAAAGTTTGATCCGAGCCAAAAGAGCATCATTTCAATAACATGGCCAATATTTATAGAAGCATTATTTGGCATGCTAATTGGGACTGTCGATATCATGATGCTAAGCAGTAATTCTGATGAAGCCGTTGCAGCGGTTGGCATAGCTAATCAGATTTTGATCGTAGTGAGCTTGATGTTTGGATTTGTTACCGTTGGGACAAGTGTCATTCTCAATCAATGGCTTGGCGCAGGGAATCTGCGTGATGCCGATATGCTCGGAAGAACAGCGCTTACTCTAAATGTAATGCTTGGTTTAATCGCTAGTTTTGGATTATTTGTATATGCCGATGTGTTTCTAACACTTTTCAAGGTACCTGCAGATGTGATGGCTGAAGGAGTCACTTATTTATCCATTGTTGGCAGTTCGGTATTCATTACCGCTATAAATATGACTTTAGGTACAGTGTTACGATGCCGCGGCATTGTAAAGGAAATGATGCTAATCGCATTAGGTGTAAATGTGCTGCATATTATCGGGAACTACCTGGTACTGATGGAACCCTTCGGCTTACCAAATCTAGGCGTTGAAGGCGTGGCAGCATCGACATGGATAACCCGAGCAATTGGGATGATGGCTTATTGGATCTTATGTATTCGAAGCTTGGAGTATCCGGTACGCTTAATAAGTCCATTTAGATTTCAAAAAAGGAATATTGGTCTTATTTTTAAATTAGGTATTCCTTCTGCAGGCGAACATGTTTCTTATAATCTCTCTCAAGTTGTTATCACGTATCTAGTAACTCTACTAGGCACAGCAGCACTAACGACCAAGATTTATTCCCAGACCATTACTTCATTTATATTTGTGTTTTCGATGGCGATCGGGCAAGGAACGCAAATTATTGTTGGACATATGATTGGAGCAGAGCAGAAGGATAATGCCTATCGATCCAGTATTCAAAGTTTGAAACTTGCGTTCATCATTTCGCTTACGCTGGGCATTTTCCTCTATAGCCTTTCGGATCTATTGCTCAGATTCTTTACCAACGACGCTGAAATTATTTTGCTAGGCAAGCAGCTCATGTTATTGTCTATTCTACTCGAGCCAGCACGGGCTTGTAACATGGTGCTCATCAGTTGTTTAAATGCAGCTGGCGATGTTAAATTTCCTGTAATCGTTGGCTTGGTGTCCATGTGGGGGATCAGTGTGCCGTTAGCCTATATGTTCGGGATCGTGTTTCATATGGGGTTGGTAGGTATTTGGTTGGCCTTTGCAATCGATGAATGGATAAGGGCGTTTATGATGCTCCACAGATGGAGGAGACGTTCTTGGCAAAAAGAAGATATCTTGGCGAAACTCGCATAAATATTGCTAGAATCGAATCTTTTAAGTCACAAGACGACCTCAATAATAAATGAAACGCTCCCGTACAAATCTCGTCCCTAAGACTGTCCAAAGTCTTGGAGGTGGGATTTTTTTATGTGATCTAGTTGATTTGTATAGTATTTGTAAATGGGTTGTGTGCAAATCTATCACAAGTTTACAATGTTAATAGCATTTATATGGTTTGGTACTGCGGATTTTTTACTCGAATCGATCTAGAATAGATAAAAGGAGAAAGTAATCGGAATGGAAGTGAATCACAAAAGGGTAACACAGGCGGAGAAGCAAGGAAAGGCTGCCATCTTAATAGAGGTTTTCCGTGTATCTATTAAACTCGGACTTACCTCCTTTGGAGGACCGATTGCACATCTGGGTTATTTCCATAATGAGTACATCCGTCGTCGTAAATGGATGGATGAACGAAGTTACGCTGATCTCGTTGCACTTTGTCAGTTTCTTCCTGGTCCAGCTAGCAGTCAAGTCGGGATCGGTGTAGGAATTGTAAGGGCAGGTTTAATAGGCGGACTAGTAGCTTGGCTAGGCTTCACACTACCATCCATCATTGCATTAGTCGCCTTCGCCTTCCTGCTACAAGGCTACGACATAGGAAGTACAGGTTGGATTCATGGATTGAAAATCGTAGCCGTAGCAATCGTTGCTCATGCCATTCTAGGAATGGGGCAGAAACTTACGCCTGACCGCGATAGAGTAACGATAGCGGTTATCGCTGCAACGGTAACATTATATTGGCAAACGGCGTATAGCCAAGTATTCATTATAGTTGCAGCTGGCCTAGTCGGGCTTTGGTTATATCGTAAAAAAGCAGTTGAGAAGGCTCCTAATTTGCATATTAATATAAGTCGTTCGATAGCTATTGTCTGCCTCGTTATGTTTTTCTTTCTTCTTATTGCACTGCCGCTACTAAGACAATGGGGAGATGTCGAATGGTTGGCGATGTTCGACAGCTTTTACCGAGCAGGATCATTGGTATTTGGCGGAGGGCATGTTGTTCTGCCGCTGCTCGAGCACGAAGTCGTCTCTACAGGTTGGGTAAGTGAGTCTGATTTTTTGGCGGGGTATAGTGCAGCTCAGGCGGTACCTGGACCACTGTTTACATTTGCTAGTTATCTCGGCACAATGACAGGTGGATTGTCTGGAGCAATCGTTGCAACAATTGCGATTTTTTTACCTGCATATCTGCTTGTTGCCGGTGCACTGCCGTTTTGGAATGTGCTAAGGTCTAGTCCGAAAATTCAAGGAGCTTTGGTTGGTATTAACGCAGCTGTTGTTGGTATTTTGCTAGCTGCACTGTATGATCCGTTGTGGACAAACACGATCTTGGAATCAGGCGATTTTATTCTTGCTGCCATATTGTTTATCATGCTTGTATTTTGGAAGCTTCCTCCATGGATGATTGTTTTTACAGGAGCAGCAGGAGGAATGGTGCTCGGTCTTCTTTAATCATTTATCATGTATATTATTAAAAACCTCCAAATCCGCGAAAATGGTTTGGAGGTTTTTTGTTTTTCCGATGAAACGTATCTAAGCTACATAACGGATTTTGCTGCTAAACCAGGTCATTATGCCGAAACGATGCCGATGACAAACTGTATACACAATTGTATAATCGTTGTAGAACTAATGTAAAAGGTTGATGCAGCGCGTTTATTGGAGTATGAAGGAAAAGAGTGAATAGCAATGATGTACACAATAAGAAAAGCCTCGATGCTGCTGGGAATTCCTGCTGTAACGATTCGTGCATGGGAAACACGTTACGGAGCCATTCTGCCCGTCCGCACAGAAGCAGGATATCGCCTGTTTAACGAGAAAAATATGGAAGATTTACGTTTTCTCAAAAACCAGACGGATGAGAAAGGGATGACGATTTCGCAAGCCGTCCGACTGCTCAAGGAGCAGCAGGATTTACGTGAGCAAAAGCTCAAGGCTAAGACAGACACCGTCATCCAAGTAGCTAAAGAAGAGGCTCATCAAGATATGGTGGAGCGCTTGTATAACACACTGTGCAACTTTAGTACGGAACAAGCGAAGACGATGGTTGATTTGGGTTTTTCTATGTATGGCTATGACATTATGATCTATGACATTCTATTTTCAGTCATGATAAAAGCGAGCACGGAGAGGGATGAAGGTAGAGCAACGGTAGCGCAAGAGCATTATATTACTCAGTTCGTGACCCATCGTTATCTTAGTTTCTTTCATCTTTTTCCGATAGACAATCGGGTGCCCCGCATGATCGCTTTATGTCCATCTGGAGAACACCACCAAGCAGAACTTCTCTTATTTTGTTTATTTTTACGTAAAAAAGGGGCTGACGTGCTGTATCTTGGTCCGGATACACCGGAGGATGGGATTCAAGAGATGATCAAGGCGCAGCAAATTCGAGTCATTTGTTTATCATTAACTGATCCGAAATTAATGGAGCCCACGCTTGCTTTTATTAACCGATTGTTGGTTCATAATCCTGAGCTGGAAGTCGTCTTTGGTGGTCAAGGCTTCCAAAGCGTACCTGAATCATATTCAAATTGGGTGCTTCAGAATGGCAATCAAGAAGAATGGGAAAGATGGTTTCAAGATAAGGTGTTAGGGTTGAGTTTCCAATTTTAGATGGGGGAACTCCTATGGTCACACTGTCAGGACAACTTGCAGCAGAGACGATACTTTCATCGTAGACACAGACATCAATAAAAAAACGCGTCTTACTCCAATTGGAAAAGGCGCGTTTTTTATTCATTCTATTCCCTCGGCGAAGTTTGGCCCTTAGCGCCCCATACAAATAGGAACACAACAGCGATGCATAAAACGAATAAGGGGGCAATCATGATTAAAGAAAATTCCATTATCGTAACACCTGCTTTCGTTTAAGGTCTTCATTTGCCCTTGACGTATCGTGTATTGAATAGAAACAGACGCATGAGCAAGTATAGTGATGGGATCAGAAGCAGCAAGCCGAGTACAAACGCAACGATAAGCGCAATAGCCATCGAATCATTTGTGAAATTATCGTGTATGGTTAAATAGGGGTACAGAATGTAAGGCAAATGCGCAGAGCCGTATCCATAAAAGGCGAAAGCAAATTGCAACATGACGAATATAAACGATAAACCAAGTCGCTGCTGCTTCCACACCAAGTAAACAGCCAGCAGGAAAAAAAGAAAGGATAGAGCGAACATCCATGATCTGTCCAGCATTTTCTCAAAATGCTCCAGGTTATGGTCATGGATGGCGAAGAAAACAAGAAGACTGCTTAGTATAGTCGGTAAACTCCAAACCAAAGCGTAAGTTCGAACGATCTTAAATGCTGGGGAGTCTCCTGCTTTATGAGCATAGAAGCTTAGGAACATAGCCGATATGTACAGTACACTGACAAGTGCGAGTAGTACGACTGACCATGAATAGCTGCTTCTAAACAGCTCGTTCACGAGGAACACCACTTTGCCGTCTTCTGTTACTTTGATATATCCGCCTTCTGATATGGTCAATACCGTTGATAAAGCAGCGGGAATAAGCAAGCCGCTAGCTCCGTACATGAGTGTATAAATTTTCTTGCTTCGTGAGCCATAATGGTTGAAAGCATAATAAGCTCCGCGAATAGCTAGCAGCACGATGGCAATGCTTCCCGGAATAAGCAAGGAAGTCCCATAATAATAAGCGGTATCCGGAAAGAATCCGATGAACCCGACAAAAAAGAAAACGAGAAAGACGTTCGTCACCTCCCATACCGGGGACAAATAACGATCAATGATGGAATGAATCAGATGCCTAGTCCCAGTAATCGAGCTGTAATAGCTGAAAAAACCAGCACCAAAGTCAATTGAAGCAATAATGAGATAGCCAAACAGAAATGTCCAGAGCACGGTAATACCAATGACTTCATAACTCATAATTGATCACGGGCCTCCTTCTCATAATTAGCTATTTCATCTTCAGCGTGATTATTTCGGAACATTTTTATCAGTACTCTTGCAGAAGAAATGCCCAGTACAAGATAAAGCAGTGCAAATAGCAAAAGCATCAAATCTACATGATCGGATGTTGTTGCGCCCTCCGCAGTACGCATAATGCCCCTTAATAGCCACGGCTGTCTCCCTACCTCTGAGAAAATCCAACCATGCTCAATCGTGAGCATTGCAATTGGCGCTGCAATTACTATTGCGCGAAGAAGCCAGCGGCGGTATGTATTTCCCTTTTTCCGAACCATTTCTATGATAAAGAGGAGTGAAATTAGCACCATAAAGGCTGCGTAACCCATCTTGATGTCAAAGAGATAATGAATCCAAAGCGGCGGCCGCTCATCCACGGGAAATTCATTTAGACCCGTGACCTCAGCAAATGGATTGCTATGAGCGAGGATACTCAGACCAAAAGGGATTTCCAGTCCGTATCGCACCTCATTGTCTTCTGTAAGGATACCTCCGAGTATGAGCGGTGCTTTGCCCATCGTTTCAAAATGCCACTCTGTTGCAGCCAGCTTCTCGGGTTGATATTTTGCGAGATATTTACCCGAAAAATCTCCGATAAGAGCTGTGGAAATCATAAATACAAAAGCACAAACCATCGTGAGTTTTAAAGCCTTCTTATAGTAAATATGGTTTTTTCCTTTCAGCAGCGACCAAGCCGTAATCGCCGCGAGTATAAAGGCGCAGGTCAAGTAAGCAGAAGAGAGTACATGTGCTACCTTGGTCGGCATAGCAGGACTAAGCATCGCTGCTATAGGATTCACCTCCGCAATTTCACCATTAACTAAAGTGAATCCGACGGGATAATTCATAAACGCGTTTACGATCGTAATGAAGAAAGCCGAAGCAGAGGAGCCGATAACAACGGGAATCAACAGCCAAAAATGTGTCATTCTATTTTTGAATCGATCCCAAGTGTAGAGGTAAATGCCGAGAAAGATCGCTTCAAAAAAAAATGCGAACGTTTCAAGGAAGAGCGGTAAGGAAATAGATTGTCCAGCAACTCTCATAAAGCTGGGCCAGAGAAGACTTAACTGCAGACCAATAGCGGTTCCTGTTACAACGCCGACTGCAACGGTGATGACATACCCACGTGCCCAGCGCCGAGCGAGAAGCAGGTAATGAAAGTCATTCCGTTTAATGCCGATCCATTCGGCCAAAGCAATCATAAGCGGAATGCCCACTCCTATCGTGGCATAAATGATATGAAAGCCAAGTGTCAGAGAGGTTAGTATACGACTGAATATAACGGGATCATATCCGTTAAGCAGCATGAAATTCACTCCTTAGATGTTTGATTTTTGCTTGGACGGACCTTAACTCATAAATTTGCGGATGATCGACATCAGCATAAGCAACGTCACAATCGCGCATAACATAATCAGTTTTTTCTCCTGCTGTTTTGTACGATTTTGTTTATTTTCTTTCATGGTTTCACTCGCTTTCAAACTATGTGATGTAATTCACAATGAACAAATGAATACAGCATTAATAAACGATCTTGAAATAGTATGCCCTTTAAGATGCGAAAATAAAATGACTCGATAGAGCTATATGGAGAGAGAATTGTAACGAAGCCATGAACATTGGAAGAAGAGGAGGGGCTAATGGAAAAGGCCGTCCCATCGTTTAATTGACTTGATGGGACGGCCTGATTTAGAGGATTAGAGTTAGATGCTGAAAAACATAATGTATTCTAATTCCAACATTGCTGCGCATTCGTTAATTTCAAACTCTAGTTTTTAAAAAACTTTTTTCGAATCGCATGAACCCCTAATAAAACCAAAGGAAGAATCAGTCCGTATGTCGAGACATAAGGTATCCATGCTCCATTGGTAAATTCACTTCCATGAAGGACATTAGGGTGTAAAATGAGCGAAATTACGACCATGATCATCCCTAAAGGTAATGTGAGTGAGCGGTAATCTTTTAAATTCAATGTTTGTGCAAGACCTATCACTGCTGCGTAAAAGTACAGAGAGGTTCTATAAAAAATCGTGACAAACCATATTCCAGCCATTATGGCTTCAACACGTATAAAATTACCTGTGTTTATTTTTTTGGCTAGAGCAAAGCTTGGATACATATGTCTCCCTGTTGTATCCGGTCCGAGAACTAGAATAGCCAATGCGATAATAATAATTAAAATGATTCCCCCTATGAAAGTTCCTATAAAAAAAGCATTTCGAGATTTTTGAGGCTGATTCACAGAAACTGGATAAATCATCAAGAAAACAACAGGAGTTAGTGAAAAAATACTAACAAAGAGTAAGGTAGAACGAATCATCGGTTTTATTCCGGTATCAAATACGGGTTGTATGTTGTGAAAATCGATTTGTGGAGAAATAAAAATGACTAAAATAATAAACAGTAAAACGAACCCAGGGAAAAAAAACTCCGCCGTCCGGGCCAAATTTTCAATTCCAAGGCGAACTCCCATGACGACTATGCAAGCAAAAAGAATATGAATAGCTACTGCTGGAGTGTCGGCCATGATCTGTGTAGTTATAAAATCCGCCATATAATACAAAAGATCTGCCGCAGTGATGAACGCAAAAAAAACAAAAGTAATAGAAACCGCCTTGCCCAGCCAGCGTCCGAGAAGTTTTTCATTTTTTTCAACTAAGGTCATGTCTGGATAAATATTCCCCACAGCAGTGTACAGAAATACCAATAACATCCCAAATCCTACACCGAGTACTGCCGCGATCCAAGCGTCTTGTTTTACGATATCAGCTAACGGCGATGGTATAATTAAAATAGCAGTACCAACAGAATACAATATGACTAACACAGTAAATTGACGCACGTTTATTTTAATGTCTTTTACCATTTTTGGCCTCTTTCTATGTTATCCCCACGATATTATATAGTCCCTAAAACCTCTTCCATTGGCTTTGATTAATGATTTGTGGCATTTCCTAATTGTTTCCTTTTAATGGGCTTGATAAACACTCCCACCTATTCATTCTCCACTCAATAGGATGTATGAACCATGCAAGATTGGTTAATAAATGTAAGAGAAATTTTAACTTAGAGGACAGTATTTTCTGTTGCAATTATTTAATACGAACTCACCCTATTTCAGAGCGGAGAGGAATATAGACAGATGGGGTTTTTCAATAGACAATCAAAAAACAGTACGGATCTTCCTTCACCTAAGCACTCAGATTCCAATAACGTTTTTCAAGAACAATTGTTAAAAGAAAGCCTTGATGAAAATATCCAATATGTAAGAAACTTGCTTGGCAATAGCACCGACATTGTGGTTAGGGAAATTCAAATTGGCGCAGGAGAGAAGTTTAAAGCCGGAATATTTTATACGGACGGATTGACGGACCTCCAATCTGTTCAGAAATTTATCATCGAATCGCTCATGCCAAGTATCCCAAATACTCAGCTAGATCCCATGTTATCGAGTCCACAAAAAATCTTTCAGGTTGTGAAAGATCAAATACTCACGGTCGGAGCGATTAAGGATGTTAAGGAATTTGGTTCTTTGACTACCGCCTTGTTATCCGGCGATGTTGTCCTCTTATTGGACGGTAGTACTCTAGGATTAATCATCGGCATGCGCGGATGGAAAGACCGTGCAGTATCGGAGTCCACTACTGAGACCGTAATACGGGGACCAAAAGAAGGCTTTACAGAATGTATTCGAACCAATACGGCGTTAATTCGCCGAAAAATAAAAGACCAAAATCTATGGCTTACAACGAAGTCAATTGGTAGAGTGACAAAAACCGATGTGGCTGTCATGTATATTAAAGGAATTGTGGATGACAAGATTGTGGATGAAGTGCATCGACGTCTGGATCTGATCGATATAGATGGCATATTGGAGAGCGGCTATATTGAGGAATTAATTCAAGAAAAAACCTATTCTCCTTTTCCAACGATTTATCACTCGGAACGTCCGGATGTCATTGCAGCAGAGCTTTTGGAAGGGAAAGTCGCCATCTTGGTAGATGGCACGCCGATTGTATTGATCGTCCCTGCATTATTTATCTCATTCGTACAGGCTGCGGAGGATTATTATACGCGCGCGGACATTAGTACCCTTATTCGTATACTACGTTTTATTAGTATTTTTATTTCTTTGTTAGGTCCGTCCCTTTATATAGCTATCACCACTTTTCATCAGGAAATGTTACCGACGCAATTGTTGATTGGTTTAGCTGCTCAACGAGAAGGGGTTCCATTTACAGCATTCATAGAGGCAATCATGATGGAGGTAACGTTTGAAATTTTACGGGAGGCTGGCTTAAGAATGCCAAAGGCCATTGCACAGGCCGTCTCTATCGTAGGAACATTAGTAATTGGAACTGCTGCGGTTGAGGCGGGAATCATATCTGCTGCCATGGTAATTGTCGTCGCGCTTACCGGGATTGCAAGCTTTGTGCTTCCTGCATTTGACATGTCCATGACCTTTAGAATGCTCCGTTTTCCACTGATGATACTTGCCGCTTCTTTCGGGTTGTTTGGAATTATTATAGGGATTTTTGTACTCGTTCTCCACTTGTGCAGTTTGCGATCTTTTGGGGTTCCCTATATGAGTCCTTTTGCTCCATTTATTCTTGAGGAGCAAAAGGATACCATTTTCCGATTCCCCCGCTGGGCAATGATTAGGCGCCCTAGTTTAATCAATAAAAACAATATCATTCGCGAACAAAGTACCCCTACTGAACAGTCGCGAGATAATGCAGGTGGATAAGCGATGATACGCAAAAAATGCTTACTCTGTTTAATTGTCATCTCGCTTATATTCGTCACTGGTTGCTTTAAAGGCCGGGAGTTGAATGAACTGGCTATTGCCGTGGGTTTGGGGATCGACAAAGTCGGAGATCAATATAAACTTTCTATTCAGGTCGTGGAGCCGACTGAAGTTGCAGGGAAGAAGGCTGTTGCCAAGACGCCTGTCACGACATATGTAATCACAGCAAATACAATTTTCGAAGCGATTCGTAAAATGACCACGGTTAGCCCTCGTAAAATTTATCCTTCCCATTTGCGAATTGTGGTTCTTGGCGAATCATTAGCTAAGGAAGGAATTGGACAAGCGTTAGATCTCTTATCGAGAGACGAAGAAGTACGAAACGATTTTTTTATTGTTGTAGCTAAGCATACGACTGCTGAGAATACGTTAAAAATATTAACAAAGCTGGAAACGATCCCAGCTGTTAGTTTGTTCTCGACCCTTCATACTTCGGAGAAACAATGGGCACCGACAACAACGGTTACATTGGATCAACTAATAACTACACTTGTTAGCAAAGGAAGAGATCCTGTTTTAACAGGTCTTGTAGTTTTGGGGGACCAAGAAGTAGGGCAAGATAACAAAAATATGGAAAAGGTTCTGACTCCATCTATATTGCAGTACTCGGGGTTAGCGGTTTTTAAGAAGGATAAGTTGATTGGTTGGTTAAATGAAACTGAAAGCAAAGCGTACAACTATATTAACGATGAAATTAAAAGCACGGTCGGCTTCGTTACTTGTCCGCAAGGAGGCAAAATTACCTTCGAGGTCATTCGGTCTAAGACCAAGGTAAAAGGCAGCGTAAGGAATGAACAACCGCGGATCGATATCGAAGTACGATTAGATATTAATATAGGGGAAGTGCAATGTTCCTTAGATTTGTTGGAGACGAAGAGCATTGCAGAAGTAGAGAGATTGGCAAACCGCAAAGTGGAAGGTTTCATTGAAGCGACAGTAAAGAAACTGCAGAAAAAATACAAAGTTGATGTTTTTGGATTTGGGGAGGTCATTCATCGTTCGAATCCTAGAGAATGGAGAAAGTTGAAAAACAATTGGAATCAAAACTTTGTGACGATGCCAGTAAACGTGAAGGTTCATCATAAGATTCGGCATTTAGGTACGGTAGCTAATTCCTTTTTGGAAGAGATGAAAAAAGAGGAGTGAAGATACACATATGGTGTCTACTATAGGGATCCTTGTAACGGTCGCTTTAATAATCGCCATTGATGTTCCAACGCTATTAAGAGGAAAACTAAAAAAAGAATTATGGATATTTTCCGTTTTGCTGTTGTTTGGGACCACAATAGGTATTGCTAAAGCCTTGCATTTGGGGCTGCCCAACCCGTTGGATTGGATAATCTACATATATAATCCCGTGTCACAATTATTGAACACATGGTTAAAGTAAAGTTGCGGATTACAGCTTAGCATGGTTTGCTGAATATCTTGGAAAATATACCAGCCACCTCGCCACGTCGAATGGACGTGGCTTTTTTGCTGTCTTGATTATTAAATATGAATTTCTCATATTTAGAATTTTTGTTTGAAAAATTCGCTGCCCTGCATGAAATCGACAAATTGCTGCAGCCATTCATAATATTTTTTGGCATGGCGGAGTTTGTGCAAATCCTGAAGCGCAAGTTTTCGTTCTTCGTCAGGGTAATTCTCCTCTAGAATTAACTCACTTAATTCAGGGAGAGCTAAATTAATAGCCTCCGTCATCACATCAACTTCCCGTTGAAGCTTATGGGTAAAGAAATTTTGAAACGCCAGAAAAAAATCACCCTCAGCCGAATAAAGCTCTTTTCGTTCTTGCTTTTCGTCTAGTTTTTTCACCATTTGAGATTCCATCAGTGACCTAACCGCATAGCTCATGTTGCTCTTGCTCATGTTCATCTGTGTTTTCATTTCGTCGAGCGTCATAGGCCGATTCTCAAAAAACATGATGCCATACAGCTGGCCTGAAGAATGAGTTGCCCCATACAAATCCATCGTTTCTGCAATGGCTTCGATTATATTTTTTCTGATCCGCAGTCGTTGTTCAGATTCCATATTTTCCTCCCTTTGTGACACCGAACGGTTTACTTCCCTCATCATAGATAACAAAGAAGCTTTCTTCGTTCAATATTTTTTGAATTTGTACTATATATTATAGCAAAAAGATAGTCTACTAAGCGAGAAGGGAAAAACCAACTTATTTACATAATCTCAATATGCATTTAACAGTCATTTGACACAAATTTTTAGGAATGAGTGTACAATTTATTTTGTACAGAACAGAGATGATGAATGTTTGAGGAGGAAAACAATGTAAGTTAAATATTTATTGAACGTTTGCGATTTGAAAATGATGAAGTACATTTCGTTCAGTTTACTACAACACTATTAGCGTAAAAAGGGGATAATATTGTGAAAATCAATTGGAAATGGAAATCGATGGCGGCTGCATTAGTCGTTATAAGCTTGCTAGCAGGGTGCAGTTCAGCAAAGCAGGAGGGGGCAGTTACAGGTAACGCTAAGTCTACTTCATTAAATAATGAATCAGCTGAAATTAATGTATATACGGCAATTGAAGAGGAGCAGATCAAGACTTATCTTACTTCATTTCAATCGGAGTATCCGAATGTGAAAGTTAATATTGTTCGTGATTCGACAGGAATCATGACTGCAAAGCTAATTGCTGAGAAAGACAATCCACAAGCAGACGTAGTATGGGGTCTTGCTGCTACAAGCCTGCTTGTCATGGATGACCAAAACATGCTCGAAGCTTATGCTCCCAAAGGTGTAGAACGAGTGCTTCCTGAATTTAAGGATAAAGCGAATCCTCCGAAATGGGTAGGCATTGATATTTGGGAGACAGCTATCATTGTTAATAAGGTAGAGATGGAAAAACGCAATATAGCCATTCCAGAGTCGTACGAGGATTTGTTGAAGCCGGAATATAAAGGGTTAATCGCTATGCCTCACCCCGCTTCCTCGGGTACGGGATACTTGACCGTAAATGCGCTTATTCAACTGCAAGGTGCGGAGAAGGCGTGGAATTACATGGAAAAGCTTCATGAAAATATGATGGTGTACACACATTCCGGGTCCAAGCCTGCGAAGATGGCTTCCTCCGGTGAAGCTCCAATCGGTATTTCTTATGGATACAGCGGAATTCTCGAGCAGAAAAAAGGAGCTCCAGTTGAAGTCATCTTCCCTAAAGAAGGATCTGGCTGGGATATGGAAGCGAATGCTCTAGTGAAGAAGAATGAAATTAAACCAGCAGCGAAATTGTTCCTTGATTGGGCGATCAGCGATGAGCCTATGAAGGAATATAACAAGAACTATGCCATTTTGAGTATAAAGCAAGAAGGAAACAGCATACCTGAAGGTTATAGCAAAGATCCTGTTTCACAGCTGACTAAGCTTGATTTATATCAAGCAGCAAGAGATCGTGAAAGTGTGCTTGCAGATTGGGAAAAGAAATTCGGCTCCAAAGCGGAACCGAAAAAATAATTCCAGTTACAAGGGTGAGGGATGAGAGGAGTCATCCCTCACTTTACAGTAGACCGATTTCAATTAACAAAGGGGTATGAATGATGAAGGCTGGTTATTTATCGCTATCTAATCTGGATAAGAAATACGGAAAGCAAACGGCGCTGCAGGATATTCATTTGGACATTAACAAACATGAGTTTATATGTCTACTCGGACCAAGCGGCTGCGGAAAAACAACGCTGCTTCGTATTTTGTCGGGACTCGAAAAGGCAGACAAGGGACAATTAACTTTAGCTGGAGTAGATATTACTATGCTGCCAGCTGGGAAACGCAACTTCGGCATGATGTTTCAGTCGTATGCATTGTTTCCAAATTTGTCGGTTAGCGAGAACATCGCTTATGGGCTCCGCAACCGTATGACTAAAGCTCAAATCGTCGATCGTGTGGATGAGCTGCTTGGATTAGTAGAACTTGATCAGCACAGGGACAAACTTCCGGTTCAACTATCTGGAGGCCAGCAACAGCGTGTTGCTCTTGCTAGGGCTTTAGCATTCTCACCAGATTGTCTGCTGCTCGATGAACCGTTATCAGCACTGGATGCTAAGGTGCGCGTTAAATTAAGGCGAGAAATATTGCGTCTGCATCAGAAATTCGGGATGACAACGATTATGGTCACACACGATCAAGAGGAAGCGCTAACGATGGCTGACCGCATTGTAGTAATGAACCAGTCGCGTATCATCCAGGTGGGCACTCCAAGAGAAATATATGAACGACCGAGTTCTCCATTTGTTGCTGATTTTATTGGAGCCGTCAGCTTTATAAAGACGGACATGGAAAGGCTTGATAGTGTAGCGCTAGCGATCCGCCCGGAGCATGTTCAGCTAGTACGTGAGGGAGGCAGGCTTGGTGTCGTGCGAGAGCTCGAATATCGTGGGGCTCATTACCGTCTTGTTGTTGAATTACTTGGTCATCAGGATAACCCGCTCATGCAGTTCGTAACGATCGATGTACCTACGCAGGTAATGTCGTCATTCAATGCTAGACTTCATCAGAAAATCAGGTTCAGCTTGCCTCCTGAGCATTTGATTCGATTTGACGCGACGACAAACCTTGCGGTTGTTTAAGGAGACGAAAAAAGATGGACTTTTGGTTTAAACGATTACGGACGGGTGCTAACGGTTGGAGTCAGAATATCATGATTTCCGTCATGACAATCACATTAATATTCGCAATCCTTCTACCGCTTGGGGAACTGATATTGAAAGCTATAACCAATCAAGACGGGGATTTCATCGGGCTGGATCACTTCATTAAGTATTTCTCAACACCTGCTTTAGTTACTTCGTTATGGAATTCGATCAAGGTTTCATTGATGACTACGGTCATTTCAGTAACGCTTGGTTTTGGGTTTGCTTATGCGCTTGAGAGAAGCGGAATTCGTGGGAAATGGTTTTTTCGATCCGTTGCGCTTCTGCCTCTTTTTGCACCTTCCATGCTGCATGGATTAGCCCTAATCTATCTGTTTGGCAATCAGGGGCTGATTTCAACTGGTTTTTTCGGGTTACTGCCTGAATTCCGCATTCAGATCTACGGACCACTCGGCATTGTTTTGTCGGAAGTGTTATATACGTTTCCACAAGCGTTTCTGATGTTATCGGTTGCACTTGCGAGCGCCGATTATCGGCTGTATGAAGCCGCGGAGACACTTGGCTCTTCCAAATGGCGTACATTTTGGACAGTAACCGTCCCCGGATCTAAGTATGCGTTAATTAGCGCAATCTTCGTTTGCTTTGTTCTTACATTTACGGATTTTGGAGCACCTAAGGTTGTAGGTGGACAATATAATGTCCTTGCAACTGATTTGTACAAACAGGTCATTGGCCAACAAAATATGCAGATGGGCGCTGCCGTTGGAGTATTGCTGCTCATACCGGCTGTTATTTCGTTCGTGTTTGATCGTATATCACAGCGCAAGCAAAGCGGCTGGCTAAACGCCAAATCAACGCCTTATCAAGTCGAAAAGAATAAGCTGCGAGATACCTTGTTCTATGTGCTGTGCTCTACCGTGTCGACCATTATTGTGGGCATCATTCTCATTGCTATTTACGGATCTTTGGTAAAAGTATGGCCTTACAACCTGTCAATCTCTTTTAATAACTATAAAGGATTTTTCGAAGTCGGCGGACCGTTTACTAACAGTTTAATCATCGCGTTAGGCACAGCGTTAATCGGTACAGTGATCACCTTTATATTCTCTTATCTAATTGAAAAGTCGCGTGGCAATTTGGTTTTGCGAAATGCAGCATATTTCCTATCTATGCTCCCGCTTGCACTGCCTGGATTGGTGCTGGGTCTAATTTATGTATTCTTCTTTAACAATCCGAATCAGCCTTTGAATGGCATTTACGGTACGATTTGGATTGTCATCCTGTGCAACATCGTACATTTCTACTCGGTTTCCTTCCTGACTATGACCTCGTCATTGAAGAAGCTTGATAGCGAGTTCGAAGCTGCATCGGAATCGATGAATGTGCCATGGTACCGGACGCTGCTGCGCGTTACTGTGCCGCTCTCTATGCTGACAATCATAGAGATTTTCATTTACTTTTTCATTAACAGTATGGTTACTGTGTCGGCGATTATATTCTTGTATGCGCCAGATATGAAGCCAGCAGCCGTTGCAATTGTTAATATGGAAGATTCGGGAGATATTGCTCGCGCTGCAGCATTGTCCACCTTAATCATACTGACGAATATGTTTGTTCGATCGGGAGTTATGTGGTTCACTCGCAAAATAAGGAGAAGGACGGAAGCGTTACTGATCAGGAAAGATGTTTAGTTTACCTTCAAATTAATATAGGAGAGATGGTCATGGCAGATTTGATAGCTAACAAGATGCGTTATCCAGTGAAAGGGATTTTGTTCGACAAAGACGGTACATTGCTCGATTTTATAAGCCTTTGGGGAAGCTGGAGCGAATCGATTTATCATAAATATTCAAGTCGGATCCCGGGTAAGATTGCTCCCCTTTCAGATCTATGGGGAACGGTTCACGATTCTAGGGGCCACATTACCGACTACAACCGCAACGGTCCGTTAGCGATGGGATCGATTGATGACCTGCTGGCGATCTTGGCCTTGCAGGGCTATCGTTTAGGGCTCACTTGGGGGGAATCGATGCGGATTGCGAGGGAGAGCAAACAGCTTGCCGACGAGGAATTGGAGCTCGTTCGACCAGCATACCCAATACAAGGAATGATCGATTTTTTAAAGGAGTGTCAAGCCGAGGGGTTGTTGCTTGGTATTGTAACAGCAGATAATACGTCAGAAGCAATAAAACATATAGATTGGATGGGAATAGGCTCCTACTTCAAAGCTATTATTGGTAATGATCAGGTTGAGAGAGGGAAGCCCTTTCCGGATATGGTGGAGAGAGCTTGCCATCAGATGGGATTGACACCAAATGAGGTGGCTGTCATCGGCGATACCAACGGTGATATGCAGATGGGCAATGCAGCAGGGGTTGCGATGACCATTGGATTAGTGAATACAAATGCAGAATCAGCAAGTGCCAGCTTTCGTTTGTTGAAAGACGCGAGCGTGATTGTTTCCTCGTACTCGCATATTCAATTGGAGGCTTCACCGAGTGAAGGATGAAAGTGGATGGGGATGGATATTGCTCCTGCTTGCCATCATATTTGAATTGTCTGGTACAACGTTTTTGAAACTTTCTGAAGGTTTTACAAGGTTTTGGCCCTCCGTATTGATGTTTGTATTATATGGGATTAGCTTTACCTTCCTTAACTTTGCGCTTGTCTATATTGGGGTCGGTATTGCCTATGCGATTTGGTCCGGAGCAGGTATCATTCTAATATCTCTGGTAGGTTTTATTTTGTTCAAAGAATCGTTCAATATGGTTCAATTACTCTGGATGTCACTCATCGTGATTGGAGTCGTAGGTTTGAAATTAAGCACCAAAGTTCAATAAAACTTATGCAGATTTAACTTAATAATCCCATTCTAATCGAGGTGTCGTTAATGAAAAAGAACACTTATAAATCGATGTCCATGGTACTATGTTTCACCATCTTGCTTATATCGATGATGCAAGCTGTACCTGCTAAAGTTGTACATGCTGCCGCTCAGAAGGTCACGATGGATAAACCAGTGTTTGTATATGGACAACCCATTACATTATCTTACACGGGAGCAACGAAGAAGGATTGGATAGGACTTTACAAAAAAGGGGCTGTTCAAGGGGGCAGTAATCCATCCTTGGCCTATAAATATGCATCAGCACAGCCTAATGGATCGTTAACGTTCACTAATGTACTTAAACCAGGTGATTACGAAGCTTTGTATATGGAGAATGATGGATATAATCTTTTTGAGCGAGTGCCTTTTTCCATTATTACGTTAAATCCTCCCACAGAAATTTCCTTTGTGGATACGGATTCGGATGCTGCACAACTCGCAGGTGATGTGAAAATAAAGAGCCCAAGTGATCAATCCAATGTCACGAATTATATGCTGTATTGGGGAAATGACGTAGGCAAGCTGCCCAGCGTACCAGCTATTGCGGCTCTGCCCCCTACAGTGACAGGATCTACTTATGCTATTTATACTTTTCCAGCTGATACAGTCATTCCAAGTGGTGCCACGAGGCTGCTGGCTTATTCGAATTCTGCTGCTGGTGAAACAACAGCGAATGTGACGACAGCCATTCCAGGTTTGGTGGCTGAAAAGCCGAATGCCAGCTTCGAAGTCATTACGGATATGCACATAACCAGCAACAAGAATCATACGCATAACAAAAACATTGAAGATGCGCTAAAAGATATCATTGCCTTGAATCCGGATAGCGACGGCCTCATGGCAGTCGGGGATAATACGGATAACGGAAAAGAAGCGGAATATCTAGAGCTAAGCCGGATTTTTAATCTGTATAAAAAAGATCTTCCCGAACCGTTCTTTGTTCAAGGAAACCATGATGTGCGTTGGGGCGATTGGAGCAAGTATTCTGATTATTTTTCTAAGTATACGAACATGAAGTCCAATTACTATGATACTTGGATAAAAGGATATCATTTTATTTTTCTCGGGACGGAAAAAGGCTTAAAGGATTACTCGTACCTTTCGGATACGCAGCTAAAGTGGCTCGACGAGAAGCTGTCTGAGGATGAAGCGAAAAACAAGCCTGTCTTTATTTTTCATCATCAGCCGTTGAAGAATACAGTGGCGGGCGCGAATGATGGCTTTAATAAGAAGTTTTATTGGTATGGTGTGAGACAGGATAAGGAATTAAAAACGATTTTGGCAAAGCATCCACAGTCCATTTTGTTCAGTGGACATACGCACTGGGAGCTAGGTTCGAAGGATACCATGTATAATGCCAAGTATGCAACGATGTTTAACGCTGCTGCGACATCCTATCTGTGGACAGATGATGATACAAGCAAAGAGGGCAGCCAAGGATATTTTGTGGAAGTGTATGACGATAAAGTTCTGGTAAAGGGAAGGGATTTCCAAAATGATAGTTGGATCACGAATGCACAGTTCGAGGTAAACCTATCGGCTCAAATACCGGTTGTTGATCCAGCTATCGATCCGGACCTGACCATTAGCAATCCTACCGTCAAGATGGTTAAGGAATCGTATGTTCCGGCAGATCCGGTTCAGGTTGCTTATACGAGCTCGGTTAGAGAAGATTGGATCGGTATTTATCCTACTGGAACTAAGCTAGGTCTGAACGTGCAGGCTATAGCGAAACAAAAAACGAATAGCGTCAAACAGCCCGATGGAACGATGACATTTGCCGGCTTGAATCTTGCGCCAGGCAAGTACGATGCGGTTTATGTGGGAGAAGCAGAATATAAGACGGATAACGACAATATTGAACTCGGTCGAGTTACATTCGAAATCGTGTCAACACCGCAGCAAATAGACGTAACCGGGGTTCAATTAGACAAGCAGCAGCTTACTCTGAATAAGGGAGAGACGGCAGAGCTAGTCGCAAACGTGATGCCCGAGCAAGCAACAAATAAGAATGTTACTTGGTCAACTAGCGATGATACTATTGCCAGAGTAGAGGTGGTGGATGGTAGAACCATCGTCCATGCGATTAAAGCGGGTATTGTGGACATTACCGTGACTACGGCTGACGGAAACTTTAAGGCAGTAAGCAGGATCACAATTGTTGAACCACCAACTGCTAAGTATCCATTTATTGTTGAGCGTGCAGCTCTTGCGACGAACACAGCTCTGGTCGATGCCACAGTTACGCTTAAGCCGATTGCCGATCTGAATACGGCCGTTGTCGTCTTTCAACTGATGAAGGGTGATACTCCGATCAGTATCGCATCCTATCAAGCCCAAATTCCTGATTCGGGTGGTACATTTAACGTGAAGTTCAATGCCAATCGCAAGGACGGCTATCATGTAAATGTATTGATACTTTCTGATTTCAGCGCTGATTTAACTAACATGGGAACGGTGCTTGCAGAGCCGGTAACGCTTAAATAAATAAACGAAGCAGGCTCTGCAGCCTAGTATAGTGAAGAAAGAGGAGATTCCCTTGGAAAGAAATAAATACTTCATTTCTATACTTCTGACCGCTTTGTTGTTTACCTCTGTTCCAGTAATGGCGGGAGCAGAAGCTCTGCCAGCACTGGTTCTGGATGCTTCGGTGAAATACGCTGGCGATACGGTGAAGATTACTGGAACTTCGCCATATCAAGAAGTCGTGGTGAAGATTGTTAAACCAGATGGTACAGTCTTATATATCAACGTTGTGAAAGTCTCGCAAGGGTCTTATGCGGAAACCATCACTTTACCCGCTGATGCGATGCTAGGTGAATATACCGTGGCCGCTGGTCAAGGAAAAACGGATATGGTGTCAATTAAATCGTTCTCTGTCAAGAATAAGGGCGATTCAAGTGTAACGCCCCCAACGAGCGAATCCAATTTACCACCGGTTAATGTGACCAATACATCGATCACTACAGCTATTTCATCCTCGGCAATGATCATGACTGAGATAAATGACAACGGGGTTGATTACTCGAAAGTATCGGTAGATAAAACAGCACTCTCTAAAGCCTTTCAAGCGCTACACAACCATTCTAATGAAGCTTCGAAGAATCTAATTGTCTCCATTGCGGTTTCTAGTAATGGAACGACTAAGGTTGAGCTTCCTGCTGAGGCGTTGAAAGAAGCTCAGGACATCGTTCCGAATGCGATCGTCTCTATTCAATCGAGTAATGCTGGTATAGAGCTTCCTATTAAAGCTATCTCTTTAACCCAATTGGAATCTTCTCATAACGTCAAGGCTTCGGACATGATGATCGTAGTGACTACGCAGAAAATGCCGAACCTATTCTCAGAGAAGGATCGAAACGAGATGAAGTTAAAAGGGATTAGCAACTTGAATGATCCGATTTCATTTAATGTGTCTGTTGTTGCTGGAGGTAAGTCATTGGAATTAGAGAAGAATGGCTACAGCAATATCAAAAAGCAAATATCTATATCTTCTAAGATAGACCCGAGAACTTCGACTGTAGTAGCTATCGACCCGCTGACACATGAGAAACGTTTTGTTCCTGCAATTTTTCAAAGCACAGCTGATGGTGGAACTATAGTGTTGATTAAGAGTCGCAATAATGAGATTTATACCATCATTTCATCCAGCCCGACCTTTAAAGATACGAAAGGGCATTGGGCACAACGGTCGATTGAGCATTTGGCTTCGAAGCAAATCGTGAATGGCATCGGTGAAAATGTTTTCAATCCCAGTGGAAAAGTAACACGAGCTGAATTTATATCCATGCTTGTAAGGTCGCTGGGCTTACAAGGCTCTTCACAGACTTCAGTGTTTCAAGATGTACATGCAAATGACTGGTTTACAGGAGCTGTACAAACGGCTAACGAGCTTGGACTCATTAATGGCATGTCCAATGGAAACTTCCAACCCGAGGCTCAGGTCTCAAGGGAGCAAATGGCCGTTATGATTGTTAGAAGCATGGCTCTCATGGATACCGGCACGCAAGCCACAGCTGTCGATTTGGACAGCCGATTTAAAGATGCTGACCATATTAGCGTATGGGCGAAGGAAGCGATGGCGCTGCTCGTGTCAGAAAACATGCTAGTCGGTGTAGACAAAGATAAACTGGCTCCGAAAAATTCGGTGACACGTTCAGAAGCGGTTACGATACTGGAACGTTTTCTTACCTTTACGAAAATGATCAATGATTGACGTTTAAGATAGTAAAAGCATCTCCCGATATTTAGGAGATGCTTTTTTTATGACGTTTTCGCTTGAAATTATTTTTTTTTTTATTTACTGATGAAAAAAGGGATTATCCTTTAATCGTTAAGATAGGCTCTACTTCGGCAACGACTTGCGCCATGCCGTGTTCTTCATGCGATTCGATTATGGCATTGATATCCTTGTAGGCATAGGGAGCCTCTTTCTTTAATTCCTCTTCCCATTTTTTCAAAATATCTTGTCTGGATTTAATGTCATTTCGGTTCGGGTCAATTGGCGTAACAATATTAAACTTGGAAATGAAGTCACGAAACAAAGCATCATCAACTTTTACCGAATCTCCTCGAGAAAGGCTTCTGCCAGCCCCATGACTGGCGCTGAACAAACTCTCCCGATTTCCAAGTCCAGCGAGAATATAGCTTTTCGCTCCCATGGAACCTGGAATAAAGACCGGCTCACCCGTATATTGAAAAGGAGTGTTCATCATTTGTTCCGCTGACTTTGCTGTGCAAGAACCTTTGCGGTGGATAAAGCCTTCACTGCCATCAATGGTTTCTTCCCAAACGAAGTTATGCGGCGCATCGTAAAGCAATTTATATTCAAAATCCTTCATGCTTTTATCCAAAGATTTTTGCAGCATAAGTCCCAAAAACAAGCGATTCGCAAAAGCAAAGTTTGCCGCGTTATGAAGCAGGTTCCAATAACGCTTCCACTCTGAGGTATATTGTTCAGAATGCGGCAGGACGTAGATACCATTGCTTGGATGTTTAAGAGAGGCAGGGTAAATTTCTTTCAACATTTCTTTGATATTTAAACCTGCGTGATGTCCGATAGACACGGAGCCCGTATGAATCATGACGACAATTTGGCCTGATTTGATATTCCACTCGTTTGCCAAAGCATGATTGCGTATATTAACTACTTTCTGTATTTCCACAAAATGATTACCGCCACCGATAGATCCAATCTGACTATCGTAGGACAAATCATTACTGCCCAAATAGCTGTCTAAACCATCTACTTTATCAGTAATAAACGAACCTAAACGGTTCACCTTTAAGAGGTCCTCCGCTTGCTGCTCAGCATCATAAAACTCCCACAAACCATCACGTTTCATCGATTTCTGAGAGTCCAGTATGCCCATTAATCCTTCTTTGAGGATAGCTTCGCGCTGCACCCTTGTCATCGGAATATTACGCCCACCTTCAAAGAAAATGTGACGAATATCAGATTCAATTTGTTTAAGATTCGACCGAATGTCATCTTCTTTCAGCGAAGTCGTGTATAACCGCATGCCACAGTTAATGTCATTGCCTACAGCTTGTGGGATGACAAATCCTTTGGTAAAGATAGTCGTTCCAATGGGAATTCCGCTTCCTTTGTGAAAATCCGGAGTGATCGCCACTTCTTCCATTTTTGCATGTTCGTTTGAAAAATATCCGCTAGTGTGCTGCTTCAGTGTTTCCACAGATTCATTTACGGTGAGTAGTTGATCAAGTTCTGCTAAAGCATTTTTTTCAAGCTTGATTTTGTCGTTTATGAAAAAACGGACAGGAGTATAATTGCTAATTTTAACTTTCAAATAGGACCATCCTTTTGGTTTATGGGTGGATATTTAATATTTGTAATATGGATGTATTCGATGGAGATGCATGTCATGATTAATCATCCTTTCCTTGCTGATATTCTCAATATATCATTTTGAAAATTGAAAAGCATTATCTAACAAACACTTTTGTGCAACAAATTGGGGGAGATATGCGTTAAACCGATAAATGCTAATAAAGGAGCGTTTGGTAAATGATGAGAAAATTAATGAAACTGTCCATTGCAGGTGTCATGATGGTTTCTATAGTATCCGTCAGTTATGCAGCGCCAAAAAAAAGTACTCCAGTTATTTTGAAAATGAATGATTATTATGTAGCTTATACCTATCCGAAGGATTAAAGAAGGGGAGAACGTTGTAGAAATTCAGGCAGGCAACAAAACAGCAAAGGTTAATGGTCAAAATGTAGAGATGGTCACAAAAGCAGTGGTAGAAAAAGGTTTCTTGCTTGTGCCTGCTCGTATTCTTTTTGATTCTTTCTCATTTAAAATTAATCATGAAAATAATGTGATCACTTTGAATGACGAACGGTTGTTAAAACAAGGAAAACTACAGTATCTTTCTGATGATGGCCTGTAGGGATATCAAGAACAGCAAACCCAAATGCGTTCCAGTCAGTAGAAATCTCATATAACGTCTCTGTGGAAAATAAAATATCTCAAATTGATTTAACAGTAACTGCTAGTAATAATACAGGGAAAGATTTACCTGAAGGCCAAGCGGTGTCATTTTAAGTGGTAATTTTCGTTGTTTTTAAGCGTTGTTTTGCACATCTAACTTTAAAAACCCAGCTGCCTTCACATGAGAAAATTAGCTGGGTTCTCATCCTGAATCTTAGACAAACCCCTTTCATTATTATGCTAACGGGTAACGAATTTCCATCACGACGTGACGGCAGCCGGCCACAGGATCGGCTGCCTTTGTTCGTTGAAGTAACGGGAAGTTATAAAGTTTTTGAGTTACCAGGTACTATATTTTGTTTTACCCTTATTCAGATGGTAAGTTTAACTACCGAAATCTCTCGAAAGCGAAGCTGCAAATTGAATTTTTGTATGCAGAGCTGAGAAAATCGAACGTAGAGGATATCACGAAGGTTGCCTTTGCAGCATGGGAACCAGGCGGTACGCTTTCCGTCTTCGTAAATACGGCTTATCGGGCCGTGACGCCGACGGACCTGAAGCTGTCCACGCAGCCTTTCAATCTGACCAAACCGATCATTATCGACGGCCAGATGGAACATGCGCTTCTGTGCGAGACCGGCAAGGACCGCGCTTGGCTGGAAAAGGAAATTCGGCCGCTCGCCTTGAGGAACGTGATTTTGAGCAATGGTGGACAGCAAGCTGACTTTGCAGGTGCACGCGGTACGGGAGCAGCCAAGGACTTCTTAGTCACTGTGTTGATATTGTTCAAAAAACCGTCTTTCTGCTTTGGAGACGCTTAATCCACCTTTTTCGTATCAGCACGCATATAAATATAAACGGGATATAGCCGTAAATAAAATATAGGCCGACGGTTGAATAGATGTCGGATACCCGTTCAATTGTTCTGTGGTCCATAATGAAATAATTCAAAGCCGTGATTGAGATTAGAGAAACCATCAAGCTAATTCGCGGTCTTATGCGAAAAGCGGTTTTCATTCCGCGGCATACCACCCATAAATATACGGAAGTGCCGGCTAGAACTTTTATAAACCAAATTGAAACCGCAAAATATTCGAGTCTCTGGAGCAGCGGTACTTCAAAGATGCCAATCATATTCAACGTCGGCCATATGGAATGACGCAGCTGATCTTCGGCGAAAAACATAAAAGCCATGATTAAAATAATCAAATACAATAATGTAACCAATATCATTATGATATGCGCCCATTTTTGTGACTTTTCCGGTGTTTTTATAAACGGATAAAATATAAGAAGCGTCTCGAACCCCAAATACTCAAATGCCATGCTTTTTGAAGAGAGTAAAATTTCGGTTACCGAATGGTTCAGCAGAGGCAATAGGTTTAACGGACGCAAAAACGGAAAGGAAAGTAAAACTTGCGGAATAACGGAAGTGAATGAAATAACCGTCGCCCACACGGCTATTCCCGTAACGGAACGGAATCCGCCGGACACAGTGTAGTAGATTAGCAGAACAATAACGATGCTGACGGGTAAAAAACTCATGCTGGGGAAAATCCAAACTTGAACCATTTCAATATAAATTTTAAATTTAACAAATGCCCCGAATACAAAATATAGAACAACGGCAAAGTTTATGAAGTTACCCATAATGTTACCGAACAGCCTGTTGTTAATTGTCACTATATCATGACAGTCATTGGTCGATGATAAGATTTTATAAATCATCCATAAGAGAATATGGATGCTAATCCCCGATAAAATAACGGAAATCCATGCATTGTAACCTGCATGCTCCATTAATCTTCTTTGGTACGTCAGCACTCCGACTCCCACCATGCTGACATAAAGAAGAAAAATGATTAAGTAGGGAGATATCATGTGATTTTCGCCGATTTCATTTTTCACGCCGTGTTACCCTCCCAAAGCATTGCCTTGCTGCCGTCACTCACCGATGCCGGTCCTGACTATGCGAACGTCTACGTTTACTGTCGTTTTTAATGCGTCATATTGATCTTGAAACTCTCTTGCATTCCATTCATGGGATCTGCTTCTTATTAGATCGCCCAAGCCTAGCGGATCCACGTCATTTCTTTTGCATAACGAGATAAACTTTTGAATTTCTTTTTCAAAATAGACTTCCATGCTTTTCTCAAGCGATGCAAGCTGATACTCCGATGTAAGATCAATCCATTGAGGGATATCCTTCACTTGCGCGTTCAGTTTCATGCGGATGGAGACGGAGGCCGGAGATCCGGTGCCAATCACTTTAAATGTTGATTTCGAATCGATACTTTTTATTAAGAAATAATCATCTCGTTTTTGATTCGGTCCTCTCACAGGAACTATGACGCTCCCATTCTTTGAATTTTCAAGCAGCATCTTCAGTACGAAGGCGTCCCTTATGCCAATTTTGGTTTTGAATTTATCGCCTTTAAACAAAGCTAAACCGTCGATTTTAATTTCTTCGCGTTCTACTGTGAAATACGGCAGAAAGACATCCCTTCCTTCGCCATAAAAATTAAAAAACGTTACGTGAAGGTTCATCATCGGCAAGTTTCCGTGCATAATATTTTGTTCTATCATATCGGCTAAAAAATAAGGATCACCCTTAATTTCGGATAGGTTCAATATTTCAAAAGCGTCTCGATCCGCGACGCCAAGGTGCATTCTAGAGGATATTTTGGGATCGCGGATCAGGCTGTCGATTGCTGTTTTAATACCTTTGCGCGCGAACCTGTCTCCGAACAACGCCATTCTCAGCTGTCCATATTCAATCGGGAAGTCAAGTTTTGTGTTTAGCCTTGGCAAGCTGTCGTAAAAGGATTTAGACTCCGTCACGATAAATTCTAACTTCGAGTTTCCTTTTTCTTCGTAATTGGCAATAATAGCACTGCTTGTTACTCCGTTTTCGACGGCATCGTAACCTATAGTTTGGACAATTTTAATACTATTCACAATGTTTATATCGCCGCACGCAGTAATAAATGTACTTAGAACGATAATCAAGAAAATCGCACTTCTCAACTCCATCATTCCCGCTTTCTCCGTCATTCTCTATCCAAATCGTTCTCCCGTTTAAAATGTCCAGGTTTGTATCTGACTAAAGAATTTGGTCTTAAATACCTCGGTCTATCATTAGTAAATTGATACGACGGACGTATAAAGCTATCTTTGAGATCCTGGATCCTTAAAGGATTAATTGGCACGATATACGGTACGCCTAACGAGGTCAGACGGGTAAGGTGGACGAGCAGAAAACCAAGCCCGATAAACAGTCCTGGAGCTCCCCATATAGATGATGCAACGATCAATGGGAAACGTAAAAACCGGATCGCGTTTGACATCTTATAAATCGGCGTCGCAAACGAGGCCAACGCCGAAAAGGCGACGATGATAACCAAAATATTGCTTGTCAAACCGGCTAGGACCGTAGCTTGACCAATAACGATACCTCCTACGATACCTAATGTTTGACCGATCTTTGTCGGCAATCTGGCGCCGGCCTCCCGGAGAAATTCGATCGTTATTTCCAAAAAAAGCACTTCAAGTAGAGGAGGAAAAGGGACGTTTTTTCTAGAGAAAATTAACGGCTCCAACAAATCCCTCGGAATGACCTCATAATGAAAAGTGGTTATTGCGATATACATTGACGTTGCGAATAACGAAAAAATAACACCGAAAATACGAATCATCCTAAAAAATGAACCCAATATCCAAGGCAAATAATAATCTTCCGGAGAGAGGAAAAAGTCAAATAATGTAGAGGGGCCTGTAACAAAATAAGGTGACCCGTCGCTAATAAACGCAACTTGCCCGTTAATTAGCGCATACACGACCCGGTCTCTGCGTTCCGTAGACAGAAATAACGGGAACGGTGTCAATGAGTTGTCCGAAATGAATTGGTCCAATTGAGACGTGTCGAATATAACGTCATAGTCGATTTGCTTCAGCCTTTGCTCTACGGTTTGAACGTATTGCTTATTGGTTACTCCGTCGATGTAAACGATGGCGACTCTTGTTTTGGATGTTGAGCCGATCATGATTTCTTTTACAACCAAGGTTGGGATGTTGATCTGCCTTCGTAACAAGCCGATGTTTGTATCGATGTCCTCAACAAACCCTACTTTGGGTCCGACGACGCTGAACTCGTTTTCGGTGTCATTGGTTTTTCGAAATCCTTCTCTGTTTGATATAGGTATCAATGCGTGTTTGCGATCGTCTTCATCAAGCGCGGCAACTGCGTACCCTTTCAATAGTTTTGCTTGAACGTCCTCAGCCTGATCCGTTATCTCTACGTCTTCAATCGGAATCCAGGCTTTTAAATCCTCAAGCTGCCTGAATTCTGAATCCAATGCGCGGTTTTGCAAGGGAAGAATAACATTTGATTGAAGTGATTTCTCATCGATCAATGTTTTGAAATAGGAGATGCTTAGTCGGTGACTTTCTATAGAAATTTGAATCGTATTAAAGTCGCTCGATTGCTTAACTATTTTTTTTAGTTCTGCTATATCCTTGAAGTCTGTTTTCGCTTTTTCCATGTAATTTCCTCGTATCGGTATTTTAGATAAAGGTATTTTTAACCATAACATCCGCAATTATTCTTGAGATATCATAAATGCCAGTTGGAGTCTATGTCAGAAGAAAATAATGTTTAAGACTCGGCAAATAAAGTTGTAGACTGACGATGCTTCATTAAGCTAACGGGAAAGTACGACAAGTTCTACTATAAGCGTCATACTGCGTGAAATGCAGGAGATTACAAATGATTAATCTCAACTTTACAACCGAGGATGGGAATGACGGAGCCATGTTTCCTGAAACCATCCCGACAATACTCCTGCATGCGTCGTGGCTGTAAGGTCATGGGGTATGAAGTATAGGTAGATTCGGCAGAACGAAGGCTGGAGCCATTCTAATAGAAAAGGTATGCCAACAGATATGCCGCGCGGCTGAAAAACTGGATATGGTGAGAATGTTCCCCAGAAGGAACTGACGAACAACCGGATGTACGGGTCTAAAGTTAGAACATATGGAAAAATATGGTCCATTAAACGGTGGGGTGAGCGGCGTAAAGTAAGAATTTTCTCTATGAAATACGCTATGCCGAACAATGGCGGCATTAAACTCACAGGCCTAGAGGTAGCTCTTAAGTCCAGAACGAAGAGCTAGGTTGTAAGGGACTTGGAAAACAAGGGACGTTGCAACAAGGGCTGTCACCCAAAACGGTTGCTATAAGGCATTTGCCTAAATGCATTTATCCTTGTGAGGGTAGGGGTACGACTGCTGAAGTTTCTGTAATGGGAATGGAGGAACAATCCCAAGTCTAACTGAAAAGAACGATCATTCTCCAAGCGTGATTTGCACCAATCGGGTATGAACGTGGGACTTTCCACAGTGCAAACTTAACGATTTTGGGATACGAATAATCCCAAATCTGTGCGTAACGAGGATGCTTATGATCTAGTACGTTCAGTTAAAGGGAGCGCGGTGAAAGTCGCACGCTCCGTGTGGAGCAGGGGAAAAGCTGGAGATCACTTCAAATGCTTACCTTATGTACGGCTATTTCTCCTGAAATTTCCGATTAAATTACTGGTGGGAACTTCAGGCTTATACAGAGACTGTTCACTCAGATTGAAAGAATACTTGAAATAATAAGCTTGAAACGGTAACAACAGAAGTTGTTAAAGCCGCGCTGGACAGTTTAATTATCGGTATCATGCAGGTGGAGGTACGATCATTCAACCAAATGAATTGCAGTATATATTCATTGCTGGAAGGACATTTAAACCGATAAATGAAAACAAATAATCTATTTTTTGCGGGGAGTAGGTACAATACGAAAAAACCAAAAGACCCACTTAATGGGTCTTTTGGGAAGAACATAATGGTAATCAGCGGTTTGAAAGCATAAAGAATCATTAAGTTCTTCAAATATTATTTATTAGTATCCTCCACCGAAAATACCGCAGCTGCAAGAAATAATCACCAACAAAATAAACAGTACCAGAATAAAACCAATACTATTATTAGCACCACCAACGAATCCTGACATAAAAATCCACCTCCTTGCGACTTGTGTACATTGTAAGTTATGCATTAGAGAAGCTTAGTGACTGGATATTTGTCATGGGGAGGCATTTGCCCAAGACCATTGGCCTATATTATGAATATTAGAGTGTGATAGTGGATGCGTTGTAGGACATTCAATTAGTAACCTAATCCGCAACTTCCGCCGTAGTTTCTGTCACTCACTCTTTCGTGTTTTCTCTCGTTGTTACGTTCATTTATGTTTTCTACCTGTCTATCATTTTTTCTTTCATTGCGGCCTAAAACGCCACAGCTGCAAGCAACAATTACCAATAAAATGAAGAGAACTAAGATCGTACCAATGTTATGAGACATTATTCAAAAAACCTCCTATTATTTAATGAATATATAAATTAGTACCCTAGACCGCAACCGCAGCCATAACCTCTGTCGCTAACTCTATTGTTTCTATTTTCGATGCCTCGTACATTGTTTTTTTCATCGTGTCTATCATCATTTCTTTCATTACGACCTAACACGCCTCCACTACACGCGACAATGACTAGTAGAATGAAGAGAACTAAGATCGTTCCAATATTATGGGACATTATTTTAAAACCTCCTCTTATTTGAATACTATATAAGATATGTTTGAATATATTGATGTGATTGTGTGTTTGTTACAGAGACATAGTTTATATGTCATATGACTAGTGATTGAGGAAAGGTAGGAGAGAATAATCTTTAAAAATGTTATATTAATTAGATGTATGGAGGATTTGAATCAAAAAAGTTAAATCCCCATTTCATCATCCAAGTCTGTAAAAATATTGTATTTTATCCTTTTGTCGAATGAGGCAGGAATTTGCCCTCGAAACACGAATAATATGTATATTCGTTTTTTTTGAATTAATTATGATAAACACCGCAACTTTTCGTTCCCGGGACGGTACAATGCTATATAGCGGTCCGGGAATAATCCGCAGGTGGAGGAGGTTCGCCTGTCATGACTGATTCCCAATTGATACGAGAGATAAAGGATGGCAATGTCGAGCTGTACTCCGAGCTTATGCGGCGCTACCAACGAAAAATATTAGCTTTTATCTATCACATGCTGAAGAGTGCAAAGCTCGAGCTATTAGCTGAGGATTTGTGTTCCGAGACCTTCTATAAAGCATACCGCAGCCTTCATTCGTTCCGCGAACTGGATGCTTCTTTTTCAACGTGGTTATATACGATCGCGCGAAATACGGTACTTAGCGAGCTTCGCAAACAAAAATCAGCGCATGTATCACTTGATGAATCGGGATTCGAGCCTGTCGCTGCGCTTGACGCGATTCCTGAACAGCATGTACTTCGGAATGAACGTATGGCCATGGTGCGAGAGGCGATAAATAACTTACCAGAAAAACAACGCTCAGCGCTTATTCTTCGGGAATATGACCAGCTGGACTACCAAGAAATTGCAAATATTTTAGGACAAACGGTCAGTTCTGTTAAATCACTGCTATTCCGAGCAAGGGCAAGCGTAAAAACGCAGCTGGAGCCGTATTTCGGACAATCGCCGTTGATGGAAGAATTCGAAGGGATGAATACGAGATGAATTGCAACGATGCGCAAGACAAATTCGGCGAATATTGGGATTTATCTGATCACGATGAATTGCGGATAGCGATAGACACTCATTTGCTTGAGTGTAAGACATGTGCGGAGCAGTTTGAGCTGTGGGAAGAGAGCGAGGATCTCATTCGTTTCTTATCAGAGGAAGATGAGAGCCTCGGACCCATTGAACATGTGAATCGAAATGTGATGGATCGCATTTATGCTGAGGAATCTTGGTTAATGCCCGTTCCGCACAAAAGCTATCAGTTTTCGAAGTCGTTTCGCCGCAATATTGCGTTGATCGTTGCAGCCTGCATGGCATTGTTCGCTAGTGCTTTCTTTGTATTCATATTTGATAATCAAGGCAGTGTATCGCAAGCTGAAATTGCCGAACTAAGCGGCTTGATGGATACAGTAAATGCGTCAGGCGATGGGGTAATTACAGCGGGCTTTTATGCAGAGGTTCCGGTTGCCAGCATAAGCGAACCATTCGTTCTAAAGGTGATGCCAGCCTTTCCGCAATATTATGTTGCTTTGTCATTGCTTGGATTAATTATGACGCTGCTTATCTTGAATTGGCTGTCTAGAACTCGAAGCTAGTGCTGATGGATCATAAAGCTCCCTAGGGAGCTTTTGTTGTGTCTACTATATAAAGGAGCTGAATGCTGCTTGTTAATTGGATTAGTACGCCATGGTAAAACAGACTGGAATGCAGAAGGAAAGATTCAAGGACAAACGGATATTCCATTAAATGAGGTAGGCATTGCACAAGCCATAGCGCTTGCAGAGCGTTTAAGCCGCGAAGATCAGATATGGGATGCTGTTATATCGAGTGACCTGCAAAGAGCCTATGCGACTGCACAGATTATTGCGGAAAAGCTGAATATCCCTTTGCTTGAGAGTGATCTGCGTTTGAGAGAGCGGTGTTTTGGTGAAGTTGAGGGAACAAAGGAACAGGAGCGACTTGAACGCTGGGGCACGGGGTGGCGGGATGTCGCAGAGGGTGTAGAATCGAACGCAGAGGTTAGAGCAAGAGGGTTGAGCGCTATAAGTGAATGGAAGCAGCAGTTTCCACAGCGTAACTTGCTCGTCGTTTCACATGGCAGTTTTCTAGCTCAAGTGCTTGAAGAGCTGTGTTCTGGTCTTGATGACCAATATTTATCCAATCTGTCCTACTCCATATTGGAGCTTCGTGAAGAGAAATGGCATCCACAGTTATATAATTGCACTATTCATTTAAACGAAATTTAAGATCCTCATTGAAGCCCCGCCTTTATTTTTTAAAGGAGGGGCTTTTTTTTGTATAAAGTCCTTGCAATCTAGGTTATAAAACATTAGATATTTTCCCATAATGATATCAACTGACGCTTATTCATTACACAATACCCTTACGAAGCGGGGCGCTTGAAGTTACAATGCGGCTTCTGTAGAAAGGAGAGAGCTATGAATTTATCGGATATGCTAGGTTATGCAGATATTCAACAACTTAGCAGAATTGCAGATGTTTACCGATGCGAATGCAACGGACATTCCAAAAACGATTTGATCCAATCCATTCTCTCTACCGTAAGTCGAAATGATGTTTTTGAAGCGCAAATAAGCAGCATGAAGATGGAGGATTTACGATTCCTTAATTCTTTGCTGTTCGAAGCAAGAAACTCCTTTAGTCTGGAGGATTTGCTTGCACGCGTACAGCACAGCAGATTCGGGGAAGAGGTCATCAAACCAGAGTTAGACCCGCCGAAAAAAACAAAACGTACCAAAAAAAAGACAGAAGCAGTCGATAAGCAGCTAAGCCCGCGTGAAATGATAGCCAAATTCAAGCATCAAGGTTGGTTGTTTAACGGCTTCAGTGGACCAAGCAGGTATCTCTTTCAAGTGCCAAACGATCTAAAGGCACGCTTTCGAGATACGTTAGCCAAAAGATTTGCAGCTGATCTGCAATACACGGATGAGCCACCTATATATCGTGATGAGCAAATGCTTATTCATGACGATATCACACATCTGCTTCATTACACGTTCCATAATGAAGTACAGCTAACATCAGACGGCTCGATGTACAAGCGTTTCACCTTGCAGTTGCTTGACCGTTTTGGCGTTCAGGAGGATCTTCCCGCAAAAGGCGCATGGCGTTTTGGGTATGGCAGACATTTTAACCAATACCCGAACCGGTTCTCGTTTGTATACGATTATTGTTATCACGCAAAGTATATTAGTGAGAATCAGACGCTGTTGACCGTGACGGGGGCTGGTGAGGAACGCATGAATAGCAGGCCTTCAGGAGAAGCAGATCAAATCTACCGATTTTGGCTGAAGCTATACAAGGGACCAATTACACATTTACTGTCGCTAGTGCATTGGATAAATACACTAGCTGTTGAGTGGGTTTCGGTAGAATCACTAAGAAATGTGCTTGTTCCGTTCATCAAGCCTTATTTTTACGACGATGCAAATACGATTTTGGAGCAGCGCATTATGGCTATGATGGTTCATTTAGGTCTGCTTCGACTGGGTGAGCATCCGATTTATGGGGCTGTTGTCCGAATGACAAAGGCAGGGCACGCAGTGGTTGCAGGTGTCAGCATAGAGGAGTCAGGTCCAGTAGTTGTGCATTGATTTTGTAATAGAGCAGCCCTTGGAGTAAGATCAAATATGAGCTACAGTAGAAGAATAAGACAGTAAGAGCTTGCTATATTTGATCGATCAGAGAGGGCTGAAGAGATTTGTTGATCCCATACAAAGGCGTAATGCCTAACATTCATGAAGATGTATACATAGCAGAAGGCGCAAAAATAATTGGCGATGTAACGATTGCTGAGAAAAGCACCGTTTGGTATAATGCGGTGCTGCGAGGAGATCTTGCACCTATACAAATCGGTCATAGCTGCAATATTCAAGATGGAGTCGTCGGTCACTTGAATGTGAATCAACCTTTGATTCTAGCTGATGAGGTGTCTATCGGTCATGCCGCTATTATACATGGCTGTACCATAGGCAGAGGCACATTAATTGGAATGGGGGCAATCGTACTTAACGGCGCAGACATTGGTGAATATGCTTTAATAGGAGCCGGTTCGATTGTTACAGAGAACAAAAAAATACCATCCTATACTCTATCTATCGGATCACCCGCCAAAGTCGTAAGAGAATTAACAGAGGACGATTTACAGCGTATGAAAAAGACGATGGAGAGCTACGTGACAAAGGGAGTAGAATATAGGATCTCTTAACGCCGGTTTGGAGGTGTATCCTATGGACAAAATGAAAGTAACGTATGAAGCGATGCTAGGTTTGGCCGCAGAATTTGTGCTTGACGATGCGGTATTGAAATTTCAAACCAACCAAATTTATACGGCAATTGACAAAGCACTGGCCGCAGGTGACGAGGATACGTTTTACCGTCTTGCGAAACAGTTAAATGCTTTAAAAAAATAGCGAGTGTCGTCCTTTTTGTTAATGACGATTTAGCCAAGAAGCTTCCCAATCAAATTCGGATGATTATGTTCGGTTTTGATTCAGGGAAGCTTTTTTCTGTAGATTGGGTTTGGCAATCAGCAGAAATGGAGTTAACATAGAAGCAGTGATGTTGATAAAGGCTGCAATTATGTTAAGGAGTGAGAATGGAAACGATGAAATTTAGTGAAATAACGAGAGAACAATGGGAGGAGTTAAGTCCTTATTTGGATACCTGTCTGCTTCCTGTGACTGGAATGCCGAATACTGCAAAGCCGTATGAGGCGACAGAATGGCTCGAGCAGCTTAGGGACATAATGGATTTAATAGAAATCCCTTTTAAAGGACGGGTGGTCACTTATCCTGCTTGGCATTACATATCCGACAGCGAGCGTCTTTCAGAGCATTTAAATGAATGGTGCGCTGCAGCGAAGCGCGGTGGATTTCGTTATGTCATTGTGGTAACCGCAAATAAACAATTGATTGTCGAATGTCCAGAGGTTGATTTATGGTTTGGTCCGAGTAACGAAGGTGAGCTGCCGCTGCAATCCGATGTTTCGAATGCTATCCGAAGTTTATGGAGTGGACAGGCTACATGAATTTCATAAAATTGTCGTATAATATATTCAGATTTCGGGGAAAACAAATGCCAGACAAGGTCAAATGTGACAAAATGATAACAAATTATTGAACGATAATTTGATAAACGTTCAAATATGAAGCCATATTCTTGACGCTCCCAAGCACCTAGGCTATTATAAGTTATGTCCTAGTTCGTCATGTGTTTTTGCCCTGCGGCAAGACGCGAGATATGGTTGGCAAAGGGGGTTAGAACAGAAGATGAGTAACCATGAACAACACGAGACCGCGCATCGACCGGTTCAGCGCAAAGAAATGTCCCGGCGTCAATTTTTGTCATATACGCTTGGCGGCACAACTGCATTTATGATGGGCGGCGCGGTATTACCAATGGTTCGTTTCGCAGTGGATCCACTCCTTAAGAAAAAGGGCGAGGGTACATACGTAAAAGTTGTGGAAGAGAGCAAAATTACGACCGAACCACAAGAATTCAAATTTAAAATTCATCAGATCGACGGTTGGTACGTAAGTGACCCAGAGCTTGCAGCTTGGATTTCGAAGGATGCGAATGGCAAGATCTTTGCACTTTCACCAGTATGCAAACACTTAGGTTGTACGATCGGATGGAACACAAAAGGTCAAAATGAATACGATTGTCCTTGTCACGATGCGCGCTACACGAAAGACGGGAAAAACATTACAGTTGCCCCGAATCCATTGGATGAGTACGAAGTGAAGCTTGAAGACGGCTTCGTGTACTTGGGTCCAGTAATGCCGAATACAAGAATGAAATAAGGAGGTCGTATGGCAGATGTTTAAAAGTGTTTACAACTGGATCGACGAGCGTCTTGACATTACGCCTCTGTGGAGAGATGTAGCTGACCATGAAGTGCCTGAGCACGTTAACCCAGCGCATCATTTTTCCGCATTCGTTTATTGTTTCGGCGGTTTGACGTTTTTTATCACCGTAATTCAAATCTTGTCCGGTATGTTTTTGACAATGTATTATGTTCCGGACATTATCAACGCATATGCAAGCGTTGATTACCTGCAGCACAAGGTTGCATTCGGACAAATTGTTCGCGGCATGCACCATTTTGGGGCAAGCTTAGTCATTGTTATGATGTTCTTACATACCCTTCGAGTGTTTTTTACCGGTTCTTACAAAGCGCCGCGCGAAATGAACTGGGTTGTCGGAATGCTAATCTTCTTCATCATGTTAGGCCTAGGATTCACAGGTTACCTGCTTCCTTGGGATAACAAAGCTTACTACGCAACAAAAGTTGGTGTCCAAATTGCTGAATCCGTACCGGTAATCGGACCATATCTCGCTTCATTCCTTTACGGCGGTGATATCGTAGGCGCGCAAACTCTAACTCGCTTCTTTGCGATCCATGTATTCTTCTTACCTGGCGCTTTGATCGCAATGTTGGCTGCGCACTTTATCATGATTCGGAAACAAGGTATTTCGGGACCACTTTAAGCGAAGGGAGGCATACTTATGGCGCATGGTCATAATTCGAACGAGAAGGTTGTCTATGTTGGCGACTCGCGTGTTAAGAAAAACAACCATCCGAACATTCCGCCAGACTACACGTCTTTCCCAGGTAAATCGGAAGCGTTTATTCCAAACTTCCTGCTTAAGGAATGGATGGTCGGCTGTGTCGTATTGGTTGGTTTTCTAGTATGGGTCATTGCTGAGCCAGCACCACTAGGCTATCCAGCAGATCCTACGAATGCGGCATTCATACCGATGCCGGATTGGTACTTTTTATTCTTGTATCAATTTTTGAAATACCCATATGTTTCGCAAGATTACATCTTGCTCGGAACAGTTGGTATTCCTGCAATCATGTTTGGTGCGTTGTTACTTGCACCATTCCTCGACACTGGCAAGGAGCGTCGCTTCTACCGCCGTCCGATTGCATCCTCATTGATGGGACTAACACTTGTAGCTTGTGTTTATTTGACAGTTGTTTCATGGGATCACTACCAACATCAACTTGAAATCAATGGTCAAGTGCCTGAACATCATGAGCGTGAAGAGAAGGCGCGTGAGGCTGCATTAGCAGGCCAAGAGCGTCCGAACTACACGAAACCAGCGGTTGAAGCTTCACTTGTTGATGCGAATGATCCAGCAATGAAGATTGCTGAGCAAGCGAAATGTATTTCATGTCACGCTGCTGACCTAAAAGGCCAAGGATCAGTTCCTAGTTTAGTTGGGGTTGGCGATGTTTTGTCTAAAGAGCAGCTTGTGGAAGTTGTTACGAACGGTCGTAACGGCATGCCACCATTCGCTGATACTTTGTCTGCCGAAGAAATTGATCAGCTGACTACTTGGCTGTCCAAACAAAAAGCGGCAACAGAATAAATCTTAAAAAGAAAAACCTGATCGTATTACACGGTCAGGTTTTTCTTCGAATATATGCCCTTTCTATGTTAAAGCGAAGGAGAAGTGATTCATCATGCTCGCTATTTTTTGGAGCCGTGAATTTTTGCTAAGCCGACCATTTTTGTGGTTGTTGTTTATTGTTAATTTCTTTGGAACGGTTTATGGCTACATCTGGTACGAAGGACAATTAGCTGAAACCTTAAATAGCCATCCTTTGTGGCAAATTGTTTTTGTACCTGATTCTCCGACAGCAAGTTTGTTCTTCACTATTGCTCTTCTTTATTTTTTGTTTCCTCCAAAACGCTCTTACGGCCTCGTTATGATTGGACGTTACATTATAGAAGGGTTAGCTGTTGTGTGTTCAGTCAAATACGGCATTTGGGCTGTATCGATGATTTTAGCGGGAGCATGGCAGGGTTCTGAACTGAATTGGCAGCATTACATGCTTATGGCCTCCCACCTTGGAATGGCGTTTGAGGCTTTGCTTTTCTTCAGATTTATGAAAGCAGGGGCATTCTCGCTTATTATAGCAACTGGATGGCTTCTTCTAAATGATACGGTCGATTACACATTTGGAATTTTTCCGTATCTTGCAGATGAATTGCAGGATGATTTAACAGCAGTTCGCATGTTTACATATGGTTTGTCGATCTTCAGCTTATGTGCGGGTTTACTCGTTTTGCGTTTTAGAAAGAAGGTATAACGATGGACATCCCCTCATAAAGTGTACTATGGGGGGATGTCCATGAAGGTACGATTTATAATTCCATTCGTCTTATGTATCGTCATGACGATAGGTTATGTTAATTTAGTTTGGGGTAGCGGAGCAGCGCTTCAAGCATATGCAACGATGTTGACGCCAGATCCGGGCAAACAAGTTCAACGTCTGGATGATATTGCAAGTTCGTTATATGAAGCAGCTTATACAAATAATCGACAAGCGGCTTATCAATATGTCCAGCAGCTTCAGCAAATGGTTGATGGAGGACTTAAATACTCATCAGGAAATGCTGATGGTTGGGTGGCGGTTGAAAAAGATGCTAGCGCGATTGAGAAAACGCTCGTAAAAGGCTCAATAGGGACAAGCTGGTTTCTAGAAGCAGCGCGGCTTAAGCTAGCAGCTGATGCACTTGCGAGGCCTGAAAACGCGTTGTGGCTGCAATATGAAAAAATTATGCTGGACGATATTTCTCGGGTAGAAAAAGCTTGGAAGCGACAAACTGATGATGGAGCGATAGCAGCACGTGCTGTAATGATAAGTTTGGAACAACATGCGAATCGCATTAAACCTGCTGTGAGTATGCTGTATGGAAGCAAACATGAAGCAGAGCTGACTGAACGGATTCAATATACAAATCGACTGCTGGAAGCATCTCGAAATGATAAAAATAATAATGCTCAGATTAATCGATCTTTGCTTGAGTTAAAGGAAACGCTCGTTCGATTGTTTAATCAGAACCAATTGGAAGCAGATGTTCCCGTTGTCGCTGCAGTGCCAATCTCGAATCCACTGCGCTGGACACTATTTTTAGGTGCTTTTATTTCAGCCATCCTTACCTATACAGGGTGGAGAAAATACAAAACAAATCCTTTTGGAGTCAAGCCTTTAACCTAAATGGCCGATTTCTCAAAAGCTCGAAAGTCGATATTGCGTACATTCGATTTTAGCGGCAAATTCGTTGCTGCTGAACGACGCAATAGACGACTTTTTTGCTATTCAGAGAAAGCTATTTAAAAACATTGATTTTGTTTAGGTCTTTAAGTTAACATATGAATGTATAGCTATCGACAGAAAGGAAAAGTACAGATGTCGGAAAAAACGTTGTCAGATATTCAGCGAGAAGTTGATGATTATATTTCTCAATTTAAAGAAGGTTACTTCAGTCCACTTGCATTGATGGCAAGAATGTCTGAAGAAGTGGGCGAGCTTGCTCGCGAGGTGAACCATTTTTATGGAGAAAAACCAAAAAAAGCCGATGAAGCGGATAATTCCGTTGAAATGGAGCTTGGAGATATTTTATTTATTCTTTCGTGCTTCGCTAATTCACTCAATATAGATTTAACCGAAGCGCATAATAAAGTCATGCATAAGTTTGCTACTCGCGATGCGAATCGGTGGACGAAGAAAATAACCGAACAGTAAACAAGCTCCATACATATGCTGTACCATCAACCTGTGTACAAGGAGGATGGGCGGATGGATGGAGAGAGCTGCATGAAAAAAGCCTATGAATTCATCTTTAATAGTGATTTCGAGCAAGCGATATATTGGTTTGAGAAAGCCATTGAGGTTGAACCGGAGAATGCATTCTATTATCATACATGCGCCGTATCATGCGCTCGAAGCGGAAAATGGTCAAAAGCCAAACAGCATGCAGAAACAGCAGTTAGGCTTGAGCCTGAGCTTGCAGAGTATAAATATCATCTGCAAACCGTTGAAGCAGGAATTTTGCAAGCGGAAGCCAATTTTCTGCTGACAAAAGTGCCGCCAGAGTTGCTTGAAGCTGCACCATTGCTGGAGAGGGCAGCATTGCTTGATCCATTAAACTTCGATGCATTTTATACGCTCGGCGTTTTGTATGCTTCTCTTAATCAATACGATAACGCGGTAATTAACGCAAGGGAAGCCATGCGGCTTGATCCCAGCCATTCGGCAGCGAGAAGGTTATTTGCTGACGTTAATCGTAAGAGGCGAATGCTGCGATTTCAAATGGATGCATCAAAAAGAAAAAGGAACAGGTGATATGATGTCGACACAAAAAATACGCGTGGCAGTAGCTGGTGCAAGCGGGAGAATGGGCCGTGAAGTTGTAAAAATGGTGCTGGAGGACGAGTCGCTTCAATTGGTGGCGGCCGTCGCTCCATCTGCAGGTCCAGTTGACGCAGGTTTGTTTGCTGGAAAAGCCGATACTGGAGTCGTAGTTAGCGCAACACTTGAGGAAGCACTTCAAAAAGCGCAAGCAGATGTTCTAGTTGATTTTACAGTGCCACAGATGGCATATGGCCATACCAAAACGGCAATTGAATCGGGAGTTCGTCCTATTATCGGGACAACTGGTTTTACTCCTGAACAAATCGTGGAGTTGGACGAGCTTTGTCAAGAAAAAGGAATTGGCGGCCTAATCGCACCTAACTTCTCTATCGGTGCTATTTTGATGATGAAGTTTGCTGCTGAAGCTTCTAAGTATTTACCGCATGTTGAAATCATTGAGTATCATGGTGATCAAAAGTTGGATGCTCCATCCGGTACTTCAATAAAAACTGCAGAATTGATTTCACAGGTACGTAAAGAATTTCGTCAAGGGAACCCGCAAGAGGAAGAAGTCATTGAGGGTGCGCGCGGCGGATATTATAACGGCTTCCGTATACATAGTGTAAGACTTCCTGGCGTATTTGCTCAGCAGGAGGTTGTGTTTGGCGGCTATGGGCAAACGCTCAAAATCCGACATGATTCTTATGATCGTGCAGGCTATATGCCTGGTGTAAACGTAGCAGTGAAGAAGGTAATGACGTATAGCGGTTTAATTTACGGATTTGAACATATTATGGATTAGATTAATGGGCAGCAGGAGAGGGGAACGGCATGTTGAACATTGCATTCATTGCGCATGATCGGAAGAAAGAGGAAATCGTTAATTTTGTTATCGCGTACGAGAAAGTATTTGTAGGGCATCAGTTATTTTCAACTGGCACGACGGGTACTCGTATTATGGAACAAACAAACTTATCCATTCATCGGTTTATGTCAGGACCCCTTGGCGGCGATCAACAAATCGGCGCGATGGTAGCACAAAACGAAATGGATTTGATTATCTTTTTGCGTGATCCATTAATGGCACAGCCGCATGAGCCGGATATTATTGCTTTGCTTCGTTTATGTGATGTACAAGGCATACCAGTTGCGACAAATGTAGCGACTGCTGAGCTGCTGGTAAAAGCACTTGAGCGCGGTGATTTCGCTTGGCGCGAGCTCGTCCATAAATATAAACCAGGTATTGAATAATGACGGCAGAGCTGGATATACTCGTTTTTGGCGCACATGCGGATGATGCTGAAATTGGAATGGGCGGTACGATCGCAAAACATGTACATGCTGGTTATAAAGTTGGCGTATGTGATTTGACGATGGCTGAGATGTCCTCCAATGGTACAGTCGAGCTGAGAAAACAAGAAGCAGATGAAGCATCAAAAGTGCTGGGACTGCATGATCGTACTAATTTGGGTCTGCCTGATCGGGGTTTGGAGCCTACACGCGATCAAATCGAACGTATCGTGGCAGAAATTCGCTATTTTAAGCCTAGAATTGTATTTGCACCCTATTGGGTAGACCGTCATCCTGATCATGTGGCTTGCAGCAGATTAATTGAAGAAGCTGTGTTCAACGCCAAGCTGCGCCGCTATATGCCGGAGTTGCCTGCCGCTTCAGTATCACAGCTTATTTATTACTATATAAATGATGTAGATCAAGTATCGTTAACCGTTGATATTACTGATTTTCAAGCGACAAAACGAAATGCGCTTTTAGCTTATCGTTCACAATTCGATGCGGCAACTGGTTCCGACCGAGTAGCTACGCCGCTCACGAATCATTACATTGAACGAGTAGAAGCACGCGATTCGTTACTTGGACAAGCAAGAGGCTGGGCATATGCAGAGGGCTTCGCAATTAAGCGCCCTCACGCCATACAATATTTTTGACAATTCGTACAGCTCTTGTGTAATACAATAGTTATACGTAACGAACACAGGAGGTGCGACAACAGTGGCGAGAAAATTAAAGATTGGTATAACCTGTTATCCTACCTTGGGCGGATCGGGCGTAGTTGCAACCGAACTAGGTAAATTGCTAGCGGAACGTGGTCATGAAATTCATTTTATTACGCACAGTATTCCTTTTCGATTAGGTCACTTTAATAAAAATATTTTTTACCATGAGGTAGAAGTAAACGACTATTATGTGTTTCGTTACCCGCCTTATGATTTAGCTTTAGCGAGCAAGATGGCTCAGGTAGCCAAAATGCAGCAGCTTGACTTGCTACATGTCCATTATGCAGTGCCACATGCGGTCTGCGCCTATTTGGCGAAGCAAATGAATGGCGATGGCCTCAAGACGGTTACAACGCTTCATGGTACTGACATTACGGTGCTGGCACAGGATGAATCGTTGAAAAACTTAATTCGTCTTGCAATCCATCAAAGCGATGCCGTAACTGCAGTTTCAAAGGATCTGATTCAAGAGACCAGACAACTGCTTGATATAACGACACCAATCGATTTAACCTATAACTTTGTTGATAAACGTGTCTATTATCCGCGTGATGCTGTTTCCTTGCGGGCAGATTATGCGGCTCCTAATGAAAAGATTCTGATGCATATTTCTAATTTCCGTCCGGTCAAGCGTGTTGGGGATGTAGTTGAAATATTTGCCCGTGTATCCGAAAAGATACCGTCCAAACTTCTCTTGGTCGGAGAAGGACCAGAACTCTCAAAAATCCAGTGTCGCATTCGTCAGCTTGGCCTCGAAGACCGAGTACATTTTCTAGGCAAACAAGAGGATGTTGCACAAGTCATTTCAATGGCAGACGTCCTTCTGCTTCCTTCAGAGAAAGAAAGCTTCGGACTCGTTGCCCTTGAGGCAATGGCCTGCGGCGTTCCGACTATCGGTTCTAATGCCGGTGGTATTCCTGAACTTGTTACTCACGGAGAAACCGGATTCCTGTCTGCTATTGGCGATGTGGATGATATGGCAAAAAATACGGAAAGACTGCTTACGGATGAGAAGCTTCATGATCAGTTCAAGCAGGCTTGCATCTTTAGAGCGAGAAACGAGTTTTGTAATGATGTAATTACAACACAATATGAGCAAATCTATTATCGGGTACTCGGCATTGAAGCGGATTTGCCTATCGCTGTATGCAGCGATAGCTAATAAAGTCCGCAGCAAAGAGAGGTGTATGACATGCGGCTTTCATTATCAGCACCGATCATAGCTGCATTGCCCATCGTTGAACGGCTTCGAGAGCATCATTTCGAAGCCGTTTTTGTGGGGGGCGCAGTTCGTGATACTTTTTTAGGCATATCGATAAAGGATGTGGATATCGCCACGTCTGCTCTTCCGGAGCAGGTGCTGGGGCTCTTTGAGCGATGCATCCCAACGGGTTTGCAGCATGGAACAATAACCGTCATACATGACGACATTACATATGAAGTGACGACTTTTAGGCAAGAATCTGCTTATGAGGATCATCGCAAGCCTGAAAGTGTACTTTATATTACAGAGCTTGACGGTGATTTGCTGCGTCGTGATTTTACAATGAATGCGATGGCACTTTATAGCGATGGTACGCTTTACGATCCATATGGAGGTATTCAAGATTTGCAGTCGAATCTGCTCCGTTCAGTAGGCGATCCGAACGCGCGTTTTCAAGAGGATGCGCTTCGCATGTTAAGAGCGGTCAGGTTCATTGGCGTTTACCAGCTTACTCCGTCACTGCGAACATGGAAAGCGATTATTCGTTATCGCGAGTTGATGAAGTATATTGCGATGGAGCGTGTACAGGTCGAGCTTGATAAAATGCTAACAGGAGCTGAGCCTCAAAGGGCACTGCATTTTGTCGTTGCAAGCGGCCTTTTGTTTCATCTGAAGGAGTCTTTTATCGAAGAAACATTGAAATCGCTAAAAGAGATGGGACAATTAGGTGAGGCGAAAAGGCTTTATTCTCGTTTGCATGAGCTGACAGCTGTCGATTGTCGCTGGGGAGCACTGGCTATAGGTTTGGATTTATCAGTTGAGGCGACGCAGCAGGCGTTGCAAGTGCTGAAATTTTCAAATACGCGAAGTAAGACCATTACTAATTTCGTATCGATACATAAGGAAATGTTAGTTATCTCGAATCATACTAATGAACGTGAGCTTCACGCGGGCTGGTTGAACATTGTTTTTCGTTACGGTAAAGGTGCTTGCAGCGAATGGATTCAAATTATACGAACGCTCGAAGGCATGAAGCAAGGCTTCGCTGCTGACTTTCTAAGACGTTTGGAGAGCTGGCGTGATTTAATGACCATTTCATCACTCAAGCAGCTTAAAGTGACGGGCAAGGATCTATCAAACCATTTGCAAAAAGATGCAGGGCCTTGGGTTAGTGAAACTTTGAGCAGACTACTACTATTAGTAGCCATTGGAGAGGTTAAGAATGATCGAAGCGTTTTGCTTGAACAAGCGTCGCTTGGACGATAAATAGTAACTTACGCAGCAGAATGCTTTGCAATATTTTAGGAGGAAAGTGCAAATGAATCAGGAGCTCTTGCTTCAATTGTTTATAGACAAACCAGGTGAATATGTGTCAGGAGAAAACATAAGTCAAGAGCTCGGCGTTAGCAGAACAGCAATATGGAAACAAATTCGCAAGCTGGAAGCAGCAGGGTATCAATTTGAAGCTTCAAGGCGGCTTGGTTATCGTCTCCTTAGCATACCGGACATGCTGTCTGTAGAAAAACTTGAGAATCGGCTGGATACTAAAGTGTTTGGGCAACAAATTCATTACTTTGAAACCGTGGAATCAACTCAAAATCTTGCCCGTGCAGCTGCCGAAGAAGGCGCTTTAGAGGGCACGTTATTTGTTGCTGAGCAGCAGGTCAAAGGCCGTGGCCGAATGGGACGCGGATGGATTTCGCCGCGTGGCAAAGGTGTCTGGATAAGCATGGTGCTTCGTCCATCCGTACCTATTCATTTTGCGCCACAGCTCACGTTATTGACAGCGGTTGCGTTATGCCGCAGCTTGAAACGGTTAACTGGGTTGCCGATTGGAATTAAATGGCCAAATGATTTGCTTATTGAAGGTAAAAAAATTAGCGGGATTTTGCTTGAGTCAGCCGCAGAAGACGAAAGACTGCGATATGTCATTGCAGGGGTAGGCATTAGCGTTAATCTAGAAGAATCCGATTATCCAGTGGAATTGCTGGAGAAAGCAACATCTCTTCGCATAAGTGGTCAGCAGAAATGGTCAAGAGAAGAAGTCATTGCTGATTTTCTGAAGGAATGGGAGCAGTTGTATTTCCTTTATCATGAGCAAGGTTTCAGCCCGATTGTAACGCTTTGGGAAGCTTTGTCCGTATCTTTGGGCAAAACAGTGCGTCTCATGACCCCACAAGGCGATATGGTTGGGATTCCGATGGGGCTTGATGAGAGTGGTGCTATTCTAATCCAACTTGAAGACGGATCGATTAAGCCTGTATTCTCGGCAGAAATGGGCGAACCGCTATAATACGTTACTAGTCGTTTACGTAATGCAGATATTTTGGTAAACTAAAGTTATCAGGCGGTATTCTAAGGAAGCTGCACTGGTGATAAAAAATACGATGTAAATGGTTGGGAATGCACACTCTGCTCTGAGCCGTAGGGACCGAGACAGAAGGAAGCACAACAAGCAAACGTTTCCTTTTCAGTTTGGGGACCTTTTTAGCAGCGGCTAAAAGGTTTTTTTGTGTTTATCCTATCATTGAACGGGAGGATGAAAGCTGATGAGGAAACGACTGACGATTACGAAACTTAAAAAGATGAAGCAGGACCGCAATGCGATTTCCGTTTTGACAGCTTATGATTATCCTTCAGCCAAACTTGCTGAAGAAGCTGGAATTGATGTCATATTGGTTGGAGATTCGCTCGGGAATGTAGTACTTGGTTATGATACAACCATACCCGTAACAATCGATGACATCGTTTATCATACAAGAGCGGTTGCTAGGGGAGCCCAGCAAACGTTTATCGTTGCCGATATGCCCTTCATGACTTATGGCATCGGACGTGAATCAACACTGCGCAATGCTGCAAAAATCATGCAAGAAGGCGGAGCCCAAGCTGTAAAGCTGGAAGGTGGGGTTGACATCGCATCTGATGTCGCTGCACTCGTAAAAGCTGGTATTCCTGTTATGGGACATATCGGTCTTACACCACAATCAGTCCATCAGCTTGGCGGCTACAAAGTTCAAGGTAAATTAGACGCCGAAGCGGAGCAGCTCATAAGAGATGCGAGAGCGCTGGAAGAAGCAGGCGCATTCAGTATCGTTCTGGAGCTAGTAACAGAACCAATCGCTACTATGATAAGCGATATGCTTTCGATTCCTGTTATAGGAATCGGTGCAGGACGCGGTTGTGATGGCCAAGTGCTTGTATATCATGATATATTGCAATATTCATCGCCTTATTTTGAGAAAAAATTCGTAAAAACATATGCAGATATCGGTACAACAATTAGAAATGCAATCCAATCGTATGTAGATGATGTGAAAACAGGAAGCTTTCCAGAAGAAGAGCATGTATTCAATACACAACCTGCCATTATTCCGTCTTTGTATTGCGGTTCAAATGATAGCGGCAATCATAAAACAACTGAAAATGATGGCCTCACAAAAGAGGAGGTCAAACTGCCATGATCATTTGCCGGACAAAATCAGAGCTAAAGCAGCATTTAATTGCCGTGCGCAAGGAGAACAAAAGTATCGGCTTTGTTCCGACCATGGGTTATTTGCACGAAGGCCATGCTTCCCTACTGCGACAAGCTCATGCTGAAAATGATACGGCTGTGCTTAGCATATTTGTAAACCCGCTGCAGTTTGGACCGAACGAAGATCTGGACCGTTATCCGCGTGATGAGAAGCGCGATTTAGCCATTGCGGAAGAATGCGGTATTGACATCGTGTTTATTCCATCCGTTCAGGAAATGTATCCGGAAAAGCCATTAACGATGGTCATCGTCAATCAGGTTACGGATCGTTTATGCGGCGCTTCCAGACCAGGACATTTTGACGGAGTGGGGACGGTTGTAAGCAAGCTGTTTCATTTGGTCGCTCCGGATCGAGCTTATTTTGGCATGAAAGATGCGCAGCAGGTTGCCGTTATTCAACAGATGGTGAGTGATCTTAACTTTCCTGTGCAGATCGTGCCAAGTCCAATCGTTCGCGAACCGGATGGTCTTGCTTTAAGCTCGCGAAACGTTTTCCTTAGTGCGGAGCAGCGGGAGCAGGCTGTCGTTTTATCCAAAACGCTGGCGCAGGCTTCTGATTGGATAAATGAGCCTGAAATGACGGTTGAACGGCTGGAGGCTAAGGTTAAGCTACAATTGGTGAAAGCGAGTGAAGCTGTAATTGATTACGTCGAGCTGCTTCATTATCCTTCGCTTCAAGTGCTGGATGCAAAAGCTTTATTAAAAACGATCCATCAACCACTTATATTGGCATTAGCGGTGAAGTTTGGCACAACAAGGCTTATTGACAATCGGATATTACAGATAGCGGAGGTGAACCAGCATGTTCAGAACGATGATGAAATCGAAGTTGCACCGGGCAACAGTAACAGAAGCGAACCTGAATTATGTAGGTAGCATTACAATAGATGAAGATTTGATGGATGCGGCTAACATTTGGGAAAATGAAAAGGTTCAAATTGTTAACAATAATAACGGTGCGCGCTTTGAAACCTATGTTATTACTGGTGAACGCGGATCTGGTGTTATTTGCTTGAATGGCGCAGCCGCTAGACAAGTTCAACCAGGTGATCAGGTGATTATTATTTCTTATGCGATGATGACGGATGCGGATGCCAAAGAACACAGACCGATTGTTACCATTTTGGATGCAAACAACCGTCCTTTACAAATAATAAACGAAGAGCTGCATGCAACCATCCTGTAATTTGATCTTTCGTAACGTTAATCCCTGTATTATGTAACGAATGGGATGCTGTATGAAAAACTGCGTTGAAACAAAAAATGAACATAACACTCCTTAATTCTTTGGCGAAGGCGGGATGCGGTATGTTCCAGCATATGTTTTCATCCATGAACGAAATGCTTGATCAAATTATTGAACAGTACGATGGTGCAGGAGCAAGTGAAAAGCAGCAATTCGAGAAGCAAATGCTTGAGCTCAAAAAAGTAAGTGATACGTTTATTGAACAATGGCTTGAATTTGAGGAGAAGTTTACTGAGTTCAAGGAGCAGCAAAATGATCATGCAGCAGTAACGCATACTGAAGCGCAAGCTCCTATAGGAGCTGCTCAGCCAAGCATGCCAGCAAGTATCGCTGCAATTAACCCATCGTCTGATTTTGAAATTTCGGACGAGCTTGCAGCGGTCATTTCCAAAGGGCAAGGTTACTACAAGTTATTTATGTTTTCGCAAGCAGCAGTGCAATTTCAAACGGCTATTTTACAATCGCCGGAATGTAATTTGGCTAGACTGTTTTTGGGCATGACTCAGATGCACCTACAGAACTGGAGTGAAGCTCAGCGGCATTTTCAATTGCTGATTGTATTGACGGACTTCCCCAAATGGCTTGCAATGGGCTATAATGCGCTAGGATGCATTCAAGCTGTGCAGATGAATTTGGCACAAGCAGAGCAATTATTCAGGAAAGCCTATGAGGTATGTCCAAGCTTCAAAGATCCGTTAAACAATTTGAAATCATGTCAAGAAACACCAAAGCACTTATCGTTATATTTCGGAAGCACGGAGCTGTGCTGTTTGTGAGAGGATCGGGGAATGAATGAAATTTGCAGTATTGGACTTAGAAACGACGGGACATAGCTCGGATGATGATATTTTGCAGGTTGGGCTAGTCATCGTTTCCGAGGAGCTGGATATTATCGATACGTTCAGCTCCTTTGTTCGACCTAATATCCCGATACCGACCTTCATCACACAATTAACAGGCATAGATGAAACGGTCGTTGCGGATGCCCCAACACTCAAAGAAGTTATCGCGGGGCTAGTTCCGTTATTGGATGATGCCGTGCTGGTCGCTCATAACGTCGGCTTTGACGCCGGCTTTCTGAACCAAGCACTAGCAAGGTGCGGCGAGCGTCCCTATGCGGGACGTAGGCTGGATACGATTGAATTATTACGAATTTTATATCCTACAATAAATACGTATCAGCTCGGAGCTGTATCTGAGCTCTTCGGTATACCGCATGATCAGCATCACCGCGCAGACAGCGATGCATATGCAACTGCGTTATTGCTTATTGAAACGGTAAAAAAGCTTCGCAAAATGCCGCTGCTCACTTTGCAGCGGCTTTCCACGCTTGTAGACGACGGCAGCGATTTGAGCTGGTTTATTAAGCTAACTGGGCAGCAGATGGAATATCGTACAGTATTCGAATCAAATGAGTATGACTATTTTAATCAATTTGCTCTGAAAGTTCGTGAGTGGAGCGATGAACAGCCTCCGCGCTCGAGCGGTGCTAATGCTTTGCCATTAACTGATGTGTCATTTGACAATTATCTGGCTGATATAAAACAACGCTTCGAACAGAAATTCGAAAATTATGAGGAAAGAGAAGCGCAGGTTGCCATGTTCCAAGAGGTTTACAGCGCTCTCAGTCAAAATCAACATTTACTTATAGAAGCGGGAACAGGCACAGGCAAGTCACTTGGATATTTGATTCCTGCGCTTTATTATGGCATTCAGAACGGGAAAAAAGTTGTCGTAAGCACACATACGATTAATTTGCAGGAGCAGCTTCGGCAGCGCGATTTGCCTTTGCTTGAAGAAATTCTGCCATTTGAGTTCAGAGCTTCGATTTTCAAAGGCAGAGGAAATTATTTATGTTTGCGCAAATTCGAAGGGAAAATTAATACCAAAGATCTTGTATCGCCAATTGAGGATACCGTTACAGCGGCACAAATGGTTGTGTGGCTTGGCGAGACAGAGACAGGTGATCAAGAAGAGCTTAATTTCGGCAACAAAGGTGCTGAATTTTGGTCAACGGTAGCGAGTGATACAGATTCCTGCTTAAATCGTGCTTGCCCATGGTTCAAGAGATGCTTCTATCATCGAGCGAAACATGAAGCGAATATTGCTGATGTTACGATTACCAATCATTCCATGCTGTTTACCGATGTGCAAGCAGATCATCGTTTATTGCCTTCTTATACTCATCTTATAATTGATGAAGCACATCATGTCGAAGAGGTAGCCGGCAAGCATCTTGGCATGCAAATTAATTATTTTTCATTGACACAGTCCGTACTGCGACTATATAAAGATGCTCGCTCGGGGTTATTGCCGGGGCTTCGTCAGAAGCTCATGTATGAGGATGACGCTCATCAAGCTTCTTGGCTAGAGACCATTGACACGGTTATTCCTATTTTTCAAGAAATTAAAGAACACTGGGATAAGCTGTTTGAAATGTTTTACAGCTTTACATCTACGTCATCCGATGGTCCAACCGAGAATGGTCAGTCGGTATGCCGGCTTAAGAAAAATGAACTGCCAGCTAGCTGGGAAGATGGCGTTACGGTAGAAGGGAATTTGCATACCGAGCTTAATCGTGTTATTCGAACGGTCGACAAGATGGTAACGGATATTAAAGATCGAGTTGACGATTCTGGCGTCCAAGCCATTATTACAGATCTAAATGGTGCTGTTCGCGACTTGTCGCGTCTTAAGGATGAGCTTAGAACCTTTATAACGTTAGAACTTACAGACTCGGTATTTTGGATCGAAGCAAGCAGCGTCTATCGATATAGGTCTGTACAGTTATACGGTGTTCCGGTAGATGTAAGCGCTCAGTTGCAAAAGTATTTTTTCGATGTAAAAGAAAGTATCGTGCTGACTTCTGCGACGTTATCTGTACAAAAGTCTTTTCAATATGCAGAGGAGCAGCTAGGTCTGCTTGGATACGAACAACAGGGTAGGCTCAAAACGGTTCAATTGCCTTCGCCTTTTAATTATCGGGAGCAAGCATTAGTCGTTATCCCTCGAAATTTCCCTGTTTTAAAGGGAGCTTCCGTAGATGATACCTATTTAGAAATGCTTGTAAAATCGCTTGCAGACGCTGCTAAGGAAACGAAAGGCCGAATGCTCGTTCTATTCACCTCCTATCGCATGCTTCGGCAGGTCTATGAGCCGCTTAAGGAGCTCTTAAGCGTTGCAGGGATTCAAGTGCTTGGACAAGGGATAGACAGTGGTAACCGTACGAAGCTTACAAGACGTTTTCGTCAAACGCCGGAATCTGTTTTGCTAGGTACGAGCAGCTTCTGGGAAGGTGTAGACATACCTGGTGAAGCTTTGATCTGCCTTGCCATTGTTCGTTTGCCATTTCAGCCGCCTAATCACCCCTTAGTGGAGGCAAAAGCTGAGATGCTGCAGCGCCAAAAACAAAATCCTTTCATGAAGCTATCGATTCCTCAAGCCGTTATTCGCTTTAAACAGGGCTTTGGGCGTCTTGTAAGAACTTCGCAAGACAAAGGGATTGTAATCATCTATGATACAAGGGTAATCGACACTTACTATGGTAAGCATTTCTTATATTCGTTGCCAGGTCCAAAAATCGAAACGATGCATATGGATCAAATGGTCGTTCGAATGAGGGAATGGTTGTCTGAGGAAAAGGCAGCTTTGCCGCAGGAAAATCAAGCCGTGTCAAGCGAAGAGGAGGAAAAGCGATGAAGCAAACGAAAATATCGGAGGCTGTCGTCAGAAGGCTTCCCGTTTATTTGCAAGTTTTAAATGAAATGCTCAATCGTGAGATTCAGACCATTTCTTCGCAGGATTTAGGCAAGAAGCTTGATTTGAATCCTGCTCAGATTCGCAAGGACCTTGCTTATTTCGGAGAATTTGGACGAAAAGGCGTAGGCTACGATGTTGTCTATTTGATTGAGAAGATACGTCAAATTTTGAAGGTTGACCAGACGATAAAGGTTGCATTGGTTGGAGCTGGAAATTTAGGTCATGCCTTATGCAATTACAATAAGTATTCCAAGGATAACATGCAAATTACAGCTGTGTTCGACGTACATCCAAGCAAGATTGGGACGAGCATAAATAATTTAATCGTTATGCCAATGAGTGAACTGGCTGCAACCGTTGCCGAGCAAAATATTCGAATAGGCATTATTACAGTACCAGCTTTTGAAGCTCAAAATGTAGCAAATCAATTCGTAGAAGCTGGCATAAAAGGAATACTGAATTTTGCACCTGCTATTTTACGCGTACCGGATGAAATGCGGATACATAATGCTGATTTCACAAGGGAATTGCTTAGCTTAGCCTATTACTTAGTTAAAGAGGGAGAGACGCAGGATGAGTCAGATTTGGATTGAAAATGGTTTGTTTATTACGATGGATGATGAAAATCCTTCATTTACAGGACATATGATCGTAACTGACGATCGGATTACGTACATAGGTACAGCTGTTCCTGATCAACTTTCGGATACCGTTCAAAAAATCGACGGCAGCAAGCTGGCATTTATGCCAGGACTTATTAATACGCACGGACATGCTGCAATGAGCTTGCTCCGCGGATATTCTGATGATCAAAATCTACAGGTGTGGTTGGAACAGAAGATGTGGCCGATGGAAGGCAAATACGTTGATCAGGATACACGTGCAGGCAGCGCTTTAGCTATTGTGGAAATGCTGAAATCAGGTACAACAGCTTTTGTCGATATGTATGATCGTATGGATCAAGTTGCTCAAATGGTTGAACAAAGCGGCATCCGCGGTGTTTTAACTAGAGGAGTTATCGGGCTTTGTCCTCCTGAGGTACAGGAAGCTAAGCTTGCTGAAGCAATCGCTTTTGCTCGCGATTGGAATGGCAAAGCTGACGGACGTATTACAACGATGATTTCTCCACATGCGCCTTATACTTGTCCTCCTGCTTATATAGAACGTTTTGTCCAAGCGGCTCATGATTACGATTTGCCCTTGCACACACATATGTCGGAGACAATTGCTGAAGTAGAGCAAAATGTTCGTGATTATGGACTTCGTCCGGTTGAGCATTTGGATCGTCTGGGCTTCTTCTCACGTCCAGCGCTCGTTGCACATGCGGTGCATTTGAATGATGCTGAAATTGAGCTGCTTGCTGCGAAAGGGGTTGCGGTATCACATAATCCTGTCAGCAACCTCAAACTCGCAAGCGGCATTGCTCGTGTGCCTGATTTGATTCGCGCTGGTGTGACGGTATCGCTTGGAACGGATAGTGTTGCTAGCAATAACAATCTAGATTTATTTGAGGAAATACGTTTCGCGGCGCTGCTTCACAAAGGTGTATCGGGTGATCCTACTGCCATTCCTGCACTGGAAGCACTGAAACTTGGTACGGTTAATGGAGCAAAATCCATTTGGCAAGAGAACAACCTTGGCAGCCTCAAAGTCGGCATGAAAGCTGATTTCATCGCAATCGACATTGAACAGCCTCATTTCTATCCGAAGACGGATATGATATCGCATCTGGTTTATTCAGGTTCTGGACGCGATGTGCGGCATGTATGGATTGATGGCAGACAAGTATTGAAAAACGGCGAATGTACTTGGCTCGATGAGGAGAAAATTCGTTACGAGGCCCAAGCGAGCTTTGATCGCTTGCTGCAAGCCTAATGCGTGCAACAACAAGGAAGCGTAAGCCGTTTATGACACTTAAGCGATGGTTGGTTTTAATCACAGTATGCCTCTTGCTGCTTATAACGGTTTCCTTTATCTATTTCCGCAATGTTCAGTCACCTCAGTGGTCAGCAATTAAAGCTGCAAAGGAACAAGCCACAGAAGCGGCCAAACTAACGGAGATAGACAAGGTGAGTCATCATATATGGCAAAAAGACAGCTGGATCGTTGAAGGCATCAATGATCAGAATGAAGCTGTATTCGTATGGGTGACAGAGGGTCAACTGCCAGTCATCATTAAAGCGTCTGAAGGCATGTCCGAAAAGTCGATAAAGGATGCCTTCACGAGCAACAAGCCACAGGCAGAAGTAAAGCGAATTCAGCCAGGACTGTTTGATGATAAGCCCATATGGGAGATTTATTATAATGATGGCGAGAAGCCACAGCATTACAGATATGATTTCTACCGTTTTGATGATGGAGCATTCATTGATTCTTATACGTTACCAGCAAAAACGGGGCCGTGAGGCCCCGTTTCCTTATATTGTTGGACGATACTCGCAGCGTTTCGTGATATACTTTCGTATAGCGGAGTTGATATACGAAGTGTTCATAAAATAGATGCGGGAGGGATTTTCATAATGATGAAACCGCGTGTGATACCAATTGTAATTACTGCTGCAATTACCGCTTCCGTTTTATTCGGGGGCTGGGCTATATATAATCAAGTGGCTGTAGCTGCTCCTTTAGAGAAAGTAACAAAGGGCATCGAAAGCGTTGTATCTTCAGAAAAACCAGTTATGGATCGCAACAAAGTAGCTATTTCCCTTGAATTAGCACCTAATGCGAATCTTCGAGACGTATATGAAAGTATTGCAGCTAACGGAAAAGATGTAGTAGGCGAACGTAAGCTTGAGCTTAATATAAAAGAAAAATCAAATAAGCAGCTCGAAGACCTATGGTATGCTTCGATGTTTGAAGTTGCTGAGGCGATGGAGAGAAAAACGTACTCTAATATCCCAGATGCGATGAATGAAGCTGCAAAGTCCATGAAAGATGTCACGGTGACGACAGAAATGGATGAAACGAATGTATATATTACGATTAAGAATAACGAAGCGGTGAAATATGTCGTACTGCCACGCACGCCTAACCAATTGGAGGCATGGTAATATGATGAAATATAGTAAAGAAATTGCGATAGGCATACTTCCTGTACTTATTGCTTTTTTTATTTATGTTGGTCAAAATGTTGTACCAATATTATTACTTGGCTTATTGGGATTTACCGTAGTTTATGCAGCACGAGGAAGAGGTAAGCTAACCGCTTTGTCGAGTCAAAAGCGGCGTTCTGAAGAGAAATTGATACCTTTAACCTTTGAAGAAATCGGAGGTCAGGAGCGAGCAAAGCAGGAGCTTGTAGAGGCGCTTGATTTTCTCGTTCATCAAGAGAAAATTGCTAAGCTTGGCATTCGACCGTTGAAAGGCATCTTGTTATCAGGCCCACCGGGAACGGGTAAGACGCTGCTCGCCAAGGCGGCAGCTCAATATACAGATTCCATCTATTTGGCTGCATCCGGCAGTGAGTTCGTTGAGATGTATGTCGGCGTAGGGGCAGGACGTATTCGCGACCTGTTCAAAGAGGCGCGTACGAAAGCGAATAAGGCGAAAAAAAGCAGCGCTGTTATTTTTATAGATGAAATTGAAGTCATTGGCGGCAAAAGAGATGGCGGTCAGCAGCGTGAGTATGATCAAACCTTGAATCAACTTTTGACCGAAATGGACGGTATTTATGCAAATGAATCACCGCGTATTTTGTTAATTGCGGCAACTAACCGTAAGGAAATGCTCGATAGTGCATTGCTGCGTCCTGGCCGTTTTGACAGACATATCGGTGTAGAATTACCTGATAAGAAGGGCAGACTGCATATATTGAATATCCATGCGAAAAACAAGCCTATCCGGACTGGCGTGAACTTGGAACGCATCGCAAGTGAATCCTTCGGCTTCTCAGGCGCGCAGCTCGAGAGCGTCATGAATGAAGCGGCGATCTATGCCATGCGCGAGAACAGTGAAACCATTGCTGAGCAGCATTTATCGATGGCTATAGATAAGGTAATGATGGGTGAGAAAACGGATCGTGAGACATCGAAGGAAGAACGTGAAAGGATTGCACTTCATGAGCTGGGACATGCTATCATGGCGGAATTGATGCGTCCAGGCAGTGTATCTCAGGTTGCCTTGTCGCCGCGTGGGCAAGCTCTTGGTTATGTTCGCCACAATCCGCAGCAGGATCAGTATTTGTATACGAAACAGTTCCTGAACGGTCAAATCATGATAGCGCTTGGCGGAGCTGCGGCAGAGGAAATGTTTTATGGTGATCGCAGCACCGGATCAAGAGGCGACTTCGAACAATCCATGAATATCGTCAAAACGTTGGTGGAGTCGGGATTGACCGAGCTTGGCATTATTGATTCCTCGATGATGACAAAAGAAGGATGGGCGAGCATCAATCGAAGCATTTTGGATGAGCTAATGCTGCAAACAAAAGGTCTATTGGAAACGAATCGAGAAGTGTTCATAAAGTCTCTTCAGACGCTTCTTCGTGAGGAAACATTAAGCGGAGATGAGTTTAGAAAGCTCTTTTCTTCAAATACAGCAGCATGAAGCGTTTACAATATTACAATTTGAAGGCGGAGTTGTCGTCCGCCTTCTTTTTTTGATGAAAACCGTTATAATAAGATTGAACTATCTTTGCAGAGAATACTTCTAATATGATTATAAGAAGGATTTTCCCCACACTAAAGGAGCTAATACATTGCATATCAAAACAGTTGGAGTTATTGGAGTAGGCACGATGGGTCAAGGGATCGCGGAAATGCTAGCCTCCAAAGGATTGGATGTTATCATTATCGAGCACTCGGACGAGCGTCTTGCTTATGGTAAACAAATGATTGAAGTAAGCTTGGATAAACAAATCGAGAAGTGGGCGCTCACGAATTCCGAGAAGAAGCTGATTATGAATAGAATAGAGGCGACAACAAGTTACGAGAAGTTAACAAGTTGTGAGCTTGTTATTGAAACGATAACTGAGGATTTGGATTTGAAAAAAGCCGTATTTGAAAAGATTGATCAAATTTGCGGACCAAATGTTATTTTAGCGAGCAATACATCTACTCTTAGCTTAACTGAGCTAGCCAGCTTTACGAAGCAGCCGAATCGCGTAATCGGTATGCATTTTATTTACCCGGTTTTCAAAATTGATTTGGTGGAAATTGTTCGTGGTCTGAAGACTTCAGAAGAAACATTTCTGCGTACGAAACATTTTGTGGAAGAGGTTATTAACAAAAAAGGAGTCATGGTATTTGAATCTCCTGGTTTCGTAACTTCTCGACTTATTTGCTTATTTATTAACGAAGCATTGCATGTACTGGAGGAAGGCGTAGCCTCGGCTGAAGATATTGACAGTGCTATGCGTATCGGCTATTCCTTCCAGCATGGGCCCTTCGAGATGTGTGATCGCTTTGGTCTCGATTCTGTTTTGGCAGCCCTTGAGAGAATGTTCCGCGAGTATGGCGAGTTAAAATACCGTCCATCGATCGTGCTGAAAAAAATGGTGCGTGCTGGACATCTTGGAGCCAAATCAGGAATCGGCTTCTTCAAATATGATATGGATGGGGATCGGATTTAAATGAAAGTATTAGTCATCAACGCAGGAAGCTCCTCTTTAAAATATCAACTTTACGATATGCGAGACGAATCGGTTCTTGCAAGCGGACGCGTGGAACGTATCGGAATGGATTCTTCCATTGTTACTCATGAACCGGTTGATAAACCCGAAGTTCGCAAAGTGAGTGAAATATTAGATCATGTTGCCGCGGTTAAGCAGGTTATAAATATGCTTACAAATCCTGAATTCGGAGCGATCACCAACCTGAACGAAATCGAAGCAGTTGGACATCGTATCGTTCATGGCGGCGAGGCATTTAGCAGCTCAGTACTTGTAACGCAAGAAGTTAAGCTGGAGATTCGCAGATTATTTGATTTAGCACCGCTTCATAATCCAGCACATATGATGGGTATTTTAGCGGTAGAAACGAATTTGCCTGAAGTTCCGCAAGCGGTAGTATTCGATACGGCTTTCCATCAGACAATGCCGAATACGTCGTATTTATATCCAATTCCTACAGTTCTTTACCGTCGTCACAAGGTACGGAGATACGGTTTTCATGGAACATCGCATTCCTATGTAAGCGCACATGCAGCTGAGTATTTGGAGAAACCGTTGGAATCGATCAAAATGATTACTTGCCACATTGGAAACGGGGCTAGCTGTACAGCCATATTGAACGGTAAGTCTTTTGATACTAGTATGGGAATGACTCCTCTAGAAGGTCTTATGATGGGTACGCGAAGCGGAGATATCGATCCAGCAATCGTGCCGTTTGTCATGAACAAAGAGGAATTGACATTAAACGAAGTTAATTCTATGCTGAACAAACATAGCGGCATGTTGGCGATTTCGGGTATAAGCAGTGATATGCGTGAGGTTACAGATGCAATGGTTGAAGGCGACAAAAACGCAAAGCTTGCTTTTGACATGTATGCTTATCGGGTTAAAAAATACATTGGTGCATATGCCGCAGCGATGAACGGTGTAGATACAATTGTATTCACTGCTGGAGTGGGCGAGAATTCTGTCGCACTGCGCAAAGCGATATGCGAGGGTATTTCTTTCTTGGGCATTGAGCTTGATGAAGAACGCAACTCAGAGCGTCGCAAGGATGTTCGTGAGATAACGACAGACAGCTCTCGTGTTAAAGTATTGGTTGTTCCAACGAATGAGGAGCTTCTTATTGCAAGAGACACATATAACTTAGTTAAGCAAAAGGATGCGTCTGTACAGGCGTAGTCGTTTAGGAGGCAGCTGGCAGTGAACAACGAGATATGGAAAGCTTACTCGCATGGTATGGCTGCTGCATTGCAGGAAGGCGGCGTCTATGTTTCAGCGATGCTGCTGCGAACATACCGCCAGCTTGATTTGTCGGATACAGAAGCAATGCTGCTTCTGCAAATCATGGTATATATGGAAGCGGATATGAATGATTTCCCGACGCCTGAACAGTTGGCTGAACGGATGGGCCTAAATGTTAGGGAAGTTGGACAATCACTTGGCCGGCTGATGAAAGAGGATTTTCTGACGATTGACGAGTATGTAGACAGCTCTACTGGGATGCAGTCTGAGCGTTACAATTGGACAGGCTGGCTGCTTAAGGCTACTGCATTAACCGCGGAACAGAAACGTGAAACGCGGAAGGCAGAACGTCAGCCTATTAAGACACAAGCAGCTTCATCATCGGACTTATTCAGTGTATTTGAACAAGAGTTTGGACGTTTATTATCCCCGATTGAATGCGAGACGATATCGGGCTGGCTCGATCATGATCGATATACAGATGAAATTATTCGCTTTGCGCTTAAAGAAGCTGTATTTGCAGGTAAGCTTAGCTTGCGATACATTGATCGGATACTAATCGAGTGGAGCCGCAATCGGGTAACGAATGCAGACGAGGCTCGCGCACATGCGCAAAAATTTCGTGGAGGAAGAGGCTAAGCCATGCGGCTTAGCTCTTTTTTTATGTAAGAGGTCACTTTAATCTGTAAGCCTAAGGCTTACTAGCGTAGAGTAAACCAATATATGGACTAAGACGATCTGTTACGGTGGAATAACCTCGTTTATTGAACCAGTTGATGAGCTTGGAAGCAGAGGATGGATGCCAATTAGAATGGATGGCAAGCCGCCTTGCAGCTATATCTCCATGAACCTCATCCTCCTCTATTAATCCCGTAATCACAAGTCGTCCCCCTATTAATAAAACTCGGTCCATTTCTTCAAGCGCCAGAAGCTGCTGAGAATGATTCAAGTGATGCATAGCGAAGCTGCAGCCTATAAATGAATAACTGGATGCCGCAAGAGGCAGTGCTAGTAAATTGCCTTGCTTGGCATCAATGGCAGGAAGCCTATCTCTAATGATCGAGAGCATTTCTGTCGATTGCTCAACGACGGTAAGCTTCGTACCGGCCGCAGCGAGCATGCTGGAGAGATTTCCACTTCCTGCACCTAACTCTAAGCCAAGCTCATCAAATCGCGGATCAAGCCAATCAACGGTCCGTAGTAGTGCCAAATTATATTGCTCCTCTGAGAGGATACCACTCAGTGTAACGATAGGTGCCTTATATCCATGTTGAATTGCCATTTCATCGTAGTCCCACTGGTCGCTCCACGAGGCTCGCGATATACGATTTTGTTTAATCTCTTCAGCAACAAGTTCTGCTTGTGTCAGTTCAACAGCGCCATTTCTTTGCCATGCTGAGATCGTTTCATCAAGCGCTTGTAGCGCTTTTGTCGCTGTGATCCATTGCTCATACAACAATGCGCGAGCACCATCGACACTTCGGATGAAAGCTTCTGGCTCGTCAATGGCGTTTAAAGCATCCTGTATAGCTGATATGGATAAGCCTAATTCTCTAAGTGATATAATCCAGCGGAGCTGGATGATGTCCTCCTCAGAGTAGTCACGATATTTATTTTCTATTGCTTTATGAGGATGAATCAGACCTTTTTCTTCATAAAAACGCAGTGTGCGCGGTGTGACACCGAGCTGTTTTGCTGCCTCATGGACCTTCAAACAAACCACCTCCTCTTGCCATTATGAACGTTTACGTTACGTTAAAGTCAATATAACATACTTCATTTTTCATAGGATATGGGAAATAGGGGATCACGAAGCAGGTTTTATACAACATATGGTTCGGAGTTTCGTCTGTAAGCAGATAAGTATGGTAAAAGGTGAGAAAAATAGTTTATAGTGGGTTATTATACGTGCATTGACCAAATTTCAGAGATGCAAATACAACAAGGAGGATTTTTATGTCAGAAAAGCATTTGTTTATGTTTGGCGGAGGGGCACCGTTCAATGAAAGCTTAGGAGAAAAATTCGCAACCATGTCATCAAAAGGTTCGAGCAAAGTCGTGATTTTATTCATTGAGCAAGACGGCTGGCAAGAATATATGTCGAAATATACCGACCTATTAGGACGACATGGTGTTGATCATTTTGTATATTTCGTCTTGGATGCATCACCTTCATAAGGCTTATTGGAACAACTTCATTCAGCAACTGGAATTATTATTAGCGGTGGAGATACTGAGCTTTATCAAGAATATATCGTGGGAACTAAGATCGGAGCAATAATCAAAACATTATACTTAGAAGGTGTGCCCGTCGCAGGTTTCTCCGCTGGCGCCTTAATCAGTCCAAATATATGTGTTATTCCACCCATCGACAACAGAGCTAATGAGCATCTTTTCCTACAAGGTCTTGGATTAATAAATCATTGCGTGATTAGTGCGCATTTTTCAAAATGGGACGAAGAAAAGAACTTATTGGCCGCACTTGCCAAAACCAATCTGTCGCTAGGGTATGGGATTGATGATGCTTCTGGCATTTATTTTAAAAACGAACGGATATCGGAGACGGCAGGACAGGTTTATTTTTATTATGGAACGGAATGAGTATGTTTAATATTAAGGAGGATGATTATTATTTCAAACGGTAAATCAATGATATTAGCAAGCTGCATTTTAGGTGTATCTTTTATAGTTGGCTGTATGTTTTTGGGGAAAAACGAGGCACCTAAGAAAGAGCAGTCTGACGTGACGATTAATATGGAAAAACCTTTGCTAAATGTAGAAGAGGCTGCGGAATATTTGCAACTATCCGTAACCGAAGTCAATATAATTATTAATTCGGAGAAATTCAAACTGGAAAACTCAGGCTCATTTTCTGGCGTTATGTTTCCATATATGAAAATTGGTGAGAAAGTGTACATCAGCAAAAATGAGTTAATGAATTGGATTACAGAAACTGCGAGAGAAAGAAGAGAATACATTAAAGGAACTGTTTTGCCGTAATACTTGATCGGGAAGGGGAGGTCGAATAGCAGATAAGAACGGGGAATGCTGTCATATATATGAGCTGGAAAATCTCCCGTTATGGTACACATCAGCACTTTGAAACATGCAAAGCGGTGATTAACGGGAGAAAATCCTTCTAAACATTTAATTGATCAAGCAGAAAAATGCCTAAGCCTTACCGCGTTGCAGCAATTCCAAGCGGTATACATATTCGAAAATAAATTCAAATGCTTCAAGGTGGCGTTTTGCTTCGAACGCATTGGCTCCCCAAGCATAAATGCCATGCTTGCGCAGCAGGATACCAGGTATGTTTTTCACGATACGCTCAGTTATTTCCGGTACGATAGAAGGGATATGTGCAAAGTTCGAAACGATTGGAATATCGATATGTGCTTCCTCATCCCAAATGTTAAACCCCTTGATCAACTCAACGCCGTCTACCGGCACAGACTTGCGATCCCAGAAATATTCCGAGATTACGCTGTTAAATACGGTATGCACGTGAAAAATAGCACCCGCGCCAGTTAACTTATAAATTTCACAATGGATTAGTGTTTCAGCGGATGGCTTCAAACGTGTTGCTTCACAGGGCTTGCCATCTTGGTCAACAAATAAATAATCCTCCGGTGTATGAACGGTTTTGTCTTTACCGCTTGCTGTAACCGCAAATTGAAAATCATCTGGCTTGTAGTCGCCTACACGGATGGATAGATTGCCGCTTGTGCCAGGGAACCAACCGCGTGAAGCGAACAGCTCCTTCACGTCGCGCAGCTCGGATAGAGCGCGCTGTTTGTCTTCTAAGGCAATTTGTTGAAAACTCATTTCGTTGTCTTCCTTTCGGTATTCATAGTGTTGATAATGTCATGGAAAGTTTCGTATTCGTGATGCGGAAGTCCAAGCTCCTTGCACTTCACCGTTAAGTGAGAGCGGGAATAGACAATATCAGCAAGCTTGGCACCTTCAAAATCGGTCACGCTGTCGCCAATAATGATACGCTCGTATTGTTCCTCAGGGAAACGGCGCATAATAGTCGTTTTGCACATGCCGCAATTGTTGGAGCAATGAGCATCGCACGGGTTTTGCCACAAAATCTCAATGCGCTCGCCGCTGAAATCACTTCCGTTGCAATAAATGTGATTTTTCGGGATGTCGAATGATTCAAGAATTGGATAAACAAAAAAATCAATGCCGCCGCTCGTTACGTAAAAATCAATCTGTTGTTCTTTGCAATAGTTTAAGAATTCAGCGAAACCTTCACGAATGCGAGCATTGGAGATACTGAAATCGATGACTTCCTTCTGCATAGAAGCAGGGAGGAGCCGGAACATTTGTCCAACGCCATCCATTATCGAAATCTCCTGAGCAATCGTCTGCTCTGCAATTTTCTCCCAACCAGCTGGATTAAAATGTTTAATAATTGCGATAATGTTGTCATTAACCGTTATGGTTCCATCAAAATCACAAAACACGATGCGTTTCTTCGATGTATTATTTTCTGTCATTATTGTTTAATCCCCCATGCGTTAATTGCGGCTAACAATGCTTCATTGCCCGTTTGCTCAGCTGCATTGCGAAGAGGTACTCCATTTAGTGTAGCTGTAATAGCTTGGCGGAATGCTTGTCCGCCAGCAGAAGTTCCCATAGCATGCCCGTGTATTCCACCGCCGGCGTTTACAACAACGTCGGTACCGAAATCTTTTAAGATTAAAGGTACAAGTCCTGGATGGATGCCCGCAGAAGGCACTGGGAAGCTCGTTTTGAGTCCATGCAGCGGCTCAAGCAAAGCATCCTTAACCGCTAAATTTTCTTCCTTCGGCATTACAACCGAGCCGTAAGGTGAAGGGAAGAGTACAAGATCGGCACCTGCGAGACGCATCAGCTTGCCAAGCAGTAGCGAGGCGCTAATGCCATAATGAGGCGATGGGTACATCGCTCCAGCCATTGCAGGATGAGCTGCTATAGGTACATTAATGGATTTGTCACTGCTAAGCTCATGCAGTACATCATAGCCATATGCAAGTACATTGAATAAGAGCGCATTAGCGCCTGCGTCAATCGCTTTCCGAGCATTTGATGCAAGAGATGAGGTAGGCCCCGTCAAATTAACGGCATAAAGCAGCTTCTGGCCAGTTTCTGCTTCAGCGCGGCGTGCTGCGTCCATACATGCTTCCACACGTTTCTCAAGAGGGGTTAGTGGATTCTCAAACAGGATTTCATCATCCTTAATTAAGTCCACACCGCCAAGCGCCTGTTTATAGAACTGATCCTGAAGGTTTGCAAGATCATATCCGACAACGGATTTAAAAATACTCATAAGCAGCGGCCGATCATGGATGCCAAGCAAATCGCGAACACCGTTTAGCCCAAACTTGGGACCTGGGAAAGCAGAAACAAAATCTTCGGAGACATCCAGATCCATGAGTTTGATTTTGCCATCCATCGATAGCTTGCCGAACACGGTCACAAGCAAAGCGGGAAGGTCACGGCTGAAGTTGATGTCCGGGTAAGCAATACGAATGTCGGCATATCGCTCGCCGGGTGCTGCGTTATCTGGTTCATGGACGCTAACCGACAATACTTTCCCAAGATGCTTCTCCATATTCGCCTTTTGCGCTTCCGGAAGCTCTGTCCAGCTGCCAACCGTTAAACCGACAGCAATCGAAAGTGCTTTTTTATTGAAATCTGCTTGATCGTCATAGGAACGATATGTTGCGATACAAACTCCATTCATTCGTTTATGCTCCTCTCAATAGCTTCGCCAAGCTCACCTGCGCGTTCTGCTGAGCGATTAATGGCTTTCTTAATGGTTTCGGAAAAATGATTCTGAGCCATCAGCTCAATTGCGGCCTGCGTCGTACCGTTAGGCGAAGTCACCTTGCGACGAAGCTCAGATGGCTCTTCGCCAGTATGACGAACCATTTCTACTGCGCCAAGAACAGTCTGAACGACAAGCTCCTTCGCTGCAGTCTCCGAAAAACCTAATTGGATTGCTGTCTCAATCATCGACTCCATAAAGTAATAGACATAAGCTGGGCCGCTGCCAGACACGCCTGTAACGGCTTGCTGAAGCGACTCGTCAACGATTGCATTTATGCCGACAGAGCTGAAAATCGCTTCTGTAAGCGATTTTTGCTGTGAGGAGACGCTATCTGAATAACTGATTCCGGTTGCTCCAAGCCCTATAGTGCTAGATGTGTTTGGCATGGCCCGTACGACCGACGCCTGCCCGCCAAGCAGCTGCTCGATCGCTTTGATAGACAAACCAGCGATGACCGAAATAATGAGCTGTTTAGACGAGATGAACGGCTTAATGGATGCGATAGCTGCTGCTGCATCCTTAGGTTTCATGGCTAGAAAAATAATATCTGCCTCACTCAAATAAGCTTCATTGGTAGAGCCTTGTACGATGGTTTGTACGCCATAACGTTCACTCAGCTCAGAGAGACGATCTTTGTTTTGTCGATTGATCATGGAAATCTGACTGGGTGAAATGAGTTTTTTGTTGATAAGTCCTCTCGCAATGGCTTCAGCCATCGATCCGGCACCGTAGAAACAAAGCTGCTGACTAGCAATAGCTGGTTGTGTTAATTGTGTCATTGAAGCATTCCTCCGTTGTTTCTTTTGATGTAACTAGACTTTAACAGCTTTATTAACCCCTAATTTGTCCATTCCCATAAATAAGATATTTTGTAGAAGTCAATGCAGGCAGGCCCATTGGACCGCGAGCGTGCAGCTTTTGCGTACTAATGCCGATTTCAGCTCCGAATCCAAATTCAAATCCGTCGGTAAAGCGAGTAGAGGCGTTGTGATATACGGCAGCCGCATCTACATCTTGAATAAATCGTTCAGCATTTGCGATACTCTCGGTTACAATACATTCGGAATGTTTTGTACTGAAACGACGGATATGCGCGAGCGCAGCGTCAACATCTGAAACGATGCGGATATTCATAATGTAATCGTTGTATTCTGTACTATAGTCCTCATCTGTAGCAGGTTTGATGCCTGCTAGACGGGAAACCGTTCGATCACAGCCCCTGAGTTCAACGCCTGCTTGAACAAAACGATCAGCAAGTGCGGACAGATGCTGATCAGCAAAAGCTTCATGAACGAGCAACGTCTCCATCGAATTGCAAACAGATGGGCGTTGTACTTTTGCGTTAAAAGCGATATCGACTGCCATTGTATAGTCAGCGCTGGCATCTATGAAAGTATGGCAAATACCGGCTCCCGTTTCGATAACGGGTACTGTGGCATTTTCTATGACATTTCGAATAAGCGATGCGCCTCCGCGTGGTATAACAACGTCTAGGAGTCCATTTAGCTTGAGCATTTCGTTAACAGAAGCACGATCAGAATCCTCGATCAACTGAATAGCATCTGCTGGCATTGCAGTATCGGATAGCGCATTTTTTAAAACTTCTACGATTTTTCGATTCGACTCGATTGCAGCAGACCCGCCGCGAAGCACGACGCAGTTACCGGTTTTTAAACATAAACCAGCCGCGTCGACGGTTACATTCGGACGCGCTTCATAGATCATGCCAATGACACCGATTGGTACTCTGATTTTATTTACCTTCAGCCCGTTTGGACGATCGAAATGTTCAAGCAGTTCACCAACTGGGTCCGGCAGCTCAACAATTTGTCGAAGTCCTTCAGCAATAGAAGCTACTCGATCTTTGTTCAAGGCAAGACGATCGAGCAGGGAAGGGCTTGTGCCTTGCTCGCGTCCTCTTTGCAAATCAAGTTCATTAGCGGCAATAATTGCAGCCGTCTCGGTGATCAGAGCTTCTGCCATGCGAGTAAGGGCTGTATTTTTTTGCTCTGTGGATAAACGATTCATAATGGCTGATGCATCCTGCGCTAATGTTGCTTTTGTTCTCACTTCACTGGTCATAGCTGAAATCCCCCTTATTAATTTAATGTAATCCATTCGTCGCGATGAATAAATTCGATACGGGCGACATCGACTCTACGTTTAACTTCCTCTGTAGTTAGTCCGGCCACCGCTTGAATTTGCCATGCAGCATAGTTGACGACGCCGCGGCCAATGGTTTGGCCTTGTGGATTAACGACCTCGACGACATCGCCGGAATGGAAATCGCCTTGAATTTCTTTAACGCCGGCAGGAAGCAGACTCTTGCCGCCTTCAAGCAATGCGTGAACAGCGCCTTCATCCACAATTGCACGACCAAGCGGCATAGAGTGAAAGCCGAGCCATTGTTTCTTCATCGGCAGACTGTTCAGTTTCGTATCGAAGTAAGTACCTCGACCATTGCCTTCAACAGCCAGCTTCAGATCGCCTTCTTGCTGCACCTTGCCGATGAAAGCATGCACGCCACCGCGCATTGCGATGCGTGCTGCTTCGATTTTGGAGCGCATGCCGCCTGTTCCGACGGATGAACCAGCTCCGCCTGCGAGCTTCATAATATCCTCGGATATTTGGTCAACACGCTCGATTTTGACTGCTTGCGGGTTTTTACGCGGGTCCTCCGTGTATAAACCGTCCATATCGGTAATGATGATTAGTTGCGCAGCTTTTGTCATTGCAGCGACAAGCGCTGATAAACTGTCGTTATCTCCGAATTTAGGAACGAGCTCATCGGTTGCTACCGTGTCGTTTTCGTTAATAATCGGAATGATGCCGAGCCGCAGCAGCTCCTCGATTGTCATTAAAGCATTCTGAATGCGTCTGCGATTGGAGAAATCCGCTCGTGTAAGTAAAATTTGAGCAGCTACTATGCCATAGCCGCTAAATGCTTCCTGGTAGGCCTGCATAAGCAGTGCTTGCCCGACAGCTGCAGCTGCTTGTTTCTCATGAACGATTTTTGGTTTTGTTGCATAACCGATTTGGCGAAAGCCTGCTGCAACTGCACCTGATGTAACGAGCATCACGCCATTCCCTTTTTGATGCAAGGAAGCGAGCTCTGATGCGAAATATTGAATACGCTCGCGGTTTAGACCGCCTTCTTCGGAGGTAAGCGAGCTGCTGCCAATCTTTACGACTATACGTTCCGTCATCATTGATCCCATCCTATGCTTGTTTGGTGACAACAAAAAAGACTTCCGTCCATAAAGGACGAAAGTCTTAGCTTCCGCGGTACCACCTTTGTTGATAATTCATAAATAGAATTATCCAGCTTAAGCCTATAACAGAAGGCGCTGTCCGGTTCATAGCCGGCCGCTCGGAGGTAGGTTCAGCAAGCGGCCTTCGGTAAATTCTTGCAGCCCATGGAATTTACTCTCTGATCGCGACCCTTCTTGCTTAATTGTCCCGTCATCACGTTTCATGTTCAATTCCTACAAGCATATCACGATCCAAAGCTGCTGTAAAGCAAGGCAAATGGCGGGATTGTCCTAAAATAAATTTAGTTTTCCAATCCGTTCGACCGCTTCCTGCAAGCGTTCTTCACTCGTAAGCAGCCCGAGCCGAACAAAGCCTTCTCCATGAGTTCCAAACCCTACGCCTGGAGCGACAACAACGTCAGCCTCATAAAGGAGCAGGTCCGCAAAGGATTCAGATGTATAGCCTTCAGGTACAGGCAGCCAGCAGAAAAAAGATCCTCCCGGTCGAGCCGCTTTCCAGCCAATACGATCAAGAGCGGTAAACAAAGCCTCACGTCGGCTTTCGTACATGGCTCTTAGCTCCGTAACACATTGCTGCGGACCAGTAAGCGCGAGCGCGGCTGCTTCTTGAATGCCGCCGAATAGGCTGCAATAGTAATGATCTTGTATTAAATTGATTAGCTTAACGATTTGAGCATTTCCGATCGCAAAGCCAACACGCCAGCCAGCCATGTTATAGGTTTTGGACAAGGTGTAAAACTCAACGCCCACTTCTTTGGCGCCGGGAGTTTGCAGGAAGCTGATCGGTTGATTATCATCAAAGCCAATCGCGCCATAAGCGAAATCACTTGCTACAACGATTCCGTGCTTCTCAGCATATTCCACGGTTTGTGCATAAAATTCCGCATTTGCGACAGCGCCTGTTGGATTGTTCGGATAGTTCATGAACATAAGCTTAGCGCGCTGAGCTATTTCAGGACTAATGGCGTTATAGTCAGGCAAATAGCTGTTTTCCTCAGTTAGTGGCATAAATGACATCTCGGCTCCTGCAAGTGCAACACCAGACCAATAATCAGGGTAACCAGGGTCGGGTACGAGGCAGACATCACCGGGATTAAGCAGGCATTGGCTAATTTCGACAAGCCCGGTTTTTCCACCGAAGAGGATAGCGACTTCAGTAGTGGGATCTATATCTACGTTATAATCCTCTTTGTACCGCTTCGCTACGGCTTCCTTTAGAAAAGGGTAGCCGCTAAAGGGTGGATATTTATGATACAACGGATTAGCCGCAGCTTCCTGTAGCTTCGCAACAATATGGGGAGGAGTCGGCTGATCCGGATTGCCTTGTCCCAAATTGATGACATCGCGTCCTTTGGCCGTTTGAGCATTTGCTTTGGCGACCAGCTTGGCAAAAAATTGCGTCGGAAGTACATTCATCCGTTCCGCAGGTTGAATAAGGTGTTGACCGATTTGTGTTTCCATACCCTCACACTCCACATGACAAAATCGCTATCTATATAAGGCAATAGCTTTAATGTAGCATGAATAGGGGGAGATGAGAAGCGGCTGCTTATGCAGCAGGAATGCCTACCTTTTCGATAAAGGGTTTAATATCGGCTTTGAATAGGAACAAAAAGGGTCTGCGCTTCTCGTCAAATACGAGCAAGAGCGGTGGTTTATCCTTGCAATAAAAGAGAAATAGATCATCAGATGAGACTGAAACGTCATTTGATTTAATGGTAACGGCTTTCTCAAGCGGCACACGGTACACATAGCTGCAGCTTGAATCATTCGTTATCTGCGGAGCAAGACCCGTAATGGAATCGACCCAAGAAGCTGCCATCGCTTGATATTTGGCATCGTTTGGAATGGTTTTTGTAACTTTGCCAGCAGCTACATCGAATACTTGAACCGGCTTAAGACCAGTTTCAGGGCTAGGTGCGCTTAGTGCTTGATGAGCAGATGCGATTTGGGCAAACAGGAAAATCGAGCAGCAAGCAACAAGCATTGCGGCTATTCGTTTTGGAAGCATAACAGACATTCTCCTTTATTTCATGTAGTAGTAAATCCCTCGTTGTTACGTTTCCCATCTTGACACAGAACCATGACAGGGTATCATTAGGGGAAAAAAGGAACATCAGGAGGAAATCATATGAGTAAACCATTGCGGCTTGCGCTGCTGCAAATGCATATAGAAGCAGGAAACCCAGAGGCTAACTTCTCAAAGCTTGCAAGCATGCTTGAAGAAGCCGTCAGTCAAACAAATAAACCGGATGTCATTATGTTTCCAGAAATGTGGAACACAGGTTACGCTTTAACTGAAATACAAACGATAGCTGATCGCGAAGGTGAGCGTACTCGAGAGTTTTTATCCGAGTTCAGCCAAAAACATCAGGTACATATCATTGGAGGTTCCATAGCAGAGCTTAAGGAAGACAAAGTACTAAATACAATGTACGTTTTTGATCGTTCTGGCAATGTAGTATCCGATTATTCAAAAATTCATCTATTCCGTCTCATGGAAGAGGAAAAGTATTTGGCTGCGGGAGATAAGCTCGGCAAGTTAGAAATTGAAGGAACTAAAGCGGGTATGATGATTTGTTATGATATTCGCTTTCCGGAGCTTGCCCGTAAACTTGCGCTGGATGGAGCCAAGCTGTTGTTTGTTCCGGCTGAATGGCCGCATCCTAGGCTTCATCACTGGCGTACTCTGCTGACGGCACGCGCAATTGAGAACCAAATGTTCGTGATCGCTTGTAATCGGATGGGTTCGAGCGGCGACACGCATTTCTTTGGTCACTCGCTCGTGCTTGATCCGTGGGGAGAGACGATTGCGGAAGCGGGCGAAGAGGAAACGATTATTTACGCAGACATCGATTTGGATTTAGTTGATTCTGTACGCACAAAAATCCCGGTTTTTGAAGATCGCAGACCTTCTATATATGAAGCTTAATTACCGGTAGCTGCTTATCGTCATATTGAGCGTGCGGATAAAAGCCTCAGCAGCCTTAGATAAATATCGTCCTTTACGACTGGCCACCACTAACGTTCTGGTAGGCTTTGACGCCAAGGGAAGGTAAGTTGGAGTGAAATCAGAGCCTTTGACTCGCGTCAGCATTTGCGGGACAAAGGCTATTCCCATGCCGCCGGCGACCAAAGATTGAATGGTCTCCATGTTGCTGCTCTCGAATACGATTTGCGGAGTAAAGCCTGACTGCTCACAAAGTTCGACGGTAATTTGACGGAAACCTTGACCACGCTTAAGCCCAATAAAAGGTTCTTTATCAAGTTCGGAAATAGGGATTGAACCTTCTCTTTGTGCAAGTGGGTGCTGTGGTGGAACAGCTAAGCAAATTTCTTCTTTCAAGAACGGCTCCCATGCAAGAGAGTTATCGATGAGCGGCAGTGAGAGCAGACTTAAATCGGTACCGCCGCTAGCAGTTAGCTGTTCGAGCTTAGCGGTTGTTTCTTCAACAAGCACAACTTCTATTTGCGGGTATTGTTCACCGAATACAGGTAAAACAAGCGGTAATATATGCGAGCCTGTTAATGGTAGAGTCCCGACAACAAGTCGCCCGCGCCGCATTTGCGCCATATCGTCCATTTCCTGTTTTAATTGTTCAACAGCGTCGAGAATCGCTTGCGATTTTTGGACGAATACTTGTCCGGCTTGTGTTAATTCCACGGAATTCGTTGTCCGGCGGAATAAAAGAACACCGATTTCTTGTTCTAGCTTGGAGAGCTGCTGACTTAAAGAGGGCTGCGCAATATGAAGTTTTTCCGCAGCACGAGAAAAGTTTTTCTCCGAAGCGATTTGAATGACATAATTTAATTGTCTTAATTCCATATAAATTTTCCTTTCAACTGTTTATTATGCAAGGAAACTATCATTATAGTTATTACCTATAGACGTTATAGATATTATATCTTGGATCAATGAAGAAAGAAATGCTATAGTAGTTTCAGTTAAGAAAAGCAGAAGATTCAATGAAACGGTGGGGTGAATATAATGACGAAAAAGACAATGTTTGAAAAGATCTGGGATAATCACGTCATTAATCAAGAAGAAGGCAAGCCAAGCGTTATTTATATCGATTTGCAGCTTGTTCACGAAGTAACATCTCCGCAAGCGTTTGAAGGCTTGCGTCTATCAGGACGCAAAGTGCGTCGTCCTGATCTTACTTTCGCAACGATGGATCACAACGTACCAACGAAGGATCGCTTCAACATTACAGATCCGATTTCGAAGCAACAAATTGACACACTAACTCAAAACTGTAAAGACTTTGGCGTAAAATTGTTCGATCTTGACAGCATTGACCAAGGTGTCGTACACGTTATGGGTCCTGAGCTTGGTCTTACACACCCAGGTAAAACAATCGTTTGCGGAGACAGCCACACATCCACTCACGGTGCTTTCGGCGCATTGGCGTTCGGTATCGGTACGAGTGAGGTTGAGCACGTTATGGCTACTCAATGCTTGCAGCAATCGAAAGCAAAAACGCTTGAGGTTCGCTTTAACGGCACACGCAAACCAGGCGTAACGGCAAAAGATTTAATTCTTGGCGTTATTGCACAGTACGGAACAGATTTCGCAACAGGTTACGTCATTGAGTTTACTGGCGAAGCAATCACAAGCTTGACTATGGAAGAGCGGATGACTGTTTGTAATATGTCAATTGAAGCAGGCGCACGCGCAGGCCTAATCGCTCCAGATGAAACAACATTTAATTACCTTCGCGGCCGTCAATATGCGCCAGCTAACTACGAAGAAGCAGTTGAGACTTGGAAACAGCTTACAACTGATGAAGGTGCAGAGTATGACACAGTCGTTCACTTCGACGTTGATGCTCTAATCCCGCAAGTGACTTGGGGAACTAGCCCGGGCATGGGTACCAACATTACAGCAAAGGTTCCATTCCCTGCTGATCTTCCAACAGAGAACGAGCGTAAAGCAGCTGAAGCTGCACTGGAATATATGGATCTAAAGCCAGGAACACCAATGAATGAAATCGCAATCGATTATGTATTTATCGGTTCATGTACAAACGGCCGTATCGAAGATTTGCGCGCTGCTGCTGAAATCGCTAGAGGCTACAAAGTTAGCGATCGTGTAACGGCTATCGTCGTACCAGGCTCAGGCCGTGTAAAAATTCAAGCCGAGAAAGAAGGCCTGGATCAAATCTTTACGGAAGCAGGTTTTGAATGGCGTGACGCAGGATGCTCAATGTGCCTTGCGATGAACCCTGACGTATTGAAACCAGGCGAGCGCTGCGCTTCGACCTCTAATCGTAACTTTGAAGGTCGTCAAGGCCGCGGCGGACGTACGCACCTTGTATCGCCTGCGATGGCAGTTGCTGCCGCGATTAAAGGTCATTTCACAGATGTACGCGATTGGGAAATTAAAGCCGTAGTGTAGAACGAATGGAACGCGAGAGGGGTAAATAAGATATGGAACCGTTTAAACAACTTACAGGCATCGTAGCCCCGGTCGACCGGGTCAATGTTGATACTGATGCAATTATACCGAAACAATTTTTGAAGCGCATTGAGCGCAGCGGCTTTGGCCAATTTCTTTTCTTCGAATGGCGTTTTCATGAAAATGGTGATGTGAACGTAGAATTCGAGCCGAATAAACCGCGTTACGAGGGCGCATCTGTACTTGTTTCCCGTGCTAACTTTGGTTGCGGCTCATCCCGTGAGCATGCTCCTTGGGCTATTCTTGACTATGGCTACAAAGTTATTATCGCTCCGTCTTATGCGGATATTTTCTACAACAACTGCTTCAAAAACGGTATTTTGCCAATCAAGCTTAGCGAAGAGCAAGTGGAAGAGCTATTCCAGCGCACGGCTAAGCATGACGGCTACAAGCTTACTGTTGATTTGGAAAACAAACAGCTTTCGGATGAGCATGGTCTAACGATCTCATTTGACCTTGATGAGCACCGTCGTCAATTTTTGCTGCAAGGGCTTGACGATATCGGTTTGACTCTTCAACATGAAGACAAAATTACAGCTTATGAGCAAAAACATATCGCTCGTCTTGTGTAATTAAAATGAAATGAAGAGGACGAATCATCCCTTAGGGGAGAATCGTCCTCTTTTTTCCTTTAAACGCAACTTTTTCTGACAAGCTGCGTCTATATTTGCGTCTGTTAAAGTCGAATGCACTCATTCGATGAGGGCAATTTCAGTCATCGAGGTGGGAAATGAAAAGATTTGTATCCGTATTAATGTTTATGTCGATTTTTTTCACGATGTTCTCCGCAGTAGGACAAGCTGCTGAGGTCGTACCCAAGCTTTTCTTAAATGGTCAGCTATTGAAATCTGTTGTCAGTCCGCAAATCATCAACAGTTCAACGATTGTTCCAGTACGGACCGTATCAGAAGGCTTAGGCTATCAGATTGTTTGGGATAACACGTCCAAAACAGCGACAGTAACTCACGCCAATAATGTCATAAAGTTAAAACTAAATGACAATATGGCAGTCGTTAATGACAAAAAGGTTAAAATGGACACCTCAGTTGCAATCATTAAGGGCTACACATTAGTTCCACTACGCTTTATTGGTGAACAGTTTGGTTTGGATTTCGAATGGAAAGCTGTTGAGAAGGAAGTACATATGTACGAACAAGAACCAACAGATCCGACAGAACCGATCGATCCTGAACCGACTTTTCCGCCTGAAACAACAGGCCAGATTACAGACATTTCTTATTCTGGCGAAAGCAGAGTGACTATTGATTATGAAGGCGAAGTTAAAGCCAGCAAGCCAATGGTGCTCGAAAACCCAAAGCGTATCGTATTTGATTTTCCGAATACTAACTATTCATCGGACTTATCTTCACAGTTTTTGAATGGACAAGTTGAGGTTAATGTAACAGACAGCACTTATTTGCAAGGTTATCGTTATTCATTATTTTCGAACACGCCAGCTACCGCTCGACTAGTCATTCTTATTGGCGATAATACCGGCTATGAGATGACCGAGGAATTAGGAAAGATTCATTTTAGCTTAATGTCGGCAACAGATGTTCCAGGTACGCCGGTCGATCCTCCATCATCCAAAGTCTATAACGTTGTTCTTGATGCGGGACATGGCGGTTCAGATCCAGGTGCAGCGAGTGTATTGAAAAAGTGGGAAAAAGAATTTACGCTTAATATCGCTCTAAAGATGAAGGCATTGCTTGACAAAGAAAGCAAGATAAAGGTTCATCTAACAAGAACGGGTGATACCTATCCGACTTTAGATGATCGCGTCAAGTTTGCAGAAAGCAAAAAGGCTAATTTATTTATGTCTATTCATGCCAATAGTGGTGCTAGTTCCGCAACAGGAACTGAAACTTACTATTATCGCGATAACAGCAAGGCGTTTGCAGGTGTTATTCATAAGCATCTGATTGCCGCAACAGGTCTTAGAGATCGTGGGGTCAAGAAAGAAGCTTATAAAGTCATCAAACAAACAACGATGCCTGCTGTACTGATTGAAGCGGGATTCTTATCCAACGCTAACGATGCAAAATTGTTATTTAATGATGCGGCACAAAACAAAATAGCTGCTGAGCTTGTTGCAGGCATCAAAGAGTACTTAAATGTAAAATAGAAAGCAGGTGTTCAGTGTTATGAAAACTTTCAAAGCACGCGGGCTGCTTGCTGTCATCATTTTATCCGCTGCGCTTGTCGGCTGTGGTGCACAGGACAAGCCAGGTAATAATCCAGGCAGCACTGTATCGCCAACGACTTCACCTTCACCAGAGCCTTCACCAGAGCCTACACCGGCATTAAAAGAGCAAGATGCTATTATTTACTTAACCGATCCAGAGCTGGTTGAAACCGTGGAGCATCCAGTCAAGCTAACTTATGAGAAGGATATTGATCTGGTCAAGGCTGCAATTGCTGAATTGCAGAAAGATGCTGACGAGAATAAATTATCTTTATGGAAACGGATTGAGGTTAAATCCGTACAACTATCAGACGGGCTTGTTACACTGGATATCCATTTGCCAGATGAAGCGCGACTTGGCGCGCCAGGCGAGATGTTTGTCATTAAGACGCTTCAACAAACATTGTTTCAATTCGATGCTGTTCAATCGATCGAACTGCTTGTCGATGGACAAAAGGTTGAGACTCTGATGGGTCATGTTGAATTAGAATATCCAATGAACAAGCAATAAGCAAAGACTATGAATGGCTTCGCTCCGTCCTAGCAATAGGTTGGCGAAGCCGTTCTGCATGAGTTATTACATACTAATCAGGGGGAATATCTACTTATGACAATGCAATTTGCGAGCAAAAAGATTTTGATTGGAGCGCTAGCTTTTTCACTAGTTGCAGGAAGCGGGGTAATCATGCCTGCTTCTTTTGCATCCGCAGCCTCCGGATATACAACACCATTTACCGATGTAAGCAACGGTCACTGGGCAGAGAAGCATATAGCTAAACTTGCATTGCAAGGAATTATTGAAGGAAATAAGACATCAACAGGAGCCGCCGTATTTCGTCCGAAAGAAAATGTGAGTCAGCAAGAGGCTGTTCTGATGGCTCTAAGGTTTGCAGGTCTGGATAAAAAAGCTGATAATGACGCTATCATAGGATTTCCTAATTCTTTTTCCGTAAGCAAGTATTTTAAAGCGTATGTTACGCTAGCTTTCCAGGAAGGCTTGCTTGATCAAGCAGAAGAGTTTGAACTTGCTGCTAAAGATCCCAAAACGGCTTGGGGGACGAAGCCTGCTACCCGTGAATGGGTGACAAAACTTATGGTTCGCGCTATTCAGCAAGAGGAAGAAGCCAAACGATTGCAAAATACAGCTTCAACTTTCGCGGATGCAGCGCAAATCAATTCCTTATATAAAGGATACGTGAATGCAGCAAACAAGCTTGATCTCGTAAAAGGTGTTACGACCGACAAATTTCAACCTAAAGCGAACGTGAACCGCGCGAGTCTTGCTACGATGTTCAGCCGTGCTGAGAAGCTGTTCCCCGTAGCATATGAAGGTCAAGTGAACGGTATTGTTACTAAAATAACTGATACACAAATTACCGTTTACAGCGATAAAAAGGAAACCAACTATAGTATCAATTCAGATACGTTATTCTATCATTACAATACGGAAACACCGATTACGAAACAGCAGTTGCTTGAGTACGGAGATATAAGCATTATTGCCAAGGACGGAAAAGCGTTGTACGTCGAGGTGACGGGTGATAAAGCCTACACAAAAACAACGACAGGTACACTGGATCGTGTCATAGCGGATGAGAAGAAGCTGTATGTATGGATCAACAATAAGCCTGTGGAATTTTTCTATAATGATGCAGTAGCAGTAGTTGATACGGATGGCAAACCGTTAGCTTTGAGTGCAATTAAGAGAGATAGCCAGATTAGCATTGTGCAGGACAGTTTCCGTGATGCTCCCGCAACTCTTAAAATAATTGCATCGACACAAGCATCAGCTACGAATGTAAAAGGTACTTTCTATGGCGCGACTGGTGACCTAATTACCATTATGGAGGGTACTACACTTGTATCTAAATTGATGGCGGATACGGTAAACGTTGAAATTGAGGGAATTAACGGTGCGACAATTGGTGATCTGATTAAAGAAGCAGACCAAGTGGAGCTAACTCTTAATGAGTCAGATAAAGTAACGAAGGTGAAAGTAGTCAACCGCAATGTGAAAATGATTGCAGGTGCTCAGATTGCCGGTTTTGTTTACGATAAAAAGCTGTTAACTATCCTCGATGCTAATGGTAACAATGCCCAAGCACTATATTTTACGGATAAAACAAGAATTGAATACAGCGGTAATGTTATTTCACTTGCATCTGCAAATAGCTTATTGACTGTTAACAGAAAAATTGTTATCAGCTATACAGGAAATTCGATCGTATCACTGCAATTTTTAACTAAATATACGGGTACTTTAATTTCAATGAACTCGTCAAGTAATTTGATGAACATTCGTTTGGAGAACGGTGCTACGTTATCACTTCCATATAACACTGCTCTCGTGGAGCACTCTGCGATTGCAAATGCGTCTTTAAGTGATTTAAAGGCAGGCGATCTACTAACGCTTGATTTAAGCAGTAACCAAGATCGAGTAACAAAGATCAGAGTCCATACAAATGCTCAATACGATGTAATCTCAGTAGATGTAAATAACAAAAAGATTCGTGTCAAAAACGCGATGACAGCTCCATTTGAACTTAATGTATTAGGTACAGAATTGGTTAACGAAGCAGGTGCAACGCTCACGATTGAACAGATTACTCCAGGCTCTATTATTGCTGTGAATTACTTAGGGAAAGAAGCTGCTCGAGCACGTACAGTATCCGTTACTTATGGAAAAGTTCAATCGGTATCAGCAAACAGTGTCACGATTGTAGACCTTGTAGGTCAAACCGTTGCCTACAATGGCGATGCTGGATTTGTTATCCTCAAAGGAGCCTCACAAGGAACAGCAACGAGCTTGTTGACGGTTGGCGACTATGTTGAGGTTCAGAAGCTGGAAGGCAACAAAACACAATTGACTGTAGCTGTTGGCGAGAGCCGTGTATTTACGAACTTCAATGCAACGACATCGCAAGTATGGACGGAGAAAGCATCGGATACGGATAACCGGAATTATTTTAATGTAAACAGCCAGACCAAATACATTTTAAATGGAAATTCGGTTTCGGTAACAGCTTTTAAGTCAGGAGATACAATTACAATCTTTGGCTTTAGAAATTATGCTATTGCAATCGTCAAGTAGCTTTTTAATGAAATTTTCATGAAATATAGCCTGAGATATTCATTTTTTGTGAAAAAACTGCCCTTAGGGGCAGTTTTTTTATAGAATGTGCTTGTTTACGGTTGCTAACCGTGACAAATTTCGCTACACTTTGAACGATAGTGTTAGATTAGGGGAGAGGACGATGGTTGCGAAACAGAAAATGCGTCATGTGCTAGATATTATAGCGGACATGTTTCCAGATGCACACTGTGAGCTGATTCACAGTAATCCGTTTGAGCTTACAATAGCAGTGCTGCTGTCTGCTCAGTGTACGGATGAGACGGTCAATAAGGTAACGGTGAACTTATTTCAAAAATATAAGTGTCCCGAGGATTATTTGAGCGTGCCGCTGGAAGAACTAGAGCAGGACATTCGCCGCATCGGCTTGTTTCGAAGTAAGGCTTCAAATATACAAAAGCTTTGCCGCATAGTCATTGATAAATATGACGGGAAAGTGCCTGAAAGTCATGAGGGTCTAACCGAGCTGCCAGGTGTAGGGCGGAAGACGGCTAATGTCGTCATGTCAAATGCATTTGGCGTGCCTGCCATCGCAGTCGATACGCATGTGGATCGCGTAACGAAACGATTAGGGTTTGCTAAAGCGGATGACAGTGTTCTAGAGGTTGAAAAGAAGCTGATGAAGCTCGTTCCGCGCGAGGAGTGGACATTAACCCACCACAGGCTCATCTTTTTCGGCCGCTATCATTGTAAAGCGCAAAGCCCGCAGTGTCCGATTTGTCCGCTGCTTGATTTGTGCAAAGAAGGTAAACAACGTATGAAGCCAGGTTTTAAAACCAAAAATAAGAGTATAAAACCTAAAATAGCCAGTGAAGGATGATGAAAATGAACTGTATTTCCGTGTACACAAACAATTTTGAGCTTTTTTCTGATATTTATGAGCAAGTGCTTGAGTCTCCGCCAGAGGAGCATGAGGATATCCTCGTAGAAGGAATTACAGTTAGCGGCTCAGGTGACGTTCCTGATCAATACATCGAGCGTATGCGCGTAAAACCTGAGGTTGTCGTTATGAGAGATAAAGAACGCAACATCATGATTTTGCAGCATGGCAACGTATTTGAAATTTGTTTGCCGTCTGAAGAAGAGCAAGCCGTTTAAGGAGAAGCAAATGACAGAAATTACCGTGCAAAGCATAGCGGGAGCTATATCCGAGACAGCAGGATTAATGTCCGCTACAGGAGATACATTACATGCAAAGCAAGCACAGGAGCTAAACAGTAAGCTGACCGATGGTCGGCTTACTGTCGCTTTTTGTGGACATTTTTCAGCAGGTAAATCAACCCTTATCAATCGTTTATGCGGTACAAAGCTGCTTCCTTCAAGTCCAATTCCAACAAGCGCGAACGTTGTATCCATTCGCGGCGGTGATCGAGCATATGCAGCTGTTGAAACAGTTAAGAACGGTGTAGCTTCCAAAGCGGAAGTGCCAATCGACGAGCTTGATCGTTATTGCGTGGATGGCGAGCAATTCACCTCCGTATCCATCGTTTATCCAACGGAGCTTCTAGGAGATCATACGGTGCTGCTTGATACGCCTGGTATTGATTCGACTGACGATGCCCATCGCATGGCTACTGAATCCGCTTTGCATCTTGCAGACGTCGTGTTTTATGTAATGGATTATAACCATGTTCAGTCCGAAATCAATTTTTCTTTTGCCAAGCAATTGAAGGATTGGGGAAAGCCCTTATACTTTATTGTTAATCAGATTGATAAGCATCGTGATCGCGAGCTGTCCTTCGCGAGTTATCGGCAAAGCGTTGAGGATGCGTTTCACGCTTGGCACTTGGAGCCGGCGGGGATCGTTTATTTGTCGTTACGCGATCCCGAACACCCATTTCAAGAGTGGGAGCAATTGCTAGAGCTGCTTGATAAACTGCAAACGATCCGCAAGCCGCTATGTGTATACAGCGTAGATGCGTCACTGCGTCATGTGGCAGATGGACATTTGAAATGGAGCGAGCTGCAAGCTGAGCCTGAGCGTGAACGGCTTCTGGCGGAGGCAGGTGGCGTTGAGGCAGTAGCCCTTGTCTCTATGGAAATGGATCAGTTGAAACAGAAGATCCGTCATGTTTCTGAGCAGAAAGAGGTTTATCGGGCGCAGCTGCGCAAAGAGCTGCAAACGCTGCTCGATAATGCGAATATAACGCCAGCGGGACTGCGTGATTTGGCTCAAACGTTTCTAGAGAGCCGCAAACCTGGTTTTAAGGCTGGATTGCTATTTGCGGCAGCCAAGACTGCTGCAGAGCAGGAACGGCGCTTACTGGTGTTCAGCGAAGAGTTAAACAGCTTAATCAGTGCTTCAATCGATTGGCATGTGAAGCATTTGCTGCGCACAGAAGCTGAACGTATCGGATACGATGGGGAGCAGCTGGAAGCGGAGCTAGTACGGAATTTGGCTTGGCTGCCGGATTCGGAATGGCTTATTGCAAGGGTGAAAACAGGAGCCGTCATCAGCAACGAATATACAATGACGTTTAGCCGCGATCTAGCCGCGGATGTGAAGGCGGTTTATCGCCAGCGCGCGCTTGAAATCATCGATGCGCTGGCGGATCATGCAGCGGTGCTAGGCGAAGCTGCCGCCGCTGAGGCAGAGTCACAGCTTGCTGCGCTTCGCGCGCAGGCTGGTGCACTTCATGCGCTCACGGCGCTGGCGAAGCGCGCTGAGGAGCATAAGGCGCGGCTTGCTGCAGCGCTGCCTGAGACGCCGGCAAGGCCGGCATTGCCAGCGCCGCGTTCAGCTGGTGCTGGTGGGGGCGGGCTCGCGCAAGCAGGCGGCGTAGCTGCTGAAGCGCGGGGTGTGTTAACGAGCGTGAGCGGGCGCAGCGCGTCAGCGGAGCAGCATCACGCGGCAGCAGGGCGAAGCGCCCTTGCTGGCGGAGCAGCCTTGGCGCAGCAGCACAGCGCTGCTGCGCGCTTAGCTGGCGCTGCGGAGCTGCTTGCGCCGCATGCTGCACTGGCAGCTGCAGCGCAAGCGATGCGCGACAAGGCGAAGCGGCTGCAGGACAGCCGCTTCACCATCGCATTATTCGGCGCCTTTAGCGCCGGCAAATCATCGCTTGCGAACGCGCTGATCGGAGAACCGGTGCTCCCGGTTTCTCCTAATCCGACGACGGCAGCGATCAACCGGCTCGTGCCCCCTACGGCGGAGCACGGTCATGGTACCGCGCGCATCGTCATGAAGACGCGCGCTGCCATTGTAGACGATGTGCGCTATTCCTTAGCGCTTCTCGGAGAAAAGGCTGGTTCAGAGCAGTTGTCGGATGACGCTGCTCTTATGCGGGCGATTGATCGCCTTTCACCGGATTCCATCGGTGCTGGCGGACGCCCGCATTTTAGCTTCCTGCGCGCGGCTCGCGCCGGCTGGGCGGAACATGAACCACTGCTCGGTCAGCAGCTATCGGTCGATCAAGCGGAATACGAAAAGTATGTTGCAGAGGAATCACGTTCCTGCTTCGTAAGTGAAATCGAGCTCCATTATGACTGCGCGCTAACGGCGCAGGGCATCGTGCTCGTGGACACACCGGGAGCAGATTCCGTAAATGCTAGACATACAGGCGTAGCCTTCAATTATATTAAAAACGCGGATGCTGTTTTGTTTGTTACTTATTACAATCATGCCTTCTCGCAAGCTGACCGTCAGTTTCTGATGCAGCTTGGAAGAGTGAAGGATCAATTCGAGCTCGATAAAATGTTTTTCCTTGTTAACGCAGCTGATTTGGCAGCAGACCAGGAGGAGCTTACAGGCGTGTTAAAGCATGTCGAGACGAATCTTCTTCAACATGCGATTCGCTCGCCTCGCCTATTCCCTGTATCGAGCTTACAGGCGCTGGACGGTAAACTGGATGGAAATGCGGAGCTGTTAAAACGTTCCGGCATTGAAGCTTTCGAGCAATCATTCCTTTCATTTATTCAGAACGATCTCGGACGACTAGCTATTGATGCTGCGGAGCAAGATTTGAAACGCGCGGCTGCGACAGTAGCAGGCTGGCTTCAAAGCGCAGAGGGCGATGCAGCCGTGCGGGAAGCGGAGCTTATAGCGCTCCTGCAAGCTGTTAACGAAGCGAAGATCGATATATCAGCGCTTCAAACAGGAACGATGCCTGAGCAGCTTAAGCAGGAGCTTAGCGAGTTATTGTATTATGTCGTTCAACGTATCCAATATCGGTTTGGTGAGTTTTACAACCTAGCTTTTAATCCTGCTTCTTTGCAGGACGATGGACGTGATTTGCGCAAAGCAATATGGACATCTTGGCTTGAGCTGCAGCGGCTCGTCCAGCTGGAGCTATCGCAGGAGATGTTGGCAACCTCGCTTCGGATGGAACGAGGGGTTCATACTCAGCTGCAAAAGCAATATAGTCATACAGCTCAGCGTTTAGAGACATCAATCACAGCTTATAGCGCTGTTCCTTATGCGCCAGCTGCTTTGCCAACACCGGATGAGCCGATTGCCTGGGAATCTGATTCAGTTGATGCAAAACTGCTTTGGAGCCGTTTCAAATCACCGCGTCAATTTTTTGAAGGCGAGGGCAAATCGATACTCCGTAAAGAGCTTGAAGCGCTGCTTGCTCCTTCATTAAATGGATGGATGTCTGAGCAAACCTTACTGTGGACATCGCTATACGAGCAAATATGGCAGAATGCTGCTGAACAAGCTGGCAAACAGCTGCAAGAGGATATGCTTGCCTATGAAAGCGGCAAACGAATCTCGTTGTCCGGAAGTGCGGATACGGCTGAGCTTAAGGAGCTGTACGATCAATTGATTCATCTCTAATTGTCAATGAATAGGGATTGTTCTATCGCATTAATAGCTGAATGCTTTTGCGAGCGTGTTAAACGCTTGCAAAAGCTTTTTTTTATTTAGTGTGTTTTTGTGCAAAAATTGAGTAATAGGCACATATTTGTCATGATTAACGACCAATTGGGAGTATTAACCGTTTTCAATTTAGATAACGAGACAATAAGGGCTTTATAACAGTTATATGCATATTTATACTGTTTGCTCCCATTTGATGATGCTGATAATATTCATTCATGCTTACAAAATAGATACGGGGAGATGGATTTACTTGGACGTACTAAGGCAGTTGAAAGCATTTTATTGGGCAGAACGAAAGTTTATGTTCACCTCAATATTTTGCTTAATGTGCGCTACGGCGCTCGGACTTGTCTATCCGAATTTACTGCGGTACTTGATTGATGATGTCATTACGCCACGAAAATTCGAGTTAGTACCGACGCTTGCTTTTACAGTAGTCGGAGTCATTATCTTTAAAGGGTGTATGCAGTATTTACATGGTTTTTTTGGTGCACGACTTGGAAACAAAGTAGCGTTCCACATGCGGAATGCGCTGTACGACAAGCTGCAGAAGCTGTCCTTTCAATATTATGACAAAGCGAAAACAGGCGATTTAATGTCTCGTCTGACAGCTGATTTGGAGGCGATTCGCAACTTTATCGGTTTTGGCTTTGCGCAAATCTTGAATATGGTGCTAATGATCTTGTTCGGCGGTGCGATGATGTTGTCCATTCATTGGCAGCTAACGCTAATTACGCTAGTGACTATACCGCTGCTTGGTTTCGCCGCCATTCGTTTTGAGCGTAATATTCATCCCGCGTTCCGCGAAATGCGTCAAGCAATGAGTAATTTAACGACTGCGGTTCAAGAGAATATTACGGGTGTACGCACCGTTAAGTCTTTTGCACGCGAATCGCATGAAGTGTCGAAATTTGCAGTACGCAGTGAAGCCTACCAGACGAATCAAGTTGGCGCAGCAAAAATTTGGGCGAAATTTTTCCCTGTAATGGAGCTCGTTGCGAACTTAAGTGCGGTTATCCTTCTTGTAACCGGCGGTATTCTTGTTATTAACGGATCGCTTCAGCTTGGCGAATTCGTAGCATTTTTCAGCTTAATTTGGTACATTATCGGCCCGATGTGGGGCCTTGGGTTCCATATTAATAACTACACGCAGTTCAAAGCTTCTGGCGAGAGAGTACTAGGACTGCTAAATGAACATGTTCATGTAAAAAATATTGAGCATGCGATTGAGGTTACAAGCGATACAGTGAAAGGACATGTGCGCTTTGACCATGTTACCTTTAGCTATCCTGACAAAACGCCGGCGGTAACCGACTTGGTCATTGATGCGCCAGCTGGCTCTGTCATTGGATTTCTAGGTGCGACAGGCTCAGGTAAATCAACAATTATTCAATTGCTAATGAGAGCCTACAATGTGAAAACAGGTTCGATAACGCTCGATGGCATCGATATTAAGAATTTGGATGTCGCCAGCCTTCGTTCCTTAATTGCTCCCGTGTTCCAAGAAACGTTCTTATTCTCCGCTTCGATTCGCGATAATATCGCTTATGGCGTGCGGGATGTAACACCAGAGCAGATCGAACATGCGGCTAAACTTGCAAAAGCACATGACTTCATTTTGGAACTGCCGCTAGGCTACGATACAATCGTCGGCGAAAGAGGAATGGGCTTGTCCGGTGGACAAAAGCAAAGGATTGCGATTGCGAGAGCACTCATTAAAAATCCTAGAATTTTAATTTTGGATGACGCAACAAGCGCGGTAGATATGGAAACCGAGCATGAAATTCAAGCGGGCTTCAAGGAACTGATGGCCGGCCGCACGACCTTTATTATTGCACATCGGATATCTTCGCTTAGACATGCCGATGAAATCATCGTATTAGACAAAGGTCATGCCGTTCAGCGCGGAACACATGCAGAGTTGATAAAGCAAAAGGGACCATACCGCGACACCTACAATATTCAATATGCTGACTATCCGCTTGATGATGCTGCCGTGGCTGCGCAAGCGAATGAGCGGAAAGGGAGTACCGTATAATGAGTACGAGTGCCAAAGCAAAGGCTAGCAACAAAAATGAGCGCTTCATATACCAAGACGATGAGCTGATTGAAAAACCCTTTAACTGGAGTCAATTGCGTCGATTGTTCGGATATATGAAACCTTACTCAAAACAATTAATGCCCGTCATCATTATGATGATCCTTGGTACATTGACACGTCTTGGCGTGCCGGCGCTCGTCATCCTCGCGATTGACGAAGCGATTGCTCCTGAGAATGGTGAAACAAGCGTATCCAAGCTGATCACTATAGCAAGCATCATGCTGGTGTTGTATGTTATTCAATGGGCATCCAATACGTACCGGATCAAATATACGAACATCATTGGACAAAAAGTCATTTACGATCTCAGAAATCATTTATTCCAGCATATTCAAAAGCTAAGCTTCCGTTTTTATGATAAACGTCCAGCAGGCTCAGTACTCGTTCGTGTAACGAACGACGTTAATGCACTGCAGGATTTGTTCACAAACGGGGTCGTCAACTTATTGATGGACTGTGTGCAACTGTTCGGTATCGTCATTATTTTGCTCGTATGGAACTTTAAGCTTGGACTCGCGGTGATGATAACCGTGCCGCTCATGTTTATTGTGTCGACGACGCTGCGCAAAAAGATTCGTTTTGCATGGCAGGATGTGCGCATTAAGCAGTCCCGCATTAACTCTCATTTAAATGAAAGTATTCAAGGGATGAAAGTTACGCAAGCGTACGTACAAGAGAAAGACAATATGAGCTTTTTCGATCATATGAACACGGTCAACAATAAATCATGGAACAGAGCGTCATCGTTAAACCAAACGTTTGGTCCAGTAATCGAAATCACTTCAGCAATCGGTACGTTTATTCTTTTCTGGTACGGTTCACATCTAATTCAAGTAGGAGCCATTACGGTTGGTTTGCTTGTCGGATATGCCAACTATATAGGGAACTTCTGGGACCCGATCAACAGACTAGGACAAATGTATTCCCAGCTTCTCATTGCTATGGCTTCATCAGAGCGGATTTTTGAATTTATTGATGAAGAACCGACTGTAGCAGAACAAAAGGTGGCAAAACCGCTGCCTAAAATTGTAGGCGCGGTGAAGTTCGATCACATCGTGTTCGAATACGAGAAGGGTAGACCGGCACTCAAGGGCATTACTATTGATGTGAAGGCAGGCCAATCCATTGCTCTCGTAGGTCATACAGGTTCAGGAAAAAGTACGATCATTAACCTATTATGCCGGTTCTATGATCCAGTTGAAGGTCGAGTGCTCATCGATGGCATCGACATTCGTGATGTGACGATCGAGAGCTTGCGCTCACAGGTCGGCATCGTACTCCAGGATACGTTTATTTTTGCAGGCACGATTCGCGACAATATTCGGTATGGACGTTTGGATGCGACCGACGCTGAAGTCGTAAAAGCGGCTCAAGCTGTTAATGCGCATGATTTCATCATGGGGCTTCCTGATGGCTATGATACGCAGGTAGAGGAGCGAGGCAATGTGCTATCCATGGGTCAGCGTCAGCTGCTGTCGTTCGCCAGAGCATTGCTTGCTGATCCGCAAATACTGATCTTGGATGAAGCGACAGCCAGCATTGATACTGAAACGGAGTTAAAAATTCAAGAGGCGCTTAAGACGCTGCTTGCTGGTCGTACATCCTTTATGATTGCTCACCGATTGTCAACGATTCGTCATGCGGATGAAATTATCGTGCTTGACCATGGTCAAATCGTCGAACAAGGCAATCATGAAGCATTGCTTGCAAAGCGCGGCGTATACAACGGCTTGATCGAAGCGCAATACCGTTTTCTTTAAAACATAAGCAATAATCCTATCTTTATCATCAATTGCTTATAAAAATAGTTGATTTTTGAGCATAGAACCTCCACAATGGAAGAAAAAACGAACCGAAACGATTGTCACTGCCTTTTGGGCAGAGCTGCCGATTCGATTTGCTTCCAGGAGGTTCTTTTTGTTTATGTATGGATCACCCTTAACAACGAATGCTCGTAAGTTGCTGCTGCTAGGCTCCGGTGAGCTTGGTAAAGAGGTCGTGCTGGAGGCTCAGCGACTTGGCATAGAGACGATTGCTGTAGATCGTTATGACCAGGCGCCAGCCATGCAAGTTGCACATCGCAGCTATACGACCGATATGCTGGACGGAGCTGAGCTTCGCCGTATTATCGAGAAGGAGCAGCCTGACTTTATTGTTCCGGAAATTGAAGCGATCGCAACCGAAACGCTGCTAGAGCTGGAGAAGGAAGGACATCGCGTCATTCCTACGGCACGCGCAGCTTGGCTGACGATGGATCGCGAAGGTATTCGCCGCTTGGCTGCTGAGACTTTAGAGCTGCCAACGGCTCCATATCGATTTGCAGACACTTTTGACGAGCTATGTCTCGCGGCTGAAACACTTGGCTTTCCATGCGTCATCAAACCAATTATGAGTTCCTCAGGTAAAGGACAAAGCGTCTGCCGATCCGAAGCGGAGCTAGAAGCATGCTGGAGCTATGCGATGGAAGGTGGACGTGCGAAGAAGCAGCGCGTTATCGTGGAGGGTTTCGTAACATTTGAATCCGAAATTACGCTGCTTACCGTTCGATCTGTTTCGGGTACGAGCTATTGCCCGCCAATTGGTCATGTGCAGAAGGATGGCGATTATATCGAATCCTGGCAGCCGCATCATATGACAGAGGCTCAGATCGCACAAGCGGAGTCAATAGCGCAACGCATCACAGACGAGCTGGGCGGGTATGGTATTTATGGTGTTGAGTTATTCATTACAAAGGATGGCGTCTTGTTTAGTGAAGTATCGCCGCGTCCGCATGATACAGGCATGGTAACGATGGCGACTCAGGATTTGTCTGAGTTTGCATTGCATGTAAGAGCTATTTTAGGATTCCCTATTCCAACGATTCGATTGCTGACGCATGGTGCATCACATACCTTGAAAGCAGACCGTGAGTCTTCCGATTTCCGCATCGGAGGTATTGAAGAGGCGTTGTCGGTTCCTAATACACAGGTTCGGGTTTTCGGAAAACCGGAAACGAAGGTCGGACGTAGAATGGCCGTTACGCTAAGCACAGCTCCAAATGTTGAACAAGCACGCGATTTGGCTCGTACAGCTGCGGAAGCTCTTTACGTATCGTATAATAACGAATAGAATGTTCATTTTAAGGCAGGTGTAGCAGCTATGGGAAAGAAACAGAAGAAAATAACGTCATCAGCTCCAAGATCAGCTCCAAAAAACGAGCCGGACAATGGCTTGACGCTTAAGGATTTGCTCAGTAATGAGGTACTTGGCAAGTTAAAAGCACAGGCTGATGATATGAAGCAAGCTGAGGCATTACGCAAAGAAGAGCTTCGCAAACAGGAAGAGGAAAAGAAAAAGCAGGAGCAGAAGCGTTTGGAAAACGACTTCTCTTATTTGCTTGACAATAGTGATCCTAATTGGTCAAAGCATAAATCATAGGATTATAGTCGTAGTTCAATAAGATAATCTGTTCTCGATAAAAGCACCTTAGGGTGCTTTTTTTTTGTTGCGCATATGCCTAATGGGTTAAATTCAGCAATCCATATTTTTATATTTACTTTTGACGAATTTCTTTTGACTCAAAATGCATGCAAGGTTTACCTGATGAACGAAGTACCATAAGGCTTGGCATTATGCTTGTCTTAAAACCAAAGGCTTTGCAACCTTTAGGGGCACTCGGCTCCCATGTTATAAAATAATGCTTGCATTTCATACAATCAATGCGATCATTCGTATTCATTTGCATATGGATACCTCGAATATGATTTTGGATGTGGATTTGAACCGTAAACCATATTACGAAGGATGAGTGATAAAGTCAATCCTAAACGTTTAATAATACAGGACTTAGTATCACATTCGTATGTTTTTTATTAAAATTGTTACCATGCATACATAAATTTAATGAATCTGTAAAACATGCTAACAACAGTTAATCCAACGAAACGTTTGTAAACGGCTTTTTATTACTAAAATTCCTCCATGTACGATAAGAGTATAACGCTATGTTTCGTGGTCGAAGCTGGTAGAAGCATCTGGAGCAAGGAAGTACATCAATTGCTTATGCCGCTTATTGAAAATGAGTTGTGGAAATTGTGGAACAAAAAAAGTTTTTTTGTTATTGTGTTAATTATGCTTGCACTTATTCCGATTATTACATACGCTGAGCTGATGGTTATGAATAAGTTATTGTCATTCGGTGTAAATCATGATGGTATCCAATGGCTGCAATTCAACTATACGTTGAAATGTTCGGTTAAGTAAGCATAGTGTGTTATCCTTATATGTATCTCTTTTGGCAATGTGTAAAATAAAGCATCCTAAATGAGTATTAATTATTTTCATTGACGTTAATCTGAAACCGGCTACTTATTAGAACAGCTTGCAACGATTTATCAAACTAAAGTGCCTGAGTTTTCCTTTACCGTGCTTGCGATTATTGGTATTCTTACACGAATCGTTTCCATAGGAGACTTTACGAAACATGACAAATTGAATTAAAATAGCTTGAAGATACGGAAACGTGATTAAAGATAGGGGGACGCTCATGTCTGAGCAAACAGATCTCTTCGCAAATACAGCGGCCGCAGACCGAAATTATGAGGCCGATGATATACAGGTGCTTGAAGGGTTAACCGCAGTAAGAAAAAGACCGGGCATGTACATAGGAAGTACAAGCAGCTCGGGTTTGCATCATCTCGTTTGGGAAATTGTCGATAATGCAGTAGATGAGCATTTGGCTAAATTTTGTTCGGCCATAGAAGTAACGCTGCATAAGAACGGCTCAGTAACCGTACATGATAACGGGCGTGGTATTCCTACCGGCATGCATAAGACCGGTATACCTACACCGCAGGTCGTTTTTACAATTTTGCATGCAGGCGGTAAGTTTGGCGGCAGCGGATATAAGAAATCCGGCGGTTTGCACGGCGTTGGTGCGTCAGTAACAAATGCTTTGTCGGAATGGCTTGAGGTCGATATTTACCGTGACGGCAAAATTCATAGACAACGTTTTGAATATTGGGTTGATGAAGCGGGGCGTGAGCATGTTGGTGAGCCCGTACGCGGCCTTGAGGTAATAGGAACTACGAATCGGACAGGCACTAAGGTTACTTTTAAGCCAGATGGACGTGTTTTTCAAAATGGTACGACACTAAGTTATGATACGCTGGCTGAACGTTTGCAAGAGATCGCATTTCTGAACTCAGGGCTGAAAGTAACGATTAAAGACGACCGCAGCGGCAAACAGGATGTGTTTCATTATGAAGGCGGAGCTCGCCAATTCGTCCAGTTTTTGAACGAAGAAAAGACCGTACTGCATGATGTTATTCATTTTGCCAGTGAACGGGATGATATTGAGGTGGAGGTAGCCCTCCAATATAATGACGGCTATACCGAGACGATAGCTTCATTCGTTAACTCAATTCCAACACGCGGCGGCGGTACACATGAAACTGGTTTTAAAACCGCTTATACTCGTGTCATGAATGATTATGCCCGCAAAGCATCGATGCTGAAGGAGAAAGACAAAAATCTTGAAGGCAACGATTTGCGTGAAGGCATGATGGTCGTAATTAATATCAAGATGTCTGAGGTTGAATTTGTCGGACAAACAAAGGATCAGCTCGGCAGCTCATCTGCACGGAGCGCAGTTGATGCGATCGTTTCTGAGAAGATGCAGGTATTTCTAGAGGAAAATCCTCAAATCGCCCAAATGCTGTTAAAGAAATCGCTTCAAGCCTCAAAAGCGAGAGAAGCTGCACGCAAAGCGCGTGAAGAAATTCGCAGCGGCAAGAAGCGGAGCGAGAGCTCTAATCTAAATGGCAAGCTAACCCCTGCGCAGTCTAAGGATATAACGCGTACGGAGTTGTTTATTGTGGAAGGTGATTCTGCCGGAGGTTCAGCTAAGCAGGGCCGTGACTCGAAGTATCAAGCACTGCTGCCGCTTAAGGGAAAACCAATGAATCCTGAGAAGGCCAAGCTCATCGATATTTTGAAAAACGACGAGTATAAGGCAATCATTTCAGCAATAGGCGCGGGCGTAGGCTCGGAGTTTGTAGCAGAGGAATGCAACTATAACAAAATTATTATTATGACAGATGCGGATACAGACGGTGCTCATATTCAAGTGCTGCTTCTTACTTTTTTCTACCGTTATATGAAGCCATTAATCGATTTGGGACGCGTATATATCGCTCAGCCGCCATTGTACAAAATTACTCGTAAATCCGGCAAGCTGGAGACGATACGCTATGCGTGGACGGATGAGCAGCTGCAAAACTATTTGAAAGAATACGGTAAAAATTATGAGCTACAACGTTATAAAGGGCTTGGTGAGATGAATCCCGATCAATTATGGGAAACGACGATGGATCCTGAGAAGAGGACGCTTCTACAGGTACAGATCGAGGATGCTGCCAAAGCGGAGCGCAGAGTATCGACGCTTATGGGAGATAAGGTTGACCCGCGTAAACGCTGGATTGTTGAAAATGTCGATTTTATGGAATACGAGGAATAGGGGGATTTCTGCGTGAGTATGCTGGAACAGTTTTTACCGGCGTTTTTGGAGGAAGTGGTAGGCGACCGCTTCGGACGCTATTCAAAGTATATAATTCAGGACCGTGCCATTCCTGACGTTCGCGATGGTTTAAAGCCCGTGCAGCGTCGTATTCTATATGCGATGTATGATTCAGGAAATACACCGGACAAGCAATACCGCAAATCGGCTAAAACAGTCGGCGACGTAATGGGTAACTATCATCCGCATGGAGATTCGTCTATTTATGAGGGTATGGTGCGGATGGCACAACCTTGGAAAATGGGACATCCGCTTGTGGATGGGCATGGAAACTGGGGCTCTCAGGATGATGATCCTGCAGCAGCTATGCGTTATACGGAAGCTCGTTTATCGCCAATTGCGATGGAGCTGCTTCGTGACATCGAGAAAAGAACAGTACAATTCAAAGATAATTTCGATAATACGACAAAGGAACCGGTTGTGCTGCCATCGCGGTACCCTAACTTGCTCGTTAACGGAACTAGCGGCATCTCTGCCGGCTTTGCCACGGAAATCCCGCCTCATAACCTGCGAGAGGTTATTGATGCTTGTATCGCCCTTATGGGAAGCCCAGAGTTAACGCTCGAAGAGCTTATGGCGTATGTGAAAGGGCCGGATTTTCCTACCGGAGGCATTATAATGGGCGAAGAAGGCATTCGCGATGCTTACGCTACGGGTAAAGGACGTATCTACATTCGCGCCAAAACGGCTATCGAGGATATGCGCGGCGGCAGGCAGCAGCTTGTCATTACTGAAATTCCATATCAGGTCGTCAAATCACGTTTGGTTACCGCAATGGAAAACATTCGGCTAGAGAAGAAGGTCGAAGGCATAGCAGAAGTGCGTGATGAGAGCGGACGTAATGGCTTGCGCATCGTTGTTGAGTTTAAGAAAGATGCCGATGCACAAGGTATTTTGGCATATTTGTTTAAGAAAACGGATCTACAGGTAGCTTACAGCTTCAATATGGTCGCAATCGTGAACAAAACACCGATGCAGCTCGGTCTGAAGCAAATATTATCAGCTTATATCGATCATCAGAAGGAAGTAGTCACATTCCGCACGAAATACGATCTGGAGAAGGCTGAGGATCGCGCTCATGTGGTTGAGGGGCTAGTGAAGGCTCTCAACATATTGGATGAGGTCATTGCGACGATCAAAGCCTCCAAAAACCGTGGGGATGCGCAGGACAATTTGGTTGCTAAGTTTGGCTTCTCAGCTCGTCAAGCGGATGCTATCCTTACTTTGCAGCTATATCGCTTAACGAACTTGGAGATCACAACACTTGAGAAAGAGCTTAAGGAAGCGATGAAGAAGATTGCTTACTTGAAATCGATCTTGGCTAGCGAAAAGAAGTTGATTGGTGTCATCAGGGATGAACTTCTCGAAATTCAAACGAAATACGGCATTGATCGTCGTTCTGTTCTGCGTGGTGAAATTGAAGAGCTTAAAGTTAACCTCGAAGTGCTTGTTACACCTGAGGATGTGCTGGTCACACTAAGCCAGGATGGCTATGTAAAACGGACGAGCATGCTCTCGTTTACGAGATCAGGTGGCGAGCTGCAAAACGCAGGCGTCAAGGAAGGCGATTTCGTACGAGAATTACTTGAGGTCAATACGATTGACAATTTGCTGTTGTTTACGCGCAAAGGTCAATATTATTTATTGCCTGTGCATCAAATTCCAGAGTTTAAGTGGAAAGATACAGGAACCGCGATTGTGAATGTTGTTCCAATTCCTAAGGATGACTCTATAGTCAGTGTCATTCCAATCAAAGATATTTTGGCTTCTACTGCATCACTTGTATTTGTAACGAAACGAGGCCAAGTGAAACGGACGGAACTTAAGGAATATGCAACGACTAGATCCACGGCTGTTGCAGCTTGCAAGGTGTCAGAGGGCGATGAGATCATTCGAGTTGTGCTGAGCGACAGTTCGAAGCAAATCATGCTTATCTCCAAGCAGGGAATGAGTATCCGGTTTGCTGAGACTGAGGTTAATTCGATGGGTAGAGTTGCAACAGGCGTCAGAGGCATACAGCTTAAGGATGGAGACGAGCTTGTCACCGCGGAATGGGTTGCTGAGGATGAAGGCGAATTACTCGTCATTACCGACATCGGTTACGCAAAACGTACATTGCTTCTGGATTATCCAATTCAGGGCAGAGGCGGAAAAGGCGTCCAAACGTTCGAATTCAAAGAAGGCAAACGAGTTCGTCCAAATGGTTCATCGCTTGTAGGAGCTTATTATTGCAAGGCAGCGAAAGAAATCCTAGTGATAACTTCATCTGGGGCTAAGCTTTCAGTCACATCGGAGAAAGCGCCGATTGAAGATCGTAAATCGATTGGCAAGCTCATTTTCCCTGTAGAGAAAAACGATGTTATTACGAGCACGCTTGCACGCTCCATCTCAGATACTAATCAAAAGGTCGATTAGGCGGATCAAATCGCTCAATTACCTCCAATATGGCTTCAAGCATGACCCACAATGGTACCAGCTCATCCGGGCGGTCCAGCCATTGTGGGTCTTTTATGATGCCGTATTTTTTGATTTTTTGAATGATTATTGCTTTTCTTTCTTCCACTGGGAGCACGCTCCTTACATGTTAAGCATGAATAGACATAGCGCTAGGCTTTCGCCTTATTGTATGTCTAACCCTGTCATAATGTTCAACAATATATCGATTAATAGCGCAAATTATTAATTGGGTTAATCTTTTATTCGACAATAAAGACTGCTATAATAAATAACAAATAGGTGGAAATTGACAGAGAGCGAGTGTGGGAGTATGGTGTCTGGAGAATTTACTCGATTATGGACGAAGCTTTCGCGTGAATGGAAAAACAATTTGGAACAGTCGCTTGCTCCTTTGACCGAAGGGCAGTTGAATGTATTAGAGTTGATGCTGCAGCATCAACCGATGAAGCCGTCGGATCTGCTCCAATATTTGGCTACTACGCCTGCTGCAATTACAACACTGCTTGATCGGATGGAACGAAATGAGCTCATTGAACGCACAAGGGATGATCATGATCGAAGAATCGTGTGGGTTTCTGTATCAGAGAAGGGCAAAGCTGAAGCAGAGCGCGGTACAACGATTCGGACCGAAATGATCGAACAATCGCTGGACCGCATTTCCTCTCATAACCAGCAACTGCTGGTTTACTTGTTAGGCAAAGTTGCAAACTTATAAACATATTCTGATCATGCAGCTTATTTCATAGAATCGAGCCGATTGCGCAACATATCGTAATTTTTCTGAAGCACATCATAGTCGGCTTTTGTTAACAAAGTATCGTTTGAAGCAGCTATTGTTTCTTCAATCGGCAATATGCGATATCGGTACGAACGATCTGGTTTGTACCGATGCACCCATGTAGGAATGGGTTCAACATCAGTTAAAGAAATAGTGCCGTCTGTCATGTTCTTACGAATATTAACTTTAAAAATAACTCCGTAATCCTTCGATTCGCCCCGCTGATTAGAAATGAAATTTCCCATAGAATAAATAATAAGTCCCATTTTTACATGACCATTCTCATCGGTTGTTTCAAACACTTCATATGGCTGGACGACATGGGGATGTGAGCCGGCAATAATATCTGCTCCCGCTGCAACAAGTGATCGAGCCAGACGTTTTTGTTCATCGTTCGGTGTAATCTGATATTCGGTTCCGAAATGAAGAGAGATGGTAATGAAATCTGCACCTGCTTCACGTAGCCGTATGATATCTGCTTTAATCTTTTCCTCATCAATCAGCGATACGAGGTAAGGCTTGCCATCTGGTATGGGAATACCGTTCGTACCATAGGTGTAAGCTAACAATCCCATAACAATACCATTTTTTTCGATTAGGGCGGCTCGGTCTGCTTCCTCTTGCGATGCGGCTGTTCCTTTACTTGGAAGATCAAGCGCCTTTAGATTCTCAAGCGTGCGCAGCACGCCTGATTCACCTTTATCAAGCGAATGATTGTTAGCATTAGTTATCAAATTAAATCCAGCGTCCTTGAGAGCTTCACCAAGTTCAGTTGGAGCGTTGAAGGCTGGATAACCAGTATAGCCGTAATCTACACCTGCAATGGGTGTCTCTAGGTTGGCGATGACCCAATCTCCCTGCTCCAAAATCGGCTTAACCTCTGCAAAAAAAGGCTTGAAGTTATAACGATTCGTGGTCTTGTCGAAAGCTCCGGGAAGCTGTGGCGTATGCATCATGATGTCGCCTACTGCCATCCACACGGCATCGGCATATACAGGCTCTGGAGGTGCTGTCGGTTCGGGTGATGGAGAAGGGGAGACGACTGCTATCTCAGTAGGAGTAGGTTCAACTGAAGCTGTAGGGAACGAGTTAGCAGGTGCAGAAGCCCTCTCGATAATGGAGGGCATTAAAAATATAACCAGTAAGCCGAGTAAGCTTAGTACTAATAATACAGATTGGGTTTTTCGGTGCCTTTTACGGCGCATTGGAATTTCGTCCTTCCTTGTTACGTATTGCTCAGCATACTGGAGGCGGCTTCAAGCTGCGAACCAGACCACCAATTCCAAACATCAGAGCCGGCTGGAATGGAACGAAAGCTCATCCATTCCTTTGTTACAGGATGAGGAGTTGAAACCGAGGTTGACCATAGCGCGATTTCGGATATGCCGCTTGTTGGTTTCGCGCCGTATTTCAGATCGCCTACGAGGGGACAGCCGATATGAGCCAGCTGCGCTCTAATTTGATGAGGTCTGCCGGTATGCAGCTTCACAGCAATCAATGAATAACGACCAGTCACAGCTGCTATTTCGTATTCCAAAATAGCTTCTTTAGCCTCATTCATTGGTTTGTTATAGACAGTTACTTGATTTTGTTTGCTGTTTTTAAGAATATAATGAGTTAAACGCGCTTGCGGCTTACTTGGCGTACCTTGTACAACGCAAACATAAGTTTTGTCAAAATGTCGATTGCGAACCGATTCGGATAGTCTGGAGGCGGCTTTCGAAGTTTTGGCAAAAACCATAACGCCGCCAACCATACGGTCAAGACGGTGAACGAGGCCGAGAAAGACGTTTCCCGGCTTGTTGTATCGTTCCTTTATATCCTGCTTAAGCAGCGTCAGCATATCAGCATCACCTGTGTCATCCTCTTGAGAGAGAATGCCAGGTGGCTTTACGACAGCTATTACATGATTGTCCTCGAACAAAACCTTGATCGACATTACTTAGACTCCCAACGTCCCAATATTCCACAAGGCAAATTAAGGCCGGATTTCGTAATCGGCAATCCGATTTCTCCACAGTTGATCTCGCCGCCATACTTGGCATTCATTGTCATATGCAGCAGGTTGTGCAGAACAGATTGCGATAATCCAGTTGTATAGGAGTTGATGAGTAGGAACAATGGATTGTCAGACAAAATCGATGTACAGGATTGTAAGAATGGAAACAAATTTTCTTCGAGCTTCCATGTTTCACCATTTGTGCCACGCCCATAAGAAGGTGGATCCATAATAATCGCATCATACTGCTTGCCACGGCGTTGTTCGCGTTGAACAAATTTGAACACGTCATCCGTAATATAGCGAATTGGAGCGGATTCAAGTCCAGACAGCTGGGCGTTATCTTTTGCCCATTGGACCATGCCCTTAGCTGCATCAACGTGGCACACTTCAGCACCAGCTGCCGCAGCTGCAACAGTTGCGCCACCTGAATAAGCAAATAGATTCAAGACACGAATAGGACGTCCTGCGTTACGGATTTTGTCCATCATCCAGCTCCAGTTAACTGCTTGCTCAGGGAATAGTCCTGTATGCTTGAAGTTTGTCGGTTTAATATGAAAGTTGAGCTCTCCGTATGAGATTGTCCAGCGTTCAGGCAATGATTCGCTCATCGACCATTGACCGCCTCCAGAAGTGCTCCGGTGGTAATGACCGTCAGCTTTTTTCCAAAGACCAGTTTCATTCGTAATTGGCCAAATAATTTGTGGATCGGGACGGCGAAGTGTATAATTGCCCCAACGTTCGAGCTTATCTCCGTCTCCTGTATCTATAACCTCGTAGTCTACCCATTTATCTGCTATGTACATGTTATTCGTAACCCTTCCTTGACCTTGTTTTTGTAATATAATAATGTCAACGATAATTATATCGAAGCTAACACAATGAAGCAATGAAACCGACGCAATTAGAGGCTGGTATTTATTCGTAAGTGGTGAAGAGGCTGTTTATTTCATTAAAAATGTACAAGCTGTTGCTGAAATATCGAAAATCAGCGTAATTACGAACATTATGAAGTAAATCTACAATAATAGAGGAGCAATGATATCATGATGAGTTTTGAGTGCGAGTGCGGGAATAAAACAGTAATGTTTGCAACAGGAGATCGGGACGAGCAGGGGAGAGAATTCATTGAAATCGAGGACGATGAGAGGCTAACTTTTAAAATCGGGGATAAAAGCGTACTATTCCGTTGTTCATTTTGTGGCTATACATACCGACTGGAACAAATTTGATCATCGTTAGAAATTTTATATCGGTTACATATTGAAAACATCAACCGTTCAGAGTATGATAAACGTAAATTAAGTTGTATGTACAAGTGCATAATAATACTCATGATAACCAGTGCTAATGTCCGTACAAGTTGAAAAAGTTTAATTATCTCTATTATCGCGAATTATTTTATTCGGTGGATGCTTACGATGCTGTTTTGCATTCGCAAAACTTAAAGTGGATGCTTACGATGCTGTTTTGCATTCGCAAAACTTAAAGCGGGTGCTTACGTAGCTGTTTTGCATTCGCAAAACTTAAGGAGGAACCAAATGTTACAAGTTAAGCCTTATCAATTTTGGTTTGTTACTGGCAGTCAGCACTTGTACGGTCCAGAAACATTAGAAGAAGTCGCACAGCATTCACGCATTATTGCTGCGGCATTGAATGATGATTCTGTTATTTCATCCGAAATTGTATTTAAACCTGTAGTAACAACTCCAGAAGAAATTTACAAGCTTTGCTTAGAAGCGAAAGCGGACGAGAACTGTGCGGGCATCATCACTTGGATGCATACTTTCTCACCAGCAAAAATGTGGATTCATGGTTTGTCTGAGCTGCGTAAGCCATTACTGCATCTACATACACAATTCAACCGCGATATTCCGTGGGAAACGATTGATATGGACTTCATGAATACGAATCAATCAGCACATGGTGATCGTGAATTTGGACATATTTTCTCTCGTCTAGGCCTTGAGCGTAAAGTAGTGACGGGCCACTGGGAGGATGGAGTTACACGTTCGCGAATTGCTAGCTGGATGGGCACGGCAATTGCAGTTAACGAGGGATGTCATCTTAAAGTAGCTCGCTTCGGTGACAACATGCGTCAAGTTTCAGTAACGGAAGGCGATAAAGTTGAAGCGCAAATCAAATTCGGCTGGTCGATAAATGGTTATGGTATTGGTGATCTTGTTGCTCGTATGAATGAGATATCAGATTTAGAAGTGAAACAGCTGCTTGAACAATATAATGAGCAGTATGACATTTCTTCCGAGACACGCAGCAATGCAGCTTCCTGGGCATCGATCGGTGAACAAGCTCGCATTGAGCTGGGTCTTAAAGCATTTTTGCAAGAGGGCGGTTTCTCTGCATTTACAACATCATTTGAAGATTTGCACGGCATGAAGCAGCTTCCAGGTCTCGCGGTTCAACGGTTGATGGAGCAAGGTTATGGCTTCGGTGGTGAGGGCGACTGGAAAACATCCGCGCTTACTCGCATGATGAAGCTAATTGCAAACAACAAAGGGACTTCATTCATGGAGGATTACACGTATCATCTTGAAGAAGGCAACGAGCTCGTACTTGGATCACATATGCTTGAGGTATGTCCTACGATCGCGGATAGCCGTCCAAAAATCGAAGTTCATCCGCTTGGCATAGGCGGCAAAGCGGATCCAGCACGAATTGTATTCGACGGACGCTCAGGTTCAGCGCTTAATGCTTCGCTCATCGATCTTGGAAACCGTTTCCGTTTGATCATTAACCAAGTGGATGCAGTAAAACCGATGCATGATATGCCGAAACTTCCGGTTGCTCGTGTATTGTGGAAGCCAGAGCCATCGCTTCGTGATGCAGCAGAAAGCTGGATCTACGCTGGCGGCGCTCACCACACTGTATTCTCTTACGTAGTAACGACGGAGCAGCTTGTTGATTGGGCTGATCATGTTGGCATTGAAACCGTAGTGATCGATAAACATTCAACGGTTCGCGGTGTTCGCAACGAGCTTCGGTGGAACGATCTCAGCTACCGCATTCGTTAATCATCATACAATCTGCGTAATCGTAAATAGAAGAGACTGATGTTTTAAACCTACCAAGGTTTAAGCAACAGTCTCTTTCTCTACCTTCATGGGGGATTTGATTATCGTTTAATTGCTTTGACTCTAATCCGAACATAATCCACATACCAGGAACCATCATGGAATAAGTCATTTCTTAGTTTCGCAGCTATTTTATTGAATATAATCCTTTTTTCTTCATCGGTTACTTCGTTGAAAAAGTTATTTGCGAAACCCGATAACCAATGACTTAGTCCGTCTTCACCGTCTTCCATCTGAGTGGGGCGATCAAAATGAACGGCATAAGTTACACGGAAACCTTGTTGTTCAAGTAGAGTGCTGTATTCTGCAATACTTGGGAAGAACCAAGGGTTTAGCTTATCAGCATCAATACCGTAATCTTCATCAAGGACTTCGCTTGTTGCATTAACTATTTGTTCAATATTGCCCTGACCACCAAATTCTGCAACAAATCTACCGCCGCTACGCAGTACACTCCATACGTTTTCAACCACTTGTTTCGCATTTTTCATCCAATGCAATGCTGCGTTAGAGAATACTGCATCAAATGTTTCATCCAACTGAAATTGTTCAGCATTTCCAGTGAAGAAATGGATCATTGGATATTTCTCTTTTGCTTTTTCAATCATTTCCGCAGAAAAATCCATACCTGTTACTATTGCTCCGGTTTTTGATATTTCATAAGCCAAATCTCCCGTACCACAACCTAAATCGAATATTTTCTCGCCAGAAACGGGATTTAATAATGCAATGACTTGCTTCCCGTATTCAGAAACAAAACCTAGTTTATTGTCATATAAATCGGTTTTCCAAAATTGACTGGAACTCATAACATCATCCCCTAACCATTGGTAACCATATTTTCACACAAAGGTGCTATATAAGTAAAATATATCATTCCTATCGCCTTTATAGTTTACACCTATTAATAATCGGTCAAAAAAAGCTTTACTTCTTATCATTAGAAGTAAAGCTTTTTGTTTATCAACAGCGTTTATTAATTGGTTTATTCCGATTTTTCTTTTTGAATTTTCGCAGGATTATTGATTTTGTAAGGAATCGGATGTTTCGTCAGCTTTTTAGCAACTATTTTTCCTTCGAAAATCAGGATATCGCCGATTTCCAGCTCTAGTTTTTTGAGCGTTGCACTATGGCTGGACCATGCGTCGCCGATTTCCATAGCAGGATCTTGAATTGCAACCGTGTCATAAATAACGATCTCGTCATCTGTATCTGAGAAATTGTTAGGCACAGTAGTAAATTCCTTTACGGTTGCGACCATCTTGACCTTTTCTTCGGGAAGCTGGAGCTTTGGCGCTTTTTCTTTTTTTGTTTTTTCCTTTGGAGCAGCTGCTGCTTTAGGTTCTTTATGTACTTCTTCTGCTAACTCAGGAGATGTTATTGTTTCTGAAATGGATGCTAGCTCTGTGTTTTGTGATGCTTCTATCGGGGCATCAGTTCTTATAGCTTCAATCTCTTGAGCTGGTGTAGATTCTTCTACTGCACTGGAAATCTTCTGACCATAACTAGAAGCCTGCATTTCCTTTAAGTAGGAGGGATGAATACAATGCTTTTGTTCGTTTTCAAATGAAATGACAGCAGTCATTTTATCCACGAACCCAATAATAGAGCATTCGAGATTCATGCCGTTTCCTTTGTAGAAAAATACTTTTGTTTTGGCAGCCTTCTCAGACAGCAAACCCCATTCTTTGCATTTTTCTATTTGCTCTGCTTCGTTTTCGAAGGCTTGATACGATATCGGTTCAATAATGAATGGATGTCCCATGTAATCTCCGCCTTTCTGTATTATCATCATCTATTTTATCATTTTTTTGGCTTGTTAGTCGGTACTTGCTGATGATTATTAAATTCATACTAGTTTATTTGATTAAGAAGGGAGTGGAGGGGAAAACATGTCGCCGCAATAGGAACATTTTAACAATGTTTATTTGACAATGAGAATCGTTATCGATATAGTTGAATGGAAGATTTGAAAATGAAATGGGAGGGATTTCTCTGTTCATTCAATTGAGAACAATTGTGGTGGAAAAAGGAAATTCGCAGCAAGTAGTCGACAATTTTGGGCAAGAGGGCTATATTGACGGCAAGGAAGGCCTAATCGATATTAATATTATGGTTAATAGAAAAGCAAAAGAGAATGAGGAAGTTGTTATCATGATCCGTTGGGAGTCTGAGGAAGCGTGGAAAAACTGGGAGAAGGATCCCGTCCATATTGCAGGCCATCGGAACAAAAAAGATGAGAAACGTCCTTCATATATTGTTGATTCGTCTGTTAGCATATATGATGTTAAAAAAATCAAACCAGGTACTTTTGGAAAATAAATGGAAAGCGACTTACCCGTGCAGGGCAATGTCGCTTTTTTTTATTTTACTACAAGTCCAATTCCATCATCTGCAATTGAAACATCATTCTCAAAATCTTTCAAAATAGTAAAAAACATAGATTAAAACGATTGTTCGAAAATAACAAAGAGCCTTGCGGGTCAACAACTGGCCTGCAGGGCTCTATTTTTTGTGCTACTTATTTGTTTTAAAAACTATTAATGTATAATGCCGAACTCATATGATGCATATAGTAATGAACAAGCTGCATCCCGTGAGGAGGTTGTGAATGAAATCAAGCATTTCGGGAAAAGTGATGACCATTTACGGAAGCATCTTTCTGCTGATTATTGTTTTAACCTTCTGGTTGTCCTACCGGGGCACGGTTGGCCCGCTTGAGGCCGATCTGACCAATACGAATCTCGCTCTACTCAAGCAAGTAGACCAAAAGATCGAAGTGGCCTTCCGCCAGACCGAGAAAGATTTGCTTGCTCTTATGGAAGAACTCGAATTCGTGTACTTCATGCTGGACAGCTACAATGATGACGCCCAAAAATACAGCAACTATTATGGGCTTACGACAAAATTAAAAAACTTTATTAACGCGAATCCTACTTTCTCATCGATTTTCGTTTACTCTGCTGTAAACGGCGATATTTTGACCGAAAAGGCTTATATGAATGATATTTCACCGGTAGACAACTGGCTGGCTGCTTATATGGACATGCCGGGTTATTTCAAGTGGATGACGACCCATCCGGTATGGGATGGAACGACGACTCAAAACGTTGTCACACTGGTGCGCTCCTACCCGACGCTCAGTAGTCCCGGATACCGTAACGGCATCGTTGCCGTCAACATTAACGAAGATGTGCTCTACAGCATGATTAAATCCGTCTATGAGGAAAGCTCGGCTGGCCATCTGTTTATATTCGACGCGGATGGAAAAGTCGTCAGCCACGACGACAAAACGCTGCTATATCAAAATTTGAAGCAATTGCCCTATATGAAAAACGTGCTTTCTTCCGAAGGCAGTGGATCCCTATCAATCAAGCAGGACGGCGTCCCGCAAACCGTGTTTTACCGGACATCCGCCTATACAGGTTGGAAAATGGTCAGCATCATGCCGGAATCGCAAATTTACGAGCCGCTTCAGATTACCCGCAATCTGCTGTTCATATTGGCTGGCGTAATGGTCGTCCTTGCGTTAATTGTACTGTTCTACGTCAATCGATTAACCTTCAAGCCGCTTGACCGGTTGGTCGGTAAGCTTGCAGGCACCTATCAGCCGGATAAGAAGCGCGGATTTGATACGGCAGGTTTCACCTATTTGGAGTCGGTGTTCGAGCAGATGATGGAGGATCGGGAGCATTTGGAGAAGCATGTGCGGGATTCCAAGTCCGTGCTCAAATGGAGATTGATTATGGATATGCTGACCGGCTACCAAACGGACTACCAAGCTTTGCGGCATCATCTTGAATTCACCGGCATAAGGCTCTATTCGGAGCGCTACCTTGTATGTACAGCGGAAATCGGTATAGCAGAAGGCAGCTTGAGCCCGCGCGATGAAACGTTGTATACGTATGTGTTTTGCAACGTGGCGGAAGAGCTGATGGGCAAAGAGGATGCAGGAGTCGCTATCGATTTGGGCGGCGGACGCGCGGCTCTTGTCTTTAGCTTCGCGGAAGGCGAAGCGGAGCAAAACCATTTGCGTGCGCTCGCTATTTTGGAATGGATACTGGAGGTCATTAAAAAGCAATTTGGCTTAGTCGCCACGGTTGGCGTAGGCAGAGGAGTCAAGGAACTCGCCGACATTCAAAGCTCCTACGGCGAGTCGCGTAAGGCGCTCCGCTACAAGATGCTTTTTGGCAGTCATTCAGTCATTTCTATAGAGGATTTGCAACCGCCAGACAGCCAGGATTATTATCGTTTGAACCGGAAGGCAACTCGGATTATGGAGGCGCTCAAGCAGACGGATACGGACAAAATGAAGGAGGATGTGCACCAAGCCTTCGAGAAGGCGGTGGAGCTAGGCTTGCCTCCTGACCTCATCCGCCAGTTTTCGTTCGACTTAATCGTGAAGGCGCTGCAGGTTGCGGATGCAATCGGGATCGGACCCGAGGAGTCGATGGGCAACTTGGACAGTATTTATGAGAAGATCGAGCACAGTGAGGATTGGAAGCAGGCAGAGGGCCTCGTCCTCGCTGTTCTTGAAGAGCTGGCGGCCAAGCTTTCGAGCAAACGAAGCCTGAGAGGAAAGAATGACACGATTGAGCGGATGCTTACTTACATTCAATCCCATTACCATGAAAATGATTTGTCGCTCGATCGGCTCGCCGAGCAGTTTCATTTGAGCCCAACCTATATCAGTAAGCAGTTTAAAGAGTATACCGAGCGAAACTTTATCGACTATCTAATCGAAATTCGAATTGACGCCTCGAAAGCACTGCTCGTTGACAAGGACAAGAAAGTGAACGACATCGCCGAAGCGATTGGATATATGAATACCCGAAGCTTCCTGCGGACGTTTAAAAAATATACAGGGATGACACCGACAGAGTTCCGCGAGCAAACCATCAGCAAGCTAACGGGGCAAGACTCGGAGCAAACGTAAGACCGGTGGCACACTTCCAAAGCGGAGGCGTCGCCCCGGTTTTTTCCTTGAAATATAAGAATTTATAAGTTTGTTAGCTTATAAAGGGCTTATATTTCTCCGTCAAAGCTACTTCAGCATCCAGAGGATGCTGAAGGCGTTTTTGCTTGTAATCGCGGGCTTTCTTAGGTGTCACAGCAAAAGAATGAACCTGTTCAAGAAAGGTGACTAGGCCATTTCACAATAAAAGACACCAGGCACAGAACATGTCTATATTCAGCTTCCCGCGCTTTGTGTACGATCGAATTGTAGACGGAACATAAAGGGGGGGAGGACGATTTGGATACGGCTTAAACGGGATCGTCACTTATATTTGATGCTTCTGCCTGTCATCTTGTTTTATGTAATCTTTAAATACGCACCGATGGCGGGCGAGATTATCGCATTCAAAAATTACCGGTTTATTGATGGAATATGGGGAAGCGAGTGGGCTGGGTTTCATCATTTTCAAATGCTGTTCGCAAGCTTGGATTTTTGGAGAATTCTTAGAAATACGCTGCTGTTGAACATCTATAGTCTAGTTTTCGGTTTTCCGGTACCTATCCTGCTTGCCCTGCTGCTAAACGAGGTGCGCAGAGAATGGTACAAAAGAACGGTTCAGAACCTGTTGTATCTGCCTCACTTCATCTCTTGGGTTGTGCTGGGCGGAATCGTTATCGCGATCCTATCGCCGAGTACAGGCGTCGTGAATCTGATTCTAAAACAATTTGGCATCGAGCCCGTTTATTTTATGGCGGATTCGTCTTGGTGGCCTGTCGTTTATACAGTATCCGGTATTTGGCGCGAAGCGGGCTGGGGGACGATTCTCTATTTAGCAGCGATGGCTTCGATTGATCCCCAGCTTTATGAAGCAGCCAAAATCGACGGGGCAAACAAGCTGCGGCAAATTTGGCATATTACGCTTCCCGGCATTCGCAGCACGATTGCCATCTTATTGATCCTTCGCATGGGGCATATGATGGATGTTGGCCTTGAGCAAACGCTGGTGCTTCAAAACCAATCCGTGCTGGACGTAGCGGATGTCATCAGCACCTACGTATACCGTGTCGGCTTGCAAAATATGAATTACAGCTACACGACAGCGCTTGGGTTATTCCAGTCCTTGATTGGGTTTATTCTAGTCGTGGGCGTTAACGGGCTTATACGGAAGTTCGGCGAAAGGGGGTTATGGTAACGGTGAAAAGGAATGCTGCCGCAGCCCTCGCGCTGTCTTCGATTAGCAAAATCATCCTTTATACGTTTCTTGGCCTCTCGTCCTTAATTGCCCTGTTCCCGCTTTGGTACGAGGTGGCGGCATCCTTTAGCAGCAGCCGGGCAATTACAGCCGGAGAAGTGATGCTGTGGCCGATTGAATTCAACCTGCATGCTTACGATCGGCTTTTTGATGACGGACAAATTCTGATCGGCTTACGAAATACGGTCTTGATTACAGTTGTCGGAACCGCCTTGAATATGATCATGACGATACTGGCCGCCTATCCACTCTCAAGACGCCGCCTGGTGGGCCGCAGCGGACTGCTGATGTTCGTTACGTTCACGATGTTATTCGTTTCTGGGATCATTCCGAGCTTCATTCTCGTCAAGACGCTGGGCTTAATGGACACATACTGGGCATTATGGCTGCCAGGGCTGATCAGCACGTATAACATGTTCGTGATGAAAACGTTCATGGAAGGGCTGCCGGAGGAAATTGAAGAGTCGGCTGCTATGGACGGAGCTGGAGATTGGCGGGTTTTAATGCAGATCATGCTTCCACTATGCAAACCGATTATTGCCTCATTGTCGCTGTTCTATGCTGTTGGCTGGTGGAACTCTTATTTCAGTGTTCTTCTTTATATAACAAAAACGACGTCGCAATCCTTGATGGTGAAGCTGTACCAGATGATCAATCAAGTGGATGCAAGCCTACTTAACAATACCGGGGGAAGCGAGGGTGCGGGTCAAATCTTGTTAACGCCCGAGGGCATCAAAGCTGCGGCAATCGTCATTGCAGTCACGCCGATTCTGTGCGTATATCCGTTCATTCAGAAACATTTTGTAAAAGGCGTTTTGATCGGTTCGGTCAAAGGTTAATAAGGAAAAGGGGATGATGTATTTGATGAAAATGAACAAAATCCGCAATTTTATTATGTCGGCTAGCTTAATTCTTGTACTGCTGGCAGGCTGCACGGGGAAATCCGAGCCGACTAAACCTTCTGCTGCACCAAACGAGACCGATGCGCCAGCGCCAGTGGTAGAGCAAAAGAAAGAGATCAGCGTATCTATACTTGATCGGGGCGAAGTGGCAACGGAGGAAGGCAGCTACGAAAACAACCGCTGGACGAAGTGGATCAATGAGAATGCTCCTGCTAAGGTCAAATGGGTACCCGTACCGCGCACGCAGGTGCAGCAAAAATTAAATACGCTGATTGCATCGGGCACGGCGCCGGATCTGATATGGGAATATGACCGCAGCTATATTAGCCAGCTCGCTGCGCAGGGCGCGATCCAACCGATTGACGAATATATCGAAAAATACAGCACAACGTACAAAGCCTATTTGGCGAAGCATCCGGAACTAAAACCCTTCCTCACGATTAACGGAAAAATGTATGCGATTGCAAGCGCGCGTGGACAAGAAACGATAGCCAATCATGGCATTATGATTCGTCAGGATTGGTTAGATAAGCTGGGCTTGAAAGCTCCTACTACAGTTGAAGAATTAATTGAGGTTGCGCGCAAGTTCAAAGAGGGTGATCCAGACGGCAACGGCACGGCGGACACGGTTCCGATCACCTTTAATTACAACGGAGTACAGATTTTAAGAGCACTTTTCTTCAATAACGAGAACCAATGGTATCTGGAAGATGGCAAGCTCACGTTCGGCCGGATACTGGATCGGTATACCGATTCGCTTGCTTTGCAAAAGCAGCTTTTTGACGAAGGATTAATCGATAAGGAATACATTACGGATACAAATTTTCAGCGCTCGCTTCAACTCTGGACGACGGGCAAATCCGGTATCTATCTCGGCTCATGGACGATGGGCGCGGAATTTGTTGATTTGAAGAAAAATGTGCCGAATGCCAAAGTTGTGCCTTTGGAGCCAGTCGCTTCGAAGTACGGTAAAAATGGCCTTTACCAGGAAGTGCCGGCCAATATGTATATCGCTTTTAATACCAATATGAAGGAGGATAAAATCGAAGCAGGCGTCAAATTTTTGGACTGGATGCTGGAGAAAGGCTGGGAGCCGCTCAGAATCGGAGAGAAGGACGTTCACTATAAGCTCGTTGGTGAAGTTCCGCAGAAGACCGATGCTGATAAGTTCAAGAAAGAAGTTTTCTATGCAAGAGAGTATGCCATCTTGAACGAATGGGATCCAAAGCCGGAATGGTATGCGGTGATGGCGGCTCAGGATCCGATTTCTCAAGAGCAGGCAGTGCTTAAAGCAGCGGGTCTTGAGACAGCGATGAAAAATAAATACAGACGGGACATTGCCTATAATCCTGATCTGCCTGAGGTTAGTCAGCTAATTGCTACCTTTGCTCCGATTGCGCAGCAAATTGAAGCCAAGATTGTAACTGGAGGAGGCGCGCTTACGCCGCAGGCCGGAATGGAGGATATTCGCAAGGAGTGGAAGCGTTTGGGCGGTGAAAATGTAGAAAAGTTGGTGCAGGAGTGGTATGAGGTGAACAAAGAGCATCTGAAGTAGAGGGGAAGGCCCTTCCCGTATTCGGTCATTGCCCTTTCGGGAAGGGTTAATCGCCGATCCGAGTAGCAAAGGATGGTTGGAAAATGATGACCATGAAAAAAGTTTTTTCATTATTCCTCATCTTTGCATTAATCATAACGGCATCAGGTACACTTGGGAAAAATGAACCTGCGGCGGCTGCGGAAGCGGTGGTTGCAGAGCTGCAAGCAGGCGATTATGAAAACTCCGACGAAGTATGGGACTTCCTGCTTGGCGCCGAATTTCCCGGGGCACAAGGAAGCTTTACAAGAGATCAGTCCGCGTTCCAAACAGGGCTCTCCTCGGCCAAAGTGACTGGGGATTTTAATGGCGGAGGTTCTTACGTTGCACTAGAGCGGTATCTGACGAAACGAATTGTTCCGGCGGAAGCGGTAAGCTTATCCTTTTGGGTAAAGACTGCAGATGCCGCATCGATTTACCTTGTTCTAATGGACGGAACGAACCAAAATCACTCGCAAAGGCTGGTGCTTCAGCCGACAACGGCTTGGCAGAAGGTTACCGTGAATGTTTTTAATGCTGGCAGCGAATATATGCACTGGGGAGGCGCCAATGACGGAGTCTTTCATCCGTCGCTTAAGAAGATGACGATCAAGGTGGCACGGGCGGGCTTGCGCACAGGCCTTAAGAGCGGCTCGGTCTGGTTCGACGATGTCAGAATCAAGGTTACCGTACCTGATCTAGCCATCGCTCAAACGCAGGTTGGCAACGTATTTGCGGGTGCAAGCAAAGGCACTTTTGATGTTCTAACGACCGGGGACACCGTCACATGGCAAACCTATGATGCTTGGGGTGAGCCTGGTTCATCTGGAAGCGCGCCGGTAACCGGAGGGAAGATCAGGCTTGAGGTGCCGGTACAATCAGATGGCTATTACCGATTAAAGCTATCTGCCTTTCAAGCGGGGGTTTTGCTTAAAACAACAGAGACGACCTTTGCGACAGTGCCAACGTTTGATTTGTCGGCGGTGACGGCATCACCGTTTGGCATACAGACGCATTTTGCCCATAGCTGGAACCGCGAGATGCTTCCTTTGGTCAAGTATGCAGGCGCCAAAAGCGTGCGGGATGCGATGTTCTGGTCTGAGATCGAGCTTAAAAAAGGCATATACACCTATAACCCTAAATTTACGCTCTATATGGAAGGGTTGCTTGAGAACAGCATCGATCCGCTAATGACCTTCGCTTTTTCCAATCAATTTTATGATAATTTTCAAACGCCATATTCCGCAGAAGCCCACGCTGCCTATGCGAATTATACAAAGTCCGTGCTGAACCGATTCGGCGGCCAAATCAAATGGGGAGAGATGTGGAATGAGTTCAACCTGCCTAGTTTTGGAGGAAATGGCCCCGCCGCATCACAGCCGGATGTTTACTTCAATCTAATGAAAGCAGGTTACGAGGCTGCCAAATCGGTGCGCCCGGATCTGAATGTGCTTGGAGGCGCGACCGCTGGCATTCCGGAAGAGTGGCTGGAGGATTTGTTCCAGCTAGGCGGGTTAAATTACATGGACACCTTGTCCGTACATCCTTACCGTTACCCCGACAAGCCGGAAGGATTGCTTAATGAGGTAGCCTCGTTAAACCAGCTGGTGAAAACATATAACAACGGACAGACGAAGCCGATCTGGTTCTCGGAGATTGGATGGCCGACGCAGCTTGACCCTCGTGGGGTGGATGAGAAGACGCAGGCGGCCTATTTGATTCGCACCTATGTACTTGGCATGGCAGCGGGCGTGGAGAAAATTTTCTGGTACGATCTGATGGACGATGGAACGGATAAGAAATATAACGAGCATAACTTCGGCATTATTCATAATGGCGGTGATCCGCTTGGCGCTTATACGCCAAAACCGGGTTATGTGGCGTTTGCGACGGCAGCGCGTCAGTTGACTGGCGCAAGTTTAATCGGTCAGGAGATTACGAACGGCATCTATCGCTATAAATTTAAGAAGAACCAGAAATCCATTCATGTGCTTTGGTCAGGAACGGATACGGAAACGAATCTGACTCTGAAAACAAAAGAACCGCTTGTCGTAACGGACATGATGGGCCGCACGGCAACCTACATGCCAAAGGATGGGGAAATCTATATTACCGCTTCTAGCGAGCCTTTATTTATCCAAGGGAAAATCGATAAAGTCATTCAAGGCAGCAAATACACGCTTAAGAGCGAGCCGTACTTTACCGGTGATCCTGTCAGCGTAACGTTATCCGTATACAAAGCATCATCTCGGAATCCGCTAAGCGCCCGCATTCAATTGCAAGGAGCAGTTCAGAATATAAAGGCTTCCTCGGTCGGTACCTATCCTACCGTATTTCAAGGAATAGGTGAGCCTGGCAGCTACACAGCGACAGCGGAGCTTGTTGTTGGCGGCAAAAAAATCGGCGCGTTAAAAAATACGGTGGTGATCAAGCAATCAGAGGAGCTATCTGCCAAACATGTATTGAAAGAGGGCAGCGACTTTCTGAGAGTTCGAATCGATAATACGAAACCAGTGGATAGGCGGCTGACACAGATCGATTGGCAAGTGGGCGGAATAACCGATTCGAAAACCTATAATACGGTGCTGCCTGGTTTTACGGATTACACGATTGATCTTCCTATACCGGCTTTGCCAGGGGAAACCTTAACCCCTCACCAGCTTACCGTCTATTTGGAGGATGGCACCGTATTGTCTCTTTCAGGCAATTTGCAAAATATCGCTGTCGCCAGCATGACGCCAATCGTTAACCGCACCGTGCAGGTGGATGGCCCGCTTGACGATGTCGACGATCTCCCCGGCATCGACCTGTTTGAGGAAGGCCATTCAAGAGTGGTGCCGCATAACGGGCCAGAGGATTTGAGCGGCAAGCTATGGGTCACGTACGATAATGACCACATCTACCTGTCGGCTAAGATCCATGATGATCAATTTACGCAAACCAAAACAGGTGACGCGATTTGGAGCGGAGACAGCATTCAATTCGCTATTTCCTTGGGAACGCCGGGAGAGGCAGCCGAATGGTACGAATACGGTATGGCGCTGACGCCAAACGGACCGGAATTGTATCGGTGGATGGCGATGTCTGGCGTACTGACCGGACCGGTTACAAATCACCAGCTCCAGATTACGAGAGATGAAACAAACAAGGATACGATTTACCGGCTCGCATTGCCTTGGACGGAATTATCGCCGATCGCTCCGAGTGACGGGATTCTAAGCTTGTCCGCGCTAGTTAACGAGAATGATGGCAACGGACGCAAAGGTTGGTTGGAGTGGGGTGGAGGCATCGGCTCCAATAAGCAGTCTAAACTATTCAAGCCTATGTTGATCGGCGGGGCGGGAGCGGTAAGCATTAGCGGCGTGACTCTTGACAGAGGTCTACTTGAAATGACTGCGGGTGACCCTGCGGTTGCACTTCTTGCAACGGTGATGCCCGAGAATGCAGAGAGTAAAGAGGTAACGTGGACAACAAGCGATCCGAATGTTGCGACAGTAAATGCAGGGGAAGTAACGCCTATAGGAGCGGGTACGGCAACGATAACGGTGACGACAACGGATGGTTTATTTACAGCCAGCTGTGTCGTTACAGTCGCAGCTGCTCCAGTCATTGAACCGGAGCCAGGTGAAATTGTGGAGCCGGGGTCAAGTGAAACTCCAGAACCTAGTGAAACCGTAAAACCAGAACCTAGTAAAACGCCAGAGACGGGGGTGCCTGAAGCTACTCCGAATCCAGTGACCCCGGCGCCAACTGACTAAAGCGCCAGAGAACGGACCTTAACCGATACGCGTTGAAAGGAAGGAGATGAGCAGTTTGCCTTTACGGCGGCCTGCTCTCTTTCTGCTCTCTGTTACTCCAATGTCGACAGAGGTCGGGGGCTAGCCGCCCCCTCCTACTCGATTTGAAGTCGAATATTAGACGCTGCCGATAAGCATCTTTTTGAGCGGTACCATCGATTCTTCCGGGACATAATATTTGAATTTATTATCGCTGATTTGTCCAAGCAGCTGACGGCGGATCGGATCGGCATCCTTCAATAGATGCTCGTCTGCTTGATGATAGTCAATCGGTCGCATCCAGATCGGGCTGTAGCCGAGAAAGAGCTGCCTTCTTGTAAATTCGGATTGATTGATCGATCCGGCATGCCATAGATTTTGCGCGAAAATAAATACATCACCCGGCTTTCCGCACACTTGAACCTCGCCATCTAATTGCTGGCGTACATCTTTATGGTTCGGATTATAGGGCTGCTTGTGGCTGCCCGGAATAACCTTTGTATTGCCGCGGTTCGGCTGTGTCATATCGCTCAAAATATAACAGACTTTTATATAATAAGTAGCCGTTAAGCCTGCAATAACCGGAAACTTTGGATGAGGGCCGTCTTGATGCCAATCGATAAAGCTGTGGGAAGCAGTTTTTATATCATTAGGATTAGGTTTTCTCACTGTTAGATGAGAAATATGCAGCTGAATATTATGTCCAAGCAAATTAACGATTAAGGGAAGGATTTCATCGTGATCGATCAATGAGGCAATCTCAGTGTGCCGAGAGACGCTATTATAGATATTATGAGCAAACGTGTCTTCCTCCTCTGCGAGGACCTCATCGATAGCTGCATTCAGGAGGGATACCTTTTCCTGTGAGAGTATATCGGGTAAAACCAAGTATCCTTGTTCATGAAAACGGCTCATCAATTCTGGAATATTTAACGAAGCTATACGCATTAGCCTCTCCTCCTTCTTGTAATTAATTTAATTATATGTTACAAATTTCTGTTGTATAATGTATAGAACAATCTATTTTCTTGTAAAAAATTTCATTAAAGGGATGATGAGATTGAACCAGCCTTCGTTTCGCGAGCCCGAGCTGATTTACCATGTGTTCGTGAAGGATGCTGCACATTTTCAGAAGACGGAGGATACTTACGATCACTGGGCTTTATTCATAGTTGAAGAGGGCGGCTTCGAGTATAGAATGGGAAATTCGAGGAGTGAGAGAGCCGTAAAAGGGGAAATGGTGCTTTGTCCGCCCAATATGACCTTTTACCGCAAAACAGATGGCTTGTCATTTCACCTCATCGGTTTCCAGTGGCGGAATGCCGTTAGCGCTAGCGGGGAGGACAACACCGAATTGCCCCCTATAGGAAAGCTTATTCTGCTGAACAACAAAAGAATGAGTTCTACGCTTTCCTTGTTTCGCGAAGCTCGTTATGTGAAGGATAGTCTGGTGCTGGAATACAAGAAACATCTGTTAAGGGATTTGATGTATGTCTATCAGATCGAATGCTTGAACCGGAAAATAAATCTTTTATATAGCGAGAACCAGGTCATGCAGCGCGCGGTACGTATGCTTCAGCAGCAAGCGGAAGCGGGTGTTTCCTTGAAGGTGATCGCGATGGAACTTGGCATCAGCCAAGTGCAATTAACTAGGCTGTTTAAGCATGAATTTCATACGACACCAAGCGCGTACGCCGCCAATCTCAGAATGGATAAGATTAAGCTTATGCTTGTCAATTCTTCATTAACGCTAGCACAAATAGCGGAGCAGTGCGGGTTTACGGATGAGCATCATTTGAGCAAAAGCTTCAAGAAAACGTATGGCATGAACCCGTCTTCTTATCGGAAAGCTTATACGATTTAACAGATTGAAGTTCAAGTATACCTTGGGATGACTTAGGATTTGCGGGTGGGAGAGTTTAAGGTAATTCAAAGTAAACACACGCCTATAAATCATTCCTGCAAGCCTCATAAATAAAAAATAACCGCTGGTTTTAACCAACGGTTACGAGATAAGCTGGAATCAATAACAATAATAACGCTCCCAAATTTTATGTGAATCTTCCTTATTTTTGTCCCACCAACAGATGTCATCCCACCAGTCATCATCGTCGAACCAATGATCTTTGTCGAACCAATCAAACCAATCTTTCTTGTCCCAATCTTTGTCGTTCTTGTTTTTGTCCGGTTGGTTAGAATGATTATTGTTGTTATTATTATTCTTGTTGTTGTTTTGCTTATCATTATTGTGATTACTGTTATTATTGCCGTTGTTGTTATTGCTTTTCGTTACGGAGAACACCGAAAAAATGCTGGATAACAAGCTTTTCTTATCATCATATGATTCTTTGCTTGAGGCAGCAAATGCAGAAGCTGGATACAAACAGATCGTTATTAGTAACGTAAGTGATAAGACTTTTTTGAATTTGGACATGACATCAACACCTCCCGTCCACGCTCTAATTGCGAACTTGATGTTCGTTATAAAGAATTTTATAATAAATAAGTCCTTTTGTAAACGAACATTTTGTGAAAAATGGATAGTTTGGAGGGGGACTTTAGCAGTAGTTTCGTGGATAATAGAATGTAGAATAATAGGGATATAGAAATGGAGTTGGATTCATGCAATTGTCAAAGGGTCAAAAGGTAGATATTACAAAAGGACGCGATCTCACATCCGTTAGTATTCAATTTGGTTGGACGACTAGAGAGTCATCAATGAGCATAGATGCTGCAGCTTTTCTATTATCCGAACGCAATCGCTGTGAGAAAGATGAAGACTTCATATTTTATGGAAATCCGTTAGCCCGTGATGGTTCTATCTCGCATGCTGTAACTGTAAAGAATGGAGATAAGGAAGCAATAACGATAAACCTGAACCGGCTAAGCGAGCAAACGGCGAAGATAGCTTTTACGGTGACAATACATGAGGGCGAGCGCCAAGGTCATTTTATGCAGGACACATCGAGTTTGTATGTTCGGCTAGTAGATGGGAGCACAGGAGAAGAGTTGTTTCGCTTCGAATACGGCGCTGAGTTTACGAAGGAAACGGCTGTAGTAGTTGGCGAATTATATCGATATAACGGGGAGTGGAAGTTTAACGCCATAGGAAGCGGGTTTTATGGCGGGCTTGAAGCGTTATGTACAAGCTTTGGACTAGAGATTGAGAAGGAAGACGCAGAGGTTGCTGCTGCAGTCGCGGAAATGACCTTATCATCTATTGATTTGCGGAAAAAGATCGTTCAAATTACTTTGGAAAAGAAAAAATTAACTAATGTTTCAGCTAGAGTCGGTATCGTGCTTGACGTAACCGGCTCAATGCAAACCATGTATCGAAATGGAACGGTTCAGGAGGTTGTTGAGCGAATCTTGGCGGTTGCGAGCAAATTCGATGACAACGGAACTCTTGACGTATGGGTTTACGATACACACTTTAGCCGATTGCCTTCTGTTTCGGAGAAAGATTTTGACCTATACGTGAAACGTCATATTATGGATAATAACACCATTCATAAGTTTGGACGTAACAATGAGCCGCCGGTGATGGAGGATGTCATACAGAAATATACAGTGGAAGAAGATGCAGCAACGCCTGTCTTTATTATATTTATTAACGATGGCGGAGTTGTTAAACCGATCAAAAAGGTCATTACAGCCGCTGCGATTCAGCCAATTTTCTGGCAGTTCGTTGGCATTGGTGATTCTGACTTTGAAGTGCTGAAGAAGCTCGATACAATGGAAGGTCGGATCGTAGATAATGCGAACTTCATCCATCTGGAGGATATTTCAGCAGTTTCGGATGAAATGTTGTATGATCAGCTATTAAATGAATTTCCTAGCTGGCTAAAGGCTGCTAAAGAGAAGCGGATTATAAGACCTATTTAGCCTAAAATAAGGTACAGGAAGGATGAATAGGATGGCACCATTTGGTGTTCTTTTAACGAGCGGTCCTAAAGCTTGGGAAATTGTTCAGCAAGTTAAGGGGATAGGGAAAATTGAGCTGTCTGGTACTTGGGAGGTGGACCGCGAAGCTATCATTGGACCATTTCAGGTATTTGCAAGAGTGGTTTGGGAGAAAAATGGCAGAGATGCATTGAGCTGGACGGCATGCGAAATGGAGGGCGAGAATGGCTGGCGAGTCAGCTTGAGCGTTCCGGCTGGCGGTTTATACCGGATCGAAACTTGCTTGCAGCATGATCGAAATGTACTGCTTGGTGCTGGTGCTATACGAGGAGATATGATTCATCATGTCGGTGTGGGAGATTTATGGATCATAGCAGGTCAAAGTAATGCAGCCGGATACGGAAGAGGAATGGTGGAGGATAGTCCTGCTCTAGGGGTACATTTGCTGCGGAATAACGGCTTATGGGATCTGGCAGCGCATCCGTTCAACGACTCCACTGCATCGATTCATGAGGTGAATTCGGAATGGGTAAATCCAGCACATTCTCCGTGGCTGCACTTTGGCAAGTTGTTGCAGAGCGAGCTCGATTTTCCCATTGGTTTCATCGAAACGGCTCTTGGAGGATCGGCTCTGAGCGCTTGGAATCCAGATGAAGAAGGTCACCTCTATCGCAATATGATTGATATCGTACAAAGCTGCGGCGGTAAAGCCGCTGGTGTGTTGTGGAATCAAGGCAGCTCCGATTGTAATCCCGAGGGAGCGGAGACTTATTTGGAGCGTTTTACAAGGGTTGTTCAATATTGGCGTAATGACCTGCATTCAAATGAGCTTCCATTCATTTCTGTCCAGCTAAACCGATTCACAAATATTCAAGGAGATAAGGAGCATCATGACAGGCAATGGGGTAAGGTACGTGAAGCTCAGCGACAAGCGGGATTAACTATTTCTTCGGTTTATGTCATCCCTTCGATTGATTGTCCGATGTCTGACGATATTCATAATAGTCCAGCAGGAAATTTAATGATTGGAAGCAGAGCGGCGAATATTGCCTTCCAGCAAGTTTATAGCTTAAAGCATCAGGCGATCCCTCCCAATCTGGAACAGGCCTTATACATATCGGATAACGAGTCCGACTCACATACCATTCGACTTCGGTTTCAGTATATAACTGAAAGTTTATATGCCGTAAATCCGCATGCAGAGTTGTTCGCAGTGGAGGATGAAGCGGGCGCAATAGGTCTGGAGGGATGGCATACTATTTCTAACAATGAAGTACAGCTTAGATTATCGAGAAAACCAATCGGAAAGATATACGTCCATGGAGCTTACCAAACAAATCCGGTATCACAATTCCTTGTGGATACGGGCACTTATTTACCGATGCTGTCCTTTTATAATGTGGAAGCGGTTGCTGAAATTGAAGGGTGATGGAATTGTCGTATAATAGATAGATCCAATAGAAGAGAGGCGGTGCAGGGATAAATCCTTGCACCGCCTATTTAGTTAAAAAGTTAATCCGACTTACATATAGACGAACGATAAGAAGAGGGGCTGCAGCCTTCTTTGTTTTTGAATGCTCTGCTAAAAGCGTGAATGCTGGGATAGCCTAGTGTATCTGCTATTTCTTGCATGAGTAATTGAGAATAGCTCAACATATTTTTTGCTCGTTCTATTCGCATTTGCTGATGATATTGCATGGGAGTAATAGAAAATGCACTTTTAAACAGACTAATTAAATAGTGTTTGTTGATATGGAATTGATCCGATAATTCTTCTAATGTAAGCTGCCGGTTAGCATGAATATTCATATATCGCTGAATTTCCACTAGTAGATCCATTTTCTCCGGTTCATCCACGCGCTGAAGCCAATTGAAGTCCCTGAGCAAACAAACTAACAACTCCAAAATCATACCTTTGAGCCGATATTCGAAAAACGGAGTTTTCATTTGATATTCACGTATAATCTTAAACAAAATATCTTCGAACGGAGGGGTATTTCTTAATCGTATCTGATTAGGCAGAAACAAATCTTTTCCAGAAAGTACGTCCTCGCGGAACCATCCTTTTTCCACTTCATCCATCTCATGGTCTAATTTAAATGAAACGCTGACGTCCTCGCTGTCAGGTCTTTCTATCATGTCAAAGTGCACATGCGGCTGATCAACGGGGGACTCACCAACAACACGAATAGAATGTCGCTGCCCTGGTTTAAACAGGAAGACATCTCCCGCTACAGCTTGGTAGACGGAGTTTTCAATAGTTACCTCAAGCTCCCCTTGTTTTAAGTACAAGATTTCATAGTCCCAGATCATGCGCTCCAAAATCATAGCTCCCGGTTGCAGCCAATGGTCCATGGCAACACGAACATATGGAGAAAGTTGCCTTAAGTACAAATGGATCAGCTCCTCGCAAGCGTGAAATTTTTAGATAATTTATTTTAAATAATAGTACATAAATGATAAAAAAAATATAACAATTGCTAAATACCTGTAAACACTTTCGTTATATAATTGCGCTGAAAGAAAATATGTAAGCGTTAGCAAATAATCAACATATTGCTCAACAATTGATCTTATTCAAGCGAAGGATGGGACAAGCAAATACAAAATTCATTAACGCTATTTTAAATAATCGCCGGAACTACAAGGAGGAAATTAAAAATGACAAATTCATTTAACGGAATTGGTATGGGTTTAGGAAATCTTGCTAGACTGTCAAATGCAGTAACACGCTCGATTTCGCCTGAGAACTTTACAGGTGCCAAAGGAAAGGGCGGTATGGCAACTGAAGGAACCGGAGCAGCTCCAGCCGGAACTCTAGGTCAAGGATGGAAAATATCTCCATCGGTTATGATCGAGCCGAGTACAACCTTTACCATGGCAGAAATTGATGGTTCAGGTGTTATTCAGCATTTTTGGCTGACCTGTCCGGTTGAATTTTGGCGCCACCTCATCTTAAACATTTATTGGGATGATGAAGAGCATCCATCTGTACGTGTCCCTGTAGGCGACTTCTTCTGCAATGGCTGGTGCGAACGCAGTTTAGTGAATTCGCTGCCAATTTCCGTTAATCCTGCAAACGGATTTAATAGCTACTGGGAGATGCCTTTCCGCAAGAAAGCTAAGATTACGATGGAAAACGTGAGCACGCAAACAGCGGTACTCTATTATCAAGTGAACTATACATTAACTGAGGTTCCAGATGATATGGCTTATTTCCATGCCGAATGGCGACGCAGCAACCCGGTGAAATATAAAGATGTGCACACGATAGTAGACGGCATTAAAGGAAAGGGCCATTATGTAGGAACTTATCTTGCATGGCAAGTAAATAGCAACAATTGGTGGGGTGAAGGCGAGGTTAAGTTTTATATGGATGGCGATACCGATTTCCCAACCATATGTTCGACGGGACTGGAGGATTATATCGGTGGTGCTTGGAACTGGGATATGGATCGGAAGTATGTTACCCACTCTACGCCATACATGGGTATGCACCAACACATAAAACCAGATGGTCTTTACCGTGCAAATCAAAGGTTCGGCATGTACCGTTGGCATGTGATGGATCCGATTCGATTCGAGGATGACTTGCGTGTGACTGTGCAAGCGCTAGGGTGGCGTTCACACGGCAAATATTTGCCGCTTCAAGATGATGTCGCATCTGTCGCATACTGGTATCAAACGGAGCCTCACCAGCCACATCCAGAGCTTCCGGGCAGAGAAGAACTTGAAGTTATTTAGATGTTTAAACCAATGTTGTAAGTTCGTTGTCAAAAGTTATCATTTTACGCATAATGAAAAATGTTCTTATTAAAATAGCCTATCGAAATTATTCTTCCCTTTAGGAAGAGAATTCGATAGGCTTTTTCTATGCATTTCAATAAATGTTTCTAAATGGAATGGGAGGCAATAACCTATTCAAATCGTTAAACAAAATAAAAGAATTGATAGAAGGGAGATGTTGAACTTGTATTCAGATCACCATTTATTTTCATTCGAACATACCGTCTTCGCTGATTGTGGCACCATTGTGTATTCACCAGGAGGGCATTACGGTCCGCGTTTTCAATATGATGTTCAGCTTGTATTGCTGCATACCGGTCAGGTGGATATTACGATTGACGGAAGTAGTCATACTCTGATGCCCGGGAATGTCATATTGCTTAAGCCTGGACATGAAGAATTTTTTGAATTTGCGAAGTATTCCGATTCTTGGCATCGTTGGATTGCTGTGCGATTTGATGATCTCACTTCGCTTGAGCTTGAAGCGATCTATGGTCTACCTTTGCAAATGCCCATTTCAAAAGAATTAAATCAGCTTACGGACGTCATGCTGGAGCTCAAAACCTTCGCTCCGCTGGATGGTCATCTGATTAAATATGTGGGATTGTCTGCCTTGCAACTGTATGCTTCAGAGCATTTGCGACATCATGGCAATCATCAGGTTCATCCATCCGTCAGTGAAGCGAAAAAAAAGATTCACGCACATTATGCAGAGGACTGGTCGCTAAATGCTTTGGCAGCCTGCGTTAATGTTACGCCAGAGCATTTAGTTCGATTGTTCCGACAGCATGAAAATACGACGCCGATCAAATATTTATGGGATTTCAGAATCAGACAAGCCATTGATTTACTGACGCACTCCGGATTGTCTATATCTGAAATATCGGAGCGCTGTGGCTTCAAAACGGCGGTGCATTTTGCAAGATGTATGAAGGAACGAACGGGTCAAAGTCCAACAGATGTTCGCAAATCCGCATGGGAGCATGTGAAAAATACGAACCATGCCTAGTCTTTTTTGTCGAATAAAGGTATATCAATTTCAGTTCATAAACTATCAATCGGGTGGTATTGTTGGAAAACGGATGCAATGATAACCTTTATTCAGGAAGAATATAAAGCGCTTCCATAAATAGGACGTGGAGGGATTGAGATGAAAAAGGGGTTTGTTATTTCATTAATTCTTAGTTTTCTCATTGCGTTGGTTGGATGTAGCGGTGCTAACAAAGACGACGGCAGAACGACAATAACGTTATGGACATTCGCGGATACACACAAGCAATTTTACGATGAAATGAAAATTAAATACGAGGAAGAGCATCCGGACGTCAAAATCAAAATTGAGCTTCTCGAGCACGCGGCAATGAACGATAAGTACACTGTTGTGGCTCAATCCGGCGGGAAGGATGCTCCTGATTTAATTGATATTGAACAGGGAGCGTTCCCAAGATATATCAAGGGTGACATTCCATTCGAGCCATTGAATTCCTATTTGGATCCAGTTGGGTTAATAACTGCGATACCACAAGGACGAATGGATTTGTACACGGTAGACAGCAACATCTATGGGATTGAAATTGCAGCATGCGTAGCTGCATTGTATTACAGAAAGGATCTTTATGATGCTGCTGGTATCGATGTGACGACGCTGAAGACATGGGATGAATTTATGGAGGCTTCAAAGCCGCTCATTGGGAAAGACAAATATATTATGAGCGGTTCCGAAAAAGATTTTGGCACCTTCGAAAGCATGCTTCGCCAAGAGGGTGGAGATATTGTAACAGCAAGCGGGGAAATCGGCTTCAATACCGATAAAGGTAAATTGGTCATGAATCGTATCCAAGCTTGGAAAGATCAAGGATTGATGAGTAAGACGAGTCCTGAAGGCCCTCAATTTTGGGAAGGTTATACGAAGGGGAATTACGTGGCTGCGATAGGTCCGGATTGGTGGGCAGGACAATTGGTGCAAAATGCACCTGATCTAGCTGGGAAATGGGCTGCTGTTCCAATGCCGCTAGGTGGACCAGACTCGGTTCAGACTACCGTGCTTGGAGGAACCGGACTCTCTGTATCTAAATTTAGCAAAAACAAGGAAATCGCTTTCGATTTCCTTCGGTATACCCATTTGGATACTGAAAATGTTGTACGCAGCTTTCAAATTATTAACTTGTTCCCTGCACTGACAAGTGCTGCTGAATCCGAGGCGCTGCATCAGGAAAGCGCAATGACCAAATATTTTGGAGATCAGGACCTTGCCGCCTTATATGCAGATCTCAGCAAGCAAGCACCTAGTCAAAATCAAGCGTGGTGGCGTTCATTGGTAGGAAAGGCTTGGGATAAATTTGAGCCTGATTTCCAAAAAGGAAAAATAACGCCCGATGAATTTTTAGCGAATGTAGAAACAGAGCTCAAAAACTTGATTGCAACGGAGGAAGCGAGAGAAGTGAAATGAGGTAGTAGACGCACTGACTCATAAATCACTGATTCATAAACAGCGAGGTAGAAGAGGTGTGAAGGCCACATCTCTTCTTCTATTGGAGGCGATATAGATGAATGCAACAATTCGACCGAAATGGAGTAAGGCGCCGTTTCTTTTTATTAGTCCCTTCTTTTTGGCATATGCCGTTTTTGGTTTTTATCCTATGTTATATGGATTTTGGTTAAGTTTGCAAAAGGGGACATCGGATTATTCTTTTGCAGGGTTTTCCAACTATATATTTGTTCTAAAGGACGCTTTTTTTTGGAAATCGATGTGGAATGGGACGCAGCTAGCCTTTGGAAGTTTGTTTATCATTTTACCGATTGCTCTAAGTGTTGCATTGCTGCTGAATCGTCCGAATATATCCAGTAAAAAGGGCTTTTTTGCGACATTTTTCTTCACACCTAACATCACGTCGGCGGTTGCTGTCGGCATTATATTTAAGCTTCTTCTTGAACGCGACAGTGGAGTTCTCAATCACTTATTAAGTTTTTTCGGCGTTGATCCCATTGGATGGCTAAAGGACCCTTCATGGACGATGCCTGCGCTCATCATCCTGTGTACATGGAAATATCTTGGTATAAATATTTTGTATTTTTTGGCGGGCTTGCAAAGCGTACCCAAAGAGCTCATTGAAGCAGCGAAAATAGATGGAGCAAGACCGATGCAACGATTGTGGTATATCATATTACCGCTTGTGCGGCCAATTATGACTTTTGTCGTTTTTTCAACGCTGCTAGGTTCATACGGCATGTTCGGTGAAGCATTTATTTTGGCAGGAAGCGGGTTTGGTCCAGAAAACTCTCTCGTATTTCCGACCTCGTATTTATATGATCAAGCTTTCCGAAGATTAGATTTCACTTATTCCTCTGCCTTAGGCTACGTATTTACGATTCTGATGCTGATCATCGGAATCATTCAACTCAAATTGTTTAATGTCAAAAATCAGGGGGCATGAGAAGGATGAACAAACTGTTTAACGTAATCATTTATAGCGTGCTCACCTTACTGAGCCTTCTGTTTCTGACACCATTCCTCTTTATGATCGGAACATCATTTAAGAAATACGAGGACATTGTTGGTGATCCTTTAAACCCGCTGCCGCTTCGTCCTACCTTCGATAACTTTATCCATTTATTCGAGAAGCTGCCTTTTTTCACTCAGCTAGTTAATAGTCTCATTATTGCAGTGTCTCTAACGCTGCTAGCCATTCTGTTTAATGGATTAGTAGCATTCGGGTTTGCTCGTTACGATTTTAAGTATAAGAACACCTTGTTTGTAGCGATGCTTGCTACGATGATGATTCCTGGTCAAATGACACTTGTGCCATCGTTTATTATGTTTCGTTCCTTTGGTTGGCTGGATTCATTCCTGCCGCTTATCCTTCCGGGTATCGTTGGCGCTTTCGGCGTATTCCTCATTCGGCAAGTGATGATCGACATTCCTAGAGAAATCTATGAAAGCGCAAAAATTGATGGAAGCACGGAGCTCGGCACCTTCTTTCGTATTGCGTTTCCGCTAAGTGCCAGTGCGATAGGCATAGTCGCTTTATTGACGTTTATGAACGCATGGAACGATTATATCGGACCACTCATATATTTAACCTCAGGATCGAAGATGACGCTAGCTGTTGGCCTTACAACGATGAATAACCCTTATCAGATTGATTATGCTTCACCTATTACAGGTGCATTCTTAATGTCATTGCCGGTGCTCGTATTGCTAAGTGTAATTGGACATAAATATTTTGTAGATGGACTGACTGCTGGATCGATTAAGGGATAGTGCTCCAATCCGTTTATGAAAATGTTGAATATCAATTATAGACACAAAGTTGATAATCAGAGCTATTGTTTAAGAACACTCTGAGCAGTATTATACATTTATAGCCATGCATGAAAAACAGGGTCAATCGCAATCGCATAATTGAGAGGAGAAAATTTTTATGCTTAAAACAGAAAGCGAACTTCTTATGCCATTATCAAATGAACAACTGGAGCAATATAATAGAGACGGATTTATCATTATAAAAAATGGTTGCAGCTCGGATTTGATTGATGCTTTTAATAGACACATCTTCGAAATACGCTCTGCACCGCTCGATGAAACGCCGGACTGGGCACGGACATCAGAGAAAGCACGTTTTTCTTCACGATTGTTTAACCCGCATCAGCATGACAGCTTCTCTCGTCAAGTGATGAAGCTTCCTATCGTACGCGGTGCTTTGGCCCAGCTCATGAAGAAGGAAGCGGTTTGTGTACAAAGCATGTTCTTCTATAAAGAACCTGGATCACAGGGTCAGGCCGCGCATCAAGATTTTTACTATATTAAAAATGATCCGATGACGATGATTGCTGCTTGGATTGCTATGGAGGATAAGGTTGATGAACAAAACGGCTGTCTGTGGGTGATACCAGGCACACACAAGCTAGGGCTTCTTCCACATGGTAAGGTGAAGGATCTCGTAGAACATGAAGAACATACTCACGAAACAGAGGGTATCAATTTAAAGGAGCAAATTCCAGTTATTATGGAGAAAGGTGATGTACTTTTTTTCCACGAACTGCTCATTCATTCCTCGAACCGCAACAGAAGTACAGATCGCTGGCGCCGTTCATACGTGTGTCACTATATTCGTGAGGATTCGGCGGTTACTCTGCGTGAGGACTTGCGTGAGAAATATTCGTTGAAGTAAATGACTGTTGGCCCGAGCGATCTTCGCTTGGGCTTATACATATCTAGTGGGGAGTTGCGGCATGACAAAGTGGAATCGGGTTAACGATGGATCTGATTGTGCGCCAAGACTAGCTGTTCAGCAAGCATGGTGGGCGATGAGTGGACTTGGGGAGAATGGCAGAGAATGGTCTGTTGAGGAAAAAGTCGAGAAAATCGCAGAAGCAGGTTTCACTGGAATCGTTGGATTTGTGCCAAATCCTGAGGAAACGGAAGTCTGGCAGCGATTGCTGGAAAAAAATAAATTAACGTTTAGCGGATTGGCTTTCCCGAGTACTCCAGCAGACATGGCTGCATCACTTGAAGCTGCCAAGCGTTACGGCAATGTACAGTACATGAGTACGCAAGTTATGGATTCCTTTATCGTAGATGACAAGGCGGTAGAGTTATTTAATGAGATTTTAGCTGTATCAGAACAAGCTGCAATTCCAAACTTTATTGAAACACATAGAGGCACTGTAACACAGGATTTGATTAGAACAGCAGGTTATGTTGATCAAATACAAGGACTCGAGCTTATTATCGACCTATCGCATTATGTTGTAGCAGGTGAAATGAATGGTACAAGCCCGATTGCAGAATCATACTTCGAGAAGCTGTTGACTCGTACAGCAACGATACATGCAAGGGTATCAAACGGGGAACAGGTTCAGATAGATGTGGGACCAAATGGGGAGCATCCGATGGTTGAGCATTTTAAGCGTTGGTGGCTGACTGGGATGAGGAATTGGAGAAATCAAGCAGGACCAGGAGATATTTTGCCGTTTGTAACGGAGCTTGGACCTCCTCATTATGCCATTACATGGCGAGAGGATACGGAGCATGAACTCGAGTTTTCGGATCGATGGGAACAAGCACTGCTATTCAAGAAAATAGCCGAAAATCTTTGGCTGGAAGTCGGGAAAGGTTGAAAATATGAGCAGCGCACTGTATCGCATTTCATTCAACAGCATAAAATTAGCTTGGGCAGGCTCAATTATCTATCCTTCTGGTGGCCGATACGGCCCAAGGGTGCAGGATGATTTGCAGCTAGTGCTGCTGCATTCTGGAGAAATGAGAATCGAGATTGACGGCGAAGTTCACTTGGTTACACCAGGCTCCGTCGTATTACTAAAGCCAGGGCATCATGAACAGTTCACTTTCTCCACTAGAGGGGAGACTTGGCATCGCTGGATATCCGTACACATGGAGAGCTTTTCAGAGATAGAGAAAGCTTATTTTGAGGGGCTGCCGCTGGTCCAACCGATCTCGGAAGAGCTTAATCGTTTGGCTGATGTGATGCTTTCTGTACAATCCAATCATTCATCAGAAAGCGATGTAGTTCGAAGCTTGGGTATGTCCGCAATTCAACTATATATATCAGAAACGTCGCGAACACGCGAGCTAGCCGAGGTTCATCCGTCGATAATACTCGCGAAGAATCTGATTCATAGTACCTATCAAGAGGAAATAAGCTTGAGTATACTAGCTGATCATTCAGGCGTCTCACCAGAACATCTGGTGCGATTGTTTAGAAATCATGAGAATACAACTCCGATTAAATACCTTTGGCATTATCGGGTAGTTCGAGCATTAGAATTTTTGACACATACCGGTTTGTCGATTACAGAGATCACATTAAGGTGTGGATTTAAGTCAACCTTTCATTTTGCAAGGATGGTCAAGCAGCAGACCGGAAAGACTCCTACGGAAGTGAGGCGTTTTTCTTGGAAGGGTAATCATATTGAATAAAAAAAGTTCGCAGCGATCTGGTAAAGACCCCTATTTGCAGACATTGCAAAGCTGACAGATTCTCTCGTAAAGGTATGAAACTGCCTTGGTGTTCGAGCTGCTCTTGGTGGAAGAATTTTTCTAAACAAACGATTGACACAATGAAGGTTCAATGTTATTTTTACATTAACGTTAATGTTATCATTAATATTACGTTAAACCACCTAAAAAGGAGGTTCGAATTTTAAAATAATTAAATTTAGTAAGCGTTTTCTTGAGATGAGTATGAATCTAGAAAAGGGGTGTGTGCGGTGTCAAATTTTCAAACGACGAAGTCTAAAACACGACCGACTACTTATAAGCATCAACGGGTAAAAAATCTTCCCGTCAGCGCGGTGCGAATTAATGATACATTTTGGGCGCCCAAATTGAATGTCATTCGGGAAGTAACCGCTCATGATGTATTAAATAAGTTCGAAAGCGACGGAGCATTGAGAAATTTTGATTTCGTGATTGTGGGGGAAGGTGGATACCACTCTGGCGAGCCGTGGTTTGACGGATTGATCTATGAGACGATTCGAGGCATTTCGGATATTTTGGCGGTACATTACGATGAGGTTTTAGACAAAAGAGTTGACATGATCATTGAAAAGGTTGCTCTGGCACAAAGCGCCGTTGGGGACGGCTATATTAACACGTATACGTTGCTCGATCGTCCGAACCAGCGATGGGGCGACAACGGCGGCAATCTGCGGTGGCAGCACGACGTCTATAATGCCGGTTGTTTGGTGGAAGCAGCCGTTCATCACTACAAGGCGACCGGAAAAACGACGCTCCTTGAAGTTGGCGTGAAGTTCGCGAACCATATGTGCGATCATATGGGGCCGCCACCAAAACGAAATATCGTACCTGCTCATTCACTTCCGGAAGAGGCACTATTAAAGCTATACCAGCTAGCCATAGATGAGCCGGCGCTCGCGAAGATATTAAACACCCCCTTCGAGGCATCCGACTATTTGGATTTGGTCACATTCTGGATTGGAAACCGCGGCAACTACGAAGACCGTCCATGTTGGGGGGAATACGCGCAGGATCACAAGCCAGTTTTGGAGCAGGAAGAGGCGGTTGGTCATGCTGTTCGTGCGACGCTTCTGTACACGGGTCTGGCAGCGTACCATTTATCGACGGGGGATCCGAACTATTTAGAAACAGCGAAGAAGCTTTGGAACAATATCGCGCACCAAAAATCACATATCAGCGGTGGAGTAGGCGCTGTGCACAATGAAGAAAAATTCGGGCAGAATTACGAGCTTCCCGACGATGGTTATTTGGAAACTTGTGCGGGCGTAGGAATGGGATACTTTAGCTGGAATCTGTTTTTGGCGACGGGCGAAAGCCAGTATATCGATACTCTAGAAACTATTCTTTATAATATTTTACTCGCTGGTCGCTCCATGAATGGCCATAAATACTTCTATGAAAACCCTCTTGTGAGTAATGGCGGACATAACAGATGGGAATGGCATAGCTGTCCATGCTGCCCACCGATGATCGTGAAGATGCTTCCGGAATTACCTGCTTTCATTTATGCTCACGATGAGGATGGGGCGTTCGTCAATCTTTATGTAGAAGGTGAAGTCGACATGGAGATTGGCGGCATGGGCGTTAAGTTATCGCAGCAAACCGATTATCCATGGGAAGGCTCGATCGGTATTACTGTAAAGCCGGAGCGCGAAGCCCGTTTTCAAGTTCGTCTGCGCATTCCGGGGTGGTGCGAGAATTACGCAATACGCGTTAATAACGAGCTGACACAATATAGTGTCGAGAACGGATACGCCGTGATCAACAGGGTATGGGGACTTAGCGACGTCATCGTGCTTGAGCTGGATTTGAACGTCGATCTTATTGAAGCTCACCCTTATGTGACGACCCATGAGAATATGGTAGCCATTAAACGGGGGCCGATGCTCTACTGCCTTGAATCGATGGACAATGAACGGTATGTCATTAAACGCGGCATGGCGCAGTATACCCGTGAGTCGTTGGACAAAGGGAAGGGCTTGAAGAGATTGCTTCCTGAGCAGCCGGTTTTTGAGACGGATTACGTGAAGGACTTTTTCGATGGCGCCGTTATTGTCCATACGAAAGATGCAGACAATCAAGACCTCATCGCCATTCCATATCCTTATTGGAATAACCGTTCACGCGGCGCTATGAACATTTGGCTGCAGTATGAGAAGCTAAATGAGCTGAGTGGATGGGAAAACCAACTATATCGTAAAATTCCTTTAAATACGGTCAGTTTGAATTAATTGATTGAATGAATACGCTACTTAAAAAGTGCTTTCTTGTGCAGAAGCACTTTTCATTATCACTTGTACATTAACGATAATGTTATCGTTGATGTACAAAAAGAGGGAAGGGGCTAATTGGGATGAAGACGATAAAAACCTATTTTATTTTGGCGTTGATTACCCTCGTTCTTGCCGCTTGCAGCGGCACTGGTACAAACAACGGCCAGAAGGATTCAGGCTCGCAGGAAAATGTGAATCAAGGCGGAAGCAGCAAGCAAGAGCCCGTAACGATCAAATACACCTTCTGGGGTAGCCCAAACGAGAAGAAGGTGCAAGAAGCGGCCATTAAAGGGTTTATGAAGAAATATCCTTGGATTACGGTGAAAGCGCAGCATATCCCTGAGGAATACTCGACAAAAATCCAAACGATGTCTGTAAGCGGCGAAACTCCCGATATCGGGCTTCTGTACGGCGAAGACACGATGAAATGGGCAGAGGAAGGCCGATTGTATAATATTAAGGATTTCTTCGACAACGATTCTGAAATTCAGTTATCGGATGTTTTGGAAAACACCCAATACTGGTGGGATGAAGGCAAGCTTGCCGGTATCAACGGCGCGCTCGAGGTGTTCGGACTCTTTTATAACAAAGCCATGTTTGAAGAGCTTGGTGTAGATCCGCTTCCGACCAGGGCGGAGGACGCACTGTCTTGGGATCAGTTTGTCGAAGTCGCTCAGAAGCTGACCATCGACAGCAACGGGAAAAATGCACTCGACCCAGCCTTCAACTCGCAAAAGATTAAGCAGTTTGGCGTAAGCTTGCCTACTTGGGCTTATATGAATGCCGTTGAGAGCAACGGCGGGAAGTTTGTGAACGAGGACGGTACCAAGTTCTTGCTCTCGGAACCGGAGGCCGTCGAAGCGATTCAGCGCTGGCAGGACCTGATTTATAAATACCATGTGGCGCCGACGCCAACCCAATCAGCATCTTTCCCCGGTGGAGCGGTCGGGCTTCAAAGTAAAAAATTTGCTATCTCAATGGATGGACAGTGGACGCTCGTTGATCTCGGCGTGTCGAAATTGGATTTCGGCATCGGGGTGCTCCCGAATATGAAGCAAATGAAAACGATGAATCTGGGTGAACCAATCGTCATTTTTAAAGATACGAAGCATCCACAGGAAGCATGGCTTCTTCTGAAATGGATGATGAATCCAGAGAATACGCTAGAGCTTCAGTCTAGTGGTCTGTGGATGCCCGTCCTCAAAAAGTGGTATGAAGATCCAGAATTGATCGCAAAATGGGCGCAAGGCAACCCCGCTCACCCAGAAGGGTATGTAGAGGCGATTTTGGATAACGGTTTTAATAATGGTTTTCAAAATACGGTATATTACGTGAAAAACGTACCGGAAATCAATTCGATTCTGCAGCCGGCATTTGACTTGATCTGGCAGGGCAAGCAATCAGTTCAAGAAGCGCTAAACGATGTAAAGCCAAAAGTGGAGGCTGTCCTGAAGGGCGTTTATAAGCGGTAGGTTGATCGGGGAGCGGCTAATCATTTGGTTTAGCCGCTCCAAATGAGACGAAGAAAGAAGGTGATTTGATTGATCGAAGTGGCAACTCCTATGGTGAAGCCGTCGTCATCGTCGTTCAAAACGAGGAGAAAAAATGAGGCTTTTTATGGATACTTATTTGCATCGCCCGTCATATTAGGATTTCTTATTTTTGTTCTGGGTCCGATGATCGCAAGCTTTATTTATAGCTTCACGGACTATAATGTGATCAGCAAGATGAATTTTATCGGCACGCGCAATTATCAAAACCTGTTCAACGGCACTGATCCTTTTTTTTATAAATCTCTGGGCGTTACTGCTTATTATGTGCTTCTTAGCGTACCACTGCAAATCGTTTGCTCATTTTTAATGGCTCTGTTATTAAATCAAAACATTAAGGGAAAATCGATTTTTAGGACGATTTTTTACTTGCCAACCATCGTACCTGTCGTCGCTTCCTCGGTCCTGTTCTTATGGCTGCTTAATCCAGATATCGGCTTATTTAATCAGATACTTGAGTTTTTGGGGCTCCCTAAGTCACAGTGGATATACTCGGAAAAGATGGCCGTTCCTTCGCTTGTGTTAATGAGTTTATGGTCGATCGGAGGTATAACGGTTATATTCTTGGCAGGGTTGCAAGGGGTACCACGGCATTTATATGAAGCGGTTGAAGTTGATGGTGGAAAGGGCTGGCATAGGCTGTTGTACGTGACGATTCCACTGATGACGCCTACCATTTTCTTTAATACGGTCATGGGATTGATCGGAGGCTTTCAAATCTTCGGGCAGGCTTACATTATGACGCAGGGCGGACCCAATAATGCCACGCTCTTTTATTCGTTCTATTTATATAGGGAAGCATTCGACAACTTCAGAATGGGAAGCGCTTCAGCTATTGCCTGGGTGCTGTTTGTCATTATTTTAATTTTAACGCTATTGGTGTTTAAATCTTCTAATTTGTGGGTGTATAGCGAAAATGAGGAGGGGAAACGATGATCCGCTCGAAAAAAACGAAGATTTTAACGTACGTGGTTTTGATCTTGCTTTCGTGCGTGTGCCTTTTCCCTTTCATTTGGCTTATCAGAAGCTCCTTAATGCATATGTCTCAAATTTATGAAACCCCGCCAGTCTGGATACCTTCACCTTTTCAATTTAGTAATTATTCAGAAGCGCTGACGATTCTGCCGTTTGGCAAATACTTTTTGAACACATCCCTCATTGTCGTATTGGAGATTAGTGGCGTCGTACTGACAAGCTCAATTTGTGCATATGCGTTTGCACGTTTGCGATGGCCCGGAAGAAATATGGTGTTCATGATCATTTTGACAAGTATGATGCTGCCCGGAGCGGTAACTTTGATACCGATATTTCTTGCATGGTCGGCTCTCGATGCAGTTAATACGATCATCCCGCTAACCGTACCAGCATGGTTCGGGGGCGGTGCGTTCAATGTGTTTTTGATCCGGCAATTTTTAGTTGCTATTCCGAAAGATCTCGATGAGGCTGCACTGGTCGATGGGGCCGGTTACTTCCGAATCTTTACTCATATTATGTTTCCGCTTGCGAAGCCGGCGTTAATCGTAGTTGGTTTGTTCGCCTTTCTTAACGGTTGGAACGATTTCCTTGGACCGTTGATCTATTTAAACGATGAAGCAAAATTTACGCTTGCCTTAGGTTTGCAGCTGTTTAAAGGGATGTATAACGCGCAATGGCATTTAATGATGGCAGCGACTGCGATGGTCGTTCTTCCGGCTGTCATCGTCTTCTTTCTCGGTCAGAAGTATTTCGTTGAGGGCATCGTTATGTCCGGGGTAAAGGGGTGAGGCTATGATTAAATTGTTTGCAAGCGATATCGACGGAACGCTGATGAATGGGCGAAAAGAGATTCATTCACGAGATATCCAAGCTGTGCGAGAGGCAATGGAGAGCGGGATGATCGTGTGCCTAGCTTCAGGGAGAATGTACAGCGAAATAAAAATGGTAATAGAGGAGCTTGCGAAACCTTGTTATGCAATTTGTCAGAATGGCGCATCCGTTATTAGTGATACTGGTGTCTTATTAAGCGCCAATCATTTTGAGAGCGAACTGGCATCCTCTTTGTTTAAATTCGTTCATATTCCCGGATTGGTACCGTTAATTTGCGCTTCGGACGGAAATTACGTCGTTAACATGAATGAAGCGGCGGCCACAGTGGGCGAGCGCTTTCTAACTCCACTGCGTGAGAAAAGCGATCTCCTCGAATCAATCCGAGAGCAGGAGTTTTTCCCTACTAAATTTTCGATTTACGGAGAGGTGCCGATTCTAGAGCGATTGCTTCAGGATCTGGCTAACGTCTATGGGGAAAACGTTACGGCTTCATTCTCCGATGCAGACGGGGTCGACATCATGCCTGCCGGGGTAGATAAGGGGACAGCTTTACTTTCGTTGATGAGTCGCTTGAACATCGGAAGCGATGAGGTGGCTTGTATCGGAGACTCGTATAATGATCTCGCCATGTTCAGGCTAACACCTTACAGCTATGCCATGACAGCAGCTGACGAAGCGGTTAGGAGGGTAGCGGCCCATTCGGCAAGCGGCGTGGCGGAGGCTTTGGAATCCGTGAGGAATGGGGATATTCCTGCCTTTCTTCAAGATTGACGCCAAGTAGGTAACATGATATGCTTCCTGCATTGATGCTATTGTCAGCATATGGTGGCGATCTTTGTTGAGGAGAAGAGAAGAAATGGATGGAAAGAAAATAACGCTAAAAGACATTGCACAAACCACAGGGCTATCTGCGAATACAGTTTCAAGAGCTTTAAAGGATAAAGATGACATTGCCGAAGCAACGCGCAAGATGATCCAAGGCGTTGCGAAGGAAATGGGGTACGTAGGCAACTCCTCGGCGGGTTCCCTTCGGTCGGGACTAACACGAACGATCGCGGTCATTGTTGGCGACGTAGCGAACCCCCATTTTGCCATCATGGTCAAAGATATCGAGAAGGCTGCAAGAAAGCATAACTATACGATTATCGTCCTAAATACGGAAGAAGATAATGAATTGGAAGAGAGAGCCGTCTATACCGCGATTGGCAAAAACGTCGATGGAATCATCATTTGTCCGGCTCAACATAGCTCTGATAATATTCGTTTCATTCTAAAAAACGGTATCCCTTTCGTGTTGCTAGGCCGACGATTTGTGGACGAGACGGATTTCGATTACGTGATTAGCGACGATTATAACGGCGGCTATCAGGCGACTCGCCATCTTATCGAAGTGGGGCATCAAAAAATACTGCTGCTTAATGGGCCGTCCCGCATCTCAAGCGCCAGAGACCGGTTAGAGGGATACAAGCACGCATTGAAGGAGCATGGTATACCTGTAGATAGCAAACTTATTACGGAAAACGGAGTTTTGACGGGTGATGCGAGAAAAACGGTGAAGGAGCTTGTAATGGAAGGGCCTGACTTCACGGCTATCTTTGCGTTCAATGATGTATTCGCATGGGAAGCCATCTATATGATCCGAAAAATGGGATATCGCGTTCCAGAAGATTTTGCCGTGATTGGATTCGATAATATTCAGTCGAGAAACTTCTTTCCGTTTTCATTGTCCTCCATCAGTAATTCCAAAAGCAAGATGTCACGTCGAGCCTTGGATATTTTATTGAACAAAATCAATAATCCGATGTACCAGAACAGATTTCATGAAACCGTTGAGACACGGCTGATTTTGAGGGAAAGCACACGCAGTTACGTATAATGGGAAGTCGTTCAAAAAATCTGTTGACAGCTATTTGAGTACAATGTTAACTTTACATTAACGATAATGTTACCATTAACATTATCGTTAATAGTATTCGGAGATGAGTTTATTCAACTTATGGACGTACATATCCTGCCAAAGTTATAACCGTTTCCGTGGTCTAATAATCGATTTATTACGTGGATGAGAGGGAGGAAGGAAACGAATGACAACAGTTAAACATGTACCGCAAACGATGACGGTACCGCTTTTTGTGGGGCAGGGGAAGATCGAGTACGGAGAAAAGCAAGTGCCTGTCCCGGGGCCGGGTCAATTATTACTTGAGGTAAAGGCGAACGCGCTTTGTGGTTCTGATCGGAGTCAGTTTTTCGAAGGCACGCATACGACACCTGGGCACGAAGCTGCTGGCATCGTTGCGGCAGCAGGACCGAATACAAAGACTGCCCTAGGCACGCCAGGCGTCGTATTTTTAATGGATTTCTGCGGTGAGTGCCGCAACTGCCAGCTAGGTTTCACGAATCAATGCCTCGGTAAGCGAGCGGACTACGGGTTCTCGCATGACGGCGGCTATGGTCCTTATATGGTCGTCAACGAAAATGTGTTTTTTGCAGTTGATCCGTCCATTCCGCTTACCGAAGCGACTATGCTCCTCGATATTATGGGAACGGGTGGACATTCTATCAAACGCGCACAGCTCGTTCATCCTGATGTGGGCTCGGTATTGGTAGCAGGAGCAGGGCCAATCGGCTTAGGCGTGCTTGCAATGGCGAAGCTGTTGTTGGGAGAAGAAACGCCAGTCTTTATTATGGACTTTGTGCAATACCGCCTGGACGTGGCCGAAAAGATGGGGGCGATTCCTGTCAATCTCGCAAGCGAAACCATAACGGAGGCCATCCATAAAATCGGTCTTAGTGGCATCGACATTGCAATCGATACAAGCGGCAAGACGGCAGGACGGCAGACAGCATTGGACGCATTAAATCAACGAGGAGTTCTCGTCTGTGTGGGGCACGGACAAGAATTGAACCTGCAAGTATCAAGCGATCTCATTGCAACGGAACGCGCGGTGCTCGGTAGTGAGTATTTTCAATATAACGAATTAGAGGAAAATCATCATTTAATAAAAGGAAATCTGTCATATTTGAGTCAAATCATAACGCATCGCTTCGGTATAGACAAAATCCAAGAGGCATATGAGCTGTTTTTCAACGGTGATACGGGTAAGGTGATTATCGAACTGTGAGCCGGCCAAACAAAGTGAAGGTCGCGCTCGTCGGTGCAGGTGGCAAAGTGAATCGTCTCGGATTGTCAGCAGGATTCAATGCCCCCGGGAGCTGGGGTCTTCAGCATGCGCGCATTTTCGCTACGAGACCGGATGTTGATTTCTGCGCTATTGTTGGAAGAAACCCGGAGATGACGCAGGGAAAAGCGAGAGAATATGGCACGAAGGGGTACGTAAGCATTGAAGAGATGTTAAAGAAGGAAACGCCTGACTTGGTAAGCATGTGCCTACCGAATCAAGGGCATTTTGAAGCGACCCTTCAAGTCATTCAGGCAGGAGTTCCTTTATTCGTCGAAAAACCGCTCGTCTTTGACCTTAGGGAAGCCGATGTGCTTCTGAACGAAGCGGCGAAACGAAATGTCTTCTTCGCTATTAATTTCAATCATCGCTTTGCGAAACCGGTGCAGCTTGCCTATGAAGCCATTAAGGCCGATCGGTTAGGCGAGCTAACCTTTGCTTCATGGAGATTCGGAGGAGATGGCGCAAGTGACCATTTGCACGCGAATCTGATTGAGACGCAATGCCATGGATTCGATATGCTGGAGCATTTATGCGGGCCGATTGAATCGGTCATGGCGGAAATGACGGATAAAACGGGAAACGGATATCGCACACTGTCGATTACATTGCGGTTCGCAAGCGGAGCGGTGGGCAGCTTGATCGGTACTTATGATTCTTCTTATGCTTATCCGGACACGCATCGCCTGGAGTTAGACGGGACAAAAGGACGTTCTGTCATATACGATACGGTGAAGCGATACACCTTTCACTCGGTGGGTAATGAAATCGGTGAAAGCTGGGAAGCAGGATATTTCAACGACGAGGATCGTGATTTCCATCGGACCTTCGATAAACACGTTGATGCATTGCTTCATAGCCTAAGGGAGAAGCAGCAGCCACCAGTCGACGCTAAAGCAGGCTACAGGGCGTTATTAATTGCGGAAGCAGCAATTCAATCTTTTGAAAGCGGTAGACGAGTAATGGTTTAGCGTATTTTTAAAAAAGCCGTTGATTTTCAGGAGTATGTCCTGAATTTCATTCGGCTATTTTTTATTTGAAATAGAAATATTACTCGCTGTACTTCAACGCATGATTTCACTTCTTTTTCTGAAGCTCAGCTTCGATAAATCGAACCCACTCGCGAGAGGCAAAAGATAGATACTTATCTTTGCGCCATATCATCGATAATTGCCACGGAATCGCAGGTTGAACGACGGATAGCGTAGCGAAGCGTTTAGGGTCAAGCTGCCTACATATTCCTTCTGGCAAAAGAGTGACTCCGTATTTAGCTGCGATCATTTCGGTCATAAAATCCCATTGGGAGCTCTCAAACACGATTTTAGGCTCAAATCCTGCTGCCACACAATGCTCTTTAATTAGATGATGGATCGTAAAGTCTTGGCGAAACATGATGAAAGGCTCTGATTCCAACTGAATCATCTCGATTGTATTTTGAGCTGCTAGTTTATGTTCAGCGTGGACAACAAGCCGCAGATTTTCATTAATGCAAGGAAGGACATGATATCGTTCGACATCCTTTACTGGTAGGATGACCATGCTGAAATCCAATTCACCATTTAAGATATCTTGCTCTAAGCTTTTCCCGCCTTGTTCAATCATTTGCAAGCGAATTTGCGGATAGTGAGTTAAAAACTTCTCGATAATCGACGGTAAAAAATAACTGCCTACCATAGGAGGAATGCCGAGACGCAGCGTTCCTTTCTTTAATGTGACGACCTCTTCCAATTCACTCGACATATCCTCGAACGATTGAATGATATGTTTCGCTGAACGGAGAATGGATACACCAGCATCCGTTAATTCGATCTGTTTGGCTGAACGATCAAGAAGCTGTACCCCAAGATCCTCCTCCAGCAGACGAACCATTTTGGACAATGAGGGCTGAGTGACATGCAGCTTGCGTGCTGCCTGTGTAAAACTGCCGGCTTCGGCGACAGCGACAAAGTAATTTAAATGTTTAAGGTCCATTTGGGTTGCTCCTTCAGCTTTAGAGCAGGTTTAAAAACTATGCTGCTTTATGAGTACCTATAGTGAAAAGGAATGAAAACTATGCGATATATGTATTTTACCTATATATGAGTTGGGTGTAAACTTAGCGTTATCGAAAAATTTTATGAAGAAAAAAGGTGTTACCATGAATGTATTAGAAGAATTAGTTGTGCCTTTATCATCAAGGCCAGCATCAGCATCACTAACCATTAAGGAATCGATCGTCCTGCCGCCAGATACCAATCATCACGGAACGATTTTTGGTGGAAAGCTTATGGCATATATAGATGATGTGGCTACGATTGCCGCAACTAAGCATGCTCGTCGTCCTGTTGTTACGGCTTCAACTGACTCCGTCGATTTTCTTCACCCCGTAAGAAAAGGCGATGCTGTAAGCTTATCCGCTTTTGTTACTTGGTCACATAAAACATCCATGGAGGTGTTTGTCCGAGTAGTGACTGAGGATTTGCTCACTGGTGGACGCAAAGTATGTGCTACCTCATTCTTAACGTTTGTTGCATTAGGTGAAGATGACAAACCAACGGTCGTACCGGGCGTACAAGCCGAATCAGATGAAGAGCGCTTATTGTTCTCTACTGCACCTGACCGTAAAGAGGCGAGACGTATACGCAGACAAGAGAGCAAGCATTTCGCTAACTATATGGGAACAGATTATGCGTTTAAAGAAACACAAGCCAAAGCCGTACCGCAGCATTCAATTAACAAAGGTTACGAATCTGCTTGGGGCTCGGATTGGTAAAAATATAAGTGGGTTACACAAAGCTGCTGTGAATGATCACAGCAGTTTTCTTGTTTGCTTCAGTTAGAAAAATTGACCTGTATGTTTTTGGAAATAGGGATAACCTGTGACCGCATATCTTTTAATGAGCAGAAATTCGTTTAAAGGAGCATGCGATGCATAATGCAGGGACATTTTTTTTGAAGCTGATCCTTAATCTATTTTCGCTTCTTTTTATTTTTCCCGCTATCCTGTTCTCCATTCTAGTGCTTTTTCTAACGGATAATTTAAAATCTGGCATGGTGATGCTCATATCCGCTTTGATTCTCCATAGTATCGTCAAACTCAGCAGCATCAATCATTCCTTTTCACGAGAAGATCATTATTACTCAATAGATCACTTAGAACGTGAATCATTTGGTAAGTGGCCAAATACTAAGGAGACACCACCGCCACTTGATGAAATTTATCGAGATATTGATTGTTGGAATGGAGAAACAGAGGCATTGTTCCGCATCATTCGAGAACGTGATCAGGGCATTGAATTAGAACAATGTTCCACGCAATGCAGAAATTGTAAGCAGGATGAGCGTAAACGATAACGGGAAGAATAAGCTTCTCATCGATGTTAGGATGGTTAACAGCAAATATTACCAGCCTAATTAATAAATATTAATGACATAATACCCCCGAATTCATATAAGATATGCGAAAGATATGTAAATAGGGAGGTTATATGATCATGGAAAAGAAACGCTGCTTGTTCTGTTCTGAGATCGTACCCATCGAAGAAAAAGGTGAGTATGACCGCTATTTGGGCTGCTGCTGCGCACCGGGAAGTTATTACAGTTTATTGAGAGATAGTTACCTTGCCATAAACTCATTGTCCTATCCAATAAAAAATAAACGCTTTCCCATTATATCGGGGTACATTAGAGAACAATTAGATTGCGGTAAAAAGGTTACCCTTTCGATTGATGACTTAGAAACGATTGAAAAAGCTCCGCATATTCCATTAACCATTGAAGATAAAGAAGGACGGCTTCTGCAATATTTATATCGAAATTCCGATGTGCCAGGACAATCGATTATTATTCAGCCGCTATCGCAAAACTTCAACTTAACGTATTCTCCAAACCTGCAAGAGCTCGTTTATATTGTGGAGAAGCTAAGGGAAGGGCAATTCATTGTCAGAGAAGGAATTAACTTTAAGCTTACGGAGAAGGGTTGGAACGAAGCGGCAGCAAGTGCAGGGGGCAGGAAGCTAAAAACATGCTGTGTGCTGTTGTCAGATAATCAAGATTTGAAAGAAGAATGGTTCGAAAATGTATTTCCCAAGTTAGAGCAGTTCGGTTATTTGCCTTTCATGTTTCAACAATCAGATGTGGAAGGCATTGAATATCATGCAATGACCAAGCTCACAGACAGTAAGCTCATTATTGCGGATATAACGAACCATTCGCCGGAAGTTTATTTTACAGCAGGTTATGCGCTTGGTAGAAATATAGACGTCGTTTGGACGATGAAAAGCACTCAGACGGACGAGCTGTTCGTTCAACCAGAGTCTATAAGGCCAATCATGTGGGCTAATGTGGAGGAATTGACAGGGCTGCTTCAACAGCGGTTAAGTTTTAAGAAGTAGAAGATATGCAATTATATATAGAAGCATTACACAAAACACACGCTAAAAAAGGTGTGTTTTGTGTTTTCATAAATAGACAATTTGTACTCTACAACTAGCTGCACATGGTAGTTGGTTTCAAGGCTGCATTAAAAGCAGCTCGATTCTCCCACAGAAATGAGTGGATTTGACTAGACTCTTCAAAGAAATACTCTTGCTCGTCCAAATAATCTTCACCTAATCCATGAACGCTGAATCGATCCTCGCTGTTATTCATCAAAGTCCACTGGCCACCGCGTTTTCGATCTGCAAACACGAAATAAAACTTTTGACCGGAGGCATCCCACTGGGCTAATTCCTTGAAGTTTTCTAAAATAAATACAATATCATTTTTCTTTTTGATCAACATGGTTCATCTCCTCTTTCTTTATAAAAATTATTGTCATATTAGCGTGTATGCTTGCATAAGAACAAAACAAGAATATACGATTTCGTCAAAAAAGTATGTCAAACGGTAGGAACGAATTATAGGATTGTTTGACGAATATTGCCGTACTTGATATATGGAAAAATCAGTTATACTATTAATGTCTAAATAGCATTAGCGGTTGGAAGAAAGGGCGTGTGCGAATGACCATTTATTTTGCGCTTTTACGGGGAATTAATGTGGGCGGTCATAACATGATAAAAATGGCGGAGCTTAAACGAATGTTCGAGGAGCTCGGCTACGAGCGAGTGCAAACGTATATCAATAGCGGGAATGTGATTTTCGAATCAAGCGAAAATGTAATTACAATAGAGGATCAAATAGAGAGGGAGATCAGTAAAGTATTTGGATTTAATATCGCTACAATATTGAGAACGGCAGATGAACTATCAAGCATTATTGATAAATCACCATTCGGGGAGCTTGTCTTGACGGAAGGACAAAGCATTCATCTCACTTTATTAAAAGAGGCGCCCACACAAGAACAAATCGATAAACTGCCCGTTGTAGACCAAGGCGATGACGAATATCATATAGACGGCAAAGAAATTTATGTGCTTTATCGAAACAGCATACTTGACTCCAAGCTGCTTAAAAAATTTCAGAATCTGCTCCCAGCTACAGCCCGGAACTGGAAAACGATTATGAAGCTCGATGCCATGGCGAGAGCATTAAAATAATTGCGGCGATATCCAATAAAAAAAGGACAGGGCAGCTATTCTGTTAGAAAAATAGAGCCCTATCCTTTTTGGCGACGATTGTTTTTTTATACGCTCGTTCCTTCACTTTCATGGCTGAATTGCCACAAAATACCAAGCTTGTCCTTCAATTGGCCGTAGGCTTTACTCCAGAACGTTTCTTGGAGCTCCATGCCGATAGTGCCGCCTTCTTTTAACTTATGAAATAATGTAGTTATTTCATCCATGTTTTTGCTAACGACTGCAAGGCTAATATTATTCCCTTCAATAAAGGGCATGCCAGGAAAAACATCAGAAAACATAATGTTGCTTCCCAAAATGTTTAAACGAGCGTGCATGACTAAGTTTTTTGCTTCCTCAGGAAGCGGATACTCTGGATTTGGCGGATTATCTCCGAAGGTAGTGAAGTTTGTGATTTCAGTTCCAAACACTTGAGCATAAAACTCGACTGCTTCACGACAATTTCCATTAAAATTCAAATACACATCAACTGCCATTATTATTCACTCCTTCATGGTTATTGGTTCATTATTGCTCCAATATTTTCATTCCAATTGTATCATTAGATTGCCTGGAATCAAATTTTTTTTTGAGAATATCTCATGTACCATCCTAACTTTGGAAAAAAGAATCAAGGATGCATTTTTACTGGATTATTCAATAGAAAAAGGAAAACCACAAGGCCCATGATCTGGTCCTTGTGGAGAAATTAACAGTCTCAACGTCTTCAGGGACGTTCAGACCTTCTTATTAGTATCCTTTACCATAACCGCCGCTACCAACTCCGCCGACACCGCCGTATCCGCCGAATCCGCAACTGCAAGCGATAATCACCAAGAGAATAAACAGGACTAGGATTGTTCCTAAGTTCGAGAAAGCTCCGCCAACGTGACCAGACATTTTTAAATGCACCTCCTAACGATTAGGGTACTGTGTAATTTATGCAAGCTGGGTGTTTGATGATTGGGTGTTTGTTACGTAGTCAAATGATTCATGACATTTGCCCAGATTCATAGTAGATAGAAATGAAAACGGAGCAGTACCATTTTTTCACAAACAGACGAACTTGAACATAAAAATGCATTACTTTATAATGTGCTTAATGTAAGTACATTTAATGATGCAGCAAAAGTCACAAAAGTGGCTGAAGGAGTGAGTGAGCATGAGTACAGCAAACCGTGGAGTAAACATTGGACCACCACGCTTTAAAATAGCCGTTCATTCGATCGTCTGGTTAGCGCAAAGCGGCAGCATCTTATCAAGCGCGATGATCGCGAATCAGGTAAATTCACATGCTACTTTTATGAGAAGAGTAATGCAAGCATTAGCGACAGCAGGCATTGTGGAGTCAAAGGGCGGTAGAGAAGGCGGCTATAATTTAAGAAAAACAGCTGATGAAATTACGTTAGGTGAAATTTACGCTGCTGTAAATACATGTTCATCTGAACCGGAAGTTGATGTTAATTGTGGAGAAACAGGTCAAAAACTGGACGTAGAACTAGAGAAAATACTTTTTGAAGCTGAGCAACAAACGATTGAATACCTTAAGCAGTATACCATTGCTGATGTGATGGAACGTGTGGATTTTTTTGTAGTCTAACTTTTTTCAAGAAGGTACTAGTCAAACGTTAATAAAGGAATTATAATGTGCTTAAATGAGTTGCAGTTTACGCTGCGCTTTTATTTTTGATTAATATGTGCTCGTAACAAGCACAATTTAAAGTGGAGATTATGGGGGGAATGACCTGAATTGGGGTAGCACTTTGTAAGAATTCGTAAAATTCGAAAAGTTAAGTCTGATTTATAATGTGCCTTCATAGGTTGCATTATACGAGAAAAAAGGGAGAGATAAAAATGGAAATATTAGCATTGATACTGCAAGGATTATTAGGTCTTATGTTTTTGATGGCAGGATTGGGTAAAATATCGGGGGCCAAGATGCATGTTGACGGTTTTAAACAATGGGGATTGCCTCAATGGTTTCGGGTTGTTACAGGAGTCGTTGAATTAGTCGCTGCCATTGCTTTAGTTATCGGCTTTTGGGAGCAGAGCTGGGCAGCAGCAGGAGCGTTATTACTTGGCGTTACAGCTATTGGAGGAATATTGACTCATGTTCGTGTTAAGGATTCTTTAAAACAAACATTCCCAATCATCTTCATCGGTGTCTTATCTTTTGTTTTATTTTTCATCCGATTATCTGATCTGTCTGATTTTCCGGGGTTTAACTAATAGCAGCAATCGATCTTCTGGCGACATGTGGTTAAATGCTCATGGAAAATGAAAAAAGGGGCCATCAAATGCGATGGCTCCTGTTTATTTATTTAAAATGCTGTCCACCCATAAATAGCAGTCTTCTAATTGTTGTTCGCTAATGACATCAGATTTGTGTTCGAACGAGTTCACGTAGTACCGGATAATGTCTATTTTGAATGGTATCGTTGATTTGGACGTTCGACAAATGAATGGATGCGGCATATTTCGTATACTTTCTAAATATTTTTTTTGCATCAAATGAAGGATCGATTTTCTCTTGAAGAAATAACCTAGCTGTATCGAGACACAATTCTTTTAAAGGATAGATGTTTATTTTTGTTTAACGAGCAACAACCCAATGACTATAATGACTAAGCCAATCCAATTTTTCCAATTGGGGAATTCTTTTAGAAACAAATAGCCCATAATTAACGAAATTAAAATTTCCAAACACTTAGCTGTTATTAGGGTAAAGCTTAGATTTTCAGTAGATTTAAGCCCATATTTTACGCCATATCCTATGGACATATTAGCCATTAAAAAGAGGGGAAGCATCAGCAATTGAAACTTTAAAGTAGACCAGAATTGCGGATCGATATGCTTACCTTGATAAGAAAAAATGAGATTGACTACAAACAATCCTCCAAATAGAAGTCCAAAGCTATATAAGTAATACATATGAACCTCCAAATTATTTTCATTTTACCGAGTGCGACATTGTTTGTAATCATTTAGAAAATGGTCGAATTCTTTCGTCTATTAATGTTTCCCGCGACCAACTTTTTTATCCATGATTAAAATTTAGAAACAGTTTTCTGATAGAATTCTTGTAAAGTCGAGTGAAAATAAAATAGTACTTTCTCTGCTTTAATGGGAGTAAGCTTGCGGGCATTGGCACAATATACAAAAAAAGATATTAACGATTGACACAATATAGGGTAGGGGGGTATAGTATGTATAAGAAGAGGAACAACATACCTCATAAAAGTTGTATTTATAATAAGACGATGATAATAAATCATCCACATAAAGGAGAAATGAACAATGAAAAATGTAACATTGAATGTTGAAGGCATGTCTTGTGGTCACTGTGTCAATTCGATTGAAGGAGCTTTGAAAACGTTAGGCGCACAAGGAAAAGTGGATCTGGCGAATGAATCTGTTGATGTTGTGTATGACGAAAGTAAACTAACGCTTGAAACTATAAAAGAAGTCATTGAAGAACAAGGATATGAAGTACATTAAGCGAGAAAAAAAGAGGTGAAGATGATGGAAAAGATGAGTTCAGAAACCAAGCAAACTTCTCTGCAAATTATAGGGATGACGTGTGCGGCTTGCGCAAATAGGATTGAAAAAGGATTAAATAATCTTGAAGGTGTTACAGAAGCGAATGTAAACTTTGCAATGGAACGTGCTACCGTCATTTACGACCCGAATAAAACGAACATTTTGAATATGGAACAAAGCATCCAGAAGCTAGGGTATAGCACAGCAAAAGATAGTGTCGATTTGCAACTTGAGGGTATGACTTGCGCTGCATGTGCACTCAAAATAGAGAAAGCATTAAATAAACTACCGGGTGTCACGCATGCTACAGTCAATTTCGCAATAGAAACCGCACATGTGGAATACCATCCTTCCGACGTATCGTTGTCAGATATGCAGCAGCGAATCGAGAAACTCGGATACAAAGCAGTGCCAAAACAAGAGGTAGGCGATCCAGCTGAGCATCGTCAACAAGAAATTAAACGACAAAAGCGCAAACTTCTGCTATCCGCCATTTTGTCGCTGCCGCTGCTTTTGTCCATGGTGACCCACTTTTCATTTACTTCATGGATCTGGATGCCAGATATTTTCATGAATCCTTGGTTTCAGTTTGCACTTGCAACTCCGGTTCAATTTTATGTAGGTAAACATTTTTATGTCGGGGCTTACAAAGCTCTTCGCAACAAAAGCGCCAATATGGATGTATTGGTGGCACTTGGAACGTCAGCAGCTTACTTTTACAGCCTATACTTGACAATAGATTGGGCTACAATGTCAGGAAATATGCATCACAGCCCATCTATGTATTATGAAACAAGCGCGGTTTTAATTACTCTGGTTATTCTCGGTAAATTGTTTGAAGGACTGGCAAAAGGTCGTACATCTGAAGCCATTAAGACGTTGATGGGTTTACAGGCTAAAACAGCTTTAGTGGAGCGCGATGGTCAAGAATTGACGATTCCTGTCGAAGAAGTGCTTACGGGAGATTATGTATTGGTGAAACCGGGTGAGAAAGTTCCGGTGGACGGAGAGGTTATCGAAGGAATTTCTGCAGTAGATGAATCGATGTTGACTGGTGAAAGTATTCCCGTTGATAAAAAAATTGGTGACCATGTTATCGGAGCAACAATTAACAAAAATGGACGATTGAAAGTGAAAGCAACAAAGGTTGGCAAAGAAACGGCATTAGCGCAAATTATTAAAGTCGTGGAAGAAGCACAGGGTTCAAAAGCGCCAATTCAGCGGGTTGCGGATGTTATTTCCGGTATTTTTGTACCGATTGTTGTAGGTATTGCACTTGCAGCCTTTCTTGTATGGTACTTCTGGGTAAGCCCTGGCGACTTCGCTAACGCGTTAGAGATAGCGATCGCAATTCTTGTCATCGCATGTCCGTGTGCGCTTGGTCTTGCAACACCAACGTCGATCATGGCGGGTTCAGGTCGTGCAGCAGAGCTTGGTGTTCTATTTAAAGGCGGCGAGCACCTCGAATCCACGCATAAAATTGATGCCATTATCTTAGACAAAACAGGTACTGTGACCAAAGGTAAACCAGAACTTACGGATGTTTTTGTAGAGTCGATGGATGAAGCAGCTTTCTTGCGTCTCGTCGGATCAGCTGAGAAAAATTCGGAGCATCCACTTGCGGAAGCCATTGTATCCGGCATATTGGCTAAAGGCATTGAACTCCCGAATGCTGGTGAATTTGAAGCTATTCCTGGTTTCGGAATTCGCGCTATCGTTGATGGTAAGGAAGTACTTGCAGGGACTCGGAAGTTGATGGGGAAATACAATATTCAGGCTGAGCATGCTTTTGATCAGATGTCGAAATTGGAGCAAGCAGGAAAAACAACGATGTTGTTTGCGATAGACGGCAATTATGCCGGAATGGTAGCCGTCGCTGATACCATTAAAGAGACATCTAAAGAAGCAGTTTCCCGTTTAAAACAAATGGGTATTCAAGTTGTTATGATTACCGGTGACAACGAACGTACAGCTCAAGCTATTGCAAAACAAGTCGGAATTGATCATGTGTTGGCAGAAGTACTACCGGAGGGTAAAGCGGAAGAAGTCAAAAAATTGCAAGCACAAGGCAAAAAAGTAGCGATGGTCGGTGATGGAATAAATGATGCACCTGCACTAGCTATGGCGGATATTGGAATGGCAATCGGAACGGGGACTGATGTAGCGATGGAGGCTGCTGACATCACATTGATGCGCGGTGATCTGAACAGTATCCCGGATGCAATCTTTATGAGCCGTAAGACGATGGGCAATATTAGGCAAAATCTATTCTGGGCGTTGGCTTACAACTCGTTAGGTATTCCAATTGCAGCAATCGGATTATTGGCCCCATGGGTCGCTGGTGCTGCAATGGCACTTAGCTCCGTATCCGTTGTTTTAAACGCACTACGTCTGCAACGGATGAAAGTGTAACTAGATACAATGGGTGATCGTATTCAAAGCTGGTATTCATTAATAATATATACGGGAAAAAGGTCGCCCTCGGCAACCTTTTTTTTCGTATGTATTACTTTTACATCATTGTGAGAATGATACAAACGCATTTGTGAAATCATAGTAGTGGAAGGAGGGGGCATTGTGGATAAGGAAGCCGTATTATTAGCCATAACCAAATCAAAGGGCAGGAAGAGTCTATATCATTTTACAAGAGTAAGGAACTTGCCTGCTATCGTGCATAATGATGCACTTTCTTCTAGTTATCATCTTTATCCCCATCATGCAGGGGAGCGACGATCTATAGTCAAAGAAGTCAAATATTTCGAACATACGGTTACAATTAATGCTCATCTAAGGATTGCTGATAGTATGATAGATGCCGATTGTACACAGGAACAATTTCGGGCTTATCTCGATCAGCATGTGTTTTTTTGGCCCACAATTAAGGATTGTCGTAAAATGTTGGACACATACAAGCGAAGAGAACCGGATGAAGCATTTGTTATTTTAGAGTTCGAGGCATATCGTTTATTGTTGGATCATTATTCGGCAGTAAAGTTGTCTAAATACGACTCGGGGAGTTCACCAAGGTTCCCAAAGCACTGCAATTATAAGAAAAGTTTACAGATGTTCCTTCCGATAGACGACTTCCAGAACATGGTGAATAACACAGTTCCTACAAAAGCATCCGAAATCCATGAGTTACTGTTCAAAGATCAAGTCGTTAATCTGACCCAATATTTACGTTCTGTTTATGTCGATAATAGCAAAGATATACCTGAGAGCTGGAGAGAGCTTATGAAGCCTCTAGCGAGTTTTAAGTAACGCTCAAGATAATTCAATTACATAGGAGGTGATTTCTTTTTTATCCCTCCGTGGGTTATTCGTCAAAATGATAGTCAGCTTGTTGAAAAAAAGTTTGGCAAATATAATAGTGGAAATAATGAACTAACAAATAATCATACGTAAGGACACTAACGCTCAGTTGGTGTCTTTTTGCATGTTTTTTTATTATTCCTTGTCTTTAGTTTGATCGAATGACAATCTAGCCATTTCAACAAGTGAATAATTTGTCCTTGTCCACTGCTTCAGGGCACTTAAAGGCTGGAGCAAAGACTCGCCCAACGAGGTTAAGGAATATTCAACGATTGGCGGAACAGACGGAGTAATATCGCGTTGAACCAAACCGTCACGTTCCAGCTGCCGCAAAGTTTGGGTTAGCATTTTTTTGGAAATGCCATCAATCCGCCTACTAATTTCTCCGTATCGAATAATACCGTCTTCCAATGCGTAAATGACCAATGCTGACCATTTGTTAGCAATAATTTCAAGTACTTTGTTGTATGAGCATGCGGTTATCGAAATATCAGGTTGAACGGTTTTAGCTGAGGTTGATGCTTTCATTGAACGCCCTCCTTATACACCTTTTGGTTCATTGGAAACTCTAAAGTGCCTACTTACTTTATTTTAGTTTGTATATTATTGTATGTCTATATTATCCATAAAGGAGAGGTTCTCATGAAAGTATACGAAATTAATGGTGAATTTGGAATTGAAAATCTGAAAGTAGCTGATCGTCCAATACCAGTGCCCCGTTCAAATGAAGTTCTGATCAAAATGCGTGCGGTTTCTTTAAACTCTAGAGATTTGGGTGTCATCGATGGGTTTTATAACCCAAATTTAAATAAGCCATTAATTCCTGTATCTGACGGTGTTGGCGAGGTTGTCTCTTTGGGAGAACACTCAAACAGATTCAAAATAGGGGATAGAGTAAGCGGAATTTTCACTCAAAGCTGGATTACTGGAGAGCCAACACAACAAAATTGGGTAAGTACACTTGGAAGTCCATTGAATGGGCTGCTCGGGGAATATGTAGTGCTGTCAGAAGAAGGGCTAATTCGTGTACCAGATCTATTGACGGATATAGAAGCGGCAACCTTGCCATGTGCAGGTGTGACAGCGTGGCATGCTCTCGTTGAGGAAGGTAAGATAAAAGCGGGTGATACCGTTGTCGTACAAGGAACAGGCGGAGTCTCCGTGTTCGCGCTTCAATTCGCAAAACTGTATGGAGCAACAGTTATCGTGACATCAAGCAGTGACGAGAAGCTTAAAAGAGCTAAAGGAATTGGTGCTGATTTTGGAATAAATTATAAACAAACACCCGAATGGGATAAGGTGGTACTTGCACTCACGGAGGGACGCGGAGCAGACCATATCGTCGATCTCGGTGGATCAGCTACGTTAAACAGATCGATCTCAGCGCTGCGAGTAGGTGGACAAATCAGCATGATAGGCGGTCTATCGGGTTTCCGTGTAGAAGGATTCGATATCATCCCGGCAATTATTAGGAAAGCTCGCTTGCAAGCGATCAACGTAGGCAGCAGGGATATGTTCGAATCGATGAATCATGCAATTGAACATAGCGGCCTTCACCCGATAGTGGATTCAGTGTTTCCATTTGAACGCGCGGTTGATGCTCTTCAGTACTTGACGAGGGGGTCGTATTTTGGAAAAATTGTTATTTCATTTAAACATTAATTCAATTATTTTAGAGTAAAAGATGATATCTCATGATATAACCGCAGATGCAGCATCTCCCAGTTCGATGCCGTCATTTATATGACGAATGAATTGGGAGGTTAATGGTACGGAGACACGATAATGATACAGATAACGGGTACATGGTCTGTTTTTATAGATGAAAAGACGAAACTGGCTTATCCAATTAACGATGTGGAACCTTCATTTAAAGATTGGATTAAAGAAATAGAAATGAAACAAACAATTAGCTAGAATATTCTCTTTCTATTTTACAAATCTTCACCTTGTAGTTCAGGTACCATTCTTGTTTGCCTTTTTCCTGGGCAACTAGATGGGATTCGTTTTTCTTCCAATTACTTATTGCCTCCATACTTTCCCAATAGGATATGGTAATGCCCGCTCCCGCAGCATCCCGTACACTTTCCACTCCTAAGAAACCTGGTTGCTGCGACGCAAGCTTTTCCATTTTTTCTGCCATCAAATGATATCCGCTATCTTCCGCTGAACGTTGACTCGAAAATATAACCGCATAATACGAATCTTTTGTAGAATGAATCATTTCTTCCAATGTGCATAACTCCTTTTATGATCTCTTTTGGTCAAATATCAACAATAAACGATAACAGAGCCATACAAAAAAAGAAAGCCCTAGATAGGGCTTTCTCATGAATGCTTTTTAGTAAGGCTGATTATTACGGCCGAAGATACCACAGCTACAAGCAATAATTACTAATAGAATAAAAAGAACTAGAATCGTACCAATGTTATTTTGCATTTTTTAATTTCCCTCCTTATGTTTTTTAATGATGGTCGCGACAACTACAAGCGATAATCACCAACAAAATGAACAAAACTAGAATAATACCAATATTGTTTTTTGATCCTGACATCACACATTCACCTCCATACCTAATGACTACTATGTAGATTATGTATTGATAGAGCTAAATGATTGGATGTTTGTACTTGCCTGATCGCACATTATCCGATGTACGATGTGGAGTAACACAAAAAGCCCATACAATGGGCTTTTTGTGTTCATTCTATTTAAGAAATTATTCGCAGTCTGAATAGATGGAGGGTATAAAGCATTTCAATTAGTAGCCACAGCCGCCGCCAAAGATGCCGCAACTACAAGCTATAATCACCAGCAAAATGAATAGAACCAGGATAATACCAACATTGTGATTAGCACCACCAACAAATCCACCCATCAAACATTCACCTCCAATGTTTAAAGTACACTGTAGTTTATGTGCGGATGGTGCTGTGTGATTGGACGTTTGTTCTGTAATGATATTTGCCCAGTAGGATGCCGTACGCTTATTAAGTATCATAATAATCGAGACAGCCCATAAAATGGGCTGTCTCCTTTGTGCTATATCGATTTAGGCGCGGTCACGACAACTACAAGCGATAATGACCAACAAAATGAACAGTACCAGAATAAAACCAATATTTCCTGACATCAACATTCACCCCCTGTGTTTTGACTACAATATAAACTATGTATTGATAGAGCTTAATGATTGGATGGTTGTACTGGTATGATAGTAGCCTTATATAAAATAGAAATAGCGATTATCGTTATTATCGGTGTTTTAGATAAAAAATCGTTTAAGCAAGCAAAGACATGTACACTGCTATGACTTATATTAGTATCGAAAGTGATAACAAGGAGTGATTACGATGAAAAATAAAAAAGTGATGTTTGTGAGCCCCTTGCTTGTTGAGACGGTCGAAGAGAGTTTTAATCCAACAACCTTGAATGAAAATGAAATCTTTGTTCAATTGATATATTCCCTTATTAGCCCTGGAACTGAGCTTGCAATGTTAACGGGTAAAGAAGAGTGGGCCAAGCTTCCGCTATGTCCGGGGTATGCAAGCGTGAGTAAAGTGATTGAGGCAGGTTCGGGTGTCAAAGATTTTAAGGCAGGAGATATCGTGTTTCATTACGGACAGCATTCTAAATATCAAGTTGTAAACACTGCTGATGTTTGTATTCAAGTTCCTGAACAGTTGGATTTGAAATGGGTGCCATTCACTCGAATGGCCACGGTCGCCTTCACCTCGGTAAGAGTATCTGAGATCGAAATTGGTGATTATGTAAGTGTTACTGGTCTTGGACTAGTCGGGAATTTGGCTGCTCAGCTAGCAAGGCTTCAGGGTGCTACGGTTATTGGGGTCGATTTATCCAAAGAAAGAATTCGAACTGCCGAGGCGTGCAGCGTGGATTACACGTTTAATGGTGGAGAAGAAGATGTAAAGGAACAGATCGCTATATTAACCAATGGTGTAGGTGTTTCTACTCATATTGAGGCAACGGGTGTATCAGCCGTGGGAGTTGAAAGTCTGAAGTGGATTGCAAAGTTGGGTGAAATCATATTTTTAGGAAGTCCACGCGGAGAGTACAACACGGATGTTACTGATATTTTAAACTATTGTCATCTTTATGGCAGAGGCTGTATTACGTTTAAGGGCGCACATGAGTGGCGTTATCCGGTTGAACCTAATGAGTTTGTTAAACATTCTTTAGTGAGAAATTCGAAAATTGTATTTGAACTTATGAAGCAAAAAAGGCTGCAGATAGAACCATTAATCAGTCATGTGATTAAGCCAGAGCAAGCTCAAGAAGCTTACGAGGGATTGAGAACTAATAAAGATCAGTATAATGGCGTTTTGTTTGATTGGTCCTAGGTGGAATTCATCATATCCTGTATTGCAAGAGCATTAATTCGTTTAGGTATGGCTAATGTGAATATACTTCATTTATAATTGGAGGAGGATTGATAGAAGAGAAACGATTTTAGGGGTGAAATTAATGAATGAGTCATGGATGAACAGCATTTCGCCTTTCGTAAGGGCAGTGAGAATGATGACAACATCATCCTTGGCCGGAGAATGGATGGATCACGATCATGTGTACACATACATCGAGCAAGGCGAAGCTGAGTTTTTCTTGAGCGGTGTCAAATATGTTGTTCAAGAAGGTGATGTGCTGTTGATGCATCCCTACATGTCTCACATTATACGATCTACCTCAGCTATTCCATTAATTCAATATATTTTTCATTTTGACCTCAATTATGACGAAAAACGAAGTTTATTGAATTTCACAACCGCCGCTAGATTCCAGAATTCTGACATCGTAGAGAGGGAAATGCAGCTAACATCCATTATCCCCATTTCCCATATACAAGTAGCGGATCGAATAGAGATGAAAAAGAAGTTTCTGCTGCTTCACAAGCAATTTCAGGAGAGAAGACCGGGGCATTTGTTAATAACCAAAGCTATCTGCTTGGAGCTGTTATACTTATTTTTTAAAAATCAAGCCGATTTTAATGAAGGTAAAATGACCAAAGGTTGGGCATTCATTGAAAGAGCCATTCAGTACATCCATGACAGCTATCAAGACCCACTTTTAAATAATGTTTCCATAAGCAAATACGTCGGTGTGTCGACAAACCATTTGTCACACTTGTTCAAGCAGCAGCTTGGAATATCCATTCATAAATATGTAACCCATATTAGAATTGAGCAAGCAAAATGTTGGATTATGGAAGGTGAGCACACCCTGACTGAAATTTCTGAGAAAGTTGGTTTTTCCAGCATACATTTGTTTAGTCGCTCTTTCAAAACGGCTGTAGGTATAACGCCAAGTAGATTTGCTGGTGCGCAGTCAAGATTGGTTCATTTGTGAGAAAGGCCGCCAGATATCTGGCGGCCTTTTTTATTTTATATTTAGATGAATTGACCCTTAATCATTGTCCATTCCACTTTGAACTGTTCATTCAATAAAACAATATCGGCATCTAAACCTGTTTTGATTGTACCTGTCGTATGATCAATACCTAGTATTCGTGCAGGAGTAGTTGAAGCCATTTGAATTGCGTCCATCAAGGAAATACCGGTTTCAGTCGTTAAGCGAAGCGCTTCATTCATTGTAACTACACTAGAGGCTAACGTCCCATCATCAAGTCGCGCAACGCCTTCGGTTACCGTGACATGGTGGCCGCCAAATAGATAACTTCCATCTCCCAGACCCATAGCTTGTAAAGCATCAGTGATAAGCACCATGTTATCCGGTCCTTTTAAGCGATACATCATACGAATAATAGCAGGATGGAGGTGAATGCCATCGACAATCGCTTGAATACTCACATGTTCTGCTTCAAAAGCCGCGACAACGAGACCTGGATCTCGATGATGAATCGGTCGCATGCCATTGAAACAATGTGTTACGTGGCTAGCTCCGGCATCAAAGGCTAACTTAGCCTCCTCATACGTAGCATCAGAATGTGCGACTGCAATGATCACTCCCATTTCCTTCAAATAAGAGAGGAGTTCCATTCCACCTGGTAATTCAGGGGCAATCGTGACCATTTTAATAAGTCCATCTGCTTCTTCGAAAATTTCCTTCATTTCTCCAAGATGAGGATGACGTAAATATTTTTCATTTTGCATCCCTTTACGCTTCGGATTCAGGTAAGGGCCCTCTAAATGAAGTCCAGCAATTTTGGCGCCGACTTCAAGTCCAACTACGCGTTTAACACTACGGATCATAGCTAGTAATTCATCCATTGTAGAGCTTACAGATGTAGCAAGAAACGAGGTGCAGCCCGTTGCGGCACAAGCCCGAGAAACCTCCTGAATACTCGCCTCGCTGCCATCCATCATATCGAACCCGTTAGCACCGTGAATATGCACATCGATCATGCCGGGGATTAACAATTGACCTTTCCCATCTATAACTTCATATTCCCCCTCTGGAAGAGAAGTATGATCATTTTCTATTCTCTCAATGATCCCATTTCTAATCCATACTGTGCCGGATGGCAATATGTTGTCTGGTTGCACGATTTGAACGTTACGCAATATTTTATAATTCATCTTTGTTATCCTCCTCGAGTTGGTTATTCATCTCAGAGCGAATAATCGTTATGTTTTTCTGATCAAGTATTTCTTCTATATCGCTGGGCACTTCTTGATCGGTAATTAAAATATCTACAAAGTCAAAATCTAAGCGATAAACCGACTTGTTTTTAAATTTCGTGAAATCAGCAACAACGATGACCTGATCCGATCTGCGTGCCATTTCTTTTTTGATATGAGCATCCTCTTCATACGGGTAGTAAAGCCCATCTGCTTGAATCGCCGCGGCTCCAATAAACACCTTATCAGCTCTCATTTCTCGAAGCTTGTCAATGACGGAGGGACCATACAGCAAGCGATTCTTAACATGTAAATAACCTCCGAGTACGTAGACTTGCAGATCATCTCGGCCAGATAGAATTCTTACAATGTCTATTGACTGAGTGACAGCCGTAATGTTTTTGGCGGAAATTTGTTCGGCAACAGCCTGTACCGTTGTAGATACGTCTAGTATGACCGTCTCATGATCATGAATAAGCTTTGCTGCTACCATCCCAATTTTGATTTTGCTATCCGTTTCATCAATTAATCGATCCTGATAGGAGGCAAGCTCCTTCTGTAATTGCGGTGAAGCTACACCGCCATGTGTCCGATTGACGACACCTTCTTGCACTAATTTAACAATATCCCTTCGAGCTGTATCCCTTGATACGCCGAGGTGGGTGCAAATATCCATGACACTCATCGTTTGGTGTTCTTTTAAATATTCGAGTATTTTCAATAGTCGCTGCTCTTGATAGATGATGGACACCTCCTTATAAGTAAGTTTATCGCAATATTTAAGTAAATGAAAGTAATTTTTAAGTAATTGGAAGTAATACTCTCTAATTCGATCGCTCCTCTATGATTATGAACATTAAATACCAACACATGATTGGAAGTTTGAGTAAAAGCAAAGTCATAACTTGAACCTCATTTGGTAGCATCGAAAAAAATATCTTATTTATACCATTTTTGGGTATTTTTATATTATAAAGGTTCCCTGAAAATCATCAATGCTTAGGTAGACTCATTAAGTTATTATACTAATATTCGAAATTAGAATTTGAGCTGGTTTTTACCAAAAATTTCATGATCAATTTATATTATTTGTGATATTATACAGGTGACAAGTAAGTGCTGAAGAAATACGAAAATATAGTAAAAGGAGAGGGAATTGATAAATAGATATGGTAAATCAATTACTAATTCATCTTATTATCATAAGTTTTCCGATCTTTATCCAACAGTTCTTTTATGCACGAAAAAAAATAATTGATAGAATTCGATATCAAGTACTGAATGGATTTGTGTTTGGTGCAGCTTCCATTTTGTGTATGGCTTATCCTGTTTATGTCACAGGAAGCTTTCATGGAGATTTGAGAAGCATTCCTTTGATTGTTTTAATTATTTACGGTTATAAATACTATTTGCCGGGCGTTATTGCCCTTGCTGTTGCAGTCTTGTACTGCTTATATATCGGAGGGGATGACGTCGTCCTTTCTACAGCATCATTATTGCTAAGTGTTGGGCCATGTTTCTTTTTCTTAAAATCGTTGCGTAAAAATCAAGCTGCCAAACGCATGCTGATTTGTATGATCTTATCGATTAATTCAGTTATTGTTTTGATTGCATCACTTTTTTTATATCTGGAAAGTAATCCTAATTCTATTGAGATTCGTTCTCACGGTATTTTTATAATGGTTTTAGCTGCATCTTCATTTATTGGGATGGGAATTTCTACTTTATTGAAAGAACATTTTATCGAGACTGCTTATTTGAAGCATGAGCTGGAGCGAAGTGAAAGGTTGAAGATCGTAAGCCAAATTGCCGCTTCTGTTGCCCATGAGGTTCGTAATCCTTTAACGGTTGTGAAAGGATTTCTGCAGCTATTAAAAGAATCGGTCGATGATAAAAGAAAGGATTACTTGAATATTGCTTTATCGGAATTGGATAGAGCAGAATATATTATTTCGGATTATTTGAATCTTGCTAAGCCGCAAGCGGATCAGCTTGAAATAATCGAGGTTTCTGAGTTTCTTGTACATACCTTGGAAATTATGAATTCTTATGGATTAATTCAAAACGTACAAATCCACCTAAATTGCAATCAAACGGATCTTTATGTATGGGCAAACAAGCCGAAACTGACTCAAGTGATACTAAATTTAATAAAAAATGGTGTAGAAGCGATCCCTGATAAAGGTGAAGTGACTGTCAATGCCTATTATTACAATGAAGAAATTTGTATTGAAATTATTGATACTGGAAAAGGGATATCCAAAGAGGAATTGGAGCAGTTAGGTACCGTTTTTTTTACGACAAAAGAATCGGGGACGGGCTTAGGAATATTGGTGACTTATCGAATTGTCGAGGCGCTAAAGGGGAAAATTGCTTTTCAAAGCGAGCTCGGAATAGGGACGAAGGTATTGCTGAGATTTCCGGCTGTGGAGCCAGAGAATTAAATATTCCAATGAACAAAGAGCCCCCATTCTCCAACATTAGAGAAGAGGGGCTCTTTGCATTATTTATTGCGCAGCATCATCGTCCACAAATCTGAGCTTTCATAACCGAGGCGCCAAGCTGCAACGCCGGCCAGATCGTATGATTTGGCTATGTCGATACGTGCTTTCACAGTGCTTTCCGTCTCAGCCCAGAATAAATAGGTAAAGCCGTCTTTGACGTACTTATATTTCATCTGGCCAGATTTCGAATCTAGTACACCTTGAGCGTTCGTATCTGCAATAAGTTTAGGAATTTCCTTCATGAAGATGGCGCGGTTGCTGACAAGCTTATTCGTGCTGTCAAGCTTCCACTCCCGTACGTAAAAAGGTATGCCAAGCATGAGCTTGTTACGCGGAATGCCATAGCTCAAAAATTGCTTAACACCTTCTTCGACCCAGCTAAGACCTGCGACGGAACCAGGTATCTCGCTGCCTTTCCAATGCTCATCGTAAGCCATAATAATAATAGTATCGACTACTGCTGCTAGGGAAGTATGATCATAAGCAGTCATATGATTCCAGCTTAAGCTTCCGCGAGGCAAGTCGATCGATATTTGCATCCCTTTGGCGTGTACGGCTTTAGCGAGTGCAGTAACAAAGGCGGTATAGGCAGCTCGATCGGTTCCAGCAACCTCTTCAAAATCAAGATTGACACCTGCAACACCAAGTTTTGAAAGTTTAGCAGTGAGTGCGCTAATGAAGGCTTCCTTTGCTGTGTTGTTCTTTAAAAATTCCGTCGTCATTTTTTTGTTAAATTGATTGTGAACAAGCGGCATTACTTTAATTCCTTGTTCTTTGAAGGTGTCTACGACGGCTTGATCTGACGTGTCGGTTATCGAACCGTCTGCCGCGGATAATTCGAACCAAGTAGGCGAATCAATCGATAATCCTTGTGTATTAGCAACATGGCTGATTAAAGTTGCACTTGTCGCGCTGCCATTCCAACCCATATAGACAAGGTTTTTGGTATTACTGAAGATTTTGCGACCTTCGTTAGTTTGAACTGTACTATTGGCAAATCCCTTCGCATAGGCAATAGCGCCGGTCTTTGTATTAAATGTTCTTAATTTCTTGTCACCTTGATAGACGGCTAAATAAGGAATGCCAGACCAATATACTTTTCCATTGAAGGTAACCTCAGCATTTGGGGTTTTCTTCGCAAGCTGTACAGCAGCATCTAAGTTAATAGAGGAGCCGACCACGGCGCCATTTTGTTTTACCAAATATGCAGGGACATTCGAGTGAACAACCTTGCTCGTTGCCGTATTCAAAACCTCACTGCCTGAAATGGCATAAGAGGCATTGATTGCATCAAGAAGGAAGGAGTAAAGCGGAAGTTCCTCGGCAGGTGCTCCATCCACAGTGATTTGATAGACAGGTGTAGCAGCGCGTTGCGCTTTAGTTTGTGCGGCTGTCAGGTTCCCCCATACCCATTTGTTCGTTGTTAGATCGATAATGTGCGCGTTGCCCCATTTTTTGGCTTCCTGCTTAGCAGCAGCAAGCGTTAGAAAGGACCAATTGTCACGCGTGTTGTCGCCTTGATAAAGCTTGAATTTGGAATAGGATTGATAGCTCCAGCCAATATTTTCAAGATCTCGAATATGCACGTTTGTCAGATTTTTAGCAACAGATAATGCTTGCTTGTAATTGCTAAATTCCCATTTTGGGATGGTTTGACCGTTCTGATAAACCTTGTAACGCGGGAAGTTGTCCCACACCCAAGCTCGATCCGAAATTTTCTCGACATGGCTGTAACCGAATTTCCCGGCATATGAAATGGCTTGTGTCTCCGTAGTAAACTCACGAAGCACCTGGTCATTCTGATAAACACGGAATTTCGTCATTTGATTCGTTGCTGCATCTGCAATTCCTGCCGTTGCTGTCATGATGGTTTGGCAAAAGAATAGCAATAGCAGTGCTGTACTCATTTTTCTTTTCATAGATATGTCACATACACTCCTCTCTAGTCTAATGTTTAGACGCAGGGAGGGCGTGGATGTTGCTGGAAATCTATTAATTTTTCTCTAGTAATTATTGGGAGGAGAAAAATAAAGCAAAAAAAAGCATCCGCTAGATGCTTATCTGTAAGATAATGCATGCTATTGGATGCTTTATTCCTGTTAATCGGAAATGTCTGCCCAAAATTCTTCATCCGCATCTAACGTAATGTTTGAGCGGAAAACGCGCCGATTATATTGTTTGAACATATATTGCTCGATAGCCTCGAGGATATTAGCTTCAATAATGTACTGGCTGCGGCCTTTCACCCAAACCTCGGCCGTATAACCATACTCTTCTTCCCATGAAAGCTGCACTTCCACATCGGTAGGGTTTACTCCCCGACGTTCGGACATGTGAAGGCAGATCGCGTTAATAATCTCATCCGTGTATATACGCACGATTAGTATGGTCTCCGTTGATCGGGTGGGTTACGCTTGCTGCGCAGATAAACGAACGCTACGCGTATCAACATAATAATGGCGAAGATAGCCATTAGATTGATCATAAGACCAAGAATATTACCGAATGCACCCATGCCCGCAAACAAACCGCCGAACATCAAGCCTGCCAATCCGCCTATCATTAAACCTTTCATCAAGCTACCGCCGCCAAAGAATCCAGGTTTTGTAGTACCAGTAGTTGTACCTGCTTTCTTTCCTGGGTTCGTTTGACTAACGTTATCCGATTTCTTAGGGTTTTGTGTAACGCTTTGTTTCGGAGATTTCATTCCGCCTCGTGGTTTTGCATCGGCATACTGTCCGAAACCTAGTGTGATGAATAGTGTGAGTGCCAGCATGACCATGAATCCCTTTTTCATCTGTGTTTTCTCCTCCTGATATCTTTAATACATTCTTAACAAACATAGATAATATACGGCTAATAGAGACGATGGTTTCATTTATTAATATAGGATTGGTCAAAATGTATGAAAGTATAAGCTACATATGCTAATATTTTTATTATCAATATATTGATGAATTTGCCTGGAGCAAGAAGTTTGGAGGTTTTTATGATTTCTTTTCCGAAAGCGTATATCACTTATTTAGTGGAGTTTCATGCAACCCGAGACTATTTCGAATGTCACGAGCTTCTTGAGGAGTACTGGAAAGAGAATCCCGGTGATCGATTTGCAGATACGTGGGTTGGTCTTATTCAGCTAGCAGTAGGCCTCTATCACGAGCGCAGAGGCAATGTTGTTGGCGCAGTTAAGATGCTTATACAAGCTGAGCGGAGATTGTCTGCAGCTCCACTTGATGAGCTTGGTATTGATAAGTACAGCTTGCAGAAGCAAATAAGTTCGAGATTGTCTTATTTACAAGCAGCGGACGAATCAACCTATACAGACATTAATTTGCAAATTATAAATGATGATCTTGTTTTATTGTGTCAGCAGACTTGTGACCAAAGAGGCTTAATATGGGGAGCGCCAAGTCCATTAGATGAAGAAGCAATTATTCACAGGCACACGAAGCGAGACAGATCTGAAGTGATAGCAGCAAGACTTGCAGCTTATGCAGCAAAAAAACGGGAACGCAACGGTTTGATTTAATAACCGTTATGTTCCCGTTTTTTTTATAATTATGCTTAAGGAGTTGCAGCATCTACTAGTTCTAATTCTCCGGTTTCGGAATCGATAATCAATCCATGAACAAGAATATTAGCAGGTAGCAGTGGGTGATTGCGAATGATGCTTACACTGTTAAGGACGCTGTCTCTTACGTTGTCGAACCCTGTTAACCAGCGCATCAGATTAAGACCGGAATGCTTTAAGGTAGTAATCGTCTCATTGGAAACACCACGTTCTTCCATATGCTGAATAATGTGTTCAGGATTGATTCCAGTCATACCACAATTAGTATGACCGATGACAAACACCTCATCTGCTTGAAGCTCGTATAGAGCAACGAGGATACTACGCATGATATTGCCAAAGGGCTGTGTAACGATAGCACCGGCGTTTTTAATTATTTTAGCATCGCCATTTTTGAGATTCATGGCTTTGGGCAGCATTTCTGTCAGCCGAGTATCCATGCATGTGACGATGACCATTCTTTTGTTTGGATATTTGCTTGTGGAATATTTCTCGTATTTCCGATTTTCTACAAATTCTTTGTTGTAGCTTAATATTTCATCAATCTTGTTCATGCTGCACCTCCGCCGCTGAGAAAACGAAGGTTCAACGTATAGATTTGACTATCACTCTTAAGACTAAAGCTGTTTCGTTCCGGGTTATAATCAACTCGAAGATGGGGTTCATAATATATTTCATGACGAGGTTCATAATAGAAGGGCAATGGCTCGCCTTGAGCGAGTTTGTCGTCCACGGAGGGCTCACTAATTAACTGAAGGGCAGGAACGCCGCTAACGACACAACCGCAGCCTTCCGTATCATGAAGCAGTTTCAATTGATTTTTCCCCTCTTTTAAATAAGGAGTTAACCGATCAGTAGCTGCTTTGGAAAATAAAATATGCATATGGTTTCCTCTCTTTCTATCTATTGCACTGGATGTCTTGCAGGTTTAAGATGATTATAAGGATTGAAATAAGTAAGATCAAGTAAAGATCCCATGAATAATGATCAATGTAAAAACTTAAAGTAGGAAGGTGGAACAACGATGTCTACAAAACATGCGGAAGCTCTGCAAAATTTTAAAGAAACCATACGCAAAATTTCGAGTTATGAGGAAGCACTTGGTGTTCTTTACTGGGATTTGCGCACAGGCGCACCTCGCAAAGGAATGGACAATCGCTCGGAAGTAATCGGTGTTTTATCAGCCGACCATTTTAAGCTGGCAACTTCACCCGAACTCGGAGAATCTCTTTCAACACTTGAGGATTCTTCTAACTATTCAGAGCTCAGTGAAATCGATCAACGTCTAGTTACGGAGACTCGCAAGGAGTACAATCGCAGTGTCAAAATACCGCCGAAGCTTTATCAAGAATATGTGGTATTATCCTCTCAATCTGAAAACAAGTGGGAAGAAGCAAAGGAAAACAATGATTATGCAAGCTTCCAGCCGTATTTGGAGAAGGTCATCTCCTATACGAACCAATTTATTGATCTTTGGGGACCAAAAGCGACTCGATATGATACGCTTCTCGATCAATATGAGCCTGGCATGACTGTTGCTGAACTGGACCGAGTATTTGGTGGTTTACGGGAGCAGCTAGTACCTTTAGCAGCGGCGATTGCAAGCTCGCCACATAAGCCTGATACTTCATTTCTAAAACAAAATTATGATAAATCAGCTCAAAAAGCTTTTAGCTTATACATATTGGAACAGATGGGCTACAACTTTGAAGCTGGCAGGCTGGATGAGAGCGCTCATCCATTTGCCACTGGTCTGAGTCCCGGCGATGTTCGGATTACGACAAGATATTTGGAAGACGATGTAACGAGCGCTTTGTTTGGCACGATTCATGAGGGTGGTCATGCGCTGTATGAGCAAAATATTATGGAAGAGCTTATCGGGACAACGCTTTGCACCGGTACTTCCATGGGTATTCATGAGTCGCAATCCCGCTTCTGGGAAAATGTAATCGGCCGGAGCAGACCGTTCTGGAATCGTTATTTCGGCGAGCTTCAACAACGCTTTCCTGGACAGCTTGATGTGAGCGTCGATCAATTTTATCGTGGAAATAATGTTGTGCAGCCATCGCTAGTAAGAATAGAAGCAGATGAGCTGACTTATAATCTGCACATTATTATCCGTTACGAGATCGAGAAGCTAATATTTAATGGCGGCGCGAAGGCTGCAGATCTTCCAGCTATCTGGAATGAGAAATACAAAGAGTATTTAGGTGTGACTCCGCAAAATGATGCAGAAGGCGTACTTCAAGATGTCCATTGGTCGGGTGGAGCTTTTGGTTATTTCCCTTCGTATTCTCTCGGCAATATGTATGCGGCACAGATTGCTGATACGATGGAGCGTGATCTGCAAGGTTTCTGGGGTAGTGTAGAAAAAGGGAATTTATTGCCGATCAAGCAATGGCTGAGCGAACGTATTTACAAATACGGCAAGCTGAGAACGCCATCTGAGCTTATTCAGAGCGTTACTGGAAAACCGCTTGATCCACAGCATTTGGTTACCTATTTAACGAAGAAATATACAGACATCTATAAGCTGTAGTATGTAGCTCAGCATACAAGCATAATTTGAAGGCTGTCCTATCGTCGATCGACGATAACGGGGCAGCCTTCTTTTTGTGCATGCATTCACCGCCCATGACTGAACCGCATAGGCTGAAGTACATTTATAATCGCAAATTTGCGCAGGAGGGACTGGAAGAATGAAAAAACGTATTTTATTGACGGTGCTGCTAGCCTTTGCACTTGTCATGACAAGTGTATTGGCAGGCTGCGGTAAAAGCGAATCAGGTAATGTAAAGGTTCGCATTGGGGAGGTAACACGCTCCTTATTTTATGCGCCTGAGTATGTTGCTGTCGCGAAAGGCTTTTTTAAAGAGGAAGGGCTTGATGTGGAGTTAACGACTACGCCAGGCGGGGACAAAACGATGACTGCATTGCTTTCGAATGTTATTGACGTCGCTTTGGTTGGTTCGGAGACTTCTATCTATGTTTATCAGCAGGGAACGGATGATCCGATCATTAACTTTGCCCAGTTGACTCAAACCGATGGCACTTTCCTTGTAGCCAGAGAGGCTGATGCAAGCTTCGATTGGAACAATTTAAAAGGAAAAGTATTTCTTGGCCAAAGAAAAGGTGGAATGCCGCAGATGGCCGGCGAGTTTGCACTGAAAAAGCTCGGCATCGATCCGAAAGCTGATCTTGAGCTGATTCAGAACGTAGATTTTGCCAACATTCCTGCAGCATTTGCTTCTGGTACAGGAGATTATGTTCAGTTGTTTGAACCAACGGCATCGATTTTTGAGAAGGAAGGCAAGGGACATGTGGTCGCATCATTTGGAGCCGAAAGCGGTCACCTTCCATACACTGTCTTTATGGCTAAGAAAAGCTATATCGACAAAAACAAAAAGGTAATTCAATCGTTCACGAATGCTGTTCATAAAGCACAGCTTTGGGTAGATAGCAACAGCGCCGAAGCAATTGCTGATGTTGTGCTTCCATATTTTGAAAATGTAGATCGCGATATTCTTATTAGCTCAATTGATCGCTACAAAAAGCAAGGCTCGTTCGCAACGGATCCCATTATTGACGAAGGGGAATGGAATAACCTTCTAGACGTCATTACAAGTGCGGGAGAACTTCAGAAACGTACTGAGCATAATGAACTTGTAGATACAAGCTTTGCCAAAAAAGCAATCGAAGCAGTGAAATAACTGCGGGCAAGAAATGGAGGCTTAGGCATGATGACTGTACCCGTGCTTGAGCTGCAGCAATTATCACATGTATATGTGAATGAAAAGGGAGCCTCCCTTGCGGTTGAGCAGATTGAGCTGACGGTCAACCGCGGGGAGTTTATCAGCTTGGTCGGTCCGAGCGGTTGCGGCAAGACGACGGTGCTTAGTCTGCTAGCTGGCTTGTTTCCACCGACTAAGGGGCTAGTACTGCTAAATGGTGAGCGGGTTGTGGGACCTTCGCCCAAGGTAGGCTATATGCTGCAGCAAGATTATTTGTTTCCGTGGCGTTCCATAAAAGAAAATGCCGCAATTGGACTTGAAATAAGCGGACGTAGATCAGAGAAGGCGCTTCAAGCGGTGGATGAGCTGTTAGACGAGCTAGGTCTGCCTGATTCAGGGCGCAAATATCCACATGAGCTATCAGGCGGCATGCGGCAACGTGTCGCACTTGCAAGGACACTTGCAACGGAACCGGAAGTGCTTCTGCTCGATGAGCCATTCTCGGCGCTTGATCTGCATATAAAGCTTCAATTGGAGGACTTGGTTCATCAGACATTAAAGCGTCTAGGTAAAACAGCTGTACTCGTGACGCATGATCTGGCGGAAGCGGCTGCGATGAGTGATCGCGTCGTCGTGCTTGGCCGAAATCCTGGACATATTCGTTGCGAGGTGGAAATACCGGAAGAAATCCGTCAAGCATCCCCAATGGCGGCTCGCAAGCTTCCAGGCTTTCAACAATTGTTTGATCGCTTATGGGCGGAGCTTGATGAGGATGACATGGAAGGGGGTGGGAATGGTGGATGAACGCAGCGAGCTGGATTTGAGGAATAAGGATAAACCAGGTAAAGCTGCAATATCCGGTATACAAGAAGATCGCCATACTTGGATGGGCGAGCTGCACACTCGCTTCAAAGAACGTAAACGACGAATAACGGCTGCGGTCATCGCTACTCAGGTTGTGCTGCTGCTGCTGTTTACCTTTTTATGGGAAGTGGCGGGGCGCAAAAATTGGATTGATCCTTTGCTGTTCAGCTATCCCTCCAAGATGTTTCTTCAGCTTTGGAAAACAATGGTGGACGGTTCAATATGGCCGCATGTGGGCATGACCGTAACCGAAACCGTGGTAGGTTTCTTGTTAGGAACCATATTAGGTACTTTGATTGCCGCTGTGCTATGGTGGTTTCCATTTCTATCACGCGTGTTCGACCCTTATTTGGTTGTACTCAATAGTATGCCTAAAGTGGCGCTTGGTCCAATCTTTATCGTGGGACTAGGACCAGGCTTTATGTCGATCGTGGCGATTACGCTTTCGATTACCGTCATCATTACGATTTTAAACATTTATAATCGATTTCGCGAAATTGACTCCGGTTATATTAAGGTAGTTAGACTGTTTGGCGCTTCAAGGCTGCAATTATTCAAGCTTGTTATTTTGCCGGGCTCCTTTCCAGTCATTATTTCAACCTTAAAAGTAAATGTCGGACTCGCATGGATCGGTGTAATCGTTGGTGAATTTCTCGTCGCGAAACTGGGATTAGGTTATTTGATCATATATGGTTTTCAAGTATTCAATTTCACATTAGTGCTTTCGAGTTTAATCGTGATTGCTGTTGTTGCAACGGTTATGTACCAGCTTGTCGCTGTACTTGAGAGAAAGTTGACGGCGGGTTGGCGCGAGCGGTAGGATGTAGAAATAAATCCTAACGTACTCGAGGTTATTTTATGGGCATTCGTATTATCAAAACGGCGTTAGCCGCCATTGCAGCTATTTATACCGCAGTATATCTAGGACTGGAGCCTCCGCTTGGCGCGGGTATTCTTGCAATACTTGGCGTTGAAGTGACGAGGATGAAGGGACTCAAGAGCGCATTTGTGCGTTTTATCGCTTCTGTGCTCGGACTTTTTTTTGCATCGCTTATTTTTACAGTGTTTGGCTTTCACATCTGGGCAGTTGCTGTTTTTATTCTCATAACATTTCCCATTTTGTCACGCTTCCAACTGAAGGATGGCATCGTTACGAGCTCAGTAATCGTGTTCCACCTTTTTAATCGGGCAGAAGTGACGACCGATATTATTGGCAACGAAATCATGCTGTTATTTGCAGGTTTGGGATGGGCAACCATCGTGAACATCATCTATATGCCGAAGGATGAGCATCAGCTCAGCTTCTATCGTTCTGCGATTGAGCAAAACTTCGCCGTCATATTTCAAGAAATGGGGATGACGCTGCGCAATCCTACGCATATATGGAACGGCGCCGAAATATTGGAAGCCTATAACGCAATTGAAGAAGGGGCTCAGCGCTCCGTTCGCAATCGTGAGAATCGGCTTTGGGGTCAGGAGCAATATTGGTCCACCTATTTCGAAATGAGACGCCAACAGCTCGAATCCATTCAGCAGATGATGGTTAAGCTGGCATTCGTCTATGAGAAGTTTCCCCAAGCGATAATGATAGCAGATCTGTTTGATCAACTGTCTAGTGATGTGAAATCAGATGTTTATAAGGGTAGCGTTGAAGAGCGGTTGCTAGAACTATCGCGATTATTCCAAGAGATGGAGCTTCCGAAAACGCGAGATGAGTTCGAAGTTCGCGCTTCGCTGCTCATGCTTTTAAGGGAACTGGAGCGGTATTTAGGCATCGCGAAGCAATTAAAAAAAAGAAAAGTCATGACGTCCGAACTTCGGCCATAGAATGTAAAGGGAAAAATTCGTTGCGAGGCAAGCGTAAATGGCTGTGGCGACATTCGTAAACATAGCATTCATTTCGCGTAGAAATCCAAGCTTGATTATATGGTTAAAACTATAATTGCTTGATTTCAAGCGTTAACGGCTGTGGAGACATTCGTAGACATAGCTATCGTTTCACGTTGAAATACAAGTGTGATTATAGGGGTGAAGCTATAATCGCTTGGATTTCGGACGTAAACGGCTGCGGCGACATTGGTAAACAGTGCTATCGTTTCGCGCAGATATGCAAGTGTGATTTTAGAGATGAAAACTATAATTGCATGCATGTCATTCGCAAGCAGCTCTGGATGCCATTTCGTTACAGCATACGTTTAGCTGAGAAATATAAGCATCATTATAAGTATGGAACTTATGTATTCTTATATTTCATGCGTAACGGCTACTTCCGACGTCGGGCGGCTCTAGTATACGTTCCGCAGAGATCTATATGGATCGTTATAAGTATAAAACTTATATAATCTTATATTTCGAGAAAATAAACAGTCACCCTAGACGAATGTCCTGCATACACTTTAAATGAATGATTGTATGGAGGAGGTTAAATCAATGACTATTGCAGATAAACAGCTACAATACAGAGAAATAATTACGAAAGCTGTCTGCGGCAAAGGTCGTAAGTTTTCCACTGTAACCCATACCGTAACGCCGCCTCATAATCCAACCAGTATCCTGGGAGCATGGATCATTAACCATCAGTATGAAGCGGTTCGTTCGGGCGACGGCATTGAGGTAATTGGTACTTACGATATCAACATTTGGTATTCGTACAGCAAAAACTCGCAAACAGACGTAGCTAAGGAATCCGTGCATTACGTCGAGCATGTCAATCTTTCCTATGTAGACCCGAAACATCGGCCTTCTACAGTGGAAGTGTCAGCCGAGGTAGTTCAGGAGCCAAACTGTATCGAAGCGAATATTTCTTCGAGCGGTTCCGGCGTCGTGATTCGTGTAGAGCGTGAGTTTTCGGTGGAACTAGTTGCCGAGACTAAGGTTTGTGTAGCAGTTCTTCCAGGCGGCTGCGGCGACCTGGACGGCAAGGATTTGGAATTCAGCCTCGGCGATAATGATTATGAGGATTTGGATCCAGATTTGCTGGACGATGAGTTGTAAGCAAGCCGGGAAGCTTTGCTGTCAAGGTATCATATGCTGCGAGAGCGGCAAATTCGAGGGCGAAAGCCCTCTTTTTTTTTGAAATTATTAAAAAAGCAATATTTAGCTTTAGAAACCTAGATTAAAGGCGGGAACGCAATGGCTTCGACGTGGATATGGCGAGGCAGCTATGATCGGCTGGAGAAAATTACATACGATGTCAACGAGCCGCATACCTCTGGAGAGCGCAATGGGCAGCCGCTGCATGCGCAGTCTTGGACTGTGGTGAGTCCTGGCGATGCTGTGCTCGCATGGTCAGATGCTCGCACTATAGATAGCAGCCGGTTTACTGGGGCATGGATTCTTAATGTAAACGGCTACATTGCAAAAAAGCTGCACAATACGGAGAAACGGCGTATTTGGCGTCGAGCAGGCTTATGCGGCGGTCCCGCTCTTCATAGTGAACGTTTGTTTCGCATCAGTGTCGTACATTTGGAGCCCGTCGAAATGCTGCGCATTGATTCCACGGGGAGGCCGATGCAGGGGAAATCGCTGCTTCCGATCAGTGGCGGATGGCCTGATGATCCAGCGCTGCGCAGAGTGGCGCGTATCGCGGTTGCGGCTCTTTATGCGCTTGGCCTCGATATTGGTGAGGCCGAGGTGTGGCTTGGCGGGGACGGGCGCACAGCCGTCCATGATGCTTGGCCGAAGCTGAGGGATACGAGGCTGGAGGCTGCTTCGCTAAGGCGATTCGCCGCGTGGCATGCCGCGGCGAGAGCGGGGACTGTGGATCGGCAGCTGCTCATCGGCGCCGATCCGGAGTTTGTGCTAGTGACGCCGGCCGGGAAGATTGCGTCGGCGTCGCGGTTTTTTGGAGCTGGCGTCGGCGGGGCGGCCGGTGCCGACGCTTTGCTCGTAGGGCGACGGCTGCTCTATCCCGTCGCCGAGCTGCGGCCTGAGCCGGCCGATAGCCCGGCCGCGCTCGCCGCGAACGTGCGGCGGCTGCTGCTGCGCGCCGCCGATCGCATCAGCGACCCCGCGTTGCGCTGGGCCGCTGGAGCTATGCCCGTGCCGGGGCTTGCGCTCGGCGGGCATATTCACCTCAGCGGAACGCCGCTAACGAGCCGCTTGCTCCGCCTGCTGGACAGCTACGCGGCATTCCCGCTTGCTCTTGTTGAGGACCCCGCAGGGCGGGCCCGCCGTCCAAGGTATGGAACGCTTGGGGACTTCCGATTGCAGCCGCATGGCGGGTTCGAGTACCGAACGCTACCGAGCTGGCTAGTATCGCCTGCGGCAGCCAAAGCCTCCTTCGCGCTGGCGCTTATTTGCGCCCGCGAGGAACTAAATCTATCCTACATCCCTGCACTGGATGAGCATTTTGTAGAAGCCTATTATTCAGGCGACCGTGCCGAGCTGGTCGACTGTTTGGATGGCCTCGCCTCAGCACTCTCGGCCACAGCAAGCTACTCCGCACTAGCCTCATACATTGAGCCATTATTTGATGCCGCAAGAAAAGGCACAACATGGAATGAAAGCTCTGATATACGCGTGAAATGGAGGCTGCCTTTGAAGTGATAGGCTTGCTCCTTGTTGACCTGTATGTCGTGATCACCTCAGCAATTTTGGCTCAACGATTAGAGCTCATTCAGTTACCACGCTTCACGGCATTCGTCTTTTACAACAAGTTATAATTCAATGCTGCATGGAGAAGGGGGACAGGGGGTGGAGAGCTCCGATATGCGCGCTAAATGAAATTGTGGTGGACTTCAAAAACTTAGGCTTGTTCCTAACGGACATACAGTCCGCTATTTTAAAGTATTGAGCTCAAATTTGAATCTAACGGACATAGAATCCGCTATTCGGGCAAAATGGAGCTAAAACGAACTCGTGGAGCCAAATAAGAGCTTGTATGTCCGTTAGTGCTGCAAAAAGAGGGGTATTGCGCATAATAACGTATCTAGTGTCCGTTAACTTCTCTTCTTAGTTAGCTCATACCTCCTAACGGACATACAAGCCGCTATTTTGAAGAATCGGGCTCAAACTTTAATCTAACGGACATAGAATCCGCTATTCAGGCAAAATGGAGCTAAAACTAACTCGTGGAGCCAAATAGGAGCTTGTATGTCCGCTAGTGCTGCAAAAAGAGGGGTATAGCGCATAATAACGTATCAAGAGTCCGTTAACTTCTCTTCTTAGTTAGCTCAAACTTCCTAACGGACATACAAGCCGCTATTTTGAAGAATCGGGCTCAAATTTGAATCTAACGGACATAAAATCCGCTATTCGGGCAAAATGGAGCTAAAACGAACTCGTGGAGCCAAATAAGAGCTTCTATGTCCGTTAGTGCTGCAAAAAGAGGGGTATTGCGCATAATAACGTTTCTAATGTCCGTTAACTTTTCTACTTAGTTAGCTCAAACTTCCTAACGGACATACAATCGAGCACTTTGATGAGACGAGTAATACGAAGAGATATGCCACTGAAATACGAGAAGTAGTGATTTGGTCGGTATGTCTCCATCATTAGGGGGGCTAACCGTAGTGCTGCATCAACAGGTAAATGGAGCATAATAACGTATCTAGTGTTTGTTAATAAAACTCCCAAGTTAGCTCAAAAAAATGTTACATAAACAGTCGCAAATCTTAATGTAATTCCGCTCACCTGCATTCTCATACATTACAATAATCCTAGCAGCTAAACGGCTAAAACAACTCCCAAACATTCTCCTACACACCCTCAAACCACTCTCAAGTCTTTTCACTTATGGCGCACATCTGTTCCGCTTGTTATAATGAATATCTACTGTTTACTGCAAGGGCGCAAAAGGTTTACTTTTACTCGCCCATGTAATTAACGATATTAATTATATGAATATATACGGAGCAGCATGCTGCCCACGTTTTTGAGGAGGATCGGAATGGCTGGATATACTCCAATGATTTTGCAATACCTATCAATAAAAGAAGAAGCAAAAGACGCTTTTCTATTTTTTCGATTAGGCGATTTTTATGAGATGTTTTTTGATGACGCCATTGCCGCTTCACGCGAGCTGGAAATTACGCTGACAGGGCGAGAGGGCGGCGGCGAGCAAAAAATACCGATGTGCGGTGTACCTTATCACTCCGCCGAGAATTATATTAGCAGACTAGTCGACAAAGGCTACAAAGTAGCGATTTGCGAGCAGGTGGAGGATCCGTCAGCGGCAAAAGGCGTTGTTCGCCGAGAAATTGTTCGGATCATTACACCAGGTACCGTTATGGAATCGAAGGCGCTTGATGGGAATTCGAATAACTTTATCGCTGCGATCATCCGCGTTCAGGGTTCATTTGGGCTATCCGCTTGTGATTTATCGACAGGGGAGCTTTATGTAACCTCATTCCCAGAGCATGTTGAAGCGTTAATCGATGAAATAAATGTGTATCAGCCGTCTGAGCTGGTTGGAGACAAAGAACTGCTTGACCGTGTTCAAGAAGCTGCCGTTTGGAACAAGCAATTGCTGCTAACAGCTCGTGAGCCAATGGCGGCTGACAAGCTTGCAGAGCAGTTCGGAGATCATGAGCTTGCCAAAATTTCAGGAGCCCGTCTGCTAGCCGTTAGCGTACTTACAGGTTATTTGGACGAAACTCAGAAACGTTCGCTTGGGCATGTTCGCACTATAACGAATTATGAGCCAAATCAATATATGATTTTGGATCATTATACACGTAGAAATTTGGAACTAACTGAAACGGTTCGCGATCGCAATAAAAAAGGCTCACTGTTATGGCTGCTGGATCGTACGCAAACGTCTATGGGGGCGCGGCTGCTTCGCCGCTGGATCGACAAGCCGCTATTAAACAGTGCTGCTGTTGAAGCCCGCTTGGATGCGGTGGAGACCTTATACTTAAATTTGATTTTACGAGACGATATTCGCTCGGAGCTTCAGCCCATCTATGATCTTGAACGGCTGGTAGGCAGAGTAGCCTTCGGCAGTGCAAACGGGCGTGACTTAAATGCGCTTCGCAGCTCGCTTCGCCGTATTCCACAGCTGACTGCTTTATGTGAGCAATCTGGGTCGGAAGTGCTAAAGGCTCTTGTGGACGGGACGGACAATTGCGCTGATTTAGCTGATCTGATAGAGACGGTACTAGTTGACGATCCTCCTGTAACGATTAGAGAAGGAGGACTAATTCGTGCTGGCTACGATGTTTATTTGGATCAATTGCGCGAGGCGAGCACGAACGGGAAAAAATGGTTGGCTGAGCTCGAACGTCAAGAGCGTGAGGCAACTGGCATTAAAACGTTGAAAATCGGTTATAACCGCATTTTTGGCTACTATTTAGAAGTTTCAAAAGCGAATTTGTCAAGCTTGCCTGAAGGTAGATATGAGCGCAAGCAAACGTTAGCTAATGCGGAACGGTTCGTAACGCCAGAGCTCAAAGAGAAGGAGCGTCTTATTCTCGAAGCCGAGGATAAAATGGTCGATTTGGAACATGGGCGATTCATTGAGCTTCGTGACCATTTGTCTCTTCATCTCCATCGGCTGCAAAAAGCCGCTGCTATTATCGCAGAGCTTGATGTTTATCAGTCACTAGCGACTGTCAGCGCTGAGCGCCGGTTTTCTCGTCCGCGCGTGACCGAAGAGTATGATTTGCAAATTGAGGAAGGCAAACATCCTGTCGTTGAAGCGATGATGGATGGAACGCCATTTATCTCAAATGGTACCGCGCTTCATAAAGATGAGCAGTGGATGCTTCTGATTACAGGACCCAATATGGCTGGCAAAAGCACGTACATGCGTCAAGTTGCTCTTATTTGCATCATGGCTCAAATGGGATGTTTTGTTCCTGCTAAATCAGCCGTTATCCCGCTTATCGACCGCATATTTACTCGTATAGGAGCAGCTGACGATCTTATTGGTGGGCAGAGCACCTTTATGGTTGAGATGAAGGATATCCAACTGATGACGGAGAAAGCTACGGCTAAGAGCCTAGTTATTATTGATGAGCTGGGACGCGGCACTTCAACGGGTGAAGGAATGGCAATTGCACAAGCGGTAATAGAATATGTGCACCACCATATCGGATGTAAAGCGCTTGTTTCAACGCATTTTCACGAACTTGCGCATCTAGAGGAATCTTTGCCGTCATTATCCAACGCACGTATGGCTGTCGAAGAAAGCGGCGATAATGTAACGTTTCTACGTAAGCTTATTCCCGGTGCTGCAAGTACTAGTTACGGCATCTATTGTGCACAATTGGCTGGGTTGCCGCAATCGATCATTGGACGAGCTTATGAGCTGCTTGATGAGACGATCGTACATGATTCTCCGAAACAAGTAACCGGTACCGAAACGACTGTTCAAAGCAACCGATTCTCATATCCAGCACACCAGGAGACTTCTGTGTTCTCGGATGAAAAGATTCGAAATGAGAGAGTTAACGAGTCCCATGCAATGGTACAGCTGTCGATATTTGATGAGCCAGCAGCTGCTGTTGAAGCGGAGCCAGTACGCAAGAAGGCGAATCCGAAAGCCGAGCAACTGGCGGAGCAATTACGTAAGCTGGATTTGTTCAACTTGACGCCAATGCAAGCTATGCAATGGCTGAACGATATGAAATCGAAATTAAATGACTAGTTTCGTGAAAGGGGGAACGGCAACGTCATGGCAAAAATTAATATATTGGACGAGCAGCTTGCCAACCAAATAGCCGCAGGTGAAGTGGTAGAGCGACCTGCCTCGGTCGTCAAAGAGCTTGTTGAGAATGCGGTCGACGCTGGCAGTACAACGGTTGATATTATGATCGAAGAAGGCGGCTTATCGCTTATTAAGGTCATCGACAATGGTTACGGCATAGAGGCATCTGATATCGTTACCGCGTTCCAGCGTCATGCGACGAGCAAAATCTCAGCGGCGAGCGACTTGTTCCGTATTGCGAGCCTTGGCTTCCGCGGAGAAGCTCTGCCGAGTATTGCAGCTGTTTCGAGGCTGCAATGTACCTCTTCGGAAACATCGACAGGACTAGCTCGCCGGATTGTAATTGAGGGCGGCAAGGTTACGATTGATGAACCGGCAAATGCGCCGCAAGGTACGGAAATGACCGTGCGGGATTTATTTTACAATACGCCTGCGCGATTAAAATATATGAAAGCAATCCAAACGGAGCTTGGACATATTTCCGATTATATTAATCGGATTGCGCTCGCTCATCCTGGCATTGCTTTTACGTTCAAGCATAACGGAAATGTACTGCTCCGCACGTTAGGAACTGGCGATCGACTGCAAGTAATTGCAGCGGTATATGGCTCAAATACGGCGAAGGTAATGCTCAAAATCGAAGCGGAAACCTCGGATTATGAGCTGAGCGGCTATATCTCGAAACCGGAGCTCACTCGTGCGAATCGAAATGGGATTACAGCCATCGTAAATGGACGATACATTCGCAGTCATACGATTAATCAATCGTTGCTGCAGGCGTATCATACGCTGCTGCCCATCAATCGTTTTCCGCTTGCGATATTAGAAATAGGAATGCACCCTAGCTTGCTGGATGTAAACGTTCATCCATCTAAGATGGAGGTCAGGTTCAGTAAAGAACCGGAGCTACGTACGATGATTGAGGATGCGATTAAAGCGGTGCTAGGCCGCCAGCGTCATATTCCCGGACCAGAATCAAGCAATAAGCTGGAGCGTTCAAAGCCGTTGTTCGTTCAAGACGCGATTTCTTTCCATCGGCCTGAGCCGATGGCGGAATCGTTTAAGCCATACCAACCGACAGCAACGAATAAAACGTCTTCGACGCCTTATAAACAGCCGGTCATTGAACGGGAGTACGTTCCTAGGAATGCAGCTGAGAAGCTGTATGCTCCGCCTTCAACGTCTCCTACGGACAATTTTACAGTCCGTGAAACGTACGCACCTCGGGAGCAAGAACCTATAAATACAGCTTCGATGCTAGATTCTCTTGAAGCACCTGTAAATACGGCTTCGATTCTGAATGCGCAGCAAGAGGCAGCTGTAACGCAAGAATATGTAGAGGCTACAGCGTACCAAGTCGATTTGCCGCAAATTAACCATATAGAAGAGCCGCCAGCTTCTCAAGCAATGGTAGCTGAGCTGAGAACAGAAGAGGATACAATAGAGGATCAGCCATCATTTCCTGAGCTACACTGGATTGGACAGCATCATGGCACCTACATCGTAGCGCAATCCGAGGATGGTCTTTATTTAATCGATCAGCATGCTGCGCATGAACGGATCAATTATGAATACTTCTTTCAAAAATTCGGTAATCCTGAGGCCGCTAGCCAACAATTACTTGTTCCGTTAACACTTGAATTTACAACAGGAGAAGCGATGCAGCTAAGGGACCTTATTCCTATGTTTGCACAAGCCGGAGTTGAGCTTGAGTCCTTTGGTCCACAAACGTTTCTTGTCCGTTCATACCCGGAATGGATGCCTCAGGGTGAGGAGCAGTCCTTGCTTGAGGAAATGGCAGATTTGCTCATATCTGAGCGAAAAACGATTGATATCGGCAAGCTGCGGGAGAAAGCGGCTATCATGTGTGCTTGCAAAGCTTCCATTAAAGCGAATGATCGCATGAACCGTGAAGAAGGCGAGACGCTGCTGACAAGGCTTGCAAATTGCAAACAGCCCTATACTTGTCCGCATGGTCGTCCAATCATTGTGCATCTGTCGACCTATCAGCTTGAAAAAATGTTCAAGCGGGTGATGTCGTGATTGTTACAACGACGGCTAAGCCCTCAGCTCGTATTTTGGAGCAAGCAAGCCGGCTTTCAACTGAGTTAGCCTCTCCGCTAAGAGCACGCGGAAATTTGACAGTCAATAAGCTTTTGACGTTAAGCCATGACAATCAATTAATCGTCGTAACAGAAGAAGAGGTTCGGTATTACGACGGACAATCTGAGACACCGCTTTATTTTCACCCCAGCATGGCATTTGTTAGGGTAAAACGATTGCGACGCGGTGAAACAGATCCGCTTATTCAGCTTTCGGGATGTTTGGAAGGGGATCAAATCATTGATTGTACAGCTGGTTTAGCCTCTGATTCTCTTGTATTCTCTTATGCCTCAGGACCTACAGGAGTAGTTACAGCGATAGAGAGCGAGCCCGTCCTATGCGCAATTGTTCGAGAGGGTCTGGCAGGTTATCAAACGAGTCTTCCTGATGTGAATGAGGCGATGAGACGTATTAAGATGAAATGCATGAATCATTTGGAATACTTAATCGGATTGCCGGACAATAGTGTTGATATCGTTTATTTTGACCCTATGTTTCGGAAACCAATTAACGAATCCAGCTCGATGGAGCCGCTTCGTGCAATTGCAAATATGGACGCCTTAACGGAGGAAGTCATTGAACAGGCGAAGCGTGTAGCAAGGAAAAGCGTAGTCCTTAAGGAGCATCAAGCTAGCGGAGAATTTACAAGACTTGGATTTGAACGCAGGCATGTGAATACTTCGAAAATTGCATATGGAGTGATACAGCTTTGAGTGAAGAAACAAACAATGCACAGCAAGATCAAGAAGGACAGCCGGTGCGCAAGCAGCCCTTGTTAGTTCTTATTGGTCCAACAGCTGTAGGCAAGACGCGTTTGAGTCTAGATATTGCCAAAGCATGGAATGCTGAGATTATTTCGGGCGATTCGATGCAGGTATATCGAGGTATGGATATTGGCACAGCCAAAATAGGGATTGAAGAGCGTGAAGGCATTCCGCATCACCTTATTGATATTTGTGAGCCGGATGAAGCATATTCCGCTGCTGATTTCCAAGCAGGTGCAACCAAAGCGATCTCGCAAATAGCCGAGCGCGGGAAACTGCCGTTTATCGTCGGAGGAACGGGTTTATATGTGGAGTCGGTTTGTTATCAGTTTCAGTTTGCAGAAATGGGGTCTGATGCTGTTTTCCGGCAAGAACAAGAGCGTTTTGCGACTGAATTTGGCGCCGAAGCTTTGCATGAGCGATTAGCTGCCATTGACCCCAAAGCTGCGGAGAGATTGCACCCTAACGACATGCGGCGAGTCATTCGGGCACTGGAAGTTTACCATATGACGGGACAAACCTTTTCCGATCAGCAAGCAGGCCAAACGAAGGTTTCACCATATGAGCTTTGCATTATCGGTTTGACTATGGACCGTGCTGAGTTGTATCGTAGAATAGAGCAGCGGATAGATGAGATGATGGATCTAGGTTTAGTAGATGAGGTGAGGCGTTTACTTGAGAGAGATTTACCGCCAGCAGCGGTAGCAATGCAAGGACTTGGCTACAAGGAGATTGCGCAGTATTTGCGTGGAGAATGCTCATTGGAAGCAGCGACTCAGCTCCTAAAAAGGGATACGAGAAGGTTTGCCAAACGCCAGCTTTCCTGGTTCCGTCATATGAATGACATTCATTGGATTGATATGGGGGAAAATTTTCACAACAATTTGCAATCTGTTCATGATATAATAGCAGGAAAGTTTCAAGTTAATCTTGAATATACTTCTAATCAATCTTTTTAAGACGGGGGTAACGTCCAATGAACAAATCGATCAATATTCAAGATACGTTCCTGAATCAGCTTCGCAAAGACAACATACCGGTTACGGTTTTTTTAATGAATGGCTTCCAAATTCGGGGCGTTATTAAAGCGTTCGATAATTTTACTATTATCATCGACAGCGAAGGTCGGCAACAAATGGTGTATAAACATGCTATTTCGACGTTCACCCCGCAGCGGAATGTTTCTCTTATGCAGCAGGATAATAGCAGTTCCGATTCATAGGCTTAATCAGATAGTGAAACTTTCTTATAACGTGTCTCGTTTAACTAGATAGCGGCAGGCAAGAGCAACCCCGCTCCAAGCTGGGTTGCTCTTTTCATTTTGTGGTAAAACTAGATTAGACAGACTATTGAACAACAGGAGGGGAGTCGGCTATGGCTGAACGACCAAGCAAAACAACGACGCCTAAATCAAAGAGGAAAAAGAAAATATCAGGTAAGAAATGGTTTTATGGATTATTCTTCACCGCGGTAATCGCAATCGTGTGCGGCATCATTGGATACTTGCTTATTGTTTTGAATGGCGAGCGAGTTCTGACTGAAAACGCGAATAAGCTGACTATGGGTGAAGCATCCATTATTTACGATGTAAATGGGAATGAAATTTCACGATTGTCCGATCCAGATGAAAATCGTGAGATTGCTGAATTTTCGGAAATCCCTGAGCAGCTGCTTAATGCAATTGTGGCAACCGAAGATCAACGTTTCTATGAGCATTCAGGCATCGATTTTTTTGCCATCGGCCGTGCTGTCGTTAAGGACGTCATCGCGCGCAGCGCTGTTGAGGGTGCGAGTACGATTACGCAGCAGCTTGCGAAAAATGTATTTCTAACCGCTGACAAAACGTTTTTCCGAAAAGCAACAGAAGCATCGATTGCAGTAGCGCTTGAACACAAAATGACTAAGCAGGAAATCTTAACGATGTATTTGAATCGAATATTTTTTGGCAAGCGAGTGCATGGTGTTAAGGAAGCAGCTAAGTTTTACTTCGATACCGATCTTGATAAGCTGGAGCTTTGGCAGATTGCTACAATTGCAGCTATGCCAAAAGCGCCAAATCGCTACAACCCGATTAACCATCCTGAGGATTCGATGAACCGGAGAGCGGTAGTGCTTAAGCTTATGTATGATCAAGGCTTTATTACAGCAGCGGAAATGGAAGAAGCGAAAGCTGTTGTGTACGAGATTCCAGCAAATCATGAAGAAAGAAATTCAGAAAAGTATCCAGCATTTATTGACTATGTGGTTGAAGAGGCGATGGAGAAAACCAAGAAATCCGAGGAAGAGCTTCGAATTGGCGGCTACCGGATTTATACATCGCTTAACCCGCAAGCACAAGATACGATGGATACGCAGTTTAACGACGATGACAACTTTGAGAAGAGCAAAGATGAGCAAAAGGTGCAGGGCGCAATGATCATTATCGATCACCGTGACGGCACGATACAAGCTTTATCAGGCGGTAGAGATTACGTGAAAAAAGGGCTAAACCGCGTTGAGGTTCCTCGTCAGCCAGGTTCAGCTTTCAAACCGATTATCTCGTACGGCCCTGCTCTTGAATCAGGCAAGTATTATCCTTGGACTGTTCTTGCAAATGATAAGAAATGTTATGGCAGCTATTGTCCAACCGATAGATGGGGAGCGACTCCAGTTACGATGCAGCAGGCGATTAAAGATTCGCGGAACCTTGCGTCCGTCTGGATGCTCAATCAGGTTGGTTTGAAGGATGGATTTGCTTTTTCAAGCAAGCTTGGCATCGAACTTGAAAAAGATGATCGCAATTTAACAGCCGCTCTTGGAGGGTTGTCCAAAGGTGCAACTCCTATGCAAATGGCAACGGCTTTTAGCGTGTTTGCAAACGGAGGTAAATCTGTCGATACTCATGCTGTTTTGAAGATTGAAGGCAAAAATAATTATAAGTATGAATATAAAGCCCCTCCTTCGAAGCAGTTGATGTCGGAGAGTACAGCCTATTATTTGACTGAGATGATGCAAACGGTCGTTCAGAAGGGCGGTACGGGCACAAGAGCTGCTATTAATCGTCCATTGGCGGGGAAAACCGGAACTACACAGCATGGTATTCCTGGCTACAAAGGCTCGGGAATTCGAGATGCATGGTTCGTTGGCTACACGCCGGAGTGGACAGCAGCAGTATGGATGGGATACGATAAGACAAATGTGGATCATATCCTTAAGACAGGCAGCAGCCAAGCAGCGGCCATGTTCTCGAAGGTTATGAGAACCGCAATGAAAGATGTAGCGAAGTCAAGCTTCAAGAAACCGCAAGGCATTAAGGAAAATAAACCGCCGGCTACGATAACGAATTTTAAAGCGGTATTTATACCGGAAGAAATGAAGGTTCAACTGTCGTGGGATCCTTATCAGGACGGAAAGGTCACTTATCAAGTTTACCGCAAGGAAGCTTCAGAGAGTGATTACACCCGTTTCGTAGACTCGCTCACCTCGACTGGGGTTGACGATATGAGCGCATTCCCGGGCATGACCTATGAATATTATGTTGTTGCTTATGATGCAGAGCAGGATTTGGTAAGTGCTCCATCCCAGAAGATTACGGTCAGCATTCCAGAAACGGAAGTAATACCGGACATCCCAATGGAACCTAACCCTGATGAACCAGGTGAAGGGGAGACCACACCTCCAGTAGATGGCGGGGATGGAGAACCAACGCTGCCTCCAATTGATGGAACAGATCCTGGAACGACCGAACCACCAGGACCAGGAAACGGGACTGGTGAACCTAGTCCGACGCCAACTCCAAGCACAGGCGCAAACAACAATACCAACAATGCTTTAGGAAATCCTGAAACCGGCGGCAATACGTAAGGAACGGGTGGTTAGCAATGGCGAATAGAAAGAGAGCACCATTCTTATATCTGATCATTGTTGTCGCAGCAGTTATGGTAATAGCTGGCTGCGGCAAGAATGGTTCAGGAATTGGAAAAGGGGATAGTGCTGCAGCTTCAGCCAAGTTGATGAACTGGGACAAGATGCCTGACATGCAGATTGATCTCGACAAGTCGTACTTAGCAAATTTTAAAACGACTAAAGGCGATTTTACAGTCAAGCTGTTTACGGAAGACGCGCCGGTAACGGTGAACAATTTTGTTTTTCTTGCTCGAGAAGGCTTTTATGAAGGTTTGACGTTTCACCGCATTATTGAGTCCTTTATGATTCAAAGCGGTGATCCCAAAGGAAACGGCTATGGCACGCCAGGATACTCAATACCAGACGAACTTAGTACGGATATAAAATACGAAGAAGGCATTGTTGCGATGGCAAACGCTAGCAAGCCCAATTCGGGAGGCAGTCAGTTTTTCATTTGCACGGGACCGGATGCTGCAAATTTAAATCGTGAGCCTAATTATTCGATTTTCGGCAAGGTAGAGAGCGGTATGGATGTTGTACGAGCTATTTCAGAGACGCCAATGAAAAATAACTTGCCCAGCGAAAAAATTATCATCAATTCGATTGAAATCGTTGAGCAATAAGAGGAATACCGTCCTTCGGGGCGGTATTCTTTTTATTTTATCGCGAAGAGCTTGGTTTATTTTGTCTGTCGGCTGGAGATGGACGTTAAGATATGGTAATCTTTTTTTATAGGTAAATGTCAACTGTCGTTGGTCGCAAGATGTTCGTTGTTTAATCAAAGCCAAGAAGTGCTATGTAGGTTGCTAGCGAGCTTTTCCCAATTGAACGGAAGGGTACGTTCCGTATGAAGAGAAAATTTTCAGACCGAGCTAACTGGCGGCGTATCTTGCGCAAAAGCTATACGTGCCTAGCGCTGGACGGTGAAGAGTTCAAAGGTCTCGTGACGTTTTATCGGATTCATGAATTGCGTGAGCCGTTATGGAAGGAATATAACGGACGTAGATTATGTTTGGCAGATCGCGGATACTTGTGGATGCAGCATTTTCCAAGAGGCGAGCATTTTGTCGTAACGACGATGTTTGATGATAAAGGACGCGTCGTGCAATGGTATATCGATGTGTGCAAAACACAAGGTTTAACCGATCAGCAGGTGCCTTGGTTCGATGATTTATATTTGGACGTGGTCGTGCTGCCTAGCGGCGAGGTATTCCTCATGGATGAGGATGAGCTGGAGGATGCCTTAAGACAAGGTGATGTTAATGGCAAGGATGTCGCATTAGCACGCAAAACAGCAGGAAAATTACTTTCGAGCATACGTAATGGAAGGTTTCGGTATTTTACGCTGAGCCTTAAACATCGCAAGAGTTTACTTGCAAGAACCGGGGAATTAAGCGAATCATGAGGAAGGCAACAGTCTCTAGGAGCAGCCCACGCAGAAGATCGAAGAAAAAGCGTCCGTGGCTGCTCTTGTTTCGTGTTGTTGCCTGGATGATATGTGCAGGCGTGTTTTGGTGCGGGTATTTATTGTGGTTAATTAATGGATTCGATACGAGTAAACCACTTGTTCAAGCAGATGCAGGCATTGTGCTGGGTGCAGCCTTGTGGAATGATGTGCCAAGTCCGGCACTTAAGGAGCGGCTTGACTTTGCTTGGCAATTGTACAAGGCAGGAACGGTGGACAAGCTTATTTTGACGGGCGGATTAGATGGGAACGGTTCGAAGAAGACAGAAGCCGAGGGCATGCGGGACTATCTTCTTGCAAAAGGTATTTCAGATGACAAGCTATTGCTAGAAAATAAGGCGACTAGCACGTACGAAAACCTTGAATTCAGTAAGACGATAGCGGAACAGCAGGGCCTGACCACATTAATCGTCATCACACATGATTATCATGCTGCAAGATCGAAGGAAATTGCCAAAAAGCTTGATTTTGCTCAGTTTCAAGTTGCTGCTACGAAATCAAAGGTACTAAATCCTGTCTATAATGAGTCACGTGAAGTACTTGCTTTTACCAAATGGAAGCTCGACTCTTTGCTCCTAAGTCTCTGAATTCGTTCTTCTGATTCGACGCTGTAAATCTGCTAATATGCTGCTGCAAAGTAGAATAAACTTGTAGTGCGGTTAGCCGCTACAGCTTTCGAAGCAAAGGATAGGTGATGCCACAGATGAGTGGACACGTCAAATCGGGACCCGGTAATGTCTCCGCAAGGCCTTCCCGTCAAATCAATGTGGTCCTAAGAACACAAGAGACATTTCAGACTGGTGCTTCTGCTCCCGCTTTAGAGGCAGAGCCGCTGCCTGCTGTGAAGCCGCTGCCAGGTGTTGATCATTATGCTGACATCCAGAAAGAACTTGAACCGATGATTGGTATGGACAATGTGAAATCTCTCGTTTACGAAATATATGCGTTGCTTTACATTAGTCGAATGCGTTCTGAAGCAGGATTATTTGGCGGCTCTCATGTGTATCATATGATTTTTAAGGGTAATCCAGGTACAGGCAAAACAACGATCGCCCGTATCGTCGCGAAGCTGTTACAGAAGATGGGTGTTCTAACCAAAGGACATTTAATCGAGGTGGAGCGTGCTGATCTTGTTGGCGAATATATTGGGCATACTGCGCAAAAGACGAGAGACCTTGTTCGAAAAGCAATCGGCGGAGTATTGTTTGTCGATGAAGCGTACAGCTTAGCTCGAGGTGGAGAAAAAGATTTTGGCAAGGAAGCTATCGATACGCTTGTTAAGGCGATGGAGGATCACAAAAATCATTTTGTGCTCATACTCGCGGGGTATCCAGCTGAAATAGACGATTTTTTGCTGACAAATCCAGGTTTGCCTTCTCGTTTTCCAATTCAAATCGAGTTTCCGGATTATTCAGTTGATCAGCTGATTCAAATCAGCGAGCTTATGGCGAAGGACCGCGATTATATATTGCAGCCTCAGACCATATTTAAATTAAGACAGCATTTAATGCAGGAAAAGCAAAACACCATGTTCTCGTTCAGCAATGCTCGGTATGTAAGAAATGCGATTGAGAAAGCGATAAGGTTTCAGGCTGTTCGACTGCTTACGCAGTATGCCAGTTCCGTTCCCGCCAAGCAGGAGTTAATGACGATTAGACCAGAAGATTTAAAGTGGGACACGAAGCCAATATGATTGCGTAGCATTAGAAGGAGTATGAGATGAGCGAGATAACATTCGATACCAATACTAACATGATTGAAAAAGCTATACTGATAAGCTTAGTTACTTCAAAAGATAAGCGAAAGGGCGGAGACCCCGAGCTTTCGCTACAAGAATTGGTGCAGCTTACGGAAACAGCAGGGGTCGAAGTTTTGACGACAATTACGCAAAACAAAGAGACAGTGGATTCCAAATGGTTTATCGGGAAAGGCAAAGTGCAAGAGGTAAAAGCATTAGCCGATGAACTGGGCGCTACGACGGCCATATTCGATCAAGAATTGTCGGGTGCTCAGGTTCGCAATTTGGAAGAAGCACTTGATTTGAAAATCGTTGATCGTACTCAGCTGATTTTGGATATTTTCGCAGGTCGAGCCAAAACTCGTGAAGGAATCATCCAGGTTGAGCTGGCACAGCTCAGCTATCTTTTGCCACGTCTATCAGGGCAGAGCAAAAACTTATCTCGGCTTGGCGGCGGTATTGGAACCCGCGGACCGGGTGAAACGAAGCTTGAGACGGATCGCCGTCATATTCGGGATCGAATCTTTGACCTGAAGACGGTGCTTGACGAGGTTGTTCGCCACCGTAAATTACATCGCGAGCGTCGCAAAAAATCCGGTGCCATTCAAGTAGCACTTGTTGGCTATACGAATGCCGGGAAATCGACGCTGCTTCGCGAGCTTACGCATGCAGATGTTTATGTAGAAAATCAATTATTCGCAACGCTTGATCCAACCTCTAGGACTCTTGAACTGCCAAACGGCAGAGAAATCATTCTTACGGATACGGTTGGTTTTATTCAAAACTTGCCGACTGATCTCGTAGCGGCATTTCGTGCGACATTGGAAGAGGTATGCGAGGCTGATCTTGTGTTGCATGTCATTGATAGCAGTTCACCAATGCGTGATGAGCAAATTGCTGTCGTTAACAAAATTTTAGGTGAGCTTGGCGCTGCGGATAAACCATATGTTATGGTCTACAATAAGAAGGATATGTGTGTAAATAACGGTTCACTAGCAGATTTGCCGATTACAAGCGGCGATAATCTTGTTATTAGCGCTTACGATGCTGAGGATTTAGAACTGTTAAAGCAAATCGTGCAAGATAAGCTAAGCGGTGATGTAGTGGTATTTAATGTGCCCGCTGAGCGCGGAGATCTGATTGCACTTGCTTATCGAAGCGGCGAGGTAATCAATCAAGAAGTGAATGAGGAAAGTTTACGACTAACCGTTCATGTAAGTAAGCAGGAATACGAACAGCATGGCCACCGTTTGAAACAATACATTGAGTAAGAAGTTTTGCTTCACAAAATTTAAGGCTCATGCTTACGATGTAATTTTGCTTCGCAAAATTTAAGGCTCATGCTTACGATGTAATTTTGCTTCGCAAAATTTAAGGAGAAGATATCAGAATGAACAGGCAACATATAAACCAAAGACTATGGGAGCATCTAGAGCAGCTAGCAGAGCAGTCCGAGGTGCTTGCCTCAGAAGCTTTTCGTAGAATTGACAAGATAGCAGAACGGAATCAATGGAAAGTCATTGAAGCATTTCAACATCACAAAGTGAGCGATTTTCATTTTACGGGCTCAACAGGTTATGGCTACAATGATCGCGGACGTGAAATCCTTGATCTTGTATATGCAGAGGTAATGGGGGCAGAAGCTGCCATTGTTAGGCCGCATTTCGTTTCTGGCACGCATACGATCAGCTGTGCTTTATTCGGAGTGCTTCGCCCAGGGGATGAACTGCTGTATGTTACTGGGAGACCTTACGATACGCTGCATAAAGTTATCGGGAAGCCTGGAGATGGCATGGGCTCCTTACAGGATTGGGGCGTGAAATATTCTGAGGTCGCGCTCCTTGAAGATGGTGGATTGGACTGGGCTCAAATTGAGCAAGCGATCACGGAAAAAACAAAGGTCATCGGCATTCAGCGCTCTCGCGGTTACGATTGGAGAGCTTCGTTCACTGTTGCAGAGATTGAAACCATCGTAAATAGGGTAAAAGAAATAAAACCAGATCTGATTGTTTTTGTGGACAATTGTTATGGTGAATTTACAGAACTTTTGGAACCTACTCAAGTAGGAGTAGATTTGATGGCTGGCTCGCTTATCAAAAATCCAGGCGGGGGCTTAGCCGAAACTGGAGGTTATATCGCCGGGAAAGCATTTGCTGTAGAAGCGGCTGCCTATCGTTTGACTGCTCCTGGCATTGGTGGAGAGGTTGGCGCGATGTTAGGTACGCTTCGCCCCATGTTTCAAGGATTATTTCTTGCCCCTCACTTGGTTGGACAGGCTGTTAAAGGAAGCGTACTTGCTGCGGCCTTATTTGAAGAGCTTGGCTTCGAAACGAAACCTAGATGGAATGAGCCGCGCACGGATCTCATACAAGCGGTTCGTTTTGGACAAGCTGATCATTTAATTGCTTTTGTTCAAGGGATTCAGCAAGCGGCTGCTGTTGATTCGCATGTTGTACCTGAACCTTGGGATATGCCTGGGTATGAGAATGCTGTCATTATGGCGGCAGGAACGTTCATTCAAGGTGGCAGTTTAGAACTATCAGCTGATGCTCCGATTCGCGAACCTTACATCGCATATATGCAGGGTGGACTGACGTATGCTCATGCTAAATATGGTGTTTTAACCGCTTTATATCGCCTTGTAGATAGTGGTTTAATTGTGATTAAACCTTACATAACTTGACACATTTGCGTAGTAACGGTTAGAATGAACATATAAATGAGCGACTGGAAGGTTGATGCGACATGGCTGATGATATTCGCAGAAATATGGCCTTATTTCCCATCGGCATCGTAATGAAGCTGACGGATTTAACAGCCCGCCAAATCCGTTATTACGAACAGCATGAATTGATCGTTCCTGCAAGAACAGCAGGTAACCAACGGTTATTTTCGTTTAATGACGTAGAACGGCTATTGGAAATAAAATCGTTAATTGAGAAGGGCGTTAATATCGCCGGCATTAAACAAGTAATGAATCCGGTCTCGAAGGAATCTGATGATGCGACTATTGTCAGTGAGCAATCAGAAGTGAAGCGCCGCGAGCTATCTGATCAGCAGCTTCACCGACTGCTTAAACAACAATTGCTTGAGAAAAGACCTGGACAAGCTTCGCTAATTCAAGGACAATTAACGCGTTTCTTAAATAAGCGCTAATTTCACAACGATAACTATGGCTATGCAAATTAAGGAGATGATTCTGTGAGTTACACTAAAGACGATATTAGACGTATAGCACAGGAACAAAATGTTCGATTTATTCGTTTGCAGTTTACGGATTTACTTGGAACAATTAAAAATGTTGAAATTCCTGTAAGCCAACTTGAAAAAGCGCTGGATAACAAAATGATGTTCGATGGTTCTTCTATCGAAGGTTATGTACGTATCGAGGAATCTGATATGTACTTATACCCTGATCTTGATACTTGGGTTGTTTTCCCATGGGTAACGCAAGATCGTGTTGCTCGTTTGATTTGTGATATTTACATGCCAGATGGAACACCTTTCGCTGGTGATCCGCGCGGTATTTTGAAACGTGCCTTGAAGGAAGCAGAAGATCTAGGATACTCTGCAATGAATGTTGGTCCAGAACCGGAATTTTTCTTGTTCAAAACCGATGAGCGCGGTGAGCCTACGACTGAGCTTAATGACCAAGGCGGTTATTTTGATTTAGCTCCAATGGATATGGGCGAAAACTGTCGCCGTGAGATTGTTTTGACTCTTGAAGAAATGGGCTTCGAGATTGAAGCATCCCACCATGAAGTAGCTCCAGGCCAGCATGAGATCGATTTTAAATATGCTGATGCTATTAAAGCTGCTGACCAAATTCAAACATTTAAGCTTGTTGTTAAAACAGTTGCTCGTGAGCACGGCTTGCATGCATCGTTTATGCCTAAACCATTGTACGGCGTGAATGGTTCCGGTATGCACTGTCACCAATCGCTGTTCAAAGGCGATACGAACGTGTTTTACGATGAGAAGGACAAGCTTGGACTTAGTGCTGCCGCTCGTCACTACATGGCAGGAATCCTGCTTCATGCACGTGCAATGGCTGCGATTACGAATCCGACGATCAACTCCTATAAACGTCTTGTACCAGGTTATGAAGCTCCTTGCTACGTAGCATGGTCTGCAAGCAACCGCTCGCCAATGATCCGTATTCCTGCTTCGCGTGGTCTAAGTACTCGTGTTGAAGTACGGAATCCAGATCCGGCTGCTAACCCGTATTTGGCACTTGCTGTTATGCTCAGAGCAGGTCTTGACGGCATTCAGAACAAGCTTCCATTACCAGCACCAACGGACCGGAACATCTATATTATGACAGAGGAAGAGCGTCAGGATGCAGGTATTCCAAGCTTGCCGCTAGATTTGAAAGAAGCACTGGACGAAATGCTGAGAAGCGACATCATTTGCGAAGCACTAGGTGATCACGCGCTTGCCCATTTCTACGAGCTTAAAGAAATCGAGTGGGATATGTACCGCACACAAGTTCATCAATGGGAACGCGATCAGTATCTGACTCTTTACTAAAAAATTGAAAACCTCAACGCTTCTGGCGTTGAGGTTTTTTTGCGTTCATTTATATACAAATAAAGTTTGATTGAGCGAGATCACAGACATACTGTTGTCTACGTTGAACAATTATAATTGCTTTAGATACAGTGTCTAAAGCGTTTATTCAGCGAAGCTAAATAGGCAACAATTGAAGGTACTTTCTTAATTCTAAGGAGGAAATGAATAATGAGCGAATTTAAGACGACATTAAGAGGACTCACCACCGTCAGTTTTTGGGCGGATGATCTAGAGGCAGCAAAGATGTGGTACACCAAATTGCTTGGCATCAAACCATACTTCGAACGTCCAGGATACGCTGAGTTCCGCCTTGGAGATTACCAACATGAGTTGGGGTTAATTGATAGCCGATATGCGCCAAAAGGCAGGATAACAAGTCTAGGAGGTGCTGTCGTGTACTGGCATGTCGATGATGTATCAGCGACGCTAGATAGATTACTATCTTTGGGAGCGACAGAGTATGAAGCACTCACTAACCGAGGCGTAGGATTTATTACTGCTTCTGTGGTCGATCCTTTTGGGAATATATTAGGGATCATGTACAATTCACATTATTTGGACGTACTAGGTTCTTCGTCTAACATAGAATGAAACGAGTAGCATGGTATCAAATATTAATGAGGACCAGTCCAACACATTGTTGATGTGTTTGTGACTGGTTTTTTTGTTGTTTAGAGCCAGTACCATATAGATTTAGTACTATTCGGATAGTTGTATTCTTGTTATATTCATATCAGCCAATCATTCCAGCTAATTATAGCAATTACTACATATATTTTTTATCATGAAAATGAACGATCTAATCTGGATAATCAACGATAAACGAGGTGTGCAGCATGACAGAAGCCAGAATGGATGATGATTCGAATAATAGTATTTATGTTTTACTTACCGACACGGGTACATGGTTTACGCGGATGATCAAATTATTTACAAGCGCACCTTACAACCATGCTTCTCTTGCATTGGATTCAAATTTGCAGGATGTATATAGCTTTGGGCGAAAACGTGCGAATAATCCTTTTATCGCTGGTTTTGTCAAAGAGGATGTCTATGCTGGAACGTTTCGACAATTTCCTGATACACGATGTGTTCTGCTTCGGATCACTCTTAAGGAAAAACAAAGGGCTGCATTGGTTCAAGTCGTTCGTGAGTTTGAAAAGAAAAAAGAAAATTACCGATATAATCTCATCGGATTGATAGGTGTACTTTTAGAGCAGGATATTCAGCCAACTGATTCTTATTTCTGCTCACAGTTTGTTGCTGAAGCCATGCGGAGCAGCGGTATAAACTTGTGGAACCGACCATCCACGCAAGTGACCCCTCATGATTTTCTTAAACACGAACAATTTCAAGTCGTATATGAAGGATTACTTTATGATTATCCGAAGCTTAACCGTAAGAAACTAAATAGAAACTCGAATTCCAGAACAACGGCTGTATTCTTCAGAAAACGTGTGGTTTAAATAACTTACCGTTGAGTACTCATTATCCTACTTTAAATTAAAGGTTAGGGTATGTCCTGAATGCACAAAAAGATCCATAAATTGGATCTTTTTGTGCTAAAATCGAACATAGTTTAAAATTTAAATTAGTAGCCGAAGCCAAAGCCGCAGCTGCACGCGATAATCACCAATAAAATGAATAACACTAAAATGGTTCCTAAGTTTGAAAAAGCTCCACCCACGTAACCGGACATTTTTCAATGCACCTCCTTACGAGTTGAATACACAATATAATATGCGTGATAAATGCGTAGTGATTGGGTGTATGTCATTAGCTTCTTTAAATCATGCAGTCATTGAGTTATTCAGAAGAAGCTGCTTGTTTTGTATTAACAACATACGAATGGTTAGGAAGTGGTTAATCTGAATGTTGTGGTTAAAATCGCCAAATCTGAACATAAAACAACGTTGACTCGTCTGCTGCAGCTTTATATGTACGACTTTACTGAGTATACGGATGCAGCTGTAAATTCATCAGGACTATTCGCGCTATTGCCTGATTTAGATAACTATTGGTTGGAATCCAATACTCATTTTCCTTACATAATTCGTGTGAATAATGAGATCGCAGGTTTTGCATTTGTAAAAAAAGTAACGGAAGAAAATAGAAAGTATTATTACCTTGCACATTTTTTTATCATGCGAAAATATAGAAGGGCCAGTGTGGGTAAGCAAGCAGCGATAACAGTCATTAAAAATCATTGCGGTGAGTGGGAGCTGTATCAACTCGATCGCAATATTCCAGCGCAACGTTTTTGGTCACATGTCATTGGGGAGTTTACTCATGGGGAATATGCTGAAAGGCATGAGAATGGAAGACGATACCAAACCTTCCGGAATAACAATTAGCATAAAATCAAAGAAAAGGCTGAATCAACGATGCTTATGCACGGATTCAGCCTATTCTTTATGTACATATAAGCGGGAATTAATGAATATCACGGAAAAGTCCGATGACTTTACCCAGAATCGTTACATTTTGAAGTAATATTGGCTGCATTGTGGAGTTCTCTGGCTGCAAGCGAATATGATTTTTTTCTTTGTAGAATGTTTTGACCGTTGCTTCGTCATCCTCAGTCATTGCAACAACAATCTCACCATTGTTTGCCGTTTGTTGTTGACGAACGATTACGTAGTCACCGTCATGAATACCTGCTTCAATCATACTCTCGCCCATGACATTCAAAATAAAAACACTGCTGTCACCAACAAAATGAGAGGGAAGAGGGAAATATTCTTCGATATTTTCTGTAGCAGTAATCGGAACACCAGCCGTAACTTTACCGACAATTGGTACTCTCGCTACAGAAAGCGGGATAATTCCATCCGAACCTTCTTGATCTAAAATTTCAATAGCACGCGGTTTCGTGGGATCTCGGCGTATTAAACCTTTCTTCTCTAGACGGTCTAAATGACCGTGAACGGTTGAACTGGATAACAATCCAACAGCTTCGCCGATTTCTCGAACGGAGGGTGGATAGCCTTTCTCCCGGACTTCATTCTTAATAAATTCAAGAATTGAATGTTGTCGGTTAGAAATCTTCGACACTGCAATCACTCCATTAGTAGGTTTGCAAAAAATTATAACATAGAACTCGAGTTCGTACAAACATAAGTTCTTAAGTACAGAGGTTCGTATTTTTTGTTTGACACCAAACGTCTGTTCGTGTAATCTAAAAACAGAACAAACGTTTGGGGTGTTGAAAAATGATAACCAGTCCAAGTTTTTATAGAACCATTCATAAGCAAGATGCAAACAAAGCAACGAAGATCAACCATTCTATGAGGCAATTAATGAAGCGTCATGCTGCTAAGCTCGTAGTTTGTACGGGGGTGTTTATCCTTTTGTTTACAAGCTTCCTGCTTATGGGAACATACGCTTCGAGTAATACTCCTGAAGCAGCAACAGCGGAAGAACAAAGCATTAGGGTACAGTCAGGTGATACTCTCTGGAATATTGCGAAGCAATTTTCGGATGGCAGCCAAGACATTAGATATATTGTATTTCTGATTAAAGATCGAAATAACCTACAATCAACGGTAATCAAACCGGGACAAAAGTTAATAATTCCTAGCATTTAATTTTAAAATCAATTACAATTCAATAGGATGTTTTATACAAATAATTACTTTCTGAATGAAGTAGATGCTGGCTTATCTACTTGGTTTTGAAAGTTTTTTTGTGTTTACTGCAGGGTAACCCCTATATGCTGTCGTCTATTAAAGGGGACTGAAAGGAGATGCTATTTTGTTACGAGTTGAAGAGTTATCCCATTCATTTATGAATGGGCATGAAACGACCGCTGTACTGCAGCAAATTAGCTTTCACGTACATAAGGGAGAAATGATCGCATTGTTAGGGAGCTCCGGCTCAGGTAAATCCACTTTACTAAACTTAATGGCCGGCTTAATGAAGCCGACGGAAGGTCAAATCTTTATCGCGGACTATAATATCGTATCGATGAATGAAAACCGCTTGGCAGAGTTTAGACGAAAACATATCGGATTTATTTTTCAAGCGTACGAGCTGATTGCTAATTTGACAGTTAGGGAAAATGTGGAGCTGCCGCTTGTCTTTCAATCCATGCATCCTTCATTAAGGAAGAAGAAGGCTCTTGCTTTACTAGAGCAGGTAGGCATTCCAGATAAAGCAGAGTTGTTTCCATCGCAGCTCTCCGGTGGACAACAGCAGCGTGTCAGTATTGCAAGATCATTAATAACAGAGCCGTCTGTCATATTTGCGGACGAGCCTACCGGAAATTTGGATACGAAAACAGAGGAAGAAATTATTGCGATTTTGAAGCAGTTGAATAAAACGATGGATACAACATTTATTATCGTTACTCATGAACGTGAGGTAGCAGCGCAAACAAAAAAAATTATCACGCTGCGAGATGGTTATCTCGTAACGGAGCAGGAAGCCGCTCGAGAAAGTATGCTTGCGGGGGGAATTCAAATTGAGAATTAGTGATATTACAAGATTATCATGGGATCAGGTAAGGCGTAGAAAGGTCGTAACCGCATTATGCGCAGCGGGTATTTCCATTGGATGTGCGGCCATTATCATTGCGCTCAGTATTGGAGAATCGGCACAAGTTTACATCGAGAAACAAATGAATAGTTATTTGAAGATGGATGAAATAACGGTGACAGCGAGTACAGGTGCATATTCAGGTGGTGGAGCTTCCACTGCTGAAGCAGATTCATTGCAGAAAGGCAAGCTCACGAAGCAAAAGCTGGACATCATGAGGCAAATTGAGCATGTCAAAGCTGCTACACCATATCAACAGCTCAACTATATGGAGACGATGACATTAGATGGGCTTACTTCACAAATGCAAACTGAAATCATTGGTACGGATATAGAGATGCTTTCAGCTTTTGGAAATGAAATCAATCAAGGAGAAGCATCAAATTTAGCGGGAACCATTGTCCTTAGCTACGGCGCTACAATGGGATTTATTGATGAAGAGTCGAAACGAAAAATTCAAGAGCAAATCGATGCAAATCCATATGACGAAACAGTCTATCAGCAATTTGAAAAGTTAAACCGTGTGCCAGGAGCTTTATATCAGAAACAAATACAGCTTCGTTCTTATTCACCAGAAGGTCAAATCGTTAGCAGACCACTGCGTGTAATAGGGGTGTTGAAGAAGCCAGTAGGAGTCAGCGATGAGCAGGCGATGTATGACAAGAAGGGTTACGTCTCCTTAGAGACGGCTGAACTCCTTAAGAAAGAGTTGAAGTTAGAGGGCGGTGAGCAGGAGGCCTACAACTCTATTATAGTAAAAGTTGATAATCAATCTAAGATTGAGCAAGTTGAGAAGCAGCTCCAGAAACTAGTCGTTTCAACACGAACTAATCTTCAGCAGAAGGAACGGCTCGCTAATGAGTTTAAAATCATTAAAGCTGCGGCACTTGGAATAGGTGTTTTTATTCTAATTATAGCTTCGATATCGATTGTTGTTGCAATGACGATGTCTACATATCAGAGACGAAGGCAAATTGGCATAATGAAGGTGCTTGGTGCAAATTTGGCTCAAATTCGCAACATGTTCATCATTGAGGCAGCGCTGCTTGGTTTGCTCGGCGGATTGCTCGGTGTATTATTCTCCTATTGGATCGTCTGGGGCATAAATGCCCTCATTTATAACTTATCCGGCGAGCAGGATTCTGTCATTATTTTCATTCCCTTAATAACAATACCAATCGGCATGGCGTTCGCTCTTGGTACCGGTATTTTATCAGGCATTTATCCAGCAATAAGTGCTTCTAGAACAGATGCTTTGACAGCGATTAGGCGCGATTAATTTATGGTTGAAGAAGGAGCTTACATATGAAAAGAAAAATAAAGTGGGGAATCATCGGAATTATTATTATTGGGATAAGTTTTGGACTATATAAAATAGGTAATCCTTCACGACCTACAGAGATCGTTTCCGATTCTCAGCCGATAACTTTTCAAGTGACGAATGAAACGATATCAAATACGGTTGAGGTAAAAGGAAAGTCATTGTATGAGCAGGAGACACTCATCTATGCACCTTATGGTTCTGAGGTTAAACAGTGGGCGGTAGAAGACGGACAACAGGTAAAGAAGGGCGATGTATTGTTTAAGCTGGATCAGACAGCCGTGCAGAACGATATTTTGCAAATGGAAGCTGTACTGCGCAAAGCTAAGCTTGAGGCTGAGTTAAATGATTATCTCAATCAATTGAATGATGAATCAGCCGTGTTGGAGTCAACGGAAGAGACGCGGAAAAAGGTGCTCGTCGAAAGGGAAATCGCTCGTTTGTCCAAGGATGTTAATGAAGTAACAGCGAGCATACAAGCCAAGGAGCTGCAGCAAAAGAAAAAGATGCTTAATGAATCAAGTTTTCGCTCACCAGCAACGGGAATTTTTTTATTTGATAATCCTAACAAACGGCCACAAGCGCTAGGCGTCAATGAGTATGTCGGTAAGGTCGTTGATTTGAATAAATTGCAATTTATCGCCTTAGTTGGCGAGCAGGATGTATTCCGAATTAAAGCAGGCATGCCGGTTAAGGTCAAGATGAATGCGATGAAAGAGCTGAACCTTTCTGGAAAAGTGCTTAAAGTATCGAAATTCGCAAAAACGGGAACGGATCAAAACAATTTAAATCAAGCTGCGCAGTTTGAAGTCGTAATCGTACTCGAACCTAACGAGTATTTGATTGCGGGTCTAAGCCTCAGCGGAGCAATTGAGACTGAACGAAAAGAAAAAGCGACTGCGGTTCCATCGATTGCGATTATACGTGAGAAAGATAAACATTTCGTGATGTTAGATACAGGTAACGGGCAATATGAGCGGAAGGAAATAAAGATTGGTCTGGAAACGCCTGAACAGACGGAAGTGCTAGAAGGATTGAAGCCAGGGGATCAAGTTGTTTTGCAATAATGAATGCTGTAGGCAATCGCTACTTTATTCGAGATGAGCTCTGTTACCTTGACAACTGAATGGTGGAAATGTAAAAGTAGAGAGTAGAGTTTTTTTCATCATGAGAGGAGTAGAGCAAGTAATGGAATTCGAAAAAATTATAGAGCGTATTAACGAGCTGGCTCGTAAAAATAAATCGGAGGGTTTATCCGATCAGGAAATGGTTGAGAGAGAAGAGCTTCGCAAGCAATATTTGACCGTTTTCAAAGGCAACTTCCGTCAACAGCTTGATAAAATTGAAATTGTTGATGACAAAGATAATATCAAGCACTAAAGAATGTCTAGCGTAATCATTTAATATCCATGAAAGGGTGATTAGATGAAATATAAACTATTAGGCAAAAGCGGACTAGCTGTTTCTGAGCTTTGTTTAGGCACAATGACATTTGGCAATACGACAAGTGAGGATGATTCGATCGAGATGATCGATCGTTTTGTAGATCGTGGGGGCAATTTTCTCGATACGGCCGACGTTTATGTGAGCGGTCGTTCCGAGGAAATAGTCGGCAAGGCGATCAAAAACAAACGTTCTGACATCGTTCTTGCAACCAAGGTACGAATGACAACATCCAGTAATATCAACGGAGTAGGCTTATCGCGCAAACATATTATGGACGGCGTGGAAGCTAGCCTTAAGCGGCTTCAGACCGATTATATCGATCTGTATCAGGTGCATGTATGGGATCATGCGACACCTATAGAGGAGACGCTGCGCACGCTGGATGATCTCGTTACTTCGGGTAAAGTTCGTTACATAGGATGTTCTAATTTTTTTGCATGGCAGCTGATGAAATCACTAGCTTATAGCGATGCTAGCCGATATGTGCGTTTTGTATCGATACAGCCTCAATACAGCTTAGTTAGCAGACAAATGGATCGTGAAATGCTGTCGCTTTGTTTAGAGGAGAAGGTAGGTATTATTCCTTGGGCACCGATTGGCGGCGGTTTTCTAACTGGACGCTACACGAGGGAAGAGCCTACGGAAGGACGATTGACTTCAAAAGCAGGCGAGAGCGCGTGGACACTGCGTGCAAATGACAAAAATTTTGTCATTCTCGATGCTTTGCTCGAAGCAGCAAAAGAGCTGGACAAATCACCTGCACAGGTTGCATTAAGATGGCTTATTCAGCGTGAAGGCATTACTTCTCCGATTTTCGGCGCTAGCAAGCTAGAGCAGTTTGAAGATAATATCGGAGCCATTGGTTGGGAAATGCCAAGCGAGGTATGGAACCGTTTGGAGCAGGTAAGTGCTCTTGAAGAAGATTACCCCAATCGTTTTATTGAAAAGTTTCGCAGACCGTTTGAATAGCGTTTTTAATTAGGAGGAGAATTCGTTTGTCACGTTCCTGGGAGCGCAAAGTGCGCAAAAATATGAATGTTGTAAATAAGCAACGCAAGAAGCAAGGAAATGGTCAGATCGTTTTCAATGCAGAGAAATCAGAAAAAATTGTGGGCCGAAACTTCATTGCGCCAATACTTTTGATTTTGTTTATTGGCATGTACGTCATCTTGATGTCAAGCTCAACTACTTTTAAGATGGATACGATGTTTTGGATTACAGTAGGATGTTATGTTTTGCTCGCGTCACTATTTTTTTTCCGCAGACCGTATATTACGATCGGCAAAGACTACATTCAATCACGTCGACTCACTGGAGATAAGCGTGTGCCAGTAGCCTCGATCAAAGGGTTTAGCGTGCAAAAGGGTTATGTGATCGTAGAGATGCACAAAGGTGGAAACTGGGTTTTCTCTAAGTTGACCAACCGTTTTCCAACCGATGAAATTGGCGAGAAGCTGAAAGTATTTGCAAATGCTAACGGCTTAGCTTTTCAGCAAAAATAAATAGGCAGGAGAGTTCGAACAACGATGGCTAAACAAGCAGTATTATTTGATCTGGATGACACATTGCTGTGGGATGATCGCAGCGTTAAGGAAGCTTTTGAAGCAACATGCCAAGCGGCAGCAGCAGCGTGTGGGGTTGATCCGAGTGAGCTTGAGGAATCCGTACGACGTGAAGCAAGAGCTCTTTACGAATCCTATGAAACATTCCCTTTCACGAAGATGATCGGAATCAATCCGTTCGAAGGACTCTGGGCACCATTTCTTGAAGGTGAGCAGGCGGAATTCCGTAAGCTTGAGTCACTTGCTCCCGGATATCGGAAAGCGGCATGGACACAGGGCTTGAAAGCACTAGGCGTTGATAACGAGGAGCTAGGTGCGAAGCTGGCTGAGCAATTCCCAGCAGAGCGCCGCTTGCGACCTATCGTATATGAAGAAACATTCCGCGTCCTAGACGCGCTCAAAGGAAAATACAAGCTGCTTTTACTTACGAACGGTTCGCCTGATTTGCAGCGTGAGAAGCTTGCCGGCGTGCCGGAACTCGTGCCATACTTCGATCACATTATAATCTCGGGTGAATTTGGTGAAGGAAAACCAGCCGCATCGATTTTCAAGCATGCGCTTGAGCGCCTTGGCGTTGAAACGGATCATGGCATCATGGTCGGAGATAAGCTGACAACGGATATTCTTGGCGCAAATACGATCGGTATGACATCGGTTTGGATTAATCGTCACGGTGTTGTTCGCAATGATGAGATTGTCCCTTCGCATGAAATTAAACATTTGGAAGAGCTTCTTCCATTGCTTGAAGCTTAAATCATGTAACAAAAAGCCCCTCGCGGACAGCTTGTGCTGCTGTAGAGGGGCTTGCATTATTTTATGTTTGTTATTAGGCCTGATTAGCAGCAAACTTATCGTCTGCAAAAGGATGAGCGATCCAGCCTTCTGTTTCAATAAAGAGACGAACGGCTACGATTTGGCGGTTATCCATAAGCGTGAAGAAATGCGGTTTGTATTCCGGTACGGAAATAACATCACCAGCTTCAAGCTCGACGTCAAAATAACCTACGTCATCGGTACCTTTTATAATAAAGATGCCTCGTCCTGCTGTAATCGCACGGACTTCATCTTCTGTATGCGTGTGTACATTTTCAAACTTTTTAAGTAGCTCATCTAAGTTGGGTGTAGCATCGGACAATGCGATAATATCCCAAGTTTGATATCCACGACGCTGTGCCAAATCTTTAATTTCTTCGTCATAAGTAGCTAAAATTTGCTGTTTCTCTTCATCGGAGAGAACGAATTTTTGCTGTAATTCTTCTGATAGCTTGCTTGGATTCCAATGCTCGTAAAGCACCTCTTGCTGTTCTAGAAATGCACGAACAGCCTCTTCCCCTTGAATCCGTTCCTCTGTATTGCGAATTCTAATTTCAGCCATGAACATTCCCTCTTTTCCTATAGAGATTAAATGATATAATGATTATAAAACAAATCAAATGGATTGTCGATGGATTACCTTTTCACATCACAGGTATTCTGATAAACTATGTGTTAATGATTTTTGGGAAGGGTGTAGTATTTTGTCAAAACCGACCATACAACAAATGCTTCAGGAGCGCATACTTATTTTGGACGGCGCAATGGGCACGATGATTCAACAAGCTGGATTAACTGAAGATGATTTTGGTGGAGCGGAGCTGGACGGTTGTAATGAAATGCTCGTTCTGACTCGTCCTGACGTTATACAGTCTATTCATGAGCAGTATCTAGAGGCTGGCGCAGATATTTTGGAAACCAATACATTTGGCGCGACGAGTGTTGTACTCGATGATTATGATATTCCTGAAAAAGCGAGAGAGATCAATCTAGCAGCTGCTAAATTAGCACGTGATGCATGTGATAAATACAGCACGCCAGACAAGCCACGTTACGTTGCTGGAGCGCTTGGACCAACGACGAAAACATTATCCGTAACCGGTGGCGTTACATTCGATGAGCTCGTTGAGAGCTACTATGAGCAAGCGCTTGCTTTAATAGAAGCTGATGTGGATGCTCTGCTGCTTGAAACCTCTCAAGATACACTTAATGTAAAAGCGGGCAGCATCGGCATCCGCAACGCCTTTGACAAACTAGGCAAAGAACTGCCTATTATGATATCCGGTACGATCGAGCCGATGGGAACGACACTCGCAGGTCAAACCATTGAATCGTTCTACATTTCGTTAGAACATTTGAAGCCGATCTCCATCGGACTAAACTGTGCGACTGGACCTGAGTTTATGCGGGATCACCTTCGGACACTGAGCGACATCGCTAACGCAGCAATTAGCTGTTATCCAAATGCAGGTTTGCCGGATGAGAATGGCCATTATCACGAATCACCAGAGTCACTGGCAAAGAAGATGTCGGCATTCGCTGAACAGGGCTGGTTGAATATTGCCGGCGGCTGCTGCGGAACAACGCCTGATCACATTCGAGTGATGGCTGAGACGATGGCGAAGTATGCTCCGCGTACTAAGATGGGTGAGCATCCTGATGCTGTATCAGGAATAGAGACAGTATTTATTGAGCCGGAAAATCGTCCGATCATGATCGGAGAACGTACAAATATATCCGGTTCACGGAAGTTCAAACGTCTTCTTAAGGAAGAGAAGTTTGACGAGGCTTCAGAAATTGCGCGTGCACAGGTTAAAGGCGGCGCTCATGTTATCGACATCAACTTGCAGGATACCGATATCGATGAAGCTTATGCGGTTCATCAATTTTTACCGCAAGTCGTGAAGAAAATTAAAGCCCCGCTGATGCTGGATTCAACTTATGATCATATTATTGAGCTGGGTCTTAAATATTCGCAAGGCAAAGCGATCATTAACTCCATTAACTTGGAGGATGGTGAATCCAAGTTTGAGAAGATTTTGCCTTTGATTCATCGTTATGGAGCAGCTGTAGTTATGATTTTAATCGATGAACGCGGCCAAGCAGTAACTCGCGATGCGAAGATGGAAGTTGCGGAACGTTCCTACAATCTTCTGACTCAGAAGTACAAGATGAATCCTCAGGACATTATTTTTGATCCAAACATGTTCCCTGTCGGCTCGGGTGATCCGCAATATATCGGTTCTGCCGTCGAGACGCTTGAAGGAATTCGGATGATTAAAGAGAAGTTCCCACTTGCCAAAACGATCTTGGGACTAAGCAACATTTCCTTCGGTTTGCCGGATGCGGGAAGGGAAGTACTCAACTCCGTGTACTTATACCATGCGACAAAAGCAGGTTTAGACTACGCCATTGTAAATACGGAGAAGCTGGAGCGTTATGCTTCGATTCCTGATGAAGAGCGGCGGCTTGCTGAAGAGCTTATTTACAATACGACGGACGAGACGCTTGCTGCGTTCGTTGCAGCATTCCGTGACAAGAAGGTAGAGAAGAAAGAGAAAATTTCGAATCTATCGCTTGAGGAACGTCTAGGCTCCTACGTAGTGGAAGGTACAAAAGAAGGACTTATCCCAGATCTTGATGAGGCGCTAAAGAAATATACGGCGATGGAAGTCATCAACGGGCCGCTAATGCGCGGGATGGAGGAAGTTGGACGGTTATTCAACGGAAACGAGCTTATCGTAGCAGAGGTGCTTCAAAGCGCTGAGGTCATGAAAGCTTCTGTAACCTATCTAGAGTCGTTTATGGAAAAAAATGAATCCTCCGTCAAAGGTAAAATTATTTTGGCAACCGTGAAAGGCGATGTGCATGACATCGGTAAAAACCTTGTCGAAATTATTTTGTCAAACAACGGTTACAAAATAATAAATCTAGGCATTAAGGTGCCGCCTGAGCAATTAATCGAGGCTTATCGCAATGAGAAGGCCGATGCCATCGGATTGTCTGGTTTGCTCGTTAAATCAGCACAACAAATGGTTATTACGGCGCAGGATTTGCGAACTGCCGGCATTGATGCACCTATTCTTGTTGGTGGCGCGGCGCTTACACGTAAATTTACCAAAACGAGAATTGGTCCGGAATATGACGGTCTTGTTCTTTATGCGAAGGATGCAATGGACGGTCTGGATATCGCCAACAAGCTGATGGACCCGGAGCATCGCTCACGGCTTGAAGACGAGATGGCTGCATTCAAGGCATCTGGCGGAATATACGAAGAAGAAAAGAAACCATTGCCACAATTAACACGGGCTGTGCGTTCTAAGATTTCACCGGATGCGCCTGTATTTACGCCACCGGATCTAGATCGGCATATTCTTCGTGACGTGCCGCTTCCTCATGTCATTCCTTATGTAAATATGCAGATGCTGCTTGGTCATCACCTCGGACTAAAAGGCAACGTCGATCAATTATTGAAGGATGGCAATGAAAAAGCGGTTCAACTCAAAGCTACTGTTGATGAAATTTTACAAAAAGGGACAACCGATGGCATTATCAAGACCCACGGAATGTACCGTTTCTTCCCAGCGCAATCCTCGGGCAATGATGTTATTATTTACAACCCAGTGGATCCACGGCAGGAGATTAAGCGATTTACTTTCCCTCGTCAACAGGTTGAGCCGTACCTTTGCTTGTCCGACTTCTTGAAATCAGTGGACAGCGGCGTTATGGATTATGTTGGTTTTCTTGTGGTAACCGCTGGACACGGCATTCGAGAAATTGCGAATGAGTGGAAGGATAACGGAGACTATTTGCGCTCACATGCACTGCAGTCCGTAGCCCTTGAGGTTGCAGAAGGTATGGCTGAGCGCGTCCATCATATTATGCGTGACATCTGCGGTTATCCAGATCCAGCTGAAATGACGATGAAGCAGCGTCATGGTGCACGTTATCAAGGTATTCGCGTATCATTCGGATATCCGGCATGTCCAAACCTTGAAGATCAGGAGCCGTTGTTCGATCTGATGAGACCGCAAGATATTGGAGTCGAATTGACTGAAGGCTGCATGATGGAGCCTGAGGCATCGGTATCTGCGATGGTATTCGCTCATCCTGAAGCACAATATTTTAATGTAGAGAAACTATAGCGTATAATAAATGAGAGCCCCCTAAGCGTTCGTACGAACGAGCTTGAGAGGGCTCTTCGTTTCAATTTTAGAAGTCTAGGCCACAGTGCTAAGAGTGAGGTGGATAATAACATGAATATGTGGTTTTTGGGGACGGGTGCTGGCAGACCCTCGAAGTATCGCAATGTAACGGCCATGGCGCTTCAGCTTCCTGAGCCTGCTTGCAGCTGGATGTTATTCGATGCTGGTGAGGCTACACAACACCAGCTTATGCGAACGCCGCTCAAGCTGAATAAGCTTGAATTCATTTTTATAACGCATCTGCATGGTGATCACATTTATGGGCTGCCTGGCTTGCTTAGCAGTCGTTCATTCGATGGTGGTATTACTTCCGTCCAGCTGTATGGACCTGTAGGAATAAAGAGCTACATCGAAATTACATTTTCTATTAGTGCAACACAGCTTGATTATGAGCTGATTATTCACGAAATAACGGGTAATGAAGGAATTGTTTTTGAGGATGAGCGATTTAAGGTTGAGGTTGCGCCGCTGGAGCATCGTGTGACCTGCTTTGGTTATCGCGTAACCGAACAAGATCAACCGGGCAAGCTGCTTGTTCATAAGCTTAAGGATTATGGGATAGAAGCAGGTCCTCTGTATGGCGCTTTGAAGAGAGGACAGTCTGTCACGTCACCGAGTGGATTACTCATTCGGACGGAGGATGTTACAGGGCCTACATATGTTGGGAGAGTAATCACTGTGCTTGGAGACACGAAGCCGTGCGATAATGCTATCACATTAGCTAAAGATGCAGATCTGCTCGTTCATGAAGCAACCTTCGCTGCTGGAATGGAAGAGAAGGCGCATGAGTTTGGACACTGTACTACGGCGGAGGCGGCAAATACAGCTGCAAGAGCAAACGCAAAGCAGCTAGTGATGACTCATTTTAGCGGGCGATACAGCAATGAGGATCTCGTGCAGCTAGAGGAGGAGGCAGGCGTACATTTCTCACCTGTCACCGCAGCAACAGATTTTCTTCATATTGAAATAAAGCGAGTGAACCATACGGAATAAAGTAAAAACGCGAGGATAACCTCGTGTTTTTACTTTATTTATTATCTTTGCCAAAGTGAAACGATAGGAATACAGATGCTAATACGACGATGATAACAATACCAAAGAAAACGAACATCTGATAAGGGCTTGGGATAAATGTCGATGCTATCATCAGTAATCCGCCAAACACATAAAATTTGGATGCTGCACGATGTGTTTTTTTCCAAACGGCTTCACTACCAAGTGTATTTACTGTCTTAATTCCAATATAGCTGTTTGGCTGAAAATGCGGCATATACAAGCCTGCTGCTGTGAAAATAATGCCGATCATAGAGACGATGACTTTGGTGATATCAATGGATAATCCGTAGCCAGAAGCAATGGTTACACCATGAAGCACGAGCAAACTGATCAAAACTACATTTTGAACCGTATGCAGATTAGGCTTTTGATCTTGGGAAGCATGTTTTTTTGGAAGGATGACTATTAAGATGACCATGAATGCAGGGAACAGAAGCAATGTAAATGCTTTATGCGCCAATCCATTGATTCCATTGTTCATATCCCAGTAAATCGCCAATTGCTCGGGTAAATCCGGATAGGTCACGATGCTCGCGATTAAAGCAATGGCAACAATAATCCAAGAGAATATACTTGCTTTCATTTCCCTACAATCCCTTCGGATTCGCTCTGTTGAAAGGAATTCATCCAGTTCATTAAATCATGGAAGACGGCTGTGTTGAGTGAATAATAAATATGCTGGCCATGCCGTTCATCGGATACAAGCTCTGCTTGTTTTAATAGGCTGAGATGATGAGAGATGCTCGGCTTTGTCATTTGAAAATGGTCAGCAATTTCTCCAGCAGTCAAATCTCGCTCACGCAATAAATCTAATATTTTCCGTCTTGTAGGGTCAGATAGTGCTTTAAAGGCTAGATTGATTGACATATAAGATGTCCTTTCCAGCTATTCTTATGTCGTTGTTAGATATTTAAACAACCATCTAATTATAATATAAATTTACTATATCGGTTCTAGTTTCGGCTGTCAATTTGATATACGTGAGCGAACCCATTCACAAACGCTTTGTCGTGCAGGAAATGTCGCAGATGGAGAAAGGCGTTTTTTGTCAAATGGCAAAGCAGACCCTTTTCGCTTAGCAACAAGTTATTTGCTGCTAAGCGGTTTTTTTTATGCGCTGCGTGCCCAGAAGTAAAGACTAGTAAAGGGAACAGATATTCGCTAATATATAGGGTATAGTGAGGTGCTAAGAAATGATAAAAAAGAAATCACTTTCGGAAATGATACAAAATTTAAGAGCCAATGAAAATATTATCAATTGGACTGAAATAGAGCCTCAAGAAGCGAAAACAAAACCTCTACCAGAAAGTGTCGATCCTAGGATTAAATCGGCTCTCGTAAAACGAGGAATAGAACAGTTATATACACACCAGCACTCAGCCTACGAAACAATACGTAAAGGTGAAAATATTGTAGCTGTAACGCCGACCGCTTCTGGAAAAACACTTTGCTATAACCTTCCAGTATTACAAGCGATTGCGGAAGACGACGGCAGCCGAGCGCTTTATTTATTTCCAACAAAAGCTCTTGCACAAGATCAAAAAAGCGAATTGACTGAAATCATAAACGAAATGGGAATTGATATTAAGAGCTTTACCTATGACGGCGATACTTCCCCTGCCATTCGAACTATAGTAAGAAATGTAGGGCATATCGTAATTACGAATCCCGATATGTTACATTCTGCAATACTTCCTCATCATACAAAATGGGTAAGTTTATTTAGCAATCTTAAATATATCGTTATAGATGAGCTTCATACTTATAGGGGCGTATTCGGAAGTCACGTAGCGAATGTCATACGCAGGCTCAAACGGATATGCAAGTTTTATGGAAGCAATCCACTGTTTATTTGTACTTCTGCCACAATAGCAAACCCAAAGGAACTAGCAGAACAGTTGACAGGGAACCCTATGCGGTTAATTAACGATAACGGTGCACCACGAGGAAGGAAACATTTTGTTTTTTATAACCCTCCAATCGTGAATAAGCCACTCAATATACGAAAAAGTTCTACTGTAGAGGTAAACCAATTAGCTAAGGAATTTTTAACGAATAAAATACAGACGATTGTTTTTGCTCGCAGCCGGGTAAGGGTAGAAATCATTTTAAGCCATATACAGGAACTGGTTAAAAATGAAATCGGGACCAAATCCATACGGGGCTATCGTGGCGGCTACTTGCCTAATCAACGGCGGGAAATCGAAAGAGGATTAAGGAACGGCGAAATATTAGGCGTGGTCAGTACAAATGCTTTGGAACTAGGTGTAGATATTGGGCAACTGCAAGTCTGTATTATGACTGGTTATCCAGGGAGCGTAGCAAGTACATGGCAACAAGCAGGCCGGGCTGGAAGACGTCATGGAGAAGCTCTTGTACTAATGGTAGCAAGTAATACGCCTATAGACCAGTATATCGTCCAAAACCCTGAATACTTCTTTGATCGGTCCCCGGAATCCGCTAGAATTAACCCGGAAAACTTACTCATTCTAGTCGATCACGTACGCTGTGCAGCCTATGAACTACCCTTTAAGAAGGGGGAAGAATTCGGCACCATAGAAATTGTAGACATTTTGGAATATCTAGTAGAAGAACGGGTGCTAACCCATGCAGGTGATACGTTTTACTGGGCTAATCTGGCTTTCCCAGCGAGTGAAGTTAGTCTGCGTTCTGCCGCGCAGGAAAATGTAGTCATTATCGACCAGTCAGAAATAGCGAACGTGAAAATCATTGGAGAAATGGATCGTTTTAGCGCAATGACCCTTTTACATGATGAAGCTATATATTTACATGAAGGGGTACAGTACCAAGTCGAAAAACTGGATTGGGAGCATAAGAAGGCTTATGTCCGGAAAGTCGATGTAGAGTATTATACAGACGCGAACCTGGCGGTAAAACTTAAAGTATTAGCTGCAGACAGGACGGAGAGCAGGCGTACTTCATCTATTATATATGGAGACGTCGTAGTAAATTTCCTAGCCACACTTTTCAAAAAAATTCGATTGAGCAGTTTTGAAAATATCGGGTATGGTCAAGTTAACCTTCCAGAAGATGAACTGCACACCAGCGCAACTTGGATAGAATTAAAAGAGGTAGACCCGACAATTGAAACAAAAACACTTGAACAGCTGCTGCTTGGAATAGCAAATGTATTAAGGCATATCGTACCCATTCATGTTATGTGTGACCGAAATGATATTCATGTCGTTTCACAAATAAGGGCTGAACATACGCAGCTGCCTACGATATTCATATATGACCATTACCCCGGAGGTATTGGACTTTCTGAGGACGTTTATAAACGGTTTGATGAAGTAAAAGAAGCGGCAATAAAATTAATTAGAAAATGTCCATGTGAAGACGGCTGTCCTTCTTGTATCGGTACAGAGATACATGGACTTCATACAAAACAAACAAGCTTAGAGCTGTTGAGGTCATTATGATTAACTATGGTTTTATTAGCAAGAACGAAATGCAGTTCGTTCATATTGCTCCGCTAGGACCGATTCAATTTGTTGGTCTGCAAAAGCAAACACATTATCTTCTTAATGAAGCGGAGGGCAATCGATGAGTTTATTACGGGATAGAATGAATCGTTTGCGGGGAGACAGCAGAGAGGAAGACAAACAGCCTGTAGCAGCGGGAGCTGCAAGTGGAGAGCAGATAGTACAGCAACCTGAAGACGATGAAGAATGGCTTTCACCCGTGTGGGAGACATTCGATGTCAAGTTGGTTACGAACGAAATAGGAAGCTTTCTCCTTCGAAAAATCATTTATCCGTCAGATTATCGTCATGGTCACCATGCTTTAGTAGAGCTGCACGATTCTGCGCCTGCCTTAACGGCGTTTCATCCTGAATCTCAAATGTCTGCTGAACAAATTATGTTTCTCGATTTGGAAACAACAGGATTAGGCGTTGGAGCAGGGAACGTTCCTTTCATGGTTGGAATAGGCTATATGTCAAAGGAGCATTTTGTTATCGAGCAAGCTTTGATTAGGCACCCTGCTGAAGAGCGAGCGATGCTTCATTTTTTAATGGAGAAGCTGAATCATTATACTTTTTTGTCCACCTATAACGGAAAAACATTCGATTGGCCGCTCGTTCAAAGTCGTTTTATTATGAATGGCCTTGGCCGTAAAATGTGGGAACCTCAGCATCTTGATTTTTTGCATCCCGCTAGATCCATTTGGCGAAATACGCTCGTTTCTTGTAAATTAAGCCATGTTGAAGAAGAACGGCTCGGTATTCACCGAGAGGACGATGTTCCAGGATCATTAGCTCCTCAACTCTATTTTGAATTTTTGGCGAATGGAGATCCAGCGCCGCTTGAAGGGGTTTTTCGCCATAACGAAATTGATATGCTCTCTCTAGCTTGTCTAGCGATTCGATTTGGGCATTTATTAAACGGCAACATCAGCAAGTATATTCCGCTTCCGGATGAGCCGGAGGAGATGGTGCGCACAGGACTTTGGCTCGAGCGTATGGGCAAAAACGAGCTTCCTTGTCATTTATTCGATATGGCCATGAAGGAAGAGAACTCGAAACCATCTACGTTAGTCATGCTTGCCGCGCGGGACAAGAAGGCTGGAAATTGGGATCGTGCTGTGTTATTGTGGCAGAAGGCTATTATTCATTCTTCGACAAATTTTGGATCTGCAGCCCATGAGGCAAGCATTGAGCTTGCTATGTATTATGAGCATAAGATCAAAGATTTCGAGTCGGCATTAGGACATGCGAATGTAGCTTTTGAACATGCTTTGAATCATTCGCAGCTCGTTCGTCGCGATACCAAAAAAAGAGCGGAGCTCGAGGCTTTGCGCAATCGAATAACAAGGCTGCGACGCAAATCAACCAAAAATGTTCAATAAGAAGCTACTTTTTAAAATAGGATAAAAGCGTGAACAGACAGTTGCAGATCTATTATATAGCTTATCTTTCAAAGGAAAACGTAAGCTTGACCACCATATAGTGGCGACTGCCGTTTACGCTTAGGAGGATTAAAACTATGACAGTAGGACTGCCAGTTATGCGTGGCTTATTAATTGATCTTGACGGAACGTTATATCACGGTACTCATCAAATCGATGGTGCAGCCGAGCTCATCTCTTATTTGAGAGAGATAAAGCTCCCCTATCGCTTTGTTACAAACAATTCTTCGTCTACACCAGATGAGGTTGCTGAGAGGCTAATGAGAATGGGCATTCCTGCTGCTGCTGAAGATGTATGTACATCAGCCCAAGCGGCTGCCGAGCATATCGCTTCGATCAAGCCAGCTGCTTCAGTATTTGTCGTTGGTGAGGCTGGATTAAAGCAGGCTGTGCAAGAAGCAGGGTTAGTTCTGACAGAGGAACAACCGGATTTTGTTTTACAAGGGATAGACCGCTCGTTCACCTATGAGCGATTAACGAAGGCGGTTCGGTATATTCACAGCGGGGCAATATTCGTTATGACAAATCCTGATTTGCTGCTGCCATCCAGCGATGGCCTCATTCCGGGAGCGGGCTCTATAGGCGCTATGTTAAAGGCAGCAGGCGGCAAAGAGCCTATCCTCATTGGCAAGCCTTCTTCCATCCTCATGAGTTATTCATTAAGAGCAATTGGCTTAAAAGCAGATGAAACCTGGGTAGTAGGCGACAATTTGGCAACAGATATCGCTTTTGGTGAAGCAGCTGGCTGCGGTACGATCCTTGTTCTGACTGGACTTACAACAGCTGAGAACATCGAGTATTATATGGGTCAGGCAGGGTGTAAGCCGACTGTTATTTGTAATCATTTAGAAGAGCTTCGTTCTTATATATCTGATCATAGAGATTGTTAAGACTTATAACGAAGAAAATAGGAAGGAAGCGAGTTTTCATGTATGAATTGCCGGAACTGGAAAATTATCGGGCTTTATTGGCGGAGCAATTCGCAGGCGCCCAAATTACCGGTATCGAGATAACTAATGTTAAAGTTTTTCAAGCAAGTGAAGAACAAATTGGGCGTGATGTCATTAGTAAAGTTGTATGGTTTATAGAAAGAAGAGGCATGCATTTAGTTTTACACTTGGATAATGGAAAACGTCTATTGCTTCATTTGGGGCAAGGGGCTTATTTGTATAGAGGCAGCGCGACTGACAAACCTGACCGCAATGTTCAGTTGAAACTGATTTTCGGCGAAGTCGTATTGTACGGAGTGGGCTTGCGAGCGGAAGATTTGCAGCTCTTGACCGTGAAGGAAGTCGAGGGTAAACTTGGACGCCTTGGACCAGATGCTATGGACAAAAGAGTGACACTTCAGCGTTTCATTGCACTTTTTGCCAAAAAACGAGTTGCGATTAGAACGGCTCTAATCGACCAAAACGTGATTTCAGGAATAGGTGCAGTGTATGCGGATGAGATTTGTTTTGCTGCAGCCATTCGTCCCGATACCAAAATTCCAGCGATCGAAAGCGAAGCGTGGGAACGCCTATACGCAGCGATGCATAATGTACTAAAGGAAGCGATTTCACAAGGCGGAGCGGCGGAGTATCCGTTTTATGAGGGGGACAGCTTGACTGGGAAACATCGTAATCACTTTCAAGTTTACGAGCGTGAGGGTCTATTATGTTCACGCTGCGATACTGTGATCGAGAAAATCGATGTGTCTGGTCGTAAAGCGTATGCCTGTCCTAATTGTCAACAAGATGAGGGAATAAGTAAGCTTTGAGTCTATCGGTTGAACGGGGGATTCACTCATGATTCATGTTTATTTAGACGATTATCGCACTTGTCCAAAAGGATTTGTTTTGGCAAGCAACGCAGAAGAGTGCAAGCAGCTGCTTGATCTTGAGGAAGTAGGTATTTTGTCGCTGGATTACGATCTAGGGTGGTCTCAGCCTACAGGCTATGAGGTTGTGCGCCATATTGTTGAGACGGGTCGTTATCCCGATCAAATATACTTACACACCTCAAGTGCCGCTGGTCGCATGCAAATGTATCATATGCTTTCAACGAATGCGCCGGCTGAGACCAAGCTGTTCAATGGTCCGATGCCGGACGCGCTAATCAATAATATAGCGGGTCGTTAATATACACCCAACCCTCGAGGGCTTTTTATACCCAACCCTTAAGGGCATTTACACCCAAACCCTTAAGGGCTATTTACAAACCCAGACCCTTAAGGGCTTTTTATTGCGAAACTCTAATTGAATTTACAACCTCGACCCCAAGGGCTTTTCGAACCCACCCAAACCCTCCCTTCCAAGGGAGGGCCCCAAGGGTTGCACCCTCTGGACACCCGCAACTGGACTAACGTGAGAGTCTAACCGGCGCTCCTAAGTTTGGGTAGAGCATGGAACGCTTTCGTCCCTTTAGGACACGCTTACACTGGAGAGGCTTTCACCCTCTCTAAAAATCAACATTACGAGATAAGATCATGGACAAGCTCGGGTTTACCATAAGTCTAATTTTTAGATCTATTTTCGTCGATTTGATACATAAACGGGTATTAAAAGACAATAGGAAGGAATGGATTTTTTTCTATTGTGAGAACTAGAAGTAATATTGGTTGAAAAAATCACTCGAATAATTTCACGAAATGTGACTTATTCGGTTATAATGCAAACAAAGGTTAAAAATATAAATGGTTCTAATCATGTATTTATAAACAAATGACATGTTTAAGGTCATTAAATAATGCCTAAAATATGAAAATGATTGCTTTGAATCTAATTAGTAATTACAAAGGCTTCCTAACCCACACAACTTAAAACTATTAATACCTTTAAACACCACCAACTTTAAGGATGTCCCAAAGGTACGGAAGTGCTCCTACGCAAACATAACATGTGTGAATTGCTTCAACTCCAACGTTAGTCCAATTGCAGGTGTCCAGAGGGTGCAACCCTTCTGTAATCCTTTGGAAGGTCAGGGTTTGGGTGAGGTCGAAAAGCCCTAATGAAAAGGGCAGTATTGCACTTGATGGTTCAAGTAGTAAGCAGGAGAACGACAAGTTCAACCAGTTCACTTCCACCAATATTCTTACACCAACTTCCAGCGTGTCCCGAAGGGACGAAAGCGATCCTAAGCAAACATAACAAACCTGCGCCGCATTAACGCCAACGTTAGTCGAGTTGCGGGTGTCCAGAGGGTGCAACCCTTGGGGCCCTCCCTTGGAAGGGAGGGTTTGGGTGGGTTCGAAAAGCCCTTTGGGTTGGGTAGTAAAGCGCTTGAAGAGTTTGAGTAGTAAAGCTCTTGTAGAGTTGAGTAGTAAACTCCCTTAAGGGTTTGGGGTTGTAAACTCCCTTCAGGGCTGGGGGTTGTAAACTCCCTTAAAGGGCTCGGGGTTGCAACCCTCGAGGGCAAGGGTGAAAAAATCCCTCTAGGGACCAAGGGTAATCAAACACGAAAGAGGTTTAACATACGTGAGTCAATGGATCGGAACAGCTAATCAAACTTATGCACCATATGCGATGGAGGAGCTTCGGAGGCTAATTGAGGGTGTAGCCTTCACACAGCTAGCAGCAGGCGAAGTGTTCTTAATGTCGAGCCCGCTCACACGGGAAGAGACGCTGCAATCTATTCATCAGCAAGAGCCGATCTTTTTACGCCATGTGCAGCCGGTGGATCGTACGATTGAAATAACAGGAAATGCTAATGATTTAGAACAATTGTCTAGCATGGTCCGAAATGCAGTATTAACTTTTGAAAATAAACGAGTTGCCGTTCATATTCGACGTACATCTAAGTCTGAGTTTGTGTATTCGGCTTCGGATACAAAAGCGGTCATTGATGCTGTGCTCGAGGAAATTGACGCGGAGCCTGTTGTGCAGCAGCCAGACGTTATTATTGCGATCTATGCGGCGGTAAATCAGCTATATGTCGGTTTTGGATCGCCATCGGACATGCTGTCGGATTGGCCGGGTGGAGCGGTTCGTTTTCAGCGTGAAGAAGGACAAGTCTCGCGTGCCAAATTCAAGCTGCTAGAAGCGGAACGTGCATTCAACTTGAACTACGCTGGTTTTCAGAATGCACTCGATGTTGGTGCAGCACCAGGAGGCTGGACTTCACTTTTGTTGGAACGCGGCTTGCGGGTTACCGCGATCGATCCTGCTGAATTGCATCCATCTCTCATGGCCTATCCAACGTTAACTTATTTAAAGCGAAATGCATCGGAAGTGAAATTTAATCCAGATTCATTCCAGCTGCTTGTTTGTGATATGAGCTGGAGTCCTATGATGATGTGCAAGCTGGTTCTCGATCTTGAGCCTGCGCTAACGAAGGGTGCAACAGCCATTATTACGGTTAAGCTTATGCACCGCAAACCGCTCCAAACGATCCGAGATGTGATTTCACGGCTTTCAACGGAATTCAAGCTACAAAAAGCGAAGCAACTGTTCCATAATAGAGAAGAAATAACACTTTATTTGATCAAAAAATAACAGGAGACGCCCCCCTTACTGCAAGGAGGGCGCTCTTTTTCGCATCTAGCAAACCATGGTTACGAGGAACAGCTTATGTCTATTCACAATTAGTCGAATCAGGTTGAAAATATATGGATAATAGCTGTAATCACTTGAAGGAGACTTGGTCGATGCCCAATTTGAAAGCGCTTTATATGAATTTGCGAATCAAGCACAAAATGTTTGTGTTGATATCAGTAATCATGTTAGTCGTTGCCATGCTTGCAATTATCATTCAACAATATGCATTTGATTTTTATGATCAGGAAATATACAAGCAATCGTCCAAAGCGCTCAGTTTATCGTCGCTAAGTATCGAGAACGAGCTGAAAAAAATGGAGAAGCTCACCTTTATGCTTTCAACGGATTCAACGATCCAGCATTATTTGAGATCCATTAAGAGTGGATTGTCCGATTACGATAACTATGTCGTGCAATTAACGGTAAAGGAGAGAATGGTCAATATCGGGGCGCTCGATAAATATGTGCTTTCCGCCCAGCTGTATGACGTAAATGATAATGAGTACGCGGTGGGTGCAAATTCGATAACGATTTACCAGGATCGTTTGGATGCTTTTAAAAATGCTACAGCAGTGAGAAAGGGGGGAAACACCTGGATTGCCCCCTACAGCAATGATAAGTCCTTAATTGCTGCACGTGAGGTGCGTTCGTTTGAGCAGCTCAGCCTAGACTATCTTGGGACATTAGCGCTTCGCATCGATATGAACAAACTATTTAGTGACCTCGCTAAAGGTATGAACAGCAACGATGCGAAGTTAATCATTATGAAAAATAATGAAGCGGTGTATCCAGAAGAAACGGCTTTTTCTAAAAATTCCTTATCCGCGTTACCTGGCAAAGAGGGTTACAAAGTTATTCAGTATGAGGACAAGCAATATTTCGTTACTTATATAGCGTCAACCTATACAGATTGGACCTACTACACACTGATTCCATTCGATGATATTTTTGAACGTGTTGTGAAAGTGAAAAATACGATTATTATTATTTTTGCTATATTATTTATCGTGATCCTTTTGATTGCTGTTGGCTTCGCTAACGGCATTACTGAGCCCATTGAACGTTTGAACGCAAAAATGAAAAGGGTACAGTTGGGCAACTTTGAATATACCGAAGAGCCGAATGAGAGAGCACTTGCAATGGATGAAGCCGGTCAAATGCATCGAAACTTTCGAATTATGATTGAACGAATCAATGAGCTTATACATGAAAACTACGTGAAGCAGCTTACGATACGCGATACCGAATTTAAAGCGCTGCAGGCTCAGATCAATCCTCACTTCCTATACAACACATTAGAATCGATTAACTGGTCCGCTAAGTTAAGCAATCAAACGCATATTTCTCAAATGGTTGAAGCTCTGGGCTCATTGCTCAGAACGTCAATCAATCTAAAGGAGCCGCTCATTCCGCTAAGCAAGGAACTGGCCATCATTAATCATTATGTCACGATTCAGAAATACCGTTTTGAAGAAAGGCTTGATTTCCACATCGATGTACCGGACAAGCTGCTTAACTGCAGTATTCCAAAGCTCTCTCTTCAACCGCTCGTTGAGAATGCTATTAACTATGGGCTTGAACAAATGATTGACACTTGTAAAATAAAAATTCATGCTTATGTTGAGAATGAGTTATGGTTTATTTCAGTAGAGGATAATGGTCCAGGCATGGAAGAGCAGTTTGTCATGAAGTTATTAAGCGGACAGGTGCAAACGAAAGGCTCAGGTTTAGGCTTGAAAAACATTGAAGACCGCATAAAGCTTCTGTACGGTGAATCATATGGTTTAATGGTGGAGAGCAGGCCGAGTGGCGGTACAAGTGTTAAGTTAATGCTTCCTTATGAAATGAGGGATTCCGATGTATAAGGTTTTGTTGGTTGATGATGAACGAATAATCGTAGAAGGCATATCGCGCACAGTGAATTGGAATGCATATGAGGCTGAACTGGCAGGAACGGCGCGCAATGGACTTGAAGCGATGGCTTTTATCGAGAGCCATATGCCAGATATCGTCATTTCGGATATCAAAATGCCAGGCTTGAATGGATTGCAATTAGTGGAAAAAGTGAACGCTGAGTACCCGCATATCGCTTTTATCCTACTATCTGGCTTTAGTGAGTTCGATTATGCTCGAACAGCGATGCAATTTGGTGTAAAGCATTATTTGCTGAAACCATGCAATGAAAATACGATTACAGATGCTTTGACGGAGGTCATTTCAGAGCTAAAGAAGCAGCATACGCAAGAAAGCTTCATGCTCCATATCCAAAAGGAGCTCTCAAAGGTGCTTCCTCACGCGAAGGAGCAATTTCTTAAGGAGCTTGTTACGAATAAGACATATGGTCAGCGTGATTGGGATGACTATGGCAACCTATTTCATATCACGGTAGACAATGAGAAGGTTCAGCTGATTTTGTTTCAAATTGAGGGTGTTTTTGAATTTGAGCATTTGTTTGCCGTCAAAAATATCGCCCAGGATGTACTCGGCAAACCGACGGTACTCCTCAGTACGACGATAGGTAAACATGTGCTGCTGCTTATTAAAGAAATCGACGAACCAGAAGTCTTATTCGCACAATTAATTGAAATTAAGCAAACGTTCTCTTCCTATTATAAATTGGATGCCACGGTGGCAGTCAGCAATGCGGGTCAAATAATCGATGCTCGTAAAATGTACCGTGATACGCTGGAATGTTTAAACTATCAGTTTTATTTAGGAGAAGGAAGCATCATTACGCAGAAGGATGTCGAAAGAGGAGATGACACTGCGCTTAAGCCTTTCTTTTATGATGAAGAACCACTTTGCATGCACGTGAAATCAGGGGACTGGGCATTTGTTCAGCAAGAGCTGCAAAACTATTTTGTAATGCTCGCCGACAGCCGTATGGATATGCATCTCTCGAAATCTTATGTTATTCCGCTTTACATATCAATCGTTCGACAAGGCAAACCTGAAGAAATCAATGAATATTTAACAAAGATTGCTGGATTCGATCAATTTACTACACTAAAAACGACACAACAATTCGTTACCGAATGCGCAGAGCAAATTTGCTTGAACAATTTCCACACACATACTAATAAGCACTCCGGTATTATTCAAAAGATGATTCAAGTAATTGAAGCACATATTTCAAATCCAGATTTATCGCTAAACTGGGTTGCGAGTGAAATTTTATATATGAACGCTGATTATGTAGGCAAGCTGTTTAAGAAGGAAATGGGTGAGAAATTCTCAAACTACGTCGTTCGATTAAGGATGGAGCGGGCGATGGAAGAGATCGAGAAGACAGGCGATGTGAAGGTTTTTGAACTTGCTGAGAAATTTGGGTTTGGAGATAATCCGCAATATTTTAGTCAGGTATTTAAAAAGCACACGGGGTCTACGCCATCAGAATTCAAAAGGTCGCCATAATGGCGACCTCTGTTTTTTTAACAAAGAAAGCGGTTTTTTTAATTCCGACCATTAAACATTCACCCTATAATAAAGCTTGTAAACAACATTAAAGAGTCTGGAAGGGGCGTAACACAATGAAAGCACCGAAGAAAATGCTTTTACTGCTCATGGCTTTTGCACTCGTTCTCGTAAGCGCTTGCGGCGGAAACGCAAACAATGAAAAATCAACTAACGCTACCAACGCGCCAAAATCAACTAATGAAGTGAAAGAAGAGTCAGCAGAAGCAAAACCGGTTACTCTTCGTATCGCATGGTGGGGTGGTCAACCTCGTCATGATTACACGATGAAAGTTATTGAAATGTACAAAGCAAAAAATCCTCATGTCACGATTGAAATGGAATATGCAAACTATGATGATTACTGGAAAAAGCTCGCTCCTCAAGCAGCTGCAAATGAGCTTCCTGATATCATCCAAATCGATACGCAAAACTATTCCCAATATGCTGGTAGAAAACAACTGGCTGATTTGACTCCGTTCCTCGGCAATCAAATTGACGTCAGCGATATCAGCCAGAACGCGATTGATGGCGGTAAACTAGGCGATGGACTATATGGTATGAACCTTGGTGTCAATGCTCTTGGTTTTAACTACGATCCAGCACTATTGAAAAAAGCTGGTATTGAATCCATCCCTGAAAACTTCACTTGGGATGATTACTTAGATATGGCTGGCAAAGCAAAAGCAGCAGGACTTTTCTTCGATAGCGGTATGCGTCCAGAAGTGTTCTTCGGCTACTACCTACGTACATTAGATAAAACATTGTTTAACGCAGAAGGCAATGGTCTTGGTTATGAAGATGATCAGTTGTTCACCGATTTCTTCGGTATGCTGGCTAAACTAGTTATTGATGGCGCAGTGCCATCACCAGATGTACTTGCTCAAATCAAAGGAGCGGAAGACAGCCATCTCGTATTGAACCAAGGCATTGGCGTATGGCAATGGTCGAACCAATATGTTGGCTTGCAGCAAGTGGCTAACCGCCCGCTAGCCATAGCTCCGATGGCTGGTCCTAATATGAATAAAGGCTTGTTCCTTAAGCCAAGTATGTTCTTCTCCGTATCTGAGAATTCGAAAGTTAAAGAAGAAGCAGCTAAATTTATCAACTTCTTCGTAAATGATATCGAAGCAAACAAATTGATATTAGGCGATCGCGGCGTGCCTGTTTCATCAAAAGTGAAAGAAGCGTTAAAAGCGGTTTCCACTGAAGCTCAGATTCAAGTTTATGATTATGTAGCTTGGGCAGAAACGAACAGCTCACCAATGGATCCAGCTGATCCAATCGGTTCTGCTGAAGTATTCAAATCGTTGACTAGTCTTGCTGAGCAAATGAACTACAACAAAATTAAGCCAGAAGATGCAGCTAAGAAATTTAGAGACGAAGCAACCTCCATTCTGAAGAAAAACAAGTAATATTGTTTGAGTAGAAGCGATGGTTGGTCGATAGATCGATCATCGCTTCTTCATTAATAAAGATCCTGTGGCACGCTAGACTTCGTATAGGAGTTGGATAAGATGAAATCGCTATCATTTAAAAACAACTTGATCGGATACACCTTTATTGGTCCATTTGTAATCGGATTTTTATTGTTCACCTTGGTTCCAGCCATCGCGTCGTTATATTTCTCGGTTACGGATTATGATCTCTTATCGACACCATCCTTCATCGGATTAGAGAATTACCAGACGATGTTTTTGGATGACTCGAAGTTTTGGGCATCTTTGAAAGTAACTTTTTTATACGTATTTATCGGTGTACCGCTTAGACTGGCATTTGCTTTATTTATTGCAATGATCTTGAATACAGCCTCGAAAGCAATCGGGTTATATCGGACCGTTTATTATCTTCCTTCGATTATTGGCGGGAGCGTTGCAGTATCGATCATGTGGCGTAACTTGTACGGCGACGAAGGCGTTATAAACATATTTCTGAATGCACTCGGTTTAGATAGCGTGAGATGGTTTGCTGAACCTGCAGCTGCGCTGTGGATGCTCATTACATTATCCGTTTGGCAATTTGGCTCGTCGATGCTTATTTTTCTAGCTGGACTCAAAAATATACCGCCAGAATTGTACGAAGCTTCTAATGTGGATGGAGCAGGACCCGTCATTCGCTTCTTCAAAATTACATTGCCAATGCTTAGTCCAATCATTTTGTTTAATACAATCATGCAAACCATCGGGGCATTTATGACCTTCGTTCCTGCCTACATTATTTCAAAAGGCGAGGGCGGACCATTAGACGGCACACTTCTTTATTCACTTTATTTGTTCCGTCAGGCTTTTGTTTATTTCGATATGGGATTTGCATCAGCGATGGCGTGGGTAATGCTCATCATTATCGCTATTCTGACAGGTATCCTGTTCTATACCTCTAAAAAATGGGTTCATTACGAGTCGAAAGGTGGCCATTAAACATGACATTCAAAAAGGTGAAATGGCCGATCTACCACGTATTTGTCGCTGCGCTCGCATTAGTAATGGTATACCCTGTGTTATGGCTGTTAATGAGTTCATTCAAACAAAGCAATCTCATTTTTGCAACGGCCGATTCGTTAATTCCACAGCCTTGGATTTGGGAAAATTATAAAATAGGCTGGATCGGCATCGCTGGTCAATCGTTCGGAAACTTTATAATGAACTCGCTCGAAATTGTTGTTTTATCTACCATTGGAGCTGTATTATCATCTGCTTTTATCGCTTTTGGTTTTGCAAGACTTAATTTTACCGGTAAAACGTTTTGGTTTGGCATCATGATGGTTACACTTATGCTGCCGCATGATGTGGTGCTTGTACCGCAGTATATTTTGTTTGCCAAGCTTGAATGGCTAAACTCAATCAAGCCAATCGTTATACCGCAGTACTTTGGCATTCCGTTTTTTATCTTTTTGCTCATCCAATTCATTCGGACCATTCCTAATGAGCTTGATGAAGCTGCAACAATCGATGGCTGCGGCAAATTCCGCTTGTTTTTCCGAATTATATTGCCGCTCGTTGTTCCAGCACTAGCAACAGCTTCAATTTTCTCATTCTACTGGCGCTGGGAGGACCTGCTCGGTCCGGTTCTGTACTTGAATCGTCCAAGTTTGTATCCTGTGTCGATGGGTCTGAAAATGTTTCTTGATAGTGATACCGTCTCAAACTGGGGTGCCATGTTCGCGATGTCGATCGTCAGCCTCATTCCGGTACTTGCCATTTTCTTTGCTTTCCAGAAGTACATTGTTGAAGGCATTAGCACAAGTGGATTGAAATAATGATATAGGGGAGAGGAAGATGGAAATGCCACAGCTTCAATTTGACGAAAATCATATAAAAGATGTTATAGATCGTGTAGTAGATCGCACATTTAGAATGGATTTTAGCTGGGATTGGCCAGGCGGTGTCGCTTTCTATGGGGTAGCGGAAGCCTACGAAGCAACAGGAAATGAACGCTACATTCAGCTATTACAGGAATGGATTGATGAGAAGCTTGAGGACGGATTGCCAAAGTTATCGGTCAACGGTGTATCGATTGGTCATGTTTTAATCTCGCTATACAAAGCGACCGATGACCAAAAATATTTAGATGTTGCTATTCAAAAGGCGGAGTACCTAAAAAATGATGCCGTTCGATTCGCAGATGGCATCTTCCAGCACACGGTCAATTCAGAAACTTATCTTTTTCCCGAGCAAGCTTGGGTGGATACGATGATGATGGCGGGCTATTTCCTCGTTCGTATGGGGCATCTATTGGGACGTAACGATTATTTGGAAGATGGATTAAAGCAGTATCACGGACATGAGCATTTTCTACAGGATTCAGTTTCAAACCTATACTATCATGGCTGGGACAATATCGCACAAAATCATATGTCCTCGATCTTCTGGGCACGCGGCAACTCATGGGCTGCTCTTACGATGGCAAAGGCATTGCCGCATATAGCTGTTCAGCATCCTTCATTCATGATTATTGAAGGCTCGATGCGTGATCAACTGAGTACATTAGTACGTTTGCAGGCAGAAAATGGACTTTGGCATACGGTTCTGAACGATGACAGTTCCTATTTTGAAACGTCAGGATCAGCAGGGATAGCAACTGGATTATTCGCCTTTGGCTCCTTGTACAACAAATACATTCAACGCTCGATCGATGGTATTTTAAGCCAAATTACCGAGGAAGGCGCAGTGCTGAATGTATCTGCTGGCACAGCTGTTATGAACGATTTGCAGGGGTACCGAGATGTTGCTCACAAACGAGTGCAAGGCTGGGGTCAAGGACTCGTGCTTGCATTTCTAGCAGAGCTGCTGAAATCCAAGAAACGTGTATTTTAAATAATGCTTGTTGTTCCATTCTTCATTTATATGTTACATTAGCACTAATAGATAAGCATTCAGGAAGGCATCCTGATGCCGCTTGTAACTTTACAAGCGGCGTCGGGATGCCTTTTTTGTTTTTTATTTCATGAAGGAGGGATCATTATGGATCGTTCGGAACTTGTATTTGCCCCGTATGCGCTTGGTGCGGTGATCGGTGGTCGATATCGAATTGTAAGTATTTTGGGACGAGGAGGCATGAGTGTCGTATACGCCGCAGATGATTTGAAGCTCGCAAATAAACGTAGAGCGATCAAAGTAATCGCACCTTTGCCAGGCGGCAGAAAATACGCGGAAGAAGCAAAGATGATGATGAAGATCGAGCATCCTCATCTTCCTTTGATGGTTGACTACTTCCCGCCGCATGATCAAGAATACGAGGCACTTGTAATGGAATATATTGACGGTCATACTGTTGCACACATATTCCATGCAGACACAGCATGGTTAACATTTCCACAATTAATAGCTATCGGATTACAGCTCTGTTCAGCCATTCGTTACTTGCATGAACATACTCCTCCAATCATACATCGAGATTTGAAGCCTTCAAACGTGATGATAGATATAAAAGGGAATGTAAAATTAATTGATTTTGGCATTTCACGCCAGTACATAACGGGAAAGGAAAAGGATACCGTGCAGCTGGGCACAATTGGATTCGCAGCTCCAGAACAAGCGGGCACAGGGCAAAGCGACGAGCGAACGGACATTTATGGACTCGGAGCGCTTCTGTATTTTATGGCCAGTGAGGGTAACGTTTATCGTCAAAAAGCTGGACAAGCAGCGGAGTCTGAGTTATTCGCCTGCCTGCAGTCAGACGTTCCAAAAGCATTCAAAATCGTCTTGAAACGTCTGCTGCAGTCTGATCCGCAATACCGATATGGCACTATCGTTGAAGTAGAGGAGGCACTGGCTGATTTTGCCGAGCCCAACCGTACGAAATTATCCGTTTCGTTTCAAGAGAAAAACAAATCAAGGGCACCAATAAACCAACAGCGTATTGGTTTATTATCCATATCTTCAGGTGCAGGGGCTACCTTTTTGACGCATTCACTTGCTGTTATGCTTGGTCGGCAAGGTGCCTCTGTAGCAGCAGTCGAATTCGACGATATTCGTCCTGAATGGCATGCATGGTTAACTGGACATAAAAATATCAGCAAACAAGGACAGTCTGATCGGATCATATTTGATAAACGCTACGTCCAATATAAACATAATGATTTTGCTGTAAATTGGTTTTCATTTCACCCTGAACGATGCTCCGAATATCAATATGAAGCTCAGACATTTGAACAGATGTTTCGTTATTCACAATGTTTATTTCAGCTCATCGATTTCTCTGGGAGATGGAATGAATCAAATTCATTATCCTTGCTGAAACAGGCGCAGTTTGTTTTTGTAATCGGAGATCCGGTCGTGGTCAAATGGCAAACAAGTGAATTAAAGAAGCTTATGAACTTGAAAGAAGAATTGAAAACCTCTGGCGGTAAATTGTTTTTCATCGCCAATAAGGATATTCCATTCCATGGACGTAACGAATGGCTTTCCTTATTTCCTGATAAGCCGAAGGCAATCGTGCCCCTCCTCCCACAAGAGACACTGCTTTCGATGCAATGGAAAGGGCGATGGGCAACGGATGAATTACGCTTAAACAAAACATTAAAACATGCGCTATTGCCCATTTTGAAGCTCCTTTATAAGGAAATGAACACAGAATGACCATATTTGTGGTACAATGATACGGGCAAAACGACACAATTCTCAAGCTAAGATTATGGTTCATATATGAATGGAGATAAAGACAAATGAGTTTGTTAACAGTTGAGCAATTATCACATACGTTCGGAGATCGTGTACTTTTTAAAAATGTATCCTTTCGTTTGTTGGACGGGGAGCATGTTGGCCTAGTTGGAGCGAACGGCACAGGCAAATCAACGCTGATGAATATTTTAACAGGCAAGCTGCTTAAAGACGAAGGAAAAGTCGAATGGACACCGCGTGTTCGTTACGGATACTTGGATCAGCACACGAAGCTTGAAGCAGGCAAAACGATCCGCGACGTGCTGAAGGATGCGTTTTTACCTTTGCTGCTATTGGAAGAAGAGCTAAATAACATTGCAGCTCAAATGGGCGATGCAGATTCAGATCAATTGGATGAGCTGCTATCGCGGATGGGCGAAATTCAAGAAGAGCTGGAGATTGGCGATTTCTATTTAATCGATGTAAAAGTAGATGAGATGGCAAACGGGCTAGGTCTTAATGCGATCGGACTTGATCGAGACGTTACCGCACTTAGCGGTGGTCAGCGGACAAAGGTGCTATTAGCTAAGCTGCTCCTTGAGAAACCAGGTGTTCTTTTGCTCGATGAGCCTACGAACTATTTGGATGAAGAGCATATCAATTGGTTGACCAATTACTTGAAAAACTACCCGCATGCGTTTGTTCTTATTTCGCATGAAACGAGTTTTATGAATCAAGTCGTCAACGTTATTTATCATCTTGAATTTACGAAGCTGACGCGCTATTCGGCCAATTATGATAAGTTTCTTGAAATGGCTGATTTGAACAAGGCTCAGCACATCGACGCTTACGAGAAGCAAAAGGATTTCATTAAGAAACAAGAGGATTTTATTCAAAAAAATAAAGCGCGCGCTTCGACATCTGGACGTGCTAAGAGTCGTGAGAAGCAGCTCGATCGTATAGACCGTATCGATAAACCGGAAGAAGCAGCAAAACCAACATTTAGTTTTAAAGAGTCGAGAACGAGCGGCAAGACTGTTTTTGAAGCAGAAGGCATGGTGATCGGCTACAACAGACCACTTTTGCCTAAGATGGATATGGTCATTGAACGCGGTGATAAGATTGCTATCGTTGGCTGCAATGGCGTTGGTAAATCTACGCTTCTCAAAACCATTCTTGGCGTAATTCCGGCACTTGATGGCAAAACCTATTTAGGGGATTATTTAAATCCTGCTTACTTTGAGCAAGAAGCGAAAGCTCCGACGATGACGCCGCTAGAGGACGTATGGGATGAGTTCTCCTTTATGACCCAATCAGAGGTTCGGGGTGCGCTAGCGCGCTGCGGCTTGAAGAATGAGCATATAACACGTTCACTTAACCAGCTTAGCGGTGGTGAGCAAGCAAAGGTTCGTCTTTGCAAGCTTATGATGCGCGAGAGCAACTGGATTTTATTCGATGAGCCGACGAACCATTTGGACGTCGTAGCCAAAGCAGAGTTGAAGCGTGCACTTAAGGCTTATAAAGGAACTGTCGTTCTCGTCTCTCACGAACCGGAATTTTACGAGGATATGGCTACCAAAACATGGGATGTAGAAGCCTGGTCGATGCAAAACTAGGAGTGGTTTTAGCTTAATATGATTTATCTTCGTGTAGATAAACACCCTCCGTGGCAATTGCCGGTCTACTCTTCCTGTAGATCGGCTTGCTTGCATTTGTGAAACGTCTTCATTATGATAAATTTAACCGTTCTTATAGATGATGATATGGTTGATCAACAGAATTAATATTATTTACAACTGGAAGCAGGTGGTCCTCTAGGATGAAAGAACGTATTCTAGTCGTCGAAGATGAATCGGGTATTTCCCGAATATTACAACTTGAACTTGAACATGAGGGATATACCGTAGGAACTGCAGCTGATGGCAGAACTGGATATGAGATGGCTTCGACAGGTGAGTGGGAGCTTGTATTGCTCGATGTGATGCTGCCTGAAATGAGTGGAATTGAAGTGCTGCGATTACTGCGCCAAGCAGGAAATCCAGTACCCATTATATTATTGACTGCTCGCGACACCGTACCGGATAAAGTAAGCGGATTCGAGCATGGTGCTAATGATTATGTTACTAAGCCGTTTGCAATGGAGGAGCTGTTGGCGCGTGTTCGCAACATTTTGCGTATATTCCAGCAGTATCCGAAGGAAGCAGAAGGCTCTGATATGATAAAGGTTGGAGACCTAACTATTGAGCTACGCACGCGTAAAGTTTACCGCAAGGACATATTAATCGAACTAACACCGCGTGAGTTTGAGCTGCTCGTTTACCTTGTGGAGAACAAAAATGATGAGAAGTCGCGTGAAGATATATTATCAGAAGTTTGGGGATATGATTTTATCGGTGAAACAAATCTAGTTGATGTTTATATCCGTTATTTGCGTCAAAAATTGGACAAGGGTTATCGTCATAAGCTTATTCATACGGTACGAGGAGTAGGTTATATGATAAAGGAGCCCGATGCATGACACTGCGCAAACGGTTCACGCTTTTCACCATTTTTTGGCTCATTTTTATTTTGATACTATTTAATATTTTTGTGTATTTCTATGTGATCAAAATTACGACTGAAAGTGAAGAAGAGGTCATTGCGAATAAGGTGAATCTCATGCTTGAGAATCCCCGAATTCAGAGCGGCCGAGGATTAAACTATCCGGAGCTGCTCAATGAGTATTACAACGTAAACGAAATGATCCGCATCATTGCGCCTAATAACAGGGTCGTAAATATAACAGGAACGGATGAGCTGCTGCAACAGCTGCCAGCGACCTTTGAGGTACATCACCATACGGGGATGATTACGAAGGGCGGAGAGCGAATTCTGTTTATGCGAGTTCCGCTATATGACGGCAATCGTGTTATTGCTATGCTTGAGATTAATCGTATATTAGATGAATTGGACAATTATTTGCAGGTACTGGTTGCTGCGTTAAGCGTGACGAGTGGCGGTGCTATTCTTTTCGCCATATTCGGTACGTATTGGTTTACCTCAAGACTAACGGCACCTATTCAACAAATGGTTAACACGATGCGCGAAATTGATCGAAGCGGAAAGCTTAGACAAATCGAGCTTAGTAACCGCGAGGAATCTGCCGAGCTTTTGCAGCTGGTCCGTGCATTTAATCAGATGATCGAACGACTTGACCGTACATTTGCAAAACAGAAGCAGTTCGTTGCAGATGCTTCTCATGAGCTTAAAACGCCGCTTACGGTTATTAGCAGTTATGCTGGCATGCTAAAACGTTGGGGCCGTGATGATGAGAGCTTGCGAAATGAAGCGATAGAGGCCATTGATAAAGAAGCGAATCGTTTGCAAAATTTAACGAAGTCGATGCTAATGCTTGCTGAGGCAGAGCAAGAGGATTGGCTGCGGCAGGAGCTGTTTGACGTTGTTCAAGTGGTTGATGAGCTTGCAACGATGCTGCAAACGACGTTTGGCAGACCGATTCGGGTGAAGGCGATGTCCAAGGTCGTTCGAATGGTCGGAGATAAGGACAAAATTAGGCAGCTGCTAGTCATTTTGCTCGATAACGCCATTAAATACTCGAAGGACCCTATCGATATAACGATTACGCTCGTTAGACATATCGTGAAAATCGAGGTCAAGGATAAAGGAATGGGCATACCAGAAAACGAAATTCCGCATCTTTTTGAGCGTTTCTATCGTGTCGATGGTGCCAGAAGCCGCGCAACCGGCGGTGTTGGACTTGGTTTGTCCATCGCCAAACGAATCATTGATTTGCATGAAGGAAAGGTAGATGTATTTAGTCTGCCGGATTTAGGCACAACGATTACCATACAGTTTAAACAGCGTAAACAATAACCTATATCATTGGAGGGCATAACGAATGAAGTTTCGTACGGCAGCCGTTCAGTATAAGCTTGCTGATATTAACACGTTTGAGCAATTTGCAGAGCAAGTGACTCACTATGTTCGTAATGCCTCAGAATACGGGTCACAATTTATTTTATTCCCAGAGTTTCTGACGACACAATTGATGTCGATTGGAGATGAGCAGGGAGATGCGCTTCTTTCTATCGACCGTCTTCCCGACTTTACCGAGGGTTACTTAGCTCTATTTCGTTCCCTAGCTGCTGAGTATGCGGTATACATTGTTGGGGGCACCCACGTTATTAAGCAAGCGGATGGAAGTTTGCGCAATGCTGCACATCTGTTTCATCCTGATGGAAAAATAGACGTTCAGCATAAAATCCACATCACACCAGCTGAAGTAGAAGGCTGGAATATGTCGGCAGGTGAAGGTCTTGAGGTATTCGAGACCGCATTTGGAACCATTGCGATGCTTACTTGTTATGATATTGAATTTCCAGAGATCGTTCGAATGGCAAGGGCTAAAGGAGCAGATGTTATTTTCTGCCCATCTTGCACGGATGATCGTCATGGGTTCTATCGTGTACGTTATTGCTGTCATGCTAGAGCGGTTGAGAATCAAGTGTACATCGTAACAACGGGTACGGTTGGATCACTTCGGAGAGTAGATCTCATGCGTGCAAACTTCGGTCAAGCTGCTATTATAGCTCCGAATGACATTCCTTTCCCGCCTGCCGGCATTTTGAGCGAAGGCATCATCAACGATGATATGCTCATCGTGGCCGATCTTGATTTGTCTCTGCTTGAGGAAGTGAGACAGAAAGGCTCAGTCACCACATGGCGTGATCGTCGAACAGATTTGTATACGGATTGGAATTGATCAAATAAGAAAGCTCTTCAATAAGAGGAGAATGGGCGAAGCGATGCGTAAAGAGTTGTACTTGTTCATTGACGGAAAACCGCAAAAAGCTATCATTCGTCATTATAATTTAGCCGATTTTGAGGGTTTAATTCATGTTCAGCGGCTAAGCTTCCCCCCACCTTACCCGCAGGAGCTATGGTGGAATAAAGATCAATTAACTGAACATGTGACTCGTTTCCCAGAGGGTGCCATATGCGCTGAGGTTGATGGTTCGATTATTGGCTCCATGACCGGATTAAGAATCGATATGAATGAATATGGTCATGATCATAATTGGGAGACTATCTCTGACAGTGGTTATATTCGCAATCATAAGGAGAGCGGAGATACGCTTTATGTAATAGACCTTTGCGTCATACCGGAATACCGTAAATCTGGTATTGGCAAATGGCTCATGCAGTCGATGTATGAGACCGTTGTCCAGCTAGGACTTCTGAGATTGCTCGGTGGCGGTCGCATGCCTGGTTATGGAGCTCGTTCGCATCAGATTTCTCCAGAGGAGTATTTGGATAAAGTGATGCAGGGTGAATGGAAAGACCCAGTTATTACATTTTTGCTTAAATGCGGACGAATGCCAATTGGCGTTGCTCATAACTATTTAGACGATGAGCAATCACACAATTGTGCTGCCATTATGGAGTGGCGTAATCCATTTAAATAAGGAGATGTACATATATGCTAATCTATCATCGTATCACAACAATTGAAGACAAGTATTTTGGTCCATTACATAAGCTTCTTCAAACGATTTTTCCACCTGAGGAAGTTCTTGCTTATGAGTTATGGCGGGAACCTCTTGAAGATCCAACCATTCATGTTTATGTGGCGATACATGAGGGGGAAGTGGTAGGCTCAACCGAATACCGTTATTATCCAGAGCTGCGTGTGGCTATGACTGACTTTACGATTATCGGAAAACCATCACTCGGTATTGGTCGCTTTCTGCTGCGTAAACGGGAACAAGATTTGCAGAAGCTAGCTGAGCAATCCGGTACGGTTTCGATTGGCATGTTCGCTGAAGTATACGATCCATATCGTGCTGAAGAGCATGCATTCGGCGGAGTTTCTCCTATGAATCCGTTTGTTCGTCGCGAAGTTCTGTCGCATATCGGTTACAAGCGAATCGCATTTCCTTACGTTCACCCTTCTTGGGACCACGAAGGTCAAGCAGTCTCTGAACTGGATTTTTGCTTCCTGCCGAAAGATGAAGAACAAACTACGATTGACGCAGCTCTTATTGCCACATTCCTAGAAGGCTACTATGCAGCACTGCCAAACAAGCCTGAACAATGGCTTCAAATGATGGAACAAATCCGTGCATCGGAGACGTTTGAGCTGCTGCCGCTATGACGAAGTTGATTTTCAGAGGAACCGGAGATTCCATGAGTGTACCTCGCATTTATTGCGAATGCGAGGTTTGTATGGAAGCACGGGATACGCAGGAAAATCGTCGCTATAGGTCATCGCTGCAGATTGAGGATCAGGAAGCAGGAACGGTGTGGATTGACTGCGGGACGGACTTCGCAAAACAATTGGAAATGGCAGCAATACGTGAAATCGATACACTGCTTATCACGCATGCTCATTTTGACCATATCGGCGGATTAGTGGAGTGGGCAGACGCTTGCCGTTGGACGGGAAAACGTGGTCAAGCCTACGCGCCTGCGGAAGTCATTCAAGAAGTATTAGATCGATTTCCTTGGTTAAGCCGGCAGATCGAATTCCATTCTTTCGATTCTCCTGTTATGTTCGGTAAATGGCGTGCATATAGCTGGCGTGTCAATCACGGTAAAAACGGCTATGCCTATGCCTTTCGATTCGAACATACTGAAACAGGCTGTAAATGGGTATATTGCTCAGACTCCATCGGCTTGACTGATGAGCAGCAGAAACATTTGGTAGATCTTGACTTGCTTGTGCTTGGTACAAGCTTTTACGAAGAGCCTTTTGCGTATGAAACCCGTTCTGTCTATGATGTTATTGAAGCTATCGAGCTTATCCATAAGTGGAAGCCAAAACAAACCATTTTCACACATATGTCGCATGATATCGATCTTAGAAGAGATTATAAGCTGCCCGAACAACTTCAATTTGCACGAACGGGAATGGCAATTTCGTTATAGCTTTAGGAATAGGTTAAGTCTTGCTTGACAAGATGCTTGTCTTTTTTGTACAGTATTTATGAATCCTTTTTTGGATCTACTATTAACTTTATGCTTAAAGGGGAAATTTTAATGTTTGCTGGTGTCCATAACTCATAAATTGGATATAGTCAGATGAACGTTGGTCTTGCAACGATTCCCGGTGTGTGAAAACACTGAGATGCGAGGCTTTATTTCGTGATCTGACGCCAAGAGTTCTGGACATGAGGATTTCCGCCTGAAGCAATTCGACAGCGGCCCAATCACCGTGCTCTCGCAGCGCGGTTTTTTTATATCCATTTACATGTTAACGATTTCGTTATCAATGGAAATGGTATTGGAGCATTTGTCGATCGAAGACAGGAATGGAACGCGCCCGCGTTCTGTTTCTGTCTTTTTTTTTTCAAAAATAGAGGAGGCCACACAGATGAATGAAGCATCTTGGCGAAGATTAGAATTTGATAAAGTAAAAGCAGGTGTAGTAAGTTTCACGATTTCACCAGCAGGACGATTGTTAGCTGAACGACTTGAACCAAGCACGAAGCATCGTCAAGTTGAAGCTTGGCTGCAAGAAACGTATGAGGCTGCTGAGCTTCTCAGAAGTGGCGCAAGTATTCCGTTATCTGCGATGGATGGAATTGATTCATTTCTGTCGCTGCTCGGCAAGGGTAGAATTTATAACGAACAGGAACTCGAGCAGTTGTCAGTATGGCTGACATCTGTTGTGCAAATGAAAAAGTATATGTTCAGCAAGCGTGAAATTGCGCCAACGATAGCTGCCTATGCGGAATCCATGTACGATTGCCCTGTGCTGAGGGATGAACTAAAACGTTGTATCCGTTACGGACAGTTAACCGATCAAGCTAGCCCTGATCTTGCCTACATCCGCAGACATATTTACGCAACGGAGGATAAAATCCAGAAAAAAATGGAGAATGCGCTTTATAAGTACCGAACTTCACTGCAAGAGCCAGTCATCAGTAAACGCCATGATCGATTTGTTATTGCGGTAAAACGCGAGCATCGCAAGCAGGTACCCGGGACGGTATGGGATGAGTCCGCAAGTGGTCAGACCTTATTCGTGGAACCATTAGATGCATCCGAGCTTCAGGTAGAGCTGCAGCAATGGAAGGCAGATGAAGAGCGGGAGCGCACCGTTATTTTATCCCGATTGTCCGAATATACAGAGTCGTTCTCCTTTGAGTTGTTTCGTAATGTAGAAGCTATGGCTTCATTTGATTTCATTACGGCTAGGGCGAAGTTGTCTCGTTCTTATGAAGGTAAAAGAATTACTTTATCAGAACAGCCTGTTGTACGTCTCGTTAGCGCACGTCATCCACTGCTTGGGCAAAATAGCGTACCGCTTCATGTGGAGCTCGGTTATAAATGGAAACAGTTGATTATAACTGGACCGAACACGGGTGGTAAAACGGTAACTTTGAAAACCATTGGATTATTCGTGCTCATGGTACAATCGGGGTTGCTTGTTCCAGCCGAGCAAGGGAGTGAGATGGGCGTCTTCCAGCATGTCATCGCCGATGTTGGAGATGGTCAAAGTCTGGAACAGTCACTTAGCACATTCTCTTCTCATATCACCGTACTGAAGGATATGCTTCAAGCAGCTGGTCCGAGAGCTCTGCTTCTGCTCGATGAGCTGGCAGCGGGTACCGATCCATCAGAAGGCATTGCTCTCTCCATCGCACTATTGGAGCAATTGTTGAAACGAGGGGCATTAGCAGCGGCAACAACACATTTTAATGAAATTAAAGCTTTTGCTGCTCGGACTGACGGATGTCAGAATGGGAAAATGGCTTTCGATGCGGAAACATTAAAGCCGTTGTATCGCTTGGAGATGGGTGAAGCAGGAGAAAGCCATGCATTTGCGATTGCAAGACGATTCGGGTTGCCGGAAGAGGTCATGTTGCGTGCAGAACAATTGCTAGTGCGGAAGGATAATCAATCGGGAGAGAAACGCATAAGCGAGCACACGCGAAATGAAAAGAAAGTTCAGAAAACGTCTTCTATAGCTGAAGCTGAGCTCCCCAAATTGAATAAGAGTGTGCCTAATGAAAGTAACACACAGGGCTTGAAAAAAACAACGAAACCATTTGAGAAAGGCGATGCGGTATGGATCTATCCACTTAATAAAATGGGTGTTGTTTATCGTCCAGCAGATGAGCGAGGCAACGTTATTGTACAGATACAAGGACAAAAGCTTACGTTTAATCACAAACGGTTGAAGCTGTATATCGCCAAAATAAAGCTTTACCCGGATCAAAATGAGGAGTATGACCTCGATATCGTGTTTGAATCAAAAGAAAACAGAAAAACTCGCAAGTTGATGAATCGCAAGCATGTAGAAGGCTTAGAGATTGTTACAAAAGAGGAAGAGCTTCTCTGATGGTTTAAACATGTAAAACAAGAAACCCAGCCGCGGGTGCAATCACCTAGGCTGGGTCTTTTGTTGAAGAATGGATTAGCTAATCACGACTTTGGATGACCAGTAATAAGCCTTTTCGTATAGTGATGATGCCTGTAGACGAAACAAGGACATTGCTGATTCCGAGTGACTGGCCAATTGTTAACTCAGCGTCAGTCAACGGATATTGGAATCCATGAAGTGTAATTCCGTCTACGCTTAGTGTTAGAGGAAGTAAAGAGACATTCGGGTATCCTTGCTGTTCGATCGTGATTTGATCAGTCACGAGAGAAATTTTGTTATGATCATCAATGATCGTCGTTTTCACTTGCTGCTTTGTCGATAATGCAAGCAGATGTACATTTGCTAGAGAATGATCAAACCTTGTGCCCAGCGCGCCAAGTAGGATTAATTCGGTAGGCTGCAAATCCAAGGCTAGACGAACGGCCATTTCCGTATCGGTATAATTTTTGTCGATAGGGTCACAGGCAATCGTTTGACCGCTGTTTTTACGAATCTCTATCAATTCTTCTTCGGATACTGAATCAAAATCTCCGATGGAAATATCTGGACGCAATCCATTTGAGATCAGGAAACGAGCACCGCTATCTGCTCCAATGAGCAGATCATTTGGTTTTATATGTGCAAGTGCCCAAGCGCCAAGCTGGCCGCCTGTGCAAATTACGATGCGAGGTTGCATGACGAATTTTCCTTTCTTATTCACGTTATCGAATGTTATTCACACAAGTATAAAGCCTTTTGTTCTAAAAAAACTAGAGGCAGCGGAATAACTCTATGTATTACTTGATAAATATCACGAAAATTGTCATTGCGTATCCACAAACTCCCAGCTAAAATGATGAATGAAAGTACCGATGAAGGGATCGGTTCATGGACGGGAAGCGAGGCGCATTTGCTATGAGTATGGACATTTTTGGTATTTTTAGCATAATCGGTACAATTGCTTTCGCAGTCAGTGGAGCGATTGTGGCTATGGAGGAAGAATACGATATACTAGGTGTATTCGTGCTTGGCCTTGTCACAGCGTTTGGAGGCGGCGTCGTGCGCAATCTCTTGATCGGCATGCCGGTTACATCACTTTGGAATCAAGGATACCTGCTGAAAATAGCCATTATTGCAATGACGATTGCATTTCTTTTGCCAGTCGACTGGATTCAGCGCTGGAGACGGAGCGAGGCTTTTTTTGATGCCATTGGATTATCTGCTTTTGCTATTCAGGGGGCGCTTTATGCTACGCAGATGAAACATCCGCTTAGTGCAGTACTTGTTGCAGCTATGCTGACAGGGATAGGCGGCGGCATTATTCGCGATGTGCTGGCTGGTCGTAAACCGCTTGTGCTAAAAGATGAAATTTATGCCGTATGGGCAATGCTTGCAGGTCTCGCGATTGGACTTGGTTGGTTTAAATCATCCTTGGAGCTCTTGGTTCTATTCGTTATCATAATTAGCTTCCGAATGCTTTCTGTTTATTTCAAGTGGAAGCTGCCCAGACGCTCGTTACATATTGATACATCTAATGAACAGCAGAAAAGAGGAATCTCATGAAAGCACGTATTTTATTTGTATGTCTCGGAAACATATGCAGGTCTCCAATGGCAGAGGCTGTTATGCGCCATCAGGTTGAGCTAGCAAACTTAGCAGATCAAATAACAGTCGATTCCGCCGGTACCGGTGATTGGCATTTGGGGAATCCGCCTCACGAGGGCACGAGGGAGCAACTGGATCAGCACCAGATTTCACACCAGGGGATGAAAGCTCGATTAGTAACACCGGATGACTTCAAAACCTTTGACTACATCGTATGTATGGATACGAACAATTTACGCGATGTACGCAAGCTGTTTTTTGGGGAGGGTCAAGCCTCTGCCGATGAATCGAAACGGTTGTTTACTTTTATGGAGCTATTGCCGGGCAAGGGAATAGCTGATGTGCCTGATCCTTATTATGAAGGTAATTTCCCATTTGTTTATGAGCTAGTGGACAGTGGATGCAAGGAGCTTCTTAACCGGGTTAAAGCTGATTTACAAATAAAATAATAAATTTTAATAATAAAAAGCTGTCCAACAGTTCCGAATGGAGCTTGCTGAACAGCTTTTCATTTGATTATTCTACATCAATGAAATAGGTTAGCGCTTGATCGAGCTCTTTTTGCCAAAAGCCCCATTGGTGTTTGCCATCTTTCTCTTCATAGAAGACAGACGCCTGATTAAGCTCGAGCAGCGCTTTGGCATTGCGATTCAAGGCCACAAAATCAAATATACCACGATCGGTTTCGTAGGCATCCTCCTGGAGTCCAACGATCATATAGATTTTCAGCCAGCTTAGGTCGCCTGCTGAAGCGATAATATTTTGTGATACACCATAAAAAGCACCGGATAAGGACATGACGCGTGTAAAGAGATGCGGATAGGAGAGAGCCAAATGCAAGGAAACCGAGCCGCCAAGCGAATCACCCGCTAATAAACGTTGTTCGGGGTCTTGTCTTACGGCATAACGTTCTTCAACAAACGGTAGTAGCTCCTCTGCGAAAAAACGAATGTACGCCTCATGTCGATTGCCGTCTGGCGTATACTCCTCAGTGCGCTGCTTTTTGTCGACATCGACGCCTACAATGATGAAAGGTTCAAGTCCTTCATCCAAAATTAATCGAGTGGCAGTAGTCGCAATACGCCCGAAGTTGAAAAAATCTTCACCATCCTGGCAATATATGACTGGGTAGCTAAGTACTTCATTATAGCCAGGCGGCAAAAAGATACGTAAATTACGACTTTGCTCCGGTAAAAATTGGCTTGGTACGGTCTCCTTCACTATCGTTCTCTTTAAATATCGCTCATCTGTCATTTCTTTCTCCCCTATCTATTTGATTTATTGAATGGAAAACATCTGTTGTGGGTAAACAATATAAAGACAATCAAAGGAATCACATCTATTTCTGTCCTATTGTATTATGCTGTTATACTAAAAAAAAATGTCTGTAGCATATACAATTTCTTAAAAGAATGATGAGAATCGGTGAAAAAACAACGGTTTTTGTGTTTTTTGCTTTGACCATTTTCATTAAACAGGTTTATAATAATTCTATAACAGAGGTAAACGATTTTCAAATATTTCGATTGAGGTGAGCGTTCAAAATGAGCAAATTGCCATACGAAGTTCAAACGGAACCGGTAACTCCGCTTTCTGTCTTGTCACTCGACGGGGAAGTTGTTAATCCGGATTTATTGCCGGAATTGTCTGATGACCAATTAAAAGAAATTATGTACCGCATGGTATTTACTCGTACATGGGATGAGCGTGCTGTTAATTTAGGACGCCAAGGAAGATTAGGTTTTTATGCTCCAGTGTCTGGCCAAGAAGCATCGATGGTCGGCAGCGAATACGCATTGAACAAAGATGATTTCATTTGCCCAGGTTACCGTGATATGCCACAGCTTGTATGGCACGGTTTGCCATTATATCAAGCATTCCTATATTCTCGCGGACACCAACAAGGTGGTCAAATTCCTGAGGATGTACATGTTTTAATGCCGCAAATTATTATTGGCGCACAAGTATTGCATGCTACTGGCGTTGCAATGGCATTTAAGAAAAAGAATGAAAAGCGTGTAGCTATCACATATACAGGCGACGGCGGTTCGTCAGAAGGCGACTTCTATGAAGGCATGAACTTCGCAGGCGCTTATAAACTGCCAGTTATTTATGTTGTTCAAAACAACGGTTATGCCATTACTACACCTTACTCCAAGCAAACAGGCGCGTTGTCAGTTGCACATAAAGCTGTTGCTGCTGGTATCAAAGGTGTTCAAGTTGATGGAATGGACGTGCTTGCGGTTATTAAAGCCGTTCGTGAAGCAGCAGAGCGTGGACGCAATGGCGAAGGCGCTACATTGATCGAGCTTCTGACATACCGTTTCCGTCCGCATTCCTTGGCGGATGATACGACTAAATACCGTACAAAAGATGAAGAAGCAGAATGGGCTCTGAAAGATCCGCTTGTTCGTTTTGGTAAATACCTAGAGAAAAAAGGCTTGTGGACAGAAGAGGACACAAACCGCGTGAAAGATGAAGCAAAAGCAACAGTAACTGAGCACATCAAAAAAGCTGAAGCAGTTGAAAAAATGACTGTAGCAGGCTTGATCGATAGCATGTTTGAAACAACACCGCAATACTTGGAAGAGCAAAAGGACGATTTTCAATAGTAGAGGAGGATCAGACGATCATGGCTCAAATGAATATGTTGGAAGCAATTCGCGATGCGATGCGCGTAGAATTGAAACGTGATTCGAACGTTGTCATCTTCGGTGAGGACGTAGGTAAGGTCGGCGGTGTATTCCGTGTGACAGAAGGTTTGCAGGATGAATTCGGTGAAGATCGCGTATTTGATACGCCTCTTGCTGAGTCAGCTCTTGCAGGTATGGCAGTTGGTATGGGTTTGCAAGGTTTCCGTCCAATCGCTGAAATCCAATTCGTAGGTTTTATTTATGAAGCGCTTGACCAAATCTTTGTCCAAGCTGCTCGTATGCGTTACCGCTCTGGCGGACGCTACAACTCGCCAATCGTATTCCGTACGCCTTTTGGCGGCGGCGTTAAAGCGGCAGAGCTGCACACGGATTCCCTTGAAGGTCTTGCCATTCAAACTCCGGGTATCAAGGTTGTCATTCCTTCAAACCCTTACGATGCAAAAGGCTTGATGATTTCTGCAATCCGTGAAAATGATCCAGTATTCTTCATGGAGCACTTGAACTTGTACCGCGCATTCAAGGCTGAAGTGCCTGAAGGTGAATATACAGTTGAAATCGGCAAAGCTAACGTTGTTCGCGAAGGCAGTGACGTAACGATCATTTCTTACGGTCTTATGGTTCACACTGCTGTCAAAGCAGCAGAAGAGCTTGAAAAAACAGGCGTAAGTGTAGAAGTAATTGATCTTCGCACACTGCTTCCTTTAGATATCGATACCATCGTTGCTTCAATTAAGAAAACAAACCGTGCAATTGTTGTACAAGAAGCACAAAAAACTTCTGGCGCAGCAGCAGAAATCATTGCCCAAATCAATGAAAAAGCAATTCTGCACTTAGAAGCTCCAGTACTTCGTGTAGCTGGACCGGATACCGTATATCCGTTTGCTCTAGTTGAGGATGCGTGGCTTCCTTCAGTAGCTCGTATTTCTGCAGCGGTTAACAAAGTACTGAACTTTTAAAGGAGGTTAAAGCGGTGGCTAAATTCGAATATCGTTTCCCAGAGCTCGGCGAAGGTTTGCACGAAGGCGAAATCATTAAAGTGCATATCAAAGTTGGAGACACGGTTACAGATGATGACATTATTATGGAAGTTCAAAACGATAAAGCGATCGTGGAAGTACCTTGCCCTGTAAATGGTAAAGTACTAGAAGTGCTCGTAAAAGACGGTCAAGTTTGCAACATTGGCGAAGTTGTTGCCATCATTGATGCAGAAGGCGAATTGCCAGAGCAAGCAGAACCAGCAGCAGCTGAGGCTCCTAAAGCAGAAACGCCTGCAGCGGCAGCTCTAGCAGTAGAGGCTCCTAAAGCAGAAGCTCCAGCAGCCCAGGCAGCAGCAACAGCAGCACCAAAAGCTACAGGGGGTCTTGTACTAGCAACACCAAGCGTTCGCAAATTTGCACGCGAGCAAGGCGTAGACCTAACGCAAGTAGGCGGAACTGGCAAAAACGGACGTATCACTCGTGATGACGTAACTGGTTTTGGCGGCGCTCCTGCAGTTACGGCTACAGATGCATCTGCTCCTGCAGTTGAACAACCAAGCAATGCAGAAGTTGCAGCGAAGGTCGAAGCTAAGCCTGCCGCAACAACATCTGGAACACCATATCGTCCAGAAGAGCGTGTACCATTCAAAGGCATTCGCAAAATCATTGCTAATGCAATGTCGAAGTCGGTTTATACAGCTCCACACGTTACGATTATGGATGAAGTTGATGTAACTGAGCTAGTAGCACTTCGTGCTAAATATAAGCCTTATGCTGAGAAAAAAGGCTCCAAGCTTACGTATTTGCCGTTCATCGTGAAAGCTCTTGTGGCAGCATGCCGCGAGTTCCCGATCTTGAACGCTACGCTTGATGAGGCAAACCAAGAAATCGTTCTTCGTAAATTCTACAATATCGGTATCGCAACAGATACAGATAACGGCCTAATCGTGCCGGTTATTGAAGATGCAGATCGTAAAAACCTATTCAAAATTGCTGACTCGATTCGTGATCTAGCTGCTCGCGGTCGCGACGGTAAACTTGCTGCTAACGAGCTAAAAGGCAGCACAATCTCGATTTCCAACATTGGTTCCGCTGGCGGTATGTTCTTCACTCCAGTAATCAACTTCCCAGAAGTTGCGATTCTTGGTACAGGTAGAATTACAGAGAAAGCTATTGTTCGCAATGGTGAAATCGTTGCTGCTCCTGTAATGGCTCTTTCACTGAGCTTCGATCACCGTCTTATCGACGGCGCAACAGCACAAAACTTTATGAATTACATCAAAACACTTCTGGGTCAACCAGAACTGTTCATAATGGAGGTATAAGACATGGTTGTTGGTGATGCTTCCCTAGATATTGATACTCTAATTATTGGTGCGGGCCCAGGTGGATATGTAGCAGCGATTCGTGCTGCTCAACTAGGTCAAAACGTACTTATCGTGGATAAAGAACATGTAGGCGGCGTATGCTTGAATGTGGGCTGTATTCCATCGAAAGCACTTATTTCCGCATCACATCAATATGAATCAATCAGCCATGCTTCTGCATTCGGTATCGAAGTTGGAGAAGCTAAAGTTGACTTTACTAAAGTACAAGAGTTCAAAAACGGCATCGTGAAAAAATTGACAGGCGGCGTTGCTTCACTTCTGAAAGCAAACAAAGTCCAATATTTCCAAGGCGAAGTTATGTTTATTAACGAAAACGAAGCGCGTGTATTCAATGATCAAGAAGCGCCTCGTTACCGTTTCAAAAACTGTATTATTGCTACTGGTTCACGTCCAATTGAACTTAAAGCTTTCCCTTTCACTGGTCGCATCGTATCGTCAACAGGTGCATTGTCCTTGCCAGAAATTCCGAAGAGCCTTGTCGTTATCGGCGGCGGCTATATCGGTATCGAGCTTGGTCAAATGTATTCCAAATTCGGTACAAAAGTAACAGTAATTGAAGGTTCCGACGCAATTTTGCCGGGCTTTGACAAAGATATGTCTAACATCGTTGCTAAGAAACTGAAAAGCACGAATGTTGATATCATTACTGGCGCACAAGCAAAAGGTGCTGAGCAAACGGATAAAGACGTAACTGTAACTTATACAGTTGGTGATAAAGAAGAGAAAGTAACAGCGGATTACCTGCTTGTAACGGTTGGACGTCGTCCAAATACCGATGGTGAGCTTGGTCTTGACCTAATCAACGTGAAGCTTTCCGATCGTGGCTTAGTTGAAGTTGATGAGCAATGCCGTACAAACATTCCGCACATTTACGCGATTGGCGATATCATTGCGGGTCCTGCACTTGCGCACAAAGCAATGTACGAGGGTCGTATTGCAGCTGAAGCTATTTCTGGTCAATCCAGTGTTATTGACTACAAATGTGTACCAGCAGTTTGCTTCTCTGATCCAGAATGCGCAAGCGTTGGATTCAGTGAGAAGGAAGCAAAAGACAAAGGCCATAATGTGAAGGTTGGCAAATTCCCGTTCGCAATCAATGGACGCGCGATGTCGCTTAACGCAAATGAAGGCTTTGTTAAACTAGTATCCGACGCAGATTCCGGTCTTGTGCTCGGTGCGCAAATCATCGGTCTTGAGGCTTCCAATATGATCGCTGAGCTTGCTCTTGCTATCGAAATGGGTGCAACTCTTGAGGATATCGCGCTTACGATTCACGCGCATCCTACACTTGGTGAAATCGTGCTAGATGCAGCTGAAGTTGCACTAGGCCACCCAATCCACACATTTATTAAATAAATCGCAATAATGTTATCGTTTTGCGAAATCAGAGGTCACGCGGCTATCCAGCCGGCGGGGCCTCTTTGCGCATCAAGGACTGCAATGCAATAATAAGGAGGCGTACACGAACATGGAGCAAGCGACCAAGCCTGCAAAAGATTCTCGAACAATTATGACGCAGCTTATTTTTCCTTTGGATACGAATCATTTCAATACGATGTTTGGCGGAAAACTGATGGAGTATATGGATAAAGTAGCTGCGATCTCTGCCATGAGACATGCACGCATGCAAGCCGTAACTGCTTCCACGGACAGCCTTGATTTTTTGGCGCCGATTCGGGTCGGGGAAGTCATTGAAGTTGAAGCCTTTGTCTCGTGGACAAATCGCAGTTCCATGGAAGTATTCGTGTCAGTGCAATCTGAAAATTTGTTTAGCGGTGAGCGCAAAACGACAGTTACTGCTTTTTTTACTTTTGTTGCGATCGATGATAACGGTAAGCCTGCTATTGTCCCGATTGTCGTTCCAGAGACGGAAGAAGAGATTAAGCTGCATCGTTCAGCCCCTGAGAGGCATGCGCTCAGAAAGAAACGAAAACAGGACAGAAATCCCGGATGATGATATAATAAATTGTTATTTTTCTGATTTTTTCATGATAGGGAGCAATGTCCAAATGAGCAAAAGCGAACAAACCTACCTGCAATTGTTAAAATATGTTTTAGAGCATGGAACCAAAAAAGAGGATCGCACTGGAACGGGTACCATTTCAACTTTTGGATATCAAATGCGTTTTGATCTTAGTGAGGGTTTTCCACTGCTTACAACGAAACGTGTGCCTTTCCGATTAATTGCAAGTGAGTTGATTTGGTTTATTCAAGGAGATACGAACATTCGTTATCTTCTTCAACATAATAACAATATTTGGAATGAATGGGCATTCAAAAGATGGGTCGAAAGTACATCCTATAACGGTCCTGACATGACAAATTTTGGCCTACGTTCACAGACGGATGCTGAATTCGCCAAAGCTTATGACGAGCAGATGGATCTTTTTAAACAGCATATATTGACCGATGATCCGTTTGCCGCTGAATTTGGAGAGCTTGGCAACGTATATGGCAAGCAGTGGCGGGATTGGAAGACGACCCAAGGCAGTGCCATCGATCAGCTTAAGGACGTCGTTGAGACGATCAAGAAAAATCCGGATTCGCGGAGGCTGATCGTATCGGCCTGGAATCCAGAGGATGTGCCGAGCATGGCTCTGCCTCCATGTCATACGATGTTCCAATTCTACGTAACAAACGGCAAGTTATCCTGTCAACTCTACCAGCGCAGTGCGGATATTTTCCTCGGCATACCGTTTAACATCGCGAGTTATGCGTTACTGACGCATATGATTGCGCATGAGTGCGGGCTTGAGGTTGGAGAGTTCATTCACACGCTTGGTGACGCTCATATTTATACGAATCATTTGGAGCAAATCGATATTCAGCTCAGCAGAGAGCCTAAACCACTTCCTCTGTTAAAATTAAACGCTGACAAAAAAACGATTTTCGACTTTGCTGTTGAAGATTTGTCCATTGAGGATTATAACCCGCATCCGTCTATTAAAGCGCCAGTAGCGGTTTAAAGTTTATTATCGACTAGGAATAGGAAGGAGTAAACGAATATGAATATTACGTTGATTGCTGCAATGGATCGTAACCGGACGATTGGAATAGGAAATAAACTTCCATGGCGCTTGCCTGCGGAAATGGCATTTTTCAAGAAGATGACGATTGGCAAAACGGTGCTGATGGGCCGGAAGACGTTTGAATCGCTTCCTAAGCCGCTTGATGACCGGAAAAATGTCGTATTGACGCGTCAGACGGATTTCCACCCAGAAGGCTGTGTGATCGTTCATTCGATCGAGGAAGCGCTTGAAGTCTATACAGACGAAGAGCTTGTGGTCATAGGCGGAGCTGATATTTATGAGCAGTTCCTGCCTTTTGCTAATAAGATCTTGCTTACGAAAGTAGAAGTTGATATTGAAGGCGGAGATGCTTTCTTCCCTATTTTCTCTGATTTGCAATGGCAGCTCGTGGAAAGCGAGAGCAGAGAGAGCGATGAAAAAAATAAGTATGCTTTCACGTTTCAAACGTTTATTCGACAAGATGTATAGATTTTAGAGTGAAAACCGAACGTTTGACGAACGATATGTCAGAAAGTGCAAATGATTGTACGCATAATCCATTACCTTCATAAGTACTTGAATGCTAGGATGTTGTAAAATAGTAAACGAGTGCTTTAGACAAAATATTCGTTTTTTCAGAAAGTTTGTTATTGAATATTTGAAGAATTCCCGATATAGTTTGAAAGAGAATCTAAGCAGTGGTTAACGGGAAATATGGATGGAGGAAATGCGATCATGTCTACACCTACTGGTTTTATGGAATTTCAGCGCGAATTGCCGGCCGATCGCGACCCGCTAGAGCGTATCAAAGACTGGCAAGAGTTTCATAAGCATTTTTCGGATGAGCAATTAAAGACGCAAGGGGCTCGCTGCATGGACTGTGGTACGCCATATTGCCATACAGGCATTGAACTGGCAGGTTCGGTCTCTGGTTGTCCGGTAAACAATCTGATTCCAGAATGGAATAATTTGATTTATCGTGGGTTATGGCGCGAAGCGCTTGACCGTCTGCATAAAACGAATAATTTCCCTGAATTCACTGGCAGGGTTTGTCCAGCGCCGTGTGAGGGATCTTGTACGGTTGGCTTAATAGGTGATGCTGTAACGATCAAAACGATTGAACAAGCAATCATTGATCGCGGGTTTGAAGAGGGCTGGGTTGTTCCACAACCGCCAAAAGTACGCACTGGCAAACGGATTGCCGTAGTAGGTTCTGGGCCTGCGGGTATGGCAACTGCTGCCCAGTTAAACAAAGCAGGACATACCGTTACGGTATATGAGCGCGCAGACCGCATCGGCGGCTTGCTAACCTATGGTATTCCTACGATGAAGCTTGAGAAACATGTCGTTCAGCGCCGTGTTGATTTGATGGCAGCAGAGGGCGTTGATTTTGTAACCAATACAGAAATCGGCAAAGATATTACAGCTAACGAGCTGGTTAATAACTTTGACGCAGTCGTTCTTTGCGGAGGCTCGACAAGAGCTCGCGACGTTGAGATGGAAGGCCGCGATTTAAACGGTGTTCATATGGCGATGGATTACTTGAATGGCACAATTAAAAGCTATTTGGATTCTAATCTAGAGGATGGCAACTATATTTCCGCAAAAGATAAGGACGTTATCGTTATTGGCGGCGGAGATACAGGTTCTGACTGTGTGGCCACTGCACTCCGTCACGGTTGCAAGTCGGTTACGCAATTCGGCACACATGCTAAAGCGCCGCTTGAGCGTGACAACATGAAAAATCCATGGCCGCAATTCCCGAATGTTTATACACTGGATTATGCTCATGAGGAAGCAAAAGCACTATTTGGCGAAGATCCTCGCGCGTTTTCTGTACTGACGAAGAAATTTGTTGGCGATGGAAACGGAAACCTAAAAGAGCTTCATACGGTTCAAATTGAACGCACAGTTGATGAGACTGGACGCAAAATATATAGTGAAATTCCTGGCACAGAAAAAGTATGGCCTGCAGATCTTGTATTTATCGCGGTCGGCTTTGAAGGACCTGAAACGACACTGATTGAACAGCTTGGACTTGCACAAGACCGTCGTACTAACGTAAAAGCAACTTATGGTAAATACAACACCAATGTTGATAAAGTATTTGCTGCTGGCGACATGCGTCGCGGTCAAAGCTTAGTCGTTTGGGCGATTAACGAAGGTCGCGAGGCAGCACGTGAAGTTGATAAATATTTGATGGGAACATCGATGCTTCCTTAATCATTGGACGAGAGATGATTAAAAAAAGTATAATAAGATGTATGAGAAGCGCCTTAGGGCGCTTTTCTTGCTGAGAATAGAGGCAATACATCGTACAGAGGAGACACATTATGATCAAATACGAATCAGAGAAAATGACAGAACTGATATTTCGTTCTTTTCAGCCAACGATCGAACGCAGGAATGAACAATGGATAGATATCATTTTGCATGTCGAGCATGCTTCTGAGACGGAAATGCCGGATGATATGATCGATTTCACGATACTCGTCATTTGTACCATTGATGGAAGGATAGCACAAATGGTCCCGCATGATGAAGGCTGTGATTGCGAATATCAATTTACGGTAAGCGAGAAGGAACAAATAACGGCCTTTATTATGCAATCATATATTCAAGAAGAAATTCAAAAACTAAGCTCACTGTCATAAGGAAAGTTGTGGTAAAATCGGTTTGAGATGACGCAAAGGGGCGATTCGTCATGCCAGCCGATGAAGCATATGTTTTGTCACCAACAGACGTTCGAAATATTCGAAGTTATGTTCAGCACAAATACGCTGCGATGCCTGGGGAAAAACGAGCGGAAATCGTAGCCGACGCAGTCAAACGCATTATACATAAGCAATTGCCGAATTTCGAGAGCAGCATCAAACGCTACGTCACAGAGACGCTCATAAAAACAACCGTTTTGGAGCGACAAAGACCTGTTAGAGCGGAAGACATTTTTCAAGTTTGTTTAGGACTAGACCGAACTTCGACAGATATATATGATCCGTTCCATGATTGGTTGGAGGAACAGCTGCTCGTAAGCTGTAAGAAGCCGCTCATGCAGCGTGTAATGGACGAGCTCTTATTAACAAGGGACCAATCGGGTATGGATTCGAACGAGGCTGAGAACGGCCTTTTGACGCAGCTGAGGGGTTTGCTAGCATCTGAAGGTGTCGAATCGCGAACCATGGTGCAGGCTTCGAGCACTGCTGAAGTCATATCTCTTCCTATAACCCAGTGGAGCGAAGCATTAACACGCAGGATTAGTACAAGAACTTATATTTACAGTACTTTAAGTTTCTTATTAATTGCTGCTACTTTAATGTATGGCTGGTCCTTAAATAAGCCGTCAAACAATAAGCTGCAGCCACCGGTTGTCATAAAACAAGTTCAACCGATTGTCGTTCCGATAGATGGGCTGCCTGCCGAGCTTCGTTATCAAGAATTTGATCAAACACGGTTGGTATCATTTTTACAGTCGAAATCATCCATACTAGCTGAACAGCCTTATTTTGATGCGATTATAACTGCTGCGCAAACCTTCGATATACATCCTGTTGTCTTATTTGCCATTACTGGTCAAGAGCAAGGGTTTGTACCGAAGTCGAATAAGCAGCACAAGAAGATTGCGAATAATCCTTTTAATGTTTTTCATAGCTGGCAGGATTTTAATACAGATATTGAACAATCCGCAGAAATTGCGGCGCGCACGGTATTTAATTTAAGCAAAGACAGACCAGCGGATGTAGACCCTTTTACATGGATAAATCGGAAGTATGCGGAAGACCCAAAATGGTCGGACGGCGTTCGGACAATTTTCGCCAAAATCATTGCCTATATGGAAACGCCGCCTAATAATAAATAGTGTTCGCTTACTTCAGAAAAATGAACGTAAAATAAAGATTTGGACTATCAGTGAACCCAATTGGGATAACCCTCCCGTTGGGTTTTACTTTTTTCTATGGACAACTTCCATACTCTGAAATTAGGAAAAGCATTTCTTTTTCACCTAGAAATCTGTAAAATGTTCTAGTGGCTGTACAGTGCGAAACGTTCTATTACGATTTGTGGAGAGTGATAGGCGTTAGACTTTCGAAATGTTTAAAGAAGGAGCGATTATCTTTTGAAGACACTAATCATTGCGGAGAAACCTGATATGGGACGAAATATAGCAGCCGCAATCGATCCTAAAGCAAAAAATCACCGTTCCTACATAGAAGGCGAACAATATATTATTACGTGGGCTATCGGTCATCTGATTGGACTTGCAGAGCCTGATGCATATGATGATCGTTACAAAAAGTGGAATATAAATGATCTTCCCATAATACCGACACAATTCAAGCTCGTACCGAACAAAAAAACAATCGATCAGCTTAAGGTAATCGGCGATCTGGCAAAGCGCAGCAATCTGCTTGTAAACTCTTGCGATGCCGGGCGAGAAGGCCAATATATTTTCTCCCTCATACAGCGCCATCTTAAATTAAACCAACCCGTTAAGCGGCTTTGGATCTCAGACCTTACACCGGAGACGATCCGAAAAGGGTTTGAGGAACTGAAAGAGGGCGCCGAATATGAGAATTTGACCCGTGCAGCAACAGCAAGGAGCGAGGCGGATTGGCTCATCGGAATGAATGGATCTCGCGCTTTTACAACGAAGCATAATGTACTGCTGTCGGTTGGAAGAGTTCAGACGCCGGTACTCGCACTTATCTATGATCGGCAGAAGCAGATCGAAGCGTTCTCTTCATTGAAATTTTTTGAACTAGAAGGGCACTTCACTCAAAATGAGATGTCTTACCGCGGTATGTGGCAAGGCGAGAGAATGACGGATCAAGATAAAGTTGCGGCCATTGCTGCTAAGGTTAAGGGCAAGGAGGGGCGTATTGCGTCGTATGAGGTTAAAGATACGAAGGAGTATCCGTTTAAGCTATACGATCTCACTCTTTTGCAGCGGGAAGCCAATGGCAAGTATGCTTTTTCTGCAAAAAAAACGCTGGATACAGCGCAGGCGTTATACGAGAAGCATAAAGTCATCTCTTATCCAAGAACAAACTCAAACTACGTTACTGAGCAGAACATTCCGGAGATGCACAAAACGTTGAATGCCCTTCAAGGCACAGCCTATGATGATCTCGTAAAAGGGGCAAATCGAAGCCTTGTGCATAAGGGGAATAAATTCATTTGCAATCCGACAAAGGTAGAGGATCACCACGCTATTTTGCCAACGAATCGCAAAGCAAATGGACTTAGCCCAGATGAGCAAAAGCTTTATGATTTGATTGTGCGACGGTTTTTGTCCCAGTTTTATCCTGCTGCTGAATACAAGGTGCACACGGTTATGACTGAGGTGGAGAACGAAATGTTCAAAACGACGGTTAAGGAGCTTCTAAGCTTGGGCTGGAAGGTGATCTATGCTGATCAGAAGAAGGAGAAGGCAAAGACAACGGCTAAAAGCAAGGATAAGGAAGAAGCTGAGGACGAGGAAATTGAGGTGAATGAGCCTTTCTCGATATCCGCTGATGAAGGGATTACTTGCTCGGATGCCATTGTGAAAGAGAAGGACACACAGCCTCCTAAGCATTACACTGAGGGAACGCTGCTTAAAGCAATGGAAAGCGCAGGCAAGCAAATTGAGGACGAGGATGTCCGCGATGCGATGAAGGATTCCGGCTTAGGTACGCCTGCTACACGTGCAGCTACGATTGAGCGGCTGAAAAACGTAGGGTATGTGGAAATGCAGGGCAAGAAAATACAAGTTACACAAAAAGGCCGGACGGCCATTGAGCTGATTCGTGGTGCAGGCATCGACTTGCTTACCTCACCTGAAATGACGGGGTTATGGGAGAGACGTCTAAACGAAATCTCCAGAGGAACCGCTTCAGATGGACAGTTCATGGAAAATGTAAAAAAATTCGCCACGATGATTGTGGACAAGGTTCGCGTTCAGTCACGCGCTGCTAAAACATCTTTTGAGAGTGAAGCTCCTGTTCCCGCTAGAGGCTCTGGCGGCAAGGCAGGGACGGCAACTCGAACCCGTGCAGCATCAACTAAAACAGCAGGAACGGCGAAAAAAAGTACAGCGGCAGCTGCGGTGTCAAGCACTCCGACTGTGATCGCCACTTGTCCGAGGGCTGGCTGCGGTGGTTCGATCTTTATGGGCCGCAAAGGTTATGGCTGTTCTCACTACAAAGAAGGCTGTAAATTCGTCATATGGAAGCAGAGCTTTGGACGGGATTTGACGGACACGCAGGTGAAAGCTTTAGTCGAGAAGGGGAAGACGACAAAACTGAAGCTTGAGCTTCCGGATGGTTCGCCTGGAGAAGGAAAAATTGTGCTTAGAGATGTGGATACCGGAGAATTAGCAATCGAATAGTAGATCTTTTTTCTCACATAATAAAACCCGAATTCGTCATTAGCAAAAAGTGACGAATTCGGGTTATTTGATTTAGTCGATTAATTATCGATTTACGTAGCCGTGAATCGCGTCAGGAACGTCCTTCAGATGATCTAAGGTTAAAAAAGCACCTTTTGGTTCGACTTCAATCTGAATGACGTTATACTCCCATTCGGTTATCGCACGCATATGAATGGCATGGATACCAGCTGTTAAAGCAGGGACAACATCGGTTCGAATGGAGTTACCAACCATCCACGTACTGTTGCGATCGAAGGCTCCCGCGGACAAAATAGTCTCTAATGCATCGCTATTCTTCAAGCGGCGGATGTAAATCCGTGAATCGAAGTAACGCTCGAGATTAAATTTCTCAATCTTGCGTCGTTGAATGGGCAGCTCGCCGCCCGTGTAAAGATGAAGCTCATGACCGGCTTCCGCCAGTGAGAATAACGTTTGCTCCATATTTGGATACGGCTCGCTATCGTGCTCATATACACTTAAGCCAAGTTTCCACAAAAAATTTTCTTCATTTGTGGATCGTTTGCGACCGATCAAATGAGAGAAGTGAATGTAAGTATCAACAAATGATTGTGGGAAATGCTCACTTTTAAATCCAAACACAGCAACGCCTGCAATATCGATCTCCATTTGCTTATCTCGAATAGCTTGAACAGAAACGAGGGGAGAGCTTCCGAACCAAGTAGTCATCGCATCAATAAATTGATCAATGACTAAGTAAAAGTATTTATTGCAGTGAATTAATGTATCGTCGAGGTCAAACATAATTTGTTGCTTCATTTATTCGATCTCCTTTGCGAAACTTGAAACTGTATGATCAATCTACCGCAAGTGGTAGGGTCGAGTCAATGTAAGGAGCGAGTGATGAATTTCTTTTACATAGATATCCAAAAAAACCGGCATAATGATAGTGGAGGTGATTAGATTGGCATTTAACAGAAACGGTAAAAGTGATCGACAAAATACTTCTAGCATACGCGGACAGGCAGGAAAGCTTAAAACTGATAAATTCGCGAAGCGACCGTCGAGCTTAAACGGCATTAACAAACAACTCACTTAATGAAGCAAGTTTTAATAAACGAAAAAGGAGAGCCTGAATAACTTCAGCTCTCCTTTTAACAAATACTATGCATATTTTAGCTGTGAGGCTCTTAATTGATTTTTAATGAAAGCGATACGTCTACGAACGTAGAAGTCCTTGCTGGCGCCCTTTAAATCCTTGGGAGTGATCACCTCCTCTGCTACATTATCGATGATAATAAGCCGTCCATCGGCATAAAACTTAAAAGTTAAGTCGCGTCCTAGACGTTCATTTTCTACATATCGGAAATTTTCGCAGATGTTATTCATGGTGATCAGGCCTCCTTCAAAATGTTGAATTCGTCGATCATTAGAACGTTTGTTCTTGTTTTTTATTATACCAAACATTTGTTCGTATGGAAACTGTTTTTTGTTTAACGTAAACTAGATTCATAGAATTAGTTGCTGCAAACAGAAGGAGAGCGGAAAATGATCAAAGTAAAGAACCTATCCAGACGAATTCCCGGCGGGCCTAAGGTGCTCGATGATATTAGCTTTGAGGCTTATCCTGGCGATTTTATTGCCATTAAAGGCGATAGCGGAAGTGGGAAGTCCACGCTGCTACGATGCCTTGCTTTGCAAGAAAAGTGGAGCGAAGGCTCCTATCAATTTGACGGCAAAGATATTTTCAAAGAGGGATTCAAAGGCAAGCTTAAAGTTCGGAGAGAGGTTGCTTATGTGGAGGAAAAGCCTTTTTTATTCCCGAACAAGACTGGACTGAAAAATGTTATTATCGGTTCAATCTCACAGACGCCTGCTTGGCGCAGATGGACAGGCATGGTTCGTAACGACGATTACATGGGTGCAATGGACATGATTGAAAAGCGTGGTTTGATCGATAAAGCGCATCAGAAGGCGAGTACACTTAGCGGCGGCGAACGTCAACGTATGGCCATCGCAAGAGCACTCGTTCATGGCGCTAAGGTCATTGCAGCAGATGAGCCCGTTTCCGGTCTTGATCCTCATACGGCTGATCAAGTTCTAACTGATTTGAAAGCGCTATGCAAGGAGCAAGGTGTCATCGTGATAGCTGTTATGCATCAGGGTGACTGGGCGGAGCGATTCGCTGATCAAATTCTCGGCTTGAAAGACGGAAAGCTTGTTCTTAACGTAAGTGGCAGAAGGTTGACTGAACGTGAGAAGGCGCTCCTGTGAACGAAATTGAACTACGCACCATCGCAGAAGAGGAACTCGACGCAGCCATTAAGCTAGAACAAAAATGCTATTCGCCAGAAGCTGCTGCTACCATGGCTGGCTTTCAATTTCGCTATAAGCATTACCGTTCATTTTTTTGGTCGGTTTGGCTTGGTGACCAATTAATTGGAATAACAAATGGTATTCGTACTTCTCAGACTGATTGCGGTGACGAGATGAAGGGAAATCAAGCCGATCTTTTGGATGGGAACAACTTTTGCATCCTTACGATCGCAGTAGATGACCATTTTCGAGGACAAGGCATCGGTTCGTTATTGCTGCGGAAGCTAGTCGAACAATGCATGTTATCCCGCATCGATTCGATTATTTTGATGTGCGAGGAGCATCTTATTCCCTTCTATGAATCGGAGCAATTCGAGCGAAGAGGGGTATCAGCCTCCACGCATGGTGGAATCGTTTGGCATGAGATGAGACGTGTTTTGCATACAATGGAGCATCTTACCGAATAGGAAGGTGTCTTTCATATGTCATTTCAACCGCCCGTTGTTATACAAACTGCAAAAGCTGATTTTCCGAAAGCTGAGCTGTCATTGCCGTATGTGAGCGGAGGCAGAAGCGAAGCCGCAGATAAGAAGATTAACCATTTAATTCATCATACGGTGCAGCAGATGGTTCATAATCAAGGCTCGCTTGATGATCCGAGGGCTCAGATGATTGGCTATTATGAACAGAAGAACAATCAAAAGGATTATCTTAGTCTCTCGTTGTTCAATTATGCCTATACGGGCGGAGCTCATGGCTTGACGCTTCAGCAATCACTGACCTTTAAGCAATCGACAGGACAAACCTATACGCTTGCTCAGCTATTTAAACCTGGATCGGACTATGTTGGACAGATTAGCGCCATCGTAAGCGCACAAATCTTGGCAAGAAAGATTGATACGCTGGAGCCTTTCAAAACGATAAGGCCTGACCAGGACTATTACGTGGCTGATCGTTCACTCGTGGTATACTTCCAGCTTTATGAGCTGGCAGCATATGTGTTTGGGTTTCTGTATTTTCCGATATCCGTTTACGAACTTCAAGATATTATAAATGAAGATGGTCCACTTGGACCGATGCTCGTTAATGACTAAATCTGAATTAGTCCATTTTCATTAAGCAGTAATTCAGCCTAAGAACATAAGGAGACAACGCATTGATTTATTTTCTCATTCTTTTCGCTGCAGCTATGATTGTCGCGGTGTCGTTTGTCTTCTTTCATCAACGAAAAATGGAAAAGGAGCAGCAACACTTCAAAGCAAGTATGCCAGATCTCCCATCCGTAATGGTTACTTCAATATCTACTAATCGAATATTTGATCAACCGCTTTCTGGATCCATTGTAAAAACCACTACAAACTCGGTTCACCAATCAACGGGTTTGAATGATAAGATTTTAGTTGTAGACGATCAACCCTACATTAGAAAGATGCTTGCCGAATTGTTTACCGCTCAGGGAATCGAAGTTTATGAAGCTGAGAATGGCAGCATCGCATTGGACATTTTTGAACAGCAAAGGCCAAATTGTGTGCTGCTCGATTTGAAAGTGCCAGAAATAAACGGTATTGATATTTTAAAAGGGATAAGAAAACTGTCGCCAGAGGTGCCTGTAATCCTCATTACGGCATATGCCGATCCCGAGAAAATGGAAGAAGCCCTTGCTCTCGGAATTACCCAATGCTTTACGAAACCCTTTGATATTATAGAGCTCAAAGGGCTCGTTCTCAGCATTCTGGAACAGAATTCTAATCAAGCAGAGTAAAAAAAATATAATCAATTGACTCGCATCTAGTTGGATGCGAGTTTTTTATTTTGAGCGTTATTCGTTTGTCCTTTTGCATGCAACACCCCAGCAGCTCATACAGCAAGCTATTAAATATTCATAGTTTGCTGCGGGAAATAATACGGAACCATTTCAGGAAATAGTCGGACTATTTAAAAAACATTTCCCGGGGAAGCGCAATAAGTAACATGAAAGAGAGGTTTTCGACAACTCAGAGGCTAACGAAAGTAGAATGTGTCGAAAGTAAGGTTGGCAATGGATTAACCACATGAGTAATAGATGTGGTTAGATCTCTTTGCCAACATCTCCCTATGAAGCTTATAATAGTTAAATAAGAGATAAACTTAGGAGGGACAATACATATGACTCATCAGATAGAGACTGCGAGTCTCGTATCACTCAATGTGGGCATGCCTGTATCGATTGCTTATGGCAGCAAAGAGATCTTATCGGGCATCTTCAAGCAGCCTACTCTGACAGCCCATGCGCTGACCACAACGGGGCTGCAGGGTGATGGACAGGGTGATACCGTTCATCATGGAGGTCCGGACAAAGCGGTGTGTGTGTATTTCCAGGAGCGTTACTCTTATTGGCGTGAGCAATACGAGGAGCCATTTGATTACGGAGCCTTTGGCGAAAACTTCACACTATCCAATTGGACAGAGGAGGATTTGTGTATCGGTGACATTATCCAAGCTGGCGATGTCATCCTCCAAGTGAGTCAGCCAAGACAGCCGTGCTATAAGCTTGGGTTACGACATAAGCTGCCAGAATTGCCGGGTCATATTCAGCGAGAGGGTTATACAGGACTTTATTTCCGTGTACTTCAAGAAGGCAGTATACAGGCTGGAATGACGTTTGAGATTACATATAAACATCCTGCTCGCAAGACGGTCTTGGAAGCTAACCGTGTCATGTACCGAGATAAGGAAGACTTAAAAGGCATAAGTGAGCTGCTTGACGTAAAAGAACTCTCTGCGAGCTGGCTGGAACAGCTTGGAACTCGATTGAATAGATTGCAGCTGGACCATCAAGGAGGCTAGTCAGTTTTGAAAGACAGCATAGATTTTACGGCTTATTTAAATGAATATGAGTTCGCAGAGCCTTGCCTTATTGAGCATCGGGAGAGCGGGATGAATAATACGACCCGTATCATTTCGTCGGGAAATAGAAAATTTGTTCTGCGTATTTACAATAACCATAAGGATAGCAATATTGTGGGGCTGGAGCATGAAGTACTGGACGCATTGAATAAACAAGATCTGACCTTTCAGGTGCCGATTCCGGTTCATAATAAAAAGGGCGATACGATCAGCGTTGCAGCGGATGGTACATTATCTTCACTATTTCATTATATTGAGGGTGACCGACCGACGGTTTCAAACCCAGATCATGTTTATGCACTAGGTGTTGCAGCAGCGAAGCTCTCGAGTGCCTTAAGCAGCATAAACCTGAGAGGAAAGCCGCTGTACAGCCCATATTACATGTTAGAGAATACATATGCCTCTATGGATGAGGAAGCCTTTTTTGCAATGACATATCAATCTCAATCAGAAGATCTTGCGAGTAGAAAATCAAGCTTCATGGCATTGCATGAGGAGCGGCTTAAGCTCATAGAGGAATGCAATAAGCTTGAAGAGCTGCCGAAACAATGGATCCATGGCGATTTGGTTTTTAATAATACGGTTTCTCAGGGCGATGCGATCATAGGCGTGCTGGATTTTGAGTTCACAACAGTTGATGTTAGAGCGATGGAGCTTGCTGTAATTATCGTCGATATCCTTAAACCAGATGACCCTAATATACGAGCTAATGTGAAACGTTTATTGCAGGGTTATCAAGATACGAATCCGTTAACTCATCATGAATTAAAGATATTGCCGATATTAATGAAATTAAGATTGCTAGATGTAGCATTGCATTTTGCCGTGCGTTTAAGAGATAATTTAGATAAAGAGGAAATACTTTGTGGCATTATCGATCAGACAACGTTTGGGTTCAGCTGGATCAATGAACATTGGGAGGATGATTATTAATGAGCTTAGCAAAAGCACTCGGTTACGGCGAGAACGAGAAACTGCTGATTATTAACGCAGACGATTACGGAGTATGCCATTCGGTAAATATCGGCATTCAGCAGCTGCTGCTTGAACAGACGGTTAGCTCGGCGACTATTATGATGCCTTGTGGTTGGGCGAGGGAAGCAGCGCTTTGGAGTGCGCGTCACCCGCAAATCGATGTAGGTGTCCACTTTACATTTACTAGTGAATGGGACATGTACCGCTGGGGTCCTGTTAACCGTAAAGGAAGCACAAGTTCACTTGTTACTCATGAAAATTATTTCCCGAAGGACAGCAAAACCTTTGAACTGCAAGCAGATCCAGAGCAAGTAAAGGAAGAACTTATCGCACAAATTGAAATGGCTATTGCTATGGGGATGAAACCATCCCATGCTGACAATCACATGGGAAGTTTGTATGGATTAGCAACAGGCAGGAATTTCTTGTCTATAGTTTTGGATGTATGCGCTTCCTATGGCCTGCCATTCCGTTTGCCTCGTAATTTACGGCAAAATATTGGCCAAGTGGCCTCGCCAGAGCTTGAAGAGCAGGCGAAACAGCTTGCTATGCTTGCGGATTCGAAAGGTGTTGTTATCCTTGATTATTTAATCGGATTGCCATTTCATTTGCAGGATGGCGAAACGTATGATTCTCTAAAGGCAAGCATGCAGCAGGTGCTTGAAGGCTTGCAATCAGGTGTTTCTGAAATCATTATTCATCCGTCTCTTGTAACCGATGAGCTGAATGCTTTTCACATGCAGCCTCTGAAGAGGGGAATGGAACTAGATTTATTCCGTGATCCTGAGATTAAGAAGACGATGCAAAGTGAAGGCATCCGCATGATTCGCTGGCGGGAACTGCAGAAGCTGCAGCGTGATCGAACTGGCTTTAAAACATAATGAAGGAGTTGACTTATGTCTTTTGAAACGATTAAACAACTAGCTGAACAAGTGAAATCCAATATTGGACGCGTCATCGTAGGCAAAGAAGAAGTTGTAGAATTGTTGCTAATTGGACTCCTTACCTCAGGGCATGTGCTGCTCGAGGATGTACCTGGAACAGGCAAGACATTGCTTGCTAAATCCATGGCCAAATCATTAGCATTATCATTTAGACGAATTCAATTTACGCCAGATTTGCTTCCGTCGGATCTGAGTGGCATTCATTTCTATAATCAAAAGATAAGCGAGTTCGAATTCCGAGCTGGTCCATTATTTACTCATTTACTGTTGGCTGACGAGATTAATCGTGCGACGCCTCGCACACAATCGAGTTTGCTTGAATGCATGGAAGAGCGCCAAATTAGCATCGATGGGGAAACCAAATATTTGGAGCGTCCTTTTATGGTTATTGCTACACAAAACCCTGTTGAGCATCAAGGGACGTTTCCCCTTCCGGAAGCACAGCTAGATCGTTTCTTATTCAAAATAAAAATGGGTTATCCGACGACTGAAGAAGGTTTGCAGCTATTAAAGCGTTTTAAAGATCATGATCCGCTAGCACAGCTCGAGCCGGTTGCTGGCATCGATGTCATTCAGAAGGCTCAGCAAGCGTATTCAGCCGTGAAAGTGACGGATGACATTCTTCAGTATTTGCTGCAAATCGTAGAGCAGACACGGAGGCGTGAGGAGGTTTCCGTTGGTGTTAGTCCGCGTGGCAGTCAAGCGCTGCTGCGTGCGTCTCAGGTGCATGCCATTTTGCGAGGGCGCGATTTCGTAACACCAGATGATATTAAGGCAATGGCAAAGCCTGTTTTGTCCCACCGATTAGCCATTCGCGGCATGCATCGTACCGCTAATCAGGCGGAATCCATTATTGATGACATTATTCGTTTGACGGCCGTGCCTGCTGAAGCAGGCGTATCGGTTCGTTAGGCGGCACGATGATTTTATTCTGGTTTATTTTGGCTGCAATCGTCATTTTGTCATTACAGGGCAAATTATTTCAAAAGCTCGTATTGCGCCGTATTAAATATGAACGGCGTTTTACGAGCAAATCATGTTTTAGCGGTGATCAAGTCGAGATGATCGAAGAGATGGCCAATGCTAAATGGCTGCCGGTTCCTTGGCTGCGTGTGGAGTCGCAGCTTTCCACGCATTTACATTTTCAACAGCTAGATAATTTCTCTGTCAGCAGCGGGCAGCTTTATCAGAACCATAAGAGCTTCTTCAGCCTTTCACCGTATACGAAAATTACGCGCACTCATCGCATTACCTGTGCGAAGCGAGGTTGGTACAAGCTTCAAACCGTAACGTTAACGGGCGGTGATCCGCTAGGTTTAACCAATGCGTCCGCTCAAATTGCCCTTCAGGGTGAGCTGCTCGTCTATCCAAAGCCTGCAGATGTGCCCATTCATGAGCTTCCTTATCATAGCTGGCAGGGGGATCAATCAATTCGCCGCTGGATCATCAATGATCCATTCATCATTGCGGGTGTGCGTGAGTATCAAGCTGGCGATACGTATAAGCAAATCAACTGGAAAGCAACGGCGAAGACAGGAAGCCTTCAAGTACATCAGTATGATTTCACTGCGGACCGCAGGCTAATGATTTATTTGAATGTTGACGATGTAGAGGGCATGTGGCGAAACGTAACTGATCTTGGATTAATCGAGCGCGGCATAGAATGGGCAGCTGGAGCAGCCCAAGCTGTCATACAGCAGGGCATGGAAGTTGGATTTGCATCTAATATGCCTTTAACTGGTATGATGGAAAGCGTTCACATCGAGCCGCGAGGCGGACATGAGCATTTAATCGTTATTTGGGAGGAAATGGCGAAGCTTGACATTGAACGAACCGAGCTGTTTCATCATTTAATAGAACGTGAAGCAAAAAGCGGATACAGCGAACGGGATGTACTCATGATTACAGCCTATTGGAACGAAGAGCTGGAGAAGCAAGCCGATCAGCTGCGCTACAACGGAAATGCCGTAGCGGTTTGGATGCTGACAGATAAAGCTCAGACCGCAAATAACGATGATGGACAAGCGATATCAAGTCGCGGCAGAGAAGAGGTGATCGCGTGAATGAGCCAAAGAAGCGATCTCTTACTTTAAACATCTTTGGTCAAGGCGTTATCGAACTGCTCTTTTATTTGCCCGTATTTATCACTATAGCAGTTTACCTGCTGCCTACAGCAGCCGTATGGCCTTGGATAGCGACTATTCCTTTCTGTTACTGGGCTAGTTCGGTAATCCTTGGAAATTATTCAAGATTACGCTACGGTGTGAAGCTGCTTTTAGCGATCGCAATAGGGGCATTGCATAGCGGGTTGTTCTTTGTCGCATGGGTAGGAGATACGGCTATCATTCCAATGGTTATATGCGGACTTATTGCTGCTTTCGCTGCAATGAGAGGCATGTCGTCGCAATTGCGCGGATGGTCCTTCTCGTTTCCCAATACCCAGATGCTGATTGGCGTTATCCTTTATGTAGCAGTACAGCCCTTAAAAGTAATTGTGTTAAAAAGACTGACAGAGTATAACGGGATTTTAATCGTATGCGGAATTGCTGCCGTTATTTTATTTTTCTTTTTTGCAAATGAACGGCATTTGAACAGTGAAACAGTAGATTCAGGTAAAACGTCGGCGACTCTTGCTTTTAAACGCCAAAATCGTATTTTAATTGTTGTAATCGTTAGTATCATTAGTATCCTTGCTTTATTCCGCCAAATTCAGCAGATGATTGAGCGCTTCTTTCATTCGATCATTGAGCGAATGATGAACTGGTTTAATCAGTCGAGGCAGCAAGCACCGCTTGATGAGCCTCCTATTGATTCTTCAACTCCTCAAATGCCCATGGAGGAGTCCAAGCCGCCATCCGATTGGATGCTGCTGCTGGAACAAATTGCAAAAATCTTTGCCATCGTGCTAGTCATCATCATCTTCTGTATTTTGTTCTATTTTATCGTTAGAAAGTTAATGCAATGGGCGAAGCTGCTTGCTGCTAAACTGCAGGAGAGAGGAGCAGATAGCCGCAATGGCGGGGTCGGCTTTACGGATGAAGTCGAGAGTTTAATGACATTAACTAATTTACGAGAGCAAATGAGTAATAAGCTGAAAAAGCTGCTGCCAAAGAAACGGTCCTTTGCACAGGAATGGAATGAGCTGCGTACAAATACGGAAAAAATCAGGTTTTTATATACTCGTTTACTGAAGAGCAGCGCCGAGCAGGGTTATATGGTCAAAGAACATATGACTCCTCGCGAAACATCGGAAGATCTTAGTAAATGGCAGGATGGTAAGTTGAAGATTGAGGGTATGCCTCGGTTTATTGAGGTGTATGAGGAAGCAAGGTATGGCGATAAGCAGCCGGATGACCAACAAATCAATGCTTTTAAAAACCAGTAAAAAAAAAGGGAATCAAGCCTAATTGGGCTGATTCCTTTTTTTTTGATATTATTTACAGTAAAGCAATATCATGATTTGAGGTTTAGAATATGCTCGGCTATTTTATGACCATGATAACGTCCGGATTCAATGAAAATCTCATTTGCTTCATGTCTTGATGCTACGACTCCTGCGAGATATATGCCAGGAATGTTCGTCTCCATCGTATCTTCGTTGAAAGTAGGATAACCTTCTTCCTCAATCGTAACGCCGCTTGCGTTAAGGAAGTTGCGATCGGGGTGGAAGCCAGTCAAAGCCAAAACAAAATCATTTTCAATCTGGATGTCGCCTTCAGGACCATGAACCGTTATATAATTGTTCTCGATAGAGGTTACGGTTGACTGGAACAGCATGCGAATGGAGCCTTTGGTTACCTTGCTCTGGAAACCTGGCTTGACCCAAGGCTTAATACTAGTGGAGTAATCATTGCCGCGATAGACGACCGTTACATCTGCACCGACACGTTCTAGCTCTAATGCCGCATCGATCGCTGAGTTGCTTCCGCCAATGATAGCGACCTTCATTCCAACGTAAGGATGCGATTCGCGGAAAAAATGACTGACTTTATTGAGCTGCTCGCCGGGAATACCCAGTTCGTTTGGATGATCGAAATAACCTGTAGCAATGATGACATATCTGCTTTTGTATAGGCGTTTCTCCCCAAACCGATCTTCACCCTGTAAAATGAATTGACCGTCCTCAGGCGTAATGCTTTTTATCGCTTCATAAGCTTGTACACGAACGTGATTACGCTGAGCGGCCGTTCTATAATAATGGAGTGCTTCCAGTCTGGAAGGTTTATCGTTAGCTGTCGTAAAGGGTATTCCACCGATTTCAAGCATCTCAGGGCTGCTAAAAAAATGCATGTAGGTTGGATATTGCGAGATCGAATGAACAATGTTGCGTTTTTCTATGACAAGTGGCTGAAGACCAATTCGTTCGAGTTCAATCGCTGCTGCCAAGCCGCACGGGCCGGCTCCAATAATAATGGCTTCTTCTTTTTGCATTCGTGTTACCCTCCTATAATATAACGAAGCTATTATAACTTCTAATATAACGATCATTTTACTGCGAGGCACACATATTGTGCAAATTTGGATGTATGGCTCTCGTTTACATGCAATGTATTATTGTATAATAATGTGTAACCATTCTTATTTGTATACCGGTTCTTTGAAACTAGCTTTACTTCACAATATGATAGGAGGAGATCACATGCGGCGACGTTTTGTAATAGAGGCAGTAATGGTGGCAACGTATGGACATCTTCTTGTTCCGAGTCGTCCAATAGATTTTGTCGTTCCTTATTCTTCCATAGCTGAGCTATATGATATGAGAGACGGTGTTGAACCTGTCATGGATGATCCAGATGATGATGGTCATGTAAAATCCAAAATAAATGAGCTGATCGCTTTTTTTGAGGACGCGCTCAACAGCAAAAAAATAGAAAAGGCGATGCAGGTGCCTTGGCGAGAAAGCTCGCCGCTAATTCTAAACGATACCATTCATTTTACGGTCGTGCATGCTGTCGATAACGCGTATTATGGTGAAATGTTCGATCCGATCGAAACTGAATTGCTGTTAACAGGCTTGAAGCTGAAGGTACCATTGTTGTCTGATCAGTTTGAGTTTCAGGATAAGCTTATTGAAGCTGAGGTTCCAGTACAAATTTACGATATTGAGGATTTTGAGTTTGCAGTGGAGGAAGGCATCTCCTCAAGCGACTTTGATTTGCCCAACGAGTCGGACAGGTTTTAAATTTTTTTTTGTAAACACCTCTTGCGTAAAGGCAGAAACTGATGTTAAGATTTGGATGGGTTAGGAAAATATGATCAAATGGATACGAAAAGGGGGGCTCACGAATGTTTAATAATTGGATGGGAATGATTGACGGCGACGCACAGTTTAGCATGAAATTCCAGCCATTTATTCAAACATGCCGATCGGGCTGCCTTCGTTCATTGGTGTCAACGTAGCTATTTTAAGCGTTGCACGCTATTATACGAAGATCTCAAGCCGACTTTGGCTTGAGGTCTTTTTTTGTTTCCTACAGGGGAAGGGGCACTCCAATGAAAACGCTGTTACGTTTGATGATTTATGTAAGACCAAGTGCCAAATGGGTATTTACAGCGGTAATCATTATGATTTTTGCGACGATATTTGATTTGGTGGCACCGTGGGTATTAGCCTTAATATTTGATGAAGGAATTGGAAAAAGCAATATGTCCGTCGTTATAGGATTAACACTTGCTTTGGCAGGCATTCAAGCTTTAAAAAGCTTAGGCATGTTCATACAAGGATATTCCCAAGAGCTGGTCGGTCAAAATGTGGTGTTTAAGCTTCGGAAGGAGCTATATGAGCATCTGCAGCGCTTATCATTCTCTTATTATGACCGCGCACAGACCGGGCAATTGATGTCGAGAATGACTGGTGATATTGACGCGGTAAAAAACTTTGTCGGGTTTGGAGCGATGAACCTAATTACTGGCTTGCTTACATTTGTCGGAACGACTATTTTCATGATGACAATGCAATGGAAGGTAACCTTAATCAGCTTAATAACAATCCCTTTTATTTTGTTAGTGTTATTTCGCTTTAACCACAAGGTAGGACCAGCTTGGTCCAATATTCGCGAACAAATGGGGCGTTTAACGACAACGCTTCAAGAAAATATTTCAGGCATTCGAGTAGTCAAATCATTTGCGACCGAGACGGTAGAGCAGCAGAAGTTCGCAGAGCGAAACGAGCAAAATTTCGATACGAATATGGATCGGGCAAGGCTGGAGGCAAAAGCATTTCCGTTAATGGGCTTCTACGGCGGTCTCACCTTTGTCATGATGATCTGGATCGGAGCTATCTTTGTCGCTCGCGACGAAATGTCAATTGGTACCTTTATGGCGTTCCAATGGTATACATGGGGCATCATTTGGCCGCTTAATATGCTTGGCTGGCAAATTAATATTTTTCAGCAAGCGATTAAAGCGGCTCCGCGCGTATTTGAAGTGCTGGATACACCGATTGATATCCAAAATCCCGATCAAGCTAAAGATACAAGCGGTATGCGCGGTAATGTAGTATTCGATCAAGTAACATTCTACTTTTCGGATCAGGATACAGCGAAGGATAAGCCAATATTGGATGAGGTTTCTTTCCAAGTGAAGCAAGGTGAGGTTATCGGTGTACTTGGAGCAACGGGATCAGGCAAAAGCAGTCTCATTGGTTTGCTTTCACGTTATTATGATGTGTCCGGAGGCAGTGTTCTCATCGATGGCGTAGATGTGCGGAAATACGACCTTGACGGACTTCGGAGCAGCATAGGCATCGTACCGCAAGAGACCTTCTTGTTCTCAGCGTCGATTCGAGATAATATCGCCTACGGTCATCCTGATGCTTCGCAGGAGCAAATTGAGGAAGCAGCACGCAAATCACAGATTCATTCCTTTATCGAAAGCATGCCAAACGGTTATGATACGCGGATCGGAGAGCGAGGCGTCGGACTCTCAGGCGGGCAAAGACAACGTGTGGCGCTTGCTCGTGCTATTTTAATGGATCCACCGATTCTTGTATTGGATGAAGCGACGGCAAGCGTAGATACAGCAACTGAATCCGCAATCCACGAAGCTCTGTTAGAAGTAATGAAAGGGCGGACGACGTTTATTATCGCGCAGCGGCTTTCTTCCATTCAGCATGCAGATCGTATTATTGTTCTTGAAAATGGCCGCGTGGCTGAAGAAGGTACACATAAGGAATTAAACGAAGGCAGTGGCTTCTTCCGTCAATTGTTCGATAGACAGAAGCAAATCGCTCATCAATAGAAAAGAGGTGAGATCATGAGTCAAGTGGAATGGGATATGGATAATGATGTGGAGGAGAAGCCGTTTAATGGCAAATACATGCGGCGTATGCTGCAATATCTTATCCCGTATCGCAAATTAATGACATGGGTCATTATTATCGTTCTTATTAATATGCTATTAAGCTTATCCGAGCCGATTATTCTTGCGTATATCATAGATAAAGGGATCAACCAAACAGATTATTCCGTTATTCATGTATTAGGTGCCGTCTTGCTTGGCGTTAAGCTAATAGGCTGGTTGTTCAGCTATATGCATACCAAATGGATCAATTTTACAGGACAACGCATTTTGTTTGATCTTCGTCAGCAATTATTTAATCATTTGCAAACCTTGTCATTTCGTTTTTTTGACGGACGGCCGGCAGGTAAAATCATGTCCAGAATTACTAACGATACGAATGCGATAGGTGAGCTGATCAACGGCGGCTTGATTACGATGGTGATGGAGGTTACACATTTACTCGGCATCGTCATTATTTTGATGTGGATGGATTGGCAGCTCGCTCTGCTTTCGTTTATTATGATGCCGCTGCTCTATTTCATCGTCGCGAAGCTCCGTCCAAAAATCGAAGGTTCATGGTCGCGTTCACGCTCAACAATGTCATCGATTAACGGTAATGTTAACGAAACGATTCAAGGGATACGTGTCATTCAAGCATTCTCCCGCCAACGGACAAATAATGAGCGATTTGAAGCCATAAATACTCGCAACAAAGGCGCGTTCATGCGGGCAATTACGTTGGAATCTACCGTATATCCACTAGTTGAAATGATTGGAATGCTGGGTACTTGCATCGTTGTATGGTTTGGAGCTATGAGGGTCATTGAGGGTGCAATAACGCTTGGCTTTATTATGGCTTTTATTAACTATTTGTGGCGGTTCTGGGGTCCTCTGAGCGCGTTATCCAAGGTGTACAGTCAGCTGTTGTCCGCCATGGCCTCAGCCGAGCGCATTTTTGAAGTGCTTGACACCGATCCTGAGGTAAAAAATAGTAAGCATGCACTAGAACTGCCGCAGGTTCGTGGCGAGGTTGACTTTGATAATGTATCGTTCCGATATGAGGAAAATAAGCCTGACGTGCTTCATAACGTCTCCTTCCACGTCAAGCCAGGGCAAAGAGTCGCTTTAGTCGGACCAACTGGCGCAGGAAAAAGTACGATCGTTAATTTATTGATGCGTTTCTACGATGCAACTGACGGTACCGTTCGTATTGATGGAATGGATGTCAAGCAGGCAACACTCGAATCTCTGCGCAAGCAAATGGGAATCGTGCTGCAAGATTCATTTATTTTTGCGGGTACGGTAGAAGAGAACTTACGTTATGGAAACGACCATGCCACGGAGGAAGAGATGCTTAGAGCAGCCGAGAGTGTGAGGCTCGACCGCGTCGTAAGCAAGCTGTCAGATGGCTATCAGACACAGCTGGAGGAGCGAGGATCGAAGCTCTCTGTCGGTCAGAGGCAGCTGCTTGCCTTCGGACGCGTCTTGTTATCAGATCCTAGCATACTCATATTAGACGAGGCTACTTCTAGCGTAGATATGGAAACAGAGCAGCATATCCAAGAGGCATTGCAGACGCTGCTTGCGGGCAGAACGGCATTTATTATTGCGCACCGACTATCCACCATTAAGGACGCTGATCTCATTCTCGTCATTGAGAACGGCCGAGTTGCTGAGCAGGGGTCGCATTCGGAGTTGATGAAGAAAGGCGGCATCTACTCAAATCTTGTTCTAACGCAGCTTTCTATGCAGGAATCTGTTATTTTGCAAACAAGTTCTTAATGGCATTAATAAAGAAAAGAGGTCAAGTCAGGCTAACGCATAGTTGCGTTAGCTCGTCTCGTCCTCTTTTTTTGTTCGATCGATTGCTTGTGCCATCGTTTTATCGGTTAAGTGTGCGTATATTTGCGTCGTTTCCGGTGAGGCATGCCCAAGCTGCTCCTGGGTCTTGTAAATGTCGTTTCGCAAGTAGTAGTCAGTGGCGAAGCTATGTCTGAGCTTATGTACGGATAAGTAGGGTTTTCCAAAGCGTTTGGCATATTTGAGCACCATTTCTTGAATAGCTCGTTTTGTCATGCGTGAGCCTTCGTTTTTCCCATTAGCAACGGCTAGAAACAAAGCTTTCTCTCTTTTAGGTGCTTTGTAACGGAGATCCCTTAGGGTCAAGTAAGCTTGTAAATCCTCAACGGCCTCTTGGCGAAAATAAACAGGGGTTTTAAACGTATCATCATTTTTACCTTTGCGATAAACATAGGAAAGTTTTTTCTTAAGGTCGATATCATCGACGTTTAAGTTGACGAGTTCAGATACACGTAAGCCTGAATGTAAAATAAAGCTAATGATACATGCATCTCTTGTCATATTTAACTCATATGCGTAAAGAGCCTGCTTGTTTTTGGCGACATCCGTCCCATAATGCTGCTTTATATAAGCCATAAATTCGGATATTTCCTCTTCTTGAAGCAATTTTCCCTCAAGCTTTGCGGCTGTATCTTTCGGCTTATGAGTCCGCTTGATCGTTACCTTAGCCATTACATTTCGTTTAAGCAGAGGGTAAAATTCCTCATCCTCAGCAATTTGGCTTAAATAATGAAACAACGAACGGAGGGAGGAAAGCTTGCGTGAGATCGTCGTTTTACTGTTACGCTCCACTTTGTGTGTCGATAAATACATACGGAAGCCATCAATGCTGTCCATATGCAGCTTTTCCAGTTCAAGTAACGCTACATCTCTAATATTTGCTGCCTCAGATAGACCTTCTGCCATCAACCAGTTAAGAAACGTTTCATAATCTCTCATATATTCTACAAGTGATGAGGGGGATAAATCCGGAAGTTTGTAATTGATAAACTTTTCAATATACCAAGGCATAGTAGGTAGCTTCTTGTCGAGCTCTTCGCGATCTTTTTGCTTAATAATGTTGATGACGAGTCACTCCTAAAGTTAATGGCATGAATGATTAATGATGCTAAATGAACATAATAATAATTATGTAAACAAATGAAGACATCATTGATATGAATAGTTATATTGTAACAATTACAGTAGGGGGGTACAACGTCAGAATAGGCTAGTTGCAAAAAAACAAGCCTCTTAACAGAGACTTGTCCTCGGTATGATCCTTATACGTTGATTGCTGTGAAGCGGCGATTTAGAAACTGCGGATTTTCGATTTCATCAAGCAATACTGCAGCATAATCTTCCATGCTGATCTTGCTCTCATGACTAGCATTTAATAGAAAATGATCGTTGCCTAGTTGAACTTTTCCTGTTTTCTCTCCTGGCTCAAACATCGCAGCTGGACTAAAGAAAGTCCATTTCAATTCTTTCTCGCCGCGAAGTACTTCAAGCTGCTCGCTTTGTGCATTAGCCGTAGCATAATAGATGGATGGGAACTCAGGTGTGTCTTTTAAAAGCGTACCCTTGTCATCAACGAGCAAGCTGCCTGCGCCGCCAACATTATAAAGAATGGTATTAGGGGATTTCTTAAGTACCTCGATCAAATGCTTGATTACTTCCACATGCTGGTGCTCAACGCCTGGTTTCGCTGAGAAAGCATTAATAACAACATCAAACTCGTTTAGCTCAGCGCCCGTTTGAAACACATCTTTAACCAAAACTTCGAATCCTTGCGTGCTCGTGAGTTTTGATGCATCACGTACGATGGCAGTAACTTGGTGACCTCGGTTTTTGGCTTCCTCTACGATACGACTTCCAGCACGTCCTGCAGCACCAATAACAGCTATTTTCATTTGAAAAACTCCTTTTTCTTAAGGTTTTATTATTTTGCAATCTAACTTCATGAGTTGTAACAATAATTGTTACAATCAGACTAAAAAATAAAAGCGACGCGTTCGCTTGATGTAACTATTATAGTTACAAGTTTAGATTTTTGTCAATATGAAGTTTTGGGTTTATGAAGATTCGCACAACGGCTCATCTAAAATAAAAAATAGTTAAATTGTTTTTTAATTTTGAAACCCATTTATAAACAGCCCGTATACCTTTTTATAACTTCATCGTGCTTCATTCCAAAGGGGAGTAGCTGCTACAGTAAAGTCGTCATTACGAGAATCTAACGATCTCCGGCTTTATTGGCAACTTAACGTTGTTAGCGAGACCTTTGCCACTAGTCGGCAAAGGTCTATTTTTTGGGTGTAAGCGCAAGTTAAATTTACTTATGCAGAGTCGAAAGGGAGGAATCTAGTATGGATTTTGGTTTGTTAATGGAATATGGATGGGTTCTGCTCATCCTCATAGCTATTGAAGGTTTGCTCGCAGCAGACAATGCACTTGTGTTGGCTATTATGGTCAAACATCTACCGGAGAAGGAACGTAAGAAAGCATTGTTCTATGGCTTAGCAGGAGCTTTTGTTTTCAGATTTGCTTCATTATTCGCTATTTCTTTCTTAGTGGATGTGTGGCAGGTACAAGCAATTGGAGCGTTGTACTTATTGTTCATTGCGTTAAACCATATTTTACGAAAAGTTATTTTCAAGAAACATGTCGATAATGTTACAGTAGACAAAAAAGAAAATAAAAAAGCGAGCGGTTTCTGGTTAACCGTATTAAAGGTGGAGATTGCGGATATCGCATTCGCAGTAGATTCCATTTTAGCAGCTGTTGCGCTTGCTATGGCACTTCCAACTACCAATTTGCCGAAGATTGGCGGAATGGATGGCGGTCATTTTGCGGTAATCTTTATCGGTGGTTTTATTGGTCTAATCATTATGCGTTTCGCCGCTTCAGCTTTCGTGAAACTGCTTGAGCGCAAACCTGGACTTGAAGTTGCTGCATTTGTTATTGTCGGTTGGGTAGGCGTCAAGTTGGCTGTTGTAACATTGTCTCACCCTAAACTGGCGATTATACCAGAATCGTTCTCCCATTCACCTGCTTGGAAAATCACTTTCTATGTTGTCCTTGTCTTGATCGCAGTTATAGGTTGGTTCTTATCGAGCGACAAAGAGGAGTCAACGGACGCTAAAGTAGCTACTAATAATAACTAAATCTATTAATGTTAATCATGATAAACGAGAAAAAACTGTTGAGAAAACTCAACAGTTTTTTTCTTTTTAAATAGCTCTCGATTTATCCAGAATCGCATATTTCAATTTATTGAAAAGACCTTTTTCCAATTCCTATTTCGTTTCAGAATTTTGCGATCTTGTAAATTAGTAAATAAATGCAATTCTGCAAATTCGGTTACAATTCCATTTTAACTGTGCTAAACTCAAACGAGTCTGTTGAAGAGTTGCCAATCTTCTTCCAAATTGCGGACAATTTGTATGTACGCTAAAGAAAAAGGAGGTTCATTCCTAATGATGAACAGTAAATTCATACAACATAGTATGGCGCTTATTATAATATTTATGCTGGCATTTTCAATTCCACTCGAAGCTGCACATGCTGCTCCGCCTGCAACATTAAAGGTAGGAAGCTCGGGACCTGATGTGCCTGATTTACAATATCGGTTAAAAACACTTGGTTATTTTAATAAAGATGTAACTGCCTATTTTGGCACAACAACGCTAGAGTCACTGAAACGTTTTCAGAAGGATTATGGTGTAGTTGCTGATGGTGTTGCAGGCACACAGACTTGGAAAACACTTAAAAGTGTTTCTGTGAACCAAGGTGAGCTTGATCTGCTGGCAAGAATCATTTATGCAGAAGCTCGTGGTGAATCGTATAAAGGACAAGTTGCGGTTGGAGCCGTAGTTATGAATCGATTGGCATCGTCCAGTTTCCCAGATACAGTTAGAGGTGTTATTGAACAGCCGCGAGCATTTACTGCTGTTGATGATGGACAATATAAACTTACTCCGGACAAAACAGCCTATAAAGCAGCACAGGAAGCTGTAAAAGGGTATGATCCAACGGGTGGAGCACTTTACTATTTTAATCCGGAGACAGCTACTTCTGAATGGATTTGGTCCCGCAAGCAAACATTAAAAATCGGACGTCATATATTTGCAGTATAAACAAAAGATTCTTATCGACAAGGAAACTTGCGATAAGAATCTTTTTGTATTTATAATAAAGTCCAACGTGTTGTTTTCAAAAAGTTGTTCAAACATGTTACAATAAGAAATATAGTATCATACTTTTTTTAAAACATTCTGGAGGTGTCTGCATTGAAAGTTGAAATTTGGTCGGATTATGTATGTCCGTTTTGTTATATAGGAAAAAGAAAGTTCGAGCTCGCGCTTGCGAAATTCGCACATAAAGAGCAGATCGAAATCGTGTTCCGGAGCTTTGAGCTAGACCCTGGTGCTGATCCTAATTCGAATATAAGCACATATAGCATGCTTGCTTCTAAATACGGAATGAGCGTGGAGAAAGCGAAGGAAACAACGGTTAATGTGGCGGAACAAGCTGCAGCAGTAGGACTCGCATTCCATTTTGATGGTACGGTTTCTACAAATACGTTCGACGCGCATCGTGTCGTTCACTTTGCTACTCAGATGGGCAAGGAAAAGGAAGTTTCCGAGAGATTGTTCAAAGCATATTTCACGGATGGTGTAAACGTAGGCAATCGCGAGCGACTTGCTGAAATTGCTGCAGAAGCTGGCCTTGACGCAGCAGCAGTAGCTGCGATGCTCGAGACTAACCAGTTCGCTGACAACGTTCGTGAAGAAGAAGAGGAAGGCAGCAAGCTCGGCATACGTGGTGTTCCTTTTTATGTTGTTGATCGTAAATATGCAGTTTCCGGCGCGCAATCGCCTGAGGTGTTTTTGGATACATTAAACAAAGCGTGGGAAGAAAAACATCCGAACTTTATTCAAGTAAACGAAGGGGACGCTGATGTTACCTGTACTGATGGTTATTGCGTTCCTGACTCACCCAAGTCTTAATAGCTTACGGGAGGCGGCAATCTCGTGGAGGATGCAACTCTTAGGAGAAACTGTCAAATTGAGCGAATAGGTGAAATCATTGATTTGAACGAGAAAGCTGCTTTTATACTTGTAAATGCAAAACGTATCGAAGTGCCATTAACAAAGGTCGCTGAGGGAGTAAACCTCGGCGACTTTGTTGTCTGGACAGGCAGCAGCTGGAGTCGTAAATGAATAGTATAAAAAAACCAATTTGTCGGATTAGCTTTCACAACTTATAATAGATAACGGTATAAAAGTCAGACGCTTATTAAGATATGTTGACATGCAAATGCTTAGGGGGTATTAAACGTGACAAATGAACATCAACGTCTACTAGTGTTCGCGGGCTCTTATGCGGAAGCCGAGGAGAATGGCGTATACGTGTATGCATTCGATGAAGAATCGGGTACATTAACGTTGACGGACGCGGTTGCTGAATTTAGAAATCCGACGTTTCTCAATGTAGATGCAGACCGCAAGCTATTGTACGCAATTTCTGAGACCATAAATAAATCTGGTCAAAAGGTTGGAGAAGCTGCTGCATTTGCCATTGATTCCAAGGAGGGCTCATTACGGCTCATAAACCGTAAAGAGACGGTCGCATCAACGACCTGCCATATTCAGCGTGATGAAAATAGCCGATTTTTGACGGTAACGAGCTATCATGGCGGTATGATTGGACTTTTTGACATTACAGAAGAGGGTGCTATTGGTCAACAGCTTGATGTGAAACAACATGTAGGCAGCAGTCAGCATCCAGAACGCCAGGATCGACCGCATCCTCATTCCTCGTTCTATAGTCCTGACGGTCGCTATTTGTTAGTTTCCGATCTGGGTCTTGATCGAATTGTAACCTATCGCTTGGACGAAGCTGCTAATAAGCTCATTCATCAAAGCGAGGTTTCTCTGCATCCAGGTGCTGGCCCGCGTCATTTATCGTTTCATCCGAATGGAAAGTTCGTCTACGTCATCAATGAGGTGGATTCAACGATTACTTCGTTTACATACGATAAAGAGACCGGCCAGTTGACGACAAAAGAAACCGTAAGTACTCTTCCGGCAGATTTTAAGGATGAAAATTCTTGCGCCGAAATTACAGTATCTACGGACGGCAAATTTGTATATGGTTCCAATCGTGGTCATGACAGTATTGTTGTTTTCGCAATCGATGAGCAGACTGGATCATTGTCTCTGGTGCAGCATATATCAGTAGAAGGCGGTCATCCGCGTCATTTTGCATTGACACCAAACGGCAGATATTTACTGGCTGCAAACCGAGATACAAACAATATCGTTACGTTCAAAGTTAATAAAGCAAGTGGAGAATTGACGTTTACGGGTAATAGCATGACATTATCCAAACCAGTTTGTGTAGTCCCTGTTTATTTAACGCTATAAATAATTAATGATGTAAGCATAGAAAGAAAAGGGGAATAAGAAAAGCGTGGCTACTAACGAAGATGAAAAACCGAAATTAAAAGCGACCAAAATTTTCAAATGTAAAAATCCGGAATGCAAAGCATGGGTTAGAGATGAGTTTGCTGCTACGGAGCAAACATGCCCCATCTGCAAAGGACCGATGCTCAGAAGCATGAGGCATCTGCCAGCCGTTCAGAACAAGCCGAAACCTCAGCCACGTAAGCCGAAATCGGACTACTAACATGATAATCCAAAAAAATCCCAATCCACTCTTATGAGTTGGATTGGGATTTTTTTATGGCAAGTTGCAATGATTCGACTAACAGATAGTCAAATATGTTAGGATAGACATACAAACAATGACAGGATGGTATTCGTTATGCTGTTTTATTTTATCGCTCTATTTACGGCAGCCGTAATTGTCATATTAAACAATCGCAGGAGCGAGTCGAATCGCTGGGCCGCGCTTTTCTTATGCAGCGCTTCAATTGGCGGACTCTCAGAAGTGTTGTTAGACAAAGGGTTATTTCATCTTACTAATGTATTACAATTTCTCAACTATACATTTACGCCATATGCTGTTTTTATTTTTAGCCTCTTATATGCATCTGTACTAAACAATAATCGAATGAGAAAAAAACTAAAATTTTATCTTTCTGTTCCGATTTTTTTGATGGCTTTGTTTGTGATGATTTCTTCCGATGAGCAATGGTTTTTTAATCTTTTGCTATTATGGAGCGCGCCATATTACTTAATTTCCTGTTATTTATTATTCGCATCCTATTGGAAAGAGCATGATAAGAGGTTAAAGCGAAGTCGATTTATTACAACAATCATTATGGTTCCGACACTGCTTGCTGTTCTTATCTTCATTTATGTAGCAAAGGTTATTTCTCCTGAATTTGAATTTTTTAATTATATTTCTGTTTTTATGATTTATTCGCTGTCGGTCGCGCTGTTATGTACGTTCATGTACGGTGTTCTCGGTGTTAAACTTCGCTTCGAGCATGATCCTATGGAGAGTGCAATGCGAGCAGTTAGTACAGGCACAACGATGCTTAATCATACGATAAAAAATGAAATTGGAAAAATAGCGATCAGCACGGAAAACTTAAAAAATTTGCTGCCAGAATCGAATGAGCAGTCTATGCAACATATGCAAATCATTACGAATGCATCCAATCATATGCTTGAGATGATCAGTCGTATTCATAGTCAAATAAAGGACATCTCGTTGCAAGAGCAACCGGTACAGCTGGATCAGCTCATCGAGAAAGTGCTTTTTCAGCATGAAGGTTTGTTGAAAAATAAAGGAATAACAGTAAACGCGAAGTATGAGTATCGTCCCGTCATCCTATGTGATCCGATTCATATAAGCGAGGCATTTGGGAACCTGCTTATGAATGCGAGCGATGCGATGCCAACTGGTGGAGCTGTTGAGGTAAGGCTTGCAGCTTACAAGAATGGCGCCGAGCTGTCTGTGCAAGATAGCGGAATAGGAATCGCGGAGGAGAAGCTGAGTCAAGTGTTTGATCCTTTCTATAGCAGCGGGAAAAGCGGGCGGAATTTTGGACTCGGCTTATCTTACGTTTATAATGTCATGCAAAAGAGTGGTGCAAAGGTCATACTGACCAGCCAAGAAGGATTAGGGACGCGTGCAGCATTAGTTTGGCCGCGAAAAAAGATTTTATAAATCGTAGAGAAGGAGAGAGCCATCTTGAGTCACATCAAAGTGTTTATTGTAGAGGATGATACGGACTGGATTAAAGCGCTCACTACCTATTTGAATAAAGAGCCTGATTTGCTCGTTGTAGGTACCGCTACGAATTCTAGTGATGCGATCAGTTTGGCGCAAACGCTCACATTTGATGTTGTACTAATGGATATTCAGCTTGAGGGCAGCCGGCTTGACGGTATTCATACGGCAATTCTAATGCATGAGCACTCACCAGCCAAAATAATAATGTTAACGTCATTAAATGATGAGCAAACTATGACTCAAGCCTTTACAGCAGGCGCTGTGCAGTATTTGGAGAAGACACGCTTTCAGGAGCTGCCGCAAACGATTCGAAGCGTCTATCATCATCCTGCTCCAATGGAAGCTTTACTTAACGAGCTAGCTCGGCTAAAGCGCGAGGAGCAGCTCAAGGAACTGACTGGTGCAGAACGAGAGGTATTCGAGCTTATTGAAGCAGGTTACACGCAATCACAAATTGAGAAGAAGCTCTACAAGGCTGAGAGCACGCTCAAAAATCAGGTCAATAAAATGCTGAAGAAGCTTGGCGTACGCAGCAGTAAAGAAGCAGTAGAAAAAGTGAAACGAAGAGGGATTTTTCAAAGAGAAGATAAGCATTAATCGTATTGATATAGCTTGGAATCAGAGGGGTACTACGTCATGTAGTACCTCTTTTTTTGTCGTTCTACGAAAGATAGAACTGCCGTAAAAACGTTGCTTGCGTTTAAAATGGAATGAGAGAGGGAGCGATTTATTATGAAAACAATGACCTCACGGAACGACGATACTACTGTGCTTCTAATTGATGGACAATGTATGTTATGTAATAGAATCACCCGTTTTGTCGTGAAAAGAGACAAGAAAAAGTTTTTTCGGTTCGCTACACTTCAGTCGCCATTTGGCCAGCATCTCTTGAGGGATGGGAACTTACCCCTAGATGATCTGGATACGTTCGTGATGGTGCAGTCGAAGATTTACTATACAAAATCTGAAGCTGCGCTTCGAGTTTTACGCAGGCTTGATGGTTGGTGGTGGTTATTGTATCCGTTTATTCTCGTGCCGCTTGCTTGGAGAAACCTTGTTTATGATCGTATTGCTCGAAATCGTTATCGTTGGTTTGAAAAGAATGATGTGTGCATTATGCCGACACCAGACCTAATAAACAGATTTATGGATGAATGTAATGTTCATAGCAAGCGAAGTGAGGGAGAGTAAAGATGAACAATAAACCGATCTATGTCGAGCTTGAAATCCGAGCAAATTTAGATCAGCTCTGGATGCATACGCAAAATCCTCAGCTTCATGAGCAATGGGATCTACGTTTCTCGCAGATTCAGTATCTTCCCCAAACCAATGAATCCGACATACAGAAGTTTCGATATGAAACGAGAATTGGCTTTGGTCTAAAAATAAGTGGTACCGGAGAAACAAGCTGTACGACAATGAAGGACAGCAAAGAAAGAGTATCCACATTAACCTTCGCTTCCGCTCAACCAGTCTCGCTTATTCGAATGGGAGGCGGTTATTGGAAGTACAAGGATCAGGGAGATAAGCTCACTTTTATTACGTTATTTAATTATCAGACACGTTTCGGTATTGCAGGGCGAGTATTGGATCGTTTTATATTTCGCCCCATATTCGGCTGGGCTACAGCCTGGAGCTTCGATCGATTGCGCATATGGCTAGAGGAACATATTCCTCCTTCCGTCGTTGCAGAGAGAGCCTTGATTCATTATTTGAGTATTTGCCTCATCGTGCTGCTCTGGTGTTATAAAGGGCTTGTTCCTAAGCTTCTCTTTCCGGAAACAGGTGAGCTGGCCATGATGAAGCAGCTTGGCTTGTTCAAAGGGATGGAACTGCCAATGGTTCATCTGGTAGGCATCTGTGAAATGGGATTTGGAGTGCTGATAGCTTGTTTTCATAGGAGAAAGTGGATATTTATCGCTCACGTTTTGGCATTATTTTTGTTGACCACACCAGCGCTTCTATTTCACCCAGAAGTGTTAACGTCACCTTTTAATCCGATTACGCTATCGTTGCCAATGATTGGATTAGGTTTAACAGCCTATTTAAGCAGACGCCACTTACCGCAAGCAAGACGCTGTAAGAGACAATATAAATAGTCGTATTAGAAATGGGGGAAATCACCATGAGTTCAATATATGAACAAGCGTTAGGAGCTGATTTTCAAAAGCTTCATCCTCGAATACAGCAGCGTTTTGGTTTTTGCAGTCAGGACCGTTCCGCGTCGATTGGTCATGGAGTAATGCAATTGATCTGGTATAACAAGCTTGTTGCGCTGCCGTTGTTTATCGGATCCTTTCGCCATATCATGTTCCCTCAGGGCGGTAAAAACATCCCTTTTTCCATTGAAAACTTTGCATATAGGGATTCGTTGGGGCGTGAAACGGTTTCTTGGATCCGTAAGTTTAAGTTTCCAAAGACAATTAGGCATTTTGACGCAACGATGGTGTATAGCGGAGAACGGGAAGTTATTGTTGATTATCTAGGTAATAAACAACATTTAGCAGTCGATTTGGATGTTACAGTGTCTTCAAAGGGTGGAATTCGAATCATCTCTGGTGAGCAGCGCTTCTATGAAGGACGGCTTCAATTTCGATTTCCTAAATTATTTACGGGCAGAGCAGAGGTTAACGAATGGTATGACGATGAGGAGCACTGTTACAAAATATCGGTTGATGTACGCAATCCTATTCTTGGTCAAATCTTCCGCTATGAAGGTTCCTTCCAAGCTACATTCATTAAGAGTGAGCCTGAGGCGATTCCTATCGGAATTCGGCCATTGCGTGACGAGAAGAGGGAATAAACGGCCGTTGCTGTTTATTCCTTTTTGTCACTTTCGTGTTCGGCGTTGTATAATAGAAACTGACACGATAAGCAGATCCAATCTAACGAGGTTTAAGCAGCTGGATCCATGGGAAACGGAGTACATGACTAATGAAAAAATTTAAAAAGTTTTATATAGAAACGACAAGCATATGCAACTTATCCTGCAGCTTCTGTCCGCCCACACTTCGGGCGAAAGGTTTCATTAAAGTAGAGGATTTCAAAAAAACGCTGGATCAGATCAAACCGCATACCGATTATATTTATTTTCATGTAAAAGGCGAGCCGATGCTGCACCCTAAGATGGACGAGCTGCTCGATATTAGCCATGAGAAGGGCTTCAAAGTAAATATTACGTCTAATGGGACCCTTATTACTAAAAACAAAGAAAAGCTTCTGAATAAGCCAGCTTTGCGTCAAATCAACTTCTCGCTGCACAGCTTTGACGGCCATGCAGGTTCAACGAATAAAGAGGGCTATCTTGCAGAAATTTTGTCCTTCGTTAAAGAAGCTGTAGCTACCAGCAACATTATTATATCGTTTCGGCTATGGAACCTTGATATGGACAATGAAACGAACCAGCAGAAAAACAAAAATCGCGAGCTGCTGGGCATGATTGAGAAGGCGTTTGATCTTGATTATAAAATTGAGGAAAAATTCATACCTGGCTCAGGTGTGAAAATAGCGGAGCGCATCTATTTAAACCAAGATCCTGAATTCAAATGGCCGGATTTAAAAGAACCTGAGTATAATGGGAAAGGTTTTTGCCATGCTTTGCGGAATCAAGCAGGTATTCTCATTGACGGAACGGTCATCCCATGCTGCTTGGACGGAGAAGGCGTTATTAATTTAGGAAACATTCATGATACTCATTTCTCAGAAATTATTGAGAACGAACGATCAACTAACCTTTATGAAGGTTTCTCAAGACGGGAAGCAGTAGAGGAGCTATGCAGGAAATGCGGCTATCGTCAGCGTTTCGGCTGAATTATAGGTACTCAGTTGGAATTGTTGAGTAGGGTCATTTTGTGTTATGATTTATTCCGTGCTGTTCTTTGTCGTCTTTCTATCAATCAGAGAGTTAGGAGATTCAACTACACATGGATTTTATTACGATTTTAAAAGCGATTATTTTGGGAATTGTTGAAGGATTAACGGAGTTTGCACCCGTATCCTCGACGGGACATATGGTCATTGTTGACGATATGTGGCTTCAAACAGAACAGTACTTGACGAAGTACGTTGCGAACACCTTCAAAATTGTCATTCAGCTCGGTTCAATTTTAGCAGTAGTCATTATTTTCCGAAATCGATTTATTGATTTGCTGGGTTTAAACAGAGGAAGCAAGGAAGCATCACAAGCTTCATCTGAACCGAAAAAGAAGCTTAAGCTTACACATGTTATAGTTGGACTTATCCCAGCTGGTGTGCTCGGTCTGTTGTTTGATGATTACATTGATGAGTATTTATTCTCCATACGTACAGTGCTAGTTGGCCTAGTTATCGGAGCTATATTTATGATCATTGCTGATCGCTTTGGACCTAAGAAACCAAAGATTGATACGGTTGACCAGATCACCTATAAGCAAGCCTTGTCAGTAGGTCTGATTCAATGTTTCTCTCTCTGGCCAGGGTTCTCCCGTTCCGGTTCCACCATTTCTGGAGGGGTGCTGCTAGGCATGAGTCACCGTGCAGCTGCTGATTTCACTTTCATCATGGCAGTGCCGATCATGGCTGGTGCAAGCTTGCTGTCCTTGGCGAAAAACTGGGAATACTTCACGTTAGACTCATTGCCGTTTTTTATCGCAGGTTTCCTGAGCGCATTTGTATTTGCCCTTATTTCCATTCGCTTTTTCCTGAAGCTCATTAACAAAATCAAGCTTGTACCTTTTGCGATTTACCGCATCGTGCTTGCTGCAGTTATCTACATCGTTTATTTTTAACCAAAAGAAAATGGCCTGCTTCCGTAAGATAAGGAGCAGGCCATTTTTTGTTTAAGAGCGTAATTCAGCTGGTTTTTGAGTTTCATAGATGCCGATTCGACCGGAACATATAAAAGCGATCATGCAGCCGATAAATAAATAAATTGCACCTTCAGCGCCAAATAATTCGATGCCCATTATGAAGCAAGCTATTGGCGTCTTGGCTGCGCCGCTGAATACGGATACGAAGCCAATGGCAGCGAGCAGAGGGACGGAGGCATGAAGCAAGCCTGCAAGTGCGCTTCCGAGCGTAGCGCCAATGACAAAGAGTGGTGTTACCTCACCGCCCTGAAAGCCTGTCCCAAGCGTAATGGCAGTGAATAATGTTTTTAATAGAAATACGAGCGGTGAAACCGCTTCTTGAAAGGATTGCTGAAGCAGCGGAATGCTTAATCCCAAATAATCACGCGTTCCGATCGCATAGACGAGAGCGATAATGAATATTCCGCCAAAAAAGCTTTTGTAAACAGGACTTTTAAACCATTTACTAAATAAGCGTTTGAATCCGTGAACCAGCTGTGTGAATAATAATGCTGCTAAACCAAAAAAGACAGAGGCCATTACAATTTTGACAATGAGAAGCCAGTCGAGCGGAGGCACAGCACCTATTGAATAGGAGATATGTTTAATGCCCCATGCTGTAGTAACCAAATGCCCGACATAACTTGCGATAAAGCAGGGGAGCAGCGCTTCATAGCTAATGACTCCGATAGCAAGTACTTCTAATCCAAATACTGTACCCGCAAGCGGCGTTCCGAAAACCGCGCCAAAACCGCTGCTGATGCCGCACATCAGAATGATTTTCCGGTCAAGCTGGTTAATTTTGATCTGCTTACCAAACCATTCAGCTAAGCTGCCGCCCATTTGGACTGCAGTTCCTTCTCGCCCTGCAGAACCGCCAAATAAGTGGGTGATTAACGTCCCAATCAGGACAAACGGTGCCATTCTTAACGGGATCATGCCTTTACCAGAATGTATTTGCTCTATGATTAGATTATTTCCTCTTCCTGCTTCTTTCCCAAACTTGAGGTAGAGATAACTAACGAAGGCGCCGCCTAAAGGAAGCAGCCATAGTAACCAAGGGTTTTGCATCCGTGTTTCTGTTACGAAGTCGAGACTAGCAAGGAAGAAGGCGGAAGCAGAACCAGAGAGGATTCCGACCGCTCCTGCTATGAGCAGCCATTTTAACATATATTTGGAGAGGACGAGAGGTGCTAAATGCCTTTTTTCGATCATTAATGTGAACTCCTTTAGGCTCCTGAGAGAAAAAGTGTTTTGTATGGTATCTATTTGCTATTATACAACACTCTTAAAAGAGGTAAAGAAATTCATAACAGCGAATCGAGTGAAAACCAGCCGTCATGGACGCCATAAGAGATCCATATAAGGTGATAAACATTGACGAGAAAATAGATGAACACGGTAATAAGAATACACGGGTTTATCCAAAAACGGTTTTTCATACGATAATAAATAAGTATAAGAAGCAGGGGAAGCAGCAGTTTCATCGTATAGTAGCTTACGATATTCCAATTATAAAGTTTTCTAACGAGTGGATTAAGCTCCTCAATTAGAGAAAGCCGCAAACCGAAGTCAGTGAACACAGCATCAGCAAAGCAAAGAAACAGTAATCCGAACAGCAGCGGTTTTAAGTCCCATTGTTTTAGAGCTGTAATGGCAGTTGAGCCTCCATTCTGAAAAAAATGATGATAAACTTGCATATCAGATGCATATGCCTCATATGGCTTATCATTCCTAAGGACCTACGATCATTGTGCCCGAAACGTGTTCTAAGCTTACGGTATCTATGATCGTAAATAATGAACTTTAAAAATGAAAGTTCACGGTTACATAATGAAGTAAAGCTTAGCAATCTTTGACTAAGTAGGCACTCTAGTGATATATTTGAATGTACGATTAGTACAGGAGATTTCACAGTCGGCAGTGTGCAGGCACGCAGCCGTTTGTGCCTACTATATGGAGGCAAGCAACCTTGAATAAATATCCATTTGATTTTGACCCGAAACAACCTTTTATACAGCAGGCTAGCGATTGGATCGCTGATGTTTTTTATGAGAAACTGCCTGAAGCTGGTTTTGAAATTAGAGATGAACAAATTTATATGGCTTTTCAATTGGAACGTGCTTTTGCGGATAAGCAAACGATTTTTGCAGAAGCAGGGGTAGGTACTGGCAAGACATTCGTTTACTTGCTTTATGCGATTACTTATGCACGGTACACAAGAAAACCGGCTATTATTGCTTGTGCCGATGAATCTTTAATTGAACAGCTCGTGAAGCCTGAAGGCGATATTGCAAAGCTTGGAAAGTACTTGGACCTCACGATCGATGCTAGATTAGGTAAGTCAGCAGATCAATATATTTGCTTAAAAAAGCTTGATGATGCAAGAGCTGGACAAGATGATGCCGAGTTGTATGACAGTATTTTTCGTGACCTCCCAAGCTTCGTGCATAAGCAGGATTCCATGCAGAGTTTCCATCCATACGGAAATCGCAAGGACTATCCTAGCTTGAATGACGAGCAGTGGAACGAGCTGGGCTGGGATGTATTCCAGGACTGCTTAGTATGTGATGTGAGGCATCGCTGCGGTCAAACTTTGTCACGCGATCATTATCGTAAATCTGCCGATGTCATTATTTGCTCGCATGATTTCTATATGGAGCATATATGGACGTATGAGGCTAGAAAACGCGAAGGCCAGCTACCGCTGCTGCCAGAGTATAGTTCGGTTGTCTTCGATGAGGGTCATTTGCTTGAAACAGCTGCACAGCAAGCACTGACCTACAAGCTGAATCATGCTGTGTTTGAAGGAATTGTAACAAGGCTGCTGCAAGAAGAGATTCGTGAATCTCTTGCTGTAGCTGTTGAGGACGCTATTACCCAAAGTGAATACTTGTTTAAAATGATGAATAAGCACAGTCAGAAGGTTCCTGCTTCGGATCGCAAGGAAATCATATGGAGTGCTGAGCTCATTCGAGAAATCAATCGTTTGCAGGATACGCTCTCGGTTATCGAAGAAGAACTTGTATTCGAAAGTGGCTTATACACGATAGATACGTATCAGTTGAAAATTGTCGAAGAGCATTTGGAGATGATCCAATTTGCCCTTTCTTTATTCAAGCAAGAGGACAAGCCGATTAGCTGGGTGTCACAGGATAAAGAAGGCACATCACTTGTAATAATGCCTAAAGTGGTGAAGGAAGTACTGAAGGAGCAAGTATTCTCTCGTAAAATGCCAATCGTATTTTCCTCAGCAACGCTTTCGGTTAACGGTTCTTTTAATTATATGATGGACATATTGGGTATGAATAGCTCACTATCCTTTTCGGTTCCATCGCCGTATGACTATGAGCAGCAAATGACTGTGGAAATACCAAAAGCAGAACATTTTAAGGGGCTAAATGATAAGGTTGATGAAACGTATCGCTTGCTCAAGCAGTCGGGTGGGAGAACGCTTATTTTATTCCCTTCCATGGAGCAATTAGAGCAGTTCAAGACAGAATCGGACAAGCATACGGATAGTTCGGCTTATACTTTCTTTTATGAGGGCACAAGCGAAATCAGTTATCTGATCGAGCAGTTTCAACAGGATGAAGCAAGTATTTTATGCGCAGTAACATTGTGGGAAGGCTTAGATATTCCAGGTCCATCCCTTTCTCAGGTTATTGTATGGGAACTTCCGTTTCCTCCAAATGATCCATTATTTGCAGCGAGAAGGAATGATTCGGAATTACCGTTTGAGCAAGTGGATATGCCATACATGCTGCTGCGTTTACGACAAGGTATCGGACGGTTGATTAGAACACGTGAAGATAGCGGCAAAATCGTTATTTTCGGAGAAAAAATGAATGACAGCTATGTGCGTTCACAGGTGGAAGGCGTACTTCCGAAAGGTGTAGCACTAAGTTATTCATAAAATAAGTAAAGGAGAAGGGGAAACCCTTCTCCTTTTTTTTATTTCCTGCTCTTTGATTACGCACAAGTTTATAACCCATATATTACGGCAAAAATAGATGTAATTCGACAAAAAACTACAAGGGGTGTATCTGCCATGTCTATTACCGATCAAATAAACATTCCTGAGTGGACGGTATACGTAGAAGCTATTGTCACCCTCGTGATTCCACTCCTCATATCGTTTATATTCAATAGGTCTCGCCATGCCGATGGTGAGTGATCCGATGAGTGAGAATATTCAAGATCGATTAGCATCTATTCATGAACAAATGATGTTCCATTCTGATGTTTTGGTACGAGAGTTCTCCATTGGGGATACAGGCATTAGTGCAGCTATCGTATTCGTAAATGGATTAGCGGATTGTGATTTGATTGATCAGCATATTTTGAGAGCGCTGATGGCTGTTCAAGGAGAAGGCAAATCGATAACCAAATCGTTTTTAACTAATCAAGTATTAACGGTCAGTCAGTTATCTGAAGTCCAAAATGTAGTGGAAATGTTGCCGAAGGTGTTAATGGGTGCAACGGCAGTGCTCGTAAATGGCATTCATGAAATAATTATCATTGGCACAGCTAGGAGTAAATCTCGCAACATTGAGGAACCGATCTCGGAAGCATTAGTTAGAGGACCTCGAGCAGGCTTTAATGAGAACCTATCAGACAATACCGCGATTTTGAGAAGACATGGTGAGAATGATAGCTTGGCGTTCATAAGTATGCATGTTGGTACACGAGCTAAGAAGCAACTCATCATTGCTTATATCAAAGACATTGCCGATCCTGAATTAGTTGAAGAGGTCCGCCTTAGAGTAAGCAAGATCGATATCGATAATCTACCGGAATCAGGATATGTTGAACAACTCATCGAAGATAATTTTTTGAGTCCATTTCCGCAGGTGCAAAGTACGGAACGGCCAGATCGTGTGATTAGTGCTTTGATGGAAGGCAGAGTCGCTATTTTGCTAGACGGTACACCATTTGCATTAATCGCTCCCGTTACTTTTAGCATGCTATTACAATCGCCTGAGGACTATTATGAGCGTTGGATGGTTGGTTCATTGCTTAGATTGCTTCGTTTTTTAGCGGCAATGATTGCATTACTAACACCAGCGATGTATATTTCTTTCATTTCTTTCCATCCAGGACTTATTCCAACTAAGCTAGTTATTTCTATCATCGGCGCTAGGGTTGGTGTTCCTTTTTCTTCCCTCGTAGAGGCACTCATTATGGAGATAGCCATTGAAATATTAAGGGAAGCTGGACTTCGTCTGCCAAAACCTATCGGACCTGCAATGGGAATTGTCGGAGGCTTAATCATTGGAGAAGCGGCTGTGCAAGCAGGAATCGTTAGTCCGATTCTTGTCATTGTTGTTGCTGTTACTGCGATTTCCTCTTTTGCGATTCCACAATATAACGCTGGGATTGCCCTTCGGATGCTTCGTTTTGCAGCTATGTTCTGCGCCGCTGCCTTCGGCATGTATGGCGTAATTTTATTTACTCTCATGTTAAGTTCGCATATTGTCAAACTAAAGAGCTTTGGCGTACCTTATGCGAGTCCGGCGGTTCCATATCGCATTAGCGATTGGAAAGATTTTATTGTTCGCATGCCTGTATTTATGATGAAAAAAAGACCAGAAATGCTGCAACCTAAAGACAATCAGCGGAAGAAAAAGTAAATAAATATAGCGTTGGAAGAAGGCATCTTATGAGTAATAGCCCCAAAGATCGAATTACTACCATTCAAACAGCGGTTATCATATCCAACTTTATGTTAGGTTCAGGTATTCTTACTTTGCCTAGAGCGTCCACAACAGTGGTGGGTACACCTGATGTCTGGATATCCGTAATTATTGGGGGTGCTGTCGCGATTGCGGCAGGCGTGCTTATGGCTATATTATCAAGGTCGCATGCAAGTCAAACGGTGTTTCAATATAGTCAGAAGCTTCTTGGAAAAAGTTTCGGAGGCGTGATTGGTCTCGTGGTAGTCTTTTATTTCTTTATGACTGCTGCTTACCAGGTACGCGTCCTTGCGGAAGTGACGGGATTTTTTTTACTTGAGGGGACACCGTCCTGGGCCATTGTCATGGTATTTATGTGGGTGAGTTTGTATTTAATGACCAGTGGCATTAATCCTATAGCCAGATTATTCGAGTTGATTTTGCCTGTAACTATCGTGATTTATGTGTTAGTCATGTTAATGTCTTTAAGGATTTTTGAATTAGATAATTTGCGTCCAGTATTGGGTGAAGGGATTATTCCTGTTTTAAGAGGAGTAAAGACAACTGCACTGTCTTTTCTCGGAGTTGAAATAATATTGGTGTTAACAGCTTTTATGGACAATCCTAACAAATCGGTAAAGGCAGTCGTTTATGGAACAATGATACCATTTTTCATATATTTGCTAACTGTCATTATTGTAATAGGCGGATTGTCGGTACAAGGCGTTATTACAAGGACATGGCCAACATTGGATCTTGTTCGAAGTTTTGAGCTTTCTGGTTTAATATTTGAAAGGTTTGAATCATTTTTACTTGTGATATGGATCATGCAGATATATTCGTCGTTCACTATCTCGTACTATGCATCTGCACTAGGAATATCTCAAATAAGCAAGGTTAAAATGATGAAATGTTTTTATGCTTTGCTACCCATTGTATTTATTGTTTCAACGCTTCCCAAAAATACAAGCTTGCTTTTTGTATTTGGTGATTTGCTGGGCAAAACTGCTCTTTATATGTTCGTTACATTGACAATAATCCTTTTATTGTTGACGAAATGGAAGAAAAGGAGCGTGAAATGATGCTTAATCAATGCAATAAACGGGGACGTTTACTTTTGGTTAGTATAAGCTTTCTAGTGTTAATCTTTCAAACAGGTTGTTGGAGCACGGATGAGATCGAGGATCTTGGTTTATTTGTTGGCATGGCACTTGATGTAGCTAACCAAACCGAGATTGAAAAAAAAATGGACAGGCTCGTTTCTTCATATCGGAAAAAGGATTTAATTACCTTTACGTTGCAAATCATAGATAAACAATCTGAAGGAAAAGATGCTAATTCTGGCGGAGGTACTACAGCAAAACCCTATATAAATGTGTCAGAGACGGGAGATTCCCTCTTTGAAATGGTAAGGGAATATTCAGCTCGAATGGAACGACCCGTTATCGGTCATCATTTGAAGCTGATTGTTATAAATGAGAAGTTATCTCGTCTATACAGTATGAATAATCTTCTTAACTTTGTATTAAGGGACAATGATCTTCGACCTAATTGTCTTATCGTCATGAGCAGCGGTTTAGCGAGGAAAGTATTCGATACAAAAGGTAATTCCGTCATTCCGGCCTTTCGCGTTATTAACATGGTAGAAAATCGTTATCGTACTTTGAAGATTTTACCACCAATGTCTATTATCAAAGTTGAAGGTAAGATGAATGCCAAATCAAGTTATTTGTTGCAAAATGTTGTTGCTACTGATGGTGAAGTAAAGTTCTCAGGAGCATCCGTCATAAAAGGCAAAACTCAAAAATTTAGAGGAAGATTATCGGAAGATGAGTTGTTAGGCGTCATGTGGTTATCAGGCAAAGGAAAAGGGGGTTTAGTGAAGAGTTATGATGAAAAAACAAAGCAAGTTATCGCCTATGAAATAAAAACGATGAAAAGTAAAATGAAATCACAGATCAAGAACGGAAAAATTAGTTTTCATGTGCATATTGAATCAGAAGGCCGGTTGATCGAAGAATGGGTAGTCGCAAATGAACCTACAGATAATGAATTGAATAGTAAGGCTTTACAATCAACAGAGAAAGAAGTAAGACGACTCGTAAACATAGGATTACGTAAAATTCAAAAAGATTATAAAACGGATGTTGTGGGTTTTGGTAAACGATTAAGCATCGAACATCCTAAACAGTGGCAGAAGGTTAAGGATGATTGGGATGATGAGTTCAGTCGGATACCGATAACCTATAGCATAAAGCTGACCATTACCGATACTGGCGCAAAACAGGAGCATTAATCGTTAATTTAGCGGAAATATCCTGATTTGCTTTCTCAAAAAAACTGCGTGAAATACATATTTCACGCAGTTTGCTTTTATATCAACTTTTAAGCTATCATAATAGAGTAATGGTCACTTAAATAGAGCATAAAAATAGGATTTTTATGGAGGATTTTCTTGCGAATGGGACAACATGAGGTGACGGATAGCTACGGATTAGAAATGGAGTTATTTTCGATATGGATGAAAAATAAAGGGATGACGAAGTCCACACACCAAGCATACATAAATGATGTTCGTTTTTTTCTACATACTGTACATCCAACTGAAACGAAAAATATTACGAAAATGGATATTATGCGTTATATGGCCGTTTGCCGTGAGAAGGGAGCAGGAGACGAAGCGCGCAATCGCAAGCTTTCTTCTTTGCGTTCATTTTTTAAAGCGTTGATCGAGATGGAGCATCTAGAAGGCAATCCTGCTGCACTTATTGCAAAGTCGAAACAGGAGAAAAATCGGATTCCCGTTTATTTGGAAGAAAACGAACTTGATGCACTACTGCAGGCGATACAGGGGAAATACTATATTCGAAATGTCGCGATTGTTCTGTTAATGTCCTATGCCGGTCTTCGTGTAGGTGAGGTGCATCGAATGAATGTGCAGGATTTTAGGCAGGATGGCTCAATCCATATTCTCGGAAAAGGGCGTAAATGGCGTGTCATTCCATTGCCTGATGCACTGCAGCATGTTTTAAATGAAGCGCTCACCGAACGCAAGGAATGCAGACAGGGCAAGGAACAACCGTTTTTTGTATCTCAATTTGGTCGAAGGCTATCAATCCGTATGATACAGACTGTTGCCGATGAAACGATCAAGCTGTTAAAAGAAGCGATGCCTGCACTTGCGGATAAACGACTATCCAGCCATAAGCTGAGGCACTCTTTCGCAACGATGCAAATACGCAGCGGTACAGACATTCGGACATTGCAGGAGCTGCTTGGACATGCGAGTATCGAGACGACACAAATTTATACGCATATCGATAATAAACAGCTTCGTAATGCGATGAACAACATTTCAAGCAAAATTCCAATGAAGTTTCAAACTATGGTTACGTAATAATAATTATGTTAACTTATATCGCAATTATGAAAAAACTCAAAAAAAGCTGATAACAAGATACCCGAGGTATCTGTCATCAGCTTTTTTTAATTGGCGCCAGCTTCAACCAGCTTGCGTCGTTCTTCACGTTCTTCAGGCAGCATACGCGGGCAGCTATAACATTTCACACCATCAACACGACAATCATACATGCAGCATGAGGAGCGGAGTACCATCTGAGGACCACCTGGAGACCACGGATCATCGATATACCGAGGTTTGTGTACAAAAGGATTCCGTTTCCGGTTAAATACATCAGCAGAAAGACCCAATATGACATCGAGATCACGCTGTACTCCTGTCAGAAGCGTCTGATCGTTCATATTATATTTTAGAAAATCGATAACGGCATGAATTTGTCCACCAACTTGGTTCCAGATCATAGCGGATTTCACACCGGCGCTTATGGCTACAGCTTCGACAATATCGTTTATCTCATCCATGAAACTAGTTCTGAAGGCATGCTCTAAAAATGGTTTTCTTTCCTGTTCTTCGATTGGCACCTCAGTCCAGCGAAGCTCATTAATTTTGAAGCCGAGATGAGCATGATCGTCGTGTTTTTCAAGCTGGTATGTCAAATTATGTAGTGATAAATCCAAATAACGGTTGTATTGAGCGATAAAAAAGAGATTTGTTATGCACAAATTAAAGAAGGACATTCCTACAAAAGAAGCAGCTAATTGCATGCCCGTTGCTTGCACCATTTCTCCGGCTTTTATTAGCGTTGCATGCGCAACATCTCTATCGTAAAAGCCAGTCGCAGGCAGCTCAAGCAAGGGATGAGCGGCTCCTTTCGGGGAAATATGAAAATATGTTTCGACAAGTGTAAAGTCCATGTCATGTTCCATTTATTTGTGCCCCATTTCGTTTTCTCAAAAATACGTATAGAGTATGTTTGCTCGATAATGATTATCATTATTCCACTCTATAAGTATAGGAGGGGGCTAGCGGACTGTCAATATAAATGGTTCGACTATCGCTTTAACTCGCTCAAGCCCTTCCCACATATCCCCGGGACCATCATAAATAAGGACATAAGCACCTTTAAACCCAACTTGTTCAACTTTAGTCAGATAGGAAAGAAGTTCTTCTTGATCAGGAAAACCAGCCTCATTATAACTAGGTTTAACATGAATCGAGACGCTTAACGCCGCAGTATCGCCTATTTCTGAAATTTTGTCTGCACTATGATAATTCCCGAAATCGGTTATAAATCCTACATCTTTACCAGCTTGTGCAAGCAGCTGAAGACTGCTTTCGGATGTAGACGTAAGCGCTTTGAAGTTTTCGGTTATAACATGAACATTTTTGGAAGCTGCATATTGTGCAAGCTCGGATAAGGCAGAAGCTGACAATTGAATCGCCTGATGATCGTTTGGCGAAGCTTCACCTGCAATAACACGAATTTGTTTAGCTCCACAATGTGAAGCTATATCAATCCAATTCCTTATGAGATTGAGATCAGCGGATCTTTTAGTCGCATCAGGAGCTGTTAGGTCACCATAGTCAAGCAGCAGTGTATCAAACTTAATAGCAGATTCGTCAAAAGAGCGGCGAAGCTGCTCTAAATAATCAAATTCAGTTGAAGGAAAATGAAAATGGCAAACCTCGAGTGCGTGATAACCTCTTGAAGCTGCTTCGGCTGGAAGCTCTAGCAAAGGTGTAAGCAGTGGTTGATCCTGTATCTGCGTCAGATGCGTGTTAGTTTCGTTATCCCATACCGTCCAGTGAAGAGGACCAAGATTACGATGAAGGCTCCATGTACTAATCGATAGATATGACACTAATTATCCCGCCTTTTAATATATTGTTTGAACCTAAGGTTAGCATAGCATGCATCAAGCCGAAAAAAAGCTTCACTTTTGGCATATTACTCCTCTAGTTGGTCATTTTTCCCGATCTTAATGTAAGGGAGGTTTCAGTCAACAATGGGAATAAAAAAATCGATACAGGAAAAATTTTTATTTCTATATAAGTTCTTATATAAGCCTGGGCAAATCGGAAGCGTAATGCCAAGCTCTAAGTTTTTAGCCCAAAAGATGGTTGAGCGTGTTCCATGGCATGAGGTTTATGCGGTTGCAGAGCTTGGTGCAGGAACCGGTGCGATCACAAAGTATATTCAGGAAGCTGTTCACAGTCAAACAAAGGTTTTTCTTTTTGAGAAGGATCCCTATATGTTAAAAACATTAGAAAAAAATTACCCTAATTTTGTATGTTATGAGAACTCGACAAATCTGCAAGCAGTTTTAAACCAAGAAGGAATCGAACAATTGGACTGTGTCATTAGTGGATTGCCCTTTTTCAATTTCAATCAGACGCTGAGGGATATGCTGATGGAGCAAATTGTGAAATCATTGAAGGATCAAGGATTGTTTATTGCCTTTCAGTATTCGCAGCAGATGAAGAAACAATTAAGCACACACTTTCATATTGAGGAAATCAAATTTGTACCTTTGAACGTTCCGCCTGCTTTTGTGTATATTTGCAGGAAGAAGCAGCAGCGCTGAGAGGAGGATCCAGAAAATTACTCGAACCTTGGATATCAAATTGAAAAATAATGTTTGTACTCTACTAAGGGGGCTGCGCAGCATAAGTGAAATTATGTTGTGGGTACCCCTTTTTCGCTTTTTAGTTCGATCGTTTTTTAAGCTTGAGTTAAGTGGAAGGCGCAGCTGAATGCCGCCAGCCATAATATCTTTTCGATTGAAATACCGATAAACTTTTGCTAATCAGGGAAATAGCATTATAATAATACATAGAGACCATTCAGTCGCAGTATTATAGAGATTTCTTTATGGAAGGAAAGAGAAACATGGAAACAAAACGTGTATCGACAGATGAGCAATTGGAAGAAGCATACAAGATTCGAAAAACAGTTTTCGTGAAAGAGCAAGGTGTTGCGGAGGAAGTAGAACTTGATGAATTCGATGCTATCGCTGACCATGTTCTCGTTTATTACGAGAATGTACCGGTTGGAACAGGTAGAGTCCGGATCGTTGATGATATGGCGAAAATAGAGCGAATTTGCGTTTTAGCCTCACACCGCATGCATAAACTTGGCAAAGCTATCATGGATGAGCTTGAGTTGATTGCACATGAAAAAGGGCTTAAGAAAGCGAAGCTGCATGGACAAGTTCAAGCAGCAGCTTTTTATGAAAAACAGGGCTATGAAGTAGCATCCACCATCTTTATGGAAGAGAATATCCCACATGTTAAGATGGTTAAAGTTTTATCACATTAAATAAAATGCAAGGAGAGAGCCAGCTTATACAGGCTCTCTTTTTTAATTGCTTTATACGATTTTTTTTCGATAATGAGTGGGGGACACACCCTTCACTTTCTTGAACATTTTCGAGAAGAGAAGAGGATCGTTATACCCAACAGAATGGGAAATTTCGGATACAGAGAGCTGTAGATTGTTCATTAGATCACAAGCTTTATCCATTCGATAATGCAGTAAATAGGTTTGAGGAGATTGCTGTACAACCTCTTTGAATAAAGCGGATAAGTAAATACGGTCTATGCCGATTAGCTTGGCCAGTTCGGTTATGCTTACTTTGGTATAGTAGTTCATTTTGATGTAATCGATCGCTTTGCGAACATACACATCCTTTGCTTTCGGTAAATAACCCATTTGATTAGGAGCAGTCAACATGTCGATCCAATCCGAAATAAGACGATAGAGGAGACTATGCACGATAAGACCGCTGTTTTTCTCATGTACCCCAGTTTCATCAAGCTGTTCTAACCATGGCTCAAACCAATTTGCTGGAGCATATGTGAAATAAGGGTTTGTTTTGCTTAATTGAACCTGTTCAAGTAAACGATCAACACATGTACCCTGAAAAGCAATCCACGAATAAACCCACGGATCTTGCATGTCCGCCTTCATAAGGCAAATTGTGTTTGGAAATACCATAAAGCCTTGTCCTTTTTTTAAGGCATATGTTTTTCCGTTGATCTGATAGGTGCCTCTGCCTTCATGAATAAATAATATTTTATAATGATCCTTTACCCCCGGTCCCCAGCGATAGCCTGGTTCACAAAATTGTTTCCCGTGATAATAGTAGATCAGGTCATAGCGTTCACTCACTCGTTGTCACTTCCTTTGTCATCGATCTAAAACATATTACATTATGACATATATGACTTGCATGTAGACATTCCTTAATGTAGAAGTATTAAGCTATACTTTGAAAGTAAAAACGGAAAGTTGTGATCATTATAGCATGTTTCAAGTGAAGAAATTATTTTATTAATAAAGGGGAAAATGATAAATGCCTTATGCTGCTGATCCATCACGTTATTCGGAAATGTTGTACAAACGCGCAGGCAAAAGTGGTATCAAGCTGCCTGCGATATCCTTAGGCCTATGGCAAAACTTTGGCGGCAATCAACCGCTTGAAAATTCACGTGCGATGTTGTTAAAAGCGTTCGATCTTGGTATTAACCATTTTGACCTGGCGAACAATTATGGGCCGCCTGCCGGCTCTGCTGAAGAAACGTTCGGGGCTGTGTACAAGAAGGATTTGGCTCCCTATCGCGATGAGCTTCTTATTTCAACAAAAGCGGGCTATTATATGTGGGAAGGTCCATATGGCGAATGGGGCTCACGCAAAAACTTGCTGTCCAGCTTGGATCGCAGCTTAACGAGAATGGGGCTCGATTATGTCGATATTTTTTATTCGCATCGTCCTGATCCAGAAACGCCGCTGGAGGAGACAATGGGCGCATTAGATCATGCTGTTAGACAAGGCAAAGCATTGTATGTTGGTTTATCCAATTACAGTGCGGAGCAGACAAGCGCAGCTATTAAAATTTTGAAACAGCTTGGAACGCCTTGCCTCATTCATCAGCCGAATTACTCCATGCTGAATCGTTGGATTGAGGATGGTTTGCAGGAAGTACTTACGGAGAATGGTGTAGGATCGATCGCTTATTGTCCGCTAGGAAGAGGTCAGCTAACGAATAAATATGTCGATAAAATTGAAGCGGAATCCAAGGCAGCTTCCAGCACGATGAAACCGGAAGCGATTTCGGCAGAACGAGTTCAAAAATTCCGCAGTCTAGAACAGCTAGCCGCAAGAAGAGGCCAAACCTTGTCCCAAATGGCATTGACATGGGCACTGCGCGAAGGCGGAGTCACATCAGCTTTGATCGGTGTTAGCCGCGTTAGTCAGATTGAAGAAAATGTAAAGGCGCTTGAGAGCGCTCCGTTATCAGCTGAGGAATTAGCCCAGATCGACGCTATTATGCACAATATTGGAGATATTCCGTGGTAATACCTAACCCAGGCGCATACGCCTGGGTTTTTCTGTATTTATATAGCATACAAAAGCAGGAAATGATGCGTGTTTTGTGGAAATAAACGTTTAAATCCAACCTGACAAGAGAGGGAAACTATGACCCATCTGACTGAAGCTTATATCGATGCAATGGCTCCCAATGAGGGAGCAATCAAAAACGGTAATGATCTCGTTCGCAAAAATAGCTTTCAGAGATTATGCCGCACGGAAGATGGCTTGTTATTATTCGGGGAATGTAAGGGAAGCGGCAAAGAGCCCTATAGCTGCTCCGTTGATTTCGTTAAAGTCGAACAGCCTGTATTTCGTTGTTCCTGTCCTAGTCGTCAATTTCCTTGCAAACATATATTGGGATTGATGTACGCATATGCTGGAGAAAAGGCTTTTACTATTGAAGAAATGCCTGCTGATATTGCAGATAAGCGAGAGAAAGCGGACAAGCGCGAAGAGAAGAAAAAGGAAGCTGCCGCGATTCCAGCTGGCACGGAGACTAAACGCAAGGTTAACAAAAACGCCCTCGTCAAGAAGCTTGCTTCACAGCTCGAAGGGGTAGAGCTCGCTCACAAGCTCATTCAGCAAATCGTTCAAACCGGTTTAGCGGCCTTGGATAAAAGGTCTATTCGCATGTATGAGGAGCAAGCAAAGCAGCTTGGCAATCACTATGTACCCGGACTACAAGCGGCCTTTCGTGAGATATTGGTTTCAGTAGGCTCTAGCGATAATCCTGAATCCATTTATTCTGAAGTTTGTGAACAGCTTGCTGCTTTGCATGCTTTAATTAAGCGCAGCCGTGATTATCTGAAGGCACGTATGGAAGATCCGAACATCCCAATGGATATCACAAGTGTTCTAGAAGAAAAAATCGGCCATGCATGGCAGTTAGCAGAATTGCGTGAGCATGGACTTATCCGTGAAAATGTGGAGCTTATACAACTTTCTTTCCGCTCCTATTCCGACGAAGCACGCGGCGAGCATGTTGATGAAGGATATTGGGTACAGCTTCAAGCTGGCGAAATCGTCGTCACGCGCAGCTACCGACCTTTCCGAGCCGCCAAACATATGAAGGAAGAGGATAGCTTCTATATGGTTGTCCAAACGAAGGAGTTATTCACTTATCCAGGCGATCTGAATAAAAGAGTCCGCTGCGAGGATATGACGATTCGCGAGCTGAATCCAAGCGATCGTATTGTAATTCGTTCTTTTGCAGAGCGATCCTTTCCAGCAGCAATAAAAACGGTGAAAAATCAACTTAAAAACCCATTAGCAGACCATAACCCGGTCATGCTTCTTCATGCTGCTCAGGTGGCAAATACGGAAGGCGGTTATGTTCTGGTTGATGAGCAAGGAGCCAGACTTCCGCTGGATACCATATCAAAAATGGATCATCCTACTTTACAGCTGTTCCGCAATTTAAACCAAGAGCTGCTTGCAAATGTGGCGGTACTGGTTATGTTCGAGGATCGTCTCACTGAAGGAAGGTTAGTCGCTCAGCCGTTGGCACTAATTACCGAGCAAGAAATGATCCGCTTATTCTATTAATGGTTGACGAAGGAGCCGAGTATGAGTATCCCATTATTGCGAGAATTGCATGAAGATGCCCGCCGTTTAGTCATAGCGGGTGCGGGTATGGCGGTAGATGATATGCGTTTAAAACGATTTCTTCCACAGTTGCAGCAGTTTGGTGAGAAGGCACCGATTTTCAAACGAGTAGCGGAAGAAGTAGAAGGTGTAACGCGTGCTCAGCAAGAAAATGCGGCAGACAAGCTATTGGATTTAATGGTATTACTGCAAGCAGTCTTGCATACGCAAAGTTCTATCGAAGCGCCAGGTGAACTGCTGCCCGCAGGAATCGAACAAACAAATAACAAAGTGATTACGAGCATCCCTTATCGAAAACTTAAGCCGCTCATAGATTCACTGACGCTTCGAGGGCCAAATCGACTGGAAGTCATTAAGCATGGGGTAGAAGCAGGACTGTTTATCGATATCAGAACATTCGCGCCAGCCGTAAACGCATTGAGGGACAGCTATTCTGAAATCGCAGATTATGTCGCAGAACATGTGATTCCACTAATAGGTTCGACTGCTTTGCCAATTCTGCATGGGGAGTTCGATATGCAGGGAGGCAGCGGCGACGCGAGAATGCTCGTGTGTCTTTATAAGCTGACGGAGAACGAGAAAGAACTATGGCCGACTCTGCTGTCTGCACAAAAGGACGGAGGTTTGCCGGTTCGCGTAGCAGCTATTTCCTTAACGGCTGGCTTGCCGAGCTTCGAGGAAGAATTGCTCGATCTATCGCATGATCGGAAAAAGGAGGTTCGCAGCGCTGCATTAATGGCATTATCCCGCTTCCATTCCGCTCATGTCGTGGATCGATTGATGGATTCATTTAAGAAAAAAGATACGGACATAACTATCGCTCCCATCCAAGCGTGTGAACTCCCTGCATTAACCGAGCAATTGCTAACTTTCGGCTTAGAGCTGGTAGAACGCGCCGTTTCAGCTAAACAAGAAGAAGCTTGGAGGGAAAAGCTGACCGCCGTTCTTACTTGTCTAGAATCGAAAACAAACGATCTATCCGTAAGAGATTTTCTAATGCAAATGATAAATAATGATCAGCTTGATTTCAAAGAAATGGAACCGATGATGAGTCAAGCTGCTGACATTATATTAGATTCAAAAAATAATGAGGCATTAGAATTTCTTCATGAGATTCGCGATCGGCGCTCCTATTTGATTGCATATTCGTTCAAAGCTGCACAGCAAGTGCTGAGCCCTGCAGATGTTTTTGATTTATATGAAGGATATGTAGTAGAGAAAAAGAGTAAAACAGCTCGCGAGCTTTTACAAGCCATTTATGAACTTACACCTCATTCGGTTGTTCAAGCCGTATTCGCGCATAATCAAGAGCAATGGAGCTGGGATGCAAGATGGGCAGATCGCTTTATCACATTAAATGAGGAAGAGCTGGTATGCCGATTAGTCGAACGTCCCAATGAGAAGGCAATCCACTATTTAGTCGAAAAAGCGAAAGTAGCGCCTCAGCTAATGAAGCAGCGATCGATCCATATTTTGTACACGCTATTCCGACTCGGACATACTGAAACGCCAGAGATGCTAATGTCAGCACTGGAGCTTTCTACACAAAAATCTTTTTATTATATGGACCGAGATTTGCAGCTATTAATTGCTATGCTTCCTGGCAGATATGCGGAGAGGCTTCAGCAAATAGCAGAAAAAATGTCTAGTGAGCACTCACGTGACCAAATGAAGCAGCTAGCCGAACACATTGCCGCTAAGCCAGCGGAGCTTGAGTCGAAACCAGAAGGAGCGGGATTTCTAGCATGGATCAAAAACAAACTATTTTAAGATTGCCTGCAGAGCTGTTATATGCGCATGAGCTGGAAGCGCTGAAAAAGCATGACAAAGGAGAGAAGCCGGCAGGCTGGCAGCTATCGCCGCGGGCTGTGTTAACTTTTATAACAGGTGGTCGCGCTGGTAAAGTTGAAATTACGCCAAAATACATTGGTCATACGAGATTAGTTGAAATTGCGATTGCGACACTGCTAACTGACCGTGCATTGCTGCTTATAGGGGAGCCAGGAACGGCGAAGTCATGGCTCTCAGAAAATCTGACGGCAGCCATTCACGGTGATTCATCAAAAGTCATTCAAGGAACCGCCGGAACGAGTGAAGAACAGGTACGATATTCTTGGAATTATGCGATGCTGCTAGCTAATGGACCATCCGAGGAAGCACTCGTCAAAAGTCCGATTTATCGTGCGATGGAAGCAGGAGGAATCTCGCGGTTTGAAGAAATATCACGATGTGCCTCAGAAGTCCAGGATGCTTTGATTTCCATTCTATCGGAAAAGACGATCTCTGTACCTGAGCTTGGCAGAGACATCCCGGCTGCGAGAGGTTTCTCCATTATTGCAACAGCGAATACGCGCGACCGCGGTGTCAACGATATGTCCGCAGCTTTAAAGCGGCGTTTCAACATCGTTGTGCTTCCGGCACCATCAGACTTAGAAACGGAAGTAACAATCGTTCGCAAACGCGTAAGCGAGATTGCTTCCAATTACCGGCTTGGTGAAGCGGTTCCCGAAGAGGAAGCGGTGCGCAAGGTCGTTACTATATTCCGCGAACTGCGCAGCGGGATGACTTTAGACGGCAAGGAAAAGCTGAAGCAGCCAAGCGGTGCAATCTCGACTGCGGAAGCAATATCCTTGCTGATCAATAGTATGGCGCTTGCAAGCAGCTTCGGCGATGGTCAAGTAGCCGAGGAAGATCTAGCTGCAGGCTTGCTCGGAGCGGTCGTTAAGGATGAAGCAAAAGATGATGCGGTGTGGAAGGAATATTTGGAGAATGTGATGAAAAAACGGGGAGCCGAGTGGCGAGGGCTATATCGTGCTTGCCGTGAGCTGAGTTCGTGAGTACGGCTGCCGTATCCAATTACGGCGTCCATTTATTCGGCGTACGGCATCTCTCACCGACCGGAGCATTTCATTTGCAAGCTTTTCTTCAAGAAGTAAAGCCACAGCTCGTGCTCGTAGAAGGGCCTTCGGATGCAACGGAGCTCATTAGTCAAATCACGTTAAAGGGTGTAAAGCCGCCTATTGCCATATTAGCTTATACTGATCAGCTGCCAATCCGAACGCTTGTTTTTCCGCTAGCGGAATATTCTCCGGAGTATCAAGCATTCTTATGGGCAGCTAGAAATGGCGTTGAAGCTAGGTTCATTGACTTGCCGTCTGATGTATCGGTTAGCCTTCACGTGAAATTGAGTGCTGCTAGTGAAAAAGCTGGTTATGCTGAAGGCGCACGCACGCATCGTGAACAAATCAATGATCGTTATGAGCAAGTCGCCATTTCAGCGGGAGAATCAGATTACGAAACCTATTGGGAACGTTCATTTGAACATAGCAGTGAGCCTAACACATACCGCCATGCCATTCATGCATTTTCAAGCGAGATGCGGCAGATTTCTGAGACTGATGAACGTATTTATACGCCACTAGAGACTGCTCACAATGATATTCGCGAGGCTTATATGCGTGCACGGATTGCTGAAGCGATTGATGGTGGCATACCAGCTGATCGAATTGTAGTCGTAACCGGAGCGTATCACATTTCAGCACTTGAAGCGGGATTTGATGGCATGACTGAGCAAGAAGAGGCAGCATTGCCAAAGATACCGACCAAGCTGACGCTTATGCCATATTCGTATTATAAGCTATCAAGTCATTCAGGCTATGGAGCAGGCAATGCGGCTCCGTCTTATTTTGAGCTTGCTTGGCAATGTTTAGTCAGCGGTGACCACGGGAAGTTGTCTTCGCTTTATTTAGCAACCATTGCGGGTTATATGCGGCAGAGTGGAAATTTCCGTTCAGCCGCATCAGTAATTGAAGCAGTAAGGCTAGCTGAATCACTGGCTTCCTTGCACGGAGGAAGATTGCCTACACTGCGTGATCTTCAAGATGCCGCAATTACTTGTCTCGGATATGGCGAGCTTTCGATTGTAGCTGATGCGCTCGCAAGAACGAATATCGGCACCGCAATCGGTTCTTTGCCAGACGGAATAAGTCAAACCCCTATTCAAGAGGATCTCATTCGGAATTTGAAGGGATTGAAGCTGGAAAAATATAAAACGACGGTGGCGACTGACCTAGAGCTTGATCTTCGGGAAAACAGAAGGGTGAAATCGGAGGATGCCGCTTTTCTTGATTTAAGAAGATCCTTTTTTCTTGAGCGCCTTCAGCTCCTAGAAATTAGCTTCGCTAAGAAGAGGGCAGTCAAACAGGACGGGGCAACATGGGCAGAGCATTGGGTGCTGCGCTGGACACCAGAAGCTGAGATTGAGGTCGTTGAGTCTATTATGAAAGGGGAGACGATCGAGCTAGCTGCGGCTTTCTCGATCAAGGAGTCTTTGGCGCAGAGTGCTAACATACTCGAAGCAGCAGCACTCGTTAAAGCTGCATGGCAATGCGGGCTCCCTACATCAATGGAAGATGCTCGACGCACACTGCAGGAGCTGGCTGTTGAAGCCGGAGACTTTGCTCAAATTGCAGGGACACTTCGTGAGTTGTCTATACTCGTTCAATTCGGCGATGTTCGAAAAATGGATACTGCTGTGCTCGTTCCTCTGCTTCAACAGTTATTTTTGAGAGGAACGCTACTCCTTGTTGATTCATCAATATGCAGTGACGATGCCTCTACAAATATGGCTTCCGCGATCATCGATATACATGCGGTATCGCAGCAGCACTTTGAGGTTGTTGATGACGAGCGATGGGTGCAGCAGCTGGAGCAGCTTGCTTATCGCGATGATCGTAATGCTAAGCTGTCAGGTCTAGCATTCGCCTTGCTCCTTGAGCGTAACCTGATTGACAATGAGCGGTTAGCACGAGAAGTGTCAAGGCGATTATCCCTAGGCATACCTGCTGATATCGGAGCAGGCTGGTTTGAAGGCATGTCACTCCGCAATCGTTATGTGCTGCTGTCTCGAAGGCAGTTATGGGAACAACTCGACCTTTATACGCAATCACTTGATGAAGAGCAATTCAGACGATCACTTGTGTTTCTTAGAAGAGCTTTTTCTTCCTTCGAAGCTAGAGAGAAAAACGCGATTGCACAATTATTGGGTGATTTATGGTGTTTTGGAACGATAGAGGCGGCAGATGTATTGCAGCGGCCACTCAGCAATGAGGAGCAACAAAAAATAGACGAACTCAATGAGTTCGACTTTGGAGACTTATAACATGAGCAATAATGAGCAGTTCGAACAATTAAAGCGCTGGCGCCTCATTCTGGGTCAATCTGCAAACGATAAGCTGACAGACATGGCGAGCGGTCAACAATTGCTCGATGATGAGCTTAGCTTGATGGATCAAGCACTTGCAGCCATTTACGATGATACATCGGAGATCATGACAGATAAGCAAAAAAACAGCGGCGGACGTTCAGCAAGTCTTGGCGCGTCATCTCCCAAACTAACAAAATGGCTTGGTGACGTACGGAGCTTCTTTCCCTCTGATATTGTGTCGGTTATTCAAGCGGATGCGATTGAACGGAAGGGCTTGACACAGCTGTTGTTCGAACCTGAGACGCTAAGTCAAGTGAAACCCGATATTCGGATGGTAGCGACACTCATTGCGTTAAAAGGGCGTATCCCAGAAAAAACAAAAGAAACGGCGAGATTGCTCGTACGTGAAGTAGTCGATGAAATATTGGCACGATTAGAGCATGAAATACGCCGTGCTGTTACAGGAGCTCTGAATCGAAGAAAACATTCACCGCTGCCATCGATGACTGGTTTGGATTGGAAAACGACGATTCGCAGAAATTTGAAGCATTATGATTTGGATAGTCAAAAACTTATTCCGGAACGGTTTTATTTTTTTGAACGAGCTCGGCGAAGTAAGGAATGGACAGTCATTCTTGATATTGATCAAAGCGGATCCATGGCGGATTCGGTCATTTACGCTTCCATTATTGGCTCTATTTTTGCCAGTTTGCCTGCCCTTGATACACATGTTGTTGCATTCGATACGGAGGTTGTCGATTTAAGTGAGCAATGTGCCAATGATCCGGTCGATATGTTATTCGGCATTCAGCTCGGTGGCGGGACAGACATCAACAAATCGGTTCAATATTGCGAGCAGTTCATCAGCGACCCAAAGAAAACGTTGTTTATTCTTATTTCGGATCTCTATGAAGGCGGCAATCAAGCATCACTTATTAGGCGGATGGAGAACATGCGGCAATCTGGGGTTAGCGTCATTTGTTTGTTAGCCTTGTCGGATAGCGGCACTCCTTCCTATGATGTAGCACTCGCGAAGCGGCTGTCTACATTCGGTATTCCTTGCTTCGGCTGTACGCCAGACCGGCTCCCAGAGCTGATTGCGGGTGCGCTGCAAGGGCGAGATTTGCAGGAGCTTGCCGGTGCAATCGATCCAGCGGGCAAATAAACCTTATAAACAATTTATGGAATCTTAAGCTTTAATTAAACTTTACTTACAAGCCTCTTAACGATTGACGGTTATCTTTAGTTATAGATAACAAGTCGATTTTAGGAGGTTTTTTTCATGCAAACAAAACTCTATGTCCTATACGGTGGTAAATCCGTCGAGCATGAGGTTTCATTAAAAACAGCATATACGGTCATAAATTCTATAGATGATTCTAAATTTGAAGTATTCCCAATCTATATTACTCGTGAAGGACTATGGTGTACGCCAGACAAGCTAAATCGTGAAGGACTTCAATTAAACGATCTCATTGCCTTGCCGAAGCATAGGAGCGAAGCTCAGTCCATCGGACAGGTGTTAATTAATCAATTAGCATTATCAGGGAAAAAAGTCGTCTTGCCGCTGCTGCATGGCTCGTATGGAGAGGATGGAACCGTACAAGGACTGCTGGAATTGCTCAATGTTCCGTATGTTGGAAATGGTGTATTGTCCTCAGCTCTTACGCTGGACAAAGCCATATCGAAGCAGCTGTTAGCGCAAGCTGATATTCATCAGGTCGATTATCTGGTATATCGATATGATCAATGGCTGGAAGATCATTCGCAAGTGCTGCAAAAGGCAGAGGAAACGATTGGCTATCCTTGTTATGTGAAGCCTGCTTCACTTGGATCAAGCATCGGCATAAGCAGATGCCACGGCAAACAAGAGTTGGTTGCAGGCATTACAGAAGCATTTAAGTATGACAACAAAATCGTGGTTGAGAGCGAAGTGTTAGGTAGAGAAATACAAGTGGCTGTTATGGGTAATGAGAAGCCGTTTGCTTCACTGCCAGGTGAATTCATACACAACCATGTATTTTTCGACTTTGAGTCCAAATACATGGACAAGCAGCTTACGATGTCGATTCCAGCCCTATTATCCGAAGAAATCACATCGCAAATTAGGGAGCTTGCCATCAAAGCTTATCACGTGCATAGCTGCTCGGGGCTTGCCAGGGTAGATTTTTTCTTAGATGGTGAAGGTCAGTTGTATTTGAATGAAATCAATGCGCTGCCTGGATTTACGAATTATAGCATGTATCCGGTGATGTGGGAGCGTACGAATGGTACCCGTTATTCAGAGCTAGTCGAGAAATTAATTGATTATGCTTTCACGCGTCATGCCGAAAAACAATCAATTCAGTATACGAGGTGATCGATATGCTTAGAGATACTTGGGCTGAGATTAATTTGAACCATATACGGGGCAATCTGATTCAAATTCGCGAAACGTTGTCAAACCATGTCAAGCTGATGGCTGTCGTGAAAGCTGATGGCTACGGGCATGGCGATCTTGAATCCGCTCAAATGGCTGAACAAGCGGGCGCGGATGTTCTGGCAGTTGCTTATTTAGAAGAAGCGCTCCGCCTAAGATCATATGGAATAACGCTGCCTATCCTTATTTTGACACCCATTCATGCTGAATATGTTCACTTGGCGATAGAGCATGATTTGATGTTAACCGTTATAAATGCCTCATGGTTCAAAGAGATGAGAAAATACAAACCGTCCTCATCTGCCAAGAAGCTTCTGATACATGTGAAAGTGGATACGGGATTGGGGAGAATTGGCATTCAATCTCAAAAAGAATGGGACGAGCTCGTGCCTTGGCTAACGGCGGCAGATATCGTAGTAGATGGGTTTTATACCCATTTTGCCACCGCAGGCAAAGCAGACACTACATTTCTTGAGCTTCAAACGAATCGATTCATGGAGATGATGGATTGGAGTAAAAAATCTGGACTCTATATTCGCCATTATCATTGTGCGGGGAGTGCAGCTGCGCTTCGTTTCCCGAAGCTTGCGATGGATATGGTACGCATAGGTGCAGCGATGTATGGCTTTTATCCGGAAAAGCTTGTACATTCTGTGAAGCTTGAACCTGTCTTAAGCTTGCATAGCAAGCTCATGCAGATTAAGAAGCTGAACAAAGGAGAGTACCTGGGATACGACAATTCTTATCAGGCAGATGAAGAGCAATGGATTGGAACGGTACCTATTGGATATGCGGATGGCTGGTCACAAGGTATGCAGAACACCGAGGTGCTGGTCAACGGACAACGAGCAAAAGTCGTCGGCAAAATATGCATGGATCAGCTTATGGTAAAGCTGCCTGGACCTTGCGCTGAAGGAACGCAGGTGACTTTAATCGGACGACAAGGAGAAGAAGAAATCACGTTTGCAGAGCTTGCCTCACATATCGGCAGCGTATCACAAGAAATATCAACGTCGCTAACAGCTAGAGTGACAAGGAAATACAAAGACGTAGAGGAGGCTTGGACACATTGGGGCAAACGAACCAAACAGAAACCATTCAAGAAAGCGGTTATGTAAAACATACCGCGGTTCAAGTTAGTCGAGCAGAAATTTATGAAGGACATCTGGTATTGGTCAATCAAGCCAACCCAATAAAACAGCCCATTCCTTTAGACAAGCTGATCCCGCTTAGCACAAATCCTGACATGATAGAGCTGGAGGATGGCATGCTTTTGGAGAAAACATGCTTGCAGCATTTCATAGCGCTTCTTCATGAATCGCAAGGAATGAATGACATCGTATCTGTTAGCGCTTTTCGAACGAGAGAGGAGCAGGAGCAAATTTATGAAACCTCACTAGTGGAAAACGGTGCCGAGTATACGGCTTGTTATGTGGCGTTACCAGGACATAGCGAACATCAAACTGGACTTGCCATTGATGTTGGAAAAATTGACGACCAAGTTGACTTTATTGCGCCGTCTTTCCCGGATAGCGGTATCTATATGACTTTTAAGCAGCTTGCTGCGGAAAATGGCTTTATTCAGAGGTACAAAGCAGGAAAAGAGGCCATTACAAACATCTCTTGTGAGCCATGGCATTTCCGTTATGTTGGTTATCCACATGCCGAAATCATGGAGCAGCATGATTTGTGCTTAGAGGAATACATCGATTTTGTCCGAAAATTTAGGTATGGCGGAGATTATCTCACCGTCGAAACGGAGAGCATGCTTGTACAGATTTATTATGTGCCGGCAGAGGATGGACTAACCACGTCCGTTCCGATTATAAATGGTGATCTGTATCGTTTATCAGGCAATAACAGGGATGGTTTTATCGTCACGGCTTTCACCGGAAAAGGGCAAATAACGCATGGTCTCTAAACCAAATTACAGCGGGCTCGACTGGCTTAAATTTATTGCGGCCCTATTCGTTATTGCCAACCATACCAGCCCTCTGCTTTCCTATAACGAATATACCGATTTTCTATTTAGCGGTATCATCTCGCGCTTAGCGGTGCCCATATTTTTTATGTCAACAGGCTTCTTTTTCTTTCGGAAGCTGACAGGAGATAAAGTTAAAGATCAAAAGGCATTATTCGGCTATATAAAAAAAATCGGATGGCTATATTCGATCGCTATTTTGTTATACATTCCTTTGAATGTGTACAAAGGTGATTTCTCTGATCATTTCACCTTCGTATCCTTTATGAGAGATATTGTTTTCGATGGAACGTTTTATCATTTGTGGTATTTGCCTGCGCTGATCATCGGACTTTTTATTACTTATTATTTGTATCAGAAATTGTCGCTTTCCATGTTGCTCGTTATTGGTTCTTTGCTCTATGCCGTTGGACTTCTTGGCGATAGTTATTATGGGATTACGCAAAACATAGCCTTTCTAAAGCATTTCTATGAATGGATGTTTCATATTTTTGACTACACACGAAATGGTCTTTTCTATGCACCAATCTATCTCATATTGGGCATATGGGCAGCAAAGAAGCCGCAGCCGGCTAGAAAACCGATCGCATACGCCGCTTTGTTTCTCGTATCGTTGGCTCTTATGATTACTGAAGCCTCTATACTGAAAGCTATACAATATCCACGTCATGACAGTATGTACGTATTTGCTTGGCCTGCAACTTATTTTTTGTTTCAATGGGCATTATCCTGGAAAGGCCGAACAGGCAAAGCATTCAGGGAGTGGCGAGTATGGATTTACATTTTACACCCGATCGCTATCGTGCTTGTTCGAGGCGCAGCTGAGTTTGTGAAGCTAGAGGCTTTATTCATCACAAATAGCTTGATTCATTTTGTCGCTGTATGTCTTACATCAATCTTTATGGCTGCAGTCGCCGTACGAATATCCGTCATAAAATTTAAGTTTCGACCATAGATATGGTAATGGGAGATGTTCGTTAGGCAAGGGAACGAGAGGAGAGGCCGCAGCGAAGGAGCATTACATGCAGCTAGGAGGGATTGCAATGAGTATCGAATTGCTCATTCAACTACTCGTGCTTATCGTAATGATCATCGATATGGCCAACAGATCGAAGGATTCTTAACGCAAGAAGACAAAACATCGAAAGAGATGTTTTGTCTTTTTTTCGCGGTTGTATAAAAGGAAAGGAAATGGCAACGCAGCAACGAATATCTTTATATGCCGTTATACTGAGCAATCGTTCACATAAGTTTGCTTTTGAGAACGTATTAGAAGGAAGGAGTATCTTCATGATTGAATGTCCTTGGTGCAGCAACCATGTTATTCTCGAGCATAATTATTGTCCGGAATGTAAACAAGAAGTTCTAGATGAGCATTTAGTTCCCTTCCTTGAAGAGCAGGAACATGAGCTGGAAGATTCTGTGCTCGAGCTGGATGAGCGTGATATAAACAGCAGAATTGCAAATTCGTTCAAATGCACAAAATGTTACCATGATGAATGCGACATAAATGAAGTGGCCATGACAGGTGCAGGAGTTAGCAAGCTTTTAAACATTCAATATCAACATTATTTATTCGTTTCCTGTATGCAATGCGGGTTTGTTGAAATATATGATCCGACTATACAAAGAGGCCATTGATTCATAAAAGAAAGAACGATGCAGGTGTTAACCAGCATCGTTCTTTCTTTTCTTCTAACTTAGCTCCCAATCCTGAAGCAGCATAATTGCCGCACCAGCGGTCACGGCATCCTCAGTCAGTTGGCCTTGCGAAAATTTGGGTTCATATTGTGGCGAGTAATAAATATTGCTCCGTGCAACTTGAATCACCGTTTCATAGATTGTTTTATCCACATTGACGAGCGGACCACCTAATATGACGGCTTCTGGATGCAATATATTTATAAGATTAGCGATACCTATTCCAAGATAGGTAGCCGTTTGTAGAAATTGCTCCGTAATGAATGCATCTTTTTGTATATAAGCTTTTTGAAGAGCATCAAATTGAATTTCTTCTGGCGGAATATCGATTAACGAGCTTGATCGGCCAAGCTTTAATTGAGAGCGTATTTTCTTCTCCAGCGCCGGAATGGAAACAAGCGCCTCAAGCGCTCCATAGTTACCATCGTCACCAAGCCTTGGACCATCCGTCTGAATGATCATTTGACCGAATGAGCCTTCCATATCTACGGCGCCTCTAACGATTTGTCCACCGGACATCATGGAGGTACGCAAGCCAACTCCCGCATGAACATAAAGCATATGCTCAAGCTCTTCATTGCGCAGCGCCCAGTGCTCGCCAATAATTGCTGTGTTCGCTCCATTATCGAGTAGGGCAGGCATGCCAAGCCGCTGCTCTAACCAGTCACAGATGGGAATATCTACCCAGCCTCGCGCAGGAAAATAGCGGGGTTTCAATATAACGCCATCTTCACGACTTAAGGGGCCTACGGCACCAATCCCGATTCCAATCACTTTATCACGATCAATGTTAAAGTCACTCATCATACGTTCTGCGATTTTAGTGATTTTGGTCACTAGTGTCTCCGGCGTCATTCGCTCATCCATTTTCCATCGCTCGAAAGCAATCGGCTTTAAATTCAAGTCGTACAAGCCTATAGATGAGAAAAACCGGGAAATTTCCAAACCAAATACAGCACGATGCTCCGGATTGACGCGATATAAGATAGGTTTTCGTCCACCAGTAGAACGTCCTAGCTCAGAAGCAAGAATTAGACCATCCGTCAGTAATTCCTCCAGCAATCTCGACAAGCTGGTGGAAGTTATCGATAGTCGCGCCATTAAGGCTGCTTTGGAAACGAGTCCATCGCGAATAATGAGATCAAAAACTTGTTTTTTTATTGTCGGCTGCTTTACATTCATCATTAAATCTCCATTTGTCCAAGTAATTTTATCGGATATTAACCAATCTCTATTATATTCTCTATTGATTTGCATGACTAGATAAAGCCAAAAAAAATATTTATTCGACAATATAATCGGTTGTTATAAATAGGAATTGGTTCTATAATCTTGTTATAAAGCAGATTATCGATAATCGATAATCGGAAACGGAGAAGTGAAATTGATGTTTGAGAACATGCCGATTCCTTTAGTTAACTCGATTAGCGAGCAGGTCTACACTGCATTGAAGAAAGAAATTCTAGCAGGTGAGCTGCAGCCGGGTGCTAGATTGCTCGTGCTTGAGATCGCCAAGAAATTCAACATCAGTCAAGCACCGGTTCGCGAAGCGCTGGAGAGATTGAAGTCAGCTGGATTTATAACGGGTATTCCAAATAAGGGATCGATTGTTTCTTACATAACGGATAAGGAAATTAAAGATATTTTCGAGCTGAGAGAGATCATTGAAGGTTTTGCTGTACGACAATCCATGAAGCAATTAAACGAAAATGATTTTAACTACTTAGAAGATATTATCCGTCAAATGGATCTCGCTCATGAGCAAAATGATATATTGAACATTTTGGAGCTGGATATGGAATTTCATGGTTTTTTTTATAGACGCTGTGATAACCATATGATTCTTGATCTGTGGAATCGAATGCGAATCAAAGTGATGCGGTTCATGGCCATATCGAATCGCTTTTACTCTACAGAAGAGCTGGCTGATTGGCATCTTCGGCTGGTAGATGTTATGCGCTCAGGCGATGCTGCACTAGCGGAAGAAGCCTTTACTCTGCATATGCACTCTTACAAAATGATTCATCTCAATTAAAGTCATTCATTTCACAAGTCGACCTTACCAGAGGGGGATATGAAGAATGCTAAGCGAGGGGTTATTATTTAAAGAAGATGTTATTCTTACTTGGATGAGGGAGCGTTTCCTACGAAACTTGATGTCTGATGCCAGTGCAATGAAGTCGGATTTGAAGGCAAGCTTATCCAGGCTTCAGCTAAATCCTTATTACACCTTTCCGGCTTTGGCTCTAGTTGAGCCGACTGTTCATTTTGAGGACGAGCATGAAAAAATAATTTATTTGGAACAAATCCGTGATTTTTTACAGAAGAAAATGAACGAAAGCAGCGTCGTTTTTGTGGATGAAGAGGGCAGAGTCGGTATGCTCTTCTCATGGGTGTCGAAGGAACCTATCAAAACGATTCAGACCATGCTTAAAGAGCAGTATCGGCAGCCGTTTAATATTGGGGTAGGAAAGCCATGCAGCCATCTCTATGATATTGTACATTCTTATCGGCAGGCAGCACGCGCGCTGCAATATAAGTTTTATAGTGGAACGGGCAAAATTATTTATTATAGTGAGCTGGGACGATATGAATCGCTGCATCATTACCCTTCAGATAAAGAGAAGGAGCTGTTCGATGCATATAAAGCCGCGGAGACGACAGCGGAGATTGAACAAAGTGTTCAGTTTTTTTATGATGTGTTGCTTCAAAAGGGGCCGCTCGATACACAAAGCGTGTACGATGTGACAGTTAGGCTGCTCGTAGGAATAGAGAAACGTGTGTTGTCAGAAGCAGAGCATGTTAGCACGTATGACAGGTTTGACGTCATGTCGATCGTGAAGCTTGCGACGCTGGAGGAAATTAAGCATTATGTTATTCATTTTCTGATTGGTCTGAAGGAAGTGCTCACGCATAGCCAGAAAGAGAGTCACCGCAGCATTATTAAAAAGTCGATTCATCATATGGAGCAGGAATGCCAATATGTGTCCCTTCAAAGTGTTGCTCAGAAGGTTTATATGACACCAACCTATTTGAGTCTGTTATTCAAGATGAATACAGGAAAAACGTTCATCGAACATTTGACGGATATTCGTATGGATAAAGCGAAGGATATGCTGAAGAGCACTCATTACAAAAATTATGAGGTAGCAGAGAAGGTTGGTTATCAAGATCCGCGATATTTTAGTCAAATCTTCAAGAAAAAGGTTGGGCTCTCGCCTAGTGAATATCGGGAATCTATTGGTAAATAAGCTTCAGCTCATAATAAAAGGACTCTATCGGCGGCGTGAGCCAGCTAGAGTCCTTTTTTCATGCATGTACATGCTTGCGCTCGTTTCAACCTGAGCTTCTAAAGTCGAACATCGCTTTGCGGACCGTTGCGATCCTTCATTTGTGCTTCCGCAAGCTCTGCTTCCCAGTTTAGATGACGATATTCCGCTGCGGCTGCATCATTTTCGAACCAATTCAGAAAATCCGTCCAAAGCCCAACGTCCCAAGCGGCATCAATTTGCGCTGTCGAATAAATGCTCTCACGCAGCCTTACGAAGCCGAACACATCTCGCACTTGTGATTTTTCCGCTTGAACGACAGTCAGCTCAGCCAAGTGAGGCGGAATGAAGATGACGCCAGAAGGGGTGCCCAGTACGACATCGCCAGGCATACATATGGCTTTGCCAATTCGTGTCGGAACGTTCATGCCTACCATTGTCACGTCTGCAATAGCAGTAGGATCGCTGCCGCGATAGAACACATTAATGTTTTCGATTTCAACGATTTGTTGATTATCGCGAATGCCGCCCCAAATCACCGCACCGCCGCGCTTCGTGCGCGTGGAGATGGCAGTGGATAAATTTCCGCCTACATAGGTGCCGAGATGTACTTTATCGAACATATCCACGACCGCAACATCGTCCTCCACAAGGGAATCGATCACCCATTGATTGAAAAAGCCTTTGCGATCCTCTTGTTCATGCCCATAGCTCAGCAAGGTTTCATGTAGATCCGGCCGTTTTGGCACCATTACGGCTGTTACTGCACGTCCGACCATTATTTTATTCGGGTGAACGATTTTGAAATCCCCTTCGAACTGGTAAGCATAACCTCTGTTCCAGAGCGGACCCCAAGCTTCCTCCAATGTAATTTTACGCATGCGGCGAAGAACATCTTCGGAAACCTTAGGGCGTCCATTCGGAAAGCGTTCTCCCTCCCAAAGCGGCGTAATCTGAATCATGTCTTCCGGATTATCAAATTTCATCTGAGCACCTCTTTTTGAAATAGTGTGTTGATGGCTGGTGTGGATTGCTTCCTAAATCTATTGTTAGGGACTTTCGCGTATTTGTCGATGCGACTTTCTTAAGGCATTTTGCGATAATCTATGAATTTTTCACACTATATAAAAACAAACGATTTCATAAATTCTTCACCTTCAATCATGTAACCGCTTTCGTATAAAGTAAAGGAACATTATCCATGAAGGGGGAGGAGATGATTGGAGTGAAGACTGAGACTACGTCAACAGCTATACCCAAAAGCAAGCTAGCAAAAACGAAAAGCAAACAACATGGAGTTGCTCATCTAGCCGGATACATTTTTATATCCCCTTGGCTAATTGGCTTTTTACTGCTGACGCTTTGGCCAATCGCACAATCTTTTTATTTGTCTTTTACCGAATATTCTTTGCTGGAGGACCCGGTTTGGACGGGCATGGACAACTACACCAAAATATTCACTAGCGATACAACCTTCACAAAGTCACTCAGCGTGACGTTTATGTTTGTACTATTCTCAGTACCGCTAAAGCTATTTTTCTCGCTAATGGTCGCTTTGGCACTCAATAAAAACATCCGTGGCATGAATATTTATCGAACAGCCATTTACTTTCCATCCTTAATCGGAGGAAGCATCGCAGTAGCAGCGCTTTGGCGCAATATGTTCGGAATTGACGGCTACATCAACCAAGTGCTCGGATGGTTTGGGGTCGAGGGAGTTGGCTGGATATCCAATCCGGATACTTCGCTCGGCACATTGATTTTACTCAATACATGGCAATTCGGCTCGACGATGGTTATTTTTCTAGCTGGACTAAAGCAAGTGCCGCAAGAGCTTTATGAATCGGCATCTGTCGATGGAGCAGGCAAGGTAAGGAAGTTCATTAGCATTACGCTGCCGATGCTCTCGCCGGTTATGTTCTTCAATCTCGTACTGGGCATTATTGGTTCATTCCAAACGTTTACTTCAGCATTCATTATCACAAAGGGCGGCCCGATTAATTCAACCTATATGTATGCCATGTTTTTGTACGAGAAAGCATTTAAGCATTATCAGATGGGCTATGCTTCTGCGCTTGCTTGGATTTTGCTAACGATTGTTGCACTTTTGACGCTTATTAACTTCGCGGCTTCGAAGTACTGGGTGTTTTACGAATCAGATGGGGGGAAAACCAAATGAATTCGCTGCGATCCAAGCTGACGAGCCATTTGTATCTGACCCTATTCTCGGTTCTTATGTTGTACCCGGTCATCTGGTGGGCAGGAGCCTCTTTAAAAAAGACGGAGGAGCTCAGCTTGCCGACGATCTGGCCGAGTACGCCAATGTGGAGCAACTATTGGGATGGCTGGCACTTCTCATCCGAATATACTTTTGCTCATTTCTTTGGCAACACACTGCTCATGGAGCTTGGAAATGTCATCGGCGGCGTGGCTACAGCTGCGATCGTAGCCTATGGCTTCGGAAGACTTAACTTCAAGCTGCGCGGTTTTTGGTTTTCAATTCTACTTCTGACCATGATGCTACCAGGGCAAGTAACGGTAGTCCCGCAGTATATTTTGTTCAATAAGCTCGGATTTGTTGATAGCTACGTACCGCTCGTGCTTCCGCATTTTTTCGGAGGCGGCGCATTCTTTATCTTTTTACTCGTGCAATTTATTCGTGGCATTCCTAAAGATTTGGATGAGGCTGCAACGATTGACGGCGCAAGCGTATACGGCATTTTTTTAAGAGTGATACTGCCTTTGCTGAAGCCAGCGCTAGTTACGGTAGCGATCTTCACGTTTATATGGAGCTGGGACGACTTCTTTGCTCAAGTGCTTTATTTAAGTTCCGTCGATAAATTCACCGTTGGGTTAGCGCTTCGTATGTTCATTGATCAATTCGATATCCAGTGGGGACAATTGCTTGCGATGTCCTTGCTGTCGATCTTTCCTTCGGTCATCATCTTTTTCTTTGCGCAGAAGCACTTTGTCGAAGGAATAGCTACTACAGGGTTAAAAGGGTAAGGTATTACATTTTATAAATGAAATGGGGATGCAAGGTGATGAACAAAAACTGGTCAAAGAGCTTTGGGCTGTTGATGCTGGCATTACTGCTTGTGTTGACCGCTTGCAGCGGAAGCGGCAGCAGCAATGAAGAGAATCAGACGAACGAAGGAACGAAGAGCACAGCAAAGCCAGATGATCAAGGCGGTAAAGATTCTGGCGCCAAAACGACGCTGAGCATTATGTGGTGGGGGCCCGATGCCCGCCACGAGGCAACGAAAAAAGCGCTTGAAATTTACTCGCAGCAAAATACAAACGTTTCTTTTAAGCCGGAGTTTATGGCATGGGATGCGTTTTGGCAGAAGCTTCCGACACTTGCTGCCTCGAAGTCTATAACTGACGTGCTGCAAATGGATGCTGCCTACATTCAAGAATATGTATCACGCGGTCAACTTGAGGATCTCTCCGACATCGATCTTAGCGGTATCGTTGATCCATCCGTTATTTCTAATTTACAAATCGACGGGAAGTTATACGGTATTCCGCTTAGCCAGAATGCGCAAGGCTTGGCGTTCAATAAAGCGGAGCTGGAGCAACACGGCATTGCACTTCCGCATAAGGATTGGACTTATGATGAATTTTTTCAGTGGGCAAGAGACGCTCGGGCGAAGCTGCCCGATGGTAAATATCCAATAGGCGATACGACTACATGGGATAGCTTTAACTATTATCAGACGTCGATGGGCAAGCCGCCAGTAATGTCCGATGGCGGGAAAACCTTTACGCTCGATAAGGATTTGTTTATGACCTTCTACCAGACGTATGAGGAGTTCCGCAAAGCTAAGATCGTACCTCCAGCCGAAAAAGCAGCTGCTTTTCTGGAAAATGACCCGCAAGCTGATCCAATGGCATCCGGTGTCGTGATGACAAGAGGCGCAACAACCGGCTCGGTCAGCGCTTTAGAGCAGCTAATGCCAGGAAAGGTTGGCGTGGTTAACCTCCCTGTTGGACCATCTGGGGGCGGCTGGGCGCAATCAACGATCTTCATGAGCGTAAGTGCGAATTCTAAAAATAAAGACGAAGCAAAAAACTTTCTAAGGTGGTTTATTACGGATAAAGAAGCCGGTAAAGCGCTTGGTCTCACACGCGGCATTCCGATTAACCCTGACATTTATAAAGAGCTGGAGCCTACCCTTGAGGCTAAAGATAAGCTCGGTAAAGAAATTTATGATCTCTCGCTAGACAAGGCTTTGCCGTTCTACCCTCCGGCAGCAGGTTTCTCAGAATGGGTCGATACGTATAAGAAAGAGATGGAGGCTGTTACATTCGGACAGCAATCGATTGAAGATGCTTACAACAAGATAGACAAGATGGGCAAGGATTTGGCAGCAAAAGTTGCTGGCTAATAAAAAAATGGAGGTGTTAATTAGATGCAATTAGCAGAAGTATTTCCGTCTCAACCGAACAGACTATGGCATTTGACGAAGCAGCTTGGTGTCGATTACGCAGTGGGGGGCTTGCCATGGGAGGAAAAGCTGGAAAAACCATGGGATCTAATGCCCCTTATCCGAATGAAACAGAGGTTTGCCGATTTTGGTCTTACGCTTAACGTCATTGAATCGATGCCTCCGAGCAACGAAATTAAGCTTGGAACGGCTGGGAGAGACGCCGAGATCGAAGTGTTCCAACAATTTATTACGAACATGGGTGCAGCAGGAATTCCCGTTCTTTGCTACAATTTCATGGCTCAATTCAATTGGTTTCGAACGTCTACAACAACAAGGACGCGCGGCGGAGCGCTTGTCTCCAGCTATGATCACAGCCTAATGAAGGATGCACCGTTAACCGAGGCAGGGAGGATTAGTGAGGAGCAGCTTTGGGAAAATCTTCAATATTTCATGGAACATGTAGTCCCCGTTGCAGAGCAGGCGAAAGTAAAGCTTGCGCTTCATCCGGATGATCCTCCGATTACACCGATTAGAGGCATATCGCGAATATTGACAAGCGCAGCAGCCCTGCAGCGGGCTATAGATTTAGTTCCAAGCGCATATAATGGGATTACTTTATGCCAAGGAACATTAGCTACAGCTGGAGAACATATTCCGAGCATAATCCGACACTTTGCGAATCAGGATAAAATGTTTTTCGTACATTTTCGCGATGTTAAAGGAACACCGGAGAAGTTTGAGGAAACGTTCCACGATGACGGGCAAACGAATATGTTAGAGGCGATGCAAACGTACTTTGAGGTCGGTTTTGACGGACCGGCCAGACCGGATCATGTGCCGACAATGGAAGGCGAGGATAACGCTAATCCAGGTTATGAGCTGTTAGGTCGCTTATACGGAATCGGATATATTCGCGGTTTGATGGAGGCAGCTGCAGCTGCTCGAGTGTCAAATGAAACGGCGACGAGTGTTAACATATCCAGGTAGCGTCATCCTATCATCCAATCGAAAGTACCTTCAATTCCACTTTTAGTGGAACTGAAGGTGCTTTTTTTTTAGAATAATTTCACCTAAACAAACAGACTTCAAAATAAAAAAACGGAGCGCCGTTAAGCGTCCCGCTTCGATTTTCCTTCATCAGCATGACTATATTTACGAATTAGCTCCAAAGCCGATCATTGGAATGGTAATGATTCCAATTGTCCGTATGCTCCCAGAGCCCCGGGATCTTTGGATGCAGATGCTGTGCGAGTACTTCATCATTCAAGTCATCAATGCCAAGACCAGGTGCATCCGTCATATGAATGAAGCCTTTCTGAACAAGCTTTTTCGGAAGTTTATTGCTTATAATAATATCATCCCACCAAGGTACTTCGCAGGAATGATACTCAAGCGCCATAAAGTTCTCCGTCGCTGCTGCGACATGGGCTGCTGCGAGACAAGCAATAGGACTCTCAGCCATATGAATCGCCATGGCGACGCCGTATTCCTGTGCCATATCACCAATTTTTTTCGTTTCCAAAATACCGCCAGTCGTCAGAACGTCTGGATGAATAACCGATACACCGCCAGCTTGAAGCAGCGGCCTGAAATTTTCTTTCAAATAAATATCTTCACCAGTGCAAATCGGTGTAGCAACCGCACGGGCGAGCTTCGCATATTGCTCGGTATACTGCCATGGAAGCATATCCTCCATCCATGCCAAGTTGAATTTATCTACGCGGCGGCCAAGCTTTATACAATCCTCAAGTCCAATATGTCCAAAATGGTCTACGGCCAGCGGAACCTCATACCCAATCACAGCGCGTACATCCGCCACATATTGCTCCAGCATATCAAGTCCCTTTTCCGTTACATGAATCGCCGTGAAAGGGTGGGGGATATTGTGAATATCGTAATGTTGATTTCGGATATCTCGAATTTCTTCTTCAGTTAAGGTGTCATGGTTCGCACTGTAACGGTTTTTTGAGGCATTTCGCATCTCATCGATGAAGCCAATCGGAGCACTCAAAGTACCGGGCTCATTAATAATTTGACCGATGCCTAGATCCATCTTCAAGAAGGTGAAACCTTCCTCCATACGCTTCTGGAGTGCAAGCCCCATGGCGGTGCCTGTATCCTTGCCGACGACTTCCGTATCGCAGTACATCCGAATTTTGTCGCGAAACTTGCCTCCGAGCATTTGATAGATCGGCACTCCGTATGATTTTCCGGCCAAATCCCATAAGGCGATTTCGAGCCCGCTTACCCCGCCACCTTGACGAGCATGACCGCCAAACTGCTTGATCCTGCGAAACAGCTTATCGATATTGCAGGGGTTTTCGCCTAATAATCGTCCTTTCAGCATTTGAGCATATACTTTATCGGCTCCGTCACGTACTTCGCCAAACCCAACAAGCCCTTGATTGGTATACACTTTTATTAGACTGCTATGAAAAGGTCCACCTACAATATCGGTGAAGCGAATATCTGTAATCCGAAGTGCGGAAGGGCTTGCATGCTTGCTGACATAGGCTAGTGTTTCTTCAAAAGAAGGATTGTTGGACATGAATGGTCACTCCTTGATTTTAGGATAGGGATCAAATGATTGGTCCAGCTGATTTAGAGCAGCATACTGCCGCCATCGAGCCTGATCGACGAGCCCGTCATGAATTCGCTTTCATCCGAGGCAATGAAGCAAACGAGCTGAGCTACATCGAGTGGACGGCCAACGCGGCCAAGCGGAAATTTATCATGAATCGAACGTCTCGTTTTTTTGTTCTTCTCGATGTCCTCGGCAGTCATAATTGGCTTAGATTCACGAGCACTTTGTTTGCCAACATCAACAGCACCAGGCTCAATGGTATTTACGGTAATGCCATGACGGGCAAGTTCAATTGCACTTTCTCTACCTAACATGCGAATCCCGCCCTTGGTCATCGAATAAACAACATCGAAGTCGGTTGGACGTTTGCTATGGACAGAGGACATATTAATAATGCGTCCAGATTGTTTTGCTTTCATATAAGGAACCACAGCCTGTATGCATTGCCAATAGCCCTTTAAATTAATATTCATCATACGATCGAACGAGGATTCATCATGCTCAAAAAATCCGTAATTCAGCTGCAAAGCTGCATTATTCACCAAAATGTCAATGCCGCCATAATGACTAACGATGCAACCAACCATGCGATCAATTTGATCTTTATGTGCAATATTAGCTTGTACGATCATCGCGTTTCCGCCGAAATCATCAATAATCTGTTTCGTGTGGAGCGCGCCGGCGTCGCTTTGGTTGTAATGAATGGCAACCATCACGCCACGCCGCGCAAGCTCGATTGCGACTCCCTTGCCAATTCCCGTTCCGGCACCGGTAACTAAAGCGATTTTGCCAACGATACTCATCATACACCTCCTTACCGGCGATTACGGTTTTTTCATTTTGAAATTCATATAATGAAGCAGAAATCCGCCATCCAACCTAATATCTGTTCCATTAATGAGTCTCGCTTCTTCGGAAGAGAGAAAATAGACAAGCTCGGCAAGATCTTCATAGCTGCACAAAACAGCATTAGGCACCTTAAATTCATAATCGTTATACAAAGTAGAAAGATTACTGTGAAAAAGCTCATCGTCGCCAGCAACCGCACCAACTTCAATGGTGTTGACACTGATCCCGTATCGGCCTAATACAAGGGCTGCTTCTTTTGAAAGCATTTTGACTGCGCCTTTTGCAATGCTGTAGGTAAAGGCTGAACCGGTGGGCTTCTCTGCATGAATAGAAGAGACATAGATGATTTTCCCAGCTTGCTTAATCATCATTTGTTTGCCGACCGCTTGCGTACAAATAAATGCGGATTTGGCGTTTAGTGCTATGCTTTGCTGGAAAAGCTCTTCCTCGCCGTCTTCAATGGTGCTTGGGAAAATTTCTTTATTGTTGTGAACGAGAATATCAACCGTACCGAGCTGTTGTTCTGCGAATAGAAGCATATCAGACACCTCAGTGCTTTTACAAAGATCAATCGAGACAACAATCGCCTGCAAACCTGCGTCCTGAACTAGCTTTAATTCCGCCCCAATCGCGGAGCCTCCTGAATAACTGTTCAAAATAAAATGCGCTCCGCTTTCCGTCAAACGACTAATCATCGCTTTCCCGCTGTCACTGTCTGAATCCGTAATAAATACAATCTGATTTGGCAATCGCATAGATCCCCTCCATAAAGCAGACATCGGTTAATAAAATGATCTTATAGCTTTATTTTAGTAACTTTGGTCCTAGCATAGCGATGCTGTAAAATTATGATTTTGTTTGTTTTCTTGCTTAATCCTCGAATGCTGCAACAACCTAATGCTTGCATTCGTTATTAACAGCGTATAGGAATCATGCTTGAGGGGGAAGCCATGCGTAAAATAATAAAATGGGTGATCATAGCGCTCCTAATCATTATTTTTCTTCCTCTTATTTTGAGTTACTCGAACTATCGAATGACTAGGGTTACTAACGATCATGAAGCCATGTTCACAGAGCAACTTAAGACTGCGGTGCAAAAGGGAAAACCATTTGATATGAAGGATGTCGCGACATTTGATTGGGATAAAATGTTTATGTTTCAGACTTATGGTTCAAGAGAAGAGATGGAAAAAGCAGTCGGAGTGGCATGGAACTCTGAAACTTCATATGTCGGGTATTTAATAGATAGAAAGATGATAGGGGATTTTCCTATGCTGGACGAGTCGATACATAAGCTGGTTTTTGTAAATGATGATGAAGTTGTCCTTGATATTACACTAGACAGGGCGATAGCTGATTTCACTGCTAGCAGCAGAATGATTGATCGAAAGCATTCCCAATATATCATTAAGAAAACAGAGGGGGCATATGCGGTACTAAAAAATGTGTTAGAGGAATAAAGAATGTGGAGCTCCAAGTATGTGCCAAGCTATAATGACAGCCTAGAACGAATGCTCATGTTCTGGACTGTCATTTTGTTTATAGCTTGAAATTATACGTATTAGGAAGCGGGAGGAAGCTTAGTCTGAGTTGGCTTGGCGTAGCCCTCTTTGTACGTTTCGTCGATGATTTGGCGAATTCGTTCTACTTCGATCCCAGAAGACTTCATGGCTGCCGTTGTTACGGCAATTTCGATGCATACACCGCAGCGAGTGCCATGATCGTCCCAGACAACCGAGCCGTCTTCCTCTATATCCGCAATAAAACAATTAAGATTGCTTTGGTGTCCCGCGCTCTCGCCACATCCGCAGTAACAAGGAATATAGGGCAAAACATCCGTGACGGTCGCAGCTGTCTGATAGGCGATCCGCAGGTTGTCAGAAGCGCCGTCCAGGAAAGTAGGTAAAATATCAAGCGAGGCTGTCGTTTCTTGCAAATCCCCAGATGCCGTTTGATGATCACCATGATTGCCGCTGTTTGCTTCATGCGCGTTAGTCGCTGATCCCGTAGAATTTGTCTGGCTGCTGCATGCGCTGAGCAGCATAGAAGAGAGCAGAACCGAATAAATTGTTGTTTTTGCTAATCGTTTCAAGTATAGCAACTCCTTGTTTCTATTCATTGGTATTATTATAACATTTTCAAATATTAAAACAGTAACGCTTATGGTACTATTAATTGACGATTTCGGTCGTTTAAGCCGTAAGCTCTCCCATTTAATCGTAACAAATGCCAAGATAAAAAAGGAGCGATTGTCGATGAAGGTATTGTTTATTGGTGGAACAGGGTTAATAAGTGAAGCCGTTTCGAAGCTGGCTTTAGAACGCGGAATTGAACTCTATCTATTTAATAGAGGCAAGCGGGACGAGTTTGTACCACAGGGTGCAAAGGTCATAAAAGGCGATATACGCGACCCCGAGCAGGCAGCTTCTGCACTTGAAGGTTACCAGTTTGATGTGGTCGTCGATTGGATTGCCTTCACACCGGAGCATGTTAGAACGGACATTGCGTTGTTCCGCGGTCGTACGAATCAATACATATTCATAAGCTCGGCCTCTGCTTACCAGAAGCCGCCTAAGCACTATATCATCACAGAAGAAGCAACGCCGCTAGAGAATCGGTATTGGCAATACTCTCGGGACAAGATTGCTTGTGAACAGCTGCTGCTCGAAGAGCAGGCGTCCACTGGTTTTCCAGTCACGATAGTAAGACCGTCGTTTACCTATGGCGATACGATGATCCCGGCTGCCTTGAATAGTTGGCAGCATCCTTGGTCTCTGATCGCACGGATGCGTGCGGGACATCCCGTTATTGTACATGGAGACGGTACTTCACTATGGACGATGACACATAATACCGATTTTGCTAAAGGGTTTGTCGGCTTGCTTGGACGAGCGGAAGCGATTGGCCAGGCTTACCATATTACTTCAGATGAGGTATTAACCTGGAATCAAATTTATGAGGCTATTGGATTAGCAGCCGGTGTAGAACCAAAGCTTGTCCACATTTCATCCGAGTTTCTCATTTCACATGATCCAGATCTTGAGGGCGGCTTGCTCGGCGATAAATCCGTTACCAGCGTGTTTGACAACCGCAAAATCAAAAGCTTAGTTCAAGATTTTTCAGCGGATCTGACTTTTGAAGCAGGGATTAAACGGACGGTTGCTTGGTTTGAAGCACACCCTGAGCGATGCACCGAAGATGCAGCTTGGAATGAGCAGATGGATATGATTATCGCTGCACATGCAGCCGGATTTAAAAAATAACGTTTAAGCAAACATTATGAGCTGATGACTATCTAGGGAAGAACAGCTCAATTGAAGCAAAATGAAATTTTTTTTTACGCTTTTATAAGTTCAAAAAAAGCTCTTATTCTCTAGGGAATAAGAGCTTTTTTGGCATTTATAAAGTTGAACCTCAGACTCTGAAATTTTTCTCATAATTTACAACAATGACAAAAACTCGTCTTTTGAAGGAATAAGCGACATATAATCTTCACAGACCGTCCAGTTTTCTTGGTGCCTGCTTATTCTCGCCATCTAACTTATATCGTAACAAGTATACTTCATTAACAAAAGGGAGAGGTATAATCATGCGAAAAAAGTTGAATCAGCATTTATTTGTTTACTTGCTCGTTTTATCTTTAGTCATTACTTTAGGAATGTATGTCCAACCTTTAAATAACGAATCGGATTCACAATCGTTAGAAACGCCAGCAATAGAATCATTATCCCTATCCAACTTATCTCCGCTTGCTGTTGACAGCCTAGAACTCATTGATAAAGTCACCGCTTCACCCACTCCAGCTCCAGTATCTCCGACATTCAACGAAATAAGCGCAGAAACAGTCAATTCATCTGAACAGCCTCTAAACACCCCTCATGAGTCGAATCTACAAGTCGAACAACCGCCAGCAATCGTCGAAAAACTTACAAATACATATGAGGTTACCGCGTATTACCTTAACATTCGAACAAAACCGAGCGCCAATTCGGATATCATAAAGGTTGTAGAGAAGGGTTCAAAGCTTGAAATAACGGAAGAAACGGATAATGGTTGGCTCAAGCTGCAAGATGGTGGATTTGTACACGGCGGTTATGCCAAAAAGGTGAAAAAGGAAGTAACCGTGTTATCCTTTGCTTCTGAGGCTATTCCTCAACCTACAATTACACGTAATGAAAAAAGCGAAGAGATGCGATTGGATAAAATTGAGATTTTAGAAGAGGCAGTAGAGGAAGTAGAGGAAGAACTCACCAAGCCGACATCAACCGTTGAGTCTGACTCTGGTCTCACCATTGAACATATTGAGAAAATATTTGAAGGCACAGCACTATCTGGACATGATTTGGAACAAGCTATCCTTGAAGTCGAGGAAGAATACGGAATAAATGCTTATTTTACAATAGCCGTCATGAAGCTGGAGAGTGGAAACGGCAAAAGCCGACTGGCCAAAAGCAAAAATAACTTATTCGGCTTGAATGCCATAGATGGCGACAAGTACAATAAAGCGTTTAGCTTTAAAACGAAAGGAGATAGTGTGCGAAAGTTTGGACAGCTCCTCTCCAAACACTACGTTGGCAAGGGGCTAACTACAATAGAGAAGGTTGCCCGAAAATATTGTCCTTCCAACTCCAAATGGCCAAGTTTAGTGAAAAATATTATGAAAAGAGACTATAGTAAGCTCTGACATGGCATTTTCACACCAAATATGTTATTTTGGGCTCCTAGGCATTTGACGACTTGGATAGTAGGAGGCTGCAAATAAATGGTGGATAACGTTCAGAAGATGCCGTTCGGCTATGAGCCGCCAGTAGATGAGCTCAAGGGTACGATTATATACTATGATACATTTGAGCATACAACGGAACGAGAGCTTGATCTAGCCGCAGATTGGGTGAAGGCACGATCCTTTCGTAAGCTAGTTCTTTATCCTTTACATGAGCTAAGCATAAAACGTATGTCAAAAGAGGACGTCAGCCCATTTTATAAACGTGAAGATCGGCTGCATGAATGGAAGCGGGACAGAGCGGAGACGAACATTGTTGTTGAACGTTTTGAAATTAAACGCAAAAAATATACGCCAATCGATTTTGCATTAAGACATTTGGCGGAAACCTATCCAAAACCGCTGTTTATACTCATGACTGGTGAGATGGCGAATTTGTTCGCTTCGTTCTCATCGTTCGAGGAGTGGATCGTGAAACTCAGACTGTTGTTGACGGAGGAACCTGCTAAGCTCCATCCACGTCTCATTCAATATCAGCATCGCTGGGAAGCGATCATCACAAAATAATGCTGTTGGAATACATAAAAAAGAGCTGTCCGCGAGTAAAACTCATCGGCAGCTCTTTTTTATGATCCAAAACGATTATTCGGCTAGCCCGTTGATGGGCTATTAGGAACATGGCCTTTTTGATTGGTATTCTCTGCTCTCGCCGAAGCTGAATTATTTTCCGCTTCTTTGGAGCTGTCTACAAACGCTTGATTTTTGCTTGGAATCGACTTGTGTTTGTTGTTAGCCATCCAAATAACCTCCACTAGCGTGATTGCCTAAAACCCCGAGGCTAATTTAGGTTAACCATGTTCCAGAAAAATAACCAAAATCTACGGTTGCTCGCCTATTAATTTACGCTGACAACGTGCTCTTCGCATGCAGTGGAGCAGAAGCCATGTTTCGATTCTTCACATTCTTTACATACGATATGCTGCAAATGACAGGAGTCATCCGCACAATTGATATAGGTATCGGCAGGCTGCTCGCAGTGGTGGCATTTGCCAACGACAACCGCTTCATCCGTTTGATTAATGACTACGGACGTTCTTTCGTCGAATACATAACATTTGCCATCAAACAGTTTGCCTTGTACTTCTTCATCCTTGCCGTAGGTTACAATTCCGCCCTCTAGCTGATAAACATCGTTGAAGCCTTCACTAAGCATAACGCCTGTAAGCTTCTCGCAGCGAATGCCGCCTGTGCAATAGGTAAGGATCGGCTTATCTTTAAAATCCGCCATATTCTCGCGAAGCCATTCAGGAAATTCCTTAAATGTTTCTAGATCAGGCCTGATCGCGTTGCGGAAATGACCGAGATCGTATTCGTAATCGCTTCTGCCATCTAGCACAATGACATCTTCTCTTTGTAAGTATTCATGAAACTCTTTAGGAGATAAACGAGTGCCGCTTAATGTGTTTGGATCTAGTGGCTTATCATAACGCAGCGTCACAAGCTCTTTCTTGTAGCGCACAAAAATCTTCTTGAAAGCATGTTTATCTGCTTCGTCGATTTTGAACACCATGTCTGAGAATAGCGGATTCGCACGCATATGCGCCATATATTGTTCGGTTTGCTCAATCGTTCCTGAGAGCGTTCCGTTAATGCCTTCATCAGCAATTAAGATACGGCCTTTTACATTTAAATCCTTACAATATGCAAGATGATCAGCGGCAAATTGCTCTGCATCCGGTACAGTTACAAATTTATAATACAATAAAACTCGAAAATGATTAGCTTCGCTCATCGTAGTCTTTCCTTTCCGGTAAACAAATAAAAGCATTCTATATTATAATTGACATCGCAAATAATTTCAACTAAAGGATTGTCTCCTAAAGCGATGACTGGAGACGATCCTTTTTGTAAACGATTGTATTATAAAGTAAGTCCGAATCGCTTCAGCTCGATAAAGATTGGTTCTAATCGCTTACCTTTTTCAGTAATGGTGTATTCTACTCTTGGGGGAACCTCAGCAAAAATGGTTCGACTGACGATGCCTTGATCCTCAAGCTCCTTCAATCGAAGGGAAAGTGTCTTGGGACTTATACCTTCCAAAGATTTCAACAATTCACTAAAACGCAACGTGTTTTCGAGCAGCAAGTCACGAATAATGAGAAAGGTCCACTTGGTACCGATAATATCGAGCACCGTGCCTATGACGCAAGGGACGCCGTAAGTGCCACGCTCTAAAACGAGCGGTTTTAATTCATTCATCAGATCACCTCTATAAATTCATCTCGTTTTTCTCAAGTATAATACAAAAGTAACTTTAGGGAAACTATATGAAAAAAAGTTCACTACTTCCCTATTAATACTTACTGTGGTAAAAATAGAATTACGAATACCTAATCTAATTAACAAAGAGGAGAATATATAATGTCGTTTAAACATTTAGATACACCGTTTGCCCTTAAAGATCTTAAGCTCAAGAATAGAATTGTAATGGCTCCTATGTGTCAATACTCCGTAGACGCGAAAGATGGTATACCAAATGAGTGGCATTATGTTCACTATGTATCTCGTGCCATAGGGGGTACTGGTCTTATCATAATGGAAATGACAGATGTGGATCCAGATGGTCGAATTACAGATCAAGATTTAGGGATTTGGTCGGATGAGCACATACCAGCTTTCAAACGCATCATTTCAGAAGTTCATAAATATGGTTCGAAAATAGGTATTCAAATCGCGCATGCTGGACGAAAAGCGGAGGACGCGAAGCAGCCAGTCGGTCCATCAGCTATATCAGCAGGTCCAAATTACAAAACACCTAAACCACTTTCGGTTGATGAAATTAAAATTATTGTAGATCAATTTAAAGAGGCAGCAAGGCGAGCAGTGGAAGCGGGTGTAGATACGATTGAAATTCATGGTGCTCATGGCTACTTGGTGCATCAATTCCAATCCCCTGGTATGAATATTCGTGAGGATGAGTATGGTCAGGATTTGGCGAAATTTGGCGTCGAGGTCGTTCAAGCAGTGAAAAGCGTGATGCCAGCAGAAATGCCGCTCATCATGCGTATTTCTGCCATTGAATATATGGATAATGGTTATGATTTGAACCATAGCATAGAACTGAGCAGACGTTACAAAGAAGCTGGAGTGGATGTGTTTCATGTATCCAGCGGCGGCGAAGGACCTGTCGGAGCACGTCGTCCGGGCAACTACCCTGGTTATCAGGTGCCTTTGGCACGTGCTCTTAAAGAAGCGCTGCAAGTACCCGTTATTGCAGTCGGCATGCTAGAGAATCCGCAGCTTGCTGAGGCCACGATTGCGAGTGAAGATGCAGATCTAGTAGCTGTAGCTCGCGGAATGCTGCGTGACCCTTATTGGGCACTGCATGCGATTCAAGCAGTAAAAGGCGAGTCAGTACCAGCAAAGCAATATGAAAGAGCATACTGATAATCAAAACGTAGATAATAGGAAGAGCCTCTTGGACGCCGAGAGGCTCTTCTTGTTATTCAAGCAACTCAATAAATCGTTTTGCGATGATGGGAAGTGAGGAATTGCGCCTAGTAGCAAAACCTACGGAGCGTGTAGGAATAGGTTCAATCGTCTGTAATTGAAATAGTTTTTTATTATCCAGTTCTTGATCAACAAACGATTGTGTGACAAAGGCTGCTCCATAACCGCGCATAGCCATTTCAATTAGCATATCCATACTAGAAAGCTCCATATCCGCATCTGGCGTTATTCCTTGTAAAGCAAACCACTGCTCAATAAACAATCTCGTGCTGCTCGCTTCAGATAACAGCAAAAGAGGCAGCTTTGCTAATGTTTGAGCAGTAAAGGGGGTATCAACTAAATGACGATAAGATTCTCCAACCACAAAGCAGTCTTGAATTTCGGTAAGATGCGAGATGACTAGATCATGATCAGAGAGAGGTAAGTGAACAAGACCAATGTCAATTTGACCTGCTAATAGACGGTTGCGTATATCTGACGTTTTTCCTTGGGATAATCGAATGCGCACAGCGGGATGCTCTGCGTGAAAGGTGTCGAGCAGCGGCAGCAGCAAATGCTTGATCACAGGTCCGCTTGCACCAATTCGCAGCTCGCCTGCTGTAAGATTTTTTAGCGCTTGTAACTGCGTTTCACCAGCTTGCAGTATCGTAAACGATTTCTCTACATAGGCGAGTACCTCTATCCCTTCTGGCGTAAGCTTCACGCCCTTGGATAATCGATCAAACAGCTTCACGTCAAGCTGCGCTTCCAATTGTTTAATCGCATAACTGACGGAAGGCTGCGTAATATGCAGTTCTTGTGCTGCTTTTGTCAAATTGCCTAATTTGGCTGTATGAAGAAAAATACGATACCATTCCATATTCATTAACATGATATAGTTCCTCTCTATGACAAGGTTTCGATATTTCGATTTCATTTATTTCACTTTCAAAATTATAATGGACAAATAACGAATGCGTCAAAGCATTCAATCGGGAGGCCTACATTATGGCAGGAAGCACATTTGGGGAAAGCTTTAAAATAACAACATTCGGAGAATCTCACGGAGAAGCAGTAGGCGTCATTGTAGACGGCGTTACACCAGGCGTTGAACTAGATGAGAAATATATTCAAACACAAATGGATCGAAGGAAGCCAGGACAATCCTCTGTCACTACACCGCGCAAAGAATATGATGTCATTCGCATTCTTTCTGGCATGTTCGAAGGAAAAACAACAGGAACTCCACTTTTTATCATGCTGCATAATACAGATATGAAGCCTGATGCGTATAATGATATTCAAAATTCCTTTCGTCCAGGACATGCGGACTATACGTACTTGAAAAAATATGGGATACGTGATCACCGTGGAAGCGGGAGAGCATCGGGAAGAGAGACAGCAGGCCGAGTTGCCGGTGGGGCGGTTGCCCGCAAGCTGTTGGAGAACCGAGGAATAAGTGTTGTTGCCTATTCGAAGGAAATAGGCGGCATTAAATGCGAAAAATACGTGGAAGATGAGATTGAAAAAAATGCGGTGAGAGCTTGCGATCCAGAAGCGGCGGTACGAATGATCGAGAAGATCGAACATTTAGCAGCTATTGGAGACAGCTGCGGCGGAATTGTAGAATGCAGAGTAAGAGGTGTTTTACCCGGAATTGGCGAACCTGTATTTGACAAACTAGATGCAGAGCTAGCGAAAGCGATGCTCTCTATAGGTGCTGTGAAAGGCATAGAGTTTGGAGCAGGTTTTGCTGCAGCTGAGATGTTAGGCAGCGAGCATAATGACGAGATGAGCAAGGATGGTTTTCTAAGCAACAATGCAGGCGGAATTGTCGGCGGCATCAGCACAGGCGAAGAAATCGTCTTTCGTATAGCTGTTAAGCCTACCTCATCGATCTCTTTGCCGCAGCATACGATTGATATTCACGGTCAAGAAAAAATGATCGAGACGATTGGCAGACATGATCCATGTATCTGTCCTCGCATTATTCCAGTTGTAGAAGCGATGGCATGTATCGTAATTGAAGACCTGATCAAGAGACAAGCCGCTATGAATGGATAAATTATGCTATGCTTATAAATGACAAATGCTGAGAGGAGATTGAAAATGAAACCATCAGTTTTCATTGATCGACAGATCCCCGCTGAAGTAGAGGCGTTTATAGCTGAGCACTGTATGATCGACAAATGGGAAGGGAAGACCCCAATTACTCGTCAGCATCTGCTTGAGAAAGTGGCGAGTACGCATGGTTTATTAACAGCAGGAGCAAAAATTGATGAGGAATTAATCGTCCATGCGCCGCAATTGAAAGCAGTAAGCAGTATTAGCGTTGGGTACAATCATTTTGATGTCAAAGCAATGCGTGCAAGCGGAATAATTGGAACGAACACGCCGCATGTACTAAACGATACGGTTGCGGATCTTGCACTTGCACTTATGCTTGGAACCGCAAGGCGAGTTGCGGAGCTGGATCGATACGTAAAGGATGGCAAGTGGAAGACCGGTGATGGAGTCAAGCTGTTCGGGAAAGATGTCCATCACGCTAAGCTAGGCATTATTGGCATGGGACGAATTGGTGAGGCTGTTGCCCGCCGTGCTCGTTTTGGCTTTGAGATGGACGTCGTCTACTATAATCGAAGCCATAAGCCAGATGCGGAAGAGCAGCTAGGTGTTCGTTATTTTGAGTTAAATGACCTGCTTGCTTATTCTGATTTTGTTTTGTTGCTAGCCCCCCTTACGCCTGAGACCGTGAAGCTGATAGGACCCAAAGAGTTTAATTTAATGAAATCATCAGCAATTTTCATCAATATATCTCGAGGTCAAACCGTGGATGAGCAAGCTTTGATCGAAGCTCTTCAAAATGGTACGATTGCAGCAGCTGGCCTTGATGTTTTCGAGAAAGAACCGATCGATGCTGATCATCCTTTTCTGACGATGGATAATGTACTAACCTTGCCTCATATCGGCTCTGCAACATCTGAGACTAGGTTTGATATGGCTATGCTTGCAGCGCAAAATTTAGTCTGTGCTTTAACCGGCCAAACTCCGCCTAACATCGTTGATGAGCTGATATAGCGCTAGACATTTTTATTACTCTTCATTTTGCAAAGTGGCGGTACCCATGATCAACTGAATGAATTCTCGAAGGGAAATCAGTGATAAAATGTCATCTACAAAGCTTTTGCTTGTCGGAGCAACAGGTAAGACCGGTCAATTTATCGGGAGTTACTTAGAAGATAGAAAAGTTCCATTTAAGCGATTCGTAAGACTGTCTGAACAAATGACAAATGACAGCTTTCTTGGAGATATTCGTAGTCAGCAAGATGTTATAGATGCAATGACAGATGCGAGCGGTGTAATTTGTGCGTTAAATACGGAAGGCAACGGAACACTCATCAGCGGTATAACGAATTTGATTACCGCAATGAAGCACTATCAGGTAAAAAGAATCGTTACGATCGGTACAGCCGGCATCTTGCAAAGCGAGCTGCAGCCTGAGCTGCTTAGGTACCAGTCCAGCGAAAACAAACGCGTCCATCATGACGCTGCAAAAGAGCATGAGCAAGTTTATCTGGCACTTGCTAATACCGATATGGACTGGACAATCATCTGTCCTACGAGACTAGTGCAAGAGGAATTACGAGGTGTTTATCGTGTGCGAAAGGACATGCTGCCATCACAGGGTGCATCGATTTCATTTGCGGATACGGCTGAGCTCGCTGTTTCGGAATACTTTAACGGTGATTATGTTCGAGAGCGGGTTGGTATTAGCTATTAATCTTTTTAAAACATGTAAAAACCTGAATTCCTACTTATCATTGGAATTCAGGTTTTTTTAATTGTTATTTTCTAAATTGGATCTACTTTCAAGACTTCAACGCGATTAGAGAAAAAGGTAGCGCCGCCGCCCATATCCGCTAGTCGCTGTGGCGTCAGTGTATTAACAGCTTGATGTCCCTTTTGCTTGTCATCCCACCACAGTCCTTGTGTGACGAGTACACCTGGCAGTACATCCTTACCAACGCGCAGCGTCATTTCAACTTCCCCACGATCGTTGCGTATCTTTACACGTTCTCCGTCAATGAGGCTGAGTGCCTCTGCGTTATCTGCATGCATATGAAGGAGCGGCTCCTTCTCAAGCTTTTGCAGCCGCTCTTGGTTGGCAAAAGTGGAGTTGATGAAGCTGTGATTCGGTCCTGTCATCAGCCAAAATGGATACGTGTCCGGTTCTCGAAGCGGCATATGATCTGGAATAGGAGTCAAGCCGTCAACAAGCATCTTTTCCGAATAGAGCTCAATTTTACCAGAAGGAGTTGGAATGATTGAGGTATAGGAAGGGAGTGCATTACCGCCAGCCTTCATCCATGTATTAGCTTTAAGCTCCTCGAATGTAATCCCTTTGAGAAGAGGGTTATTCTCGCTATCCAGCGCATCACGAATCATTTTCTCCTCAGAAATGTCAAATATATGACGCTCAAAACCAAGCATAAGCGCTAACTCCTTAAAGAGAGTAAAGTTAGATTTGCATTCACCCATCGGTTCCATGATCGGTTCGTGAAGCTGCAAGTAGAGATGCCAATAGGAGGTGTACAAATCTAAATTCTCAAAATGCGAAGTTGCAGGCAATACAATATCTGAATATTTGCAGGTATCTGTTAGAAACAAATCATGTGTAACGGTAAATAGATCTTCACGCGCAAGCCCCTCGCGCACACGGTTCTGATCTGGAGCTACGACAGCTGGATTGCTGTTATAAACGAACAGCATCTTTACTGGAGGAGCTGCATCTAGAAGGGCTTCCCCAAGTTGATTCATGCTGATCGTACGGACTTCAGGGTCTGGCATTGTATCAGGGCGCTCAACTTTGTTAGCATTAAGCCGCGAATACCAGCTGTTGCCTTTCATTGCTCCGCCCCCGCGAACATTCCATTGGCCAGTCAAGGCAGGCAAACATGATATGGTGCGAACAATCATTCCTCCATTGTCATGATGCTGAAGCCCATTGCCAATTCGAATAAAAGAAGGGGTGGTTGCTCCATAAAGCTTGCCTAGCTCCTCAACCTCTGCTGCTGGTACGCCGGTTATGGATTCCACTCGTTCAGGTGTGTATTCAGCAGCTTGTTTAGCAAGATCTTCATAGCCGAGTGTGAACTGTTCGAGAAAAGTTTGATCAGTTAACCCATCACGAATGATGACATGCATCATCCCTAGTGCTAGAGCTGCATCCGTTCCCGGTCGCAAATGAATGAACCGATCAGCCCAAGCTGAGGTCCGGTTGCGATGAACATCGATATGAATGACCTTTGCTCCGTTTTTCCGAGCTTCTGTCGCCAGCATCGTCTGATGCATATTGGTTGAGACTAAATTGCAGCCCCATATGAGAAACAGCTTCGTATGTACCGTATCTTCCGGATCAATGCCTTTGGATGCGCCCATCGTATACGCGTAGCCCGTTGATCCAGCAGCGTTGCATATCGCACGATCAAGCTGACTCGCTCCAAGGCGATGAAAGAAGCGTCGATCCATTCCTTCTGCATTAAGAACGCCCATGTTTCCGTAAAAACTGTAAGGCAAAATAGCGCTCGCGCCATGCTCGGAAATGATCCTCTTCATCCGTGATGCAATTTCCTCATAGGCTTCTTCCCAAGATATTCGTTTAAAGGAGTGCTCGCCCTTAGGTCCAATGCGACGAAGAGGGTAGAGCAGCCTTTCTGGATGATAGACACGATCATTTAATTGTCTTACTTTATTACAAATGGCTCCTTGGGTTACCGGGTGCTCCGAATCACCTGTTATTTTAGTTATTTTGCCTTCCTCAAAGGTGACGCTGAGACCGCAAGTATCAGGGCAATCAAAGGGACAAACCGATTTTACAGTTCCATTTATTACGGATTTGCTCATATTCATTTCACTCCATATAACAACCATATTCATGTCGTATTATCATAGCATACTCGTAGGAAGCATAGGGGGCGAAACTTGAAAAAAGGCATATGAAATCTGTCCATTTTCCGTACTTCCATTTTATTATCTATTGACAGTACATTTCTTGTCATGTAATATTCAATGTGCTTAAGACGTATTCCACAACTAAATAATTCGTATAACCTCACGGAGTTACAGCTTGAATAGGGTGAGGGTTTCTACGGGGAGCCTTAACTTCCTAACTACGAATATGCGATCAATAAACATTGATCCTATATTCGCAGTTGGGATTTTTTTATGCGTAAAAACATTGATTTGAAATTTTCATGAGGGGGAATCATACAGATGAAGTATATTTTTTCGGTTTTTCTAGGTGCCGCAAGCTACGGCATTTTGTCCACCATCGTTGTTCTTGCTTATGGTCGCGGCTATGAGCTTGGTGAAGTTGTAGGTAGTCAATTATTAACAGGTTTTTTACTCGCTTGGATACTCACATTCTTTATGAAATGGCGTGAAAAGCGCAGCAAAGGATCAAATAATCATGGAAAAGCTAATGCACCTATTCGCACGAGCAGCATGACTTGGAAACAACGTTTCATCCTAATGGCAGCTGGAACCCCAACAGCCATTACAGGTTTACTGTATTACCAATCTCTACGCTATATTCCAGCATCGCTTGCGATTATATTGCTATTTCAATTCACATGGATTGGTGTATTAATACAAGCCGTAGGTCATCGGAAACGTCCGAACGGCATTATGTTTTTTACGATCGCGATCTTATTTGGCGGTACCTTGCTTGCAGCAGGCATCATCGAGCAGGGAACAGGACAGTTCAATATAATGGGAGTCGTTCTTGGCCTTTTATCTGCAGTAAGCTATTCACTATTTATTCTCTTTAGCGGAAAAGCGGTACCATCCGTACATCCGGCATATCGAAGCGCATGGATGATTACCGGAGGCATGGTGCTTGTATTTATTTTATTCCCTCCCACGTTTTTGTTTAATGGACTAATTTTGGGTGATCTGATGCTTTACGGTTTCTTACTTGGCATGTTTGGCGCTTTTATTCCACCGGTGTTATTTGCAATCGGAGTGCCGCATGTTGGCGAGGGGATGGCGGGAATATTGGGCGCATCTGAGCTGCCTGTCGCTGTATTGCTATCATCCTTCGTTCTAAATGAGCATGTCAGCGCCTTGCAATGGGCCGGTGTCATTGTAGTATTAATAGGTATTTCGCTTCCTGAGCTGATCAAGGTTAAGCGAAGGAGATTAAGCGTACAGTAAATGGTTGAAATAGAAGCCAGCTGCCTTGGACAAGAGCAGTTGGCTTCTTTTTCAATATATGCTACTTCAAAGCTTCATTCATTACTTCCTTGTATAAGTGGGCAGCCAAATATTAATAATAAATAATCAACTGATTTTTTGTACATTATTCCTTTTACCAGGAGGCATTCGATGATCTATGATTGTGTAATTGTAGGCGGTGGCATTGCTGGTTTGCAGGCTGCCATACAATTAGGAAGATATCGCCATCACGTTGCGATTATCGATTCCGGTAATGGAAGATCTTCAATATGCAGAAGCTATCATAATTTAATCGGTTTTCCAGACGGCATTAGCGGAGCGGAGCTTCGTCTTGCAGGGAAAAGACAAGCAGAACAGCTTGGCATCGAATTCTTTCAAGCTGAAGTCATACAAGCGGAAATAGTTAGCGATGGCTTCCATTTAAAAACCTCTAATAATGAAAGCTACCATGGAAAGAAGCTGCTTATTGCAACAGGCGTGAAGGACCGTCTCCCGGATTTGGAAATGCTGATACCATGTATGGGAACAAGCGTCTATGTTTGCCCGGATTGTGACGGTTACGAAGTGAGAAATCAGCCTACACTTGTTCTTGGTGCTGGAAATGCAGGAGCTCAAATGGCGCTAACTTTAACACATTGGACGGAGGAGCTCATTTATATTAATCATGAGCTCTCTCCAATTGAAGATGAACTAATTGTTAAGCTCGCCGAAAAAGGCATCCAATATATCGATCAGGCCATTCATACCGTTCTTACCGAACGGGATCAATTTATTGGTGTAATACTAGCTGACGGGTCATCTATTTATCGTAAGCGATGTTTTGTTGCTTTCGGCGGCAATGAGGTTCGTTCCTCGATTGCCAAGCAGCTTGGGGTTCAGGTAATGGAAAACAATCATATTGTCGTTGATCCGCGTACAAAGCTCACAAGTGTCAAAGACATATGGGCCGCCGGTGACGTCACTGCGCACTCGGAGATGATGACTATTGCGATGGGTGACGGCAGCCAAGCGGCGATTTGGATTCATAAGAGTTTATTATCTACATAGAGGTGATGACTTTGTCGATAATTCCGTATTCCAAAGCCTCCTCTGATGACATATAATAATCACGATCCATATCCTTTTCGATTTTTTCTAAAGGCTGCCCAGTTCTTTCAGCACTAATCCGATTTAATTTGGAGCGTATGTTCAAAATACGATTTGCGCTTATCGCGATATCGCTGGCTTGCCCTTGTACGCCGCCATGAGGCTGATGTATCATAATTTCGCTATTTGGAAGCGCAGCACGATGTCCTTTCTCACCAGCAAGGAGAAGTATTGCTGCAAAGGACGCAGCGAATCCCGTACAAATGGTGTGTACTGGAGCCTTTACAAATTGCATGGTGTCGAGAATGGCGAACCCGGCAGAAGTGGAGCCGCCTGGACTATTGATATACATGGAGATTTCTTTCTCTGAATCCTCCGCGGTTAGAAATAATAATTGAGCGACGATGCTATTGGCGACAATATCGTCTATAGCAGAGCCTAAGAAAATGATTCGATCCTTCAACAATCTGGAATAAATATCGTAAGATCTTTCACCTCGACTTGATTGTTCGACTACATAAGGAACATAATTACTCATCGTGTTTTACCTCCATATTGATGTTTTTGATTTCGATTTGTAAACGAATAGGAGGCAAAAAAAGATACGGCTCTATTTTTTTTGAGGGAAGCGTATCTTTTTTACTAATTCATTCGTTTACTTCAGTAAGGATGTTCTCCTTTTATGATGAAAAGAGAGGTAAATGCCGAGGAGGTAGCATGATGAATGAAATGAAATCTTTACCCCATACAGAAATGAAAAACGCAGAGACAGATCTCGATCAGCTTCAAACCGTCCTTCAACGGTATTGTTTGTTTCTAACAAGGTCACCCTGGGATGCGGAGGATTTAGCGCAGGATACCTGGCTAAAAGGCTTGCGTGCCGCTGTGGATTCAAATCACAATAATCCTGAAGCTTTATTGCTGCGTATTGCCAAAAATACTTGGATTGATCAGCTTAGAAGAAGAAATCAATATCATCTACTCGTCCAGCAGGCGAGGCCTTTGGAAATTGCATCATATTCAAGCAGCCTTGATCATGAAGAGGCTTTGTACGCGCTCATGCTTCATTTAACACCTGTGCAACGAACCGTATTTCTTTTGCGAGATGTGCTTAATTTTTCGATAGAGGAGACAGCAGAACGGCTGAATTCGACGACCGGCGCAATCAAAGCGGCTCTACACCGAGCTCGTGAAGCCCTGCATGCGGTAAGAAGGGAATTAAAGGCTGAGGCAGTAATTTTACCAGAAGATGAGCATATGAGAACCTTTTTAAGAGCAATGGCAGTCGCCTATCAGACTGGGGATTTAGCGCTTCTAGTCGAGCTTTCACAGCGTGATATTACTGAGGCGCCAATTATTGTGGGAATTGCTCAGAACAATAAACATAAAGCCTCAAGAAGTGGGCCTCGTCTATTTGCTAACAACACAATACATGCGCAAATGGCTGCATAAGCAATGACCAAAGGAATAAACCGAAGCCATTGGGCGTCGGTTTATTTGGTGTATGCAGCAAGGCGCAGATAATTGAGAAATAGGCTATAATAGAGAAATAGTACATGGAGGATTGAGGCAAACTATAATGACACGAAAGCTAATTTTTTTTGATATAGACGGTACTTTGGTTGATCATGAGAAGAAAATACCGCCCTCAACGCAGCAAGCGATTGAGGAATTGAAAGCGGCAGGGCATGAAATCGTTATTGCGACAGGCAGGGGCCCTTTTATGTTGAAACCTGTGAGCGAACAATTAAACATAGAATCCTATGTTTGCTTTAACGGCTCGTATGTCGTCTACAATGGAGAAGTCGTATATAGTCATACGATTAATCCCGACCGACTTGCAGAGCTTACTCAAATTACTTTAAATAATAATCATCCTTTAGTGTATATGACGCCGGAGGGCATGCGCTCCAGCACACATGAAACCGCTTATTTAGAGGATACCAACGAACCGTTAAAGATGAAGCTCCCACCTATGGAACCCGATTATTATGTAGGAAAAGAAATATATCAGTGTCTCCTTTATTGCAAGCAAGAAGATGAAGGCTGCTACAAACAAAATTTCTCTGAGCTTGGCTTTATTCGTTGGCATCTGTTTGGAAGTGACATTTTACCGCCAGGTGGTTCAAAGGCAAAAGGAATTCATGCTCTCGTCGAGCGAGCGGGATTTGACCGTGAAAACATTTATGCGTTTGGTGATGGTTTAAACGATCTTGAGATGCTGCAATACGTATATCATAGTGTTGCAATGGGGAATGCATCCGAAGAAGTGAAACAAGCAGCTCGTTATGTAACAAAAGATGTAACAGAGGATGGCATTATGTATGGTCTGCGAATGCTGGGGCTGTTAAAAGAATAGCAGGAACTTGCCTCGCCGCCCCTATGAGAGTGTAAAAGAAGAAAAGGCTGATCTCCAGATTAGAGATCAGCCTCTTCTTATTCACTATCTGATAACGCGTCTTGCTGTTTTATAAGTCTTGTCCCAAGTGCTGCCAGAGAACTTGGAGATCGTAACGCCCAATCCTACTTTGTAAGTGTGAAGGAGTTTATCATTGCCGATATATATGCTTACGTGATTAATGACGCCATCACGATTTGTGTCTGAGAAAACAAGATCACCTGGTTTAAGATTTCTCTTCGATACATAAACGCCTGATTTAGCTTGTTGTTTAGAAGATCTCGGAAGACTAATTCCATTTCTCTTAAATACGTATTGCGTGAATGAAGAGCAATCAAACGCGCTTGTGATACCTGATTTTGCGCCAAATTGATATTTAACGCCTAAATATCTTTTTCCAGTAGCAACTACGCTATTTGCTTTGGACGTTTTTGATACAGTAGCTGCGCTTGCTTCTTGTGGCGCTATGACAGGAACGCTGGCAATGGCAATGGATAAGCTGATTCCAATACCTGCGATAAGTCTACTAATCTTTTTGTTCTTTGTGTTATTCATGATGTGATGTTCCTCCTTGGATGTGGGTTGTCTGTGTGATGAACTAGAAATACCATAACATAGAATTTAAACCCACTAATTACCTATGAGGAAGCAAACCCTTGCTGCTGCTGCTTAAAATCACATTTATTAAAAAGTGATGATAAAATACTCACTTTTTATCACTTGACAGTCGTCATTTTGGTAAAGTTCTTTTATAAGTGTTCTTACACTATCCACATACTGGATAAGCGATATATACTGATGAAGTCGGGCCGACAAATCTTGAAGAAAGGAGCTGATCAATTTGATTAACAACCTGGAGGTGATCTCCGTTTAAACGGAGATCACTCATTAGAAGGAGACCGCAAGGTCTCCTTTTTACTTTTATAATTGTTCGTAATATTTTTAATGGAATAATTGTTAAACATTTCTTGTCATCTGAAAATGCTTACAATATAATTAAGAAAGTGCAACATGAAAGAAGTTCAAGTGGAAGGAATAACATCCATGGCTTTTATGGCTTGCAAAAAAAATCTGGCATTACCAAAAATCGAAAGGAGGCAGCAAAAATGTTGATTAATACCGCTACAAATAACCTTAAAAAGATTAGCTTGTTCGAGGAGGACATTTATTGTGAACTACAAAAATGGGAGAGACGTGCTTCCCCCTAGCTTATTGCAAGAGCTGCAAAAATACATTCAAGGTGATCTGATCTATGTGCCAAAGCTTGCGGAGAAGCGTGCGCATTGGGGTGAGGTAAGCGGTACTCGAAAACTGCTTGCCGAGCGAAATAAGGAGATTTACCTTTACTATTCGAATGGTTGGACTGTTGCTGATCTAGAACGGAAATATCATTTATCGTGCGAAAGCATTCGTAAGATAATTGTCAAATCACGATAATGATAAAATATTAAAAAAAAGCAGACTGCTTCAAGCATCTGCTTTTTTTGTTGTCATTATTGAGAATTTAGAGAATTTAGTAGGATTGACAAAACAAAGACAATACTTTGAAAGGGATTTTTTTTGTCGAACGTCGAATGTTTAATGAATGTCTTTTGACATATCATGTCGAATCATTAAAAGAACTAATGGCAGTGGAGGATAAAGAAAATGAAAACACTATTAATTGCAGAAGATGAGCCGGTTCTGCGCATGCTTATTATGGATACGCTTGAAGATGAAGGTTATGCTCTCGAAGAAGCGGCTGATGGGGAAGAAGCTTTACAAAAAATTATGGAGACTGACTTTGATTTAATTATTCTAGACTACATGATGCCAAAGATGACCGGTATCGAAGTCATTGAGAAAACAAGGTTGCTCGGTAATCGTCAGCATTCAAGTATTCTTATGTTGTCTGCGAAGAGCCAACAGTCTGAACAGGAAAAAGTGCTGCTCGCTGGAGCAGATGGCTTTATGTCCAAGCCCTTTAGCCCACTAGAGCTTATTGATAAGGTAGAGGAGATGCTACGTGCGTAAGCTGCGTCTCTTTTATAAAAAACGAATTACACGACAGTTCGTAGTAATGATGGTTCTCGCTTTATCGCTTATTCTTGTTGGGGCTGTATCCGTGCTGATAAGTTCGGTTATCACATTAAAAAATTATGAAGCAGAAACGGTTCAGTTGAGGGAGAAGCAAGAGGTTGTCGCGCAAATTGCTGATCATTCCAAAGAACTTATTTTAAGAGCCCGCGGCTACTATGTATTTTTGTCAGATTTCGAATATAAGCAAATTTTTTCAGAGAAGGAACTTTTGAACCAATCTTTAGAAAAAATCAAAACTTATCCGATAAATTCGACGGAACAAGAAGTGATGAATAATATTGAAACCTTTTTCATCAATTTCTTTGACAACACATTACCTAAAGCTATTGAATTTTCCAAGGCTCAAGATTATGAAGCGCTTCGAGTACTTATACCAGCTGGCGAGGATAACCCTGTTAATAAACTAATTGACTATTCACGTGACTTTGAGCAACAAGTACAACTGCTTTCTGAGCAAAAAAATGATCAACTGTTTCGTAGTTTGTCACTTCAAGCCATTTTATTAATTGCTTACATAATCCTTATCTTGATTATATCTTCATTTATTACGAGAAAAGTTGCCAGAGATATTGGCGTGCCGCTCATGAGGTTGACGATCCAAGCACGTCAGTTTGCTAATGGTGAATATTCTGAGTTAGAGGATCTGTCCAGAGAAGATGAACTTGGCGAGCTAGCGCGAACATTTAAGAAAATGATGACCCAAATCCAGAGTAAGGAAGAGGAACTTCTAGCTCAGAACGAAGAGCTTATTGCACAGCAGGATGAGCTGCAGGCTCAACAAGAGGAGCTTCAAGTTGCTGTTGAATTAATGGAGCAGAATGAGAAATATTTGGAGAAGCGCAACCAGCTTGTGCAATCTCTCTCTAACACACTCGATAAACAAGAGCTTTTGCAAAGCATCATAAACAATATTGTAGCCATAACCGATTCCGATAAAGGCTTAATTGTTATGATGAATAGGGAGCATGATTACGCATCCGTCGGTATTTCCGATGCCTCAGCGAATCAATTTATTGAGCAAATGGAAGATGGAATCGTATTACGTGCATCACAGACCAAACAAGCATACAGTATGATTCGTGAATGTACTTTTGGAGAAAAGGGATATCACGAATCGTCTATGAGAGCAACCGATCTTATTTTGCCTATTTTGAATGCAACTGAAGAAATGGTAGCCTGTTTAATCATAACGAAGGTTAATCGTTCGATTACTAAGCAAGAGGAAGAAGAGATCGTTGGCATGATGACGCAAATATCATTAGCCTTCGATAAATTACATTTGTACGAGCTGTCGGAGAAGCAACGATTAATGACTGGAGATATACTGAACACGATTCAGGAAGGTATACAATTGCTGGATTTGGACGGAAGCACACTTCAAATTAATAACAAAATGGCAGAGATATTCGGATTTTTCCACCAAGATATAGGGATGACCAATATGTCTTTTGAGCAATTCAAAGGGTTTGTCCAATCTTCCGTTGTTGAATCTGAACCGTTAATTCAATTTATGAATGGGCTCATTTCACATGGCCATTATAATGGTTTGCGTGCCATGAACTATGAAATAGTTGAACCAGAAAGAAAATTCATTCAAATTTATTGCGAACCCTTGTACCGTAATGGTCTACAATTCGGGTTATTGCTCGTTCATCGGGACATCACGAAGGAGTATGAGGTTGACCGGATGAAATCGGAGTTTGTAAGTACGGTTAGCCATGAGCTGCGGACGCCTCTTGCAAGTGTCCTTGGATTCGCAGAGCTGCTGCTTCACCGTGAACTGAAACCAGAACGCCAGCGGAAATATGTGTCGACTATTTATCAGGAAGCAAGAAGATTAACGACGTTAATTAATGATTTTCTTGATTTGCAAAGAATGGAATCTGGTAAACAAACCTATGAAATGAAAAGCACATCGTTAACGCCATTAATTAAAGAGGCCATCGAAATGCAGCAAATGCCTACAAGTATTCATCAAATAACGTGGCAGAATGATGCACAAGAAGCTGTCGTAATTGCTGACAGAGATAAAATGCTGCAGGTATTCATTAATTTGCTGAGCAACGCGATTAAATACTCACCAAATGGTGGGCAAATCACATTATTTAGCACCATTAATAATGGCATGATCGTCATACGTTTAGAAGATCAGGGACTTGGCATACCAAAGGATGCGCTGCCTAATCTCTTTAACAAGTTTTATCGGGTCGATAATTCAGACCGCAGGGAAATTGGCGGGACAGGTTTAGGTTTAGCTATCGTCAAGGAAATTATTACAAGGCATGACGGTAAAATAGACGTTTATTCTGAGTTTGGACATGGAAGTACCTTTATCGTTACATTACCACTTGCTAAGCAGCAAGAACGGATACAAAGCGATGATACGAAGGAAATCACGTCTCCTGAAACATCCATTCAAGTCATGCTCATTGAAAACGACCTTAACTTATCTACCTTGCTCCGAGACGAGCTTAGGTCTAATGGATATCATGTTCACCTGTTCACAGAGGGCGGGTTGGCTATAAAAGCAATTGAACAGTTGAAACCAGATATCGTGGTCATAGATCTTATGTTGGAATCTGGGATTTCCGGCTGGGATATTATTAGCAAAATCAAAAAGTCTGATTTATTGCTAAATATGCCAATCATCATATCGAGCGCTTTCGAAGAGAAAGAAAAAGCGGCACAATGGGGAATTAATGAATTCCTTGTGAAACCATATATGCCTGGCAGACTAAGTGCAGCAATTTCTCGCATGCTGCGATAATTGGGGGAGCCCATTATAATGAAGACGGAAAAATATAAACAATTGATCCAACAGCGCATTACACAGACAATCGATGATTGGTCCAATCAAACGACAGTTGAGGAGCAGGAAATACATCGATTTTTCCATAATCTTAAAGGGACAAGCGGTACGATTGGATTGTATGAGATCGAAAAATTCTCGGAATTTAAAGAACAATTGTTTTCCGAAAAAAGCAAAAAAGCGTATATCCGCGAGGAATGGTCCAAGCATTTGCTTCCTTTGACGGACATGTTTCCTCAGGTACTGCAGCTATTGGGCGGACTCGAAAATGCTAGTGATGATCAAACCGATTCCCAAGATGAGAACTCACACAATCAAAATCGTGTACTTGTAATCGATGATGATGTTGATTTCGTTACCTATGTAAAAGAAGTATTAGAAAAAAATGATTATCCGGTAAGCATTGCCCTAAATGCTGAGCGCGGTTTAAAGCTGTTTTACGAATGGAAGCCGAGTCTCATTCTTCTTGATATTGTATTGCCTGATCAAAGCGGCATGTATGTCCTTAATCAAATCGTTGATAAGGCCAAGCAGCAGCATATTCCGATTATTATGGTCAGCGGGAATGTTTCAGTCGAGAATCAAGTTAACGCCTATCGATCCGGAGCGATGGACTTCCTTGCCAAGCCGTTTGATGTCGAGTTATTGACGGCTCTCATTGATAATCGATTTGCCCTGAAGATGGACTGGGAACGCTCGATTATAATCGATGAGCTAACAGGCGCTTACAATCGCAAGCATTTCAACCAAATGATGCGGCAGCAAATTGACAGCTTTAAGCGATCAAACGATATTTTCTCATTGGTCATGATTGATTTGGATTATTTCAAACTTGTAAATGATACATATGGTCATCTTCAAGGGGATGAGGTGCTGCAAGCCTTTGTAGCTACTTCGCAAAATATGATTCGACCAAAAGATATTTTATGTCGATATGGCGGAGAGGAATTTGCTTTGATTCTTCCGAATACGGATGCGGTTCAAGCCGCTTTCCTTATGGAACGTCTGCGCACGAAGTTTAATGCCATTAATTTTCAAACGACTGATACAAACTTCCAGGTTACATTTTCGTCAGGGATAACGGAAATAACTGAACTTAATAGCCATTCTGCTACTCTTGTAGACGAGGCGGATCAAGCATTATACAGCGGAAAGCGTGGCGGTAGAAATCAAACCGTTGTGTATTCCAAAGAGTTAAACCATTGTAAAAATGAATCGATTCTAAACATAATCGTAGTTGATGATGATCCATTAATCCGAGAAATTATTATCAATCGTTTCTTTAATTGGAAACCAACGAATCATACAAAGGTAAAAGCAGAAGGATTTGCAGACGGTAGAACGTTTTTATCATCCAACTGGTACAAAGAGAGTGAGAAGTTTATTATACTGCTCGATGGCTCCATGCCAGATTTGGACGGGTTAGAGGTATTGCGAGAGCTGCGCCTTAATTATCCTGAACAGCAGCTATTAATCGTTATGCTGACGGCTCGCAATAATACGTCAGATATCGTAAATGCGCTTCAAATCGGTGCAGATGATTACGTCGTTAAGCCATTTCATATGCAGGAGCTCGTGCTGCGTATCGAGCGATTGGCTAGTCGAATAGTTAACTAGATTAATGAATAGCAAAAAAAATCGCGCTTCTCAACGAAGCGCGATTTTTTTTAGTAAAGCTTATGAATACAGGTTTGCATTTCTTATTCGAGAAGAGTATGGATTGAAAAAAGATCTGAATCAACGATGGATGGCAGCTGGCAAATCCACTACGGTCTGAGGATATTTATAGTCGTTTTGATAACAGTTCGTATCCGAATCGTAAGTCGATTGCGAAAGCTTGTGTGAGACTGAGAATATAGGGAGTTTCGGATTGACGTGCAAGGAAGACTCATAAAAAGAGCATCGATCAAAATTGAAGTCTAGTGTTGTAATAATGATGACGCAGTTCGTAAAGGTACACCCGATAAAGCTAAATCCGTCAAAAGCAATCGTTTCATTCGTAAAATGCTCATTCGAAATTGTATGCATAATCAGCGCTCCTATTCTGTGGTGGGACAACCTAATTGCAAGTCTATCAGATTCGTGATGTGATGTTTGTCGGTTGATGCATGTTAAATATAATAATTAACGACATAAATAGCGCTTCTTCAAAAATACAAAAAAACGCACCCCTAGATGAACTTTCACTTCATCTGAGGGTGCGTTTTGAAATAATTAATCCAGTCAATTATTAAACATTCATATGAGATAAATCTAAATTTTTATCGAGCTGCGCTTTTCCACCCTTAGCCATCCATATATTTTTCCATTTGGCTTGCATGACTATTAATAAAATGAGGGAACACAAGGTCACAGAGCTTAAAATGAGAAAGCCGGAGGTGTACGAGCCTGTGGATTGATAAAGCTTCCCGAGTATGAGAGGAAGTGCATATCCCCCTAAGCCGCCTGCTGCGCCTATGATACCGGTCATTAAGCCAAGCTCGCTGCCGAAGCGTTGTGGAACAAGTTGGAAGACAGAACCGTTGCCTGCACCCAGACACATCATTCCGATAAACAGCATTGTGATGACAATAGGCAAAGATGGCAAGGAAGCAACTGCCGCAAGCATTAAACCAGCTCCGGCATAAAGAATCGTTAACATTCGTGCGCCGCCGATTCGATCTGATAAATATCCGCCGACTGGTCGGAAGAAGCTGCCTGCTATTACGCAGAAGGTAGTGAAATCAGCTGCTCTTACAGGCGAAAGCCCATACTGTGTATTGAAGAAAATGGTCAAGTAGTTGGAAAGACCAACAAATCCGCCAAAGGTGACACAATAGAAGGAGCAGAATACCCACGCATCGCGTTGCTTTAATACCCGCGCATATTCGGAGATTTTTTTAGGTGCAGGGCGATTCGGGCTGTTTTTGGCGAAGATTGTAAATATAATAAATACGGCCAGGATAGGAATAATGGCAAGTCCGAATACAACTTCCCAGCTTCCGTAGTGTTGCGCAATACGGTTAGCGAACAAAGTTGAGATGACAGTACCGCTGTTGCCCGCACCGGCAATCCCCATGGCAAGGCCTTGATGCTCTTTCGAATACCACTGACTGGCAAGCGGCAAGGCTGCTGCGAATGACGCTCCTGCAACGCCAAGCAGTAGTGCTACGATATAGAGCTGGTCTAAGGAATCTACGAATTTCCAGCCCATTATTAATGGAATAAGCGTAAGTAACATACCGATTTGTGCCGTTCTCTTCGGCCCGATATAATCTGTCATAAATCCTAACACTAATCTTAGAATCGAGCCCCCCAATATTGGTAGGGCTACGAGATTGGCCTTTTGCACGGGATCCATAGGATAGTCGGCTGCAATAATAACGCTTAGAGGACCGATCAGAACCCAAATCATAAAACTCATGTCAAAATAAAGAAATGCGCTAAATAACGTAGGCTTATGCCCGCTTTTCCAAAAACCTTTTTTCTCCATCCTAATCTCTCCCTTATCTATTTATTAAATCTAAAAAGCCGCAACCCGTCCTTATGAAGGAACGAAATGCGGCCTCATTGCCATTGGTTACACGTCATTGTGCGACCTTGCTATTTATTGGATCACAAATTTGTAATCCCAACTCAAATTATAAATTCACGTGATGTACATGTCAATATACATTACATAAAATTTTGTTTGCCCAAATTGTCGCCTATTCACGTTATGTATATTGACATAAACTTCATCTTGAACTAATCTAACCTTATAGAACGAATGACGCACAGTGGCGTGCGAGTTCCAACGGCAACGATGCCTTTTCCCCGAACGCGGGAAAGGGTTTTTTCTGTTCATTTTTACTCAAATCTAAGGACGGGGGGGAGATAACATGTCGGTTATGAATGCACTTAACCCGCTAACAGCATCTGTATCGAACGCTGTTATGAAGATGACCCGAGTGATAAAGGAGCCTTTATTTGAGCAGGTGACATTAGAGGAATCATTATCTAGAGTACTTGCACTCGACTTTGAGAGCCCGTTCTCGCTGCCGCCTTTCCGTCGTGCCGCGATGGATGGTTATGCGATATATGCCTCTGCATCGATAGGTGCCTGTAAAGAGCAGCCGGTTATGCTTCAGGTGAGAGACGAGATTCGAGCAGGGCAATCTGATGCGAATCAATTAATTGAAGCGGAAACGATGAATGCTATTCGAATATTCACTGGTGCACCTATCCCGAATGGCTTTGATTCAGTGATCATGCAGGAGACGACTATAGAACGAAGCAGCATGCTTGGTTTTCCTAGTATCCAAATTGATCGTTCCTATCCTAAAGGCCAGCATATTGCGGAAAAGGGGGAGGATGTGCCGCAGGGCATGAAGGTGTTATATCGGGGAACTGCCATCCAATCGAAGGAGATTGCTGTATTAGCTTCTTTCGGGCAGGAAGAAGTTAATGTATACAAAAAACCTGTCCTCTCAATTCTTCCCGTAGGTGATGAACTATCCTTGCCTGGACAGAGCTTACCATTTGGAAAAATCTTCGATGCGAACAGCTTTATGGTTAGTGCGAGGCTGCGAGAGCTTGGTGCTATAGTCAATCGTCACTTGCCTCTTCCAGATTGCCCACATATTTTGAAATCGGCTATTCGGACAGCATTAGATCAATCGGACATTGTGGTGACGACTGGAGGCGTATCCGTAGGAGAATACGATTATGTGAAGCAGGCAGCAGAGAGTCTTGGAGGAGAACCTTTATTTACGAAAGTAATAATGAGACCTGGAACACCAACATCCGCTTATCAATTTGGTTCCAAGCTGCTCGTCTGCTTATCAGGCAATCCATCGGCTTGCTACACAGGTATGGAGCTGCTGCTTCGTCCTCTAATTTTGAAGGGAACAGGTAGAAACGATTACAGATCTATATGGAATGAAGGAAAACTAATGGATTCTATACTGAAACCTTCGCCTTATCCGAGATATGCTAGAGCTTTCGTATACCGTGCTGATAAAGAGTGGATGATTGAGCCGTTGCGTAACGATAAGTCTGGCAATGTTGCTGCCTTCGCACAGGCTAATGCGCTTGTTCGTATCCCTGCCGGAGGTGCGGGCGCTAGTACAGGACAGGATGTTAACTGGCTTGCATTAACAAGATAGTAAATTGCTTGAGTGGATGTGAACCTAGATGAATAGAGAGAAAATAGTCGTTATTGGCAATGGGATGGCTGGCATTAAATGCGTCGAAGAAATTACAAGGCTTGCACCAAATAAATTCAATATCACTGTTTTTGGCAATGAGCCTCACCCTAATTACAACCGTATATTATTGTCTAAAGTGCTGCAAGGCGATTCCTCTATCGACAGCATCGTAATCAATGATTGGTCATGGTACGAGGAAAGGGGAATTCTGCTATATACAGGCGAGACGGTTGCACAAATCCAATCCGATTCACAATATGTAAAGACCCTATCGGGTATTCGTGCTGATTATAATCATCTCATTATAGCTACTGGCTCATCGGCTTTCATTCCGCCCATAGCGGGCGTTCACAAGCCTGGGGTAATCTCCTTCCGTAATATAGAAGACTGCCAAACCATGATGGATTATGCGAAAAAATATAAGAAAGCTGCCGTAATCGGCGGAGGTTTATTAGGTCTTGAAGCAGCGAGAGGCTTGCTTAACCTCGGTATGGAGACGGATGTGATTCATAATGCACCATACCTGATGAACAGGCAGCTAGATCCAATGTCAGCTGATATGCTTCGCAAAGAATTGGAAGAGCAAGGTATGCGTTTTTGGCTTAGTAAAGAGACGGAAAGTATAACAGGTCTAAATCGCGCAAAAGGCATTCGCTTTACGAACGGAAGCACATTAGAGGCAGATTTGGTTGTGATCTCTGTAGGTATAAGACCAAACGTCGAGCTCGCAAAAAAAAGCGGAATTCATACGAATCGTGCCATTATCGTGGATGACTTTATGAGAACGAGCACGCCGCATGTTTACGCTGTAGGAGAATGTGCAGAACACCGCGGTGTTGCTTATGGGCTCGTAGCTCCCTTATATGAACAAGGCAAAGTACTTGCCAGCGTTCTTTGCGGAGTGCAAGCGGAGCCTTATCTTGGTTCAGTACCCTATGCACAGCTCAAGGTTTCTGGGGTCGAGGTATTTTCTGTTGGCGAAATCCATGCGAATGAGGCAGACACAGCCATTCAGCGCTATGATGGCATTCAAGGTACCTACAAGAAGGTTACGATGAAAGGCGGAGCAGTTCGCGGCGCTATTTTATTTGGAGATACCTCTGAAGCCACCTCATTGCTAGCTCTAGTGAAAAGCGGAGCATCCGTTAGCCGGCTAAACGCATCTCCAAGTACGGATAACAGCAGTGATAATGAGGCGATAGTTGCAAATATGCCTGATCGTGAGACAGTTTGTGCTTGCAATGCTGTCAGTAAATCAACAATCCTATGCGCTGTTATTGAGGATGGTCTGCAAACGACAGAGCAGATTCGTGAACGCACAAAGGCGTCAAGTTCTTGCGGCGGATGCCGACCAATGGTTGAAGCGATCGTGCAATATGCACTGCGGCATGGAAATGAAGCTGCACATGCAGCAATTATTCCTGTTTGCAGCTGTACAGAAGCAGGTCATGATGCACTAAAGGCTGCTATCTCGGCTTATTCTTCGTTAAGCTTCTCTGATATTATGACAAATCTAGACTGGAAAACAGCTGCTGGCTGCTCCGCCTGCATTTCCGCTTATTACTATTATTCAGCCCTTTATCATCCGCATAGTACAAAATTAGATACGGCTGTTGAAGCAGATATACGTCGAAATGAGCTCAAAGTCAGGATTCACAGCAACCTAGTCACGGATACTTTTGAACCCTATGACTCTTCCATTATAGGAGGCGAGCTCCAAAAATATTGTGGAAATATGCTTTTTCCCTCAGCAGTAAAGGCGGTTATAACCACTGGTATTCATAATCCGGCTGGTGTGCTTGTAAGCGACATCGGCATAACAGGCGCGCCAGCCGGCTGGGAGATCTATGCGGGTGGGCATTCGGAGCATCCCGTTAAGCAGGGCCAGCTTATTGGAATAGCCGATTCAGACACTCTTGCAACTAGTTTATCTGTATCCTGTCTTCAGCTTTTTCGTGAAAGAGCAGCGTATGGCGAACCGCTTTGGAAATGGATGGAGAGAGAAGGCATCGTTGAAATTAGAGAAATGATATTGGATGCTGATTATCGAATCGAACTGCTGGAGAGCGCGGAAGCATCATCTGCACTGAAGAATAACGAGGAAAGGCTGGGTGAGGAAATATGCTGAAATCGATAGCTGCATCCAAGGACGTGAATCTAGGCTTCGTTACTGAAACGCAGTGTCCATTTTGCAGTGTTCAATGCAAGATGCGTGTATCGAAAGAGCAGCCTTTGTCTGGGTCGCGTCGGTATACTTATACCGTAGAGGGTCTGCCAAATGCAGCGTCGGAAGGGCGCTTATGTGTGAAGGGCATGAATGCCCATCAGCATGCGATGAGCAGAGATCGTCTGCTGCAGCCTCTCGTAAAGAAGAATGGTGAGCTAGTGCCTGCAACGTGGGAGGAAGCCCTGTCACTCATTTGCGATAGATTTCAAGCTATTCGTGAAGCACATGGTCCCGATTCGCTTGGTGTATATGGCGGCGGCTCATTGACGAATGAATCAGCCTATTTGCTAGGCAAATTCGCTAGAGTCGCGCTTGGAACAAAATATGTCGATTATAACGGTCGATTTTGTATGTCTGCGGCTGCATCGGCAGGCAATAAAACATTTGGTATCGATCGCGGTCTGACCTGTCGTTTATCCGACATCCCGTTGGCGCGCTGCATTATCTTGGCTGGAACGAATATCGCTGAGTGTCAGCCGACCTTAATGCCGTACTTCACGAAGGCAAAGGAAAATGGCGCGATTATTATCGTTATTGATCCGCGTGTTACAGCAACAGCAGCCATTGCTGATATTCATTTGCAGCTCAAGCCCGGAACCGATGCGGCCCTTGCGAACGGTATGCTGAAGGTGCTGCTTGATGAGCAACTGATGGATAAGACTTTCATCGACGATAAAACGAATGGTTTTCCGGAGCTCAAAGAACATATCTCTACGATGGACCTTAAGGATATAGCTTCGATGACAGGCTTGAATGAAGCAGCTATCCGGAAAGCTGCGATGGCGTATGGTAAAGCGGAAACCGGAATCATTTTTACAGCGCGGGGCGTTGAGCAGCAGACAGACGGTCATGTAGCCGTTCGGAATTTCCTGAATCTTGTACTTGCCACAGGGAAAATAGGAAAACCTGGCTGCGGTTATGGAGCCGTTACTGGACAAGGCAATGGACAAGGCGGCAGAGAGCACGGACAGAAAAGCGATCAATTGCCCGGATACCGCAATATCGAGGATGAGCAGGATCGAGACTATGTTGCCAGCGTTTGGGGGATAAATGCAGCTGATATCCCGCGCAAAGGCGTGTCTGCCTATGAAATGATGGAGCTTGTCCATAAACGGGTCATCCGATCCTTGTTTGTGATGGGCTCGAATCCCGTCGTTTCTAATCCAAACGCCAATTTAGTTGAAGAGGGCCTTAAACAATTGGATTTCTTGGTCGTAGCGGACATGTTTATTTCCGAAACTGCACAGATGGCCGATGTGGTTCTGCCTGTCACTGCTTATTTGGAAAATGACGGAACCCTAACCAACCTTGAGGGACGAGTTTTATTGCGTGAATCAACGCTTGCTGCCCCAGGTGAAACGAGACATGACTGGATGATTTTATGTCAACTAGCAGAAGGACTTGGAAAGCATTCCTATTTCAACTTTCGATCTGCCGAGCAGATCTTTGATGAGCTGAGATTGGCCAGCCGCGGCGGGCTTGCGGACTACTATGGCATTACCTATGATCGATTGCGTAGAGATGGCGGCGTTTATTGGCCTTGTACATCTACCGAGGAAAATGGTAATCAAGGGATGATGTTCGAGCATCGTTTTGCCCATCCCGACGGAAAAGCGATTTTCATGTCCGTTCCGAATAGGCTGCCGCAGGAAGTTCCGAGCGTCGAGTTCCCGCTGACCATGACGAATGGCAGGGTGTTATCCCATTATTTGACCGGTGTCCAGACACATAGAAGTTATTCGTTAGCGGCTAGAAATGTTGAGAACTATGTCGAGATTCATCCTAACTCAGCTAAAAAGTATCACATCGAGGATGGCGAATGGGTGGAGGTGACCTCCCGTAGAGGCAGCTTCAGCGTTCGAAGCCGGGTGACGGATAAAATTAGAGAGGATACGTTGTTCGTACCGATGCATTGGGGTGGAATACAAAATGTAAATAAGGCAACTAGTCCTGAACTTGATCCGAATTGTAAAATGCCTGGGTTCAAGACTTCAACGGTTTCGATTCGCCCTTTGCGTTTGCAGCCTCCTAAGTAGACGCCTATGTCGTGTATTATTAGAAGCTTTCATAGTAAGAACCATTCCCTGCTGACAAGCGGATGCGGAATGGTTCTTAGTTGCGCTATGCTTGACACATCACCCGCAATTGGTTTACAACCATATACAGAGGTGAACGACATGAGCGTCATTCGGTTGGAGAACGTAACGAAAAAATATGAAGATACACTTATTTTCCGAGATATTTATTTTCGCATAAACAAAGGGGAACGAATCGGTCTTATTGGTCGTAATGGCGCGGGGAAATCAACCGTATTCAAACTTATTCTAGGCAGAGAAGAGCCCACTGCAGGGAAGGTAGAGGTTGATCCGAAGGTCAAGGTAAGCTACTTTTCCCAGTTTTCAGAGCTGAGCGGCAATCGTTCCGTCAAGCAAGAATTGGAGCTTTGCTATGAGCATATTTGGAACATCGAACGTGAGCTTCAAGAAATCGGAGAAAAGCTTGGCATTATCGTCGATGCAGATGAAATGGATCAGTTACTGAATCGTCAAGCCGATCTCTTCGAGCAAATGGAGCATCATAACGGATGGAATGCTGCTGTCGAGATCGATACCGTGCTGACTAAGCTTGGATTCGATGAGCAATCGCGTCAGCAGCCTGTCGATCAATTATCTGGCGGCTGGCGCAATCGCGCCGCACTTGCCAAAATGTTAATTGAGCTGCCGGATGTCGTACTCCTTGACGAGCCAACGAACTTTTTGGACCTCGAGGGTCTAGCTTGGCTGGAGCAATGGCTCAATCGCTTTAGCGGCACGATGGTGCTGGTATCTCATGATCGACAGTTTATTGACCGGGTAGTTACTCGTACCATTGAAATTGAGAATTATCATTTTCAAGAATACGAAGGAAATTACACGGATTATATTCGTAAAAAGAAGCTGCGCAAGAAGGAGCTTGATCGGCAGTTCGAATGGGAAGAGGAACTTCTGCTTATGGAAGCCGAAGAAATCGACAACCGTTCGAGTAGGAAGTCTTCCAAGGATCGCCTGTCACGTAAACTGGCTGATATGAAGAAGAGAGTAGAGCCGCATCCTGTAAACGTTCTGATTACTGATATTTATGAAAACCTGCGTTTCCCAGACAACTTATGTACGGTAGATGCAATCGGTAAAAATTATGCAGAACGCGTTATCTTTCAAAATGTCAGCTTTGACATTCAGAAGGAAGATCGGATTGCCATTATCGGCGCTAACGGAAGCGGTAAATCCACATTAATCAAAGTACTGACTGGACAAGAAACAGCTGATTCGGGTTCAGTACAGTTTAGTAAAGGCGTAAGCTACGCATATTTCAATCGCATGTGGGACGAGCTGGATCAGAAGGATACCGTAAGCCATGCCGTTAACGTATATGGACTTGGACTTAACGCGCCGCGCAAGAAAGTGAATAAATTTCTTTCTATGCTGCAATTTTCGGAGGCAGATCTCCAAAAAGTTATAGGAAGCTTATCGGGCGGACAACAGGCACGAGTGGCACTCGCTAAATGTCTGCTTTCTGGTGCCGAGTTGATCATTTTGGATGAGCCTACCAATCATCTTGATTTAACCAGCATACAAGTGATGGAGCAGGCGTTAATTCATTTCCCTGGAGCCGTGCTCACCGTAAGCCATGATCGTTTCTTCATTGATAAAATAGCTACGAAACTACTCACCTTCGAACCAGGCGGAGTAATCAGTCAGCAAAGTGTATAGATCAGTCTAGTTTAATCGCAAATTAGATGCAAAGATGAAGTCAACCTAATTGGGTTGGCTTTTTTTGTTTGTCCAATCTTAATTGGTAAGGATAAGTTGCTTATAAAGGGAGAGATGGAAGTCATTTTTCAGCGGTCTGTCTTCATATACTACGATACGTGCGGATACCGTCGAACATTGTCCACTAACCATGCCTCTCATAAGAAGGAGTGGAGTGAGATGCAATTTTCTATATCCGATGAGCAGGAAATGACCCGTTCAGTGTTAAGGGAATTCGCAGAAAGCGAGGTTGCGCCTAAAGCAGTAGAACGTGATGAGAAGGAACAGTTTAATCGCTCTCTTTTTGACAAAATGGGCCAGCTTGGCTTAACCGGAATACCCATAGATGAATTAAATGGTGGTGCCGGCAGCGAGTGGATGACTTTCATTATTGTAATAGAAGAACTGGCTCGAGTCTGTGCTTCAACAGCAGCTAAGCTAGCTTCCCACACGGTTTATGCAGCATGGCCGATTTATACTTTTGGCGGTGAAGCTTTGAAAGCGATGTATCTTAAGGACCTCGTTAAAGGTGTAAAGCTTGGGGGCTGCGCTCTTCCCTCGTTTGATGAAGAAAGCGGAGGATTGACCTGCAGCATCTCAGCAAGACATAAAGGAGATTATTGGGAGCTAAGTGGCGAGCATCCTTATGTCATTCATGCGGATAGTGCGGATTACTGCTTTGTAATCGCAAGGACAGAGCTAAATCGAAAAAAACCTCAATTTAATACCTTTTTAATAGAAAGAGGAACGATTGGATGGCAGATCGGGAAGCGAGCACGAACGATGGGGTTGCGCTCTTTCCACATTTCAAATTTGAAGCTTGATAAATGTCAAATATCTCAGAAAAACAAAATAGGAAATGATGGTCAGGGTCATGAAATCGCTTTGTCCCTCATCGATATCGCACATCTTAGCGCTGCCGCGCAATCGGTAGGCATTGCCCAAGGAGCCTATGAGGCTGCAGCTTCATATGCCAAGGAACGGAAGCAATTCGGTACTCTAATTGGGAAGCAGCAAGGCATCTCCTTCAAGCTAGCAGATATGTCAGCCCAGCTCGAAGCAGCTCGCCTGCTCACATATCAAGCTGCTTGGCGTAAGGATGAAGGCTTAAACTTCACCAAGGAAGCTGCAATCGCACGTAAGTTCTCGGCAGAGATGGCGGTAGCGGTTGCGATTGAGGCTGTGCAAATATTTGGCGGGTACGGCTATATGCAAGAATATCGGGTGGAGCGTTTTTTACGGGATGCAAAATGTTTAGAAACGAAGCTTGGAACTGGCGGGATAGAAGCAGATTGCATCTATCGTGTACTGAAGGATTAGGGGCGAATCACCATGCGGCAGGCCGTCATTATCGGAGGTAAACGAACAGCGTTCGGAAAGCTCGGCGGCATTTTTAAAAATGAGAAAGCAGTCGAGCTGGGAGCAGCCGTAATTAGAGGAGTCATTCAGCAAACCGGCATTCATGCAACTCAGGCAGATGCAGTCATAATGGGGATGGTACTTCAAGCAGGCTGCGGTCAAAATCCAGCACGACAAGCTGCCATTCTTGCAGGGGTCGATTGGAGCGTACCAGCGGAAACAATCAATAAAGTATGTGCTTCGGGCCTACGTGCCATTTCTATGGCAGAGCAGGTCATCCGTGCAGGTGATGCCGACATTATTTTAGCAGGCGGTATGGAAAGCATGAGTCAGGCGCCATTCGCTGTTCGAACGGCAAGATGGGGGAGCAAGCTGGGAAATACAGAGTTAACGGATCTGTTGATTAATGATGGTTTACTTTGTCCTTTCGAGGATGTATTGATGGCTGTTTATGGCAACAAAGTTGCTTCGGATTTTAACATTAGTCGAACGGAACAAGATGAGTGGGCATTTAGAAGCCATGAGCGAGCGAGCTCAGCTATTAATCTGCGATTATTCGAGGAGGAAGTTGAACCTTTCTTCACTTCTGCAAACGTTATCTTAGCCATCGACGAAGGACCTCGTTTTAATACGGATGTGACGAAGCTTGCGCTGCTTAAACCCATTCACGGTCCGAGCGGTACGATTACGGCTGGAAATGCTCCGAGTGTGAATGATGGCGCCGCCGCTGTGCTCATCATGTCTGAGGAAGAAGCGATTCGAGGCGGACATAAGCCGCTCGCCAAAATTATCGGTCATAGCACGATTGGTACGAATGCTCCTAATTTAGCTACCGCTCCAGCGCTTGCTATCCAAAAGCTACTGCGAAAAACAGGAATTCCTTTAAAAAGCATTGATTTGTTTGAGGTGAACGAAGCGTTTGCCTCTGTTATTCTAACCTGCGGAAAAATACTAGGTTGGGATGAGGAGAAGGTCAATGTAAATGGCGGTGCAATTGCACTTGGTCATCCAATCGGAGCAAGCGGCGCCAGAATTTTGCTCTCTTTAATTTATGAATTAAAGCGCCGCGGCGGTGGTTTAGGCATTGCTGCAATCTGTAGCGGCGGAGCGCAAGGAGACGCGATGCTCATTCAGGTGGAGGGGTGAGTCAAAGGGGGCGTTGTTGATTATCCAAACCGTTACAGTAATTGGAGCCGGACAGATGGGCAGCGGAATTGCTCAGACATTAGCACAAAATGGTCTGCAGGTTACACTTTACGATATCGAGAAAGCTGCGGTGACCCGTGGCATTGATTCAATAAACACCTCACTTATTAGGCTAGTCACAAAGGGAAAAATAAGTGAGGATCAGCGGTCTCTAATGATAAGTTCCATAAGATCATCGACCGACTTAACATGCGCCAAGGATTCTGATCTAGTCATTGAAGCCGCCCCAGAGAACATAAGGATGAAAAAATCAGTTTTTGAGAAGCTCGATAAAATCTGCCAGCCAAATGCCATTTTAGCTACAAATACATCCTCATTATCTATTACTGAAATTGCGGCAGCAACAAAAAGGGCTTCGTTTGTGATCGGCATGCATTTCATGAACCCCGTACCTGTTATGCCTTTAGTCGAGATCATCAAAGGGCTTGAAACTTCGAACGATACATTTGAAAAAATAAAGGCATTAACGCTCACACTAGGTAAAACACCGATAGAAGTTAATGATTTCCCCGGCTTTGTCTCTAACCGCATACTGATGCTTATGATAAATGAAGCTATCTATACGGTTTATGAGGGCGTTGCTGAACCTGAGGCTGTAGATCAAGTGATGAGGCTTGGCATGAACCATCCGATGGGGCCGATCACGCTAGCCGACTTTATTGGACTGGATACATGTTTAGCCATTATGGAGACGCTGCAAGCTGGATTCGGCGATTCAAAGTATAGACCGTGCCCGCTGCTGCGCAAATATGTGCAAGCAGGCTGGCTCGGCAGGAAGACCGGACGCGGGTTTTACGTGTACTCGAATGAGCGGGGATAGGTTCACCCGAAGGGAGACGGGCGATGGAACTCCGACTTTCACAAAAACAGCTAGAGCTGCAACAAGCCGTAAGGCATTTTGCAGAAACAGAAATTGCTAACGTCGTGCCGATCATGGAACAAGATGACCAATTCCCCAGCTCACTGATTGCAAAATTATCACAGTTAGGATTTATGGGCATTCCGATTCCTAAGCAATGGGGAGGAGCAGGCTCAGATTTTATATCCTATATCGTTGCTGTTAACGAAATATCCAAGATCAGTGCAGCGGTTGGCGTCATCATATCCGTTCATACATCCGTTTGTACTTTGCCGATTTTGCAATATGGTACGCAGGAGCAAATATCGAATTATGTGCGAAAGCTGGCATCGGGAGAGAGCTTAGGCGCTTTCGCCTTAACGGAGCCTCACGCAGGTTCAGACGCTTCTGCCATACGAACATCAGCCGTTTTTGACGGAGAATATTATACTTTGAACGGGTCGAAGGTTTTTATCACGAATGCCGATGAGGCCAATATCTATATTGTTTTCGCAGTGACTGATCCAAGCAAAGGCCCCTATGGCATTACATCTTTTATTATGGAAAGTGAAACAAAAGGACTAATGATCGGAAGGAAAGAAAAGAAACTAGGTCTGCACGGCTCCAATACCTGTGAGCTCATTTTTGATCAGTTGAAGATACCCGCTTCTCAAAGACTAGGTGAAGAAGGGAAAGGATTTGCCATTGCAAAAGGATCGCTTGACGGCGGCCGAATCGGTATTAGCGCCCAAGCGCTGGGTATTGCCCAAGCTGCGCTGCAGGTTTTAAATGAGCGCTTCAAGCCAAAATTCACAGCTGGGTTGAAGCCAGTTCAGAAGCCCATGCACCAGCATGTCAGGCTTGCAGATATGACAGCTAGAGTAGAGGCAGCGAGAATGCTCGTTTATCGCGCCGCGTATATGCATCAAGAAGGTTTGTCCTGTACGAAGGAAGCTTCAATGGCGAAAATGTTCGCTTCCGATACCGCCGTTGCGGTGACAAGTTCGGCGGTACAAATGCTTGGATCTGAGGGCTGTCTAAAAGGAGCGACCGTAGAGCGGCTGTTTCGAGATGCGAAGGCTACTCAAATTTACGAGGGCACCAACGAAATTCACCGAATCGTAATTAGCAGTAAAATGTTCAAATAATTGAATTTCTCTAAAAAGGCGGTGGCGAGGTGGGTCTTACTCCCGGAGCGCGATTTCGCGAGGCGCTTCAAATCGAAAAGCCTTTGCAGGTTGCTGGCGCAATAAATGCATATTCAGCGATGATGGCGGAAAGAGTGGGGTTTCACGCCTTGTATTTATCCGGTGCAGGTATCGCCAATGCATCGTTCGGGTTGCCTGATCTCGGCATTACAACGCTGCAGGATTGCCTTGAGGACGTTAGAAGGATTACGAGCGTTACGGAGCTGCCGCTGCTCGTAGATGCTGATACTGGCTTTGGAGGAGCTTTCCAAATTGCGCGAACGATTAAGCAAATGAACCGCGCTGGAGCAGCAGGCGTTCATATTGAGGATCAAATCATGGCTAAACGATGCGGGCACCGCCCTAATAAAGCGATCGTAAGCAAAGAGGAAATGGTCGATCGGATTAAAGCAGCTGTAGATGCGAGAGAGGATGATCAGTTTGTCATTATGGCTCGCACGGATGCGCTTGCGGTTGAGGGATTAGAAGCAGCGATTGATCGGGCATGCGCATGTGTTGAAGCCGGAGCAGATATGATTTTTCCAGAAGCGGTTATACGACTTGAGGATTATCAAGCCTTTGCTGATGCGGTAAAGGTGCCTGTACTAGCAAACATTACTGAGTTCGGGCAAACTCCGATGTATACGATAAAAGAGCTTGAGGAAGCAGGAGTCAGCTTGGCTCTTTATCCATTATCAGCCTTTCGTGCGATGTGCGCGGCTGCTCTACATGTCTATGAAACGATAAGACAAGAAGGAACGCAGAAAAACGTCATAGATCTTATGCAGACAAGAGCAGAGCTGTATGATTACCTTCATTATCTGAGCTATGAGGAAAAGCTGGATCAGCTTTATGGCGTCAAGAAGGAGGGGACCCGTCATGACAACTAAAAAACAAGGCGGTCTTGCCGACGTAATAGCGGGGCAAACCTCGATTTCCACAGTCGGCAAAACGGGAAAGGGTTTAACCTATCGGGGTTATTCGATTGATGATCTTGCTTCCCATGGTACCTTTGAAGAGACTGCCTTTTTACTCTTATATGGAACTTTACCAAATGATATACAATTGAAAAATTACAAGGAGAAGCTTACCACACTTAGAGAGCTACCAGCAGGTGTATTGAGCATATTGGAGCAGCTGCCTGGCAGTACGCACCCGATGGATGTACTTCGAACAGGAGTTTCTGCGTTAGCTGCCTTTGAACCGGAGAATGAAGAGCGTGATGCCTATCAGATCGCTGATAGGTTAATAGCAAGCAGTGCTTCTATGTTGCTGTATTGGTATCATTATCACGATAGCGGCAAAAGGATCGATACAGTAACGGGTCGTCAAAGTGTAGCCGGACATTTTCTACAGCTGCTGCATGGTCATCCACCAAGTGAGCTTCACGAGAAAGCTTTTGATGTTTCGCTTGTATTGTATGCGGAGCATGAATTCAACGCTTCTACGTTCGCAGCACGAGTTACAGCTTCTACTTTATCTGATATTTATTCGGCCATTACGACTGGCATTGGTACACTCCGAGGACCTCTTCACGGCGGCGCGAATGAAGCAGCAATGGAGCTGATTGAACAATTCGGCAGCCCAAGCGAAGCCGAAAGTGGAATAATGCAAATGCTGAAAGATAAGAAATTAATAATGGGTTTTGGCCATCGCGTATATTCTGTCTCGGATCCAAGATCTGATATTATTAAGCGCTGGTCCAGTAAACTCTCTACAGATAGTAGGAGTCCTATGATTTATCAAATTTCCGAGTGTATAGAGAAAATAATGCTGCAAGAGAAAAAGCTGTTTACTAATTTGGATTTTTACAGCGCATCTGCTTATCGGTTTATGGGTATTCCAACCTCACTTTTCACACCTATCTTTGTTATCTCCCGTACCAGCGGCTGGGCTTCCCACATCATCGAGCAGCGTGCGAACAATCGGATTATTCGTCCAAATGCCGAATATATCGGTCCTGAGCTGCTCTCTTGGCTGCCAATCGAGCAACGATCCGACTAAGAGGAGGAATTGAATCTCATGTCTACATTGATCAGCAATGAGAGACCGGAGCCCGATCGCGTATTAGTCGATATTGCAGAGTATGCTGCGAATTTCGCGATTCAAAGCGAAGAAGCTTACAAGACCGCACGATATTGTCTCATGGATACGCTTGGCTGCGGATTGTTAGCGCTTAGGTATCCAGAATGTACGAAGCTGCTAGGTCCTATCGTACCGGGAACACTCGTTCCGAATGGGGCGCGAGTTCCTGGTACTTCCTTTCAGCTTGATCCGATTACTGCTGCCTTTAACATCGGATGCATGAACCGCTGGCTCGATTATAATGATACCTGGCTAGCCGCCGAGTGGGGGCACCCCTCTGATAATATTGGAGCCATCCTAGCTGCTGCGGATTATGAAAGCAGAAAAAACATAGCCGAGGGCAAACCGCCGTTTGTCATGAGAGATGTGCTTACTGCTATGATCAAGGCTCATGAAATTCAAGGTATTCTTGCCCTTGAAAACAGCTTTAACCGCGTGGGACTCGATCATGTCATTCTTGTTAAGGTCGCCTCAACCGCTGTAGTGACAGCGCTGCTAGGAGGAACGACAAATGAAATTATCGATGCTTTATCCAACGCATGGATTGATGGTCATCCACTTCGCACCTATCGGCATTCACCAAATACGGGGACGAGAAAATCATGGGCCGCCGGCGATGCTGCAAGCCGCGCAATAAGGCTTTCATTCATGGCGCTTCGAGGTGAGATGGGTTACCCTGCTGCACTAACGACTCCGGAATGGGGATTTTATGATGTGCTTTTTAAAGGGAATTCCTTTTCGATAAAACGAAAGTTTGAAGCCTATGTGATGGAAAATGTATTGTTCAAAATATCTTTTCCCGCTGAATTTCATGGACAAACAGCGGTGGAGGCTGCCATCCTTCTATATCCGCTTGTAAAGGACAGATGGGATGAAATTGATAAAATAGTCATTACAACACACAAATCCGCACTGCGAATCATCGATAAGACTGGACCGCTCCATAACCCAGCGGATCGAGATCATTGTATTCAATATATGGTCGCGATTGGTCTTCTTCACGGACATTTAACAGCTGATCATTATGAAGAAGATTGTGCGAATGATCATCGTATTGATGAGCTTCGTCAAAAAATGATGACTACTGAAGATACATCTTTCTCACAGGACTATTTGGATGCCAATAAACGTTCCATAGCAAACGCCATTCAAGTTTTTTTCAAAGATGGTTCGACCTCAGAGAGGGTACAGATTGAATATCCGATCGGCCATCGACGCAGGCGTGAAGAGGCCATACCGCATTTGCTCACAAAGTTCGAGTCCAGTTTGAAGAGCAGGTTTCCAGCCAAGCAAACACAAGCAATATTGGAGCTGTGCCAAGATCAACAAGCATTAGAAAACACGCCCGTACAACAATTTATGGAACGATTTGTTATATAGGAGAATGCCTGCGTACAACGCAGGTTTTTCTTATTAAAATCATTTTTTTTTGTAGCTTTTCTGTAACTTTTTACACACCCAATTCGTTATATTCTATAAGTAAGCTGAATAAGAATATACACCATATAGAAGGAGCGTCTGCGCTATGAAAAAATATGTATCGATCGCAATAGTTGCGATAGCTTGTCTCACGGCCTTTAGCTTTGCGCCGACGGGAGGCCGTGAATATACAACGGTAGAACAAACACCGGATATGATAACTGGCTACGTTGAAATGACAAAAGGTGAAAATAATCATTACACCTTGTCCATCGATCAAATCGATTGGTACGAGGGGGATGAAGCTACAAAAATTTTCCTGGAGCGTGAAGGGGATTCTGGGCTTGATGGCCCGCCAGACGGCTATTACTACGAGAATGATGATGAAACCTTGCGTGATTTGCCGATTGCGGATAACGCCGAGGTGCTTATGCAAATCTATAATCGAACAGGCAATATTAACGAAGCAGACACCGTTTGGAATGAACCTATTTCAGTTGAAAAGTTTATTGAGCTTATAAATACGGAAGACGACTTCGATATGAAGAGCTTCCCTTATCATATGACTGTCAAGAATGGGGAAATCGTACGTATTGTGCAGCAATTCATTCCATAAATTAAAAAGAAGTTTCACGAAAAAAAGCCGCGAAAGTCGCGGTTTTTTTTTTGATTCGATATTACAAATCACTCGTATGTTTTATAAGGCTCAGTCTCTACCAGCATCATATATTAGATGAGCGAGCATCGCTGGATTATTTTTTGCTGTTGACATATGATCGCCATGACCTTGAATATAACGAAACAGGCCAAGTCGATTGGACATATGCGGATGCCAGCCGTAGTTGCTGTTATATTGAGGCAGGACATTGTCTTCCGTCAGAAAAATATAACTTTTGGGGATATTTAGACTATAAAATACTTTGAGATCGAGATTTTCGTATGACGGCTTAGCGGGTTCTGACTTAATCATACTATACATTTTCTCTGCAAAGCCGAGGCTAGCTAGATTGACAAAAGTTTCGCGGAACAGTGGAAAAGGAAGCATGATCGTATCATCATTTGAGCTTTCTCTAAGTTGTTGAAAAACGGCTTGAACAGGCTCAGGAAACTCATCCGCAACCATTTCACCATCATTTAACACAAATGCGTTCCAAAAAACGAGTCTTCTAATTCGCTCTGGAATAAGCTCAGCCACCTTCTGGATGACTGAGCCTCCGAAGCTATGTCCGACAAGTATAATTTGATGAAGATTTCTTGTTACAATAAAAGTTGCGACAGACTGACTAATCATTTCATGGGTAACGTTTTTATTAGGGTCGGTACCGTGCCCAGGATATTCAGGCGCATAAACGCTATGCCCCATCTTGCTTAATTCATAACCTATGCCATTCCAGAAGCTCGCATCCGCCCAGGCTCCATGAATGAGTACAAATGTAAGCGGCTGTTCGCTAGGTAATAATCGTTCGCAGAGTGTGAAAGCATTCGCATAGGGGTAAGCGTAGTTAATGGTGCCTTGTTCAATTTGAAACATGCAGCATTACTCCTCAGAATCAGATCATACAGCATATGCCTATAATCCTCTTAAGGTTAATGATGGCTTAACGGCATACGGAAGCTATGTCTTGCTGAGTTATTAGGCGGTATATTGCTTTTTGCTGATGCAAGAGTAGCATTGATTTCACCACCCAGCATGATGAGAATCGAGCTTATATAGAGCCAAATCAACAGCATGATTACTCCCCCAAGACTGCCATACGTTTTCGAGTAATTACCAAAATTGTTCATATAAAACTGAAAAATAAGTGAAGTGGCAATCCAGCCGAATGTTGCGAATAGAGCTCCTGGCAATGCTTCCTTTAAACGCAGCCTTCTGCTGGGTACGATCCAATAAAGCAGCGTAAAAGCGCAGATCATTGCCGCAATTGGTATCGCATATTTCAAAACGTTCCATATCCACTCAAATCCATTCGGATAATCAAGCCATTTAAATAAGTACTCGCCAATTGCCTTTCCGAAAATGAGCATAACCATCACTAAAACAATGACGACAACTAGAAAAAGGGTTGATATTAACGAAATGCCTCGTATCTTCCAAAAAGGTCGCTGCTCCTCAATATCGTACGCTTTGTTCAAACCTTTCAAAATAGCGTTAATTCCGTTCGAAGCTGACCAAATCGTCGCAATCATACCGAACGACAGCAATGTTCCGCTGCTGTTATCTAAAACCTCCGCAAGAATACCGCTAATCGTGTCACTTGCTTCTGAGGGAAGGAGGCGAATCAGCTCTGCAATAACACTGTCACCAGACATTTCAATAAAGCTAAGCAAGCTAACCATAAAAATAAGAAAAGGAAAAAATGATAAAATCAAATAATACGTCAACTGCGCTCCAAGCGCGGGCACATCATCCTCGCGAAAACGGCTGTATAGGCATTTTATAAATTGCAGCGTGTTGAATTTTTCTTTCATTAAGACCACCATCCTTTTGTTATAAAACTACACAAAACAGGAGGGTACAAAACATTTAATGAAATAGAAAAGATATGCAACAAGTAGGAAATAGTCAAATCATGTCGAATACGTGTAGGAGCAATTATTTTTGAATGAAGGGAGTGGACCTTTTGTTTTTACATTTTCTACAAGCCAAGGAACATAAAGAAGCTTTTCTCGAATTAGCACATCTTGCAGCGAACGCTGATGGGTTCATTCACAAGAAGGAACAAGGATATCTTCAATCGTATATGCAAGAGATGGATATGCTGCAAACGGTAATAAGCTTTTCTTCCGAGAAGCAGTTAGCGGATATTATAGGAGATATTAAAGATGATCATGTAAAAAAGATCTTTTTCGCAGAAATTCTGCTTCTCATATTCGCTGACGGCGACTACAATGACGATGAAAAAGAATTGACAAAAGATATGAAACAGCTGCTCAATCTCGACGAAGAAACTTGCGAAACCATAAAAAACTGGGTTATTCGTATGGATCAGTTAAAAATTGAAGGCCTAAAGCTTATTTTGAACCCGTAAATGTAGTAGCTGGCATGAATAAGAAAAAACCTCCGTTCTTCCATTAGGAAGACGGAGGTTTTCTTGTATAATAACGGTTAGTTAAGTAAGGAAGGACAACATTATGGCCTCGAAAAACCGAATTTTTCAAATACTGCCATTGCATCCTCCGTTTGAAGATAGTCATAAAATTGCTTCGATTCTGGTAGATGTTTCGTTGCTGTGACGATTCCAATCGGATAGGAGATCGGCGTGTATGTAGAAGGATCAACTGTAAGTACAATATTCACTTTATCTGATGCTAAGGCGTCAGTCTTGTAAACGAAACCCGCGTCAGCGTTGCCTGTTTCAACGTACTGGAGAACCTGACGGACGTCCTTGGCTTGAACGACCTTCGCCTGCAAGCTATCCCATAGCTTCGCTTGCTCCAAAGCTTCTTTTGTATAGCTTCCAGCTGGAACGCTTTCTGGTATGCCAATCGCGATGGTTTTGACGTCAGCATTCAATAGATCATTAACTGTTGTAAGATTCGTTTTTGACGATTTTGAAGTGATGAGTACGAGACCATTAGATAAAAGGTTTGTTTGGCTGTCCTCTGCAATAAGATTCGCATCTACAAGTGATTTCATGTTTTTGGAAGCAGCAGAAAGGAAAAGATCGGCAGGCGCCCCGTTTTCAATCTGCTTTTGAAGAGCGCCCGAGGCGCCAAAGTTAAAATTCAGCTTCACATTAGGGTGGACTTCCTTAAATTGTGCCTCGATTTCCTTTAAGGCATCGGTTAAACTCGCAGCGGCCGAAATCGTTAATTCAACATTTGCAGCTGGTGCTTCCGTACTTATTGCTGTTGCTTCTGGTTGATTGGTTGAATTGGATGGATTCGAACCACAAGCCGTTACGACAACTAAAATCATAATTAAAGAAAACAAAACATAGCTTTTTCTAATTAAACCATTCATATAATACCCTCTTTCGTTATGTTTAGATATAAATAGATATAATACATGTTTGATTATAAGGTTTGGGAAATACTTTTGTAAAGTGAACCCACGCAGTATTTCTGTTGTTTATGCTACAATAATGATTGCTGCATACAATCCTTAAGAGGTGATTAACATATCAGAAAATATTTCCTATACGACGGAGGAAATCTCCAAGCTGCTCAAAATATCAAAGTTAACCGTTTATGATCTCATTAAAAAAGGTGATTTGGCCTCATACCGAGTAGGCAAACAAATGAGAGTGGACGCCTCTGATTTAGAAGCATATAAGCAGCGCTCAAAGGGGAGCCAGCAAATCGTGCGTGAATCTTTGAGTGTCCAACCGGATGTTGTGAGCGCGGCTCGCAATAACCTTGGCGCTCGTTCCATTGTCATCACTGGACAAGACATCAGCTTGGACATATTGGGAAGGCATATCGAGAAGTATACACCTACACTGCGCCCATTACGCTCTAATGTCGGTAGTCTGGACAGTTTGATTTCAATGTACAATGGGCATTCCGATGTAGTAAGTACCCATTTGATAGACGGAGATACTGGCGAATATAATATACCGTACATACGTAAGCTGCTCGTCGGCTCATCTTACGTCGTTATTAATTTGCTTTCAAGGCAAGCTGGACTATTTGTCCAAAAGGGAAATCCCCGAAACCTGAAAGGATGGGACGATCTGTCTCAGCCGGATTTACGCGTTATAAATAGAGAGAAAGGCTCTGGAGCACGCGTATTGTTAGATGAGCAGCTGCGATTGCATGGCATTTCTGCCCAAGAGCTTCTCGGTTATGAGGATGAACTCACGAATCATTTGGGCGTTGCGGCCAAAGTGGCAGGTGGCGAGGCGGATGTTGGAGTAGGGATCGAAAAAGCAGCAGCAATTGTAGATGGAGTGGACTTTGTACCCCTAATTAGTGAACGTTATGATCTCGTCATTATGAAAAATTCAGAAAATAACACCCTCATTGATTTGATCATTGAAATATTGAAATCCTCATCTTTTCAACAAGAGCTTGCGGCTATTTCCGGCTATGACTTATCGCAAACGGGGAAGGTTCTTTATGAATGTTAATGTAAGTTTCGCATTTCGGATGGATGCCATTATAATACGCAAGGATGGATATAAATGAAGCTGCCCTTTTTGAGTAAAGAACTGGCCAAACGAATTCAGCAGTCGGAAATTGAATATCTTACATCAAGAATAAGTTCAATTGGGGAGAGACCAGGCAATCCCGAAGGGGTCGAAATTAATCAATATGGCCAAACCGTTGCTTACTATATTAAAACAATGCCTTGGGGCATTTTTAATTCGGTAAAAGGTCTAGGCGATGAGGATAACGACAAGCTAGTGGAAATTATCGAGTTCTATGATGCTAGAGACAGAGGCTTTCAGATTGATTTGAATCCTACACAATGCTCAGCTAAACTTTTTGGGAAACTGGCAGAGCTGGACTTTCGTCAAAATGGCTTCCATTCCGTTCTTTATGGACTGCCTAGAGAAGATAAGCCTATTTTGCAGCCTAATATCACGATTTCAGAAGTAGTTACAGAAGAGGAGTTCGATCATTATGCTGAAATCCATTGCTTAGGATCAGGCATGTCATTGTCCTATAAACACCACTTCGTTAACAATAATATTGGATTACTGAATCGCAAAGGGTGGAAAATCTTTTTAGGTTATTTGAATGGCATACCTGCAGGCGTAGGTGTCATGTATATTAGCGAAGATGGTATCGCATCCTGCGCTTTAGCGGCTACTGCCCCTTCATTCAGAAACCAAGGGCTGCAAACAGCGCTCATAAGCCGGCGTTTACACGAAGCCCATCTTGCAGGCTGTGAACTTGTCGTGGCGCAAGCAAGCTTTGGATCAACTAGTCAACATAATATGGAACGAGCCGGATTACATATGGCGTGGACGAGATCAATCATGACAAGATAAATTTAACCAAGAGGAGATTCATGAAAGTGAACCAGCAGCATCAGTACACCCATCTAGGCTTTTCAACCGTGGACAAAATAGTAATCTGGATAGTCCCAGCCATACTTGGTCTCATTCTAGGGTATTATACTCCTTCTATTGTACAATGGGCTTTAACTTTGCCATGGATACCGTTCGAAGGTCCGCTTAAATGGATTAACTCTTTTCATGGCCCATGGCTTACTGCAATTACAACCTTCTTAGGCTTGATTGCAGGAATATGGTTAAGTGCAGCTTCATTCAAAGAAAGTCTTGATATCCGAATCTCGAATGATGACATCCTGCTAAACATAAACGGTGTTGAGAGCACTTTTGTTAAAGAAAAGATTGCTTTCGCTTACCTTGATGGGAAGCAGCTTATATTAATTGGTCCGATGGAAGAGGAGCTTTTTCGTGAAAAACATGAATCTAAAAATGAAAAAGTGATAAATGCTTTTGCCAAGCATGGCTACAAAATGGTGTCAGAAGACCCTTATAAGGATATTTTTAGACGATGGGTTCCTGATATGCCAGAGCTTTCTCCAAGCGCGAACGCTTTGTTCAAAGCACGGGATAAGTATCTTCAGGATGGAGAGAAGGAAGATTTAAAAGAATTGAAACAGGAGTTGTCAAAGCTTGGCATTACCTTGAACGATAAAGGAAAACGTCAGTATTGGCGTAAGCATCAGTTGTAAATAATCATTTTGCATTCATGCTTTTCATGCTATTATTGATCAATAAATATTGATGATGGGAGAAAAATAAGATGAGCTATACACAATCAAGCGGTTATGGTAAACCGATGCAAAAATTAATGCTAACCTTTTTCTTTGCCTTAATTGTTTCAGTAGGCGGCATGTACATAGGAACGCTGCTTCCAAGCACCGCGCGAATTCCACTGTTTATTGTTGAGATTGGTTTAATCATTGCGATCATGTTTTTGCGCAAATCAACGGCAATAGGATACTCATTGATGTATGTGTTTATGATCGTTTCTGGTGCAACCTTGCAATTTTCTTTAAGCTATTACATCGCTTCGATGGGCACATCGGTCGTTATTCAAACCGTTGCAGTAGCGGTTCTCGTCTATGCGGGACTTGCGATCTACGCTACTTACTCCAAAGAGGATTTCCGCTTTCTAGGCGGGTTTTTATTCGCATCGTTAATAGGGCTCATCGTTATGGGGCTTATGCAATTTATCTTTCCTTTTGGAGGGATGATGGAGACGATTTATGCTGGCTTTGGCTTACTTATTTTCATCGGCTATACTCTTTACGACTTTAGCCGCATGTCCAAAGAAGGCTTTGAAGACAAAGATATTCCACTTATGATCGTCAACATTTATCTTGATTTGGTCAACATCATTTTATTTGCACTTCGTTTTGTGAAGTCATTGCTGGATGATTAAGATTCAGCACCTATTCCAAAAAAAAGGTTAATCTTCATACTTGAGGATTAACCCTTTTTTTTTTGCGGGAAGATAACCATTTTCGAATAGTGGATACTTTAGGCGTATCTGCTACAATCTTATGATCAATAAAATCCCCTCTGCGTATTCGCTTCTCCAAAGCTTGCTGCTGATCTCTCCATAAACTTTCTGCAACATAGTTATGAAACAACATGATCCATTCCTCCTCATACCGCTTAATCCTGATGCTCTCATTATGCGATCATAATCAATTGGTAAAAAGAGTAGATCTCAAATCATTTATTTCACCTTTTATTTTCGTTATTTGAGTGAAAAGGAAATGAGTGGAAATAAGCGAATGTATAAAGCAGGTAACGTATTTTGGTAGGGGGAGAGAAATGGGATTTCTAATCGTTTTACTGTTAACCATAATTGTTATTTTGTTATTTGAAATCAACGGCAAGCTGCCGAAAAGAGACCGAAACAAGGACGAAGTGAGGCGTGCACTGAAAAGAGATCAAGAAAGAAGAAATAGGGAAAAAGAAAGAGATGACTAGCAGGCCGCTGAATTGCGGTCTTTTTTATGTTGTAATAGCACGTTGACATCTGAATTTAAAACATGTATATTCTTATCAACGCCACATACCCATAGGGGTATAAGTAATGCGTCATTTTTTTACCCTAAAACATACCCCCATGGGTATGTTGGCTAAGTCATCTTTTTTGAAAAAATAAAGGAGGTTCCTGAATTGATGGTACAAATTCAAGCAGACAAAACCATAGATTGCAAAGGAATGGCTTGTCCCATGCCCATCATTAAGACCAAAAAAGCAATGGATGAGCTCCTTGCCGGGCAAGTCATCGAAGTGGTTGCAACGGATAAAGGATCTTTGGCCGACATTCAAGGGTGGAGTAGAAATACAGGACATCAATACTTGGGTACGATGAAACAGGGCGATGTGTTGAAGCATTACCTTAGAAAATCCAACCCGACTGAAACAAAAGAAGAGAATAAATATCCGAAAACAACCAGTAACGAGGAATTGATGAAAAAGCTTAATTCAAATGAGAGCATCATGATTCTGGATGTACGTGAGTCTGCAGAATATGTTTTCAACCGCATCCCGGGAGCTAAATCAATTCCATTAGGAGAGCTTGAGAAGCGAATGAGTGAACTCCAATCAGACCAGGAACTTCATGTAGTGTGCCGCACTGGTACCCGCAGCGATATCGCTTGTCAGATGCTAAAAGATAAAGGATTCAAACTTGTATACAATGTCATTCCAGGCATGTCCGCATGGGAAGGGCCAACGGAGAATGACGTTCAATAATACAACTCATTCATAATAGTAGGAGGAATACATCATGACTTCAGGAAATGAGTTAAACGAAATGAATGCTGGGCAGCTGGCAAAGCTTATTCTAAATAAAGAAGAAGACCTCTTTATCCTCGATGTACGCAATGAAAGTGACTTTGTGGATTGGAAAATCGAAGGTGAACGAATGGAGATCCTCAACATTCCATACTTTGAATTGCTTGAGGGTGTGGACGAGATTCTCGATCAAATTCCATTACACAAAAAAGTGCTTGTTGTATGTGCAAAGGAAGGCTCTTCTAAATTTGTTGGAGAGCAGCTTCTAGCAGCAGGCAGGAATCAGGTTTATTACTTGCAGGGCGGCATGAAGTCGTGGAGCGAGCATCTGGAACCAGTGAAAATAGGCGATTTGCGCCAAGGAGGTTCAATTTATCAGTTCGTTAGAATGGGTAAAGGCTGTTTGTCTTATATGATTGTTTCAGACGGTGAAGCTGCTGTCGTTGATGCTCCCAGAATGACAAATGTGTTGGAACAATTTGCGAAAGACAACGGTTTTCGCATTATGCATACGATGGATACCCATCTACATGCGGATCATATCTCGGGTGGCCGTAAACTGGCAGACCAACAATCAGCAACGTATTGGTTGCCTCCAAAGGATGCGACAGAAGTCACATTTGAATATGCCCAGCTTGAGAACGGTCATGATATTTCGGTAGGCAACACGACTATAAAAATTCAACCCATTTATTCACCAGGACATACGATCGGCAGTACATCGTTTATTGTAGATGATCAGTATTTGCTGACTGGGGATATTTTATTTATTGATTCAATTGGTCGTCCTGATTTGGCTGGACTCGCTGAAGACTGGGTTGGCGATCTCCGTCAAACGCTATACAACCGTTATCCTGAGTTGTCTCAAGATTTAGTTGTACTCCCAGCTCATTTCGGCCATTTCACGGAACTTGGTGAAGCTGGGCGTGTAGCAGCTGTTTTGTCAGATGTATATAAGAAAAATCCAGGATTGCAAATATCGGATGAAGCTGAGTTTCGCAGCATGGTGACCAAGAATCTACCGCAGCACCCGAACGCTTATTTAGAAATACGCCAAACTAATATGGGTAAGCTCTCACCGAGTGAAGAAGAACAACGTGATATGGAAATCGGTCCTAACCGATGTGCCGTTCACGAAAACTAAGGAGGAACAAATGATGAAAGCAGATTTAATCGTAGACACGAAGGGGCTTGCATGTCCTATGCCAATCGTCAAGGCAAAAAAAGCGCTAGATGGATTGAAGCCTGGACAATTAATGGAGGTATTATCTACAGATAAAGGCTCCCTTAATGATTTTACGGCTTGGATCAGAAAAACCAACCATGAACTCGTGCAGCATAAGGAAGAAAATGGCGTGTTCGCGTTTCTAGTTAAAAAAGTATAACTCATGTTTTATAAGGGAGAGGAAAAAATAAATGGAATCTGCAAGTGAGAAAACAACGATAGTCCTCTTCAGCGGGGAGTTAGATAAAGCAATAGCCGCTTTTATTATTGCAAATGGCGCAGCAGCTTATGATCACGAGGTTACGATATTTTTCACCTTTTGGGGATTAAACGCTTTGCGCAAGGATGAAGCCGTCCATACCAAAAAAGGGCTTCTTGAAAAAGCCTTTGGCTGGATGATGCCACGAGGTCCACAAAAACTTGGACTATCCAAAATGAATTTTGGCGGTATGGGACCCAAAATGATTAAGCATGTTATGAAAAAGCATAATGCACTAACACTTCCGCAGCTAATTGAACTAGCGCAGGAGCAAGGGGTTAAGCTTGTAGCTTGTACGATGACAATGGATCTTCTTGGTTTGCAGCGTGAAGAGCTCATTGATGGTATTCAGCTTGCTGGTGTAGCCGGTTACTTAGGTGATGCCACCGATGCAAAAGTGAACTTATTTATATAATCAATGAAATAATACTCTTTTTTGGTTTATAATATACCCATACACGTACACGTAATGGAATGGGAGGTTAAGAAAATGGCTTATCATTATACCGATGAAATGAAAACACGTCTAAGAAGAATCGAAGGTCAGGTTCGTGGCGTTTTGAGATTGATGGATGAACAACAATCTTGTAAGGACGTAGTGAGTCAACTATCAGCAGTCCGCAATGCAGCTGACAAAGCTATGGCGCAAATTGTTGCAGAAAACCTTCATCAATGTATCATTGAAGAGCAATCCGCGGGCGGGGATACGAATAAACTTGTGAAAGAAGCAATTGAGCTGCTCGTGAAAAGCCGGTAAAAGAGATCGATATTTAACAAAAAATAAGCGAACACGGTGGATCGTGTTCGCTTATTCCAAGTCGTCATATATAATTCTTACACCTAAAGAGCTATAATTTTCTTCTTTGTAATGTCCTTGCTCACAATACTTGGTGCTGGACAGGCTTTCATTGATTGATGTTAATGGTTCATTGCAGGTCGGGCATTTATCTTCAAATATTTTTTTGAATATGCTTTTCATTTTTTAATTACCTCATTTCACATGAAATTACTTGGTTTTAATTATAGCTTACTTATTGTATTCAAACAAGGAGAGTTTTTATGGACATTATCCTTTACATCATCATGACGCTGCTCGGTTTTGTCGGATCCTTTTTTTCAGGATTACTTGGCATCGGCGGGGCCATAATAAATTTCCCCCTTTTGTTATATGTTCCATCCAGTCTTGGCTTGGCGCAGTTTACTGCAAAGGAAGTTGCATCCATCAGCATGTTTCAAGTGTTTTTCGCTTCGTTAGCTGGTATTATCGCTTTCCGCAAGAAAAGCAATCAAACAGCAGTCATTCATAAAGGACTTGTTGTTTATATGGGCAGCAGTATATTATTTGGGAGCATGATTGGCGGATTCGGGTCGCGGTTTTTGAATGAAGACGCCATTAATATTATATACGGAATATTATCCGTCATTGCAGTAGTGCTGATGCTAATTCCGAGCCGGGTAAAACAACAATCAAATGTAGACATGATCACTTTTAATAAGCTCATAGCTGTTACTTCAGCTTTCATTGTTGGCATTGTATCTGGAGTTGTAGGGGCTGGCGGAGCTTTTATTCTTATTCCAATTATGCTAACGATCTTAAAGATACCGACACGAACGACAATTGCATCTTCACTTGCCATTGTATTTGTCTCAGCGATTGGCGGTGTAATCGGAAAGTTGTCAGCTGGATCCATTCCGATTTGGCCTACTGTTTTTGTCGTGTTGGGCAGCTTGTTCGGTGCGCCGCTCGGATCTAGAATCAGCGCTAAAATAAACGTGAAATATTTACGTTATAGCCTAGTTTTATTGCTCATTTTTACAGCACTAAAAGTGTGGGCATCTATTTTACAATAATCGAGAGGGGCACACAGCTGAATGGACACTAATACAGTGATCAATATTATTTTTATCGTATTAATAATGTGGTTTTTCTATAAACGATTTGGTCCCACTAAGGGTTTAAGAACGTTAAGAGCATCTGAGTTCCTTAAGGAAATCGAATCATCATCTGATTATATTCTGGTAGATGTTAGAGAACCTTCAGAGTTTAAAGGCGGTTTCATTCCTGGCGCAAAAAACGTTCCATTATCACAACTTGGAAGTCGAATGGATGAAATACCGAATACCAGCAGCGTTTATCTCTATTGTAGAAGTGGTATGAGAAGTAAGAGCGCGGCTCGCATGCTGCAAAAGAAAGGCTATTCAAAGCTATCGCATCTACAGGGAGGCATTGGCGCTTGGAGTGGCAGCATCTCGAAGTGATACGTTTACGTCAACTGATATTATGAAACATCATAACGTTTAAGTGACCAAATAAGCCGCGTATATCGCGGTTTTTTTTATATCTACTATGTTCCAAATTATGGTACAATCTCCTCATATGTTGAAAATTATTACAATTCTAAAACTAATCTTACTTTATGAGGAGACAACATGTTATTAAAAGTTAAATTTATATTTTTATCTCTTTTGCTAGTAACCTCCGCAATTGTGGTCAGCTACTTCCTAGTTCAAAGATATCATTCAAAAATACCTTTTATTAACCAGATGTTTACTAAAAGTTCCCAAATGGTGATTTTGGATACTCCGATCTCCCCATACGATGGATTAAAACCTGAAGCTAATGATGCAAACGGTATCTACTATAAGGATCGCGTTCTTGTGTTGATGTACCATGATCTCAGTCCTGAGCCGCAGGATCCTGGAACATTGTCCGTTGCTAATTTCGAGAAGCAATTAGAGTTAATGAGAGCAAATAACTTTCATTGGATTTCCATGAGTCAATACATAGATTTCATACTGCACTCGTCACCTGTTCCAGACAATGCAGTGCTCCTTACATTCGACGACGGCTATGAATCATTTTATACATTTGCTTATCCGCTCCTTCAGAAATATCAAGCTCCAGCGTCCAGCTTTCTTATTGTCAATGCAGTCGACAATCCGGAGTATAAAGGAATACCGAAGGTAACATGGGAGCAGGTTGAGCTAATGCATAGAAACGGTATTGAATTTTTCAGTCATACCTATGATTCGCATAAGTATGTGAAAAAGGATTCTTCGAGTGCTACGCAGACTGCTATGCTTGCCAGTCCGATTTACCTGAAGAGCACGCAGAGGCAGGAAACGGAGGAAGAGTATAAGCAGCGTGTTACTAACGATCTTAAGCAAGCCAATGACATCCTTAATAAGAAGCTGGGCATTCAAAACAATGTGCTTGCTTTTCCTTTTGGTGGTTTCTCGCAGTCACTTCTGGACATTTGTGAGCAATTAGGAATTAATGTTACGCTGACTGTAAAAATGGGTTTAAACAAGCCGGGACAAACGAATGGTTTTCGATTGAATACTGGAAGTAAGGCAAATGACCCAGTGCTGCAAATGTCCCTTATGAAGCACGCTGAGAAGCGGCTCGGCAATATTACATTTGAAGAGGGAATCAAAAAACGCCATTATTATACACTTAAAGCCCTGATTGTACTAGTGGTTGTAGCTGCCCTCTGGTTACGGAGTGGAGCGTTGCTGCTTGCTGAGAGAAGACATAAAATGAACAAAGACCTGTCTATCTAAAAAGATAAACTTGTTCTGAGGCCAACTGTTCTCGTAACCATAACCTTTTTAAGCCTATACATAACGAAGTACATACCAATTATTCGGGGGGGACTCTTCTATGAAATATTTTATAATTACGGGAACATCAAGAGGCATTGGAGAATCTATCGCAGAACAATTGATTTCTCCGGAGCATTATTTGTTCTGTATCTCACGTGGAAAGAATACGAAGTTGATAAGTAAAAGTATGAATATTGAATATATTGAATTCGATTTGAATCATATTGATCAGATAGATTGTGTAATGGATCGAATATTTAACGCAATCGACCTATCTAAAACAGAAGGAGTATACCTGATCAATAATGCATCCATGATCTCTCCTGTAGCATTCATTAATTCAACTACAGCAACGGATATTACGAATAACATTCATGTGAATTTAATTGCACCCATTATTCTGACTTCTTCATTTATAAAGCATACGAGTAATAGTAGTATTGAAAAACGAATAGTAAATATCTCGTCAGCTTCTGCGAAGAATCTTCATCCCGGTATGAGTTTGTATTCGGCTGCTAAAGCAGGGTTAGATGTATTTTCGCAATGTGTAGGCCTCGAACAAAATCACTTTCAAGCACCAGTAGGAATTGTTTCAATCTGGCCTGGAATGATTGACACTAATCTACAAGAAGAAGCAAGGAACCGAGACAAAGAAGCATTCCCATCAGCAGAAATATTTGGAATGGTTAAAAATGCTGGTCTGCTTACCTCGCCTGAAGAAACTGCAAAACAAATAATTGGATTTTTATTTAAAAAGGAGTTTGAACATGGAGCTGTCGTCGATATTTATGACTATTCAAAACTTCAATAACATTTAACGACTCCAACCGATAACTAAAGCAAAATCAGAAAGAAGGGATAAATTGAGGTTATTTCATGTAAGTGAAGAAAGTAATATTACACTTTTTGAACCAAGAATACCATCGCGAAAGGATCTGGATCAGAACAAGGGTTTAGTGTGGGCAATAAACGAGTTGTGCTTGCCGAATTTCCTAACACCGCGTAATTGTCCAAGGGTAACCTATCATTGCAATGAAACGACAACAGATGAGCATAAAATGCTGTATTTATCTTCAAAATCGATTAACCACGTTGTTGCGATAGAGCATAAATGGTTTGAAATCATGAGAGGAACAACATTGTATTTATATGAATTCGATTCTGATGATTTCTATGGCGCAGATAAAAGTGCAGGTTACTATGTAAGCGAAAAAACACAGATACCCATTAATAAAATAACTGTGAATGATTTATTTGGAGAACTCATACGTAGAAAAGTCGAAGTTCGTATGATCGATAATTTATGGGATTTGAGTGATAAGATTTCAAAAACAAGTTTTAATTGGTCAATGTGCAGGATGGGTTTTGCTGAGCAGAGGGAGGTGTAAGCAATGTGGCTAGGAATTTGATACAAATGAACAAACTTTTATAATTTTAAAGGCAGTCTGTTCATACTTATAGACGCAATTAGAGCAGCTCGTGTAGAATTGATTCATTGTTCCTAATATATGGAAGGGGATGGAGACGGATGAATGAATTGCTAAGCGTGTGGGAAATCACGGAGGGTCACTTGGATGTAGCACCCGAGGAGGTAGGACTGGACTCCCGTCAATTGAATAAGCTGGATAATCATTTTCTGGATCTGATTTCCCAGCAAAAAATTCAAGCCGCCAGTTATCTCGTTGCTCGTCAAGGGAAGGTTGCAGCATGGAAATCGATGGGTAGACTACATGGCTCGACAAATCAAGGAGAATTGCAGCCGGATTCCTTGCGTAAGATGTCATCCATAACAAAGTCATTCACAAATGTTGCTATCATGAAATTAATAGAGGACGGTAAGCTATACATCGATCTGCCTGTGTCCAGCATTTTGGAAGAGTTCGACAACGCTGTACATAAAGATATCACTTTGTTCCACTTATTAACGCATACGTCTGGTATTATGCCGGTGACGGGATATTATAATGAGCCTTATCCACGAGAGTGGTGGGGCGCTAATGGAATGGATAATTGGATTCGTAAAGTGCTGCAAGGGCCGCTCGTTTGCCAGCCTGGGGAAGCTTATAATTATTCCACAGTGGGTTTCGCTCTGCTTGGAGAGATCGTCTCGCGAGTATCTGGTCAGCAATATGAGGTCTACGTTACCGAGAACATTATAGAACCTCTCCAGATGAACCGGACTTTTTTTGATGTGCCTGAGAATCTTCATTCTGAGGTGTGCAGTGTAGATAAAATGGATATCGAAAGGTTAATTAGGAGAGAAGACAGTTCTCTTCTGCCACCGCGTTCAGACAGCGGACTTTATTCCACCCTGTATGATATGTGGAGATTCGGACAGATGCTGCTGAACGGAGGAACCTTTGAAGGTCAGCGTATCCTTGGAAGAAAGTCGGTAGAACTGATGACTCGTCGTCATCTCTTTAACGTTCCAGCATACCATTGGGGAGGTAAAATCAAAGACAAAGGACATGCGCTTGGTTTTGACCTTGCGATTAATCACCTTTCCTATGAATCAGTAGGAACTTTCCAGCTGGAAGGTGCGGGAAGAACCGGATTTTTTGTAGATCCGGTTGAGAAGCTGGTTGTCGTTATCATGGTGCCATCCATCTACTCATGGGTACCTGAATCCGTGCTCGGTACGAAGCAAATTATATGGTCAAGTCTGGTCTAGCATAGGAAAGCGGCTTGTGTGAAGCCATTGATCATCATTATTCCAAAAGAGTGAGTCGAGCAATCGACTCACTCTTTTTGTTCAATCAACGACATAGGATTTAGGGTATCATTAAGCTTCATCTCTATACTCTACCTAGGTATAGTAATAACTCTTGACCAACATACCCTTAGGGGGTATATTTAAGTGGTTACGATGCAAAGGAGGGATACAATATGAATGAAAAAATAAAAATTGCGGTCTCACCAGCCATCCAGGTAGGCGGCAGCCTGTTTACACCACTTCAACTAATGACGATAGGTTCGCTTATTGGTTCAGAGGCAAACATAGAGATGACACCTTTTAAGCAGCTTTATGTGGAAATACCATTAGATCAAGAAGATGAAATAACCGAAAAATTACGAGCAGCTGGCCTCGAAGTTAATCCTTCAGGGTTCACGACAAAAAGCTTAATCGCCTGCAACTTTTGCAAGTGGCCTGAGGATGCCGGCTTAGACATAGCACGTAAATTAAATCAGGCGATCGCTGGAATTGTAACACCAACTCCAATGAAAGTGGGTTATGCTGGCTGTGCGCTAGGTACAAGTGAACCGCTATTAAAAGATATTGGTGTCGTAAAAATGAGGAATACGTTTGACGTATTTGTTGGAGGGGAACCAAAAGGATTAAAAACTTCCTTTGCCCAGCTTTTACTAACAGCATTATCGGAGGAACAATTAATACCTACAATTACCAACCTCATTTATTATTATAAAGATCATGCAAAAGGAAAAGAAAAATTCAGCAAGTTTGTTAATCGTATAACAATAGAACAGCTTAAAAAAGTAAATTGGAATGAGCGTACATGAGTAAAATCCTAGTTGTCGAAGATGAAGATAAAATTAGAGAAGTTATAATCGCATATCTACACATGGCTGGTTATGATACGTATGAAGCAAGTGACGGCCAATCTGCTCTGGATGAGATAGACAGACAACCTTTTGAATTAATAATTCTTGATTTGATGCTTCCAGATATGAATGGAGAGGTGTTGTGCAAACATATACGCGGCTCTAATCCGGTACCCATTATTATGCTTACTGCTAAAGCTTCACTCCATCATCGTATTCAAGGGTTATCTGCTGGAGCAGACGATTATATCGTTAAACCATTTGATCCTCATGAGTTGTTAGCCAGAATTCGATCTGTACTTCGTCGTACAAATCATCAAGAGCTTCTAGCCGATCGTTTGGAATACGGTAATGGGAGATTAGTGCTCGATAGTCAAGCCAAGCAGGTTTATATCTATCAAAATCCGATAAATTTAACACCCAATGAATATAAACTGCTAATTGTAATGGCTAGAAATGCAGAAAGAACGCTTTCTCGCGAACAATTAATTGATATGGTGATGGGTATGGACTTTGAGGGGGATACTCGTACAATTGATCAGCATGTCAAAAATTTACGACAAAAGATAGAGGAAGATGCTAAAAATCCAATATTCATCCAAACGGTTTTTGGTGCCGGATATCGCTTTCATGGGGGAAGCAAATGAAAAAATCGCTATCCTATCGCTTAAGCATTCTTCTTTTCTTCTACACAACTGCCATATTAATCATTGCTTCAGCTGCTCTGATTACGGCTACCCATCACCATTTCCAGCTATACGGTGAAGAGTTAACCCAAGGCCACGATAAGACTGATTTATTAAATTCACATTTAGAGCAAGCGATTCTTCAGTCCATTGGTCTGACGATCGGCGGAGCACTTCTTATTGCACTTTTTCTGAGTGTTTACATCGCCAAAAAAATATCCTCACCTTTAGTAAGCATGAAAAATATAACGCTAGTTATGGCAAGAGGAAAAAGAGATGTCCGGCTACCGCTAAGGGGATCTCCTAAAGATGAGGTCGATGAATTAGCAGCCTCTATAAATCATTTGGCTGAACAGCTTGAGCAACAAGAGCATTTACGGGTAACCATGACAGAAAACATCGCACATGAACTCCGAACACCTTTAACGACGTTAAATAGTTATTTGTCAGCCATACAAGATGGGATTTGGGAAGCTACACCCGAACGCATTCAATCATGCAGAGAAGAAATTCACCGTTTAGTACAAATGGTTAATGACCTTGAGGAACTGCAAACACTCACTTCAACAGAACTGCATTTATCATTGAAGGATGTTCTTCTAACAAAATCTATTGAGCAAGTCATAGATCTTATGGAGCCCTCATTTTCTGATAAAGGAATTATTCTGGAAAGAGGCATCATACCTAGAATTACTATGCACGCTGACGAATATCGGCTCATCCAAATATGGACGAATTTATTATCGAATGCCCTCAAGTTTACACCGAGAGGTGGAAAGGTCTCAATTTATGGGAAAGCAGATCCAAAAGGTGTTCAGATAACCGTCAAGGATACCGGAATGGGAATACCTACTGATCAGCTAGCGCATGTATTCGAGCGTTTCTATCGTGTGGAAAAATCTCGTAACCGTAAATCGGGGGGAGGGGGATTAGGACTTGCTATCACAAAAACGCTAGTCGAACGTCATGGAGGACAAGTATGGGCAGAAAGTGATGGGGGTACTTTATTTCATGTGTACTTACCGAGAAAATTAAAGGGTAGCTAATCCAATGGGAAAAACTTTTCTTCGCTTGAGGCTGACATCGATTTTATATTGGTGTCAGCCTTTTCGATTTGTTCGTTATGTATTTTCTTCTTGACATAATCTTCATCTGGCTATGTTACTGTATATTAAATATGAGGAAAACATATTTCTCTATAAAAAAAGAGCCATGAGGAAAACATATATGAAATGATTCGATGCACCATGGCATTTCTAGCGGAGGGAGACTACAGATGAATAATACAATTTTAGTTGTGGAAGACGAAGATATTTTACGAGAAATCATTAAAGATTATTTGTTGAGTGAAAATTATAAAGTGTTAGAGGCAGCCGATGGGAAAGAAGCATTACACTTATTTCAAGAGCATGAGGTTCATTTAATCATTCTTGATATTATGCTGCCTGAGCTGGATGGATGGTCTGTCTGCAGACGAATCCGCAAAACTTCTAATGTTCCAATTATCATGCTAACAGCAAGGGTAGACGAAGATGATACGCTGCTCGGATTTGAATTAGGTGCTGATGATTATGTAACAAAACCATATAGCCCGCCAGTTTTATTAGCAAGAACCAAACGACTTCTAGATAGCAGGTACCGTCAAGAAAAGAAACCAGATACTGCTAAAAATAATGAAACGGATACATTATCTACTAACGGTATTTGTATGCATTTGCCTTCTCGAACCTTGACCGTAGATAATGAGAAAATATACCTGACCTATACAGAATTCCAAATATTGGCCTATTTAATGCAGAATAAAGGCATTGTCATTACGAGAGAACAGATCATCACAAAAATTTGGGGATATGAATACGAGGGTGATGATCGTACCGTGAATACACATATCCGTAATCTAAGAAGTAAGCTAGGCGATAAATCCAAAGTTATTACAACCATCGTAAGAACGGGCTATAAGTTCGACGGTGACCTATGAGGATTAGTATTGTTTTTAAAATATTTACGTTGACGACTCTGTTATGCTTGTTCATCCTTGCTACGATCTATATGGGGCAAACGATTTTTTTTAAGCAATACTATGCGAATAGAAAAGTAGCGGATATTCAAGCGAATATTCAAACCTATAAGAAAGAATTCTTGAACAGCGGTGGCAATATGCTGGCTATTCAGAAGTTAGAGCTAGACTTCTATCGGAACAATAATACGTGGATTACAACTTTAGATCGTTATGGAAACTTGAAAAATGTAAATGATTTTCATTTAGAAGTAAAAACAGATCGTACTAAAAATGATACTGAAATTTCAAATAAAATCATTTCGGTTCCTTTGTATAACATAATTAATATTGATGAAGTGATGAATACAGGCCCAAATCAGTTGGATTCTTTTTTAAAACCCGATGTACGCGTTATTATTTCTGAGTTTAAAAAAGATACAGCATTCATTCCGTTTCAGTTGCAATTGGATAATAACGGTAAGGTTAGGACAAACGAGACTATTTTCGAAAAGATACAAGAGCTCACTTTGAAAATCAAATATGCTGAAAAAATTGATTATACTCCAATTCCTGTTCTTTCAATTAGCGGTACGATTACCAAAGTTCATTTGCCGAGTGGAAATGAATCCTCCAGCTTTATTTATACGAACCGTTTATTTATGGAAAAAATCAAGCAGTTCCAAGCTGATTTACTATTTGATGAGAATGTTGACCACTATAAACAACAGCAAATTGTTGATATAACACAAAACGATGTTAAGTATAAATTGTTTATTGACCCTATCATAGACCATGATGGTGAAACGAGTTATATTTTCTCAATGGCTTCACTGCAGCCCGTTGACGAAGCGGTAAATATGTTAAAAGATTATTATGTATATATGATCGCTCTTGTTTTTCTTCTTATTGTGCTAGCTTCTTTGTATTACTCAAGAAAGATAGCAAGACCATTGCTGCAAATTAATCAGACGACCAAACAGATTGCAAGCTTGGATTTTTCGGAAACCGTCTTGATTAAATCAAATGATGAGATTGGTGATTTGTCTCACAGTATCAATTCCTTATCGACAACGCTGCATTCCTATATTGAACAACTGCAGAAGGACATTGAAAAAGAAAAGCAATTAGAGAACACAAGGAAAGAATTTATTTCTGGAGTATCCCATGAGCTAAAGACACCGCTTAGTGTGATGAAGAGCTGCATTTCGATTCTGAAGGATGGCGTTGCGACACATAAAAAAGAACATTACTTCGAAGCGATGGAAAAAGAAGTTGATCGGATGGATCTCTTGATCGTAGATATGCTTGAGCTTGCAAAATTCGAGTCAGGCACCTATAAAATGAAGATGGAGCCGTTTTGCATCGATCGGATCATTGAGCAAATTTGTGAACAGTTATCTGTAGAGATTAGCCATAAACAGCTTCATTTGCATACAGAGCTTGCAACGATTGAAGTCATGGCTAATCAGCATCGTATCGAACAAGTCATCACTAATTTCCTGACCAATGCTATTCGGTATACACCTGAACAAGAACATATTTATATTTCAGTTAGAGAAGAACAAGAGCTCATCAAGGTTTGTATCGAAAATAAAGGAGCTCATATCCCATTAGAACAGATGGACAAGGTGTGGGACCGTTTCTATCGCGGTGATACTGCACGTCATCGTGCTAAAGGTGGTACTGGTTTAGGACTCGCCATCTCCAAAAATATATTGGAGCTCCACGGTGTCTCCTACGGTGTGACGAACACGGACGACGGTGTTCAGTTTTACTTTTATTTGAATAAAGCTTAATAAATTAACCTCATTAACCACTTTCATGATGTGTAATTTCAACATCAGAGAAAGTGGTTTTTTTGTCATAATCTTTATTTAAACTTCATTTCGACTCCGTTTTATCTTCATCTCTCATCTGTACACTAGTACTAGATTAAGAGATCAACCTTAAACGCGAGAGACAAGTGAGGAGAAATAAAATTATGAAAAAAACAATAATTTTTTCCGGTTTAGCAATATCTGCATTGGTTTCATACAACTTATTATTCAAGGTACAAGCGACAGACATGAAAAATGGTGAGACTGTTTATAAACAATCTATCCATAAGGAAGTTAAGATTTTGGAAGGGAAAACAATTGTCCTTGATCCTGGTCATGGCGGAAAGGATGTAGGCGCAACGGGGCAATCTGGATTAAATGAGAAAGAAATAACGCTTCATACCGCCCAAAATATACAACGATTGCTATTAGAGAAAACAGGTGCGACGGTCATCTTAACGCGTGAGGATGATGAATTTCTGTCTTTACCCGAACGCGTGAAATTATCAACAGACCATCAAGCTGATCTTTTTATTAGCCTTCACTTCGATGCTTTTGAATCCAATAGAGTAAAAGGGATAACGACCTATTTTAACAAGGATGAAGATCAACAATTAGCAGAAATGGTACACGATCAAATACTTACACAAAGCATGGGGGCAAAAGATCGAGGAGTGTCCTATGGTGACTATCATGTACTACGTGAAAACACGTGCCCAGCCATTTTACTTGAGCTAGGTTTTATTTCAAATAAAGAGGATGAACAACGGATTCAATCACTAGAGTTCCAAACGAAGTCCGCAAACATGATTGTCGAGGGTATTATTGAATATTTATCCTAGGAGCATCGATTGTGATTATTTAAAAAGGAATGTGGTGTTTATGAACGCCACTAACCAGATAAGAGGTTAAAAATGAAGTTTCCTCCGTTCTTAAGAAAGCAAAGTGTAATTGCGATTGGTTTTCTTGCACCAAGCTTAATTGGCTTTGCCATCTTTTATCTCATTCCATTCGTTATTGGTGTCGGTTACTCCTTCATGGATCGGACGATGAATGGTTCCTTTGTAGGCTTTACCAATTATGAACATTTGTTTGACAGTGGTTCTTTTCATAAAGCCTCAGTAAACACTCTGTTGTTTACCGGCGTAAGTGTACCGCTCATCATTGTTACGTCTCTGCTGCTGGCACTGTTTTTGAATCAAAATGTTTATTTCCGCAAGTGGCTGCGAACCGCTTATATTCTGCCACTCGTCGTACCCGTCGCGTCTGTAGTCATGATGTGGCAAATTTTTTTTGATTGGAATGGAGTGATCAATAGTTGGTTGCACAGTTTTGGGCTTGAGCGAATGGATTGGATGAAATCAGAGTGGGCAAGAGGGGTAATATCCGTTATTAGTTTATGGAAAAACATTGGATACAATATCCTATTATTTCTGGCCGGACTGCAGAGTATCCCGAGAGACTACTACGAAACTGCTGATTTAGAAGGAGCAGGTCCCTTTCGGAAGTTAGTCAGCATTACCCTTGTTTATTTAATACCGACCATGTTTTTCGTTGTCCTCATGTCGATCATTAACTCATTCAAAATTTTTCGTGAAACCTATTTAATCGCGGGGGATTATCCACATGATAGCATTTATATGCTGCAGCATTATATGAATAATATGTTTTTCTCGCTTGATGTCCAGAAACTGACGGCAGCCTCAACAATAATGGTGGGCTTTATGCTGATTCTCGTTTTAGGGATGTTTACGCTAGAACGACAATTCAGACGTTTTATGGAGTGATGGTGAAAAAGATGAAAAAGTCATCATTGATTAATAAATGGTTGTTAACTGTTTTCCTGATGGTTATTGCGGCATGTATGATATTCCCTGTTTTTATGACATTTACAAATTCACTTATGACAGAAAATGAGATCGGACATCATTATTATCTCATTCGCCAAATGACTGATCAAAATTGGGTTGAGAAGAATCCATTTGTAACTTTAAAGCTGATTCCCGATTGGGTGTCTTACGAGCAGTATGAAAAGATTCTCTTGGAAACACCAAATTATTTAAATATGTTTTGGAACTCTGCTTTCATGGTGGTACCCATCATTATTGGGCAGGTCGTAGTCGGATCTCTTGCGGCTTATGCTTTTGCAAAACTACGGTTTCGAGGGCGCGAACCACTGTTCTTCATCTATGTAATGGTTATGCTTATGCCATTTCAAGTGACGCTCGTCCCGAACTATATTATTGCGGATCGGCTTGGTCTCTTGAACAGCGCAAGTGCCATTGTGTTGCCCGGTGTTTTTGCTGCTTTTGGCGTCTTTATGCTTAGGCAGTTTATGTTATCGATCCCTTATGCCTTTATTGAAGCTGCGATCATGGATGGGGCAGGACATATTACAATTTTTTATCGAATTATCGTTCCATTAATAAAACCTGGACTAGCAGCGCTAGTTGTACTGCTCTTTGTAGATTATTGGAATATGGTAGAGCAGCCACTGATTTTCTTGGATGATGTTTTCAAACAGCCGTTATCCCTCTACCTATCACGCATCCAAGAGGAAGCGCGAGGTATCGGATTTGCCGCATCCATGCTTTATATGACACCCATGCTCCTTTTATTTTTGTATGCAGAGTCTTATTTTATTGAAGGCGTTCAAATGTCTGGTATTAAGGGTTAGTACGTCTAACCGACACAAAGGAGGTGATAAAACCCCATGGATGAACGTAGCGTTGAACAATCTAAAACTCATCCCAAGAAAAGGATTAGGCTCGTCATTATTCTCTTTATAGCTGCACTACTTATCTTTACACTTTACAGCAATACGCTGCTCACGATGAACCTGCCTCAGGTTTGGGCAGAAGAAGGCAGCATGGATCCGCTTATACAAAGTTACGACGGAACCGGTGTGCTGCAGCCGCTCAGCGAAGTAGAAATAACCAACCAAGCAGGCTGGATTGTGAAGGATGTAAAGATAAAGGTCGGTGATCGCGTTACAAAGGGACAAACCCTCGTCACCTATAATAATCGAGAGGCTGAACATCGTAAACAAGATGAGCAAGATAATCTCACTCGCCAGCAATTATTGATGGAGGGATTACAGGATCAATACATTGAAGCTCAGCAAAGCGGAGATGAAGGTAGGATTCGTGTAACAAAACGAGATATGGAGATCGCGCGTCTGGAAATGGGCGTACAGGAACGAAAACTGCAAAATATGAAAGAGGAGTTGGAAACCCTTAAGCAGATCGCGGCTCCGTTCAACGGAGTTATTACTCAAGTAGGTGCTGTAAAAGGGCTCCCATCTGGGAGTGCAGGGCTAGATATAATTATATCTAATGCAAGTCGAGGTTATCAATTGAGCTTGGATATTCCAGAAACATTTGCAGGCCAGCTCGATATCGGCTCCAAACTTGAAGTTGAGGTCAAGAGCAAGGGAATAGGCAAATCGCTGGAAGGTCACGTGACAGCGATTGAAAATGTCGAGACCGTTCATTCAGCTGCGCCTGACGATGGTGGAGGAGAGAGTAACTCGCCTAAACGAAACGACTTGAAACGAGTCCTAATTTTGATGCAAAATACAGCATTACAGGGTGGAGAACAGGCTAGTGTGAAGCTGAGCAAGACTTCTACGGTTGGAGAAGGAGTGCTTCTGCCTACAAAAGCTATTCACGGTGAGGGATCCCATAAATATATTTTTATTATAGAAGAAAAGAAAGGTCCGCTCGGAAACACATATCATGCTCGCCAAGTTACCATTGGAGTAGGCGATGCCAATGATGATGCAGCGATTGCTCTTACGGGTGCTTATCCCGGTCAGTTAATCATTATAGAAAGCAGTGAACCGCTGCAAGATGGCAGCAGGGTTAGACTGAGATAAAAAATTCAATAAACATGATTAGGAGTGATTTTTAGCAATGAAAAAGTGGATAAGTATACTCATGAGTTTGGTTTTCGCTGTGAGTTTGACAGCATGCAGTGGCAGTGAAACAAAAAACAGCAATCATGTAAATAACGTAATTCCCGTTAATACGAATCGTCCTATCGAAGAGCATTCCAGCATAGCGGATGATAATAAGGATGATAAGAAGACCATTGTTGTTTCCGTCCTTGGATTAAATGATTTCTATAAAGAGGCGAAGCAGAAATATGAAGCGCAACATCCAAATATAACGATTCAATTTAATGAATTTGCTACAAGTGGAGGCGTAATGAGCTCTGCAGATGTGGAAAAATACATTAAAACGACCACTACTGAAATTTTATCAGGTAAGGGCGCGGATTTATTTTCTCTGGACACAGTCGTCCTACCGATAGATCGGTACGTTAGCAAAAAAGCGTTCATTAATTTGGATGAATTTATAAAAAAAGATACAAATTTTGACCAAAGCCTTTATCATATGAACATTCTCGAAAATTCAAAAATGAATGACGGCCTATATGTCCTGCCAATCTCCTTTTATTTGCAAATGTTATTTGGAGATGCGGATGGCATTGCGAATGCTGGCGTCAACATCGATGATAAAAATTGGACATGGAGTCAATTTGCAGATATAGGAAAACAACTTGCTGCTACTGGAGACACCAACTATTCTTTAGGAATGTTATCCCCTGAAAATATGCTGAACTCTTTGATCTCTGACAACTATGCCCAATTGATGTATGGTGAAAAGAAAAAGGCGAATTTTGAATCAGCATTCTTTATTGATCTGCTTAAACAAGTGAATAGCCTGTACAACGATAAAATCTTATCCGCTGAAAGCGTACCTAGTCATTTCATTCTTTCTGAAATATATTCCCCACAAGATTACCTTGCCCGCCTTGGGTTGTACTACACAAACACCAAGGTTTATCAGAAACCGCATGCAGCTGAGCAAAAATCCGGAGTTGCATTTGGCGGGATTAAAAATATTGCTTTGAATTCCAATTCAGAAATCAAAGGGACAGCTTGGGATTTCATAAAATTTCTAATGTCAGAGGAAATGCAAAATACTTCTCAACAAAATGAGTTCTCCATCAATAAATCTGTTAATGAAAAAATGTTTAAATCAATCATGATTGAAGCTAAAAATGGAATGATCAATGTTCCGAAGGGCGGGAACGTCAAAGTATCAGAACAGGATTTGCAAGCCATCAAGACGATGATCACTGAAGCAAGCCTGCCGATCACCTTAATGAATAAGGTACAATCGATTATTGCTGAGGAAGCCAAGGCTTACTTCACAGGGCAAAAAACCGCTGAAGCTGTTGCTGAGCTGATTCAGAACCGAGTAACTACTTATATTAATGAATAGCAGAAAAAATAAAAAACACGTACCGTTGATGCTTTTCGGATCAGAGGTACGTGTTTTTGTTGAAGGATATGTGTTGCTGAGGTCGCTGACCATTCTTTCCTCATTACAGCTTTTTCAAATCAAGTAGGACATATGTCCTTTCCTAAATCCATAAATTTATCGTTTAATGATGGAAAGATTGATTTGGAGGAGAGCAAAAGAATGAAAGGGAGCATTTTTGCGTTTTTAGGCGGAGCCTTTATTACTCTGCAAGGCGTTGCTAATTCGCGGATTAGTCAAGATATTGGCGCTTGGCAAGCAGCTACGATAACCCAGCTAACTGGCTTCATCATGGCCTTCATTATTCTGTTGTTTGTGAGAGATGGACGTTGGTCAGCGTTTAATCAGGTGAAACCATTATATCTAGCAGGTGGTTCCTTTGCGGCTATTATTATTTTCAGCAATGTCACAGCTATTCAACAGATCGGTGTTACGCTTAGTATATCTGCCATGTTGATCGCTCAGTTATGTCTGGCCTTTATTATCGATAGTAAAGGTTGGTTCGGCGTTATGAAGCAGAAAATGAGACTGCCTCAGTTCATCGGCATCGGGTTGATGATAGCTGGTGTGGTGATACTAAGGTTATAATAGATAAAATATTCCAGAGTGCAACCTGAATTCAAATGGAGGTGATTCGGACGAATGCAAGAAATTAAAGATCGCGAGCAACTCCAGTATTATTTGAGCACGCATCAGTTAGGATCAACATTCGGTGAGCAGCTAATACCGCATTTGTCGCTGTTCTGCTTTGATCATGAAGAGTTTATTTGTTCCCAAGGAGAATCTTCAAAGTATCTCTACTTCCTAGTAAAAGGAAAGATAAAGATCTACACTACCTCTACGGAGGGTAAAACACTAATTCTTACGTTTAAAACATCTTTAGATGTAGTTGGTGATATTGAATACGTTCAAGGCATTGACATTATCAATACCGTTGAGGCAGTTTCTACTGTTTACATGATTGGTGTTCATCATCAGTGGTTGAATAAATACGGAAGAGATCATTCACCGCTGCTGCATTTTTTACTGAATATTATTTCTCGGAAGTTTCTAAAAAACTCGAATGCGTTAAGCTTCAATATCCTGCATCCGGTGGAAGTTCGATTGGCTAGTTATCTATTGTCCGTCTCTTATGATGAATCAGATCTTCTATTTAAAGGTCAACGGAATGCAATCAGTTTAAAGGATACTGCTAATTTGATCGGAACGAGCTATAGACATCTAAATCGAGTTGTCCAGCAGTTCTGTGCTAAAGGTCTGATTGAGCGTAAAAATGGCGGCATTCTTGTTAAGAGTAAAAATGGATTAAGCGCTCTGGCTAGCCATAATATCTATGAATAAAACAGTATCATGAAGTGAATGATTACCATCACCCAATGGGAGAGTAGAAATTATGATTCTCGGACTTTTATTTGCAGTTCTCACTGGTTCTTTGGTCAGTTTGCAAAACATTTTCAATAGCAAGGTCAATGAACGCGTAGGTACATGGACGACCACAACCTTAGTATTAGGTATGGGATTCCTTGCGTCATTTACGATCGGAATTGTCTTCGAAGGGGAGCAACTATTTGCATTACAAAATATGAAGCCCTGGTACTGGTTCAGCGGTTTGATCGGAGTTGGCGTCGTTACTTGTCTGGTACAGGGTATTAAGCGGCTTGGTCCTACTTATGCCATCTCTATCGTTCTAACCTCACAGCTTGGATTTGCTTTATTGTGGGATTCACAAGGCTGGTTAGGAGTCGAAAAAGTAGCTTTCACAACGAATAAATGGTTAGGCGTTCTGGTTATAGTCAGTGGCATCATTGTATTTAAAATAAGCGGTGAACGTGAGAAAGCAGTGGCATAACATTTTACAATCCTTAAGATTCATTTTGATCAAAGTAGGGTATTTTCTTCTATAAAGGCACTAATACTAACCTAGTGGCAGGAGGAGGAAAAACATGATCTCAGTTAAACTTAAATCTGGACTTGTAACAGCTGCTCTGATGATTGGGCTTACATCAGCTGTACCATTAACACAGGCAGCAGGCGGATCGACAGCAAAGGATATTTTCAGCGGTACGCCAGCGGGTGATACAGCATACCATTTCAGCGATATTCAATTTTTAAACGGTACAACCGGACGCGTTGCTGGTAATGGAATTCTTATCGGAACTTCTGATGCAGGCTCAACTTGGCAATCGATCTATAAGGGAACGTGGCAATTCACACAGCTTGATTTCATATCCAATACTACCGGATGGGCGCTCGCGAAATCTTCAGCAACCGGAACAAATGCCCTTATTCATACAACAGACGGTGGGAAAAGCTTTACAAAAATAATAACCGGATCGCTGGCTCTAGAACGCATCCATTTTACAGATGCTAAGAACGGATTTGGCTATACAAGGGCTTTTGCCTATAAAACATCAAATGGTGGTAAAACTTGGTCCAAAATCTCTACTCCTGCCAATACCCGTTATGCAGAATTTGCAGATACGAAGCATGGATGGACTCTTATCGTAGTACCTGGTTTTGGTTATCGACTGTCAAGAACAACAGATGGTGGCGCGAATTGGTCAACAAAACTAACGGTTAAATCAGAGGAGAGCTTAGGCGGAAAGATCTACACAAAGGGAAGCCAAGTATGGGCTCAATTTTACGGAGGCGTTGGGATGTCCCAGCAATCTTATTCCCTCTATGCCTCTGCTGATGATGGATCAAGCTGGCGGAAAGTGATTAGTCAGGAGACAGCAGGCGGTGGATCTGCACCTGGAGGTGCTGCTGGTGTTGTTAAAGAAGGCCCAGCTTCGCCAGGCGGGCACCCCAGCAATATGCAGCTTGTTGATGGAGCGGCCATTCTCGGAGGATACTCTCCAGCAGCTGAAGTCATTGGTGTTGGTCGTTCAATCGATTCAGGAAAATCATGGTCTAATCTCACACCTATCGCAGGGTTGGAGAACATCATTTCGTTTACAAGCAAGGAGTTAGGCTGGATGGCGGATACAAGCAAATCTAATGCTGCAGTGTACAGAACAACCGATGGCGGCAAAAGTTGGTCAAATAAAATAAGCATTCCTTAAAAAAGACTTTAAAAAGACTGGTACCTATAAAGGGCCAGTCTTTTGTTATCAATACCGATTATGTAAGCAAAATAAAGGTAGTATTCTTCTTCAATTAGCGGCAGTCACTAGAGTGGGGTGGACGTATGGATGAAATAAAATGTGATTTTTCTCCAATGAAAGTTGAAGTGAAAAGTAAACTGCTACAATTGCGTGTATCCCTCGAAGCTTTGATAAAGGATTTGGATCATGAAGCTGGCAATTGTTTGTTGAACGAGTTCCATTCTATGAAAGAACAAGTTGTAGAAACCGAATCCATTGCAACTACCTTTTATTTGAAATGTTATCTTGCACCTTATACCGCTAAATATGACGAGTTATCCAATGCAATTTCCCATTTATCGAAGCGTCGCCATGGGGCGCTTCTCGTCGTGCAAAGATCAGATTCAATCGATAGATATATTACACATGGCGTATTGGTTTCTGCAATGTTGACACATTCGTTGCTAGAATCTATTTTCACGCCCGGTGGTCCGCTGCATGACGGCGCAGTCTTAATTCAAAATGATAAAATTATTTCCGCAGGAAACGTCCTGCCGTTAACGCAGAGAGAAAGCGAGGAGAAGAAGCTTGGAACAAGACATCGTGCAGGGCTTGGTTTATCTGAAGTCAGCGATGCTCTTGTTATCATCGTATCGGAAGAAACCGGACAAGCTTCCTTCAGCTTGGAAGGGAATTTATATCCTTTTTCTCCTGGGAATAATCTCCTAAACTAATCTAAACAAAGAAAAACCACCTCTTCGTAAAAGAGGTGGTGGTAGTTATTAACGCAATGTTTTCAATGCGCCGCTCCAAGCGAGCACTTGATCGAGCATTCCGTTAACATTTGTAAGATGAAGATCAGCTGGTTTGAAAACAGAACCGTTCTCAAAATCAGTGAAGAGCGACAATGCAGGATGTACACGAACGTCAGCTACTGACAATTCGCCCAAGATTCCACGCAAATGCTCAGCTGCACGAGCACCGCCTACAGAACCGTAACTTACGATACCAGCTGCTTTATCGTTCCAAGCTTCACGAGCATAATCAAGCGCATTTTTCAATGAAGCAGAAATACTGTGGTTGTACTCTTGAACGATAAATACGAAGCCATCCAAGCTTGCAAGCTTAGTATTCCAAGCTGTAGCTTGCTCCGTAGCATCACTTTCTCCCAAGAGCGGAAGCTTGAAATCAGCGATATCTACGATTTCATAATTAGCATCTCCACGTTGATCAGCGACTTTCTTCACCCATTCACCAACTTGTGGACTAAGACGACCTTGACGAGTGCTTCCTAAAATAATTCCGATATTTAATTTTGACATTGTTTTTTCCTCCTCAGTAGTTGTTCTACCAAACAATTTGTCTAGAAAACCCATTACCGACACCACCAATAAAATTTGTAGATCTTTAGAATAGATCCGTCCCTTAGAATAACAAATACCCAATAATCATTATTTCTTAAACAAGGATAGGTTATTCTCAACTATTAATGAATATAAAGAACACTCCAACTTTCTTTACGTTGAGTATCTTTAATATGAGATAATAATAACGAATTACCAGTACTATGTCAAGTAACTATATTTATTTTAGTTCGATTAATTTTCCTATATAATGTAGCCTTTTTAATCTAATCAATTGTACTTGCAAAATTATCAATTGAGTAGTAAAGTGATGGCATAGATATTCGAGAGGGGGATACGAAATGCGAAATAATACGATCGGGTCGTTAATCTGGTTGCGGTTAATGCGTTTTACGAACCAAAGTAACCAGATGTCGAATGACTTTTTAAAACAATTTGATCTTACGACCGCTCAATTTGATGTCCTTATGCAAATTCGTATCTATCAACCTTTAACGCAAATGGTATTAGCTGAGAAAGTAACGGTTACACAAGGCGGTATTTCACGCATGCTCGTCCGTCTTGAGAATGAGGGCTATATTGTGCGAAAACAAGACTGGAAAACCAAAACCATTAGTCTCACAGAGAAAGCCGAAGCTATTTTGGAAATAGCAATGCCAAAGCAGCTCGCTTTTCAAACTTCATTTTTTGATGATGTATTAAATGAAGACGAACAAAAAACACTATACTCATTGATGACGCGCATCCATAAACATAGCCAAAAAAAGAAATTACCGATTGAGTAATTTTTTTGTACTATCAATTGATTAGTCAAGTAATAAAAGGAGGAACAATTATGTATACAATCCCAGGACATCATCATATTTCGATGATTACAAAAAACGCGAAAATAAATAATCATTTTTATCAAGAAATATTAGGTCTACGCAGAGTGAAAAAGACGGTCAATCAAGATGACCCATCCATGTATCACTTATTTTACGGAGATTTAACAGGCAGTGCGGGAACAGAGCTGTCCTTTTTTGAAATGACAAATGCGGGGAGAACTGTTCGAGGCACCAATGCAATCACCCAAATTGGTTTACTCGTTCCTTCATTTGAGAGTCTGGTTTATTGGAAAAAACGTTTTGAATCGCTAAATGTAGAACATGGTGAAATCACAAAATATGCTGGCCGAGACGCTTTGCATTTTGAAGATACGGAAGGTTTGCGAATGGTTCTGATAAACAATAACGGCGAGGAAGTTCCAGAGAAATGGGAAACATGGAAAGACTCCGTCGTCGAGCAAGATCATCGTATACTCGGAATGGGAACAGTCGAAATAACCGTTCGTTCTCTGGAACACCTAGCAACAACATTGACGAGCATGTTCGGTTATATCGAAGTGTCTCGTTCGGATAATGAAGCCATTTATCAGTCCGTTGCTGGTCGTACCTATGGCGAGATTTTGGTCAAACAAGTAGAAGGAGCAATCGAGAAGCCTGGAAGAGGAAGCATTCATCATTTAGCGATCCGTGTTGATAACGAAGATGAGCTGCGTTACTGGGACGAAGTCGTCAAAAAACGCGGTTTCCACTCCTCAGGCATAGTGGATCGTTATTATTTCCAAAGCTTATATTTCCGTGAATCTAATGGTATTTTATTCGAAATTGCGACAGATGGTCCTGGTTTCACCAAAGATTCAAGCATAGCAGAACTCGGTAAAGCGCTAGATTTACCACCATTTTTAGAAGAAAGACGAGCAGATATTGAAGCAAAATTAATACCGCTTGATTAATAAGAAAAAGGGGAGAGTAACATGGAGAAATATCGAATCGATACAAATAAAGGACTAGAATTCGGGTTATATTCGATTGGTGATCATTTGCCAAATCCACATACAGGCTCAATGATTAGTGCAAAACAGCGCATTCAAGAATTAATTGAGGCAAGTAAGCTTGCTGACGAGGCAGGACTTGATGTATTCGCAGTCGGTGAGAGCCATCAAACGTATTTTACAACACAGGCGCATACGGTTATTTTAGGAGCGATCGCTCAGGCAACAAAAAACATCAAAATTGCCAGTTCGGCAACGGTGCTAAGTACATCCGATCCCGTGCGTGTGTATGAAGACTTTGCTACCATCGATTTAATTTCAAATGGACGCGCGGAAATTGTCGCTGGACGCGGCTCACGCGTTGGAGCTTATAGTTTGCTTGGCTTTGATGTCCGAGATTACGAAGAACTATTTGAAGAGAAACTAGAGCTTCTAATAAAATTAAATAATGAAGAAACGATAACATGGGAAGGTCAGTTCCGTCCACCGCTTAAGCAAGCATCCATTTTACCGCAGCCCCAAAGTGGTCATATGCCTATTTGGAGAGCAGTAGGTGGACCTCCCGCTAGTGCTATTAAGGCAGGTTATGTCGGTGTGCCGATGATGTTGACGACGCTTGGCGGTCCAGCGAGCAACTTTAAAATTTCGGTAGATGCTTACCGTGAAGCAGCAGCGAGCAGTGGTTTTGATCCGGCAGCATTACCGGTTGCAACGACGAGTTTATTTTATACAGCAGACACTACACAAGATGCTCTTCGTGAATACTATCCGCATCTTAATTCTGGTATGCAAGCACTGCGTGGCGGCGGATATCCAAAACAACAATTTGCGCAATCTACCGACTATCGTGATGCTTTAATGGTTGGCAGCCCGCAACAAATCATTGAAAAGATGCTTTATCAATACGAATTATTTGGTCATCAGCGCTTTATGGCTCAAATCGATTTTGGCGGTGTCCCATTCGATAAGATTGCGAAAAATATAGAACTTATAGCAACGGAAATTATGCCCGCGATTAAGAAGCATACCGCTAAAAACTAAGGAGTGATTAGGATGAATATTGTTGCAATCTCTGGCTCAAATGTAGGCTCTAAGACACGGACAGCAATGGACTACACATTAAAAATCGCAAATGAAAAATACCCTAATGCAGAAATCACCTTACTGGACCTCGCAGAATATGAAATGGTGTTTAGCGATGGGCGCAATTATATGGAATATGACGGGGATACTAAATATGTAACGGAAACAATCATGGCAGCAGATGCTATCATTATCGGCACTCCTACTTTCCAAGCATCCATTCCAGCTACGCTAAAAAATATTTTTGATCTTTTACCAGTCAGCGCTTTCCGTGATAAGGTAGTGAGCATCCTCGTTACTGCGGGTACAGCGAAACATTATTTGATGGTGGAACAACAATTAAAACCTATTCTGTCCTATATGAAAGCACATATCGTGCCAACTTACGTATTTATTGAAGAAAAGGATTTCAACAGAAAAGAGATTATTAATGACGATGTTCTTTTCCGCATGGAGCGTTTAGTAGAAGACACTATGCAGCTTGTGGAAGCATATTCAGAAATTCGCCAAGCAAAAGATGCGGAGTATCTTTTTTAAGAGAACGCTAATACAATATATATGTACGCCTCATCTGCCCAGCAGATGGGGTTTCTTTATTTTCGCGGGTTGAATAAGGAGCATTAGATCTAGCCATTGACAAATAATAAGTTTAGTTTATTAATCGCTTAGAAAAGAAGGAACTTGTCTTGCGCTCACCACATCCAAATGATTCAAGAGCAATCATGATCTCACTTAACGAAAAAGGAAAGGAAGCTAATGCAGCCCACGAAGAAGTTCATCTCCAATTTTACAACCAATTACGTACTCTGTTGAACGTGCAGGAGATTGAAATATTTGAGAAATGTATAGATAAATTAAACTCTTTTTTTTGGACATAATTTTTTTTGCACATTTAGTTTTGTAACTGAACTATTCTAATCAGTACAGATTTATTTCTTGTTTACAAATCTATATTTATAGATATAATCATATATATGGAACCTTCATTGATTTATAAAGCATTGTCGAACGAGACACGCCGTCAAATTATGTTATGGTTAAAAAAGCCAGAGGATTATTTTGAAGAAAAAAAATATTTAGAGCAGGGACTTACATTTCGAATAGGTGTATGCGTTGCGGAAATTCAGGCTAAATCTGGACTAGCGCAATCGGTTATATCTAGTTATTTGTTAACGATGCAGCAAGCAGGGCTGCTCCAATCTGAACGAATCGGGAAATGGACCTATTATCGCCGGAACGAGAAAACGATACAACAATTTTCAGATTACATCCGAAATGAACTCTAAAGAAAGGAGCTTTTTTTGATTCAACGAATCTAATTATATAGATATGTGGCTACATTTATCGATTTGCGGCGTGATCTATTGATTATTTGTTTTACGTATTTTGATGGCTCTATATATCTATAATTCTAAATATGTAGTTTAAATCTACAGTCAGAAATGGAGACTGAATTATTTTGAAAAAGTTTAATCCCTTGCTTGTTTTTATACTAGCGTTAGGTGTGTTCGGCATTATTACTACTGAAATGGGGATCGTAGGTGTTCTACCCGAGGTATCTCGAAAATTCCAAATTTCGACTTCACAGGCCGGTTCTCTAGTAAGTATATTTGCTCTTGTCGTTGCGATTTCAGGTCCATTTATAACTTTGCTTGCATCCAGAATGAATCGTAAGATCATTTTATTAATCGCAGTTTTTATGTTCGCGATATCTAATATCGTCTATGCCTATACAACGATATTCAATGTGATGTTGATTTTCCGTATAATACCTGCCATTTTTCATCCTGTATTCTTTTCTGTAGCGATTGTAACTGCTAGCCAACTTGTACCACCAGAAAAAAGCAGCAAAGCAGTCATGCAAGTTTTTGCCGGAATTACGATTGGGTTTGCGTTTGGCGTTCCATTAACATCTTATTTAACAGAGCATATTTCCCTGACTGCTGGATTTCTATTTAGCGGTATTGTTAGCTTGATCGCTTTCGCAGGGATATTATTTTTGCTTCCTTCTATGCCCGTTAAGGAAAAAATGTCATATGGCATGCAGCTTCGTATTTTAAGAAAACCACAATTGTGGGTTAATATCGCGACGGTTATGTTTACTTTTGCAGCTATGTTTTCTGTATACAGCTATTTTGCCGAATATCTCGTAAGCGTATCAAGTATGAATAGTTCCTGGGTTAGTTTATTGTTAATGGCATTTGGTTTAGTCATGATCGTTGGTAATTTTTTATTTGGCTTTTTTCTGCAAAAAAGTATTTCTAAAACCGTTATGTTGTTCCCACTTGCCTATATTTTATGTTATTTACTCGTTTATTTTTTCGGATCTTCTTATATTCCGATGATTGTCATTGTACTGATATGGGGGATCGTTCATTCTGGCGGTTTAATCGTAAGTCAAACATGGCTTATATCGGAAGCGAAAGAAGCTCCTGAGTTTGGAAACAGCTTGTTTATCTCATTTTCAAATCTTGGTATTACAGTGGGAGCCTCAATTGGTGGATGGTTTATTTCGCAATGGGGGATACACCAGCTCATCTGGAGTGGCATCATGTTCTCTTTGCTTTCTTTTATATCCATAATCATGAAAATAAAATTATTTAGCTCGAGTGCCGCTTAAAGCGCCTTTTTCGAGTGACTTTGGTAGGGAGCAGGCTTCAAAGCAGTCTGCTCCTTGTTTGTTGCATTTTTTAAGAGACAAGCTTTAATCCAACTGCAGAACCTAAAACCATTGCTATAAAAACAACTCTTTTCCAGTCTTTGGATTCCCCATATAAAAGCATTCCTAATATAGCTCCGCCTGATGCTCCAATTCCTGTCCAAATGGCATACGTTGTTCCCATGGGCAGTGTTTTCATTGAATAAGCAAGAAATAGAAAACTTGCTAAAAATCCAAGAGTTAATAATACAACAGATTGCCAATTGCGGTCCTTATGCAATTTATTTATCATAGCAACACCAAACATTTCAAATAATCCTGCAAATATTAAAGATACCCATGCCATTAGGACTCAGCTCCTTGTTTATCTTTATCCTTCGTAACTAATTTCAAGCCCATTACACCCGCTAATAAAAGTAAAATCAATAACATTTTACTCCATTTGAATGGTTCTCCAAAAAATATAATTTCGGAGAAAACAGTACCTGCTGTACCCATTCCTACAAAAACGGCGTATACCGTTCCTACAGGTAGTTTCTTTCCTGCAACAATCATTAAATAGAAGCTGATAATAATAGAAATGACAGTTCCTGTCCAAGTCCAGAAGTCATCAGCGTGTTTCAAGCCAATAACCCAAAAAACTTCGAAAAAAGCGGCAATAAATACCTTAATCCAATTTGAATTCATTTAAATACACCTCCAGTTTTATTGTTACCAAATAAACATAAAAAAAAAGCCCAAGAGTAAACTGTTAAACAGTTTCTCCCAGGCTTTTATCCTTCCGTGACACAGCATTGCTGTGAGTTTTCTCTCGGACCAGACCAACATATCATGTTGCGGAACCCTAGAAAACATTCTTGTATTCAATTACCTAGTATTATACACAAATTTGAAACTATTACAATACTCTTAACATGGGAAATAGTTGAAAAAGAACAGCCAGACAATTTGTATCAACACTTGGAAACTATACTTGCTTGATATAAAATAAAATGGAAGCGTTAACAGAAAGGGGAAGCTGAACATGTCGATGCAGATTGATTTGAAACATGGGGAAACGGGAAGCAAAGGCAAGATGCTCGTATTGTTGATTCATGGCTTGGGCGCTCCTGAAACGTGGGTAGAGCCAGGTAGAGACTGGGCGAAGCTTATTACTTCTGATCCGCAAATAACGGATACGGATATTGGTATCGTTACTTATGATACCTCTAAGCTCATCAGCAGCCTTTTTGGAATCGAAGGGAATTTTGAAGTTTTGGGTCGTCGAATTAGTGTCAGCAAAACAAGTCCACTTTCCATAGACCAGCTTGCCATTCAATTGAAAACCATTTTGAATACAACTACATATAGAAAATATGAGAAGATCGTAATCGTTGGCCACAGCATGGGAGGTTTGATTGGGAAAAGATTCATACTAAACGAGTATTTGCATCGCAAGGAAGGATTAAAACGAATCGGTGGCTTTATCAGCTATGCCACGCCATATAACGGATCTAAGTTCGCTGAATTCCATCAATTAATAAAGCGCTTTCAGAAACATAAACAAATCGAACAATTACGTTCAAATAATGCTTTTTTAGATGAGATGAACCGCAGCTTTTTTAGTGCCCAGCAAGAGCTTAAGAGCTGCTTCACTTCGATTTACTGTTATGGTGATCGAGACACAGTAGTGGAACAGGGGAGCGCCGTTCCCAATATGGGACATTCAAGCACTTATGCGCAAGCAGAGTCTCTACCAGGTGACCATGGGACTATTCTAGATGTGCCGCAAGGGCTTCTTTCTACGAACTACGATTTACTGAAAGGACTTCTGCTAGACGTGCTTTCGACTTTCGATCCTCCGCCATTTGGAACCCGAGACAGCCTACAAGAGACAACCCATTCTTCAGTCCAAAGGGACAAGCCCGCCGCAGACTCAAAAGCTTCATTGACTCAGTCGCGATTAATTAATGAGATTGAGCTTCACCGACAAGCGCTTGATACCATTTTCATAAAACGTTTCAAAAATGATGACGAAATTAGAGCAAAACTTATTGCTTCTATGAACGATGTGCTTCGAAAACTTAAGGAAATGGAAGAAAGCAGAGTACAGCTGTTTCTTAAGCTATATCGATTCGCAAACAATCGGTTGCCCGGCGGGGATCCCGGCCTGCGCGAACTGTGGGAGCTCCTTGCTCTGGTGAATTTGGTGTATCCAGATTGGAACTTTATTGATCCTGACGAGTGGGTACATCTGTCAAATCTTCAGCTGGATTCCAATCGCTGGGTGCGTATGCTTTATTCGCAGGACAAAGAAACGATGCCGGAGGTCGTGATCGGATTTATTTCCAGACTGTATGCCAGCTCATTTCAACCGTACATGTCGTCAAGAGCAAATCCAGATTTGTTCCCGTATCGCTTGTTATTGGAAAATATCAACTCGGATTCACTTGGAAAAGACAACCCGGAAAACTTATGCGAGCATTGCAATAATGGTCATAAAGCCGATTTCTCCAAAATTTTGCTGCAATTCGCCCAAGACTCGAAAATAACGATCTTCGATGGTTTAGAGTCTAATAGCTTAACCGGAACCGTGAGCATCAGTTGCTCCTCTTGCTTGCGTCAAGTTAGAAATGAAGTGAGCTATGAAGAGATTTGCACGCGACTAAGGAGTGTGATTTGAAAATGAAACAGCAGTTATTTGAATTTTTCGATCGACAACCTGACCTTGAGAAGCTTACGGGAATAACGATTAGGCATATAGATGCTCTTTACTTTTCCGCGCAGCAAATATTTGCTGTAGCGTCCTATGCCGCTCAATCATTACTCGAGAACCATTGGGAGCGAGCTGCTTATCAATTTGCATATCGGGTACAAAATCAGATTCCTGGAGAACTCGATGATCTTCGCTGGGACATGTACTTAGTCCTTTTTGTAGATACTCAGGAGGTAAGCAATGCGCTCAAGAAGCGTATCGAGTCAAATCGGTTTTTCTTTCGGAAAATTATCATCACGAGGTCTGATCTCGATCGGTTATCTGAGAAACTCCCATTAGGTTTTCAAACTGCTTTGCCTGAGCACCAGCTCGAGCGCCTCTGGTTTCATGATCGGCATTTTCTCCAGCAATGGCAATCCTGTGTTCAAGAAACGACAAATCAACGATTAAATCAAGCGTTATTCCAAGGCGGTGCCGACTCTGTGGACAAACTATTGTCATCTTTAAATATTCCAGTGTTAGCTGAGGTGCTGGATCATGAGGATTAATGCAATCACGATTGAAGCATTCCGCGGATTTAATGAGAAACGAAGATTCGAGTTTCCAAATACAAGCATTGTCATTTTGCATGGACCAAATGGATATGGCAAAACCTCTTTTTTTGACGCGATCGAATGGGGGTTAACCGGTGTCATTTATCGTTATGAGCAGGATCCCGAGCGGAAATTATATCGGTACATCGGTAACCATTTCGCTATGGATAAACCTCCTAAAGTAACGATAGAGCTGGTTAATTCGGACACAAGAATAACAGTTACGAGGACGGGTGCTGCCGGTACCAGCGTGAAGACAGACGGCGGTGCTAACTTCCTTGAGGTTGAGATTAACGGTGAGAAGGTTCCTGATTATAAGGCGGAAATTGTTTTAAAAGAGAAGCTCGTGCATGCGGAATGGCTGGACAAAGTGGATTTAAATAAAAGCTTGTTCCTGACCCATCTGCTGTGCCAAGAACGTATGAATGGCATCCTTCGCGGGATGAAAGAGAAGGAACGTTACAATTCAGTATCCCGAATCTTCGGCACGGAGCAATTTGCAGTCTACGGTGATATCGTTCATAAGGCTAGGATAGAGCTCGAAGAAAGGCGATTAGCATTTAGTCAGAAGTTAGGTCAGTTGACTACAGAAGAAGAGATGCTAGAGGATCGAATTCGAGGGATAAGGATGGATTTAACCGATACCTCGCCTGCATCGCGAAATAATCAATGGTTATCGGCATTTCATCATTTTGTAGATGAATTCCAAATATCACCTGTATCAGAAGATCAAGATCAGGTTACTAATTTTATCAAAATAGCTGAGGCGCAAGTGGAATTGTTGGAGCAAGAGCGTATTTATTTGGAAGAAGATACGTTTCGACGATTAGAGCTGGCAAAGGATGCATCAACTTCCTTACAGGACAAGCTTCCGCTGCTGATTCAATGGGAACAAGAAAACAAGCTTGCTCAAACGCTCGATGAACATGAAATTAGGCTATATAAATTGCAAATGCTGTATGATAATACAACTATTTTTCTGCAAAGTGAACAGACCAAAATGCAAAATGAGCAGCTGAATAAGGAGTTGCTTAAACAATCAATGGAACTCCAGCTCAAAGCTGATCGGTTATTTGAAGCATTGAATGAAGTGAAAAATCTCTTAATCACGGCCCGAAACCGTAAACAAATCGATGGGTTGAGTGGGGCTTTTGCACTTGCTTATCCGCATTTGGAAGAAACACCTCGCTTAGCGTTGTACCATGCGCTTTAAGAGTTCGAGCTTCAATATCGAAAACAAGTGGAACTAGAAAAAACTTTAAATGAAGTTGACCAGTTATATAATCAACAATCGGACTTTGTTCAGCAGCTTGTGCGACATGAAAAGAAACATAAAGCTTTTCTCAAACACGTTCTGCAGGTTGCAATTGAACAGCCAGAGATAGAGGGTTGTCCTGCTTGTGGCACGGATCATATCGATTCCTCATACTTGCAGCAATATGTAAGCGGCCAGATGGATTCGATTCATCCTGATCTTGCGATCGCCGAGAAAAGGAGCCTTGAGCTTGAACAACAGCGGCAAGCCTATTCTGACCAGCTCCTAGAAGCTCAAACGAATTCGAAGGAGAGTTTAACGGCTGTTCGGAGAGTAATGGAAGAGTGGAAGGATCAACATAGTGACTTACTCGATCAGGTAGCGAATTTGCAAACGGAGTGTAACAACTTACAAAGAAGTATGCTGCTAGTTGATCAACGATACGAAGAGTTCAGGAAGCAAGCAAGTGGACTGGATATCGATATCCATGCATCTTCTCTGAGCGAACGGTTACTGACTAAGCTGAATGAAACGAAAATTCAAATCAGTGACTTGCGAAAACTACTTATCTCAGTAGCTTCGGAGTATTCATCTATGCCAAGCGCAGAAAGAGAGAACAAGTTGCAGCATCTACGAGATGATGTCGTTGTGTGGCTTGGAAAACTAACAGCAGCAGAAATTATAGGCGCGGATACCCATACAACGGAATGGTTCGAAATTACACAGCAGTTAGACTCCAAGGCTAGTTTGATTGAGGAATCGATGATTGAAAATGCTCGTAAGCACGGAGTAGCAGCACAATTGCTAGATGCGTTCCGAGCAAATACCGATCTTGCGCTACTTGAACAATTGCAGCAACAGAAAGCTTCCAAACACAAGGTCATTGAGCGAGTTGAAGAAGGTCTTCGAAGCATTGAAGAAATGGTTACTGCTCTAAAGGATGCCGAGCAGACCGTTCCAGATGCAATCAGTGGTTTGAATGAGCGAGTTATGGATCAAATGTTCGATACGATGCGTTCCATTTTCGTCAGAATCAACTCTCACCCGATATTTACCCATATCGATTACGATACCGGAAAAAAATTCAAAAGCAATCGTCTGTTTCTAAAAGTTATGACGAGAGAGAATACGTCACTTGGTCACCAAGAAGCAAATCCCTCTTACATATTTAGCGCAGCCCAGGTGAATGCCACTGCGATTTCATTTTTTCTTGCAATGGCGCTTACGCAATCATGGTCTCCACTGTCAATTGTGGCTATGGATGACCCGGTACAGAACATGGACGATATGAATGTTGCTGCATTAATTGATCTTATTCGTAATTTAGCCGATTCTAGATTGCAGTACCATAAACAATTCATTATCTCTACACACGATTCAACGTTCTATCAGATTATGCGCAAGAAGTTCAGAATGCTGAATGTCGGGATCATCGAGTTTGATTCATACTCTGAGGCAGGTCCAACTTTTGAGCAGCGTGTTGTAGAAGCGACGGTTAAGCAGCCAATAGCCATATTCTCCAAAGCGGATTAATCATAAAATTCAACCCAAAAAAGTCGATTTCCTGTACGATTAAGGAATCGACTTTTTTTATTACAAACTTATTTATATATTTTATTTTAAATGTGAGAAATTAATTTTTTTATTACGTTGTATATAGTGTAAAAGCTTTTACAAAAAAATAAGGAGAGTCACTCATGAGGTCTAATGAAAATAACTTTATTCACCGATTACAGCGACAAAAAGAAGACGCATTAGAATATATCGTAGATACCTATTTGCCCTTAATAAAGGGTGTAACTTATAAAGTGTTATCTCCTCTCGAGAATGATGGAGTCATAGAAGAATGTATGAATGATATTTTACTCTCCATATGGAACCATTCGAATAAATTTCATGGTGATACAACCGATTTCAGAAAATGGATTTGTGCCATTGCTAAGTTCAAAGCTATTGACTACTACAGAAAAAATAGTAAAAAGATCGAATTCGCGGCAATTCAAGCGGATTTGAATGCTGAAAGATCAGCAGAAGATGAACTCATCATAATGGAAGACAAAACGGAACTCATTGCGTTAATCAATTTATTAGAGCCTGTAGACCGGGATATTTTTATCATGAAGTACTTTTTAGGATTAAACACAGAGGATATTTCCACCAAGCTCGATTTGACCAAAGCTTCGATCGATAATCGGATTTATAGAGGGAAAAAGAAGCTTTATAACAAAGCGATGCATCTTAATTGGAGAGGTAGTGTATGATGAAGGATATTTATGAATTATTAAATGAAATTGATCTAGATGATAAACAATTCGAAGAAATCGAAGTCACTGAATTTGAAAAAGCTAAAGTAAAAAAAGCATTAAAAGAATCATTAAATCAGAAGAGAAAAATATGGAGCTGGAAAAAGAATATTGCCGCGGCTGTCATTATAGTTGGATTATCAGCAACAACATTTGGACTAACGTTTCCTGCTTACGCTAGCGATATCCCCGTTATACGAAATATTTTCCGATTATTGGATACTGGAAGGATCGGATTTTATGAAGACTATAAGAAATATTCCAGTGAAATAAACATGACAGAGGAAAGCAGTGGCATTAAAATCACGATAAAAGAGGCAATTTTTGATGGAAAATCTGTTACATTAACCTATGCATTAGAAAGCAATCAAGACTTGGGTGACGATCCTAACTTACATGGATTATTAGATGCAAAAGGTTCACTCGGCGGGAGTCAAAGCTCTCAAATTACAAAAGTGGATGAAAATAGTTATGTAGGTTTAGTTCAAAGCAATATCGAATTTCGTAATCAAATGGAATTGGATCATGTTAATATAAACTGGACTATTGAAAATATAACTAATCAAAATAACGAAGAGAAAATAAAAGGTAAATGGAGCTTTGCTCTTTCTTTAGACGCAACGGAGAATCAAACACAAATTATAAACCAAAGTGCTCAGCAAGAAGGTGTAAAAGTAAATATAGAAAAAATATCCTTCACACCTATGAGCTTTATCGTGTATTACAATCAAGTAATTTCGGACGAAGTAAGAAATAAATGGGATGCGGTAGATATGGAAATCGAAATTAAAGACGACTTAGGAAATAATTATTTAGGTAAAGGCAATGGAGGAGCAGGGGAGAGAGACGGCTATAACATGCACTGGAGTAAAACATTCGAAAAACTAAACCCAAATGCTACCAAGCTTATCCTAACAACTCATTTGAACTTGTATGAATACACTTCTGAAAATCATGGATCATTAGAAATAACGAAAGAGGGTTCAAAAGAAATTTTATTGCCAAAAAAATCAGGTAGAGGTAGAGAAAAATTCACATTAGATGATATTGTAATTGAACTAAAGAAATAACGTAATATTAGCTAAGTTGTAAAACTATAATGGAAGGGTGTCGATATATGGCAAGTACACCAAAAATTAAAATTGTTGATCATTCTGAATTAAGACTTGAAATAGATAAAAATACCGAACTTGTTAGTCAAATTGATTTGGCTAAATGGGCGATTAGTGTCGCGAAACATGTGCTGCCGTATCTAGAGAAAGAGTTTCCTGAAAACGAAAAAATATTAAATGGATTTAAAGTTAACGAAAGGTGGCAAAAAGGGGAGGCTACTGTCCATCAAGTTAGACAAGCTGGGTTTCAGGTCCATGAAGTAGCCAGAGAATGTAAAAGTGAAACGGCTAAAGCAGCGGCACGAGCTGTTGGACAGGCTGTTGGCGTAGGGCATATGAGAGGGCATGCAATGGTTTCTTCAGATTACGCGATTAAAGCGATCGGACTTGATTCTAGGGAAGACATGAATAGGATTAGCGAAGAAAGAGAATGGCAATTATTTGAATTAAAAAGATACGTTAAATAAGATTGAAATCAATATCATATAGATATACAAGTAAGAGCAGAGACAATGTACTGCTCTTTTTTTGTTGCATATTTCTGGTGAAGAAACGATAATTTAATGACATGAGGCGAAGTAAATCCGATAAGCATAGCGAAGTAGAACAGAGTGCGAAGGAACGGTTAAATTTGCTTGATTAAACTCATAAATTGAAACTTTTCATTGTCAGTGTAATATTAGACGAGAAAATGTGCTATAATTTAAAGTTGAAATTTCAAAGCTTTAACAACAACAAGAAAAGGTGAAATGAATGATAATGAACGAATGGGAACTATTTATATGAATAACGAATCTAACCTTTATAAACGCATATTAAATAAACTGCCTCACTTGGATGTTAAACTCGCTGAACCGGTTAAAAATCACGCATATACAAAATTGGGGGGGAATGCTGATGTATTCATTACTCCAACCCAATATGATGAAATAAGCACTGTTTTTCAGATTGCGAAAGATGAAAATGTTCCGGTCACTCTATTGGGACATGGCTCCAATCTTATCGTAAAAGATGGTGGACTTCGCGGGATTACGATGCATTTAAAAAATTTGAATGAAGTTCGTACCGAGAATTGTACGCTTATTGCGCAAGCCGGAGCTTCTATTATAGATGTTTCTAGGCAAGCATTAGAACAGCATCTGTCTGGACTTGAGTTTGCATGTGGCATCCCAGGTACGGTTGGCGGTGCGTTATTTATGAATGCTGGAGCCTATGGCGGACAAATTTCAGATGTACTGGTAAACGCATTAGTGATGAACGAAGCAGGTGAACTTCTAACTTTATCAAATGAAGATCTGTCGTTGAGTTATCGGAAGAGTAATATTTCTGCAAAAAAATATGTCGTACTGGAAGCTGTATTTAATCTTAAACAAGCTGATTATGCAGCTATAAAAGAAAAAATGGATGAGTTCACCTATGCTAGAGAAAGTAAACAGCCTTTGGAATATCCTTCATGTGGCAGTGTTTTCAAACGTCCGCCTGGGTACTTTGCTGGAAAACTGATACAAGACAGCGGTCTGCAAGGGAAACGTATTGGAGGAGCAGAGGTATCCACGAAACATGCAGGTTTTATTGTGAATGTTGATCATGCTACGTCAAAGGATTACATTGACTTGATAGAAATGATTAAAACGACGGTTAAACAAAATTATGATATCGACTTAGAGACAGAAGTTATTGTCATTGGGGAAGATAGTACAAACTAAATCGGACTATTAATAATCAAAGATCCTTCCATTTCATTTGGAGAGGGTCTTTGATTTTTTTACAATATTTATCTTTAAATTGTATCAAGTTTGGCTTCAAAACTGCATGGGTCATTGGTATTGGCTAAACGGTCGAGGAAATCCGGAAAAAGTGGCGTTCTTCATAAAATTGTAGTTTCAGATGGTTTTAAAAAGTTGTAACAACATCACGTTTCATTTTATAATAAAAAGGAGAGGGAGTTGATAGGAATGGCAAATCAAATTGCCGGAAGAAGTAGCTGCTCATGCAAAGCCTAATATTAGGGCGATACTTTGCGTGGGGCCGGACTGAAATATATTCGCCCAATTGAGCTAATATCGTTTCTAATAAAAGGCTTCGCACCTTATATTTTTTCCAATAAAAATAAGGGGCTGAAAAGCTATGAATAAACCATTTATTAGAAACCATCAATATAACTTGATAAAGAAACAGGCAAACCTGCTTCAAACTGCATGCAACACGGTCTCCGATCCGAAAGTAGTGGAAGCGGTTAGGTATAGTACGCAAACAAAAATTATCGAAGCTTTACCGGACGCAACTGATCTTCAAAAACATGATTTAGAGAAACTTGCGACGTTAAATAGGACGGAAGAATTTCAGCATTATTTGCAATCACTGCAACCTTTGATGTTGGAATTCACACAAGTAACGGCTGCTCAAATCAAGAAGCTGTTTCCAAAAGTTAAAAAGCTAAAGGTACCCGATTTAGCTGACATTGACTACCGTTATGTTACGTACATGGGCTGGACCGATATCGCGACAAATAGGTTGTTTCTTATGTATCATCTAGATGGACAGCTTATTGGCATTGAAGGAAAGTTTACGCCTACAAATAAGAAAAGCACCTGTTTTTTGTGTAATCGACATGAAGAGGTTGCGTTATTCACGGCTATTACGAAATCAAAGCCAGCTAATGCTTCACCGGATTACTACAAAGCAATTGGAAATTATATGTGCGTGAACAGCGAAGCATGTAACACAAATATAACGGATGTCACTATTTTAGAGAAATTCATCAGCAACTTAATAGGAAAGTACGAATCATAAAATGAAAAGAGGCATCAGAAAATTCTGATGCTTCTTTTTTTATTTAAAGTTGCTGAAACCATCATTAATCTCTCGCGAAACGGAGTGCAGTCTACACATTATCTTCAAATGTATGGTTTACAATTATTATAAGTAACGTTGGTTAGGGGGAAATAAGATCATATTCCAACTAAAATAAGCAAGCAAGATGACGTTTCACTAATACCCATAGGGGGTATAATGAGAGTAGCATACTGAACCAAAAAACAGAGGAGTGTTGTAAAAGATGAAAAAACAATTGGCTTTACTAAGTGTTGCTGCGGTGATTGCTTTAAGTGGATGCGGAAAAAATACTACCACGGACATCCCTGTAAACAACAATCAAGGTGATAACCACTCACAAATGGATCACTCCAATAGCGGTCAACTTCCTAAAGGATTAAAAGAAGCAACGAGTCCAACATTCAAGGTTGGGAGTGAAGCTATTATAAAAGCTGACCACATGACTGGTATGAATGGAGCTATTGCAACAATTGGAGGCGCATATACGACTACAGCCTATGCCGTATCTTATACCCCAACAACAGGTGGCGAAAGAGTGACCAATCACAAATGGGTTATTCATGAAGAAATTAAAGATGCAGGCGACAAACCTTATAAATCGGGTGCAGAAGTTGTCTTGCAGGCAGACCATATGGAGGGTATGAACGGCGCAACCGCTACGATTGATTCCGCAGAGCAAACTACGGTTTACATGTTTGACTATGTTCCAACTTCTGGTGGAGAAAAAATGAAAAATCATAAATGGGTAACGGAAAGCGAACTTTTACCGAAATGATCAAATGGAAAACATCAGGAAGTACATTTGACATTACATGAGCAGCGAATAAGTTTCAAAACAAAGCTTTAAACAAAACCAGTCAAAACACATCGTAAAGTGTTAGACTGGTTTTTGTATTTTTTAAAAGAAGCTCAGATTCCCCTTATTGTCTAATAACCTAACGACAAGCAATGTCCACTCATCGATCTCCACGCGATTAGTTAATACATATTTAATATATACAATTTCAAAAAAATGAACTAGAAAATTTAACTAATACATAATCATTCTGTGATATAGCTTGTTGATGGTTTACAAAAGGTAGATAGTTAACCCAAATGTTCATGATTCAACAAAAAATAATTGTAATAATACGAGCTCTTTATGCATTAAATTAGTTACTGTTCATATTTTATATATATGGTAGTCACTTTATATTATCCATTTCACAAGGCTGGGGGTTATCACATGAATGCTGAGCAGAACCAAGGGCTTAATGCTATTTCAGAGCCCGGTGAATTCACAGAGCTTGACCGTTTCATGTTTGAATCATGGGGTTATCTGATCATTCCAAATGTATTGTCGAAAGATGAAGCGCAGCAATGTTTGGAGGCATCTATTCGCTTACATGAGCGAGAAGGAACAACGGGATGGGCTCAAGTTGGCCGTGGGTTTGAAACCGAACCTACACTGGACAATTTAATTGATCACCCTGCGGTGCTCCCAAAAGTAAGAGCATTATATGGCGACCGTTTCATTCTTCAATCCGCTTGGTGCACGAAGCAGCCGGCATTTGGAGGTGCGGGAGGATGGCATCAAGATGGCTCTGGTGCCTATGATTTCAAACAACTAGCTTATCCGATTCCTTTACTGCAGCTGCGAGCTTCGTATCTGCTAACGGATCAATCTTTGCCGAGGATGGGCAACATGGAGATGATTCCAGGCAGCCATAGAGCTCAGGTTCCACTCCCAGCAGACATTCGCCGTGACAAAGGGGATTTGCCTGTTGGACATGTCATTTGTGCGACTGCCGGATCTGTATTGCTTTTCCATAACGCCGTTTGGCATCGTACATATTATCATGACGGAGACTACGATCGATATACCGCACATTATATATACAGTCCTCCTTGGGTTCGATTCTCCGATCGGTTTGTGAACGACAAGGACTATTTGGAACGTACTACGCCTATGCGCCGTTATTTGGCAGGAGAATATGAGCGACCTGACGCTCCATTTGGTGCAGGGTACCCGACAACGGCATTCAAGGATTAAATAAATGACGCATAAATCCAATAATCGTAATGGGGGATATTTAAATGTTAAATGTAGCGATGATTAGTAAATGGCATGTTCATGCCGACGGATATGCCAAACACTTGCAATCACTTGGAAACGTAAACATAACAGCAGTATGGGATGAAGTTACAGAAAGAGGACGAACCTGGGCAGCAGAGCTCGGAGCTGATTTTGAATCCGATCTGGATGCGCTGCTTCAAAGGGAAGATGTGGATGCTGTTGTCATAGATGCACCTACCAGCATGCACGCGGAAGTCATGATTGCTGCTGCCAATGCGGGAAAGCATATTTTCACAGAGAAATCGATGGCACTTACCGTGTCGGAGTGCGACAAAATTACGGCAGCCGTGCAAAGAGCAGGCGTCAAGTTTTGTATTTCTTTTCCAGCTCGAACAAGACCGCATCATTTATTCGCAAAGCAGCTTCTTGATGATGGACTGCTTGGAGCCATTACACTGTTGCGTATTCGAAACGGCCACGACGGTGCATTAAATAATTGGCTGCCTGGATACTGGTACGATGAGAAACAGGCAGGCGGAGGAGCAATGATGGATCTGGGTTGTCATCCGATGTATCTGGCTAGTTGGCTGCTCGGTCAACCCAAACGCATTACATCCATGTTTAATTATTTTACAGGTCGGGCCGTTGAAGATAATGCGCAATGCTCGATTGAGTTTGCAAACAACGCGGTAGCGCTGCTGGAAACAAGCCTCGTCACTTACTCGACACCGTCTGCGTTTGAACTATACGGTACAGAAGGAACATTGATCATATCCGGTGAAAACGTCAAATTCGCTTCCAAGCATACAGATTCACCCCTGCAGGGTTGGATTTCACCTCGTCAGCTTCCTAAGGAGCAGCCGCTTCCACTAACACAGTGGGTGGACGGCATTCTGAATGACAAGCCGATGCCATTCGGGTTGGAGGATGGAACGAAGCTGACGGAACTGCTTGAAACGGCTTATATCGCTCATCGCGAAAGAAGAACAGTTGATTTTAAACAGCAGGGAGGGAAATAATCAGATGCGGACAGTTAAGGTAGGAATCATCGGATGCGGAATGATTGCAAACGGCAAGCACATGCCAAGCTTAGCCAAGGTGGACAATGTGGAGATGGTTGCTTTCTGTGATCTAATTGAGGAAAGAGCGCGTGAAGGTGCTGAGAAATATGGAGTACCTGGAGCGAAGGTATTTACGGATTACAAACAGCTTTTAGCCATGGAAGATATAGAAGTCATCCATGTCTTGACTCCGAATATTTCACATGCCTCCATTTCAATAGACGCGTTGGAAGCTGGCAAGCACGTCATGTGCGAAAAACCGATGGCTAAGACCAGTGCCGAAGCGAAAGCGATGTACGAAGCTCATGTTAGAACTGGGAAGAAGCTGACGGTTGGCTACCAGAACCGAAGCAAAGCCCAGTCGCTGTTGTTAAAGAAGATGATCGAGAATGATGAGCTCGGTGAAATCTATTATGCCAAAGCGATTGCAACTAGAAGAAGAGGAGTTCCCACATGGGGCGTGTTTCTGGATAAAGAGAAACAAGGCGGGGGTCCATTGATCGACATCGGTACCCATTCGCTAGATCTCATCCTTTGGCTGATGAACAATTATGAGCCACACAGCGTAGTAGGCAGCGTATTCCAGAAATTGAAGGATACAGAAAATGCAGCTAATGAATGGGGTTCATGGGATCCGAAGGAGTTTGAAGTGGAGGATTCCGCTTTTGGTTATGTGAAATTCAAAAACGGCGCTGTCGTCTCAATCGAAACCAGCTGGGCGCTTAATATTGCAAAGTCTGAAGGATCTTATTTGTGCGGCACCAAGGGCGGTGCAGATTTTAGCGACGGTCTGCGCATCAACGGTGAAAGGAACGGCAGCTTATTCTTAAATGTCATCGATGTGAAACCAAGCGAGAGAGAACAATTCAGAGGAGAAAACCTGACTGATTTCGAGTATGAAGCCAAGCAGTGGATCAGTTGCATCGTAAATGACACAGAGCCATTGGTTAAGCCCGAAGAGGCGATGGTGGTATCGGCTATACTAGAAGCTGTATATTTATCGGCCGAAACTGGGAAAACAGTCTACTTCGATTAAACGAAAAATAATGGAATTGCGTAAGGGGCGGACAATCCATAATGTCCGTCTTTTACTTGTTTGCGGAGGTAAGCCGTTAAAGGATGATACCCGGAGTCATATGACTTTTGGATATCGTCCTTTTTCGTTTCTTTGTCTAATCATTAGGTGGAAGATTTGATGCGTGGAGTCGAGCTGAGACGATCGATTTGATCGTCCAGTACTGTACTTGCTTTATTCAAAAACTGCGTAATAAGCTCAAGCTCTTCTTCTGTATACGTTGAAGCTAGTTTTACCATTTCGTTGTGAAGTGGGATGTAGGTATTGCTTACATCTTCTTTTTGTTCATACAATGGGACAATAATCACCTTGCGACGGTCATTGGGGTCATTTTGTCTGCGAACATAACCAGATTTTTCAAGGCGGTCAATTAATGCAGTAACACTCCCGGTCGCAAGTCCTGTTAGTTTTGACAACTCACCGGCAGTGATCGGGCCTTTTTCACGCAAAATATCCACAGATATAAAATCATTATTGTATAAGCCAAGAGATGCGGCAACATTTTGTTGGTAAACTACCGTTCGGGTTCCTAGTCCACGCATCCGTAGGACGAATTGTTCCTGCTGATCTGTTGCTTGAACCTGATGCTGGTTTGACAAAGGACAAACCTCCTTATAAGATATATTATCTCCTATATCAAGATACTTTTTTATTAAGATATTAGATGAATCTAATATTAATCAAGTTCATTTTATCGAAATCATATGTAATTTGCAAAAGGTTTACATGAGAATGATTTAAGATACATTTTTTTGTTGTAGAACTCCGAGAGGTAGTACGCCGGATGTGATTTAGTACGTAGTACTGCCATTTTGGCAGTACTTTTTTTATTTTAATAAATATCCATATTATAGTAAAATATTGAGAGGTAATGGATAAACCATCCTATGATGGAGGCATATGAGCCTTGTATCACGTGTAAGATCAAATACTGTGATGAGGAGGAAGACAGCGTGTCAGATGTAATAACGAGTGATGTTGATTATCCAATGGTAAAAATTCCAGGTGGAGAAATAGAATTAAGAGATGATCGGACAAAGAGGAAATGGAAGTCCGAGATTAAACCTTTTCTTCTAGCCCCTTTTCCTGTAACTATGGAATTATATTTAGCAACAACAAAAAAAACACCCCTTTCTTTTGATCGTAATCAGAAGCCTGTAGTGAACATTTCTTGGAATGAAGCCATTTATTTCTGTAATTTACTTTCTCAGAAAGCTGGATTGAAGGAGTATTATACGATAAGTCATGATAGCGGTGATATCATATGTGATTGGGAATCAAACGGCTATCGCCTTCCAACAGAAGCAGAGTGGCAATATGCTTGTAAAGCAGGAACAACTGGATATCGATATGGGGAGATTGAGAAGATCGCCTGGTACAATGAGAATTCGGAAGATAAAATTCATGAGGTAGGAAAAAAAGAACCAAATGAGTGGGGCTTGTATGATATGTTAGGAAACGTTTGGGAATGGTGCTGGGACTTATATGATGAGCAAGTATATGGCTCATACCGCATTTTTAGGGGCGGGAGCTTTGCGGAAGAGGCGAGAGGCTGCGGAGCTTCCTGTCGTCGTCGCAGTCATCCGTCATTTTGCATTGATGACCTTGGTTTCCGCCTAGCCAAATCTTGTTAATGGGTTTGAAGAGGAGTTTACTTAGTTATGAACACAATGTTCGGCAAGCATTAATATAAAAAACCGCGGAGGTATATAGCCTCGGCGGTTATTCGTTTAGATAACTAGCTATTTACCAATCAGTTCTCGCAGCGCTTCAGCAAATTTGGAAATCCCTAAACCAATGTCATCTGCCTTTGCTCTTGCATAAGTAAACCTTACAAAACCAGAATCCGATCCGTACACACTTCCCGGAACGAAAACAACTCCTCTTTTAATTGATTCTTCCAGCAGCTTGCTGTCATTTACTTCTGGAACAAGCTTGCACCAAAGATGAAGTCCCCCTTGGGGAACCGTGAACGTAACCAAACCAGGTAGTTCCTTCTGCAAAGATTCAATAAGCAAGTCTCGTTTATATTGCAGCTGCATACGCAAACGGTCCAGATGAGGTTCAAAGTAACTGGACTTCAGAAACTGTGCGGCTACCTGTTGTGGAATAACACTTAGCCCAAAATCCATTTGCTGCCTTGCATCAGCCAATCTCTCTACAATGGATTTAGGTGCAACCATCCAGCCTATACGCATGCCAGATGCGGCAATTTTGGAAAATGAACCGATATAAAGAATAGAACCCATCGCATCCATTGATTTGAGAGGTGATGGAGGTGCCCCCTCATAGTCAGTTAAGCTAAAAGGATCATCCTCGACAATCGGCAACGCCAATTCACTTGCAACTTCTAACAATTGTTTGCGCCGCTTGGTACCAAACACTGTACCTGTCGGGTTTTGATAGTTGGGGTTCATAAACACCATTTTGATCCGATGCTTTTTGTATAAGGCACGAATATCCTCAGGACGCACCCCATCACTGTCAACAGGAAGCCGGAACAACCGCAGTCCCGCCGATTGAAACATAGGCAGTGAATAGCAGTAAGAAGGATCTTCAATGGCAACAGCGTCCCCAGGTGACAATAAACACTGCGTTATCAAATATAACGACTGTTGAGATCCCGACGTGATCAAAATAGATGATTCAGTCGTCTTGATATCCCGATGTTGATCAAGATATGAAACCAGCGCTTGTCTAAGCGGAATATACCCTTGTGGATTGTCATAGCCCAGGTATGAAGTATATTGATTCTCGCTCATTAACGTTGTAATTTCATCGTTAGGAGCCAAATCAGCCGACAGCTCGCCGCTTGCAAAATCAATCAGAGATGGGTTTTGACTAAGCGCTTCACGAATCCTTCGCATAAAGGGTAAGTTTGGCAAAAAACTCCCACCTTCAGCATACCTACTCCAATTCGGAGTATGCTTGGGAGTGGCTCCCCATTTTGTTTTGGATACTCGTGTTCCGCTGCCTGTCTGGCTTTCAATAATACCCATCGATCGAAGTTCCGCGAAAGCCAAAATGACTGTACTTCGGTTTACGCCAAGTTGTTCAGCTAATTTCCTTTCGGATGGAAGCAAGCTTCCGGGGGGGAATTCACCGTACGAAATTCGCCGTTCCAGATGATCAGTAATTTGTTTATATATAGGAATTTTACTTTTCCGATCGAGTTCCCACATCATTTTCACTTCCCTTGGTTGTAAATAAAACATCATTGTGTAGTTAATCATACCACTGATTTTCAAACAGTAAGATGCTGTTTTCATGTTAACTATGACAGTTCTATAACCTTTTTTGGAACAAGGGAGTAAGGGATGAAGAAAAATGAATTGGATGGTTGCAATTCATCCGATTTGGATGGTTTGTTTTATTGCTTTTTCTTTTATGATAGAGGTTAATTCGAATTTCAATGAACTAAGCTAGTTAGAATCAAATGTATTCAACTAATATATAGGAGGAATTCATATGCAAGTACCTATGGGTGTATGGATCGTTTCTTTCGTTATTGTAGCCATTCTTTCTTGGATTACATTCTGGATAACGAATAAAGCATATTCAAGACGTTGGGAAGACCATGACGATAGTCACTTAAATAATTAAATAAAAAAAAAGCAAGCTTTAGGTTGATCACCTAGCTCTTGCTTTTTTTTATTAGTGAAATATTTTCATGTCCTTCATTTGTTGGTCTACTAGAAACTCGTCATCTCTAATGATACCCTTTCCAGCATATAAAATATAAATAATGCCGCCGAAGAAGCATGCACATAATGTTAAGAAGGAAATCATAAGTTGTCACCCTTTCTAATTATGAATACATATATCGTACAGCGCCCCTCATACATTGTGACCCTCCAATCCTATTTGATATCTGCCATCCATTATGTTGATCACAAGCCTGTAATGAGTCAGCTCATTATGGGCTTCATTCATAAGCTGCTTTTCAAAAAAAACAGCTTTGGATTTGAACCATAATTCAAGAAGCCGATTAAAGTATGTTTTAAATATTCCTTTACAGGAATATTCCTTGTATGGTATATTGATTTCAGGAAGTCATTCACTGTCAATAATATATAACGCGAAGGGGAATGATTATGAGGAAAGTAGTTGTATCGGAGTTTTTATCTTTGGATGGTGTCATGGAGGATCCACGCTGGACGTTTCAGTTTGGCGGCGACGAACAGGATAGATTCAAATTCGAAGAAATGAAAGCGAGTGACGCACTGCTGCTTGGACGCGTAACCTATGAGGGATTTGCAGCCGCTTGGCCGAATATGATCGAGGAAACAGGGGAATATGGCCAGTGGATGAACGGGAATGCTAAACATGTAGTGAGCACTACACTAGATCAATTAGAATGGAATAATTCAAGCGTGATCAAAGGGGATCTTGCAGAAGAAATCACCAATCTGAAAAACCAGCCGGGTAAAGACATATTGGTGTTTGGCAGCAGCACCCTTGTGGCATCGCTCATGAAACTAGACTTGATTGACGAGTATCGGTTAATGGTGTTCCCTGTCGTTGTAGGCAGCGGAAAGCGCCTATTCGAAGACGGAATAGATAATACGACGTTGAAATTAGTGAATACGAATACGTTCGAATCTGGTGTTGTAGTACTCACCTATCAAAAAGTTTAATTCACTAATGGAATATCGGCAGGTATGCAGGAATTGCAAAATAAGAACTATAAATAATCGCAGCGGAGGATACACATGTCTAAAAAAATTGAAATCACCCGCACGTTCAATGCTCCACGTGAGCTTGTATTTAAGGCTTTTACTGAATCAGAACATTTATTGAATTGGTGGGGGCCTAAAGGATGGGCTTTTGATATTAGGAAATTCGATCTCCGACCTGGTGGTGTATTTCATTACAGACAGACATCACCTGATGGTACTCAAATGTGGGTCAAGTTTGTTTATAGTGAAGTTAATTCCCCAGAGAAACTTGTTTATACTAGTTCCTTTTCCGATGAGGAAGGAAACACAGTCCGTGCGCCCTTTGACGCGAATTGGCCTTTGGAATTTTCAGTTACTTTTACGTTCACAGAACACGATGACAAAACCATTCTTTCAATGATAGGGGAAGCCGTATCTCCGACTGCGGAGGAAAGCAAAACCCTAGAGGAATCACAAGAGATGGTTTATGAGGGATATGAAGTAACGTTTGATCAGCTAGCCGATTATTTGGTAATGAAATAAACCGTTCACACGGACAGAGGTAAGGGATTTATTCCCTTGCCTCTTTGTGTTTTAGGAGATGAATCCAGCTACCATGGCAAGGTTACACAGATAAGGGTTTTCTTCGTCCCACCAGTCTGCAAAGTGGAGTTATGTTTTTCAAATGGAACGGGTCCGAGCCTTTTTGCGTAATGTATCTCAGTACTCTGTGCTCATGTCCAACCTGTAATTACGGTTACATATTTTTACCGAAAAATTGTTGAACCACCAAGAATCGTGTAAAATATAACTTATTTGCTCGACGCTTATAGTTCTAAATTCCTCGGAGGAAGTGAGTAAACATTATATTTAGTCTTATATAATTCAGGATACTATACTAAGACATCAAATCAGTTATTTTGTTACATTTCCCAGTCTTTTTTATCAAAACTATAAGTCGAGGTAATCCGTCGTATGAATGATAAGTTTACAGATCAAGCCAATACATGGTACCAGTTTGCTGAGCAGAAGGCAGCCCAGTATTTTGCATCATTAAATGTGGAAGTTAAGAACAAAACCTATTTATCTTCCCTTACCGAAGATATTCAATTGTGGAAAAAGAATCATATACAGCATCATTCATTGCTATCCTTTTTTTCGCGAGGGAAGAAAAAACCTGATTCTCGGGATTATCATAGATATATAAGGTGGATGAACTATTCAGGTAAATTAGATAATTACTTGAATCGAAGTGTTTCCTATATTTACATGCGGGATCTAGGTAAAGCCCTTGATTCTCCAGACACACAGAACAGGATTCAACGAGTAATCACCGACGTGAAAAACCACTTTATTAACCCTGCTTCAACAAACGGGGGAGACCAGCCAGAATTTATGAGCTTGGCCGGATTGTACCGATGGGCACAAAAGGAAGACATAGAAAGCGCCATTATTTGGGTAATAAATAAGCTTAAAACCGTTTCATCGCGTATTCCGAAGGAAATGAATGCAGAACATGCCGTACGCAAGCTAATTAAAATCATTATCGGGGTAATTCTGCACGTAATTGAAGAGATGGACGAAAAAATATTGCCTGCAGAACGTGCTCGAAGACTTGATGAAGCTATCAGGCTAGGGTATTCCTATGGTTTGACCTATCCTTTTATAGATGATCTGCTCGATTCCGGAGTATTAGCAGCACAAGAGAAAGAACAATATTCCAATATGATACGTTCAGCGCTTCTAAATGGTACTGTGCCGGAACTTGGAGAGTTGTCCGGAAATAATATGGAGTTGATCCATTACGTACACACGGAGCTCCGGGATGCCTTTGAGTATATTAAAAAATATCAGCGACCGGAAACACAGAATACCTTTTTCGAGCAGTCCTATGTATTTTTTCATTCCCAAGATATTGACCGTGTTAAAGATCTTTCGAATGCGAATTATTCCAACGAAGAGCTTTATCTTCCAATTATCTTAAAATCCTCTTCATCAAGGTTGATTGTCCGTTCTGTCATAAGTGCTTCCGAGGACGAAGGCTTTAATAATCGAACATTCTTTTATGGTATCTACAACCAGCTGGCTGATGATTTAGCTGATATGTTTGACGATATGAGAGATGGAGCAGTAACACCTTATACCTACTATTTAAAATATCATAAACAACGTCCGGATCTTATCAATCCCTTTGAATTATACTGGGTGGTTATCTCCAATTTGATCCATAATGTGTATCGCTCTGATGCCATGACCAGAGAGGTCATATTGGATCGTGTCTTCAACGGTTTAAAACGTTTTAAAGAACGCAACGGTATTGAAAAGTATAACGAAATTATGGCGATTTTTTCCTCAGGAAATCCGGAATTCAATCTTCTTATCCAGCATATGGTCCAAAAAGCAGATGATGTAGACTTCTTTGATAAACTGCTTCGAGACCAGTTAGTTACCGCGTTAAAAAACAATCGGGAAGAAAAGGAAGAGTTTCTTCATACGATCAAAACAGCTCGCGATGAGATCAACAACCTATTGCAAATACAGAAAAATGACGAGATTCAACCGATGAAAGAGCTGCTTATAGATGCTGCAAATTACAGTCTCATAGGGGATGGCAAACGTTTAAGGCCTATATTGGCTTGGGTTATGGGTGTTACTGAATATGGACTGCATGCATCGGCAATCATGCCGCTTTTAAAATCACTGGAATATATGCATACCGCATCCTTGATCTTCGATGATCTGCCATCACAGGATAATGCGTCTACTCGAAGAGGGCGACCAACCCTGCATCAGGTGCATAATAGCGCTACTGCGGAATTAACTGGTCTGTTCTTAACCCAGAAGGCGATTGAAGAACAATCTTCACTAGACCAGTTCGATGCTAAAACCGTGCTTGCCTTAATGCGATATTCATCCCAAAGGGCAAGTGATATGTGTATGGGTCAGGCGATGGATTTGCATTCCAAGGGAAAAGTTTTAACTCTGGAACAATTGAATATGATGTGCTTTTACAAAACCGGAATTGCTTTTGAGGCTTCTCTTGTTATGCCGGCCATTCTCGCTCAGGTAAAGACAACAGAAATAGAAGTTTTGAAGAAATTTGCCTATCATGCGGGGATTGCCTTTCAGATTAAGGATGATTTGCTTGATATGGAAGGTGATTTGAACTTACTGGGCAAACCCATTGGCAAGGATGTGGAAAACAACAACTCCACTTTTGTGACCATTCTTGGTCAGGAAGGCGCTAGGAAAGAGATGTGGGAACACTATTGCCTTGCAATGGAAGCCCTAAAGGATATGCCTCGAAATACCGTTTTTCTGAAGCATCTATTGAATTATATGATTGGCCGAGATTATTAAAATGTTTATTAAACACAATAGTTTAATGATATAAGGGCTGCCATTCGGGCAGCCCTTTGTTGTCGTAAAGGGTAGCTATTTAATACGTTTCTTGATAGAAATATTGGGTTATTTGTACTTGATTTGATTTCTAAAAAGCTATTTCACCAGCTCAATAAACTTGCTTGCAGCATTGGAAAGCGGCAAGTTGCGCATGATCATGAACCCAACCTGTGACGGTGGCATTTTGATATCTAATTGAATTTCAAAGAGGGAGCCTTCTTCCAGTTCCTTGGAAATGAATTCTTTCGTTACATAAGAGATCCCAAGACCCTTCCGCGCGAACTCGATAAGAAGATCTACGCTTCCCACCTCAATTTCAGGTTTTATTTGATAACCGTAGTTTTCAAATAATTCCGTGATGGCCATCCGTACCCGGCTATTACGCGAGAAAAGAATGATGGGGTACTGGAGCAGCTGCTCCAGTGAGAGCACTCTGTCCTTAAGCTCGATATAACGTGCCCCCGCAACAAAACAATCCTGCAGCTCTATTCCCCTCAACACCTCAAGCTGGGAATCGACGATGGGCATACGGACGACGCCTAAATCGATTTTGCCTTCTTTCAAGAAGGAGATGGTTTCTGGCGTCGTCCCATGATTCAAATGCAATTTGATGCCGGGATACTTCTGAAGATAGCTTTCCAGGTAAGGCAGCATATAGTGCTTGAACAACGAATCGCTGCCGCCGATCCGCAGTTCGCCGCTGTCCAGATTTTTAAGTGCCGCCATCTTTTCTTCTGCTAACGAGATCAGGATCTGAGACTTCTCGATATAGGAGTAAAGGGTGGCGCCCTCTTGGGTTAAGGCAACGCCTTTGGAATTGCGGTAAAACAAGATGATACCAAAGCTGTCTTCCAGCTGCTTGATGGCGTGGCTGACGCTTGGCTGAGTGATGAACAACGATTTGGCAGCGTTAGACAAGCTTCCCGTCTTCGCAGCCCAATAGAAAACCTTGTATAGTTCGTAATTGATCATAGACGTGGTCTATAGCTCCTGTGAAATATATTAATTACCAGTATAGGTGATATTCGTATTATAGTGGATTTATGAAGTAGAAACCAGAGCTAACTAAGTAGCCCTGCTGGAAGGAGAAGGAAAATGGAAGCAACCACGTTTGTCTTGTTTGGAGCGACAGGGGATTTAGCAAAAAGAAAAATATACCCTGCATTATATAATTTATTCGTCGATCAGAAACTACCTCAATCCTTCTCCGTGATCGGCCTTGGAAGAAGAGAATTAACCGATGCTGCTTTTCAAGCAAATATCGAGCAATCTCTCCGTAAGTTTTCCAGGCGCGAAGCGGTAGATCCCGTTTTATTAAATAATTTCTTGCAAGCTTTCCGCTACAGCGTTCTCGATGTAGGCCGCAAAGAAGATTACCAGAAGCTGCTGCAGCTCATAGAAAAGCAAGAAGAAGAGCTTCGCATTGTGCCGAATCGCATGTTTTATATGTCCGTAGGACCTGAGTTTTTTGAAACGATCACAGAAAACATCCATGAGAGCGGACTTGGCTCCGCGAATGGCTGGAAGCGTCTAGTGATCGAGAAGCCGTTCGGTCATGATTTACAGTCTGCTCGTGATTTGAATAAAAATCTGAGCAAAGCTTTTACGGAAGATGAAATTTTTCGAATCGATCACTATCTTGGCAAGCCGATGGTACAGAAGCTTGAGGTTTTGCAGCAGAGCAATCCAGTCCTTCAGGCACTTTGGGATAACCGTTACATTGCTAACGTTCAAATAACAGCTAATGAAATCGTCGGCGTTGAGGAACGCGCTGGCTATTACGATCATGTTGGTGCAGTAAGAGACATGTTCCAAAACCACATGCTGCAATTGCTCATGATGCTGACGATCCATCTCCCGAACAACAGTACTTCAGAGAATGTAAGGTTCAAAAAGAAACTGGTCATGGATTCCCTGGAGCCGCTGCAAAAAGAGAATGTCAAAACTCATGTTGTTCGGGGCCAGTATGGAGCAGGAACGATAGAAGGAAATCCGGTGGTCGGTTATAAATCCGAACCAAACATTCCTGCAACCTCAACAAATGACACATTTATTGCAGCTAAGCTGCAGATCGATGATTATTTTTGGCGGGGCGTTCCATTTTATATTCGCACTGGCAAAAGAATGAAGGACAAATCGACACGAATCGTGATCGAGTTCAAAGAACCATTAAAGCAGTCCGGAGCAAATGAAGATAATAAAACACCAAATCTTCTTGTATTTGAAATCAGTCCTAACGAAGGGATTATGCTCCAATTAAATACAAGAGATTCGCTGCACAAAGGTGATTTCAAGCCGATGCACATTGACTTTCATGAGAGCCGTGACAATGTGCCTGAGGCTTACGAGAATTTGATTTACGACGCTTTGCACGGAGATTCTACGTTCTTCGCGCATTGGGACGAAGTCGAATTGTCATGGCAATGGGTTCAACCAATTTTAGATGCATACGAAGAAAACTTAGTTCCACTTCATATCTATTCAGCTGGCACAAACGGACCTGCCGAGTCCGATGAGCTATTAATGCAAGACGGCAATCATTGGTGGTTCGATGACAAGTTGGAACAAAAAATCGAATCCATAAAAGGAGAACAATATGCTTAACACAAAAACAATTGATCAACTCGCTATCGACACGATCCGTACTTTATCTATTGATGCCATCAACGCTGCCAATTCAGGACATCCGGGACTTCCAATGGGTGCTGCGCCTATGGCGTATGCACTTTGGAGCAATCAACTCAATCACAATCCGGCCCATGCAAAATGGTTCAATCGCGATCGTTTCGTATTATCCGCAGGCCACGGATCGGCTTTACTTTACAGCCTGCTTCATTTATCTGGTTATAACGTTTCTATTGAAGATTTAAAGCAGTTCCGCAAGCTGAACAGCAAAACGCCAGGACATCCTGAATTTGGCCACACGGATGGCGTAGATGCAACAACGGGTCCGCTTGGTCAAGGTGTTGCGATGGCTGTAGGCATGGCAATGGCTGAAGCGCATTTAGCTTCGAAATTCAATCAAACTGGGTTCCCAGTCGTCGATCATTATACGTATGCGCTTGTTGGAGATGGCTGCTTGATGGAAGGGATCTCATACGAGGCCATGTCGATGGCGGGACATATGAAACTGGACAAATTAATTGTATTGTACGATTCCAACGACATCTCTTTAGACGGAGATCTCAATCTTTCCTTCGGAGAGAACATGCAAAAAAGAGCAGAATCTGCTAATTGGCAGTATTTGAGAGTAGAAGATGGCAACGATATTGAGCAAATTACTAAAGCGATCGAAGCAGCTAAGCAAAATGAATCCCAACCGACAATTATCGAAATTCGGACGATTATTGGTTATGGAAGCAAAGTAGCTGGAACGAATAAAGCGCATGGCGCTCCGCTTGGCAAAGAAGAAGCAAAGGCAACTAAGGCAGCATACGGCTGGGAATATGAGGAAGAGTTCACTGTTCCAGCAGAAGTTAAAGCACATTTTGCACAGCTTAAACAAAATGGTGAGGCTAAAGAAGCAGCGTGGAATGAACTGATCGCCTCCTATAAACAGCAGCATCCAGCGCTTGGAACGGAATTTGAACAAATTATCGAAGGTTCTGTTGTCATCGAAGCTGCTGATATTCTAACTTTCGATTCGTCCAAGACGCTTTCAACTCGTGTAGCGAGCGGTCAAGCGATCAATCATTTCGTTAAATCAGTTCCTTCGATTTTCGGCGGCAGCGCGGATTTGTCCCATTCGACGATGACTGATATTAGCGGAGAGCAAGTATTTGCTATTGAATCCTATGCAGGACGCAATATCTACTTCGGCGTCCGTGAGCATGCAATGGGCGCTGCTGGAAACGGGATGGCGCTGCACGGCGGCGTAAAACCATTCGTAAGCACGTTCTTTGTATTCAGTGATTATCTGCGTCCGTCGATTCGACTGGCTGCACTGCAGAAGCTTCCTGTAACTTACGTATTTACTCATGATTCAGTTGCTGTCGGCGAAGATGGACCTACGCATGAGCCAGTGGAGCACTTAACTGCGCTGCGCACCATTCCGGGTCTTACGGTCATTCGGCCAACCGATGCCAATGAAACAGCGAACGCATGGGCTTATGCCTTGCAGCAAAATGAAGGCCCAGTGGCTCTTGTGCTAAGCAGACAGAATCTTCCTATATATGAAGCAACAAAAGGCAATGTGGATGGGATAACCAAAGGAGCATATGTCCTTACGGAAACCAACAATCAGCCGGATGTTATCCTAATCGGAACCGGTTCTGAAGTTTCCCTAGCCGTAAGTGCCAAAGCTGAGCTCGAGAAGGAAAATATCTCGGTACGAGTAGTTGCGATGCCGAGTCGTGAGCTGTTCGACCGCCAATCTGAAGCTTACAAGTTGTCAGTACTGCCTGCTGCAGTCACGAAGCGCTTAGCTATTGAAGCTGGAATTTCGCTCGGGTGGGAACGTTACACTGGACCAAGCGGCAACGTATTGTCTATTGATACGTTCGGAGCTTCTGGACCAGGAACAGAGGTCTTGGAATACTTTGGCTTCTCCGTGGATAATGTAGTTCGTTTGACGAAAGAATTACTGTAGTAAAGTAAAAGAGATGAAGACAGGAGCGCCGTAGTTTAGTCAGATTGTTCTATTGAGGCTGGAAGGTTTATAAAAAGTAATTTAAATTATAACCACAAAAAAATGGAGGTAATAACTATGAAATTCTTTATCGACACAGCGAATCTGGTAGATATCAAAAAGGCTTATAAAATCGGCGTCTTGTCTGGTGTTACAACTAATCCATCTCTGGTTGCCAAAGAAGGCGTTAAATTCGAAGATCGTATCGCTGAGATTTTACGCGAAGTGCCTGAGGTTGAATCCGTATCTGCCGAAGTAACTCCTGATGCCGAAACAGCTGAAGACATGATCGCACAAGCGAATGAACTAATCAAAATTAACAACAATGACAAAAACATCACCATTAAGCTTCCGATGACGCTAGCAGGTTTGGAAGCATGCCGCTACCTGACGAAGAAAGGTGTAAAAACAAACGTAACACTGATCTTCACCGTAAACCAAGCACTCTTGGCTGCCCGCGCTGGCGCGACGTATGTCTCTCCATTTCTTGGCCGTTTGGATGATATTTCGGAAGACGGCGTACTTCTCGTCTCAAAAATCGCAGAATTGTTCCGTACGCATAACTTGGATGCGCAAATCATCGCAGCATCGGTACGTCATCCGGATCACGTGACACGAGTAGCAATGGCTGGCGCGCATATCGCAACCATTCCTTTCTCAGTCATCGAGCAAATTTCCAAACATCCTCTAACGGATCAAGGCATGGAGAAATTCGCTGCCGATTGGAAAAAAACATCACAAGTTTAATTAGCGCTATGCTATACACCGGTTCTCGCGAAGAGGCATTCAAATGCCTCTTCCAACGAGTTATAAATCGCTATGTAAAGGAAAATCGATTTCAACATTTAAGAGTTTTCAGCAATCTAGATGAAGTGACGCTTTAAAAACGTTTTCTACAACGGGGCAGTATTAAGTGGGAGGTAGCAATAAATGAAAAAACAACAAATTGGCGTGGTCGGTTTAGCCGTTATGGGTAAAAATCTGGCCTTGAATATCGAAAGCAAAGGGTTCTCGGTTTCGGTATATAACCGCTCAGCCGAGAAAACCAATGAACTATTGGCAGAAGCGCAAGGGAAAGATTTTGTTGGTACGTACAACGTTGAACAATTCGTCCAATCGCTTGAGACGCCGCGCAAAATTCTTATTATGGTCAAAGCCGGCGAACCGACTGACGATACGATTAATCAGCTTGTTCCTTACCTTGATCAAGGAGATATTCTGATTGACGGTGGGAATGCATATTTCCCTGATACACAGCGTAGAAACAAAGATCTTCAGGCTCAAGGCTTCCGCTTCATTGGCGCAGGCGTTTCTGGGGGAGAAGAGGGGGCATTAAACGGCCCTGCGATTATGCCTGGTGGACAAAAAGATGCGTATGAGTTGGTTGAGCCCATCCTCACAGCCATTTCCGCCAAAGTGAATGGCGAGCCTTGCTCGACTTATATTGGAGGAGATGGCGCTGGCCATTATGTCAAAATGGTACACAACGGCATCGAATATGGCGATATGCAGCTCATCGGCGAAGCGTATCATCTACTCAAGGATGTACTGAACTTGAACACAAACCAGCTGCATGACATTTTCACAGAATGGAACAACGGTGAGTTGGATAGTTATTTGATCGAGATCACTGCTGATATTTTCAAAAAAATAGATCCAGATACCGGCAAACCGATGGTCGATGTCATTCTCGATTCAGCGGGGCAAAAAGGCACTGGCAAATGGACAAGCCAAAGCGCATTGGATTTAGGTGTTCCATTGTCCATCATAACAGAGTCCGTGTTTGCACGGTTTATGTCCGCGATGAAAGAAGAACGCGTAACCGCAAGCAAGCAGCTGAATGGTCCTTCGGTATCCAGCTATGATGGCGATCCTAAAGAATTCATTGAGGCTGTTCGTAAAGCTTTGTATACTAGCAAAATAGCTTCCTATGCACAAGGCTTTGCGCAAATGAGAGCTGCTTCTGACGCTTACAACTGGGATTTAAACTATGGCAAAATTGCGATGATATTCCGCGGAGGATGCATAATTCGTGCAAGATTTTTGCAAAATATTAAGGATGCTTATGATCGGAATCCGGAGCTGAACAACTTGTTCTTGGACGAGTACTTCAGCGAGATCGTTGATAACTATCAGGATGCTTGGAGAAACGTCATTTCGATTGCCGTAAATAGAGGAATTCCTGTACCTGCTTTTTCATCTGCTTTAGCCTATTATGACAGCTATCGGTCGGAGAGGCTGCCAGCTAATTTATTGCAAGCGCAAAGGGATTATTTTGGAGCACATACTTTCCAGCGTCTTGATAAAGAGGGAAGCTTCCATTACCAATGGATGAATAATAACGAATAAAGTACAAAAATTGTTGAATTCTAAAAAAAGGCATGATATGATACTTCTAATTTAATGATTGGAGTTGAAAAGAATAATGTAATATTTCTTGCTAATAAAAAATAATAAAACGATAAGTGCGATTTTTCGCATGTTTTATTTTTTATATGCAAGAAAGTTACTAATTCTTTTCACTCAATCAATATATCCTTGTCTAACTCTATATTGAGGGTTGGATTTGCTGTATTTATTTGAGCTACAAGAAAGTAACTTTCTTGTAGCTCTTTATATTTATACAGGAGGATGATTTCATGTCATTAATAAATGTAACAAACCTAACGTTTGCCTATGAAGGCAGCTACGATAACATATTCGAAAACGTAAGTTTTCAAATAGACACCGATTGGAAATTAGGATTTACAGGAAGAAACGGTAGAGGAAAGACAACATTTCTGAGCTTGTTGCTAGGCAAACATGAATACAGCGGAAACATCTCTGCTAATGTCAGTTTTGAATATTTCCCTTTTCATATTGAAAACAAAGGAGATAATACGCTTGATGTAATCAATGACATTTTCCCAGACTATATTCACTGGAAATTGTTACGAGAACTTTCGTTGCTAAAGGTTTCTGAAGATGTTTTGTATCGGCCCTTTGATTCATTATCAAATGGGGAGCAGACGAAAGTGCTGCTGGCTACATTATTTATTAAAGAAAATAGTTTTCTGTTGATTGATGAACCAACCAACCATCTCGATATGCATGCAAGAAAACTTGTTAGTGATTATCTCAACACCAAAAGTGGATTTATATTGGTGTCACACGATAGATCATTTCTTGATAACTGTGTAGACCACATCCTTTCAATCAATAAAACCAACATAGAAATCCAAAAAGGTAATTTTTCAGGTTGGTGGGAAAATAAAAAGAGACAAGATAACTTTGAGTTAGCAGAAAACGAAAAACTTAGAAGAGACATCAAACGTTTGTCAGATTCTTCTAAACGGACAGGAAATTGGTCAAATGAAGTGGAAAAAACAAAAAACGGAACAAGAAATTCCGGCTCTAAGGTAGATAAAGGATATATTGGCCATAAGGCTGCCAAAATGATGAAACGTTCAAAATCAATTGAGCAAAGGCAGCACTCTGCTATTAATGAAAAATCTAAGCTCCTTAAAAATATTGAAAACGCTGAGAGCTTAGAGATATCGCAACTTGCTTATCATAAAAACCAACTTGTTGAGCTTGAAAATGTTTCGATTTTTTACGGTGAGAAACAGGTTAGTGAGGTTTTGAATTTTACAATTGAGCAAGGTGAGCGAATTGCTCTTACGGGTAAAAACGGATCCGGAAAATCAAGTATTATCAAATTAATTTGCGGTGAGGATATAAACTATACAGGCACTTACAGGAAAGATAATCAGTTGGAAATATCCTATGTATCTCAAGACACATCTCATCTTCAAGGCAATTTGTCGGACTATGCAGCAAACAATGGGATCGATGAGAGCCTTTTTAAATCGATTTTAAGGAAGCTTGATTTTTCCAGAGTTCAGTTTGAAAAGGATATATCCGCGTTTAGCGGAGGACAAAAAAAGAAAGTGTTGATTGCAAAAAGTCTTAGTGAGAACGTTCATTTGCATATTTGGGATGAACCGCTTAATTTTATTGATATTATATCTCGCATGCAAATTGAAGAGTTACTGCTTGAATACTCACCAACCATTCTTTTTGTGGAGCATGACAGAGAATTTTGCAAAAATGTTGCTACAAAGGTTATTGAACTCTAATCTTAAAAAATACAATTAAGGGAATGAAAAGACCATTCATATTAATCGAACATTAATGAAGTCAGAGCTTTAGCTATTCAATAATGTTGATAAAGGAAATGGCTGTCAGATTTAATCTGACGGCCATTTTTTGTCTCTAAGCGCATGATTTTGCGGGATTTGCAGGACGGCCTCAGTCCAATGGAATTCAGGACTAAGGCCGCTTAACGGTTTTTATTATTTATACTGTCTACTTGACGGGGTGCAGTTCAGTTTATTCTTGATCGCGAAGCAGCTTCTTATCGAGAATAAAAGTGCCGAAGGGAAGAAAGGCTGCAATAAACGCTGCTGCTGCCTTGAAAATCGACCAGCGGTGTTTAATCCATACGTGGAAGACAGCAAAAATATAAAGAACGAATAAGAGACCATGAAGTCCGCCTACAATAGTCACGGGTTGTGGAATATCAGCCCAATATTTGAGAGGCATTGCAATTAACAGCAATAATAGAAAGGACAACCCTTCGATGAAACCAACGACCCGCAGACGACCGATTGCGGTTTTAAGCATTTGAAAACCTCCAATTAATATAATTACGAGCGAGGCTCTAATCCTGCCCACAGTAGTTCTACGATTTCGAACGCTGCTTGTTCCACAGTTTTTTCATTATTTATAATTTCTTTACGATTTCGAACGGTCAACATGGCTGTAAAGACATGAGCAAGCAGCATGGAGTCACCTCGCTTAATCTCACCCTTGTCCATTGCCTTCTGAAATACACTCCCAATTAATTCGTGTATAGCTTGCTCGCTCGTGCGAATACTCGTAATTTGCTCCTCCGTCAGACCGCTGGATGCTTCCCTCATCATCGTCTCGAACTCAACATGTGCATTGTTCATATGCCGCTCCGCAACAACAAGCATTCTTTCTTTCAGCGTACCGGGGCTGCTAACAAGCTTTGAAGTTTGATCATAAGCCATCTTCAGAATAAATTGGAGACATTCGGTGAACAACACGCCTTTATTATTAAAATAATAATAAACACTCGCTTTTGTAATCCCGCATGCTTGCGCTACACTTTCTAATGAAACTTTTTCGAACCCTTGATCCATAAATAAATAGGCGGCTGTGCGCAAAATCTGCTGCATCGTCTGAATTGAACCTGTGCCTTTGGGCCGGCCTGGTTTGCGTTTTATTTGGTCCTCGCTCATCGACATGCCCTCCATTCATCAAATTGTAATAAATATGAATTGATTAATTAACCTTTCGGTATATATAATTAATTTATCGCATGAGTTAATTTTAAACGATATTAGTCACGATGTGAAATGGAGGATTTGACAAATGATCGAAAGATTAGCAGCAATGGTCGCTGGACCACGTACAAGGTGGGTAACGCTAGTTGTTTGGATTGTATTAGCCGCACTTCTTACCGTATTTCTGCCAGCTGTGGGCGACAAAGAAGAGAGTAATGCTCCGAACCTTGAGGCTGACAGCCCATCGGTTGTCGCTGATCAGTTAATAAAGGAAAAGTTCCCAAGCTCATCTGGAATCCCTGCATTGGTCGTCTGGCATCGTGAAGGCGGCTTATCGGAAGAGGATTATACGCTTGTTCAAAAAACGACGCAGAAGTTAATTGAAAATCCTTTGAAAGAGCAGGGTGAGGTTATACCATTGCATCAAATGCCTTTGCCTGCTTTGCAGAAATTCTCTTCTGAGGATGGGACGACACTTGTTCAGCCAATCCTATTCGGAGAGCAAACTGAAACCGAAATTTTAAAGGAAAACATCGAGGCAATCAAAGTGGTTATCGGAGAAGCTTCAGGTAAAGATCCCTTTTCCGTACCTATTAATGATGATACTGAATTAAGCGTACGGGTTAGCGGTCCGGTTGGTATTTCGGTAGATGCAACCGATTTGTTCAAAGGAGCAGATGTATCGCTGATGATTGCAACGGTACTTATCGTACTGTTCTTGTTGCTCCTCATTTATCGTTCACCGATTCTTGCCATTATTCCGCTTATTGGTGTTGGATTTGCTTATGCCGTTACGGGACCTTTACTCGGATGGATGGCTGATGAAGGCTGGATAACGGTGGATGGCCAGGCCATATCCATTATGACCGTGCTCTTGTTCGGGGCTGGTACCGATTATTGTTTATTTTTTATTTCGCATTTCCGTCAAGAGCTCACACGCGAAAGTGACAAAATGAAAGCACTAAAACGATCGTTCAAGGACGCCTCGGGTGCAATAGCAATGAGCGGATTTACCGTAGTTCTTTCCTTGCTGGCTTTGCTTGCAGCTAAGTATGGTGCATACGATCGATTCGCAGTTCCGTTCAGTTTATCGATACTTATTATGGGGATTGCAAGTTTAACGTTAGTCCCTGCATTGCTTTCGATTATTGGAAGAGCCTCATTCTACCCATTTATTCCGCGTACGGATGTAATGGAACAAGCACGCGCAGACAAGAAAGGAAAAGTGTACCGCAAGCCAAATCCAGAGAAGAATCTCGGTTCCAAAATTGGCAATCTCGTAATTACCAAGCCATGGATGGTCGTTATCTCGTCTGTTTTGATATTAGGAATTTTCGCCAGCTTCTCAAGTCAAATTAAATTCACCTATGATTTGCTGTCTTCTTTCCCTAAGGATATGCCATCAAGAGAAGGCTTTGAAGTCATCTCAAAGACGTTTACGCCTGGAGATTTAGCTCCGATTACAGTGGTTGCTGAGACGGAAGGTGCTGTACCCGATTTAGCGGAAAAGCTTGCTGCTGTGCCGCTTGTTGACCATGTTCAGGAACCACAGCAAAGCGTTAATGACCCGAATTTGCTTTCATATACAGTCATCCTGAATACGAATCCGTATTCGCAGGAAGCGATGGAAACCATCCCATTACTCCATGCAGCAACAGAAGCAGCGCTTACAAATGCAAACGTTGCGGAAGCTGATCAAAAGGTATGGATTGCTGGCCAGACGGCAACTCAATATGATTCCAAGGTGCTAACGGATCATGATAATAATGTCATTATCCCTTTAGTTATCGGACTCATAATGATTCTGCTATTGGCTTATTTAAGATCTATTACCGCAACACTATACTTAATTGGCACCGTATTGCTGTCATATGCAGCGGCACTAGGATTAGGATGGATAATCCTGCATTACTTCATGGGAGTCGACGCCATTCAAGGTGCGATTCCGCTATATGCTTTTGTTTTCCTTATCGCGCTTGGTGAAGACTACAATATTTTCATGATCTCAAGCATTTGGAAAAAGAGCAAAACGATACCGCTGAAGCAAGCCATCAAAGAAGGAGTTAGTGAAACGGGCGGCGTCATTACGTCAGCAGGACTTATTCTTGCCGCTACGTTCGCTGTACTTGCAACGCTTCCAATCCAAGTGCTTGTCCAGTTTGGACTAATAACGGCGATCGGCGTGTTAATGGATACCTTTATCGTTCGTCCTTTCCTTGTACCGGCTATTACAACTTTGCTTGGTAAGAAAGCTTTCTGGCCAGCTAGAGCAACACTTGTTGAGGAGCAGAAACAGAAAGTAAAAGGATAACAACTGGAAAAGCTGTTTCGATCGTAGCTTCGACTACGGAGGAAACAGCTTTTTCATTCCTATAATTGAAACATTTTCCCAAATTATACCGTCTTATCTTAAAGGCATAAATGCCTGTTATAGAGAAAAGGTTGGGGGAGTGGATATCATTATTAAAAAGCAGTGGATCTCAGTTGGGTTAGTTTTGGCACTATTTGTCGGCAGCTTGTTTTTTATCCCATCGACTGTCCAAGCATGTTCATGTGTAAAAGCAGGTTCGGTTGAGGAAAGTAAAATTAAAAGCGACGCTGTATTTGAAGGAACGGCAACCTCCGTAAAAACTTCCTCCATAACATTATTTCGCTCCTCTGAGAAAGCGGTCAAAGCCAGCTTTCAAGTCAATGAAGTATGGAAAGGTCATGTTGCTCCAACGATTGAAGTGAAAACGGCTGAAAGCGAAGAAAGCTGTGGTTATGCGTTTAAAGAAGGAGAGCGGTATCTGGTTTATGCTACAACAACAGGTAAATCTCTAGAAGCACTCTGTAGTGCAACATTACTGCATAGTGAAGCTAATGAACATATTAAGCAGCTAGGCATGGGTTCATTGCCGCCGCAGCCCGGCATCACTGTTCAGCAAACGGATAGCTCATTTTCACTAAGCTGGTACATAGCACTCAGCGGTGTTGCTGTCATTTCACTTGTTTCATTATTGTTCAGTAAACGTAAGCAATCTAAATCAAGAACATAGCAACGATTGTTGTCACACAGAGACCAATGAGCACTGGTTTTAAATTACGACGAGCAAGTTCAAAAGGATCTACGCCGCAAATAGCCGCAGCAGGAATTAGCGCCCAAGGAATGATTGTACCGCCGCCAACCCAGATCGCAGCAACTTGACCGAGAGCAGTCAATGTGGCAATCCCTGAGCCAATAGCATGGCCAAATAGCTGTGCGATGGAGCCTGCAAGCGAAATGCCGGAGAATCCTGAACCGTCTAGGCCGGTTACCGCTCCCACTACTGTTAACGTGATGGAACCAACTACACCATTAACAGGCACGACGTGAGCAAGCGCATTACCTAGGTCATTGACAATTCCGTGCGATGCTTCGGGCAGCTTGTCGCCGAACATGGCAAGAAACCCAGAGTCGCCCAAATAAAAGAATGCTGCAATCGGTATAACCGGACCAAATACTTTGAATCCGAACAAGAACCCTTCAATTAAATAACTGGTTGTTTTCTCTAAGCCTTTGCCTCGATGCGTTAACATGGTAATAAAGAGCATGATGAGTATAGCTGTACCGCCAATAAGCGCAGTCGCATCGCCGCCTTGAAGATTAAGCACGAACATGGCGAGGATATCAAGAGCGAATAACAATGGAATAAGAGCTGCGAGCCAGCGCTTTGTGCGAAGTGAAAGAGCATTGCGGTCGGCTTTGGAGGTAGAGTCAGATGACTGATTAGTCTCCGCTGCTGATAGGACGAGACCATCACGCCAAGTACCTAGTTTCATATCACGCCGCATCATCCAGTAGGCAACGATCGTCGTGACAACCCCCATAACAATGACTAGCGGAATGCTGGCCTGCATGACGGCACTCACTGGAATGCCTGCAGCATCTGCTGTAAGCTTCGGTGCACCTTGGATGATATAATCACCTGACAAGGCGATGCCATGACCGAATAAGTTCATGGCAACAGCTGCTCCAAGGGCAGGCAAGCCAACGCGTAAAGCTACAGGGAGCAAGACGGCACCGATGAGCGCAACCGCTGGTGAAGGCCAGAAGAAAAAGGAAGTAACCATCATAATTAAACCAATTCCCCAGAAGGCAAGCGCGGGAGTTCTAAGAAAACGGGTAAACGGAGATATCATAATCTCGTTTATACCGGTTCGAATAAGAATACGACTCATGGCGACGATGATGGAAATAATTAAAATCGTTCCTAGCAGTTCTTTTATGGCGAAAATAAAGCTGTTAAAAATACCGCTTACAGAACCGCTTGCCGAAGTGGTTGCTAGTATGCCGATTCCTAAGATTCCCACAATACATATAAGCGTTGTATCGCGGCGCATCAGCATAAATCCAATGATTGCGACAATGAAGGTCAAATAAACCCAGTGAATCGCCGACAAATGAATGTCCATCTCGATCATCTCCTTGTGACATACACGAAACCAGCATGAGCTGATAATCGTACAGTAATGTATGCATCTACTCGTATAGGCGTTCATCTCGGTAGTAGGATGATTATGACAAGGAGGTTGCTTATGATTAAGCGAGGCGTTTCGATAATATTGCTCTCCATAATGCTAATGACAGCTGGCTGTGGTATTATTGAAGAAGTAGGTCAAACGGTAAATTTTGCAACAGAAACGACGGATTACTTACAATCGTTAACGGATTTCGGACAAGATATGAATACACTTGCGGAGCAAGCTGTGACGGATCTAGACAAAAGGACCGATTTAAAGGAGAAGCTTCTTGCACTGAAGGAACAGGTTGTCCATTATGAAGGTCTGCAGGTCCCGGATTATGCAAAAGATATCCACCAATCGATTGCCGATTACAATGCGACGCTGCAGCAGGGAATCGATCAAGCTCTAACGAATATCGAGCAGGGTAGAGCCGCTTTTGAATCGACGGGTATTCCAGATACGATCAACAAAATTAACGAGCTGTTAAATCAAATCAATCAGCTCGCGCCGTAATGAACGATTAGAAAGGAAGAACAGAAGTGATTAACATCAATGTATTGCAAGCCACAATGACGTACTCGAAAGAAGACGGCTATGTAGGGAATGTTCAATTCGGGGTAGAAGGCCATAAAAATGAGTATGAAATTGCATTGCACAGCAAGAGAGGCAAAGAGTGGGGTTATGGCTTGTTTTTCCTTCATGAATCAGGCAAAGAAGAAGAACTGCTAGCACTCGAGGATTTGTTAGAAGAAGATGATGAGTTGTTTGATTTCTTTGTGGATACTGCCAAGGAAAAGCTGGTTAAGGAAGAGCTGGTTAAGGAAGAACAACAAGAATAATGATTCATAAGAAAAGCTCATGCAAGCACACTTAAAGGTGCGTTTGCATGAGCTTTATTTGTTAATGTCCGCCAGATGAAGATAAGCCCAAATGACGTATGATCAATTTGCTTTCTTCATTGAGCCCGGTAAAGGACACTTGCTTGTCTAATTGCTCATATTTGCTCTTGACCTTCGATATTGCGGTTACTGCTGATTGATCCCATACATGCGAGCCGCTAAAGTCAATGGTCACGTGTGATGGATCATCTTTGTAATTAAACAGCGTTACAAAACGGCTGGTCGTACCGAAAAACAACTGTCCGGTTACTTGATAAGTACGAGCCTTCGTACTCTCAGCCGCGGTGGAAACGCGGATTTTTGCCATTTTACCGACGAATACAAATGCACTAAGCACAACTCCGGCAAACACGCCTTTTGACAAGTCATGTGTGATAAGAACAATGACTACAGTAACGATCATGATTAGCGCATCGGTGCGTGGAACCTTATGAATGTGGAAAACTGATTTCCAATCAAACGTGCTAATGGATACCATAATCATGACGCCGACTAAAGCAGCCATCGGAATTTTATTGACAACGTCGCTTAATGCCATAATAAGAAACAGTAGAAATAATCCGGCTACTAAGGTGGAAAGTCTTGTCCGACCGCCAGACTTCACATTAATGACTGATTGTCCAATTAATGCACAGCCTGCCATTCCGCCGAAGAAACCTGTCACAATATTTGCAATGCCTTGCCCGCGTACCTCTTTGTTTTTGTTGCTTGTCGTATCTGTCATTTCATCAAGGACCGAAGCAGTTAAAAGCGACTCCAAAATACCTACGATGGAGAGTGAGAAGGAGTATGGCAATATGATCCACAACGTATGGAGTGAAAATAACGTATCCGGGATATGAAACAGCGGCAGCGTACTTTCGATTAAACCTCTGTCGCCAACGGTTTTGAGATCCGCTCCTATTGCTACAGCGATAATGGATACGATGATAATTGCAGCTAGTGGAGAAGGTATAATCTTTGTGAATTTAGGCAGCGTATAGATAATGACTAATGTTAATGCAACAAGCGCATACATGACCCAGGAAGCGCCGACAAAATGAACTAGCTGTGTGGTAAAGATGAGTATGCCTAGAGCGTTGACAAAGCCAAGCATAACGGATTGCGGAACGAATTGAATGAGCTGCCCCAGCTTGAGTACACCCATGATATACTGCAATACACCTGCCAATATCGTAGCAGCGAATAAGTACTCCATTCCATGGTCTTTCACTAGCGAAACCATCAATAACGCCATCGCACCTGTGGCAGCGGAGATCATCCCCGGTCTTCCTCCGACGATGGAAATAATGACTGCGATACAGAAGGAGGCGTACAATCCGACCATTGGTCCAACACCCACCATCAAAGAAAAAGAGATAGACTCCGGGATGAGCGCTAACGCCACCGTAATACCCGCCAAAATATCACCGCGAACATTAGAAAACCAAGATTTTTTTAGTTGTTCAAGCAAAGCAAATAAACCTCCTAAATTGCAGTGATTAGTCCATTTTACTGAAACTACCAACGTAGAATCGTTAATGGTTGACTTTCCTCTCGCAGAAAAGCCGGGGCCGTTGCACACTGATCGTTATTATACAACAAATGAAATGAAAACAATGTGGTTCGATTTGCTGAGAAAGCGATTACATCGAGTGAATACGCCAGTTATCATAGATTATCTTATTTTTCGACAATAGGCTCTGAATAGAAAAGAACCACCGCTTTTGCGATGGCTCTTGAACTTGAATAGGCTACATTGGCCGCTCGATATGATTCTTTTGTTGTTTACTTTTATAATATTTATAAACAATAAAGCCAACAACGACGATAATAATGGCATAAATGATCCATATACCGTATTTATAAATATGATCAGAGAGGTCTTGCACTTGATCTCCAACGAAAGTACCGATAATAAAGTACAGGAGTGTCCATACAAATGCGGATGGATAAGCGAAGATGGCGAATCTTTTATAAGGCATGCGGTTCATTCCCATAACATAAGGCGTGACATGTCTTAAAAAAGGAAGGCAGAGGCTAAGGCTGATCGCGTAGCCGCCGTACTTTTCACTTAACTGCTCGGATTTAGCAACGAATTTACTTATGTTCTTCTTTTGGCTAAACCAGTTGGACAACTTACTTCCTGCAAATCTACCAATGCTGTAACCAAAGGTCATAGCAGAGCAAATTCCGAGGCATGTCATAATAAAAGCAGGTATCGGCGATAAAACACCGGACTCCGCTAAGGCTCCGCCTGTCATCACGACTGCTTCATTAGGTATTGGTAATCCAATTAAGCCGAGACATAAAACAAGGAATAAAGCGAAATAACCAAAATCATCTATTATGTTCAATAACAAATCATACATTGATCAACATCCTTACCTGCCAAAAAATAGAATTTTTATTATTTCACTTCAAATATGTTAACATATCCGAATCCGAAAGGATACCATTCATACGAATGGCGAAAGGAAAGGATTCAAATTTAACCATTTCGTAACTAATTGCTTAAAACAAGCAGTTACAATAGGGAATAGGTTTTATATGTATGAAGGGGCGACTATTCTCATGCTAGATTTCCAAAAAAAGGTGGATGCTTTACGGCGATATGAATCGCTATGTTTTACGTTATGTGTCAGAATCTTAGTAGAAGAACATGCTTCTTATAAAACAGCTGAACAGGTTTTGTGTCAGCTTTTTGGCGATCGTGAATTTTGGCTCACAGCTGAAAGTGATCGATCGCAATACATATTGAAGGTCTGTACCAAATTATGTATGAAAAAGAGAGAGATTCGTTTATCGCGAACGTCATGATTTAAATAAATACTGTTGATATTTCATGCTTCCAGCGACCATAATAGAAAGGTCATATGAATTTTTTTTAAGTTACAATGCTGTTCACAGAAAGGATGAACAATGAAAGCTAATCAGACTCGGAAAAAAGTAACCATTGCATTATTCGTCGCCACATTTCTTGCCGCAATTGAGGGGACGATCGTCAGTACAGCCATGCCAAGCATTACAGGTGAACTTCAAGGTATACAGCAGTATAGCTGGATCATTTCGATTTATTTGCTGGCAACCGTTATCACTACCCCTGTCTACGGCAAATTATCCGATCTTTACGGACGAAAGAAAATATTTATTATCGGGGCTTTAATTTTTCTTGCTGGCTCCATGCTTTCAGGTGTAGCACAAACGATGAATCAGCTTATTATGTTTCGTGCTCTGCAAGGATTAGGAGCTGGGGCGCTCACGACGATTCCTTATACGATCATTGGTGATTTATATCCCTATGAACAGCGTGCGAAGGTTCAGGGTTGGATGTCAAGCATTTGGGGGATAGCGGGCATTTCAGGTCCGTTGTTTGGCGGCTTATTGGTCGATTACGTATCCTGGCGGGCAATCTTTTATATGAATCTTCCGTTTGGTATCGTTGCTATTTATTTGCTCTCCACCTCGCTTCGGGAGACATTGGAGAAGAAAAAGAGGCATATCGATTATCCAGGCATCATCACCTTTACCATCGCAATGTTCAGCTTCTTGTATGCGATGACGCTAATCCGGGATGCCGAGGGCGGAAACAGCAATGCGATGACCATTAGCGTATTATTCGGAATAGCTGTACTATTTTTCTTCGTATTTGCCCGTATCGAAAAACGTTCTCCAGAACCAATCATTCCTTTCCAGCTATTTCGGAATCCGATAATTAGTATGGCGAATCTGAGCAGTTTTTTATTATGTGTAATCAATGTCGTCATTATATTTTATTTGCCTTTATGGATTCAAGGCGTTTACGGCAAACCGGCAACGTATTCGGGACTTGCCATGATTCCACTTTCGGTAGCATGGCCGCTAGGCTCCATATTAGCCGGGACTTGGATAGCTAAAAAAGGTTTGCGCTTTATTAGCGTTGCGGGCTCTTGCTTCTTGTTCGTCAGCAGCATCGGTTTCGCGTTTATGACAGCCTCAACATCCATTGTATTATTTATCATTTATACGTTTTTGGCAGGACTTTCGTTTGGCTTATCACTTACATCCATAACGGTAGCCGTATCATCAGCTGTCGGCTGGGAGCTTCGTGGATCTGCTGTAGCCAGCAACAATTTCATTCGTACACTCGGTCAGACGATCGGGATCACTGTTTTTGGCTTGCTGCTTCATACCGGACAGGCAGATCGAATTGAATCAACGGTTCTAGCTGGAAGCTTACATACGATATTTGTTTGGGTAGCCGTATTGTCGGTTTTTGTTGTATTTGTTTCAATTGGCATGCCTAAGTTTAAGCAAGCTGAACAGCAGCAAAGAAATGCTTCTTAGAAAGGTCGATTAAACAGATGAAATCAATAGATTTGGAAGCTTATAGCAAGCTGCTTGCCGAATGGAAAATGAAATCTGTCATCGTGCTTCAAGGACAAAGGCTGTTAGGGGAATGGTATGAGAGCGGACAGGATTCAATCGGTCCGCTCTATTCTTGCACGAAAAGCGTCTTATCCGCATTAATTGGAATCGCGATTGATAAACGGTTTTTGAAGAGCGTGGAAGAGCCTATTACCGATTACTTGGATCATCCCCCAGAAATAAGCGATGCGCTCAGCCAAATCTCGATAAAGCATTTGCTGACTATGACGCCTGGATTTGATTGGCCTGACTTTGACAAGCCCTATAAAGCGTTGAAAGCAGCGAAGGATCCGATACAATTCGTATTTAATCAGCCGTTGATCTCAGAGTCAGGAACGGCCTTTGCCTATAATTCAGGCGGATCACATCTGTTATCGGCGATATTGACGAAAGCAACCGGCATGCCTGCTCTTTCGTTTGCCAAAGACTATTTGTTTGGTCCACTTGGCTTTCGCAGTGCGAGATGGATGGAACGAGCCGGTGTTAATGAAGGTGGAACCGGACTTCACTTATATGGCAGAGATCTTGCGAAGATAGGCAGTTTATTTGCTTCAAATGGACAGTTGAACAACGAGCAATTGATATCAGCTTCATGGGTGGCAGAATCGACACAGCTCCATCACCGTGGATTGATGCAATACGAACCGCCGATATATGGCGGCTATGGCTATCACTGGTGGCATTCACCTGAGAATCATAACGGGCATTGCGATTGTTATTTTGCTTTTGGCCATGGCGGTCAATATTTGCTAATCGCACCGGAGTATGAGCTCGTAATTGTAGTTCGGAAACAAATAACGAAGCGGAATGAAGCAATATGGTCAAGAAACCTCATATTTGAACATATTATTCCGGCATATTTAAGTACAAGGTAATCACAATATGAATTGAAGTAGACATAAACCGTTTCTAACACGATATTTTCGTGCTTGAAACGGTTTTTTTGCTCTTTTCGCTGAATTGAATTTGTTCTAGTAAATAACGTGTTACATACGTGTTATATTGTGGCGTGAATCCGTTAAAAAGCATATAAATATTTAATGAAATGTATTGCCAGACAATCGATTCTGCTTTAATATGTTAGATAAGCTTACACATCGAAAGTGGAAGACAATATTTTCTTTCTGTTTGCAGGATGATCGTCATGCTGTAGTTATTAATATCTGAATATTCTGCGAATTAAACGTACTGGTATTTGAGGCTTGAGGGGGATTTATAAATGACAACAATGCTAATTCGGAACGCTGTTGTGATGACGATGAACAATGATGATCAGATTTTCACAGGCGATGTGTTAATAGAAGGAAATCGAATTACGCAAATCGCTGAACGACTGGAAACGCAGGATGTGGATCGTATTATTGATGCGGGCGGGAAAGTGCTGCTGCCCGGGTTTGTACAAACGCATATCCATCTATGCCAAACATTATTTCGAGGGAGAGCCGATGATTTATCGCTTATTGAGTGGCTGAAGGAAAAGATTTGGCCGCTCGAGGCTGCCCACAGTGAGGATTCTGTTTATTACTCAGCCATGCTCGGGATTGGTGAATTGATTCGCAGCGGTACAACGACGATTTTGGATATGGAGACGGTCCACTATACGGAATCGGCTTTTCAGGCTATTAAAGAAAGCGGTATTCGAGCTCTTTCTGGAAAAGTCATGATGGATCATGGTACAGAGGTGCCGCTTGCTCTACAAGAAAATACACAAAAATCACTTCAAGACAGCGTGGATCTATTGGAAAAATGGCATGGTGCCGAAAATGGGAGAATTCAATACGCCTTTTGTCCGCGCTTTGTTGTTTCATGTACCGAGGAATTGCTTATTGGCGTTCGTGACCTATCTGCGGAGTATGGTGTAAAGGTGCATACGCATGCATCGGAAAACCTGGGTGAAATTGCGATGGTCGAAGCGGAACGCGGGATGAGGAATGTCGTCTATCTCGATCATATTGGACTTGCGAAACCGAATCTAATTTTGGCTCATAGCATTTGGCTTGATGATGAAGAGAAACAAATCATTCGGGAGAGGGGAGTGAAACTTACCCATTGTCCGGGCTCTAATATGAAGCTGGCATCAGGCATTGCTGAGATTCCACATCTTCTTGAACAAGGTATAGACATTGGTATTGGTGCGGATGGTGCGCCTTGCAACAACAATTTGGATATGTTTCAGGAGATGCGCTTAACCGCCTATATGCAAAAGGTGAAACATGGTCCGACGATTATGAATGCAAAAACGGTGCTGCGGATGGCGACGATGGGTGGTGCGAAGGTGCTTGGCCTTGAAAAGGAGATCGGCAGCATCGAGATTGGGAAGCTCGCTGATTTGCAACTGCTTGATTTGGAGGATTTCCATGTGTATCCATCATTCGATGCGGATTGGTATTCTAGAGTCGTTTATGCGGCAACAAGAGGTGATGTCGATACGGTTATTATTAATGGGCAAGTGGTGATGGAGAACAAAATGGTGAGAACTGTCGATAAAAAAGTCGTCTTAAAAGAAGCGGATCGCTCGCTCAAAAAATTGATCGCTCGATTGTAGTTGTTAGGTTGTAACTCTAGGCTGCATGGTTACCCTGCGAGGGCTAATAGCGCTAATGCTTATGGAGGGATAGCGGATGGATATGCACGATGTATTGGAATCGCTGAAGGCAAGCGACGAGCCGAGTGTGCTCGCTACAATTGTATGTGTAGAGGGACATTCCTATCGTAAGGTCGGAGCATCGATGTTGTTCAACTTCTGCGGTGAGCAGATTGGTTCGATTAGTCCAGGTTGCTTAGAACAAGATTTATTGGAGAGGGCAGCGGGCGTATGGGATTCCAGTCAGTTCATTTGCATTGATTACAACATGAAACCCGAAGAGGATGCCATATGGGGCGAGAATGTCGGCTGCGGTGGCGAAATTCGTTTATTGCTTGAGCCTGTGGAAGGGCGATTGCGGACGATTTTGCTTGAAGCGAAAATGAAAAACGATGCAGGCATTTCCGTTAGGCTTGAGCGAAGCTGGAATGAAAAAGATATTAACTACGTTCTTATTGATAACATTGGCGATCAATCTGCGGTTAAATATGGAGATGAACTGGATAGTAATTCTAATCAAATGTCGATTGTAATTACGCCTAGGCCTCGTCTGGTGTTATTCGGGGTAGGGAAAGATGCGGAGGCTATTTATTCGTTAGCGATACAAATTGGCTTTCGTGTTGTGATGACAGATTGGCGGCCAGCATTATGTACGATGGAACGTTTTCCGCAAGCTGAGTTTGCGGTTGGATCGCCCGTGCAAATTATGGATCAAATACAATTCTGTCCAGATGATTATTTAATCGTGTGCAGTCATAACTTGCAACAGGATAAGGACATGATTCGGCTTGCATTGCCGATGAAGCTTGTTTACATCGGTGTTTTAGGCTCGAAGAAGCGGATTCGGATGCTGTTTGAGACCTTTCTAATTCCATCGAATGTTCACGCTCCGATCGGTCTTTCCATTAATGCGGACGGACCGTATGAAATAGCGGTCAGCATTGCTGCAGAATTGATTGCGATTCGTGCTGGAAGGGAAGGCGGTTCGCGAAGGGAGGGTAGCAAATATGCGAATTTCAGCCCTTTATTTAGCAGCAGGGCAGAGCAAGCGTATGGGAGTTCGAAAGCAATCGCTCGAGCTGTCGAAGAACAAGCCGCTGGCGCGAATGGGACTGCTTGCTCTTTTATCCAGTGATCTTCATAGGGTAAACGTTGTAGTGCATCCTGATGATTCAAAAGTTTGGATTGGCACAGAAGGAAGTGCTTTATGTACTTCTAATCGTAATCTACCTGATGCCGTCAGTGTAATCGTATGTACGGAAGCGTCGAAGGGAATGTCTTATTCGATCCGCTGCGGCCTTGAAGCGCTTTTGAGAGAGGAACCTGCTTTAAATGCTGTTGTTGTTGCGCTCGCTGACCAACCCTTTATTACTTCTGGAATGATTGATGGCCTTATACGCTGCTGGAGTGAACGTCCGGAGCTGGATTTTGTCGCAACCGCAGTGCATGAATCAGAAGGAGGAGAAATTGTGTTAATGCCACCGGCGATATTATCCCGCTCCATGTTCGACTCGCTACTTCAATTAAGGGGGGATGCTGGAGCTCGCAAGCTGTTCGAATCAACTGATTTTCAGGGATTTGGACTGTTAGCTGTGGATCGTCAGTCGCTATTTGACGTTGATACCCCAGCTGACTTTGATTTGGCACAAAAATGGTATTTGGGCTCGTGAATGGAGTGTTTAGGTTATTGGTCTCAACCAAAACGAGCGATAACGATTGGAGCTGATCACGGCAGCTTCCAGGAGTCTTATGCGACAAGAGGCGATAATGTACAGAATCAATAAGGTACCTTATCATCTTTTGAAAAAAATAGAGAGTCGGGGAGGAACGGTATGAAATCGTACAAAAAAGCATTTTCCGCAAGCTTAGCACTTCTTATAACGCTAGTAATGGTCAGTAGTGGTTGTTCAAGCAACAAGTCGAACAAGGTTGATGAGGGTGCAGGAAAAGCGACGGAAGCCCCAAAGAGTGAGGCGGCTACGGATGAGTCTGCTAAGCTGCCGCGTGTGGCGTTCGTTTATATCGGGCCTCCAGGAGATGGCGGTTGGACTTTCGAGCATGACAAAGGAAGATTGTACATGGAGGAAAAGCTTGGCATAAAAGCAGATACGGTTGAGAACGTACCTGAGAGCGCGGATGCGGAACGAATCATTACTGAGCTTGCGCAAAACCATGATGTCATCTTTACGACTAGCTTTGGATATATGGACTACACATTAAATGTAGCGAAGAAATTTCCGAACGTGAAGTTCCTTCATACCGCCGGCTACAAAACCAATGAAAATATGGGCACATTTTTCGGCAAAAATTTCGATGCCAGTTACTTAAGCGGTATAGCAGCAGGCAAAATGACGAAAAAAAATGTAATCGGATATGTTGGCGCATTCCCGATTCCAGAAGTCATTTATAACATAAACGCCTTCACGCTAGGCGTGCAAAGCGTAAATCCAGAAGCCAAAGTGAGCGTCGTATGGACGAATACTTGGTTTGATCCAACAACGGAGCGACAAGCAGCAGTGAGTCTTCTTGATAAAGGCGCAGATGTTCTGCTCGCTTATCAAGATTCGCCGGCAACATTGCAAGCAGCAGCTGAACGCGGTGCTATGGCTGGAGGCAATGATTCCGATATGACAAGGTTTGCTCCAGAAGCGTATTTGACCAATCCGATTTGGAACTGGGGACCTTATTATACCAAAACGGTTCAATCCATTATCGATGGCACTTGGAAAAGTGAGCAATATTCTGGATCTCTAGCTGACGGTATGGTCGACATTGCACCGCTTGGTCCAAGTGTGCCAGAGGATGTGAAAACGCTAGTGAATGATACGAAAACAAAGTTGATAAGCGGTGAGTTTAACATCTTTACAGGTCCGATTACGGATGCTGCCGGCACAGTAAAGGTTGAGGCTGGCAAGACGCTGACGCTTGATGACATTTTGGTGATGGATTGGTTCGTAAAAGGCGTCGACGGCACGATCCCGAAATAAACGGCTTTGCTTATATGAATAAGTCAACAAATCCCTGAATATAGGGATTTGTTGATTATTCAAAGCTTTTCAAGTTTGCTTCACAAACGTTGAAGGAAGTGATGTTATGCATAAGAAGTATTCGGTGGAGATGCACCAAATCGTGAAGCATTTTGGTACCGTCGTAGCGAATGATTTTGTTGATTTTCGTGCAAAGCCGGGACAAATTCATGCGCTGCTAGGTGAGAACGGTGCGGGCAAAAGCACGATGATGTGCATGCTCTCGGGTGTATATAGGCCGACTAGCGGAGACATCTTCATAAACGGAGAGCTCGCGAGGATTCGTTCACCTAAGGATGCGATGAAGCTTGGCGTAGGTATGGTATTTCAAAACTTTCGCCTCGTTCAAACACTGACTGCTGCTGAAAACATCATTTTGGGAGAGAGCTCATCGTTTTGGAGAGGCAACAAATGGATGAACGCAAAACAGCAAGAAATCGAAGCGATTGCAGCGCAATTTGGATTGTCATTTCCGGTTAATCGCCCAATCTGGCAGCTATCCGTTGGCGAGCAGCAAAGGGTCGAAATCGTTAAGACGCTTTATCGCGGCGCAAACCTAATTATTTTGGATGAACCAACCTCGGTGCTGACGCCCGGTGAGGCGGAGCAGCTGTTTGCAACGCTGGAGCATATGAAAGCTAAAGGGAAAACGGTCATATTGACCACCCACAAACTGAAAGAGGTTATGGCTGCTTCTGACCATATATCGGTTATGCGTAAAGGCAAGCTCATTCATACGATGGAAACATCAGCGACGAATGAGCGTGAGCTCGCAAAACTTATGGTCGGAAAAGAAATCCGCGAAAGCCGTCCTTTCCTTCCTAGGTCGCTAGGAAAACGATTGCTTGACGTACAGCAGGTAGACGTATATGGAGATCATGGCAAAAAAGTGCTTGATCATATTAAGCTTCATGTCAATGAAGGAGAAATTGTTGGAGTAGCAGGCGTTGCTGGAAATGGTCAGAAGGAGATTGCCGAGATGCTTACCGGTCTTAGAGCGTGGAAGCGCGGAATGATCTATTTTAACGGTAAAGAATTGCAAAATGGGTCAGTCAGAGGAGCGATCGAATCGGGAATCGCTCACGTACCGGAGAATCGTATGAAAAGCGGTCTGGCCGGCAGCCTTGGCATCGTTGATAATTTGCTGTTCAAATCGTACCGAACGAAGGAGCGCTCTCGCTTCGGATTTCTACGTATAGGTGTGAATCGAACGTGGTCGCAAGATTTGGTCGAGCAATTTGATGTCAGGACGCCTGGTCTCGATACGCCGGTTCAGCATTTGTCAGGCGGCAATCAGCAAAAACTGCTATTTGCGCGAGAGGTACATCAACAACCGCTGCTAATGGTAGCTGTCCATCCGACACAAGGACTCGACGTTGGCGCCACGGAAGGCGTTCATCGACTGTTATCTGAAATGCGGGATGATGGCAAAAGTGTATTGCTCATTTCAGAGGATTTAGACGAGGTTATGCTGCTCTCTGATCGTATTCTCGTCATTTATAACGGACAAATCATTGGCGAAATGGCACGCGATGCAGCGGATCGAGAAAAAATTGGCATGTATATGGCGGGACTCCTTGATGCAGAGGAGGAAGCTGGGTGAGTGAACAAAAAACAAGTTTAGCCAAAGACGGAGCACTAACGATCGAAGCTGTTCGTGAGCCAAACAGATGGAGATTTCGCTCATATCGCATTGAGATTGACAGCACCAAAAAAGGGGGCTCATGGTGGATCCCACTCGTGTCAGTGCTGCTAGCTTTAGTGGTATGCGGCATTTTCATTGCAGCAAATGGGATGAACCCGCTTCCTGTATACAAAAAAATGTTTACTGGAGCTTTCGGCACCTCATACGGCTTGACTGAAACGCTCGTCAAAACCATCCCTCTACTGCTATGCGGGCTTGGCGTAGCGATAGCTTACCGTATATCTGTATGGAATATCGGCGCAGAAGGACAATTCGCTGCAGGGGCAATGGCCGCTACTGCGGTCACGATTTATTTTCCGAATATGCCAAGTATCCTCGTTATTCCCGTTATGATCGTATTCAGCATCGTTGCTGGTGGTATTTGGGGGCTGTTAACGGCCATTCCTCGCACTTATTTTCAAGTAAATGAGCTGGTTACTTCGCTAATGCTCAATTACGTTGCGCTGCTTGCCATGGATTATTTTGTGTTCGGACCTTGGAAAGATCCGAAGGGCATGAATTTCCCAGGAACACCGATGTTTACAGAAGCACAGTCGTTGCCGGTTCTTGGTGATACAAGGCTGCATCTCGGTTTATTGTTCGGCATAATCGCCATTGTGCTGTATGGATTCTTCATCAAATACACGCGCTGGGGTTATGAGCTCAGGCTGATTGGTGCTAATCCCGAAGCTGCCAAAAATGCGGGCATCAGGCTTAGCAGACATATTTTACTCGTCATGCTCATAAGCGGAGGTCTGGCCGGACTTGCTGGAATGGCCGAGGTATCGGGTGTAACGCATCGTCTTATGTATGGCATATCGCCAGGTTACGGCTACACGGCAATCATTGTAGCATGGCTTGCTAAATTACATCCAATCGGACTGGTCGTCTCCTCGTTCTTGTTTGGAGGACTTATCGTAGGAGGGTACAGCGTGCAGACGATTGGGCTTCCTTCCTCTATATCAGAAATGCTGCAGGGTGCGATTTTGTTTTTTCTAATTGCAGGCGGCACAATCAGCAAATTTCGCCTTCGTAAAATCCGCTGAAAAGGAGAAGCTGAGCGATGGAAATGATGTATCAAATGCTGCTTGCCGCCATCTCCTCTGGTACTCCGTTATTGTTCGCAACACTAGGCGGGATATTGATTGAGAGATCAGGCATTATCCAATTAGGCGCTGAGGGCCTTATGTTGATGGGCGCTGTTACGGCATGTCTGACCTTTCTGCAAACTGGCAGCTTGACGGTCACATTGCTCGCCGTTTGCGGAATCAGTGTGTTGTTAGGCGGTATTCATGCTTTTCTTAGTGTATCGCTTCGGGCTAATCAAATCGTATGCGGCCTTGCAATGACATTGTTTGGAGCTGGTTTAAGCGCTTATCTAGGCAAATCCGTTAGTGGACTTCCTGTACCGAGAGCAGTGCCAAAGCTTGATATGCCTTGGCTTGAAGGTGTTCCGTTTATTGGCCGCATCTTTGCTCATCTTGATCTGCTGACTTGGTTTAGCTTCCTGCTGGTCATCGTGCTTCATATATTTATTCACCGAACCTCATGGGGATTGCATCTACGGGCGATGGGCGATAATCCGGCAACAGCGGATGTCATGGGGATTCGTGTTCAAGGATTTCGTTATGGTTATATTATCGTTGGTTCTGTATTAATCGGATTGGCGGGAGCGGATTTGCTCCTTGTTTACTCGCCAACATGGACCGAGGGGATGACAACAGGACGCGGCTGGATTGCAGTAGCATTAGTTATCTTTGCTAGATGGAATCCGATAAGAGCTCTCTTATGCGCTTATTTCTTTGGAGCGTTAGACATGTTAGGCTTCCGCATCCAATTATTAGGCAGTGAAATTCCATCCTACTTTTTAAAAATGATTCCATATGTCGTAACCATATTCATTCTCATGTTTCTTGGCTGGCGCAATCGCAATAAACCATCCGGCTCACCCGAGGCGCTGGGCGTACCTTACATTCGGGAGCAACGATTCTAACGATAATTGGGGGGGAGAACAATGAGCATGAATGTACAGGAGATCATATTGACTCCTCTTGTATGGCATCCTCAGTCGGCCGCGGAGGCTTGGCTGCTCAAACAAAGCTATGGGCTGGAAGGTGTATATATTTCAGGCGGAACCTTACTTCGAACACAGTGGGAATCAGGCATTTCTGCTGTCCCGAAACATTTGATCGATTTGAGTGCTATTCGTGGATTAAACGAGGTTAAAATCGGCGAATCAGACGTTATCATTGGCGGCCAAGTGAGCTTGCAGGCTTGTCGGACGAATGCATTTCTGCGGCGAAACTTTCCACTATTCACCGATGCTTTACGTGTGATAGCAGCGCCATCCATTCGGCATTTAGCAACGGTCGGCGGCAATGTTTCTTCCATGATTGGAGATTCTATCCCCGCGCTCCTTGCTTATGACGCTGAAGTCATTTGGTATAACGGACTAATAGAGCAACAAGTTCCATTATCCGACTATCTGCTTCTAACAAACGATCCGAATCAAGGAAATGAGAGATTGCTTCTCAGCATTATCCTACCTTTCACGAAATTAATGGAAGAGAGCTCAGTATGTAAGGATGAAGAAGATAGTGCCATTTCGAAAATCAAGCGTTTTGGCGCTTACCATAAAGTAGGACGTCGTGAAGCATTTACTCCTTCTATCGTAACAGCGGCCATAAATGGTGCCATTTCGCCTACTGGCGTGCTCACGGAACTTCGGATCGCGCTTGGAGGCGGACAGATGGTTCCGCAAAGGCTCGAACCATTAGAGGAAGAAATCGTTGGTACGGCCGTGGATAATAAGCTCCTTCAGCGTGTATATGACCGCATTTTGCAAGTGTATGAACCTAGGGAAGATCTGTTCGCAACAGCGTCATATAGGAAGATTACAGCAGCTAACGTTATCACAGCGGAGCTTTGGAAGGCAGCTAGAGATTAAGGAATGACAGGAAGGAGTGAGCTTATGCTCTTAAACCGCACAAGCAGTGGAGGAAGATGGCGAATCCGTCCTGATGGACCGGGTAAAGTAACAGGCAGTCTTGCTTATTTAACCGACATGACAAGGGAACATATGCTTTATGGCCTTGTTCTGCGTAGTAGGTATCCTCATGCACGTATTCTTTCCATTCATACGGATAAAGCCAGGCAATTGTCAGGCGTCCATGCCGTGCTTACCTATCAAGATGTCCCCGGATTAAATGCTTTTGGCATTGCGCATCCCGACCAGCCCGTTTTATGCGAGGAGCGGGTGAGATATGTGGGAGATGCGATAGCGACAGTAGCTGCTGAAACCCTTGCAATTGCACAGATAGCCATTGGGCTTATCGAAGTAGAATACGAAGTTTTGCAGTTGGTGGATGATCCCGAACAAGCCCTTCTCGAAGATGCCCCGCTTCTGCATCCAAAAGGAAACGCGATGCACCGGACATCCTTCCACAAAGGGAATACCGAAATTGGGTTCAAGCAATGTGCTTGTATTGTAGAGGAAACCTATTACACGCCGCGCCAAATGCACACGTATATGGAAACGGAAGGCGGCTTGTTTGTGCCGGAGGCGAATAATCGATTAACGGTGTATTCACCAACCCAGCACGGATTTATGGATCGTATGCAATTATCACGTATTTTATCTATACCGCAAGAGGATATTCGAATCGTTTCCAGTCCCATCGGCGGCTCATTTGGCGGAAAAGATGAGCTGAATGTACAGCCTTACGGGGCATTGCTCGCGACCTACACAGGGAAGCCCGTTAAGATGCATAATACCAGGCAGGAATCGGTTCGCGCAGGCTTAAAGCGGCATCCGATGAAAATTACGATGAAAACGGGAACAGACGCGGCAGGCAAATTACTCGCCCATCAAGTCCGTATCATTTCAGATACTGGCCCCTATTCAACACTTGGAGCGGAGGTGCTTAATTTTGCAGTTGAGCATGTCGTCGGTCCTTATAAATACGAGCATTTGAACGTTGAGGGCACATCGGTATTTACGAACAATGGCATGTCCGGGGAATTTCGAGGTTTTGGCGGCAATCAAGCGATCTTCGCGCTTGAGGGACAAATGGATCGATTAGCTGATCAGCTTGGCATAGAGCCTTGGGCATTTCGCGAATTAAATATGCGCCAATTAGAGGATCTTGGGCCATTTGATCAACCTATTGCGATGACAGAAGGGGCCGAGCGAGTATGGAAAGCGCTAGAAAAAAGTGCATTGATGCAGGAGAAATCGCAATATAAGTCACTCAGTGAAGATGGTGAAGAACCTTGGGTGAAAACGGGGATCGGAGCTGCTTTTACGATGCATGGCGCAGGTCTTGGCGTTGGAATTCCTGATCCGGCAGGAGGGCGCTTGGAACTTGCAGCGGACGGTAAAATCGAAGCGGTATTCGGTTATGAGGAATTTGGGCAAGGCCTCATTGCATCACTGGAGCAAATGCTAATCGAGCAGTTCAAGTTTGGTGCGGATGATATACGGATTATTATCGGCGATACCGACATAGTGCCAAACAGCGGCTCAACTACGGCTTCGCGTGCAACGGCTATGATGTGGAAATCGCTGCAAAAGTTAAAGAAGCCATTTACAGAGCAGATGCTAAAGCGGGCAGGAGCAGTGCTAAGTCGTCCGGCTGAAGAGCTGCGAATCAGCGAGGGCGGCATAAGAGAGATTTCAGGTGAAGCTTTGCTGCTTCCTTATGAAGAACTGGCAAAGGCTGATGATTCCCTTATTCACTGTGAAACCTCTTTTTCATTTCCCACATCACCAACTGAACGAGTAGGCGCTCATTTCATGTATACCTACTCGGCCGTTGCCGTTAAGGTAGAGCTTAATACGTTGACTGGGCGAGTCAAGGTGCTGCAGCAATATCACGTCGTAGCCGCTGGACCTGTCATAAATCCACAAGGCTTCCTCGGTCAAATCGAAGGCGGCAGCAGTATGGCACTTGGTTTTACGCTAATGGAAGATGCGATTATGGAAAAAGGTCATTATATCACTCGAAATTTGGATACGTATCTTGTTCCAACGATCATCGATCAAAACGGGTTAGTGGAGGTCGAGGCCATTGAGCATTTGCCCGAGGGCGACGATTATGGTCCACGAGGTATAGGGGAGGTTGGATCGGTTACACTGGCGCCAGCTATCGCAGCTGCTATACGGCAGGCTTGTGGCAAGTGGGTAACGAAGCTGCCGGTAGAACCCGCTTTTTTGCAAGAAACACCATTTTTTCTAATGAAGGAGTGAACGGAGATGAGCGATCAAACAGCTAAAGTTCAAACGCCGTTTGCACTCCAATGCTTCATTAATGAACAGGAGCTTAAGATTGAAACGGCAGCTTCAACCAGATTGCTGAACATTTTGCGTGATGACTTGGCGCTCACTGGGACGAAGCGTTCTTGTGATATCGGCAGATGTGGTGCATGTATGGTGCTGATAGATGGTCAGGCAGTCAATTCTTGTTTAGCGATGGCTTATCAATGCACAGGTAAACGAATCATGACGATAGAAGGTGTTTCAGCAGACGGGATCGATCCGATTGGGCAAGCATTTCTAGAGGAAGGCGGTTTTCAATGCGGCTATTGTACACCGGGAATGATCGTTTCAGTTAAAGCACTGCTCGACCACCATCCAGAGCCGTCGGATGATGAAATTGCGGAAGCCTTATCCGGTAATTTATGCCGTTGTACCGGCTATGGCGGAATATGGAGAGCTGTGAAACGAGCCATTGAAGGGAGGCGACAAGCGATATGAAAGAGTGGCATAAGCATATCTATTATTTGTTAGAGAGTATTGAAGTATCTAGGAAGGCCAGAGAATCCGGCAATACACCATTTGGCGCAATTCTAGTTAATTCAGAAGGCGAGATCGTCCTTGAGCAAGGGAATGTGGAGATCACGCAATCGAACTGCACAGGGCACGCTGAGCGAACGTTGATGGAAGCAGCCTCCAAACGATTCAATAAAAATGAGCTTTGGCATTATACCCTCTATACGACGGCAGAGCCTTGTGCGATGTGTGCAGGTTCGATCTATTGGGGGAATGTAGGAACAGTCGTTTTCGGCATTTCAGAGAAACGTTTGGCAGAACTGACTGGGGATGATGAACAAAACTTGACGCTGGATTTACCTTGTCGGGTCGTATTCGCACAGGGACGCAAGCCCATTCAAGTTGTTGGTCCTTTCCCTGAAGTGGAGGATGCAGTGATTACGATTCACGAGGGGTACTGGAAATGAAATTAAACATGGATCAAATAAATGCATGCACACGTGAGCAGTTTGTTGAACTGCTTGGAACGATTTTTGAGCATTCGCCATGGGTGGCTGCATCCGCAAGCGGCGCTCGTCCATTTGCTTCAGTCGAAGCGCTTCATGATGCCATGATTAATGTCGTGCGGGAATCAACAGTAGAGACGATTATTGATTTATTCCGCGCTCATCCAGATCTTGGAACCCGCCTTGCGGTTGCTGAATATTCCGCGCTCGAGCAGCAGGGAGCTGGATTAGATCAATTAACGGCAGATGAATATGAGCTCTTTCATGGATTAAATCAAACGTATGTGAAATCCTTTGGTTTTCCCTTTATACTCGCGGTGAGAGGAAAGAAAAAGGAGGATATACTCGCTTCGATGGAATCGAGATTATGGCATACAGCTAGTGAGGAAATGGAGCAGGCATTGCGAGAAATTGAGAGAATTTCCGAATTTCGTTTGAGAGATCTCATCATGGAGTAGAGAAAGGACCGATCATTATGCTAAAATTACGCAGCGGACGAACATTATATTATGGCAAAGGCGATGTGCTGAGCTATCGGACATACGCGACACCGCTCTCTGTCAAATCGATCCCGCAATCCACATATACGGGTGATCCCAATGTTATTTTTGCTCATAACATTACCTTCTCTGTGAGCAGCGAGGTACTGCTTACCTCCTTTACTGAAGGGGACAATACGCAGGTCGTAGCTACGGACTCCATGAAAAATTTTATTTTACGGCAAACTGCAAATTATGAAGGAAGTACGACAGAGGGACTGCTAGCCTTCATAAGCGAGCGATTTATGGAGCGTTATTCACATGTCGATGCGATTGAGATTAGTGCTGATCGGCTGCCTTTTAATGCTGTTACGATTGCCGAAGGCAGCAGTTGGAATGATAGCCAGCTTGTCTTTCGAAGGTCGCACAACGAGCATGCCAGCGCTTCGCAAAAATGGATACGTACAGCTAATAGCTTAGAACTCGCTGAACAAGAAAGCACTTTGTCCCATATTCAGCTTATTAAGGTGAGGGGCAGCTCGTTCTACGGATTTGTTCGTGATGAATATACGACTTTGCCCGAAAGCTATGATCGTCCTTTATTTATTTTCCTTCATATTTTTTGGACTTATGAACATGCAGAGGATGCATTGGACAGTAAGCGCGGAAATTATGTTCCATCTGAGCAGGTTCATGATCTAGCCCATACGTTGTTCCACCTTGCAAACTCACCTTCCATTCAATATTTAATCTGTCAAATTGGAAAAAGCATTCTTACGACCTTCCCGCAGCTGTCTGAGGTTCGCTTCGAATCGAACAATCGGACATGGGAGACTGTAATGGAGCCTGAGCATTCAGCAGCTGCTGGCGTGTTTACTGAGCCTCGTCCGCCTTATGGCTTCCAAGGATTTACCCTTACGAGGGCGGATCTGATTGAGGGGGAGTGAGTCTTCGTGAGCGGAAAAGTTACGACGCATGTTCTAGATCTTGCTGCAGGCAAACCTGTAGTAGGCATATCGATTGAGCTATGGTATCTGGGTGAGGAGTGCGTGAGAGCGGAAGCGGCGCATGAACCGAGGTTCATCGGCGCTTATCGGACGAATGAAGACGGACGTGTAGATGAGCCATTGTTAGAGGGAGAAAATATTCAAAGCGGAATATATGAGATCATATTTGCAGCCGGTGAATTCTTTCGGAGAACGGCATATTTGTCAGCGATATCAGAGAGTATATTCGATAAGATTCCGATCCGGTTCCGTATTCACGATAAGAGCTCGCACTATCACGTTCCATTATTAGTTGCTCCTGGTGGTTACAGCACGTATCGCGGAAGCTAGAAGTATTTCAGGCATGTATACAAACGATCAGGAAAGTGTATGAATATACCGAAAGGGGATTTGACGATGGCGTTAATGAATGAACAATCTGCAGCTATGACAACGTTATTGTCGCAGCTGCCAAAGGTCGATTTACATGTTCATCTAGATGGGAGTATAAAACCTGAGACCATTAGAGAGCTGGCTATTGAACAAGGAAATCCATTGCAGATAGACTCGGAGCCAGAACTTCTATCTCACATGCAGGTGGGAGAAACTTGCGAGAGCTTGAAGGAGTATTTGGATAAGTTTGGCTTTGTTTTGCCTTATTTGCAAACAGGGGCAGCATTAGAGCGAGTCGCTTATGAGTTAGTTGAGCAAGCTGCAAACGAAAAGGTAAGCTATATCGAGGTGCGTTTTGCTCCCCAGCTGCATCGCATGCAAGGTTTATCCAATCATGATGTCATAGAGCATGTGTTAAATGGATTGAAGCGCGGCGAGCAAGCATTTGGTACCATTGCTAGAGCGATCATTATTTGTATGAGGCATCATTCCTATGCGTTGAATACGGACGTTGTTCAAGAAGCAGCGCGATTTTATAAAAAAGGAGTCGTTGCTGTCGATTTGGCTGGTGACGAGGCAGGATTTCCCGCCAAGCTGTTCCTGCAGCTTTTTGAGGAGGCACAGCAGCTTAGGCTGCCGATTACGATCCATGCGGGAGAAGCGGCTGGTGCGGAAAACGTCCGAGTCGCGATTACGGGTTTAGGTGCTGTACGTATCGGTCACGGCGTTCGAATGCTGGAGGACCCAGAGGTAGTTGCGCTCGTTCGGGAAAGGCAAATACCTTTGGAGATGTGCCCTCTGAGCAACATACAGACGAAAGCTGTTGCAAGCTGGGACGCGTATCCTATTCGCCGTTATTTGGACGATGGTATCGTTGTTACTGTAAATACAGACAACAGGACCGTTTCGGATACGACGATTCAAAAGGAATACGTGCTGCTAGCTGAGCATTGTGGCTTAACGATGAATGATATCGCCAAAATCGTGATGAACGGCGCAAAGGCTGCCTTTCTAGAGGAAGCGGAAAAACGTTTACTGATCGCCAATATGGAAACGGAATGGGCAGCAAAGGGGTTTCTTGTTTAGCGTAATGGGTGTGTATATTGTAAGGACGAAGGCTTCACGTTGGATAGAGACGTGGAGCCTTCATTTTTGTTCCTAAATCCTTGAATTTATTGAAAATGTTTCATCTGAGCATAAGCAGATAGTTATTACTCCCGATCCCAACCATTTTCTGCTATATCCTGTGCACCTTGGTCTTTGTAATCCCTTACATCATGAACTAAGATGGAAAAAGTTATTAATTGTGTGATCGGGAGGGATTCACATTAGTCCAGTTAAACGATATTTGCTATGGGCAAAACCATACTGGTGGTCGATAGGACTTATCATTTTGTTAGGCATGGTTCAATTTGTCGCACCTCTTTCAACACCCATTTATACGCAAATTTTACTCGACGATGTACTTGCAGGTAAAGGCGACTGGGGGCTTTATCAAATTGTAGGCATCATGGCTATTATTTTATTTTTCGGAGTTATTGTCAGTTTTTTTAGAAATTACTTCTCAGCGATGCTGGGCAATCGCATGATGAAGGATCTTCGTGAGCAGTTGTATCATCATTTGCAAAAAATGCCCGTAAGCTTCTATGACCAGAGACAGGTGGGGGGTATTTCCTCTAGAGTCATTCATGACATCGGGGGGGCTCAAAACTTGATTGGCGGGGGCATCATTAATCTTGTTCTCGATTTGTTTATGGTGCTTTTCGCTGGATTTCTGTTATTTCGGATGAATGTTTACTTAGCAACGCTTTCTCTTATCATCTTGCCTTTCTATTACCTGTCCTTTACGAACATGAATGTGCATATTCGACTAGCATGGCGTTCAGTCCATCGGCAGATGGAGCGAATCTCGGGTACGCTTGTAGAGCGCATGGCGGGAATTCGGATCGTGCAAGCATTTAACGGCGAAAGACAGGAGCGGGCCCGGTTTGGCAAGCAGACAAAACAGCATTATAACCATACGGTGTACGCCCATTTATTCTCAAACGTACTTGGAAGGCTTAGTGAATCGTTTGCCCACATAGGTGGGATTATCATTTGGCTTGGCGGGGGAAGTTTAGTGCTTGCCGGTAAAATGACAGCAGGTGAAATAATCGCTTTTCAGTTGCTGCTGGGTAATCTCTATGGACCCATACAACGATTCGCGGATGTCAATGTCACCATTCAAAACTCGATTACGAATATAGAACGGGTATTTGAAATGCTTGATGAGAAACCGTCGATCAAGGAGGCCGATAATGCGCTTCCTATGCCAACTTGTGCAGGGCATGTCGTTTTTGTTAATGTTTCTTATAACTATAAAACGCGAAATGTGATTCCGGCGCAGACCGTTAACGGTACCGAGGACACGGATATCATTGAACGTGAAAAAGCAACAAAACGGTTCTACTGGAAGCCGACGAATGTACATCCATTCCCGCCGGAAGTAACGATTGAAGAACGACAAGGCATTAAGGATATTACGTTTGAAGCGCGATCTGGCGAAGTTATTGCCCTTGTAGGACCGAGCGGCGCGGGCAAATCGACGTTGATCAACCTAATCCCGCGATTTTATGAACCGGTCGAAGGTGCGGTTTTTATTGACGGCATCGATATACGCGAATACAACTTGGATGATTTGCGAAAGCATATTGCTTTGGTATTGCAGGAAAACATTCTTTTCTCCGGAACGATCAGGGATAATCTGGTTTATGGACGTCCAGATGCGACGGATAGTGACGTGATTGAAGCCGCAAAGGCAGCAAACGCTCATGATTTTATCATCACGTTTAAGGACGGATATGAAGCGGTAATCGGCGAAAGAGGAATGCGATTATCTGGCGGGCAGAAGCAAAGGCTGGCGATAGCGAGAGCGATTCTTAAGGATCCCAAAATATTAATTTTGGACGAAGCAACATCCGCCCTTGATTCCGAATCGGAAGCTATGGTAACAGAGGCGCTCGAGCGCCTCATGGTTGGTAGAACAACATTCGTAATTGCCCACCGTTTAGCTACCGTTGTTCGCGCCAATCAGATATTGGTCATTGATGATGGAGAAATCGTGCAAAGAGGAAGCCATCGCACGCTGCTTCGCGAAGGTGGACTTTATCGCAAATTGTATGAACAGCAATTGAAAGCGATGAAGCCTGAAGAAATGACAGGTTTGGCTCAATAAAGAAAAGTAAGATGGGGCTGTCACACAAGGTCTAATTGACCTTGAGGGACAGCCTTATTATTTTGAGGTTTCTATTTTTCTAATTCTTGGTATGAAACAACGATGCTCAAGAGGCTCGTACTATTTCAAAAGCCAGAGAGCAGGAACATTTGCAGGCTCCCAGCCTACAAGCGAGGTATGAGACTGACGACACTCATATGTGGAGCCATTGTATGAAACGAGTGTACCTGTAGTGTAAGCTGTATTGGCTGTCCAAGGAGTAGCTGACGAAGCGGCAGCAGTCGTTCCAGTAATCGAGCTTGCAGCGGAAACATTGCCGGCAGCGTCGATTGCTTGAACATTGAATGTATAAGCTGTGCTTGCGCTAAGTCCTGTAACCGTGTAGGAAGTGGCAGTGCCGGCTACAGTCGTTACTAATGTTGTGCCGTTATAAATACGGTAGCCTGTTACACCTACATTATCGGTTGATGCATTCCACATGAGCATTAAGCTGCTGGCCGTTGGCGCACCCATAACGTGAAGCGAACCTGGTGCAGTCGGTGCTTGTGTATCATTGCCGATAGGGGCGTTCGTCGTAACCGATAGGGAGTTGCTTGCACTCGATTCATTGCCGGCATTGTCGATCGCCTTGACGTTGAACGTGTAAGCAGTGTTCGCTGCTAATCCGGTTACATTGTAAGCGGGAGTAGTTCCAGATACGGATCCCGCTAATGTAGTTCCATTATATATCCGGTATCCGGTAACACCTACATTGTCTGTCGAAGCATTCCATGCCAAGGAGACGCTGTTTGTTGTTTTTGCTGTAGAGATAAGAGTGGAAGGTGCAGTTGGCGCTTGAGTGTCAACAGGATTACTACCGCTGAAGTTTACGTCAATGACATTGTAGAAAGCGTTTACCGTGTCAGCGACTTCCCAAACAGCCAAAATGATATGATACCCGCTGCGTTCAGGTACGTTGCAACTGTTCGAATAGGAGAATGGAGGCTGCGCGCCGCCATAATTAACAGAGCAAAATGGCGTTAAGTCGAAAGAATCGCGAGTAAGTGCTGCATTTGGATTCCAATTTGGTTTCGTTATATAGTATTTCCAGCTAGCTGTTGCATGATTAGCAGTCAGCTTCCAAGTAAATGTATTTGGACCGGAAGACATATTCACTTTCGACCAGCGAGTCGCTGATTGTTCATCAAGCTTAGGAAAAGCGCCATTTGCGCTAGCTATTTTACCGTCAGCAGGCCCTGCTGCTGGGAAACCCTTTGGTGCTTCAAGACTTTGAGGCTCATAAACGATTGGACCACAATCCGTATTCTGACCAGACTTACAGAGCGCAGCGCGGCTTGCGGGCCCTTCAACATAACCATGTGCAAAAAGCTGTTGCGAGAAAAGCGTCAAACCTAGAGCAGTAATAAGTAGAATTCCGATGTAAGTACGCAGATGTTTCACCGTTAAATGTGATAAACGAATAGTAGACAATGCAGTAGCCTCCTTCAAATTTGGGGGAGATAGTATTGCCGTCACGTCTAAGAGTTTGAATGAGCAACTCTTATTCGCTTCGTGTTACATTTGAGTAAACGCGTGAGAACAAAACCTCCTTTTCTTAGAGATTTTATATATAAACTCCGAAGAGTTCATATCCAGATTATTTTGTGTAATCTGCGATGACCAAAAGGGTAAATGGATCAAACCGTCTGATGAAAGGCTAAATCGTTTTAGGAGGTTATTACGGGTGTTTAGGGGGACAAATGTATAATTTCTATTGGGCTGAACTCAGTGTACTACATTATTGCGACAATTATGAGTGTATTTTGGAGCATTTAATCAAACTTTTGATTAAATCTCACAAATAAAGGATTAAAACAATGATAAAATGACGCTTATACCGCGTGTTTAAAGGCTTTTCAAATGATTTATGCAAGGTATTATTATCATTTTTGAGTTGATTTTGAAAGAAGTTATAGGACTTTTGATAGGATAAAAATCTCTTTTACTGAAAAATATGGATAATGAGGACTGAATACGAAAATAAAGAGTTATAAATGGGGAATGGAATGGAGGCTAAAAGGAGCACTACGAAGAAACCCCGATGATCCTTCATCGGGGTTTTGTTCAGTTTACATCTATTCTATTTGTAAAAACAGTTTATTTTATAGCTGTATTAGCTGTGCTATAAACAACAGGGAAATGCTCTCCAGCTAGAATGTCACCCTCATTGACCGTTACATAAGGTACCATGGGATGGTTGTTTGTTGGGGAATAGATGGTGTGGCCAGGCATGTAATGAACGGCGATGGCTCTTCGTTTAAGCTCGGAACGATTGTTTGGGCTGCCATGCCAAGTGAGGCTGTGATGGTATCCGACCTGCCCTTTTTTGATCTCGAACGGTACAGCTTCTACGACTGCGCCTTCCGGCAGCAATTCGGGCTTGCGATGGTATGGCTTGAAGTCAGGTGTACTTGCCAAATATTTTTGATGGTCTCCCCACTTATGACTGCCAGGAACCATCCACATGCAGCCGTTTTCGATGACAGCATCGTCAAGAGCAACCCAGGCGCTAACGAGATCAGCAGGCTGGATAACCGGCCATAACGGATGATCTTGATGCCATGGCGTCGGTCCACCTGTTACTGGCGGTTTATACTGAATCTGATCATGCCAGACGCGCAGCGTATCGGTTTTGCATAATTGTGCTACCTCTTCGCATATGACCGAATGTCCGGCATGCTGCAAATAAGCATCACTTGCCATCCATATATTTACGATTTGGACAACCTTTTCACTGACGCTCATTTTCATGCCTTTGTATAAGGATTCAGCTTCTTCTTGACGCATATTATGGTTTAGAACCGGTTTCTTGACCGCTTTTCCTTCCATAACCAAATCTAGTTCCTCGCGTAATCGTTCTACCTCAGCATCGTTTAAAATGACATTACCTTTTAAAAAACCATTTTTCTCGAACTCAGACAACTGCGCAGCATTCAACATGTTCTTGCACCTCTCCTCAAGCTTGATTATGATTGTTGATAACCTAATCATAATGAAAGCGTGGAACATTGTATTTTCCTAAATCAATGAATCATTTGTGTTTTTCTTATAATCAGGTGAGAAGGAGGGCATATGTCTATTATCGAGCTTGAAAAAATTGCACCTACTGTTAACTTTGCCGTTAGGCAGACGGCGGAAGCAGGCGAGAACTGGGGAATTCGAGTTATTCCCGACTGCCAAATCATGAACGTTATTACGGGTAGTGCCGAGCTATATATAAATAATGAAACGTATACGATAAGGCCAGGAGAATGTGTCTACTACGGACCCGATTGTCAAACCTATTTGAAAGCAACGGAGAAAACAGACTTCTACAGCATTCATTTCAACTGGCAGCAAATCTCTCCCGAGCCTGTGCATCCTAGTCTTGGTATACGATTTTTCAATTCATGGCCGCCACTTGGCGTTTCAAACAACCCGGTACTGGTTAGCGGTACGGCAACCCAGCTGCTTATGCCAACATTGTTTGAAGTACCTGGGCTGGAAGCGATATGGACAAGAATGGTCAAGGAATATAAAGGGGAGCAGCCTGGCTATACGATGGCTCTTCGTGCCTTAATGATGCAGGCAATCACCGTTATCTACCGACATATGCTTGAAGGAAGTCTGACTACGAACGTTAATCGAAAAATAGAAGCTGCCATTCAAGCGATGCAGCTGCAGCCTGATTACAATTGGTCGGTCGCGGAGCTTGCCGCATTATGCGGTTATCATCCCATTCATTTCTCTAAATTGTTCAAAGAAGAGGCGGGCCTTACGCCTAAGCATTTCATTATTAGAGAACGGATTAAGCGAGCGAAGCAGGCACTTCTTCTGGGGGAAAAAATGGAGTCGCTTTCTATAAGGCTTGGTTTCAAGAGCATTCATTATTTCAGCCATCAGTTCAAGGAAGTAACTGGACTTACACCGTCACAATATCGCATGAATGGACAGTCTAAGATGACATCTAATTACGAGAAGGAAGATTGATGTTTCGAAATAACCCTATTGTTGTTATACTGGTTGGATATTTATTTTTACGTACAATGTGAAGGTGGAGATAGAATGGTAGACACGAATAGTCGTGCACAAGAGTTATTCACTGCCTACTACGGCAATTATTTTCAAATGCATCGCGATTGTAAATTAGAGGAGTACAAGTCCTACGAGATTACGAAAGAAACCGAAACAGAATGGTACGAGGCTATGATTGCCAAAACCGCAAGTGAGTTGTCGATAAGAAATTGGGACGCTGTTCTTGTGCTGTTGTCGATAGCCAAAAACTATTCAGATACGATAATATTAGATCATGTCATTGCTTTCGCTAATCGCCATGTCAAGTCGTCCGATAGTATCGTAAAGCTGATGTATGCTGAAAATATGATTGAAATGATAAAACTAGTTAGAAGTAAAGCGAGTACCGATCTTCTTCATCAAGCCTATAAATCAGCCGCTCAACTTTTGGATGACGTCATGTCGAGCCCATTAATTATCGATCCAGGCCATGATCTAAAGTTGTTAAACGTAAAGGACAAAAAGTCTATGAATCATAGAGCAGCAAAAAATATTGACACCATAAGGGAAATGCTTGCTGCGGATCAATAAGCTATATTTGGAGGTAGAGATGAAAAAGAATAAATGGCTGGCGCCCTTCGGAATCGTAATATTGCTTCTGTTTGCATTAGCATTATGGAATTCCTACTCGCATTTAACAGGAGCGCAGGTAAAGGTGATTGAGGTTCACGAGACTGAAATCAAAATTCAGGATGCTGGTGGAAAACAGGACACGATTCAAATTCCTAAAGGCATCCATAAGTTAATTGAAGTGGATCATGAATATTATGTTAATTACGAACATCGAAAATGGGAAAGGCCCACACTTGTTTCCATTGAGCCTTAATACAGCACGATAATATTAGATGGATTGCTCGCTACTTGCCAGCAATCCTTTTTTATTTGTTCATTGAGATTGTTTTGCTGCTGTAAAATTTTGTTGCATTGATCGTGTGGTTTATGTCACGATTCATAGAGACCTATCTTTATTTCCCAGTTAAAAGAGCGAGAGAGGGGTAATTTATGAATGACATATTTTGCTGAGAAGCGATTGCATCACATTTGTCGTCCTAAAGATAGGATAAGTTGTGCTCTGACAACAAAATAGAGGAGTTGAACAAATGAATCTAAAACCAATCAAGTCCATTTATATGGGGCTTCTGACAAGCTTCGTATTTTTTATGAATGCCGTTATTCAATTTATAAACATTTATGTGAATGATGGCCCTGAGGCTTTAGGATTCTTTTTCTTCCTTGCAGCATTTGTAATGATTGTTTTCTTTATTGTATACATCGTTGATATATTCAATAAAAATCATCAAATTATCCGCACAAAAATGATTAGTAAGCATAAAAATATCATTTATGTATTATGTGAGAATGGCAAGGTTAAGCGAATTAGAATCATCTTTCCTGAGATTTTAAATGAGTTAGTACCTGGGCAGCAGCTCGAAATCACATTGTCATCCGTCCTCTCGATACCCCTTCATATTAATACGGTAGACAGATCTATTGACGAGCATTTGAAAAACCAATTCGTCAAAAGCTATCATCATATCGCTTGGGCTAACGTTCAAGTTATTAAAGCGTTGAAGATGAGTGAGCTTCCTTTGGAGAAACCATTAACCTTGCTTAGTCATGTACTTGCCGCAGAGAAGGTATGGCTGACCCGTATAAATGGAAATGATAGTGCTGCGATTCCGATTTGGCCGACGCACACCCTTGAACAATGTGAACGCATTGCTGAGCTAAATAAACTGGATTATGAAACATTGTTTTCAAAGCTAGGTGAAGTGGATTATGAGAACGAAGTATCCTATTCAGACAGTAAAGGAAACCCGTTCAACACAAAAATAAGTGATATACTTACGCAAGTTTTTTTGCATGGCAGCTACCATCGCGGACAAATTGCTTTATTGCTTAGACAAGCAGGAGCAGAACCAATAAATACAGATTACATTACATACGAGAGACAGGTAGCTTTGAACGAAAAAGAGTCCCAATTTTGAAATAGAAGTTGAATATGGCTAAGCGAATCGTTAGTATAGAACAAAGATATGAGATTGATGTCGAGGTGACAGTCATGATTATATGGATTAATGGCGCTTTTGGCGCAGGAAAGACTCAGACTGCGTATGATTTGCATAAAAGAGCGGAACATTCATTTCTATACGATCCGGAGAACGCTGGTTATTTTATTAGGAAAAACACACCGCGTTCGACTCATACGAGTGATTTTCAAGATAATCCGATGTGGCGTGACTTTAATTATGCGATGCTGAAGCATCTTGATGAAACCTATGAAGGCATCATTATCGTACCGATGACAGTCGTAAATCCTCAATATTTTGAGGAAATCGTTGGTCGCCTGCGAAGTGACGGGGTAGCTGTACTTCATTATGCTCTGTGTGCAACGGAAGAAACATTAATAAAACGACTTCGAGGCAGAGGCGAGCGAAAAAACTCATGGCCGGAGCAGCAAATAACAAGATGTGTGGCAGCTCTTTCGGATGAAAGGTTTGGCCACCATTTGCAAACAGAACATTCGTCCATCCTGGATAATGTGGAGCAAATTGCTTCGCTGTCGAATATCAAATTGTTGCCGGACCATAGAAGCTCATTAAAAAGATCGTTTGACCGTGTTATCACGCAGGTGAAGCAAATTCGATTTTGAAAAAAAGAACTCAGGATTAACTAGGAGGAACATCATGTCTAACTTAATGAACAACAAGGTAATCGTTATTATGGGTGTAGCCAATGAACGCAGTATTGCTTGGGGAGTGGCCAAATCGCTGCATAACCAAGGGGCAAAGCTAATCTTCACGTATCGTAAAGAAAGATCTTTGGAGAAACTCAAAAAACTATTGGAGCAGCATCAAATGGAAGCTTTGCAAACCGTTTCCTGCGATGTGCTTGATGACAACAGTGTTATCGAGGCGTTTAAACAATTGGAGCAGCAGGTTGGCGTAATTCATGGAGTGGTGCATTCCGTCGCGTTTGCCGATAAGGATGAGCTGCAAGGGGAATATTTGGATACGACGAGAGAGGGTTATCTGCTTGCGCAAAACTCTAGCTCCTATTCGCTAGTAGCCGTTGCGCGTGAAGCGAAGAAGCTTATGACCGAAGGCGGCAGTATCGTTACTCAAACGTATATCGGTGCTGAGCGAGTGGTGAAAAACTATAATGTAATGGGCGTCGCGAAAGCAGCTCTTGAAGCCAGCGTCATGTATCTTGCTGAGGATCTGGGCAAATACGGCATTCGCGTGAACGCGGTATCTGCAGGCCCTATCCGGACGCTTGCTGCAAAAGGCGTTTCGGGCTTTAATGACATTATGTCTACGATCGAAGATAGAGCGCCGCTTCGTCGTAATATTGATCAGGATGAAGTTGGCGATGCAACAATGTTCCTGCTTAGCCAGTTGTCCAGAGGAATCACAGGGGAAGTGCTCCATGTTGATGCCGGTTATCACATTCTTGCTTTGTAATTAGCTGAAAATGAAAAGGGCTCAGATCTCTCAACGAGGTCTGAGCTTTTTTAATTGGGTAGATTAGTCTTATAAACTTAATTTCTTTGGAGAGCGGCTTCTATTTGAAGATTAACAGCTTTTACATCAATGGATGGCAAAATTTTATCTTCAAGCTTATATTTTTCTTTTAATCGTAAAATACGATAAACGCTATTATCCAGCATATCCCTCGAAATGACTCCGTCTCGCACATTTTTTTTCAGAGCTTGGAGGACTGATATTTGCGTTTTATAATCATGTCCGATGAGGATAATATCACTTCCAGCCAGTATCGATGTGACCGCGGCTTTCCCGACATCAAAATGCTCTGTTATGCCTCCCATGGTCATATCATCCGTCATCACGACTCCCTCATAGCCCAGTTCCTCACGCAGCAACTTTGTAATTAGCTTTTTGGAAAGGGATGCTGGGTAGTCTTTATCAATCTTTGGAATTAACAAATGGGCAATCATAATCGCATCGGTATCCTGTTGGATCGCTTCTTCGAAAGGAAGCAGCTCAAACGCCTTTAGCTCTTCCAAGGATTTGTTCACGACTGGCAAATCAAGATGAGAATCGACCGAAGTATCGCCATGACCAGGAAAATGCTTAACGACTGCAGCCACCTGCTTAGACTGAATGGCTTTCATCGTTTCAATGCCGTGTTTGATGACTGTTTCTGCGTCTGTGCCGTAGGAGCGATTGCCGATGACTGGATTTTTTGCATTGCTGTTAATATCTAATACAGGAGCAAAATCCATATTAAATCCGAGTGAGCGTACTTCTTCACCTAGAGCTTGTCCAATTTGATTCGTGTAATCTGTATTGCCTACTTTACCAACTTCAGAAGCGGGTGGAAGCTTAATGAATTCCGCAGGCATACGATTGACTTTACCGCCCTCTTGATCGAGACTCAGCCATAGCGGTGTTTGATTTTGTTGATTTGTTTCTTTAAGCTGATTTAGCAGTTTTAAGATTTGCGCTGCATCGTTCATATTATCCTTATACAAAATAAACCCGCCAACCCGATATTTTTCAATCAGTTCTTTTGCCTGCTTTTGCACCGAGATTCCTTCAATACCTACGATCACCATTTGGCCGATCTTCTCATCTAAAGTCATGTTTGCAATTTGTTGTTTGAGCGAATCACTATGTTCAGGTGATTCGTCTGTTGGCATTGGGCTAGGCTTAATTGATGGCTGTACACTGGGACTTATAGCCGGGCTTGGTGACGGAGTTACTGCTGTGTTATTCGTGCCGCAACTTGAACAAATGATTAAAAGTGTTAGTATCGTAACTGCTTTTTTTATCATCGTAAATTCCTCCTCGTTGCATGATCACCTATTTTGGAGCCATATATGCCTGCTGAATAATTGAATATTCCTCATTTTCCCATCATAAGCTGTATAGGTTATGAAAGCTACTAGACAAATGATAATGTCGAGGAGGACAATTATGGAGGATCGGCCTCAAGATCCAATGAGCAGCGCAATTATCCCACAGCCAATAAGACAAAGTGATGGAGCGGGAAATGTTGACAAAGGTCCTCGTGACATCATGCGTGATATTGAAAATCCGAATATGCTCGTGCCCCCTGTTACCGATTCGGGTTTGCTTCCTAATTTGAAATTTTCTTTTTCGGATACACATATGCAATTAAATAAAGGCGGCTGGTCTCGCGAGATTACTGTTCGAGATTTACCGATCGCAACAACTCTCGCGGGTGTCAACATGAGCCTAACAGCAGGCGGCGTTCGAGAAATGCACTGGCATCAGCAAGCAGAATGGGCCTATATGCTGCTCGGCCATGCGCGAATTACATCTGTCGATCAAGCTGGGCGCAATATGATTGCTGACATCGGTGAGGGAGATCTATGGTATTTTCCAGCTGGTATTCCTCATTCCATACAGGGGCTTGAGGGCGGCTGCGAATTTTTGCTTGTTTTTGATGACGGGAGTTTCTCAGATCTTAGTACATTATCAATATCAGATTGGTTTGCACATACGCCAAAGGACGTATTGTCAGCGAATTTTGGCGTTCCGGAAAGTGCGTTTCAACATATTCCTTCCGATCAGGTTTATATTTATCAAGATAAGGTGCCCGGGTCACTTGAGAGTCAAAAGGTTCAATCTCCATATGGTACGATTCCTGTTAGCTTTACACATCGCTTGCTAGCTCAGCCTCCGATTAAGACGTCTGGTGGAAGTGTGCGGATTGTGGATTCATCGAACTTTCCCATTTCGAAAACGATTGCTGCCGCCCTTGTAGAGGTGCTGCCAGGGGGAATGAGAGAGCTTCACTGGCATCCTAACAATGATGAGTGGCAATATTACCTTGCTGGACAGGGGCGTATGACCGTATTTGCTGGAAACGGGATCGCTCGTACTTTTGATTATCGTGCAGGCGACGTTGGTTATGTACCATTTGCTAATGGACATTATATCCAAAATACGGGCAGTCAATCATTATGGTTTTTGGAGATGTTCAAGAGTGATCGTTTTGTAGATGTGTCGTTAAACCAGTGGATGGCTTTAACTCCGCGTGAGCTGGTTGAGCATAATTTGAATGTTGGACCTGAGCTGCTTGATGCTCTTCGCAAAGAGAAGTGGCCTGTCGTGAAATATCCAGGTTATTCATATAAACCAAATAAATAGATGATAAGACAAAGAAGATTTTCAAAAAAGTGCATTAGGGCTTTTTGGGAAGTCTTCTTAATTTTGCGGACTGGTTCTCTTCTAAATCAGCAATGTGGTAAAGTATATTCATACGAGAACGACACTTTCATAGGAGAACGATAAGATGCTGAAATATAATATTTGCTTTATCAAGCGCGGGAATGAAATATTATTGCTTAATCGAGAGAAGGCCAGTTGGATGGGCTGCTGGAATGGGATTGGCGGGAAGCTTGAACCACAGGAGACTCCGCGAGATGCAATGATTAGAGAGATCGAAGAAGAAACAGGGATTAGTCAGTATGATTTGCAATTTAAAGGATTAGTTACGTGGACTGGCGATGATTTTGATTTTGGCGGTATGTATGCGTATATTGCAGAAGTACCAGCAAGCTTCGATTATGAGACACCTAAGAAAACAGATGAAGGTATTTTAGATTGGAAAACAATCGATTGGATTATGGACAATAACAATGTCGGCATCGTGTCCAATATCCCATTGACGCTGCCTATGATGCTGAATGAAGCTGCTAGCTATGATCATCATTGTGTTTATAAAAACGGGAAATTAATTGACTTGATTCATAAAGAGGTTTCTTCAAGCATCGAATCGGACTCTATTTGTAGAGAGCTATATTTGAGCAATTACGCGACGAAGCAAGAGGCGCTTAGCTGAAGGATTAATTCTAGAGAGGATGAGTCGGTTGATTAAAGCGTTAGTTTTTGATTTTGACGGTCTTATTGTTGATACAGAAACACCATCCTATTATGCTTTTCGTCAAGTTTATGAGGAGTATGGGGTAGAACTTCCTGTGACGTTGTATGCCAAATGTGTTGGGACGTCCTTGGATCATTTTAACCCTTATACTTATATTGCGGATTGTGTTACTGAAACAATAGATTTACAAGTTGTAAAAACCAAATTTAAAGCGATATATGCAGAGCTTCTTAAGTCAGCAGAGATTCGCCCTGGCGTTATAGACTACCTGGATGAGGCAAAGCGATTGAACCTCAAGATCGCGCTAGCATCCAGCTCACAGCTTGCATGGATAAAGCCTTATTTGATTAAACATCAATTAGGCGATTATTTTGACAGCTTTAGTACGGCTGATGAGGTCGAAAAGGTTAAACCAGATCCAGAGCTGTATCTGCTGGCCTTGCAAAAACTTGGTGTTGAAGCCAAAGAAACCATTTCATTCGAGGATTCTCTAAACGGCTATTTAGCAGCAAAAGCAGCGGGACTTTGTACAGTCATCGTTCCGAACGAGCTAACGAAGGATTTTGCTTTCAGCGATTATGATTTACGCATTCCTTCAATGGCGGATAGAAGCTTATCTGAGGTTATTGAAACGATCCAATTAAAGTCACAACATACAGTTGAAAAGCGGTAAATGGTTTATACACCAAGATTACGTAATATAGTTGATTTACATAGACCATTAGGTTATTTTTCATATAAGGATATTCATACTTAGAACATACAGAATTGAGGAATGAAATTGAAATTTAGACCTTGCATCGATTTGCATGACGGTAAAGTGAAACAAATTGTCGGAGAGACACTGAATGCCGAAATAATAGAAAACTTTGTATCCAAACAAGATTCTGCTTATTATGCAGAGCTGTTTCAGAAGGACGCGCTCACGGGCGGCCACGTCATCATGCTTGGCGGCGGTAATGAGGAAGCTGCAGTTCGTGCCCTTGAGCAATATCCCGGTGGCTTGCAAATTGGCGGTGGCATTACTGCGGATAATGCAGCTTTTTATTTGGAGAAGGGCGCATCGCATATTATTGTTACTTCCTATATTTTCAAAGATGGTCAGCTTAATGAGGATCATCTTGCAAAAATCGTCGCTGAAGTTGGGAAAGACCGATTAGTCATCGATCTTAGCTGCAAGGAGAAGGACGGGCAATGGTTTGTTGTGACGAATCAATGGAAGCAATTCAGCGAATTCGTAGTGAACAAACAAAACATCTCGTTTCTCGAGCAGTATTGCAACGAGTTTCTTGTTCATGCTGTGGATGTAGAAGGCAAGCAGAGCGGCATTCAGCAAAGTCTTGTAAGCTCATTAGCTGATTGGGTAACCATTCCGACAACCTATGCCGGCGGGGCGAGATCGATTGCGGATATGGATCAATTTAATGAGCTTTCACACGGCAAGCTGGATATTACGATCGGCAGCGCGCTTGATATTTTTGGCGGGAATTTATCCTATGAGGAAGTTGTTGCTTACAGTAAAAAAGCTTAGAGAGAAAACAGCAACGAAGCATGTATGCTGGAGCTTCGTTTCCTAGGTGGTGTTAAGGATGGATGTGGAAGATTATTATTGCAGGTTAAGAAACACATTTCCGGCCAACCCAGAACGCGAGCCAATTTTTTTATCTATGGAACGAATCTGCGACATATTGTCCTGCACACGCAGAAATGTACAAATCCTTTTGACAAAAATGATTGAAAAAAGTTATATCGAATGGTTGCCTGGACGTGGCCGCGGCAATCTATCCCAAATTGTTTTTCTTGTTTCTTACCGGGATATCATTCTCGCCAAAGCGAAGAGTCTAGTAGAGAAGGGCAAGATCAACGAGGCTTGGAGTATGCTTGAGATGCTGCAGGATCCAGCTGTAAAATCCGAAATCATGACATGGTTGTCTGAGTTATTTGGAGTGAAGCGGGATATGGAGGAGAAGGATGTACTGAGGTTCCCATTTTATCGTCCTCTCCTTCGTTTAGATCCTGCTTTCGTCACTCGTCGCATGGAGACGCATTGGATAGAACAGATTTTTAATACATTGGTCAGGTATTCAAATCAGGATGGGAAATTCCACCCTCAGCTAGCTCATTTCTGGGAAAGCAACGATATGAAAACGAGTTGGACGTTTTTTTTGCGTAAAGGTGTTCGTTTTCACAATGATAAGCTAATGACCTCGCGAGACGTCGCATTTACTTTTCAAAGACTGTTAGCAAGATCGCCTTCAGAGTGGCTAACGTCCAAGATTAAGGAAATAAGAGAAACGAGCAAGTACAGCATTAGCTTTGAGCTAAACGAGCCTAACGCGCTATTTCTTCATTTTCTTTGTACGGAACGATATTCCATTGTACCTGAAATGCTGGATGGTACTGGCTCTGATCATCATTTTGCGGTAATGCCCATTGGGACTGGACCATTCAAAATTACAAAAAACAATGAGTCTATGCTCGTTGCAGAGGCGAATGAGTATTATTTGGAAGGTTGTCCGCATCTGGATCGCATTGAAATGTGGGTGTGGCCAAACTATGAGGAAAATCAAGAGCAGCTGCAGGCAGATCGGGAAGATCAGCTGGTTTATTTTGAAGCGCAAATCAAAGAGAGTTTAAGACCAGCGCTGGCGCAGTTGGAAAAAGGCAGCACTTTTATTACTATTAATACAGCTAAAAACGGCATAACTCAGCAAATGAAGTTCCGCCAAGCTTTGCACTACGGAATAGACAGACAGCAAATGATCCGCGAATTAGGCGGTATCAGGCACCAGCCTTCAAGCGGCTTTAATTTAGAGGAAACAGATAAGGCTTTCTTCAACGCTTATGACATACAACTAGCGATAAAATTGCTCGAAGAATCGGGTTACAAGGGCGAGACTATCACTTTATACACATATGAAATGCCTGCGAATGATCAAACTTCGAAATGGCTGCAAAAAGTATGCAGACTTTTAGGCATTTCACTAGAAATCGTAAAGCTTTCGCTCGAAGAGCTTGCTAATCCCGAAACCATCATTCAAGCAGATATGATACTAAGCGGGGAAGTACTCGGTGAGCAGCCCGATATTTCGCTTATTGAGATGTATATGTCAAAGGACAGTTTTATTACGAATCATCTGGGAACTGTCGACAAATCGAATATCTATCAACAAATTTCGAATTGTTTAAGATTTGAGAATTCGGATATTAGAATGGGTTATTTAATAAGCATACAAGAGGAGCTCAAACGAAATTACAGCTTATTGTTCTTATATCATAGCCTGCAGGTTGTAGGGCATCATCAAACGCTGCAAGGGATTTCATTAAATGCATGGGGTAAAATTGACTATAAAAACGTCTGGTTAAGAAATACTTGATTTTTAGATCGTTTTTCTATTTGGAATGACGAGGTGAGATTATGAATGAGCAGGAGCTAATAGACAACATCGTCAATGGTATAGAGACACTTCAAGGGAGCAGTCGAATTTCGAAAATAAATAAAGGTTATTCGAATGATCAAAAGTTTCGGATAGAGAAGAATGGTCAGCTCTATTTGTTGAAATGTTTCGCCTTGGATGAGCTTGCAGCTAAGCAAGCTGAATATGAAGTCATACTGAACATGCAGAAGTATGATGTCAATTGCTCTAAGCCATTAGAAATGAGTACTCTGCCAAATACGGATAGGGGATACATGCTATTAACGTATATCGATGGCCATGAAGCGACAGAAGCTATTTCTGCTTATTCAGAGGAGGTTCAGTACAAGATTGGTTTGGAAGCAGGACAAGAGCTTGCTAAGATGCATAGGTGGCATGCTCCTGCTTCCGTAACTCCTTGGTATGATCGCAAGCTTGAGAAGCATAAACGCTATATTGAGCAATATATGTCTAGTGGGGCTCGAATGAAGGATGATGCACAGTTTCTCTCCTTCATTGATCGGAATTTGCATCTGATGAAGGATCGGCCCAACGTTTTTCAGCACGATGATTTCCATGTGGGCAATTTAATCATAAAGGATGGCAGCTTGGCTGGCGTCATCGATTTTGATCGATGGGACTGGGGTGACCCCGTTCATGAATTTTTGAAGGCGGGGATGTTCAGCAGTGAAATCAGCATCCCGTTTACGATTGGAAATTTTAAAGGTTATCATGGCAAACAAGAGCCTGACGATAAGTTCTGGACCTTATACTCTCTTTACCTTGCAATGACGATTATCTCTTCAATCGTTTGGATATTGAAAGTGAGACCAGTCGAGCTCCCCATTATGATGGAGAAGCTTGAGAGAGTGCTAGAGGACCATAATCATTTTAACAGCATTGTTCCACGATGGTATTTGGAGGGTTCAAGGGTATGAGGCCGGATTATTATAAACTTATGTACGACTTTGTAAAATGGGCAGGCGGACAATCTCATATTGCAGGCATCGCCTTGGTTGGGCCATGTGCAGACGATGAGAGTGAAGAGGATTCGAATTTAAGCTTCCTCATTGTTTCTGATAAGAAGCAAAAAACAGTTGAAGCTATTCTCTATCAGTTCCAGTACGACGCTATAGAGCAAGCAACGAAAGAGGAATATGCTTTGCTAACCTCTTTAAAAGTCGAGTATGCGAGTGGATTGGAAGCGGATTTTGGCGTTGCAGACTCGGAGTGGCTACGAAGGCCATTGGAGCAAGAACTGGGTGACTTGTTAGTACAAGGCTTTAAAGTGATTTGGGAACGAGAAGAGATGTTTGACGTTATTTTGAATGCGATTGCTCATCATGCAATGGAATAAGTAAATGTGAATCTGTGTTATAGCTTGAGGCTGTCCTGAAGGTCAATGACCCTTTGGGCAGCTTTTTTTTAAGGTTCGGGGGACCCTAGTGAGTTTTATAAAGTAAACGGGTTTGATGTGACGGGCTATTGATTTGTCAAAAAAACTATCTATCCGATAAACGCATTAAGATGTATAATCATGGAAATCAACAAGCGTATATGAGGGAGAGGGGAAAAACAATGATTCATTATCAAAACGATAAAAACTTGTCCGCACAGGACCTATCGCAAGTTTTTGCAAACTCAGGCATAAAAAGGCCATACCAGGATTTAGAACGTCTGCAAAAAATGATCGATCATGCAGATATTATTATTAGTGCATGGGATAGCCATAAACTAGTCGGAATAGCTCGGGCGATTACTGACTATTCCTATTGCTGCTATCTGTCTGATTTGGCTATTGACCACGACTACCAAAGATTAGGCATCGGCAAGGAGTTGGTAGAGCGTTTAAGACAAACACTTGGTGCGGAAGTATCACTCGTCTTATTGTCTGCACCATCAGCTGTTGACTATTATCCAAGAATTGGATTTACTGCAACAGATAAAGGATTTGTCATAGCAAGAGAAAGATAGTTGTGTTGCAGATTAGATAGGGGGAGAGGGCAAAGCGATACGCCGTTAACGAAATACGATTTGAAGGATCACATACGTTAGAGAATGTAGGACAGGGACGATAAACGATGAACGCTGCTAACCTAGTTGACAATGAAAATGATAATTGTTATCATTAGGTGACTTTTGAGGTGAAACTATTTTTACTTCATGGCCATATACCGTCTACAGGGGGAAGTATCGTGATAAATCGCAACAAGAGATTTGTACTCGTACTTATGAGTTTGATCGTCCTATCTTTTTCACTAGCAGCTTGTGGAGGCAATAAAACAAATAATGCTCCTGCTGCTACAGAAGCTCCAACTGAAGCACCATCAGAAAGAAAACTAACGGATGCGCTAGGCAACGAAGTAACGATCCCTGCTAATCCGCAGCGTATCATTGCTCCTTATTTAGAAGATCACTTGGTCGCATTAGGCATTAAGCCAGTGGCACAATGGTCGGTTCCAAATGGTATTCAAGATTACCTGCATGACACGCTTGCTGATGTACCTACCATTCCGTATGATCTTCCATTCGAAGCAGTTACAAGCTTTGAACCAGACCTTATCCTTATGGCATATGATGCGAATGTTGAAGGCGATAAATTCGCGCAATATTCAAAAATTGCTCCAACCTTTACAATTGGAGATAAATTGATTGCTGACTGGCGTGCTACTTTGCTGAAAATCGGTGAGGTTTTTGGAAAGAGCACAGAAGCACAAAAAGCTTTGGATGATTATGATACAAAAGCAAAAGCTGCTAAAGAAAAATTGCAAGGTGCAATACCAGGTGAATCAGCTGCAGCCCTTTGGTTTGTACAAGGAAACTTTTATATCGTAAGTGAAAAACTATCGAGCGGTGATCTTCTTTATAATCAATTAGGTTTGACGGTTCCAGATGTTGTGAAAGAAGTTTCTGCATCAGGAACTGGAAACTGGAATCCGATTTCTCTCGAAAAATTAGCTGAACTTGATGCTGATCATTTGTTCCTCGTCAACAGTGGAACAGAAGCGGATTCTAAAGCACTGAGCGATCCTATCTGGCAGAACATACCTGCAGTGAAAAACGGTAAAATTTATGAGTACCCAGGCACATCAAGCTGGTTGTACGCAGGTACGATTGCTTACTCGCAAGTCATTGATGATGTATTGGAAAGCATTGTGAAATAATAGCAGTTAAAATGAGAAAAGGACTGTACCTACATGCACAATGTGCATTAGGTTACAGTCCTTTTCTCTATTGTAAGCCTTCCGTACCCTTTGAAATCCATGTATAATCGTGGAAGATAGGACACTGGAAAAGGATGTGTAAACCAATGACTTTTCATATGAAGCCAATCGTTCCAATTCTTCGTATATTTGATGAAGCAAAAGCACGAGACTTTTATTTCAATTTCTTGGATTTTAAATGCGATTGGGAGCATCGTTTTGAACCAGACTTGCCCCTTTATATGCAAATCTCCAATGGGGATTGTGTAATCCATTTATCTGAGCATTACGGCGATTGTACGCCTGGCTCAGCAATACGCATCGAGGTTGATAATGCCAAGGCACTGCAAGAACATTTATTAGCCAAAAAATATAATTTTGCTAGACCTGGATTTGATGGTGAATGGAATCAAGTGAGCATTACAGATCCTTTTGGCAATCGTCTACACTTCTATACTACAAAGTCTGAGGACATTAGTTAAGTTCTGTTGAAAGTCAAACAAGTGAAGGGGCCTAAATCATGGATCAAATGATTATTAATATAGCTAGAGAGGTCGCCATTGCTGCAGCTTATGAAGCGGGCCGGCTTACTCGCGAGAAATTCGGGACGTTGGATCATTATGAAGAAAAGGGTGATCATGGCGATATTGTTACGGAAGTCGATTATTTGGCTGAGAGCATCATCCTAAATAAAATTAGACGCGTATTTCCAGATCACCGAATTCGTTCAGAGGAGTATGGCGAAAATGATCTTATTAGCGAATGGATGTGGTTGGTCGATCCCCTTGATGGAACAAATAATTTTGCGGTAGGACTGCCTTTGTTCGGTATCTCGATTACGCTCTCTTACAACTTTAATACGGTATTAGCGGTCATTTATGAGCCGATGACGGATCGTTTATATGTTGCCTCCGCAGGCGAAGGTAGTTTATGCAATGCTAAGCCTATAAGTGTTAATGAGGCAAAAGCTTTTACTAAAGCAAGAGTCGGCTGGATACAAGGACATGCAGTACAAAATGAACAGCGTGCAGTTACACTTAGACATTACATAGACGTTAATACGAAACGGATGATGCGGCTTTGGGCTCCTACGCTGCAATGGACAATGCTCGCCAGAGGGGATTTGGATGCGATTATCGTTTATAATTCGGAAGGCGAGGATCTATATTCAGGCATTCTAATGGTTCAGGAAGCAGGTGGTGTTGTTATTGATTATGAGGGCAACCCGTTTAAGGGTGTAAATAAAAAGCCATATTTAATTGCATGTCACCCTGATCATCAATCGTACTTCATGAACCTTGTTAAAGATGGATTGGCAAAGTAAGAAAAGGATGGAATTTGCATTAATCGTACAAAATAAGGAAACAGTTTTTGGGTAGTGAACGGCCCGCTAAGGAGACACAACATGGTAGAAGCACTCATAGGAAGCTTTATCTCTGCAATGGCTACCGTGCTAGGCGCGGTTCCGCTACTCTTTGTCAAAAGTCTTTCAGAAAAATGGAAAGACATATTGATCGCTTTTACAGCTGGAATTATGGTTTCTGCGTCAACCTTTGGCTTGCTGCCGCAAGCTCTCAAGGAATCTGGTCTTATTCCACTGACGTTAGGATTGTTAATTGGGGTAATCGCACTTGACCTGATAGAAAAGAACCTTCCCCATATCGATATTGAGCAAAAGAGAGGCATCTCATCCTTCGATAGCAAGTCGCTGCTCGTCATATTTGCTTTAATCATCCACAACATTCCGGAGGGCTTAAGCACTGGCTTTAGTTATGCGAGTGCGAATGGCGGTCTTGGACCGATGGTAGCCATTGCAATTGGAGCCCAGAACATGCCAGAAGGGCTTGTCCTTGCCATATTCCTAATTCATTCCAAGGTGAGCAAGCTGAAACTTATGCTCATCGTTACGTTGACTGGACTGATGGAGGTAGTATCAGCGATAGTCGGTTATTTTGCCGCTAGTTATGTGGCTGGTCTAATTGGTTACGGGCTTGCGTTCGCTTCTGGCGCCATGCTGTTCATCGTCTATAAGGAACTGATTCCAGAGACACATGGACATGGTTATGAACGTTCAGCGACCTATTCATTTATTATAGGTCTTCTCGTGATGGTGTATATAAGTCATTTCTTTGGTTAATCATCCCAAAATCATATTCTTTTTTTAACAGAAAGCACAAACTCTTTTTTTTATTGGTTTTTGGGGTGTTATTCGTTTACAATGAACGATAGAAAAGGGAGGTATCATATTATGTCGAAGATAAACAGGATGTTGCTTGACGTTGATACAGGCATTGATGATGCTTTAGCTATTTTATATGCACTGCTTTCACCTGAGATTAAAGTAGAGGGTATTACGACTGGATTTGGGAATATCGATGTCGAACAAGCTACTGAAAACACGCTGCGCGTCATTCAAGTTGCAAATTGCGGTTATGAGGTTCCGGTTGCAAAAGGCGCATCAGGTCCGCTCAAGCGTGTGTTCCCAGGCGCTGTTGCGCATATTCACGGACATAATGGAATAGGAGATGCGATATTGCCTCCAACGCTTCAGAAGCCTTTGGATGTATCTGCTGCGGAATTCATCGTTCAGAAAGTGAATGAAAATCCGGGAGAGCTTATCCTTGTGACCGTAGGCAGACAAACGAATCTAGCCCTAGCTTTACAGCTTGATCCTTCGATTGTAACAAAATTCAAAAAGGTCGTTATTATGGGTGGAACGGTATTCGCACCAGGTAATATTACTCCGGTAAGCGAAGCGAATCTGTACGGTGATCCAGAAGCGGTAGCACTCGTATTTGAGTCGGAGCTTCCAATTACAATTGTCGGCTTAGATGTGACACAGCAGACACGACTAACAAAAGCACATATGGAGCAATTATCTCGGGAAATTGCAGATGATAAGCATGAAATCCTTGATTTCTTGAATGTCGCTTTAGAGCGTTATTTTGAATTTTATGCATTTTCTAATCACTTTGAAGGAGAATGCGCCATGCATGATCCGTTAGCTGTAATCGTTGCTATTAATCCATCACTCGTCAAAATAGAAACGATGAACGCAGTTATTGACTGTGGAGAAGGCTTAACGGCTGGGATGATTATTACTGATCGCAGAGTACGTTCAGTTGTAGGCCGTCCTGTTGATTTCTGTTTAGAAGTTGAGCAGGAGATAGCGATCTCACAACTATTATCCGTATTTAAAAAAGGGGAATAATCAATGGAGCAGAGGCATTCACGCGAGTCCAGATGTTATAAAACGGCAAGAATATTTCCCACGGACGTCAACAATCACAATACATTGTTTGGCGGGAAACTAATGGCTTATATCGATGATATTGCTTCGATTGCAGCAACCAAGCATTGCCGACGTTCAGTCGTGACGGCCTCAACGGACTCTGTTGATTTTTTGCATCCCATTAGACCTTCAGATTCGGTATGCTTAGAAGCATTCGTGACTTGGACAGGCCGAACCTCAGTAGAAGTGTTTGTGAAGGTGATCAAGGAAGATTTGTTAAGCGGTGAACGTAAGATTGCTGCTACTTCTTTTTTAACCTTTGTTGCACTGGACGAGAACCGTAAGCCTGTTCCTGTACCGCTAGTCGTACCCGAATCGGAAGAAGAGCTAAAATTGTTCGAGACTGCTCCGCACCGTGCGGACATGCGAAAAATAAGAAGAGATGAAAGTAAGAAATTCGCTGGATTTTTAACGGTTAAACATCCTTGGGACTAAAATCCTGTCGATAAAAGACTACGTCAGCATAAATAATTGCTGTCGTGGTCTTTTTTTTGTGTTTTAACGCTTAGTATTTATCTTAAATCGATTGCTTTCTTTTTTGGGAAAACGAGAGCAAAGCGGATTCTTGATAGCGGTTTATGTATAAAAGTGGTCGAATATACGGGTGTAGAACAAATGTTCTTATCAGAGGGAGCGTGAAATGCATCATAATTTTCGTGATTATGGGCAAAATTCACTTAATCGCAGGTGTGATCATAGATATTACCTTAAATTTTGGTTAAATTGACTAAAATAAGTGGTTTTTATCCCCGATATGCTCATTTCGCTGGTGGGGAACAATTGTTCTCATTTGTTGAAAATTATAAAATCCTCTGGTTGATCTTGAAACGTAAATGATCTTTTACTGGTTCAAGAATAGTTAAGGCAGCTCCTTTTATGGGGGCTGCCTTAACATTAGATTAGCAGCTTTTGTTCTTTTTCTTCGGAATAATTCCGTTGTTTCTGCTTTGCTTATCACCAAATTGATCAAGTCGAGATGGACTTGCAGCAGGTCCATCGTTGTCCGGCTTATTGTTTCTACCTGTCAATATCATCACCTCCAGCCATTATAGGGTGAGCAGGATTGGCTTATTTCATACCCACAAAAAAGCTGCGAACTGGAGCTTGTTTGTCCAATTAGACGTAGTAGTGTATATACATCATTATTTTAGCCTCGTTTATATTAATCAGAGTATGGAGAGTGTTGCAGGGTGAATTTTACTTTCGTTTTTACACGTGCATTTTTGTTAAGTCTAATGGGTGCAATAGGATTCATTTGGATATCGATTTGGATTGGAGATCAGCGTATTGCTAAGTTTGATCAGATCATTATCAGTAAAATTCAAGGAACAGAATCTGCTAATCTTACAGCTATCATGAAGTTTTTCTCAATGATCGGTTCGGGACTAGTCGTTTCCATTCTTGCAGTCATTATGCTGGTTGTTTTAGCAAAATTACAATACAGAAGGGAACTGCTCTTCTATGTAGGAATCTTGCTTGGATCGACTATTTTGAATACGGTATTGAAGTTGATCTTTCAGCGTGCCCGGCCAACGATACATCGAATTGTTGAAGTAAACGGTTATAGTTTTCCAAGTGGACATTCGATGGGTGCATTCACTTTCTACGGAATAATCGTATTTCTTCTTTGGAAGCATATCCCAAACGCTCATTCACGTATGGTTATGATTGCAATTGGTTCAGTTATGATACTTGCAATAGGGATTAGCCGAATTTATTTGGGCGTCCATTATCCAAGTGATATCGTTGGCGGATATTTGGCTAGTGGAACATGGCTGGCAATATCAATCGGATTGTACCAGTATGTACTTGAGAGACGAAGTCGTAAGTTGAAATTGATGTGAACCAACTATGGCTTCGATTATTGCCTTTTCACGCATTTGGACAGGGGTTCATTATCCAGGTGATGTTATCACGGGCGTAATAATTGGAATAGGGTCAACAGCAAGTGTACATTTGTTATTTACTTGATATAATCGAATGGTTAAGTGGTATTTTTTGTAAAGTATAAAGACTATTTGTTATAGTAGACGTTAATGACGAAGCATTGAGGAGTAAATATGAATTGTATTGCTATCCAGCATTATTATAAAGTGGAGAGAGAAATCACAAATTCAGAACAAAAAACGGTTGTGGATGAACGTCTTATGTATTTGTACAAGGAGAAGATTGTTACTAAGTACCGAGAGTTTCCCATAGCGGAAGTATTCGATTTATCTTATAAACCGATCGGTGGGACTGGCGGTATTCTTTATTTGCATACGCTGCAAGGTGTATTTTCGTATATGATATCCGCAGATCCCGCGTTTTTTATAGCAGCATATAAGGGTTTAGCCGACTCTTTTTCAAAAGAATGATTCATGTTTATCATGAACCTAATAGCGTTCTATCCCATGAAGAGACCGTCCTTGATAAAGGGCGGTCTCTAAACGTTTAGAGCGGTATTTTTTACAACGGTTTATGAAGAAGAACGAACCTTCCGTAATCTTAATGGATGCTTAATTGTTGCCTCCAGTATCGGATGAGAGTTAAGGTCTAGTTAAAGCTGCGTTATACAGGATCTAAGACTGATTTGTTAGAATGAGGGAGACAAAAGCGAAGTTATATAAATTTGTAGTTTGATATTCGGTAATGTCACCTGACAAACCGGCTGAAACAAAGAATGTAGAGGTGAAAACAGGGAGGCCCGAGGAAATGCCAGTTACGCAACATGCATGGAAGTTAACAATCTAGAATCCGAAAAGAGGACATTCTTATACGGAAGATCCGCTGATAAATCGAAAGCCATTAGATTATATGTGACATTAGGGGAGATATTGAATGATGAAAAAGATACTTAGATTTATACTTAAATCAATCATTGTTATTCTTTTAGGCATTGTAGTTTTTCTAGCTGTTGTTTTTATCGTTAATATAATCAGCAATAAAGTGGAGAAAGGGAAAATTGAATCCTATGGTCAACTTGTACCTGTAGATGGGAAAAATATAAATGTTATGATTCAAGGTAAAGGCACAGAAACGGTCGTGCTGCTGCCAGGTTATGGAACAGGAGCGCCGGCCCTTGATTTTAAACCATTAGTGGAAGAGCTAGCTCCATATTACAAAGTAGTCGTGATTGAGCCATTTGGGTATGGCTTAAGTGATGTTACTGAAAAAGAACGTACTACTGAAAATATAGTGAATGAAATTCATGAGACTTTACACCAGTTAAATATTGACCGATACACGTTGATGGGTCACTCCATTTCCGGTATTTACGGTCTAGATTATGTAAACAAATATGAGAATGAAGTTAGTGCATTTGTTGGCATAGATAGCAGCGTTCCAACACAAGGCGGTTTGGACGAACCATTTCCATCAGATATCTATAAAGTACTCAAAAAATCTGGTTTCTTGCGATTGCAAATGAAACTAACTGAGGATCAGCTTATTGCACCCAAAGTTGATGATGAAACAAGAGAGCAAATTAGAATAATCTTACTCAAAAATATGATGAATCCCAATATCATCAGTGAAGGGGAAAATTTCCAATCTAATTTTAAAGCTGCCGAAGAATTGAAATTCCCGAAAAACCTTCCAGTTATTTTCTTTTTAGAAGAGAATAATACGGATGTTGAAGGTTGGGAAGAAAAGCATGAAGAGCAGATAAAAGATTTAGTTAATGGAAAAATGATGACCTTTGAAGGCACACATTATCTACACCATACCCGATCCAAAGAGATCGTGGAAAACTTTAGGAGCTTTATGGGAAATTTAAAATAAAATAAGTATATAAAGGGTTGGATGATTCACAGGATATTGTGGATCGTTCGACTCTTTATATGTATATTATCCAATATTTGGGGATAAAACTTTATACAAGGATAACTATTAGTTGAATTGATAAACGAATCAATGACGTGCTCAAATTAATGAAACACTTAAGTATTCATTAATTCAAACGACAATGAAATAAACATTTCACGGATAGATCATCAAATAAACGATTAAACGATTAAGAAAGTTCAATAAGACAATTATGCAAAAGAGTTATGAAACAATTCATATTCAGATCGTTATGAGCTGCATGACTGCATGAATAGAAGACACTTAAACAAACATAGTTACAAAGTTAAAAAGGGTTTACATGGATTGATAAACCCGAGTCTGTATGTGGTTTCTTTAATACTTCTTCACAAAACTCGTATTTTATACATATGTCACTGTATTGGCTTTAGGCCTTATCCTATATAGATTTACATGGCTTGTGTCACAATCTATCTTGTATTCTCAGCATTGTTATTTTGTCACTTCCTCTTAAGTTAGTGATTTTGGCATTTGATTAAACCTCTTCTAATAAAAAAGCTGAATCCATACCCTACCTGGACTCAGCATTTTTAAAACTTATTATATTTATTGGAATCAGTTATTGATTTGTACTTCAATGGATGTTTCGTTATTGGAAGTTAGAAACCAATTGTTTCAGTTGTAGGATCGATGGAACGATTCGAATTGAAAAAAATACTTACCATTGAAATGGAATTTTTTTATCCGGCTGCCGTCGTGTTTTATTAAGTGTTTTATTAAGTTAATGTTACCCGTTAGTTTAAGTACATTATTTCATAATCTTTGCTTCAATCAATCAACTATACATACTTTATGAAACCCTTCAGACACCGTTGGAATTTCCAGACTATTGTGCATTTTCATTATAGCAGTATCAGAAACTGGCTTATCTCTTAGACTGTTTCTTTTACGGCAAACCTCAATCGGTGTGTTTATGTAATAGCTAATTTTTTCACAGTTAGAATATCTCTTTAAAGCAGCTACTCTTGTTACTGATGCAACATTTGTAGCATCAAGTATGACACTAATTCCCTTTGTTATATTATTAAATGCCCTAGAATATAATTCATTAAATACAATAGGATCATTCTTTTCTTCATAACCACCGGGAAATAACTCTTCTTTTAATGCATCCGAAGACAGTATTACCGCAGTTTCTTTAATAGCTAATTCCTTTGCGAATGTAGATTTCCCTGCTCCGGGCAAGCCAACTAACATGATTAACTTAGGCATATCATTTCCCTCTCTTTCTTTTGTCTTCGATAAGATCCAACACTTCTAGACACACCTCCTAGTCCCTCTCCTCTCAATTTGTCTGAATATAACAGTATCACTATTCTGAACTGCACCCCGTCAAGTAGACAGTACAAATAATAAAAATCAGTTAAGCGGCCTTGTTCCTAAATTCCATTGGACTAAGGCCGTTTAATTTTGCTTGTAATCGTTCGTTATTGTAAAAATGGATGTAGTTCTCGACGTCCTTCTTGAGATCCTGAAAGGTTTCGTACTTGTGTAAATAGTACTTCTCACATTTTAGAGTCCCCCAGAAGGATTCCATTGGGCCGTTATCGATGCATCGACCAACTCGAGACATGCTCTGAAACAGCTCATTTTTGTCCAAGAGCTTTTTGAAGTCCAACGATGTGTATTGAAATCCACGATCACTGTGAAGCATTGGTTTGCTTCCTGGAGCTGCTTGCAAGGCTTGCTTCAACGTCTGAAATACTAACGGATTGTTATTGGAATGTCCCAGAACATAGGAGACGATGGATTTATCATGGAGATCTAGAATAGCGCTTAAATACGCTTTTTGACCATGTCCATATTTGAATTCGGTCACATCCGTGACCCACTTCTCATTTGGTGCTGTAGCCTCAAACTTACGGTTTAACATATTCTCCGCCACTTGCTGCGGAGTGGAGCGCACATATTTCGCTCTCTTCCTGCGAATTACAGACTGAATACCCCTTAGCTTCATCAACCGGTATACACGTTTATGGTTGATCGTTTTTCCGGTTTGCTTGCGCATATGCAGAGTCAATTGGCGGTATCCGAAGGTACGCTCCACTTTCTCGTAGATGGATAGCATTACCTGTGTCAACTGCTCATTCTCCAGCTCGCAAGCGCTGGGTTTGCGATTTAGCCATTTGTAATAGCTCGAGCGTGCAATTCCCGCAATTTCACAGAGAAGCTGTATACTTAATGACTCATCCTTATGAAGCGCTTGAATGGCGAGATAGACCGTTTCCTGTCGAATATGTCCTAGCGTCGCCTTCTTTCGAGTTCCTCTAACTTTTTTAAGAATGCATTTTCGGCCCGAAGGCGTTCAATTTCGTGCTCCATTTGCTTCATCTTGAGTTTCTGTTGATCGGCCTCCGTTAACTCTTCTAGAGCTTTCTTTCTCCCACGGCCATCTTTTAATGCTTCCTGATCACCATCTTCAAACTTCTTCACCCATTGATATACTTGCTGGTAAGAGACCTGAAATTGTCCCGCTGTCTTTTGGTAGTCATGCTGATTYGTTAGGCAATACTGGACGATCTCTATCCGTTCCTGCCATGTTGTAGAGCGACCTTTTGTCATAGCTTTTGCTTCCCCTTTGTAGGTTTTTAAGCTGCTATGACCATTATACTTCTTTATCCATTCGGAGAGCTGTGTTGTGCTGGAGATCTTGTATTTATCGATGATCTGGTACTTAGACAATTTCCCCTCAAGGTAATCTTTCACTGCTTGAAGCTTGAGTTCAGCACTATAACTTCGGTTATGTGTATGGCGCTCCAGCCCTTCATAACCGTACAGCTTATAGCGACGTTGCCATTTCATCAATGTTGTATTGTTAATCTTATATTTCTTAGCAGCAGCTAGAAAACCAATCTCTCCACTAGAAACTTCTTCAATGATATTGAGTTTTTCTAGCGCATTATATTTCCCTCCGACCATGAAAAAGCTCCCCTTACAGTTACAGGTTTTATTTTTTTACCTGTCTACCGTAGGGGGAGCATATCATCAGCAAACTACTCCTTATTTGTTTAACTATCGTTACCCGTTAGCGTAACTGTCGGACAAAAACTTGATCCATTTCCTACTTATCCTTATCCTGTGATAAAGCCCTCACTTTGCTGATGAGGGAATCGATCCATTCCATCAGCCGATCAAAATCAATCACGTTATTTGGAGGGAGGTTCTTTTCGTTCACCAGTAAACACTTCAACTTGCGCCAAAAAATACGAACAGCATTCAGAATCGCCAGAAAGAACGGTACAGCTGGCAGTTTGGCATTCACAAATACGTGATCAGGATACTCGTTGCCTACTTTAAATTGAACAAGCCCTTCACTCAGCAGCTCCATCTCCATAATAACAGGATCAATCCCGTACATCCGCTGCACGCATCCATCATGGATTATCGCGTCGATAGCGTGTAGATAATCGTTCCACAGATCAAGAGCACTTGGGACATTAAAGCCCAACACGGTTTCGTTGCCATCCTTCAAAATCAAGGTCATTTGTATATGTATCGGAGTGAAGTTCTTACCATTCAAGAGTTCCCGAACTGCCTCCACATTATCTGGGTCTATGTAGGTATGCTCGGGAAAATGGGTATATATTTCTCCCCAACGAGCACCGTATTCTTTTTCTATGCTTGCTCTCATTTTTGCAAGATAAATTTTCGCTTCCATTATTTAGATTTACCTGCCAGAAAGAAGAATCAGCCTTTCTGCGGTGTCCTTTCCTCCACTATTCATCCTGCTGTAGCTCAAAAGTTTCAGAATTGCATATAAAGCCTCTTTTTATTGAACCATGCTTAATGTCTTTGCAAATGTTCCTAATTTGAAATATTCACGACTTGATTAAGATATCCTGCCCGTTACTTCAACGGAAATAAAAAGGAGTCGCTACAAAGAAGCTCCTGCACTATCGTTACCCGTTAGTTGAACCACCTGTTATGTGTTTATCGGTCCCATCAACGTTCGATTATATACTTCTCCCAGTGTTTGATTTCGTCATCATCAGGTTCGATCAGTAGTTCATCACTTGAAGATGCTTTTTCAGCATTATGAACATAATTAGGATGTTCCCAAGTTGATTCACATTCACTACAACATAGAATTAACTTGTTTGATTTAGCTTCTTTTAAAATTTCAACCCAGCCCTGATCACAAATCACACACCATTTTACTTTGTTTTTGTAGTAATTAATACTAATCATCCTATCTGTCATAGAAGTCATTCTTTAAACTATCCTGCCCGTTAGCTTAATAAAATGAGCAGGCCACCGTAGCGCCTGCTCATCATGTGTGGTATTCAACTATCGTGTCCCGTTAGTTCAATTCCCAAGTTTCCTAATTAAACCCTTATATTTTTATTTATAAGATTTAATGGTCCATTCATTGTTTTTATATACGAGCCAATATTCCGACCTAGCCTTTGCTTTATGTCTTTCCATGTTATTATAAACATCATCAAAGTCGTTAATCTTACCAATAACGTTAAATGGAATTTCAACACCGTTTCGAGATTTGATAATTCTATATAAATCAATCAATACTCCATCTTTAGCTAATAGAGCCAGTTCCTTTCCAACCTCTAAACTAAGGGGTAATACATTCTTCTTATATGACTTCAATCTAAATGAAATCAACTGCCGCAATACATCAATGTAATGATTTATATCTTTGTAAAAAACTTTGTTGAACCAACCATCATCATGTGCCAAATATACAATTTTATTATCAAGTTTATCGAAAAAGGGGCTTGCTAGTGGTTGTTTATAGTGACCCAAATACAACAACTCTGCTTTCTCCTGTGGTTCCAGATTATCCAGGGCACTGACATCATTAAAATCTACCCAACAAAAATCACCATAAGAATGTACATTTTCATTGTAAAGTTCATTTAAATTTTCATTAATAACAAATTCTAATCCGAGACCAGAATGAAAGTCTTCACCTGCATACTCAGATGCAAGGAGCAAGATATTTTCTAAGTCAAAAGTAAGACAACTTATAAAATCATTGAACTCAATTCCCATTGATGAAACAGACTGTTCATCCTCATAATAAATCATGTAAATGACATCTTTTGTTTTCATCTGAACCCCCTCGAAATAGTATCTTAGTAAGATATTATAATCACCAAAAACGATACTCACACCTAATGCATACAATACCACATATTGGAACTATTCTGCCCGTTAGCTTAACAAAGAAATGAGCAGCTGCCGTAGCAAACTGCTCTTTGTATGTTCAACTATCATTAGCCATTAGCTTAAAAAATAGTGCACAGTTAAAATTAACTTTTATTTAAAAGTATCAGTCTTTTAGCAAAATAATTTTTTTCAATTATTCTTTTCACTAAACCATATTTATTTGTTTCGAATAGGTTATCGTTTTCTACTGACAGGATAGTTATGGGTTTATCTGTTGTCGTAGTTCCTTGTTGGATACTTATTATTAAATTTGAATGTACTTTGTTTGACTTTTTCAGAGGTTCAGAGTTTGAATGAATGGTTTCTCCTTTAATATTAATTCTCCCTGCTTCATTACGCCACCATTTAAATGTTTCGATTTCGGAGAGTGACCAATTTAGGTATTCTATCCACCCTTCTCCGGATTCAAGAAAGTAAATTATCTCATCACTTGTTCCTGGTGCAAATAAAGCATCTGCAGACCATGCTCCGACTATTTCATCCATATGTTTTAACCTCTATAGTTATCAATTTTTTCTCAACTATCGTTTCCCGTTAGTTCAACATACAACGTTTAAAATTATCTTCGCTCTCTATATAACAGTGCTCTTATAGCAAAGCGAGGTAAAATCAATTGTCTTTTCCATCTTGATGGCTGTTGGATTAATCTATACAGCCATTTAACATTCAGTCTTTTCCAACTTTCAGGAGTTTCCTTTACTTTTCCGGTAACTACATCGTAAATCGATTTTATTGCACCTTCACTGCCTCTCTTTTCTTTACATCAACTTCAAACTTTTCATCCGGAAAGGGGAATTTGGATGACGTGTGCAATATATATATATCTGCCTCTGATGTCGCTTCCAACATAATCCAATGATTATTCTTCTCTACGAACAGTACAACAATCTCTTTCAGAGGTATGTCTAATGGAATACGTATTTCTTCATCCGTTGAAGTACTTTTAAGATATAGACGAGCATAACTATTCTTTTGAAATAAATTAATTAGCTCAAGTTGATATTCATATGTATTATCCGATGTAATTTGTAATGTGTCAGTTGTAACCTCCTCTTCTAACCATCCATTAGTGTCTACGTACTTAAACAATGTTGGACTTAAGGATAGCATACATAAAATCATTATAGAAACAGCAACTATTCTCCATGGAGATGAAGGAATCCATCCTTTGAAAAGTAAAATTATTGATAAAGTAATTAACATTATTGATGGTATTCCAAAATAGGAAAAAATTATGGTTGATATTAAATCCATTCCTCTTTGGAAACTTGCTGTCGTTCCAAAGATAAACCACATAACGGCGGATAGATTAATTAAAATAGCTAATATCCATATAACTCTTATTAAGAGCCGCAATAATATCACCCCTTTTTTATACTTATTAGAATTATATAAGGACTGCTAATTCGTTTAGGTTCCACCTTCTTGTGTTCTCGTTACCCGTTCAGCTAATGAGATTTATGCTTTTTGAGTCGGTTTACACACTTTACACGGCATAACAGAAGCATCTCTAGTATCTTCGTAGTACTCTAATGGAACATAATGCCCATTTTTGCTGTGATTTTTATTAACTTTTAAATTATAACCTTCCTCTTTAACAAAAGGACAACTTGTCCTGTGAAGTTTATTACCGTTTGCATTATCAAATATAATTACGTAAGGATACTTTAAAATTTCTGAAAAAGATTTCCCATCCATAATTGCACCTCCTGTATTAGTACACCCTAAAACCTCTATAAGTAGTCAACTATCCTGCCCGTTAGCTCAACGAGGCTGCCGATTTATGCCGGCAGCCTCGTTCTTTGATTATTAAGCTATAGTGTCCCGTTAGCTAAATGATTAATTAGAATTATCGTCCGTAAGGCCATAAGTATTGTTAATTGCCGTGGAATAATTATCCCAATTAAAGTAGAAAGGGCCTATGTCTATTTTTTTATTCTCACCTTCTAATATAAAATCTCTCCWGATGACAATATCCCCCTCTTTATCAATCTTAACTGAAATAAATCCACATTCCTCATCTCCACATAAAGGACAAACTAAAATGGGATACCTGTAGTACAAATATTCGTGGGGTTGCCTTAAAAGAAAATAATCAATCATTTGCCGTTGATTATCACTTGTGCCCCAGCCTAATGCGGGGACCATGTCATATTTCCTGAGCCTATTGTATATCGATTTGCCATCAACAATAATGTCAGCAAATTGAGTATTCTTATTCCCATCTTGATTTGAGTCAAGCTCCTCATATCGGCTTGATAGTTTAGTGTCTAAGTGATTTATTATTATCATTTTACCCCCCACTTACTGRACAAACTAATATTTCCGYCCAAAATTATAACACTCTTTTTTGACCTGGTGCTTTATCGTATCCTGCCCGTTAGTTGAGCGAAGGGCTGCCAAGTGGCAGTCCTCTCGATGTTGAACTATCGTTCCCCGTTAGTTGAGAAAGGCAGCTTATGTACTCCAGGGTCGTCTGAAAACTAAAGAATGTGTTTTAATATCAAATATGAATCATAATCACCCGATTGAATGCTTCCGAACATCCGAAGACGATCAATAGCGTTTTTCTTAGATGTTCTTGGACTAGTTAGCAAATAGATTAGACCAAATGACAAAAAGTAAGAACCATGTGTCATCTCGAAAATACGTTCTTTTTTATAAGCCCGCTTTTGAAGCGTCCCTAAAATCTCCAGAAGTGACCTGCGTTTCTTTTCGAAATCAACAAACCTGTCTTTAATCGACTCATCATCTGTACCAAATGAATATTTTATTAGTGCCTCGAAAATATTATGGCAAACTATATTCTCATTAAACACGCCGAAATGGAACGGCGTACATGAAATGCGAATATAGTTTGCGTTTTGAGGAGCCTCGACTCTCGCAATTGGAGTTAACTTCCCATTTATCATTGCCCTCTTATCGGATCCTTGTTGAAACAACTCTAAAGGTGGTTCAGAACGTAAAGCGGACTCGGTCCGAAACGCTTGCAGTTGACTATGAATAAACGACCCGCCTAGATCAAGAAGTAGTTTACCTATATGCCCAGATCGAGCATCGCGAGTCAGCGGCTTGATTTTGCTTTCCAACACGATAACCTGATTACAAACGATACAGATACCGTCAGATTCCCCTTTTTCCCCTTCATGAACATAATCACCCGAATATACTGGCTCGCCCAAATGAGTGGCCATCCATTGTTGAATAAATTGCTCGAAAACTGTACCCCAGCTTCTTGGATGGCCCAAGAGCCCTTTCATTTTATCATAAAGACCAAAGCAATCAATCGATGGAAGCGGCATAAAATACTCATACTCTTTAGCAGGAATAGGTACAAGCCACTCGGAGTCAGCATCAATTCCAACAACCTCCAGCGGGTGGTTGAAGTTGCTGTTTAAGCTGGTACTGCTCGAAAGTCGATTTAAATAAGTGATTATGACATCCCAAGTAACCTGCTTACGGAGCCTCCTGTACAACCTAGATGCAGTTAACCGCAGCAAAGGTCCTTCGGTTTTTAGAGCTAAAGTAGCGATCGATAAGATTTCGCTTGAAATAAGAATGATGGCCTCTTTATCCATTCCGAAAGCCTCTACAATGTTTTCACGATATGAGTCCAGTATCGAATCCAACATGATGATTGTGCTTTCTGGTGGATATTGATAATCCTTGTACAGGGCATCATGAAACACGGCTTGCTGGAAATATGGAATTGGGTCGCCAATGAACATGAGCTGAAATTGATTTTCTATACGGTAATCATACAAATCCAATAACACGCTCGAGATTCTCTCGATTGCCATTAAGGTTTCGGGGTAACCCTTTCCTTCTGGTACATCGGTCGAAGTTACAATCTTCAGCGCAACGTGATAGAGAAACTTGCGCGTAGTATTATTTGAACGGTTAAACATCTCTGTAGAAGCGTCGAACGTTCTTTTGTACTCGGCCAGCACGTGATCCATGAATCGCACGGGTCCGTAACTGTGGATTCTTGATTCAATGCGTGAGAATAAGATAGCAGCTACTTCTTCGCGATTTTGTAGCAAGCCGTCTTTTATACAAGCCTCCTTGACATGTGTTTCTACATACATGACTGTATGCGCATATCGCCATACCTCAGGGTGCAATTTTTTGCTCGCTTCTAAGCGGTCCCCGTAATCTAAACGTCTACTTCTTAATAGCGTAATCCAAACGCATAGCATGATGATTTTTGAGAGTGAAAATGCTGTTAATTCCTTGCCTCTGTTTGTGTCAACATCTTTGGCTGGACGAACGTAGTCTAAAATTGCATCAATGTAGTTCCAAATTCGTTCTACATTAGTATTGAACTTCAAGTGATGGTATACATAATACCTTCTTATTTCATCGATTTTTTCGCGGAACATTATGGTGTCAACGAAACTCATTCGCTTAACCAATCTTTGTTCGAGTGCATCTTCGATCTCCTTAAGTGACTTATGATATTGACTCTCAGGTTGTATACGAAAATAAGTATATAGATCAATGATCTCACCACTGACAGAATAAAACTCCAAACAATTTTCCGCGTGGTGAATGATCTGTTCGATGAAATCCGCGTTATCCTTGGTGTTCACTTCTTTCGCTCCTTTCAGTTAAATAGGATCACAACATTATCATTTCAGGTGCAAATCTAGAATCCTGCCCGTTAGCTCAATGATACCTTTTTAATCCAAATAAGGGGAGGACATTGTTGTCCTCCCCCGATAGTTATTGAGCTATAGTTTCCCGTTAGTTTCATAAGTAATGCCTTTGGAGAAGTGTTGAGCTTGATTAAAATCTTTAATTTCGACGCATTTCAAAATTTGAGTTGCTTTGATTTCCCAGTCAGGGCCATACCATAACAAATAGTGTGCGAACTGTTCATATGATTGTAACTGTTTTGGTGAAAGCTCGATACGTTTTTGATGAACCTTAAACATAGTATCAATCGGCATAAAGAATTTTTCTTGCTCAAAATTAATAATTCTCTCCAATTCGTTTAATTCAGTAACCATAGATATTGCGTTTTCAGCATCATGCTTAAAGGTCATGAACTTCTCATTTAACGTTTCTTGTTCTTGCTCGTTGTAATTCAGCCAGTTTAATTGCCGTATCTCGTAAATCTCTTGAATAAGCACCTCTAGTTCTGTCACGAAATCACCCCTATGAGGATTTTGTAGAAAACTTCCAAATAGCTTAACGAGGCTACTCGGTCGATCCCACGGCAACCTCGTGGTTGTAATTATTGAGCTCTCGTTCCCCGTTAGCGTAATATCTTTTTACACAAAGGTATGACTGGTTCATGAACCTTATATTTTTCTACCAATGTACATGATATGTTCTGCTAAACTCAACAAATCTTCACGTTCACACACTTGTTCTGCCAAGTCCAACCAAGCATTTACCACTTCAGGTGATTGCCTAAGGAGTTCAGGTTCACGCAAATATAAAAAACTTTCGCAATTAACCACATGCAGTTTCTCAAGCTCAAATGATTTGAAAAATGGCAGAACATCCTTCGGTCGAATGAAAAAATTATCCGTAAAACCCATTCCAGCAAAATTTGTATCGTCTAGGATGAAGTTGAGTTCACTTCTTCTTTCATTTGTGAGAATCAAACCTGGATCGCGGATGAGGTAATCCCAAACGAATGAATATGACGAGACGAATGCCACAAAAAGAGTTCCGTTAGGCTTTAATTTTTTCAAACATTCGTTTATCGTTTTTACCCTGTCGTTCTCGTCTTTCAGATGATACATCGGTCCCATACATAGCACATGATCAAATTGTCCGTCTTCGAAAGATGATAAATCACGGCTATCAGCACAAATTCCACTAAGTGGAAGGCATAGTTCTTTTGCCTTATTCATCGCAAAATCTACGTTGTTTTGTGAAAGGTCGGCAAGTGTTACATTGCAGCCATGCTCCGAGAGGTATAGTGAATACTTTCCTGGACCACCACCAAGATCCAATACTCTGTCATTCGACTTAATATAACGTTTCATAAAGCGTTTGTTTAGTTCAAACTCGACTTTGTGCCGATCGAGCCGATTCCATTCATATTGTACTGTTTCATCATAAAATCTTCTGACGACTTCCAGATTGTCCATATCCATAGAATCGCTCCTCATTAAGAAATTATAAAATTCATCGGACTATTCGGAAACAAAAAAATCCCACCCCCAAGACCATAGTCTCAGGGACGAGATTTGTATACTCGTGGTACCGCCCAGGATTCGCTAATATGTCACCATATAAGCCTCTTCAAGTACGGGCATCACTAAAAAATGCTTATACTCTAGCTCTATAACAGGAGCTCCTGTCACACCATCCCCTTTGTTTGGTTCCGATGTGCTGCTTAGAGGCTTTCTTCAATAAGGAACTCTTTGCTCCTTTTCAGCTGTCGGAGCTCTCTGTGAAAGAATTCATTTATTTACTTCCCTCATCATCGCTTTTCAAATATTGAAATTATGATACCAAGATATCTCAGTGTTGTATATATATTTTTAGAATAATCAAAAAAGATTGAGCATAACTGCCCGTTAGCTTAATAAAATGAGCAGGCCACAGTAGTGTCTGCTCATCATGTGTGTTATTCAACTATCGTTACCCGTTAGCTTAATAGATTTTCTGATTATTTTTGAAAAAATGCAGAATTTCTTATCCCACCTAAATCAATCAGGAAAAGTAATTTCTAATGTCTTATCTTTTTGCTCTTCCCCTTTAAGAATAATTGAAACGACGTCTTCTGTAATCCAAGTAAACTCGAAATTTTCGGCAAAAAGAGTCTTGCCATCATTGTTAATTCTTTCTTCGATATAAGTTCGTAGATGTCCAATTTTTCCATAGTGTATTCGTATCGGTGCATTCGAAAAAAAAGCATTCTGTCCTCGAACCCTAATTTCAAGTTGATTTTTTTTGTTAGGGGAGTTTTGAGTGAGAATTACTTTTTCTGCATATACAATTTGGAAATATCCGTAGTACAAAATTGCAATAGGTATGGTAATGATACAGAGGACTATAGCCAAAGCACGGTAAGTTCTTTTTCGTTCTTCTTTTCTATCCGCCATATAATGCACCATCCCACTATCACTAAGATTTTGTTTTGCTTCGTATGCTGAAGAAGGAGTACACAAGCAAAACAACTCCGAAGAAGATTACCTTCAAATAAGCTCTCTTAAAGCACGCTATCTCCTTACTTCAGCATTTGCTTCTCTTAGGAGGTTCCTAGGACATTATAATTCATTTACTTTTATCCAAAAAGTGTAACTTTCAAGTGTTCTATTTTCATGTTTTCAATTTGGTCAATTCCACGCTAAACTGCCCGTTAGCTTAATCATCGGAATTTACTAAATGCTTAAAATCCATTGGGATATCCGATAAATACTGGTTTAACGCTTTTGGAAATACTTTCATTTGCTTTATCTCATAGACACTAATCCATCTAAAAGTCAGTCTAACTGTCTCTTCTATACCTTCAAACTGAATGAGGTCATGAGGTAATTGCCCTAGTAAGCTAACCTCGTAGTACATTCCAAATTCATGAAGTGCCTCATACCCGTACGCATTAAAATTCTCTATAATTGCAATTAGTCGTTGGACTTCGACTTGAAATCCTACCTCCTCCATGAACTCACGAACGATGGTTTTTTCAGTCGGTTCATTAATTTCAGCTTTTCCCCCAGGTAATACCCAAGCATCTCCATTTTTGTTTCTTTGAAATAGAATTTTATCACCGATTCGCAAAACTCCTGCAACTCTAAATAAATATTCGCCCTGATGATTCTTAATCGTTATCATATAAGCCCCTTTAATATTGATTTTACACCAAAAATAGAACGAACGTTCCTTTTGTTGTATTCCATGCTTGTCCATAACGGCAAGGGTTTATTACGCATAACTGCACGTTACCTTAACAAAGAAATGGAGCAGTTGCCCCAGCAAACTGCTCCTTGATTGTTCATCTATCGTGTCCCGTTAGCTTAATGCTACCTTGAGTTTTTCCCAATCTTCTAATAATGCCCAGGTTATTTCGGGCTCACTTTCAACTGATTTCATCGTACCCACAAAAATATCGGATGAATTTTTATTCTTAGAATAATGCTCGATTATGTATTTCGTTGTGGCAGTTACATTTAATTTATCAACTAAGCCTATATCAACCCATAAGAGCTTACCTTCTTCACTCTCACGTACATCTATGTGCTTTGCATTTGAAAAATATACATATTGAATTCTTATTTCTGTTTCTTTAATCCGTAAAATTATATATCTAAGTTCCAATCCTGTAAGGTCATCGGTTGTCAGCCCTGTTTCTTCCTCAACTTCCCTCAAACATGCTTCACTCGGATTATTAATTTCATGTTGCTCTAGATGCCCTCCAATAGGTACAACCATACCTGAAACAAAACTTGCGTTTTTTGGTTTCTCCATCAACAACAACTTATTGCCATGAATGAGAAAAGCTACTGACATTTGCCTTAGAGTAATCATTTAACCCCACCCCCAACACAACATATTCCATATGGAGACTAAACTATCCTGCCCGTTAGCTTAATAAAGAAAAGGAGCAGCTGCTGCAGCAAACTGCTCATTGTTTGTTCAACTATCGTTACCCCTTAGCTTAATGATCGACTGCTCCGAAGCGTGAATACGGTGTTAGCTGATGGAGCGTGACTTCTCTGAATACTCCTTTAAATGAGCTACCTCAATACTATGCTCAATTTTCATTTCTAACTTCTCTCTTAAATGATAATACTTATTCAATAATTCTACTTCTTGTTCTAGTGTATTTGAAATAATTCCAATGATTGAGTCATCCTTGTCTTCGTTGCTCCAATCAAATAGATCTCTATAGATATCAACTAATGATTCATTGTTAGTCAATGTAAACCGAACTGGTTGATCATTAAATGTCAACTTGCATTCTAACAATTCAGATAAAACATCTAGACGGTATCTGAGATCCTCCTTTGAAATAACTTCATTCTGAAGTATTTTGATATCTTGAATTAATTCCCTAAAGGTTAATTCCACGTGTTGCATTGCAATGTAAGACCAGATGCATGTACCTGTACCTCTTCCATGAGCTTCCCAATTCTGATTCCATAAAATATTCTTAATTATGTATTTATGATCTGATCCAAACAAAGCAATACCTAAGATTATTCCTGAATTACAATCAGTTGAAGCACTTCTATCTCCCCATTCAAATAACCTTGAAACCATACTGCTGCTTGAAATTTTATAACTTAGTGCTGGTACGAACTCCATAAAAAGACTCTTTCCAAATGAGCAATCTAATATGGATTTTATCTGACTTTCATAATCATTACATGGTAAATGTAATAATCCTAAAATAGCAGCCTTAGCTATGTGCCAGTTATCTGATGTAATTAGTGATACAAGGGTTTCTGTACACTTTGTATATCCAAGATATCCTAAAACATGTAAGACTTCACATGGCATTCCTTCCCTTAGATCTTTTTGATAAAAACAGTAATCATAAATTTCTTCTGCTAATTGTAAATCTCCATGCTTCATTATAGGTTGTAAAAGCAAAATTCTATTGTAATCTGAGGGGGCTTCAATAAATAACTTGAAGAGGCCAATGGAATCTTCAAGTCCACCGTACTTGCCTATCACATTTGTATATGAAGAAATAATAGTCGAATCAATATTGGGAGATGATTTAATTAAATCTATTAGTCTTTTAGTTGTTGGAATCAATTCATCAATCCCTCCTTTTGAAGTTTTTCATTTTCTGTTCACGATCTTTCAGCTAACGTTTTATTTACGAGCTTCCCGAACTTTTCATATTTAAGGTATTCTCGAAGTGAATTAAGCTATCCTGCCCGTTAGCTTAATAAAAAGAGCAGGCCACCGAAGCACCTGCACATCCAGAGTTATTCAACTATCGTTGCCCGTTAGTTCAATCATTGATTCACTTCAGATCTCAAAATCTTTTATCCTTGCATCTGGTCTTAAAACTTTTTCAGGATCAAATGTAGCCAACGGATCACCGTTTTTGACTTTGTTAACCCAATCGTGGTTGGCAAGAGCTCCTTTACCAAGGGTGATCACATCTGCAATACCATCTGCAACCATTCCGCTTCCCTTTGTTGGGTCCTCTAAATGTCCATTTGCGATCACTGGAAGCTTGCCATACTTTTTTGCTAGAGCAGCAAGCGATACTCCTTCGTTATCACTTTCGTGTTGAGGAAAAGCTGGATGCCACGCTTCATACTCTGTAACATGAATATAATTAAGTCCTGCTTGTCCTAATTGACCAAAAATCATTTTAGCATCTTCTTCTTTACCAGCCCACTTATGAGCGAAATCATTTACTTTTCCTTGGGAGATACGAATACCGACAGTAAATTCTTCTCCGACCACTTGGCGAACTGCAGTAGCTACTTCCACTAAGAGGCGCACACGATTTACCGAAGACCCTCCGTATTCATCTTTACGTTGGTTGGTGTATTCAGTTAGAAACTGATCAAGTAAATAACCATTCGCTCCGTGAATTTCGATTCCATCAAACCCTACGGCTTTTGCACGTAAAGCTGAAGAAACAAAACCATTGATAACTTCTTGGAGATCTTTCTTTGTCGCTTCTCTAGGTGTTGGGAATTCAGTTTCACCTCCATAGAAAGCTAGCGGGTCTCCTATTGGTTTTACTGACGAAGGAGCAAGGTTTTGTGTCGCAAATCTATTGCCTTGAGAAAGTGCTCCAGCATGTTCGAGCTGCACAATAATTTTCGCTCCTGCCTGATGCACAGCATTTACAACCGTCTTCCATGATTGTGCCTGTACATCATTAGCTATCCCTACTTGATTCAAATAGCACTGACTATATAATTCATCCGTGTACGTTCCTTCGGTAATAATTAGTCCAAAACCGCCACGAGCAAATGAAGAGTAATAAGACGCCATTTTATCAGTTGCATTACCTTCTGGGGTTGCGCTAACGCGTGTCATTGGTGCGACGGCGACTCGATTTTCTAAGGTTACTTGGCCAACTTTTGTTGTCTCGAACAGTAGATTTATATTAGACATTGTATCCTCCTAGTGTATTTGTAATGGATCGAATAGAAACACATTCAACCATAAAACTTGAATTATCATCTGCAGACTAGTACATTATAAAACAAGGAATTCGTGCGGTAAAATTGATATATCTGAACATATAGTTCAGTAAAAATGAATTGAGTGAATTTTATTTTATTACTTCTCTCATAAAAAAGTAAAGGCAGTGAAATTATGGAACTTCGTCACCTTATCACCTTGAAAACAATTGTTGAAAAAGGTGGATTCAAAAAAGCCGCTGAACATCTAGGTTACGCCCAATCTTCAGTGACAGCACACGTTAAGGAGCTAGAGGCAGAAGTCGGAAAGCCCCTTTTTGATCGAATAGGTAAAAAAGTCTTACTTACTCACTACGGGCAGCAGTTTCTCCCATACGCTTTAAAAATCATTGAATTATACAATCAAGCTCTGATGACGGACGATGAACCTGCAGGAGATCTTACATTGGGGATATCAGAATCACTTATGATATGTCGCGTCCCCACTTTGCTTGTCGAGTATAGGAAACTTCACCCTAACGTTAATCTATCCCTAAAATCACTCGATTATCAAGATGTTATGTCCTGCCTTCAAACCGGCGAGATCGATCTTGCGTTGGTATTAGAAAAGGACGGGTGGGAAATGGCGGAACTCCACTGTGAGAGGCTGATAAGAGAAAAAATGGTGGTCATTAGTCCGCCTCAAGAAAAGAGTATTGAACTGGGGACAGTACTTTACACAGAGCGTAGTTGCAGTTATAAAGCTGTGTTTAAGGACTATATTGATTACAATCAAATGGATGTTAAGGGGAGTTTAGAATTTCAAAGTATCGAAGCGATTAAACAGTGTGTTAGGAGTGGTTTGGGAATTTCAATGGTCCCGTATTTTTCGGTGAAAGAGGAGTTGGAGGGAAACAAATTAATAGGTAACGAGGTTGAATCAGATCGTCCAACAATTTCAACCTTCTTGGCATATCACAAAGATAAATGGCTCTCACCTGCAATGAATAGCATGGTTACTTTAATAAAAAGTCATGCACAGAGTTGGTAATCCAGCCCTGTCTTTTGGTGTCAGTTTATTGTTCTGATCCACGCTAAACTGCCCGTTAGCTTAACGAGCTTGTATTCACGACGCCCCACCACCCTAAAGGAGCGAAGCGTGAATATGGTATTATGTGAAGTACAAGCCATCTTGAAATCACTGACAAGACTAATTAATGTGTTTCAATTCCTATTTCTTGTTCTGAGTTAATTCTAAATTCCTTCAATTCGATATTCAGTTTTTCAATCCCCTGTTTATCTAATCCCTGAGTATTTAAATAAAATGAGCCCGAAATTACTTCTGAAGAACTTCCATTAATGGTTTTGTTAAATTCATTTATTAGCCCATTGTCTTCTAATCTTTTACGAAGATCGTCTGATAATATGGGCTCAACGGTCTTTATTAATATTGATTTCCTAGTTTTATTCCAAAGATTAAATTTATAAGATACTAGGGTTTTATTTAAATCTCCACCTAAACCAAAAGATATTGAATTAATAACTAAACCGTCATCGACCACATCTTCAGGTAGATTATTCTTACTGCATCCAATAAGAATTAAAATTAGAATAGATGTAAGCAGGATCTGCATAAATCTTCTCATTAATTCGCTCCTTGGCACTTATATATTTCACGCTTTGCTTATATTTCACATAACGTCTTATTTACGAACTTCGTGAATTACTCTTTCCATAAGTATTCGCGAACTGATTAAACTATCCTGCCTGTTAGCGTAGCGAAGGGCTGCCATACGGATTACTGTTATGGATGTTCTCGTGTAGACTCATATTCCTCAATTATTTCCTCACGACACTCATCTGCGCCTTCCTCATCAAGCTCTTTTTGATTTGATAATCTCTTTTGAAATAGATGACCACTCGTATTGGGAAATTGTATTCTGTTCGTAGCCACTTGGCAAATTCGAGACAGGCTCGTTTGACTTCGGGATGCACTCCCGATTCTGTTCTTATTCGTAAGCCATTCCTCGGATAGTTCATTTTTCCCCCACGCATTTGATTATTTGATTGTATTTAATTTTAGCACGTGAAGCACTTTTAATAAAACATTGAAGGTTGAACTATCCTGCCCGTTAGTTTAGCCCGCCGCGCTTGAACCCCCCATTTGAAACTCATGTACACATACAACGGCGCTATCGGACGCGTCGGCTTACCTGTTTCGTACGCGGAAACTTGTCGGTAAATGTTACCGGGGAACTGGAAAAATCAGTTCATAGACTCTGTCGAAATCGTCTCGCATCCGTTGAATAATGCAAACTTTTGAAAACAATTGTTCAAGGCTGTTCGCAATTGCTTTGTTGGCTTTATGTCGTTCTCGTACCAGATGTTTTTAACAACGAGCGTCCCGGCTTTTCGCTCCGCGATTACCTCGGCTCGTCCGATGAGGCTTTCTCCGTATATTAGAGGCAACACATAATAGCCGAATTTCCGTTTGATTGCAGGCGTCTAAATCTCCCAGGTGTAATCGAATCCAAACAATTCGTTGATCAGTTTTCTGTCCCATATGAAATTATCTAGTGGGGCAATCAGCTCGCAGCGCCATTTCGGCGCTGGATTTTGCAGAACGGCTTCAATAAGCGGCAAGTCCTCCGTGCGGCAATAAAGTATATCCTTCATTTGTTCCACGGCAACAGCAACAATGCGAGCTTCGTGCAACAGTTGGCGGAAAACCTCGTTGCGCTGCTCCGCTTTCAATCCCCATATGTTCAGCCAGCCATCCGATGTGCGATTCCATAAAAGGCCAACAGCGCCGATTCGACGCAGTACTCGCCACTTGTGATGCTCAAGCTCGCCCTCCAGCGGCTCCGGCGCATTCAGAAGATTTGGCTGTATGTACCTTCCGGCGATATCGTAATATTTACGCGTTCCTTTTTTGTGATGTATAATCAACTCGCCTGTCGAGTACATCTGCTCCAGCACCGATCGGGATGAATTGTTTCCGCTACTCCAGTGGATGGCCGATCGCCAAGCGAAATTTCCATCCAATTTTAGATCATCCGAACTTAGCGCACCGTGATTTTGGATGTGAGCTCGTACTTGCTCTATCAATGCTTCCATTTCGGGATAGCGCTTGGCATGTTGTCGGGCGGCCTGCCTGTACCGCTCAAAATACGGCCAGTCCTCGACAGGGATAATGGCCAAATTCTTGTCAGGATAATCGACAAGGATTCTATCTTGATACAGCAACTCGGCGAGCATGTTCTTGGTAAATCCTTTGATTCGCGACTGCAACACCAGTTCGGCGTTTTTTCCGCAAACATCGATGGGATCGTATTGAATACAGCCGACCTGCCGCACAAAATCCAATACTCCCTGCTTTCCGGTAAAATGATATTCGCCCAACAACCCGTGCTTCAATAGCAGAAATTGCCGTGCCTGGCGGTTCGTCAATTGGATCATGTACACATCGGCTCCTTAACGAAACAAACGGGAGCCGTTTGCACATGATGATGGATGGCGAGATTGCTTATCTCAAAAAAGTTACTATTTGCTTCTTTCCATAATGATGGTATCCATTGGGGAGCTTCATTAGCAAACCCCTTTCCTAATTTTCCAATAACCGAAAATTGCTCTTTTTCAATGATTTCAACCACGCCCATTCCCCCTATCCGTTGGAAAATTCAAAAAACAAACACATGTTCTCATAAAATGTTACCATTATCTCGAGCATAAAAACAAGAGCTATTGAAAAATACTGCCCGTTAAAGCAATGAAGCTGCCGATCGCCGCGGCAGCTTCATCTAAGTTGTGTATTGAGCTAAAGTGTCCCGTTAGTTTAACGTCTTATTAGCAAATTTCGGAGTTGGAAACTCTATAACTTGAATATTAAATAGATCCAGGACCGTAATAATAGCTAAAGCTAAACCGCTATTCCATATCTCATCAATCCAATTTTCTTCAAATTTCTTAGTGCATTCACTAATAAAAGCCTGATCGATAATGATTGGAGATGCTACGGGTATCTCAGAGTAGAGATGTTCCTTAACTCCAACTTTATCAATCATCCACTTTAGCCCTGCGTAGACTCCCATAAAGTATTGATCTGTTGCATTCTCATGTGTATTTATCCATTCACGCAATTGATATTTTCGCTCCTGAGTCATCTCCACAGTAACAGTGAACATAAAATCAACTCTTTTATAGTTTAATGTGTAACTCCATTTACCTTAAGCCTTTCTTACACTACCACATATTGGAACTATTCTGCCCGTTAGCTTAATAATAAGGCTATGTTTAATTCTAATGTTAATATTTAACCATAAGAAACCACCTTGCTGAAAAGGCGGTTCATTGAGCTATCGTACCCTTTAGTTTAAAAGTCGCAATCTTAAAATCATTAAGTCTTCATCGAAATACTGTTCATCAAACTTTAATGCATGTGGTTCTATACCGTAAACTTCAAACCCCAGCGAGACATATAAGTGTTTTGCTGATTTGTTATTAGACACAACCGTCAAATGAATCTGTTCCAACCCTTCACATTCTTTTGTTGCTCTTTCAATCAAGGCTAATAGAAGGGCTTTACCTACCCCCCGTCCTCGAAATTGAGGCTCTACGTACATACCGTAAATGTTTCCTTTATGTGCCGTCTTAAGCCTGTTTTCACGTGAAAAATTGACAATGCCAACTAATGTGTTACTGTCGTCAAAACATCCCAATGTAAATTGATCTTTTGTATGGTGTATCCTTTCTATAATGTGCCCCAGTGGTTTAGTTTCTTCTTGCTCATACGTTGATCCAAATGCATCGGGGTCATTTTTCAATGCACGCAACCTTACTTCTCTATACAYTTGGGCATCAGAGTCATTCAACAGACGAATGTTCATTAGTCACTTCCGATCATTTATCAAATTGTTCTAAATAAAACTTGCGGATTGAAGTAAACTGCCCGTTAGTTGAGAAACGGCAGCCGGTCACTTCAATAGTGACCGGCTGCCGCACTGTTTAATTGAGCTATAGTTCCCCGTTAGCTTAACAATATTTCTCCTTCAAAATCACTCTAGAGTATATTCTAGTAATGAGTGTATTCCCATTTAAGTAAACACTAGGATTTAGCTTGTAACCGTATTTCTAAAGAGCCAATAACCCAATTAACCATATCTTCATCGATGTACTTTAATACTTCCTGTTTCTTATTGTCAAACACATCTTTAGAAATGTAAACATTGACCTTATTTTCTTTCCCATTCAAACCAACCGCTTCAAGACCGAGAGTAGCTGCCAAAGATGATAATTTCTCTTTGGATTCCAAGAGCTTGGTTTTTGTATATTTAACTGTTTTAAATTTAATTTTATCCTTAAACTTGCTCATTACTTTTACCTTTTCCTCGGTATCTACCGACAATTCGGTAAGCAAAAAGATATTATCACCGTTATCATCAGTGTATGTACCAGCGTAAATACTACTGTATTCAGAACTCAACATATCTGCAATGTTCTGTCGGTCATCCAATAGGCGAGTTTTAAGTGCACTTCCTTCTTCAAACGTTTGTGTGACTGCATTAACCGGTGCAGGGCCTGCTTCGATAGGAATCTCAAACTGATTCCCCAATTGAGGTGAAGTTACTGAGTCTCCTTGAGTACCCGTAGCGAGTACTGAACTTGAAATTAAAGAAATAGAGAGACCTACAACTGCGATTGAAGATAGTATACTTTTTTTCATTTTTCCGCTCCTCTCATAGTTACGCTTCTGATATACTACACCTTTACTCAGTTGAATACATGAGGAAATCGCATTATGTATACGGGGATAAATTATCGCCAGTTAGCGTAATAAAGGCTGCCACGAAGCAAGCTCTCCACTATCGTTCTCCCTTAGTTCAATGAATTTATCAATATTGGGCATAATTTGTTACTCAGTCTCTGTGATTTTTTGTATTTCCCCCGAATGTCTGTCAATGTAGAGCCATGTAATTTCCTTAACAGCATCCACTGGAGATAAGTATACGACCCAAAAATCCCTTTCCCTGCTTATCCCTCCAACGTTCCATTTAAACGATTGACTAGCGATATATCCTTCAGCGATTTGCCTTGATTCCACTTTTGATACTGTGAAGAAATCATAAAGTAATACGGTCGTGATGATAATGGCTGTCACAAGCAAAATACTGCCACTGATTTTCTTCATAACTTTACCTCACGAATTTATTTTGGTTAGTCAGTCAGTCTATACGTCTATATGGACTTTTAGTTGCAGCAGGCTACTGCCACGCTCTACTGCCCGTTAGTTTAATAAAAAGAGCAGGCTATCGTAACGCCTGCTCCAAGGTGTGTTATTCAACTAACGTTTCCCGTTAGTTTAAGTACATTATTTCATAATCTTTGCTTCAATCAATCAACTATACATACTTTATGAAACCCTTCAGACACCGTTGGAATTTCCAGACTATTGTGCATTTTCATTATAGCAGTATCAGAAACTGGCTTATCTCTTAGACTGTTTCTTTTACGGCAAACCTCAATCGGTGTGTTTATGTAATAGCTAATTTTTTCACAGTTAGAATATCTCTTTAAAGCAGCTACTCTTGTTACTGATGCAACATTTGTAGCATCAAGTATGACACTAATTCCCTTTGTTATATTATTAAATGCCCTAGAATATAATTCATTAAATACAATAGGATCATTCTTTTCTTCATAACCACCGGGAAATAACTCTTCTTTTAATGCATCCGAAGACAGTATTACCGCAGTTTCTTTAATAGCTAATTCCTTTGCGAATGTAGATTTCCCTGCTCCGGGCAAGCCAACTAACATGATTAACTTAGGCATATCATTTCCCTCTCTTTCTTTTGTCTTCGTTAAGATCCAACACTTCTAGACACACCTCCTAGTCCCTCTCCTCTCAATTTGTCTGAATATAACAGTATCACTATTCTGCCCGTTAGCTTAATAATAAATGGAGCAGCTGCCGCGGCAAACTGCTCCATTTTCCGTTCAACTATCGTTACCCGTAAGCTTAATCAATTTTCCCAAAATACCAACTAATGTATGTTTCTGGAGTGCAGATGACTGCTTCCCATTTCTTTTTTTTTATGATTTCTTCAATGTTCTTTTCTCTAGAGAGGAATAAAGTAATAAATGAGTCGTAAACACTTAAAAATGCAAAATCCATTCTTTCGTTTGTTATGACTATCTCGGTAGGTGATAACTCGCATATTTCCAGGTCTGTGACATTTTTTATTTTCACTTCACCAGACTGATCTAAAATCGGTTCAGAATACACTAAAGACTCAGCTCCATTAGAACTTAGAACGTCGAGGATATCGGGTATAAAAAATTCCGATATTCTGTCTTCGAAAGGATAATAAAGATCTTTGGATAAATTGTTATTTAATAAAACTGCTAAATCTGGGCGAGCAAACTCTGTTTTTAATGCTGATATAGATGTTTTCAGAGCAACAGCAAGTTCTTCATAAGATTGTATCCCTGTATCATGCATGACTTCTTCCCAGGGTTTAGCTCTGCCAAGTTGTAATGACTCTTTTAATTCTGGATAAATATGCTCATATTCGTTCTTTCGCTTTATATCTGTCCAGCCTATTGGCATTTGAATAAACGGATTGAGTAATATCGCCGCAGCTATAAATGGATGTGGTAGCTGCTCTAAGATAGGGGTTTCGTAATTAAACCATATGTAGTTCATGGAATCCTCCTTCAAATCAATAAACTACTTTAACCACTAATCACACTATATCATTGAACTAAACTGCCTGTTAGCGTAGCGAAGGGCTGCCATATAGCAGCCCTTCAGGGGTGGAACTATCGTTCCTCGTTAGTTTAATCACTTCACCTCATTCATTTACATCATAACCAATTACTTGTTTCGTAAATGGATTATAATAAACTGTTATGGGACCTATTAAACCTTCATTATCGGTATGAAACAGTACACGAACAGCTTTATTACCGTTAATCCATAATAAACTACGATTAATTTTTGCAAACGTGTTTCGTTTAGGAATAAACAATTGCTTGATATTTTTTCTTGTAGAGAGTTAGTAGATACTTCGCCTTCCTGCCAATTAATAATGTGTTTATTATGATTAGATTCATCCCAAGCCCTTTTCAAATAGGCTTTTTCATTAATGAAAGTTGTTGATGCCACGATATAAGCACCTATTAGAATTACCAAAATAAATGTAATCCATAATGGTTTCTTCAATCTCAAAATAGCCACCTCACTGTAGTTCCATATTTAAAATATTTGTGAAGCGATTAAACTATCCTGCCCGTAAGCTTAATAAAAAGAGCAGGCCACCGCAGCACCTGCTCATAAATACGTTATTCAACTATCGTTACCCGTTAGTTTAGTAAAGGCTGCCTTCTTTTGCGAAGGCAAAATAATGATAACATACGTCAATCAAGCTCTATGTACCGAACATCTGATTAAAGGTTATTAAGAATCACCCAGGGAAATGAGTAAACATAGGAGCAGTAGGTTATGGTGAGAGTTATGGATATGGACGTTCAAGCGCATTAATCTTGGTTTTTTGATTCTTTTGGTAATCATCACTCAGCTTTTGTATGGTAATTCCTTTATCCAACAAGAAAAGGCTTCGAGTGGGGATCTCGCACGCCTTTTCTTCATACATACTTAAAGTCCCTTCTGATAAACCTATGAATAAAATCCCCTGATTTTGTTAAATTTTTTTTCATCTCCTGCCACGTTTTAATGTTGCCTAAAATTATGAGTAACGGATCAAACCTCCATTTACATGAATCACTTGACCTGTGACGTACATGGATTCATTTGCTGCAAGGTATACGAAGGCTGGTGCTATCTCGAATGGTTGTGCCGCACGTCCAATCGGGCTATCGATCCCTAGAGTAGCTACATGTTCCCTGGAGTAGGTACTAACGTTGAGCGGCGTCCATGATGGACCAGGAGCGACAGCATTAACCCGGATCCATTTCTCAGCCAAAGACAGTGCCATACTGCGAGTAAAACTTACAATTGCACCTTTAGTTGCAGAGTAATCAATGACATCCTTGTCTCCTTCGTAGGCGACCCTTGAAGTTGTATTGATGATGGCACTGCCCTTATCCAAATAAGGAAGCGCCGCTTTAGTCAAATAAAACAAAGGGAATATATTGGTACGAAAAGTGTTTTCGAGTTGTTCATTGGAAATGTCCATAATACTTCTTGTAAAAGGTTGAACTGCAGCGTTATTGATTAAGATGTCCAGTCTATTATAATGACGGAGCGTTTCAGCTATTATATCTGGCGAACTAGCTGGATCGCGAAGATCTCGGGCCAAAAGTAGACAGCGAGTGCCGAATTGCTCAACATACTTTTTGGTTTCTTCCGCATCAATATGTTCATTCAAATATACAATAGCCAGGTCGGCTCCTTCTTTAGCATAAGCAGCTGCAATTGCACGTCCAAATCCGCTATCGCCTCCAGTAATGATCGCAACCTTTCCTTTTAGCTTGCAGCTACCAACATACCCAGGGTAATCAAAAATAGGACGCGGCACCATGAGATACTCCAGACCAGGAACTTGATCCTGATGCTGTGGTGGAAATGCTATAGGCTTCTGTACTAACTTGGTTTGATAACCAAAAAAGGGATATACAGGATAGGGTGATTGCATGGTTTACAACCTCCTTCCAAAAAATCCGTGTCCAAAACCTCCGTGCTCAAAACCTCCGTGCTCAAAACCTCCAAGCCTCCGTGAAAGCCCATAATTGTTGTCCTCCTCCTGTGTCATGGTGCTATCGTTTCCCGTTAATCATTCTCATTAGTATATTTTTAAGTCTATTTTTTTTCTTCAGGATTTCAAATGGTCGCATCATCTCGTAATCTTCATGTTCGAGCATGTGACAATGCCATACAAAAAGTCCAGCGAAAGGATCGAATCTCGCGATAAAAGAGGTAACGTAACCAGTGGGAGCACGAATCGTATCTTTAAATCCTCTTTCGTTAGGTTCAGGAGGAACTGCTGGCCCTGTAAACTTAAGTTCTCTAGTGGCATGGAAATGAGCAACGTTAAAAGGCTGGCGCTCAAGAATTTGCATGTCAACAACATGTAGATGAATGGGGTGGTCATCCCTTGACAGATTGATTAATCGCCATATCTCAATAGTCCCTAAGTCCATTTTCTCGGATATAGGATCATTCCACCTTTTACCGTCAAGTAAATTCAGCGATCTACCATATTCATCCTCCACCCTATCGAGTGTGAGATCTCTTGTTCTTGTTGACATCTCTCTAGAAAGGAAATCAATTTTCGTTAATTGATCAGGAAGGGAGCTGGCATCTTTGCCTTTTAACGGAGTGGTTACTTTAAACTGCATGACATCGGTTGTTTCGGGGGAGGCACCCTTGAAGACATTTTTAAGAATAATCGTCTTGCCAAAGGATCGAGAAAAATCAACGATCACATCCGCACGTTCGGTCGTTAGAAGGAGGATCTCATTCATTTTCACTGGTTTCTCCAGTAAGCCGCGATCTGTTCCAATTTGATAAAATGGCTGTCCAGAGTCCAGTTTGAATGTAATAGCTCGACTATTACAGTAATTTAACATCCGAAATCGGTATTTTCGCGGTTCTACTTCAAGATAGGGGGATACTTTGCCGTTTACCAAAATGTAATCTGCGTCAAAAGGTGTGACAATTGAAGGATAAGGAAGACGATGATTGTTTTTATCGGGAGTAGCAGGGTAAAAGAGCGAACCGTCCGGGTTAAACGAGCGATCCTGAATCATAAGAGGGATTTCATATTTTCCCACCGGCAGATTCAGGGATTGTTCATGCTCATCACGAATGATAAAAAAACCTCCAAGTCCCGCATAATTGTTCAATCTCGTAATACCCATGGTGTGGTCATGATAAAATAATGTAGTGGCTTCAAGGTTGGGATACTCGCATACTTTTCTTTGAAACTTAGGTCCAGTTTGTTCGAAATTTCTCGTAAACCAAGCATCAGGGTACCCATCGCTATGGTCATGCTGTTTTCCGCCGTGTAAATGAACCACTGTCCGAACCTGTGGAAGTGTTTTTTCTGCACCATGAATGGTTGTATCGATGGGGAGAAAATGCTTTTTGGGCAGATCATTCACCCATTTGACATATGTCATTTCATCCTTCATCACGTCGAAAGTAGGACCCGGGTACATTCCGTTGTAACCCCATAAACGGGTAGGCCCAAGATCACGATGTTGTTTTTGGGTAAATTCCCTCATGGTCACTTCATAATACGAACCTTTCTTGTCTCGTTTTATCGGGAAAATGGTTTTGGGAATCGGCAGTTTATCGACGAATTTTTGAAGTTTTACTTTTACGGGCATATGAGTGGAGACCTCCTCACGGTTAATACCTTAAGAAAGCGTATGAACGACAGATGTCCCACTATGTTTAATAGTGGATTTTTTCTTAATCTATTCCAAACCAATTAATGATTTTATAGATGCAGACCGAGCTATCGGCAATAATGTCTTGTCTAAAATCCGCATCCGATATATGTTCTTGCCCACCAACAGCTATTGGTGAGATTTAAGGAAGACCTCTTTCATCTGTACACGTCTACATTCAATGATTATTGGAATGGGCATGTCTATGCTTAAAACGGACCCGCCTCACCTTTTCCTATCTGCGTACATAATCTATTACCAAATAAGCGGCCCAGAGGTGAATTAGGATGATCTATTTTTGTCCCCAGTACGGTGTTTGGCGTGAATACTGCACGCCATGTAGTCACTGGCTTCATGTGAACTATTACGCTGGAAGAAAGGATTCAACTTTCATAGATGAATGGAACGCTGTTCCTGCTCCTCCTCCCCCTCAACTGCAATCCGTTTCAGTGGACCCCAAAACAAGTGCACTCCTAGTTTTGGATATGGAGACCTCTATATGCAATAATCCTCGTTGTATTGCCTCCATCTCTAAAATTAATCAACTATTGGCGAGAAGTCGTGAATGGGGCATGCTTGTCGTCTATAGCCTTACAAGTACGGGAAGCCTTTCAGATATTGCACCGCAGATAGCCCCCTTGCCAGGTGACCCTGTCCTGAGATCAAACGTTGATAAGTTCTACAAAACTGATTTAGAAAAAATATTGCAAGAACATGGCATTAAAACCGTTTTGATTACCGGTTATGCCGCTAATGGCGCAGTCCTTCATACAGCCACTAGTTCCGCATTCCGGGGATACAATGTCATTATTCCCGTTGATGGAATGTCAGCACTCAATCCTTATGCTGAACAGTATACCGCTTGGCATATGCTGAATAGCCCTGGAACCCGAAACCTGGCCACACTAACAAAAATAAATCTGATACATTTTAGTCAACCATACATGCGACTTGGGGACAGGGAACAAGGAGTCATTCAGTAAAGCCCCATCTGCATCATAAGAGTGCTTAAACTGCTATGGGATCCAAGAAGTTAGTGATCAACCGTTATACCACACTAATCTGCCCGTTCGTATTATGAGGTCACCAGATCTTTCTGGTAGACCTCATTTTTGTGTGGTCGTAAGATAGCGGTAGCCGAGGATCGAACGTATCTGCCCGTGAGACTAGGATCTCGAGAGCTATTCCGTTCATCCCCCTACTTGTTAAACCATGATTAGGCTAGTTGGGGCATGACCCCGAATCACATGCGATAATGTGGACGACAAGAAGGTTAGGGGCTTCCGGCGAATATATAACAAGGAGTGGTTACATGAATCCTGTCATCGGACTGGATGTTTCCAAAGGAGAAAGTCATGCACAAGCATTCACTGACCGAGGGAAACCACACGGAAAGATCTTTCAGTTTGAGCATAATCTTGAGGGACTGGCGTCTTTCTTGAATTTTCTGCAGGACCTCGAATGCATTACTGGACTGCGTCCAGCAGTAGTGTTAGAAGCAACTGGACACTACCATAGCTCCGTCATTCAGTTTCTAGATGAACATCAATACTTGTATATTGTCATCAATCCGTTAATTTCACACCAGGCCAAAAAAACTAGCTTACGTAAAGTGAAAACGGATATCGCGGACGCCTATCAACTAGGGGAATTGTTCTACAAGGAAGAATTAGAACCGTACAAAAAACGAGGACAATTTATGATGAATCTACGCTATCTGACAAGGCAGCATGATTCTCTAACCGATATGTATGTGAAAGCGAAGCTGCAGTTTCAGGCTGTCCTTGATCAAGTCTTTCCGGAATACCGTGGCGTGTTTGGAGACCTGTACTCGAAGGTATCCCTTCGTTTTCTGGCTCTTCACCCTACCTCTTCCGCAGTGTTGACTAAGTCTCTGAATGGCATCACAGCGACGATCCAGTCTCTTTCTGGGCGGTCGAATTCCGCTTGGGTGCTTGAACGCGCGCTGAAACTAACAGCTGCCGCGGAGCGAAACCCTTTCAAGGAAACTGCTTTTTCAAGCCATCTTATCTCGCTGGAACTGCTCATTAATCTGCTTCTACAGTACCAAGAGCACCTAACAAACCTCGACCAGTCCATAGATGCTCTGGCTGCGGAATTACATGAGTATGAGTTGATCCAATCGATACCCGGCATTGGCACCAGAATTGCTGCAACAATACTGGCAGAAGTCGGAGAAATCGATCGATTTGATCATGCAAAGAAGCTTGTTGCATTTGCCGGTGTCGACCCAAGTGTCTTCTCTTCCGGCAAATTTACTGCTACCCGAAATAGGATTACCAAACGCGGTTCCAGAAGACTTCGAACAACCTTATATCTGGCCGTACGATGCGGTCTGCGTAGCTCACGCAACCAAAAACTCCGAGACTTTTACGATAAAAAGCGTGCCGAGGGCAAGCCGTTTAAAGTGGCTGTTATTGCCTGTGTAAATAAGCTCATTCACTGGATTTTCGCGATTCTTACAAATAAAGAAGCATTTCGTCTGACCTGAGCAGGAAACACTATCCTGCTTAGGAAAGCTTCCCCATCCACCAATGGATGGTTATTTGGCATGCTCTTTTTTTAGTATAACATCATGGGCTTTATCCATTAAGTTTTAAATATTGACAAGCTATTAGCTAGAATAGCTTAATAAAATAAGCAGCCCATCGCAGCGCCTGCTCATTCCTGTGTTATTCAACTATCGTTACCCGTTAGCTTAACAAGTTATGGGCGATCTGTAACATATGGTAACATAATATCCCAATCATGCTATGTTCGTACATGTGTTAATATATAAAGAATGTATATGCGTAATTAATCAACATCATTGGAATCTTTGGAGGAATCTATATGTTAAGAAATAAACTTATATTTGGTCTGGTATCAACTGCTTTACTTCTAAGCCCGATCGCTGCTCATGCAAATGAGCCAGTGCGTCTCGATGGTAAGATGGTCGATGGTCGAGTATTTATGCCTTTGAGAGCCGCTGGTGATGGAATTGGTGCAGAAACAACTTGGAATCAAAAATCTCAAACAGCAACCGTTAAGAAAGACGGAAAGATTCTTCAAGCGAAACTTGGTCAATTCGTTAAACTCTTCAACAATCGAGTTTACATCCAGTTCCGAGAGTTTAATGAAACATTCTTTGAGACGGATACGATCGGGTGGAATCCAAATGGTTTGGTTGCAGACTCACAACATATCATCGTTGATCTTAAACCACTGACTAAAGACGAAGCTTTGAAATTGGTAAGTGATTCGATCTCTATGAAAAAAGAAAGACAACAGTTTCTCATTGAAACTAAAGATTCTGGAGTCAGACAGGATATGATTTATTGGGAAGGATTTGATAAATTCAAAGTTACTTACTATGCAGAATGGAACGATGGAAAAGACAACTATTATGCTTCAACGATTACTGTAAAGATGAAGAAGTCTGGAGACAAATGGATTCTTTCTTCGTTCAACTACCACAAAGGATGGATGTTGCCACCCCATTAATTTGAATAAATTTTGAGGCTTACAGGGGTCCTTCTAGGGCTCCTTTTTTATTTATGTAGTATTAAACAATCCTGCCCGTTAGTTGAGAAAATGGCAGCCAATATGCAGGCTGCCGTTTCTTTGTATTTATTGAGCTATCCATCTGCGTGCTCGTAGATACGTATTTAATAACTAAGCAACAAAGCCCGCTGACGCTCAGCGGGCTTTAACTATTTTACGGGGCTTGTAATTAGCGGGCTTAAACGTCTTCGCGATCTTGGGGACATCGTCATTGATCATGCGCCTAAGAAGGTTTAGCTGCTTGGAGTATTTTTTGTTGAAGCCGTCCTTTGATTTGTTGTCGAAAAACTCATCGGGAGGCTCCTCCGGAGTGTAATAGGCGAATAGGCGCCCGTTCCCCGCGTAGAGGACGATGGAGGGCGAGTCTTCATAGCCTTTGTCGCGCCATTGCTTTCGGGTCATACGGTACATACTTACGGTGAAAATGTCTGTATACACTTTGCCGCGATACTTGAACAGAAATTGCACGCCGTATGCCTCATCGCCAGATCGGCCCGATCTTTTGATAACCAAATATGGTTTCCACCAATCAGGGATACGCATGCTGAATCCATACTTGGGATCGTAATATTTGATAACCGTTGCCCCCTTTTACAACTATTCATAGCTATAGAATATTCGGAGCAACATAAGACGGTGTTAGTAAAAACGGATCTGCAAAGGAGATGCTCATGCCCAATCGCGATACGATCGGCGGGCACGCGAAAGCCGGCGGATTCGACCGTCAGACGCGGCGGCATACAGGATTCAAACGATAAATCGCTCTTTCTTGACTTGCTCAAACAATCCGATAGAGTGGTTTATTTTGATAAAATAACGAGTACGATCAGTTGAAAGTGGTGCAAATATTGATTGGCGGGAATATATGGAAGGCTTCGTGATTCAACAATCCTCCCTTTAGCCTAATGAAAACGGCAGCCGATTGGTTGGTCGGCTGCCGCAATATCCTTTTCAACTAACGTTCCCCGATAGCTTAAGTCAAATACTTTATTTTCTCTAACACGATTTACTCATGAATATTACGGCAGCACGTTTGTTTTTTAGAATGGACGACATTGGGCATCATTCCCCGTCGGGAATGGAACTATGTTCTTGTCACTATTCGGGAATGGGATCAAGTTCTTGTCATCAACCAATGACAAGAACTTGATCCCTAAATAAAAAAAACCGCTATTTGCGCGCCTTTAATGGGACAATGCTCTTGACTTCCGAAAGTCTTTTTTGTCCGAATTAAAGGACAAGAACATATATCGTATCCCACTTTTTCTTTTCTGCAGTGGTTATTCTCAATCATGATCACGAAAGAATCCTCTCAGAAAATAAAGTGGCTAACAAGCTTAACTTCGATACAAAACGATTAATTATTAGTTTGATATTTTCTTCGGTTGGGTTTTCAAAAGCATTCATTGCAGCAACATTCATAGGTATTTCAGATGATTAATTTTCTTCTTACTTTAAAGTGTTCGATTCGGACATTCGTAATTTAGAAACTTATGGTTGCTTTGCTCACGTTAAATATTGCTTTATTTTCAAAGTAAATCTGTTCAATTAAGTCCGATGTCTGAAGCATTCCATTATTATTAACTAATAAGCTTGATTTGAACTTTGAGTCAGTTTACAACTCAATACTCCCATGCTGTGGCAAAAATAGCCATGATGTTATACACTATATAGCTCCATTTTTCGAAGATAATATAATAAGTCAGATACCTTTCCCGTGCTGAAATGAAAAAGCTGCCTTCGATTTTTTGGTTTTTGTTATCATCCGTTATCGGGAAGCTTGAACATATACCCAGCTACCATCATTTAGATCATTTAGGCTTGACGGGTATCTCGCAGCTCTTACGGCCCAGTAGACTTTCTGGACCGTGAGAGCGAAGGGGTGTAGGGGCACGTCTTATTTAATCTTCACCTTACTCGTAAGTAAGAGCATCTATACCATTATAATTGATAAATCCCTTCTTCTATTCGCTGGATGCAATATTCGGAAAACTTATAGTAATCAAAGTCATGGTGACTTTCCGCCTTAGTAAGTCCACTATAAAACATTCCCCACGCAACCTCTCGAACCATCGACACGAATTTCATATCCTGAAAAATGCGAAATGTTTCCTCCTCGTAATACCCAAAGTATAACTTTAACCACTCACGCTCATCTGTTTCACTGAACTGGTTTGTAAACGGAATGAGCGTCAAATCGAAAAACACATCTCCGACTCCCGACAACTCCCAATCAATAATTTGCAACTGTTGGCCAGTATAGATCATATTGCATAAAAAGGAATCATTATGACAGAATTTGTTGTTATATTCTTTGTCATTGCTTCGCATATGAGTGATATTCTCTACTCGATTCAAAATTCGGCTCAATCCTTCAGGATGCTTAACTTGAAACTGATCTGCGCCTTTCAAATATCCATAAATTAAATTGTAAGGAGTAGATGTTCTTTCTTGACCTTCCATGCGATGTATTCGTTTAAGGCGATCCATAATCATTTCTTTAATTCGACCGTCTTTGAGATCATCCTTCTCAAGCATTCGCCCTTCTATAAATTCCGTAACTACAAATTGTTCCGGATAATTACTCGAAATTACTTTAGGAGCAAATCCTTCGCGGTTTGCCTTCTTCATAACTTCAACTTCTGAGCTACGTGTCAGGTTCAAATACTCATTTTGCCTGCTATTGATGCGAAGAACGTATTTACTCTGTTTCGTTTGTACCTTGTAGGTTTGGTTGCACAGCCCACCATTAAGACTTTCAAAACTTAAGAATTCATAGTTTAACTCTGGTACTCCGCGAATAATTCCTTCAACTTTCTTGTTCAACAGGATTCACCCCTATTTCGATCGGACATAAAATAAGTCACATAAATAATAGATTTGCCATGTCTTACAGACGTTTTGCCTGTACAGCTCGAAAAGGTGTCGAATCGATCTCGACACCTTATTCGAATTTATTCGTTTCGGCCTAGAGCACTCATAGCCAGAGCAAGTGCACCGGTGAGTCCCGCCTTTTCTCCTAAAGCAGGTTGAACGATAAAGCTTTCCCCTGTTCCTGAAAGTGCGGGATGCTGCAAATAACCATTTAACAGCGAAGCGACCTGATCGCGAAGCATGGGAAACAAATGCAATTGATTCATTACGCCGCCTCCCAAAATTATTTTTTCTGGAGATAAAACAAGAATATAGTTCATAAGTGCTTGGGCGATATAGTAGATTTCCATTTTCCAGGCAGGATGCAATTCATTCAATTCGTATGCTTTCTTGCTCCAACGAGCTTCGATTGCCGGTCCGGCAGCAAGCCCTTCCAAACAATCTTGGTGAAAAGGACAATTTCCTGCATAGCTGTCCTCTGGATGCCGCCGAATAAGGATATGGCCCATCTCTGGATGACTCAAGCCATGAACGAGCTTTCCTTCAACGATTGCCCCTGCGCCGATCCCCGTCCCGATCGTCATGTACAAGCAGTTATTTAAGCCTTTTGCCGCTCCCCATGTAGCCTCTCCCAGCGCGGCCGCATTCACATCCGTATCAAAACCAATTGGAATATCGAAATGTCGCTTTATATACTCTGTAACCGGAAAACCGCTCCAATACTGCTTAGGGGTTTTTCCCACTGCGCCAAAGGTCGGGCTTTTGAAATTTATATCAATCGGCCCAAATGTACCTATTCCAATAGCTTGTATTCCTTTGTTATCAAAATAGTTCATCGCTTTTCCGAGTGTTTCTTCAGGTGTTGTTGTTGGAAAAGAAACACTTTCAATGATTTCGCCTTCAGGTGTTCCAATTCCACAAACGAACTTAGTTCCTCCGCCTTCAATAGCTCCTATTAATGTCAATTGATTATACCTCGCATTCGTCTAACCTTTTGTTTACACGGTTGCAACCGGATAAATAGTTTTCATGACATGCAGAGAAAGTGAGATCACTTTTGCGCTGCCGCCGCGAACATAAAGCTCCAAACCTGTGCTCGATGGATCTGGAAATATTTGATCGGTAATCGCGATTTCACCATCATCTGCAAACACTTCGACGGACGACTGATCGACAAACAAATGCAGTTTTAATCTTCCTTTCTCCGTCTGCAGCGTTACTTCATGCTTGCAGCCAAAGGCTTCATGAAATGCTTTCTCCCCAGAATTACAGCGGTCGATATACAGTGATTGAGCTACGGCGTTGTAAGCCACAACGGTTTCCTCTTGCTCTGATTTACGAAGCTTAAAACCGATTTCCGAGGCATTGCCGACTTCTAGTTCGCACTCTATTTCATAGATATCACCTTGCATGTCCGAGAGGAGGTTTTGGCCTGGGCTTACAGATACTTCTTCCCAATGTTGTGACTGCTGACGAAGCTTCTGAACATCAGTTACTGGCTTTTGCACCAATCGAATACGGTCCCGCACGGAACGCAGAGAGAGCAATCTCGGCAAAGTCATAGCGCTTCTCCAAGTATCTGTGGGCGTTATGTTCGCATATTTCCAATTGCTCATCCATCCGATAAACAGCTTCCTATTGTCTGTCCTATCCACATCCGACCAGGTAACGCCGGCATAGTTATCTCTGCCATGATCGAGCCATAATACCGTCTCAGGCGAAGAATCATTCGTAAAAGCTTGACCGTCAAAATGACCGACAAAATATTGCGTTCTTGAACCTTCCTGAAATGCAGGATTATCTCCAATGCTGACGATCATTACCCATTTACTGGCATTTTCTTGACCTTCAACCGGCAGCTCTATTAAATCTGGACATTCCCATACGCCGTCATGCGAGCCTTCATCAGCTCCAAATTCACTCGCAAATTTCCATTCCTTCAAATTACGAGACGTATAAATGTGAACGCGATCTCCAGCTGCGAGCACCAAGATCCAGCGCTGTGAATCAGCATGCCAAAATACCTTCGGATCACGGAAATCTATGATTTGTTCATCGCAAAGTACAGGATTGCCTTCATAGAGCGACCAGGTTCTTCCCTTGTCCGTGCTGTAGGCAAGACTTTGCCGTTGTCTTGGTCGATTTGAATCCGGATATTGATCGGCATGCGTAAATATCGCAACCAGACCCGATTTGCCGGAGAAAAAGCCGCTTGTATCCTCCCAGTCTACTACTGCGCTTCCGGAGAAAATAGCGCCATTCTCATCCGGTTTTAGCGCAATTGGACGATGCTCCCAATGAATCAAATCCGTACTGATCGCGTGTCCCCAATGCATAGGGCCCCATGTCGTTCCATCCGGATGATGCTGATAAAACAAATGGTATTCTTCTTCAAAATATACCATACCGTTCGGATCGTTCATCCACTTCGTAGGTGGCGTAAAATGATACTGCGGACGATATTTTTCTCTGTAAATAATCGTTGACATGTATTCCACTCCTTTAATCCTATAAAGATGAAGTATGCTCTAATGGCTAGAGCGTACTTCTATCCAATTAATCTATTATTTATTTACCTGTATTTCTGTCATAACCTGATTGTTTGATAGTCAGATATTCCTGCAAGCCTAGGCGATCCAATTCCTTCAAATACTCATCCCATTCTTGGTCTGCTTTCCCGTTCTCCGTCCATTCCGTACGTTTTCTGAGTACATATGGGAACAGATCAGCTTCAATGGCAGACAGCCTTTCTGCGTCTTCCAAAGAGAAGAATACTCTAGGGTAAATATTTTTCGCTTTTACGTCAGACACGTACACATTTTTGAGGATATCTAGTCTCCAAGCAGCATCATCTGGTTTGGTCGTCACACTGCCGTAGTAAGAATCTAAAATAGCTAATGGACCACTGACACTTGTTTTTCCTCTTAATTCCCCAGGAGCAGTTCCTTCCAAAGGCAAATGCTTCAGCATTTGAGTAGCCTCGTCCAATTCAAAAATATTTTGCTGTTTTTCATCTCCGTAAGTGCCCCAGTTATTCTGTACCGATTGAAGCGGATCGTACAATTGATCCATCCATTTGGCAGTTGTTTCAAGGTCTTTGTTCTCTTTTGTAACGATCATTCTGCCTCGATCGAAGCCCATTCCGTTTGTTCTTGCTACGTTTTTCAAGCCAGTCGGCCCAACAAGCGCAGGCATTGGCTCATATTTATCGTTCATGCCAGTTATATTCGCTTTATCCCATGTGAAATACAACCCGTAAAGATCTTCCTTACCTTTAGCGATATAAGTATTCCAGTCCTGAGTCATATACTCGACATCAATTAAGCCTTCTTTGTACAGTTCATTAAAATACTTGACGCTTTCTTTGAATCCATCATTATTCGCTGCAAAATTCACTTTGCCATCATCGCTAACAAGCGTCATATCCCAGTTCAGCCCTGGTCCAAACGATCCGAATAAGAATCCGATATCCTCGCCGCCGCCATTTGAATTAATAAAGGACAATGGAATTTCATCGGCCTTCCCGTTGCCGTTCGGATCTTGTGTTTTAAAAGCAATCAGTACTTGCTTCAACTCTTCAGTAGTCGTCGGCATGTTCAGATCTAGCTTCTTAAGCCATTCCACATTAATCCAAGGAATGTTGTTTACGGTATGAATGCTTTCCTTGTCAGCGCCCAGCTCCTCGATCCACGGCAGCGAATAAATGTGACCATCAGGCGCAGTAATCATAGCTTTATATTGCGGCGCTTGCTCTAGCACCTTTTTAAAATTTGGCATTTGGTTTTCAATAATATCATCAAGCGGGATAATCGTGCCGTCCTTTGCCAGCTTTAATAAATCAAAGTCGCTTAGTCCTGCATCAAAGATAGCATCCGGAAGTTCCCCTGTAGCGAGAGCCAGATTTCTTTTTTCTGCAAATACGTCGTTTGTGTAATTTTTCCAATTAATATGAATACCCGTCTTCTCTTCCATACGCTTAAATATTAGCTTTTCATTCGGATCCGTCGGAGCTAAAACTACGCTTTGTGTCATGAAATTGAGCGTAGGCTTAGAACCGCTGTCGCTCGATGCAGAATTTTCATCTTTGTTATTCGAATTGCCGCTGCACCCGGTTACTGCCATAATTGTCGTTAGAGAAATGACTGCTGCTGTTTTCTTTAAACTTTTCAAACTAAACCCTCCTCATGTTTTTGCTCTATATATGTCAGCCGATTCATTATTTTAATGAACCGACCATGACACCCTTTTCAAAATACTTTTGGAAAAACGGATACATAACGAGTAACGGAAGGCTTGAAATAACGATAGATGCGTATTTAATGATCTCCGACAACCTTTTCAATTCAGCCATTGCCAAACGATCGGTTATCATCCCTGGATCCACTTGATTCTGAATGAGGATAGATCTTAAAACGAGCTGCAATGGGTATAGCTTCTGATCTTCCAGATAGATCATTGCATCGAAATAGGAATTCCACTGGCCAACGAATGCGTATAACGCTAATACAAAAACAATAGGTTTGGAAAGAGGCATTACTATTCTTAAGAAAATGAGCAACTCAGATGCGCCATCTACTTTAGCCGCCTCTTTCAACTCTTTCGGTATTCCTTTAAAGAAGGTTCTTGCCAGAATAATATTCCAAACATTTATAGCCGTTGGAAGAATAAGCGCCCAAACCGTATTCAGCATCCCTAATTGCTTAACAACTAAGAAGGTTGGAATCAGGCCACCGCCAAAAAACATCGTGATGATAAACAAGGTCATAAACCATTTTTTTCCAACAAAATCATCAATCGATAAGGGATATCCCGCAAAAACTGAAATGAGCACCGTAACAACTGTAAATGTAGCTGAATAATAAATCGCATTGATAAATCCGCGCAGCATGGCCTCATTGCCCAGAATGAGCTTATAACCTTCGACGCTGTAATCAGCGAGATTAAAAGAAATCCCTTTATTCAGCAGTGCCGTAGGTTCCATGAAAGACGCCACAACTACGTAAAGCAATGGACCTAACACCAGCAATACAGCAAGCGTTAACAGAATATAGGTGATCACCAGAACAACACGATCCATACTCGTAGGCTTAATATTCATATAGCGACTCCTTTCATTAGTAGAGCCCGTCGCCTTCATTTAATTTCTTCACAACGAAGTTGACTAAGACAAGCAAAATAATATTAATAACGGAATTAAACAAACCGATTGCGGCTGAGTAAGAGTAGTCGCCGGCTTTTAAGCCTACTTTATAAACATAGGTTGCAATGATTTCAGACGTCGGCAAATTCAACGCTGTTTGCATCAGATATGCTTTCTCAAATCCAATCGCCATAATCCCGCCGGCAGACAAAATAAACAAAATGGCCATAACCGGTTTTAATGTAGGCAAATCAATATGCCATATCCGTTGCAGCAGATTTGCCCCATCAATGTTCGCTGCGTTATGGAGCTCAGGATCAACGCCTGCCAATGCTGCTACAAAGATAATCGAAGACCAACCTGCCGCTTGCCAAATTCCCGATAAAATATATATGCTGCGGAAGTACTCTGGATCAGACATAAACACTATCGGATGACCGGTTGTTAAGGTAATGATTTTATTCACCGGTCCGGTTGGAGACAATAGGACAAACAGCATCCCTACAATAACGACAACGGAAATAAAATTCGGGGCATATAAGATTAACTGGATATTTTTCTTAATGCCCACCTTGCGTAATTGATTCAGCATGAGTGCCAATATGATCGGAATCGGAAACGAAAGGATAAGCCCATAGGCACTTAATTTAAGCGTGTTCCAAAAGATTGGTTCGAAGTTGGGAGCATTCAAAAATTTCATAAAATATTCGAACCCCACCCATTCACTGCCTAAAATCCCCTTACTGTAGCTGTAATCTTTAAATGCGATAACTACGCCGTACATCGGTACGTATTTAAAGATAAGTGTAAGAATGACAGCAGGCGCAATCAGCAGATAAAGAAAATAATTGTTCTTTATATACTGCGCCTTACCTTTAATACCGCCTTGATTCATTAATCTGATTTTTTCACCATTCGGGTTTGACAATACCTTCTGCACTCCTTTAACCCCCCATTCTAAATATTGAAAGAAACGAATAGTAAACATTCGCACCTTTAGAAAGGGCTTACATTCGTATCTGCAAATACAATTTAACAAATAGATGCACTATTAGTCAATACATTTAACAAAATTTAATTAGTCATTTGTAATAATAATTTTGTCGATATGTAAGAAAAATGTGTAGAATCATTCATTATTCACGATAAATTGGTCAAAAACGATGAGCTATTCATTTTCTTGAGCAAAAAGGACTTTATACTCTCCTAAATGTAAATTTCAATTAAACATGTTTTTAACTTTACATTTGTAAACACAATTCCCAAAGGCAAATACCCTAATGCATTTGTTCATTTGTAAAATTAAATTGATATTTTATTCGTATTCATATACATTTAAATTGCACAATAGCAATTATCGTTATCTATCCGTAAAGGTGGAACTGTAGAAATGACCAAAAATAAAATTACAATACAAGACATTGCCGATTCGTTAGGAATATCAAGAAATACTGCCTCCAAAGCCTTAAACGGCGTTGAAAGCATTCCTGATGAAACTCGAAATAAAGTGATCAAAAAAGCGATAGAATTAAAGTATAAGCAGTTTGCTTTTGTAGACACAGAAAGTATGATGCCAAAAAATCCGGGAAATATTGCTCTAATAACATGTAATTTGCCCAACTTCTCACACTTTGGATCCATGCTAATAAGCGGCCTAGAAATTAAGATCAGCTCTGAAGGCTATAACTTGTCCATTCACATTGTCCGAGATGCGGATATCAACACTTTAAATCTACCGAACAATTTCGAATCAACAAAGGTTGATGGAATCATATGTATTGAGATGTTTGATAAGCAATATAGTGAGATGATCTGCAATTTAGGGATCCCAACCATATTTATAGATGCTGCGGCAGACGTTTTTTATAGCGACATGAAAGCAGATCTCATTCTTATGGAAAATGAATACGGGACATACACAGTTACGAAGAAGCTCATAGACGATGGCCATACTAAATTGGGCTTCGTGGGCGATTACAACCATTGTAAGAGCTTTAATGAAAGATGGGATGGATTCAACAGGGCATTGGCTATGTCAAAGATTGAGATAAATATGTCTTATTGCGTAATCGAGGAAGATCGTAATTATTTTTCAGAACCCAACTTTATGGATAGACAACTGGACAAAATGAAGGAGCTGCCTACAGCTTTTGTTTGTGCAAATGATTTTATCGCGGTAAGCGTAATGAAAGCTCTAAAAAAAATAAACATACAAGTCCCGAATGATATTGCTGTCTGTGGTTTCGATGATGCTCCTGAATCAAGAATCGTGGAGCCCCACTTGACAACAGTCCATATCTCAAACAGTGAAATGGGGAATATTGCCGCAGACATGCTGCTATCCCGAATAAAAAACCCAACAAAGCCATATCAAATTACGCATGTCAAAACAGAACCTATGTTTAGAGAATCGACACGTAAAAAGTTATCCAACTGATCTAATTTCGTCCGATTTTGATATAATTGTTTAGCTAATATGACCGTTGACTATTGGATGTTGGATGAATCAGTTATATCTGTTTGATCTTTTTCTTTACTTAAATGAAATCTGTGATCGACAGCACAAAAACCTCCCCACAGTTAATATTTTTAATCTAGAGAGGAGGTTCTGTACTTCAAAAATCTACTCATCCCGCTTTTCCTTATGGAATACGATCGCTTCCAGAAATCGCAGCGAATGCACAATTTCGCAAGCTGTCCTGCAGATCGACATCGTCAGTCAGGACAATGAGTCATTGTTACGTAACATGTGCCTTCAACCCCGCTGCGAAATCCTCATGTAAATCAGAGATGGGATCAATATAATACTTTCTTTCGAATTATTAAGTCAGCCGTAGAATGATTTGATCTGTAGAAATAAAATAAAGTAGTAGACTGAACACAATAATAGAAACAGCGGTAGCCAGGGACTGAACTGCACCCCGTCAAGTAGACAATACAAATAATAAAAATCAATTAAGCGGCCTTGGTCCTAAATTCCATCGGACTCAGGCCGTTTAGTTTTGCTTGTAACCGTTCGTTATTGTAAAAGTGAATGTAGGCCTCAATGTCCCTCTTAAGCTCCTCAAAAGTATGGTACGTGTGCAAATAATACTTTTCACATTTCAAGGTCCCCCAGAAAGATTCCATCGGACCGTTATCGATGCACCGCCCAACTCGGGACATACTTTGAATCATTTTGTTGTCATCTAAGAGCTTCTTAAAGCCCAAGGAGGTGTATTGGTAGCCTCGATCGCTATGAAGCATCGGGCTGCTTACTGGAGCTGCTTGCACGGCCAGTTTCAACGTCTGGAATACAAGTGGATTGTTATTGGAACGCCCTAATACATAGGAGACGATGGATTTATCATGAAGGTCCAATATAGCGCTTAAATACGCTTTTTGGCCAGGACCGCACTTGAATTCCGTTACATCGGTAAGCCACTTTTCATTCGGTGCATCGGCAWGGAATTCGCGGTTTAGCAAATTCTCCGCCACCTGCTGAGGAGTGGCGTTAGCATATCTCTTTCTCTTCCTCCGGATAACGGATTGGATTCCCTGTACCTTCATCAGGCGGTATACGCGCTTATGATTAATCGTTTTTTTCGTTTGGCTGCGCATGTGCAGCGTTAATTGACGATATCCAAAGATACGCTCTACTTTCTCATAAATGGTCATCATGACATGCGTCAAGTCTGCGTTCTCCTGTTCACGGGAACTGGGTTTGCGATTTAGCCACTTGTAGTAGCTTGAGCGTGGAATACCTGCAATTTCACACAGAAGCTGAACACTGAACAACGCTTCTTCTCGAAGCGCTTGAATGGCAAGATAGACGTTCTCTTGGCGATATTGGCTTAACTTCGCCTCCTTTGGAATTCCCGTAACTTTTTTAGAAATGCATTCTCCGCTCGAAGCCGCTCCATCTCGTACTCCATCTTCTTCATTTCGAGTTTCTGTTGATCGGCCTCCGTTAATTCTTCTTGCGCTTTCTTTCGTCCTCGGCCATCCTTTAACGCCTCCTGACCGTCAGCTTCGAATTTCTTTACCCATTGATACACTTGTTGGTAGGAGACCTGAAAGTGTCCTGCCGTCTGCTGGTAATCATGTTGGTGTGCCAGGCAATATTGAACAATATCGATCCGTTCTTGATATGTCGTAGAGCGACCCTTTGTCATAGCTTTTGCTTCCCCTTTATAGGCTTTTAAGCTGCTATGACCATTATACTTGTTAATCCAGTTGAAAAGCTGTCTCGTACTAGCAATCTTGTATTTATCGATGATCTGGTACTGAGACAATTCCCCCTCAAGGTAATCTTTCACCGCTCGGAGCTTAAGCTCCGCACTGTAGCTTTGAAGATGCGTACGGCGCTCCAACCCTTCATACCCATATGTTTTGTACCGACGCTGCCATTTCATTAAAGTCGTCTTGTTAATCTCATATTTCTTCGCAGCTGCCAGAAAACCAATTTCCCCATTCGATACTTCCTCGAGAATGGCGAGTTTCTCCAAAGCATTATATTTTCCTCTAGACATGAAAAAGCTCCCCTCACAGTAGCAGGCTTTTTATTATTTCACCTGTCTACCGTATGGGGAGCATATCAGACGAGATAATAAAGTCCTAGGCTGCCGCTGTTTTATTGAACTATCGTGTCCCGTTAGCTTAGTGGATTGTTAGTCCTAGAATATATATGACCTAAGTTAAGTAAATCCCCCATATCAAACATCCGGTTTTCATTTAAGAATTGGAAAAGTATCTATGAACGGCAGTTGAACTTACCTTACTCTCCCATAATTTCCACATCGAATATCCTATTTGAAAATTCATTTAAAGCCATGTTAAATCTGATTACATCATCGATTGTTACATATTGAGGTGACTTCTTTAGAGCTTGATCCGTTTGTTTATAAGAATCAATCAGCAAGAAATAGCGGTCATTATACTCTTTGTGATTAAGTAATGATACTGAGCCAAATATATCAAGTAACTCACGATTTTGTTGCTCGATGCGAGCTAGGGTAAATCTTTCTGTCATAGTAATTTTGTTATCTTTTGTGATCGCTGATAAATCGTATCTCATTCTTTTCACTTGTTCATGAATCATCTCTAGCTCAAAATTGATCATCCTTGGTACTTCATTCCTTATTGAGTAGTATTTATTTGTTGATATTGCAGTTGATATACCAAGTATTATTATGATTGTAATAAGAACATGTGTTTTATATTTAGTGATTTTCATCTTATTTAACATAACTTCCCCCGTAATCATCGCTTCATCTTTGTTGAGTTTATATTTAAGCATTAATTAATTCCACTGGTAAAACCTTCCGAATAACCCCTTCCGTTACTGTGAATTACTGCCCGTTAGTTCAATGAAAAAAGCAGGATACCGTAGTACCTGCTTTTCAATGTATATCATTCAACTATCGTTACCCGTTAGCGTAACCATCAAGTTTCAATGATATATTATTCTTCGTTCGATTTATTTCTCATTGCTTCTTGCATTTTTTTAGATTCAGCCCAAATCTCAGGTGGCGTAAAGTAATCATCATATTCTTTTAAAGCTTCAGGAGATTGTTTCCTTCTCCACTCCCACAAATAAGTTAAATATGTTTCACCATTACCCATTCTCCATCTAATGCTAAATGGATGAATGTCTGGAAACGCAATCCATTGAGGAAGAAAGAACTCTGGCTCATAGTTCTCCATATTATTTCTGATGTTCATCAACAAATTGCCTAACATGTTTTTCCCTTGCCCGTCACCGCCATCTCCCCAATATGAATCATTAGTTGTATGTTCAACAATGGCACAATCACCAGTTGATAAGAGAACGGACTTAACATTTGGATGTTGTTCTATTTTAGCGACGATAGCTTCCCGCATAATGTTAACTTTGCACTCTTCCCAATCTTTACGGAGTGGTTTATTTTTATCTCGGCCTAATCGGGCGGCATCCATTGGAGTACTTGCAAAACGTATTTCATCTTCATGAACGGTACCTACAAACTTTTGAGCTTGAAAATAGTGTTCCGTTGTTGGCCATTCTTTGTTTTGTAACGTAATTGAGTGTTTCGAAAAATTTGAGAAACAACCATATGGCTTATTTATTTCATAAAAATTGATTATCTTCTTCTCAGCATTTGTGCTTAAAAGATTCCGTTTATTTTCTTCAATATTCTTTAATAATTCTTTTGCGATTTTTGCAATTTCATCCAAGAAACTTCCCCCAATCTTCGTTCGACTTATAAACGATGCTTGTATTTTTCTATATATATTCTAGAAGTGATTAAGCTATCCCTGCCCGTTAGCTTAATGATTGCTACCTTCCGACGAACTAAGTTTCGCAGGTGTGTCCGTCCGAATCCGCTCCCTCGAAACCCTCAGTCATACCAAAGAACGATTCAACCGATGCGTGTGTACCTATATATTCGCTTTACGCGTTATATATTGTGCTAATAATGGAGTTGTCATTATTAATACTACTCCAGTGGTTATGTAGATTAGCGGGGTTCTTATTTCAATGTTAATATATAGATAGTTATCAATGTAATTATCTATTATATCGTCTCCAAGATCTCCTAATAGGAAGATGAATCCTGTACTAATCAAATCACAAATTCCAATTATCAAAAAAATAAAACCAATGAACACAATAATCAAATATGTGATATTCCAGAATACATTTTCATTCTGTTTAATAAAAATAGTTAATAGTTTCTTTCGAGAAAATAATAAATAAACACCTATTAGCATATAAGCGAATGGACCAATATATTGATCTAAAATCATGAATTTTGACTCTTCCTCGAAAAAGTATGAAAAAAAAATATTCGCAACTTTAATAAACGAAAAGATAACTAATATTAGTCCTAATAAACTTAACCCGACAGAAACAACTTTCCTATTTATAAACTCCATGACTCTACCTCCATAATCCATAAAAATAATTGCATTCTTTCAGTTAGCGTCTTATTTGCAAACTTTGTTAACATCCCGTTATTTGAGGTATTCGCGAAGTGAATTAAACTATCCTGCCCTTTAGTTGAATCATATGCTGCTAGCACACTAAAAAAATCGGCGATAAAGTTCTCTTCTACGCTCTCCGCGGAGCTGAGCATAAATTTGTGTGGTCGATGATTTTTCATGTCCCAGCATGCCTTGAATAAAATCTAACGGTGCCCCGTTATCCAGCAGCTGGCATGCATAAGTATGACGAAAACGATGAGGATAGACGTTTGCCTCGATCGCTCCGCGAGCTGCAAGCCGCTTTATTGTCCACCTGAGCGTTGGAATTRCCATGCGTTTAACAGGATTAGTATCCGTTAYAAATAAGGCTTTACACGAATCCTCACGATTTTCCAAATACTTCTTCAGCCATACTTTACACTCAGTGGTAAAGTAAACTTCTCTCTGTTTTGATCCCTTCCCATTTACTATAGCAGAGCAGTTCTCCCAGTTTAGATCCTCAACGTTTATCTTCTCGACCTCTCCAATACGACAACCTGTGCTATAGAGAAACTCGAGTAGCGCCTTTTCCCTTGATGTCTGACAGGATATCTTCAAATGGATCACATCTTCCTCCATCAAAAACTTAGGAATTCGCTTTTCCATCTTGGGCTCACGTAGTTTGAGTGAAGGGTTGGTAGGTAGATATGTTTCTTCATATGCAAAACGAAAGAGGGAACGAACAAAACGAATGCGGTGTCCTAGACTGCTTGGCTTCAATCTATCGGACTGCTTAGCTAGGTATTCCTTAAGCAGAATCAAAGTTATTTCAGAGATATCTAAATCCCCGAGTTCCGTAACCAGCATCTTGAGCTGCAGGGCATAGGCTTTCAATGTATTTGGACTAAACCCTTGGATTCGCTTATCCGTTTCATATTGACGCCATAGTTCGCTTAATATCATAATAAAACCTCCTATTAGAGCAATTAATACTAGTTTGCTTCTAATAGAAGGTTTTAGACTTATTTATTCAATTAGCGTTACCCGATTGTTGAACATCACATTAGTCTTTTGAATAGTATTATTGTACTGCGCAGCTGGAAAGTGTTCTTCTTAAAGATAAGTGCCCCTACAGATCAAAAAGAGATAGTGAGCTAATCATTTTCATCTTCCTTGCATATTTCACTAACTAGCTGCCATAACGCGTTGTTTTCTTTATTTTTCGGTCCAAGCCTATTACAATTTTCATAATTAAGGATTTGAATTCCTTTATTTTTTACATTAATCCTTAATAAATTTTTCAAAGGTAACTAATTATTTTGTCGTTTGTTAACTTCAATCGTAATGAACTCCGGTAAATAGCTGGGAGTACATCCTTTTSCTACTATTTCCTCTTTGTAAAGACCCGCTTTCTCACCAAGTTTAATACAACGTGCACGATTCTTTTCATCATAAACGCCTATCCAACCTGCGGTGAAATTCATAGCCCATTGAACTTCCGGTTCTTCCTGCGTAATATTAGCTTCTAATGTAGATAGTAAGTCTGCGGTGTTATCAGGCGGTGTTTGTCCAGTCCATCTCAATCGCGCTTGATAATACCAGAAAGCTCGCCTTTGAAGAGCAGAAGGGCTAGTTCCCCATGACTCCATCAATGCAATTGTCTTCTTGTCTTTGGTGAGCTGATTAGCCATTAACCAATCCATTAAGTTATTTCGCTCATCAAAAGTGTGAGTCTGCATATCCTTATCAAGCTTATTTAGCACTTCTTGTGAAAGAAGTTTTTTATCCATAATTAAGATTGCTAATAGTCTGGGCAAAAACTCTTCGGTTGACCAAAGTTCCATAGCTAGTTCGTGATCTTTTTTAATTTCCTTTGCTATTTTTCGTAAGTCGCCTAGCTTAGTTTTACTATTGATCTGAGGTAGAATGTTTTCTGTTTTTGAAGAACGTTTTATTTCTGTACCTATATTTTCATTCATTTTATACAACTCCTTTATTAAAGCACTGTTTCATAATATGTCCTTGATGGGATATATCAAGAACTTAATTTCGTTATAAGTCTTATTAYAGTGGTGTGCCTCCAAAGTTTACCATTTTAATATTCTAACATTATTAAAGCTTTCTCCAACTGCCGCCAGTCTAATACTATTTTTTCTCTGGATAGCGACAGCCAAGGACGAGAAAATAGAATCCTAGACTGTCGCTGTTCCATTGAACTAACGTGTCCCGTTAGCTTAATGAACATGGAGCAGTTTGCCGCTGATATTCTTGATCTATCGATTAACTGAGAAATGAATACTGAATATGTCTCTAAAGAAACCATTGTAAGGGTATCGCATATGATTAATAAAATAATCATTTAATCTTGGAGGTTCCTATATGAAGGGACGAGTTTTTTTACTTATTGGAACATGTCTTTTAATCTATATGATTGCTTTGTTCAAATTTAACCAGACGTCTATACCGAGCCAGGAAGCAATTCAAATTGCTAAAAAAGCAACTCCAATATCTGATGGATATCGCATAAGTCAGATAGGTGTTAGAATCAGTTGGTCATTTACTTTTCTCAATGATCCCGTTTACAATTTTAATGTTTTTACAGTTAAATATGAGCCAGGGTTTCAAGTACGGGAATATAAAATAAAAGTTAATGCGGAAACCAAAGACGTTATTGAAATCAAGGAAATTGTTCCAAGGAGCTGAACAAAGGGCCGCCTGCGGCCGCTCTTTTGGTATTCAACTATCGTTACCCGTTAGCGTAATGCCATCGTAAGCAACATTGATAGCAAATGATTTCGTTAAAGTATGTCGATTCAGATTTACTTAGAGACCGAAACCTTGAAAGTCATGAAAGCCAATCAAGGAATCTTCTTTCACTAACTTAAATCTAAATCCGAAAAATCATACTCGATATCATCTTCTTCATACTTATACTCACTGTTTCCAATAATTTCACTTTCCACAACATTCCAGACTTCCCTTAGACGTTCTTCACTAACTCCATATTTGTCCAATAAAATCACTAGGGCTTCATAATAATGCTTTAGATAAGGAATTACTTGTTCAGTAGAGCTGACAATAGCCTCATAAGGTAACCATAATCCCCAGTTAATAATTTTGTATTTTCTACTAACAGAGGGTCCTTTCACCTCTACATTTAATGTTGCTTTATTTGTAGAAACCATCAGATTAATATCCATATCTTGCTCTTTAAGATTTATTTGTAAATCGTCCACAATGGTTTCATTTAATATCTCCCTTATCTTTAAGTCAACCTTATGACTAATTGAAAAATAACTATTTACCTCGTTATATAAACTACTTGTTAAAAATTCAATATCAATCAGCTCCTATTTTATTATTTTAACATTTTTCTTTATTCCACTAAACTGCCCGTTAGCTTAATAAAGAAATGGAGTAGCTGCCGTAGCAAACTGCCCCTAATTTGTTCAACTAACGTTACCCGTTAGTTCAATAACCACACAATACATTAAGTTCAAATTCCGAAATGTATCATATATTTCTGTTTTTCTTTTGCTTGTAAAATTTTTGATGCTAGTTCATTAAGCCCAACTGATTTCTTAAAGTGCTCTAAAGACGTGACAACATCATAAAACAATGACAATGACTCAGGTGGAATAATTGTAATTCCCCAATAGGCTAAACCAAATTCAGGGCGATTAAAAGAATGAAAGTAGGTTTTCATGATAGATAAATGTTTATTTACACWAGTTATACTCTCATCATCAACAGAAATACAGTTATATTTGAGTGGTTCATAATCATTGTAATCTTTCAGTTTGTCTAAATCATCAAGTATCCCAAATTCATGGGCACAAGGCATACTCTCCCCCCATAATGAATCATTTTGATTATATAGATAGATAGATAAGGAGCTGAAGTTTATTGAACTATCGTTACCCGTTAGTTTAGTGGCTTTACAACTCCGGAATCATATTTTAAAAGGGTTTCAGTTTGTTTTTGTTCAGTAAGGTGAACTAAGATTACTCCCAAACGCTTCGTTTACATTATGAGTTATTTAGTGGAAAGATCGTCAATCGCTTGAACAGCAAGTTCCAACGCTTTAATTCTTCTTTCTAAAAGCGTTCTTTGGGGACTACCTGCCTTTGACTTAGTATAACTGTTTTCAATTGATGGAAATAAACCAGTAATCACATTGCGAGCTTCTGCTAAATCTTCCTGGGTGTAATGATGGGGTCTTTGATTCCAAACGTGTTCTAGCATGGCTAAGCCGATGTAAACAGCTTTGAGTCGTTTCTTTACTAGGGTAGTATTTGCACCATTTTGAGTCATCTGGGACAAGGCATTCTCAAGTTTACTGATTGTCGATTGTAATGATTTTGTAGATTCCAATTTATCTAACTCTGTAATTTGATTAATTACAATATCGTCTTTGTTCACCGCTACGAATCCTCCTCTAACCCCACTTTTTTAGATCGTAAAAATTATACCACATATTGGAATTATCCTGCCCGTTAGCTTAATAAAATGAGCAGGCTACCGCAGCGCCTGCTCATCGTTATGTACTATTCAACTAACGTTTCCCGTTAGCTTAACGATTATCTATCAGGTACTTGTATAGTACGCTCTTCTAATGAGCCATCTGTAATCATTGCACTTTTGTATCTTAGAGTCCATACCGCTGATTTTTCATCATAATTCACTTCTTTGACAACAAGGATGTTAACATTTGAAATGTCTTTATTTGTAAGTGCTTTACGTATTATTTCGTCAGGAGAAAGTATTGCTTTTTCAGGTTTTTTTATTTCGGCAATCGTGACCTTCGCCGCCTTTCCCTGACCAGGGTAAGAAGTAGCCAATTCACCCTCAAACCATACATGAACGATTTCTCCTACTTTTACATCTGAAGGGATGTTTGAAACCCATACTGCGTCGTAAAACTCTTTCCTTGTTTGGTTTATTTCTTTACTGATGGAACTAACTACTAATGCTCTTTGATTTTCAATCTTCGTAACATAGCCAATAAATTCAGGTGAACTGGATTTATTAGTTTCGGATAAAGAGGGTTGCTGTGATTCAATTTTGGCGTTACAAGCACTAAGAAAAAGTAATGTAAACAAAAGGAATAACATAAAAACCTGTTTCATTTGGCAACCTCCTTGCTTTTTTACACAATCGACGTTGTAATCATTTGATATGTTGCTAGTGGTTAGCACTATCCTACCAGTTAGCTTAACAAAGAAAGAGAGCAACTGCCGCAGCGAATTGCTCCTTGTTTGTTCAACTAACGTTCCCCGTTAGCTTAGTGACTCAATCCAAGGATGCTCGGTATATACGAGCTTAAGTGATGTTTGCAGCCAAGCTTTTTGTTCACCATCCAGGTAATTAACAATATTCTTAAAGTCCTTTTCGTCTTTTGGTTCTGGGTTCTTTGATTTGAATAGCAATGTAATTTCTGGACTTAAGTATGGGATTCCGTTAGCTGTAATTAATATCGTTTTTTGCATCTCTCGTTGTATCCGAGAATCCCTGCGATATATCCACCAATCATTGTCGGATTCATTTAAGAGGATCTCAATCTTCTCAGTAACTTTTTCTGCGTAGGTTTCATGGATAGGTAGTTCTAATATTTCATTTTCAGACCACGTTATTATTTTTCCGCCTTGGACCTTCTTATAATCCCAACCAGTCAGATATTCTCGTATAGCTAATTGATGGTCTCTTAAAATAGCTATTTCAATGTCAGAGTGATCTCGTGTTACTTTACCTAGATAGAGATCGATCGACCATCCTCCAGCAATAGCCCAAGGCATACGAAATTTATTCATTATTTTGTTTACTTCAATACATTTTTCGATTAGAGCTCACCTCGCAGTCTCATTTCCAGTTTATTTCTTCAACATTGTGCCAGTATCCTGCCCGTTAGCTTAATAAAATGAGCAGGTCACTGCAGAGCCTAAATGAACTAACGTTCCCCGTTAGTTCAATGAAATGGCAGCCCATACGCGTGTACGGGCTGCCGATTTTTGAATTAGCTATAGATTATAGTGTTTCATAATTGCTTTCTTTCTTTCATCAAGACTCCTATTGTCCTGAAGGTACGATAATTTATACTCAAGAAAAACGTTTTTTTGCACATCAGTCAGTTCTTCATACTTCACCCCGTGCAAAGTGAATTTTCCACCGATAAAATCATGAATTGATGTATACAGGTGATAACTATTAACATCAACAATGGTATATTCATCTTTCCACGTAAATCCTCCGACAATAAATCCTTTAAATATCTCATCAATGACCACCTCCTGTTTCTCAACAGTCCATGGTCCATATCCAGTTGGGACATTCAGAACTGGAGTTAATTTAATGGGGAGTTCTAAAAGCTCCTTTATTGTGATGTTTCCCATAATAACCTTCCACCTCGATCAATATTAAATAACACCTTGGGCTATATCTTGTTGCGTTGAACTAATGTTTCCCGTTAGTTCAATACAAAATGCCTCTGGCGAACACCCTTTTAGTTACATTCAAACTTTGGCTATTAGGCTGTAAATATACTCTGCAACTTCTTTCCTATCTGAAGGATTATCAACTGCATAACTAACAAAACCGTAATCCTCATCTAAAACAAGAATATAACCTTTATCCTTATATTTGTACTTATAATGAATACTCCAAATCATTGGGAATTCACCAATAAACTGAATACATGGTTCAAGTTCAAATAATCCTTGAATGAAATGTAATTCAGTATATCGAGGATGCTCTTTATAAATTGAATCTGGAATATATTCTCGCAGTTTATAACTAAATTCAAAAATACGTTCTTTCTCTGTGTCATAAACAATTTCTATCATTTTTACACCAACTTTGGTTGTCTGATAATATGTTATGCGACCACGCTTGCTACTTTCGTAGATTCACCATCTTTAAGGAATTCGGCGATGTGATTAAGCTATCCTGCCCGTTAGCGTAACGAAGGGCCACCCGACTTGTAGCCCTCATGGTATTGAACTATCGTTTCCCGTTAGCTTAATAAAAACCCACAGTGTTTTTCAATGTACGATGCGGTTTCATGATGAGTTAATTTATTTAAAAGGCTGCCTGACTCAACAAGCATTATTTCATCTATCTCATGACCACAGGGCTTCAAGTCATCGGGTTTGCCGATAAACTCAACAAGAAACATGGTTGTTTCCTGGCGTTTAAAACCTATTTTTTTCTTAATCTCTTCTTTAAAATTGAACGTTATTTTCTCGGAAAGTTCTTGTTTTATTATGTATTTATCAGTTCCAGTTTCCTCTAACAACTCACGTAAAACAGCATCTTCTAAACTTAAATCCCCTTCTTCACACCCTCCTTTTGGGAAATCCCATACTCCAGAATCCTTCCCAAAAGTATTCAATACTCTATGAACTAAGATAACCTTATTCCCTTGATAGGCAATAGCTCCGACTGCTTTTCGAACGGTTTGATAATGCGAAATATCTCCATACAGTTCAATGTTATATTCGGATTCATCAATGGTGACCTTGTTCAATGCGGTAGGATGGATAATTGGCGGAGTCCATAACTTTTCAAGAGTTTCACCTCTAAAATGAGCCATGATAACTTTAAGTGCAATTGCATGAGTAACTATTAGAATACTGCTTCCCTTATGTTTTGATACAATCTCTTTTATTGCTGCAATAATTCTATCTTGTAATTTAGTAAAGGATTCTCCATCATTTTTGGGCTCATACAAATGTGGTGTATTCCAAAATGTGTTATGCTCGTCAAGACAGGTATTCTCAATATCAATTCGTTTCTGACCTTCCCAAGTACCCAAATTGATTTCCATCAAATTATCACATGCAATAATATCAAATTCTTGTTTATCACGTATTATTTCAGCAGTATGAAAAGCTCTTTTACTTGTGCTGGAGTAAATTGCATCAAAATGGATATCCATTAGTGATGACCTTAACCATCTTGCTTGCTGTTTACCTAATAAAGTTAATGGAGAATCCATATGACCTTGTAGTTTTCCCTCAACATTCCATTCCGTTTCTCCGTGTCGAGTTAAAAATAATGTTGTTTTCACCTTACAATCCCTCTTCCAAAAACCCCATTACTGGAGAAGATTTCACCATTTGAAGTGTTCGAGAAAGTGTACTGAAATTCCTTTAGAAAACTACCTCTCATTAAAGAATTCTGCCCGTTAGCGTAATGAAGCAGCCGATCATTGTGGTCGGCTGCTTCCGTGTTTTTATTGAACTATCGTGTCCCGTTAGTTCAACGAACTATTGATTTTTTAATCGTTAATTTATATGAAGAATACTTTAAGTAACTTAGTATTTAATTTATCAAATTCCTTCAACAGATCTTCAGAGTTATTAGAATATTTACTTTGTATATAAAACCTGCTACAGGTATAAAAAAGTGCACCTACCAATTCTTTAGAAACCAATCCTTCATTAACAATTGAATCTTTATAATCATCCAGAGATATATGTAAAAGTTTAATTAAGTCCCGATCAATAATTGCATTCCCATTTTCTCCTTGATTTCCCTTTAGCTTCACAACCAGATATTTACATATTTCTTTCAACCTTTTTTCCAAATCAATCTCCATACCCTTCCCTCCTTGAAATATGAATAATAGCATTCATGCCTGTAATGGTTCCAATCCTAAATATACCACATATTGGAACTATCCTGCCCGTTAGCTTAATAATAAATGGAGCAGCTGCCGCGGCAAACTGCTCCATTTTCCGTTCAACTATCGTTTCCCATTAGCGTAACAATTCGTCTGAGCTTACTTTTTCAAATAATTCGCTATAATGAGTTATTCCAAAGTCCCTTTCAAGACCAGCTATTTTTCCCCAGAACTCATCCTCGTTAAATCCTACAAAGTCCTCCATAATGAACAAGGCAAGATTATGAAAAGCATGTGCTACTCGAAATACGTGATTAAAGTTATCAATATTGAATTCACCACTGTTTTTGATATCTAATAACGCTTGATAATTAAGGGCTAAATAGGCTTTTCTTCTGTTTCCTTCCAACGTTATTCACTCATTTCAACATAATTTTTGAATATTCAATATATTCAAGGTGATGGTCTCAATACCTTTCTACACCGTGAGTCCTTTAAGGTAATCTGCCCGTTAGCTTAATAAAATGAGCTCTCTTTTCTGAGCAAGGTAAAGTTTATCTTATGGATCCATGTGTGTGCACCGCATGAACGCCACGGACTCCATTTACTATTTGTGTAATGCGCAAATCAACAACTAAACTTGAAAGAGCCAACGCTTCTTTACGATCAAATTCATAAAGATCACACATTAAATCCAACATGCCATCTAAAGCAATTATTGATGCCTCATCCAAGTCTTCATGGAATCCCATGGTTATCCACGAAGTCGGTGTTTTTGCTCGAGGCATTTTAATACTTATGTCTTCACGAATTCTGAACTCAAGATTAACAGCATCCATTGGGCACTCTAATGCAGGACAGCCAACCTCACCGTCCCCCTGTACGGCGTGTCCGTCACCAACTGAAAATAACCCACCTGACACTGGAATTGGTAAGAATAATGTGCTTCCGGCGATCAGTTCTTTACAGTCAATGTTACCACCACAAAAACGTGGTGGAAAAGTTGAGTGAATATCAGGTTCATTAGGTGGCATACCCATTACACCCATAAAAGGACGGAGGGTAATTTTATGTCCATTATCACTTGTACCAATCATCAAATCACTATCAAGATTCCAATTAAGATGGTACTCTTCTCCATCAGCAAGACCTAGCCTTTTATTTAAAGGATGAGGGAAACCCCCAGCACTATTCCATCCCCACGAACCCAGGTGTATTTCATTAATTTTTATTTCAAGCGTCATCCCTGGTTCTGCCCCTCGTATGAAGATTGGACCACACAAGGCATGCCCCCCGTCTCTTGAACTTTCCCTTGGCTCAAATCGTTTCCTTATACCTGGGGCGGAAAATGGCTCCATCCCCCAACCAGCATCTAGAGTTCTAAAACAAATCGAATCTCCTGAATTTATCGTTAATACAGGTTCAAAATCTCTTGAAAAGGAGCCGTGAAGTGTCGATCTCTCAGGCTGAATTGAGTAGTGTGCCATTATATCCCTCCAATATAGTAATCGCTTACAAGAATATTATAGTTGAAGAAAATGGAAGTGAATTAATATACTTTTGTCTTTTTAATGACATGTAATTACGCTATCCTGCCAGTTAGCTTAATGAAATGAGCAGGCATCCGCTGCGCCTGCTCATCCATGTGTTATTCAACTATCGTTCCTCGTTAGTTCAATCTTAAATGGCATCTGATTTGACTAACCCATAATGAACTAGGTCTTCATAAATGCCAGATTTTAAAACTTGTTTAGGGAAATTGTCTTCAGACTTCATCCCTAGTTTATGCATAACCTTGTAAGATGCTGGATTTTTCGTCATCGCAGCAGCCAATATACGATTTAAGTTTAACCCTTCAAAACCAAATTTAACTATCGTTTGGGCAGCTTCTGTGGCATATCCTCGCCCCCAAAAAGGACGACCAACCCAGTATGCTAATTCAGCCTGTTTTTCACTCTTTGAAACACGTAAACTTACACATCCAATAAGCATCTTATTTTCCTTTTTGACCATTGCAAAAGAATAGATTTCCCCTTTTTGATATGCGTTTCGAGTGCGTTCAATCCATGCTTCAGCCGCACCATCAGGATATGGGTGAGGAATTGAGAGAGTTGTACGTGCAACTTCTTCGTTTCCAGCTAAGGTTTGAACCATGTTTGCATCCGAGGCTTCAAATAATCTGAGAATTAAGCGATTTGTTTCAAATCTTGGCTCCATGCATTAACCCCTCTCATAAATAAAAGTTCTCTATATTGAGGTATTCGTCGGAGTTATTAAGCTATCCTGCCAGTTAGCTCAACGCGGCTGCCGTTACATGCCGGCAGCTGCGTTCTGGTGATTGTTAAGATATAGTACCCGTTACTTCAACAATTCCACGTTTTCTAAAAATTCTCGAACGTCTTTCGGAGACTTTAAAATGATTATTTTCTTTTCATTTGATAACCTTCGAAGTTTTTCTGAGATCTTTGGTTTTTGTTTTTCTGGGTATTCCCAGACCCATTTCAGAAATTCCAGACTGACCCTTTCTTCACAACCTTCAGCCATATCCGTTCTCTTCTTGTTGCGGTACTGGAATCTTCTCTTCAACACGCGGATAATGCAGATCCATCTTGACAGATCAACAAATATGATTGTATCAGCCGCATGTAACCTAATGTCTAAAGTGCCTCCATAATTACCATCGATAATCCAACTGTCATGACTTATGAGCTCCTCCTGAACAACTTTTTGCTCGTTTTTGGGCGTGCTAATCCAACCCGGTTTCCAAAAGATTGCATCCAGATGATGAACTTCAATCGATAATATTCCGCCCAGCTTGCTAGCCAAAGTTGATTTGCCTGAACCTCCAGAACCTATAAGTACAATTTTTTTCATATTGACCCCCGTATATGTATCTAATAAACTGATTTTCACTTAATTATAAGATAGTCATAGTTATCACGCTAACCTGCCCGTTAGCTTAACAGGCCGCCGATCGTACCGGCAGCCTGATGTTGTTGTGCTAACGTTCCCCATTAGAGTAGAAATGATGTTAACTTATGATTTGAAAATGGAGTCGATGCTCGCTCTATCGTAATCTAAAATCCAGTGATTATAATTAAAGTAAAGATTCTGGAGAGGCCCCTTTGAGTTTGAAACTATATCTAAGCCTCTGCTGTCATAAAAATAAAAGATTGTATCACGCGTTATATTTACGAAGAAGATTCTATAACGCGAGAAGAGAAACATTGCGGCCTTAATATCTGATGCCTTGCAACCCAATACATAACGGTAAGATACCCATCCATCATCCTCTTCATCAGAAAACGCAATGCTATTACAGTTAAGTTTTTTTAAAGTTTTCTTGTTCTTTACGCCGTTTTTAAAGACTTTTATATTGTAAGGTTTTCTTTTTCTTTGAAAGTCCAGGAATAAAACAATAAATAATTCATCACTATCGCTATGTGCTTTTTTAAATAGATGGGTAGAACGAGAGTGAACTTGTTCTCGGTATTTCTCATCAGAAACCAATGGATCCGGGTCTCCAATTTCAAATCGAATGCCAATATCTGCGTTATAAAATAGAGGAGATTCCAATTTCAGTCCTAGGAACTTTTCATTAAGATAACGATCAAGTGATGCTGTCACTCATATCCCCCTTGCTTTACTCAAAATTCTCAATCACTTTACCATCATGAGCCACTAAAGCATTATACTAACCTGCCCGTTAGCTTAACAAAGAAAGGGAGCAGTCAGCAAACTGCTCCTTGTTTCGTTTAACTATCGTTACCCGTTAGCTTAATGAAGTAGCTATTTGGAATGCTGAAACTATACGGTAGTCAACTGAATATCAAAATAACTCAACGTAATAACCGCAGCGTTCCTCATCTCTTTCAATACATTCCAATAATTCTTTTAGACTTTTTTTAGGTTTACCCAATTCTTGATTTAATGCGCCCACTACATCTTCCCAAGACAACTCCTCTTTTAAATAATATAAAACATCAACTTTACAGTCAGCAGGTAAATAGATAGCAGGCCCAAAGCCTTTTGCAAAACGTCTCAAATCTTGGCGTAGCCGATTTTGCAAGCGTTCATCTTCTAAGAGTGTGTACCATCCTATTAAAATGTCGAACTCAAAAAAATGCTTCCCTAATATAATGTTAAAACCATGTATAGTTTGAAATTCAAGTTGACCATGAATATTAATGCGTTCTGCAAATTCATTATCTTTTTTGCAGTAAGTCCAATTCCAAACTTCTTCATCATTTTGTGTATCAAGCATAATCTCAGTGAGCTTTTTGCAAGCAAGTATCAGATCAGATCCTTGATTTTGAAAAATAGCTGTAAAAGTTGCTCCCATATATATTGATTCGTCCCCCCTCAACCTGACATGCAAGAACTCATTTTACTGATATTACCATATAATAAAGGGAAGAGAAATCACAGAATGCTACCACGCTAAACTGCCCGTTAGCTTAACTCCTAGCAGTACATCTGTACAATAATCCTTATTTTTTTAAGATATAAAAAGGAGCTGTCGCAGCAGCTCCTTCTTCGTTTGTATAGAGTCCTTGGTACCCGTTAGCTTAGATCCTTATTAAGTTTATCGAAATAAGGCTGCATATCCTTAAGCAATTGTTTATACTCAAGGCCAAGTTCATTGCTAAGATTATTAGGATCCACATTTCCATTGTCACCGTATTCCACAACAATTGAGGTCATACGCTTCATTAATTTCTCAAGCTTGGGGTAATCATCACCTAGTTCCTTTTCCCAACCAGCAAACTTTGCACTCAGGTTCAGATACTCTGTTTCAGTCACATAGTTTTTTACTGTTTCGAATGATCCGTATATTCGATCCACATGAAGACTCGCTGACACCGCAACTGCCCCGTTTGATACCGCCCTCACTTCTCCAGCGTTAATTGTGGTCTTCTCTTTGTAGACTTGATTCGGACTATCTGATGAAGAATACACTCCCCATGCAAGTAATCCAACTGTAAGTATCAAGAGACTGTAGGTTATATATTTCTTTCCCATTTGCTGCACCTCTAATTCTAAAATAAAGATATAATTCTCTATATACATATACTACCATATATGGTTCAATTGGAAAGTACTAATGTAAAGACTTCGTTCTAAAGAATAGCTACAGGAACTGTAATGTCAGGTTTCTGTAGCTATTTCATAAGCTTTAAACTGCTAGTTATAAATAATCGTGGGCAATATGTTTGGGGGTGCTACATTGCGAATAACTTTGAAAAAAAACACTTTGGTTGGTCTTTTTATATTATACTTAGCGTTATTGTTCAATTTTATAACATTAAAGTTCTTTGGTAGTTTTGACGGTATAGAGAAAAGAATTCACTACGTTAAGATCAATAGGGCGGACGGTTATTGGAATTTTAATATTGAACCTTTCAAAACAATTTATTTATCTTTCCGTAATTATCGACTGTTTTCAGATGAAATGGCAATAGTAATTATGGCATTGAATATATTTGCTTTTGTTCCTATGGGATTATTGATAGCACTTCTAACTAGTAAGTCATCTTTCTTTAAGACAGTGTTTATAGCATTAGTAATAATTATCTTGATTGAAGGCATTCAATTTGTAACTTGCTTAGGTATTGCGGATATTGATGATGTATTTTTAAATGTTTTTGGTTCTATATTAGGTCATTTAATGTATATAGTGGTTTCTAAATATCAACTAATAAAAACTCATAATAAATCATATGTGGAAACCGCCAAATAAGCGGTTTTTTGTTTTGTTAGTGAATTATTTAATGAGATGATTTTTAATATAATTTAGAAATCATTACCACATAAGGAGAAAGTCACAATGAAAGAAGCTTCAATAAAACATATGCATGAATTAAGAGAAAAGTCTTTAGCAAAAGCATGCATGGTGCACTTAAAAGTGACACATCCAACATGAGTTGGTGTGGTGTGTATCTTTCTGTTCTATGATTGTAGCTCCTCGCTGCCATTGCTCCATCACGAATTCGGTGTGAGCAAAAAATAAAGTATTAGACTGTCCCCAGGTAGCCGTGGACGAGAAAATAAAGTCCTAAACTGCCATTGTTTTATTGAGCTAACGTGTCCCGTTAGCTTAACAACTAATACTGAATTACTTATCACTTATATTGGTTATATTGCGATAGTAATTGTCAATTAGCAGAAACGGCTCATTTTCTTCTTTTGCTTTAATTTTAAATCCATAGACAATATCCTTGCTAGCATCAGGCTGTTCTAATCCATTTATTTTGATGTTACTTACAGAGAGTTCTGTATTAACTAGAATTATCTTATTAATTTCTAATTTACTTACCTCTCCATCATAATTACTTTCTTGTTTTTTCATATGAATAAGTGGTTCCATCCATTCAATAGTATAATTAACGTTCCCTTTATTTTTAATCTTGAAGTCATAAGATTTTCCGTTTAGTTTTGTCCCATTGAGCTCCAAATCCATGCCTGCTTGCGTCAGACCCTTTATGACTGAAACAATAGATCCATCTTTCTTACTAATAAAATAAGCGGCGGCAGGTGCATTTTTTATTAGTGGATTATAAATTGCGTCAATATCAACCTGCCACACCTTAATGTCTTTATTTTCTTTCGAAGAAAAAAAGTATCTCTCACTTGTTTTTGTGTTAAAGCGATTCCAAATTTCCGCATTTATATAACCATCTTTTTTTGCTTGTAAAAGGGCTATTTTCTCAGCTATTTCTAATGAAATAGGCGTAATTCTATTATTGTATATGATGAACATACTCACGAATAACATTGTAAATAAGATGCCAAAGACATAATAGGATCTTTTCATAATTCCTCCTTAGACCTTAGTAGCAAAAGAAATACTCCTTGCTTCACTCTAGTATGTTAACGAAATATATTCCACTTGTTTTTGAATTATCCTGCCCGTTAGCTTAATGAAATGAGCAGGCCATCGCTGCGCCTGCTCATCCATGTGTTATTCAACTATCGTGTCCCGTTAGCTCAATAAAGTTCTATTAATCATCCATTTATCATTTCCCATTATTCTATCAATTATATGATTTGCCCCCCAAACTGCAGTTGTTTCTAAACTGAGGATCAGGCGCTACATTCTTTTAAAAAATGGGATGAGCCGCGTCTTCTTTAGTTTTCCATTTCATAACGCTAAAGAATAACTTTGTGGTATAGTTACGAATTCATTTCGAACCTCATTCGGGAGCACGCTTGAAATCGTACCAAATGAATCTCCGTCCTCTTTTTTGTAACCAGTCTCTGTATACTTTCCATCAACATCGATGCGTCCTGATCGCCAGACCGAATTCCCGTACATTTCATAGTAGTTATAGAGAAAAGACTTTTTAATTTTTGGTGTTGGTCCTGTGCGGTCCTTAAGATTATCCGCAAATAATTGTTCAATGGCATTGCCTTCTACTTGTTCAACGTGAGCCTGCCAAGTGACCACGAAAAAATCAGCCTTATACTCAAAAAAAGTTATGGTTTCATTGTTTTCGATCAAGAAAAATCGCAGCGCCTCTCCTTCAGGAAACAGATATGCTACGCTTGAAGCAGGTTGAATCGTTTTCAAAGGCGGGTGCTCATAATTGCGTAAACCGTATGCACTCGTATTAGCGCTTAAGATGGATCTGCTTCTCGACAAGTCACCCGATAATATCTGAGCGAAGAAATTCTCATTGTACATACCTGCATACGGCGAATGGATCGAGACGGTATTGTTTTTGTAGTCCACCTTGTAGTCGAGCTGCTGTGAAATGAACCGCAAAGGTACATATACGCGACTATTGATGATTCTCACTGTAACATCCAATGAAACGCCGCCACTCAGCTCACTAGCGGCACTATTCTCAATCCATGCTGTCTTTTTTCCGACAGTCAGCGAAGCTTTCTTTGACCACTTGGAAACGATAGCAGTTTTCTGTTGTTGATTCCACTCGACTGACGCGCCGAGCGATTCTGAGACGGTACGAAGCGGAACCAGCACCCTGCCTTGAACGATAACAGGTGCACTGTCTGTTTGCACCTGCTTGTTCTTTACCTTAATACTGATATTTTCGGCCGCAAGAGCAGACGAACTAAAACAAATCATGCCAATAACGGCGCACGAGGCAATAAGCTTTTTCATTTAGTTCAACTTCCTTTTTTCTTGTAATCAATACAACATTGATTGTCGCAAACTTTTGCAATTTCAACCATGGTAATTATTGAAAGCCAATGCAACTAAACTGCCCGTTAGCTTAATAAAGAATGGGAACAGCTGCAGCAGCAAACTGCCCCTTATTTGTTCAACTATCGTTACCCGTTAGTTTAATGATCCTTTTCACCATTCTAATCATTCTATTTAACAAAAGGTGGCTTTTCACCAGACAATAAATCCTCAAAGAAAAGCATGTGGTCGGGATAGAGATTATTCGGTAGCGAATGAGTCGAGAAAAATTTAGTTTCTAACGATTCGTCGGAAGTATGTAATTCACCTTCAAAATCATTACAAGTAAAAATGATTTGGACTAATGAAGTTTGATCTCCATTTCCGAAAACCTTTTCAATATTTGAATACATGCCGAACAACTCCATCTTGCCAAGTCGTATTCCAGTTTCCTCGTAGACTTCTCTTCGTGCAGTATCTTCAATCTTCTCACCAAGTTCCATGAAACCACCTGGAAGTCCCCAATAACCATTGTCTGAACGACGATGTAATAGTACTTGATAATTTTCATTAAAGACAATAGCCCCTGCTACCACCATAATTACTTTAGTATTACCAACTAATCGCCGTAAACCTTGAATGTAATCTGCCATAGTGTCACCTCTCAATTCATAGAATAAGTGACCTTATTATATTCTTTTAATAACTGGTTATAAATGGAGGATTGTGTTTCTAATATGGAATTTTGTTATTAAGCATAACTGCCCGTTAGCTTAATGCCCAGCAGTACATCTGTACCAAATACCCTATTTTGTGAGCATGTTACCTCGTAGATACCAAAACGCACTAAACGGGGTCCCGTCAACATTTTAACGAAAATATACGCTAAGCCTTAGTATGTGACCGGCTTAGCGTTTTTTCTTACTCTAAGCCCAATAGTCCGGGCATAGCCCGGACCAACCGGTCATTCAACTTCCTGTTGTTTCAACGGGCGTAATGAATTAAGAGACGTATTCTGCCTGAAATTGAATTTGTATTCGCCTAAGAAATTGATGTGCTCCCATCCGAGCGGAGAAATGTGGTTTAGTAGTTCTTCCTGAAGCTTTCCTTGTTTTTTGTGGTGTTCTGTCGCTTGCTGGAGATAGACGGTATTCCAAACGCTAATTGCATTGATGATAATGTTCAGCGCACTTGCCCGTTGAAGCTGGTCTTGTAGCGCACGTTCTCGCAGCTCGCCGTGTTTGCCGAAGAAGATCGCTCTGGCCAACGCATTCATGGCTTCCCCTTTATTCAACCCCCGATGGATTTTTCGCCGCAGCGCCTCGCTAGAAAGATAATCCAAGATGAAGATCGTTTTCTCGATACGCCCCATCTCTCGCAGCGCGGTAGCCAAACTGTTTTGTCTTGCATAGGAACCGATTTTACCCATAATGAGTGATGCTGAAACGGTGCCTTCCCGGATGGAGTGAGCCAGCCGGAGAACATCGTCGTAGTTTTCCTGAATGATCTTTTTATTAATCTGCCCGCGAAGCAGCTTCTCCAATTTAGGAAAATCGGAAGGTTTCCCGATAGCGTAGAGCTTGGAATCAGCCAAGTCGCGTAAGCGCGGCGCAAAGCGAAATCCGAGCAAATGCGTTAAACCAAAGACTTGATCAGTGTAACCGGCTGTATCCGTATAATGCTCCTCGATGGCCAAGTCCGTTTCATGGTGGAGCAAACCGTCGATGACGTGTACGGCATCCCCATCCCGAGCGTTCGTATTGATGACTTTCGTGTAGAACGTGGAAGGAAGCGGAATCTAAGAAGTAGCGCGTAAAGAGCCAACTTATGTGGAATCGGTCATATATGCCGAGATGAGACCTTTATCAGGAATAGTTCTCCATCATTTGATATAAATAATTTCGAAAGTCTTCAACATAAGTTTTGGGCTCTACAACTTTTAGATGAGTGCCGAAGCTTGCTAAAAATTGAAATCCCATATGATTTTGTGGGACATAAATAGTTGCTAATAAAAGTCCAGAACGATGGTCTTCAATACTTCTTCGACCATACCTTTCGATGATTTGATCTTTTATGCTAGGCGATATCCATGCCTTAATCGTGACGAATTGCGGTAGATAACTTGCTTCGTGTCCTTGCTCTGACCAATCGTCTCTAGGATGAAACGGGTGTTCATCCATAGTAATATGATCGATCCGAGATAACTTGAATGTTCGATATCCCTGTTGATGTAAACAGAATCCTTTCAAGTACCAACTCGATTCGCTAAAATGCAGCTCATAGGGCTCGACCATTCTATTCGTTACAGCCCCGTTCTTATCTGTATAATCAATCGAAACCAGCCTCTTTTTTGAAATGGATTCTTGACATGTCTTTAAGGTTTCAAGAATCTCGGACCGACCTTCCCAATCATAAAACGACAGTTGAATGGAACGATTTAGAGACAATGGACTAACCATTGCCTCTATTTTTTTTATTGTTCTTTCAACTTCTTCAGTACGGAGGATTTGTTCCAATCCGCCGAGCGCAGTTAATATATTCTGTAAATCGGAGCTGCTTAAAAGGCGTTTATCAACCTTGTATTCATCCATTATGCCGTAGCCCCCTTTGACCCCATGGACAGAGTAGATCGGGATGTTCGATAAGCTCAATGTTTCCATATCGCGAAGGATCGTTCTTTTGGAGACATTGAATAGTTGGGAGAATTCCGTTGTAGAAACAACCTCTTTTTTCAGCAATATCATGATAATCGAAATGAGTCTCTCCACTTTGTCCATAATTGCCCTCTTTTTTTTACATGATTTCAGAACGGTGACACTTAGATGTCACCTTTTATCCATTATACTACAAGTATCACAAGAAGGAGGTTTTAATTCAATGTTTAATCCAACCGATTTTCCCAAGCCCACCCTTATTTCAGCCAACGGTGTGGAACTCGAAGTGTTTGAAGCAGGCCGAGAAAACGCAGGAAAACCTATTGTACTCTGCCACGGCTGGCCAGAGCATGCCTTTTCTTGGCGCCATCAGATGGACGCACTTGCCGCAGCGGGCTACCATGTCATCGTCCCCAACCAGCGGGGTTACGGCAACTCATCCCGTCCGACCGAAGTAACAGACTATGACATTGAACACTTGTCGGGTGATCTCATCGCGCTTCTCGATCACTATGGATACGAGGACGCTACCTTTGTCGGTCATGACTGGGGTGCATTCGTCGTTTGGGGACTGACCTTGTTGCATCCAAACCGCGTCAATAAAGTGATAAATCTGAGCTTGCCTTACCAAGAGCGCGGAGAAAAACCCTGGATCGAGTTCATGGAAGAAATACTTGGCGGCGATTTCTATTTCGTCCACTTCAATCGACAGCCAGGCGTCGCGGACGCCGTATTCGAAGACAATACATACAGGTTCCTTCGCAACCTATACCGGAAGAACGAGCCTCTCAGAGCACCTGAGCCAGGTATGGCGTTGATCAATCTCGCCAGGGCAGAAACACCGCTCGGTGAGCCCGTAATGAGCGAAAGCGAGCTGGCCGTTTACGTCTCCGCTTTTGAAACAGCAGGGTTCACGGGCAGCATAAATTGGTACAGGAACCTTGACCGCAACTGGCGCTTATTGGCGAAAGTGAACCCAATCATCCAGCAGCCGACCCTCATGATCTACGGCGACCGGGATGTGGTTGCGAAGTCTGAAAACCTGACAAAGTTCGTGCCCAATGTGGAAGTGGTCAATCTGGATTGCGGTCATTGGATCCAGGAAGAAAAGCCGGAAGAAACAAACCAAGCGATTTTGAGATGGCTGGAACAGCAGGATGCCACCTAGTCGGTTTTGATGTAGAGTCCCCACAACATTCACATGGATAAACGTTCTATGTAAAAGTACCTGGAGGATTCATAGTTGAAGTTCTGTGTTAATAGAACCCCAGTGTGTTACTATTCTCGCATATTATTCGAAACTACGAAGGGCACCCTAAAAATTCGCCGTTTGAGTGATACTGTGTACCGTATCATGAGTCATTACACAAACGGTAAACGTAAACGTTCGTTCAATATCCAACAAAGACTAGGCTGCCGATACATGTCGGCAGCCTATCGCCGTCTGTGATTATTGACGCAAACAACCAGGCGAATATAATCCAAACGTTCGCGGTTGGCAGTTTCACTGGTTTTACCACTTAGAGTAAAAAAACGCCAAGCCCCAGATACGACTGAGGGCTTAGCGTATATTTTCGTTAAAATGTTGGCGGGACCCCTAAACGACGATGGGTAAGTCAAATGCACTGACATGGTCAGTACATAGTTGTTAATTCAAATAGTGTCATTAGGAAACAGTAATTACATCAATTCGCCCAGATCTGGCGAACGACGGAAAAGTGTTGCTTGCTCAAAACTATAAGCGATGCTAATCAGCGTAGGCTCACTGAAAGCTCTCCCGGAAAAGACAACACCAAATGGACCTTGCGTCGAATAGCCATCCGCATCAATTGTTCCTTTTGCTGAATAACCGGCGGGCACCGTAATAAGGGGATACCCTAACCGGGCAGCAATGTACATGCCATCAATGTCGCCGGGTAACATTAATGCATCTAAGCCGTGTTGATCGAGTACATAGTCAATCCCTTGCGTTACAGCCGGATGATTATATTCTTGACGTTTAAGTTGATAGGTTGTCTCGTTTAGTGTATTTTGTTCCGAGCGAATCAGATTGTCTTGGCCAAACTTCAATGCGGAAGCAGCGTGTTTCTGATTATAAGCAATCAGTTCCTGAAGAGAATGCACGGGCAAATCTGAGTTCAACTTCGATAAATAGTGATTCAAGCCTGTTTTGAATTCGTAGCAGATAACATCATTATTCCATGGATGTTGTTCCAAATGGAGGTCTACAGGATCGATAACTGTTGCACCTTGCTCACGCAGAACATCGATGGAGGATTCAATGATGGAAAGTCTTTCTTCATCCAACGATCGATAGTAATGTCTGGGAATCCCAATACGAGCTTTACGCAGAAAGTCTCGGTCGAGATAAGATGTGTAGTCATGAAAAGTACGATTCGGGCTAGTCCATGTTGCCTTATCGTTTTCGTCAATCCCAACGATTGCCCCGAGTAGAGTCGCTGCATCAGTGACTGTCTTGGAAATTGGTCCTGGTGTATCCTGACTTATGGAGATCGGGATAATGCCGCTGCGGCTAGCAAGCCCTACAGTAGGCTTTATTCCGACGAGAAAATGTTGGCTGGCCGGCCCAATAATCGAACCCGCTGTTTCTGTTCCGATCGCTGCTACTGCCAGGTTTGCCGCTACGGCTGCAGCCGATCCAGAACTTGACCCGCTGACGAAGAGCTTGCCAGGTCCATATGGATTCAATACATATCCGCCTCTGGAACTGTATCCAGCTGGCATACGGTTGGACATAAAATTTGACCACTCGGTCATATTTGCCTTACCTAGAAGAACTGCGCCAGCAGCGCGGAGCTTTGCGGCTATGAACGAATCTTCAGAAGCAAACGACTCAGCTAATGCGATAGAACCAGCGCTCGTATGCATCCGGTCATGCGTATCGATATTATCCTTGAGCAGGATTGGAATTCCGTGCAGCGGCCCCCTACTACCTGTTGTATTTCGCTCAAGGTCAAGATTTCTTGCGATTTCAAGCGCATCTGGATTGATCTCTAAAACGGCATTGATTAAAGGATTATACTTATGAATGCGTTCGATATATGCAAGAACGAGAGCTTCGGATGTATATTCACCTGAAGTCATTGCCTTTTGCATGCTCACCAAATCGGCATCCAGAATCCAATCATGTAAGTTGATGCTCATTTATTAAAATACCCCCGGTATTGGTAAATTTTCGAATAACAGTATTATGGTAACATGCTGCATTACCAAGGGTATAGGGAAAGTTTGAGTATATATGAAAATGTTGAGCATCGCAGTAGAGCTTGTTATTTTCACTAACGTCAATATTGTAACTAAAGAAATCTGCCCGTTAGCTTAATAATGGTTATTAGAACTGATTTACAAAATCAGTACCATAAGCACTGGTGTGCTCCCATCCATATTCGTATTTAGTGTCCGTTCCAAGTGAAAAATGAATCCACGAAAGACCAGTAAATGATGGATTGCTGTGATATCCTTCAAAAGAAAGCAGAGTCTCAGATGGTTTCTCAAGATCATTAGATATTACAGGACTGTAAACAGTCCAGGCAGACCCTAGCTTATTTATTAACTGAAGTGTTTGAAACACAGCTTCTTCCATTGTCATATCATCTTTTAATTTACTTAGAAACGTTACTCCTAATAGTGAAGGCTCTCTCTTAGATCGTTCAAATTGTTTCGATACAATTGGTTGACCAGTTTTCAACTCAATTTGATTAATTAGTCGAATAGCTTTTTCTTCATTTTTAACTACAAAAAAAGCATTCCAGATAATTTGAAATTTCATGATTACTCCTTTACTTCTCGTATATTTTCAAACAACCATTTCGTGTTAAAATTCACCATTCGATAGTATTATCCTGCCCGTTAGTTTAATAAAAAGAGCAGGCTATCGTAACGCCTGCTCCAAGGTGTGTTATTCAACTAACGTTCCCCGTTAGTTTAATAACTTATGGTCAATTTTCATCATCATTTAGCGTATTAAGTGTAATCTGATATCCATCTACACTTGTAACTTCTTCCACCTCGTAGTGTTATAGGCCTGTGATTTATCGTATCGTTCTTTAATTATGATTTCGGCAGATTCCCTTGTTGGTCGCTTTGGTCCTTTTGCCAAATCATATCATTCTCCCCCAGTTCATTAAGCTGCTTATTTAACTACATGCTCAGGCAACATCATACGGCTGCTTGACCACATTTTATTACTTTGTGGATCTAGATGATCTACCTTCTTCATAAATTCCAGCCTCGAGGCATTACTGGCTTAGCGGCTTCTCGGTTATATAGCACATTAAAAGCATTAGCCTTTATATCCCATAAAACAAATCCCTCTTTGACCAGTTTATTGATTGCAGCTTTTACCTGTTCCTCTGTCCGCTGAGCCCGTCGACTTATAATATCGACATCTATTTTAGAAGGATCGTTACGGTATACGTTCCACATGACCGTTAAAACCTTGCGTGCTGCATCATCAAGCATGCTGTTTAATCAACTCCACATCAATTATGCTTTCTACATTAAATACACGTGGCGCATTTGCACTTATACAAAAGGCTCTGACCTTTCCATTACGGACGGATAACACTTGAATTATTCGAATTGATATATTCCGTTTTCGGTCATTGTAGATAATTTGTACTGTCCGGCCGATATAGTTTTCGATCATGCCTTTTACCCCGATACGAATGTTCGTTCCCATTTTAACGCAAACAAGCGTTCTGTTTCAAGGTAAAAATAAAACTTCAGGTGTAGTTTTAAAATTAAATTTAATCAAATCACCTTGTATACCCATATTTTACGATAAATAAAAAAGAATCCATTTTGAAAAAAGATAGCTCAAAATGGATTCTTCTCCAGCAGATTTAAGTTTGGTTTTTATATAAAAGTTTGATCATTTTCTACACAGGTTGTTCCACAATCGCGCCCGTTCGTTGAATACAGCTTACAATACATCCTTATATTTTTTATTCAACTGATTAGAACCAATACCACCAAAACCAATCAATGCAAATGGTAAAAATGATACAGCCCTCATATTTTCTAAAATTGTAATATCAGCGCCTGCAAATTTATTCAGAGCTAATATAATTAATTTTGACAATAACAAGAATAACCCTATGACAACCATGCTATCAAAAAAAGCTTTCCACTTTGGGTACGCTAACTGCTTACTATCTCGAATTATATTCTTTTTCAATTCATCGTCACTCCTTAATGAAATCAAACTTTTTCACAAATTACCAAACATTATTTCTAAAGCTTCATCAGTATCACTCACCGGAGCTATCCTTCACATATTCAATTACATTATTCGGCTGCACATCGAAATGAGCACATATCTTCTCAATGACTTCAAGCGCAACATATTCATTCTTACCCATTTTCGCAAGCTGAGCTGTCCCAATTCCTAGCGCTTCTCTAAATTGAGTTTTAGATAAATCTTTTTCAAGTAATAAACGCCACAGCGGTTTATATGAAATGCCCACAGCCACATTTCCCTTCATCTATAATTAATTCTAATTATAAAAAAGAATATTTCAAAAAGCAAATATAATGTTCGCTTTAACATTAACTATAAGGATAAGGAACATAATAATCTTGGATATGTACAAGCTGCGGTTTCAACTGTAGTTATAGCGGTAGGTTTCGTATGTCCTGAAAGGGATAACGGCAGGCCAAGGAGCAATCCTTGGTCTGCCGTTTGTGTTAGTAGATAGGGAGTTTTACTAGGGAGTTTTGCGAAAATACTTAAGTGATTGATACGCCAGCGTTAACAAAACCTGTTGCGGAAACTATTGCTCCGAAACCGGTCGATGTCACGGAGAATACCATCAACAGACGATCTTCTTCAAATACATCTATTGCTAAAGGAGAGGAAATTCCGCTTACTACTGAACCAACGGCAAGTAATCCGCTTATACTTGGTAATGTTACGATCGCGCCTGGGATAGGAGAAAAGGTGTTGTTAGCCGTAGTTGCTCTATATAATTGAGCTGAAACCGTTGCAGAACCAGTTAAAATATTAGTAGTCAATAAATTGCTAAAAACTGCAGAAAAAGCAGTGATGGTACCGTCTCGTGGCACAGAGTGTGCAAATCCAGAAGCAGCTAATACAGTAATATTAAGGCCAACAAGACCAATGCTGGCTGTATTACTGCCAAAACCAACAAGACTAACTGTATCGATTAGGCCAGTTGCTAGCGATGCTAAAGCGACCGGAGTTATTCCTGATGAGTAAGCTAATATTGAGGCGCCTGCCGCTTCACCAGGCAGGCCTGTTAGTCCCCTCAAACCTCTCAAGCCTCTCAGACCTCTCAGACCTGTCAGACCTCTCAGACCTCTCAGACCTGTCAGACCTCTAGGTCCCATCGGACCGGCTGGTCCAACAGGACCACGGCTACCGTTTCCTCCTGTTCTTCCATTGAAGATTTGATTATTGACGATAACAGCGCTGCAAGAATTGAGTGGTTTTTTAACAATACGCTTTTTACAAGATGAATTCCCCAAAAAAATACACCTCCATAATATTTGTAATATATATTATGAAGCCACTCTAGTAATTGATTGGATGATTAGTAGATGGTTCCATAGATTATGAACCATTTTTACTAGAATTCAGTATCTTCTTGGATCAATCTATTATTTGTGATGTCAAAATAGGTTCTATCAAGTTCAAATCCGATAACATTACGATTTAATTTCTTTGCAGCCAGAGGTACTGGGCCAGATCCCACAAAGAAATCTGCAATTGTTTCTCCTTCAAAACTGCTGTTCAAAATAATATCCTTCATCAGCAGAGCTGAAGCTCCTCGAAGGCAAGATCGTACAGAGCATGTCCCGAGTTGGCAGATACATTGATAACGGCCCCATGGAATCCATCTGGGGTACTCTTAAATGAGAGAAGTATTATTTGCGTCGTAAATACCCAACCTTCGAAGAACTTCAAAAGGACATCGATGCGTACATTTATTTTTACAATAACGAGCGTTTGCAGGCAAAACTAAACGGCCTCAGTCCAATAGAATTCAGGACCAAAGCCGCTTAACCGATTTTTATTATTTATACTGTCTACTTGACGGGGTGCAGTTCATTACCAGCAGCCTCGTTCTGGTGATAGTTAAGCTATAGTTACCCGTCGTATTATGAGGTCAGCCAGTTATTACTGGTTGACTACTCCATTCCCGACTCGTCGCCTTGCGCATCTTAATTGCAAATCACCCTCCCCCCAATTCCTTTATTTTAAAAATTAAATAAGTAACTTTGCTTATATAAAAAAACACAACACAAAACTGTTTTTCAAACAGTTTTGTGTCGTGTTTTTTCGTAGCAACCTATTATGGGTTATCGAGCAATAGTTACCCGTTAATTCAACAAATCTCGAAGTCGTATGTCCTAATTTTCTCCTTCTATATGCCTTGCCAAGAACCCGTCCAGGATCTCTGCCATTGATTCGTTTTTCAAAGGTCCTTTCAGCTCGTTCCTAACCAGCAGCAAAGCAGCTGCAGGAGGCATATGGATCGTCCGTAGCGCTTCGATCAAAGTATTCTCTTCGTCACTTAGTCGTTTTATGTATTGCAACTCGATCGGTTCAGGTGTTATCACCAATTTCACTCTCTTTCAGGGGGTGGTTTTGTGTCTCTCCAAGCAAACGGCGTCATCAAATATAATTCCCCTGTTAGGACCATGTTTTTGTCACTCGTCCCTCTTTATCCAATAGAAGGCAGCCAGTTTCTTTATTATTGGCAAATTTGATCGCTATTAACCAGCGCGCGTCGCGTATGCAAAAGGTGCTCCACTTTTTTACGATGGGGTTACGCACGAGGTCATTGCCTCAAAAAGCCCATTTGGCCCGCGCTGTCAGCTTTCATATAGCAGTACTCGCTTTATCGGTGTTGCACTTGGGCCTTTATGCGCATCGATTTTCTTAAAACATGCAATCTAGTTATTTTACACTTTGGCCGTTTCTGCTTTAATCGTCTGCTTCTTAGCCATATTTTTATCTATCCAGGATCCGACAATGATCTTGATAGTAAATCTGAAATTTTCAAATAAAAAAATGAATATTCCATCTTAGTTTGAGTCAATCTATTCAGGTCAGAAAAATCCAAGATATTCAACAGGAGGAATTAAATTGAACCAGTTTCAGTCAAACAATCAGATTTCGCAACAACTTGCTCATGCTGAACAACTTATCCAACAGTTGGTGAATCAAACCCAGCAAGCATCAGGTCAATATCAACAATTGCTAAATCAGGAACTCAATAATGCAAAAGCACTTGAACAAATTGCACAACGTGAACAGCAAGCTGCTCAAATCATACAAACTGCTCTACAAGGCCATCAAACAGCTCTTCAGCAATTACAACAAATTTCAAACATCTGCAACCAAGTGTCTCAGTCCTCACATTCACAAATTCCGGCGTTTTCAAATATGAACCATCAACAACCACTAGGCTTTAACAACTATTCGCATTAATAATGGAATGAGGAAATAAATTGTATTTCTATAAAGAGGATTTGATTAATCAAATCGTTGTAGATAAACCTGATCCTGCCGCTGCTAAAGTTCTTCAGGAAACGCTCGGCGGTCAGTTTGGCGAAATGCGCACCATGATGCAATATTTCTTCCAGAGCAGCAATTTTCGCGGAAAAGCAACACAGTATCGTGATTTAATCCGCGGTGTGTTTCTTGAAGAAATTAGTCACGTTGAACTCGTACAACATACGATTAACCAATTACTGAATGGTTCAAGTGAGGAGCAGCCTGGTAATGCGGGTCTGGACTCTACTCCTCTCGATCAAGCTGTAAAGCATGCAAATCCACATCATTATATAGTGGGTGCACAAAGCTCGTTGCCGGTAGATGCTGCTGGTAATCCTTGGCTAGGAAATTACGTCTATAGTCACGGCAATTTAATCAGTGATTTACTAGACAACGTCGTACTTGAGTCCACTGGTGTTCTTCAAAAATCTCGTATTTATGAAATGAGTTCAAATCAAACGTTCCGTGAGACTTTAGCGTTTCTCATGGTGCGAGATAACTCTCATCAAAATGCATTTGCAAAAGCATTAGAGACACTTGGCGTCGATTGGGGCAACCTGTTTCCAGTCCCAAATTATGATATTAATAAATATCCTGAATGTCGAAAATATGTAGAATTGGGCTATCATAACGCTCAATTTAACTTCCGTATGGATTCGACAAGGATAGGCGAAATATTCAGTGGTCAAACACCAAGCAGGAATGAAGGAGAGTTAATGGTGATTCCCCCACCTGAAGGTTTCCCTCTACCTTATCTTCCCGAACTTCCGAGTGAGCATAGTCCAGGAATTTACGATATGAATGCTTAGTGTTTAGAATGCAAGCTGCTTCCAGATAGGAAAAACCCTGTTGAATAGCAGGGTTTTTTCCTTTTTCCTAATGGCAATTTACCAATGACTGTGGAGGTTTGTTGAAAATGAATGATTAAACGTTGTGGGGTATCCGAATATCGAGCAAGAATTTATAGGCTTGAAATTTGTAATGGAACATGCAAACATAATCCTTCCAATATAGAAAACCAGGCTATTCGCTCTGGCTCGGTTTCTTGCGTATGCTTGTGAGCTCAAAAGCCTCTTTATGAATCCCTAGTTCTTGTGCCTTCTTCTTTTTAATCATCATGGCCTGTTGTAAGCTGGTGGCTTTAAATTCTATTGTGGTGCCAAATGGATCCTCAAATGCATAATAACTTTTTTTATTCGACATTAGTATTGCACCTCTATTCTTTATCTTAAATACTGGTCATGTTATTGGTCGTAGTTAACTCAAATTATTGTGTCCAAGCATCCTGTTTATATGCACAAATTGGGACACTCTAAGGTTCGAGTCACTTGTTACCGGATGGCTTGACCATGTAGATTACTTATGAATTTTTGTATAATTCTTAACATTAATCCTATAACGCAAAAAAACCACGATTTACGCTGAATAGCAAGTAATTGTAAAAAGAAAATAAAGTATTAGTTTAGATATGCTGATCCAAGCGGTAGTTACTTGTAGTCAGGTTATTGGTCAATCCATACGAGAAGATATTGGGGCATTTTTCGCTAAATACCTTATCACTAAAATAGCATTAGTCGTTATAATACTTAAAATGAATAAAAAAAGGCTCATTCCTTCTCCACTTCAAATAAAGAGACTTGAGACAGCTAGGCTTAATGCCGCGATCCTCGAATACTATTTTCACAAAGAACGTTTTTTCCTATTGCGGGGATGGGAAAGAATGGGATGTCTATATGTCTTCAAAAACGAAACACAGCAGCAACATAATCCCTTAGAGATATCGCATGAATCGGAATTTTGTCCAAAAGCTGCCAAATCCCTATTGCTATATCTGGTGGTGTATACACCCTAATCTCATAAGCTTGTACGGTCATCTTGATCAAATAATAAATAAGGATTACATTGATGCTCGCAATGAGCGTTTTTGTTTGTTTTTCCATATTGAAATAATTAATATTCAACAATGGATGATTCTGAAAGTTCTCTTCTGGACACCATTTTCGCCCCATCCGATCCATTTCTCATTAGATCCAAATTATTCCCTTATGTATGCAGTAGTTTTTGTAATCCCAACAATACTCATCAAACTGCACTGTCCAAGACTTGTACGTTGCCCCGAACATCATCACAACATCATCTGTAAACGTCACCTGAACGATCATTTGCAACCCTCCCATGTAACCCTCCCATGTATTTCTGTATTCAATACTTAACACATGAATTAGACGTATGAATATTTGTTTCTTGGATGGGTAACATATACTCATTCAAAAATAAAAATACGAGGAGAAAATGAAAAATGAAAAAGTTATGCTCGTTTCTAATCGCTTTTTCAATCCTGTCGTCTGCAATGTCTATTCCTGTATTTGCAGAGAAATCAGAGAAATCAAATCAATCGGATACTATGACTTTGGACAACAACCGAATGATTAACAACGGAACAGATATGAACACTAACAATTACCGAACTAATGCCGCAACTGATGATAATGACATGGATTGGGGCTGGTTAGGTTTACTTGGGTTGGCAGGCCTGATTGGGTTAAAAAGTCGCGATCGGGAACGTACCTAACCAAAAAACTGTTAAAAATGAAACAAGGAGTGAATTAATTGGGAATTTTAAGTGGTAATCCTAAAGACGAACCAATGCACTATGGTGAGATTTTTAGTGTATGGCAAGCTTCCACTGTAGCTAAAGGCGCCGTATCTTGTTACCAAGCATACTTAAATCATTCCGGTGACAAAGAGCTAAAAAAGATACTTGACGCTCTAATTGATCAAGCAAAGTTGGAGATAAAAGAATTTGATACTTTGCTTACCGATAACGGCATTGCTTCTGCGCCTTTAATGCCTGAAAGGCCACCAGTAAAACTCGAAGACATTCCAGTAGGTGCAAGATTTACTGACCCTGAAATAGCAGCAAAAATTGCATGTGACGCTTCATTAGGACTAGTTGCTTGCAGCCAAGTTATGGGCCAATCAGTTAGAGAGGATATTGGTGCTTTGTTTGCTAAATACCATCTCACAAAAACAGCATTAGGGTTAAAAATACTCCAGTTGAGCAAAGAAAAGGGTTGGCTTATCCCTCCACCACTTCAAGTAAAGCGACCTGAGATTGTTAACACATAAATATTAATTTAATCCTGCCCCTCGGGCGGGATTTTTTTAGCATTTGCCCATGTATTTCAATATTCAGTCGGTAATCGGTTTGTATTCATCTGCGGGACACCAAATCCACTTGCACATACCCTCGTGATAAATCAAAAATTGAGTAATTCCATTTTCAAGCTGCTATCCTTATATGTTACTCCCTAATAGTGCCCCTAGAATAAAGTTGCTTTGCCGACTACCTCGTTATTTTTATCAAAGAGAGCTACCTCATTTGGAGATAACCATTGAATTTTCACCAAGGTAAGGCGCATAATCCCATTCATTCGGGCGTCCCCTAAAAACCTCTGAGCGGAGTATCACTTCATTATTTTTATCAATAACAATTAAATAAGCTTTTACAACAGATACTTCATGGACAATATATAGACTTGCTTTTTGTTTTCTATCAGGACTTGAAAATGTCTTTTTCCAAAACCATTCATTTTTCATATCTGCTTTTATTACCAGATCAAATGCTTGGTTGAATGGAGCTGAATCCCAACCTTTTTCAGAAATAATCTTATCAATTCCTTTTCTCAATAATTTCAATGTTATTTCCTTTTTTTCTTGATCATTCATGGAGAGGAATGTATCTTTGTGAAATTGAACTTGAGCCGTACAAACACCTGTAAAGTCTTTTATCCCGGGATCCGTGATTTCATCTACACATTCAATTAATACTTTCCATGAATCAGTGGTCTTGAATTTGTCAAAAGATCTTTCATATAACGAAGAAACACGGCGAATTTCATCCCGAAATTGAACTCTTTTTTGTTTCCAAGTTGCTTCATAGTGCTCCGGTGTTCCAGCCTTATTGGTATATGGGATGTCCAAATCAAACTCTTTTAAGAAAGGCATTCCTAAACCCCAATTCTTTCCGATTTTATTACAAATTCGGGGCCGTTGTTACGTTATCCTGCCCGTTAGCTTAATAAAGAAAAGGAGCAGCTGCCGTAGCAAACTACCCCTTGTGTGTTCAACTATCGTCTCCTGTTAGCGTCACCTGTATCCCCCTTAAATCCTACACAAACAACAAGGTGCCCCAAGCAGAAATTAGATGGCTTTCGGGACACCTCTGAGAAATTAATCAGTCTTTTGTTTTAAATACTCATCTACAGTCTCTCGCTGAAATTCATCCGTAGGATATATCCCTAAAACTTCATACTTCCAGATTGTACGTTGTCTATTTGGGGAAAGCAAAATTTCATCATAGTTATAATCAACGTTAAACTTACCTGATTGATCCAGAAACATAGTCAGATTTGTCCATGGTTGAAGAGAATTTTTACAAGATTCCGCGTTAAGATTAACGAAGTTCTCTTCTAACTCTATAAACAGCTGGTCATAAATGCGACTATCTACTCCATAAACATCAGGAATATTATGACAATGTATTAAACTGTTTTTTTTGGTGGATTTATAGTAAAAGTAGACTATTCTTGAATCTGGTAATATTTCAGCGTAGAGATATATTTTATCCCACTCATCAGGAATTATTCCTACTAGATTATTTCCTATAAGTTGATATAATTCCTCAGTTTTTTTCACAGATATATTAGCCTCCAACTTGATTTAGAATAGTTACAATAGTAGTCTCATCATTATTAATATTATGTTTCACTCTGAAGGAGGGCTCTTATCCAATGGCGGTCTTCCTCCTTTTCTACCTCGAGCCCGAGCTGCTTGTAAACCGGCCTGGGTTCTCTCTCGAATCGTCTCTGCCTCCATTTCAGAGCCACAATAGCAAAAAAAAGCTTGCCTGCTGGTGTTCTGGTATCTACTCCGAGTGTGATGATCTGCAGACTGAAACATTCATGATGGGAAGCAATGAATTTTAAGTTAGACAACTTTGGACAAAGAATGAATGGCATGAAGATTGGTTTAATGCTCAAGTTGGAGGCAAGGATTGGGTTGGGGAGTTATTTCATCATGAAGTTGAAATAGATGGGTTTTGGGTTTATCGTGATTTAATTACGATTGGACAATATTATCTTTTTATGCAAGACACTGGACACCCAGCACCAGTTGATAATACGATTCACAGTCGATTGAACAGTGCTTGGCATGATGGGAAACCCGTTAAAGGAACTGAAAAGCAGCGAGCTAACTCAGGTCGATCACTTTTCTTCCGTTAGTTTAATAACAAGTCGATCATTTATTTTTAAGATAAGTAAAAACAGAAATCCAAAAGATGCATCCGAGCAAAATATGAATTCCACTTTCTTCAATATGTCTCCCAGTCCCACTCAGTAATAAACCTGAAAAAAAGCCTAGGACAATACAAATTAATACTTCAAGTACCTTGGTTTTCATAAAAGCTCCCCTAACAACCTTCTATAGTTTGATTATTCTAATTTACTTGTGAATCCCTGCTTCTGATACAGGTAAGTTTCCCCAGTATACGGCCCCTTACTTCAAAAAGAAAGAGAAGCTGCAGCGAGCAAGCTCCTCCACTATCGTGTCCCGTTAGCTTAACAATAGATTCAACTCAGGAGATCGGAATATTTATCACTGGTCTAAAACCATGGTCGTTAGAATCACGCCTATCCGGTGGATAGTACAAACGTTGAGATCCTCTGCTTGTATATGCTGGACTAGACCAAGACCCACCTCTCAATATTCTGCAAGGTGCGTGACCAGGTCGACTTCCATGCTTTTCTGGACCTCGCGGGTTCTTTCGTTGGCTTTGATTATAATAATCCGGATCGTACGAAGAACTTATTTGCAACAGAGTCTCCACATCGACAGTCATGTAGATCTAACGAGTCTCCCCAAGGAAAGATTCTACCTTCCGGTCCTCTAGCTGCATACTCCCATTCAGCTTCATATGGCAGTCTTACTCCTGCCCAATCACAATAAGCCACTGCATCTTCCCAAGAAGCAGAACTTAGGGGATCATGAGTAAGTCGTGTTATAGAAAATAAAGTATTAGACTGATGATGCGTCATTAAGCTAACTAAATCTTAATAATCAGCAAGGGATATTTCATGAAATTAACGAATATAGTTCATACGGTTTTCTAAAGGTATTTTGCGAACTTGCGTTCCGGGGATGCATTAGTCATTTGGAAATTGGATCGCCTTGGTCGGACGACTAAGCAGTTAATCGAGCTTTCGCATGATCTAAAGGAAAGAGGAATCTGCAGCACGTTTGTTTTTTAGAATGAACGACATGGTACATCATTTCCCCGTCGGGAATGGGACTATGTTCTTGTCACTAGTCGGGAATGGGATCAAGTTCTTGTCATCATCAAATGACAAGAACTTGATCCCATTAATAAAAAAAACCGCATTTTGCGCGGCTTTAATGGGACAATGTTCTTGACTTCCGACAATTATATTGTCGGATGTCAAGAACTTGATCCCATTCCCTACCAACTTTATCAATCATCCACTTTAGCCCTGCGTAGACTCCCATAAAGTATTGATCTGTTGCATTCTCATGTGTATTTATCCATTCACGCAATTGATATTTTCGCTCCTGAGTCATCTCCACAGTAACAGTGAACATAAAATCAACTCTTTTAAAGTTTAATGTGTAACTCCACTTACCTTAAGCCTTTCTTATACTACCACATATTGGAACTATTCTGCCCGTTAGCGTAATGGATGAGCTAAGCGACCATGCTACTCGATAAGTTCTGGAGAGGTATCTCCACCCTGTTCGAGAAAAATTATCTCAGTTGGAGTAACTTCATACTTCCAATATGCACTCAAAGTACCTTCTTTCTCCGCTGAGTCTCGAAAGTCTACTGCTTTCCAATATTCAGTCAAAGTAACGATGTACACATCATTCTCCTTCTTAGTTGCTGATGATTCAAACTCACCAGGAATCGTTATCCCTGGAGCTGGTCCTCCACCGTGGATTGTTCCCTTCACCCTTGAAGCTTCAAGAGGAAAGCCATTTCTTTTTTCCTGAACTACTTTGGCAATGGCATCATTGCCTGAAAATCGGTTTCCGTCATTTGTTGTTTCATCTACATTTGAACAAGATGTCAACATAAACGCAGTCAATAATAGTGTCACAAGATATCTCAAGTACATTTGTTTATTGCCACCCTCTTTCTGAGTTTATCAGTTAATTGACTCTCAATAACATTAGACCAAATTTATAATTAATTTGTTGTAACGCCTATCAGCTACATATGTACAAAAACCACTATTTTGTGATGTAGTAAAAAGGAGCTGCCGCGGCAGCTCCTTCAACTTTGTATAGAGTCCTTCATTGAAGTAACGTTTCCCGTTAGTTCAATATTTTTTGTTTCTCATCATAAATTGGCTACCCGATAGCCTTTCACTCCATTATGAGAAAACTCTTTTAGACTGCTTTTCCATTCAATGATATATGGAAGAACCGACTCTATCTCACTTTCAAGAAAGACGTACATCATAAAATGCTTTAGCAGAAAATTATTGAGCAATAAGAAAAAAGCCTCAACTTCAGCTTCAGTCGTTTCTTTCCCCCGCTTGAATCCAATCCCAAATAACTCTACGACTCCAAACGGTGGAATAGTATCCCAAAAATCAAAATCCTTATCTTCTATATCCTTTACGACGCTTTGCTCCATGGATGCAAGCATCGACGATTTTTCCTGCTTCAAATCGCGCAGGCTAAACTTCAGCGTCAGTTCTATACTTTCGCAATTAACTTCAATATCAGCATGGTTGGAATTACGTCCAGAATGAACCGTTATTCGATGGTTATCTACGCAATGCTTAATTTCCAGATTTGCATCCTCCCATGCCTCCAGTACAAATTCTTTCTCCTCCAAAAACAAATAAACCCTTGTTGCCATCTTTACCTCCACTTAAATGGGTATGATGTGACTCCCAAACCATCACATTATCATTCATAAGTATGCACGTACAATTACAAACGAAAAAGATTAGGGATTGTTGCACTAATACTGTCCGTTAGCTTAATAAAATGAGCAGGCCACCGCAGCACCTGCTCATCAATACGTTATTCAACTATCGTTACCCGTTAGCTTAATGCTCGCTATTTCATTTATCCTATGTGTAACGTCCTATTAGAGCCCCTAGAATAAAGATGCTTTACCGACTACCTCGTTATTTTTATCAAAGAGAGCTACCTCATTTGGAGATAACCATTGAATTTTCACCAAGGTAAGGCGCATAATCCCATTCATTCGGGCGTCCCCTAAAAACCTCTGAGCGGAGTATCACTTCATTATTTTTATCAATAACAATTAAATAAGCTTTTACAACAGATACTTCATGGACAATATATAGACTTGCTTTTTGTTTTCTATCAGGACTTGAAAATGTCTTTTTCCAAAACCATTCATTTTTCATATCTGCTTTTATTACCAGATCAAATGCTTGGTTGAATGGAGCTGAATCCCAACCTTTTTCAGAAATAATCTTATCAATTCCTTTTCTCAATAATTTCAATGTTATTTCCTTTTTTTCTTGATCATTCATGGAGAGGAATGTATCTTTGTGAAATTGAACTTGAGCCGTACAAACACCTGTAAAGTCTTTTATCCCGGGATCCGTGATTTCATCTACACATTCAATTAATACTTTCCATGAATCAGTGGTCTTGAATTTGTCAAAAGATCTTTCATATAACGAAGAAACACGGCGAATTTCATCCCGAAATTGAACTCTTTTTTGTTTCCAATTTACTTCATAGTCCTCAGGTGTTCCAGCCTTATTGGTATACGTGATGTCCAAATCAAACTCTTTTAAGACAGGCATTCCTAAAACCCAATTCTTTCCGATTTTAATTACAAATTCGGGGCCGTTGTTGCGTTATCCTGCCCGTTAGCGTAATAAAGAAAAGAAGCAGCTGCCACGGCAAACTGCTCCTTGATTGTTCAACTATCGTGTCCCGTTAGTTTAAGTACATTATTTCATAATCTTTGCTTCAATCAATCAACTATACATACTTTATGAAACCCTTCAGACACCGTTGGAATTTCCAGACTATTGTGCATTTTCATTATAGCAGTATCAGAAACTGGCTTATCTCTTAGACTGTTTCTTTTACGGCAAACCTCAATCGGTGTGTTTATGTAATAGCTAATTTTTTCACAGTTAGAATATCTCTTTAAAGCAGCTACTCTTGTTACTGATGCAACATTTGTAGCATCAAGTATGACACTAATTCCCTTTGTTATATTATTAAATGCCCTAGAATATAATTCATTAAATACAATAGGATCATTCTTTTCTTCATAACCACCGGGAAATAACTCTTCTTTTAATGCATCCGAAGACAGTATTACCGCAGTTTCTTTAATAGCTAATTCCTTTGCGAATGTAGATTTCCCTGCTCCGGGCAAGCCAACTAACATGATTAACTTAGGCATATCATTTCCCTCTCTTTCTTTTGTCTTCGTTAAGATCCAACACTTCTAGACACACCTCCTAGTCCCTCTCCTCTCAATTTGTCTGAATATAACAGTATCACTATTCTGGCCGTTAGCTTAATAAAGAAAAGGAGCAACTGCCGTAGCAAACTACCCCCTTGTGTGTTAAACTATCTTATCCCGTTAGCGTCCACCTGTATCCGCTACTTCGAAATGCCTCGGGCCGAGCGAGAGGCTAATACCCGAAGCGTGAATGGTTTGTTATCGGAAGTTCATGCCTTCCTCGAATTTGCTAAATGAGATATAACTTAATCATGAAACATAATTACAACTCTATAATGGGATGGATCTCTATGTACTAATCTCTTCAACGCCTTTAAAAACTCTTCTCCGATTGCACTATAATCAACAACATCAACGACTAATTCGTTATCCATTGTGTAATCCTCATATTCTATCTTTTGATCCCAATTAAACTTGAAGATTTCGTCAAACGTAAACCAGGTACACGTATGAGACTCTCCACATTCAAACTCTTGTCTTATCTCTTCTGAAACATCATTCGGCAATCCTCTGGGATTACTAATATATGGAATATCAATGTATGCGTTTCTTTGATTTGCCAGAATTGCATGAAGCCAATATCCTCCACCTGTATATACCAAATCTCTCCAATCTATATGCCACAACGAATGCTTTCGTTCAGGGTACAATACTGCATATTGGTTCTTTATCCACTTATCTAGAGAGACCCAGACTCCATTTTGTTTTAAGATATCGTCACGTCGAAAAAACATCTCCTCCACGTAGCATAACATTACTGTCCCCATAATATCTCTCCTGTGTTATTGCATGAATTTCCGACTACATCTTATTTGTGAACGTCGCAAAATTCCCATATTCAAGATATGCGCGATGTCAATTAAACTATCATGCTCTTTACGTTAGCATATCAAAGAAAGAGAGCAGCTGCCTCGGCATACTGATCCTCATTGTTAAACTAAAGTTAGCCGTTAGCGTAATAAACACTTTTACACTTTTACACTTTTACGCTTTTTTCTTATTTTCCTTTTTTAAGATGCCTCTTGATTGCTGATATTGAAATGTTCCAAATATAAAAGAAGCTATCGTTTTTGATGCATTAACCACTAGAATAGCGTGATGTGCGTCTGGTTCGTATTTCCTTGAATGCGAGTCACTAATAACGTTTCGTATCGTTCCTAACCCTTGAACTGTGCTTGCTAGTCCAGTATTACTTGCTTTAACGGTTCAATTATTTCTGGCTTAGATGGGTCAAGATTTAATACCTTTCTAGCCTCGTTTGATAATTTAACCAAATCATTTTTGGGATCAGGATGCTCACCAGTAATTGTAAAGACAATCTCTTTTAGTACGCCCTCTAAAAGACTTCTTGCGTTTGTTATAGCCCCCGCATAGTCATGCTCAAGAATCTTCCTATCACATTTTTTCAGTTCATCCCTAATATGATCATATGTCAAATAACTAGGCGGCTTAAACTCAATAGGTATAAATTGAACCGTGATTGAACGCTCTTTTACAATATCTATAAAGGGATTAAACGTATCTTGAATAAATAGTAGCGCTTCATTCTAATGTGTATTCCCATCATATGTATACGTCAAAAACTCTTCCATCTCCAATGTTTTTTATGCTCTTTCAACATCACATAAATTAGGTCTTGTCTTATGATTTAGGAGGTGATAGTCAAGTAATCATCCATATCTTCACCTTCTAGGGTAAATAAGCACTCGTAGAATCCTATTTCCTCGTCGTAATGGCATTATGCAATGACAAGAACTTGCTCCCATAAATAGAAAAAGCCGCGATTTACGCGACTTAATCTTATTACTCACTTTGCCTCCTCGCCCTTCTGCATGCGGAAAACATGGGCGATCGGAGCATGCCCGTTCAATTCGCAATCCGGAAGCGTGATCGAGATACCTTCCGGCGTACGCTCAACCTGCAGCAATGCGTCGCTTCCGACAAGCTCGATGCTGGAAACGGGCTCCTGATAAGGAATATGAACGACCTTGGAGACGGCTGCATTTGCGCTTTCATACAAGTAGGTACAGTACACGGTATTTCCTTTCGAGGTGAATGCGCAGGCACCGATATAATACGGCGCGCACACACGTGTGCCGTATACCGCCTCGCCGTAAACCTCCATCCATGCGCCCAATTCCTTGATGCTTTTGACCGCCCCGGCCGGCAATCGTCCGTCGGGCTGAGGACCTACATTCAGCGCTAAATTGCCTCCTTTGGATACGATTTCCATCAGAATTCGAACGATCTCCCTCCCCGATTTATACTGGTCATCGTATTTGAAAGCCCACTGTTTGCCGATCGTAATGCAGCTTTCCCACGGTACGTTCAGCGGACGCTCCGGAATCGCTTGCTCCGGCGTCACATAATTTTCGTAAGGCCCTCCGACTGTACGGTCCGCGGACAGCAGCCAAGGCTGCATTTGACGGGCTCGCTCGACGACCTCGCCTAATCGAATGTCCTGCTTAACCTCGTCACTCTCTTTGACCCAGCCCGCATCCAGCCACAATATATCGATCCGGCCGTAACGGGTCATCAGCTCCATGATTTGCTCATGGGTAAAATCAACGAATTTCTCCCACAGCCACGGATATTCCTCGGGGGAGTACGATGGCCCTCTCCACGTATCGCGGCCCCTCTCCATTCCTGGCGCCCAGTAGTACGGCATATGCCAATCCGCCTTCGAGAAATAAGTGGCGATCGCCAGCCCCTTGCTGCGGAAAGCGTCAAACACATGCTTGCAAACGTCGGCATAGCGGTGTGCATGAAACGGCGTTTCGGTGCCGGTAATCCGATAATTCGTCGTATGTGTGTCCCACATGCAAAATCCGTCGTGATGCTTGGTCGTAAAAATCAAATATTTGAACCCGCCTTCGGCGGCGATTTCCGCCCATACCTCCGGCTGGAGGCGGAACGGATTGAACGTGCGGTTCAGGCCGAAATATTCGCGCTTCAACTCTTCGTAGTCGCTCGTCCAGTCGACATCTTTACGCGCCCAATCACCGTCTTCATCGCTGAGAATCCAGGACTCGGCCTCGATCTGCGAATAAGGTCCCCAATGCATCATTAGGGCCAATTTCTGATCCTTGAACCATTCCAATCTTTCCAGCGTAATCGAATTTTCTGGTTTCATCCAATTCGTCTCACTGCTGTAACCGTGGACGCCTTCATTCAATTCCGGCCCATCGGCTTGCTGAAATTCCTTGATTTCCATATCCTTCATCGGGTTGCCTCCTTCGGTTCTCCGTATCACTTCGAAGTGAAAATTTTAAGATTGTCGAAGACTTTCCTCAAATTCTTTTAACTCAATCACTCTATGTAGTTAAGTTTGAAGAAACGCCCTAATCCATATGAAATACTTCCTCCATTGTCGCCCACCATTCTCCTTCCGAAGCGGAATCAACTGGTTCCTGACACGGATCAGTTAGTTTCCACCACGCTTGCGTGTTCGGGTCAGCAGCCATATTAGCCATATCTTTCTCGAAGTCTTGTCCCGTGTATTCCAAGTAACTAAAGAGATTCCCATCTCGGTAGTATATAGAGTAATTTTGGATGTTACATTCTTTTAACCGATTTAAGACTTCAGGCCATGCTGCCGCGTGTAATGCTTTGTATTCGGCTAACCTATCCATTTTCACCTTAATGATCCATCCGTATCTTTTCATTGTCATCCCTCTTTGACTCATATCGTCCATTTCGTCATTCGTTATTTTATTAGGTAAATTAATTTGTAAAGGCTCTACTTAGGATGTCCCCAAGCAAGTCCTATATTGGATTGTTCTATCGTCTCAACGAAAACTCCCTATATAGGACTTTTGGGGTTAACATGCTTACTGTAAAACTCTATTGAGCAAAGCTGCTGCTTCGGCACGGGAAGAGATACCGCTCGGAACGAATTTGTTTGAATCGCGTCCATTAATAAAATGAAGTGCCGCCGCCGCTCTTACTGAATCAAGCGCCCAGGCTGCCACAGCGGATTCGTCTGTGAAGAATGAAGCCGTATTTCCGTTCAACTTGACGTCTTTCAAGATCACATACGCCCGCATCATCATGGTGACCATTTCTTCACGTTTGATTCTCGCATTGGGATCGAAAGTCGTTGTGCTTGTTCCTTTAATAATGCCTGCTTTGACAGCTATGGAAACAGCATCTTCGTACCAGGCACCCTTCGACACATCCGTAAATTTCGATTCGCCTACTGATGTCAGATTCAATGCTTTGACAAGCATCGCTGTAAATTCGGCCCGTGTGATGGAACGCTCTGGCTCGAACATTGCCGCACTAGTACCGTCAATAATGTGCTTCGCCGCTAACTGTTCGATCGCATCAGCCGCCCAATGAGTGGACTTAACATCGGTAAATGATTTCTTGAATTCGAGCATCGCATATTTGCTGAAATGGTGAATATTAGCGACCCATTCTCCGTTAATAAACGTGCCTCGCACATATTCCAGCGAACCATTGTCAGCCAAGTAGTAAATGCCAGTCAGTTTTGGATTTAAGGAAGGATCCACTTTGAATCGAATCGTCATCGGCTTATCGAAGCTGCTCAAGCTTGTCACTTTACCATCTTTCCCGACAATCGATAAGCTAAAATTGATCACTTTGCCAGAAAGTTTAATTTGTGCAAGTGTGGAAGATTGGCTTATCGCTAGAAGGTTGTTAGCATCGGATTCGGATAAGGGAGTCATGATCAACTCTATCTTGCTGTTTTGTTTATCTTCTGCGGACAATTTATCTACCAACTGTTTAAGCAATTCAGCAGGTACATCCAACGTGAATGGACCCATTTGAATAACTAATTGATTATGTCCGAGCAGTTCGGCTGCATTAGCAGGAAGTACAATTTTCTCTTTATCTTTGGCTATGATCGTCACAACTCCGTTGGAAGCTGTAGAGGTAAGGTCTTCCGTTTTCACTATAAGTGTATTTCCATTGACTGTACCACTGCCACCACCAGTAGAAGGGTTATTGTCCCCTCCACCAGTGTCCTTTGGCTTAAACGTAACATTGATCATATGGTCGGCAGTTACTTTGGCAACCGTATAGACGTTGGCCGTCACCGATACGTCGGTGCCGTCTAAACTCACCTTGTCGATTTCGTATCCAGCGTTCGGATTGAATGTAAAAGTTTGATCAGCACCCTCATCGACTACAACGGCGCCGTTAGGGCTGATCGTTCCGTTTTCCCCCGCACTCGCTGTGATCGTATGTGTCTGGTTACCACCACCAGTGTCCTTTGGCTTAAACGTAACATTGATCATATGGTCGGCAGTTACGTTGGTTACCGTATAGACGTTGGCGGTCACTGACACGTCGGTACCGTTTACCCACAACTTGTCGATTTCGTATCCATTGTTCGGATTGAATGTAAAGGTTTGATCAGCACCCTCATCGACTACAACGGCGCCGTTAGGGCTGATCGTTCCGTTTTCCCCCGCACTCGCTGTGATCGTATGTGTCTTAGCACCAATCTCACCATTTTCCCGAAGGTTATAGAGCTCAAGCTCATACAAAGCGTACATGCCCCACGTCGTATAGTTCGCATCATTGATCTGTATTCTCAGCTTCATTGCGTCCTTTATTGTAGGAATATTGGCAAAGGTGTACTCCATGACGTTGTCATCTACGCTGCTTTTCCATTGGATCGGTACCCCATTCGCTATGGTTTCAAAGTTTACTCCGTCTGTAGAAGCCTGAACATCAATATTGGAAATACCCTGGAGTAATCCAGAAGTTGTGGCCATGACGATGGTGTTAAAGGTTTGCGGCTGTTCCCAAGTAAGATTAATCTGATGCGGAAATTGATGATTGGCTCGTAAACTCGCGAACATGGTACCATAACTGCCGTCAACCATATTCGAAACACCATAGCCGCTATTATCTTCCCTTGCAGCTGATGCTGTAATAGTAGAATAGCTTCTGGCAATATTGGTGCCGGGTTCATTCACATTGCCTTTCAGAATGTTCAACGTGTAGAGCATTGACGTCGTCCCGTCGCTTGCGGTGGACTTGATATGAACCATGCTTTTACCGATTGGAATATCAATCGCCTGCGCCGTGTTATTGTCGACGGTCTTTCCGTTGATCTGCAGCGTACCCGCTTCATCCGAAAGTGTTGCCGTAATCGCGATGGTGTTTACATCATTAGGAATCATTACCGGGTAGGTCGTCGTGCTGTTGTCAAACGTAAAGGAAGGAACATTAGAGATTGCTAAATTTCTTAGCGTTCCATCTGCTACAGGACTAATCTCTCCGTTGTCTGGAAGGTTATAAAGCTCAAGCTCATATAAAGCGTATATGCCCCAATACGTATTGTTAGCGTCATTGACCCGTATCCTCAGCTTCAGCGCGTCATTAACTGTAGGGATATTGGCATACGTGTATTCCATTTTGTTGTCGTCTGTGCTGCTATTCCATTGAATCGGTACCCGCTTCGCAATCGTTGTCCAATTCGTTCCATCCGAAGTAGCCTCAACGTCAATATCCGTTATACCCTGTAATAACCCTGATGGCGTGGCCATGACAATCGTATTAAAGGTCATCTGTTGATCCCAAGTAAGATTGATCTCATGTGGGAACGGGTGGGTGTTAGTATACCCGCTAATACTAGCAAACATGGAACCGTAACTGCCGTCAACCATATTCGAAACGCCATAGCCGCTACTGTCTTCCCTGGCAGCTGTTGCTGTAATAGCTGAATAACTTCTCGCAATATTGGTGGTCGGTTGATTCACATTGCCTTTGAGAAAGTTCAAAGTATATAGTCTCGTGGTTTCCCCATCACTTGCGGTAGACCGAATATGGATCTTACTTTTACCTGTAGGGATGTTGAATGTAAGCCTCTTACCGCTGCCAATACGTTGTCCGTTGACCTCCAGGGTTCCATTTGCATCCGAAAGCGTTGGCGTAATGGAGAATACGTTAACATCATTGGGAACAATAACTTGGTAATTAATATTGTTCTTATTAAAATGAAACGAAGGTGAGTTAGTCAGGTCCAAACTTTGCAGCGTTCCGTCATAGATCTGCTGTCCTTCATACATGCTTACTCGAAAGCCGTCAACGAAAAGGTTTTTGTCTTCCAGGTTCACTACCTTGATCGTGTGCTTGCCTGCTGATAAATTATGATTGCTGTATACCGATATCGAATCGAGTTGAACCTTCTCATATAGATCTATAATTACCGGAGCGGAATCGTCGATGTATACGGCAATTTTACCGGAGTATTCATTTTTCTCTGCAATAAGATCGATTCCGGACCCTGTAAATGTATAGGTCAAATAATCTTCCGCTTTCAATGTGGCTTGCACACCGCCCATATAAGCGTATTTCCGGCTTTTTGCAAACCATTCACCGTTAAAGGTGATCTCGCCGGTCGCGTTATCGGTCATGAATGTCATAGGTACATCTTGACCATCGTAGGGACTTCTTGGCACGGGAATTGCACCCACAGGTTCTCCGGCAGCAGCTTTAACCAGATAATTATGAAGCATTCTGATATATTCAGGGTCAATGGTATATTTTCTCGGATCAGACGGGCTAACAGCGCTGTCAGCTATACGTTTTGCAAGATCAGGATTGGTTTGTTTGAGTTGATGCATCAGTTCGTAATCCTCAAGTCCGTCTCTTTGGGCCTCGTAGCGCAGCGAGCTCTTAACCGTCATATTATCCTTATCCGGATATACGATCGTGGAATCGCCATAATGAGGGACATACCATACGTTCCATCCCCAATGCAAGTGCCCTTTAACATCGTCTTGACTAAGATTCCAGAATAACAGCCTGCCAGTCATAGTGGGCTGTGTCCAGTGTCTGTTCAACCACGGAGCCGGATTAGCATCGCAAGTATACACCCACAAGTCTTTGCCTGCCGCTTGCTCCGTTTTATAAAAATCCTTATTGTAATGAAAAACCGGCGTTAACGGGACCCAAACATCCACATAGGGTTTGATGGCTTCGTTCATTAAAGTACCGCCCGCATCAGCGTCCAATGTTTTGAAATCCGGAACGATTTCTTTTACTTTTCTAGCGATATACGTCATATAGTTTATAGTGCTAGAACCGCTCGGTTCGTCCTTAGTATGCTGATACCAAGTGAAGCCATTAACGTTAAGCCAACCTTTATCCTCTAAATGATCGTGCAATGCCGTCAAGTAGTTAGTAAGATAAGCGTCTGTTACAGGTAGTGAATTGGGTTCGGGTATTGACGTTAACCATGGATCTTGGGGATTATCTTTGTTTGGCCTTTCGCTTTGCGGCATTTGTCCTAATGCATGGATCAAGTGAATGTTCGCAAAATGAGTAATCCCTCTATCCATAAAGGTTTGAACATATCGATCGAACAAAGACCAGTCGATATCTTTAGGTATCCCGTCTTTAAAAGACACCATTTTGGTACCATTTGCATTTAATAATAAGTCTGTACGAACCCAAATCATGTTCTGGCGATAGTCGCTCATGGTTTTGGCGAAATTATCCATAAGCTCAAACCATTCATCGCTATACGTCTCCACTCCGTAATAATACTGACCAACGTCATAACTATTCTGAGTTAAAGGATCATCAACATTCTCAGGTGGATTACCTCCAATCATAAAACCATTCGTCATCGCCCACTGATAATTAACGAAATTAGCTTCAGAGGTTTGAGGGATTTCAACGTTAGATACCTCAACGTTAATAGGTACTTGATAATCGCCTAAAGTCGTTTTCACTGTAACCATACCTTGATAAAGGCCAGGAGCAGCACCGGCTGGAACATAATTCGTTATTAAAATGGGTTGAGTTGAATTTACCGCCACATCTATAGATGGCTCGTTGGACAGCGGGTCGGGGATTGCTGATAAGGGATAGATTTGCGCGCCTACCAAATCCGGCCAATATTGATTGGGTTGCACGGTATCTTTAAGTTCGTATTCCGCAAAATGATAGCTTAAGTTGCTGTTTGAGATCGTATTGCCAGAAGATACAAGATCGGAAAATTCAACTCCAGTAATCTCAAAATCGCTATTGCTTCTTATCGCAATTTGCTCATTTTCGTATTCGTTTCTAGCTGAGACAAGATCAATGCTTTTCCCAGGATTTGCGGGGATCGTACTGGTCCTATATACGGCTTTCAATGCATTGACCACCCACACGTCCAGTTGGCTGCTGTTAGCATGGACACGAGGAACATTGTCCTGAAGAAAGAAGCTTGTTAGAATCAAAAAGCAGATCATTTTACACATTGTTCGTTTGAACATAGATCAACAATCCTCTCATTCTTTTTTTTTATTTCAGAAACCATCTTTTGAAGCGCTTACAGAGGTAGTTGACAACGCCGTCTGTTCACATATACATTGTATTATCATTTGAAACCCTGCAAAATAACAGTATTTTTTGAAATCTAACAGATTTCGATTAGAAACAAAAAAAGGGCCGTGCTCTTATGAGCATTGACCCTTTTTTGATCATGACTATTGTTCACTTATGTGACGATACTGTGGTATGCGTACGATAACTGAAGTGCCAATCCCGGATTGACTATGAATTAAAATCCCGTATTCGGATCCAAATAAGAGCTGTAATCTTTCTTGAACATTTTTAATGCCATAACCAGCACTTTCATGTTCAAGAATACGCTCAATCTTATACGGTTCCATACCGACGCCATTATCCTCCACGACAAAAACAATATCCTCACCGTCGAGATTTGCCCGCAGGATGAGTTTACCTCGACCCTCCCGCTTAAGATCGATGCCATGCATAATCGAGTTTTCAACAATCGGCTGCAAAATCAAATGGATCATTTCAAATTGAAATACCTTGTCGTCCACATCAAATTCTACGTCAAACCTTTTATTGTGCATTGCTAATTGAATATGTATGTACGCTTGGACGTTTGTCCATTCATCTTGAATCGAAATAATCTGCTTCCCTTTATTTAAAGTCGTTCTGTAATAACTAGATAGATGATTCACCAAGTCACTAATTTCTTGGGCATCGATACGCAGCGCTTTTGAATTAATTAAAGATAAAGAATTGTATAGAAAATGGGGATTAATCTGAGCTTGTAGCGCTTTCAGTTCGGCAGACTTTTGCGTGATTTTTGTTTGATATACCTCCGAAATGAGCTGATTAATTTGTTTAAGCATAGAACCGAATCGATTGGTAAGCTGCCCGATTTCATCTTTGGAATTCGCTGATACAACAATAGTAAGATCACCGTCTTCCACCATCTTCATTTTGGTGTTTAATTTCTCGATTCCTTTTAACAGCGTTTCTGAGAACAAGAAGATAATAATACTGAGGAAAACCATGCAGATGAGTACAATGATTCCCGTCGCGCTTAAAATATTGCCAATGCCTGTTTTGTGCTGATTGTCGGGAACCATATAATGCAGTATCCAATCGGTTTGAGGAATATCTTTGTTTACAACTAAATAGGATTCGCCACCTAATCTTACTTTTGAAGTACCCTTCCTTGAAAGTGATTGAAGTTGAACATCATCCATTTGCCCAACATGCTCTGATAATACGGGCCGATTCTGTCTATCGGTGATGATGATGCCATTCCCACCATTCACCCTACCAATGAAATCGCCGAAGATCTTATTGTAATCAAACCTGACATAAAGTACTGCGCTCACGGTTTGAAACTCGATATTGTAAATCACTCTTGTGGCAAACAACTCTCCATCTTCGAACCACCACTTCGTTGTATCACTGCCCTTAGTCACTTGATACCAATCCTTATCCCTAGCTACTGAAGAAGGAGTCATGAAGTTTCCTACTTCAGATTGATGAATCTCGGAGTACAACATAATCTCATTCATATCCCTAACCATATACATCAAGTTAAAAAAAATAGGTTCAATTTTATCATTCAGCATCATAAGTTGTGTGTACAAATCCAGATTCGGGTTACTCATCAACTCAATAACCGTAGGATGGAAAACTATCGATTTTATTGACACATCCTGCCTCTGAAGTCGGTAACTGATCTCTAGTGTGACCTTCTTCGCCTCGTTATCCGCGCTTTGCAAAAACTGGCTTTCCAATGAAGATTTAGAGTTATGGTAGGCATACAAGCCCAGTACAATGGTTGGCAGGAAGATGACAATCACATAAGAAAGCAATAATTTCTGGCGCAGGCGGAGATTACGGATAAATTTGAGTAGAGTCACCTCCGCCCACCCACCTCACGATATTGAACAGGAGTCAAGCCATTATATTGCTTAAACATTAAATTAAAATAGGAAGTGTTCGTGAATCCAACTGTACTGGCAATATCAACAACTTTAATCGTTGAATCTCGCAGCAACTCCTTCGCTCGCTCCATACGAACGGCTGTAATATATTTGACTAGGTTTTGACCTGTACTTTTTTTAAACAAAAAACTTAAATAACTTGGCGATAAAAAGACGCGATTGGCTAAATAGGCGACCCCAATATCACTTCCGTATTCCATCTGGATGAGTGTCTGAACATCTTCAATCACTTTGCGGCATTGATCATCTGTCGCCGTTTCGATTTGCAGCAAATGCTCCTGGAAAACGGATAAAATGACTTGCCTCAACTCAGTAATCGAATTGCATAGTGCGATTCGCTCAAAACCATTCTTTAGTAAATTGCTGTTTCTTTTGCCTTGAGACTCTACTATTTTCTTTAATATTTCTGTAAATAATAACTTGGCATACATAGAACTAAAGCGCTTACCACTGCGCATACTCGCAATAAGAAACTCTATACGATGCTCAAGTGTACGATATTCATTTCGTGCAATTGAAGTATAAATATCCTTCAGCATAAGCTCTAACGATTCGTCGTCTATATGGTCATGAATGCTTTCATCTTCTTTGGAACAAACGACACTGCTTTCCATAAAAAACCGAAAATTCATTAACTCTTCCATTTGGGTGAACTCGTCATGAAGTCCCTCTAGCTTATCAACCGGACTACCAACAATAATGAAACTTCGCCGATCGAAGCGAGTCTCAAGCCATTCTTTAACCCAATCCCCATAAACCATAAGCTCTTGCAGGTTATCGCTGTTCTTTGAAGCTGGATCAATAGCGACTAGCATGATGCTTTGATACTCATTCATATTTAAAAAAAGCATCTCTTGTTTACAAGTCGATTGAAGAAATTCGAACACTTCTGTATGATGTTGATCAAAAAAACGATTTTGCAATCCAATCATAATCATATACATCCGCATATTTACCAGATCGTTTAGGCCTGCAAAAGCTGCCCGTTCCTCGTAATGGACGTCACTCTCACGACCTTGAAGGAGATCAAACAGGAGCTTCTCTTTCTCATACGCCACTCCTTTATGAAAACCTTTGATCAGCAGCTCATCTTTCTCCCTCTGAAGTCGTTCGTCCTCTAGTATAGCGATTATGGATTGGAACATTTTGAGGAATTCCTTCACATCGATCGGCTTCAACATATAATTAACCGTTCCAAGCTGAATCGCTTTTTGTGCATATTCAAATTCCCCGTAAGCACTGTAAATAAGCACCTTAAGGTCCGGAAGGACTACTTTTGCCTGCTTAATTAACTCTAGACCGTCCATGAATGGCATGCGAATATCCGTGAATAACAGATCTACATGATGGCCCCTTATATATTCCAGAGCTACTTCCCCATCATTGGCCTGAGCAACAGAAAATGGTAGAGCATGCTTATGAATAAGCCATTCTATGGCTTCGATTTCTGCTTGTTGATCATCGACGACTAATATATGATACATATTTCCCTCCCTGTCTGTTCAATCGATGGCTATTCACTCACCTCTTGAGGATACTCACTACAATCCAAAGCATAGCACACTGGACATTCCAATTCATACCATTGTATTAAATCACATTCTTTAGTTCTTACTTCCAAATGAATTCTGTTAGGTTTCGCAAAAATCTGTTATTTCGATGAAAATGACATTTATACTACAATGATAAATGTATTGAGAAACAAACTATCTATTTGGGAGGTCTTTGTATGAAGAGAACATGGATAATCTCCGCTATCGCTATACTCGCCTTCACGATCCTATTTACAGGCTGCGGTAAGAACAGTACGGAGAATAGCAGCACAAAGGGAAATGCAACAGCGAAGGATACAACCGAAACGAAAGAAACTCAGGATCCAGAACCAGTAAAGAAAGTGAAAGTCAGATTATCGTATTGGAACAAAGAAGACAGTGTAAAGACACTACTGCAATTATTCAAAGATAAACTTCCCGATGTAGATGTGGAGTATCAGTTCATCGATAACAAGACTTACGCAGATGTCATCAAAACACAACTTGCAGCAGGCGAGGGTCCTGACATTATCGGTGGAATAATTGATGCTAATACGGTCAAAACAGGTTACTTCGAAGATTTAACAGAACGCTACGCTAGCAAGTATCATGAAACCGGCACGTCCACGGTAACATTTGATAATAAACTGTACGGGTTGCCGCAAGCGAGTTGGTTTAACGGGGTTTTCTATAACGTTGAACTATTCACCAAATATAACTTGAAAGTACCAACAACGCTTGATGAGTACTTCCAAGTAGCGGATGTGCTGAAGAAGAATGGCATCAAACCCCAAGCGATCGGTCTAAAGAATCCTAACGTAGCGGGCCAGTCCTTCCTTGGTTTGGCATTAAATGATTTTATCGGCACAGAAGAAGGGAAAAAATGGAATGACGATTTTGGTAAAGGAACCGCGAAAATAGCCGATGCGCTGGAGCCTGCTTTGACGACATGGACTGAATACTTGAAACACGGTGTCTTCACCAAAGATATGCTTGGGCTTGAAGAAGAACAAGCCATTGACGAGTTTACAAGCGGCAAGGCAGCTATGTTCCAAGCAGGGCCTTGGTACATGGAAACCTTTAAACAAAAAGCGCCAAACATGAAGATTGATATGTTCCCGAACCTGGGCACAAAAGGCGGTCCGGGATGGATGGTCGGTGGTCCAGGAGTATCGTTTGGTTTGAATGCGAAGTCCGAAGTCAAAGATGCGGCGTACAAGGTGCTTGATCTGTTATCCACACCAGAAGGTCAGAATGCTTACTGGGCCGATAATAAAGGCGGTTCATCTTTCTTGAAAGGCGTTACTTTTGAAATGCCAGCTGAGTATAACGGTGCTCAAGAAGCTTTCAAGGCGGGTAATGTCATGTTCCCTGTTAATAATTGGGGCGTAGCTTTTGCTGCTTTCACAGATCTGGGAAAAGGTATTCAAGAACTCGTAGCCGGTATCAAAACGCCTCATCAAGTGCTAGAAGCGGTAGACAAGAAAGCAACTGAACTGCTGGAGAAATCTAAATAGGCCGTATAAAATACAAGGGGCAAAGCGATTTGCCTCTTGTACATCCTATATGCTAAAGGTTGTTACACATGAACAAACCAAACATTTTCAAACGAGAGATCAATTATGTTTTGCTTCTGCTTCCTGCCTTACTTATTTATTGTACCTTTTTCATATTTCCGACGTTAAAGACCGCTTTATACAGCTTTACAAACTGGTCGGACGTGCATCCGACTGCTGTCAAATTTGTTGGTCTAGACAATTATATCGCTTTATTTAAAGATTCAATCTATTTGACAGGTATTAGAAACACTTTAATCTATGCGGTACTCGCGATGCTTGGACAGAATGTACTAGCCATTCCATTAGCGGTGTTTCTCAATAAAAAATTAAAAACAAAAAATCTGCTGCGAGCTGCGTTATTCCTTCCTGCGGTGTTCAGCGTATTGGTTATCGGTTTTCTCTGGAATTTTATGTACTCACCCTCCGACTTTGGCTTAATTAATCAGCTTGTAGTCGCTCTTGGCTTTGAACGCATCAATTTTCTCGGCGATCCTCATCTTGCACTTTATTCGGTCATCATTGTCTCCGTATGGCAGTGGGTTGGTTACACAATGGTTATTTATTTGGCCAACTTGCAGAGCATCTCAACAGATTATTACGAAGCGGCGAAGATTGACAGAGCGAGTGGGCTGCAAATGTTCCGCTATATCACACTTCCTCTACTGCTTCCGGCGATCACTTTCAACACGGTTATGGGGATGATAAACGGCATGAAGGTATTTGATATTGTTTATGCCTTGACTGGTGGTGGTCCGGGGTATTCTACGGAAACGATCGTATCACTCATGCTGAAGAAAGGGCTCAGTGAAGGGTTCTATAGCTACGGAGCCGCATTCGGTATCGTCTTCGTTATCCTCGTAGGCATCATCACCTTTATTCATATTTCACTAATCAAGATGTGGGAGCGGCGGTAATCATGAATCGATATACTAAGGAAACTGCTGTCACGGAAATTCTTATGCTCGTCTTAGCGGCGATTTTTATGATCCCAGTTTACTACTTGATCATCACGACATTTAAGACGCCAGCTGATGCGGTCTCTCATCCGTTGGGCCTTCCAGTTAACATCACGTTCGACAATTACATTCGTGCCTTTAAGGCAATGAACTATTTACATGTGTTAGGAAACAACCTTATCATTACGATTTCCTCCGTTGCGGGTATTGCAATATTTTCTTCGATGGCTGCTTACAGCTTGATACGACGCACTAATCATTTCAGTCGGATCGTGTTCCTTTTATTCATGGTTGGGATGATGGTACCGTACCAAATGGGGATCTTAGCACTGTATAAACAGGTATCCCAGCTTGGGCTTATGAATACCTTCACTGGCATTATTCTAATAGAAATTTGTTACAGCCTTCCGTTCTCTATCTTTTTAATTAAAAGCTTTATCAGTTCTACCGTTCCATTTGAACTGGAAGAAGCAGCAAGAGTAGATGGCTGTGGGGTTTGGAGAACATTCTGGCAGATTGTGTTCCCGTTGCTTACGCCGGTAATGGCCACTGTAGCTATTTTGAATACACTTGCTGTGTGGAATGATTTCATGACGCCATTGTTGTTCTTGCAATCCCGTTCAAAGGGTGTATTGCTCTTAGAAGTATTCCGCAACATTGGGCAATTCTCGACCGACTGGACGAATTTCTTCCCGATGATGCTCCTGGCGGTTGCACCACTTATTCTGTTCTACATTTTCATGCAAAAATATATCATTAACGGCATCACATCCGGCTCGCTAAAGGGATAGGAGCTTAAAGCTTTGTAAGAGAAAGCTTTGAAGCTGAATACTTCTAATCCTAGATTGTGCGCCTGAGACGAATACATGAAAAACCTTAAATCACATGGAGCAAGGTCTCATGTATTCGTCTTTTTCGCGTGCGTAGCCTGAAGGTGCAAATGAAGATATTATCTGCGAATTCCAAATTACACTAAATAGATGGATATACACTTTTTAGCGATTTTATTTTGTAGTCTATTTTGGGTTTATTGCGAAAATAGCCGAACACGTGATAAATAGCTTATCAGCAATCGGTATACAATCTTGCTCTTTTTCGGCATTCGGTACTTAATCTTGTCATCCAACACTTACGTGTATGGCTTGTGTCACAATCAAACTAATAGTCCACAATCACCTGCGTAGGTTGATGTCGGTTAACAAGTCTGTTATTAATTTCAAACAAAGGTTGATCTTCAGTAATGAAGATCAACCTTTGTTTGAAACGATTTCTTTTGTTGATTTAGAATGAAGTTTGAAAAGCCACCGTTAGTATAAGTATACAAATTCACAAACTTAGTTACTCTTGCATTGCATATAAAATCAGACAATTCACTACAGGAATGTTGCCCTTTAATAACATCAGAAGTACGAATCTTTATAATGAAGAATCAACTATTTTTGATGAATGAATTAATTCATTTAGTAACCATATCAACCCTATTTGTGCATATATACCCCTGATATCTTTCTGGAATTTTTTCAAGGCTTTCTTTTGTATCAAATCCTTCTGACCATTTACCATTTCCCTCTACGATTACGACTCGCGTGTTGACAGACTCCATTCTATCAATAAATTTATTTGGCCAACCCCATAAGTACTTCGCATAATTTAAAGGTAAATGTATCTCCATATTATGCAATTCTTACGGATCAATATACGTGATTGCTACTTAATTTAAGCTGCTTCTACCCATGCAAGGACGGTTTTCTCTGGCGTGAACTTTTCTCCTCGTTGAACAATACCAACTAGAATTCGTGCCAGCTTTCCTATTAACTTAAATATGGATTGCTGCTTTTTCATCTTCTTTTCTTGCACATTACGCTCATGCAAATGGCGGAACACGGGGTTATTCCAAACGAGCTGAACCGTCGCGAGATAGAGATATTTTCGCAAGGCGGAGTCTCCTCGTTTCGAAAGTACCATTCGTCCTTTTCGCTTTCCTGACGTACTTTCAGCCAAATTTAGGCCTGCTTTCCGTAATACCTGACACGTCTATGCGCATACTGGCTTATATCTCCTGTGCCTGCTAGTATGGCCGCGGTGAAGATCTTCCCGAGACCTTTTATGGTGCGAAGCTGCTGCGCCATTTGCGATGACAAGTGCATCTTTGGGGTCGTTCTTTGATGGACTGTTATCTCGATTTTCTTTATTACGCTTCGTCGTAGCAGGCTTAACCATGACCACGTGTAATCCCTTATCTGATAACCAGTTAGCTAGGTTAAACCAGTAATGACCGGTTGGCTCCATGCCGATGATGAGCCTCTTTAATCGATTTTTCTGCTGTAATCCGGTCATCCAGCGGCTTATTTTTTCAAAACCTTCGATAGAATTCGAAAACGAGAGATACCGATTTGAAATGACGATTCCTCGGAAATTCGTGGACTGTGCCACGTGAGTTTCTTTGGCCATGTCAATTCCTACGACGAGATGTGAGGTGGTAATTTGTTCAATCCGTTGATTTTGTGAGTCTGATTGCTTAAACTTCATAGTAAGAGCGCCTCCTTGATGTGTTGTGGGCAAACCCATCATACCGGGGCGCTCCTTTTTGACAATGGCTATTTCTTAGCCTCAACAGGAATGTTTAGTTAAACGGATTGTTCTAATCTAAAGTTTAGTTTTTAATTATTCTTGCATGCAGTTGGTGCGAATCCTAAACTGTCCAAAATTGAATTTACTAACTCCGTTTTTTCATCAGCATACAATAGTTTATCTGTTTGATATGCCTGGGAGAGTTTCACTTTCAACTCTTGATATTCTTTTAGTTCTGCATCATTTGTCAATAAATAATCTCTAAATGCAAATTGCTTTTCTAGATATAAACTGCCTGTTTGGTACATGTGAATTTGTTGAGTTCTTGGCTCACCCTTACTCAAATAATGTCTATCGGGAAGTATGTTTGTTCCTTTATAAGCATATCCAAGTCTTTCTAAGCCGTGGACACATTGATTCCCAAGTTGAAATTCTTTTAATTCAATTGCGATATCAATAATAGGTTTCGCGGATAAGTTTTTCACAGCCGTACTGCCTATATGGTGGACTGCCAAGATAAGTTCGCCAAGTTCATTTTCTATTTGTTTATTCTCCGATGTAAATTCCTTCTCCCACTCTGCCGTCCAAGCGATTAGAAAAACTTTACCTTTGGGTAATCCGAGCATTCATATCACCTCTGCATCGACTTGATAATTTCTATTATAACCCAGTTCATTGAGCATAACTGCTAGTTTGTTGAACAAACCAAAAAGGAGCTGTACCGCAGCTCCTGCACTAAAGTTCGCCGTTAGTTCAAAGTTTGACCATGTTACTATGGTTAGCTTATTTCCAACCAATCTAACCACTTTTGAGCAATACTGAGCCTAATTTGAGTGCTTCGTTCGGAATACCAGCACATTCCTTCCTGCCATTCAGGACTTGAGGAGAATCGAATACCTGTAATTTCCTCAAGCGCCCCCAAGCGTGCTCCGAAGGTAGAAACACTTTTATTTATCGCATCACTCTTTAGAGCTGAAATGATTGGTTTTACGAAGCTACTACTCTTAATTTTTGACGCAAGATTAAGGGAACAATACACAATATCTGAATCTCCATCAGAAAAAAGTGCTATTAAATCACCAGATATCGGCTCCCACAGATCCGGACATTTACTCAGTGTGTATAGAGCTCCCATCCTGACGTAACTGTTTGAATCCATTAATAACTGACTCATTTGGCTACTTTCTACGTGTTGGGGACTGGAAGACAACAGAACAATAGCCGTTGTACGGATACGATATGAAGAATGTCGTAATAATTCTTGCACAAATTTAACTAATTTTTTGGGAATATTCTCTGAAAAAAAAGATAACAATGCCTCCGTTACCAATTCTTCATCATATCCTTTAATCGTCTCTAACCGTTCTTCAACAGTTTTTTGTTTCCAACTATTCCAGCGAGAGAATGGAGTTTCCGTATAATATGGTTTTGGTTCGGGAGCTGAATTTATCGCCGCTGAAACGTCGACTAAACCAGAACGCAACTCTACCCAACTGGGAAGAAATAAACCACTATTTATCATCACTGATTTTACTTGAAATGCTGACCAGTCTGGATGAGCTTCCCAGATACAAGCTGCGGTGCCTAAAATGATTGGTCCAGCAAATGATGTTCCTTCGGTACGTGCATAATCCCTAGGTAGTTCATCTATTGTTGCCGTATAATGATTCATACGCTCTTCTTCTGATTGGAACGGCATTGGCAGAACAATGTTTTCAGCTTGAGCCACTATCTCAGGAACCCATTTATTCTCAAACGTGAAGCCTCTACAGCTATGATAGGTAGAGGAATGTATCATTTCTCCATCATGTGGAACAACAACTCCTCCGACAGATAAAACTGACGGGGAAGCCGCTGGTCCATTACAAGTTAATTCAAGCGTATTTCCTACTGCTGACACCACCAAAAGCCCATCACTAACTAATTCTTCACAAAGTATTCGCACAGGGTCTGCTTGCCAGGGGAGTAATCCGGTATCTCGTGAGGAAGTAACGGTCAACACTACTCCTCGAATATTGTATTTGCGCCAATTTTCTTTTAGCCAAATTAATGCTCCCCCAAACTTTGATTCTATTTCCTCAGAGGTATTAAATCCACCAGTCTCAAGAAGGTATAGATTTGCTTCTGGTGCAGCGCCGGAATAATAACCATTGGAAAGATTACCTGAACCGGCAGCAGCTGCAGCGGCCCAAAGCCCATGCAAACCTTTATTCCAATGTTCCTGCTCCTTATTTGCGACCATTATGGTTGGTACAGGGCTGACTTCTGCGGTTTTTACTAAGAAAGTTCTGCGTCCTACATCGGATGAAATGTCAGGATGATGAGGGAATCGACCGTCAATAATTGCGATGTTAATATTCTTCCCCGTAAGATTACGAGGTATTTTAAGGAAGTCTCTAATTGATGTCCACGCCAACACACTCCACCTCACAATATTATTTGAAGATTACTGCCCTTAGTTTGATAAACAATAAGGAGCAGCTGCCGCGACAAACTACTCTTCATTGTTAAACTAAAGTACCCGTTAGCTTAATGATTTAGCAAATTTCCTTACACCAAAAGAACCCTTTTCGAACGAGGTATTGAACCGAGCGTATGTACCTCGAAGGATATTCCTATTTCGTATCTACACTAATGTTTTCTCACAGCCCACTGCAATTTTCCTCAATACAAAAAGGTTCCGGGTTTCCGGAACCTTAAGGAAAAGTACAATACTCACATGTGGTTTTCATTACTCTGAATTCTTAATCGCTTCTCGTAAGTCTTTTGCCAGATTACCATTAATAATTTCATGACCTAAATGTATTTTTTTATCATCTAAAAAATCAAAACCTTTTTGTTTCTTTGTAGGAGTTAAAGAATAACCTTCTTCCCTATCCCATGAGTATATAACTTTTTTTCCCCCTTTTATCGCTTTTTCATAGCCTTTTACTCCTAAATACTTCTCAAGCGGAGAGATGTCGTTTTCCACGGGAGTTAGAGAATGGCATTTCTGAAATACATATTCAAGCGCTGACTCAATTTGTTCCTCGCTGTTAGGAATTTCAACCTCCTTCACTACATCAATGTTTGCAATAATTCCTCCCCACTTATTAATAATTCCGTTAGCAATCATAATAATTCTTTTACCGTAAACATAAATATCAACTTGTTTGTACTCCATATTGATTTTCCTCATTTCAAAATATGATACACGACCATAACGCCTATTTCTGCTGGGTCATTCAGCTGCGGATCGCAAACTACTCAATGGTGCGTTGAACTAATGTCTCCCGTTAGCTCAATGATTCATGTCAGCATTTAAATACCGAAATCCCACTTCATTTATCCGATAACGGCCCGGCTTCCCCGGCCAGCAGCTTCAAATTCTTCTCGATCTCACCGTCAATCGCCGATCCCCAACCGTCAGGAATTTGCGGTTTATTAATGAGGTGGAGCATGGTGGATATGTCGGCAAGCTTGGACAGCGCATACCACTCCTCGGGCAAAGGCTCTCTCGCCTTACGGTTGTAGCCTTCCTCGAATGCGGCAATGGTATCTGCGCCGATATAGCGCTCGACTTGCGTCCTTGTCCTGAAGAATTTGCCTATGTCATAAAAGACAGGCGCCGCGAAACAGTACTCGTAGTCGATGAAACAAGGCTCCAATGAAGGCGTGACCATAATATTGGAGAAAATGAAATCGCCATGCGAGAACACATGCTTGTCTGCAATCCTCTCTAACAATGCGGCGTGATTCGCCAGGAATTGCATGCACTTCTCTTTCGTTGAAGGTTGAATGTGGGTTCCTGCAAGGCCGTTTAGCAAGGTGTAATATTGGCTCGCGAAGGATTCAAGCTGTTCCGCGATCTGCAAATGCTCGTCTAACAGCGCCATATGCGAATATTCGGTTTGATGCAGCAAGGCAAGTGAGCTGCCGATTCGATGCACGACATGGTCGGGACATCCCTCGTTCTCGGCAATAAAGTCCCCTAGTGTCGAGCCTTCAATAAACACCATGATTAGGTAAGAAAAAGGGATAATCTGCTTGCTATCATCGAAGAAGAAAATCTCAGGGGTGCGAATCTTTGCTTTTGCATACTGATAGGCTGCCGCCTCAATCCCGCTGTGGTCGTTGTTAGCGGGATAAATCCTTAACACATACTTGCTGCCGTTGTCTGTCCGTAAGGCATAATTGCTGGTGCTCATGCCTTTCGTCAAGGGCGAGACTTGGGTAATGCTCGCCTTGGGGTCGAAAGCGGCGAACAGCCTTCTGACCATGTCTTCGTTAACCGCTTGAAAATCAAACAGTCTAGCCGAGTCTATCACCGTAGCCCGCCTCCTAGTCGAATTCTAGGGTCAAATTCATTAACAAATTCTCTAATAGCTAAAAAATCACTCATATATTCCTTGGACAACTTTTTTTTATTAATAACTACCAACCCCCAATGCAAATATTATTCTGAATTTAATGGTACCACATATTGGAACTATCCTGCCCGTTAACTTAATGAAGAAAAGAGCAGCTGCCGTAGCAAACTGCTCTTGTCGAACTATCGTTCTCCGTTAGTGTAATCATTAATGTTCAAACTCATAAGAATCGATTTCCACTATTTCTTTTACATCGCAATAAGCTATGTAGACAGGTTGCCTTCCGATTTCGATCCAAAGTGAATAAATTACAGTACCCAACCGTTTAATATCCGTTAATTCCCCAGCTATTTTAAATCCATTTTCGTAAATAAATCTGTAATGTTTACCTACTTCAATGTTCACCATAACTTAAGCCACCTTTGTGTTCTTGTTTCCCGTTAGCGTAATGAAAAAAGTTAATATTCCTCGTAATGCCCCTCCCGAAGCGCGAAGATGGTGTTATAGGAAGTCAGCGTCTTCATCGAGTCCTCATTTAAAAAGATGTGAGTCTGTATCCCGAATTTATAAGAGTTTTTTCTATCTCTTTATCTACCTTAGCTTTGGTTGTATAGAAACCAAAAATCTTTAATGTTTTAGGAAGTGGTTCATTGATCAGAGAATTGAAATCAATATCGGTTTTATAAATTCTTATTTGGTTTATTGACCTTAAATTCTCAAGTCCAGTCAAGCTATTTAATTGTTTGCAGTTTAATAATTTCAAATCCACTAGTTTATTAAGATTAATTTGCAAGTTAATTTTGAAAATTTGTATCTGATCTTCTATTAACAAATTGCGAAGTCCCATAAATCGATTCAAACTGTCTAAATCACTTAATCCTTTAACTCTTATTATTTCAAGGGTTTCAATATAATTTTCCTTGATTTCATTTATATTTTCCCTGCCACCAAGAATTATTTTAAGTGTTTTAAGTTTTTTTAGTCTGTTTACAAAACTCAATGAAGAACCACTTATAGAATTCAACGATAAGAACTCTAAGTTTACTACATCTCCAATTGAATCTATGTTCCTGGTCTTTCCACTGATGATTAGTGCATTTAATTCCCTGTATTCTTTCAGGTAATCAAGGTTAATCGATTTCTTTGTACCAGAAATTATGAGAACTCTTAGCATCTTGAAGTTCTCAGATTTTAAAATTTCAGGGTTATCCAAATTGAAGATGTCGATACTGACCATCTTAAGCTCTTTCAACGATGTTATAGCTTCCAAGTTCTCTGCATCCTGTAAACAGTCAATATATAGAGATTTGACATTTGGAATCTTTAATAGTTCATTACAATTAAAGGTGGAGTTGTAATGACCAAAAAACCGTATAGCAAAACTATCATCATATTTAATGCATAGCTCATTAAGCTCATCTAAAAGAAGTGAGTTATAGTTTGCTTCAGAGAATTGGACTATTACATGACTCCCCGTCTGAAGCTCATTAGAAATTAACTCTTTATCAATTATTTCAGGATCATTGATTCGAACTTGTCGCTTTAAGAAGTTAATCATATTAACTCCCCTAAAAAGTATTTTAATTCTGATTTGCGTTGATTTCCTATAACGTCTTATTCCGAACTTCACAAATTCTCCGTAACTGAAGTATTCGTGAAGTGATTGAACTATCCTGCCCGTTAGCGTAATAGCGAGATCACTTTTTTTTTCCTTCATAGATAAAACCAAAGACCGAAATAAAAAATCCTGCGATGAGTAAAAAAAACTCCGCACCACCAAGACTGCCCATTGGATAAGCTATGAAAATGCCCGCAAAAATCATCATGCTAATACCTAATAACATTATTTTTATTGATCTCACTGTTTGGCCTCCGTTCTGTAGATTGGATTAGTTCTTACTAACGATTTAGACGATCATCACGAGCAGTTGTTGCATTAATCTCCCAATTAGCTCAATAAAATGAGCAGGCCACCGCAGTGCCTGCTCATCCATGTATATTATTCAACTAACGTTACCCGTTAGCTTAATGAATCGTCTTCCTCGAACCCCCCTTCAATTTCTCTTAAATTATTCTTAATCGTTATATACCTTTGCGATCCTAGTAATAATTCACTATAACAATACATGTATTGTAGGTGATACCTCATATCAAATTTATTTTTGTGATATTTCAATAAATGATCTACATAGTCCGTAAAGAAGAATAAAATATCCTTTGAACGTTTATTGAACTTAATGGTATTCAAATAATTTGATAATTCATTTAGTTTCTTATGAGTATAGACTAAAATACTTTGAATATCTTCTTCCGGTAGCGATTCATACGCTTCTGTTCTTGCTTGCCAATGATCTTCAAAGACTTCTTTATTTTCATGCAAAATGACATGTATTGGTTTGAGTAATTCTAATTCATGTTTAAGTCGTCGAGTCTTGAATAGGTTTCTGATTTTTTAAAATATGAGACATTCCTCATGGATAACGTCATAAGAGTCGCTGTACTCAGCATACTTCCTTCTAATTACGAAGACGAATTTTATTTTTTTCGCATAACTGCCAGTTAGCTTAATAAAATGAGCAGGCCACCTCAGCGCCTGCTCATCCATATGAATTATTCAACTATCGTTCCAGGTTAGTTTAATGTTCTGTTAGATATTTCTTTGCTTTTTCAATATCCTGTGTTTGCAGAACAACTCCATCTTTATTAAGTATAAGATACGTAGGGAATTTTTTTACTCCCAGAGCATCTGCCCATTGTTTAATTCTCTCTTGGTTATAATCCCATAGTTGAACTTGAAATCCTTTTTGCAAATCTGGTAAGGAGTTCTGAAAAAGATTTAGTTCATCCCCTAATTTCCTAACATCTTCTTGGTAATAAAAAACGTGTAGGGAATTTTTCCATTCCTTTGCAGGCAATAAATTCTGAACCACTTCATCTTTGCTTGGATTACATCCAGCAAGTAATAAGCAAGTGCCGAATAAAATCAAGACTACAAAGTATTTTCTAAACAATAACAAACACCTCCAAATATCTATACTTAATTATCAGGAAAATGATGCACCAACTTTTGCGTTATCCTGCCCGTTAGTTGAGAAAACGGCAACCATGGACTTGGCTGCCGTTTCTTCGCGTTTAATAAGCTATCGTTCCCGTTGCTTATATCGAATTTCTTTTGTATCAAACAAACTTCAATGTATATTAATAAATCTGTCGTATAATCCATATTCCATTTCCTTAATCTTAATTCCCATTTCGCCCACTTCTTCAATTCCCCGTATGTTAAATAAATGTTGTGATGTTTGAGTCATTCCAATACATGAAAATCCCCAGTCTTCATTTTGAAGTGCGCTTCTAAGTTGATCTCTGGTCTTTAAATGAGGGTAATACGACATCATTACATCATTCGATTTTCTGCTTTGTATTACTTCAGCCATTATTGTAAATTGATTATTTCTTAGAAAGTATTCAATCGTCTCTTCATCGTATGCCTCTAAAAAAATCAAAACAATTTGGGCATTTATTAGCTTTTCCAAAATATACAGAGGGTCATAATTTAAAAGCTTGAAATACGGTGGTTCCTTTATTACTTTCGGTAATTGTTCCATTATTTTAGTCCTCAATTATCATGAATTTATAAAATTATCTACCAGATGAGATCAATCAAGCCAATGTATCTTTTCTTTTGTTTCGCCAAGTTTGCGTTTCAATTCCTCGATTTCGGCGATTAGGATTTCTTCTTCTGCTATGCGTTTGGCGCGATTTTCCTGAACGATCTGCAGCACGGTCTTTTGATTTGGAAATGGTATCACATTACCATCGGTCATGCGAAACCCCCCCTGTCGTTTCATAGTTTCGAGAAGGGACTGAGTGTCAGAAACGGATCGCGAGGAGCTGTTTTTTTGAACTATCGTTACCCGTTAGCTCAATAGTCTTATGTTTTAATTAGAGTCGCTGCTTATAGTTGTGAGGCTTGCCGAACACCTAACGCAGTGACGTCCCGACGGGCTTAGGGGGCTGGATGTGGTCACTCGCTTCTCAGAGTGACCCGGAGCGTCAATATGGTGTTAGCCGAAGGAAGTTCTGGAAGCAGCCATTGCATTTAAGGCGTTCTCAAAATAGCTATATACTTCATCTGCAATTCCCAGAAACTCTTCAACAAGTACATTACTATCCAAGTAACAAGCATACAGATAATCAACTAAAGCGGAGTCAATCTCACAATAGTTTAATATGGCATTCTTCATCTTAATAATGTCATCTTGCCATACACCTGTATCTTCTAAAACCAAAGAGTATAATGCACGAATTAATCTCTTAGAGTAACCTTTAATATATCTAGTTTTCATTGTGTTATCACTAGCATTAGAAAGTAAACTATGTATACGATCTACTTCCTCCTTGGTCTCTGTATTTAAGTCTAAAATGAACTCTGGAGAAATAATTATCGGTGGTACTTTTTCACCAACGTCATGACCATATATGCAAACACAAATTATCTTTACCCAAAAACCCCACTCATTTGGTTTACTTAATACATCGTCAATCGAGCAAATTATCGTATCAATCTTAGTTACTACTGGATATTCTTCCAAAAGCCTGTCTTTAATATTTGACAATCTTTCGTAATCAATATCTTTGGGATTTACACATACAATAGTAAAGTCTGCATCTGACTTAAAAGGTTTAGCAGTTCCTTTTGGAATCGAGCCACACATATAAATGCTATGAATCTTACCTTTAAATTCGGTAAGTATATTATCTATATACTTATCAACAAAATCCTTATATTCACTTTGTATTACAATTCTATTTATAACTTTTTCTAATATCATATAGACTCCTCCTAAACTAAGAACTTCTTTCGGCTAACGTCTTTTTGCGAACTTCGTAAATTCGTAATGACTTAAGTTATTCGCGAAATCATTCAACTATCCTACCCGTTAGCTCAATGAGCAAAAACAACAATGACGAATAACAGAGCCTTTCAAATAAAAAAAACCACATAAGAAATGTTACGCTGTTGAAGCCGCAACTGTTATTTGTGAAGGTTTCTGATAAATCCTTTTTTCAATCTCAAACTTCTACGGCTACCTTGTTCGTCGTCACATGGAAGTCAGCCATCAACGAATCAACGGTGTATTCCTTGCCAGCTACGTAGTCGTCAAATCTCTCTATGTGGTATTCTCAGAAAAATTTTACAACTCTGTGCCAGACTAAAAGAATGATATAATTTTATACTGAATGACATCATAGGGGGTACAGGAAGTGGAGAAACAACAAAAACAGAAAAAACCGTTCTATAAAAAATGGTGGGTTTGGGTGATTGCGATTATTATTATTGTATCTGCTGTCAACGGCAATGATGATAACAAAACGGACGCAGACAAAAAGGAAAGCAAGCCAGCTGTCACCGAACCAGTAAAGGATAAGCCAACAGGGGAAAAAGAAGAACCGAAAAAAGAGGAACCAAAAAAAGAAGATACGAAGGCAGAGGATGATGTTCCTAGAGAATATAAGTCTGCTTTGAAAAAAGCTGAAACATATGCAAAAACTATGCACATGTCGAAACAAGGAGTTTTTGAACAATTAACTTCAGAATATGGTGAAAAGTTTTCCGCAGAATCTGCTAAGTATGCAATGGATAATCTTGAATTTGACTGGAAAGCAAACGCTTTGAATAAGGCTGAAACATATGCAAAAACTATGCACATGTCAAAACGAGGAGTTTTTGAACAATTAACTTCAGAACATGGTGAAAAGTTCAGTGACGATGAAGCTAAGTACGCAATTGATAATATGAAAGCCAATTTTAATGAAAATGCCTTGGAAAAAGCAAAAAATTATCAGGAATCAATGAATATGTCACCAGAAGCGATAAAGGAGCAACTGACTTCTGAATACGGTGAAAAATTTACACAAGAAGAAGCCGATTACGCTATTAAGAATTTAAATAAATAAAACGCAATAAAACGCCCTCATCCTATTCTTTGGTTGAGGGCGTTTTATTGCGTTTGGGGGAATCGTCTTGGAAATTTGCTTAACGTTGATTGGCAACCTTCTTCTTCTGTATATACCGCTGCTTGTGCATTCTAAGCCCAACCCTTGCGGATTTCACATGCTTGCTGGAACACGTTGAACTAACGTTTCCCGTTAGCTTAATCAAGATTATTTCTTCTTTCTTAATATTCTCCCAGCATAATAAACAATTATTCCAAGTAGCATTAATCCCAGGATTTCTAATGTTCTCCATACTGGGCTTAAAACATATCCAAATGCGACTTTTTGTTGAAGATAATCATCTGATTCGTATGTCTCAACAATATCTGGAACATAATTCAGCGTGAGATACAATCCTTGAAGCATCTGAAAAGCATAAAAAACAAACACAAATATTAGTCCTAAAACGAGAGCTCTTATAAATGGTTTTTTCATTGTTACCTCCCCAATTTATAATATTATAACAGAGACATAACAATTACGTATTACTCGTTAGCTTAATGAATTAGCGAATTTCTTGCCACCAAAAGAACCTTTTCGAACGAGATACACGTTTCCTTCCCACATTGGTTTTCAACTAAAATAACACAAATAATGCCACCCCCTATTAAGAGAATTGGCGTTACTTGTGTTCTAAACACGATATGGCTGTACACCGTTCAAAGCAAGATCAATTATTTTTTGTAAGTAATTCTACTATTTGATCTAATTTCTGAGAAATAAGTTTATCTTGACGTTTTTTATACCCAATATAATTAACTACGCAAAACAGTGTATACATAAGCATAACAAATAAAAGTAAAATAATCAGGGACAACAAGCCCTCATCCATTTCTTTCCCTCCTAACTAAAACACTCACTAATTTCACTTGTTCTAGGTAATTCTGCAGAACGTTTTAATAATATTAGATATCGACTTATCTTTAATGTGGTAATTATTGATGGATTCTGATTTTAGATTAAAATTAAAATCACCTTGTTTGCATTAAACTGCCCGTTAGCTTAATAAAGAATGGGAACAGCTGCAGCAGCAAACTGCCCCTTATTTGTTCAACTATCGTTCTCCGTTAGCTTAATAGATTGTACAAGTACATGAACAACACTTTAACCATCAAGATAATTAATACTGCAATCCACCCAAAAAAGAAAAGCCCAATACAAACGCTAAAAAATTGTTTACCGAAACTATGATTTGTAGAGGAAACTCTTAGAGTGATTAACAAACTTATGAATAGTAAAAAAAATAAGATCCAAAGAAAGCTATTTAATATAATAATTGTTGCACCATATACAAACGAACCTGAAATTAAATATAGCAGAAGTTCTTTCTTACTCAATTTTTTCCTCTCCACTTCTTTTGCCTACTACTCTATATGTAAATAGAACCTTGAAACAACAAGTAAATACTTCCATTAAACTGCCAGTTAGCTTAATAAAATGAGCAGGCCACCACAGCGCCTGCTCATTCATTTGTTTTATTCAACTATCGTTATCCGTTAGCTTAGTCCAATAGGTATCATCCATGCGTATCGAGTGACTCCTGTATGAATTGGGAGATGCGGTTTGTTTAGTAGCCTAGGTTTTTATTTCTTTAATGCGTTGTATTCAGCCCGAGTTTTTTTTGTGATATATTCTGGACTACGCTCTAATAGAGGCTCAGCATCTTTAAGAGCGGAAACTGGAAGTTCCCCTTTATTTACTAAAATAACAATATCAGACATTCGCTCGTACTCAGTCCTGGATATTTTCACAAAACCAGGGGCACTAGGATCAGAATATTGAGGGGCAACAGTAGTAGCAGGACTGGAGTGTTGAGTATAAATAGCCGCAGATACACCTACGACTAGAACTGTAGCAATCGCACAGGAAAACATTATTTTCTTTGCTTTGTTCATTCGGTTTTCCTTCCCTTCTAAATAAGAATTTAGAAACAAAACTATGAGAAGTTGCAATAAACTAGATCGTTTAATAATTATCCCATTATATGGATTCCAATATTTAGACGGATATTATTCGGATTTGTTGCACTAACCTGCCCGTTAGCTTAATGACGCATCATCAGTCTAATACTTTATTTTCTATAACACGACTTACTCATGATTATTACGGCAGCACGTTTGTTTTTTAGAATGAACGACATGGTACATCATTTCCCCGTCGGGAATGGGACTATGTTCTTGTCACTAGTCGGGAATGGGACAATGTTCTTGACTTCCGACATTACATGGCTTGGTTGCACATTGACAAGAATATGTACCGATAAAACAAAAAAACCGCGATTTACGCGGTAATTAATCGGCTAATATTCTTGTCATCCGACACTAAGGCAGCGGTCGGTTCGTCCAATATAAGTAATTCTGCATCTCGGAAGTATGCTCTAGCGATAGCGATCTTCTGCCATTGTCCCCTTGACAACTCTGCCCCACCAAATTCTTTTCCGAGCATCGTTTCATAAGCATCCTCTAATTCGGCAATGTATTCGCTAGCTCCTGATTGCATCGCAGCGCTGTGGACACGATCTGTTGCAAGAATCCAATCGGTTTGTCCTACAGCAATATTTTCCCGAATATTTAGCAGTTGCGGTTGACTTTATATTCCATGAATTCAAGTCCAACTTTTACAAATCTGTTCCATTCACTCTAGCTCAAGTCCTTTTGTAATGTAAAATATACGAAAGTACTAAATCCGGTGCGATCACATCCGCCATTACGGAAGTACCTCCTCCCTTTAAATTCCATATTTTTTATCTCACTTCATAGCCAAGGTCTCGGGCAGAGTAATTATCCAATTTCCAAGAAAGGCTGCCATGAACCGTTTAATTATCAAACGGCCCATAACAGCCTTTTCATATAAGCTTTCGTATCAATCCTTTAACTATATGTCATTTTACCATATAGTCCGCATTATCAAATTAAGATATGGATCTTATCCATAGCAGAGACTTACATTTCAATTTATGTCTGGAGTCTAATATAATACATTGGCCCAGTTACAGACATTTCATATGACTAATCAACAAATTCAAGGTTTATGTCTCCATTATTCGAGCTGACATCTAAAGTCTTAGAACCCCCACCTTTATTCTTAGGGAGATTATTTTTCCCTTTGGAGGCTTTGCTTGAAATACTAAAGACATCATATGAACCCTTAACGGTTCCAGTAATATTGCCATTTTTTGATTTTAATTTCAAGGTGTCGTCAACCGCGACATTCGTCACCAGTATATTGCCATTTGATATGGATGCATCAACGGAACCTTTCGTATTCACATCCGATATAATTATGTCATCATTTTTGTTTTCCAATTTTAAAATCTTATCAACCACAACATTAGTAATTTCAATTTTTCCATCTGAAGTTGCTGCATCGATGGAACCAGCTATATCCATTTCAGAAATAATAATATCACCTTTGGATGTTTTAATTTTAATACCACCGGCAATATCGCTTGGAACAGCTATCTTAACATTACGATGCGTTTTCTCTGTGTCTAACCCAATATAATCTTTCCAATTTTTATTGTTAATAGCTTCCATTGTAAGTTCCTTATTGTCTGAAACATTAATTTCATAAGATTCTTTATCATTTTCAAAATAATTGATGTGAATCTGATTATCAGTTGATTCTACAAGTTCAACCGTACGATGACTAGCAGTGAAAGACATTTGGCTGACTTTATCCGCATCAACAGCATAATTTTTCTCTTCGTATGAAGTTGTAGTGTTCTGCGATCCAGAATCTGTTGTACAAGCTGAAGTGAAAAGTGCTAACCCGAGTGCTATATAAACAGACTTAAATGCTTTTTTCATAACTACTAAAACCTCTTTCTATAATAAATTTGAATTAAGTTGATTCTTACATGATTTCTCAATACGGATGTGTCTCGGCCAAACCCTCAAAAGAGTAATAGAATTAATGAAAAACGTTAATCCATTCAGCAACATCCTCGATCACCTGAGAATCTACATGAGCAGGTTTATTGTATATACTACCGTCAAATTTATCTGGGGAACCACCTGGCATGAACAAATGATTCAGTCCTGGATAGAGCTTAAAACTCACGTTCTTTTTATCAGTCAGTGTTTCTTGCCAAAGTTTATAATCTACTTGAATTGAGACATGAAAATCATTTGTACCTTGAATGATAAACATAGGAATCGTAAGATTTTTTACAATGCTAACTCCATCAATTGCATTTAAACTAATCCAGTAACTAGTGGGGTAGCCTAGAAAAATTCCGGATTTGTCAGAAGGATCAAGCTTTTTGACCTTTTGTACTTCCGCTGTCGTCTTGTCTAATTCCTTTTTTTTCTGTTCGTTCGATAGGTTCGTATCTTGCTCCAATCGCATTGTAGTTTGGGACAAAACTGCATCTTCTAAGCGACTCAAGGTTCCTGCCATTGAGACAAAGCCTTTTATATCAGGATTATCTTGCGCAACCTTTGGTCCAATTAACCCACCCTGGCTGTGACCAATTAGATAAATTCTGTTACTATCTATTCTTGTATCTTCTTTGGCAAGTCGGACTGCCTCTTTTGCATCATACAAATATTCAGTTTCTATGTCAGAGACATCATCAGTATAGGCATAAGAGCGCTTGTCATAACGGATAGAGGCAATCCCTCTATCAGCAAGTCCATGAGCAATATCCGCTAAAGGACGATTAAGACCTGTGCCAATAATGGAATCCATATTATTAGCACCGGAGCCCGAGAGTATAATTGCAACAGGTGGCTTTTCTATTCCTTTAGGGAGAGTTAGCAACCCATTCATTTTTTTTCATTATAACCAACCTTTACCGAAGACTCCTCCCACTTGTCGCTTTGCTGCGGTTTAACTATGAGGGGCTGCAGCTGAGTTTGAATGTCAGTTATCTTGCCATCCTTTGTATAAACAAAAGTAGATTTTAAATTATATTTCCGATGTACTGTGGTAATAGATGATATCCCATTTTGGTCCTTTATATTAAATGCTTCTGATTCTATACCCTGAGAAGGCCCTATTTGAGTTAATAGATCATTCCACTCAGAAGCAATCTTTTCCTTAGACAGTTTACTAGCCATTTCACCAGTTACATTTTCATAAAGGCGATCGAATTCATGTTTCTGAAACTGCTCTAAATAGGCGGCGCTTCTTTTTTTCAAAGTCTCTGCATCAAAACTTTGGGTGCCTTGAGTGGCATTTTGATTTTGTGAATGTTCATCAGGCTGTGATGGTGTTGCACAGGCGACAAGTGAAATTGTTATTGCTCCCGCTATAATAGGTTTGAAAAAGTTGTTAATAATTATATCCTCCAGTAATCTCTAAGTTGTAGTTTCATGGTGTATGCAGGCGTCGTAGGTTCTTATACTCCATTCAAGTGTGGATGCCGATTTGATGTCCTTCCAGTTCTCAGCCTCGCTGCAAAGTACGAATAAGGTCACTTTAACCCCATGCGTGTGCAGCATATGCAGCAGAATAGGCGTTTAAGTCGGGTGCGGCCCGTCATCAAAGGTAATAGCCATGATATGCTCTCCGCTTCAGCCGCAAATGACGCTTACATGTAAATCATTTGCGGTTCCTTCTCTTTATCTTTCTCTGTGAATCGCTCGAATAAAGCCTGCCTCGAGATGACGAGTATCCTGGGCTCCAGCTTCTCCCCCGCTTGTTTCACTCGCTGCTTCCCTTCGGGATGCAAGATCCGAAGCAGAAACCGAAGGTAGACCTTCGAGAATCCCTTTGCCCATTTGGACGTGATCTGATGCTGTTCAAAACCTAACCCATGAATAATCCCGCGATGGAGCAGCGTGACCCCTGTAATCGCCTGAACTTTTGCTAGCTCCGGCGAGTTCTTCATCGCCTGGCTGATCTGCTTCATACCGCGGCGCAGCATGCGTGCCGTCATGATCCCGGCCCGATCCGATCCGACGGCGCGAGAGAGCTCAATCACTTGTTGATTATCTAAATGAAGCTCCCCGATCCAATCTCCTGCCTGAATCTGGCTGCCGTCATGGCACACGATCCGTTTGCCGTAGTGCCTGCGAATGACGAGTTTGCAGATACCGAACCTCCAGATCGACTCACTCCGAAATCGTGAGAAAATATCAAAGATACTCTCCCAGACCATCCACATTGACTGCGCAACGACCTTCCCATTTGACGTCTCCATCGTTATTCCGTTCCTCCCTTTCCCTAATTATCGATTTTGCGAATAATTTTAAGATTAGGATTTAAATTCTTTTGCGACTCACGGCCAAAACACATAAACCATAGACAACAGCAGATACCCCAAGACAACTTACAATATGAATGACTGCGTTTGGAGTAAAGATTAGAGTGTCAAATATCGAGACCAATACTTTTCGAAGGGAAGCAATAGGTGTAAATACACTAATGACAGCTACAATCATGAAATTCGTAAGCCAACCGTACCAAGTGCCCTGGATTGTAGTTAATGTATGAAAAATCAGAGCTACCATCAACATAAATACAAATTGACGAATGAAGGCAACAAGAACACCATTGTTACTCCAACCAAAAACACCAAATGGGTTTGCCACTAAACCATTATTAGATACAGGTATTAATTTATCCAAATAAAGGTAGCAAAGCAGTGTAAATAGAGAAATAATGAGGGAGAAAACAACATAATTAATAAAGCTACCTCTCATATAATACAACTTCTTTACATTAAGATTCATAATTTTTTGGAAATTTCTAGCAGGTATTAACATCGCACTCATGATGATTATGATATAGGAATAAAATCCAAAACTAAGAGAAAAGCCTTCCTTAGATGTGTTTAATAAATCGTTGATCAGATAACTAGATAGTTGTAAGACAATTATTGCTAAAAAAATAAAGTAAGATAATTTGACAGTCTTAAAATTCAATTTTGCTACAGCAAGTGCAGTCATCTTGATTCCTCCCAATTTTATATTTTCATTACCAAGAACTTATTATTCATCTCCAACAAAACTAATGAAGAAATCCTGTAGACCCAATGGCGAAATAATTACGTTGGGGTCTGAATCCTCAATTGGCTTGTCAAAAACGTATTGCGATACAAATCCAGCCACGTTTTGCGTTCCGATAATATTTAGACCTTTTGTCACCTGCTCAACGATATTAACCGGACCTGTTACAGAATAGGCCATTTCATCAATATCGTTGGTATCGGCATATAACTTGAGTTCCCCTTTATCAATGATAAGAAGCTTTTCCGCGACTTTGGAGATTTCATCGATTAGATGTGTGGAAACAATAATAATTTTTGGTTTCTGTTCGTTGCATTCCTGTAATAATTCGTAAAATTTTTTGCGTGTAATAGCAGAAAAACCTAAAACCGGTTCATCGAGAATAATCACAGCTTTGTTACTTGCCATACCCAAAATTGTATTGACCATAACCTTCATCCCAAAAGATGCCTCTTCATATTTTTTACTTAAATCAAGTTTGAATCTTTGTGCAATTCCAATTGCAAAATTAATGTCAAACTGATAATGCAATTCGTTTGCAGTCTTGAATAAATCCTTTATACGCATGTTAAAATGTTTTGCATCACTTGCAACGAAATGGACTGGCTCCGGCATATGCAGCATATCCACGGTATTTCCGTTCACTGTGACTTTGCCAGTGCTGGCATTGTGATGTCCTGCAATTAATTTGAGAAAGGTAGTTTTACCAGCTCCGTTTTTACCCAGCAAACAATAAATGCCGGGTGAATCCAAGCTTACGGAAAAGTTTCGTAACCCATAATTTTTCCCGTAATTTTTGGTTACATTGGATAGATTAATCATCATCGTTTTCCTCCATTATTAATTTAATTATTTCTTCTCGTGATATCCCAATTTTCACCGATTGTCGAATCGTATCTAACAGTTCTTTTTTCCGCTCTTTCAATATGATTTGCTTTGCCTCACTGGTTACCGCCATTCCGATCCCCCGCTTTTTGTAGAGTATCCCTTTATCCGTAAGAATACTAACAGCCTTTACCGATGTAGTTGGATTTACTGAGAGAAGCTTAGAAATCTGAGTGGTTGAAATAATTAAGTCATCCTGGTTGTATGTTCCAGATAAAATGTCATTTTCAATCATCTCAGCAACTTGTGCAAAAACGGGTTTGTCAGTTCTCATGGCACCACCCTTATTCCTTATGGTTATATGGTTAATGATTTAAGTCACTAACCTAACTTACAATATACCTATCAACTTGTCAAGTTGAACATTTGTGCCTCTGCTAAATTCGTAAAGGAAAGAGCAGATGTTTTTACTCGATCTTGCTGTATGACGGTCTTACCGATGTCCAAATAAAAGTCATTTTCATTTATCTCTGCAACCTGTGCAAAAAACGGTTTTGTCAGTTCTCATCGCATCACCTTTTTCTCCTTTATAGTTATATGGTTAATGGTTAAAGCCACTAACCACTAACCCAATCTACAATATATCTATCTACTTGTCAAGTTGAATATTTGAGCCTCTGCTAAGTTCGTAAAGGAAGGAATCAATGTTTTTATTCGAGCTTACTGTATTTTTAAATGTACATTCTTTTCTTTTTCTACAAAGTACCTAAGTTCATGTCGACGAAATTCCAGTTGTTCCTTTTACGACTATTCTAGGAAGGGTATCGGTAAACAAATGAGCATACAAGAATCTGTCTGTTCGAACGGCACTGATTCAAGAACATTATCGTTCGAAGCATAAAAAGACACGCAGGATCGGCGTGTTAATGAAGATGTATGTTAAATAAGCATGAAGGGTTACCCTATTGAGTAGGACAGTCCATCATGCTTGGTTGTAATACATTTATCCGATTCTCTTTTTATAAAATTTCATTGTGATTTTCTAGTAATTTATGTACTTTTTCCAAAATGGCGAGTAATGATTGACATTCTTCTGCATACTCAGATGTTACTTTGATACCTGAAACGGTTATCAAATTTTCATTTTGGATCTTCAGATCATCAATCATAAAGGTTAGTTGATTCAATTGTTCTTTCAATTGCTTCGCTTGCTCTCAACAGAGTAGATTGTAGGAGGAATTATATTATTAGCTGTCGGACTTTTGTTCTGCTTTGAGGAAAACTAGCTAGCTAAATAAAAAAGAGTCGTTACCTTTGACGGTAATGACTCTTTAGCTCATAACAGACTTGCTCAATCTAATTATTTTCTAAATAACATCCAATTTTTCTTTGTAACATACTGGCCGATTTGGTTGTATCCAGCTTTAATCAGGTTATTAATGCTGTAAGTATAACGGACTCACAATGCCGCCCTGTGGGGTTCCGAGGTTCGATTCTTGAAATTGATCCTCATAGATCATCCCGGATTCCAGCATGTTCAAAATGACACGAAGCAGCTTTTTGTCCTGAAAGTCTTTGGATAAGATTTGAATCAAGGTGTCATGATCCACATTATCGAAAAAGCCTTTGATGTCAATTTCCACCGCCCAGTGGTAGTGATGACTACCCATAAGAGAGCGTACCCTCTCAATGGCGTGATGTGTGCAACGAAATGGACGAAAGACGTAGCTGTGAGGATGTTGTTTACTTTCATAGATCGGTTCTAGAATACAACGCACTACGTCCTGAGCTACTCGATATACCAGTGTGGGTATGCCGAGCGGGCGCCTTTCATGTGGCTTATGCGGTTTCGGAATGTATATTCGTCGTACAGGCGAAGTCATATAGTTCTTCAATGTCTCCTTTACCTGGTTCCCTCAGATTTCGTTTTTCCTCAGGTGTAGCGTAGTCGCTTCTCGTTTTTCCATCCACTCCCGGAGTCTTGGAGCCCAAATTACGTAATACCCGTGTAATGGAAAGATCGATGAATATGTTCCATCGAAGTAGTTGATGTAACCGGGAAAACTTTTGGTTTTGAATGGCTCGTTGCGCTAGGCGTGTTTGGGTTTCGAATCTCTTTCCTTCATGGAAGGATAGAGCGAAGGTAGACATCGCAATCGCCCCCCATCTTTAAAGATTCGCTAGGGGCTCTACTTTGCAAATACGCACTGACTTTAGACTGGATTCCTTCGCCATGTAATAGGCTATCCTATCTCCGACTACTACGAATCCTCCGTCCCCCTTCTTTCACATTAACGTCAGCTGTCCAGTCTCAGTGAGACCGAAAGAAGGGGTTCCCACGTTCACTGTAAGTCGTCTCGCTACTTTAGGTCGTCACTATACGCGGGGAAGATTTGCAGGATTGCACCTCTTTATCCATACAACCACCGGTTCTTGTTTGAATCGGGTCGACGTGTCAAGCTCAAGGACATGTCGTTCATTCCACCCACTCGTATCATCCATTCGTTTTCAAGTGTTAAACGTGATCGCGCTTCGTACATGACTTTGCTTTCGCTAACCATGGCAGGTCATTGAGGCTAGCCCTGCTTCTTGGAAAGATGGATTTTCTTCACAGGTACATTGTTGGATGGGCTTCACACCCCGGATTTGCTCGAACCCGACGTATACCATTCTAGCCTGATAGGGTATGAGGTAACCCTTCACTTGATACAAGTATCTATTTACAGCGCCTCGTGGCGCACTGAGCAATTGTACCCGTTAGAGCTGAATGCCCAGCATAACAAAGGTCGAGTCTTGATTTTATTTTGAAATAAGTCAAACACTTTATAAATAGTATATCGGCAATCGGTATACATTCTTGGCCTTTTTCGGCATTCGGTACATATTCTTGACATTGTACATTGCCAAGAATATGTACCGATAAAACAAAAAAACCGCGATTTACGCGGTAATTAATCGGCTCATATTCTTGTCATCCGACATCGGATGACTAAGAACTTGATCCCATTCCCTCGCGAATAAGCAAAACAAGAAAAAAAATGCTTGCACGGATTCCCCGAATCCTTCACGATTAATACAATAAAAAAATCCGCTTGCGCGGATTCCCATTGTTGATTATGCAGTTTATAATATCAATCTCAATACATACTGATCGACATATTGACAAAGCTCTTTGTTTTCCTGGGTCATATGTGAGTAGTACATCATTGATGCACCTAGCGGATTGTAGGATTTCATCGAATATAGACTCGATCGAATTGACTTCTTTTCGTGCGGGCATTCACCGAACGATCTGTTCATTAACGAATGCAAAGTGTTTCTCGTCTCATAATAAAATTCTACAGACTGTTTTTTTGCCATGTCAGGATGAAATCTAAAAGCCATCTCTGGAATACATCTATCTTTCATTCCTTTTATTTCAGAACGGTTAAATTCTTTGATCTTTGTTTTGCAATATTAAGCCACTCTTTGAAATAGCTTAAGCATATATGTGCCGTGACTTTATTTATGATCCAATGAACCAAATTTCTATTTTCGATTACTTTAAGATTGGAGTAATACATTTTGAGCCATACTGTCACATCTCAACTATTTACAAAACCATCAGTATTACACACTTCACATGTCAACGGCGGCAACAATTAATCAAAGCACAAAAAAACGGTATCTCTGCCGTTTAGGTTTAAGGTATTGGTGGGGATAATCGGGATCAAACCGACGACCTCTTGCATTCCATGCAAGTGCTCTCCCAGCTGAGAGCTAATTCCCTGTGCTTAAACTGCCTTGCATTTTTTAATCTCTTTTTGGGTGTTTAATACCCCTGTGTGTTTCCAGCATAGTAAATAAATAGATGTAATCGTCTCTAACATTACATGGATATCACGGTATCGTATTAAATGATTAAGTCATAATAGAAGGCAGGCTGTCAAGAGACTTTCTTGACAGCCTGCCCTCGATTATTGCGTTTCTATTTGTTGTGTGTTAGTTCTTCACTCCCACCAATGCTTCATTTCACTGATTCCAACATCCCACAGCTTAGCGTTCCCAGAAACTATAATCGTAATTTCATTTATCTTCTCAAAATGCCAATCCAAAGCCTCTGCCTCTTGATCATCTTGGGCAATTCGCTGAAATATTTTTTTCCCATCTACGATTATTTTAACTTCACCCATAAAGGCTCCATTGTCGGGAATACCGTAATAGAAATAAACCAATACATCTTTTTTGTTCCCTAGGATGTAGGTGTATTTTTTGCTTGATTCACCTTCACCGCTATATACGTTCATTTTGGGCTCTATTCCCTTGCCTGCTACGGTGAGACTAGGAAGATTTTCTGTCAAAGGCATGCTTCCTGTAAATTCTTTCACATCATGTAAAGCTTGAATAGGACCTTCTCTTTTCTCTAGAACGTAATGGATGGTTTCAGAGATCGCTATGATTCCAATAAGAAGTACACCCATAGATAGAACCGAAACAATAAGCTTTTTATAAGAGATCTTTGAAGCAAATCCAACTCTATACATAACAAATCCAATCGCTGCACCTAATGTATTGGATATTACATCATCTACATCAAAGCTGCCAAGATATGTTAAAGCTTGCAGTGTTTCCAAAACGAGAATCGTCAAGATAAAGAAGGTTATAAACCTCCCAAAGCGTATACGATACAATAGGGGAATGAGTACACCAAAAGGGATAAAAGCAGCAATATTTCCAAATGCAAATATCCATGAGAAGGTTAGTTTTGGAAATAGAAGCGGAACTCCCTCTGGAATAAGCATAAATGTGTATCCATTTTCACTGGCTGCATGATCTACTCTATTAAAAGCAAAGAACATAAAATATAAGACAACAATTGTGTATAAGATGGATCCTACAAAGATGGTCTTTCGTAATTTCACTTCCATAATATCTCCTTTAATATAGGTTGAATTTACATTGCTAACTCTACGGATCCTTAGTCACACTTAATACCCCACTACCCACAATCTCTCCCCCATGTTGCGATAAATTTAGTATATCTGCCCAAAATGACTTTCAAGTGACTTTTAAGTGACATTCTAGTCACTTAAAAGCTTATTAAACGAATTGTTTAAATTGAATCCGAAATCCTGCATTTTGGTTATCCCGTTCTCATAATACAGATTCGTATCTAATAAAGTTAGAAATAGATACCTTAACTTATTTACTCTTTCTATGCTAAAAATGACCATATTAAGTCAATAAGAAGCTATAGGAGCTTTAAGGAATTTTGAAATTCGATTACCTTATTGAAAATGGATATTTCATTATTAAATTCCAGGTTTTATTAAGCTAACCTGCCCGTTAGTTTAATGAAGCATCGTCAGTCTAATACTTTATCTTCTATAACACGACTTACTCATGAGTATTACGGCAGCACGTTTGTTTTTTAGAATGAACGACATGGTGCATCATTTCCCCGTCGGGAATGGGACTATGTTCTTGTCACTAGTCGGGAATGGGATCAAGTTCTTGACTTCCGACAATGGCGCTTATAAAAGTTGCATTAAACTGCCCGTTAGCTTAATGAAGCATTGTCAGTCTAAAACTTTATTTTCTCAGTCTAACACTTTATTTTTCAGTCTAGAACATTACATTATTTTCTTCAAACAATGGGAATGGCGAGAAAACGTTGGTGTAGGACACGAATTCACCTACATTAATGACACAAAATTACCAACATTGTCTCCCACGTTCGCAACATTCTTATCAAAACAGAACCTACGTTCCTTCCTTAATTAATTAAACAGTAAAGGGTTGACCTTCAACAGCCTACCAGCGTAGTGGAGCCATTAACATCATACCAAGGAGTCTTTTTATTTTTTTAACCTCGTATTTCTTCAGAATAGGAATGCTGCCCATTAGCTTAATAAAAACAAGGAGCAGCTACCGTAGTAACTGCTCCTTCGTTCCCCGTTAGTTGAATAAAACACGTTATTCTATTGCTTTTCTTGCAAACTTAATTTCCATATCAATGTTAGGATATTTTTTCTGTACTAATTCTAATGTTTTTATGTAATCTTCAGAACTGCATGCCATCATTTACATGCATGATGGCAACATCGAATTAAAAAAACGGGCTGTCTCGAAGTAGATTTATCTACTTGAAAACAGCCCTTACTTGCCATGTTACTCTTCGCTATAAAGGAGCAATCATCCTCAGTAGCACGTCAACTCTCGGAAGCTGGTAGCCACCAATCTTCTGCACATTAAGTACCATCAGACCGGAGAGGACCGATAGGTAAGACGAAATCATTTCGTCCAAATCGCCAACCACAAGCTCTCCGAGCTCTTGTCCTTCCCGGAATAATGCCTGCAGTTGCTTGACGTAATTGTCCATCGAGTAATGCTTCATCAACTCCACCACCTTTTCAGGCACTCCATCTGATGTTCGTGCCTGATGGATCAGCAGAAAGTAGTCCGTACCACTTTCATCCAACATATCTTGCGTCAACGCTCTGATTTTATCGATCGGCGAGCCCGGCAGCTCATAAACACTTTGCATAGCCTCAGCCGATGCAATCATTGCTCTTTCAACAAGTGTTGTAAAAAGCTCTTCTTTAGACGTAAAGTAATGATAAAGCAGCCCATGACTAATCTCGGCTTCAGCGGCAATCATGCTCATTTTCGTCCCAATAATACCCCGCCTTGCAAAAACTTTAAGCGCAGCGCTTATAATTTGCTCCCTGCGTTCATCTCGAATGTGATGCTGTTGTTCTTCATTCAACGGAGACAATACGTCTTTCACTCCTAACTTGGAATCATTTTAGTTAATGCTTCTTCTAACGGCAGCTCGAATTCTTTCAGCAGGTCCGCGAGTAGTTGCTGTCCTTCCTCCGATGCCTCAAGCACCGACTTGACCATCTGTGGATTAAACAACTCATGCAGCGGTAATGATAGCGAATTAACGCCCCAGTATAAACCGAATAGCTTGAAATTATGATTCGCAGTCCCCTCTTTTAGGATCAAATTCATATACCTGCTGCCAAAAGCAATTCCCTTGAGTGGTTCAGTGCCTGCCTCATATTCGACGCCATCCCACTGCAAATCCGCTGCGCAATTTAACCACCAGGCAGGGGTAATGGCCTTTTCTTGTATCCTACGGAGCACCTTTTGCTCGAAATGAGGCTCAGGGTTGTTCTGTCGCTCCTGCAACAAGGTGTTTAGCAAATCCACTTCTATGGCAGCAACCGTCATCCCTTGACCAAAAATCGGGTCATAGATACAGAACGCGTCGCCCAACACTAACAATCCGTCCGGCCATCTTTCCATTTGCTCATAGTGGTGACGGTACAGTTCTGGTACGCGAAAACCCTTAGGCGGGGTGATAGGTTCGAGCTCACACAAGATTTCTGCAATCATGGGGGTAGGAAGCTGAGCGACCTCTTGTTCGAAATCTTCTGCATTCGTTGGTGGATAGTGCCCACCTGGACGATACAGTAGCATTTCAGCCACCTGATTCTCTATAAAGGAAAATACACCCGTAAATGTTCCCTTGACCGGTTGGCCCATGATGTTGATCACATCCCATTTCTCAATCAGGTGCTTCAAATGTGCAGGTACGTTATATCGACGCGTACTATATCCTATAGCTGCTTTCATCCGATCAGATCGAGGTATATCATATCCAAACTCCTTCAACCATTGCGTCAGTTTGGAGGCACGGCCGCTGGCATCCACAACAAGATCCGCCAAGAATTCGCACTTCTTGCTTGTTCCCCGCCTACGTACTTGGACTCCCGTAACGGCCGTATGATTCGGAGTTGTATGAAGCCCAATGACATCATGCTCCGCTAGCAGCCGTACATTGGGAATCTCCTTTACACGTCCACGAATCACCCACTCCAGTACAGCACGGCTGAACTTGATGTCGTTCCGTTGATAAGGTCCGGCTACTGTTCCATATTGATTCATCATATGAACGGTTTTATTTAGTGAACTTGGTGAACCAAGAGCCACCAATTCTTCCTCATAGCAAGGAAAAAGCTGCTCCATAATCATTTTACCACGCTGTGTGAACCTATGGGGATGAAAGCCATGCGGAGCGCCATTCCGATCTGCGGGATGATGCGGAAATTTGTCCTTGTCGAAAAGGATTACCTCTTCGTAATACGACGAGAGGACCCTAGCCGTCATTAAACCTGTGATGCTACCACCGATCACGATAGCCTTGCCTTCTTTTTGTATATTCTTCATATGATTCACCCCTAACATTCGATTGACTTAATCAGTCAATTATTCACTAAAAAAATGTGTTCGATTTTTAGATTGACTAGATCAGTCAATAATAGAATAGACAATTATTTTCCGTAAGTCAATAAACTATATTCCTTTTTTTAACAGGACAAAGCAAGGCAATGTCATAGACCCTAGGTGGAAATCTCATAGCCGGCTAATTCCTCTGATGAGAGTGCTTTTTTTTGCTGGAATGGAAGCTAAAGATCGATAAAAACATTTCGGCTGACATTGTCCCACTCTACGGAGATGCAAAAAGCAGCAGTACGTGTGCGGATCGGCATGTAGGTCAAGCCGCCAACCGGGCAAAAGAATCTGAGGGTGAAGCAAGCGGTAGTGGATTGGTGGAATCGGAAACGGCAGACGGGATCAGAGTTAGCAGCAAACTTGCAGAAAGCAGCAAGACGCATGCCCTGCTGGCGAGGATCTTTCCTCAGGCTATAGATTTGCTGATTGGATCGTGTTTTATCATCTTCTTCACCCATCAGGATGTTTGATAAATTTTTTAACGTAAAGAAAACGAAAAAGTTTCTTTAAAACTCCTTAGATGAATAAATTAAGGAAATGAATTGATTTATCTTTAAATGGGTAATTCTCAAGAGTTGTTACGCTAAACTTCCCATTAGCTTAACAAAGAAATGGAGCAGCTGCCGCATCAAACTGCTCCTTGATTGTACAACTATCGTTCTCCGTTAGCTGAATCGATCCTCGTTAGCAATTCCTCAATTTGTTCAGCAAGTTCTTCATCTACCTCATCTCTAGTTGGGCTTAATTTCATCCGTATTAGATCAGGTTTCAGTTCCAACAGTTTCTCATTTGACAAACCATTTATTAATCCATGGAGCAAGCAGGACTTCCATACACCATCATTAGATTCCAAGACAACCCGAATATGAGGAATTAAGTGTTCTTCATAATCAGAAATGATAACCTCAATATCTTGAGCAATAGGCCAGTTCATGTCCTGTAACCATTCAAGAAGTTGAGGGAGAATAGGAATTATTTTTTCTTTTCCTGCTACTTTTAATCTCTCTACACACTCGTAATCTGATTTTTCTTTTGGGATCAATTCGGTGTACTCCATACCGATAACAACTCCCTTACTCATAACAAACTAAGCAAACGTTATACAAACACTTTAACTAATATTACCATATGTAAAAGGAGAGAGATATAACAGACTACTACCATACTAAACTGCCCGTTAGCTTAATAATAAATGGAGCAGCTGCCGCGGCAAACTGCTCCATTTTCCGTTCAACTATCGTGTCCCGTTAGTTTAATCTATATCATCAATTTTCTCTCCTTCTTCATCTATCTGAACGGTTCCTCCTCCGAATTGCCACCCTTTACTTTCGATGAATTCGATAAATGCATCCAGGAATTTGTCATGCCCTAAATCTCCATCATCAGCATAAACACAGCCTTGAATTCGAACACCTAATGGCTTTTTCATCAATTCATCCCCTTTTTATTGTTAATTTGCAATCAACTCTCGTTGCTCGTTAGCTTAACTCAATACGCTTTTGTAGCTGAGAGTAGGTCACCCTCAGCTTCATGGTAACGGAGGACTTTCTCAATATCATCACTTTCGTAGCTTCTAACGATGATCATGTGTGGAATATGGAATCCTGGTGGGTCAATGTTCGGGCGTGAAAGGTTATTATGCAATCTTTCAGGTGTATATAAAATGCTCCACCGTTTGCTGCCGTCTTCAAAAGTTAAGGTGATCTCTATCCAGTTCCACTCGCCCAAAGAACCTTTAACCTCATCATCATATTTCCAGTTAAGTAATTTCACTTCATGCCCCCATTTTATTTCCGATGAAATAGCTCGATGAGCAGGCTAACGTAGAGCTTGCTCATCATATGTGTTATTAACTATCGTTCCCCGTTAGCTTAACAAATTGTTCCTCTAATTTCTCAATTCGTACAAAAAGACATTTAGTGAATTTACTTTTGTATTTTCCACAGTTTGCTCATCTTCATCTGTTACTTCCCCAAAAGGAATACCATCATGATACGGATATTTTAAAAACTCATTTATTATCGAATCAATGTTTTCTACTGTTTCAATCTCACATTTAAAAGGTAGTTTTGTATGGATGTCTGAAATAAGATTAAAGCGTAACCTTCCAGATTGCCAATCAAACCATACATAAAAAAGCATTCCATGATTACGGTCTGCTTTTGTCATTTGTTCATCTCTATTAGTAATTACATTACAAAAAAAGTTTCTTATCTCCCCAAATGTAAACTCACTAGCTAACTGTTGATTCATCGAAATTGACCATGTGTTATGTAAAATTTCTTCTTCTAAGTCATCGATATCATTTCCAATGAACATCTTATCTTCTATAATTTCATCAAGTTCCTTTAGAAACTCCACTTTGTTCATGTCGGCAGCACCTTCTCATTATGCTTAATTAGCTCTCATTGCCCGTCAGTGAAACGAATGTTACTTCTCAGGAAGTGGTTTCCACTTCTCATCACGTTTATCGTTAGCGGTTGGCTTGCGATTAACACGTCCCAGTAAAAAGGCTTTTTGATATTGCCTTAATGACTGAGTATTTGCTCCCCCCTCATAATCGGGGTCGTTATATTGAATACCATCATCTTCCCAAAAACAAATATCACAGATGTCATAGTTGCCTGGTGGCTCATAGTCCAGAGTTTTATAACCACAGCAAGGACATGTGTACTTCATATTTATTGCCCCCATTAAACCTAATTTACTAAGTTCAGAAACTTAAAGTATTCGCGATATGATTAAACTATCCTGCCCGTTAGTTGAACAATAGGCTGCTAAGTGGCAGCCCTGTCAGTATTGAACTATCGTTCCCCGTTAGTTGAACAAACATTTAAATTGTAGAACTGCGTTCTAAGTCAAATACACTGATTTGTTTTACTTCAAATAATTCTTCTAGTGCTTCACTCCCGTGTTCATCTGCATAAATTCTTTCCGCTTCCGAGATAGGAACCGCCATTAACCAAGCGACTTGTCTATTTATAAAATTCATTGTTTTTAAACTGTCCTCCCATAGAAATGGAGTAACAAATAAAATATGTCTCATAGGGCTATTTGGTAAATACATTTTCACAATATCATTGAAAATAATACCGGGATAGCATTTATAATTTGAATTTATTATGTTAAATGCACATGTAGCCAGTACATTTGCAAAACATTCAAATTGACTTGCACCTACCAATTCAATCCTTAGGGGTATTTCATTATAATCATAACCAACGGAAAAATCAGAAAGACCAATGGTAGAAAATGAAAGACTATTATGCATGTCGTTGGAAGAGCATAGTATATCTATTGAGCTTTCATTATTATCATCCGAATACTCAAAGACCTTAGGTTTACCTTCAAATGCACTAAGGGCAGCCTGAGCAATTTTTTTATTGTCCTCTGATACTCCCAAATTCAATCCCCATTTCTTATCATTTAAACCAAATATAACATATCAGTTTTCAGAACTATACTGCCCGTTAGCTTAACAAACCGATAGCAATACTCTTGGAAAATGAAGGTGATTAGCTGGTATCCAGCGAAATATTAATCTTAATTGATGATATGACATTACGGGGGTAAACAAATGAGTGAATTTACTTCAGGCAGTCTTGTATTGAATAAACATAGGAAAGCTATCGAAGACTTCAATCCCATTTTTATAAAACCGCTTAATGACAAATGGAGCGTGTTTTTTACGGAAGGTACAGAAGTTAGTGACACCTATCCTGAGGATATTATAAAAATGACTGCTGGCGTACCTGTATTATACTTTTATAATTTCGAAGACCACGGCTGGGGTTTCACCATCCTTCATCAAAGCAGAGTTGTATCTGCATTCGATTATTCGTATGAGGAAGATGAAATTGAATTACAGAATTATGTACAAGAACGGTTTCCTGAAGAAGAAGCTATTGAATTACTCTATGTGAACCCTGATTCAGACGCTTTTAGGGTTAAAATACTTGAGGAATTCTATATGGAACATAGTAAGGAAGAAAAAGTAAAGAAACTTATTATGAGTCTTGACGTGGATGCTTTTGCGTTATTCAACATCGATTCGGGTGGACTTGATAGACTGCGAGATATGTTCCGTATTGAGTCGTTGGTCAGTCTTCAAGATCGTTTTACCTTGATTGACGACTTCAATGCGACCATAGATATCAAGGAAATGTGCTGGATCCGTGCAGATCGGATAGAGAATCTGATGAATTAACAACTGCCAACTGCCTCTCGATTGAATCATTAAGCTGCATTAGCCGCTAGCCCAAACCTGAAATTAAGTTCGGGCTAGCGGCTATTTTGTTGAACTAACGTCTCCCGTTAGTTGAGCGGTGAAACTGTATTAAATAGTATCGTGATGTTCACCTTCTTTAGGATCATTATTCTTCATACAAAAAGACATAAAAATCGTTCGCTGATTCATAAATCATTACCTATTTTATATTATCAACATGTTCTTTAAGTAAGGAATACATCCTCAGTTCAATCAATTTATAAGAACCGATAGTTTTTACGGTTAATCCGCATCATTTATGTATTTCTCGCGTTCTAATCGCTTTTTTTCTCGAAAGTCCCCTATAGCAATCAAACACTGTTTGGTTTCCATATTCCAGAATTCATTTTGAGTATGGCCTTTCGAAAATGAAAATATATTATCTATCATTTCACCGAAACTCAATTCTCGGTTTTCATCCCAACATAATGCCAAGAGCTTAGTTATTTCATGAATTTGTTTTGAGTCACGCAATGTTATACCTCCCAATACTTAGAACTTATGAATGATTATGTACAATTTCGCTGAAATGATGACCTCGCACGTCGTCATTTCCCAAATGGATAAACGGCACCAATACCAAGTTAATTTCACGGTCGCCGTTCACGTTTGTAGACATTTTCTGCGCTCAAAAGGTGATGAACCCTTGCCTAATGTTGAAGCACTGATTCGCAAAAACATTTTGCCGATTCGACCCGTTCGCAAAGGGCAGCAGAATACGCGCAAAATCCGCTGGAAATCAGTCGTGAGCTTCGTCTATAGAGTAGCATAATTCGTTTCACATGAACATTTTTTAAAGCGGACACTCCATCCGCTTTGTTTGCTATGCGCTTTTTCTTTGCTTTCCCCAAAAAAACAAACGGCACAGGATTTTTCCCATGCCGTTTCGGATTTCATTTTTATTCCTGTTCTTGTCTTTGAGCTAAACTAAATAACATTGACCACTAGGCAGCCCTTTCAGTCCATCCGTATGAATTTATTGATGATATGATAAACTGATTATTCCCTAATCCAGCCATCCTCTATTTCAAGCTCGCGAATCACCTTTGCAGGACTTCCTCCGACCAATACATTGTTAGGAACATTCTTATTTACGGTACTCTTAGCCGCGATTACGGAATTGTCTCCAATTGTGACTCCTGGAAGAATAGTACAATCCGCTCCAATCCAAACGTTATTACCGATTTTAATTCTTTTAGCGAGTTCACCTTTATCGGTAGAATCCATACGGTGGTAATTGCTATCAAAAATACTCGTTCTTGGACCAATCTTAACATTATCTCCAATGACAATTTCTTTATTAGCCGCGATTCCCACACCTGCATTAACGTATACATTATCACCGATTGTCAAGTTGGCACCCTTGGTACTGGTAATTTGAACTGCCCATGGATGTCCTATTATGGAAATATTATTTCCAACTTTGATTGCTCCAAATTTATTAACGAACACTTTCCCACGTAGCTTTGGTGCTGTTTTCCCGAATTTGTAGAGTCCTCTAAGTTTGTATAGTACAGTTTTAAACCCCATATCAAAAACTCCCACTCCTTTCAGTTCGCTTATTGAGTATTATAACAGAGATTAATACAAATTTTCGAATAAAGTTATTCATATTGAATAATTAATTCTGGCTACCGATATGTAGAACCAGGTATGACCAGGCCTCATTTTTTTTATATAAGCGACTACCGCAGCAACCGCTTTTCCACTATCGCGTCCCGTTTTCTCACCCTAGATTATTTGGTGTACGCTCTGAAGGTCTTAATTTGAATAACCCTATTGCCATACAAATCATGCTGTCTTCCCAAATAATACCAATCAATCCGATGTTCATAGAATTTTCTTCTGAAACCATAGTGCCAGTTCTCCTTGCTCCTAACAATTCACTCCAGCCCCAACAAGCCCAACTGAATAAAATAGAGTGTATTAAAAACCATCCATATCCAGCTTTTATATTTTACAAGAAGGGTAATGATCACTAGGAATATCAGAGAGATTATAATTCCAAAACCTATTCTTAAAAATGATAAGACTTCAGCCTCCATTGCCTTTTTGTTTGCGACCCACTAAGCAATTAGACATTAAAACAATAGTGTTTGTTACGTAATTCTGCCGGTCAGTTAACAACAGATTAGTGGCAGCTCAACGAACCTGCCAAATAGCTTAGCGAAAAACATAAAGGGCTCCACATATTAGTCATACATAATATGTGGAGCCTTTTATGTTAAACTATCGTAACGAAAAAGGTAGCGACGTCGACGGCGACCTGATTCTTTGAAGCATTCAACTAACGTTCTCCGTTAGTTCAATGGTTCATTTTCAGTAACATCATCGTAGGCGTCACCAAGTGGTTTGAAGTCTTCTTTAAGCCAGTACCACCTTTCTCCGCTATTTTGGACCAATTGTTCTAATAGATCAGAAAATGAGTTTGCTATTACTGGACAATCTCCAACAACCCCATGTCTGTCCCAAAAGCTGTCGTAACATTTCCCTAAACGACCTTGATGTAAATCTATAGAAATGTAGTCACCATTCCCATCATGACCAACAATGTACCAATGTGAAGATATGTCTTCCTCAGCTAGTTCTCCAATGATGACTGGATTTGATAAGGTGAACTCCTCTGGCTGAACTATTTGGAAAGAATAATCTTCGCCTTCAAAAAGTAGCACTCCCCCGCAAAGCTCATAAAATCGGCTAACATCAGGAGGAAGTTTATGCTTATCAATACGTGGCAGCCCATTTGGTGGACTTACTTTGCAATTAGGTAAGGACTCAATATGACTTAAAATAATATAGATGTCTTTCAGGCTATATCGTTCCTCTCATAAGTCTTATTTGCACTATAGTTACCCGTTAGCTTAACAATCCGAAATCTAAATAATCTAGGGGGTTTCCCTTTTCGTTTTGATTATTCAAACTCGAATTTGATATAAGTATTTTCTAAGCTTAGTCTATGCTTTAATGTTTTGCCCGAAGCAAAGTTGTTCGGCATATCCTTTTCTATGACACAGATTACATAACCTGCTTTACCTGTTGTTAAATTAGTTAGTTGTAAAAAATTATTATTGTCGTAAATGTAAGAAATAATATATTCATAGTAATCATTTTCTTTGTCTGCTGCATTGAAACCAACATTGTACAATCTAACTCTTGCTCCTGCCCAGATTTCTTCATCATCCCTGATATTACTTAACGGTATCCATTTTGACGTGTCCAATATTTTACTCCTTTACTTATTTAAGTTCTTCACTTATTTGAAGTATTCGTGAAGTGATTAAACAATCCTGCCCGTTAGCTTAATAAAAAGAGCAGGCCACAGTAGCACCTGCTCATCCATGTATTATTCAACTATCGTTTCCCGTTAGCTTAGCAAACCTCTAGTGTCCACGGCGATGGGATTCCGCAGTGTAGTACGCTAATACTCCAAAAGCAACAAGAAAAATCGTCAAGACAATAAGTCCAAAACCTGTCCATCGAAGTATTTTACTATTCAGACTATGTTTCTCATTTGTTTTTGTTGTTTTGATAAATAGCCATCCAATGGATATCAATAACGCCATTACAACAGCAGAATTTGCATAAGTTACCAAAGAGGAGCGCTCCCTTCGTTTAACTATAAATAAAGACGACAATAAAAGGTAATTGTTCCGCAATCCTGCCCGTTATCCATACATGCAGCGCAAGCGCCACACCATAGATTCTGGAAGTAAATACATTCTTCATAGAAGCGCAATGAAGGCTGCTGTTTCTACTTGTCGGCAGCCTGTGCGTTGTTACTGAACTATTCTATTAAAGCTCGTTAGTTACAATAATAAAATTTGTTGCCTTACGGAACTGTATTGCTGATAACCGTCAGAAAACCGTTCTTTGTTGCGGTATCAATGAACTGATACGTAGATTTATAAGCTGCATCGTTAAACAAATACCATTGATTTTCTGTCGCATCATAAATGAGAAACTCAGGGGCGGCTTCTGAATAGATATCAAATCGTTTGATGCTATTCCCTTCTTGGTCCAAAAAATCATATTGTCCCGTTTTATAATACGCCCCTGGTGTGAGGCTGTGAACCGACCAGGTGTAATCAGAAGGAGCTTCGACTTTGCTTCCTTTGTTATCTACAAAATTATTATAAATGGCTTCGATATTGGCATTTCCTTTGATTTGATTGACTACGCCGCCCATCGTCATGTGGTATTCTTGCTGCAATGCTGTCACTTTTACACCTTCAATAACGAGCGGCTCGGTATCGACCGTTACGGTATAGTTGCTGTAATCAACCTTACAGCCAAACGTTTCTGCAATAAAGCGAAGTGGAACGATGATGCGATTATTTATGATGTATGGTTTAACATCGAGCTGCACCGTTTTACCGTTTTTCACCGCTGTACTGCTATTCAGCTTTAAGATTACTTTCATACTGCTTTTCGAGAGCGTGACTTCCGAACCCGACCAATGCACTTTAGCACCCAAATTTTCACTGATTACACGGAGTGGCACCATTGTTCGATTATTCTTCATTTCGGGTTTCACATCAGAGGCAATCGTAACGCCTTCAACTTTGATTTGTATGTCTGCTGCATATGTAGGTGAAGCAGCAGTAATGATTAATATCAATGCAAAGAAAATTCCTGAGAAAACCTTTTTCATTATTTTATACTCCTTTTCTTTAACATATTTTTCCTATGCAAATATCAACGCAAACCTCGTTAGTAAAGTTGCTCAATTCATTTATATCATGTGAGTTCTTACTATTAACATAGGTGGAAATCCTCGCAATACTGCCCGTTTTCGCAAAGAAGGCTACCGGATTCATACCGACAGCCTCGTTGATGTTTATTGAGCTATAGTGCCCGTTAGCGTAACAAAGGGGCTAAGGGTTGTTTTGAACGGCTGCTGTCGATTTTTTATTAAGCATCGTCTCCTCCGTCCCTGGACAGAACCAATTGCTTAACTTTCAACGGTTGCTGCAATGCTTCATTAGTCTGTTGCTTGGCCGGTCACCCATTCATCCACAACCTTAAGCTCTTCCCCGCTTAACCAAAGTTCATGCGTCTGCTGGTTACTATCGCGAAGCTCGTAAAAGTATTGATCCTCCTGCTCATCATAGCCCTTCGATACGACCTTTACCGAGCTCAGATCGAGTGATTCTTCATACTTCTGAAGCATCCGCTCCACTGCCGCCTTCGTTTCCTCGTTGTCATCGTACATGCCCAAATGAAGCGCCAGGCTTGCTTTGTCCTTCTGCAGCAGCGCCTGCACGTAACGCTCAACTTCCAGCACCGTATAGGGATACTGCCCGATCAGTGGAGAGTTGTACAGTGGCTCGCGCCTGTCATCATCCTGAATCTGCTCCATCCCCTGGGACTTGGCATATTTCATTTGAAAAGGAATGGCGCGCGCCTTACCGTCCTTTGTACCTGCGATGGTGTAATGTTCAACATAGTACTCGTCATTCTGCTCGTTAACCTCGAAGCGCAGCTGCAGGTTTTCCAAGTCGTCAAAGTAAAGCAGGAATCCTTCCAGCACCTTCGCCATATCAGCCTCGGTATACTCATTCTCCGCATGCGCCATGAGTCCGGACAATGCCTTCGTATCCTGCTGCTTCAGTACGTCCAGGTTTTTTCGCCATCCTTCGCGGAGATTTGCTCCAGTGATTGCGTATCATCCTCCGAAAGCCTTGCAGCATCCGGAAAGATCGATGCCACTGCCTCACCAGGTTGTTCGAGCTCCGATACTACCTCTGGCGCAGGTGGTACGATATCCGATGTCGAAGATTGCTCCTTGCCACACCCCACCATTGCCGTCATAAACGTTACCGAGATTGCGAGCATCAATGTCACCCTCTGTATTTTCTTCCCCAATGTCAAATCATCCACTCCTATCGGATAAGGTACGACTAAATGGACGCCATAGCCTCCCGAAAGGTTCCACAGCCGCTGAACTATCGTGTCCCGTTAGTTGAAACTTTAAAGGGCTGCGACACATTACTCATCTTCACTAGCATTTTGAATAAAAGATTGCTTTCATTACTGCCTCGGCCAACTCGTTTCGGTATATTGCAGCGGCAGCATGATATCCTGGTCAGGTAGAAACTCATAGCCTCGGGTTCGAACAGTTGGCGATACAAGGTACCCATCCGATTTCTTCCACTCAACTAGAACAAGCTTCCTATTTTTTGTAGCTTTTGAATATCCTCGTATTTTCAATACCTTTTCGATAGGAGAAACTCGGCTCGCTTCAACGTCTTTAGTGAAACATTGCTCGAAAGCTAGCTTTAGTTTCCCTACAAGCTCAGGCATGGAATATGGGGCAGCTAATGTTTGCACAACATCAATTTGCTCGACACATGGCGAATCCAACGATTTCCTGCATGAAAGAATGACCATCTCTTGCGTGTCCAACTCAAAGTATATAGCTAATCTCTTGAATGTATGTTTCGTTGGCATATTCATGTTCACTCCATTTAAATAGGGTATTAAACTATCCTGCCCGTTAGCTTAACGAAGTAAGGAGCAGCTGCCGCAGCAAACTGCTCCATATTTGTTCAACTATCGTTCCCCGTTAGTTGAATAATGTATTGTTATTACGATCAGTTATTTTAAATGCCTGCTTTAAGCAACTTAGGTGGTCTAGCTTCACACCCATCATATCATTGAACACTCTGTATAWAAGTTYTGCTAATTCTATTTCATTTGTACATGTTATAGACTTTTGTGCAATCTGATTGATCTCTATATCATACTCGTTCTGTGGAGCACCTCCAGCTAACAGACCGATAGGGTCCCAATTGTTAATCACTTCAGTTAAAAGCTTGGTACTTATTTTCACCTTTTATCACACCTTATTTGGCAATCTATCTAGTAAAAATATTCTATAATTTGCTCTTCAATCCTGCCCGTAGCTTAATAAAATGAGCAGGCCACTGCAGCGCCTGCTCATCCATGTGTGAAATTGAACTATTGTGTCCCGTTAGCTTAATCACTTTTTATATTTTGGATTAATTAAATCCTCATCGTACAACTCTTCTTTAAAAACCTTTCCAGTGAAATAACCCAAATACGCAAATTCTAATCTTTCAATGTAAAGGTGCAAATTGTTCTCGGGAATATTTTTAACCATATACGAATCTTTCGGATGGAAATGCCAAAGAAGACTTCTCATTATAAAAGTATATGTTTTACTCACCATTAGAGATAAATCTCTATTCAAATTATTTTGATTTGAAGTTTCTTCGGTGATGTCTACTATGCAGTTAAAGTAATCCCAAAATGCCTCTAGGTTGAACTTTTCTTGCTCGTGTAAAAAGTAAACAAAACTACATTCTGTGCACTCATAGTTACTTTTCAATACTTCAACTGCTGTCATCGTCTATCTCCTTCCACCTGATAAACGAGCAAGCTGCCGTTGATGCTGGAAGCTTATTGAACTATCGTCTCCCGTTAGCTTAACAACTAATACTGAATTACTTATCACTTATACTGGTTACATTGCGATAGTAATTGTCAATTAGCAGAAACGGCTCATTTTCTTCTTTTGCTTTAATTTTAAATCCATAGACAATATCCTTGCTAGCATCAGGCTGTTCTAATCCATTTATTTTGATGTTACTTACAGAGAGTTCTGTATTAACAAGAATTATCTTATTAATTTCTAATTTACTTACCACTCCATCATAATTACTTTCCTGTTTTTTCATATGAATAAGTGGTTCCATCCATTCAATAGTATAATTAACGTTCCCTTTATTTTTAATCTTGAAGTCATAAGATTTTCCGTTTAGTTTTGTCCCATTGAGCTCCAAATCCATGCCTGCTTGCGTCAGCCCCTTTATGACTGAAACAATAGATCCATCTTTCTTACTAATAAAATAAGCGGCGGCAGGTGCATTTTTTATTAGYGGATTATWAATTGCGTCAATATMAACCTGCCACACCTTAATGTCTTTATTTTCTTTCGAAGAAAAAAAGTATCTCTCACTTGTTTTTGTGTTAAAGMGATTCCRAATTTYYRCATTTATATAACCATCTTTTTCTGCTTGTAAAAGGGCTATTTTCTCAGCTATTTCTAATGAAATAGGCGTAATTCTATTATTGTATATGATGAACATACTCACGAATAACATTGTAAATAAGATGCCAAAGACATAATAGGATCTTTTCATAATTCCTCCTTAGACCATAGTAGCAAAAGAAATACTCCTTGCTCCACTCTTTTATGTTAACGCAATATATTCCACTTGTTTTTGAATTATCCTGCCCGTTAGTTCAACCAGGAAAGCCTAAGTCTCTGCCGATTACATTTGCTGAAACAGGTTCAAGTCCAAGTTCTCTGATCCAAATGGATAATTGCCCTACATGATGAATTTCGTGTGCGATTACATGACGTAAAACCTCACCCTGGGCAAAAAAACTTCCTTCAATCCACGGAACGGTTACAACATCGTTCTCAAATTCGTCTGACCATGTAAATAAAAACGACTGATTTTCCTTATTCCAAGCTTCCGTAAGGTCATTTATTTTTTCGATTGTCTGATAGTTCTCGAATGGTACTGGGGAATCTGGCTTACCCTGAACTCCGCGGAGCCAGCTATACTCTACATCTAAAATGTGAAAGAGTGTGTACAGAATGCTATCCGCCCCACCGTTTCGTTTACGCATTAATTCTCCGATTGGGATTTGCTTGCATAGTTCTAACCATTCATTTCTTACCATCCAGTTATAACGAAACATTTTTATCAAATCGTCCAATCCCACCTTCACTTGTTTATCAAGATTTCGTTTATATCGTTTTACCTTCTCCAACACGTCGTAAGCCCTCTTGGATATTTATTCAAGTAATTTTTGTGCAATCCTGCCCATTACTTCAATAAACAAAAGAGGAGCTGCCTCGTAGCAAACTCCTCCACTATAGTTCTCCGTTACCAATAAATTATTAGCAGGCGGCGTGCTTTGATCCATCCGCCGACATAACCAGTCGGAAACAATTGAGATAATGCTTTCTTAAGATAAAGGAAGTATCAGACCATCTGCATTAATGATGGTTAGAAAGATGATTAACGCTGTAAAAACGATGGCCGCTGCCGTTTTACTGATTGGATCTTTGACCCTGAAATGCGCGAGGCACGCCAATAACATAGTGACTCCAAGCCAGATGCCAGCCCAGGCGACCGCCCCTACATACCAGTAGCCGAAGATGAGTAATGCTACTCCGACTAACTGGACGATACCTGTGACGACACGAAACCACTGCGGTAGTCCAAGATTCTTGAAAATATCAGCCCAGTATTTGGCTCCTGCGATCTTCGCGCCTCCTGAAAAGGCATAATATAAGACTAGCAAACTTTGAAGAACGATGGAAAATACAGTCATGAGGACTTCCTCCCTTTATTTTAAGTACCATAAATTTCGTATTACTAGTCTGCCAACAACTTTTCGAGCTGCCCGCACATTCTCATCTAATTGATTACTGGCGACCTTTTGTAAGGATTCGGAAAGTGACGCCGAATTTATCCGTAACATTGCCGTAAGCGGGGCTGATGAAACTAGCTTCAAGCGGATCGTTCACTTGACCATCTTCCTTCAATGCTTCAAAATATTTGGTAGCTTTATCCTTATCGTTGGTTTGAACAACGATGGTGATTTGCGTTCCCCTCTCGTAGATGCATCCGGTGAAATGATCTGTAATCTGTAGTTCCGAATCGCCGATTTTCAAGATGGCATAATTGACCCAGTCCTTCTTTTCCGGAGGCAGTGGAGCTTTGGGATCTTCCGGCATGTCGCCGAATCGCAGCATATAGGAGACCTTGGCATCCAATGCCTTCACGTAAAAATCTATTGCTTCCTGGGCAAGATCGACATGACTGCCGATCCAGCGCGGATTCGCCAGCTCGACTTAGCAGAAATGAAAGATTAATGAGTCAGCTTCAAAGAGCAGTTACAATAACATTAAATTTGAATAAAAGTACAAAAACGCATTGTCCTCGACAGTGCGTTTTTGTACTTTGTTCAATATCATCATGTCTTACTGCCTTTACCATCTGAAAATGTGTTCTCAAATACATCCGCCCAATGCAAACCTGCCCGTTAGCGTGGCGAAGGGCTGCCATGTGGCAGCCCTTCCGTGGTTGAGCTATCGTTCCCCGTTAGTTGAAATGTACTTTCCTTCACCTTCAACATAATAAAATCCAGCCAGGATAAGGCGATAATACTCTGATCTTTAAAAAGTTAACCACATTTCCGGACGACTTTACAAATGAGAGCCACCACTGGCATCAATCAATTGCCCGGTTACCCAGCGGCTATCAGCAGAGGCTAAAAAAGCGGCTACATCCGCGACATCCTCTGGTTGCCCCCATCTTCCAAAGGTAGAAAAGTCAGCACCGAATTTATGTCCTGCAGGATCTTGTAGCATCGCTGCATTCATATCCGTGGCAACGAACCCAGGTTGGATTGCATTGATCGTTATTCCACGTGGGCCGAGTTGATTTGATAAGGCGAGCGTCAGTGTGTTGATTGCCCCCTTGGTCATGCTTGTACGCAGGAATGGCAGGCAGGGAAATTCTTGTTATAGCGGACGATATGTTAATAATTCGACCTTCATCTCTTAAACGTCGCAAAGATTGTTGAATCAGGAAAAACGGTGTTTTCACATTGATATTCATAATTTCATCGTATGCTTCTTCTGTCGTATCCTCAATGGGAGCCGATAGGGCAATTCCCGCATTGTTCACTAAAATATCGAAGTGTGTGTCACCCCTACGTTTTAACAATGCTTCATCCAATGCTTGATAAAGAGACAATATGCTCTCTGAAGAACCCAGTTCCCTGCCAATCGTGAACGCAGTCCCACCATTCCGTTCAATATCACGAACGACTTCTTCAGCAGCATCCCGATTCTTACCGTAATGAACTGCTACTAATGCACCTTCTTGTGCCAATCGTGTCGCAATGGCACGACCAATCCCTCGGCTTGCGCCGGTAACGAAAGCAACCTTGCCTTTCAACTTGCTCATTATTTTCATCTCCTCTTGTGTCTATCAATTACAACTATTGTTATAACACAAGGTGAATTTTGTAATGTTGCTCTCTAATTCGTGGAACACAAATTCGGAACAAGAAAGGAATTATCTCATTGCGATCATACTAGGAGTATTACAAACTATCCTGCCCGTTCGCTTAATAAAGAAAGGGAGCAGCTGCCGTGAACTGTAACCCGAAAGACGGGCACTTTTTCTAAAGTGTCTATCTTTCGGGTTACAGTTCAGCACCTACTCATCCATGTGTTTCTCAACTATCGTTCCCCGTTAGTTGAAACAGCAAGCTGGCAGATCAGAGCATGATAAGTAGTAAGTAAACTGGACTTATTCGCTACTTAATTGTTTATACATGTACCATAGAAGGTCTTGTGGCATTTTCTTTCCACGTTTACTTTCCTTCTTA
>NZ_LGHP01000001.1:2789953-2798731 GCF_001280845.1 Bacillus sp. FJAT-28004
ACACTGTTTGGTTTCCATATTCCAGAATTCATTTTGAGTATGGCCTTTCGAAAATGAAAATATATTATCTATCATTTCACCGAAACTCAATTCTCTGTTTTCATCCCAACATAATGCCAAGAGCTTAGTTATTTCATGAATTTGTTTTGAGTCACTCAATGTTATACCTCCCAATACTTAGAACTTATCCACTTGGTTCTTATTCTTCAGTTGCAGATGCTTATTCATCTTATAATGCCATTAACCAGAAAGTCATATCACATAGCAACTAAATAAGGAAATCGTTCCTTATTTGTTCAACTAACGTGTCCCGTTAGCTGAATAATTTCACTTTGTTTGTTTCAGCCTTGAAATGATAATTGAGATCTGGAAGCCTAATCCTGCTATCAGAATTGGTATTCCAATAGAATCATGTTTAGTTAATATAAAAATAAGAGTCTCATGATTCGGATTACTTTTTGTAAATGCATATTTCCGAACTTGGCATCCCTCCTGACGATATCCATACTGTTTATAATCCTAATTATAATAATTCAATAAGTTTATGGCTATTTAACCTTCCAGTCCGTTAGCGTGGAAAAGGCAACCGGTTGATGTCGGCTGCCTCGTTGTGGTCCGTATTGTGCTATGTTGTCCCGTTACTTCAAAAGATCCTGGTAATTTTGGGGGAATTCGTCCTTATTCGGTCCTCTAAGATGTTCAAAATTTTTCAGTTCGATCCCAGCAGCTGAGATCCTATATGTAAAAACATCTTCACCGATTGGGATATGAGGGCCAACTGTTGGGCGCGCATCAAGTGTAATTAAAAAATCAAAACCACGGAAACCATTTACCCTTTCGGTGTGCGTCACATCAACAAAATAAGGATAAATATCTGGTGAGCCTGGTGCTGAAAGTACATCTGAATATACTTCAGCAAGTTTCTCTCGCATTTGCGGTAATAATAGCAACACCAGCATATCTTGAAGTTGCAGCTCCCTTGAGTCCTCAATTGGCTTCTCACCAACTGCATTACAAAAAGTGGTTTGTGTTCCGACAATTGAAAGTATGATTACAAAGCAAATTAAAACCTTCAAGATAATTTCCCCTTCCTATACCTAAATCCACCAATCACAACTTAATCTATCCAGGTAAGGGAAGAGTATTCATTTGCGTAATCTGCCTGTTAGCTCAACGAGGCTGCCGTATCATGCCTGCAGCCTCATTCTGGTGATTATTAAGCTATAGTTCTCCGTTAGTTGAACGCCAACTATAACTAAATGAAGGCGGTTTAATACGAGCGAATTCTCTATGTACTAAAGCAAATTTGTTATCTGTAAACCACAATGGTTTTGAAAATGTAATCACCTCATTTTCCCCGCGGGGAGTAAGCTCTTTCTTAATATCTACCTTTACATCGAGGATTTCCAAATCGGATCTTTCATCAAAAAAGCTATCCAGCGCTAACTCGTCGCCCTCGTCTACATCATAGAACATTGTTGTCGTCGTTCCTTTAATGTGTAGTAAATCGAGCTCATCGATTACCCATTTGAACTTTTCCACAATATTTTGGCATGGATGAGCAAAGTACAACCAACCTTCACCACTGGGAAGGAAAGTAACAATAACATCCTCCATAGCGCCCGGAGCATATAAGTCATCTAAGGACCACAAACCAGTAATTCGCATTTCTAAAGACAACGTATTCCCTCCGTATTCATTAGAATAAGCAACCGGCCTTTGACAGGCTTCTCTTACATTTTATTGCGCTATCGTTCCTCGTTATCGTAATGGAAAACGGTACCTTGGCTCACTGCTTAACGCTTATATACTGACGTTCTTTCCACGCGAACTCATTCCCCAATCGAAATGTGGATAGTTCAATCACGAGATCGAGTTCTTTTTTAGGAGCATCCGAAAATCTCTCTTGTCCGTGCGCCCAGCAGCAATACAGTTCTAAGTCCTCACCAATTTCCATATTACGGCGTAAATATTTGAAAAGCTCTACTAAGCACTTTTTGCTTGTCTGGTATAAAATGGGGTGAGAATGTTTAATTTCGTCATTGATCTCGAAGGAACCTCCTTCGGGGTTCACTTGGTAAACAAATGGATGACGGAAAAGATGCGAGGATTGTCTGGTTATGGGACCGGTTATATATAATCCTGCTGCATCCTCTTCCGTATCGTAGACATCCATAAGTTTGTCCCCTTTTGGGTATTTCTCCAGTAGTATTTGCATATTGAGTTGATCCTTAGCGGCAGGGTTCACATTCGTTACGTAATCATTAATCGTCATAACTGTTTTTTTCTGTCCGAACGAGCCTGTCGGAAGCTCATGGCTTGCAGCAATATAATAAAATAGGGTCACAGTGTCAAACTCATCTCCTATCTGAAACTATTTTCCAAAGCTTTTAATACCTTTTATTCTACCTAACCGCTCCATTAACCTGCCCGTTAGCGTATTTACTGACTGGTTATAAAATAGCAGTATAGGGTTTGACATACCCCCAAACTGCAGATTATTAGGCTGGCTTACCAACTATGAATTTTGTTTTTCTCTAACAACAAGCCCTAATGAAAGCCATCGCCCACCATCCTGGAGAATCTCTTCTTTATTCCCATCATAATAACGGAAATTATCAACCCACCATTTGTAGCCATCATCAAAATAATATTGGCTTGTAATATTCAAGCCATATTGACGGAATAAATTAGCGTTCCATTCAACCGTTCGAAAATACTCTTTTGAATCACAGAAATAATCAATAGTTATAAGATCGGCTGGAAGTTCTTCATGAAGACACATCGGTTCAGCTATTCCAATTCGTGCGCCTTCTTTTGATACTCGAATTAGTTCTTTAAGCGCTTCAGGACGTTCGTCCTTTATCATTTCAAATGAACCAATACTGATTTCAGCATCAAAGCAATTATCTGCAAAAGGAAGTCTTTGAGCAACAACATTTAAAGCAAGAACACGATTAGAAACTCCTAACTCTTCTGCATTTTCATGTATCGTGTTTAAATCTCCCCATGGTTCCAATGTAACAACCGTAACGTCCCAATACTTCGCCAGAGTTGCCGCTATCTGGCCAGTTCCAGCCCCAACTTCCAATACTCTCATGCCAGCTTGAATATTGGTTGCTTCCACTAATGAAGAAGCCATTTCGAAGGATCCAGGCCCAAGAGGCTGTGGGCAAGCCAAATTTAGAAAAGGATTAGGTTTCTTCAATCGCATTGATTCCCCTCTGATTGGATTCAGAGGAATCACGCAGTTTATTGGGCTAATGATGCGTTATCCCCTAAAAATGCAGCCCCACCGAGAAAACTGTTGTCCTTGTCATTTGACATCGCCACCTCTCCTGATAATAAAAGTATTATATAGTCCATAACAATTGAGGAGCAATGAACTAAACAATTATAATAGATTTTTACCACGCTAATCTGCCCGTTAGTTGAGAAACGGCAGCCGGTCACTTCAATAGTGACCGGCTGCCGTACTGTTTAATTGAGCTATAGTTCCCCGTTAGGTCAATGAAGACTTCAAAACGAGCTATTCCCGCATGCCAGTGAGTTCCATGCCGCTATCTGGGAAATGGAACCGCCTTGCATCCCCGAGGGTGTTATTGCGCATATTTGTTTCGGCCTTGCACCTACTCCATATGTAATCACAGCTCTAACCTGCATAGGGCTCTCGTTCACCTCGAACACAAGATCCGCATGGCCCGTGCAATAGCAACCATCGTCATATTCGGCACGAACGTTACTGAAGGATACTAGTCGAACCCCTTCTTCTTCAGCCAACTTCTTCCAAGCGCTTTCCTTGCTGCCCGTGGTCTTTTGCCCTTCCCAGCCAAACAATTCCGCAGCTCTGTCGTAGTTTTGCTCCTGGACTGCTTTCAGGAATGAAACGGTTTGCTTTTGTATGCCTATTGGGTTCCAAAACAAGGTTACTTTGTACAGCAAAAACATTATGCACAACAACAACCCCAAATAACCTACCGATTTCACAAGTAGTTGATTCATCTCTGTCCTCCCTCCATTCTATACAGTAGACGAAACAGATAGGAAAAGTGTTACGTTAATCTGCCCGTTAGCGTAATGGGACGTTACCAGTCTAATACTTTATTTTCTCAGTCTAACACTTTATTTTTCAGTCTAATTCTTTATTTTCTTTTAACAGTACTCCAATAATCATACCCACGCCTCTTTGGGAACATAATATTTGGCTTATTTAGTTGGTAAATTAACAATTGAATACCCCTTAACGACAGCCAGATCGGATACGCGATAATGTAGGTACATTTGTGTCTCTAGCTGACAATGTAGGCACTTTTGTGCGTATCTCATTGACACAAATTTACCTACATTAAAAATAAAAAAGCCCTATAAATGGCTTTTTATAAGAAGTTTATATTGGCACTTTTGTGTCCACCGACAGTGCCACTCTTCTGCAGTGAAGTGACTCGACCACTATGTGCGGTGGCGCATTTACCTTTACCTTACCCATACACAAACCTCCGAAAAATAGTCTAACGAACCCTGCGAGAAGTCGGGACGGTCACACTTTAATCCAACCCGAACATGCCGTGGTACCCAGCAGCCAAGCTCCACGTTCCACGGGCATCACGTGAGTTCGCGCCGCCCTCACTGCACTTCACTTTTAAAGTGAGTACGGGAAATGCTCTCTCAGGTTACATTCAGGATAATGTCCTTTAGTTCAATCAGAGTCTTGATTCGATAGCTGGCCTTTGAGAAGTCATGTGTTTTTGTGAAGTCGTTATGGACAATAGCACAGTTGATACCAGCCGCCACGGCTGAGTTCAACCCTCTGTTTGAATCCTCTACAACCAGGGTCTCTTCTTTGGTAGCTCCGAAGCGCTTTAGGCCGTTCAAGTATGGTTCCGGGTGCGGCTTGGTGCGCTCGTAGTCTTCGCGAACAAGGACGAATTCCATGAATTGTCTAATCTGGCGCTTTTCATGAATAAGTTGAAAATCCGCACGTTTTGCTGTCGTCACGATGGCCATGCGGACGTACTTTGACAGTTCGGCTAGAGTTTCAACTACGCCTTCAATCTCTATGACTTCTGTTCTTAGATATTCCTGATAATAGACGTTGCGGACCTCACGCTGCTTGCTGATGGTCTGTTCATCAATACCTGCCGCCCTAGCTTGGGACCAAGTGCCCAATGACTGGGTCATGTCGCGGAGGTATTGATCTTTATCCAAGGTAAATCCAATGTCAGCCAGAGCGCGTTCTCCCGCTTTGTAATACCAGAATTCAGTATCAACCAGAACACCATCATGATCGAAGAGTATGTACTTTTTCATTGTTTCGCTCTCCTTTGTCAGCTGCCGCAACCATGCGTGCCATCACGCGGGCGATTATTTGGTTTCTTTGTGATTTAAAACAATAATTTATTTAGAATGGACATTTCAAATCTGGCTTATGATTATGATCGTTTAGCCACCAATGGAACTCGAGTGTTTTTTGTAATTGAAATCAGCATTTCAAGAGCTACTTCTTATACTTGCTAACGAGTGATAATTGCAAAAATCACCATTACGACTATTTTGCAAACAGCAGGTGTGCCTTTAACGCCACCAACTACCATTCTTCTTGTAACTCTTGGAACCTATCATATGTCCCAACTACTAGATCATAAATATGCTGTAATCTTTATTTATAGGTTAAATTACTCCACTCTGAATTATTTTATCACCTGCAAATGCCCTATGAAAAGCCATATAAATCCTCATTTTTGTAGTTTAAATAGCCTTCTTATCACATTATGTAGAATAAGTACTTAAATATATTTAGTTCATTCAACACTTCCAGAAATACCCATTATACATTATATTTACCTTAGACGACTTGTACACGGCGGACACCTCACTAGAAAGGTGGAGGTTGTAAGCATGGATATATTTCAAGCTCTTTCAATCATGTTTGCATTTGGGTTATTTATACTCACACTGTTAACCTATATTGACAAGAGGAAATGATCTGAAGTGGCACTAGTTTTGGTTTGAAACCATACTAATAAATCCGCCATTTACAAGCCGCCGACATACAAGTCAGATCACCTCAATGATCTGGCTTTTTTTATTTACTAGCAATAAATCAGTCATTTTTGAATTTGGCAACCACCTTCTCAATGTCCCTTGATAGACGAAAGGAGCAAGACTTGCCAGCAGATCCGGGCTAAGATATTCTGCTTCGACTCCACCAATCAACTTCTCGAAATTTTCCCTGTCCAGAAAAGGTGCGAGGCTTATGATCCGGTTCGCATCGATGGTGCCGTCTACAACCCGGTCTACCAAACGACTTAATGTCTCTCTGCTAATAAAGGGTGCCAGCCCTTGAACGGAATGCCAGCTCAAGCTGCCCTCTTCTGCTTGTTGTACCAAYCGATCTACATGYTCTCTTCCAAGAAACGGCGCAATTCCAACAAGATTGTGCACTTCTAAGGAACCGTCAATCGATTTATCTACCAGTCGGTTTAATGTGTCACTGCTGACGAACGGAGCGAGTCCGGTAATGACATTCCACACAATCTCGCCCTCTTCTGCCTGACGAACCAGTTCATTCAATGTATCTGTTCCAAGGAACGGAGCCAGCCTCATGATCACGTCTAATTTAAAGACGTTGCTGTCTAATCGTTCAGTAACCTTATGCAGAACGCTTGCCTTTACAAACGGCGCTACTTCTACAAGCTCTTCCACCTCCACCTCTCCGGTATTGACCATCTCTGCAACTTGTTCTGGCCTGTTCTCTGCGATCTCCTCAACGATCGTTCCTAGGTGCTGGTGCTCCCGATTTTTTGCGTTTTCTCCTGCATTAATAATGTCGTCTACCGTTTTGCCGAATAACCTCGCAAGCTGCGGAAGCGTTCCGATATCCGGTAGCGAATCGCCCCGTTCCCATTTCGATACCGCTTGATGACTTACATTCAGTTGATCTGCAAGTTCCAATTGGGTCAGATCCTGGTCTTTGCGAAGCTTCGAAATATAAGCTCCAATTTTACGTAAGTCGAGCATCATATTACCTCCGAAAAAAACAAAATGTACAGTGCGCACCGTCGAAAACAGCATAGCATTTCCGCAAACGTGATTCTATCAAGCGTTGGTTGAATTGTCACATCCGCTTTATTCAACTGCCGGTAGAAGTGTCCAGATTGAAAATCGCCAGAGAGGGTAGCCAGATGATCCCGCAGCATATGCGAGATCTGGAATCCACCCGACCTACACTACTTTTGTCGCTTTCATTTATAGGTTTTTTCTACAAATCATTTCCATTAACCTGCCCGTTAGCTTAACAAAGAAGGGAACAGCTGCAACGTAGCAAACTGCTCCTTATTTGTTCAACTATAGTTCCCCGTTAGCGTAACCAAACTTCGTTATTTAGCGGAGTCAAAACAAAACAGCTGCCATCCGTTTGACAGGTTACAATTATGAAAACTTACTGGTTTATATTGTCCCTCGGGATTGTAGTTTCCGTCTCCTTCTTGAGGAAGGACGACATTATGAAATTCTGTTCCAAATAAATGGACATGCTGAATTCCTAAACCTGACAGATTTGCGTTCGAGATTTTAATGCTACTCATATTAACATCATTCAAAACCATTTCACTCATGTTTGCGTTATTAATTTTCGTCTTTGCCAAGCTGACATTATCGATATCAAGTTCCTCAGCTCTGACCTCATGCCACTTCGATCCGGAGATATCCGTCATTTCCAAATCCAACGTTTCCGCCTTCATGCCCATCTTGTTATCCCCCTTATTAAAATGAATTGCTCTCTTTACTTCAACGTGCACCCCAATATTTCCTGTATTATCCATTAAACTAACCTGCCCGTTAGCTTAATACAATGAGCAGGCCACCGCAGTGCCTGCTCATCATATGTATTATTAAACTATCGTTCCCCGTTAGCGCAATAAGAGATATTAGTTTTGGTAGCAAGTCTCATATTCGCCTTTCATTAATAAACTCTTACAAGCTAAACCATTTTCGTGATAAATCTCTTTACCAATTTCTAATTTGATACTTCTATTCGAATTTGGATAATTAGGATCGTCATTTAGAATGTACAGTGTATCCTCATCCACCCATTCCATAGAAAAATTACTTTTTGCATCACTATAATAAACAATTTGCACTTTATTCTTCTCATTATTCTTTGTTATTTCAACCCATACATTAACACCGCCTGCTGCACCTCCATAAAGTTCATAATAAGCATTAGCCGTATATTCTTCAGTGGGGGATGTTACAGGTCCAGGTCCCTTTTGGGCGGATTCTCTATCAATATCACTAAATGTAAAAAAGTACATTTCATATAAATAGATTGAAGATGCCAAAACAACCCCTGACAACGTTGCAATCATCAATTTTTTAGGAAAAGCTCTCTTTTTAATAAAAGAAATTATTATGTTAACACATAGTATCAAAAATAATATAACGGTAATGAAAGAAATTAAGAAACCAAATAGAATTAGAATGACGGTAGTTATATAAGAACCCCCTTATTATTCACTTCCCAATTATAACCTAATACGCAGAAGACATAGGTATTGTTGCGTTAAACTGCCCGTTAGCTTAATAAAGAAAGGGAGCAACAGCCGCAGCAAACTACTCCATGTTTGTTCAACTATCGTTCCCCGTTAGTTGAATCAGCAAGCTGGCAGATCAGAGCATGATAAGCAGTAAGTAAACTGGACTTATTCGCTACTTAATTGTTTATACATGTACCATAGAAGGTCTTGTGGCATTTTCTTTCCACGTTTACTTTCCTTCTTA
>NZ_LGHP01000001.1:2798756-2960300 GCF_001280845.1 Bacillus sp. FJAT-28004
ATTTTCCCTGTCCAGAAAAGGTGCGAGGCTTATGATCCGGTTCGCATCGATGGTGCCGTCTACAACCCGGTCTACCAAACGACTTAATGTCTCTCTGCTAATAAAGGGTGCCAGCCCTTGAACGGAATGCCAGCTCAAGCTGCCCTCTTCTGCTTGTTGTACCAAYCGATCTACATGYTCTCTTCCAAGAAACGGCGCAATTCCAACAAGATTGTGCACTTCTAAGGAACCGTCAATCGATTTATCTACCAGTCGGTTTAATGTGTCACTGCTGACGAACGGAGCGAGTCCGGTAATGACATTCCACACAATCTCGCCCTCTTCTGCCTGACGAACCAGTTCATYCAATGTATCTGTTCCAAGGAACGGAGCCAGCCTCATGATCACGTCTAAYTTAAAGACGTTGCTGTCTAATCGTTCAGTAACCTTATGCAGAACGCTTGCCTTTACAAACGGCGCTACTTCTACAAGCTCTTCCACCTCCACCTCTCCGGTATTGACCATCTCTGCAACTTGTTCTGGCCTGTTCTCTGCGATCTCCTCAACGATCGTTCCTAGGTGCTGGTGCTCCCGATTTTCTGCGTTTTCTCCTGCATTAATAATGTCGTCTACCGTTTTGCCGAATAACCTCGCAAGCTGCGGAAGCGTTCCGATATCCGGTAGCGAGTCGCCCCGTTCCCATTTCGATACCGCTTGATGACTTACATTCAGTTGATCTGCAAGTTCCAATTGGGTCAGATCCTGGTCTTTGCGAAGCTTCGAAATATAAGCTCCAATTTTACGTAAGTCGAGCATCCTATTACCTCCGAAAAAACAAAATGTACAGTGCGCACCGTCGAAAACAGCATAGCATTTCCGCAAACGTGATTCTATCAAGCGTTGGTTGAATTGTCACATCCGCATTATTCAACTGCCGGTAGAATTGTCCAGATTGAAAATCGCCAGAGAGGGTAGCCAGATGATCCCGCAGCATATGCGAGATCTGGAATCCACCCGACCCACACTACTTTTGTCGCTTTCATTTATAGGTTTTTTCTACAAATCATTTCCATTAACCTGCCCGTTAGCTTAATACAATGAGCAGGCCACCGCAGCACCTGCTCATAATGAGTTACCTGAACCGGTTTACTTAACTGCATGTATCGAAAACCATTGAGGAAGGGCTGCTATAGGATTTAATTTCCAGTTACACAAATCATCTAGTTCTTGTTTTGAGAGCGATTTCCCTTCATCTTTTGACTCATCGATCCAAAATGAGCCATCCTCTGCATACATTTCTTCGATACGCTTAACACATAGACCTGATGAAATAATAGAATTCGCTATATCCTGTATACGCCAATGAAGTCTTGGAACCTCATCTATAAGAAAAGGTCCAATTGAGTCATATGGCTTTACTACAGTTATATTCTCTTTTTCTATAGCAAAAGGGCGACTAAATGGATGAATATCAAACATGATGTACGCACCATTTCTTTTAAGAATTCTTCTTATATTGTTGTACATGGAGTTTAAATCATTAATCCATACATGGACTCCATTCGATGTATATACAAAATCATATTCATCACTTTTAATGTTACTTAGTTGCATTGTATCATCGCATATAAATTCTATGTCCCATCCATTTTTTCGAGCCAAGTTCGAACTGTTTTCTATTTGTCTTTCCGATATGTCGCACGATGTGACGCTTGCCCCCATTAAGTGAAAAGCGAAGACTGCATGGTTATCTCCACTTGAAGGAACACATACTTTCTTTCCATTCAAATTCGGCAAGGCCTTATTAATCATTGAATATGTTGTACGATGAAATGCCGATTCAGGGGTTTGTATTATTTTTGCTATTGCCTTATCTGTTCTATACCTTTGATACCATGTTTCGGACCATTCATTCCATATTCCTTTTACATTATCCATTTAGGTACCCACCTTCAATAATTTGTTAATAAGATTATAGCAAGGTCGGAACCTTTTGAATGTTTAATAATCAACTAGAAAATAAATTTTACACAAAAAGTCGCACCGGACGATCATCCAAATATTTTCTACTTCCTGAATTATGCCCTCACTTCTTATGCGTTTGCACGGAGCCACTTCTTATCGTTTAGATTTTGAACGAAGCCAATCATTATCATCGTACCGTCGTAAACCTCCTTTAACGTAAAGTTAAACTTCTCTTTTATCCTGCCAGTTAGCTTAACGCTTAACGACATTCAACTGCGAATGATTTTTTCATCATCAATTTCAAATACCATATCAGCTACGTTCTCCACCAAACGGAAATCGTGAGATATATAAATGATTGTACCTGCATAGTTCTTCATCAAATTTTCTAGAGCTACCACGGCATGCAGATCTTAAAATATGGAGCAAAAAAACGAAGCGCTTGGTGATATGAAACTACACAAAAAAAAGAAGCAGCCCAGGGCTGCTTCTTTCAATAAGATGTTCGTTTATAACTTAATCTCGATTCCCTTGGCGGATGATTCACTGGTAGCGAGCAGCGCTTCCATGGTGTTCAAGTTGTCGCGGCCCGAAATAGCCGGCTCTCGTTCTTCTCTGATCGATTGGGCGAATTCGGCAAGTACGCCATGAATGCTTTCCTTCTCCGGAACGATAAATGGAATACGGGTTTTGGTCTGCTTGGCGCTAACGACATATATGCCGTATCCCTCGCCCATATCATCCATATAGACGGACCCTTGCTCGAACTGGATTCTCCACACGCCTTCCCAAGGCACCGGGATTCCTTTGGCTAACAGGCTGCCGAGATAGAATACGTTTATCCCGCTCTCGGTCTGGTAGACCGCATTCACGTTAGGATCACCTTTGTAACCGCTATCAAGGTAGTTCCAGGTTTTTCCCCATACACTCGTAATATTGCTGCCTAGCAAGAAGCGCATCATATCGATATGATGGACGGACATCTCCAGAAGAATATAATTATCCATCTCACGTTGATAGCCTTTTCCGTCATGATCGTAGAAGAATTGTGACTGAACGAACTGTATGTTTCCTAAACCGCAATTTTGGATCGTCTGTTTCAATGTGACCACGCTTGGCAGATAACGATAGTTTTGGCTGATCATCAAGCTCCGGTGTCGTTCAGCCGCCAACTTAACAAGTTCCCGGGCATCTTCCATCGTCTGCACGAAAGGCTTCTCGATCAGAACATGAAGGTTCTGTTCCAACGCTTCCTTAGCGATCTGGTAATGGACCGGCGAGGTCGCGGAGATAAATACGGCATCGGCATCCAGTTCACGGAAGGCCTTCTTATAATCCGTGTACAGGATTTGTTTGGAGAGAGAATGCTCTTCAGCAAATCCTTCCAAAACCTCGTCATTTAAATCAACTAAGCCGGCGTATTCAAAATCAGGGGAGGGAACGACAAAGCTGCTGGCAACGCCTCGTCCATGCATGCCTAGACCGACTTGAATAATCTTCAAGCTCATTACTTTTCCTCCTTATTGCGATATAAATATCCGATCTTAGCGCCCGGAGGCAGGACGCCGTAGATATAGACCGCTGTCATTTCCTCGGTTACGACAAGAGAGTGTTCCTGTCCTTGTTCCGTCAGTACGATATCTCCAGGACCGATTTCATAGGTATCGCCTTCGGTTGTACAAATTCCTCTTCCGCTCACGATAATCCAATATTCGTTACATTCGTGATAATGCAGAGGTACTTCCTGTCCCACCTGCAAATGGTTAATCCCGTAATGGTTAACCTCGCTCCATTTTGGAAACAATTCCAACTCCTGCTTGTCTACACGAATGACTGGCATAAGTTTGCACCTCTCCATAAGAGAATGTATAAGTTTCTATTTAATAATGCTTATCAAAATCCACTAGATTGTAGGACGGTTTACCGTTATGAAGGTATGACTTTAAGTTTGTCATAAAAATTTCCATAGCCCTATCATCATAATACAACGTTGAGCCCGAATTATGCGGCGTGATAATGACATTGTCCATCTGCCACAACGGACTCGTCTCGGGCAAAGGCTCTTGCTCGAATACATCCAAGCCTGCACCGGCGATCTTGCCCTCACGCAGCGCTTCAAGCAAAGCATCCGTATCCGTCGTTCCGCCCCTGCCGATATTAATAAAGTGTGCGGAAGTTTTCATGAGAGCAAATTCCCTGCGTCCAAATAAACGATACGTCTCCGGAGTCAACGGGAGTGTAACGATGATGTAATCGCTTAGCCGGAGCACCTCATCGAGTCCGAGATTATCAAACATTTGATCCACATATTGTGAAGGCTCCCCAGATCGTCTTACCCCAAGTACCTTCATACCGAATGCTTTGCCCAATCTGGCCGTTTCCTCTCCGATCTCCCCGACTCCAATCACGCCCATCGTTCGGCCGTGAATTTCGTTCAACTCTCCCGTCGATTTCCAGGTATTTTGGATTTGATGGCGGATCGAAAGATGAAGTTTTCGGGAAAAAGCAAGCATCATCGCCAAGATCGTTTCGGAAATCGGAAAGGCGTGTACGCCACTGGCATTTGTCAATACGATCCCTTGGGCTGCCATCTCGGCAAGCGGAAATCCGTCCACACCTGCCCCCCAATTCTGTATCCATCTTAATTTCGTATTCGGATTCAAACATTGCTCCGCGGCCGTCTTGTTCCAGCCGACAATAATTTCGGCTTCCTTCAGATGAGGAGCCCACTGCTCTTTATCGCCATGAGTCACTTTCCATTCCGGGGGAATAACCGTATAAATCTGATCAAGCTGTTTCTGGGACAGTGGAAACAAGAATACGATCTTAGGCATATGGCTTTCCTCTTCTTTCCTAAACAATGGATTTTTCTATAGTATAAAGAATCGCCGCCCGGTAAGAAAGAGCTTTTCTTAAGTACACTAACTTATGGATTAAGTGAAAACATAAAATGGAGCCACGTATGAAGTAGCTCCATTTTTTATGCACAAAGTCATTGTTAACTCTTACTCTTACCAATCACAGGACAAGATCGTAAATTCATGATTTCTTTACGCAAATGTGCATCAGAGATAATAATCATGCACTACTGTTAGGATATCATCCTGGAAGAGGAGTGATCATATGCGAATTGCCGTGTTTTCAGACACATTTGTCCCGCAGATCAATGGTGTTGCTCTTACTTTGAAGCGATGGACCGATTATTTGTCCGACCATGGTGTTGAATGCATGCTGTTTGTGCCTACCGAACCGGACCCATCTTATGAAGATGAGGTGTGCAGGCTCGCCAGTATTCCTCTCCTGCTCTATCCGGAACATCGGTTTGCCATTCCCAATTTGCTGCGTATTCGGCATCAGCTTTCCCGGTTCAAACCTGATCTTGTCCATATCGCGACCCCCTTCAATGTCGGACTCGCCGGTCTATCTGCAGCCCAGAAGCTGCACATTCCTGTAATCGCCTCTTACCATACCCATTTCGACAATTATCTGGACTCCTATCGCTTTCCGTTCGCCCGGGCTTGTTATTGGCCGTATATCAAATGGTTCCACCGTTCCTGCCGCGCCATATTCGCTCCTTCGCTGGAGACGATCAACCGACTGGAAGACAAAGGGCTGCGCAATCTTGCTTTGTGGACCCGGGGGGTGGACTGCGATTTGTTCACGCCTGAGAAACGATCGGACCGTATTCGCGAGATTTACGGGATCAAGGAGCGGTATCTGCTCCTGTTTGTTGGCCGTCTGGCGCCGGAAAAAGATTTGGATATCCTGCTCCAACTGATGCAGCGGCTGCCTGAAGAGATGCGCGGGCAAGTCCACTGGCTCATCGTCGGCGACGGCCCAATGATGGAGCAGGCCAAGCTGGAGGCTCCTCAGAATGCAACGTTCGCCGGCTATCAAAGCGGAGAAGAGTTAGCAGAATTTTACGCCTCCTCGGATCTGTTCGTGTTCCCCTCTTCGACCGAAACATTTGGTAACGTCGTGTTGGAGGCTGCGGCGTCCGGGGTTCCCGCTATTGTCGCCGATAGCGGAGGCGTGACTGAGATTGTTCAACATGGGAAGACCGGGATGCATGTACAGGCGAGAAATTCAGAGAGCTTTCTTGCGGCCTTGACCGATTGGATTGACCATCCGGACAGATGGCAGGAGTTCGGGTTACAGGCAAGAGCTTTTGCGCTCACGCGCACATGGGATCTCGCGATGGAGCAAATTTATACACGCTGCCTGCAGATCGCAGAAACGGAGCATAATCAGCTGGCCGCCGCAAGTCAAACGATGGCCGGCATGCGGGAAGAAGGCGAGACTGCTTGAAGATAGAACGGGGTATGTTCACATCTGAACTTCAATAGGAGGTACAGGGATATGGATACCGGAACTCATCTTCTTATTGGCGCCACTTTGGGCGGACTGGCGATTTCTCTTGCCGATCCCGCTCTCTTCAGTCATTCGACCGTCGTTTACGGATTATGCGCGGCGACAATCATTGGGTCGAACGCCCCTGATTTCGATGCTGTCATACGTATTCGCGGGTATAAGTCTTACTTGCAGCATCATAGGGGCTTCAGTCATTCGCTGCTTATGCTTGCGGGGTGGCCAGTCGTCCTCGCCCCCTTGATCGCCCTCGCCTTTCACGCCTGGGCCTATCTGATCCCGATATTTCTATGGACGATGGCCGGGGTCGTGTTCCACGTCTTCCTCGATTTTTTTAATGCATACGGCGTGCAATGTTTCAGACCGGTTTCACGTAAATGGTTCCACGCAAATACCGTCCCAATCTTCGATCCGATTCTGTTCGTTCTACATGCTGCGGGGCTGCTGTTATGGCTGTTCGGCGTCTTCGGGGTAGCAGCTATTTTCCCGCTCATCTATGCTTTAACCTTTCTCTTTCTCGGATGCCGTATCCTGATCGGCCACATCATGCTGCATCACGTCCGCAGGCGATACGGAATTGCCGGTTATTCCTTCCTAATTCCGCAAGGACTCCCCTTCAAGTGGAAATACGTCCATGAAACCGGGGAGGCCTATATCACCGGCTCGATTTGCGGATTGAATCTGGAGGAAGAAGTCATCTTCGAAAAAGGGGAACAGAACGATGTGATTCAGGCGGCGATGGGCAGCGACGGAGTGCGCACGTTTCTCCTATTCACGCATCGTGTTCATGTCTCCTGTCAGAAACTTCAGAACGGATATAGGGTCGAGCTGCGCGACATCCGTTTTCGACATGGCCATAATCTCCCCTTCGGCATGGATGTAACGTTAGATGAACGGCTGCAGGTGACCGGGGACACGATCGGGTGGAGGAAAAAGATGTGGGAGCCGCCTTTTGCCTGATAATCGATAAGGCTGAGCGAATTTGAAAGTGTTGACCACTTCAAGCAAGAACTAGCCCAGTACATTGAGTACTACAATCACAAACGAATCAAGTCAAAATTAAAAGGCATGAGCCCGGTACAATACCGAGCCCATGCCCAACAGCTTGCCTAAAAAAATATGTCTAACTTTAAGGGGTCACTTCACGCAGCGCCTGCTCAACATTGAGTGTTATTCTAAACGCCGAGTCAGCCTGTTCGACTTGCCGCATTCAGTGCACTTCGTTTATTTCAATGGACACCATTTTTAACTAAATCGAACAATAAAGTTTATGAATGATAGCGCCTTGATGATTACGTTCCATCTTAATCACTTGATCGAATTGATCAACTGCATCCTGCTTTCGGTCCAAACCAAGGAAACCTAGGCCCATCATAAAACGACAATGGATAACATTACGCTTGTTCAAATCCTCCTCGAATACGAGAAAATCAGGAAGCGATACGGCAAAGTAGTCAATTTTGACATCATCAAACAGATGTTTTTCCGCGAAGTCGATCATCTTGTTAAACCTGCGTTTTGCTTCTTTGTCATTTTGTAGTTTGAGCCATGCCAAGCCTTGATAAAAAATCATTTCAGGCGGTTGATCGTTATAGAACATCGCGCTCGCAGGTTCCTCGAGACCTTGTGAAGCCATTTTGAAGGCTTCTTTGGCTTCAGTCTCCTGACCAAGTCCTTCTAGTGCACAGCCCAGAAAGTAATATACATTATTCTCTTGCGCTCCCGCCAGCTTCGCTTCTCCGAGATTTTCCGGATTGTTTAGCGCTTTCTTAAGCAGGTTCACAGCATCTAAATAACGTTTCTCGACTAACCCCTTCTTTGCAAGTTCTACGCATGCCAGAACATATTGCCCTAGGGTCTTACCTTCGCCACCTTCCCAAGGATGGAATTGACGGGATTCGAGCAGATTAATGGCTTGTTCATGAAGACCAAGCGTATTGTGAAGGGTTACATATTCCAAATACAAATCATCACGTTCTTGAACTAAAGCGATGTGACGCTCAAGGGCATCCAACCTTTGCGCTGGTTCGATATCAATTTTTTTATACTGTTGATCCAACTCATAGAAGACACGTGCATCCGAAGTATCGCATGCAAAAGCTGTCTCTAATGACTTCTGTGCTTTATCAGCATCATTTATTTTATTAAAGCTGGCCAGAGCCAAATTGCGATGTGCGGTCGAGAAGGAAGGATCAAGTTCAATTGACGTTTCCCAATGCGCCACGGCATCAAGATGCCGTTTCTTGTCGTAATATAAATTGCCTAAAAAGTAATGAGCCTTGGAATCATTCGGACGCATCTCAATAACAAATCGAAGTATCGTAAGATCAAATAAATGGTTAGGGAAGCAGTAGTCTGGCATCGATGTGCTGCCCGCATGAAGATGACAATCCGACAAGCCCGTCTGACCATCTTTTGCATAACAGTAAGCCAGAGCATAATGAATCATTGGGTAAGCGTCTGACTGATCATCCGGTGCAATACAGTGTAAAACCCGTATCGCTTCGTTATATAGTCCTGCTCCAGCATAATCAGAGGCAAGCGCCAAATGGTTATGTGAATCCTTGCGCATGAGGACATCCATATCTCCGCGTATTTTATTCGCACGATCATGGTCATTTTCCAACATATAGACTAAGTAAAGTTCGTTATACGCCCCAAAATCAGCGATGTCCAGCGTAAGCGTTTCTTTTGCATATTTCTTAGCTGCTTCCAATCTTCCCAACCTGCGAAGCAAAGCGGCTTTTAAATCGCGTGCTTTGTAGTTGCGTGCATTGCGAATCAAGGAACGCTCAACAAGCTCAAGCCCTTCAACATAAGCGCCTTTCTCTGAAGCGATTTGAGCTAATGAGAAATAACCGCTGTCCTGCCAAGCTGCCGACCATACTGATTTATAAAATGCTGCGAATGCCTCATCTAAGCGATCTTGATGCTTAAGCGATACGCCCAGCTGATAATAGGCTTCGCTGTCATAAGGGTTAGGATTTCGCCAAGTTAAGCTGCTAATTGCTTTCCGGAAATATCCTTCGCTTTCTCGAAACAGGCCTCTGCGCAGCAGCAGCGTTCCGTAAGCCACATTTATCCGTATATCATTCTCATCCCGTTGCAAACCTTCCAGGTAATAGGCTTCCGGTTCAAAAGTGGCATGCCGATATTGCTCCAGATGCAGGCCAGCCAAATATAGCTGCTCGTTAGTTTTCAACTCCTGCGGCTCTGGCATCGGCTTAGCTGCATCCGGAATTTCTTCAATTTGTGGTTTCTTGGGCTGATAGCTGACTAGTACACGACCAGAAGCATCCTTTACGGTAAGCAATAAATCATGAGCCTGATCATCCTCATACAATGGAACTATGGAAGTAAACGTTCCGTTCGGACTTAGGTCTGCCGTTTCTTGCACATATACCCTGCCCTTGCTTTTCAACTCTATTAACGCTGCCTCGAAGTCCGAGGTCGCGTAGACTTGTATGGTCACATTCTTTTCATAAGAATTAACCTCTAGATTAACTGCTGCATCGATTGAAGCATTTTTGACGACTCCAATATTTTTATAAGGCATGAAATATTGCTTAAAAGACTTCTCCTCATAGGGCTGCAGCCATGTGAAATCTGGCTGATTATCCGTGTATACACCTGTCATTAGCTCAATATACGGACCGTCCTCATCGGTTAAGCTGCGATCCCATGCTTGCCCGAACTCGCCATTTCCCCAGGTCCATTGCTTTTTTCCTGGAGAGATATGATGATTGGCAACATGCAGCAAACCCGCTTGAACCGAGTGATCATATCCGCCGACAAAGTTATAGTCAGATTTATATGCCATATAGGAGGTTGGAACCGGAATGTTTTTGTAACGAGAAATGTCAACGCCCTCAGAATAATCCATTTTATAATAGGTGCCGGTTGCAATTGGAAACTTCGATACATCACGCTTGCCGTGATCAAATACTGCATTGACATCGGGAGGAAATACCGATTGTGTGTGGTCATTAACGGCCACCGCAGGGTTCGCCCACCATAGAAATGTTTGCGGCTCTGAAGTTCGATTATAGAGCTGCGCATGAATTTCCAAGTACGCCTTGTCAGGATGTAAGGTAAAACCGGCCGTTACTTTTGTTCCGTACATACGATCGATCTCGCTTACCCACACGGTTGCGCTGCCATCATCATTTTCCTCTAGACGGTATTCAACTGGGCCAAAGGTATTTGGACGATGATGCTGCGGCCAGTTGAACTCGATGCCGCCTGAAATCCATGGTCCTGCCAAACCGACAAGAGCCGGCTTAATCACACGATTGTAATACACGAAATCATAATTATTTGTTTTATCTACTGCCCGATAAATTCTCCCCCCGATTTCCGGCATAATCTCAATACGTAAATATTTATTTTCAAGGATGGCCATTTTGTATGCTTTAGGTAGCTTTTCGTCTTCAATCTTATCAATTACCGCATGCGGATACACTCTGCCTGAGCTTCCTTGATAGACACGCCTTTCCAGAAACATCGGATTTTTATCTGGTTTGCCAACCGCGTAAGTGGGAATTTGTACAACTTCCTCCCATACCCGTGAACGTTCAGTAAATGCTGCCAATGTATTCACTCCTCATCATCATTTGAGTTATGCTATACGTATACCTTACAGTAGTCAGGGAGTGCATACCATTCACAAAAGACTGATGATGATGGATTATATTCTTATTATAGGAAGTGATGAAGCTGTTGAAGAAAGCAACAGGTTTCGATGCAGAGAAAATAATCGTATTGCCCCGTTACCAGCTTAATGAAATGGAATCTCATCTTATAGTTAGAGAAACCTACATTACTGATATCGGATACTTCCCTCGCGCCGAACACCATTATCGCAAACGACCTGTTGGATGTGACTCCCATATTATAATTTACTGTGCAAGCGGCGAGGGATGGATTAAGATCGGTTCTGACCAGAAGATCCGTGTATCGAAGCAGACGCTCGTGTTCATTCCTGCTAACGAACCGCATTCTTATGGCGCAGAAGAAACAAATCCTTGGAGCATTTACTGGTTTCATCTTAAAGGGAGTCAAACCGAGATGCTCATTAAAAACGTTGGGCTCGAAACAGGATCACTTCAATTATCGTTAAGCGAAGCTGAGACTTTGTTGGAATTCTTTCACCAATGCTATGATTTGTTGTCCGCCAAAGCATACTCGCTCCCGCATCATATTCATGTCTCTTATACAATCCGATACTTACTCAGCTTCATAGGACTAATTCCAAGAAGAAAACAAGATGGAAACGCAGATGATTTCATCGAAAACGCCATTCGATATATGAAGGAAAAGATTGAATCTAATCTGACACTTGAGGACCTTGTTGCGTATACACGCATATCGAAGCAGCATCTCAATCATCTGTTTAGAAAGTCAACAGGTTGTCCGCCAATTGACTATTATTTACGATTAAAAATGCAGCGTGCTGGAGAATTGCTTGATTTAACAGATAGCAGCGTCAAACAAATCAGCCTGTCTCTAGGTATTAATGATCCTTATTACTTCTCTCGATTGTTTAAAAAAATGATTGGAGTATCTCCAGCTGCTTATCGCGACCATTTGAAAGGGTAATAAACTAACAAGCCCCGATGATAGCATCATCGGGGCTTCGATGTTCACATTTTCAGGTTCACGATGCTCCAAGGCGACCGATATCACTATCGATCGCCCCTTGTACCGTGAGAGCTATTCGCCCTCACCGCTTGAATAAATGGTAAAAATCAAATCGCGCTCTCCGTTATTTTCCGTAGTCCATGTCTCGCCGCCGTCCAGTGAGATCCGCTCATACCCGTCCGGATAAGAATTTGTATCGTTATAGGCAAACCCGTAGTTATTATTCGTAGATTCGGTCATAACCGATTTCGGCGATTTCAAGATAAAGCCGTATTTCTTGCTTGTATCCAAATTCTTCAGCTTCGGATAGATGGAATATGGACTCACGCTCCCCGGGATATTATAGGCCGGGAGCGACGCGGAGAAGATCGTCTCCTGCGGGTTGTCCTGCTCATCCAGCATGACGATATCGAAGTAATAAGCGTCCGCCGGTACGGTATTTACATAGCTCTCATAAATATACAGATCGATCTTCGGCAGGGTGCTGTCGTTCAGCTTGAACACCTGCATCCTTTGTACCTTGGCTCGAATGTCCGAATAGCTCGAGTAATCCGAATTGCTGTTGTCCTGGTCAATAATTGGACCGCTATTCCCCTCGACATAATAGGCTTCAATCTCTTCAATAGACGGGATAATATAATTCGTCTTCATGAACAATCTTATTTTTGATGTTGACACGGTTTCAAAATTAATGACTTTATTGTCACCAACCGTAAACCCTTTTGTGATGTCAACGTACTTCGTACCATCCCAGTACTGAAGCGCATAATTGGCGATCTGGAAACTAGAGCCTTTATGCTCTTTAATGACAACTCTGTTGACGGATGTCTTTTTGGCAAAATCGATTTCAGCCCATTGATCGTTCAGCTGCCCTTCGGCCGCGCTCCATCTCGTGGATGAAAGGCCGTCCGTCAATTTGTCCGCTTCATATCCCGTATCGCTCCAGGTCGAGGATACTCCAGCTTGTTTGCCGAGGGCAAGATTGACCAAAGCGTCTCCTTTGTCTTTGCCTGATCCGCCTTTTGATACTCGAATAATGGCCGTACCATTCTTCTGGAGCGTGTGCGTAAACTTTCCGGATACTTTGCCCAGCACCTTCCCGGAGTAAAGCTCCGTTAACGTATGCTTGGCATTCGGGTTTAATCCAAGTTCGGAGAGGTTGACCGTAATTTGCTTCTCTTCCTTGGCGTTCCAATTAGACAGGCCGACAATGACATCGCCGCCGTCATCAGTTATATAAACAACCGACGGGGAATGTTCCCCTTTATGATACACATTCGGCATGTCTAAAGGCTTGGCGGCTTTGCCCTTCCGAACGAGCTCCAGCAGGTTCTTATTCTCAAGGATGCTCATCCTTTCCTCTGACAGGAATGGGAAGTTATCGCCTGCAAGCCAATGTCCCCCGCCCAGCGCAACAGTCGTTGCCAGCAGCTTGCCTTCACTTTGACTGTATTTGTACCAGAAACCTTGAGAAAAATTTTCCGGAATAATCATGTCGGCATCATTGTATTCATACAGCGTACCGTTCGTCCACCACGAAGCGGCTGTGTTGAAAGCCTGCCGTTCGATGCCGGAATAACCATCTACTCCTATCGTCGTATCGCATGCCGATCTTCTGCCGTGAGCAAACGCTGCAGGCAGCAGAGGCGCAATCGATTCATTAATATAGATCGGGCGATCGGCCGCAAGAACCGCATCCCGGATAATCCCCATGCCGATTCGATAAGCTTGAACGCCGTTTACCGCCGGGTCGTATCTCAGCCCGTCGTACATGCCCATGTCAATAAAATCGAGCTTAAGGTAGTCGAAGCCCCAATCGATATATTTCTGTATGGCGCTGCGCAGCGCCACTTGCGCCGCTGGATGGGTAATATCCATCGCATAGGTACCCAAATACGTTCTGATCAGCTGCCCGTTCTCATCCTTTAGTGAAATATCCCTATGGTTATATTCCGTCCCCGGAATAGGCAGATCGAGCCAGGCATCATAGATCGTGAACGGCGTTTGATAGCCGCCGACCTTCAAGCCTTTCCCATGAACGTAATCCGCAAAGGCCTGCATCCCCTCTTCGAAAGGCAGATCCGAGACCGGCTGGAAACCTCCATCCAAGTTAAAATACTCGTAACCGAGCGGTTTAAGATGCTCAGCCATATAATCGACTAGCGGATACATCGCTTCGGCCGTCGCATAGTTGTAATGCGAGTAATACGTGTTGTAGCCCATAGGCACCTCGCCGTCCCATTCCAAGCGAGGCTCCCCGATGTTGTACACGCTGCCGTATTCCTCAAGGCCGGCCTGATAATCTCCGTAATATCCGATGAAGAAGCGATCAGATGAGACTGTCTCCCCGCTTTGCGTGCCGCCCCAATTATAAAGGCTGAACGAGGTTAATGGTCCATTTGCCTGTTCCGCTTCCCCGAGCTTCTGGCTGCTCTTCCAATTTTTCACGGTTGCAGCGCCGGCCACGAAGCCTTGCTTGGACGTATTGTCGAACATGGCCGCAACCCAGTGGCTGATGCCGTTAAATGGCTCCCATTTCAACTGCTCGCCTTCGAACCGGTCGGCGCCGTTCTGACTGTTGCCAAAATCATTGACAGGCGCTACCCCGAAATCAAAGTTATTCGAATAAGGAGTGGTGAAGATGCGTTTGTCCGTGCCTGATCCGATATCAAGAAAGGAGGACGAAACCGGTTCAATCACTTCCACGGCTTGGGAAGCCGGACTGACTACACGCATATCGGTCAAAAAATAGGATTTATCCGAATAGAGATAGAACTGCGTCACGATCGCGGAGCCAGCATTCAATTCGTTATTAATCGTCAATTTCACACCGTTATGTCCGTAGCCGTCGTCCCCGATATTACTCCATTCGGCTGTCCGAACCGCAGGGTCGGTTGAACGAAATCTCGTATCATTACCGGCAAGCTTATAATTGGAATGAAAGTTTTGCAGAACCATTCGATCGCCCCAGGTGACGTTCCCTTGTCCGGTCGATAGATTATAAGTGAGCGTATACTGGCCGTTCGAGGCTTTCACGATCCCATTTTTCTGTTCAATCTGCAACTTTTGCGGTTTAGCGAAACTATCGTAAGGCAGCATGACAACCCCCATAACGAATACTAATAAGATTGCAATCACTTTTCTTAACGCCATTTTATTCATGTGTTCCCTCCCGAATTTTATTTCGAATCATGACACTATCGAAATCGCCTCGCATATTAAGAGGAATACCTGCGTTCATTAACGTGCTTCCATGCAGCTGAACAGTATCTTTCACCAGTCCCTCCACATCATATACCATGCCGCCGGCAAGACCCTGCAGCGAAATCGATTCTCGCTCCGCCCCAGAAGTTAAATTCCTCGCACTCACGTTCCACTTCGGCATCAAATGAACTGTGGAACTGAGAGCCGAGACGATGGGCGCAATCAAGCGCCGCTATCGTCTCTCCCCAATACAAGTGCTGGAGAATCCCTTTCTCGTTCACTCCGAACACATAAGATGTCCGCACGGTTTGAATTTCAAATAGATGCTTGTCTTCATGAACGATTGAACGATTATCGGCAATTCTGTCACATCATACTATGATATTAATTCCAAAGTTCTTTTCGCTTGTTGTAATTATCCGTATAAATCTTCTCCAGCTTCGCAAGTCCTGCCGTTTCCAATTCCTTCATCATCGTGTCGTATAGTTTGACTGCTTCCGCCTCGGAAGGCGCCATTACCATCCTAGGGAAATACTTATTAGTCGTCTCGCCGACCTTCGTTTGCATAATTGCTTCAGGAGTGCCGCCGCTTGGACCCAAGTTGTCATAAAGAGCCGTGTCATACGACGAATCTGCCAGGTTCTTGATCGCAAGATCGGCTACTGCGTCCGTCTCGTACCGACCGATTAAGTCATATGGCGTTCCATCCGACCCTGGACCGTTCTTGACTGTCCAGGTCCACTTCCGGATACCAGTTTCCGTGGAATAACCCGCCCAATCCTTTTTAAAACCCTCCAGAACTTCAGGCCTAGGAACATGCTTGCCATCCTTCATATCCCAGTGCGTTCCTTCAATACCCCACATCATCAAATATTGACCTTCCTCACTAGCTAGGAAATCAAGGAATTTAATAGCACGGACCGGATCGGCATTTTTCGTCGTAATTCCGATGCCATCCCATCCGAGCGAGTTTTTCGGTCCAAAGGTCGTTTTCTGCGGATCGATGCCTGGTGCAACGACTTTATAAGGATAAAATTGACTTTCGTCTTTTTTGGATTGATCCGCCGCTTCCTCCTTCAATATCGTATTCGGCTTGCCCAGATTCCAAAAGGCATCCGTTGTCGCAAATACGCTGCCCGATGCCATCTTTTGTTCATATTGCTGTGTTTTTATCGTTGCCCATTCCGGATCGATAAGCTCCTCAGTATACAAGGAATTCATAAATTTGATCATGTCCAAATACTTCGGATCTCTCACGTCGCTTTTCAGTTCATTGCCCGTTTCATAATAAGGCATAATACCGTACATGCCTTTGAACGTGCCCGAAATCGCGCCCATGTTCTCACCATTAAATGTCATGGCCATCGAAGGTTTGCCGTCAATTGTCGGATACTTCTCTTTGAAGCTTTTGAGCAGTCCGACAAACTCTTCAACGGTGAAGGGCTCACCATTGTTCACTTTATCCCCGGCTCCCAGCTCTCTCATTACATCCATTCTCATCATAAATCCGAAAACCGGATATTGCTCCAGCCCATACCAGTTGGCAAGGTAATAGTTCTTACCGTCCGTGTGCCGGGTCTTGTTCAGCATATCGCCATACATTTTCTTAATGTTCGGTCCATATTGGTCAATTAGATCGTTGAGAGGGATTAGCGCCCCAGCCGCAATATATTTGTCGAGAATATCGCCGCGTGAAATCGCCATCAAGTCAGGCAGATCGTTGCTTGCCAGCATCAGATTTAATTTCTCGGCCGGATTGCCGGTTGGCTGTTGAATTTCCAAGGAAACGCCAGTCTTCTCGCTTATTTTTTTGGCTACTAAATTATCAAACGAATCACCGACATTACGGTCAAAAAAAGTGAATTTGATCGGCGAGTTTCCCTCGGCTTCACCTTCTTCTTCTGCTGCAGGCGTATTAGCTTTACCCTCGTTTGTTGGTTCCCCATTGCTGCTGCAGCCTGCAAGCAGTGCCATCAATAAAAAAATCAGACCCGTAAATCGGACATGCCCCTTTTTTCTCATAGCTGATCTGTTCCTCCTTGAAATTAGGATGCAAATGAGTTCAACAATCGTCGAAACCGCTTTGCTTAGACTTTATTGTAGACACCAGACCGGTCTCGATTCTATACAACTTTGTTATTAAACATGACGGAAAACGACTATCATAAATACATAATCGTCTTCGGAATTCGGATCTGCACAGAAGTGCCTATACCAAGCCTGCTGTACACCTCCACGCCATAACGCTCACCGTATGCCAGCTTAATTCGCTTGTCCACATTATAAATTCCGTAACCCGCGGGCTGATCCGTCTTCTCCAGCATCCGTTCATAAACATCGCGAGGCATCCCCATACCGTCATCAATAACGGATAACAACAAATCCTCTCCCTCTGAGAAGAGCTTAATGATAATCGTAATCCCGCAGTCATCATCCCAAATCGCATGATTAATGCAATTTTCAATAAAAGGCTGCACGATTAACTTCAACGTTGTAAATTGAAATAGCGACTGGTCCAATGCATAATGTACCCGGAATAAGCCTTGGAATCTGGTTTCCTGTATGGAAAGATAGTGCTCAGTAAGCTTAATTTCTTGTTCAATTGTGATCGTTTTTTTCCCTTTATTTAAGGAGATCCTGTAAAACCTTGCCAAATCATCTGCCATACGATGCACATGACCACTATTATGTTTAATGGCTAAAGCCGAAATGGAAGCCAGTGTATTGTAGAGAAAATGCGGCGTTATTTGAGCTTGGAGACTGTTCATCTCCGCTTCATTCTTCAGAACCTCTTTCTTGTACACGTCATTGATTAAATCTTCTATCTTTATCGCCATCTTCTTTAGAGCAAAAGACAGTTGGCCTACTTCGTCATTCCCCATCGGCGGGAATGTTAAATCGAATGTTCCGCGTTCCACCTTGCGAATTTGATGGAGCAGTATTTCGAAGCGCTTCGTCATTAACTGACTAGTTCCGTATATCAGGACAATGGCAGCGAATACGCATGCGAGCGAGATGGTCAGCATTTTACCGGAGGCTGCTCGAGCCTGCATCAGCAATTCCTCATAAGGCAGAATGACAATCGTATTCCAGCCGTTGTGTAACGATTTTTGAATGACGATCGAGTTTTCATTCTTTTGGGCTAACAATTCGGCAGCGTTTCGGAACTTAGCATGTTTGAGGTCTGACGTAATAATATTTCCGTTCTCATCCGCCACAATAATCGCTTTGTTATTGCTCTCTTTCTCGATGAGAGAGAAGATTTCCCTCTCCGAAATGTCCATAGTCAAAATGCCGTAAGGAAAGTTTAGACTCAAATAGTTCAGTGAACGCGTAAGCGTCACCACACGATCCTTCACAGCTCCATCTGCCGGGAAAAAGTGGGTAATATGTCCTTCCGCATGCAGCGATTGCGTGACCAGCTTTGCTGGCACCTCATCCATATGCTTTACAAAAAGTCCGTCCGAATGAAGCGTTTGATTATCTGTATAAATCGTAATCGACAGCAGATTAGGATTCATCGCGAGAATCTTATTGAGCGTTTGATTAATATAGTCGTACGCGTCAAGCACCGAAATATCGTTTTTTTCATAGTGGTTCAGCAAGTAATTCCTGAGCTGAGTGTCCAAGTAAATTAATGTGGCATTCTGGGCGTAGATGTCGAGCTTATTTTCAATATTGTTATTGATCTGATCAATCGTATTTCCTACGTTCTCGACCGCCTGCCGGGTTAGCTGTTCTTTAATCGTCTGGTAGGAATAGAAAACCAAGAAAGCGATGGGCAGTATCGTAACAAGTAGATACACGATAAATAACTTGCTTCGCAAACGTCTGTTGATCATATTGAGTCGAATTCTTTTGCAGATGTTATAAAAATTTTTTGCGATATTCATTTGGAGTGACTCCTTGCGTTTTATAAAAAAACGAACTGAAATAAGACGAGTTATCGAATCCCACTTTTTTTGCCACATCATGAATCTTTAATGATTTGTCGCGCAACAATTCCACTGCTTTCGTAAGACGGACCTTTGTCAAATATTCATGAATGGTACAGCCCTTCTTCTCCTTGAATAAGGCTCTCAAATAATTGGGAGAGATGTACACCTTCTCCGCGAGATGTTCGATCGTTAGAGGTTCGAAGTAAGCGCTGTCAATTATATCGACCACTTCCTGCACCAGCAGCATATGCCGATCCTGCTGTTTATCCTCAAGATAACGTCGGATCTTATCCATCAACCCCAGAATAAAATCTTTGATTCCTCGAATGGAATCTTCTTGCAGAATTGATCGGTTCCAGTCATGAAGACCTCCGATCCCTTTGATTGCCTGATCATCGATTTTCGTACATAAGTTGGCTATCCCTTTCAATACATCCATCGAAACTTCATAAACTTTTTCCCTTTTTACGTGCATCCGGACCAACGTATCGAAATAATGGTCAATTCCAATTAGAAATGCCGACAAATCGGACAAATTTAATCGCCTCAGAAGCATCTCATCTTCGGAGTTAAATGCAGCATCGCGCTCAATCTTAACTTGCCCTGAATGAATAATGTTCCCATGACCGGTATAAAAACGTTCCCCCACCGCTTTCTCCGCTTCCTCGAACATAGAGTTCGCGTTTTTCAGCAAAGTTACCGTGTCAGCAATCCCGATGGTAACCGTCCAGTCATATTCACGCCTAATGGCGTCGGATAGTTCTTGCCAAAATAACTCGTAATCCATGCTAGGATTAAATTTGACAGCGAGCAGCCATTCATGTTCATCTGCCTTTAAGGTGATTCCTTCCAACGAAAAGCTGCTCAACATCGAACTGATGATCATTGGTATCTCGTTCTTCTCTTTCAACCGCACAGTAGAACTTTGTTTATATGCAAAATAGTTATCGATACAAATTAAAGCGGTTACATAATGATCGTTAACAAACTGCTGATCCATTAGGATGAGCTCTGTCCACGATTGCTCTAAGCTTCCATCGTTGCTCGCAGCTTTGTAAAGTTCCTCAATACGTTTCTCAATCAGGATCTGCTTGGAACGGCGCAGTAAATGGACTTTCTCCACCTCTTCCTTAACTTTAGCTATTACATCCTTCAATTCGACTTGATTAATCGGCTTCAAAAGATAACCAACGGCCCCTGCATGAAGGGCTGATTTTACATAAATAAATTCATCGTGCCCGCTTAAAAATATGATTTTCATCCAATTGAAACGTTCTTGTATAAGTGTCGCCAGCTGCAGTCCATCCATAATCGGCATTCTCACATCAGTAAGCACGATATCCGGCTGTAATTGCTGAATTTGCTCCCAAGCTTTCTTTCCGTTTTTGGCGGCTCCAACTACTCTAATGTTCATGCTAGCCCAATCGATGTGGTTCTGGAGCAGATCCAACTCGATAAATTCGTCCTCCACTAGAAAAATAGTCAACAATCCGCATCTCTCCCATTATCCGAATAATATTTCCCATTATATCACCGGCATATCTCTCGAAGTAGTGCTTCACATTCTTTTTACACAATGATAGGCGTTTTCCCGCATGTTTCTTCACATTGTAATATTGCTACCAGAGATCGGCGACTCGTATAATTTTGTACATTACCAGGGAACGAGGTGCTTACATGAGTACGGCCGTCAATGCTTTAAGCAAGAAAAATACAGTCACAAAAAAAAGCTTCAAAATTCGGTTATTTGAGCAGCGGTATCTTCTTTTGCTGCTTACGCCAGCGATCATCTGGGCAATCTTCTTCGCTTATTTACCAATGGCTGGATTGTATATGGCATTTGTCAATTATAAACCTTCGCTTGGAAATTTTTGGGGCAACTTATTCCAAAGCGAATTCATTGGCATGGACTGGTTCAATTATTTTTTCAAAAACGGTGATTTCTTGATCATTATGCGAAATACGCTGGCATCCACTTTACTTACGCTGGTCATATCCTTTCCCGCTCCAATTATCATTGCGATTGCCCTGAATGAGATCAAAGGAGCAGTATTCAAAAGAACGGTTCAAACCGTGTCCTACCTCCCCCATTTCATTTCCTGGGTTATTGCGGCGAATATCATCGTTACGGTTCTCTCATCAGACGGAATTGTCAACAAAATGCTGCAGTGGCTGCATTTGACGGATAAAAGCATTTTCTTTCTGCAGGAAGGCAAATATTTCTGGTGGATTGTGGCGATTGGAAACACATGGAAGGAGATGGGGTACAGCGCGATTATTTATCTCGCAGCAATCTCTTCGATCAATCTAGAACTATACGAGGCAGCACGTGTTGACGGTGCCGGCCGGATCAAGCAGATTTTGTATGTAACCCTGCCGCATTTGAAGCCGACAATCGTAATTCTTCTCATCCTTTCTCTCGGAGGCGTGCTCAACGCGGGCTTTGATCAGCATTATTTACTCGGCAACGGCTTGAATCAAGGATATTCCGATGTTTTGTCAACCTATTCATTCCGGTACGGATTGCAAAACTCTATGTTCTCCTATGCATCAGCTGTTGGTTTATTCAATTCCGTTGTCGCCTTCATTCTGGTCGTAATCGTCAATTTTACTTCCAAAAAATTAAACAACCAATCGTTATTTTAAAGGAGTTAATGAACAATGCCAAAAATACACTCGCTTTCGGATAAGCTTTTCGATCTGTTCATTTACCTCTTTCTCATCGTCATCTTTCTCGTTACGTTTTACCCCTTTTGGAATATCCTTGTTGTGTCCTTAAATGATGCCACCGATTCGGTACGTGGGGGATTATATTTATGGCCGAGGCAGTTCACGCTTGAAAGTTACAAATCGATATTCCGTAATGCGGAGTTGATCAATTCAGTGAAGGTCACCGTCCTGCGGACGATCATCGGGACTCCGCTCTCCGTGCTGGTCATCAGCATGATGGCCTATTCGCTTAGTAAGCGCGAGCTTATTGCCTGGAGAGCATTTACGCTGTTTTTCATCTTCACCATGTATTTCGGTGGAGGATTGATCCCCACCTATATGATCATCAAATCTTTGGGACTGATCGATTCATTCTGGGTGTTTATTTTCCCAGGTCTGGTTGGGGTATTCCTCATGATATTGGTTCGTACATATATCGAGCAGCTGCCGCCGGAGATGGAGGAATCCGCCAAGATTGACGGGGCGAATGATCTGCAAATTTTCGGCCGGATGGTCCTTCCACTCTGTGTTCCTGTACTGGCCACCATCGCACTATTTATCGGCATCGGGCATTGGAACTCCTGGTACGATTCGTATATCTATACGTATAAGCCGGAGTTGAAAACGCTTCAGGCTATCCTGGTCAAGATTTTGAATCAGTTCCAGACGGGGGCCATGGTATCGGAAGCAGAGCAGCTAGCGAACAGCTCGAAACGGAATCCGGTATCCGGCGAGAGCGTCCGGATGGCAGTAACGATGGTGGCCACCCTCCCTATTGTTCTTATTTATCCGTTTCTGCAGCGATTTTTTGTGAAAGGCATTATGATGGGAGCAATTAAAAGCTAACTCTAGTGGAAAGCACTTGAACTTAGGGATTCATTCGTTCAACGTATATAGAAAGAATAACCCGGAAGAATCATCTTCCGGGTTATTCTTTTGCTTTGGTTGTATTATTTAGATTTTTCAAGAGCTTTCATTAGACTAATCCCAATTTTTTCAGTTTCGTCTGACAATGTCAAAGTAATTTGAAAATCATTCCCAACAAAGCCATGGCCTTGATGAAGTGTTGAATTCAAAATTAATGACTTTTTATCGTCTTCCAATTCTGCTGATACAAGTAGATGTTCTTTTATAAACTTTGAATAAGTACTGTAACCGAGCAGAGAGTGAATCTTCCCCCCCATATCAGGTGTCCAATTAGGCCGCTCAATACATACATTCAGCAATTCTAATAGAGCATTTCCCAATTCAACTGACTCTATTGGGCTTTGTAACATTTTAATTGTATCTGTTGCTGCAGCAGTTCCTATCTCACTAATTGCCATAGCATTCAACATGACTGAACCGTTATTCATGTTTTTATAGACACCAACCATATAAAGCATCCGATTACCCCCGGAAAAATATTTGCTCTTCAACATTTATCAAACGTTCATCATAATGCTCGGTTTGGCGTTGAAATTTAGGTGGGAACACGAAGTGGAAAAGTTCCAACGAGGAGGAGTTCTATAGTTTTTCAGCTTATATCCACGCTCTTCAACTCCATAGCAAGCCGTTCAAACACAACAGATATCCCGTTGAAATCATTCACTTTCTGTGGCAAATCCACCTTTGAAACCACTTCGCTTAATTCTAATAGAATTACTTTTTCTTCGGCAGTTACAACCCCTTCTTTACCGAGAATATCCATTGCCTTTTCAAACCAATTGGAGAAACTGAAAAAAACATCATTGATATTCTGCCTGGAGTAATTCGGAATAAGGTTAGCATAATCCTGCCAAGAATTATTGGCATCTGAGAGACTCTGAAAAGTATATGACAACCAAATTTGCTGACTATTTCGAGTTTTTAGGTCGTCCCATTGATTTTCTTTATTGATGTTTTCGAATGTCGCTGCAGCACTTTTTAAAAACTGGACTGTGGTAAAAGCTGTTTTTGTAACGTGTTCTTTAGCTGTTTTTTGTTCCATACGCAATTGATAGTTCTGCCATACAGCCAATCCAATAATCATTAAAAACAAAATAATTATCCCATTTCGTTTTGTTAACATAAGTACCTCTTTCTCGAATCGGTATGCTTATGAAGTTTTTGATGCTCAGCGATTCAGTTCTTTACTTTAGCATGCTTTTTTTCTTACTGAATACTTGTATCATTTTCCACTAGACTGCCCTTTAGCTTAATAAAAACAAGGAGCAGCTACCGTAGTAACTGCTCCTTGCTCTGTTCAACTAATGTTACCCGTTAGAATTCCTGTAAAACGAATATTTTGGACTTTGCATAGCTTTGTATGCTTACAAGTTGCACTTAGGTCAACTCCTCGAAGAGTATAACTTAGCGCTGCGCATGCTTGAACAGATTGAAATTTATATTAAGAGAGTTCAATGCGCAAACAAACTTTAAATCTATGTCAATTGCTGCGCAATCTCCCAGACATGTCCTGCCGGATCTGTGAAGGCAGCAGTGCGTACTCCCCACGGACGGTCCACTGGACCGTTAAGAATAGCAACGCCTCGTGTATTCAATTCGTTACATACTGCATCCACATCATCCACCCGAATGGTAAACTGGAACCGAGATCCGGATTCTCGGCTTGCGACTGTTCCAGGATGGATAAGACCGTATGCCTCGGAAATATCCAAGAGGTTAATGCTCATATTTCCGAAGTCGAATACCGCAGACACATCGTCTTCATATACAGCGAAAAATCCAAATACTTCTTGATAGAACGCCCTTACTCTTTGCAAATCCTCCACAAATATTGTAATAACATCAACATTCATCGACCCTAAAGCCCTCATACGTTCACCCCTTCATTCAGATTTAATCAAGAGACAAGCTTTTGTTCCAGTTCGACCTTCTGGTGGAGGTGATGGCGAAAATGCATGCCAACCAAGTCGAACCACTCCCGCGCGCTGAGAAACCCAAAGCCGTCATGTCTGACTTTATAATTTTTGTTTATCGTGTTTACTTTCTCCTCGCATTCAGACATTCTCTTTAGTACTAAGTCCAGTCCACCCAAAAGGTCTTCTTTACTTTCCGAATTACTGGGATTATTTTCGGGGCCGTCCGGCAATTTGATTTTGATCGGAGGGAAGGCGCCTATATTAAACAATTGATCGCCAGCTGCCGTTTTTCCTTGAGGTTGTTCTTCATTAGATGATGCGCATTTCACCACTTTATCAAGGTAATCGAGCGCAGTAAGTTTCAAGTGATCGTACATTTGGCCTAAAGACCAAACCCCTTTCTCAGATACATACCTTAATTGATCCAAGGAATAACACTGTAAATCGCTTTTGTATGACTCAATTAGCTCGGTGTAATTCAATTCGCTTCACCTCTTTCTCCGAATATATATTCCATATTACCATAAGAAAATATTGTAATTTCTTATTAATTGCTAAGTTGAGGATGTATTAAGATTAATTTTATTTGGTTGACCGGATTGCAAACATCCTGTAAAATTTTGTTAAGTGTATGCTTTAAGGTAATGAACTTACTTAAAGGTAAGGGGATGATTTATCAATGATTCATCAGCTTGAATGTCCAGTGGAGACAATCATTCATGTTCTAGGTGGCAAATGGAAACCAATGATTTTATGGAATTTGATAACATCCAATAAGCGATTCAACGATCTGGAAAAGCTTATACCTGATGTTTCTCAAAAAATGCTTTCACAACATCTACGGGACTTGGAACGAGAGGGCATAATCGATAGAACGGTCTACCCCACCGTCCCTCCAAAAGTAGAATATTCCCTTAGTGAATATGGCAAAACATTGATTCCTGTAGCAGAAGTCATGTGTGCTTGGGGAGAAAAGCATAATAAGCGGAAATATGAAGAACCTGCTTCTTAAAGATGGTTCAATTAAATTGTACACTAATACAAGCACTCATAATAAAAGCTGCCACGGGATTTGACCTGGCAGCTTTTTCTCATTTACAGTCAGCATTCCTATCCCTTTCTGCTTATGCTTACTTTTAAGTAAGTACCCTACATTAAAGTGGGTTCTTATCAAGAATTTGAAACGATGTTACGCTTGAGTCAATCCAAAGATGAAATATCGGGAGCATTAATAAAAGGAGGAAAAAATGATGAAAATTATTGTTTTCGGAGCAACGGGAAATACAGGGAGAAGAGCGCTGGAGCAAGGGGGGAAAATGGGACATGAAATGACAGCATTCGTGCGAAACTCTGAGAAGTTTTATGAACAGCAAGGCGAGCGTTCCGCAAAACATGTGAAGGTGATCGTGGACGATATCATAAACCCAGTAAGCGTCGGCGAGGCGCTCTCGCATCAAGACGCCGCTATTATTGCTGCCGGCCATGCAGGTCAAGGAGATGAGTTCATTCGTCTCGTAGATAACATTATAAGCCAATGTGAAGTCCACCCTAGTTTTTCTGGGAGGGTATGGGTAATGGGAGGTGCCGGCCTGCTGGATATTCCATATACTGATCTCATTGGCAACAATCTGCCCGGCTTCCCACCCGCGTATAAAAATCACAACCGGAATTTTGAACGACTGCTGCAGTCTGAGCTCGATTGGTCAATTATGTGTCCGGGAACTATGATTGATTCGATAGAGCCTCCGGCGTCGGTTCATCTAAATGTGACAACGGAAACCTTACCCCTATCAATACCGAAGACGATTAAGGAACTTTCCGAGGCCGATATAGCCGGTTACTTGTTCAGCCGGCTTCAAGAGCTGGATGTTGCTTATGATGATGTCGTGAAATGCATGCTGGACCATATCGAGCTCGGAGGGCCTTTTAAGAGAAAAAGGGTCGGTCTCGCCTATCAAAGCGATATTCCGGTGCGCTAGAGCAAGAAGGAGATGATCAGTTTGTATGAATGGCTCCTCGTTTTGCATATATTGGCTTCTATCGCGGTAATCGGTCCCTCTTTCGTGGTACCCGTCATTCGAAGGTCCGCTAGAACCGCCGGCCAGTTGCGCTTTGCTTTAGATGTAACGAGCAAGCTTGCCATCCTGCCTAAAATTGGCGGAACCGTACTTATTATTACTGGAGTTTGGCTAATGATCATAACCCGGATGGGGTTGTCCCAAATGTGGCTAAATATATCGGTCCTTTTATCGCTGCTCATGATCGCCACGATCGACGGATTGCTCGGGCCGCGCATTAAAAAGATCATGCAGATGGCATCTATAAGTCAAGGCAATGGGGATGAAGTACCCGCCGAGCTCGGTCGATTGATGAAAAAGATCGTACCCATCGAGACGGCGTCACAGCTGCTGATGATTGCCATAACCGTGCTTATGGTCCTTAAGCCATTCTAAAGAAGCCGTCAAGCCTTTTAACGATCGGCCCGTGATTCATGTTGTTCTGAACAAGCGGGGCGATTACAATGGCATCCAATCAAAAACGGAGCTGCGTTAGATTTGCAGGCTCCGTTTTTTAATGAATGATGGAATATCACAATCTACTTTATTATCCTTGAGTGTTCTCGTCACTTTTGTATTCTAAAATATCTCCTGGCTGGCATTCTAATGCTTTGCAAATGGCTTCTAAAGTTGATAATCGAATCGCTTTGGCCTTACCATTTTTCAATATAGAAAGGTTAGCCATTGTTATTCCAACCCTCTCCGAAAGTTCTGTTACGCTCATTTTCCTTCTAGCCAACATCACATCAATATTGATAATTATCGCCATATTATTCACCTCAGACTATTAAGTCATTTTCTGATTTTATATCAATAGCCTCTTTTAAAAGCATTTGGAGCACAGCAGCAAAGACAGCAATCACCATGGAGGCAAAAATCAGGATCAGTCCGATTACTATTATACCTGGGGCATCGTCTTTCTCCGCTATGAGATAGAAGAGTGGCATGCCTACCACAAACAAGCCGCTGATTATGATGGCACAGTATTTTATTTTCTTTAAAGCTCGTACAGATAATTCCGAGAAAGCTTCGTTCTTGTCAATATAGCTTAAAAGTTTAAACGCTTGAAACAGAGCAAAGTAAAAAGGTATCGTCGTTGCATACAAATCAATAAAGACGAGATATTTTAAATAAGCACTATCTGGATACAATTCTGCTGCAAAATTCCCTAACTCAGGCACCAAAAATATACACAAAGCAAGAACTGGGATTCCAATAAGAATAACAGCAATCTTTAAAAAGAGTGTTGTTCCACGTTTCATAAAAAGCACCTCACTTAGTTATTGTCAACTTGATTTTAATACACGATTTATCGTTTTGCAATATACAATTACCGATTATAGTTATATTATTGTTGTTAATTAAATATTCATTTGTTTTTAGACAAAGATAAAAAGTATTCCTCATTACCAAAACTTGTTAAACCATGATTAGTCTAGTTGGGGCATGACCCCGAATCACATGCGATAATGTGGACGACAAGAAGGTTAGGGGCTAACAGCGAGTATAAAACAAGGAGTGGTTACAGGAATCCTGTCATTGGACTGGATGTTTCCAAAGGAGAAAATCATGCACAAGCATTCACTGACCGAGGAGTACCGCACAGAAAGATCTTTCGGTTTGAGCATAATCTTGAGGGAATGGCGTCTTAATATTTTCCTCTAGAGATGAAAATCTCCCCTTACAGTTGCAGGTTTTATTGTTTAACCTGTCTACCGCAAGGGGAGCATATCAGTCCAAGGCTGCCGCGGAGATGCCGACAGAAATTTAGAGAAGTTCAAAAACAACATTAAGGCAAGATAATTTCCTTACCCTTACTTCCGCTTACTCTTAACCAAAATAAGTACGCGAATGTCTGTAACGCCACACCGCGCGTTGGGAGCAGCGCGCGGTGCTGACAAATCTGCTTACCAGATCACATGATGCACCTAATCCTTCATCGCCGCCCGCCAGCCGCCCGCTGCCGTGATGTTCAAAGCGCCCGCTGCTTCCACAGCGTAGGCCTCGCATACGAAACCCGGTACAACTGAGCCGTCGCTTAGCTCTACCTTGCCGATGCCGAGCGGCGATGGAATGACGGAGGTGAATACGCCGAACGCTGCTGCGGACATTTGCCACAGCTCAACCGCGATCGATGCGCCGGCGCTGCCATCCTTTGCACGAACAAGTCCCGGCTTATATGGCGCAGTCGGCAGTTTATACAGCTCGTACCTCGCGGCCGTTGCCGCTTCCTTCACAAACACAGCTCCAAACCCGGTCATCTGCGGTTCAAGCGCGAAGCCGCGCATATGAAGTCCGCATACCGCTATCGTAATCCGGTCTTGCTCGCGCATGAATCTTGCAGCCGCCGCGGTTAGGTTTGCTTCCTCATCCGGTAAACTGAACAACGTAATGCCGAACGGAAGCTGCTCGGCGGCATCTCCGGCTGGAATGGCAATCGCGCTAAGATCGAGTAGATTGCAATGGTTCGTGTATAGCCCCATTTTGCTGTTCGATGCGATCGGATCGGCGTTCACTTGCTCGCGCGTCCATGTGCCTCCGCAAGTCGGCAGCACAAGCACGGCGTTCTGAAGCAATTGCCGCGCCAGCCTTTTGATTTCCTGCAGACGGTGCTGGGCGCGGAATAACGAAGCCGCGTCGAAGTCAGGCTTAACGCCCGAGCGAAGGATCTCCTCTGTCACCGGGAACGTCTCGCCCGGATGGCCTTCCACGAAGTCGCTAAGTCCCGCCCACCTTTCCGCCACGAGAGGTCCCTCGTACAGCAGAGCGGCTGCCTCTTGCAGCAGCGTCACATCGACTTCCTTCACCGTGACGCCCGAATGAATGACCGCTTGCTTGGCCAACTGCCATGCCTGCTCGTATTCAGCGGCATACGGCCCGTAGAAAGCAAGCGGCTCTTGCGGCAGCAGCCATGTCTTCGGCTGCGCCGAGCGCGAGAGCGGTCGATCCGCTGAGAACGGATCGCTGGCAAACATGCCGCGGACAGCGTGATCCACCGCCTCCGCATCAGCTACATTGCGTGCGAATACCGTCACACAATCAATGCTTCGGCAGGCCGGCACGACACCGGCAGCCGGCCATGCGCCCACTGCAGGCTTGTAACCAACAAGCCTGTTCAAAGCGGCTGGCACGCGTCCCGAGCCAGCCGTGTCCGTGCCAAGCGCGAAGGTGGCTTGCCCCCGCGCTACCGATACGGCCGAGCCGGAGCTCGAGCCGCCGCTAATCATCTCCGGACGAAGCGCATTATGTGTGTCGCCGTATGGGCTGCGCGTCCCAACAAGCCCTGTCGCGAACTGATCCAGGTTCGCCTTGCCGATCGGGATCGCTCCCACTGCTACGAGCCGCTCAACGACGGCCGCATGCTCCTCCGGCGTATACTCGTATGCCGGACAAGCGGCCGTCGTCGGCCAACCAGCGACATCGATGTTATCCTTCACTGCAAACGGAATCCCCCATAGCGGGCTCGTCGCCGGATCAAGCTGTTCCAGCTGCGCCAAATAAGGCGCGATTAACTCCATAGAAGGCGGCGTGATCCATATGTTCATCTTCTGGTCTCGCTCCGAGCGCCGAACAATAGCTTCAACAACCTCCTCCGGCGTAAAATAATTAAGCCTGTATCCTTGCCGCAAAGCGTCAATCGTCAATTCGAATGGCACAGCTTCGATCGTCATACGAGAACAGCCTCCTCTTGCGGATAGATTGCCGCAATGCAATCGCCTGCGAGTACTAGATCTCCCGATTTTACGAAGATCGATGCGATGACGCCGTCCATAGGCGCGCATTGCGGGAATTCCATTTTCATACTTTCTTCTATTAATATAACGTCGCCTTTGCGAACCTCCTGACCTGGCTCGACGAGTACTTTCCAAACGCTGCCGGACATTAGGCAGTTAATGCCCCTGCTGCCTAAAGGCAATGCTTCCCTCTCCCCCAAAGCCACGGTATCCGGCTCGGAGACATGCTCGGCGATGCCAAGCTCCTTCCAATACGCGCGCTCTTGCTGGAAGGCGCTTTGCTGCATATGGCGGAAGGTTGATGCTCCTTCTTGAATCGTATCCAGCCAAGCGAGATATTCGCCTAGCTTGAACGTCGTTTCCTCCACTTGCACGACGAAATCGCCGCGAGGGAAATCCTCCCTCATCTGAAGCAGCTCCTCCTGCGATACTGGATAGAACTGAATTTGATCGAAGAAACGAAGCAGCCAAGGCTTGCCTTGCTCGAAGTTCGGCGTAGAGCGGTGTTTGTTCCACATTTGCACCGTACGTCCGACGAACTGATAGCCGCCGGGGCCTTCCATGCCGTAGACGCATAAGTATGCACCGCCGATGCCAACCGCATTTTCCGGCGTCCATGTACGGGCCGGATTGTACTTCGTCGTCACCAGGCGGTGACGCGGATCAAGCGGAACGGCAACCGGCGCTCCCAGATAAACGTCGCCCAGACCCATGACAAGGTACGATGCGTTGAACACGACCTCGGCTACTTCCTCCAGCGAGCCGAGCCCGTTCATCCGGCGGATGAATTCAAGGTTGCTTGGACACCACGGCGCGTCGGGACGGACATTTTGCTGATAGCGTTCAATCGCGAGCTGCGTCGCCGGATCGTCCCACGATAAGGGCAGCTTCACGATGCGTGACGGTACCTCGATCGAATCGAGAGAAGGCAGGCTGTGGTCAAGCTCAAACACGATCGCCGCCGCTTCCTTCACCGTCATGAGAGCCGGATCGAGATGAATTTGCAGCGAACGGATGCCCGGCGTCAGCTCGACGAACGGGATCGCACCGCTATCCTTTATCGCTTGCATGAGTACGTACACTTGGAAACGGTACAGCAGATCGAGTTCGCGGTCACCGTATTCAATAAGCAAATTTTCGTCGCCGGAGCAGCGAGCCACTATCGGGAACCTTCGTCCCTCCTCTTCAAAAGCGATCAGCGGCATATAGTTTCCGTTCGACTTCGCTGGAACGGAAGGCAGTTCGGGGCTGCTCGCAAGCTCGTTCAAATATTGTTCTTGCTCGAAACGAAGCTGCTCGGCTTCCTCGACCGTAAGGAGAACGAAACGAACGGTGTCTCCGGGATGAAGCTGACCGATCTTCCATAGCTCGGCCGAAGCCGTCGTTACCGGGCAGACGAAGCCGCCAAGACTTGGACCGTCAGGACCGAGCAGGATCGGCATATCGCCCGTAAGATCAAGCGCGCCTACGGCGTATGCATTGTCATGAATGTTGGATGGGTGTAGTCCGGCGTCGCCGCCGTCTTCGCGAGCCCATAACGGCGCAGGTCCGATCAAGCGTACGCCCGTCCTTGAGCTGTTGAAGTGAACCTTCCATGCCGTCTCCGTCAGTTGGTCCAAGTAAGCCGGAAGCAAATACTCCTCCGTACAATGTGGCCCCGGAATAACGCCGATCGTCCATTCCTTGCCAAGCTCGGGCTGGGAACTGACAGCTAATGCAGGTAGCGGCTCCGCGACTACACCTTGACGCACTCTTAATACAGCCCCCGGACGTAGCGCATTGCCGGAATGTCCGCCGAAGCCGCCAAGCGTGAATGTTGCCGCGCTTCCAAGCGTGATAGCCATATCGAGACCGCCTTCAACTAGCAAGTAAGAACGCATGCCGACGGTGGCCTCTCCCAGCGTTAAGGTCGATCCCGCTTCCGCCTTCACCGGCGTATACATAGGAACGGCAGTATCGCCTAGCGTTGCTCCCATATCAGCGCCCGTCAGACAAAATGTCATCGCTTCCCGGAACTGATAAGAGCCGCCGCGCAGCGTCATTTCAAGACCTGCGGCCTGCTCGTCGTTGCCTAGCAGCCGGTTGCCGATGCGGAATGCGAGACGATCCATCGGACCGGACGGCGGAACGCCGATGTCCCAATAGCCAACGCGGCCCGGATAGTCCTGCACCGTCGTCTGCACGCCGCCGTCGAGCACCTCGATCGCATGCTCGCTCGGGCTGAACGCTCGCAGCATGTTCGTGTACACAAGCCCTTCACGAAAAGGAGCCGTATCGAGGAAAGATTCGATATAAGACTGATTCGTCGTAATTCCATACACACGCAACTCATTCAGCGCTGCCAGCATGCTGTCAATTGCGCCCTCTCGCGTCTGTGCATGGACAATAATCTTCGCCAGCATCGGATCGTACAACGTCGTCACATGAACGCCTTGCTGAATCCAAGTCTCGACGCGCGTGCCCACCGGCCAAGTCACTTGATCGATCATGCCATCGCTTGGACGGAAATCGCGCATGCAGTCCTCTGCATAGAGCCGGACTTGCAAGCTGTGGCCTTGCGGCGAGCCTACCTGCCCGGATAGATTCGTTAGAACGCCGGCAGCCTCCTTAACCATCCACTCCACGAGATCGACACCAAGCACTTCCTCGGTCACGCCATGTTCAACTTGCAAGCGAGTATTCACTTCGAGGAAATAATACCGTTCTAGCTCCGGATCGTACAAGTACTCAACCGTGCCTGCGCTGCGATAGCCGGCAGTTAATGCCAGCTGTCTAGCGCTCTCTTGCATTTCGCTGCGAATGGCTGCCGGAAGAAGCGGCGCCGGGGTCTCCTCGATAATCTTCTGGTTGCGGCGCTGCACCGAGCAATCGCGTTCACCGAGCGCTACCGCTTCGTTGTAGTCATTGCCAAAAATTTGCACCTCGACGTGACGAGCGCGGGCGATGTATTTCTCCAGAAATACCCCTCCGTCATTAAAATTCGCAAGCGCAAGCCGCGTAACGGAATGGAAAGCTTCCCGTAGCACACCCTCGTCGCCGCATATCCGCATGCCGATGCCGCCGCCTCCCGCCGTGCTCTTCAGCATGACCGGGTAGCCGATAAGAGCCGCGCTCTCCACCGCTTCCTCAAGCGTGGAGATAAGCTCCGTGCCCGGCAGCAGCGGTACGCCAGCCTTTTGAGCAATCGAGCGAGCGGTATGCTTAAGGCCGAACAGCTCGATGTGCTCCGGCGCAGGTCCGATGAACGCAATGCCGCGTTCCGCGCATGCTCTGGCGAATGACGCATTTTCGCTTAGGAAGCCGTAACCGGGATGAACGGCATCCGCCCCCGTCTCCACCGCCGTCTTCAAGATCAGCTCGGCGTTGACGTAACTTTCCTTGGCAGGTCCTTCGCCAATCCATATAGCCTCATCGGCTTGCTCGACATGCAAGCTGTCGCGGTCGGCTGTCGTATAGACGGCAACCGATGCGATCCCCATCTTGCGAAGCGTGCGGATAATGCGGACGGCAATGGCGCCGCGATTTGCGATCAATACTTTTTTAAACAACGTCTTCGCCCCCTTCGGCATCCCAGATGATAACTTGCGCAGGTGTAGGATTATAGGCATTGCATGGATTATTGAGCTGAGGACAGTTGCTGATCAATACGGTGACCGGCGCGAGCGCCTTCAGCTCGACGTATCGACCTGGCCCTGACACGCCGTCGGCGAACGTCAACTTGCCTTCCGGTGTTACAGGCACGTTCATGAAGAAATTCACGTTCGGCGCGAGGTCTTGCTTCGTATATTCGCTACGGCCGGATAACATGAGCATGAACGTATCGCGGCAGTTGTGCATTGGTAGCGTGTCGTGAGAGTAACGGACGGTATTGCTTTGCGCTGAGCAAGCACCTCCAATTGTGTCATGGCGACCGCAAGTGTCAGCCGTTATTTGGAGCAGCTCGCGACCCGATTCGGCTACGAGCACCGAGCCCGTCGTTAAGTACAGATTTTGCTGCTTCGTCACCGTGCGAATCGCGCTATAACGATCGGTCGGATCTTCAGACGAGTAGAACAACGTATCCACCGCCTGGTTGCCCTCCACATCGACGATGCGAAGCACTTGGCCTTCGATCAGATCGTACATCCAGCCATCGCCGGCAAAAATCGTTTTCTCGTAAATCGTGTTCGCTGCATTCCGTTCGCTAATCGTGAGTTGGCCCGTTGTGGTCATATTAGTAAGCCCCTTTCATCAACGCGTAAGCGTTCCAAGTATTTTCGAATGCGCGTCTATTCTCGCCGCAATGATTCACGCATAGGTCGTCATCGCCGATCGGCTCTGCGTCTGTAATGAGCAGCTCCACTGCGGCATCCGGATATTGACCTGCAGGGTCCATCGGGTTAGGTGTATTGGAGAATACGACCAGAAGATCCATCTCCGTCCGAATCGTCACCGACCTTCCAGCCGTCTCTTGGGCCACGTATCTCATCGTGCCATCTAGCTCACACACAAGCTTCGAGAAGAAGTTAATCGGAATAGTCAAATCTCTATTCGTCAAATTGTATCGGAACAGCTCCACTTTGAAGTTCTCATCTGTGCTGCGCAGCCATTCGTTCCTCTCGCTCTGATAACGCGTCATGCCGTACTTCGCATCGATACTCTCGCGGGTTGTATAACCGGACAACGTATCGTGCCAGCCAACCGTATCGTCCGTAATCGAAGCAAGCACCCTTCCTTGGTCGCTCATCAGGACATGGCCTGAAGTCAATAACGCAGTATGCTGTGCCTTAAGGGTATCAGGCATGTTATAGCGTTCGGTTGGTTGAGGCGCATGAAAGAGCAGGCAAGCGAGATTGGCTCTGTCCCTTTCAGCTGTCAAGCGAACCGACTTGCCCTTGCTCACATAGGCTGACCATTTGCCGCCTGCCTTGATTGTCGTCGTGTAGGATACTGTCATATAAGTTCCTCCTAAAGGTTTGAATAAAAAAAATAGAAAAAAGCCCGAGAGAATATCAAAAGAAACTCTTTTGATTCATTCTCCCGGGCTTTTTTCCCGCCGTGTACATCGATACTTAGGATCGATGCGTTTTCTCTCGGACCAGTCAATCGCGGTTTGCGATTCGGAACCCTAGAAAACTTCTCATATGCAATTTATAATCTTATGTAACGTATTCTAACATCAGTTTTTCTAAGTGGCAACACATTTTTTTTGAAAAAAATTTTATTTCTCCTCAAAATTACAATCAAAGCGTTGATGTATATGGTTTTTATCGTATTTTCCGGGATATCTGTTTCGAATTGTTCGGAAGTTACCCTCTTGTTTTTTGAAAAATTACCTGCAACAATGTTAGGAAACATGACGCGTAATTTTTAACGGAATGGCTTGGAGTAAAAAGGAGGATGAAACCGATGCAACAATCTACTGAGTTAAAACGGAACTTATCTTTATCTCACGTCGTCACGATGGGGCTAGCCTGGATGTCGCCGATGATTTTTTTCACCAGCTTCGGTGTATTGCATGAAGGCTCGGGAGGCTTGCTGCTTGGTGCCTACGTGCTTGCATTTATTGCCATTATGTTCACCGCCGCCAGCTACGGCCAGATGGCGAAGGCATTCCCCGTATCTGGATCGGCGTACACGTACGTGGCGAAGTCGATGAATCCCTTCTTAGGATTCGTCGTCGGCTGGGCGATATTGCTCGATTATTTATTCTCCTGCATCATTGCCGCTCTCATGTTCGGCATTAATCTGAATGCCCAATTCCCTTCGGTACCGTCCTTCGTCTGGATCATTCTGCTGATCATTGTCGTAATGGTCATTAATATCATCGGCATTAAAACCTCGGCTAATGTCAATAAAATATTCGTTGTGCTTCAAGTGCTGTTCATTGCTGGCTTCTGCGCGTTGCTCGTCTATCAAGCAGTGAAGAACGGCTTCACGGCGGGCTTCAACCCGCTTCCGGCAAACGGCGGCATATCGTTGTCCACACTGCTGGCAGGCGCTTCGCTCGTATGCTTCTCATTCCTCGGATTCGATTCCATCACGACAATGGCCGAAGAAACGAAGGACCCGCAGAAGACAATCCCGCGCGCCATTATGATTATCGTCCTTCTCGCCGGCATCATGTATTTCGCAACAGCCTATTTGATTCAGCAAATATACCCGACATTTTCGTTCAGCAACGTCGATGCGGCCGGCTACGAGCTTATGCAGACGATTGGCGGCAGCACGCTCGCGGCTATTTTCACCTTCGTCATTATTTTTTCCATTCTGTCCCAAGGCATGTCTTCAATGACGACCGTATCGCGACTGCTCTTCGTTATGGGAAGGACGTCATTACTTCCGAAAGGCAGCTTCGGTTCTGTTCACGCGAAATACCGCACGCCAGTATTCAACATCTTGCTCGTCAGCATCATTACGCTTGGTTCATTATTCATCAGTCTTGAGATTGCGATCAAGTTCGTCAGCTTTGGCGCTTTAACCGCCTTCCTGTTCGTCAACTTGTCCGTCATTTTCCATTACATCGTCAGAAACAAGCGAAAGCGGGCGAGCGATCTCATTCTTCGCCTGCTCTTCCCGCTGATCGGCGCGGCATTCGTCTTCTATCTCATCACATTGCTAGATTCCGCCTCACTGCTACTCGGCTCCGGCTGGCTGGCTCTCGGCCTCGTCTACTACGCTTTCAAACGGTTCAAGAAAATGGATCAGAACCTGGCTATCACCGACCTTGAGAACGTCGTATAACCGTACAGTCCCACCTGAGCCATGAATAAATACTCTCTGTAGAAAGAAAATAAAGTATTAGACTGGACCCAACTATGAAAACAGCGGCAGCCGTGGACGAGAAATAAAGTCCAAGACTGCCGCTGATTTATTGAACTATCGTTCCCCGTTAGCTTAATCAAAAGTTGGTTACAGAAAAATTACTTTGCCACTCCTGGAGTCCACTTTCGGGCATAAAAGAAAAACACAAACTCTTGGTTGTGCTTTAAATGAAGCTTTATTCAAATATCGTATTCAAACACCATCCTTCTCTTTCTCATTCCCTATTATTCTTTAGTGATTTTTATATTTTCTTCTTTCCCATCCCAAATAATTCTAATCGAGATTTCTTCTTCAAGTTGGTATGGATAATTATCTATAGTTGAACTTTCTACTTTTCCTTCTTTCAAAGGAAAAGTTCCACTTTCATTTAAATAAGTCCCTTTAATTTCGTAATCGATCTTACCTTCATATACACTATTTCCTGTGTATTTTATTGTGTATCTCCCCTCATTCTTCTCTTTGTCATTTGTAGCCATACTAATATCAAAGACAACATTCCAATTCTCGCTTTTACCTTTAAATGTTATTTTCTCTCCTTTTGAGCATCCTGATATTATCGATATCATAAGAATAATAGTTATAGTTGCCTGTGATATATTTTTCATTTTTCACACCTCTATTTCCATTTACATCCTATACGTAAACTCTAAGGGATTTGTTACGCATAACTGCCCGTTAGCTTAATAAAATGAGCAGGCCACCGCAGCACCTGCTCATCAATACGTTATTCAACTATCGTGTCCCGTTAGCGCAGAAAAGGCAACATGCACTGTTTATTTTTTCCGATTGTAGTCAATCCACATTGACCGATTACCTTCGTTCAGTAAAATATCTATTGTAGAGCCAGACATAAGTTCAATCATGAATCCTTGTTCCACGGTATGAAATGTTTTAATAAACTCTCTGTTTCTTATTTTTTTTAATTCTTCTTCATAGAAATCCATGAATGTTTTTTCATTAGCATAGGTTAAGTAAAAAGGGGAACAGGCATCTTCTTTTCCCTTAAGAACCGTTCTGTTGGGGAGTGGGATTGATATATGTGTCAGTTCCGCCTTATAGTCGCATTCATAAACCTTGCTGGAGAAAAAATAACTTTTTACATAATTGTTGAATTCCGCATTCCAAAAGTAAAATCCACATAAAACAACCAGCGGTGTTGTGACAAGGAGAGTTTTTTTCATCGGACCTAAATCTTTTTTAATGCCGAAAATCACAATGATTACAATCAAAGCAACTAACAATAAACCACTATAGAAAAAATAGAGAATATTTCCCGCCATGTAATCGCCCCCTTTTGTAATTATAGACGAAAACAACAAAAACAATGTTGTGCATTAACTACGCGTCGCTGGGTTGCGTAAGCCTGCCCGATAGCGCAACGACGGCAGCCATGGCCGGCTGCCGTTGTGTCGTCATTAAGCTATCGTACCCGTTAGCGTAATGAGAATACTCAATAGAATCTACTCAACGAACTTAGATGTGGCATGTACCACTAACATATTACCGCTGGGATCAAAGAAGTCAAAATCCATTCCTAGAATTTCACCTTCGACTACCCCTCTGTTTTCTCTGATTTCGCCAATCTGTACCCCTTTACTCTGCAAATCGGTCAACAACTTCCGAATATCTACTGCTTCAAAACCGATAACGACAGACATCATTCCCTGGTGCAATTCCGTTTCACACAGAAAAATGGACGGACCTGAAGGAAGCGTAAGAATAGTCATCTTATTGTCCGGTCTTTTCCAATGAACCTTGAATCCCAGATTACCTATATACCATTCGGTAGATTCCTCAAGATTTTTAACTGGAACCTGTAGGTGTGAAACGCTTTCAACAATAGTCTCAATCAATTTGCTTCATTCCTTTCTGTAATCAGATTTGATAAAAATGAAATTCATTTACACCTATGGCTACCAGATCCACTTATCCACTTAACCGGTAGCCTTTGTTGATGATTCCTCTTACGCACTAAATATTACCATATCTCAGTGATATAAAATTAAATTTCGGCATACATCGTTGCGTTAACCTGCCCGTTAGCTTAACGTTCTTGTATTCACGACGCCCCACCACCCTAAAGGAGCGAAGCGTGAATATGGTATTATGTGAAGTACAAGCCTTCTTGAAATCACTGACAAGATTAATTAATGTGTTTCAATTCCTATTTTTTGTTCTGAGTTAATTCTAAATTCCTTCAATTCGATATTCAGTTTTTCAATCCCCTGTTTATCTAATCCCTGAGTATTTAAATAAAATGAGCCCGAAATTACTTCTGAAGAACTTCCATTAATGGTTTTGTTAATTTCATTTATTAGCTCATTGTCTTCTAATCTTTTACGAAGATCGTCTGATAATATGGGCTCAACGGTCTTTATTAATATTGCTTTCCTAGTTTTATTCCAAAGATTAAAGTTATAAGATACTAGGGTTTTATTTAAATCTCCACCTAGACCAAAAGATATTGAATTAATAACTAAACCGTCATCGACCACATCTTCAGGTGGATTATTCTTACTGCATCCAATAAGAATTAAAATTAGAATAGATGTAAGCAGGATCTGCATAAATCTTCTCATTAATTCACTCCTTGGCATTTATATATTTCACGCTTTGCTTGTATTTCACATAACGTCTTATTTACGAACTTCGTGAATTACTCTTTCCATAAGTATTCGCGAACTGATTAAGCTATCCTGCCCGTTAGTTGAGCGAAGGGCTGCCAAGTGGCAGCCCTCTCGATGTTGAACTATCGTTACCCGTTAGCACAAATTCTTTAAATGTTCCTCTCCAGATTTTTCAGGTAACGTTCGTGCATTACCGACGTCCAAACAGCTTAAGTGACCGCAGGGAACGGGTCGTCAGACTTAGCTGGTTGAATGTATCGCCTGAATAAACTTCTTGGAAATCCTTCTTAACGATCAAAGGCGAATGCCCGCAGTAGGAATGTTGTGTTAACTGATGCCACATCTTCTTCGAATGGGCTTCAATCATATTTCTTTACGTACAGATATTTATCTCTATTAAAGAAAATATAATATGGCATGATAAAAGGATTTAGATAATTCAATCCCTCTATTGGACTTCCACATTTTAGTTTTATAATTTCATTTTCTTTTATTATTATTTTCAATTTATTACTTCTACACCAATCAATTTTCAAGTATACTTCATATTTTCCTGGTTCTAATTCAATTTTAAGAGCACCACCGTCTTCAATCGTTCCCTTCTCGAAATCATTTATCATAACTATATAGTTCCTTATTTTATTTACATATTGTGATGATCTATTTATTTCGATATACGAAAGAGAATCCAAATTATAACACCCCTTTGAATTGATATTTCAATAAATGGTTTTAAAGTATCTTTAAGTGGTTTCAGCTGACTCCTAATCCACTCACTCGCATATCCCTCTCATAAAGCTAGATAAGCAAGTTCGCCTAATCTCCCTCCGTAGAGTGATAGACGAAGCTATTCATCATCTTCGACTTCCGTTGTCATCAGACTGTGGACTCTAGATGCAAAGGATATCTTCGATGCTGCCAAGTATGGGTTGTGTCTGAAATACTTATCATTGTGTTCACCTCTTATAACATTAAACGTATATAAAAGCATTTTATTACGTCAAACTGCCCGTTAGCGTAGCGAAGGGCTGCCATAAAGCAGCCCTTCGGGGGTGGAACTATCGTGACCCGTTAGCGAAACAAATAAATTAAATCTTTTTGTCTTTTTGATTCTTTATGTTTTGTTTGTAGCGCATAATTGCAAGAGGTAAATTTCCAACTCCAAGAAGAAAACAAGATATAATAGGTAACAATTGAGGTATCGTGGGATAATTTGGTTTGCCGTCTCCTACAGGTCCTGTTTTAGGTTGATGAATATCCCAATACACATATACAAGGCCGACTAGCGGTATTATTATACATAAGACACATGTAACTATATGGACTACAAACTTGTTCAAGTCTCTGTCTCCTCAATGAAAATCTTTCGAATTCTAATTTTGAGCTCTAAAAGGGGTTAGTTTTTTTCTCCTAAAGCTTTTAATTACAAACATTACGACTAATATGAGCAGAAGCGCACTAAGGATTGTGTAAAATATTGATGAAATATTGATACAGTTTCGTGTACCTCCGTGTACCGACTGTTATAGTCAGTTTATACGGTTCCAAACCTTGGAAAGTTACGTAAACCTGCCCGTTAGTTCAATAAAACAGCGGCAGTTCTATACCACAATGAAAGTTTCATAGAAAAGCATTATTTTGGTAAGAGCATAAAAAGGGCTTTCAGATCGCTAATCTGAAGCCCCTTTTTAGTGTCATTAATGTAGGCTATGTATACAAACGTCAAATTGTTAGCGCTACCTTTATGCCCTTCCAAATCGACGATGTTCTTATCATGGCTTGTTTCCAGCATTGAATATATATTGTGAGAAAGGATCTAATTTAACATTATATTTTTTTACATATTTCACATATACAGATGAAAATAGCTTGAAGAAAATGAAACCAATACAAGAACCGGCGAAGTTATAAAATATATCATTAATATCAATTATCCGATAAGGATAACGTAACAACAGAGACAATACTAATTGAAGACTTTCAATAGTTAACGTCAATACTAGTCCGCTTAATATTACTTTTTTCCATGTTGAGTTAATTAAATAGTTTATCAAAAAACCAAATGGGACTAGTAATAGAACATTTAATAGTTGTTCTCTGGACAGAAATGAAAAATGCTCTTTTAGCCAAAGTGGCTTAAAATTAATGAATAACAGTGTGCCCTCAACATCTTGCCTTAGACTCTCTAAGAGGCCACCGAAGGGAATAGGTAATAAAGTTAATTTTAATACGGACAACATGTAAAAAAAGAATATCGATAAAAAGAATAAGTACTCTAAGCTCATTTTTTTTAGAAACTTCCCGACTAACAAAATCACAAGAAGTAATGGAAAGAAGTAGATATAAAGCAATGTAAGACTCATATCTATCATGCGTAACATATCCTCCATAAAGGTAAAGGACCGTTTTCACGGTCCTTTACCCGATCCTAATTTTTAATTTGTAACTGTACCCGAACCCGTAATTCTCCAATAATCATGCAGACCTTTATTCCAAACCATATAATATTCACCGATGTTATCTTCATCATCTACCGATGAGGCCGAAGGGAATTCTTCACTAAACGTCATAGAAGCACCTTCATTTGCGGCCGGCTTGACCTTGAAATTCCCAATAAAATCATCACCGAAAGCCCCGTCATCATCACTAATGTTAACAGAAATTTCTCGAGGACTGGGGGTACTACCGGGTAACCGTTCAGCTGATTTAAGAGTGCCTGAAACCGTTATTCCTCTAGATGTGTCTGCCAAATTATGAAATTGACCATTTGCTTGTCCATCAAGAAAATAAAATGACATGTCTATACTCCAGGAAGCAGAAGCAGCATAAACTGGAACTGACGCAAGTACGGTAACCATTGTAACCAACATAAACAATCCGTGTCCTATTTTTTTAAACAAAACAATAAACCCCTTTCTTGGTATGCAGTTTGTTGAAATAACTGGTAGTTGTGATTCTACTCAGTCCTTAGCTTTTTTTCTCCTCTCCACTATCTTCGCTGTGAGTCATTATTATCACATTAAAACTACACAAATTAATACTGTATTAAATGAAATATACTGTACTTTTCCCATGTAAAATACCGAAAAATCTGTATTTTTTCTAACATACGCATTAAAAAGTCTTCAATTTTCAAAAAAATTCTTTATATATTCATTCTAGATATCTTTTATCGATTTAATATAATTAGCTTAATTTACCTGAGAAATGCTTAACTTGAAGGAAATTCGCTTTTTGATTTCATACCTTCTATTACTACGAAAAACGGGTTATTCTACCAAAAACGTCGTCCAGTGTCATAGTCTCATTAAATCAAATATATGATTAATTCTATATAGGTAAAACTTGTACACCTATTATAAACGCTCTTATGGAGTCGTTTCATCGCGTGCTGCAAGAAATATGTTCCAATGCGGAAGCTATTAAATCATTACATGGCCAAGAACACCAAGTCTACGACAACATCAACACGTTCCATTGTCTGTAACCAAAGAGTCAACTGCTGCTTCATCAGAATTCACTTTATCATTACTTTGGATTAATTGTATTTTTGTAAGTATTTTCGTTTTACGCCTATATATTATCCATTTTTTATTTTTTATTCTTGGATTATCGGTTCTCACCACATATTTCTTACGTTCGTTATTAAGTTCCAGTAACCATAAGTCAATAAAAGCCCTGAAAATCGCAGAAATACCTAGAAAGATACCGATTGATATAAAATACGTCACTTTATCAATATAACTTGTGACACCAGGAACATACTGTACAAATGGTGCTATAATTCCAAAAATAGGTGCAACAAAACCTGTAGATGCTTTAACCTTATCTAACGTAAATTGATATATTATTAAGTCATCTTCTTTTAGATGTCGGTGTCCACTGAACTTTCTATATGTGTTAAACCATAGAAACGAAATTTGAAGTAGCGAATACGATAACATACAGCTCACAAACAATATAAGCGAATTATCAGCCAATGGCTCATTTGCATTTATTAGATAATATGTAACTATAAGAGGAATAAATGTTGGAAAGACAGCATACTTAAACATTAAACCGGTCATGCCTTCATATAAATCATCTACGAAGAGCGTTGCGAAGTATTGAATAAGTATATACACAGCAGCAGTGTTAAATATGTAAGGTTCCGGAGCTTCCACCCTAGTAATAAACAGGAATTCGGTTATTATAAATAATACTGTCGTGCAAACGACAAAAATTCTTAACCATTTACTATTTATGAAATTTATATCATTAAGAAAAATTTCCTTTTTATCCATAGCTTCCTCCAACAACAATGATGAATGATCAACGGTTATAAACGAGTGTTACTTTTTCTACTTTTCTAGTGATCGTCAAACACATCGTTCATTTTTCCCCTTCCAAAAATCAGAAGATCCTCATTACCACAAAACTCACATAAACTACTTCATACTTAATGACACAGAATACTCTGGCTTTAGCACTGCATTAGCGTAATCCTCTAGGCAGCCTCGATATAAAATGTCCGTTACTTCTTGAAATCGTAGAATGTAATTCGTTTTGATATAATCATCAAGCGTTTCTTCTGTTGTCACTGCTGCATGTTTCCTAGTCTTCTTTAATCCGAGTAACGCATTCCTAAAACTTGATTTTCCGTTCCCTTTTAAATGGGCATCAAATACACGGTTACGTAGATTTCCTGATTTCCCGATATAAATGCACTCTTTATCATCAAGTCTTGAGAACATATATAAGCCACCGGTAAGAGGAAAATCAGACCTATTCAGTGTATTGATAATCAATGGTGTTAATTGAAGAAAATGGTCTAACGATCCCTCAAGTTGATTCTTCCACTCAGTATCAATTTTCATGATTTCCTCCTTATTTAACACATGCTTTACTCTGAGTTATTCACCTTACGTTCTATAAAACCAACTTATCCCTAATTACCTAGTGAATTTCTTCTATTAAAGATATTTTTTTAGCGATCCACTCCTGTAAACTTACCCCTTCCTTCGCAGCTAAAATATTAAGTGCATACTTCTGCTGCTCCGGTAAGAAAAAGGTGATGGGTGACAATCCAGTATCAATGAGAACGCCATCGTACTTCGGTATTACTTCGCCCTCAACGATGAAAAGTTTTAACTTGTCTATTAAATCTGGATGTGTCGCAGGCATGATACCAAGCAAAACTGATTTACGAACTTCTACTACAAGTTTATCTTCAACAGATATTCTCATATTTGCTGGCCCTGCGTGTATGAAAAACTCTTCTAGAACGGCATATATAACCGAGTCCAGCGTCTTCGGAATTGGAAATATGAATTTTGCATAACCATAGGAAGTTAACGTCTTCTTTTCCTTGAGTTGAATAACTGGCTGCCAACCTTCTTTGATAGCCGTATCATGTGTAATCATACGATCGTCATTTGTTTGAAGGAAGGCTTCTACTTTACGATGATTTATTCGTTTTAACCGCGTAATACGTGCTATATTACCTTCTTTGGAATATGGCTGGTAAAGAAATATACCACTCCTCTTATCAAAAAGTGTCTCCGTTTTTCCCGCATCGGGGTTTAGTTCTAAATAATGATTCAGATCAACCTCTTTTATGAAATATGTTTTTTTTCCACGATACTCTTTTTCGTAAAATTCAATTGAATTATCATTGATTAACTTATGGATATAAGTAGTTGATCGTCCCATCCGTTTAGCTGCTTCAGCTGAAGTTAAGTCATCCTTCTTATAGAGCACTTTAACACGATCAATCTCTTCTCTTGTGAAGCGAAATCCCCCATCTCCGCGATGAGTCTGTCTATTAACTGGTTCTAGTCTCTTTGATTGATCCGAATGATTAACCAATTTATAGAGTGACGTTGTAGTCACTCCAATTTCCTCTGCGGCTTCTGCTACATTAAGATATTCACTCATCGTTTTTCTCTCCCCTTACTCTTCAGCTAATTCTATATTACTCATTGAATGCAATTCTTAAAATTTATCAATTATTATTATGTACTATTAAGTATACCACAGCTTCGAGTAACGCTTAATTACTTAATTACAGATATTTTAAACTAATGAATTCTCTATTCAGTTAATAAGTCTTTTAGATACTTATGTTAAACCTAAAAGAATAATCTATTATTTTTGTTTAGATTTATATTTCGAATTTTATCTATCGAAATACTTTTCGAAAGATTATTTGATATAATAGAAATATATACCTTGATTCGGTTGGTGATAAAGTATGTATTCAAATCAATTATTAATAGAAAATACTAATTCTAATTTAATAGAAGTCTCAAATGATGAACCTTATATTCAAATTAAGAAAATGGTTTTGGATGGTCGTCACCTGCAGGATATGCTTGATCGTATCTCTATCAGTGAGGACTCAGAAGGGAATTACGATTATTCTTCTATTTCTAATATTGGCATGGTCTATCTGTATGTACATAACCGTGGAAGAAAACGTAAAATCCAGACCAAGGTTGAATACGTACGAGAGTTATTGAAATTTATTGAGTATGTTCGAATTATCGGAAAAGCAAATATAAAAGAACTCTCCCGATTTGACATGGAGACCTTACACTCTCTTCTTATTCGTAAATATACAAAACCTAAAACAAGTGAAAAGAAATTAGTCATCATACGTTCGTTTCTCACTTGGTGCTTTGAAGAAGGATATCTTACTAAGAATATTAGTAGAGGGCTAAGATCGATCGCGAGTAGTAAACCTAATATACCGGAGCGGGATATTGAGGAGTCGGATTTAAAGAGAGCCATTATCTATTACGCAGATCATCCCAAAACACAATCATTACTTATCATTCTAGGAATAAGTGCATTAAGACTCAATGAAGTCATTACTCCTAAGTGGGGAGATTTGTACTTTGACAAGAAAAGAGGAAGGTATTACTTAAAAACCTTAACGAAGCGGGATAAGGTGCGTCATGCTCATATAAAGGATTATGCGCTTAAGGTACTAATTGAATACAGGAAACGGCTTGGCTTAAATATAGCTATCAATGCTGACGATCAAACACCCTTTTATCCAAATCGGTTTGGTCGGCATTATAGTCTATCTAGTCTTTCGACTTATTTATCTAAACAAATGGCAGATGCTAAATTGACGACAATTTACGGTGGACGGGTAACCCCCCATTATCTTCGACATTATTTCGCTCAAACTGCTTACACACAAGGAGCTCCTTTGGATTGGATCTCCGAGACATTAGGTCACTCCTCTTCCACTATTACTAAAGAAAATTACCTCAGCAAACTACTGAAGAAAGAAAGAGATGTAAGTGATTTTGTAGATCTTGATATTGGTGAACATCAAGAATAATTTTGTTTGGTTATTTGTTTCCAAGACAAGCTGACATTTAAACAATAAATTTGCTGCAGGAAGTGAAATATAATGTATCTACTATTTGGATTGTTCGCCTTGCTCTTCGGTCTTATGATTGGCGGAAAAGTCGATCATATTTGTAATAGGCTTATTCACAATAATCTTCACTCAACTTCCACACTCAGAGTTCGTTTATTGTTAGGAGCTACATTTGGAATACTTGGATTTTTTTACGAGTTCTCAACAGAATGGATAATTGCCTTACCGTTTGTACTTACTGCCGTTATGGTGACAATAACTGATTTACGCCAGAAAATTATACCTGATATAATAATCTTACCAGGTATACTATTCCTAACACTCATTCGAATCTTTATTCATCCACTCCCCTATTGGAACTACTTATTTGCAGCGTTAATTGGAGCGGGTATATTTTATCTTATTGCATTAATTTGTTATAAAGAAAATCGCGCTCCTGTCATTGGCGGCGGTGATATAAAATTGCTCTTTTTAACTGGATTAGTTCTTGGTATACAACTATCCCTTTTGTCATTTTTATTATTTTGTTTTATGGGTACATTTGCCGCTTTATACTTATTGATTATTGGTGGCTATAAAAAAGATACAACCATACCATTTGGCCCCTTTATTACAGCAGCAAGTTTTATCAGCTACATTTGGGGAGATAATCTCTATCATATGATCTATTGGGCGGCTTTCTATTAGTCTCGAGTAAGAAGGCCGAAGCATTATCAAGAAAATGGGGACAACACTAAGGGGTTATTTATTAAATTTTACATGATTAAATATCATTCAGATCTTCAAGGACAAATTGAAAAGAAATGAGTTCAAAAAACTAAGCGGACTACTAATGAAGTTAGAGCCTGGTTTAAGTGATCTACCTTTCGATAGATTGTCTTTACTCGAGCAAAGTAAGCTTGCATATCATCTTCTTCAAATAGAGGGAGATCGTAGTGAATATGAAAAAGAACAATATTAACAGAGATTACAGTGCGCGATCTCTACCCGATTATATACCGAGATGCGATCTCCGCTTAAAGTTCATATTTCCTAATTTCGAAGATCCTGTAAGAAAACGGCAGCCATGTATCAGCTGCCGTTTCTTCGTGCTTATTGAGCTAACGTTACCCGTTAGTTCAATAACCACACAATACATTAAGTTCAAATTCCGAAATGTATCATATATTTCTGTTTTTCTTTTGCTTGTAAAATTTTTGATGCTAGTTCATTAAGCCCAACTGATTTCTTAAAGTGCTCTAAAGACGTGACAACATCATAAAACAATGACAATGACTCAGGTGGAATAATTGTAATTCCCCAATAGGCTAAACCAAATTCAGGGCGATTAAAAGAATGAAAGTAGGTTTTCATGATAGATAAATGTTTATTTACACWAGTTATACTCTCATCATCAACAGAAATACAGTTATATTTGAGTGGTTCATAATCATTGTAATCTTTCAGTTTGTCTAAATCATCAAGTATCCCAAATTCATGGGCACAAGGCATACTCTCCCCCCATAATGAATCATTTTGATTATATAGATAGATAGATAAGGAGCTGAAGTTTATTGAACTATCGTTTCCCGTTAGCGTAATAAATCTTTCCGAATGGCTCGTTGCTCTCATAATCTCCCCCATTCTCTTTCAATATTATCAGACGCTTTTCTTGTTTCCTTACCCATATATTTATAAGCAATTTCTAGTATTTCCTTTTCGTCCCCAAGCCTCTCTAGAATAGTACAAGACAAAACTTCTTTAACTAATGTATCCCCCTTTAATTCCATCCTCTCATAAAATTCAAACAATCGTACTAGTAACTCGGTTTCTATATCTTTTCTTAGTAATCGGATTAAATAATCATTTAAGTCACCAAAAAACACATGGTTAAGAACTTCTTTAAATTTTGCTTCGTGTTCAATAAGGTTAAGCTTGAATTTTGGGAATTCATTAACAAATATTTTTGAAAGTTCATTAAATTTCAAACCTAACCCACCTTCTTAAAAGTCTAATATCTTGTTCTTTAATGGTGGTTTTATTGCTTCCACCGATTTCTTCTAACATCTTTTTCGCGAAGTTAGTAAAATCGCCTTGCCTAAGGTATTCGCGAAGTTATTAAACTATCCTGCCCGTTAGTTCAAAAACTCTATTGATCCCAAATTAGTATACATACCCAAAATAGCCCCCCAAAAAGTAATGAAGTAATAATAGTCAATTGAGTACTGTTTTCTTTATTAATAAGAGCACGGAATGTACTTAAAAAAAACAACATAAATAAAAAAGCCAATAAAGCAAATAAAAAAGCCATTAGTTTTTTCCCCTAACCTAGAAATTATTGATGATGTATCCGACACTGTAGCATATACTTCTTCACTTTCTGTCCGTAAACTCTCTCCATTGGTTCAAAATACGACTTCCCCATTCAATAATTATACGTACAAACACTTGCTAGACTATAATACCACATATTGGAATTAACCAACCTATTCATGCTCTTGTAATTACGTTTAACTGCCCGTTAGTATAATAAAATGAGCAGGCTTCCGCAGTGCCTGCTCATCGTTGTGTGTAGTTAAGCTATAGTTCCTCGTTAGTTTAATACTACGTTTCCCCTAAATCACCCAATAGGCGTCCCATTAAGTAATTTGATATCTGGTTTCAAGAGAATGACTTCCCCCTTTTCCGGTATTCCTCCAAGAACTAATACTTCTGATTGGAAACCCGCAATATTTCGAGCTGGAAAGTTAACCACTCCTATGATTTGTTTCTAATCAGTTACATCTTGCACCTTGTATTTTAAAGATTTTGACCAAAAATACATTCCCATACCGATTAAGGTCATCATGCCACCTAAGAACTGAAATGAAGAAATTGTTTCACCTAATAAGAAATACGCAAGAATAATGGCAAGAATCGGTTCTCCAATAATACCAACCGAGACAGTTGTAGCTCCAATTGAATTTAATAAAAGATTAAAAATGTATTGTCCAAAAATAGTTGGGATTATTGCAAGCAATAAAAAATAAGTCCAATCTGATGTGTCGTAATCAATTAATGAGAAATTATTTATCAAATTGTAGACGAGCATGACGCTGCCACCAATAAAAAAGACGAAAATGCTGTACACATTTGCATTGATTTTGCGGCTTACTTTTTGTCCCGCCAACAGATAGGCTGAAGCAAAGAATGTGCCTATTAACGATAATCCGTCACCAATTAGCGCATCTTTCGAAATCCCTATGTCTCCCCACGCAATAACGATTGAACCCAAAAGAGCAACGATCAAGCAAAAAATGGTCAGTAGTTTAACACGTTCTTTGAACAAAAAGTAGGAACCGGTCATAACAAATAATGGCTGTAACGCTAAGATGACCATGGAACTTGCAACTGATGTATAGACTAATGATTCCATCCAGAATAAAAAGTGTAACCCTAGAAAAAGGCCGGCTAAAATGACGATACTCCACTCTTTTTTATTCATCTCAATAGAGCGAAACATTTTCCAAGGTACAAAAAAGAGCATGATGATTACGGTAATAAACAATCTGTACATCCCAGCCACAGAAGTTGGTGTATCTGAAAATTTAATCATGATGGAAGAGATAGAAACGGACAATATACTGATAAATAACAAAATAAACGGATGAAATCGTAAAGAAGGTTTATTTGAACTAATCATAGTTCCTCCAAGATGTAGATATAATTCCTGTGCACAGAATTGAATGATAAGCCTAAGCTGGATATAATAATATCATCACAGGCGCCTATTTTGTGCAATTAAATCTTTAATTTATATCGAAATATCGTCTAATAAGGAGAATTACTTTGAATAAACAATTACACGAAGCCATTCAGTATCCTGACGAGGCATTTCCATACATCATGTACACTCATACCAATCATGGATCTATTCCTAAAGGCAGAGGCGTTAACGATCTACATTGGCACGCAGAACTACAAATTACTTTAGTGACCAAAGGGAAACTAACAATACAAGTCAATGGAATCAATTATGATTTAGAAACGGGCCAGGCCATATTTATTAATAAGAGCGTTCTTCACATTGTTACATCCCTTAACCAAGATGGTGAATATGTCAGTTTTAACTTCCCAGAGAAGTTGCTCGCTTTTTATTCAGATAGTGCTATGGAAAAAAAATATGTACTTCCGTATACCAATTCTTTCTTGTTGAGTATAGAAATCAAAGGGGATACAGATTGGCATAATCAAATTCTAAAAATTCTTTGGGATATGAAAAAAGAATTTGAATCGAAAAAAAGCTGGGGGTGGGAGTATGAGGTTTCCATCAAAACGATTCAGTTATGGTTAATTCTTATATCAAATTTTCCACTTTCCTCCGATGAGTCATCTAAATACAACAGACTCCACCAAGAGAGACTGCAATTGATGCTTAGCTTTATTCACCAAAACTATTCTAACCATTTGACATTGAAGGAAATAGCTGATGTAGCGCATTTAAGTGTATCGGAGTGCACTCGCGGTTTTAAAAAAAGCATCCATATGACTCCGTATTTCTACTTGGTTAAATATCGTATTAAAAAAAGCTGTGAGTTGTTAATATCAACTGACTATATGATAACTGAAATCGCACAGCGAGTTGGTTTCAATAATGCAAATCACTTTATTCAGTCTTTTAAAAAACATCTAAACATAACTCCTAAGGAGTTCAGAAAAATTAGAAATGAACAGACTCATTAAATCAAAAAGGATGACACTACATTTATACCTTCACTTCACTATAAACAAAGAACAAAATAAAGCCCGCGGTTTCCGCGGACTTCATTCGGACAATGATGTCCTTCTTCACACTCTCTTTTTATACACCCTCATTGCAAAGAAATAGGCTACGAACAAAATTCCGACGCACCAAGCAAGAGCGACCCATATATCATTGCCCACCGGCTGACCTGACAGCAGCGCACGGATAGCCTCTACGATCGAGGTCACCGGCTGATTTTCAGCGAAGATGCGAACGACCTTCGGCATCGACTCGGTCGGAACAAATGCCGAGCTGATAAACGGTAGGAAGATAAGCGGGTAGGAAAAGGCACTTGCGCCATCGACCGTTTTTGCTGACAGACCTGCAATGGCCGCTAGCCAAGTTAATGCCAGCGTAAACAGAGCGAGTATGCCGACAACCGCAAGCCACGACAGTATCCCCGCAGACGAATGAAAGCCCATAATCAAAGCTATGAGAATGATTATGATAAGGGATATAGCGTTGGATACTAGTGAGGTGAGCACATGTCCCCAAAGAAATGCGGAACGTGAAATGGGCATGGTTTGAAACCGCTCGAATATGCCCTTCTGCACATCGTTGAACAGTCGAAAAGCCGTGTAGGATATTCCGCTAGCAATGGCAATTAGAAGTATACCTGGTAGCAAGTAATTCACATAGTTATCCGTTCCCGTTTGAATGGCACCGCCGAACACATAGACGAACAGCAACATCAACGCAATCGGCGTGATGGTGACCGTAATAATCGTGTCCATGCTGCGAGAAATATGACGCATAGAACGTCCTAGCATAATGCTCATATCGCTAAAGAAGTGTTTCTTTACTCCCTCCATTTACTTTCCCTCCCTTTTGCCGACGATTGCAAGGAAAATATCCTCTAATGTCGGCTGTTTTTCAACATACTCCACCTTTGCGAGTGGGAACATCTTTTTCAGCTCCGAAAGCGTGCCGCTGGCAATAATCTTACCCTCATGCAAAATGGCAATTTTGTCGGCAAGCTGCTCTGCCTCTTCCAGATACTGCGTGGTTAGAAGAACCGTCGTACCGCCGCCCGCAAGCTCTTTGACAATCTTCCATACCTCGATACGTGCCTCAGGGTCGAGTCCTGTGGTCGGCTCGTCGAGGAATATGATCTTTGGTTTTCCCACAAGGCTCAAGGCGATGTCGAGCCTGCGGCGCATACCACCCGAATAAGTGGATACTCTACGGTCTGCGGCTTCTGTCAGGCCGAAGCTTTTAAGCAAATCGTCTGCAACCTGTCGTGGGTTTTTAAGGTATCGTAACTTGGCAATCAAGATAAGATTTTCCCGTCCGGTCAATAATTCGTCAACGGCGGCAAATTGACCGGTCAGACTGATCGCTTGTCGCACATTCTCGGGTTTTGAAGCAACATCGAATCCGTTTACGGTAACGGATCCGCCATCTTGTTTGAGCAGCGTGGTGAGGATTTTGACAACCGTAGTCTTGCCTGCCCCGTTGGACCCGAGCAACGCGAAGATACTGCCCTCTTCCACCTCAAAATCTACACCCTTCAGGACGTGAAGATCCTTATAGGACTTTATGAGTCCTGTTACTTTAATTGATTTGTTTAGCATATTTTTATCCCCCCTTAAATTACGGTAACCTTAGACAGATTGGCCTCCATGCCCTTAAGAGAGGCATAAGTCAACTTATCCATCATCGCTCCGTCAAAGCAGATCGTTTTTATGATGCGATAATATTTCTTCGTTAACGTAAAACCTGAAATAAAAGACACATTTTTAAGCGTTGCTCCCCTAAACGAAACTTCGTTTAATGCCGCCTTGTCAAATTTAACGCCGATAAAGGTTTGCCCGTCAAAACGCTGCCCACCCAAGGCGGAGTACTTGAAGTCAACCCCATCAAATAAACAACCTTCAAAAATCGTTTTGCTAAGATCGGTCAGCGTTAACGTCACGTCGGTCAGTCTTACTCCTGTGAATTTCGCTCCGTCAAGCCCCGACTTGCTGAAATTGGTTCGTACAAGGATCGTCTTATTGAAGCTTGCATTTGTCAGGTCAAGTGCGGATAGGCTGCAGTCCGTCAGATTCGCGCCGTCAAAAATGGCTTCGCGTACGTCGCTGCTCTTAAACGAACTGCCGGTCAAATCTGCGCCCGAAAAGTCGGAACCGTGCAACGCGCTACCATTAAACTGTCCTTTATGGGCCGTAACGCCGGCAAAGTCGCTTTTCGCCAGGTTGCTTGCGCTAAAGTTTGTCACTACCTGACGTTCCAGCGAGCGGGAGAGGTTGGCGACCTCCAGGATCGTTTGCTCGATGTCGCCGATACTCTCAATAGTCATCTTAAACGCTGCTTCATCGTCCTTGCCCTCAGCTTTGAGTTCACGGAACCGCTCCTGTAAATCGGAGTGTAGGTCGGCCTTTAATTCGGTGGCGCTTTTTACTCCATCGTATGGCATAAATACACCGTTCAAATAATTCGTCAATTTCTGATTCATAACTTCATCTCTCCTTATAATAAGTCTTCAAGCACGCGCTTCGCATACTCCCAGTTGCTTTTATTGCGGGCGTAAGCAGTCTTACCCTTTTCGGTAATTCTAAAATATTTACGACGTCCACCCTGAGATTCATCACCCCAATACCACTCTATATCACCGTCCGCCTCAAGCCGTCGGACGCTGGAGTACATCGTGGCTTCCTTTAATTCATACTCGCCGCCCGAGCGATCGGCAATCAGTTTGACGATCTCGTAACCGTAGCGGTCAGCTTCGGATAAGAGCCGTAAGATCATCGTATCGGTATGTCCACGCAGCAGGTCGGATGTAATTTTGTTTTCACTCATATATATGTTCACCTCGCATTTTTATAATACGACATACTACTATGACTGTCAAGGTAGTATTTTAAATTGATTACTTTGCCTAGGAAAATAAAAAGAGCAGGGTACCGTAGCACCTGCTCATTAATGTGTATTATTCAACTATCGTTCCCAGTTAGCTTAACAAAAGTATGCCGTCGCAGATCAGGTTGTGGAACTATTGATCTCTTTTTATAGGCATAAATAGATTTTTCAAAGCCGTTCTTGCGTATTGTCCTTCTCCATCAGACCAGCAATTTATTTTTCTAAAATCAGTATTGTCTGTAATCTGATCTATGTTACCGATCAAACGTTTTTCTGCTAACTGGTTAATATCAGCATCTACAATTTGATTCGCAATAAGTCCAGCGACTCCTTCACCATCCATCACTTTGAAGGGGCGATCATAGAAGTATGAAACGTCATTAGGAATCTTTTCTGTGACCTTTAGTCCGTTATGCATATTTGATAAATGTTTGTAAGCATTATTAAATGCATGCTCACGTTCTCTCCATGTAGTTGCCGTTTGCGCAGTCCAAAGATAAGGCATTAATTGATCACTGCATTTCAAATGCTTGAATGCAGTACCAAACCATTTCGGATAAGGGGCATATTGACGCTCCATTAGAAAGCAAAGGTTTATGATATCACGGACAAGGCGTGAAGCAATAATAGCTGAGCCAAGTTCGTCTCCTATAAAGCCGGAACGAAGCATCAGATGTTCTTCTTGACCAATGCGCTGCCAATTTGATGCTATTAGGTACAACCAAACATCTTGTGGGTAATAATCGAGTTGATTGCGTAGCGTGTAAAGTAGACGATGATCGTCCCTGTAAACTGCTCCCCTTGTTATCTCAAGAAGCGACTGCGAAGGAAAAGTTAGCCAATCCACTGGCTCTATGGGTTCATCTCTGTTAACACCCAAGTAGCTTTCAATAAACCTTGGCACCGTTGTAATCACGCTCATTCGTACATCAACCGGGAAGCCATAAAACCGTCCCGGAGCTCGCCCGAGTAGAGATACTTGAATTCGTTCGGAATACCCGAAATCTTGTTCGTTAAGAAAAAGATATACCCGGGGTCCCCAATCATGATCCGTTGACATTTCCGTATCATATCCCAGCACTTCACTGCCGGGACCCATTAGAGCCGATGAATAGGACAATAAAGGGTAGGAGTCCGTCATGACAGGCTCAACGACTTCCGTATGAAATCGACGACATAATTCTATTCCATTTATAAAAGACATCTTCATTCCCCCCACGTCTAATGAAATTCTCATGCCTGATCGAACTCTGTTTGGGTAAATGTTCACTCCAGCTTGTAGAAATTTATAAAATTAGTCTATCCAGACCAATTGCACTAATTAATAGCCGCTCTTTCCTGCTACCTAACATATTTTGTGTCCAATCTACAAAGCCACCATCGCCAATGAAATACTCCGTTTCACCTATAAATGTCTTTAAAGTAAATTGCAATCCTTTGTAATACTGGTTTTCCTTATTCGGCTCACCTGCAATTACCGACACATTCATTGACAGTTCATGCCCGTGTTTTATGATCCTAGAAACCAGACCATCAGTATCTTTGTAACCATTACGTGCACTTAAGATGATCTCGATTTCAGATCCAAAAAGAGTTTTGAATATACTTTGGTAAACTTTTATATGTTCCCATAATGATTGTTTTTCGAAGCTGTAGGAACCTTCATCTACTCCAGAAGTCACCATACAAAATAAATGGAAATGTGGCAGCATCCCTGGAGCATCTCCAAAGAATTGCGCTCGGACATGTCTATGGGTTGTACAGAAACGAATAAAATTATCTCTCTTATTCTTTGAATTATTTGTTTTTATTAATTCACTGATATGTAATGCTAAGAGATTAGTTGCATCTGATACAACTTCCGTTCCTCTAAGGGCTGAGATCGCTTTGTTTTGATCAACCGTTCCTAGCACAGAAGAACAACCCAAAGGTGCAACGGGAGATAATTGAATTGGTGAAATATAATGTTTAGAAGCAATTTCTAAAACGTCCATCTCCAACTTCTTAAGCAAGATTACATCGACCTCAGCTGGGTGTACAAAACGGTTTTCCCGATATCTTTTAAGTAGATCATTCGGAGAAGATGTTTTTGTTTTCTCGCTGAATACTTTTAAGAGAAGTGAATTCAAGTCACTTGAGGATATCCTATCAACTAAAAGATTAATTAAATCAGCTTTTTCAAGTTTTCGCAGGATTCTTTCAAGATCGGCTGAAAGCGTAGGTTCCATAAATTTCACCCTCCATTGCTAAATAAATATAAAAAACGCCCCAAAATTGGAGGCGCCTTAGTATCTAAGAAACCAATGCCTCGATACTTCGTATTCATTCCAAATTATGCCAGTGTTTTGTCCTGAAAATCGGATCTTTATCAGAATCAAACAAACAAGAATTCAAGTCGTTAGTTTTGCATATACAACAAAGAATAACATCATTTCTCCAATGATCAGGTAATTTGGTATAAGGAAAAACAAATCTACTGTAAAAAAAACTCCAAGCAAGCCTAATAATAACGCTAAATGAAATATCCCTAATCTTTGATGTAAGTGTCTATATTTATGGAAGACCAACGAGGTAGAGAAGAAGTAGAGCAGTACAGACCCAAAAACAAAACATAACATAAATGTATAATTTAATTGTTCTAAAAATAGCAATTGAATCGAAGCTGCAATCATACACAAGGATATATAAATAAATAAATGGCCATAAATTATGGTTTGCCCGGCGGTCTCTATGGTCTTGTCCACTTTCTTTTCAACATTATCAAAATATTGCCACCACATAGCAATAATTAATAAAAAAGTTAATATTGCAAATAAAACAGATTGCCACGTCCAGTAGCTAGATTGCAATACTGCAAGTATACTGATTACTGATTCGCCAAGAAGAATGAGAGTAAACAACGAGAAGCGTTCTAATAAATGGTGAGTATTTATAGGGCTTTTCACCAAGTATTGCCGACCGATTAATGGGAGTAATATGTCTATAATAATTCCCGCATACAAAACTAGATAACGAATCCAAGAGTCAAAGAAAAGTGATAAAGAAGAGATCACCAATCCAATCCAAAATCGACTTCCCAAATAACGGGCAGTGATCTTTCTATCTGCTTCTTCTTTCTTTTGTACCGAAAGATATTGAATGGCTGTCATAGCTCTTAAACCAACATAGCCTATTAAGAATGAAACATAGTATTGATCAAAATCAACAGATAAGCTGGCTGTCATTATTAACACAAAAAATAATTGTAGAATCAGAAATATTCGGTGTGAAAAGATGTCTTGTCCAAATCGATTTACAAAGAGAGATTGCCCAACCCATGCCCACCAGATCGGAACAAATATTAGGATGAATTTGGATAAGTATTCAAATGGAATTGAACCAGATTCTACATGTAACAAGACATGGCTCGCTTTTGAAACTGCAGCTACAAAAAGTAGATCATAAAATAGTTCTAGCCAGGTAACTTTCTTTTCAGCAAATGCTGAGTTGTGTTCAAATCCCGATGTGTGCTTATTCATCGTTTTACTCCCTTGGTTTGAATGTGTTGAATCCCTATCACAGCTTTTTGAATACTTACCCATTTTAATCGAATTTATCGATTACTGCATAGGGCAATATGATTATTCGAATTGAAACTGAGGAAGGAAGCGGGCTTGTCTATGATACGGTTCACCGTAATGTATCAAAGCACAAAGTATAGTATGACCAGAAAATGTACATCAGTATATAAAGAAGAAGCCACTCCGACAATGGAGTGGTTTTCTTTGGATAGAACTTCTCTTTTATTGCACTATCTATATCGATTCTTCAACTCACGCTCCCTAATTGAATATTAAATCTCTCCCCAATATAACTCTGTTTCATATATAAAAGGTACTTTACCGTTTTTCTCATATCGATTAAATAACTTTTTCAATTCGTCAATCATAGGTCCGTAGTTAGGATGTTCAGGCATAGGAGTATAGGAAGAAGACATTACTCTTCCACTTAGACCCTCAAAATCAAATAATTGTTGTATTTTAAAAACGGACTTCTACATATGCTGCCAAAAGCTATCTCCAATTACTACCAAACAATGGAACCGCTATCCGTCAAGAACGTATTGCTAGTGTAAATTTAGCCATAACAAAGTGAGGTGTCGTGTATTGGCAATAGAGATTTCTAAATTGGATACATCAAGAGGGAAGTTACAATATAATATTAGAGGGAGCGGCAAACCCAATATCGTTTTAATTAACGGTGGTTCTGGACCCATAGAAGGCTGGATGAAAATATTTCCTGAAATTTCGGAGTCCTCATCTGTATTTTCCTATAATCGTTTTGGTGTTGCGGGTAGTGATAAGCCTAATGAACCCCAAGATGGACTAACTATTGTCGAAACATTACGGGAGGCATTAAAAATAGTAGGATTTGAACCTCCATTTTTGCTAGTTGGGCATTCATTAGGAGGATTATATGCAAATTTGTATGCCCGACGTTATCCAAATGAAATAGCTGGCATAGTCTTTTTGGAATCCAGCCATCCGAAAGATATAAACCTTGATGAATATCAAGGTAAGGTAGTAAAAAGAATGAACAAGATGTTATCTATGTTTGATTCCTTGTCTTCCCATAAACAATTCAGTGAAGTACATTTTGTTAAAAAAACGGTAGAACAAATCCACGCAATCGATCATTTTCCCGACATACCCGTATATGTGATTACAGGTATGAAAGAAAATCGTATGATTCCAGAGAAAGTTCGTAAAAAACGGATAGAACATCAGTTGGAACTACTTTCATTGTCTAGATACAACAAACATATTTCCGCTGAAAAAAGTGGGCATTTCCCTCAATTTTCAGAGCCAAAAGTCGTCATTGATACGATCAAAGATTGTATTCAACAATTAAATACCACGCAGTAGCAACTTCCTCCGCCACGCTCTACTTCCCGTTAGCTTAATAAAATGAGCAGGCCACCGTAGCGCCTGCTCATCCTATGTGTTATTCAACTATCGTTCTTGATTGTTAAGCTATAGTTTCCCGTTAGTTGAACGATCTAGTTATACAAACAGCTACTCTTCTTGTTTTAGTCTTTTTCGTCGAGAGAGTGATATTCCTCCAAAGCCGCTAATGACAGCAATGTAAAATCCTAAATCGTACCACCAGCCAGAGTTATATATTTCATATACTCTAATATGGTGTTTGAAAATGCCAAGAATGAGTGAAATCGGAGCAACCCAGCCATGCCATATCCCCCAGAAAAAACCTGCAGGATGTTGAGCATTATTTACTCCATCTCCAGGTACACAGCCCGTTAATGAAAGAACAGTAAAAGTCATTAGTACCATTATTAATAAATACCTTATTTTCATTTCTCGGCACCATCCAATAACAAGTTTAGCTTAGCAATTTAGTAGAATGTATTATTACTCTTCTATAATATGGAATCTACTCTCGAAATATTCTCCAATCTCTTTTCCCTATATTGAATTTTAGAGTGTTGGTTTAATGCCCGGGCAATAAGATTACCAAACCTTTGAATATCAGAAATGTAATCGAATCCATTTTTTCCGCCAAAAGTCCATAGACTATTTGTCATTCGCACAATTACTGCTTTGTGCTTAGGTATTACAGTACTAAATCTCTTGTGTTTATATGTTTAATTTCAGAGGCACTGTCTTGCCCACTTGTAAGCATCTCATATAGACCATCAGGTACAAGTTTATATTGAGGATTTTCCTTGAACAATAATTGCAGTAATGACGTTCAAAATCGCTTCCTGTAAAAAAGACTTAAATTTGCAAATACATTCGAAGGATATATGTACATGTGAGTTCGTAGCCAGCCAGAGATGAATAATCTTGGGAGGGGATAAAGTGAATATCATGGAAAACATTCGATATATATGGCATGATTGTTGGGTTAATTACTATCTAAATATGTTCAACTCCTGTTTGTGTGAAAGGCATAAGTCCTATTTGCTGAGAAAATCAGAATATCATCTTTCTAGGAGGAGGCGTCCAGTTTAAGGACGTCTTTTTTTATACGAGCAACAACTCCTGTTGTAGACTGACCTGTTAAAGATACAAACGGCAGCCTATATTATGCCTCTAGTATTACTCTCTTGTTATTATCAATTTGGCTATCATCAAAAAGAAAACAGAAATTAATAAGGAAACTCCACCCCATATTCGCTTATTCAACTAATCTGCCTATTACTTTAATACGCAAAAGAGGAGCTGCCACTAAGCAAGCCCCTCAACTATCGATAACCGTGAGCTCAATCACTTACTCACTTCATCGATTTTGCCAGCTCGACCATCATTTCCTTAGACAAAGCTCCACTGTCGATTTCTATATAAGTACCATCTTGTACCCAACGTAAATATCCTCCAGGTATGTGATTAGCCCATGCTACAAATCGCGCTTCGAATCCGTTTATGTTAACTTTCGCTCCGCTTACATCAAATTTAAAATCCTCAACTATAGTTCTGGTTGTACTAGTTTGGTTACGAACATCGAAATGGGTTTCAACTCGATTGATTTTGTAACCATCCGCCTTATGTTCTTCTATTCCAAACAAGTACGTTTGTCCTGATTTATCGAAATAATGAAGTCTAAGTTTCGAAATTCTTCGACTAAGAACAAGAGGATAAGGTTCCTTAATTTCTAACTTATAGTTCTCAAACGAGTTAGGGGTAAATAATTTGAAATCCGTAGCATTTTTCAACTTGTCTAATCCAACATTTGATGAAGCCGTTAAAGGATTTGCTGTTGCAATGATTAGTTCACAATTTAATCCAATGAATAACGAAAGGATACACACGAATAAAATAGTCCGTTTAAACAAGGATAACACCTCCATATTTTGGTGATATTATGCCCTTTATTGATTAAACTAACCTGCTCGTTCTGGTGGTTGTAAATGAACAAATACTAAATTTCCAATAATTAATGTATAAAAAGAAAAAACAATCCACAAAATAACTTCACATCCAGTTAAGGAGTGAAAACACATGAGCAGAAAAAGTTTAGTCGTTCCACAAGCACAAGCAGCACTTGACCAAATGAAATATGAGGTAGCACAACAGTTTGGAATTCAATGGTCTCCAGATGGTTACAACGGAAATATGACTACTCGTGATGCAGGTACTATTGGTGGAAACATCACAAGAGCTTTAATTCAAATTGCAGAACAATCCCTTGGCTCAGGGGCAAGAAGATTCTAATTTAAAATTAACAAATAACCCTCCTCAATCTCGTGTAGAGATGAGGAGGGCTTTTTTAATTTTATTTTATTGTTTTCAAGTTCATCAAAACCGCTGACCGATAAACGCGAGAAGCTGCCGACCTTGCAATCGGAAAGCTTCTTATTGTTGTTCAACTAAATTTACCTGCTAGCTCAATAAACCCTTGGTTCAACATCACTCAAAATGAAACACGTTTTTGTTATCTTTACTAAAACCATTCAATATGAAACCAGGATAAACCTCGCTGTAACTATCTTGTAATGCAAACCATAGTTTAGTCCCATTCTGTAGTTCCACTATTTCTGCATCTTTATCAATATATTTGTTTGAACCTTTATCTTCGATATGAAGTCGGTTAATCGACTGTGCTTGTATTATGCCGTAATAAAGCTGGTACTGCTTATCTTCATCATTTACATTGTAATCTAGGTTAACCCATCCCCAGTCAACATCCATTTGAGAAGAGAATGACACGGTACCGCCGCCGAAGCCCCATTTATACCGGTTGTCATTCTTATAAACAATTCCAGCATCTAGGCCTCCACTTGGATTTTCATAAAATAAAATTATGCCGTTTTTCACTTCATATTGATGATAAATTTGTTTGTATTGTATTCCACCGTGTTTCATGGCTTCTTCTATCGATTTGTATCCTTGTTTAGTGCAACCTGAAAGTATAAGTAAAAGCGCCAAAACAAGCAACATATTGGATTTCATCAAACGCCCCCTACTGGGTTGTAATTATCCGTTAAAACACGCATTATTTTATCATCGTCAAAATCAAATTTACCTTGCTGCCACTCTAAATCTAATGCACTAACCTTTATTCTTTGATTTATTTCTTTCTTTCCTTAAGCGAGTATTCAATTATAAAATCCAACAGTTGACTGAATGAAATCCCCGCAGCTTTGGCACTTTTGGGTAGGAGGCTATTTTTCGTCAAGCCAGGCAGTGTGTTCACTTCCATTACATAAGGGATTCCATCTTTAAGAATCATGTCGATTCGAGCGTAAACGCTGCATTTCAATGTTTTATAACAGCCTAGCGCAGCAGCACGGACTTGCTCAAAAATATCGGGAGGCAATTGGATCACTTGTTCATCGGCCCCGCCGTCGTCATACTTGGAAGAGTAATCAAAAAATTCGGATTGAGACCGAATAGCGATAATGGGAAGAAGTTTTCCGTTTAAAATGGAGCAGGTGATCTCTTCACCTCTAATATATTGCTCGATCAACACTTCATTATCCCATCGAAAGGTTTCATGCACCTCAGGTATTAACGTTTCTTTGTTTTTTATCATTTTGATTCCTATACTCGAACCGCCTGAATTTGGCTTCACAATAACCGGATATCCCAGTCGTTCGACATCTCCAATAGATAATTCATCTGCACTACTCAAATGAATCCAATCGGGAGTATGGATGCCTTCATTACGAAATAGTTTTTTGGATATATTCTTATCCATGCTCAGACTGCTCGATAAAACGCCGCACCCGGTATAAGGAACGCCTAGTGTTTCAAGTGCTCCTTGAATCGTTCCATCTTCACCATACTTTCCATGAAGCGCAAGCAGTGCCACATCAATATTTTTCACTTTTTCAACGAGTTCATCTTTACTATTGATTTCAATCGGATACAACTCATATTTTTCTCTATCCAAATTAGCAATCATTTCTCTCCCAGTCATTAGGGATACCTCTCTTTCTGATGAAATACCCCCCATAATCACACCAACTCTCATAGCTGTACCTCCTTCATCATTTGTTTAGCCGTATCACCTATGATTTGAATCCCTTTTATAATGTCCTCATCTGCGACTCGTGAGAAACCAAGACGCATAGTATGATGACCTTTGTTATTCGTAAAAAAAATGTTACCCGGTGTAAAGATGACCCCTTTGTGACGACAGCATTCTAACAGGACATTGGTATCAAAGTTATCATCGAATTCAACAAACACATGAAGTCCTCCGTCGCCTGAAAGCCGCTTTAACGGAATAAACGCTCTACAGCACCGAATGACTAATTCACACTTTCGCTTATATTCAGATTTGGCTTTTTTCAAATATTTCTCGAAGTTGCCATTATGAAGATATTGATAGAGCAATGATTGATCTAGCGTGGAGGTGTGAATGCTTCGCGCTCTCTTTACACTTTCCAGATAATAAATTAACTCTTTTTCGGCCAAAACCCATCCAACCCGGAGGCCAGGGAACAGGATTTTAGAAAAACTGCCTATATATATGACACTGTTTCCATTACCGTTGCATGCAATTAAAGGGGCAATGTGGGATCCCGAATACCTTAGTTCCTCGTTGAAACCATCTTCTATAAGCGGGACTTTATATTTATTCAACAGCTTAATAACTTCCGTTCGTTTATGGGGAGACATCACAATACCAGTTGGATTATGATAAGAAGGCACAAGGTAGGTTAAATCAAACGGTCGTTCTGACAATTCTCTCTCCAGTTCCATAAGATTGATCCCGTCTTGCTCCATCTCGATACCCGTAATCTCAAATCCATGCATCTTAAAAATTTTAATTGCTGCATGATGAGTAGGATTCTCGCAAATGACACGTCCATTTTTCTTGATTAATGCCGACAAAATGATGTCTAACCCTTCTGTAAAACCGTTCGTAATCAGGATTTCCTTACCCTCCAGATTAACCCCTTTATTCTCCATGTATTGAAGCAAATAATCCATTAACGGTTTGTAACCTTGCGCATATCCATAATTTAAGATGATTTCACCCTCAATGGACATCCGATCTAAAAATGCTCGTTTGACATTATCGAGATCAAACAATTTTTCATCCGGTGCGATACTTGTAAAATTGATTTCCCCTTTATTCGAGCGTATCCCATGCTTGATAAGATCCAATTCTTCAGCAATCTTCGCTTGATCACTAATGTTTTGCTTCCAATTAAGCTGCCATGATTGTGCAGTTGCTGTCTCACCCAATATTTGAGCAACAAAGCTCCCTTTTCCTTTATCTACATACACGAACCCTTCGTCTTTCAAATCAGCATAAGCACTAACTACCGTATTTCTACTGACATTCAACAAAGAACTGAGTTCACGCGTGGACGGGAGTTTCTGATTCGCTTGCAATACACCAATAGTAATTAAACGTTTCATGTATTCCTTTACCTGGGTATAGGCTGGGCGGTCATTCGTCATATTGAATTCAGTAAACATTCAATCACCCCCTAGAAATATAATGGCATACATTTATCCATAAAATAAGAACCACGATGTGTGATTTTCTACCCACTTGTGGATATGTATCAAGCTTGCTTAGAAAAAACAGCTACCTGTTTACGTTATTTATAGAACTCCCCATTTAGCGGAGAAAAGACAGCCATTAGATTGGCTGCCTTTTTCATTTAGGTTTTTAAGCTATAGACCCTTTAACTTAATAAAGATAACCTAATAAATCTAGTTCTCCCTCAGTCCAATCGATCTTTCCTACATCTTTAATCATTAATTCATCAAATAGTTCAAAGCCTATACCATTTGTAATCTGCGTTTCATTATCAATTTTTACCCATTTACATTTGTTCTTTACTGGCTTATATCCATTTTTCAAATACAAGGACAAGTTATCTGCAAATAAAAGTATAAAATCAATATTCCGTCCCACAGAAAACTTATCAATTTCTAAAAGCAACGTGGAACCTACACCCTGTGAGCGAGTGTTTGGTGAAACACACAAATCAATTATACCCAGTATTCTCACGGGCTTACCATTTAGATTCATTATTCTGTAATCTAATCCAACCTGTCCTATGAGTTGATTTTCTTGATTAAATGCTAGAAATCTAAATTGTGGTAATTGCTTAAAATAAATTCTATCCTTCGGATAGAAAAATGGGAAACTATCGATTAATAATTCTTGTATACTTGCTGCTAATTCATTACTTATATCGTATTCACATACTTTTTCTATATTCAAAATGACCTCTCCAATACGAATATATTAAATGTTGATTCATTTTCGAAATCATTTCCTTACATTCCCGTGAAAAGAATAACTTGCTTCTAGTTAACATAACATAGCTATTCCATACTTTGCTAATGAGTAGCTTTCTGCTTAAAATACTCGATGAGATGTTGTATATCCATTTTCCAAACCTTATCTTCTTTTTTTAAACCATACGCCACAGAGCCGGTAGTCGAGCCCAAACTTACGCTAATTACTACTGATAAAGAATCTTCTTTAACCGTTTCCTCAGCAATTCGTATGGAATCATAATATCTAAATTTCATAGCCACTTCTTGCTCAGCATTTAACACGTACTCGGCATATTCTTTTCTAAAAAGATCAGGATCAGCTAATAAGTCATTATTATAAGTAAGAGCGTAAATGGAATCCGCATCAAATATAGCAACCGAATGCATATATATTAATAATATTTCTTTAGGTGAAAACCGTTGTAAATGACTCAGATTTCTCTCTTTCACAAATAATTCATACTCTTCCATTCGCTCAGCGGGCAATTGGTCCAAATAAGAGAATTTTTTGTTTTGAACTTCATTTATTTCAACAACATCCACATCCGTTTGATTAGATATTTTTATTTCCTTTACATTACTATCGAAGCATCCCGTTAACATAACGATGAAAATTACTACTATCACTAATCTCATAGATGAATCCAGTAATTGCATTTCCCACTTTCATTTTCTTCTAATACACCATTATTTAACTCAATGACTCTTCTTGAAGCTATATTACTTTCCACACAAGTCAGCATAACATCCTTAATTCCCAAGCTTTCTGCGCTTTTTAGTAATTCCGCTAACATAACCGTACCATAACCTTTTCCTCGTTCGCTTGGCCTGATTGTATATCCAATATGACCGCCTGATTTTCTTAAATCTTCATTCAGGTAATGCCTAAGCTTCCCGAAGCCAACCGGGTATGAATGAATGAATAACCAGAATACAGTTTGGGGAACGTGCTGCGGCAAAAGATTTTCGCCTCGCGATATCGCAATATTTTTCCGAATAAACGCAGGAAATTGACTAAAATCGATATTAAATCCGCTATTAACAAATCCATTTTCTCCAGGTCCTATTTCTACTAACATTTCAAATATTTCACGCCCATCATCTATGCTAGCTGCTTTTAGTTCGATCAATGTCTTCAGACCTCCTATTTAACTATATTCCATATCTATTAGCCTCTTAATTTCTGCGAACCTGATCATATGCGATATTTCCAAACTTTCTTATATCGTTTAAGTATTCGTATCCATCCGAATTGTTTAGCTGATTATACATACGAACCACTACAGCATCGCAACTCGGAATGACCAGACAGGCACAGCCTGTAATCCCGAGAACTTGATAAGCATCACTCGGTAGATGCTCGCCTATTTGATTCAATTGAGTATCACTTTGCAACCACCATATAAAACCATTTCGAGGCAAGTCAGGCGGAACCGTAACCGGCGTATGCAGTGAACTCACTCTTGTAAAAACGGACTCTGGCAACCACCGCTCTCCATTTACGCGACCATTTTTAAGATGCATATATCCCCACATCGCTAAATCCCGCGCACTAACGAACAAATTGCTTTGATCACCTGCATCACTATCGTTTGGTCCTACCCACGTATCTTGATCCTCGTAATAATTATAGATGAGATCCTCAGCATCTTTTGTTCTCCAACCCGTTTCCATTAGACCATACTTCGTAAATACATGACTCTTCATAAAAGAGCTTAAGCTTTGTCCTGATACATGTGTAACTAATTGAAAAAGCATGGCGATCCCCGTATTTCGGTATGCCCAGCCATAACCAGCAGGAAACTCTCTTGCTATTTTCCCGTTATCTTCGATTAATCCATGGGTATGCGTAAGTAGATGCCTTAGTGTTACACCTCTAGCTACATCCTTATACTCCATTAGATACTGCCCGATTTCATCATCCATGCTGCTTATTTTCCCTTGATCCATTAACAAACTTATGGCAAGCGCTAGATACGTTTTACGGATTGAAGCGACGTTGAACTGCGTTTTTTCATCCACGATTCTCGACGTATCTAATGCTTCATGCGTACCGGAATACCACTCATTTACGACAACATCATTTTGAATGATATAGGTTGCGGCAGCCGTGGCGCCGATATCCTGTTGAATAAGATAGACATACTCATTAAGGTCTTGAAAATGATTTGATACCATTTTCCTCACATAATCCTCTCCTGCTTCAGAGTTGATTTATCGATTCTGATTAACAATAATCTGCCCTTCCTGAGTTGTCAAATAAATCCAACACAGCCGTTTCCAACAGTAAAAAATAACTATAGCCATTATTTCTATCCCTTTCGACCCACGATTCCTATAGGATAAAAAGATAATGTTAAAAACGATTAAAAGGATGATTGCGACATGCTACATATTCCTGCCGTACATACTGTCTTTCATAAGGATGCGCTTTTTGAGGCAATGGTCTTATTATATGATATGGGTTCACCACTAAAGAGCCGATTCGTGTCCAATGGCTTGAATGATACCTATGCGGTTGATACAGATACCGGGAAATTTATTTTGCGTATTTACAAGCATCTGTGGCGAGCAGAATCCGATATCCGCTTTGAGCTGGATTTGTTGACTTATCTAAAAGACTGCGGCTTTCCGGTTTCCTATCCCATTCCGAGGCGAGATGGTGAATGGTTAACTGAGCTTAACGCGCCGGAAGGTACTCGTTATGCTGTGCTATTCTCCTATGCGGATGGAGTCGGCAAACTCAATGTCGATACGAGCCGAGCTTACGGAAGCGCAATTGCGCAGCTTCATCATGCCATGGATCACTATGAGCCAAAGCATCAACGGTTTGAGCTTGATGCTGTCCATTTGCTCGATGAGCCTCTTAGGGTGATGCTTCCGTTTTTAGAGCATCGCCCGAATGACTTAGCCGTTGTGCAAGAGATAGCCAGCAGGTTGAAAGTTCGCCTTACAGAAGCCACAGGTGGTACATATGACTGGGGAGTATGCCACGGGGATCTGCATGGCTGGAACGTATTTCACTCAGATGACGGCAGCATGACACATTTTGATTTTGACTGCTGCGGCATAGGCTGGCGCTCGTATGATCTATCTGTTTTTCTATGGGATCGTGTCCTTGGCAGAACGGATAGTGACAACTTCGAGGATGAATGCTGGGATGCTTTTCTGGAGGCCTATACGAAGGAACGCCCATTAAGCGAGCATGATCTCGCGTTGATTCCCGTATTTGTAGCCGTCAGACAGCTTTGGCTGATCGGACTTCATACAGGAGGAAGCATGGTTTGGGGATCTTGGCAGGATGATGGTTATTTTGATGGGAAGCTAAAATTTTTGACGGCTTGGGTAAAGGCGCATAACCTATAATGTTACTAAAGAAAGGGGCTGCTCGCAGCTCCTTTTTTAAAAATATAAGAATTTATAAGTTTGTTAGCTTATAAAGGTCTTATATTGCTCCGTCAAAGCTGCTTCAGCATCCAGAGGACGCCGAAGGCGTTTTTGCTAGATCTATAAACTTATCCCTGCCGCTTTTTCCTGTTTACTTTCCCAAAAGGTTATGCTATCTTATTTCTACAGATATAGAAATAATGACTGTAAGAAAGGTGAAACCACAATGACAGAAGATCATGCGGACGTACGTCAAGCTGTAAAAGTATATAAGGCGCTCGGTGAGCCTACCCGTCTGAAAATAGCTCTGCTGCTTACTGAGGAGAAAAATTTATGCTGCTCCGATATTGGCACAAAGCTAGAATCCGTAGCCGGCTCCACCCTCTCACATCACTTGAAGCAATTGACGGAAAGCGGATTGCTAGATCTCCGCAAGGACGGTACGTATATCTACTACAGTGTGAACCGCGAAATGGCTCGTAAGTATGCGCCATATTTGCTGGAGTAATTTTTTTTCAGTAATATTTCTATAGATTTAGAAATATAAAAGCAGTGGAGTGGAGAGAGGAGTATTATTTATATGTCTAACGCGTGGAAAATTTACATGCTGGCCATAATTAGCTTTTTGGTGGGAACGTCCGAGTTTATCATTGCGGGTATTTTGGATAAGGTAGCCTCGGACATCGGAGTATCCGTATCCGCAGCCGGTCAGCTGATTACCGTTTTCTCGCTAGCTTATGCTTTTGGCACACCGATTCTTATGGCTGTTACCGCACGTATAGAGCGGCGTCACCTGCTCCTCTACGCATTAGGTGTATTCGCGATAGGCAACTTTATTGCCGTCGCTTTGCCTGGATTTGAGTTTTTGATCGTATCCAGAATTGTTCTTGCGCTGAGTACAGGCGTGTTCGTCGTTACCGCTTTAACCGTCGCCTCTAAGCTCGCACCAGTAGATAAACAGGGCAGCGCAATTGCGACGCTCGTTATGGGTTTCAGCACAGCATTGATCGTTGGTGTTCCTTTGGGTAGGGTAGTCGCTTCGGTATACGACTGGCACCTCATCTTCGGAGCAATCGGAGTGCTTGGACTTCTCGCAATGCTCATCATTATATTCACCATTCCCAAAACAGATGGCGAGGAGCCCGTTCCTCTTCGAAACCAACTCGGGCTGCTAAAACAGCCAAAAATTGTAATCGCATTGACTGTCACCTTCTTGTGGATCGGCGGCTATTCCATCGTTTACACGTATATTTCACCATTTCTGCTTACAGTAACGAAGCTCAGCGAACAAGGTGTGAGCATCGGACTATTTGCTTTCGGCATCGCGAGCTTGATTGGTTCCAAATTTGGAGGCTACAGCACCGATAAATGGGGAGCTCCGCGAACATTAGTCAGCGGTATGCTTTTTCATACGATTGCGCTTATTCTACTGTCGCTGGCGGGGCAGTCACCGGCCATCGTATTTCCGCTGCTTATGCTTTGGGCTTTTACCGCTTGGTCATCCGGTCCGACTCAGCAGTATCATTTGATGTCGCTTGCCCCGCAAGCTTCTGGTATTATGCTCAGCCTGAACAGCTCTGTGCTTCAGCTCGGAATGGCTGCGGGCGCTGGACTTGGAGGGGTTGTCGTTGAGCAAGTATCGCTCACCTCTATCAGCTGGATTGGTGCTACAGGCGTTATTCTCGCCGCTGCCACAGCCGCAACCTCATTCGGGTTCTCCCATGCGCGATCCCGCCGTAAGAGAGCGGAGAGCAGCTTAGCAAAGACCAGTGCTTAAACATTGGCAGTCTCTTTCATAAAAATATGCCCGTAAAAAAAACCAGACTTCCGATAATGGAAGTCTGGCTTGTTTTTGTCCTATTCAAATCGAATCAAGAAGTAATTTTTCTTACCACGACGCAGCACTACGAATTTGTCATACAGCCTTTGCTCCGAGCTGAGGATTGATTCTACATCTGTGTTTTTCGTTCCATTAATGGAGATGGAGCCGCTCGTAATATCTTGTTTGGCTTGGCGACGAGATGGTGCTGCTCCAGATTCGATCAGGAGATCCATAAGCGCAATCTCTTCTCTATTCGTGAGCACCGTTGTAGGCATATCCTGCAAAGCTTCGATCAGCTCTGCTTCACTCAGCTGATTGACATCGCCCGAGAAGAAAGCCTGCGTAATTTTCTCTGCGCTGTCGAGCGCTTCTTGCCCATGAACAAGGCGTGTAATTTCACGCGCCAGCTCACGCTGTGCCACCCGCTTCTCTGGGTGCGACTGAAGCTCAGTCTCCAAGGCTTCGATTTCTGCGCGAGAAAGGAATGTGAAATATTTCAAAAACTTAATCGTATCGTTATCTTCTGTATTAATCCAGAACTGATAGAACTGGTACGCCGATGTCTTTGAGCGATCCAGCCAAATCGCACCGGATTCGGATTTCCCGAATTTTTTACCGTCGCTTTTGGTAACGAGAGGCATCGTCATGCCGTAAGCATCGCCGCCGCCCATTTTGCCGATCAGATCAAGACCTGCCGTAATATTGCCCCATTGATCGCTGCCGCCAATTTGCAACGAGCAGCCATGCTCCTGATGAAGCTTATGAAAGTCATAGGCTTGCAAAATCATATAGCTGAACTCTGTGAACGAAATGCCTGATGAAAGACGTGAATCGACCGAATCCTTCGCGAGCATATAATTCACGGTGAAGTTTTTGCCAACATCACGTAAAAATGTAATGACATCCAGCGGCTCTATCCAATCGTAATTGCTTACGAGCTTAGCTGGATTATCAGCCAGTTCAAAATTAAGAAAGCGAGAAAGCTGACGCTTTAAGCTTTCTGTCCATTCCGATACCGTATCTGCAGTATTAAGCGAACGTTCGGTTGAGCGGCCGCTTGGATCTCCAATTAAGCCTGTTCCGCCGCCCACTAGCGCAAGTGGAATATGGCCCGCCTGTTGGAAACGGCGCAAACATAAAATCGGAAGCAAGCTGCCGATGTGAAGGCTGTCCGCCGTAGGGTCAAATCCGCAATAAAGCACGACGCGCTCACTCGTGAGCTTCTTATGTAATTCCTCGCGGTTGGTAAATTGCTGCACCAGCCCTCGGTACTCAAGATCAGCCAAAAGATCTTCATGATTAACTGTCAATGTTTCGTTTGTCATATAACGCTCTCTCCTCTAGTGTTTCCTACAGTTTACGTTGATTTCGAATTTTTTTAAAGATGCCGATGGACGCTTAAACGTTTTTCGTCATTTCTCTACGTCTACGAATGGCTCCTCTAATTAAAATATCACATATAACCAACCCTACGCCAACGACTAAGTCGATGAACGCTACAAAAATATCGTTAAACGGATAACCGCCCATTTTCGAAATATAATACACCGTAAAACCAAAAATCCCAAGTGCACTAATCGTAAATAAAAAACTCTTTCTAAATAAAAGCGCAAGCGCCGCGGCAATTGCCGTTAATGCTGCGACTGTTCCCAGCACCAAGAGGTTATGATCCTTCTCTATATTCGTAGGATACAACAATCTTTTGGGATACGTATAAGAAAAGTACCAATCCTCGCTAGGCAATTCATTAAAATTGGCTTTGAACGTTTTGGAGTCCGTTTGCTCCATTAGTAAATTCGAATGAAGTTTCGCACCGGGCGCACTTAGACGTATTTCCAGCTCTACATTCGGCTCCCCTTCCCAAAAAGCTGCTGGGGTCAAATAATATAGATGCGAAAAAATCGTCGTAATCACTCCTTTATTATACATCCCTCCATTTTCAATATAGTTGATGACAATATTTTTCGTTTCATTCGGTTCAAAAGATAAAGGAAACCTTGCTCCTTGTGCTGGTGGAATTTCCGCTGAGTAGTTGGATAAACGCAGCTCCTTGCTGCTTACTGGATCAATCACCGTGTTTTTCACTTGGGCATGCTGCCAGTTAACAGTCTTCACCTTCGGGTCCATGATCACATTAATCTCTTTATCACCCTCTGATACCCTAAAGGCCTCACTTGCAGGCGTTACAAATAATACCTCCAAGTCTTTACCAGAATCGGACGTATTGTGCAGTTCATACTGAACCGTTACTTCGGCATGACTTTTGTATCTCTCAACTTCTCGGAAGGTATAAGTAACCTTTTCATGAACCAAGCTTACTTTCGAATTTTCATCCAGCTCTAGCCGTCCATATCCTTCTGCAGGATAATGCAGTGGTCCCCCGTTGGCATTGGCTGCTTCTGGTATAAGCATAAATAATAGGACAGCGGTCAAAATCAATGCTCGAAGCTTAAGCAGTAACACTCCATCACCTCGTTTTCCGATTGTAGAGCCTTATAAAAAAGAAGCCTCTACATGTATTATTTTACCACATGAGAAGCTTCATCTTGATTTAGACTTATTTTTTCCTCCATGAATCCTTAAGCGGCACGATGCGATTAAACACAAGCTTCATATCCGTCGTATGTTTTTTGTCCACGCAGAAATAACCATGCCGAACGAATTGAAATTTATCCTCTGGCTGCGGAAGAACCTCAAATGGCTCAATCCTACAATCCTTTACAATTTGCAGTGAGCTCGGGTTAATTACGCTGTCCCAAGCGATATCGGTATCCTTCGGGGCTTCATTATCCAGCAGCAGACTCTCATAAAGGTGGACATCAACCTTGGTCGCGTGGCTCTCCGAAACCCAGTGGATCGTCCCCTTCACCTTCCGGCCGGTAAAACCCGTTCCGCTTTTCGTTTCAGGATCGTAGGTGCAGCGAAGCTCAATAATTTCACCAGTAGCTTCATCTTTAATGACTTCCTCACATGTAATGAAATAAGCACCGATTAACCGCACTTCCGCGCCGGGCGCCAATCGATGAAATCCTTTGGATGGCAGCTCCATAAAATCATCTTTCTCTATAAATATGGTTCTAGAGAAGGCGACCTTACGTTTGCCAAGCGTGTCGTTCTCGCTATTGTTATCAATGGACAAAAGCTCGGTTTGACCTTCTGGATAATTGGTAATAACCACTTTCAGTGGATGAATGATGGCCATTACGCCTTTGACCTTCGCTTTTAGATCCTGTCTTGCCGCATGCTCCAGCATCGCGATATCAACCGAATTTTGAGCTCTAATCATGCCAATTTCATCGATGAAATTTCTAATGCTCTCAGGCGTAAAGCCTCTTCGCCTTAGTCCACGAATCGTTGGCAGCCTAGGATCATCCCAGCCGTCAACGAAGCCGCCCTCAACAAGCTGTCTTAGATAACGCTTGCTCGTCACGACACCTGTTAAATTCAGTCTGCCGAATTCCCTTTGCCTTGGAGGATGAGCAAACGCCAGCTCATGCAATACCCATTCGTATAAAGGACGATGGTCTTTGAACTCAATGGAGCATAAGGAGTAGGTAATACCCTCGATTGCATCTTGAATCGGGTGCGCAAAATCGTACATCGGATAAATGCACCACTTATTCCCCGTGCGATAATGCTCAGCATGGATGATTCGATAGATGACGGGATCTCTTAAATTAATATTTGGTGAACTCATATCAATTTTGGCACGCAATACTTTTGAAGCTGCCTTAAAATCACCATTTTTCATTTTCGCAAACTGCTCTAACTTTTCTTCAATGGAGCGATTTCGATATGGGCTATCCTTGCCAGGCTCAGTAAGCGTTCCTCGATATTCCGTTACCTCCTCTGGGGATAACTCACAGACGTAGGCTTTTCCTTTGTTTATGAGCGCAACAGCAGCATCATATATCGCATCCGAGTAGTCTGAACCATAATAAATATGATCGCCTGGACTGTAGCCGAGCCAGTTGATATCTTCGATTATGGCATTCACATATTCGATGTCCTCTTTCAATGGATTCGTATCGTCGAAACGCAAATGAAACTTCCCATTATATTTTTGCGCGATCGTATAGTTTGTATGAATGGCATATGCGCTTCCGATATGCAGATATCCATTGGGCTCCGGCGGGAAGCGTGTGCACATTTCACGTGTAAACACGCCTGCTTGAAGATCTTCATTAATGATTTTGTATAAAAAATGATCTGCGATCGGTTCCATTTCGTTACTCATTGTAAAACCTCCAATTTAGGGTTATTATCGATACCTTGATTTTTCGTGTCCCAAAAAACAAAAAAAAATTCCACCCCCAAGACTTCGCGTCTTGGGGACGAAATTTTTCGCGGTACCACCCCAGATTCGTCAATATGTCGCCATATTAACCTCTTCAAGTACGGCACCAAAGGATGCTTATACTCTAGCTCTATAACAGGAGCTCCTGTCACAGCATCCCCTTGCTCAGGTTCCGATGTGATGCTCAGAGACTTGTTTCGATAAAACATTCCTTGCTCCTTTTCAGCTGCCGGAGCTCTCTGCGAAAGAATGTGTTTATTTACTCTTCTCGTCATCGCCTTTTTCATTATTTCATATATGTTAACAAATCGTTCCCTGAACTGTAAATAGTTATTCTACACAGGAAGCCGGAAAATGCTAATGCCTTGGTGCCCACAGTATAACAGAAACACCGATCAAGCAAATGGCAGCACCAATCCAGTCATACATATCAGGTGTTTTCTTATCGACCAGCCAGCCCCATAATACAGCCATCACTATAAACACTCCGCCATATGCCGCATAGACTCTTCCGAACGAGGGAAAGGATTGAAACGTAGCAACAACACCATATAATGCTAACGCTACACCTCCAAGCAATCCCCAATATAATGGCTTACCTTCACGCAGCCATAACCAAATCAGATAACCTCCGCCAATCTCTGCTAACCCAGCCAGCATAAATATTAATATCCCAGTAATGATTTTGCTCACATCCAATATCTCATGCTAAAAAAAAAATGAAGCTATGCTTGAGGCAAATTTGCAAAAGCTTGTACATATTTATTGTATTTCATTTTCCATACGTCCTTGCGAGACGCAATGGTTCTCCCATCCAGCAATGCCTCGATAACATCTAAACAAACATCCCAGCCGGCAATATCCCTAGGGGTATGCTCCGTAATCTTGGTAATCTTTTCGATTAAAACCAAGCGGCAGCCTTCTGGCTCCGGAAATAATTCAAAACGAACGGCGTCCTCAGCCCATGTATACTCTAATACGGATAACCTTTCAAACGCGATAATTTCCATCTCTTCGTATTCGCCATTTTGCATATCAAACGTCATTAATCCGCCTTCACGCAGATCCGCGACTCGCAGCTCCGGAAACCATGTTGCCAGCTTCTCGTTGTCGGTCAGCATCGACCAGACACTCCCTGCATCATGCTTCAAATTGCGCTCGAATCGGACCGTATATCCATCTTGGGCTTGGGCAATGGCTGCTAACATGTCAATTCACCTCGTCCTTATTCAAAATCTATTCCTGTTTATATTTTTTCTCGAAAACAGACCATCTAATCATAGAAACAGCAACGCCCACAATAACAGAAATAAAAATAATAGGTCCTATTTCGATTTCATCCACACTTTTACGATCAAGTACAATGAGTAAACCCTGAATAAATAAAATATAAAACAATAAATAAAGCACCCATCTAATGGCGTATGGCAGCTTTCCCTTTGTTCTTAACTTACTCCATTTCTCTCGATTGAATTTGTTGAAATCATTCACAGACTATCCCTCACTCATTTGCACATTTCTAGTGACACGTCTTCCAAAATAGGAATCAGCACCTTATTTAATATGGAAATTATAACATAAGTTTAAACAAAAACAGGCTGCAGCAAGAAGAGAAATCCTTCTTTACTACAGCCTTTCGTGGTTTCGGAATCATTGGAACATTATTATGCGTTATAGAATTCTTCCAATTCGCTAACGACCGCTGCAAGCGAACCGTCTACGCGAGTTTGGCGCTGTTCTTTGTTGAACAACGAAGCGATTTGCTCAGGGAATTGCTGCTCGATGCCGCAAAGCTCGATGGCTTCGTTAAACTTAGCCGGATGAGCCGTTGCAAGCGAAATCGTTATCCCTTGCTCATGGCTGTATTTGTCAGCTGCAGCGACGCCGCAAGCCGAATGCGGATCAAGCAGGTAGCCGTTTTCCGCTTCATATTTCTTAATCGTGCTGAGGCACTCTTGCCCTTGTACGCCATGCGCACCAAATTCTGCTTGTACTTTGCTCAGAGCATCGCCGGAAATGACGATTTGTCCTTCGGCTTTGAACTGATCCATCAGATTGCGAATTTGAGCTGCATCCTCGCCAAGAACATAATACAAGTAACGCTCAAAGTTGCTTGCTACTTGAATATCCATCGATGGACTGTACGTGCTGCGGAAATCTCCCGGCTTGTACACGCCCTCAAGAATAAAGCGCTCCAAAATATTGTTCTCGTTCGTCGCTAGAATTAGCTTGCCTACTGGAAGTCCCATACGCTTCGCTAGGTAACCTGCAAAAATATCACCGAAATTGCCTGTCGGAACGCTAAAGTTGACCTGCTTCGCATCCGTCATCTTCACCACTTGGAAGTACGCGTAGAAATAATAAACCGTCTGCGCCAATATGCGAACAAAATTGATGGAGTTAATAGCTGCAAGCTGATTGTTAGCTTTAAAATCAAGATCAGCGAACAAATCCTTAATCATGCGCTGACAATCGTCGAAGTTGCCATCTACGGATAGATTCAGTACATTATCATCCTGAACCGTCGTCATTTGAAGCTCTTGTACTTTACTTACTTTGCCATGCGGGTGAAGAATACAAATTTTGATGCCGTCCTTGCCTTTAACGCCCTCGATTGCCGAAGCTCCCGTATCGCCGGAAGTCGCCCCGAGTATATGAATTTTTTTATTTTGCTTCGATGCTACGTACGTATAAAGCTGACCCATAAACTGAAGTGCGATATCTTTAAAAGCGAAGGTTGGTCCATGGAACAGCTCCAGCAAATAAAGATCATCCTTCAGCTTGCGAACAGGCGTTACTTCCGGGTCACGGAAAGTAGCATAGCTCGCGTACACCATATCTTTCAAATCTTGTGCTGGAATCTCATCATTCGTAAAATGCGAGAATATAGCAAGCACAAGCTCTTGATAGCTAAGATCCTGCCATTCCTTCAATGTTTCTGCTGAAATAACTGGAATTTCGCTCGGAACAAGCAGGCCGCCATCATTGCCTAAGCCCATCATAAACGCATCGATAAATCCTATTTTGCCAACATTTCCTCTTGTACTGATGTACTCCATCTGTAAATAGCCTCCTACATGCGCACATTTATCGTCAAATTTCGTTAATTAAATCATATCATCGTTTTCCATAATAATCGATTGTTTTCACAACAGTATATCATTTTTATCGTTTAACAAGCTAAAACGCCTTCGGCGTTCTTTAGACGCTGAAGCAGCTTAGACGATGAAATATAAGATAAGTATGAGAAAATAATAATATACTGTCTTATATTTAAATAAACGAAAGACATCCCTTCTTTTGGGATGTCTCTCGTTAAACCTGTTATTTGACGAAGTTTGCTACAATGGATGCAATTTCGGCGCGAGTAATCTTCTCTTTTGGCCTGATAGAACCATCCTCATAACCTTTAATGATACCCGCTTCCGCTAATGCTGCTAAAGCTTCTTTGGCCCAGCTGGACACGCCTGACTCATCTGCAAACGATGGTTTGGCCGCTCCTGAAGCAACGATTAATTGATCTTTAACCGCTCTATACAAAATAACGAATGCTTCCTCTCTCGTCATTTCCTGATTCGGCTTGAAACTGCCATCATCAAAGCCAGTTATAATTCCAGCAGCATGTAAACCGTTCACATATTTATTATACCAAGCAGTAGGCGTAATATCTCCGAAGCCAGATTCACTGCTTTCTGCTTTGAAGCCAAGCAATCTGTAAATAACAGCTGAAAATTCCGCTCTGCTCATTTCCTGATTAGGTTTAAAGCTGCCATCTGGAAAACCGCCCAATATGTTTTTGTCCGACAGCTTGTTAATGGATGCTGCTGCCCAGTGCCCTGCTGTATCCTTGAAATGCGGCTGCGGCTCCGGGCTTGGCGTTGGATCTGGACTTGGACTTGGTGTTGGGTTTGTTCCAGGGTTCGGCGTCGGACTCGGTGTTGGATCTGGACTCGGGCTCGGCGATGGGTCCGGCTGTTTTAACACGGTGAACGTGAACGTTCTTGTTACAGTCGACTTTCCATCCGTTAAAGCAGCGGTCAGCGTTACCCCTTCATCTCTCTTATCAGAAGCAGGCCGCGTAACCGCACCGCTATTGCTAATAAACGACTCATTATCTGATTGCCATGTAATGGACGCTCCGTGCAATCCAGTCGTTGGCAGCTCAAGATTCGTTAACACTTCATCCTTGCTGCCATTCTCGCCAAGGAAGCTCAGAGCGTCTAATTGATCCGCCGCATGCTGAAGCAGCAGCGCCTCCATGCTTGCCAGCTTTTGATCGGCCGCCGTCTTGAGCTCGCTCACTTCAGAGGCAAGCAGCGCGCCGTCATAGATTTGGAAATCTGCGATCATACCGCCAAAATAAGCGTCCCCAGCATAAAAGGATTTTCCGATAAAACCGCTAATACCGTCTTTTTTGTTAATTTGGTCAAGAGTAAAGCCTCCTGCAGTGCCGGACGAGGCTAACTGGCCGTCTACATACAGCGTCAGCTTGTTGTCTACACCGGACATAACTGCCGTTACGAGCTTCCATTCATCTGATTGAAGCAGCGGCGCTTTCGTCGTCACTTCATTGCGCCAACCATTCGTTGCGATGCCGAATCGCGCCGTGCTGTCCGCATTATATTTTGGCGTCATATACAAATAATGTGTATCGTCCTGTCCGAGCGCAAACAGCCATTCTGCACTGTTCTTACCTTTCCAGTTCACAAGAGCCGATACCGTAACATCCGTCAGCCCATCCAAAATACCCTGCGGCATTTCAATATAAGAACTTGTATTGCCGCCAGCAAAGCTGATTGCTCCTGCTGCATCCGTCTTAATCCACTCCGCGTTCTCAGGATTAACCCATTCGCCGTTGTATTTGCCAGTCTGGTCAATGACCGAAGTGCCTTCCAGCTTGCTCATGTCATAATGGACGATCAGCTCTGACTCAGAGGACGTCGGAGGTTCAACAACATCGCCCTTGCTATCCGTTATCATGATCCAGCTGATTTGCGGATCGGAGCTTGAAGCACCTGCGTTCGCAGCTCTATGCACCGTCAGCTCGAGCTTTCCGTCTTCAACGGATATATTGCCATAGCTAAGCACATCGCTTGCGTCCGAGAAAACATACCCGCTTGTTTTTACTGAACCGTTCAACAAAATATCGGCTATCCGCTTCCCGTTTGAATATTGGGACCATGGGTCGTATAAACCTACATAGACATCATAGCTCCCATTATCCATGTCGAAGCGATACGACAGATCATCGCCGGCGTTGCTTTTCAAATAACGCAATCCATTAAAAATATTGCCGCTGCTCGTACCGGACGTCAGCGTATTATCTCCGATATAACCCCAGCTTTGATTGTTCGCCGGATCGTATTTCTGATCAATAACGTTTCCGTTAAGCAAATGATCCTCACCGATCAACGTAGCGATGTCTTTATAATCTGACGTTTCCGCGCCTCCTGCATGGACAAAATAAGTGCTGCCCTCTGGAATCACATATATTTGATGTTCGATCTTCTTATTGGATAACTGAGTCAGTATGCCGCTGACACGCACTGTTCCTGGAATCTTAAATGCCGCTTCACTTATGTTCCAGCTAATCGGCGTGTCCTTCACCGTTCCATCCGATAAGGTCACTTGTACAGTAGTCGGAAGCGCTGGCATCTTGCCAATCGTTGTACTTGTAGGAAGCGCAGTATTCACCGTCACCCTCCCCATGGTGTCGAGCAAATCAAGCGACCATTCATCATGCCATTGAAGGGCGATTTCATCATTTTGACCAAATTCTATCGGCAGCCAAATGTAGCGGGAATTCGCAAGATCGTTTTGGTTCCAACGGTCTCCCATATAGATGAATTTCCCTGCAGCCGCGTCCACCGTTATAACCTGTGTACTCTGTGAGCCGAAGGTTGTTGAACTGCTTGGCGCAACATCGCGCATCGTCTTCCACGGTCCCATGATGTTGTCGGCAACCGTATATTTGCCCACGTTCGGAGCCCAGCCCGTCGCACCGGATGTAATCATGTAGTATTTTCCTTGATACTTGAAAAGTGCCGGTGCTTCGCGCTGAGCAAGCGGGAACACGCGCACATAATCCTCGCCATGTACCGCTTTGTATTCCGTATCTCGCTCCTCGTTGCCATCCTTATGCCAGCCAACGACATCCGTATAGGAATCATTGAGCCTCGATATATATATCGTTAAATTTTCTTCGCTTGAATAAACCAAATAGGCAGTACCATCATCATCTTTGAATAACGTCATATCCCGTGCCATGCCTGGCTGATTCGGCTGTCCGTTATCGGTTGCTCCCTTAGGTGCTTGATCCATGCGATGACTTTCCTGATAGACAAAAGGTCCGAGCGGAGAATCACTAAGCGCATAGCCGGCTTCTGCCTTCGCATAGTTGGCTGTCGATGTAGCGCTTGGGCCATCGGTGTGCATCCACATGACATATTTTTTTGTATGATCGTTATAAATAACTTTTGGACGTTCAATGATGCGGTCCGTTCCAATATCGTTCAAAATATCAGCTTGGTCCGTTCGGCCAGCATATAACTCTGAAATGAGCGGATCATTTACAAAATCATCGGCGGAACCGATCGCTGTAAGCGCAAGCCCGTGATCCTCCCAATTGTATAGATCCTTTGAGGCATATACCCTTACTCCTCTGGCCGGCAAATAACCATACGTTTTATCCTCGCCATACCAGTAATAGGTTTTTGTATTCTCATCAAACATCATGCCCGCGCCATGCGCTTGAATGAGCGCCCCGTTCGTATCTCTCCAGACAGCACCGGGTTTAAAAGAATCGTACACCTCTTTAACCGCGAGCTCCGATATCACTTTGTTCAAAGCGGCGATAGCCGCGATGATCTGCTCTTGAATAACAAGATCCGTAATATCTGCACCGCTGTCTACAAGGGATTGCAGAACTGAATCACTCTCTTGAATGACCTCGTTCAGTGCTGCGAGACTGTATGGCGTATATTCTGTGTTTGCCGCTTCAGCTCTAGCAGCTGTAATCTTATTCTCTAAATCTGCTAGCGGAACCGTGATATTGTGTCTAATGATAAGATAATTAATAAGCGGATCGTTATAATTAGAAAGCGCAGCTGTTGCCGGCCCTTGTATCCTTACGTTTAACAACCCATCGGTCACACTAACTTTACGATAGGTAACCGACTTCTCAGCCCCCTCACCGCCAATAGCAAAATCACCGCCGGAAACGTTGTCCCCTTCTAGCAGCAGATTCACGCTTCTTCCGCTCCATGGGTTATTAAATCCAAATGTCACGTCGTATTCACCTGCTGGCAGCTCAAAATCGTAGGCTAACGCCTTATCTCTAACCTGCGTACCGTTATAATATCTTAACGATCCCGACTTCGTCGTTGCATCCCGAACATTTGTGGCGCTAGTTGTCGTCACCAAGCCCCATGATTTAGATGTGATGGGATCAACCCCGTATACCTGCTCCGTAACCGAGCTATACAAGCCCAGCTTGTCGTTTCCTTCAACCGTCGTCGGAGTTGAATCACCTGCATTAACGAAATATAAAATGTAGTCGTTATCCTTCAGCTCCTGCTCTGTAAAATCGTCAGTGACAGAAGATGCTTCTTCCAGCCCTTCACTTGCTGCATTCACAGGGGCAAGCGAGGTTAGAAAACTTGCTAGTAGAGAGAAGCATAGCGCCAAAGACAGCCATTTCTTTCTTTGCAACAATCGAATTCCTCCTTTAATTTGAGTATCCGCTCTTTATGTATGCGCTTGCAGATCGTGTTGATTAGAACGTCTCCATGAATGTTAGCCTAGCTGTACGGTCTCTTCAACTGAACAATATGAACAGCAGTGAACTTCCATTAGACCGCCTATTCCATGCAGGAATCAAGCAGTTATGTTCACTCAGGTTTGTTTATTTCACCTGTCTCAATCAAAATGTACAAGTGTAAAACAGAAAAAAGGCTGCCTTGCGGCAAGCCCCTTCCTTCCGTATTCCATTACAAAATCATGACCCCTGCTTGGTTGCAGAGGTCATCTTCTGCTCACCATTATGTTCCATCATTGACGACAAGTCCAAAAATTGTCGCCATTGTTATCGCCTGCGCAGGCGAAATGATACAGCGCCGCAAATCCTCAAGCGCAACGCCTAAGCTGTTAAATTCGCAGCTGCTAATATCGATACCGCCAAGCTTGGTCTGTGACAGCTGCGCTTGATCGATATTTACTTCATGCAGAAAGAAATTAGCTAATGTCATATTCGACATGTCCGCTTTGGCTAACGAGCTTTTCTCGAATTTAACGCCTTTTGCATTCGTGAAGCGCAGGACAGCGTAATCCGCAACACATTGATCAAACCATACGTTTCGCAGCATTGATCCTGTTATATCCATGCCAAGCAGCTTGCAATTAAGAAAGGAGACCCTGTGAAAAACCGCTTCGCTCAGGTCGATATTTGATAAATCACAGTTTTCAAAACGAACATCGGTAAATTCCGCTTTTCTCAGGCTCGTCGCTCGGAACGACACATTGTTAAACACCACTCGATCAAAGCAAGGTTTATAAGCCGATTGATTATGTACGCCGCAATCTTGAATGATACTGTCGCTAATCTCAATCTCATCCGCCCATTCGTAATCGGGAACATCTAAGGATTGCAATTCGCTAGGTATTTTGGGAGCTTCAATTTTCTCTTTTTTACTAGACATAAGTATGATAACCTGCCTTTATTATAAAATAGATTCCATCCGTTTCTTTATATTATACACCTACAAATCACGATAGGACGATTTCGTTTCAATATAGACAAATCTAAGTGATGAGGATTAATTGCCATGAAAAGACGGGTAATGAGGTGTATTGTTTGGCATCGCTAATGACTTCTTCTGCTCCCCCATCTATAATGTGAATAAATATGTGTTTAAAGTATGCAATAAAAGGGGAAGTTCCCTTTTAAGACGGAATAGAGGTGTGTTATGAAATATGAAATGTCGCTGGAGCAGCGCGATAACATAATGGGAACACTGTCGGAGGAGCAACGACATTTTTTGCACCATGAGCTAGTTAGAGGCAGAAGAACCTTGTTTGCACGACAGCTCGCCCGAAAAAAATGCCAGTTCATTCCTGAGGATGCACAGTTCGAGGATATTGAATCGTTCATTGAAGAATGGGACTATATAGGATTTACCGATAGCGGCGAAGTGTCTCCTCACACTAAATGTGAATGCGGCCGTTCCTTGCGGTACCAGCATCAGGTGCTTCATCTCCCTACAAATACGATCCGCTACTTTGGTATCGAGCATTTACAATTGCACACTGGAATCGATGCGAAAGCCATATCCGATATTATGAAAGGATTCGATATTCTCGATGGCGAGATGAACGAGATGTTATGCAAATATAGAGATGGCTGGCAGCTCGATCAGCATCTTTTTTTGCCATTGCCAGCTGATCTTGAAGTACCTACCGACATTCAGGCACACCTAGATGCCAAGCTTCCGCTTCTGGAGAGACAGCTGTCACGTATCCGCAGAAGATTGCATGAACTCGACCTAGCAAGCAGGAAGAAGCGAATAGCAGCAGCTTTAACATTCTATGATCATTCCTCATCGGAAGAGGATGAACAGCCAATACCTGACACCGCGAACATTCCAAGCGACTTCGGTTATGGCAATGACATTATCGAGAATAGCAGCGAGCCTGCTGACATTCCCGGAAATAAAAAGGCAAAGCAAGGCTCCTTTAACTTTGGAGAAAACGATGTTACGCAGGGTGTTCTCAGCTTTGAGAATACCGATGACGGTCAAGGTGCGTTTGTGTTCGATGAAATCGAACACAGTCAAGGCGCATTCGTCTTCGATGAGATAGAGGAGAGCCAAGGCGCGTTTGTGTTTGATGAGCCTTCGGTTAATCAAGATGCTTTCGCGTTTGAGGAAGCAGGCAAGAAATTAGGCGCCGCCGCGATTAGAGAAGCCGAGCTAAGCAGCTCGAACGCCAAGAAATCAAGTCCCTTTTATTTGTCACAGCCAGCTCAGCGCGTCGTGGATGATGCTCTCAAATATGGACGCATCAGTACTTTAGCTATCTCTAACTTCTTAATAGAACAGAAGCTCGTAAATGATACGAGGATGTCTACCGGCAAGCCTGGCATCTATATTGCTGTGGCGGCTTATTTGGACAAGCTTTCAGCAACAGGCCTTTGCGAGCTTGTGCTGGGCAACTCGGATGATCGTGTCTATACGAACACGAAGGCTCCACAATAACGTTTTTGGATGAGCGTAAACCAAGCTTTTATATCACATCGAATTTCAATTTTGAAACGACTCTATAGTCCCCGTTTTTTTTGTGAGAGCTTGACCATTGCAAGCATAGCTGCTTCATGGTTAAGCCTCTCATAATGGTAAAAACTCCGCGTAATCACTCATTTCTCTCTCGAATTAATCAAACATTTTCTCATGAATTATTAACGTTATTTTTTACCATAATAATTAAAACTGCAACATTAACTAATTACTTTCCGTTTTTAAACTTGATAAAATAAATAACACCGAGGAGATTGATTACGATGAAAAAAAGTTATTTCGCATTTATACTTGTCATTGTGTTAGGTTTGGTGCTGACTGCATGCTCTGGTTCGAACTCAAATTCAGGAACTAATTCCAATACATCTGGCAACAAAGAAGAATCATTCGTAACGACAAAAAAGACTAAAGAAATGGTTGACGGCATGTTGGCCAAAATCCAGCAACCAGCATTAGGTGAAATGACTGGCGATATGGTCAAACAAATGTATTACTTTGATCCAGCTATTTTGGAAGAATATACAATTATGTCACCTATGATAAATATTAAAACAAATGAAATAGCGGTATTCAAAGTGAAGGATGCTAAAGACCTTGCAGCTGTAGAAGACGGCATCGAGAAGCGTGCTGCGGATGTTCAAAAATCGTTTGAAACTTATTTGCCGGATCAATATGAGAACGCAAAAAACTATAAGCTTGTAACGAAGGGCAATTACGCCTTTTTCGTAATCTCTGAAGATGCGGATAAATTTGTGACTGAATTCGATTCCTTCTTCGCCAAAAAATAAGAAGTATGGTATTCAGCAGTCTACTTTTTCTATTTCTATTTCTTCCTGCTGTATTGCTGTTGTATTTCGTGTCTCCGTGGCGAATTAAAAACTTAGTTTTATTCGCCACAAGCCTCGTATTTTATGCATGGGGCGAGCCCGTGTACATTGCAATCATGCTGCTCTCGACGGTTACTGACTACTGCTTCGGACTCGTTCTTAGCAATCCGAAGCGGAGCAGCCTGCAGCGGAAATGGATTGTCGTCGCCTCTATCATCGTAAACTTAACCTTGCTTGGTTATTTTAAATACGCTGATTTTCTCATTAACAATGTGAATGCACTATTAGGTACACAAATACCGCTGACTGACTTGGCCTTGCCAATCGGCATCTCCTTTTATACTTTTCAATCGATGTCCTACATTATTGATGTTTATAGAGGCACAGCAAAGGCACAACGCAACTGGATTGACTTCGGAACGTTTGTCGCTTTGTTCCCTCAGCTTGTCGCAGGACCCATCGTTCAATATTCCACGATTGCCGAGCAATTGCGCCATCGCACAGTGAACACTCCGCTATTCGCCGAAGGCGTTAGACGGTTTATTATTGGATTGGCCAAAAAAGTGCTGCTTGCAAACAATATTGGACTGCTATGGAATACGATATCAAGCACAGGAGCAGATACGATGCCTGCACTGACTGCTTGGCTCGGTATTATCGCCTTTGCCTTCCAAATTTATTTTGATTTCAGCGGTTATTCCGATATGGCTATTGGGCTTGGCATGATGTTTGGCTTCCGGTTTAACGAAAACTTCAATCGTCCTTATACGGCTCAAAGCATTACTGATTTTTGGCGACGCTGGCATATATCACTCAGCACCTGGTTCCGGGACTATGTGTACATACCGCTTGGAGGTAACCGCAAAGGCCCTTGGATACAGCTTCGTAACATTATGATCGTATGGCTGCTGACCGGCATTTGGCATGGAGCAAGCTGGAACTTTTTGCTTTGGGGCTTATACTTCGGAGTTGTACTTGTGTTCGAGAAATGGTTCGGTCTAAAGCTCTTGCAGCGAATGCCTGCTTGGGTTAGGCATCTGTACGCGCTGCTGCTCATTTTGATCGGCTGGGTATTCTTTGCCTTTGACGATCTATCTAATATGGGTACTTACTTTGCTGCTATGTTTGGTGCCAATGATCAGCCATTATGGAATAATGAAACCTTATATTTGTTATATACAAATGCTATTTTAATCGTATTATTAGTGCTTGCATCCTTGCCCAAGCGAACGCTCAAGGAAGGCCGAAGTGCTCGTCCGGTTCTACAGCTGGGCTGGCATGCTTTGCTTTTCTTTATGTCCGTGGCTTACTTAGTTGATGCGACGTTTAACCCATTTCTATATTTCCGTTTCTAATGGAAAAGGAGGCTGACGGTTTTGAGCAAGAAGACGGACCACGTTTTTGTGTGGGGCTTCGTCAGTATCCTATTTGCTATGTCGTTATTATTTTTTATACTGCCCGTACAAGCATTCTCAGACGTTGAGAATCGCACGCTCCAGAAATCACCTGAGCTGAATTGGGATAATCTTTGGTCAAAGAAGTTTGCCGATGATACGGAAAACTACGTAACCGATCATTTCCCTTTCCGGACTCACTGGGTATGGACGAAGTCTGTGCTCGAGCAGCTTCGCCTGCAGCAGGAAAATAACGGCATATACAAAGGCTCTGACGGTTATTTGTTCGAGAAGTTTGATAAACCGAACGATAAAGAATTAGAAGAATATACGGCAGCGGTGAAAAAGTTTGCACAAAACCACCCTAATGCTAACATCACCTTTATGCTAGCCCCAACCTCCATTGGCCTATATCCAGAACGGCTGCCGTGGCTGGCTGATGCTTATCCGCAAACGAAGGTAAATAGTTTTATCGCTAATCAGGTAAAGGAGAGTCTGTCATTTATCGACGGATTCGATTTTCTGAAGCCTGAATCCGGCAGCACCAAACCGCTTTATTACAAAACTGATCACCACTGGACGACCTATGGCGCATATCTTGCCTATGTCGCTTACGCAGAGAAGATGGGCTGGACACCTGCTGCCGAGAAAGATTTCGACATCGAGACCGTTACCCATTCCTTTTTAGGCAGCTATCACACACGTGGTCAGTTCAGCGGTTTAACACCTGACTCCATTGAGGCCTACAAAGCTAACAACGGAATTACAACAGACATGTATGTCGCTGATACAGACGAAACCTTTACCACCATGTATGATTCAAGCTATTTGGCAAAAAAGGATAAGTACTCGTATTTCCTTGGCGGCGTGCACGCATTGATGACGCTTCATAGCGAGCTTCCTCCGAAGCAAGTCGATAAGAAGAAGCTGCTTGTTATTAAAGATTCGTACGCGCACAGCTTCCTCCCTTTTCTGACGCAGCATGTAGAGGATATCCATGTGATCGACATTCGCTACTATAACGGTAACATTAGTGACTATATGGAAGCCAATAAGATTGATGATGTGCTCTTACTCTTCAATACGACGACCTTTATTGCGGAACGCAATTTATTGAAGCTGAAGTATTAAGGGTGAGCTGGAATTGATGCGTAACAGAAAGGAGCAGCCTCTGGGGGGCTGCTCCTATTTTATTTGGCGCTTTTCTAGCTTACTACCTCCCAGAAATAGGATGAGAAAAAAGGAAAATGACTGAAACTAACCGAATATAAATGCTAAGTCACCTACATTGGAGGTTTAAATTGTGAAAATTAATGCGAATTTTAATTTTTCCTGCCTGAAGCCAAGAGTACTCCTTCCTAATTAAATATAATTTAGGGAGGGTATATACGTGAGTAAACAAAAAAGATTAATTATTATTGAAGGTATTCCTGGCTCCGGAAAAACGACAACAGCTAAATCCATTTTAGATACGTTAACTTCAAGGCAAGTAGCAGCAAGATGTTTTTTAGAAGAGGAAACACTTCATCCCCTTCTCTTACAAGGAATGGATTTCAGTTCTTTCGCAAATGAAGAAGAAGCGGATCAGTTCATAGAACTTCTTACCGCTCGTTATCGCGATTTTGTTCAAGCTCAACTGAACAGTGACCATGAAGTCATTATTATTGAAAGTGTGTTTTTTCAAGATGCCATTAGTGTCGCTCACCTGATGGGTATGGATAAACGCAAACTTCTCGACTTTTCTTCTTCACTACAGAAGATACTGACACCACTGACACCAAGCCTTATTTACTATTATCAATTGGACGTTGAGAAACAATGGCGATTTATTTGCAGCGTAAGAGGAAATGAATGGGGACCCGTCTCCCTGCACACGGATGAGGATTTCCAACAGGCTGCGGAGGTCTGGGCAAAAAGTCAGGCATTTGTTCGTGCAATTGTTGATCATTGGGCCATTCCAAAATTGATCATTGAGAATAGTGATTATCTATGGGGTGAATACAAACTCCAGATCAGTGAATTCCTTGATTCGCTGATTCCAGTTAATTAAGTAGACCCATCTAAACCTAAAAGCCGATGTTCTCTAGAGAACATCGGCTTTGACATTCGATAATATAACGGCAATGGTCATGGAATCAATGTGCTGCCGTTCACTATTGAATCTATTCTGGTGGAATTTCTGAAGGAACCCATAGTTTAGTAACATCTATCCCTTTTTCATCTCTACTCTTTAAGTCTCTCATAAATTCAAGAAAACCATATACCGGTTTCCATCCGAGTGTGTTTTCTGCCTCTGACAGATCATGCTGCTCGACCTGCTTAGGCAGAGAAATCTCATACTTCTTCAACAAGCGGCTTGCACCCGGTACATGTGTCTCACACCATTCAGCACCAAGCTCACTGAAGTTTTGAACAACATCTAGCGGCATATTATGATTGGTATGTACTATCGTGCGAAATAGCCCTATCTTTCTTTCTAAAGCTGCTTTGACAGCAGCAACTGTAGCTGTCGCTACATCCCGTCTATCTACTCCATTGCGAAGCAGTCGTTCCCCAAACTCTAAGTATGGCCGAGGAATAAATTCATGATAGCGCAGCATCGCGATCGAAGCGCCTGTCATTTCATAATAAGCCCTGCAGAGATCCTCCCCGATTACTTTACTAACACCATAAACCGATCCCCATCCGAATGCCATTGAAGACGCATAGACAATGGCATTAATACCAGCTTGCTTGCATGCTTCTAAAAGATAAAAAGTACCATCTACATTAACGGAAAAAATGGTTTCATCACTAACCGGCGGAGTGTGTGCGCAATGCCATGCTGCTAGGTGAACAACGGCATCCATACCAGCTACCGCTCGCTGTACGTCGCCTGGTGTCCTGATATCACATCTAACGAACTCAAGTTGTTTCAATTCATCAGACTGAGGAGGCATAACGTCTGCCATCCGAACGGTATAACCAGCTTGAGTCAATGCTTTGCATACGGCCTGACCTCCATTGCCCGCAGCTCCTGTCACAACAATTTTCATTTTCATCACTCCGTCAATTTAATAGTAATGTAGAATGACACCGCATAGTTATATAACGATATGATAACGCTTCCAACAATACCGGAACAATTAGTCTATTACTATGCCTGATCCTTAACAGGTTTAATAATAGTACATCTAAATAGAAATATGAAGTACGCACTTTCTTTTTAGTTAGTAACCTGGAGGTAACCTATAAACTTACATGTTACAAAGTCGGTACGAAAACAAGAGGAGATGTTCATCCCCCCTTCTCCAAATCTTATACTCGTCTCATTACAGATGGACCTCAAATTCATTAACATAAATAGCATTACCAATAATCTCAATATCAAGCTGATCATCGTTCCTTGTTACAAATACTCCAATTCTGCCATTGCGACCGATCTCTTGACCCTGTTCAACAACAAGATTAAATGATTCTTCGGAGTTTTTGTCTATGTACTTTGCATAGTATGCACCCATTACACCGGAAGCCGTACCTGTCGCAGGATCTTCAATCGTTCCTGAAAAGGGCGATGAAAAATGACGAGCATGCATTTGTGCATTCACATCGTATGTTTCTAAACAAAACGGATGGATTGACGCCCTAGGCATTTCTTTCAATATATCCGGAAACAGCGAATTATTTGGCTTCATTTTTTTGAAAGCACTAAGATTTTTTATAGGAATTAATAAGGTCCATGCGCCGGTACTTCCATACAATGTAGGGAGCTCCGTCTCGATATCCCCCTCTTCAATTCCCATGGAATGAGCCAAATCTGCAAAAGAACCATGGAATGGCTGAAATTGAGGAGCGGCTTGCCGCATCGTGATTCGAGGCTCATCATTTATATCGGAATGGATTCTTATCGGCAAAATGCCAGCTTTTGTTTCAATCGTGAATTCAGATGGATGATCAAGCAACCCTTTCGTTTTCAGCGCATAAATCGTTGCCATCGTTGCATGACCACAAAGATTTATTTCATGGCCTGGTGTAAAATAACGAATTCGAATATCAGCCTTATCCGATTTCAGCGGAAATGCCGTTTCATTGAAACCTACTTTTTCCGCGATTGCTAACATCTGCTCTTCTGAGAGATGATCACCATTCAATACAACTCCCGCAGGGTTCCCCATATTAGGAATGTTACTAAATGCATCGAAATGATAGACCATTATTGCTCTCACAAACATCCCTCCGCCTACTTGCGCATAAATTTTATTCCTCAAAATAACGAGCGATCTCTGTAGGCAGCTTACTTTCGATATGAGCCTGCCCAAACTCTCCGTCTTTTTCCAAGATTCCGTAGTTTAGTCCTAATGTCTGATCCATGTTAAGCAAGACCGTCAATTGACGAATCTGATCCGTTTGAAATTCATTATAAGGGCCCTGTTGGTTCATAAGGCTGATAAATGATTTTACGTCGTCGCCTTCCAAGGTTCGAAAAAGACTATTTCCTTTAAATATCCATGGTCTCTTAATGAAGAGAATCAGAATTAAACCATTTCGTTATGTTTTTCGTTTTGGTAAAACCTAAATATTTGTATGTGATGGTTACGTTTTGTATGGGCTGATTTTCATAGCGGATTCGGAGGCCGTATTGCATGGGTGTATGTTCTTTTTTCTCTAGTGCTGTATGAAACTCCTCTTGAGAAAGTGCTGGGTATATAGAAGAGGCTGATAAATCCATAAACTGAGTAGCTGGATCCGGACTCGGTAGAACTTGCACCATATGACCAGAATCATAAGAGATGCCGAGTTGAACGATATCCGATCGATCTTCTCCATTTACTTTTACATTCATAATGTCGACTTTCTGATAACCTTCATTGCTTAGTTCAACGACATACTCTTCGACCTGTCCATCCTCATTATTGATTCGTTGAAGTCCGTTATTCACTAACGGGTCCGTCATTCGATACCAGACTGTCACGGATATAGCCAATCCGATCAGAATGAACAAACCGACACTTATAACTGTTTTCTTTAGGCTCCATTTCTGATTCATATCAAGCCTCCTTCGAGGATAACCCGATGTTTTTGTCTTAATTGAAATGTCTTCGTCATTCTAAAATAAATCCAACTGCTCGATGATAGGAGGCGGCGGCTCATTCGGGCTTTCTCCGTTTGGGCGAGTCAGTCCCAGTATCTCCATCATCCTCTTCGCGTTGTCTGCCGCATCTCCTCCGGAGTTGTTGTTAAAAATGACATAAACATGCTCGCTCTGCTGCTCCAGCAGCCGCAGCTTATTCGCCCAATCTTGTAGCTCTTCCTCACTGTAGCAGTACAAATAACGAACTTCACGCCAATTCGGCGCACTGGCTTGATTCCAGCCAGACACATTGCGTCCATGAAACCTGACGATAGTCGATTGTGAATCCGTTGCCACGAGAACGATCGGAATGGAGCCTGTTGCAGCCTGCGGCTCATCACAAACACTATGCATCCACTGCTCCTGCCTCATGAAATCCAACGTCTTCTCCTTATACTCCTGTGAAAACCAGCTTTGATGGCGGAATTCGAGCGCGCAAGGAATTCCATTCATTCGTGCTTTTGTCTCCCTAAGGATTCGCACATTGCCAAGTGTACAATCGAACCATGGCGGATACTGGAACAAGGCTGCCGTCAATCGGCCTGACTCTATCACGGGCTCCAGCATTTGCCGGAATGCCGCATACATTTCATTCGTCTCCGAAGCCGGTACCGCCTGGCCTCGCTGATGTCCGGTCATACCCTGATAAGCCTTAACTACGAAGTGAAGTGATTCCGGCGTATCCGCCAGCCATTTGCTGAATCGCTCTTTAGATTGTATGGCATAAAAGGTGCTATCTACCTCTACTAACGGAAAATGTTTTGCATATTGTCGGAGCTTACTGCCCGCTTTGCTAACAGGGGCATATAGCTGATCATGATCACCCCATCCTGCAAGACCAATTGAAATCATATGATCACCTCGTGTATACATTCAATCTTTGAGCTTCATCTATCATTTAATTATTCCTATTATACTAATCTACTATTCTCCTTGTAATAAAAAAACCACGTTTCTAAAATGTGGCCAAATCATAGAAAAACAATATTGCCGCAGTTTGCTGCTGCCTGCAACTAGCAAATTTAATTTTGCAGCTGTTTTACTTATTGGTTCGTAGACGTATACTTAGTCTATAACAAATGTAAGGAGCAATGTACAATGAGCTACGAATCCTATTTTCAGAACCTGAGAGAACAACATTTGGATGAGCTGAAACAATTTTTGACGATACCGAGTATTTCAGCTTTATCCAATCATAAAAATGACATGAATGAAGCGGCAAAATGGGTTGCTGCCAAATTAGAGAAGGCTGGACTTGAGAATGTGGAGATCCATCCTACTGCAGGGCATCCAATCGTGTACGCCGAGCATATCCATGCTCCAGACAAACCGACGGTACTCATCTACGGTCATTACGATGTGCAGCCAGTAGATCCTCTTAACCTTTGGGAGACTCCACCTTTTGAGCCAACCATCCGCGATGGCAAGTTATATGCTCGTGGTGCAACAGATGATAAAGGGCAGCTCTTCTTGCATGTAAAGGCGGTTGAGGCGCTTCTAAGCCAAGAAAACGCCCTTCCAGTAAACGTGAAGTTTTGTATTGAAGGCGAGGAAGAAATTTCAAGCCCTAATCTGCCGACCTTTATGGAAACGAATGCGGACAAGCTGAAAGCAGACGTCATTGTCATATCAGATACATCGCTTCTCGAAAAAGGAAAACCTGCTATTTCTACTGGCCTGCGCGGACTGTGCTCCCTTGAAGTAACGATAGTTACCGCCAATACCGATCTGCATTCGGGTACTTTCGGCGGCGGCGTTCCTAACGCACTTCACGCATTGATCTCCTTGCTGAGCTCTTTGCATGATGACCAGGGCCGAGTTGCAATCGAAGGTTTCTATGAAGGTGTACCAGAGCTTACCTCCGTTATGCGTGAAGAGTTTTTGAAGCAAAATCATAATGAAGAAGAATTAAGAACGAATCTCGATCTTGAAGCGTTGTACGGGGAAGAAGGATATTCCTTTGTTGAGCGAACAGGCGCTAGACCCACTCTTGAACTAAACGGAGTGTATGGCGGGTTTCAAGGCGAGGGCTCGAAAACGGTCATTCCAAAAGAAGCTCATGCCAAAATCACTTGTCGTTTAGTTGGCGATCAAGACCCAGCCCAAGTATTAGAACGAATTGTAACTCATCTGGAATCGCATGTTCAATCAGGCGCAAAACTTATTATTAAACGCGGTGAAAAAGCTCGTGCCTTCGACATGGACCCATCAAATCCTATGCTCCAAAAGGCAGCCGATGCTTATGAAAAAGTGTACGGCACTCGCGCGCTCTTCACGAAGGATGGCGGATCGATTCCAATTGTCGAGACGTTCTCACGCGTATTAGGCGCTCCCGTTGTCATGATGGGCTTCGGACTTCCAGACGAAAATCTGCATGCTCCTAATGAGCATTTCAACCTTGAGAACTTTGACAAGGGGCTTCTAACGATTGTTGAATTTCTGAAACAGCTTTAAAGCCAAGCAAAAACGCCTTCAGCGTCTTTTGGACGCTGAAGTAGCTTTGACGGAATAAAGGCAGCTGAGCTACTCATTTTTTGAGATGCTCAGCTGCCTTTTTTAAAAGATCATGACTATTTATGAAGCTTCCGCAAGCGAAGCAGCGCCGTCAAAATAATCAAAAATGCCGCGAGAGCCAGCATCGGAATGGTGATGAACCCAAACCAGTTCAAATAATCACCCTGACAGGAAACAGGGCCGCACGCTGCAAGCTTAGAATCATGCGGCAGCTTTTGCAGCACGGTATGATAAAGCGAGAAGCCTCCTCCAATAACAACTAAAGGCAGAGCATACGAAACGATGCCTTCATCTCCCTTAGAGTAGGCAATTCCTAGTATTAGTGCTAATGGATACATGAATATACGCTGGAACCAGCATAAGCTGCATGGCGCAAAATGCATGACTTCACTCAAATACAAGCTGCCCGCCGTTGCCAGTACAGCAGCAGCCCAAGCGATAAATAACCAAAATGATTTTTTCTTTGCCAAATCTTCTTCCAAATTGTTCGCCTCATCTTCAGTAGATTATAATTCTATTTTCTATCTACTATTCTCCCTCGATAGGGAGGGTAAAAACATGACTCTAAAGGGCTATTGCATGTGATTTATATTTGTGGGTTGTAAGAACCCATGTGTGCTTACAGCATCATTTCGGCGTAGGCGAACGAGCGATTGTCCGCTATAAGCACGTATTTGCTCTTACAGCTTGTAAGTAACCTTAGTTTGACCGCTGTAAGAACCCATGTGTGCTTACAGCATCATTTCGGCGTGGGAGGACGTGCGATTCGGACCTGTAAGCACGTATCTGCTCTTACAGCATCAAAGTAACCTTAGATTGACCGTTGTAAGAACCCATTTGTGCTTACAGCATCATTTCGGCGTAGGCGAACGACCGATTGTCCACTATAAGCACGTATTTGCTCTTACAGCTTCAAAGTAACCTAGATTGACCGCTGTAAGAACTCATGTGTGCTTACAGCATCGTTTCGGCGTAGGCGAACGAGCGTTTGTCCGCTGTAAGGCACTTATTTGCTCTTACAGCTTCAAAGTAACCTTAGATTGACCGCTGTAAGAACCCATGTGTGCTTACAGCATCATTTCGGCGTAGGCGAATGAGCGATTATCCGCTGTAAGCACGTATTTGCTCTTACAGCTTGTAAGTAACCTTAGTTTGACCGCTGTAAGAACCCATGCGTGCTTACAGCATCATTTCGGCGTGGGAGGACGTCCGATTCGGACCTGTAAGCACGTATCTGCTCTTACAGCATCAAAGTAACCTTAGTTTGACCGCTGTAAGAACCCATGCGTGCTTACAGCATCATTTCGGCGTGGGAGGACGTCCGATTCGGACCTGTAAGCACGTATCTGCTCTTACAGCATCAAAGTAACCTTAGTTTGACCGCTGTAAGAACCCATGTGTGCTTACAGCATCATTTCGGCGTGGGAGGACGTCCGATTCGGACCTGTAAGCACGTATCTGCTCTTACAGCTTCAAAGTAACCTCTGTTTGACCGCTGTAAGAACCCATGCGTGCTTACAGCATCATTTCGGCGTAGGCGAACGAGCGATTGTCCGCTGTAAGCACGTATCTGCTCTTACAGCATCAAAGTAACCTTAGTTTACCCGCTGTAAGAACCCATGTGTGCTTACAGCATCATTTCGGCGTAGGCGAACGAGCGATTGTCCGCTGTAAGCACGTATTTGCTCTTACAGCTTCAAAGTAACCTTAGATTGACCGCTGTAAGAACCCATGTGTGCTTACAGCATCATTTCGGCGTAGGAGAACGAGCTTTTGTCCGCTGTAAGCACGTATTTGCTCTTACAGCTTCAAAGTAACCTTAGTTTGACCGCTGTAAGAACCCATGTGTGCTTACAGCATCATTTCGGCGTAGGCGAACGAGCCGTTCCAAACTGTAAGCACATTTTCGCTCTTACAACCACAAACTAACCCTCACAAAACAAAAAAAGAAGGCCCACTCCCAGGTAGATAATCCTACCTAGGAGCAGACCTTCTCCATTGCCGCGCTCAATCGCTATTCATGTTAATGAGTAGCTCACTCTCATTACTTACCGTTGATCAAAGCAAGGTTTTCTTGCCATCTTGCTGTACGGTATTCATTCACTTTCTCGAATCCAAGCGAGTTTGTTGTCTTTTTCGCTTCCTCGATCAGACTAAGTACCTCAGCATCGCTCTTTGCGAATAGAATTTTACCGAAATACTCGTTTGCAGTCTCGTTTACCTGCTGATTAATGATACCTTCATCTGTTTCTGGAGCCGGATCAATGTTGTTGTATTGCGTCATATTCAACGATGTTTTCCATGCGATGTTAAGCTGTGCCAAAGAACCCCAGTTGCGTTGTTCTTCCGGCAACGTTTGCTCGATTTTTTGTTTGCTCGTATCTACAAAAGTTGCGTTTCCTGCCCATACATAGGCTTCCAGCTTATCCTTGTCCTTCTCTTCTTGCGGCGTGCTGAACCATTTGTCGTTCGGGATCGGTGCTCCATCAGCATCGTATTCATCCCAGTACAAGCCTTTTGGTCCGAAGAACATAACGCGTGTACCTTCCTCGCCTGTCACCCAATCCAAATAGGCGAAAATACCTTCTGGGTTTTTAGCGCTTGTCGTAATTACATTGACGTTCCAGCCAAGTGCGTTATAGCCGTTTGGATATATTTTGTTTTTATCCAAGCCTGACTTCGCGATTGGCCAAATAAATTCGTAGCCTGCATTTGGATCTTTGGCTTTCAATGCGTTATGGCCTTCGCGTCCCATATTGGTAGCGTTACCGCCAACAAATACAGCTACTCTGCCCGTTGCAAGCTTCTCTTTAACTTGATCATCCTTTTGTGTCATTGCATCTTGCGTCATAAGGCCTTCTCTAAATAGCTTGCTTGCGTACAGCATCGTTTCTTTCCATGCTTCATTGTTGTAGATGGTGTCGAACTTATCGCCATTCGGATATGCTTTCATCGAATGGAACGCACCATTTGCACCCTCCTGGAAGCTAGGGAACATAACCTCTACGCCTGAACCATTGCCGCCTACCTCTAATGGGATCACATCCGGATATTTATCCTTAACCTGCTTTAAGTAAGTATACAGATCATCCGTTGTTTCAAGCTTCGGTGAGCCAAGATCTGCGTAAATCTTCTTGTTCACAAACCAGCCGCCGTTACCAGTAGGCGCTGCCGTATACCAGTTCGGGAATTGATAGATTTTGCCGTCGCTGGAGCGGAGCATATTTAGAGTCTCTTCGCCCGCCCACTTCTTCAGGTTCGGGTACTTCTCAATATAATCATCTAGTGGAACAAGTGCCCCCGCAGCTCTCAATCGTTCTACTTCAGGTCCACGATCCATCATAATGGCACCAGGAAGCTCTTTGGATGCAATCATTGTGCTCAGCTTTTGCGCTGCAGCGCCGCCTGATTGAATGGGCTCTACGGTTACCTTCAGATTATCTTGTACCCACTTACTATTCGGATTAGCACCCCACGGCTCCGTAGTCCACCAATCATAATGAACATAATAAGAAAAGTTTACCGGTGTTTCCCCCAAAACGAATCCTTTGCCAGTCTCTGCTTTATTCGTGCCTTCATTACCTGTATTGCCCGAGTTGCTTGACTTTCCGCCGTTGTTACCGGAGCAACCAGCTAGCAGCACAGTACCGGCAAGACCAACGGTCATAAGCGCGGTTAGCAGCTTTTTTCCTTTCATGTTCGTACGCCTCCCAATTTTTAATATATATACTCATACCCCTCGCCGAAGCGTTAAGGTCGAATACCGAGATTACTCTTTTAAGGAGCCTATCATTACGCCTTTTACAAAAAAACGCTGTACGAACGGATACACTAAAACGATTGGAATCGTCGCTACCATCATCGTTGCCATCGTTAATGATTTGCTCGTTACACTCTGCATTCTGCTTAAAGCATCTGAAGCAGCGCCGCTTCCTTGTGAAGCAATCGAGAGCTGCTCGCTCATCGTGTTGGAGTTCATGATTTGCTGCAGTAAGGTCTGAATCGGATACAGCTTGGCATCATTAATAAAAATCGTGGCCGTAAACCAATCATTCCAATGATAAACAGCCGTGAACAAAGAAAGCGTTGCCAAAACAGGCCCTGATAAAGGAAGTACGATTTTGAAAAAGATCCCAAACGTGCTGGCCCCGTCAATCTTCGCAGATTCCTCGAGTCCATCGGGCAATCCCATAAAGAAGGTACGGAATATAATCATATTCCACACGCTTACCGCTGTCGGAATGACCATTACCCAGAACGTATCCATTAAGCCAAGCTCGCGGTTCAGCAGATAAAAAGGAATAAGCCCCCCGCTGAAATACATCGTAATAATCGCAAAGATCATGTAATATTTTTTACCAATAACGCCTTTAACGGACAAACCGTAAGCGAAGATAGCCGTGAAAAAAATAGAGATCAACGTGCCGACAACCGTACGGGACACAGAGATTAAGAAAGCATCAATGATCCGTTCATTTCGAAATACGATTCGATAGTTATCCAGTGTAAATACTCTTGGCCACAACGTTATTCCGCCTTTTGCCGTATCGAGCCCTTCGTTAAAGGAGATGACCGCCGAATTCCAGAACGGATACAACGTAGCTAATCCTAGTAGCACTAGTAAAAAATAAATACAAACTTGCAATACTTTATCGCTGCTGCTCAGCTTCACTAGGCTTCACCACTTTTCTGAATATTGACAGGATTCCTGTGCTTTACCATAGACTTGAACCTGCTCTTCTAGCCATGTAGTTTGCGATCGTCAGCAAGCCCACACTTATAATCGCTTTAAATAAGCCGACTGCCGCCGCATAGGAGAATCGGTTATTTATGATACCTATCCGATAAGCATACGTATCAATAACGTCCGCCACATCGCGAAGCATTGCACTCCTTCCGAGCAAGAGCAAATCATCAAACCCTGCATTCAATAAACTTCCGATGTTCAGAATCAGAAAAATAATAATAACCGGTGTAATCGATGGAAGCGTTATCAAGAAAATTTGTTTAAATTTGCTTGCACCATCAATAGAAGCCGCTTCATACAAGCTCGGATTCACTCCGGCAATCGCTGCCAAATATACAATCGTTGCAAACCCAATTTCCTTCCACAAATTCGTCGTCACGATAATTCCCCAGAAATATTCAGGCAACGACAAGAAATTAATCGGCTTATCAATGAGTCCAAGCGCTTGCAGCGAAATATTTAAGCTGCCGTTATCAACGGACAATATCGAAATGGTAAAGCCAGACACTATGACCCAAGACAAGAAATGGGGTAAATAACTAATCGTTTGAATGATTCTTTTGAATGCCATGTTTCTAACTTCGTTCAACATTAGCGCAAGCAGGATCGGAGCCGGAAAGTTAATGACCAGCTTAAGCAAGCTGATCACAATCGTATTTCGAATGACTCTATAAAAATCCGGCGAGTTAAAAAACATTTCGAAATGTTTAAAACCCGCCCATGTGCTGCCAAAAAAGCCTTTAAATAAGCTGTAATCCTGAAATGCCATCAACACGCCGTACATCGGAAAATAATTAAAAATGAGTATAAAGATCAGTGCTGGAAATATCATTAGCTGTACTTGCCATTGCGCCAGAAACCGCCGCCACAGCGGTTTCTCTCTTCGCGAGCTCTTTACTGCTGCATTTGCCGTAACAGGTGTTTGCAAGCTACCTCAGCCTCCTTATACTCTCCTCATTTAACCCTTAACTGCACCAGCCGTAATTCCGCGTGACATTTGCTCTGTAAACAATAAATAGATGATAACTGTCGGCAACGCGATGATGGTCATTACCGCGAACTGTGCGCCATAATTCGAAGAGTACTGACCGGTAAACTTCATAATAGAAAATGGCAGCGTCTTGAAGGTCTCGGATGTTAGAAACGTATTGGCCATAATGAATTCATTCCACCAGCTGATGAAGTTCATAATACAAACCGTCGCAATTGCGGGTTTTGTCATCGGCATAATGATTCGGAAAATAACGCCATAGACCGAACAACCGTCCATAACCGCCGACTCCTCTATGCTCTTCGGAATCGTTTCCAGAAAACCTGAAATAATGAGCAGGCTAATGGGAAGCGAAAAAGCAATGTAAGGCAAAATCAAGGACAACGGATTATCAATGAGGTTCAGCTTGTCGAACAAAATAAAGTTCGGCAGCAAGGTCGCATGAATCGGTACGATCATGCCGAGCATAATGAACGCCATGGCAGGACCGCGCAGCTTCCATTCCATCCGCGTGAACGCGTAGCCGAGCATAAGCGCTAGGAATGCAGCAACCAAGATCGTTACGGTCGTAATAAAAACACTGTTTAATAGAAATTTTGGAACGCTTCCGTAATTGAATGCATTCACATAGTTATTCCATTCAAATGTCTTGGGCCACTTTAATATGCCGCTGCCAAAAAAGTCTCCGCTCTTCAGAAAGGAATAATTAATGAGCCAAATAAGCGGGAAAATTTGCAGAAGCGCTACGACCCATAAAACGAGATGAAGAATGACTTTTAATGCGGGCGATGCGGCGTCCTTCTTCTTGCCGTTTTTCGCTTGGCGACTGGTCTTAGCTGCAAGAGCTTCCACGGGCATGCCTCCTAAAATAATTCATATACCAAATGTGCATATACAAAGGTGAGTATTAAAACTCACCGACATCTTTTTTGAACGCTTTGTTCATCGCTACGGTAATCATGAGACAAATGATAACGAACACAACAGATATCGCATTTCCATAGCCGTAAAGCGACGAGGAAAACGCCGTTTTATAAAGGTAATTACCAATGAATTGCGTTGTATTGGCAGGTCCTCCGTTCGTCATGAGGAATACGGTTTCCATCTGTTTCAAGCAAGCCGTAACCGCTATGACGACCGCAACCCGAACCATCGGCGAGAGAAGCGGAATAACCACACGCGTATATAGCTTTACTCTTCCAGCACCATCAAGCTCCGCTGCTTCATAAAGATCCTTTGGTATGCCTTGAAGTCCCGCGTAATACAGCAGAAGCGCATAACCAAAGCCTTGCCACATGACCACGACGATAATGCACCAAATGGCAATATCTGAATCCCCCAGCCAATCCTGTTTCCAAGTGCTTAATCCTACACCTTCAAGCAATTTATTTAACATCCCGAAATTCGGATGAAATACGCTTACCCACATTTTCGAAGTAACGACGATTGAAATAACTGCCGGTATAAAAAAGATAGCTCGAAACCATTTCTCTAGCTTTCCTGCATGCATGACAAATATAGAGAACAATAGCGCAATCGGATGTTGAATCAGAAGCGTAGCTGCAAGCAGCAGTAGGGCATTAAGCAATGAACGCCAAAAAACGCTGTCATGAAACAAAATGTTTTTATAATTCTCGAGTCCAACGAACTCGTAAGCACCGATTCCTGTCCAATTCGTCGTACCGTAATATGCACTCATGATAATCGGAAAGCAAACCATGAAGAGAAACAGCATAAAACCCGGTGCGACTAGCCAAAAAATGGTGATGCGATTGCTCATCAGTTTGTGCATGGTTCTCCCCGCTCTCTCTTTGGTAGAAGGCGGGGCAGACCGAATGAATTCGGCTGCCCCATCAGCTAACTAGCTCATTTGTTTACTTCAGTACACCAACTGCTGCGTCCATTTCCGTTAAGAACTGTTCTGGTGTAATTTGTTTTCCAAACAGCTTTTGGTGAGCTTCCATCACTTTTGTCTTGAATTCGTCCGTACCGTTATCATGTACAGGAGTACCGCTGGAAGAAGTCATTGCGCTGAAAATACCAACCAATTGTTTTTGAAGTGCTGTTTCGTTGCCTGTCAGGAATTGATCAAACTTCTGAGCCGGTGTACCCGAACCTGTCTGCCATACTTGCTTCGCCCAGTTCTCAGGCTTGAAGAAATATTGCAAGAAAGCTACTGCCGCTTCAGGGTGCTTCGATGTTTTGGATACCGAGTAACCGCCGCCATACCATGCTGCTACATCTGTTGATTTGCCTTTATCGGAAGCAGGATACGAAATAGCGCCTACGTTATTGCGGAACTCTTCAGGGAAGTTCTCGTCTGTTGCAAGTCCTGCTTCCCAGTTACCCATAACGAACATTGCTGCTTGGCCTTGACCGAACAGGTTGCGGGAAGTGCCGTAATCTGCTGTCAGGAAGCCGTCTGCAAGTGCCTTGTTTTCAGCTAGTGCAGCAATGTCTTGTGCTGCTGCAAGGAAGTCTGCATCGCCGGAGAATTTAGCTTCACCCTTCAATACCGCATCCATTTTGTCAAAATTGCCTGTGTGGCGCTGTGCTGCATACTCGAACCAGATTGGCAGAGACCAGCCTTCCATTGCGTTCGTTGCAAGCGGGTTAATGCCTTTTGCTCTTAGCTGTTTGGATACTTCAAGCAATTCCGCTGTTGTTGTTGGTACAGTTAAGCCATTGTCGTCAAAAATTTTCTTGTTATAGTAGATAACCAAGAAATCCGTACCGCGCGGCAATCCGTAAAGCTTGCCATCTTGGGAGAAACCATCCTTCGCACCTGGTACGAAGTTGCTGCTCGCAAAATCTGCTTCATTCAACTCAAGCAGCATATTGTTATCGATAAGCGGTTTAATAAAAGAAGTTTGGCCCCACGCTTGAATAATATCAGGTACTGCATCTGTTGATGCATATACTTTAATTTTCGCTTTGTAAGGCTCATCTTGAAGTGCCTCTACTTCTATTTTCACATTCGGATTTTCTGCCATATAGCTATCAATGATCGCTTGCTCGATTTTACCAGCTCCATTAGAGCGATCAGCTAGCGCTGTGAAAAACTTAAGTGTTACCTGCTCCGGTTCTTTATCTTTCGGCGCTTCCGTTTCCTTTACTTCATTAGTAGGACTAGTCGTCGCACCAGCGTTCCCGTTTTTTCCATTATTGCCGGAGCTGCATGCTGCTACAGTAAAAACCATGATTATTGCTACAAGCGAAATCCATATTTTCCTCATCGCTACCCCACCTTTTTTTATTTGACCAGGCGCTTCCTGTTCTGTCCCCATTATAACGTGTAATATCAGCGACAAAATATGAGCCATATTTAAGAATAGATGCCTCATTTTTTGGATCATTATCAAAATAAGCCTAACTGGAATTATTTCTTGGTATACTAAAGTCACAAATCTGAATGCTACAGGTGAACATGATGCGATCCTTTTTTCCTCCCTTTCGACATATTACGCTGCAACGGAAATTGCTTACCTTAGTCATTCCTCTTCTTATTGCAACCGTTGGGATTACCGGACTGTATTCTTATTACATTGCCTCGGGAGAAGTGGTAGATAAGCTTCATCAATCTCAAATGAACATGGCCATCAAGACAAAGGATCAGCTCGACTATTTTGCCAAAAACACGCTAAGCTTCTCTAATTATTTGTTTCTGAATCCGACTGTTCAGAGCATGGTTATGAACGGAGACACGCAGCAGCGACGTGATCAGGTGTTCAAAAATTTGCTGCCGCTCATGGTTACCGGCGAAACGATCCAATCGCTAGTGCTTTATCCATCCACGAAGGATGAAGTGCCCGCTCAGCCATTTGCGATTACGCAAACAGGTATTGCAAGCGCTATCAGCCTAGAGCGCTTTATGAAAACCCGCTTTTATGAACGTCTCGCTAGCTCAGATTCAGGCCAAATTTGGGATATATTTTACCCCTCTGATGGTATTTTGCTTGGTGACACCCATCACAAAATCGTTTTAGTGAAGCCGTACAAAAACTTTTACAACTATGTTCGAAGCGGCCTTTTAATTATTGGTATGGACGCAGATAAGCTTAGCAAATCCTTGTACCATGACGATGAGGAAGCCTCACAGTTTGTAATGAATGATCAAGGCATCATACTCGCCTCAACTGATTTACATACGATTGGCAGGCCGATCACGGTATTGCCCGTATTCGATCAGATGGATACTGCCAATATCAAGCCCGAACAAGGCTTAGCGCTGCTGAAGGAAAATAAACATTATATCGTTTCAGATTCCTTATCGGATATTACCGGTTGGCGTACTGTCGTTATTCAAGATCGCAGCAAGCTGGTACTTGAGCTTAAGCATATTGGCTCCGTTACCTTCTCAATCATGGCAGTCGTTACCCTCATTACCATTATCGTCTCTTGGGTCATTGCCCGAATTATTACGAATCCGATGAAGAAGCTGATGTTCTCTATGAGGGCGCTACAAACGGGGGATTTTACGCAAAGGGTTCACTTTAACGGCAACGACGAGATCGGCAGACTCGGTCATTTGTACAATACGATGGTTGGACGAATCAAGACACTGATTGATGACGTATATGCCTCGCGCTTAAAGCAGAAGGAAGCCGAGCTTAAGGCGCTGCAATCGCAAATAAATCCTCATTTCCTGTACAACACGTTAAACATGATTAACTGGAGCGCGGTACAGAAGGGGGATAAAGAAATATCAGAGATGGTACTCTCACTCTCTCAAGTGTTCCGATTAAGCCTTAATAGCGGCAACGATTTTGTAGAGCTGAAGCACGAGATAGAGCTAGTGCGAAACTACTTATTTTTACAAAAGAAACGATTTACGACGCGGTTTAATTTTGAGATTGATATGGAATCTTCGATTGAACGCTTTCGCATGCCTAAGCTGCTTCTGCAGCCGCTCGTCGAGAACGCGATTATCCATGCCATTGAGCCCTCAGGCGGAAATGGACATATTCATGTCCGGGCTTATACAGAGCCTTCACTCATTATTCTTGAGGTCACCGATAACGGACCGGGCATGCCTGAGAAACAGGTACATCTTCTGAACCAACCAACCGTAGAGGAGCCTATGCGAAATTTGCAAACGGATGACGCTCACTCTGGGATGGCACTGGCTAATATCAAAGAGAGACTCGCTTTATTTTATGAACAGGCGGAATTCGAGATTGTAAGCAAGGAAGGCTTAGGCACAAGAGTGCAACTTCGAATTAAACAAGGAGGTAATGGAAATGGTGCTTAAAATGATCGTTGCAGAGGATGAGCAATCATTCCGAGAAGGCATTCTTACACTTGTCGACTGGAAGCTGTATGGCATTGAGATTGCTGGAGAAGCGGAGAATGGCAGGCAAGCTTTGGAAATGATACATAACAACCCTCCTGATCTGTTGCTGACCGATATCCGTATGCCTTTTCTTAACGGTCTTGACCTTATTCGCGAAGCCAAAGCAGCCGGCCATGAGTTTCATTCCGTGCTGCTTACCGGCTACAACGAGTTTGAATATGCCAAGGAAGCGATCAAGCTTGGCGTTTCCGATTACCTCTTAAAACCATGTATGCCGCATGATATTATTCGCGTAATTATGGACTTAAAACAAAAAATTGAACAATCCGAAAATGAGGACAAAGCATTAAATGCCCTTAACCGCAGCTGGAACCGCAACATTCATCTGCTGAAAAATCAGATTTTGTCGCAATGGGTTCAACATCCGCTCATGCCGCTCGAAGATCGCTCAAGCGTTATGAGTGAAGTGGACATGACGCTCCTGTGCGGACCGATTCAAGTCGGACTGATCCGGATTGACTCCAGTAAAGCGCATACCGTCACCTCATCCAAACGTGATTTAGAACTTATTCGCTATGCGCTGCTGAATATTGCAGGCGAAACGCTTCGGCCTTTGTACGATGGCAAACTCGAGGTGTTTCGCCATGGCGACGAGATGTTATGGATCGGAAATTATCCAGAGAACACAACCAATGAGGCTATCGAAGGTGCCATGAAGAAGCTTCAGCTTAATCTCGAAGCTTACCTAAAGCTATCTATCAGCATATCAATCAGTTCTGTTGCAGCTTCGGTTGATTATGCACATATCGGCTATCAGCAAGCTATTGAAGCGATGGAAGCAAGGTTCTACCAAGGAAGAGGCGGCATATTTTTTCATGCTGAAGCCGGCAAGCAGGCCATTGCCAAAAGTTCAATTCTGGACGATGCTTATTTGCACCGACTCGAGAAAGACTTGCTTCTCGCCTTGCAGAACGAGCAATATGAGCATGCGGTCGATGCCATTGAAGCCAGCATGTCGCATATTCGGAACAATTCGAGTTATTCCAAGGCTGAGGTCCATCTGCGCTCCACAAGTCTTATTCTTGAGCTGCAAAAATTTGCCCAGGAGCGCAAGGTCGCATCTATCGAATGGCAGGACAGCTTCGTGAACTGGATCGAACAAATTCCGAACATGGATACACTTGATGACTGCACCGTCGTGCTGCAAAAAATCGTTCAGAGCATCGTCGAGGCTGTATCGAACCAAAAATCACTGCATCGCACCGTTCATGCCACCATCGAGCTCATCAAGCAAAAGTACAATACCAACCTCACGCTCGAGCTTGCTGCCAAGGAAACATTCGTCAGCAATTCTTATCTAAGCTCGTTGTTTAAGCAAGAGCTTGGCGTTAATTTCCTTGATTATTTGCATCAATACCGTGTAGAGCAATCCAAGGAGCTGCTTCGCCAGAGCTATAAAATTTATGCGGTTTCCAAGCTGGTCGGCTATCAGGAGGAACGCCACTTTAGCTCTACCTTCAAGAAGTGGACGGGATTAACGCCGCGGCAATATCAGAAGAACTACAATGCGGGTTGACTGAAGCAGCCTGTCGCATAACAAACAGCCCGTACGGGAATATCCCCGTACGGGCTGTTTACGCTTGCCTGTCGTTTGTTTATTAAACCATTACTTTGCAAATATCGTTCGTAAACGCGACTGGATCTTGAATTGGCAAACCTTCGATGAGAAGTGCTTGGTTGTAAAGTAGGCTTGTATAAAGAGCCAGCTTCACTTTATCCTGCCCAGCAGCATCCTTCAACGATTGGAAAATTTCATGGTTCACGTTAATTTCGAGCACCTTGTCTGCTTTTACATCTTGGTTGTTCGGCATCGATTTCAATATTTTTTCCATTTCAATCGTTACTTCACCTTCAGTGGACAAGCACACAGGGTGTGTTTTAAGACGTTTTGAAGCTTTTACGCTTTTTACTTTATCGTTAAGGATTTCTTTCATCTGCTCGAAAAGCTCTTTATTAGCATCCTGCTCTTCGGCCGTTTCCTTGTCCTTCTCGTCCACTTCAATACCAAGATCGCCACTTGATACCGACTTGAATTCTTTATCCTTATACTTCGCAACCATCTTGATGGCAAATTCATCAATATCGTCCGTGAAGTACAAGATTTCAAAGCCTTTATCCGTTACCAACTCGGTTTGCGGAAGTCTATCAATACGCTCAATCGATTCACCGGAAGCATAATAAATGTACTTCTGATCCTCGCTCATTCTCGACACATACTCGTCCAGTGTAACTAGCTTCTTCTCCTTCGAGGAGTGGAACATAAGCAGGTCTTGAAGCACTTCTTTGTTAACGCCGTAATCGTTGTATACGCCGAATTTCAGCTGTCTGCCGAATGCTTTGTAGAACGACTCATACTTCTCTCTGTCATCCTTCAATATGCCAAGGAGCGCGCTCTTGATCTTGCTGTTGATGTTCTTCGCAATCAGCTTCAGCTGACGGTCATGCTGCAGCATTTCACGTGAAATGTTAAGCGATAGATCCTCCGAATCAACCATACCTTTAACGAAGCTGAAATAATCCGGCAGCAGGTCTGAGCATTTATCCATAATTAGAACGCCATTTGAATAAAGCTCCAGCCCCTTCTCATATTCCTTCGTATAATAATCGAAAGGTGTGCTCTCTGGAATATACAAAATCGCATTGTACACAACAGCGCCATCCGCACTAATGTGAAGATGTTTGATTGGTTTATCAAAGCCATAACGTTTTTCAAAATAAAACTGATCATAATCTTCCGATGTAAGCTCATTTTTATTTTTGCGCCAAATCGGCACCATGCTGTTAACGGTTTGCTCTTCTTGATATTCCTCGAACTCGTTTTCAGCGTCTGCTTTAGGCCGTTGACCTTTCACATCCATCTTAATTGGGTAACGAATGAAATCAGAATATTTTTTGATAATCGACTTCAAGCGGTACTCTTCCAAGTACTCATCGTATTGATCGTCTTCGGTATTTTCCTTGATATTAAGTACAATCTCCGTACCAACCGAATCCTTCTCGCAGGACTCAATCGTATATCCGTCCGCGCCTGTTGATTCCCATTTGAAAGCCTCATCGCTGCCCAGTGCTTTAGTCACAACGGTAACCACATCCGCCACCATAAAAGCAGAGTAGAAACCTACGCCGAATTGACCAATAATGTTGTGTCCATCCTTAAGCTCATTTTCCTTCTTAAAGGCAAAAGAGCCGCTCTTCGCAATAACCCCAAGGTTATTCTCAAGCTCTTCCTTCGTCATGCCAATACCTGTATCGGTAATTGTTAATGTTCTGTTTGCCTTGTCGGCAACCACTTTAACATAATAGTCCTCTTTGTTAAATACCATTTGGTCATCGGTTAATGCTCTGTAATATAACTTGTCGATCGCATCGCTTGCATTCGAAATAAGCTCTCTCAAAAAAATCTCGCGCTGCGTATAAATGGAATTAATCATCATTTCCAGCAATCGTTTCGATTCTGCTTTGAACTGTTTTTTGGACATGGATAGATCCCCTTTCCATTCATCAATGATTATCAAGCCTGAAGGTAACGTAACAGGAAGGCTTGTTCAAGGTTTATTAAACCGCTACCTCATATTTTAGCACTCAAACTCCTTGAGTGCCAATCCTTCTTTTTATATATCATAAATTATTTTTCTATGTCAACCTTCTTCCTAAAAAATCCATATAAAAATAGAGCTGCCCAGCTCGTTAAATGAACCTTCGGGCAACTCCTGTTACGCTGCTGCAGCTATCCATTTAGAACATTTCATCCTGTAATAGTTTCTTTAGCCGCTCGCGATAACGACTGTGATGCGAATAAAACCTTTCCCGAATCATGTTCGTTTCCATTTCAATTTTGGCTGCTTGATCCAGCATGCTCTGCCCCATTTGAGAGAACAATTTCTACATCTCTCCCTTGGTATGTGCGCAGCTTAAAATAAATTGACACATAATCAACTCCTACCGTTTGATCCCCTCATCCTATGCGCTAGAATAAGAGCGAGAACGGCTTAGGACTATTTCCTATTGCACAAAGTGCAACAGAAAGCTGACATGCCAGCCCATTCAAGGAGCTACATTGCAGAAATGCATCAGAATTGCTTGATATTTCGAAAAATGAGGGGAAAACCAGAGATTCTATTGTATTAACTACAGTAGAGTTCGGAAGCTAGTCGATTAAGAGTAGTCCCCATTGCACAAAGTACAATAGAATCCTCTCCTGATCATAATCCACTCCGATCCTTCCACTCTTATTGAGAGATTCTAATGTACAAAAGAAAGAAGCCTTCGAACTCACTTGTATCGTGAGTTCGAAGGCTTCTTCCCTGGTTTTTGGGACTAATGAGGATTTACATTCCCAAACTTATTATTTGTTGTAAATGGCATACATAATGACTGCTGCTTCAGCGCGAGTTGTATGACCAAGCGGGTTAAGCTTGGAGCCGTCACCCTTCACAATGCCGTTCGCTACAAGAAGAGCAGCACTGTCAGTTGCATAAGGTGCTAGCTGTTTCAAATCTGCGAATGATCTTAACTGATCCGCGCTTCCTGCTTGCAGTTTTTTGCCTGATACATTTAGAGCTCTTGCTGTCATCGCGATCATCTCTTGTCTCGTAATGGAGGCATTCGGATCAAACGTACCGTCCGCACGGCCAGTTACTACGCCGAGCTTCTTCGCAATGGCAACCGCATCATCATAGTAAGCACCTTTTGCCACATCAGTAAATTGACTATCATACGCTGCATTAAGGCCTAATGTTTTCACTAGCAAGGAAATGAAATCTGCCCGCTTCACATTTTGAGCCGGAGCGTAGGCTTTTTCCGATATGCCGTTGATAACGCCCTTTGCCGACATGACTTGAATCGCCTGTTGCGCCCAAGGATGCTTGCCAAGATCGTCAAACGATTTGCTTACGAATACAACGCCATACGTACTGAAATGATTAACTGTAAAGAGTACTATTCCCTTCGCTTTATCATACCTGCCGCTTGGAACTGCGATGACTTTGCCTGCAGCGTCAAAATACCACACTGTAATTTGCTCGCTGCTTTCCAGTTCCTCAGCGGTTGGGCTATAGCTGAGCGATACGTTTACGGCAGCCTCTGGATTGCTCCATTCCACTTTAACGCCATCAACGTAGAGGTTCAGCTCGACGGCTGGACGATGGCCGATTGCTGCATTTGCTTCCTGATTAAGCTTTGTCTTATCTACGTTTGAAATCACAATCGACACGCTCTTCGCATCCGAAGGCAACGATTTCAACATGTCGCTTGGCACTACAATTGTACCTGTAACGGTCTGTATCTCATACTGCACCGATAACTTAGTCTCGCTAATTGACCCTTTAGGCAATTGCACCTCGTAGCCCTTAGCTCCACTCACACTCGGTACTTTAATTGTAACTGTTGGAACCGCACTATTATTTCCTTGTGCTGACTTCAAAGCATCGTCGATAAGCGCTTGGCTTATCGTAGTTTTACCAAGACCGCTAGCCGCGTCAATAACCGGAGTCGGTGCCGATATTGCTTTTGCGCCCGTACCATTCGGCGCTGGCGTTGCTGCTGGCTCCGTCGGCGTTGTTGGTGTTGGCTCCGTCGGTGTCGTCGGTGTCGGTGTCGGTGTTGGTGTTGGTGTAGGCGGTTCTTCTCCTGGTGTAATCCTATACGTAAATGGTGCAACAAAGCTATCCTTCATTCCGGCTTTAATCGCAATCGTACGGAGCACCGTCAGAACTGACAGCTTAAGCTCTCCTTTGTACAATTGGCCGTTTGTGCTGCTAGGCAAGGAACCATCCGTTGTATAGTAAATGGCTGCACCTTCTGTAGCAGTCGTTAAAGCAACGGTTTTTGTCCCTTTGTAGACTCCAGCTTTCAGCGAAGCAGTCGGAAGCGCTGTGGTACCTGAAATCTGCGTAACCGCCTCTGTCTCCTCAAGCGTAATCCAATCCAGGTTAGCACCATCATTATTGCTTGTAAACTGAACCGTTTGTACGCCTTCTGCAAGCTCTACAATACCAGAAACCTCCGTATATTTGTCCCATCCGCCACTTGCGCCAAGCGGCGTAGTAGACAGCTTTTGACCATTCACTGACAATGATCCACTCACGCCTGCTTGCGGCGTTGCATAGCGATAGGTCACTTTATAGAAGCCCGTTTTTGCGATACTTACGTCAAAATAAAGCGAGCCTGCTGCCGCAATAAAACCTACGTTTTTGAATAGCAGCGTTTGTCCATTCATATTGCTTTGAACAGCAGCCGAATCCGCATGGCTGTAGCTTTCCGCTTCAATCTTCATGGCACCGCTCTGATCCATGACCTGCATCACATACGGTTCAAATTTAATGCCTCTAAGCTCATAACCGGATGCTCCTGCCGCTATACGAAGCTTCTGATCACCTTCAATGAGATCAATGACTACTCGCATTTCGACAACCTGATTATAGAGGTTTGGTACGTTAATCGTTTTCCGAACAGCGCCGTTTTGCGCCTCCAGCACAATGCCGTTCACAGCTTGCCCGTTAGACGTAGCCTTAAAGGTCGCGACATATGAACCGGTTGCTGGCACATGTACCACATAATCGGCATAATCGCCCGCAGCAATTTGCGTTAGCCTGCTCGCGCTTCCTGTTCCAGAGACTGTAAATCCTTTTAATCGATTGAACTGATCCAAGGAATCAAGGGACAAAAGATTAACCGGATCTTTCACATTTTCTGTTCCAAGCAGAACTGTGTTAGCGATTAACGTCGTCCCGCCTGTTGAATCATCATACGCCTGTACAGGAACGTTAACCTGCAGGTCTAACTCATTATAATATACGGTTCCGCTCCAGCTCAGCGTAAGCTTCACTGTATTAGGGCTGAGAAGCTGAGCCGAACGCAGGGATACGCCCCCTTGAGAGCTTGCCGCTCCTGATAACGTTATGCCATTAAGCTGATCCTGAACGAATGTACCGCCAGCAAGTGTAACAACCAGCTCCTTGTCATTAACGCCATACGCAATTTGACTCTCTGACAATGACAACGACTCCGCATCATCGATAGCTTTGATAATAACTTTGGAGCTCATCGTTTGACCGATACTTCCCGAAGCTGCCTCATAAACGCTCGCTGTTACCGTAACAGTACGATCAGAGTCATAGTCTCTTGTCTCCCCTCCTCCTAAAGTAAGCTTAGCCGTATGATCATCTACGCGATAAACGCTGTCCACAACGGTTCCCGCATACCCATCGATGGACCAGTTGGAAGAAGTCAACTCCTCTTTATACGTGTCATTAAGCAGCTGGACAAAAATATTCCCCCCAGCTACTGCACCTTCTGTTACAGCTGTCGCATCCGCGATAATAGCAGGTCCAACAGCAATCGCATTCAGGTTAAAGCCTTGATCAACGATACGAACTCGCAGCGTGTGAACACCTTCAGTCAAAGCAACTGTATCTGAAGCCACTGCCCAAGCATCCCAGCTCTCACTGTTTGGAAGCTCAGTCGTTTTCAGTACATTTCCTCCCAGTGAAAGCTCTGCTTTCGCTCCATCATGAATCGTTGAATACTGATACGAAATGCCGTAGTTTCCATCCGCCGGAACCTGAACCTGATATTCCATCCAGTCATTCGGATCGGCATAACTGACCGCTGATCCGTTTACGAGCACATTCAAGGCTGATGTGAATTTACTCGCCTCAATGGATGCTGGAAGCTGAATAGCTGCCGTATCCGCCTTCGTAAACGTAATACTTCTCACGTTGTAGTCATTTTTGCTAACTTTCATCGTCAATCTATGCGCACCCTCTGGAAGGGTAACACGCACACGGTGATTCGCGAAGTACTCCCACTGGTACGTCGTCTGATGGATTGGCAGTGAGACAAGCGGTTGTCCATTCAGCTCAAAGCTTACCAGACCATCCGTTTGGTGACCTGCAATCGCCAGATCAAGTTCATACTCGCCTGCTTCTGCTACATTTACAACATAATCAAACGAAGCTGTTCCGTTTGCCGCAAAAGAGCCCAAGTATCCATTCGGATTAACCTGAAACTCGCCTTCTGCCGAAGCGAAGCGCGTTGCGTCAATCGTTGCCGGAACGTTTGTCATTTGCGTGCGGTCCCAGCGATAGGTTGCGGCTGATTTGGCTGGAATGACCGCATCTATTTGAAGTCCGTCAACTAATATTTTGAATGGCTGCGGGTCACTCGTTTGGTTAATAACAACCGTTACAATTTCTTTGCCGTCTGGGCTTGTAAAAGCAACGTTAGTAACCGTCGCAGCCGAGCCGTAATTGCTATCGATTCGTACATAACCAGGCTTCACGAATTTAGTAAACTGCCCCATCAAATAATACTCCGGCAGCAGCCAGTAGTTATCTGGATTCGCAGAATCCTGCACGACTGGTGTCGGATCAGGAATGCCTACCCATTGATGGGACGAAATATCGCTGTCGAGCATCGTAACCCAGCTATTATAGCTTTTTGCATAGTTGCGGAAATATTGTGCGATTCGGTCAGCACCCGTTGTTCCCCATACTGCACGCTCTGTCAAATACACGCTTTTCTGCGGGAACAGCTTTTGAAGCTCCGTCATCATGGACAGCTCGCCGCCATAATCATGGAACGCCGTTCCTTCTATTGCATCGTAAGCTCCTTCAACAGAATTACCTAGAATTTGCGCCGGATAAGCCATCGTATCGCCAGGATTGTGGTCGAACATCCATAGCTTTACATTTTTGATCTTTGCATTGCTGTTCTGATCGAGCTTCGCCCGCAGCAGCTTTGCTAGGCGTGACGCTTGCTGCCATGACATCGCTGTACTTGGATAATCAATTTCCAGCAGCGGCTCATTTTGCAACGTCATCCCCTCGAAGTAGATGCCATGCTCTGCGTAAGCCTCTAGAAATTTCACATAATAATTTGCAAGCACGGGAAGATACTCTTCCTTCACTTGACCTCTAATCATGCTGCCCGTTGTTTTCATCCAGCCTGGCGGACTCCAAGGCGATGCGAAAAACTGCACATCTGGATTGATCGCTTGTATTTTCTTAACGGTAGGAATAATGCCAAAATCAATATCCTTCTGAATAGAAAATTTCGCAAGTTCTACGTCTGTTTCACCAGCAGGCAAATCATCATATGAATAAAACTTTTGCGCTGTAAAATCGGAAGTTCCGATCGTTAACCGAACCAAGCTCATTCCGATGCCATTGTCCTTGTCGATCAATTTGCGAAGCAGCTCTGTTTGCTTCTCAGGAGACATTTTCACAAGGTTATGAATCGTAGCTTCTTCCATAGAAGAGCCGATTCCTAGCATCGTTTGATATTTTTTATCTGGATTAATTGTAATAGCCGTTGCCTTGCTGTTATCTGGAAGGGTAATGTCTATATTCGATTGCTGCTCCAGCTTCTTATCTCCTAATAGGGAACGGTCGGCATAATACCATTTGCGATCACCCGCATCACGTTCACTAGAAATCCAAGCTTCAACGGCCCCATCAATAAGAGCAGGTTGAACGACTCCGCCACCATTTCCTGGATCAACAACGCCGCCACCGCCGCCAGCTGGAACATCTCCAGTGCGCGTAAACTCTACCCAGTTATAATTGATGTCTCCGGCAATAAACTCAAGTCTAAGCTTTTGCAAGCCTGCTTGACCTAGCACGACGTTCTCGACGCTGGCCGTTTGCCAGTTTTGCCAGCCTCCTGTGGAGCCTACGTTCAACGTACCGAGCGTCGCTCCCGCTTCGTTCTTGATCTTAATGCCCGTTGCTCCGCCGTTGCCCGCATAGCGGAAATCGGCTTTATAAGTTCCTGGCTCGCTCACCTTCACCATATAATCGAGCCATGCACTGCCGGAGGTCCAGCCAATATTTTTGCCGCCGCCAGTGTCCTGCGTATCCTCCGTATTCAAGCCACTGCTCTTCGCATCGAATGCTTCCGCTTCCACCTTGCCTGGGATAGGTAGAGAAGGCTTCTCTGGCTCTACAGGTTTACTTGGCAGATCAGGCGTAGCCTGCCCGCTCGTCAAACCATATCCGATAGGAAACAGCAGATTCATACTGGCCTCTGTCATAATTGGATAATTATTTGTTACATAAAATGGCCATTTAATCGGGTTTTTCCCTTTAAATGCTTTACCGCCGATCAGTACGTCAGCCACGCCTTGTCCTTCCGTACCCGGAAGCCATGCTGCGACTAGCGCATCCCAGTCACCCAGTTGATCCCCTATCGTAAGCGGCCGTCCTGATACAAGTACAACAACTAGCGGAATGTTCGGATCCGCTGCACGAATATTCGCAATCGTTGCCAGATCCTCTTCGTCGAGATTTAGGCTCGTACGATCTCCAGTCGTTTCGGCATAAGGCGTTTCGCCTACAACAGCAATGGCTACGTCGTAACCCGCAGCGCCACGGCCATGCTTGTTGTACGTTACGGTCTTCGCGGCTCCTGCAACCTCTTTGAGCCCTTCATAGATCGTCGTTCCGTTCGTGATCGCCCCGGATGCTCCCTGCCAAGTGATCGACCAGCCGCCGGATTGATTGCCGATATCGTTCGCATTTTTGCCTGCTACGAAGATTTTGTCCATGTCTTTCAACTGGGACATAATCGGTGATCCGTTCACCTCATCGTTCTTCAGCAGAACGAGCGACTCTGCTGCAGCTTGACGCGCAAGTGCACGATGCTCAGGTGCGCCGAAGTAGCCTGCCAGATCCGTATCCGTCTTCGGATTTTCAAATAGGCCTGAAGAAATTTTAACCTTTAAAATACGCAATACTGCATCATTGATACGCTCTTCCGTAATGCTGCCATCCTTAACGAGACTAATTAAATGCTCAAGGCTGGCTTTCCAGTCGCCCGTCAGCATGAACATGTCTACGCCTGCGTTAACGGATACTTGCAGCTGATTTTTCAAGCCACTTACTGCTTTGCCATCTTGATCACGTGTGATTTGCTGAATCGCGTTGTAATCCGAAATAACTAAACCTTTAAAACCTAACTCACCCTTAAGCACATCAGTAAGAAGCCGCTTGTTTGCATGCATCTTTAAACCCTGAATGCTATGGTAGGAGGCCATGACGGTTTGTACGCCTGCATCAACTGCAGCTTTGTACATGTCCAGATCACTTGCAATCAGCTGATCCTCCGTGAACTTCGTAACATTCCCTTGGTTAACGCCGTTATCTGTATAGCCTTCACCAAGAAAATGCTTCGCAGCGCCAACGACATGTTTCGTCTGACTGCGCTCTGCAGCTGTCTCTCCTTGCAGCCCTTGAATGTATGCTGCACCCAGAACCTTGGATATCGCTTGATTGCCGCTATATCCCTCATAGGTTCTGCCCCAACGAATATCCTGCGGAGCAGCTATGGTAGGAGCAAAATCCCAATTCGCACCGGTTGCACTTATTTCTTTTGCTGTTGCAGCACCGATTTGCTTCACAAGCTCAGCATTATTCGCTGCCCCCAAACCGATATTATGCGGGAACAAGGTTGCTCCCTTCACATTGTTATGACCGTGAACGCCGTCCACGCCATACAGAAGAGGAATCCCTAGTCGCGTAGAAAGTGCCCCATCCTGATAGCTGTCTATAAGCACCTGCCAATTTTCCCGTGTGCTATCCTGCTGCTTGCCATTCGGGAATGAACCACCGCCGCTAAGCACCGAGCCGATAAAATATTGTTTTACCTCCTCGGGTGTAATATTCGCCTTCTCAGGCTGTATCATTTGTCCTGCGCGTTCTTCTAGTGTCATTCTCGCAAGCAGATCCGCTGCCCGGGCATCTACGCTTTTAGACGGGTCCAAATACGTCGGAAGTCCCCCAGCTGACTGCGTCAAAGGCGCTGCTCCTACTGAAAACAGGCTCGTCATTAGCGATATGACCAGCAGCATCGCCGTCATCATCGACATTTTTCTTTTCAAACCAAACCCTCCCCATAACTATAATTGTCGTCTCATGGCATATCCCTTTCTTACTATTGAATTGGACAGCTAAAGACGAGATTACTTACAAGTATAAAATTGAAAACGATTTCATAATATGAGTCATTTTTAAGATGATGTGCGTTGTTTTTTGTATATCGCAATCGATTTCAAAAAATAACGTTCCTTTCTCTGCAGTCCGCCCCTATTACATGTCGTTTGGACTAACTAATGTGTTTGCAGGAACAGACAAGTTTCCGCAAAATTTGCTAAATGCCCCCAATTAAATCTACAATAGAGTAAGAAGATTAAATTCACTCTAGGAGGCTGAGCTAAATGAGCTCTTTTAAATCGTGGCTGCAAACAAGTAAACAAGGACTAACCGATCAGGTCAAAAAATTTAAAAATAAAGATTTCTTGGATGCGGTCGTAGCCGGCTGTGCGATTGTAGCAGCAGCAGACGGTTCCATTGATTCAAACGAAAAACAAAAAATGTCTGGTTATATAGGGCGCAGCGAAGAATTAAAAGTTTTTGATATGAGTGATGTGATTAACCGTTTCAATCATTTTGTAGGAAATATGGAGTTTGACGCGATGATTGGCAAGCAAGAGGCGCTTAAAGCGATCGCCAAATACCACAGCAAGCCTGAAGTAGGTCGAGTAATCGTTGGTGTGTGCAGCGCAATCGGAGCAGCAGACGGTGATTTCGATCCGAAGGAACAAGCTGCAGTACGTGACATCTGCAATACCCTTGGACTTAATCCGAGTGAATTCAGCCTATAATAGGAAACCAAACAAAAGAACCTCCATAACCACTGCAATAGTGGATCTGGAGGTTCTTTTGTTAAAAGCAGCTTATTGCCACTGTTCACGCTTTGCGAAACGCCTCATTGTAGCAGCGTCTGCATACGGGCTTATAATCCTCGTTGCCGCCGATCTGGATTTGCGCGCCCGCGTTCATCGGCTGCCCATCATTATAACGTATAACCATTGTCGCTTTCCGATCACAGAACCAGCAAATGGTTTTGATTTCTTCGATTTTATCAGCTTGCACGAGCAAATTATAGCTGCCCTCGAAAAGTTGATTTTGAAAATCGTTTTTGAGTCCGAAAGCCATAACTGGTATGTTAAGCTCATCCACGACTTGCGTTAGCTCCAAAATATGATGTTTCTTTAAAAACTGCGCCTCATCCACGAGCACGCAATAAATTTTGGAAGGTGCCGCTCCTGCAACAAAGCCCATCACACTTTCAAAAAGATTGGTATCCTCATGAACAGGAATGGACTCCCGCTCGAAGCCTACTCGAGAACCTACGCGATCCATACCTCCCCTTGCACTTACCGATGGTGAATAAATGAGAACCTGCTTGCCTTGCTCCTCATAATTGTGAGCCACTTTAATGATTTCGAACGATTTACCGCTGTTCATCGTTCCATATTTGTAATAAAGCTGTGCCAATCCAATCTCCTCCAGAACCATTCAGTGCTTCTATTATACAGGAAGTGACTCCGTTATTGTATCGTTTGGAGTCTTGTTTTCGCTTCCCCGTATGTTTTGACAATTTGTTGAATTTTCTGGAATTCCGGGTCGTTTGGACCTAAATCAGCCATGAACATTCGGTGCAAAATTTGATTATACAGATTTTGCCGCGTTTCAATCATTTGTACCTCGAGCCGAATGAGATCCTCAAGGTCATTTTCTTCAATTAACTGATCAATATTTTCTTCTTCTAATTTGGAGGAGCGTTCCTCGTCAAAAATCAGGTCCGAGCCACGTCCGATACGAGGAAGCGCTTCGTACTCCATCTCTGCTGCCTGCTGCTGTTCAAGCTGGATTGTCGTATTCAGCTCGGAAAGAAGAATGCCTTCTTTAGCTAGCATAACTTGGAAAGGTCTATGCTGGAGTAGATCTGCAATGACGAGCCTACTCATATCTTTATTGCGAATCAAAGAGGAATCGAAAGGATGAAGCACCCATTGCTGGTCTCGATTGAACAGGTTAAAGGTAAACCACTCACCGCCATAGATGAACCGTAAGTTAATATTCGACTCTGAAATAATTTCATAGGTAAACTCCAATTGGAATACCTCCGATCTGCCAGTATAATTCATCCTATTATACCAAATCAGAGGTGAACACAAACAGTGATACTTAAAAATCCTTCAGAATATCCTCCGCTCTTTCAAAGCTCGCAACAACAATTAGGACGACAATGAGTGCAGCTACGGCAATTTCGCCAATCATAGCATGATCACCTCGTTTTTTCTTTATGACTATGCCGTTTCTCCTTGCTTTATGAGCTATTACTTGTGGGACATCCGTCATTACTTCTCAAAAAACGCAAAAAAACGAGCCCATGGTCGGCTCGTCCTGCTGATTATGGTTATTCGAATTACTCTAAAAATCCTTTGGCCGCTGAAGAAGGCAGCTCCGCTTGGCTTGCTCCTGAACCCGCTTGAATGCCTAAACGTTGTCCAACCTTTTGATTGATTTGCGTCATTTTTTCCGTTTGCTGCGAGACGGTTTGAATAATTTGTCGATTGGAGTTCTCGTACTTATCCATCGCGGAGAAGAGATCCGACATTGCCCGCTCAACAAGCTCCATACTCATAGCTGGTTTCGTTAATGCCTGATTAGCTCTCTCGCTCGTTTCGTTCAGAAGACGCGCATTCTCAGCAAATTGATTGCCTAACATTTCGTTCGTTGAATTGACTGCTTCTATCGCTTTCATTTGGTCATCAATAGCGCTTGCGATCAAGACGGATACTGACATCAGATGCTGGGTTTTATCTATCGAGCTATCAAGCGCATCCATCAGCTTATCATTCGTATCATTGATAATATCCGTTGCTGCAATGGCTTGTTGATATAGCATAATCATTTCCGTATACGTTTGAAGCTTCGTTACAACCTTGCGAAGCCCACGCTCCAAGTACGTTTTCCGGTGCTCATTCTCGGGCTTGGCAATTTCCTCTTCGAACATTCCTTTGAGACGATTGCCGTATTCGACAAGCAGCTGCAGGTCATATACATTATCTAAACTGCTGCGTTTCAAATTTCTCATATGAACGACGTTCTCTTCCAGATTGTCGCGGCCGTCTCTGAGTGACTTGACGATGACCTGCACATTTGACTTCGCAGATTGGTATTTATAAATATAAGCCTTCATCGGTGCTTTCCTAAGCAGCTTCTGTACGAGTGAGAGCTGTTTGCTTTTGCTCAGATCCTCAACCTCGCTGCGCAGCTTAAGCATGTTGTTCGCAACCTCAGAACGTTTACCTGACATGAGGTCCGATAGGGGTCTCTCCAGCATCGTAAGCGTCTGACTCGAGCGCTCAAGCGTCTTCTGGCCTTTTTTCGTAATCTCATCCATTAGTGTATCCAAATGCATAGCATCGGTCGTCGCTACCTTCTGCATTGTGCTTTGTACTTCTTGCTCCAGCTTCTGGATATCTTCATTTTTTAATTGTACGAGTTGTTGCGACATTGTTCATTGCTCCCTTCATTAGTCGGTAAGACGATAACGCTGTTGAATTAATTCAGCCTTCGTATGCAGCTCCATAAGATCCTTTTGCTCAAGCGTCTTCGTATAGAAAGTAAGCTTGGAATCTACGTCCTTAATACCATCAAGCAAAAGTCGTCTGTTCTGGCGTTTTGCTTCGCCGCTAAGCCGCAAAAAGGGATTAATCGTCGAGTTTAAATCCTTTCGCACCAATCGCAAAATGTTGTGATTAATGCTTGAGTCTCCTAACGCCATTAAATCTGGAATTAAACGGTTTAGTCGCGATAGCAAAGCAAGCGTCTTCTGAACAATTTCGTCGTCTAAATTGTTTTTCTCACCTTCGAGTAAAATCATATCTTCAATAATTCCGATGTATTCTAATGCAGAAGCAAGCTCTGGATCTAAAACCTGCGGCGGAATGACCGCTGCAGGAGCCGGTTTTGGGGCCGATGGAGCTTGAGCAGTTGAAGCTGCATTTTGTTGTTGTATGGGCGGGTTTTGCGGACTCTGCTGCAGCTCGGGCTCGCGTGTTGGTTGATTAATTTCTTTCCTCGTACGCTGCTTCCACGATAATGCGATCAACAAACCGAACACGGGAATCGCAATAGCTATATAAGGGGAAGAAATCCAATAAACAACAAGGGCAACCGCGTAACTGCCAATCGCGATAGCTGCGTTCTTTTTCAATGCATTCATTGCTGCACCTCCATTTAAGCTTTCTGAGCCTAATCTATGTGCTCGTCTTCTTCATTCAATTATCTCGTTATTGGTACATAGAAGTCAATTTTAAAAAATAAAAAAAGGATGTTGTGCCAAATTAATGATCACAATATCTAAAAAAAGGGGCTCTCGCCCCTTTCTTTGGTTATTCCACTCTGTTCAATTCCATTATTAATGGCTGTTCTACGTAACCCGCTTGTATGCCGAATTGCGGTGCAGGCGGTTCTATCGTTTTTCCTTGAAGCGCTTGGACAGCCAAATAAGGCATATTCACGCCAGACAAACAGGTAATATAAAGTCCGCCTGACATGCGCGGATTGATCTCCAGCAATTTCGGTATTCCATTGTTGTAACGCACTTGAATATTGAAGGCATAAGGGATACGAAGGCTTGTCGCAATGCGTTCCGCAATCGCCATCAGCTCCGGCGTATCCTCTAGTAGATATGTTCTTCCCGTTGATTTGCGGCGAGGAATAGCTGTAATAAGCTCACCCTCAGCGGTTGCCACACAATCGATACTGTACTCCGTACCGTCCAGCAGCTCCATCACCATCAGTGTATCGAAATGATCGGTTAATGACAATGTTTCATACGCTTGTTCAAATGTTGTCGACAAGGTTACATAGCCATAAAGGTCACGAAGCGGATCCCGTTCATTATCGATGATGCGGAAGCCCATACCGCCTTCTGACTTTGTCGGCTTAAAGCACACCTTATGACCGGCTGCTGTAAGTTCCTCATAGGCTCTCTTGAACTGCTCAGCCGTATTCACAACTCGGTAGTCCGGAATCGTCACGAGATCTTTCCCTTGCAGCGCTTCATAAAATTTATCCTTCTCAATCATGGAGTCCAGCAGCTCAATATCACGGCATACCATGACCTTTGTTCCGATCTCATCAAACAAATGTACATACCTTGATATTTCCTCCATATGCAATCGAGGAATAAAAATATCTATTTCATTTGTTTTGCAGAAATCCAGACAAAACTCTACATATTCGCGTCCAAAAACAGCTGGCTCTGTTCCGATATGATCGGAAGCAAGCAAGGACATATGGTTAATATCGGGGTGCGTGCCAAAAAACTCAAAGGACTCACCGTCTGGATTATTCCGAATCATATTAATGTAATGGTACGCTACCGAAAACCAACGATTCATATAAACACGTGTCATGTATGAATACCTTCTTCCATCTGATTAGATATATTTAGCTCAATCGTTTATGATCTTCGTGCATGTTCTAAGATGGAGTCTAGCAGCTCTTCCGAGGCAAGCGCGCCTCTAGCCTGTGTAAATTGAATATGAGGATGCGCCCGATAAAATCGGCCTAATTCGCCATGTACAGGCGATATCGCATAATCTGCTGCTAGCAGCAGACTCTCATCGAGTAGGCTGTCTCCGGCAGCATATACGAATTTTGAAGCTAGCTTCTCTTTCACATATTGGATGGCTGCACCCTTGCTTACCCTCTCGGGAACCAAATATATTTTACGGCCTTGGAGAGAATAGCTCCACCCAAGCGAGACAAGCTTCAGCTTCAGCTCCTCCAACGTTTCATGCGGCAAATAATCTCTCTCTACTTTGATGGAATAAAATAGTTCATCACAAAGATCAGTCGATCTCACCCAATGTGTCGAGGAAATTTCAGCAAACAGGCTGGCGATTTCCGTATGTTCAGCGCAATGCTCCCTCACGGCCTCACGAACGAAGCTATGCCACTCCTGATCAATTTCCCCATTTCGGAGAACGGTACCGCCGTTGCTGACGATAACATATTCAGGACGGAACTGCTCCCTTATTCCGAATATGCGGTTGAATTGCTCCGGTATACGCGTTGTCACAGGAACGAACCGCGCCATGCTGGCAAGCTCTTGCAGCTTCTGAATTGCCGGCTTGGTCATATATGAGATATATCTATCCTCGTAACGCTCAACGGGAACCATTTCTTCAAGCTCTATCTCGCCCTTAGATCTTACGGAATAAATCAATGTTTGGTCCAAATCGCTCGCAAAGATCATTCCGTTTCCCCCTTCAAAGCTTTAATGATGCCGCAGCAAGAATAGGTCATGTTCGGATATTCCTCCACAGGCACACCACGGTCCTTGGCAAGCAGCAGTATATGCTTCAGGTTAGGATTATCAAGTCGATCAACAAGGATTTTCCAAGGTACTCTCCGCAAAAGAACACGAGTCGTTTCACCTACGCCAGGCTTAATGAAATTAATATCAGCGATCGAGAAATCACTTTGGATACGAGCAATATCCTGCATTCCTTGCCAAGTCATTTTATTTTCCACAGAGCTGGCAACCATTTGAAGTGCTTCCGCTTTGGAGCTATCGGTTATCTGATCGAAATAAGCGGAAATCGTATCCACGAATAATCGCGACAGATCCGAGCTCTCCCACTCCTTATAATACTTTGCGCCATGGAAATCATCTGCGCCAATCAGATCACTGCGCAATACAGTACGGCTGACTAAGCCCGACACTGTTGAATTGAGACAAGCGCTAGGAATGAGGAAATCCTCTCTTGTTCCGAACGTACTCGCACAATAGCCGGGATCAGCAAGTACCGCAAGCTCATCGTTAAGCTCGAGACCGTATTTCCGCTTCATTTGGCTGCATGCAGCTATGAGCACCTTCGCAATTGCACCTTTGCCCGTCCAGCCATCAACAAATTGCACGCGTTTATCTGGATGGTTCTGATTGATATAAAGCAGCGCATTCTCGTCAATGCCTTTGCCCCTAATAATAGAAAGGCTGTAATGCGGAAGCTCTATACCGTACACCTGCTTGATGTATCGCTTAATTAGCACGCCAATTGGCGTACCGCCACGCGCTAAGGAAGCAAGCACGACATCAAATCCATTTTTTTGAATGATTCTCTCGGAAACCGTTCCGACTGCTCTTGCGATTCGAATGGCCGAATCACTGAGCGTATTGTGAAATAATTGTATATATTCATCAGTCGGCTGGTATTCAATTGGCAAGCTTTCCGAATAGTGACCGCCTGTCTGCATGGCCGCTTCCCGGTCCTCCGTTCGCTGCTCTAACGAAATATCGCTAAGATCCTTTAGGAGAAAAGTAACATCCTCCTGTTTATAGCTCCCGATTGGAGCCGGATCAGCAAGCTTTTTCCGACTGAAATAAACGATATGAACATGCTTAATACCTAGGGAGAGAAGAACCTTATTAAGCTCCTCCATTTGCGCTCCTGTCGCCTCGCGTTCCATAAACAAAAACATCTCATCATAATAACCGTACGGGATATTGTACATAAAATTCATTACATCAGCATGCTCAGGCGAATGATAAGGATAAGCGGTTTGAACCGCATAATGTGAACTGGAATCCGGATGAATCGGGCTGCGTGTACTTGATTGATACCAAACATCGTCGCCTAGTTCTGCTGCTACTCGCATAGGAATGAACATAAACTCTCCAGTTCCCATACAAAGCACCTTGCCGCCTGCTGCTCTATGTTCTCGAAGGAACGTGGCTGCCTGCTCCACTTCCGCATCTAGCGCCACGCTTTCCTCAGCTGTCAGTCCGAAGCGGCCTGTATGCTTCAGATAGGAAACCTCTCTATTCGAAGAGGGAAGACTAGCAAACCGATTATTCACATATAGAACATCGATTACCGGCTCCGACTCGTTTGCTTGCAACTTCCTGTCAGCATTTTGTATTGGAGCACCCTTAACGGATATTTTCCCGGATACAAGGGATAAGCAGTTTACTGACACGTCAAGCTCTTGTTCCAACTCACTAAACCGTTCAATATCCTCGTTTGAACGCCAATCCAGCAAACTAGCTACGATATATTTTTTCTTCCCATATCTGGCATTCAAGTCATGAATAATATTAATGGCCGTTTTGCCAGTCGTCATCTCGTCATCTACTAGCACAATCGTTTCCGCATTCTCGAATACTGCTGGATTGTTAGCATAGCAACGATGCGTTGTCGCATGCGAGTGCTCTTCCTCAAAATCGATGCAGGACGTCTTATAGTCTATTTTTTCCCGAGTTGTGTGTAAGAAGGATGCATTACCCTCGAACATATCGAACATACTATGGCCTAGTGCCGTTGCCGTTTCCGCAAAACCGATAAACAACGTTTTCTCATCTACATTCATTTTGCGCTGCTTCATCTGCTCATAGATTTGACCAGCTGTCTCCGGAGAATCAAAAGCATGCAGCAGCTCTTCCATCTTAATCGGAAGCTCCTCACCCTTGAACTGCTGATATAATAACCCAAGCGCTGCACCCGATAATAAAGAAACATGCGGACGTACCGGAATATGCTTGCCAAGTACTTTACTTACGAATAAAAAACTGCGTTTTTTATTGATTCGCGCTGCCATTTGAAAGAGCTGCTCAAGCGGTATATGGAACGTATTGCTCGTGACCTCAATGCTAATCTCTAAATCTCCAATAATATTAAACGATTGCTGATTCTCGTTCTTCTGCGAGTAAGCAGGTGAAGTTTTGGTTTTCATTTAGCACCCCATAAATGTCTGATCTGAACAATATTCGTTTGGCCCATGTCATATGCGGCTTAAACTCATTCATTTTGTTCGAATAACGGCTCTTCATCACGCCCAAATCGCCTTGTTCATTTTCCATAATGTGCAGGGCATCCATATACTCCTCATGCGTCACCACAAGCATCGACTGTACGGGCTTAATATGAGTAGGATGGATAATTGTTTTTCCGATTATTCCATTTTCCTTGTCCATTGCGACCTCGCGGATAAGCCCGTCCACATACTTATTAATATAATCCATACGCAAGATCCGTCCGTGTCTTCCCATGCTTTCCTCAAAAGGTGTTTGTCTGAGCTGGGGCTTAAACACGCGATCACTTTTGAAATATTCCCATACGGGGCCAGAGATCACATAATGATTATCCATCCGTCCAAAAATATTTACAATGTCCGCTATGCAATCACGAATGACGCCGATGTCATAAATCGTATGATCCGGGCTTCTCCGAAGTCCAAATAGACTTGAGAAATCCGTAGCGCCGATTCGAACATTCAGCACGTAGGCTTTGTATTCATTCAGCAGCTCGGAGATGCCCATCAGCGTTTCGACTCTTTTCTCACGATAAATAACGTCCGAACTTTCCAGAATAGGCATGCCATATAAAGTTGAGCTTGTTGCTCGCTTGTTCTTGTTATATTCATGAAGCAGTCTAAGATACTCGCGGCCAGTCTCCACATTAAACTTTGGAAACACGATTCCTGTAACATATTCAATTTCTTCACCGAAGAATGATAGCAGTCGTTTCAGTTGTTCAACAGAGCGTACTCTTATAAACATAAGCGGAACATTGTCGGCACGCAGCAAACCAATCGAGATGTAGCGACCAATCTTAATCAACGTAGCTTTCAACGTTTCTTCAGCAAATTCGAGCTGATTATCTCCTACTGCATCTTCAAGGTCTATCACCATAGACACGAGTCCTTCGTGTTTTCCGGTTACCAAATCATCTGCTATGTTATCCTTGGTGGCAGGCATATAAAGCGCCGCACCAATCGCGTGAGCAATAACTTCTTTGTCAGCATAATTATTGAACTGAATTGGAAGGGAGTAAAAGAAATTTTGCTCTTCTTCATTGGTAAGATAGTTAAAATACCTCAAAGTGATCCCTCCTAAAAGTTGTGTAAAGCAATCTGAGAGTGAAAAAATATCCCTCGCGATCCAATGAGGGATATTTTCATAAAGCTCTGTATTATCGAATCTAAACCGCTTTTGATTCTCTTTTCTTACGTGCTGCACTGTAAAGAAGGGTGCCGCCGAATACAGCTATAATTAAACCGAAGAACATGGCATGCGGTACATGGAAATCATACGCACCAGCAATCATTTTTGCTGCGATTACGATGATTAGGATAAAAGCAGCTTTCTCGAGCTCAGGGAATTTATCAATCAACTTCAGGAATACTTGAGCAACGCCACGCATCATAAGAACGCCGAGAATACCGCCGAGGAACAGAACCCATACCTCTTCGCTCACGCCGAATGCAGCTAGAACGCTGTCGATACTGAATGCGATATCCATAATTTCAACAGCAAGCACTGTACGCCAGAAGCCGTAGCCTTTATTTTGAACCTCAGCTTCGTCGTCGTTGCCCTTCTTGCCGATGTAAGGAATTAACGGAATGTTGCCAACACGAGCAAGCTTGAATTCAAGATGGAACAGGTTGCTTAGTGCAATCCATAATAAATACAATCCGCCCGCGACTTTAATCCACGTAATTTGTACGAGATAGACGCCCACTCCGATTGCAATAAACCGGAAGATATAGGCACCAATAATACCGTAGAACAAAGCTTTTTTCTGCTGATCTTTCGGCAAATGCTTAACCATAACTGCTAGTACAAGCGCATTATCTGCCGATAGCAAACCTTCCAAAATGACGAGTGTTGCGATTATTCCCCAGTTTGTCGGGTTCGTGAGGACTTGTGACAAGTTGTCCCAGTGAAAGAAGCTCCCGAAGTTGGCTATTACGTTTTGAAAAAAATCGACCATCAGTTAAGACCTCCGCATTTTGCTTTATTTGCTTCCTTGTACCCACCTGAGACCCCAGCGATAAGCCTCGTCAAGCTCCTTATGCCCTGAGAAATACTGGACGAGCCGCTGAATACTGAAGGTTTGATCGTTAACATTCTCGATCATGGCAATCGCACACATACCCTTACGATTATTATGCTCGTCCATTCGCACCTCTATATCAGGTCCACCTGATTGTGAAATGGTTACAATACCTGCAGCCTCAGCCCAGTTTGTAGCCCCTTCATAGATATACGCGTAAATAACGATTCTCTTAATCTCAGAAACCTTATTTCCGTTAATTCTAAGATTTTCTCCCGTCTTAATAGAGCCGGTACGGTCATCCCCGTCAAGCGAAACGTATGGCGCTCGCGAGAAGTCGCCAAAGCTATTGCCTAACGCCTGAACGGAGCCTTTCATCCCGTTTTTCAATTCAAACAAACATCCAACATCTAGATCGACACCGCCGCTTGAACGTCCAAAAAAACCAGTGGAGGCTTTCTTTTGATTCCAATTCAAATTAACGACAATCTCACCAAGTGATCCGGCACCTTTTTGTAAATTGATGACATCTCCACGTTTGGTAAGCGAGATTTTGCTGAGGCTTATTGGCGCATTACTTGGTTCCGGCACGACTGGCGCGGGAGGTTTAGGCGGAATAAGTGGAGCTTTCACTGGTGCTGGCGCTGGCGTCGGCGCTGGAGCAGGAGCAGGTGCAGGTGCATCTGCCTTCACTTCAATACCAAAGCTATTGCAGAGTGCAGCAAGACCGCCTGAATAGCCAGACCCAATGGCATTGAATTTCCATTCTCCATTATATCTATATAAATCTCCTACGACTATCGCAGTCTCAATAGAGAAATTTTTTCCAAGATCATACCGCAAAATTTCGCGTCCTGTTCCTTCGTCAATAACCCGGATATAGGCATCATTCACGCTAGAAAAACTTTGTCTCTTCGCTTCCCCATCGTAAATGGTTAAAGTAAAAGAAATACGTTCAATCGCTTGAGGCACATCGCTTATAGCAATCAATACTTGTTCCGTATCAACTTTCCCTGCAAAACTTCGTTTATTGCCACTTGCCAGTTGTATAGAACCGCTGACATCCTTAGGATTGCTGTAAAAAATCAAATCTTGGTCTCCCGCTGTTTTTCCGTTCGCTCTTAATAAAAAAGCTGAAAAATCGACGTCTACTCCAGCTGCAGTGTTCCATCCCATTCCAACTAGAAGGTTTTTTATGGAAGGATTATTTTTGGTAATATCCGCTTTTTGACCTTTCATTAATGCCAGCTCCATGCTTAAACCGCCCTTCGGTAATAATTAAATAGGGTGACAAACCCTCGAACTGCCACCCTACACGCCTTATGAATTAAACCGTTAGCCCGTAGTTACGACAAAGCGCTGCTAGTCCACCCGAGAAACCGGAGCCTACCGCTTGGAACTTCCAATCGGCATCGTGCCGATACAGCTCGCAAAAAACGATCGCCGTTTCAACGGAGAAATCTTCTCCCAGATCATAGCGAAGCACTTCTCTACCAGTATTCTCGTCTACCAATCGAACAAAGGCATTGGATACCTGGCCAAAGTTTTGATGTTTGGACTCGGCATCATGGATGGTAACGCTAATTCCGATACGCTGAATGTGAGGTGGGACTTTTTGAAAATCAATCTTGATTTGCTCATCGTCACCATCACCTTCACCGGTACGATTGTCGCCCGTATGCTCCACAGCGCCGTTATAAGCTATCAATGCATTATAAAATACAAAATCCTTCTCATCCTTGGCCTTGCCATCCTGATGCAATAGAAATGCGCTTGCATCAAGGTCAATTTCACCGCCGCCTGTATACTTGTTTGTATCCCAGCCGAGACCGAGAACAACCTTAGTAAGACCCGGGTTTGTTTTTGTAAGATCAATTCGTTGACCTTTGGAAAGATTTATAGACATCGTTCTATTCCTCCTTGAAATGACTAGGTTTGAACGCCAAAGTCAGTGCAAAGGCCTTCTAGACCGTTTAGGTAATTGCTGCGACTTCTCGCTGATCACTACAATATTATTAATTCTTATACTTTAAAAAAGGGCCGCCACTGGCGACCCTTTACGGGTAGAAAAGTATGACTAATTAGCAGATAGACCAAAGTTGCGAGCAAGACCGCCTAGGCCATCTTGGAAGCCGCTTCCAATCGCGCTGAATTTCCACTCGCCGGAATGACGGTATAGTTCGCCTACGATTACTGCCGTTTCTACGGAGAAATCTTCACCAAGATCGTAACGGATAAGCTCTGTGCCGCTTTGTTCATCAACGATACGAACGAAAGCATTGGATACTTGTCCAAAGTTTTGGCTGCGCTCTGCACCATCATAGATCGTAATGCAGAATGCGATTTTATCTGTTTCAGCTGGTACAGCAGAAAGATCAACGTTTACTTGCTCATCGTCGCCGTCGCCTGCGCCTGTACGGTTATCGCCTGTGTGAACGACCGAACCGTTGCTGTTTTTTGGGTTGTTGTAGAAAATAAAATCAGATTCAGAACCGGCTTTGCCTTGTCCATTCAAGCAAAAAATTGAAGCATCAAGGTCAAAATCTTTTCCGCCGTCATATTTATTAGTATCCCAGCCTAGACCTACTGTGATTTTTGTAAGACCTGGGTTTGTTTTCGTGAGATCGATTTTTTGTCCTTTGGATAAACTGATTGCCATTTTAAAAGCCCTCTTTTCTCACATAAATTTATTTGTACTGACGAGCTAGAATATCGACATGGGGAGCATGAGTGCCTTCCCCAATTGCATTAAACTTCCATTCACCATTGTGTCTGTAAAGCTCACCTACGACTAGAGCCGTTTTACCTGAATAATCATCAGTCAAGTTGAAGCGAATCAGTTCTTGATTGTTCGCTGGATTGACGATACGAATAAAGGCAGATTTGATCATGCCAAAATCTTGTTTTCTGGATTCACATTCGTAAATGTTAACTACGCAAAGGATTTTGTGAACATCAGCAGGAACACGATCAAGCTGTACGATGATTTGTTCATCATCCCCATCACCATCACCAGTAATATTGTCGCCCGTATGAACGACTGAATTACATCCGCTTTGCTTGTTGTAGAAACATACGAGGTTTTTCTCGCCGCTTAGCTTACCATTAGCATCAAGCAATAAAGCCGATGCATCACAGTCAACGTTAGCCGCCTTTTTCATTCCGAAAAATCCGCCTTTAACTGCAGCAGGATCCCAACCTAGACCAACGATAACTTTGCTGAGACCAGCATTGCCTTTCGTTAAATCTACCTTTTGACCTTTTACGAGAGAGATAGCCATTGTATTTGCACCCCCTTTCCATAAGGTTTACTACGAGAAGAACATCTAAAAAACTGAGATTCTGAACTTACTATCCAACAATACGCCTATTCGACATGCAAGTTCCAAAAAAAATTTGTCTGATCCATACATTATTCTACAAAACCTGAATATTACCTCTTCTTTACGGCAACTTAACATAGAAAAACCGCGTTGGCATCAGGCACTAGCACATTGCCTCTCCAAATCAATTTTATAACAATTGCTGCTCCGATTACAAATTTCTACAAATAATGAACAGCAAAGCGGAATAAACATAGACATGTGCACAAAACTACCCATTTTTTCTGTCACAAACTTTATAAACGCTTCATTATTACCAAAAAAAAGGTGGAAAAGTTAGTGCATAAACGAGATAATTATAGGTAGTAAATAAAAGTGGCGAGGTGTTCGAATGGAATTTATTAAGAAAAATAAAACCGGCCTTATCTTTGGTGCGCTGCTCATCATAAACGGGCTGTTTTTATTATCCATTGTCCTTTCGAAAAACTAAAAATGGCAGCTTTACACCTGCTCCTTTCTTTTGTAAACCCGCTCCGGCCTTCCAACGGTTCCATAAGAAATATCAGCTATTAATTCACCCTTGGCCACATAATACTCCAAATACCGCCGCGCGGTCGTACGACTGAATCCCGCCTTCTTCCCAAGCTCCTCTGCCGTTAACACTTCAGGTCCTGCATGAATGAAAGAGAGTATTTTCTCATTCGTTATCTTATCGATGCCTTTTGGCAAATAAGCATCCTTGTCCGCACGATCATTTACCCCCCACAACAGCTGATCAATGCCCTCTTGATCCACTTGTTTATTTGAGCCGCCGAGCAGAGCCATTTGATTATGATATTTTTGATAAGACTTTAGCTTCTCCTGAAAACGTTCAAATACAACCGGCTTGATCATAAAATCATACACGCCGCCGCGAATAGCTTCACGTACGGTATCAAATTCCTTAGCAGCCGTGATGATGATAACATCTGTTAACGGGTTATTTTTCTGTATGTAGTGAAGCAGGTCAAGCCCGCTCATATCGGGAAAATATAAATCGAGCAGCACTAAATCCGGCGCTAAAATATCCAAATGCTCATGAGCCAGCTGCTTATCTGTTGCAATTCCAACGACTTCGAAGCCCTCTATCTTCTCTAGAAAGCGTCGATTAATCTGTGCAATTCGAAGGTCGTCCTCGATAATGACCACTCGTATCATATATCTTTCCCCTTTTCTTTTGGAATCACGACGGTAAAGATCGTTCCTTCCTGTGAACGCGATTGAAAACTGATATGGCCCCTAAGCTGCTGTACCGCCTGCGTAACAATAGCAAGACCATAGCCCCTATGGTCCTCATTTTTCGTCGAGAAACCAAGCTCAAACAGTCGCTCTGCTGCGTCCTCTTTTATGCCGCTCCCATTATCTTCGATAATGATCGTAAATACTTTGCCTACGTCACTCAGAAATACCTTAACGGTTCTATTTTCATCGTTATTATCAAGAACAGCATCGAGCGCATTATCTATTAAGTTGCCGATGATCGTTACAAGATGATTGCGGTTTAGGTCATCAGGGATCGTTTTAAAAGTGCTCTTTGGGTCAATCTCCAGCTTTACTTTCAGTTCATTCGCACGATTGAACTTGCCGATTAGTATGCCGCCAATAATAGGATCAGGAATTTCCTGTAAGAGGAAATGGATCAGATTTTGATGAACATCGGTTTCATGTGTAATGATATCCATCGCTTCTTGATACGATTCCAGCTGGATCAGACCATATATCGTATACAGCTTATTGGAATATTCATGCGTTTGCGAACGCAGCGCTTCCGTATATCGTTTCACCTGCGTGAGCTCCTCCGTTAAACGAAGCAGCTCGGATTTGTTGCGAAAACTGGAAACCGCACCAACGACCCGATGCTGATGATCAAAAATCGGCAAGCGATTGACGACTACACTGCTGTCGTTAATGGTCATTTCTTGATCAATTTCTGCCTGACCGGATTTAATAACCTCGAGCAGCCGCGATTCAGGAATAACATCCCGCACATGCTGGCCGGTAATCTCCATTCTCTCAAGCGGATCAATCAGCTTTAGAGCCGTTTGATTGACGAGCGTAATGGTTCCCTCTGTATCAACTGCAATAATGCCTTCATGGATCGTTTCCAAAATAGCTCTCTTCTCCTGATACAACAAGCCGATCTCCTCAGGCTCGAGACCATGAATCGATCGTTTCACGCTATTAGCAATAACAATCGCCCCTCCGGATCCAACCATAAGCGCAATTGCCGCAAAAATAATCATCGCATTTCGATAAGTCACTGCCGATTGTTCGATGTCTTTTAATAAAATACCCACGGAGACAATGCCTATAACTTCATTCTGATCATTAAAGATCGGTGTCTTCCCCCGCAATGAGGGTCCCATAGAGCCAACTGCTTCTGAAATGATTGATTCTCCATTTAGCACAGGCCCGTTATCACCGCCGATCATTTCTTTCCCTATTCGGTCCGGCAGCGGATGCGCATAACGAATACCTTCTTTATTCCCAATGACTATGTACTCTGCATCCGTTTCCATTCTAATTTTTTCAACGATGGGTTGAATGATGGCTGATGGATTCTCCTCTTCAAACGCATTACTGATGACATCCATCAACGCTACCGTCTTGGCTATTTTTAGCGCTGATGCGCCTACATTTTTCTGCAGCGTGGTCACTAATATTCTCTCAAAGCTGAAGGTGAGCGCAATAATAATAATAAACAGCAACGATCCAATTAACAAAATCAATCTCGTTTGTAATCGCATTCAATTACCTCCATGCAAAAACTTCTCATCTGTGGAACACTGCCTTTATTGTATTCTACATGCTTTCCTGAACATAGCCCCTTGAATCGATAATGGCCGTAAATTTTATGAACAAAATAAACAATATGACTACTTTTCAACTTATGTGGTTATTCTATTCAACCCCAAATAGCGATGATAGTATGAAGCATATCAAACAGGTAAGCGCTTACAATAATCATTCATACGTTTACTTGAATGAAACTAAAGGGGGATTATTCGTATGGGATACCAAACAAGAAATTGGAAAACTATAGTAGCCGCTGCTTTTGTTGCTGTTAGTTTGACAGCCTGTGGCGGAACGGCGTCTAAAGGAGGATCGGCTAATTATCCGGAGAAGCCTATCGTAGTGACAGCCCCTTCAGGAGCTGGCGGCGGATGGGATAAGACAGCAAGGTCCTTATCCAAAGTGCTCGGAGAAACGAAGCTCGTCGAGCAAACGATGACCGTTGAGAACAAACCTGGCGGCGGCGGCACTGTATTTTTGGCCGAATACGTAACCAAAGACAAAGGTGACCCTTACAAGCTGTTTGTTAGCTCACCCCCTATTCTCATTAACAATCTCAAAAAAGAAGGAAACAGCCCATACGGCTACAAGGATGTTACCCCACTCGCACAAATAACGAAGGACTACGGAGCAATCGCGGTTGCTGCCGATTCCAAATACAATGATCTTCACTCTCTAATTAACGACATAAAGGCAGATCCTTCTAAGGTCACGCTTGCCGGAGGATCAGCTCCTGGTTCTATGGACCATTTAATTAGCGTGCTACCCGCATTTAGAGCAGGCGTCGACCCAAAAACAGTTAAGTACTTGTCCTATGATGGCGGAGGCGAAGCCATTGCTGCACTGCTGGGTAACAATGCTGACGCTATCGGAACAGACATCTCTTCACTCGGCAGTTATTTGAAAGCAGGCAAAATCAAAATTTTAGCCGTTACTTCTGATGATCGTATTGGCGGCGACTTTAAGGATGTGCCTACTTTAAAAGAGCTTGGCATAGATGCAGAGTTCACGATCTGGCGCGGCGTATTAGGTCCTAAAGGCATGACAAAGGACCAAATCGCATACTGGGACAAAACGTTAAAAGCTCTTTCTGAAAACGAAGCGTGGGCCAATGAGCTGAAAGCGAACGATTGGGTAAGCGAATACAAAAATTCCGATGAATTCACAGCCTTCCTTGAAGAACAGGAAGTTGCAGTAAAAGAACTATTGACAGCACTCGGCATGCAGAAGTAAATAACTGAACGCAGAGTAAACACTGCATAAAAGCATAGGCATGAGTGATTTGATGGGAGTGAGCTGGCCTCTCTCCCTCCTTTCATTATTCATCGGAGGTGATGGCTTTGAACAAAACATTTGATCGATATGCCAGCATTATATTTTTCCTTCTCGGAATTGAATTTATGTGGCAGAGTACATTAATTAGCTCTTCATCTTATGGCAGCAAAGTTGGTCCTAATATAGTTCCCTTTGGTCTTGGGGCGCTGCTCGTCATTTTGAGTTTACGTCTTTTTTACGAAGTATTGAAGTTTAAAGGCTCCGGCAGTAAAACAGGAAAACTTGATACGAAGAAGTTTTTAATTATTTTCGCTACTGCATTTTTATATGCGTTCTTCTTGGAAACGATTGGCTATATCATCGGGACATTCCTCTTCCTCCTAATCAGCTTTCAAGTGTTGGAAAGAGGAAAATGGCTGAAATCAATTTTAATCTCCGGATTGTTTGCAGTCGGCGTTTACGTCATCTTTGTTGTCATTCTGGAAGGTACAATGCCTGGTCTTCCGTCTTGGCTATCGTAATTAAAGGAGGCATCTGAATGGATACATTACAGTTTCTCGCAGACGGCTTTGTGACCGCTTTCCAATGGCATAATTTGCTTTTTGCTTTTATAGGCGTGTTAATTGGTACGGCTGTAGGGGTACTACCTGGTATAGGACCTATGAGCGGTGTCGCTCTGCTAATCCCTATAACAGCATCGATGACTGGCGGCTTAGCTCCGGAAGCAGCAGCGACTAGCTCTATTATTCTTTTAGCAGGCGTTTATTACGGAGCGATGTACGGGGGATCAACGACCTCCATTCTACTCAATACACCGGGAGAGTCCTCTTCTGTCGTAACTACTTTAGACGGCTATCAAATGGCCAAGCAAGGGAGAGCTGGAGCTGCCTTATCCATCTCTGCAATCGGTTCATTTGCTGCGGGAGTGTTTGCCGTCATTGCGCTTATCGTATTAGCAGAACCGTTATCGGAGGTTGCGATAAGGTTCGGCCCGGCTGATTATTTCAGCTTAATGCTCCTTGGTCTGTGCGCCGTCAGCGGTTTGGGTGGAAAGTCCATTACGAAAGCTTTAATTATGACGGTAGTGGGATTGCTGCTGGCTACCATTGGTATGGATACCGTTTCGGGTGTAGCAAGATTTACTTTCAACATTCCAATACTGTATTCCGGTCTTGAGTTTTTGACAGTGGCAGTTGGTTTATTCGCCTTGGGTGAAGTATTCAAAACCATATTGGAAAAAGACTACTCCGCTGATAAAATATCAAAAATTGGACGTATCCTTCCGACAAAACAAGATTTAAAAGATAGCGCAGGACCGATTGCCCGCGGCTCATTATTAGGCTTTTTCATTGGCATTCTGCCTGGCGCAGGCGCAACATTGGCCTCTTTCCTCAGTTATATTTTGGAGAAAAAAATAAGCAAAAACCCCGAGTCATTTGGCAAAGGCAATATCGCCGGAGTAGCCGCTCCTGAATCCGCGAACAATGCATCATCCGGAGGGGCAATGATTCCTTTGCTTACGCTAGGCATACCGGGATCGGGAACAACTGCTATTTTAATGGGCGCTTTAATCATGTATAACATTCAGCCAGGTCCTTTGTTATTTGAGGAGCATCCTCAAGTGGCATGGGGATTAATTGCCAGCATGTTAATCGGAAATCTCATTTTGCTTATTCTCAACATGCCGCTAGTGAAGGTGTTTGCGAAAATCATTCAAACGCCGCCGAAATATTTGATTCCAATCATTATCGCTATTTCTATATTTGGTGTTTATGCGGTGCAGGCACAAATCTTTGATTTGATGCTGCTGCTTGGCTGCGGCGTCGCCGGTTTTCTTCTGGTGAGAAATGATTACCCTCTAGCTCCTCTCGTGCTTGGTTTAGTGCTGGGGCCAATGATTGAAAACAACATGCGGAGAGCTTTAACGACATCCAACGGAGACTTTATGATTTTCGTGCAAAAACCTTTGTCTCTTGTTTTCCTAATTATCGCGGCTCTCTGGATTATCATTCCAATCTTGTTAAAGAAAAGAGGGAAAGAGGTTGTCGTTAACGAAGAAGGTTAATTAAAGACGATAACAAATACAGATCAGACGGAGGTTCTAATGGATAACAATAAACTGGGTGGAAAAAGTGTCATACTGCGACTTGAAATGGATACGAAAGAGGTACATTTTGGTCAGGTCGCATCCTCTATTTTCGAAGCCGGTGGAGATATCGTGGCCATTGACGTCATTCAGACCGGCCAGCATATGACGATAAGAGATATTACCATTACCGTTACGGATACGGTCGATATTGACATTATTACAGAAATGATTAAGAACCTGCACGGTGTTAAGTTAGTTAATATTTCGGATAGAACGTTTCTGCTGCATCTTGGCGGTAAAATCGAAACCAAGCTTAAAGTACCGATTCAAAACCGTGATGATCTCTCACGTGTTTATACGCCTGATGTCGCACGTGTCTGCTTAGCCATTCACGAGGAGCCAAGAAAAGCTTTTACACTAACGATTAAGAGAAACACCGTTGCTGTTATTTCGGACGGCAGTGCCGTCTTAGGTTTAGGCAATATTGGTCCATATGCGGCGATGCCTGTAATGGAGGGCAAGTCCATGCTTTTCAAGCAGCTGGCAGATGTGGACTCCTTCCCTATCTGCTTGGATACGCAAGATACCGAGCAAATTATTGCAACCATTAAAGCGATCGCCCCCGGCTTTGGCGGCATTAACCTTGAAGATATATCATCTCCCAGATGCTTTGAGATCGAGGAAAGACTGCGTGAAGAACTCGATATTCCTGTGTTCCACGATGACCAGCATGGGACAGCGGTCGTATTATATGCAGCATTAATCAATGCGTTGAAAATTGTGAATAAACCCATTCATGACATTAAGGTCGTTGTTTGCGGAATCGGTGCAGCAGGTGTCGCATGCACTAAAATTCTTTTATCCGCTGGCGTTACAAATATCATTGGCGTGGATCGGAACGGCGCGATAACCGCTGGAACGACTTATGATAACACCATGTGGAATTGGTATGCCGAGCATACCAATCCGGGTTGCATTGAAGGTTCTTTACGAGACGTAATTAACGGCGCTGATGTATTCATCGGACTTTCTGCAGGAGGGCTGCTTCGACGTGAAGATGTCATGACGATGGCGGACAATCCTATCGTCTTTGCAATGGCGAATCCAACACCTGAGATCAAGCCTGAGGAAGCAGAGGATATTGTAGGGGTAATCGCCACCGGCCGTTCGGATTATCCTAACCAAATTAATAATGTGCTGTGTTTCCCAGGTATTTTCCGCGGGGCTTTGGATTGCAGAGCAACTACGATTAATGAGGAAATGAAGCTCGCAGCAGCAGAGGCTATCGCATCCGCCGTCTCTGATGAAGAACGAAGCAAGCACTACATTATTCCGAGCGTCTTCAATCAAGCTGTCGTGAAAGCTATTCGTGATCTCGTCATTAAAGCAGCGATTAAGACAGGTGTCGCTCGCAGAATACCTCGGGAATACAGATAAAGAAAACGAACGGAACGGGGGTTATCCAATGACAGCTGGAATCAGGGCTATCGTTGATATTAATCAAATGGCGGCCGATTTTAGATCAAGCATCGTACTCCGCACCAGTGATTCAAAATTTATCGATGTCAAAAGCATCCTTGGACTGAGCATCATTTTGTATCAGACTCATGCCTATCACCTTGAGATACATGGTCCTGATGAAGAGGAAGCCAAAACCGCAATGGTTCATATATTCAAGAAACATAATCTTCAAGTCGATGTAATTCGATAATCCCCGGTTCGATTACCTCGTACGTTGCAGAACTTTTAATAAAAGCGGCTGTCCCATAAGTAGATACACAACTTATCGGACAGTCGCTATCCTCACGGACCTGTCCCTACGCTGGCAACATACCAGAACGGTCCAAGCTTTTTCAAATAAACAACGCCCAGCTCATCACCCGTAGGCCTGTGCATGTATCCGCTCACATTGTATAAGTACCCATACTCAACATCTACTCTGCCCATTGTGGTAATGTCTGCTGTCAAGCTGTTGATAGGCTGCAAGCTCGTTAAAATATGTCTGCGGATCGTCCACTCAGGAGATAGAAAGGTCAGGAACCATAGGAAAATAACCATAATAGCGACACTAATGAGAATTAACTTCTTCTTCTTTAAAATCACACTCACCTCGCATTCAAATACTGGTTCAACTCAATAATCAGTGCATGACGAGTTTCAACTTCGTCCTAACGGACATAGAAGCCGTTATTTCTGAATATTAGGGCTAAATGACTTTCTAATGGACATAGAAGCCCTTATTGGCTCATAATATCACCCAAACGCTTGAATTATTAAGAAATAAGGGACGCTATGTCCGTTAAATCGTGTAATAGCGGTGCAAAGAGCAAATAAGGTCTCTGATGTCCGTTGCATGGCCTCGTAACACCAGCCGCACCTGCCAATCATTAACATTGTAAGCATTGTAATTTATATCCATAAAAATGTAAATTATTTTGCATTTACGCGCAATCGAATGCCATCCACATAGCTCTTAGATACTTTATAGCAACAAAAAAAGAGCTATCACACGGATAGCTCCCTCTCTTATATCTCCAGCTTAGATGGGAACATCCAACAAATCTACTGACTTGTTAGCTGCTCCACAGCCACTCAGTTTGTAGGCGTAAGCACGCCCCTTTGCTTCTTTTTGCAGCGTATCGCATAAATAGGTTTTCACGCTTGATGAGCCGTACTTATCCTGCGAAGTATCGTAACGAACCTCGATCTGCTTCTCTATTCGCAAGAGATTATAAAAAATCGGGTTTCCTTCTGTTATAAAACGCACAACTCGGACTTCATCCGCAGATCCGCTAATAAAAGCATCCAGTTTCTCACTATTCGTAACTTCATCCGACTTTGCAATGACATCCTCCGTCTCATTAATCGCATAGTCATAGGCTTCATCTGCATTTTGCTTAGGCACTGTAGCCTGCTCCTGACCAGCACATCCAACCAGCAGAAGCATCGTTACTGCAATGGCTGCTATTGTTCTCATAGCCATGATGTAAATCCTCCTTTCCTCAGCCCATCCATTAGCTATTTATTTGCGCGCGCAGCTGGCGAATTTCATTCATCAATTGCTGCTGGTCCGCAGGGTCATCCGGCTCAGTACTGCTCATGAGCTGTGTTAAACGCAGCTGCAACATCTCCCGCTCATTTTGGCTTACCTGCTCTTCTGCAGAAAGCAAACGGCTTCGATCCTTAGATATATACTCCTCATACGATCCGTGGAACAAACTCGGTTCACTCTGCCCATCCAGTACGAGCAGCCGATTAGCCGCTTGGCGAACTAAATAGCGATCATGGGTTACAAGCAGAACGACACCCGGATAATGCTGAAGCGCCTGTTCGACCTGCTCTCGCGTGCTAATATCCAAATAGTTCGTTGGCTCATCGAGCACGAGCAGATTGGCTTTGCCAAAATACAGCTTCAAGAAAGCTACTCGGCATCGCTCGCCCATACTTAAATCTCCGATTCGCTTAAATACGTCCTCCTTTGAAAACAGGAAGCAGCCCAAAATCGTCCTTGCATGTGACTGAGTCATTTCTGGAAGCATCAATAAGCTGTCTAGAATGGTCATCTCATTGTCGAGCTTATCAAGCTCCTGCTCAAAATATCCAATTTTCACCTGAGGATGAAGGCTAACCTTGCCTGTGCTTGGCAATAAACTGCCTGTCGCAAGTTTTAACAGAGTCGACTTGCCTACTCCGTTCGGACCTAGTACAGCAAGTCGATCGCCTCTGCCAAGGGTGAGACTTAGCCTGCTTATGACTTGCTTGCGACCCTCATAGGCAAAACTAACGTCCTCCATCCGAAGCAGTGTTGCAGCAGCAAAACCTTCGGACTCCAGCTGCATACGAAGCTGTGATTCCTCACGCGGCTTCTGCACCTTATCACGGTCCAATCGCTCAAGCGCGGATTCCTTTGCATGCAGACGTGAAACATTTTTCTTTGATTTTGATCTAAGAAAATCATTTTGACCCGCTGCCTTATGCGCCTGCTGGAACCATTCCGCATACATCCGTATGCTCTCAAGCAGCTTCTCCCGCTCCAACTCCTGCTTCTTATGCAGCGCCTCCTGCGTCCTGAGCTCCAGCTCTTTCTGTGCCTTATAYTGAGAGTAGCCTCCTGAATATCGACGGCATCCATTTCGTTCAAATTCAAGAACGGTCGTTGCTGTGCGGTCAATAAACATCCGGTCATGGGACACATATAAGACAGTTCCTGGGTATGCTTGCACCCATTCCTCCAGCCAATCAAGTGCAGCCGCATCCAAATGATTCGTCGGTTCATCCAGCACGACTAGCTTCGGCTCCCTGACCATCAGCGCCGCCAATTGTGCTTTCGTCTTTTGGCCTCCGCTTAGCTGCGAGAATGATAAGCCCCATAAAGAGGAATCAAAGCTTAACTGCGTTAAGCATCTCTCCACTTTCATCTCCCAGCTATAGCCATCAAGCTGCGCATACCTTTCGTACAACTCGCTGTACTGACTTAACAGCATCTCACTCGCATCCGCTTGCATTCGCTGTGTTAGCTCCATCATGCTCCGCTTTAATCGGAACAACTCCTCTGTGCCGGCCTGCACGAACTCAAGCAGCGTGAGTGAGGAATTCACCTGCGCCTGCTGGTCGAGCCAGCCCCATTCTTCAAGAGGAAGGAGGCGCTGCACCTCGCCGTCATCGAACGAAATTCTACCGGTCAAGCCCTGCAGCAACGTAGTTTTGCCCACGCCATTGCGACCAAACAGCGCAAGCCTTTCTCCTTCTCTGACTTCAAAATTTATATTTTCGAACAGTATATTGCCGTCCCATTCCTTATTCACATGTTTAACTTTTAATAGCATCAAAGAACATTCCCCATTTCTGAATACATAATAAAAAACCGTGGCCAGCGGCACACGGTCGAATACGCAGGGGAATATCAGGTAAACGAAAATAACGATGCGTCACGCCGCTTGATAGCGGGTAAACATCTCGTATCTATCGCTGCTGATTGACTATCCATAAGCCCCCAAATCGACGCACGTATCCCTGACCGGTTCTCGCTAATGAGAACGCCGCTTGTACTTAAACAAGTTGTTTACAGGAATCGTGTATTTACTTCATCGGCTGGGTTACCTCCGTCAGTCATCAGTTTTGATATGGGTTTATTATATAAGACGATCGTGTATTTATTCAAGCCCGACTTTGATGCGGTACCAAATAAAGTTAGTACTTTGCTAAAAAAGCTGCATAAACGATCATAAGACTTATAAATATTTCTTAATTGGAGGTGCTTTATGAATCCCGTTTATATAACGAGCATTGGCAAGTTTTTGCCCGGACCGCCTGTCAGCAATGCTGAAATCGAGGATTACCTCGGCAAAATAAACGGTAAAAGCTCCAAGTCGATGCGGCGAATTCTTAATCAAAACAAAATACGCTTTCGGCATTATGCGATAAACAAGGAACAGAAGAGTCAATATTCAAATGCAGAAATGGCAGGACTCGCTATACGCGATGCACTCTCCCGTAATAAAGCAGCATTGGATGACCAGATTGCGTTTCTCGCTGTCGGTACGACCCAAGGTGATTTGCTTGTGCCAGGCTTCGCAAGCATGGTACATGCTGAAACGAAACTTCCCGTAATGGAGGTAGCCACGCATCATGGCGTTTGCGCTAGCGGTATGCAAGCGATGAAAAACGCGTTTCTGCATGTGCAATCTGGGGAGCACCAGACCGCAATTTCCTGTGCCAGTGAATTTCCTAGCCGCGTATTCAAAAATACAAGATTCGAAGCTCAAAATATTTTTGCCGATCATCCTATTCCTTTCGATACCGACTTTCTGCGATTTATGCTGTCCGATGGAGCTGGTGCAGCGGTTCTACAGCATCAGCCTTCCGCAAGCGGCTTATCACTCCGCATTGAATGGATCGACAACAAATCCTACGCTAATCTATATAATGTCTGCATGTATGCAGGCACCAATAAGGAGAATGCCGGGCAAACAAGCTGGCTTGATTATGCCTCCATTCATGAAGCAGCGGATGACGGTGCCCTTAATCTAAAACAAGATATTCGGCTCGTTAACGAAATGCCTAAGGTCGGGGTTAATCGATTCTTCGAGCTGGTGGATGAGGGGAAGATCGATCCCGATGCTATCGATTGGATGGTATGCCATTATTCATCCCATTTTTTCCGCGAGGAAATATTTAAGCTGCTGCAGCTTGGCGGACTCACGATTCCTGAGGAGAAGTGGTTTACGAATTTATATACGAAGGGCAACACTGGCGCTGCTTCTATCTATATCATGTTGGAGGAGCTGCTTAACGAAGGCCATTTGAAGCCAGGTGAGCAGGTGTTATGCATGGTTCCGGAAAGCGGCAGATTCCAAACCTCCTATATGCTGTTGACGGTCGTAGGTCATGCAGTTGATGAGAAACATACGGCAGAACCGGTGTTTGAAGAACGGCTGCCTGAGGCTCCTCATCTGGAGTATAACGAAGCAGATCACGTTCAAGCTCAGCTCGTTAGGCAGCTCGTGCAGGTTTGGATTGATTTTGAGCAAAAGCTGGCACATGTCCCGGTTATTCATAAACTGTACAACAACAAATTCACCCTGCAAGACTACAAGGCGTTAATGGAAAACATCCGCCAGCAGGTCATTGATGGGTCTCAGTGGATTGCTCGTGCAGCCTCGTATATCGCCATCCAGCATATCGATCTCCGCTCGACATTCATTGCCCATGCGCGCGATGAGCATCGTGACTTTCAAATACTCGAACGGAACTATGTCGCCATCGGAGGCGACTTAGCTCACATACAATCGGGCGAGAAAAATATTGGCAGCGAAGCTTTGTCAGCCTATTTATTCCAACGGGCTAGTCGCGAAAATCCAGTTGATCTCATTGGCGCCATGTGGATTATAGAGGGACTCGGATGCCGAATGGCGCGCTACTGGGGCGAAATGATTCGAGATCAGCTTGGACTCAGCGATGAAGAAGTATCGTTCCTGCTTTATCATAGCGACTCTGATGAGAAACATTTCGAGAGGCTGGAGGCTGTCGTTCAGCATCCGATGCTTACAGCCGAGATCGCAGGCCGAATAGTGAAAACGGCAAAAACGACGGCCCGCTTATATTTGCTGCAATTAGAGGAGCTGGGCAATGTATGAGCAACGCTGATTATTTTAATCATATGCCGCATGACAAAAACGATCCAAATCCGTTTCTAGCCATCTTTATGGATCAAAGCATTCCCTTCAATGAGGAGGCCAAGGCTGCATACCTCAAGGATTGCTCCAGCAAATCACGGCAGTTTCTACTGCCCTTGCTAAGACCTTTTGCGAGATTAATGATCATTGTTCTTCAGCTTTATAAAATAATCGTACCTAAGGCACTCACATCGTCTCGGTTGCTGCACCGCGTGCTGTATTTCGGGATGAAAACCTTCGTCAGCCCAGGTGCTAATTTTATGATTTTACGCCACTTCTATCTCGGCTCTGAGGTGCTCGGCTTTATTCGCGATAACGTGCCAGACGTTCAGATCGAGATGAACCCGCTTAAACCGACCAATCTTGAACCGGTAAAAGATGATCTTTTTTTGATACATGATCTCAATTTATACAACTTCGTCATCAATCTTAATCGAGAGCTGCGTCATAAAGGGATTGAGATTACGAAGCAGGATCGGCTTAACTTTAGCGCCATCACTTCAGAACCTCTGCCCATTGATCAAATGCCTAATCGCTGGACCAATTTTATGGACTTGACGACCGCGATTGAATGCTTCACACCCGTCTACCAAATGTTTTTGACGGATAATGACTTCTGGCGAGCGACCAACTCGCTGCAGCTGGATGAAACGATTGGCATTCTCGCCTCCAAAATTATCGGCAGCAATGACCGGCTCGCGCTTATTAATAACAAGCATCCGATGGTGCCGCTCACGACGCTTAAGGCAGGCTTTCGACTCGTACTGCATGGCCTAGCGACAGAGCAGCTCCACGCGCTGCTCGTCGAGCTTAAGCTTAAGCAGCAACAGCAACATAACTGCTGATCGTACAACAAAAAGAAGGCAATCACGCTCACTGCGTGATTGCCTTCTTTCTTTCATGCTGTTATTGACGAGTTACAGTAAAACCCTTCTTCTCGAGCAGTGGAACGATACCGTTCTCGCCGAGCATATGCGCAGCTCCTACTACCACGAAATATGATTTTTTTGTACTGTCATTCAAATAACCATTTATTTTATCAACCATTGGAGCATTACGGTCAGTAAGCAGCGCTTTATTAAGCTCCTCATTCGACGAGGCTGATTTAGTCAGCTCAAGCAGCTGCTCCTCATTCCCGGTTACCCACATTTTCGTAAGATCCTCAATGCCAGATTTTTCTGCGTAATAGTTCTCAATAGAACCTTTCAGCATTTCTTCCTGCAGTTTGTCTGAAAAATTGTTGAACATATTAAGTTGGTATTCGATCGACTCCAGCTCTAGAATCGGCTTCTTTTTCTCCAGCGACTGCTGCAAGAAATGTGCATCAATCCCTATGCCTGAATCATAACCTGCTTTTGTTGAACTGAGATAATCTATAGTAGACGAAACGCTCCATGGTTTATAGGTATCCAGCGCATTTTCCGCCAAACCATTCGCCTTCAAAATCTCTACAAGCTTCTTATAGGAATCGGCAGAAATATGATCTTTAAGCGTTGTGTTGTCCTTCAACATGCTTAAATCAAGCACTTGCTTTTGCACTTTCTCCTCATTCATCTTCGATATATCTGCCTCTACAACCAAATAGTCGGATGCTTCATAGGCTTTTTGAATTTCAGGGCGCAAAGGATACATAGCTTTGTTCGCGATATGAATCGACCCAAGCAAATATACCGTGCTGCCTTCCTTTTCTACTTTCCAAAGGAAACCTTTACTTGGTTCAATCTCCTCAAGTGAAACGGAGCGCTGCTCTTTATTCCAAGTAATTTCGTAGCCTGATGCTTCACTTACAGTGCGCAAAGGAATATAAACCGTTCCTTTAACGACCTTAGGCGCAGCAAGCAATCCTATTTCCGTTTCGTTAGCCATTGCCCCTAAGTTATCGATTTGGAATAAAAGGGTCAGTCCTTGCTTCTTACCTGTGATGACTTTATTTTTCTGATCCCAAGTTACTTGGAAATCAAGCTTTTGAAGAACTTGCTTTGCCGGAACAAGGATCGTTCCCTTTTCCATCGTAGGTTGATTCTCACCGAGCTGAACCTGCTCGCCGTCAATCCAAACTGAAATTGGCTTGGCCTCTGCTTGGATGTTCGTTACGAAAGAAAATAGTAGAGCTAATGATAGAAATAATGATGCAAGCTTTTTCATGAACGGACCCTCTCCCTCTCATCTTAGCGGCCTCATGTCATCTATGCATGAATAAAAATCGCCGCTTCGTCTTACATATTTTACACATTTTTACCACGCAATTACTAGTTCGGAAAATACGAATCTAGTTTTCGTTGCTTTACATAATGTTAGTATCATATAATGCATCTTCCCATACGCTAGCGGCAGCTCATCAACAAAAAAAGACACACCTCATTATTTGCAGGCGTGTCCTTCTTGATTGCTTTTACGAATCATTTCAATGGTTTTGGTAAATAACTATATCGATCATAAAAAGGAATAACTCAAAAATCGATCTGCATTTTTCATGCTTATCCAAATATCCGGGCTTTCGCCGCCTACGTACCAATAAGCTAGTCCCGCAAGCTTAGCATTTACAGCCAGCTTATATTTTTCGGTTAAAGAACGTCCGTCCTCGACCCATATTTTATGCTTTACACCGTTCTTCACATAAGCAGCTGTATACTGCCCAAGTTTGGCGTCCCATAAAGGTTTGATCCCATATTTACTAATTAGCGCATTTTGCTCACCTAATGAAATAAATGCAGAAGACTCAACGCTTCCGTCCTTCTTTAAATTCCAATCACGGTTAAAGAAAGGCACGCCCAATATAACCTTTTGGCTGGGCACCAATTTAAGCAGCTTTTTCACGGCCGCATCATCAAAACCTATCGAAGCATTTGAGCCCGCTTCGGAGCTGCCTCCCCAGTGCTCATCATAGCCCATCAATACGATATAATCGGCTGCCTTCCCAAGCGCGGCAAAATCGAAAGCGTCCGTCCAGTCCGTATCTCGGTCGGGGGAGACGTCTAGCGAAAGTGTAACTTTCAAGAGCTTCAGCTTTTTAGAAAGCTCCGTTATAAATGCGGTCAAAGCTGCTCGATCTTGCGGGGCAACATTTTCAAAATCGATATTAAGCCCATCCAACTTGTACTTTGTAACGTACTCTGCCAACTGCGAGATTGCTTTGCTGCGCGCTGCGGAACTGGATAACAGCTTATGAGTAGCCGCTTGATCCGAGCGATTGCCGACCATTGCCCATACTTTTTTATTATGCTGTTTCGCCCATGTTACAAGGGACGGATCAGTGTTATCTGATATTTCTCCCGCTTCCCCTGTAAAGTACCAACGTGGGGACAAAGTATTTACATTCGAACTCAAAATCGTTTGTTCATATTGCTGTGTCGTCTGGCCATACTGCCAGCCTAACTTAATCGTTTCCTTGGGCTTAGCTGCAAGTTCAGCTGCCCAGTTCACATTTTGCAGCACCCGATGAATCATAGCTGCCGTTTCTTGCCTGCTTATCGGATCAGATGGACGAAAATTCCCCTTATCGTCACCTTTCATAAGGCCAAGAGCATTCATCGCCGCTACAGAAGAACTCGCCCACTCAGCAATGCGGCTGTCATCGCCAAAGCTCATCTTTACACCTGTTTTATAATCCAACTTTTTTAAGGCTCGCGCGAGTAATACAGCTGCCTCCTGCCTTGTAACCGCCTTCGCAGGTGCAAACTGGGATGCGCTGACGCCATCAGCTAAGCCAAGCTGCACCGCGGCCTGAATCCAGCCATAATACCATGCCTTCTTAGCTACGTCCGTGTATGGTGACACTGGAGTCGCTACAGGCTTGAGCCCCAGCAGCCGATCAAGCACGGTCACAAACTCTGCTCTCGAGATCGATTCCTTCGGCGAGAACTTTCGCTCCGACGTGCCTGTTATAATTTTTTTATTATATAAATCAATAATTTCCTGTTTGGCATAGCTGTTCGATATATCATCAAAAGGCAGCGTGCTTTGAGCCACAATTGGATGTGCTACAAGCGTTATAAAAAACAGCAAAGAAAATGCTGCCAGAGTAAATCTAGTATAAGTATGCTTCACGAAAGACCTCCTAATGCGACCAATCCTCGAAGCATAACAAAATCTATTCTATTACTCATTACTAAAATATTGGTAGAACGCAAAAAAATGTCGATACAGCCAATCCCCTACCACAGACTAGGGCAACATAATAGACATTATGATAAAATAAGCGGATATAAAACGTAAGGAGATTCAGCATGCTGGAACGAAATCCATTTTCCCATCAGACAATGCCGACTCAGCTGAGCCTAGCTGCAAGAAATAAGCGAAAGCGAAACCGAGTATTGCTGTTTATTATTTTAGCGTTAACCGCGGCTCTTTTATGGAAAGTTATTTTTTCCTTTGACCCCTACTTGCCTAACAACGACCCTATCGCCGCTCCTCCCATAACGGCGCTGCATCCGATCGTATTCATCAAGCAGACCGAGCTAATTGCCGAAACGAGCAAAGCCGGCATCACTATCCTCGTCACAGACGGCTTCCGTTCAAGCGAGGAGCAAAATGCTATTTATGCAAAAGGACGCACAACTGAAGGAAATGTCGTTACCCAAGTTCAAGGTGGACACTCCTATCACAATTACGGCCTTGCTATCGATTTTGCCTTGCGCACCAAGAAGGGTCAGGTCGTATGGGACATGGAATATGACGGCAATAAAAATGGTCAATCCGATTGGATGGAGGTTGTTGCAATCGCTAAGCGCCTTGGCTTCTCTTGGGGCGGGGATTGGAATAACTTTCCTGACTATCCTCATCTTCAAATGGACTTTGGTTATTCAATCAATAAACTCCGCAAAGGACATTTTCCGCCAGTCGAATAAATTAACATGGTTCCAGCAAAAAGAGTGAAGACTTGGATACTAAGTCTTCACTCTTTTTATTGCTTCTTCAATCTCGCTTGCACATATAGCTTATTAAAGACCTGCTATAATTTCATAAGAACGCAATCTTGCTTGATGATCGAAAATATGAGCAGCGACCATAATTTCATCGGCTTTCGTTGCTTCAATATATTGCTTCAGCTTCGTGCGTACCGTCTCCGGTCCGCCAACTATGGAAGAACCTAATTGCTGCATCAAGGCGATTTTCTCCTGCGCCGTCCATACATCATCCATATTGTGAACAGGAGCAGGCAAAGCTCCCCGCGTATTGCGAATAAAGGATAGGAACAACTGCTGCATCGACGTCGCTAGATACGCCGCCTCCTCATCCGTATCTGCCGCAATCACATTGACCGCTACCATGCCCTTTGGCTTATCGAGAATCGCCGATGGCTTAAAGCTGCTGCGATAAAGATTCATCGCAGGAACGGTGAAATTAGGTGAGAAATGTCCAGCAAAGGCGAACGGCAGGCCTAGCTGTGCGGCGAGCAAGGCGCTAAAATCGCTCGAACCCAGAAGCCAAATCGGAATATCAAGTCCTTCACCCGGGATCGCTCGCACAGGCATGCCCACTTCTGCACTCGAAGGGTCTAAAAACGCGCGCAGCTCAGCTAGCTGCTCTGGGAAATCATGCCCATTACTTCTTCTGTTTCCACGAAGCGCAGCAGCCGTAAGCCCATCAGTGCCAGGCGCACGGCCAAGTCCAAGATCAATACGACCGGGGAACAGTGATTCTAGCGTACCGAACTGTTCAGCAATAACGAGCGGGGCATGGTTCGGCAGCATGATCCCTCCAGCGCCTACACGAATGGTTGACGTACCCGCCGCGACATGACCAATGACGATGGATGTAGCTGAGCTGGCGATGCTTGGCGCATTATGATGCTCCGCAAGCCAGTAACGGTTATACCCCCATTTTTCTGCATGCTGCGCGAGATCGAGTGTATTGCTAAGTGATTCAGCAACAGTACCTCCTTCTACAATAGGGGATACATCAAGAACCGATAATGGGATATTAAAAGCGGAATTGTTTATCGTTTTTTCTGACATAGCATTCACTCTTTTCTTTGCGATTAGAAGCCACAGCTTCTATCAAAATTAATCAATGAATAACTGTACTATTTATAAATACATTTTACACATAAAAAAGAGCATCTGCAAATGACGTTTGCTTCATGACATGAGCGGCAATATGCAGCCTTTTAACATAATTACCGCTCTTTCTTGAAGCAGCCCTGATGCCTACATGTACTGTATAGCATTAAATCTGCTGTGTCTTTAACTGCTGTTGGCATTTTCGAATCTTGTCCAAAGCCGTTTGAAGCGTATTTTGCTCCAAATAGGCCATGTAATGAAGCTCTGCCTCATAAAAGAAATGATCCATCACCACTTGAATATTCGCGGAAACCAGACAGTCCTCCTCTGGATTACCTGAACACCAATGCGGCTTTAGCGTACCGCCAGATAGTGCTCGATATATTTGTGCCAGCGTAACCTCACCCGGCTCACAGTTCAAAATATATCCCCCGCCGATTCCTTCCTTCGTCTTCACAAATCCATGTTTCCGCAAGGAACTCATAATTTTGCGAATGCGTGTCGGATTCGTCGAAACGTTGCGAGCAATGATCTCGCTGCTTGCCATATGATCAGGCAAATAGGCTAACAGCACTAAGCTGTGAACCGCAACCGTAAATTCACTATTCATTTTCACAACTCCCTCTCAAGAAGGATACTGTTATGTTATTTCATACAGTTGTTAAAGTCAAACCTTCCATTCTAAGAATAGCACAGAGAGAAAGCCTTGGTATAGGCTTTCTCTCTGCCAAACTTTTTCTGAGTGTCTGTTTTTGCTAAAAAGAAATCACACAATCATGGTTTTCCCAGACGTCAAACATATTGCCATCGGGATCATGCATAGTAAAAAACTTTCCCCACTGTCCTTCATCATACACTTGCCCAACCCGGACCCCTTCTTTACGCGATTCGCCATAAGACCATTCTCCCTTTGCTCAGAATTAACTCCTTTCTATTGAAGCCAAGTACATTTACACAATGATGCCTCAATTCACCCAAGTCTCCGAATAATATTCCTTCATAAAATGAAACAGCTGCTCCAATTGCTCCAGCCCCTTCGTTTCAGCTTCATGCGCCTGCCTGAGCAGAACAATGGCGCGATCTGCGGTGTCAGGGTCCTTTGGCTGACCTCCTTCTGGGAATGGGAATAGCTCTCTCATTTTGCCAAGCGTTTCCGCAACTGCCTCGTAATGAAGAGCAGCTTCTCCCGCATGCTTGCGAACCGTTCTCTCCACAACATTCGTCCCATCCCAGCGGAATGCCAATTCCCGTAAAAAACGAGCAGCGAACTCGCGCGCGTCAGCAATGACAGCTACGTTATAGGCATGACCATGCTCATCCGCATGTCGCCGCTCCATGACACCAATCCACGCCTCATAACCCGCTAAACCCTGTACAAATTTATCATCGAACACATGCGTCCATTCCTTGCCTCGCCCATGATCGACGATCATCGATAACGCCATGCGTAATATTTCGTATTTCGAGTGCGGCAAGCTTTCACTAATCGTCGTCACAAACAACAAATCAATCTTGGGATCGGCAAAATCCGAATAACTTATCGTACCATCCTTTGATACGTCTTTTGCATGAAAGAGCTGTTTATCGTCATCATAACCATAGATCAAACCGAATTCGGGTATAAACAAATCAAATGAAATAGCAGGAATGCCACGATCGATTGACTGCTGAACGAGAGCGATCGTTCGCTCCACTTTATCTGGTGTTAGCGGGGTCGTGGGATCAGCCAAACAGCTCGTAAAACCGAGATTCCCTATATTTCGCCTCAGTATATATCCGCCTGGGAAAGAGGTGGGTCCTGCCGCGTTTATAGTGATAGGATCAATATTCATGCGAAAGGCATGACCGGTAAATCCCATCACATCTGTTAGCGTAAAATGTTTTTTATCGGTGTAGCTCACCGCGCCATGTATAGCAGCTGCGGCCGAGGTCCATGTTTTGGACCAATCCCTATCCAGCGTCATCAATACCTTCAACTCCATTCCTGAACTTATAAAGGGGGAGGTGCTAGAATTTTCCTTCTAGGCAAACCGAGCAACGCTCTATGCTCCACGTACAGACTAATCGATAGGCGTATGCGCTCCTTCTGCAGCTTAACCCTTGATCTCGACAGCATATTGTATACGTTTGCAGTCGTCGTATCGAACAACTCAGCAATCTCAGCGGGGGGGAGCTCCCCGAAAAATCTTGCCTCAAATATGTCCCGCTCCCGTTTGTTCAAGCAGCGGATCAGCATATGAATGCTCTGCAGCGTTTCTTTGCGGATGACAGCATGCTCCGGATTTTGACCGTTGCTCGGCTCATTCATGGCTTGATCCGTCAAATGAAACAGGATGCTATCGATATCGCTCCAATCAACCTCATGCCCGCTTTTCCCTGCATCTGCCGGCAGCCCCGACTGGCTCATGAAACTAACGAACGGCCGCTCCTTGCTATAAGGACCGCCCCTCCGCAGCTTCATATAGGCTTGATTTCGTACGATTCGGTGCAGCCACGGAATAAACCTGCTCGCGTCTGTAAGCGTACCGAGGTGCATAAATGCACGAATCAGCGCTTCCTGCACGATATCCTCTGCCATAAAAGCATCCTTCGTCAATGTGCCCGCAAGTCCAAGCGCCTTAGCGCGATGACGACGCACAAGCTCTCCAAACGCTTCCTCATCGCCGGACCTTGCTCGTTCAACTAACGACTGTTCCTGTGCTTCTGTCTCTGCTCCGCTGCTTAGCAGGGACGGCAAATCGGGTACCCAAACCTCCATCATTCATCCCCCTTACTAGACAGATGCCACTTACGCCAATTATCTATCAATGAATCCAATCTTTTATTGATTTTTTCAAAAAAAAAAGCTGCCCAACAGGCAGCTTCTCATGTTCTCTAACGGTGCTGTTCAAATCGATTTTCTTTACTCAATGCCTTAATGGCCTCGAGCTCCGAAGACGATAGCTGCTGTGCCTCGCTAGCCGCTATATTATGCAGCAGCTGCGCTAACGAGCTTGCACCGGGGATGACGGCAGCTACAGCTGGACTGGCTAGCGCATATCTGATCGCCGTATGCGCCATATCACGAGAGCCTCCGCTTGCCTCTAGCAATGCGGCTCGCAAAATGAACAGCTCCTCTTTGTCGTAATCCAAATAACCCTTTTCTGCTTTCGCAGCACCATTATCGGTTAAAATCCCTTTTGCCACCGGGCCGCGAGCAATGAGACTGATGCCCTTCTCTTCTAATAAAGGCAAAATCTGCTCTTCTGGCCTTCTATCCAAAATACTATACTGGCTCATTACACTGACGATATTTGAGCGCTCTACATACTCGCGAATGACATTCGGACGAATCGACGAAATACCGTAATAACGTATGAGTCCTTCTTGCTTAAGCTCTTCAAAAGCTTCAATCGTCTCCGATATGGGATCATCAAGCGTGCCCCCATGCAGCTGGTACAAATCGATATAGTCCGTTTGCAGCCTGTGCAAGCTGTCTTTCACCGCTGACTTAATATATGCTTTGGACGGGTCCCAAGACCAGCCCGCTTTACCTTTCTCCCACCTATTGCCGACCTTTGTTGCAAGGATAATATCCGATCTTCGTCCTTTTATTGCCTCGCCAATAATTTCCTCATTCAGGCCTTCATCATAAAGATCAGCCGTATCCAGAAAATTAATGCCCTTCTCGATCGCTTCATGTACTAAGGCTGTCGCCTTTGCCTTATCAGTCCCTAGTGACATGCATCCTAGGCCGATCTCACTTACATAGAGCTCTGATTTTCCGAGACGATTGTGCTTCATGCTTGAACGCTCCTTTTCTTTAACCGATGATCTCTCTTCCATTTATGATATTACTTTTGCATAGAGGGAGCAACACCATTGGTTCCACTATTAACTTGCAAAGGAAATTTGATCCAATATGCCATGAAGCATTGTTAGAGACTGCTCACTGCGCGCGAATTGACTGCGAATCTGTTCAGCTGTTTGAATGTATGGCGCCTGAATAAGCTCTGAGGACCAATGTGCAAACATCGACTCCATACAGGCAGGCGTCGTCTCCAAATGAAATTGAAGTCCAATTACGCGCTCACGATAAGCGAATGCTTGCACCTTGCATGCCTCTGAATAAGCGAGCAGACGCGTGTCCTGAGGCAAGTCAAAGGTATCGCCATGCCACTGAAACGAAATAAACTGCTCAGGCAAGCCACTCAGCCAAGAATGCTCCTCCTGCGTGCGATTAATGGAATGCCAGCCTATTTCTTTATACTCATTTCGGTATACGGGGCTGCCAAGCAGCTCGGCTATCATTTGAGCGCCAAAGCAGATGCCCAGCACTTTTTTGTCAAGCTGAATGGCTTGCTGTACGAACTGCTTCTCTGCCGCAAGCCAAGGATATTTCTCTTCTTCATATACACTCATTGGCCCGCCACATATAACAAGCAAATCCATTTCGTCAAGCCATTTGGCATCGATCTCAAGAGAAGGATCTTTTACATCCAAGCGATGTCCCCCAAGACTCGTCCATGAACGAAACGCATGATCATCATCAAAAGCAAAATGTTTAAAAGCGATTATATTCATCGTTCATTCCCCTTCGATGTTCGCATATTACATGTATTGAGCTTAATTATAGTCTAATTATTTCATGTCGTTAATATCACTTTCCTGAATAATGGGAAACCATCAATAAAAAACAACTAGTTCCCTATCCCATATCATGGTACATTTCCAGTAGCATACTTATAGCCTTAAACGAGAAAAACGTAATGAAAGGATGGATGACATGGGGAAGAAAATATTAAAAATAATTATTACGCTTGTCATAATCGCAGTCGCGATTGCAGGAGGATTTTTACTGTATATTACTTTATCCGATTATAAACCAGCCGAAGTAGTCGAGATTGCGACAGAAAATAATAGAGAGCAAATAATCGAGCAAGGCACAACGTTTACAGTTACGACCTTCAACATCGGTTATGCTGGCTTAGATAAAAAACAAGATTTTTTTATGGATGGCGGCAAGAAATCACGCTCTAGCAGCAAAAACCAAACGAAAGCCAACCTGGACTCAATTACGTCCTTTATGAAATCAAACCAGTCCAATTTTTATTTGCTTCAGGAAGTCGATGCCCGTTCTTCAAGAAGCAACCACATCAACGAAATAGACTATTTGGCAAAAGCTTTGGAAGATCACAGCTATGCGTTCGCCTATAATTATAAAGTGCCCTGGGTACCCGTTCCGATATTTGATCCTATGGGTTCCGTCCAGAGCGGCCTTCTAACTTTTTCTACGTTCAAAAGCACAAGCAATCACCGATACGATCTTCCTGGCAAAGAGAGCTGGCCAAGGCAGCAGCTTGATTTGGACCGTGCCTTTATAGAAAGCAGATTCGAGGTCAATAACGGAAAAGAACTCATTGTTATCAATCTTCATTTATCGGCCTTCGATGAGGGAGGGAAAATTCGCAAGCAGCAGTTGGATTATTTAGCCGCTTTTTTAGAGAAGGAGAATGACAAAGGCAATTATATTATTGTAGGCGGAGATTGGAACCATGCTCTGCCCAGCACCACTCCTGACCGATTTGAAACGACTCAGGCTTGGCCGGAATGGCTCCAATCATTTCCGGAAGATTTCAAACCAAGCGGCTTCAAGTGGATGGTAGACGACAGCATCGCTACTGTACGTACTTTAGATATTGCATACACGGAAGGCATTAATTTCAGAGCTGTTATTGATGGTTTTCTCGTTTCTTCAAATGTTGATAAGATCCTGCTGCATAATACTGATTTGGCATTTGAGCACAGTGACCATAATCCGGTAACCGCAGAGTTTGTTTTACGCTAAAGCAAAAAGTCCCGATTGTGAGCAATCGGGACTTGTTTTTGAATATATGCTCGATGAGCTTTGTCCGTTCATCGTAAAGTTGCTTACTTGACGCTTGATTTCAAGCCGGCTGGTTGTTTAAATGCGAGCAGCTTGCCTTCCGTCAGAACCACAATCATTCCGTTCTCGAGCAGCGTCTCACCGAACTCTCTTCCGTTTGTTTTTAATTGCAGAATTGGCTTTGCCGTCACTAAATCTATAGCTGTTAGCGTACCATCCGTTTGGGCCACATATATTCCTTTACCGATTAAATCAAAACGTGCGATGAGGCCTGTTACACCAGCATTATAATCCACGGTCGTCTTGTTGATTAATTTAACACCATAAATACCGCGGCCATTCGTATAAATCAATTTGTCATCATACGGTCCAGCTGCATATTCATACCCTGGATCGTAGACAACAGGCTTATACACCTTGGGCTCTATTTTGCTCGGATCAGCATGTTGAGGATAACTGTACACCTCAGAATTTAAATTAACGTATACACTTTCCCCACTAATCCAAGCGTCTCCTTCGTTGCCCGATTGTCCTTTATTCAAGTCAATCTTTTGAGGATTATATTGCACGCTGTTAAGCACTTTGCCCGTCTTGATATCAAGGGTATCCAGTGTTGTTAATGGTGCAGACTCGAAAAGGTTGGCGAGCTTTTGGGCAGTTATGGTTCCGTCCTTCGCATCAACAGGAAAATTATAATGTGCAGCTTCCCAAACACTTTTTCCTGTCTTGCGGTTAAAAGCATGAAGGAGCGAGTAAGTGTATGCACCCGAAAATTCATTCTCCCCTATGATAAAATCTCCATGAAACAGTATCTTTGTGTGCAGCGGCTCTTTGTAATTATCACGCCACTGAAATTTCCCATCCTTTATGCTGTAAGCTTGAATGTCGCCATTAAAGGTGAACAACTGATCGCCATCCAGAGCAATATCATGAATGTTATTTGCGTTCACTGAAGCCACCCATACCTTCTTGCCTGAGGACGCCATAATAGCGTGAACACGACCAGTGCTAGAATTAACATACACTTGGCCCTTCTTATAAACGAGAGGTACTTTGAGCTGGCTGCCATACTCCCACAGTTTTTTCCCATTCTGAATATTAACAGCTATTACTTTTCCTTTTAGCAAATAAAAGGCTTTACCTTCACCTGTCGCTACTACGCCTTCGTAAGTTAATGACCATTGCGGCTTAATCATTGGAGCAGCTATCGCCTTTTCCTTATTATCTCCAACATAGGATGTGCGTGAATCAATGGATGCTGAAACGACCGTACTCATTAACAGTAAAGAACAGCATGCCAACATAACGCCGCGCGAGAAAGCTGTTTTCCAGTTATTCATTTTACACCTGCTTATCACTAAGTTTTAACCGCCCACTTACATAACGTTAAATAAATGGAAAAAGTTACTTATTAATTAGTGGTTTCTTGTAAAAAAATGACCAGTCAAGGACATGTCCTTGCTGGTCATTAATTATTGATGCTATTAATCTTGTGGAAAGGGTTTTCTGCCCATAAATCCATCATGCAAGCCATGATAATGACTAACCTGATCTTCCCCTTCCTTCCAGCAAATCAGAATATCCTCATTACCAAGTACCGCTGGAAAATCGATCAGACCTGGCGTAATCATTTTCAACTGCACGCCTTTTCTCGAGAAGTTTTCAATTAACAGATCCGCTTCCATCTTCATAAATTCCATCTGACTTTCCTGCTCGAAGAAGGGATCCTCGCTGCCTTCAATAATAGCAAATACCTGCTCGTAAGCCGCCTTCTTTTTCTGATAATCCCTATATAAATCTTCAAACTGCGCCGTTAATTGCTGAAGCTTCCGTAAATCCTCTTTCAACTGCGGCAGCATTTCATTAGCCTCGCTCAGCGTGAAGGTTTTGTTCCCCATCCCGTATTCACTCCTTATCCGATGATCATCGTTTATTTCGTTTATTATAAGTATCCTACTCTCTCTTTCAAGTCCCGTAAAGGACCTTCTCTTTATCACCTCTCCGCTTTCAAGACAAATTATTTAGGATTACAAAAAGGACTGAATTGCAACGTAGCGAATTACTCTGTTAAAGAAAAGGAGATGAGCAGATTGGATCTAAAGAAGCTGAACTCGATAACGAAGTACCCCAGTATTCTTACCTACCATTGCCTTGGTGAAAGGGGGCGCTTAACCGAAAATCTATCAGAGGAACATGGTTTCATTCATGAAGCGGAATCTATATATGTTTATGAGAAGGTTGATGGTGAAAACGCAAGAATCGTATTGTTTAAAGGCATCAATAATGAAATCGACTATGTCATTGGTTCTAGAGAAGAGTTGTTATATGCAAAGGGAGATCGAATCGGAAATCCTTACGGCAATATCGCTGATTTCCTTAAACCTATAGCGGAAAAGGTGATGAATGATTTTGGGGAAAAGCAAGATTGGGCGCTAACTGTCATCTATCAAGAATCATATGGCGGGAAAACGAAAGCTGCCAAAAACTATACAGACACAAAGACGCAGGGTTACCGTGTATTCGACATGTTCTCCCTTAACTCCGATGAGTTGGAGCACTTGATGTCCTTACCGCAGGAGAGAATCGCAGAATGGCGTGAGCATGGAAAACAGCCTTTTTATGATGAGGTTAACAAAATAAACTTTGTACAACAATTTGATTTAGAATCTGCTCCTCTTTTGACTAATGAACAAGGCGCCCTCTTTCCCAGAACGATCGAAGACACTTATGCCCTGTTAAAGCAATTTGCAAAAACAAAGGTCGGATTAGATGCGACGGGGAAGTCAGAAGGCATTATTGTTCGTTCAGCTGATCGGAAACAAATTCGAAAAATTCGGTTCGAGGATTATGAAAGGACCCTTAAAAAATAGAGGAATACCAAGCTGCTCATATGCTTGAGTCACTCATTATAACCGTCTATTCCCTTTTTCATCTAAATGAATATCTAATGCTTTTATTGCTCTTATCAAAAGTTTAATGAGTAAATATAGACAATAAATACCCATAAGGGCAACGACACCATATACAATAAACAATAATATTGGAAAAAAAGTAAAAATAAAACCGCTTGAAGAACCTTCCATTTTCTCACACCCCTTTTTGTATTTAATGATTAGAGTAATTCCTGTCTTAACTAACATACAGATATTAACTGTTAAATACAACCATCTTATCCAGTGTTTTTCCCATTCAATATATCAAGTCGCTAAAGCAAAAAAACTCCTAAGATCAAATTGATCTTAAGAGTTTGTGTTAGAAAATTTGGTGCCGATGAGAGGACTCGAACCTCCACGGTTTCCCTCACGATTTTGAGTCGCGCGCGTCTGCCATTCCGCCACATCGGCATTTGAGTAAAGATGGCGTGCCCTAAGAGATTCGAACTCCTGGCCTTTTGATTCGTAGTCAAACGCTCTATCCAGCTGAGCTAAGGGCACATATT
>NZ_LGHP01000001.1:2966640-2970569 GCF_001280845.1 Bacillus sp. FJAT-28004
ATCGCGTATCCGGTATTAGCATTCGTTTCCGAATGTTATCCCAGTCTTATAGGCAGGTTACCCACGTGTTACTCACCCGTCCGCCGCTAAGTATCAGAGGTGCAAGCACCTCATCAACTCCGCTCGACTTGCATGTATTAGGCACGCCGCCAGCGTTCGTCCTGAGCCAGGATCAAACTCTCCAAATTGGTGTTTGAAATGCTCATTACTTTTTTATCGCTTTTTTCGCTTATCCCGAAGGATTTGCGAGGCAGTTATTACTCGTTGTTCAGTTTTCAAAGAGCAATCTTTTCTTTCGTTTGTTTCGCTCGCCGTCCGCGTTTATCTCTCGGCCGGAATTAGAATATACCATGCATGCATATATGATTGCAAGTCTTTTTTTGAATTATTTTATTATATTTATGATTTCACTATATAAATACTATTTAATACGTCTGTAATGCCTGTATAACAGTACATTTAAACATTTAATATTTAATTTTGTTAATATAAATGATCAATCATATTATAAGTTAATTATTTTTGAGTTCAACGTCAACCTAGTTCATTGCTTACATTTCCTTCGTTATCTGTTTGCTATCTCATCCAACCGCATAGGCAGTAATGAACCAATCACTCCCACGAAAAGATGGATTTTCAATTTGAAACAAATTAACACTAGTACAGTCAGAGATTGTTACCACTAATAGAAATGGCCTATTGAGGCGCACTTATATCACCAACATAACAAACAATTTCTCTCTACGATCTAACGTATCTTAATAATCTAGAAGGCGTCCATTATCATGCCATTGACCGTACATATTATTTTCCTTAGTGTTTGTTATAAATTTGTCTAATCTACTCTTAAATAATTCCGGCTGATTTTCATTACTTTGAATCGTGTCGATCCGAACTCTTTTATAAAGAGCTGGAAATGCCAAAAAATTATCAAATACATGCCTCTCTTCTTTTAGCCTTTGCTCTATAACCCTATCTATTTTAAAAGAATCGTGATCCATATCAGGAAGTACCTTTCTTCCTTCATCTCTCATTAACCCCAACTTTTCAAGGCGGCGGACACGTTCTTTATTCAATTCAGTCCATGAACTTTTTTTGCTTCTAGGTGACAGTCTCTGCGCCATTTGGGTTTCAGCTATTTTCTTTTTCACACCATCAATCCATCCAAAGCACAAAGATTCTTCGACCGCGTCCAGATATAGCAACGTATCTGGGTTTGGCGTCATACTAACTACAACCCAACAAGATTTTTCAATCTTGCCATTTTCCTGTAGCCAATTCCTCAAATCTTCTCTCGATTTTACAGTAATTAGATTTTCAATTTTCATAGATAAAAATCAAGCTCCTTTCTAAATATAGAGAGTAATTAAAATTATTATTGAACCTATGACCTTAGTCAAACTTGATTTAATGAACAAGAGGATGAAATGATACTTATCTCCCTACTAGCAAGGGCGACTTATTTCTAGTATAAAATCGAAGTAAAAAGGTCGACTTCCTATTTTTAGAAATATCGACCTTTTAGATTGATTTGATTTTATTCAAAATAACATCAAATGCTCTTACCAAGTTTTCAAATAGTCTTGCGATGCCAGAGATTAAATGGATTCCGCAGCTTCATGATACCAAAAAAGTGCATAGTCGTTCATGACGGATGCGTGGCCCAGTTGACGCAACATTGTAGAAATATTGCCCCTGTGATAGGTCCCATGATTGGTCACCTGCAGCACAATTTCCGATAATCGTGTTTGGCGAATTCCGGCAAATGGATTATCAAGCAAAATGGTTTTCTCCAGATCAGCTTGGCTTCGGAACCATTCATTGTATTGTTCCGATAACTCTGCAAAGTTGTTGGCGTATTCATCTACAGAATGCAGGATACTCTCATTTAGCGACATGCATTCTTGAAATGCCTCTCGCATACCAGTGCCTGTTAAAACCGTATACCACATTTTATCAACTGCATAGATATGACTAAGTGCATGGGCGAGGGTGGGAAACGAGCTGTTCACTTCTTGACTTAGGAAAGAGGTCGGGAGTGCCTTGATTCTCCCCATGATCGTTTGGTTGGCCCATGTGTGGTATTTAAACATTTCTACTGGATGATTGGACATTCGTAAATTCTCCTTTGACTTGTCATGAAATTGATTATGCTTCTGTTGTAATAATAATAAAAGAAGTATGACAACGGTCTGTCATACTTCTTCATAAAGTTTTAATGTATTTTGAAGTTGTTCTTTTAAAATCTCTCGCAGTGCAAAAGGTTCGAGGACTTCGGCGCCGCTGCCAAAGCTTAGAAGAATGGACAATAGCCATCTTGCTTCTAATGGTTTATAAACTGGAATTCGTATCGTCACACTTCCATCGGTATGAAATTGCATATCGGCTTGGTGAAACTGATCCATAGCGATCGCCAAAGCCTTCGGCCCCACTTGAATCACAACATCTTTCAAATGGTCGCACCATTCCTTGTTTGTGAAAGTAAGCTCTTTCGACACTACGTGATGCTGCTGAAAGTCTTCCTGCGTCAACAATAAATTCATCATCCGGGATAGTCGAAACTCCCGATAATCACATCGTGTTCGGCAAAACCCATAAACGTACCAATTGCCATATTTGAAATGAAGTTGAATGGGTTCCATATCACGGGAAGTACGATCATTATTTGCACTAATATAATCAAAACGGACGATTTTTCGCTCCGTAATGCCCGTGCGTAAATGACGAAGCGCGTCCGGCTCCGACCGGCGGGTTTCTAAGTCGACAGATACAGTCTGGATCTGATGTTCTGGCCCGATTGTTTGTAGTCGTTCAATGGTACCCTGAGCACGCTCGTCTTTAAACACGGTGGAGAGGCTACTGAGCACGGTGATCAGGGAATCGACATCGTAAGAACCGAGCAAGCTTTTATCCATTTTGTATCCGTCCATTATGCCATATCCGCCATTCATTCCCTGATACGATATGACAGGGAAACCCGCAGCGCAGATCACATCGATATCCCGATAAATGGTTCTTTGGGAAACTTGAAACTCTTCAGCCAGTATGGAAGCAGACAAAACTTCGTGATTCAGGAGCTTGTAGATTATGGAGATCAATCGCTCCAATTTCATGTATATCCCCGCCCGTTAATCCATTTCGTATTACTGCTTATTATTATATCACAGATTTTTTATTAGTAATTTTAGGAATATTCTGCTTGATGTATCGTAGATAGATGAATTGGTTTGAACGAGCGTAGGCTCTAGATTCGCATAATACCGCAGTATTTCGATCTGTAGAGTTAGTAATATCTGGATAAACCCATGTCTAAGCCTTCGCCTTTCCGATGAGTTCACTTGTAGTCGAATCATATTCAATTATAGATCGTCTCTTCTTAGAACATAGATAATGGGCATGATAGTACTTTATGCAGAGGGTTTAAAAGATAAGTGGAAAAGTGTAGGAAAACTACTCAAGATCATCTCATTTCAGTATCATTTCTTATTTTTGAACAACAAAAAAAGCCTTGCTAAGCAAGACTTCATTTGCCGTACTATGATGCGCGTAGAGGGACTTGAACCCCCACGGTCGCCCGCTAGATCCTAAGTCTAGTGCGTCTGCCAATTCCGCCATACGCGCGCATCCGAGATGAAAAAATGGTGAGTCATGTAGGATTCGAACCTACGACACCCTGATTAAAAGTCAGGTGCTCTACCAACTGAGCTAATGACTCATAGTTATGGTGGAGGATGACGGGATCGAACCGCCGACCCTCTGCTTGTAAGGCAGATGCTCTCCCAGCTGAGCTAATCCTCCATGGAAACACTAAAACCCACTGCGAGTGGGATTGTTGCTTCATTGTGCGTTTTTGCACATTGAAAACTGGATACGAAAGTTAGGCTTGCTGAAGCCTTAATGCTGCTGTCTACCGGATGTATGGGTCACGG
>NZ_LGHP01000001.1:2975844-2979100 GCF_001280845.1 Bacillus sp. FJAT-28004
CCAGCGTTCGTCCTGAGCCAGGATCAAACTCTCCAAATTGGTGTTTGAAATGCTCATTACTTTTTATCGCTTTTTTCGCTTATCCCGAAGGATTTTCGAGGCAGTTATTACTCGTTGTTCAGTTTTCAAAGAGCAAACTATTCTTTCGTTTGTCATGCTTGTTTTACTTGCTGTCCGCGTGTGTCTCTCGGCCAGAAATAGAATATACCATGTACTGGCCTACTAATGCAAGTCTTTTTTGAAATTAATTTATTATATTCATTATTTTAATACGCAAATACCATTTAATACGGCTTTAATGCCTATTTAACACTACATTTAAGCATATAAATACATGATTCCATTAGCAATGATGAATAATAGCGTTAATTATAAATGGATATTGTTTACATAACAAACGAACTCCCCCTTATCATTCTAATATCATGATTTCTTGCAATCACTATAAGTTCAGCTCATCCCTCAATCCCGCCAAGATACTTCCATTTTTATATTTCTAGCGTCACAAAAAACCTGTTGACCTTCACGGTGCGTGAAGGTGTACGATGATGTTGTCAGGAGGTGAACACATGGAATACACCATACAAAAGCTAAGTCAGTTAGCTGGAATTAGTACACGTGCTCTGCGCTATTACGACGAGATCGACATGCTCAAGCCTGCACGAATCAATTCCTCGGGCTATCGTATTTATGGGCAAGCAGAAGTAGATAAATTACAGCAGATTCTATTTTACAAAGAGCTTGGGATTGGATTAGAGGAAATCAAGGCCATCGTGACATCACCTTCTTTTGACGGTGAAAAAGCACTGCTCCAGCATCGACAAAAGCTTTTAGAGAAAAGAGTACAGTTAGACCAGCTTATCGCTAATGTCGATAAAACAATAGCTCAAAAAGAAGGGAGAATAAAAATGGAGAATAAAGAAAGATTCGAAGGCTTTAAGCAGCAGTTAGTTAATGAGAACGAGAACAAATTTGGTAAAGAAATTAGAGAAAAGTACGGAGACGAGCAAGTGGATCTCTCTAACCAAATCGTCAAAAACATGACAGAGGAGCAGCACACAAAGATCGAAAAGTTAGGTGCTGAGGTAATAAGCCTGCTTGAAGATGCTTTTGCAACAGGTGATCCTGCAGGTCAGTTAGCACAGAAAGCAGCAGAACTGCATCGTCAATGGCTCACTTTTTATTGGGGCAGCTATTCGAAGGAAGCACACGCGGGTGTTGCTCAAATGTATGTAGATGATGAAAGATTTACTGCCTATTATGATAAAAACCAGCCTGGAGCTGCTGTATTTCTGCGGGATGCAATTCTAATTTATACTAGTGTGGATGACACGGTTAATCCATAAAGGAAGGTGTAGGAAGGCATTCATATGCCCACCTACACCTTCCTTTCCATTAATCGAATCTATAGACTTGCCTTTATGTAGAAATTTGGCCTCCAATTAAAGCCGCAATTCTATTTCATTGAGGGAATTAAGGGCATGCTTAGCGCAAACTCACTTCCTACTCCCTTTGTGCTTTTAAGCGCAAGTTTACCGCCAAGTAGATTGGCAAGCTGTATGCAAATCTAAAGCCCTAATCCAGTCCCTTCATATTTCCGCTGAATAGTGCTGTCCTCTTGTGAAAATGTATCAAAGACTCGCTGCTGATTTTCCTCATCTATTCCAATACCGGTATCCTTCACAGCGAATACAATGCAGTCAGTAAGTTGATCCTTGTATACGCGCAAAGTGACACCGCCCTGGTCCGTAAATTTGATAGCATTGTTTAATAGATTACGAATAATTTGGCTCAGCCTTTGTCCATCGGAAACTAGCATTTGAGGAGCCTCTTCCTCTATTATAACCTCAAAACTTAGCTGCTTCTTTTCGGCCATTTGAAAAAATTCATGATATACCAGCTCTGTTACATCCTCGACGGACACTTCTCCCCAGTTGATATCCATTTTCCCTGCTTCCATCTTGGATAGGTCCAGGATGTCATTAATGGTCCGCAACAGTTCGTTACTCGAGCTGTTAATCATATCTGCATACTCAAAATTCTCATTGTGTTCCTTGCTGGCCGTATTCTCTCGGATGAGCTCTGAGAGAACAATGATACTGTTTAGAGGTGTCCGAAGCTCATGCGACATATTGGAGAGGAAATCTGACTTGTACTTGGAAGACTTCATAATCTGTATAGCTTTGTCTTCCAGTTCCTTCGTCTGCTCCATTAGAAGCAAGTTATTGTTGCGCAGCTCGTCCGATCGGAGCTGTTCTTTATAGAAATCATTAATAATGAATAAGAAAAAGGCACCAAGCAAAATAGAAAGAGGCAGCGTATAGGGCATAATCTCCTTCAAATAAAACTCACGAGAGAGTGCCCCAAAGATGGCAATGCCAGTCACCTGAACAACATTAATTGTAAGTAAAGAAATCGTTGCCTTCATACGATAGCTCCATAACGGGCGTTGTTCGTAAAGTATGACGAGACCTGCAGCGACTAGCCCCATAATCGCAATATTAATTGATCCAGTTAGTGAGTTTGGCGTTATTCCATTAACAAAATATCTTGATGCAGAGATTCCAAGTCCAATAATAAGAACATGTCGTGGGTTTCGGAATATCAATGTCGCAAAAATAATAGGTACACTGCGCAAATCGAATACGGGGCCTTTCCCTAATTCAACTCCCACCATCATCGCCAACCAGCCTGATAAAATAAAAGTGACAATCAGTAGACTATTTTTCATAATAGATGATGTGCGATTTAGAAAATTTTTGTAAAGGATGTTTGAAAGGTAAGCACAAGTGATGAGAATGCTCAAATTTGTAAAAAAGGTGATGTAAAAATTCATATATTATCCTCCCCCTTGGCTGTTTTTATTGTACACGAGGCTAACTCCTTTGACAAAAAAACTCGAAATCAACCAATTCCAATATCATTTTCAGTTTTTAGACAACAAAAAAAGCCTTGCTAAGCAAGACTTCATTTGCCGTACTATGATGCGCGTAGAGGGACTTGAACCCCCACGGTCGCCCGCTAGATCCTAAGTCTAGTGCGTCTGCCAATTCCGCCATACGCGCGCATCCGAGATGAAAAAATGGTGAGTCATGTAGGATTCGAACCTACGACACCCTGATTAAAAGTCAGGTGCTCTACCAACTGAGCTAATGACTCATAGTTATGGTGGAGGATGACGGGATCGAACCGCCGACCCTCTGCTTGTAAGGCAGATGCTCTCCCAGCTGAGCTAATCCTCCATGGAAACACTAAA
>NZ_LGHP01000001.1:2984355-3172510 GCF_001280845.1 Bacillus sp. FJAT-28004
TATTAGGCACGCCGCCAGCGTTCGTCCTGAGCCAGGATCAAACTCTCCAAATTGGTGTTTGAAATGCTCATTACTTTTTTATCGCTTTTTTCGCTCATCCCGAAGGATTTGCGAGGCAGTTATTACTCGTTGTTCAGTTTTCAAAGAGCAATCTTTTCTTTCGTTTGTTACGTTTGTTTTTCTTTTGTTCCGGTGTGTTTCTTGGCCGGAATAAGAATATACCATGTACTCGCCTACTAATGCAAGTGTTTTTTGAAATTAATATTATATTTCTCGTTTATCCCTTAACTTCAAACATATTTAGCCATGACTTCAGATAATATCTGTTTCATACGTTCTATTAATTCTACCGGTTTCTTAACTGTCGCCTCATTTCCTAAACCAATAAAAAACTTCGTATAAAACCGAAGATCAACCTTTCGAATATCACCATCTATCCAGCCTGTTCCATCTTCACGAATATTCAACTTGGGTAGCGGCCATAGCTCAGACTCACAGCGCTGCAAGCCTTCCCTGCTTAATTCAACATAAAGATTAACATAGGTCTCCTGCGTCTGAAAGACTTCATCACGATTCCCAAGGTTTACATGTCGCAGATCTAGCGCTTCCAAATCAGATGTATCCTCTACTGCGGAGTGAATTCTATCACAACGGAATAACCGCAATTCAGCACGAAGGAAACAATAGGCACTACAGTACCATAATCCGTTGCTTGCATATATGCCAATCGGTTGTATTTGACGGCTTAACCGGCCTTCTCGTGATTCATATTCGATGAGCAATATTTTTTGGTGAATAGCTCCTTCAAGCAGGATAGATAGGTAAGGTGATCTCATTTGCCGAGCAGGTGTGAAAAAATCAACCCGGTTTTTCATTTGATCAATACGATCTCGCACATCTCCAGGCATGTAATAATAAAATTTGCTCAATGCGGAAGCTGATTCTGGTTCAAAGGGAAGATATAAATAGTGCCTCAGCGCATGGCTAGCGAAAAATATGGCAACGGCCTCTTCTTCCGTAAAAGCGATCGGCGGCAGTATTCTTTCTTTTAATACCTGGTACCCGCCATGCGGCCCTACCTCCGAGTACAACGGAACGCCTAGCTCACTTAGCTCTTGCAAATCTCTCAATATGGTTCTTGTCGATACTTCAAACTCACCCGCGAGTTCTTTGACGGTGAACTTTCGTTTTCTGTTGACAGTCATCATCAACTCAATGAGCCGTTTCGATTTTGACATATTGATTCTCCATTCGCTTCTTAATTATGACAAGTACTGTCACTATTATAAGCTACAATCAGTATTAAGCCCACTAAGGCTGACAACAATAATATGATTATGAAGAATGGAGTGAAGGCAATGCAATCTCAAGCTATTAATGAAGTAAAAGGATTACTTCTAGAGGAATTGGAACATATCGTGAAAACAACCTCCCATTTGATTCGCAAAATCTCTACAGACCATTGGGCGTACAAACCACATGACAATATGAGGTCACTGCTAGAGTTGGTCCACCATATCGTATCTATCCCTTCAAGTGATCTACTCATTCTTCAGGAAAATGATGAAGCGGTCATCCGTAAGTTGGAAGCGGATATAGCTGCCGATCAAGACAAGGAAAAGCTAATTGAATGGTTGACGTCTGGCATGCTTGAGGTCAGAGCTTATATGGAAAGTCTTCCGGAAGAGGAATTCCTACACAAGAAAACAAAACCTTTTTATCTAGAGCACGGTTCGGTACAGGCTAAATGGCTGATTGAGATTACTACCCACATTCAGCATCATCGGGCGCAGCTGTTTACCTATTTGAAGATACAAGGTTATGAAGTCAACATGTTCGATCTGTACTAAATAAATCCTATTCAATTCACTACTCATAATAAACAAGCTCTCAACTGTCTACTGACAGTGAGAGCTTATTTATTATCTTCATTGAAGTTCGTTATTATCGTATTTCAGCAAATAATTCTAAGAGATTTTCCTCTCCCGAACGATACCTTGATAACCATCCGGTATTTTAATATTCACTTTTACCGATTCTGGGGATTGGATGGTAATCTCAATAACTTGCTCATCGATCAATTTCCATGATACATCGATTTGTCCCGCATCAGATAGAGGAACACTGCCCTTCGCCCAAGTAAGACCACAAGGATTGGGACTAATCTCCACCTCTGTCCAGCCCATTGCGGTACTGCGAATGCCGAGAACTTCGCGTCCAAGGAAATAAGCAGGCGCTGCCGACCAAGCATGACAATGACTTCTAGTCAGCATATTGGGATTCGCCCGATTTTCCGAGAAATTCGGATACATCTCCCAGCAAGTTGTCGCATCATGCTCGATCATTTGTCCATAATTGCGGCGGATGTCTTCTACAATCGTTGAGTACTGGCCCGATGCTGACAATGCTTCATAATAGAAGAAAGACATGAATGGACTACCGATTTGAACAAAATGCGAAGGCGATTCCAACAAATACTTCTCCATGATGCTTCTGCGCTCTCCTTGCGCAACACCTGTCAAATAAGCGACTACCTGGGTTTGCACGGAGAAGATATCCGATCTGCGTCCATCCACATGGATACAATCCAAATAAGCAGACTGCTCCTCGGACCACAAGTGCAGATGAATGGCCGCTTGAAGATCATCGGCTGCTCCTGCAAATCGCGAACGCCCTTCCTCATCACCGGAAAAACCGGCCATTTCCGAGGCAACTCGCAACGTCTTCACTAGGAAGCAGTTCTGATGAGTGACAATGCCATCGTTAGGCTGATCAATCGGCGACCAGTCGAGCAGGTTCCAGCCCTTAATAGCAAGCAAGCCATCTTCATTAATTTCCTTCAAATAATGCTCTAGCGTAAAACGAATGTGAGGATACATCTCTTGGGCAAAATCAAGATCCGCAGTTTGCTCTACATATTCACGGCATGCAATAGCCCAGAAAAAGGTCCAGTTCGGAATAACGCTGCTCCAACCGCTCGGAACCTGATCCGCGTATAAAGGCGTTTGATCCTTCGATCCCGGTACAAGACGCAAGCAGCGTTTAACCATATCATTTACGCCAAATAAGTAGTTGCTGACTAGCGCTTCATTGCGGCTGTCCCCCACCCAGAAAACTTGCTCATAGGCTGGGCAGTCCACAAATGTATCTTCCATACATAGTTTGGTCGTATGACGGCTGATCTCCCATATATCATTCAATAACGGATCTGAGCATTGGAACCTGCCGATCTCCGCTACCGGATAATGGCTTGCTATATAGTGAACATTTTGTATTTTGACCGGCGTATTCGCATTCCGGACAGTCAGCATCAAGTATCGCAAGCCTCTGCGAATCGGAGAGACATGAGACTGTCTTCCTTCTTTGCATACATAGCGCACTGTATTGTCCAGTCCAAACGTATCTTGGCGATAATCATCTGTCATATACTCAAATCCATAAAAGTCTAAAATAGCACCCGCTTCTGCCTCAACTTCAAACGACAGATATCCTGTGAGCTCCTTGCCGAAATCAATAATGATTTCCGTATCTAGACCTGGATATATCGGAATAATTCCTGGCGAAGCATTCGGAATGACTAGATTTTGCAAGGCTACTGGAATAACGCGTGCGGTACTTTCCTTCTTCCAGACAGAGAGACCGAATACATCTACTTCACTTACTAGACTCTCATCGATAGGACGAATATACGGAGAATACGCAGCCAAATCTTGAACAGAAGTTATCTTATCTATTACTTGTTTATAGTACTCATCCTCAAAATCAATCTGTCTCGATTCCTGATGATCCAAATATACGGTACTGTCAAAAGGACCAATGCTAATAAAAGCAGATGCTCCCTCCGGCTGCTGCTCTGAAACTAGCGGTGATCGAAGCTCGATTGGAGCTTCACTGTAGATGCCCAAATGCAGCTGGCCCGTATGCATGCTTCCACTGACATCAATTAAGAGTAAATGATCGCCTTTTTGTATGGTAACTTCCGCATATCGTTCAGGAAGCACACCCGTAAACTGATCTGGGTCCAACTTCACTCCATTAAGCGATACCGCTCTTACACACTCACTTGCAAATGGAAACCCAAGTATAATATCCGTTTCCTCTTGGACAGATAGAACGGTAGCCGCATAACCCGTGAAGCCGACAACATTCGCATGATCCTCACTGCCCTCAACCATTTGATTGCGCATATCAATAGCCGTGGAGAAGCTGAAGGACTTAACGCTGCTCATGGATAAAATGCGGGAAGGATAAATAGGGTATTCTGCTAGCAGTGGAATGTCCCGCTCCTTTAACGTTTTCCACGGGCCCGTACCGACAACACCTAATGACGTTGCTTTCTCCCACGCGTCATCACTACCCGTGGCTGTAGTCCAATCGCTCTCCCACGAACCAGCATCGACATATTCAGAGTAGCCTTGCTGACAGGACATACGAGGCGAACGTGTATGATAGCCTTCATGAATAGCTGTGCTCCAAGTATGATCTGACTCAAGCAGCGTTTGCGTCCCCTCTTCACTGCTTCTGTCGAGCTGAACGAGCAGCCCGCCGCGGCCTCTCAAATAGTAGAAGGTAGATACCCCAAAATGATGTACGAGTACCGCAATCGTATTGGACTGCCCAGGCACTAGCAGATGACCAATATCGTACACATCATAAAATTGCTCCACAGTCCAAGAACGTACAGGGCCACGACCTACCTGTTTGCCATTAATATAAAGAACATAGCGAGAATCCGCACTTATTCGCAGTGTTGTCTGAATATTCCGGTCAAAATCATCCGATGTTGGTGCAACATCAAAGCTCTTTCTGAAGCAGCGCCATTCGTTACGAGGGCTTACAGCTTCTCCGCCCCAAATCCAATTCGCCTTCCAATCCCAATCCATCATGTTATTCCGCCCCTTCTATGCGAGTACAAGTATGTTTGCGCGTGCATTCTATCTATAATTATAGTAAAATCATGCTACTCAATTACCCCTGTTTCGGACATTTATTCCCTGAAAAACGACATCGGATGAAAGGAATGACCAGCTGATGACAAGCAAGCATACGCTGCTTTACAAGGGCGAGCAATATTTTCAAAAGAGTAAATTTATATTCGTAAACCGTGCTGAGGAAGACTTTGATCTGCCGCTGCACAATCATGTTTTCATTGAGCTTGCTTATGTAGCTGAAGGCAAGGGCTTTCATCATATTGGGGATGAGGTCGTCCCTGTTTACAAAGGAATGTTATTCATATTGCCCCCTGGCATTCCGCATGTCTTTCGGCCTTCAACGCCTTCTCGCAACAGCTCGCCATTAATTGTGTATAATTGCGTCTTCATGCCCTCACTTCTTCAATCTCAGAAGGACTGGATTGGTGATCAATCGATAGTTGATTTTCTGGAAAAATGTTTCAATGACGCTTCTACTTTTCACTCCTTGTTCGACTCCGACAGTGTTATTGAAGATTTGTTTCGCAGCCTGCTGCGCGAGTACGAGCTGCCGCGGAGCGGCTCATCCGCCTATTTACTAACGCTGCTAGTGCAGCTGTTTCTATCGGTCTATCGATTAATGAAGGATGCTAAGGAGCTATTATTAGAAGAAAGTCCTTCCGCCCGCTTCCATCATGTACTGAACTACATCGAGCAGCACGCTCATGAGAATGTAACAATTAGTCAGCTTGCAGATCGCTGCGAGTGGAGCGAGCGGCATTTCAGTCGTGTGTTCAAGCAGCAAACTGGACAAACCTTTCTCCACTACTTGCAGCATCTGCGCATAAAAAAAAGCTGCGAGCTCCTTAGGAACTCACAGCTGAAAATCAGCAGCATTGCGGAAGAGGTGGGCTGCAAAAATATCGATGCATTCCTCACCCATTTCAAACGAATTGTCGGCATGACGCCTCGCGAGTATCGACGAATCATACGTAACAATACATGATCCGTATTATCGGTTCATCATTTTCGTTTGTCCACCATGCGATGCCCTTCTTCTAATTCTATTTCGAGGAAACCTGCCATTTCCCGTGACTGAAAGCATAGCTCTTTGTTACTACCGACGATGATCATATTACGAGTATCGCCACGATCTTCTGCCGGTAGAGAGAAAGCTTTCGTGTATGGATAGATCTCTTTTAGCGTTGAATAAATTGAATTAATTAATTTGTCGTTTTTGACTTTTCCGAAGAGATTCATAATAATCGAACCGCTTGCGTTCAGCTTCTCTTTCGTTAACTCAAAAAAATCCAATGTCGTTAAATGATGCGGAGTTCCCTCTTTCGTGAAGGCGTCCAAAATAATATAATCAAAGCCGCCGGACGCTTGATTTTCAAGAATCTTCCTCCCATCTCCAATTACAACATTGTCCTTGCTATAGTTAAAATAAGTTCTGCTCAGCTCTACTACCTTCTCATTGATCTCCGCTATCACAAATCGTTTATCGGGGTAATGACCGGCGATGGTTCCAATTCCGTGACCGATCATAAAAACATTTTCGAATGACGGATCGTTAGTCTCCATGACATGCATGATCGCACGCGGATATTCCATTACGACTCGCTTCGGCTCCTTCAAATCTATCGCCCCTTGAATCGCATGATCAGAAAACTGCAAGAACCGATATTTCCCGATCTCCCCAAACAATTGATTGGCTTCATAGACGGTAATCTCTTGAGAGCCGCTAAGCTCCTTCGCTAACTGATACAAATAATCAAGCTCCTTCAGTATGTGTGGAATCCGCTTCATTTAATATTTTCTTGAAAAAAGCAATCGACAACCGCTTCTCGATTTCAATGACTCCTGTTTCAATAAATCCACTTTGCTTGTAAAGGTTAACAGCAGGTTCGTTTTTTGATCCCGTTGATACTACGATTTCATTCCTGCTACCTTCAACGCTTTCAATGTGATGCAGCAGCTTCCTTGCAATTCCTTTTCTAAAATGGTTGGGGTGGATAATCAGCCGATGGATATCAATGATATTATTTTCAACCGTTATAGCGATGGCCCCGCATAATTCATCGTTTATATAATAACCATAGAAGGTCTCGCCGCATTTGACCAGCGTAACTACCGTATCTTTTAATGGCGGTATTTCGTAAAAATCAATGAGTTCCGCTTCCACCCTATAAGCTGGAATTTGTATGCGTAACACTTCCTCTGCAATTGCAGCATCAGCGATGTCTATTTTTATAATCAAGGTTAATCCCTCTCTATTTCCCTTAGAATCATTCAGCTACTTCATATCCGTTCGTACTTCTCCCTCGATTGGCAAAATGGTTACGTTAGCATATTCTTTATTCGTATAACGATCGATAGAGCCTAGTTCCGTCTGCTTGCCCGCACTGTCAATCGTTCCATATTTCAGCCAATCGAGCATAAGGTGCTCTGAGAAATAGACAGAATCACCAAACGGCTTAGGTTCATTGCCCGCTTCTCCGTTTTTCCCTAATAAATCCTTTTGCCATTTTCTTTCTGAAATACCGCTATCGTTGATTTCATAATAGGTGATTAACCCTCTATATTTCATGGTATATCGGAGTGCCTCCCCTTGAGGGAAAGTATATACGAATGTGAAGCCTTCACCATATGGCGCAATATCCATGCCATTGTCAACTCCAGGAGTATGAATCGCAAGCTTTCGCGCTTCTGTAAGATCGCCATTCCTCAGCGTTTTAAACCGCTCTTCACCCGACGGTGTTCTTACAATAATCTGTTTCCCTGTGCTGTCGGGTCCTACTGTTCCGCCAAGCGTTTCCGTTACAAAGCGAACAGGAACGTAAGTACGTCCTTTCTTTACAGTAACTGGTGCATCCAGAGGAACTTTTTCCCCATTTACATCGGCTGATTTTAGTCCATCCTTTAATCGAACAGTCAAGTTCCGATCCGGGTTTTTGATCACAATCGTCTTGGTAGCCGTTTCGTAAGAATATTTGAGTTTCTCAGGATCATTAAAGGCTTTGAGCTGCACCATCGTTCTGCCGTTTACGTTTAATACATCATCCTGGAGCCTGCCGTCGATGAACATTTTAATGGGTGCCTTGGGTGCAGACGCCGCCATCGTTGCAGAACCCGCACTAAGCACACCTGCTATTGTTAGTGCAGCTGTCGTTGCTTTCATCCATTTTTTCATCATTAAAGCCTCCTGCGAATTTTTATTTTTGTTGCGATTCCACTTCGCCAACTTTAAAAGCGCCATCCTCCCATTTGTAAACAAAAGTGAGCAGCGGTAGTCCGTGTTTCGAGACTACTTCTTCGATACCATCTCCGTCTAAATCCACTTCTTCCGCATGACCCGTGTCTACGAGCAGGAATGGATTGGGTTTACCATCTGCCATTTCAAAATAATTTTGTATCGGCGCATTTGCTCCAAAGACGCCATTGATTCGAATAAGCGACTTACCATAAAGCTCCATCTCTTTGATCGATAGCAGCTCATCATTGTTTTGTGGGTGCACGCCTCCGACTACACCAAGCTCATAAAGACCAGCTTCGGACTCGAAAGCACCATAAACTTGCTCAGCGTCGCCCGACTTCGAATAAATGCTAATTTTTCCGCCAGAAATCTCCTGCTCTTTAAATAACTGCTCCATCTGAATAGTATCCACCTTCACAACCTTCTGAACGTTTTGAACCTTCTCGAAGGCAAGCGGCATAACGATCTCACTCTGCTTAGTAAGCTGTAAATCCTCTTGAATGATTTGTAGTAATTCATCCGTCGCTTCCTTTGTTAATGTATAGCCCTTATGTATGTCTTTCACATCCATAATAACGCCCTGTTCAGAACTCTCGTTTATCCAAAGGTTGAAGACATTTCTCACGAAATGCTGTTTCACCGTAATCGTATAGGTCGGTTGAAAGAGATATTTCATTGGCATCTGTGACGCTAAATGATGGGCCTGTCTTTTTCTCATCCAATAACCCTGTTAGTTTAGCTTGAACCAGTTGCTGCTCCTGCTCGCTATTTGTCTTTGTCTCAACGCTTTCGGCAGCACAACCAGCAAGAAGCAGCACCGTAATGACAGCTGAAACGAAATTTCCTTTCATTTTTTCGCCAGTCCTTTCATGAACAAAAAGATGTTCCTTCTCAACCCTATGTATAGTGACGTCAGTTGCTGTAAAAAAGTTACTTTTTTTTCATCAAATTTAATAAGCCGAAGTATGGAAGGAATAGACAGGAGAAAACTAGAATAAAGGAGTAAACGATATAAGGAGTGTATATATGAGTATTACCACTTATCCAGAGTTCGTAGAGCTTGTCGGTCAATATAAGATTTTTCCATTCTCTGATCTCATCCCTGAGCATCCGTCCCTCACCTCCGTGGTTCCTAGTGACAGCTGGCATACAGAAACCGAGTTTGATCCATGGATATGGCGGGTTAAAATCGTAAAGGATGAGCATGCAGCATATGGCAAGTTTTTTGGCAGCAAACTAACCTTCATTCACGTTGACTTGTTTCCGCATATCCCGGTCTTGTTATCCCAAGGAAAAAGCGTTGATGAACGCTACAGCAGCGGTCTTATGTCCCAAGAAGCCAGATATATTTATCATATCATCAAGGAAGCAGGCAATATCGACTCTCGCAATTTGCGGAAAGAGAGCGGGCTGACCGCTAAAGAGCAGAAGAAGGACTACGATCGGGCGCTTGTTGATCTTCAAAACTTTGCTGACATTGTCATTACCGGGGCACAGGAAGCTGACTTCGAAGGCGGTTGGAGCAGCATGTGCTTTGAAAGCTCAGATCACTGGCTTCAAACCACACTTGGCAAAGAGGCTGTTGCTCACGATAATCTAGCAGAGACCAGAGCTATCGTCAAAGCAGAGCTGAGCGATGTTTGTACGGAGAAAGCTCTTAAATATTTGGACAAAAAGCTTCATTTGAATCAATAACAAAGGCGCGACACGATAATCGTTTCATGCTAACGGACATAGAAGCCGTTATTTCTCAATAAGTAGACTAATTTGCTTTCTAACGGACACAGAAGCCTCTATTTGCCAAAATAGTACCTAAATGCTTCGAATAATGCTGAATAAGGGACGCTATGTCCGTTAGATCCAACAAAAGGGAGATTTAAAGCAAATAAGGTCTCTGGTGTCCGTTAATTCGAATAAGAGACCAAAATTCCTCTTCGAATAATAGCCAAGCACTGGTATTCATTAAAACATAAATCATTAAGTTATTAATTTATCATAACCTTTGGGATCAAGGTTTTCTGGCTTAATTTCACTCATTGAACTTGCTTCTTTCACTGTTTTTGAATTGCAAGACTGACAAATATAATACTTCGTTTGTTTTTCAATGAGCTTTCGATATTGGGGATCACTGTGATTAATATCAAATGATTTTCTGCAAAGCATACAGCTTACATGCATTCTATAATCACCCTCTCTTAGACAAGCTTCCAAAAATAGTTTAAATGATACAGGTGTAAATTAGAAATTCTAGGCTGGCATTTCCAAAAACATTGACCAGTATTTCCCTAATACTTATACTAATAGTAACTTTATTCGAAAGCGAGTGGTTATCATGCAAAAACTACATTCCGGTACGTTCATTATTAAGGTACGTAAGGGATAATGATTGCAATCCCTTCCGTGAAAATCTAATTATCGGAGGGAACTACGTATGTCTTTTAGTTATTACGGAGAACTTTGTACAGTGGTCTATGACCTTTCCAAGAAAACAGGGCAATCGATCGGTGGAGATTTAGAACATTACCGTGATCGTCTTAAACATTGCAAGGGGCGTATTCTTGAAGCGATGGCCGGTTCTGGTCGTGTTCTCATCCCGCTTCTGGAAGCAGGTCTACATGTAGATGGCGTTGACTATTCAGCCGAAATGCTGGCATCATGCCGTCAACGCTGTGAGGAACGCGGGCTGGTTGCTGAGCTGTATGAGTCAAATTTACAAGAACTTGATTTGCCTCATCGCTATGAAGCCATCATTATCCCAGGCGGTTCTTTCTTGTTAATTGAGAACCGAGAAGAATCACTTCAAGCTTTAAAAAATTTGTATGATCATCTTGAGCCAGGCGGACGTATTATTCTTGATCTTTTCCTGCCTGACAACCATTTCGAATGCGGGCAATTCAGCGGTACGTCGACATTCACCTTGCCGGATGGAGATATCATTACAATGGAAGACAAGCTTGTTGAAGCCGACTTATACCATCAATATAAGATTTCATATATAAAATATGAAAAATGGCATAACGGTGCGCTTATCCAAACCGAGCTGCAGCGCTTTGCATTACGTTGGTATGGCGTCGAAGAGTTTAAGCTTATTTTAGAAAACATTGGTTTTTCGGATGTGGTTGTATCAGCTGATTATAATTATGGTCAAGCACCAACCAACGGAAAACAAAATTACGTATATGAAGCGTTTAAGCAAATTGAAGATTAAATAGAGCAATAGGCTGCCATCATTGGCAGCCTATTATTTATTAACAACCTAAACTATGGGGTTAACGTCATTAAGCCTGTCTAAATAACAGCAGCTTGGACTCGGAGGGCGCAAGCTCAGCACGGTACATGTCTGTGCCAGCAGCTATATTCCATTCTGTTCCATTCCATAGATCCAAGGCAACGATTTCCCTAGAAGCATCGATGCCTAATCGTTCAAATGACAAGTTTTTCTCACATCCATGCTCTGCATCAAAATTGAATACTGCAATCCATGTGCCTTTCTCATCACTAAGCATGAACAAGTCCTCGCTTTTATTACCGCTGCGTCCTTCCACCGGACGAAACGTAATTCCCTTTCGCGCGATCGACATCACTTCTTTATTCGTCATCCATTCTTTTGCGCGCTGCTCCGCTTCCTTCATCCGGTAATCATCGCCAAGCAGCAGTGAAGTGCCGGCAATTACTGCGCTGTTCAACCGACTTCGACCTTCCGCCTCGGTGATTGCACGTTGATTGCTGCTCTTGTATAACACAACATGGTCGGGATCATTAAAACGATACAGGCTGTCATTAATCCACCATCCGTACGTTAACGCGTTCAGCATATATTCCGTATCATTGATCGTTCCAAATGCATCACAGGATACGCGGCGGCTATGCGCATAACCGTGTGGAAACAACGGAGCAATCGATAAATTAATTAAAAATGGTCGACCGATACGCTTCGGGTCCAACACTTCACATATACAAGCCATCCCTTTGTTATACGCTTGTATACCCGTCCGAACGCTAGAATCATAGAATACACCTTCCATCGCGCCATGCGTTAGGAAGTCCAGCTTTACATAATCAAAGCCCCGCTCCACAAAGCTCTCTAGCATTTGCCTGATTCTATTTAGCGCTGCTGGATGTGAGGGATCAATTGCATAGGCGCCATCCAGTTTCGGCAGCGGATTTCCCGCTTGGTCTTTGATGAGAATTTCACGATACGACACCGTTCCATCCGTTCCTTCAACCGGCGTGTCTGGATCATTACCCCAAAATGCGAACGGCGTATAATAAATACCCGGCTTCTGCCCATTCGACTTAACCCTGCTCACCGCTTCATTCATCTGCTCTTGGGTTAAATTGTCCCAAAAGGAATCAAAGTTGACGTACAGCTCCCCATCATCATCAGAGAAACCATTCAACTGCAGCTCCTTTCGGAAGAAATCTGACGTGTGCGCATATACGTCAAGATCAACCTTACTCATAACGGCAGACCAGCTATTCCAGCCCATTGGCACGCCGCCTTGCCATGGAAGCGCAGGGGACAAAAGCGCATTCGCCTTTCCATATGCTTCAAGTCCATCCCGGTAGTCGGAGAATGCTCCCACAAAAATCTTGGGTGAAACGATGCTTTTACCCTTCACGGAACCATGCGGCAGCGTGTCACGCGTCTGCATATCAGCCGCTCCTCCATATACGCGAAGCCTGCCTACCGAGCCAGGGAAAGTCCCTTCTACAATTAGACCCGTCTTCCATGTATCATGTGTCACGGACCCCATTACAAATCCGTTTCTACTTTCAGAGTGGTAGATCGCAGTTACCTCATAGCTTTGCACACTGCAAGGAATCGCATGGGAAGCGAAACGAACCCACTTATCATTATCAAAAGGTATAAATAGCGCCCTTACTTCCCCAGTCATATTGGAAGAACTACCGAATTCCATAATACTATTATCATTTAAATAGGAGACTAAGGGTGCCAGTTCATTCGTTTCCCACTCGAATTCACATTCCACTTCCAACTCAGCAAATAAATAGGGCAACTGCTCATACATTCGTATGTGCTGGCGAAGCACCGGTTTGCCTAACTCTTCGTGCTCAAGCGTCCATCGCAGGCCACGCCCGAATTCATCTTCAATGGCGTGTACCTCTGATTCATACACGGCGTGCGTGCTATAAAAGGTGGAACGTAACAGCTCAAGTCCATAACGAGCTTCTGCATATAGACCAAGCATGGCTTCCCCGCTGCTCCAACGGAGCGTTAACGTTCCATCTGCCAAATTTGCCGTTGCACATACTAAACCATTATCAACCGCGAACTCATCCGCCGTTTGCTTCAACTTTATTTCTCCTACATTAACCATGTTCAACACTCCCATCATTAATAACGAATCGAAACAATCAGCTAAGACTAGTCGATCAGCCTACGACACCCGTTCGCTCCATACTTTCAACAAAATGTCGTTGGACGAACAAATACATAATAATAAGCGGAAGAATGGCCAAAAGCACACCCGTATTTTGAATCATAGACAGATAGAGTGGATCCGCCTGCCCTCCTCCGGTTTGCAATCCTATATAAAATAGAATCTGCGGCCCAGCCGTCGCCATCATCGATGACATTACTTTAGGGTCGGTAAGAATTAAGCTCGTAAAGAAAGAATCATTCCACTGCCATACGAACGAAAATAGCATGACGGATACGAGCGCAGGAATCGCATTCGGAACGATAATTTTTATAAACGTCGTAAATGATCCTGCCCCATCGACAAAAGCCGCCTCTTCCATTTCCCTTGGTATTCCTCTAAAAAACTGCCGGAATATGAAGACAAATAGTCCCGTTTTTAACCCCATGCCGAGCGCAGAAGAAAGAAGAAAAGGCCAATACGTGTTTATTAGATTCCATGAGTCCCCATTTATTAAGGAAATGATGCCTAGAACATCAAAGTCTTTGTATTGCAAATAGGTTGGAATCATAATCGTTTGCGGCGGAACGAGAATCGTAAAGATGACACAGGCGAATAACAAGCCGCTCCCGCGAAATTTTATCCTTGAAAAGCCATAGCCTGCAAGCAGACAGGAGAAGGTTTGGAGGAGCATCACTCCTCCGGAAAGCAAAACTGTACTGAGCAGCACTTGGGAATAATCCAAGGCATTAAAAACCAGCTTAAAGTTTTCCAGGGTGAAATGTTTCGGGATCCAAACAACCGTTGAATCATAAATGTCAGACTCTTGTTTAAATGCAATTGAAACTTTCGTTATGATCGGATATAAAATGACAAATGAGATGCCACAGATCAGCACAGAACGAATCATAATCCAGACCCAAGCTTTAAATTTAGTAGTCCAAAAATGCAAGGATGCGAGTCTTTCCGCAATTGTCTTCATACGCTGTCTCCTTCCCGTTGTTTAGTCGTAATAAAACACTTTTCTGCTAATGAGCAAAGTAATTATCCATAGAACAAGCGAAATAATAACAAAGTACGTCCAAGCCATCGCCGAGCTAAGCCCAAAGTCGAAGCTTCTAAAAGCCGTATCTTTAATTTGCTTGCTTGTTTGACTCGTTGTCAGATTATCAACGATTGAATAGATCACATTTGTCAAAATTAACGGGCTAATCATCGGGAATGTGATTTTCCAGAAGGATTCGTAGGATGTTGCTCCTTCAATCTTCGATGCCTCGTACAAAGAGGCTGGGATCGACTGAAGTCCCGCCATAAAGATTAATATTTGCACACCGGATGAGGTAATGATTTGATAGATACGATTTACAGCGTTGACCAGATACTCAACAATACTTTTATTTACACCCGACTCTATTAGAACTTTTGCTAGATTCAGGTTTTTAAACAATGTGAACTCACCGCTGGTTTGTTGGCTCGCACCTCGCATAATGGCCTGCATATAATCCCCGCCTTCTATGGAAGCAAGAACACCCGAGGCCAAAATAACTGGAAGGAAGAAAATAGCTCTAGCCAGCGCCCTTCCTTTAAACCTCTGATTGAGCAATACGGCAGCAAATAAACTAAAAATAACGATAAGCGGCACGTTGATAACCATATTGAGTAATGATTCTGTCAGCGTTCTGACATATGACTCATGTTCAAAAAGGGCGTTTTTATAATTTCCCCACGCGGTATAGTTAATGGAAAAGCCTATATCGTTTATTTCTAGCTTACTAAAGCTATAACGAAGCGAATTAATGAGCGGTAGAAAGAAAAGAAATAAGAATCCCAATAACCAAGGGAGGATAAACCATAATCCGCCATACTTTTGTTTTTGATACAACGTCATCCCTATTCTTGGAAGCTTCAACGCTCGTCACCTCCAATGCCGTATCCCATCGCTTCGATCAGATCACCCTCTACATTTACGCTATAATCGTTATAATTGACAATCACCTGTGTCCCACCTTCATAGGTTGTTGCAAATACGCCGCTTTCCAGCTTTTTATGATCGATAATGACCTTTGTTCTAACCCCGCGAAGCACTTCATTGACTTCCTTGTAAGCAGCCTCTGCCTCGTCGATCCAATTCATATAGTTTGCAGCATACAAATAGTTGTAATCCGTGTTCTTCACTTCCGACGGCTTAGCATAGAACCACGAATAATGAAGATTCGCCCCAGTCTCGAGCGCCTGAAGAATGTGGAAACGAGTGGCTTGATCGTCAGCTATGTTGAGTGCTGTGCCCGTATAATCGATATAACCGTGGAGCACGATTTCGTAAAATGGAATAGCCTCGTCTGTCAGATTATATTTACTGCTTGTCAGCGGCGCATTGATTACACTATCAGCAAAAGGCAGAGCGTACGCATTCCCGCTATCAATCATGAGGCTGTTCACGGAATTATCCAGCTTTACGAGCTGCTCCTGTACAAGCTGCTTTGCTTCTTCTCTCATCATCATGCGTTTGTCATTAAAGTCGGAATTGAGCTCATTCCCTAAATCTCTCAAGGATAAGCCGGAAACATTCATTCGCTCGTAATCAGCTAGAAAGTCATCAACTACACCAGACAGTTTTGACGGTGAAAGAACATAAGCCGGTATTTTGCTCTTATCCGCAAAAAAGTTGGCTGCATTATAAGGAAACACATTGACCAATTGACCGGTTATATATCGTGCTCCATCCTTCTTAGGGCTAAAACCCCAGCTATTTCGGAAAACTTGCATAAATGCGGCGTCTGGATATACATCAACATTGTTGTTCGAAGCATAATCCAGCAATTGCTTAAAGCCTTGTTTACCGCCTAACTTGCTATCAACTGAAACCGAGCTCGGAATCTTATGAGAGATGCCTCCGTTAAACCAGCCCGTATAGCGCAGCTTTATATGCTCTAACCCTCTTTCCTTTAATTGCTGAAGAATCGCTTGCGCGTCGTCAAAGGTAGTTAACGCTTCATACGATTCATAGGGAATGCCCAGAAAAAACTTCCGCTTCGGAATGCCACCTATCAGCTCTAGATAGAATGGTGTTTGCTCCTCTTCCTCAAGCTTGGTCAAGCTCTGTTTCTTCAATAGATAGCTTTGATAATAGGATGCCATCCCTGTATACGATGCTTCTTTTCCTTGCAAGAAAGCATATCGCAAAGAAATGTCGCCTTTAAATGATTGCTTCTGAAATCTAGGTACGGTTTGTGAGTTCCAGTTGCCGGATAGCGTGAGCTGCTCGAAGGCAGTTAAGCTGTAACTACTGTAAACATAATTGTAAGAGTTCGTTCTACCGCTAATATCAGCTTCAATATTTCCGATTGCATCGCCGTTCTCGATGATGGCTAAGAAAGCCTCGTCAGCTTTTTTCAACCCAAATACCGGCAATCTGGCTATACTGTTTTGAATCGCTTTCGACGGGTTTATACGAGATGAATCCGTCCCATACAGCGTGGTCAAATAGGGAGCAGCTTCGAGTTTATGGTTATTCATATAAATCAGTGAGCCCGATCCATCCGGCACCATCATATATCCGCTGCGATCAGTGCCAGCCGCTCCGAAATAAGGCAGCACGGACAGCTTTTGCAGATGAAAATCATTCGATTCGATATGCTCGGTCGAAACATTCACAACCAATTGATCCTCTTCCAAACGATAGGATATCGGAAGAACAAATTGCGCCTGATTGCTAGTCGACTTACCTGAATAGGCTTCCTTATCGATATTCCTCTCCTTCTCGTCATAACCGATCTCGGATAACAATTCCAATGCACGCGAGAGCCCTACACCAGTGAGTGCAGCGTCCCTTCTCTCGTACAGCTTCTTTTCCTCATCGTATTTAAATCGCTTTCCCAAATCCTTTCGTTTACCTTCATCCTCGATTTTATCGAGAATAAGCGTCTGAAAGCGTTCTTCGCTTATATATTTGGGAATCTGATCTACACCTTTTGTTTTTTCACCAATGGTGTATGTAATTTGAACTCCATCTTCCAGCTTCTTTATTTCGAATTGTTTGTATTGAATACTTTGATTAAAATTGTCATACTGCTGCGGTTTTCCCGATGAATCGGAATAGCTCAGCTGAAGCTGGCTGCCTAATATTGATTTGTTATAGCCAGTTGCTTTACCGTCCTGCTCACGGTCTTGGGGATTCGAATACCAGGTCGATCCCTGCTTCTTATTTTTAACCGCAATCTCTGTCGTCTCATGATTGAAATAAAGAGCTAACGATTCATTTTCTGCAACCAATTCCATCGATTCGTTATCCGCTCCTGCAATTGAAACGATATTCCGCTCATCCTTTTTGAGACCAGCCTCAGGTTGAGCCTGCTCTTCGGATGACCTCGATGCAGTACCGGCTGATTCAACAAAAACAGTTCTGCTCGTCAAGACGATGATGCAAACTAAAAGAGCTGCGATCAAGCTCATTATGGGCTTCCTTTTCACCAATAGACCTCCTTCCCTACATGCGTAATGAGAGCTCGTTATAGATGGAGAGCACGAACCCTAACATTTGCTGCATGAGACTAAAAAACAATAATCCCAAAAACATAATAACGCCCATGACTACCAGGGTTAACGCCATCGTCACAATCGTCTTTAGCACATTGTACTGATGAATAGTCATCGTCCCAATAAACAACAGCCATAGAAACCAGAGGAACGCAAATGATTCCAAAAAATAATAAAACGTAGCCTCCTGAAGCGTGATCATGTTGCTAAGGATGGTGTTGAACAAATGAACGAGCATCAGCGGCAGAAGGGCGTACCCCGTAGCCGTTAAAATTTCCTTAAACTTTCCTTCACCATCCATTAGCGTCGTTAATGACCAGTTGGATACACACCATAAAATAAAAGGAAGCACGATATATTTCAATTCATTGATGCTATTCAGCTCAGTCGGATTATTAAAATTGACGACAAAACCTGAATATTGGCGCTGCAAAATCGTTGTAATCGTCAGCAGCAGCAGGATCGCTAACGAAATGCGAAGCTTGCCTTTGTTATCGTACTTCAAGTCCCAAAATCCATCGAAAGGATGGAATAAAATATAAAATGGATATTTAACCATTTGAGGATACATTTGCTTCCACCCTTTTCTTTAAACGTCGTCTTACCGCTATCCAAACCAGATACGCTCCAAAAAGGATGACTATACTAGTCATAAACGTCCCGAAATATCCACGCAAAAGATTTTTACGATACTTCCCGAATGCCTTCGAATAATATTCTCGGTCATAGCCAAGTTCGAGGTATTCCATCGCCTGCTTATAATCCCCTTGCCTTAACAGCGCTTTGCCAATACCGACGTAGGCCGTTTCATTATTGGAATCCAGACTTAGCAATTGCTTCCACATTGTGGCTGCCTCATCATGCTTGCCAGTACTGTATTGTGCATTCGCATCGTTTGTGAGCGTACCGAATCTGGTTGGAGCAAATACGTTAATCCGATTCATGCCGCTATCAAGCACAAGCAGATTATTGCCTATATTCGCGATAGCCACTGGATTTACAAATGTGCCCTCCTGTTGGCCAAGCTGACCGAAGATATACATTAGGATTCCGTCTTCGTTATACGTAAAAACTCTGCCGCGCTTCGAATCCAGTACACTGTAGACGCCATGATCACGTACGGTTATATCGGTCAGCGCCGAACCCTGCTCGGAAAACAAATCTCCACGAGGCGCGAAGTAACCTTCACGACGCAGTACATCAATCCCTGTCGAATTTAATTTCTTAATCGGATCAGAAGAATTCAGTTCTGTCGTTGTCGTATAGAGAAAACCTTCTTCGTCTAAATCTAAGTTATTGAACTCCTGCGGTACGAACTGAACCAATTTACTCTTTTGCGATTTGGTGGACATGCTCTTCCAGAAATAGTCCCATGCATCAAATTTCACTCGGTTAGTCCCCATAAAACCAGTAAAATGACCGTCTAGATCAAATTCAATAATGCCATCAAACACACCTTTGCCAACCACATATATGCGACCCGCCTTGTCGACTGCTAGCTTGATTGGCAAATATTCAAATCCCGTCCGGATAACCTCTGACTGCGGCGCGCCAATCTCTCGAACAAAAGTCCCTTCATTCGTTAGTTCAACGATTCTTTTGTTCTCTGTATCCGCAACGTAGATCTGACCTTTATCCGTTACAAATATGCCTTGCGGGTTTGCGAACTGATCCTGCTTCCCTTCTTTCTGAAACCCTATAATTTGCCGAATAACTTTCCATTGCTCATCAAAAATAACAATTCGTCCATTTCCCGCATCCAGCACATACACTTTTCCGTCTTTAGCTACGAATAAGTCGGACGGAGCGTTAAAATTGTCAATTCCGAGATTTTTACCATCAATAATCCTATCTGGCATATAAGCGATCGGAGAAGACCTTGTTGTCCCCCAGTACGTATACGTATACCCCTGATAGGGAGCCGCTAGGACCGTGAACTCGGACAGCGCTGTCACTAAAATGATTAAAGCTGATATAAGAACCAATATCTTATATTTCAAGCGTTTCCCCCCCACCCTATTCCTTAATTCCGGAAGAGGCCATCGTCTGGATAATTTGGCTTTGCGTAATGACAAAAATAATGACCGGAACAATCATGAGCATAAATGCGACAGCCGCAGCTACACCTGCACGAGCGATCCCGCCTTGAACGATCTGCCCCATGGCATAGTGCATCGTCTTCAGCTCTTCGCTATAAATAAATCCGCCGCCATCGGTGCCCCATAACATTTGAAACAACAAAATGATGAGCGTAAACCATGCCGGCTTAACTAAAGGCATGACTACCGTCCAAAAAATCCTATACTCGTTAGCCCCGTCCATTTTGGCCGCTTCAATTAATGCCATAGGAATTTGTTCGATAAATTGCTTCATTAGATAGAGTCCCAAAGGAAACGCGAATGCAGGTACGATGACGGCCCAGTAGGTGTCAATCCACCCGAGCCAAGACATGGTCATATAGTTCGGAATCGCGGTTACCTGTGCCGAGAACATCAGTGACAATACAATCATCGAAAACAATACTTTTGATCCGCGAAACTTATACTTGGCTAACGGATACGCTGCTGCCGAGGCGAGTATGACGTGTCCGACCGTTCCCAAAAGCGTAATAAATACAGTGTTGAAAATGTACCGCGAGAACGGAACCCATGACTTGGCCATGAGATGGAACAAATCAGGGAAATTAGACAGCGTAGGGTTCCGCACAAAAATTTTGGGAGGGAACAGAAACAGCTCGTCTAAGGGCTTGAACGCATTATTAATTAAGTAAATCAATGGGATGGCCATGAATGCTCCGAACAAGGCAAGCAGAATAAACAACATCATGTCGACGTACCAAGAACGGTTAATTCGTTTTGGGCCAATCAGCCGCATAGAAATTTTCATAAATGCTACTCACCTACTTTCTTGAGCATCTTCTGGATGATTAGGTTTGACCCTAGCATAAGAACGAACAGAAACGTTGCAATCGCAGACGCATAGCCCATCTCGAAGCGGATCGTGCCATAATCGACCAAGTGCGTGACGATCGTGTGCGCCGAATATTGAACGCTTGGGAAACCAGCCAAATTCATGGCGACATCCGCCACGGCAAAAGAAGCTGTAATTTGAATAACAGCACCAAACATTAATTGCGGCCGCATCGATGGCAATGTAATGTACCATAATTCCTGCCAGCGATTGCGCACACCGTCAACGGCACCCGCTTCTAATAAGGTTCTGTCAATCGATTGAAGTCCGGCTATAAAGGCCAGGAAGCTTGTGCCAAGACTTAGCCATAGCTGAACAATAATTATGATAGTGAGTGTATATTTGGGATTTTGGAACCAAAGCACAGGTTCATTAATAAAGCCGAGCTTCATGAGAAAGCCGTTAACGATCCCGTATGAGTCCCCTGAAAACATAATCTGCCAAATGAAATACACATTGCCTGATATGGATGGTGCATAAAATACAAGCGTCATCAACGCTCGCATTTTCGGGCGCAGCTCATTGATCAGCCATGCAAATAAAAAACAGGCAATATAGCTGACAGGCCCGGTAATGACGGCAAATACAAACGTGTTTTTTAATGCAATGAGGAAGATATCATCCTCAAGCAGCAACCGCTCGTAGTTCCCCCAGCCCACCCATTTCGGAAACTCAAGCATATTAAAGCTAGTTAAACTAATCAGCATCGACATCGCTACCGGCAGCACCGTAAAAATAAAGAAGAGCAAAATGTAAGGCGCAATGAGCACGTAGAGATGCTTATCGCGTTTCAACTCTTCTTTTAACTGCTGAAGCTTGCCTGATCTCTTTGTTTTGCGAAGTGATATAACATCCACTTTTCCGGGAATTACTTCCGATTGCTGCAATGCGGTCACCCCTGATTCTATTTCATATCGATTTCATTTCTTTTGAGAGTGATTTCTCGATTAATCTCTTGAACATAGTCATAGAGTGCATCACGGGTATTGGTCCCATTATTAATGACCTCTCTGAAAGCATTATCCAGGTTTCGTCCGGTATAGTAGCCACCCGGCACTTCTGGAATACCTCTCACCCATTCCCATTGCTTTTCTAAATTCATATAGTCCTTTGTAGGCCAAGGCAGCTCTTTTAGCGCTTCGATATTCGCTGTCGGATACCGGGCAGCAGCACCCATTAAGCCTTCCATTTCCCGTCCGAAACGCACCTGCGTCTCCTTACTCGTCCACCACTTCATAAACTCCCAAGCCGCATCTTTATCTTTCGCTTGCTTAAGCATAAGAACCGCGGTACCACCGCTCGCGACCTCACGTGAAACCGTACCGTCTTCTTGTCTCATACCAGGGACAGGAGCAAAATCCCAAAGTCCTCTTATTTCCGGTGCAGAGACGGACAACGTATTGTAGAACGTATAATCCGCAATCCCCATAGGAGTTTCCCCCGTGCGGAAGCGACTCGACAAATCGAAGGTTAACGGGAACTTATAATTGGCGTAAAAATCCGTCCAGCGATCAAAAGCCTTCATCGCAATTTCCGAATCCAAATTACTCGCCGCTCCGTCATCCTTATAGAACGAGCCGTCCATTTGGTACAGAAGCATTGCAAACGCTTTGCTAGGTTCCATGCCCGATACCCCAGTCGTTTGCGCAATCGGCAACGTAAACTCCATATTTCTCTTTTGTAATATCGGGATTAACTCATAAACCTCATCCCATGTTTCCGGCACTTTAATGCCAAGCTGCTTGATAATATCCTTCCGGTAAAATAGCATTTCAAAAACTTGCTGTTCTGGAAGTCCATACACGGCATCCTGAAACCGATACGGGACGATCGAGCTTTCTCGGAATCGTTCCGCCACTTCGTCAAAATCGCTAAACTGAGACAGGTCAACAACCGCATTACGCATGCCGTAATTGACAGGTATATCATTAGCAATTTGCATAGCAACATCCGGCCCTTGCCCTGCCAGCGTCGCCTGCAGCAATACATTGGTATTTACTAATTTGAGATTCACGTTAATGCCCATCTGCTTTGTAAAAGAATCATCAGCCATTGCCTTTAACACCTGGGCTTGGTCACGTCCTGTGCCGATCCAAACCGTAACGGAACGTTGTTCTTCGTTCATGTTACCCACACTGTTATAATCCTCGAAGAACGAATTAAATAAAGTCATCAGCTCATGTCGTGACGTTTGAAAAAACGATGCCTTCGCTTTCGGCATTTTTTTCTCAGGTGAAGCGATAACCAAATAATCAATCTCCAGCGGCTGCTCTCTAACTTTTAAAATCCAAGCACCTAAGCTGCCGACGTTAATCTTGAGTGAATCCATACGTTTTTGAATCGTTTCCGGCCGCTCAGCCAAATCCTTTAATTGATAGGCCACCTTAGTCAAAATTGAGATTTGATCGCTTTTCTCTCCAGTTAGCTCCACCAGCTTTTCTGATATGCCGTATAGCTTTTCGCTTTGCTCCGTAAAAACATTGACCATATCCGGCAATCGCTGATCTAAATTGTAGTCTCGGAACGGATCTGGTACTGCGCTTGTTATCATCAGAATTTTGCGGTACATGGCATTTATTTCCAAAATGCTTGACTGCACCTCGCGTATGGATGATGCAAGCGGTCCCAAGCTGGCTTCGAGCTTCAGCTCATGTTTGCCTTTCGTTAAGTAATAGAGGTAAGGCTCTTCCCCATCTCCAAGCACGTTCATCTTCCATTCGCTCGAATAATAGAAAGGCACTTCTTTCATCTCTTGAAATGGAATCTCATCGTCAATCCATAATGTTCTCGTCGAATAAACGCCGCGCAAATACTCTTGTCTGCTCTTAAGGCCAATTTTGTAAAGTCCGTCCTTCGGCACCTCGAACTGCCATGTTATTGAGTCTCCCGGCATTCTCCAGTTATATCCGCCTATTGAATTGATTCGAACTTCAGAGATGGACTGCGGCTCGGTTATCGGGCTGGTACGATCCGTTATCGGATATAAAGTCGGCGATGATTTGAATTGAGCAGCCTCGCCTTGCACCTTAATGATCTCGCCGTTTGCCCTCTCAATGCCCTTCTCTCGGTAATCGCGCAGAAGCTCTTCGTAGGTTGGCAGTTGATCTATTTGAGAAATTTCAATCGTGTCGATAATAACCGGCTCTCTCAGTGACACGAGTGAAATCTTGTGATTACCTGCGGAAAAATAAAATGAATAAGGCTCCTCATAATATCCGTCTGAATCCTTAAGCGGCATCTCCTGCCATCTGCTTGCTTCCACCTGACGCGGCCTAACATCATTTCCGCGGTTATCCTTCTCGATTTGCTCCTTCTCGTTCTTCCATATACGGGGAAACAATAAACTGCCTGCGCCTGAAAATGGAACCTCACCGTCGATTAACAATTGCCTCTCAATGGATGAGACCTTGCCTTCAACCGTAAAATATCGAAGGGTGATATTGTATAAGCCGTCCTCCGGAATGGTTACATCCCATCCCATTTCTCCAGCATCCTCTGTAAGCACATAACTTCCTTGTTCGTCCCCAACCTCTGACAAAACTTTAGGCAACATGCCCTCCGCATGGGAATAAGAACTCCCCTTGATCACAATCTTTTGTTCTGGCCTATTCGCGTTCTCATATCGTTGCAAATAGCTGTCATAACTATTTTCCCTTGCACTGTCTATTAGCTTGTTATCACGGCCCGAATCGTTATCTTCCTCATTCCCATATGCGGGATTTGCCCAATTCGCAGACGATAGAGTAACCGTGCACAACAATACCAATGTGACCAAGATGCGCGAAACCTTTGATAACATCCATAACATCCTCCTCATCTGCTTAATCATTCGTTCCATAGATAAAGAAATCCCTATCCTTCTCGCTAAGAATAGGGATTGTTGGTTTTCGCAGAATGATTCGATTATTTCTGTTCGGATCCTTGCATCATTTTATCTACATTCGCCTGCAAAGCTGGCATTATTTTCGCAACACCTGAGGCCGGCGATACTTTGCCATTCGCAATATCTGTGCTTAACGGACCAAAATGATCATCAAAACCTAAACCGCCATAACGTCCAAATTTCAGCATTTTCAACGTATTCAAAGCAATATTGACAGAAGATTCATCAAGGAAATACGTTTCCGCCCATTCCTTATCGCTCTCTTCGATGTTATCCCACACCTGTAAATCTTCCCAAATCTTGTATACCGCTTTAGGATCTTTAACACCTTTAGGAATAAAATTCATATGCAGCTGTGCTAAACCGACCATAAAACCATTTGCCTTTGGTCCTTTAGGAAAATTAACGAATGAATATTCATCATTCATTTGGTTTTGCATCCGTGAGCCTGCTTCCCAAATACCGCCTGGATACATAGCAATTTTACCTTCGCGGAAATATTTGACCGGGTCCTCCCAGTCATTTCCTTCATTGCGCTTGACCACTTTATATTCGTTATACAGCTTATTCATCAAGTCCAAACCTTCAATAGCATTTGGTGAATCCAGATGGAATTTATGCGTTTCTTCGTCATAAGGCATTACATCGTTTGAATAAATCAAACCAAGACCGATAGCGCTCGGGGAACCTGCTACGCCCCACTGATCTATTTTGCCGTCGCCAGAATTATCAATCGTGAGTTTTTTGGCGTAATCAACGAATGTATCCCAGTTCCAAGTGCCATTTTCCTGTGCTTCTGTAGGTGTTACCAGCCCTGCTTCTTGGAAAATCCGTTTATTATAGAACATCCCTGTATTATCAAAGAGAGGGAATGATCGAACAAAACCATAAGCTTTGGGTTGTTGATAGCTTCCTGCATCAATAACCTCATCTGGAATTTTACTTTCCACTCTAACGTCCATGAAATCATCGAGTGGAGTAAAGTATCCACCAGCCAACAACCCAGAAATGAGTGGATCTGGGACCAGCACAACGTCTGCATAAGGTGCTCCAGCCATTACGGTCGAAGACAGCTTTTCTGCCGTTTGCCAATAGTCCTGCGATACATATTTAATTTTTACATTGTATTTTTCTTCTACTTCCTTTTGTCGTTTTAGAGCAATTTCGCCTTCAGGCGTATCACCTTTAGGGGTACCGTCCCACCATGCGGAGAATACGATCTCTCTGCCGCCTAGATCGAATTTTGTCTCTTCTGCAGACGGATTCTCTTCACTCGGCTTTTCCGTTTCTTCAGCTGCGGGTTTATTGTCATTGTTTACTGCAGCCTTATTGCTTTCGTTGGTAGCTGAAGGTTTAGAATTACTGCCAGCGCATGCAGCCAATACAAACATCATTGCAAAAACTAAAGAAATAACCGCTAATTGTTTCACCCGCTTCATAGAAATACACCCCTTATAATTAATAATCGTTCTTTAGATAGCGCTTACATTTTATAAAGAAATATAATTCCATTCACATTGAACCCACCCCCTATTCGCTCCCGTTTATGAAACGGTTAATTTCCATTATTTTTTCACTAAAAAATAATTTAGAAAATTATTGAAAACTGCGTTTTTGATTGATATTATGTAAGTAAATATTAACTACTCTTTTCTCGACTTGATGTTATCAAACCACCACGAAATTATCAACTATTTTTTTCCTAAATATAAAAATATGACCAATATCCTAGGCTTTTCGCATGAATTACCTCTTCCTGCCTATAGCCCCTCTTTTTTTTCACTTAATAAATTTCACTTAGACAACAAAAAAAGCAATGAACAAAAATGCTGTCCATTGCTTTAGATTCATTTATACGTTTTTGGTTTAACCAAAAACTTATGACAACTGTGTCCCGCAGCTATCACGAACGATGAGCTTGGATGGAACCGTTACCTGTACTGGAATTTCTCGGCCATTCATTTGATCGAGCAGCAGCTTAACTGCCATTCTCCCCATCATCTCTGATTGGATTTTTACAGTAGTTAGTGCGGGAGTCACATAAGCCGACATCGGAAAATCATCAAAGCCTACGACCGCCATCTTCTGAGGCACACGAATGCCTGCTTCTTGTAATGCCCTTAACGCCCCAATGGCCAAAGAATCATTAGCAAAGAAAAAGGCCGTCGGAAGATTGTCCTTTTCGATAATTTGTTTCATGGAGTTGTAACCTTCCGTCGTCGACCAATCACCAACATAGACATGCTTATGATCGTAAGTGCCATTTTCCTTCATAATACCTTCATAATAATGATGACGTTCATCTTTCCCATAAGACTTTCCGCCTACCATAATACCGATTTCTTTATGGCCCGCTTTTATTAAATGATCTAAAGCAAGCTTTGTGGCTCTTTCGAAATCGATGATAACGGAATCGAATTTATCAACATCCGGAGAGAAGTCAACGAATACGAGGTTATCTACCTGATTAACGATTGGAGCAATATTGTCAATGGAGCCTCCAATTACGATTGCTCCATCAACATGATTAATGACCAAATCAGGATTACCATACTGAGACAATCGCAGCACATTGGTAGTTGTTATCCCCGCAGCTATACATTCTTTTTCAATGCCTTCCCTTATCGAGCTAAAGTGGGAGTCTCCCTCTTCTTGCTGTTCAGTCAAAAAGATAACCGTGCCAATTCTAGCATCGCTGCCCGTGCTGATTGCATTTTTACCTTTACGCTCACGCGGAGTTTTATAGTTTAGCTCATCTGCAATCGATATAATTCGCTGACGCGTTTCCTCAGACACAGAAAAGGATTGATCTCGATTCAGCACTCGGGAAACGGTTACGCTGGATACATTTGCTTTTATTGCTATGTCTCGTATGGTAGCCAAGTTCATACCCCATCTTTTTATTAGTTAATTTTTACTTATAAATAAATAATATCAGTGTGTTAACATGATTGCAATTGGTTAAACATTTTCTGCTAGATTCTATACCAAACGTAACCGCCGGCTAGCGGCTTCTATTGGCTTCCATCCATTTTACCGCGTAATCAACTAACTCTTTCGCTGGCATGAGCAGCGCATCCGCATTACCGATCTTTCCTCTGCGAACATGATCCGTTTCTCTCTCAAAAGCCTCACCTAAATCATTAAAATCATCCGTATCAAAATCAATGTCACGCAAATCAACCCACTTCTTCTCTCCTGCTTCAAATATCGGTGCTTTATTGATCGTTTCTGCTTTACTTTCATACTGTGCTCGATACTCCGATAGATGGAGAGTAGTATTTTTATTATGACCGACGCCCAGCAAAAGCACCCAGCCTTCCAAGTCGTAAAGTCTCGCTAGCGGAGACTGTTCGCTCAAGCTATATTCCAAACTATGATTTGCAGTTATAAAATCCTTCTGGGAGCCCCAAGCAGCAAAAGATACCTGTGGATGATTGCTTCGAACGACGCCCTTCTGTTTTCTAAAGCATTCATTTATGACCCCCATATCTAGGCAAGGAATCAGATCTGTTTCAAAAGCGGGCATCGTATCCCTTATCGGCTGCCACCATGATTCCTTAACTGGTGGATACCGCCAGTTTTCCGGATCAGACAAATCGGGCGTATGCGTCGGCATCACAAGTGTACCTTCACTTCTAAGGCATGACTCTATTGCCAAAATCACAGCAATTGGCCCGCCGGACACAAAGCCGCCAAGCGCCTTCATGGAGGTATGCATCATAACCGTCATCCCTTGATGAATGCCTAGCTTAATCAAATCCGTTTTCAAAGTTTCCGATGTTAATAAATCCCCTTGTATTTCTTCCAATTGAACCCCTCCTTAATATGCTTTATCTTTAGAACTCTATTCTCGAAACCTACTTCCCCGTACGCTGTAGTTTTTACAATAGAGTTCGCTTCTGAGCGACTATTCTTATCCTACACTGCAGTTACTACAATAGAATAGTCTGCACACTCCCCTTTTGTAGCGATTATTCGAATTTCTGTTGTATTTTTACACTGCAGCTCCTACTCTTGACCCTAATGTGAGCTTTCTATTGCATAAAGTGCAGTGGAGCTGTCTTCGGACCCGGTTCATCGCGTTTCATCCATTCGGAAATATCGAATACTATCTTCTTCTCCTGCTCGTTCAAAACATCAATAAAACCAATCATCTGTTCATCACGATAATGACCGTATGGCTTACTGCTGCAACCAATACTCGTCATTTGTTTCATTATTCATCCACCTTTATAACTAATAACGAGCAACGCGGTTTAATTGTTCTGTATTGTTTCCTTTTCTTTTAGCTGCATGACTATTGTCAGAAATGGGCTAGGCACATCAACCTTATACGTGATCCACAATATATTATTAATTTCAAAACATTCCTCGAACATTCGAAACCTACACTAAATGGAGAACTTGGATGTGAAAGGATGGTAGGTAATGAATATGCAAGAAGGCAAGCTTACTCTAGCTGCTAAGCGTACACATAGCTCTCACGATGCTAGTCGATTACTGGCTAAAACGAATCGTTTGAAGGAGAACGCGCTTGGTTATTTGTTTTTAGCTCCCTCACTTGTGCTGTTTACCTTATTTTTATTTTATCCCCTGCTGAAATCCGTTTATTTAAGCTTCCAATTAACAGATCCCAGAGGAAGAGTAGCCGCCTATGTCGGTCTAGAAAACTATACGCAGCTGTTGTCATCAGAAATGTTCTGGAATAGTCTGACGGTAACGGGCCTATTCACATTATATACCGTGCCTGCAGGTATTGTACTTGGCATCGTTACAGCTGCGTTAACGCATATCAAGCTGCCAGCCATGCGTATTTTTCAATTTATGTTCGCAATGCCGCTTGCACTGTCAGTCAGTACTGCAGCGGTCATTTGGATGATCCTATTTCACCCCAGCCTCGGGATGCTGAATTATATACTATCAGAGTTCGGAATTGCCCCTATACAATGGCTTACCAATCCATCAACAGCATTATTATCGATATCCATGATGACAATCTGGATGCAATCGGGCTTCAACTACATCATCGTGCTGAGCGGTCTCCAGAGCATTCCGGAAGACATGATCGAAAGCGCAAAGATCGATGGAGCAGGCCCAATCCGCGCATTTTTACAAATCGTACTTCCACTGCTGTCACCTACTCTATTTTTCCTTGCTGTCATCTCTATCATCGGTTCCTTTCAATCCTTTGGACAAATTCATCTTCTAACAAAAGGGGGACCCGCCGGATCGACTGAGGTATTCGTATATTCCATTTATAAGGAAGCGTTCATTAATTACCAATTCGGTACAGGAAGCGCCTTGTCGTTAGTTCTATTCGCTGTCATTCTCGTATTGACGATTATCCAGTTTGTCTTTGTGGAGAAGAAGGTGTATTACCAATGATCGGATTAAAGCCATTCCTACGTCGCTCTAGTGTGTACCTTCTGCTTGCATTACTTTCAATTGCAATGCTGTTCCCATTGATTTATACATTTCTACAAGCACTGATGACACCCGAGCAGTCTCTTAAGTTCCCGCCAGACTTGTTTCCTGAGAGCCTTTATTTTGGCAGCATATCGGCAGTATTTGAGCTTATTCCAGTTGGAGCGTTCATAGCAAATAGCTTTCTTATAGCGACAATTATTATGGTTGGACAGGTTTTTATCGCAAGTATGGCTGCTTACGCCTTCGTGTATATTCGTTTTCCAGGCAAAAAATATTGGTTTTCCTTATTCCTCTCTACCATGATGATTCCGTGGGAAGTCACGATTATCCCGAATTATTTGACGGTAAAATCATGGGGATGGCTGGATTCCTATCAAGGCCTGACGATTCCTTTTCTCGCGTCTGCATTTGGTGTATTCCTCCTCCGGCAATACTTTTTGCAGCTGCCTCGTGAGCTTTTTGAAGCAGCAAAAATCGATGGCAGCGGGCATATCCGTCATTTCCTAGTTATCGTCCTGCCTCTATCTCGTCCAGCTATTGCTTCATTATCTGTCTATGTATTTCTGAATTCATGGAATATGTATCTATGGCCCTTGCTCATAACCAATAGCGATAAGATGCGAACGGTACAGATCGGCATTAGCATGCTGCAGTTCGAAGAAATGACAAGCTGGAACATTGTACTAGCTGGAGTAGCTATTGTGCTGCTGCCTTCCTTAATCCTGCTCATTGTTGGATTAAAGCAGCTCGTGCGAGGGATTACTGCTGGTGCTGTAAAAGGATAATGATTGAGGTGGCTCCGTCTTCATAGACGATTCCATAAATGTACTGTAAACAAAAAAAGTAGTAGAGAGGGAGAGAAAAAGAATGAAAGCAAGGTTTAGGTCTGGTTTGACGATTATGATGGCGGTAATGTTGTTTGTAATCACAGCCTGCGGGGGTGGCAATGACTCTGAAAACAAAGGCAATGCAGAGGCACCTGCTGCTACGAACTCAACTGAAGCTTCAACAACTCCTACCGAAACAGCAAAAGAACCCACTAAAGTGGTATGGTGGCACTCGATGGGTGGAGAACTTGGTAAAGCGGTAACCCAGCTCGTTACCGATTACAATGCTTCTCAGAAGGAAGTCATCGTTGAAGAAGTGTTTCAAGGAACCTATGACGAGAGCTTAAATAAAATGAAGGCATCGATGGATTCCAAATCTGGACCCTCTCTCATTCAAGTGTACGAGATTGGTTCTAGGTTCATGATCGACTCAAAAGCAACTACACCCGTTCAAACTTTTGTAGACGCGGAAAACTATGATCTTTCTCAGCTAGAAGAAAATATTACAAACTACTATACATTTGACGGCAAGCTTCACTCCATGCCATTCAATACATCAAATCCGATTTTGTACTATAACAAGGATATGTTTAAGGCAGCTGGACTTGATCCAGAGAAAGCGCCAGCAACTTTTGAAGCTGTGAAGGAAGCTGCTGCTAAGCTTACGCAAAATGGTCAGACAGGTGCTTCTTTTGCCATTTATGGCTGGTTCATTGAGCAATTGTTTGCAAACCAAGGCGTAGAATATTTGAACAATGGTAACGGACGTACCGCATCAGCTACACAATCTGAGCTTAGCAATGAGACAGGTGTCAAAACATTGACTTGGTGGAAGGATCTTGTTGACAGCAAGTCAGCACTTAACTTGGGACGCAAAACGGATGATACGAAAAAAGCTTTTGCTGCAGGCCAAATTGCTATGACTTTAGATTCTACCGCTTCGCTGCGCGGAATTGTAGATTCAGTAGCTGGCAAATTTGAAGTGGGAACAGGCTTCCTGCCTAAACCTGCCGATGCAAAAGATGGCGGTGTCGTTGTTGGCGGAGCAAGCTTATGGATTCTGAATAACAAGCCGGAAGCAGAACAGAAAGCAGCATGGGATTTCATCAAGTTTTTAGCAAAGCCAGAAACACAGGCCTATTGGCACATCAACACAGGTTACTTCCCAATTACAAAAAAAGCTTATGATGAAAAAATCGTAGCTGATAATCTAGCAAAATATCCACAGTTCCAAACGGCAATCGATCAACTGCATGCTTCTATACCATCCACTGCTTCGCAAGGTGCAGTGATGGGCGTATTCCCTGAAGCGCGCCAACTCGTTGAAACGGCGATCGAAGAAGCATTAACAGGCGTAAAAGAACCGCAAAAGGCACTCGATGACGCTGCTAAAGCGATCACCGAAAAGATAACAAATTATAATAAGACAGTGAAATAATTAGTGAGCAAAAGCCAAGCCCCGTTCAAGGGGTTTGGCTTTTTTGGTCTATTCTCACTCTCCATACGTTGGAACCCTCTGCCGAACTAGTGTCGCTATTCAGTGCCATCTGCTATAATTAAACAGAACACTTGTTTGTCCAACGATGAAATGGTTAGGAAATGACCGGGTGACAGCACCGCAGAATACTAGAGCTCCGAATGAACTTTTACAAGAGAAAATGCCTTTGAACAGACGGACACTAGTTGCATTATGTTTCTCCTTCGCCATTTTTGTTGAGCTAACGGACATTGAGGCCCTAATTGAGCTTCAATTGTCTGGATTAAGCTCAAATTTGTTCATTTAACGGATTATATGTCCGTTAGAACCCCGTAATGAGTCTTGTCTCTGAGGAAGCAGCATAATTTCATTAAAAATTTTATATAACAACCATTCATAACAAAAGACCCGATATAATAGAGGAAGCCACCATCATAATCGGATGCTCAATACTTTTACATAACAGACGACCTAAGAACAAAAGACTATGCACTCTAGTAAACAAAAAATTAAGGAGAAATATATGGATATCATTGAAATTGTTACTGATTTAATTGATGAGGATACCGATCAGCCTAGGTATCAGTTTGACGAAGAAGCTTTGCAAGAATTGATGAGAAGCATCGAAGAAATCGGCCTGCTCTCACCGATTAAAGTGAGAACGACGAGCAACGGACGCTACAAGATCATTTATGGAAACCGTCGCTACAAAGCAAGCAAAATGCTTGGTCGGCCAACGATTCCATGTATCGTCTCGACCGTAACGGATGAGATGGAAATTTATTTGGAGCAAATAGCAGAAAATTTGACACGTGAAGGTTTCTCTCCGATCGAAGAGGCGGAGGCGTTCAATAAGCTGCTGAATGATTCAAAGTTCAAGAGCTCAACCAAATTTTTGTCCGGTAAGCTGGGCAAGCCCGAATCCTATATTAAAAACAAATGCGAGCTGCTAAAGTTCGGCAATGCGGTGAAGAAGCTGATCGTTGGCGGTACCGAGATTAGGAAGGATAAGCTGACCGAGGATCAACTGCTCCCTCTGAAGGATTTGCCTATCGAGCATCGCGACCCGCTAGCGCTGATTGCAGCAAGGGATGAGTTGCCGGTAAGCGACGTGAAGAAAATAGCCAAGCTGTTTAAAGACAAGACCATTTCTGACAGCACCAAGGACAAGCTCCTCTTCAAATCAGGCAGCGGACTTATCGAAACCTGGTCGACTCATGAGCAGAACAAAGCGGAGCGCGCCAAACCTGCACCTGCTGCCGAGCCCAAACCAGTTGCTCCAAAAGTAGAGAAGCAAGCAAAGCAAGAGCAAGCTGAGTCTGAACCAGCTTCAAAGGTTAGCCAGCTACCAGCTGCAGCTGCTTCGATTGAGCTTGCTCTTCATGAGCTCTCAGCTGCCCTTCCAGCTCACATCGCCTTGTCTTCTGATACGCTTCAATCCGTTGAAGCCATTAGAGCGAGCGGGCAAGTTGATTTTATTCAAGGGGTAAACACGCTGATTGACCAATTAGAGAAACATTTGACGGAATGGAAAACAGTCCGCGAGCTTGCAAGCGCCAAGCTGCAAACTGTCGCCACGGCGGAATAAACAACTGCAATGCAAAGAACCAGACAAACACTGCAATCGTGTTCGTCTGGTTTTTTTTCGTTACCAATCTTTCATCAGCTTTGCAATCTGTTTAGATTGCTCATCCTTCTGTAACTCCAATGCGTCGATAACTCGTTCTTGTCTTTCTTTGGAATGATTTTGACTCAGCTTCCACTTGCCTTCTATTTTTGAAATATGAATTTTGAATCAACAATGCCTTTGGCTAAATTGGAAATAAATGCAGGGTCAACTTGGCTCATGCTCCAAGGATAGCCTCATCTTACATGTGATATTTATTACTTCAACCAGCTCGGCGCCCACCAGTTCCATTTTCCAAGCATCATCATCAAGGAAGGTACCAGCACCATTCTTACGATTGTGGCATCAACAAATATTGCCGTCGCGATGCCGATGCCCAGCTGCTTTACTCCAACTACTTCGCCTAAAGCAAAGGGAGCGGTGACAGCTATCATAATAGCTGCAGCCGCGGTAATCACATGACTGACAGAGGACAGACCCTTCCGTACAGCCTCTTCGTTGCTGCGTGTCCTATGAAATTCCTCGCTGATGCGCGAGATGAGGAAAACGCCGTAATCCATACTAATACCGAATACTAGTCCAAAAATAAACACCGGTATCATAATTGCGATGCTGCTCGGCTCTATCCCCAATCGGCCATCCATGAAGATCCATGCCAGAATACCAAAAGAGGCGCCTATGCTCAGAAGATTGAGGAGAATGGTTTTGAGCGCAATGAGGACGGAACGAAAGGCAACAAAAAGCACGATGAAATTCGAAATAAATAGAAAGAGAAGTACATAACCTAAGCTGCCAAAAATATGATCGAATACTTCCTGCTCATACTTGGCCTCTCCGCCAAACGCGATAGCTATCTTCGATGATTCTCCTCTCCGCCCCCACTCCTTTAACCAATTCATCGTCTCGCGAGAGGAAGGTTCGCCTGCTATCGTAACTTGCAGCAGCATGTGATTATTTTTCAGGAATGGCTGAAGTGCCGGTTCGAATTTCTTCTTCTGCAGCGGCCGCTGCATGATTGCCAGCAGATGCTCGGGAGACATATTGAGCTTAGAGAACACCGAGTCTACCCTTAAAACGCTCGGATCACTCTCCAACCGCTTCGTTAATTCATACGCATTCATCCAATCTGCTTGTTTCAGAAACATAGCAGCACCCTCTACAATGACCCATACCTTTGATGTGGATGGCAGCTCAAAAACAGCTTCATAAGCCTCAGCAGCAACACGGGATTCGTAACTCATAGGCAATGAAGACTCATCTGGAACGGCAGTCTTCATCCTACTCAGAGGCAATAAGCATAGGATAAGTAAGCCCCCTGCAAGCACCCCCATTACAACTGGCTTTTTCATCACAAAACGGGCAAGTCCATCCCAAACGGATGAACGACTGTTGCCAATCGTACGTGCTCTTTTCGTTTGCAATGCTGGCAAGCAGATCGCAAGAAGAGCAGGCAGCAGCGTAAACGCGAGCAGCAGCGATACGGCCACTACTGTCATCGCTCCAAGCGCAATGGATGAGAACATCGGCAGCGGAATCCAGACGAAGCTCAGTAATCCCAAGAAGACACAAGCTGCCGATACAAAAACAGCTCTGCCGGCTGTCTTCATCGTTGCAGAAAGCGCCTTATAAGGCAGCTTGTGCGCTCCCAGTTCCTCGCAAAACCGACTAACGAGCATAAGCGCAAAATCGATGCTCAGAGCGAGCCCCACCATGGGAATAACATTTAAAACAAAATTGGACAGCGGCAATTTTGTGCCAATCCCATACATGATCCCCATAGCAATCGTCACTCCCGTTATGCCAATAACGATGGGAAGCAACGCAATAATGATTTTACGGAAAACGAGCCACAAAATAAGAAAGGCAAGCGGTATGCCGATGAGCTCCGCTGTTGCCAAATCCACATGACTAGCTTCATTCACATCACGTTGAATGACTGATTTGCCCGTCACCTTTATCGAAATTCCGCTATAAGTAGGCAATAGCTGATTTAACTGCTTCAGCGTATCCTCCATCCGATAGGGAGGCGAGTTGAATGAAAGAAGCGCATAACCATAATTCCCACTGAGCAGCTCCTGCCGCTCAAGCGGTGAGACGATGTTTTTTAAATCATCAAGCCCTCTCACCTGCTGAAGCGTTAGATCAATAAAGGAGCGAAAGCGCGAATGCGATAAGTTGTCAGTTTTCTCGAACAGCAGCATGACCGGTGCTTCTGACAGATTGAAATCGGAGGCTAGCACCTGCTGCACCCGTGCATAACTTCCATTTTGCGGATACAAGCCATGGTCTTGTACAACGGAATCGAGCCTAAAAGCATGAGCGCCAATAAAGATAAGTACAACCGTCCATAAGAAGATGCACACTCGCGGAAAGCGGAAGGAAAGGAGCGCTAGGCCGTGCATGCCCATGAATATGCACCTCCCGAAGTAAGTCGAATCTGTACTTTTGCTTATTTCCCTTTACATTTGGAATGGCTTTAGCCTAGTCGCTTTTAAAAGCCCCTGTGCTACTGGAGGCGCTAATCGCGCGGCATTCGGCAGCCAACTGGATACGGTCGGCATATGAAATAACCATTGCAGGAAGCTTCCCCAACGCAGCGGTCCTGCGAATTCACGCTTGATCGACCTCGTATACGCATGCTCCCAGCCAGTCATGGAAAGATTCCCTTTTAAGTAGCGGTCTGCAAGCGGAGCGCAAAGAGCCGCCGATCGCAATGCCATGGACATCCCATCTCCGCAAAGAGGAGGAATCATCGCACCTGCATCGCCTAAAAGCGGAAGCTGATCCCATGCGAGCGGCGTATGGTTCAAATGGACCGGCGCAACAGCTGCCTGCGATCCATGTACAGGCTCCGCCAACGCCAGCTTCCCGTTCAACCTTGGATTTCGCCTTGCAGCAGCGTTCATGATCGTCAGTATTGTTTTTCCTGCGTTTGCAAAAGCATCACGCGCTAGCAGCGCCGAAGCATTAACAAGCCCGCCTTCAATCGGGCATAATCCTAAGTAACCGCCGCGAAAAAAATAAAGCTCAACGACCGGCTCCATAGCAATACCGCGAAAATGAGATTTTACACCCATGTACGAGGGCTTGGCCGAATGGGGGGGACGATAGCCCGGCAACCCAGCATACTTATTTGCTCCCCAAGCCGCGATGACAGACCTAGCCTCGATGGAGCTAATTTCACCGTTTTGCTTCGTCTCAATGGAATAACCAAGACCCTTAGGCCGCACAGTCGTCACCGTAGTTCCTGTTTGCAGCCTAACGCCCGATTGCTGCGCTGCTAGATGGAGCGCCGTATCCAGGGAATAACGACTGAGACCCCATGCCGCATTCGGAAGTGGAATATTCACCTCAGCACCATTTTCAAAAATCAACCTTATTCGCTCAATCATGCTTGGTCCTAGTGACTTAACGGACTCGCTTATACCAAGCGCTTGCAGTGTGCCCTGCGCTTCTGGTGAGAGAAACTCTCCGCACACTTTATGACGCGGAAATGATTGACGATCGAGCAGAAGCGTCTCCCATCCCTTATCAGCTAGCGCTTTGGCTAAGCTGCTCCCAGCTATGCCTGCTCCGAGCACGGCTGCATCCAGTATCCGCGTCATATTACTCAGCTCCGTCAAATGAACGATTTGGTGACTTGCCAATGACGACAGCATATCGGAACAATGGCCTCCAGCTGTAGCGGATAGCACTATCACTGAGTTTTTGCCCCAGACGCTTCCAATCTTTCGAGCGAAAGCCTTTGGCCACCGACAATGGACCGTCATGCAAAATAAATCGATTGGACGAAATAATCCGAGTCGTCAGCCACACCGCAGCCCATGCAATCCAGTGTCGATGGATGTCATTGATGACGACGCCAAGCCTCGATGCCTTCAGCATACGCGCGACAGCATCCGGCAGCTCCTCCTCAGAAAAATGATGCAAAAACTGCGTTCCGGTCACGATATCTGCACAGCCGTCCGCCAAAGCAAACAAATCGCCTTGCTTAACCTGGACTCTAGACTCCTTCTGAAAAACAAGCCTCGCTTCCTCGCAAGCCTCATGCGTTATATCAACAAGCTGGATTTTCATTGAAATACCATGAACATCCGCCCATTTTAGCAGTCGCCGATTCACATCACCTGAGCCCGCTCCAATATCTAGAATGGTCAGGCTTCTCGGCTTATTCGCTTGCACCCATAGTCGTTCAACGCCATAAAGCGTAGGTGCAGCTGCAACGAAAATACGATTCAGCTGACGAAGCTGACGCAAAGCCTCATGCAGCTCAGCTCCTCCAATTGAAAAATCATCCATAAGCTCAGCAGCCACAGCCCGATCACGCATGCTTCTAGACATATGCCCCGTCTGCCATTTGCTCCTGATCACCCGTAAGCACAGCGGGAACATAGGTAATCTTAATCATCTCGGCCGTTAAGCCTGGCCCGAATGCTAGTGCAATGCCGCCGATCGGCTCCGAATCTGTTTCTTGAAGATGCGATTTCATCGCGTTCAGCACAAACAGAATCGTTGCGGAGGAGACATTGCCATAATCGCGCAGCACGCCAAGACTATGCGAAGTTTGCTCATCTGTGAGCTCGAACTTATTTTGCAAAGTATCGATAATCCCCTTGCCCCCCGGATGGATCGCCCATAGATCCATCGCATCATCACCGCATAATCGCTTTACTTCCGCTGGAATGAACTCCCCGATCAGCTTTGGAATATGCGGGGAGAGGTACAGGTCAAAGCCGTGGTTGCCTACTTCCCACACCATTTCCTCAGCGCATTCAGGCAGCAGAACCGAGCGTTCTTCGCCTAGCTCAAATATAGGCTTGTGATGAGGCTTGGCCGCTCCAATTACACAGGCAGAGGCTCCATCCCCAAAAAATGAAGCGGCGAATAACGATTCTTTATCGCCTGATGGCTGAATATGCAATGTGCACAGCTCTACGCATACAACAAGTACATTCGCATTACTGTCATTAGATACAATTTGGCGCGACAGACCAATGGCCTTAAGCCCTGCAGCGCAGCCAAGAAAATTAAGCGGAATACGAGTTATCGTAGGGGCTAATCCTAATTGATGCACAAGAGCTGCGTCCATACCGGGTAGAAACTGGCCTGTACAGCTGACCGTAATGAGATGCGTAACCGCAGCCACGTCGACCTCCCCATCCGCCAAAGCTTGTCTCGCTGCATGCAGCCCGAGCGGCACCGACTCCCGCTTATAAATACCCATACGTTCCGCCGTCGAAGGGGCGGTCTCAGGTGAAGCGCTCGGCAAGTAGCGGCACTCGGCTGCTTCCGCTAGCAGGTTCGGTTCACAGGTATAGCGGCTTTGCACACCGCATTGCTTAAAGATCCTTCTCCCCCAGCGGGCTGAATCTGGCTTATCGCTTAACGCATCGACTAACCTCCGCGCTGTATCTGCTTGATCGACAAGGTAAGGCGGAACCGCCGTGCCAATCCCTAATATCGCAATACTCGATTGTGAATGCTTCATATTGTAAATTCCCATCCTCTCCAAACAAGCATAGTCGGACAAGTTTTCTGCTTTTAACAAGTCTATTCAACGCTTCTCCTCGATATGCAAATGAATATTACAAGGTTTTCCAGCCATTTGTAATAAACTTGAAATATAATATTCATCTCGTTTTAATGAAAGCCTACTATAATGAAAACAACCCCCTTTTGTAATATATATATTGAAGACCCACAGCACCGAATGCTGTGGGTCTCTTTTTGTCTTCTATCTGAAAATACAGGGCTCTACTCTAACTCTGATTTTATTTTTATTATTTTCGTCCAGCTTTTATCTAACCCAAAGCCCTTTTCCCCTCGATGCACATAAGTCAAATACATGTTATCCATGGCTGTGAAGTTTTCCACTTCTCTAAAATACAATCTCATTCTATACACGCCCGCCTCTGCTGGACTATAAAATCCAATGAAGGAGGATTTATCCTTTTCGTATAGGAGCTGCTTTTCTCTAAACGCCTGTTCAACCAGAACTTCATCACCGTTTGAGGTTCCAATACTGCCTGGCACATAATAACCATCTTCCTCTTTATTATCGAAGGACATGCCTTCTAAACCTTCAAGATATGGATAGATAAGATGTTGACTAGCTTTCTTCTTATGAACAGTTACCTCTAGCATATAGTCATCATGTTTCATTTGTTTATTCTTGTTTGGTTTCAATACAGCTTCTATTTCAATATCCTCTGGTAAAGCAGCCTTTTTCTTCTCATTAAAATACAAATAAGATGATGCTATAAGTACGATAAGTACGAATACTACTACATAAATGGCAAGAAGTTTTCTTCTCAATTAAATGTCCTCCCATCTATAGTAATACTAACGCTCTGACTGTACTACTGACGTGTAAGCTCAACAAGCACAACCTCTGGACGATTAAACAGCCTTTGCGGAATGATGCTGTTGCCCAGTCCTCGACTGACAATCATCGTTGTTCCGCCTTCCACATATTTGCCTCCGTCATACTTTGGCAAAAAACCTTGCCCTGGTGCAACTAGTCCACCCAAAAAAGGCAATCTCACCTGTCCGCCATGAGCATGGCCGGAGAAGGTCAAATCAATTTTATTTTGAGTGTATACCGAAAAAAGCTCCGGGCGATGAGATAAAAGGATAGTAAGCGTGTCGGAGCTATTCCCTTGTTCGGTTGCTTGCATAGCCGCCGCAATATGTTCATTCAGCTTCGCGACGTCCCCGTCTGCCTGTTGATTAAAAACCGGATCATCCACGCCAGCGATTCGAATCTCGCCATTACCCAGCTTTATCATCTCGCTTTTGTTGCGCATCACATGAACGCCTAGTTCTTTCAGCCCCTTCACTAATGCAGGAAACCTCGAACCATATTCATGATTTCCAGTAACATAGTAGACGGGAGCAAGCTCAGTCATCTTGCGCATCAAGGTGAGACTAATATCCGCATTGTATCTTCTACTATCAACCAAGTCGCCTGTCATCACAATGAGATCCGGCTTCAGTTTTTTCACCTTGCTCGTAATTGTGCTCTGCTCCTTGCCGAAGGACTTGCTGTGAAGATCCGTTAAATGAACGATACGATAAGAGTCGACTCCCTCGGGAAGCTTGGCCGAGCTAAGCTCATATTTCGTTATTCCGATAGCATTGTTCTCATAATAAAGAAAAGCAACCACTATAAGAATGGCTAACGGTATCATCCACAACAAACGTTTTTTGGTTATGCGCATAAATACAAAACTCCTTACTTATTATCGATGACTGGACGAATCTATTTTATCTAATAGACTATTAACGGCATGAATAACAGCATCCGGCCTATGAATATGAATAGAATGCCAGCTATCTTCGACTATAATCTGATTCGTGCGGTTGGTCAAATATGCCAGCTTCCGCTGACCCTGCTGCCATTCCTCATTCTGCTTGCCTGCACTCAATACGATGACAGGCAGATCCTGTTTAAGCGGCTGGGCAGCTTTTAATTGCAGGCCGCTTTCTGTCGTGCTAAGCAGCTCGGCATATACAGCCCTATAAGCACTCGCTTTATAGCCTAATGCACGTACAGATGCCAGCCACTGCTCTGGCAAACGCTTGGAGCCGATATGCTGCTTCATCAACCTTGGTATGCCAAGCGGCGCTAACATATAGCCAAGTCTATATTGGGAACGGTGGCTAGACAGTTGTTTTTGCCGACCAGCGGTTGTTTGCTCAGGCAGATAACGGCTCTCGTGCGTGGCATCAACAAGCACAAGGCCGCATACTTCCTCAGGAAATCGAGAGGCAAACAGCCTCATAATCATCCCGCCATAAGAATGGCCAACTAGCAAATAAGGCGGAGCTGCACCAAGCGTTCTGAGCAGCGACCGTAAATCATCAACATAAGCGCTGCAAGTAGGCAGGTCGAGCACTGCCTCACTCCAGCCAAACCCTGCGCGGTCATAAGCGATCACATTCGCTTTCTCCGAAAGCGCCGGAGCAACGAGCGCCCAGTCTAGAGAGCACCCGCCCATTCCAGCTTCTAATATAATCGTCGGAGAACCGTGACCTGTGACGGTTACATGCAGCTTGCGTGAGCCAATGTCGGCGTGCCAGCCTGTTGGTTTATGCTTCTTCTGCTCATAAACCGTAACTAAGTACTGTGCGATCAACAGCGGAAATAAGGCAAGTGAGAGTATCAGTCGAATACTACGATCAAAAAGGGATATTTTCATCATATAAACGACCCTCTCTTTCTCCAATTATTTAGCCCGTTGCTTCGATAAATTCCAAGACTGCCACTTGTTATGCTTATGAGCCTTATCCTGAAGTCTATCAATTATTTCGTTTAGCCCCTTCAACTGCGGATGCTTCGCTTGCATCTTCAGCAGCGCCGGCGCCGCATCTGTGGATAGCGTACCGAGATAAGCAATGTCAATCTTTCCTGTGCGTTCGTATCGATCACCATTGTTCGCAGCAATGCGTGCATCCAGATTGACATAGTTCATCACAACGAATGCAATAATGGACACATATATATAGGCCTTGCCCATTGAGAAATGCTCTTTCCATATCCGGAACATCGCAATGGCGAGCAGAATACCTAGATACAGCATAAACCCATGGACTAATAATCTTGTCTGCGTGAAGCCGTAAGCCTCCTCATATAAGGAGAGTCTACTGTAAGCTGAAATAAGCATAATGATCGTACAGCCTATCAGGACGGTAAGCGACAGCTTGCGAATCCACTCCGCTGCTGCACTTGTGCGCCGAATGAGATGCAAGCCACACATAAGCAAGCAAACGTTAATGAGCGCAACCATAATTAATTCCGCAAATCCTCTACGTGCGTATTCGGCATACGCCGCTCCCTCTGGCAGCAGCCCGTTCGCTGCTCCGAATAAATAGGAGAACTGAATGACGACAAACAGTACATAAACGAGGTTGATGCTAATCAGCAGCGTCCCAGCTGTTATAGGATCAACTTCGATACGTCCGTTTGGCTGAGCCGCAGCATTTGGTGTAGCTGTGAGTGAGTCGTTTGTTGTATCCGTTGCTTTATGAAAGAGCAAGCCCCATATGTAGCAAAAAGCATAAAAGGCGAAAATGGCTGCTACGATTATGCGCCAGATGCTCTCACCTAAAGAGAAACGATCCATGACGCCCGGAATTTCAAGCAGCCAAGATAGGAAAATTTCATCCGCTGACGCAAGCAACGAAATAACGACAATAAGGATTGGTGCGGAGAGGAGCAGACCTAACGATATTTTGCCAAGCTTGCTTCTCGCCGAGTTCGCACCTTTCTCTCTCCCCCTCAAGCGATCATTAACCAGATTAAACGGTACGCCTATAAACGCAAACGGCTTTATTAATGCCAGAAATAAAAGCTCTGTATAAAAAATGCCTCGGTACCAAGGCTTCACACTGCTGCTCGTCATAAGCACAGTCTGAGAAATGATCAAAGCAAACAACGCGAACATATTCAGCTGACGGAACAGATGATTATCATATAGCGCATAAGTTAGCATTAGTAAAAAGATTGGAATGAGCAGCAGCCAGCCCGATCGTGCTTGCCCCCGCCATTTCTCAAAGCCGCCCATTCTCCCCTTTATGGAATAAAAAAACAAGCCATAAAAGCTAGAGATGAACACGATAACCGAAATGCCTGCAGTTGCTCCCACGAACAAATATTGACTGACTAGACCGAACAAAAGGGCAAGGATTAGCATTTTTTCATACCTTTTTTGCCATGGCGCCGGATCTCTCATTTACATTCACTCCATCTTTGTACTCGATTTGTCAATTTACTCCTTTTATTGTAACCTAGAAAACAAGAACAAAAAGTGTAAGTTATAATTGGAAAATTTCATATTTTCGAGATAGGAGCATTTTGCATGAAAATTCGAAGGCATTATATCGCGCTTAGGCGCTCATATCCGAGTATTCAAGAGAATATTCCCTTTGAGGTTACTACACAGGAGCTTGCAAATTTGCTCGATTGCACACATCGGAATATGGTACTTTTATTGAAGCGAATGCAGCAAGAGGAGTGGCTGGTGTGGGAGCCAAAGAGGGGACGAGGCAATCGTTCAGCGCTCTCCTTCCTCGTCAGCAAGGAACAAGTCGCACTGGAGGAAGCGCAAGAAATGATGCAAAAGCAAGATTTGCATTCTGCGCTTGAGCTTCTTCAGCAAATCGAAGAAGCACCTTTGCTGCGCGATCAATTTCAGGAATGGCTCTCAGGTCAATTCGGATTTCATTCAGAGGTGCAGGGCAAGCGGCGTACTGATATTTTGCGCTTCCCGCTTCCGCAGACCATCTATTCACTAGATCCGGCAGCCATTCATTATACGGGCGAGTCTCATCTCGTTAATCAAATATTTGACGGGCTCGTTCGCATCGATCCGAAGGGAGAGCAGATTTTGCCGCAGCTTGCACATGCATGGGAGGTAGATGACTCGCGTACGCGCTGGACTTTTTATTTGCGCAAGGGCGTTCTGTTTCATCATGGTCGGGAGCTGGATTCATCTGACGTCAAATACTCACTGGAACGGCTTAAAAGACTGGCTCCGCAAGGGCTGTACAGCTGGGTCTACACCAATATTATCTCAATGGACACGCCGGACGACACGACCATACGCATTCAATTATCCGAGCGCAACGAAGCTTTTCTCGCCTTTTTGACGACTAATCGGGCTTCTATCGTGCCGCAAGATGCATGTTCGGCAGCTGGTGAGCAATTCGGCATAAAGCCGATCGGCACAGGACCGTTTCGATTCACTGGAAATGACCAAGGCGTCTGGATATTGGAAGCTTTCGCCGCGTATTTTCAAGGGAGAGCTTTCCTCGATCGCGTAGAAGTGTGGACTGTTGCCGAGGAGGCAACACGCGAAAACCATGCAGAGCTGCAATCGTTCCAGATCATGCACAACGCGAGACTAACCGATATGGCAGCTGAACGATGGCAGCAGGTCAGACAGTCCGGCATGACCTGTAAATTCATCACGGTTAATGAACAGAAGCATGGCTTGCTTGCAAACCCTGCTATTCGTGCGGCAATTGACCTTGCTATCGAGCGAACAGAGCTTTTGCAGCTGCTGTCTGGCGATGTTATCGAGGGAGTTAACAGCTTCTGGCTGAACCAGAATGATCATTCGCAGCATGCAGCTCCCATTGATTGGAGCGTAATCAAGCGAGAACTTGCCAATTCCGGCTATCAAGGCGAATCACTGGTGCTAGCCACGATTCCGCAGTATGCAGCCGATGCCGAGATCATTCAGCAGGTATGTGCAAAATCAGGCATTCCGCTGCAAATTAATCTCATCCCTGCCGAGCAATTTAAAGGATCAGCACGGATGTCCGCCGATCTACTGCTTTTCGCTGTTATGCTGGACGAGCATCGCGAGCTTAGACTGATCGATTTGTACAAAAGCATGCAGCAGCATGCGCTTCCCGAGGTTCATGATATGCTGGAGCGCAGCATCCAGTTGATATTGGGTGAGCCGGACCCGTCACGTCGAGAAGCCATATTCATGGATATTGAGGCTCATCTCAAAGAAAGGCACAGCCTGTTTTTCCTATACCGAAAACATTTGAAAACCGCATTCCATCCTTCCGTGCGAGGCATAGCTTTGGAATCGCTAGGCTGGGTACGCTTCCGCGATATTTGGTTTACTTAAGCAAACAAGCTGAAATCTGAACTAGCAAAGAAGCCGAACCAAACTTGCAGCATGAATGGTTCGACTACTATGGCTGCATACTGTGAATAGGAGGGAAAATAAGATGCGCTTGTTCGTTGCAATACCAATATCACAATCTGTTTCCAAGGAGCTTGAAAGCTGGGCCGCTGATCACAAAACCGGGCTGCCTTTCCGTAAATGGACACATCCAAGTGATTACCATATTACGCTTCAGTTTCTAGGCGACACATCCGCTATCCAGCGCGAAGAGCTAGTAACTGCTCTAAAAAAAGTGAAGGCAAATGTGAATTCATTGACTTGGAGCGGAATCGGAACGTTTGGCCCGCCCGCTGCTCCACGCGTTCTTTGGGGCGCTGTTAGCGGAGACCTAGAGGGACTGTCTGCTCTTCACAAAGAGGTTGTTAAGGCAACGAGTTCAGTTGGTTTCGTTCCAGAAGATCGTCCCTACTCGCCGCATATTACTCTTGCCAAAGGTTTCGCTGGCGCTAACAAAATGCCAATTGAAGCTGCGACGTCTATCGCCTCATCGTTCAGCTTTGAAATCGATCAGTTTGTGCTCATGCTTACCCATATGAACGAGTCCCCTATGTATGAGGTCATTGATTGCTTTCCGTTAATCAAGCATGAATGAGGCCAAATTGTTGTCGAAATGAAAATGATCAAGCGGAGCGGCTATACAACTTTCCGGCGTGCGCAGCGTCCAGCCGCTCTATTTTGCGCAAACCTACTCGTAAATCCCTTCAAGCTCCAACATACTCCGGCGTCACCACTCCTCTCTCCTTTTTTACTGCCAGACCTCTTTACTCTTCTCGTCTCTAATCAATACGCTGTTTAGCTTCTATTACACATCAGACTAGCTGAAAAAGCGTATAAATAGTAAAATTAATGGCATGAAAAGAAAAGATTGGATGTGATGGTCTTTGAATGGATTTGGATTCGGCCCCCCAGGCGGCGGCTTCGGAATCATGTTTACGATTGTTCCTATATTTATAGTCATCGTCTTCGCGCTCGTTATCGGCGGTATTATTTTTAGCGTTATTAAATATTTCAAAAATTCGAGTGCTCCGAAAGAAACAACTTACGCCCGCGTTGTAGCAAAGCGTATGGACGTTCGCCATCATACGAATCACCATAACCACGATGGGGCACTGCATACCAGCAACTCATCCCGTACGTATTATTACATTACGCTTGAATTCGATAATGGCGTTCGTAAAGAGTATGTAGACGTCAAAAACTTGTACGGTTTAGTTGTAGAGGGCGACACAGGATATGCGGCAGTCCAAGGGGATTGGATCGTTGCTTTTGAACGAAATAATAATGTAAACAGCTCTATCTAAGAAGAAAAATGAAAAAAGCGCATAACCCATTAATGCTTAAACGGGCAGCGCTTTTTTTATGTTAGATGGGGGTTTTTAGCTTCTCCAATCTGAAATCGCCGCAGCCGCTCTCTGGCGCGGTCGAGCACGAATAGCTTAATTGGCTGCTGACATCAAGCAGCGTTAAGCGACAGCCGTGCTTGGCTCCAGTATCAATGGCGAAACGCCGATTTCCTTGCCATATGGCTCCGGGGGAAGAAGCGTCCAGCTTAAAGGTTGGCGTATGGCCAAAAATAATGGTGTATGACTGAGCTTCGTCCGCCCCCGATAACGGCGCATAAATAAACTCGTCACGAATTTCCGTTAGATCCTTCGTTTTTTGCTCGTGCAGGGGGACGCCTGGCCGTATGCCTGCATGGACAAATAAATACTGGCCGTCTACCAGATATAATGGAAGCTCGCGCAGCCATTCCTTCGTTTCCGGGTGAAGCGCTCTGCTAGACTTAGCGGATGCGAGAAGCCGCAGCTCCTGATTTCCGAGCAATGCCCGTGCACCTTCGGTAATAAGCTGGTGAACCGTATCAAGCGTGCCCCATGTTGCGGGTCTATCGGCATCGATGTAGTCGCCCAGCAAAATAAGCCGATCATGGTGCGGGTTATAAGCTGCTTCTTTAAGCAAAAGCATAAGTTCTTCTTGATAACCGTGTATATCTGCAATAGCTAAAAGACGTGAGTCTGTTTTTGTTGGATTAAGCAAATGAATCGACTACCTTTCTTCCTCATTCGGGTAAATGAAAGCAGAGCGAATGGCAAGCTTTATCGTTACATGCTCGCCAGCCTCTAACGGGACAGCGAGTACCAGGTATACCTTCTGGCCGCAGCTCGTTTGTGCGACTGCGCGCCAGCGATTGCCCTCGAAGGTGCAGTGAAGCACTTGAAGCTGAATCGTATTGTCTATCCGCTCCTGTGGCGAAGCTAATGAAAGCTCAGCTGCGGCATCTCTTCGCTCGATGACCTCAGCTTCCTCAGGACGGAACATGACGATAGCTTGCGAATGGTCACTGAGGTTTTGCTGCTCTGGAGCGAGCAAGCCGTGGATTAACGATGAGCCGATTCGAACAGCGCTGCCGCTGTCTCCGTTTATGACCTCGCCGCGCAAGCCGTTAATCGCTCCAAGCAAGGAAGCCGCCCAGCGGCTGGCCGGACGCGTGAAGCATTGCTGCGGCGTGCCCATTTGATCAATTTGCCCGTTGCGCAAAATAAGCAGCCGATCGGCCATAGCGAAGGCTTCCTCCGGGTCATGCGTAACATGGAAGACGCTCATGCCTAATCGGCGGAATAAATACGCCATCTCGGTGCGCATTTCTACGCGCAGCCGCATATCGAGGTTGGAGAGCGGCTCATCGAGCAGCATCAGCTTTGGCCTAGTAGCAAGCGCCCTCGCAATAGCAACCCGCTGCTGCTGGCCGCCGGAGAGCTGCGGCGGCAGCCTGCGCTCAAACCCTTCAAGATGGAGCATAGTCAGCAGCTCCTGAACGCGCTGCTGAATGTCCGCCCTAGCCATCTTGCTTCTGTGCAGCCCATAAGCGATGTTATCGAAGACATTCATATGCGGCCACAGCGCATAGTCTTGAAAAACCATGTTAACCCCGCGCTTCTCGGGGGGCATCATGACGGACGAGGAGGCGATGATCTCATTGCCCAGCGTAAGCTGGCCGCCGTCTGGCTTCAATAAGCCGGCTACGAGCTGGAGCAGCGTCGATTTACCGCAGCCTGACGGTCCAAGTACACTAATAATCTCGCCTTCGCGCATGTCGAAAGAAATTCCTTTAAGCGCTTGAAACGATTCGTAGCTTTTGATTAAACCTACTGCTGCAAGCAGCGGTTTTGGAGCTGCTGGAGCAACGGGCTTAAGCTCATCTGTGAGGTGATGCCTTTGCTGAATCGCTGTCGATGTCATGTATTTGCCTCCTTGCGGCGGAGCATGAGCTCAATCGCCAAAATGATCATAATAACGATGGCTGATCCAACGACGGTTGCCGCTGAAGCATACCCAAAATCCAAATCCTCGAATGCCTTGTTAATTGTAACGGGCAGCGTGAGGAAGTTCGGCGGGAACAAGATCGAATTAACCGCTAAGTCAAACACGCTGGACCCAAATGCCGCGAGACCCGCAGAGAGCAAGGCGCCGCGTACTAAAGGGACAAGAATGAAGCGGACCCGGCTTCCGAGCGTATCGCCTTGCAGCTGCGCGGCAGTAAGCAGGCTAAGCGGCACTTTGGCCATTGCGCCTACCATCAATCTCGTAATGACGGGAATGGCGCCGGCGATTGCGGCAAGTACGAGAATCCAAGGCGTTCCGTACAGGAGCAAGCCGATCGATTCAAGCCATTTTTGATTCCAGACGAAAATATACCCGATGCCCAGCACGACGCCGGGAACGGCAAGCGTGACGACCGAGAACACTTCAATCGTCCGTTTGAATTTGAACTGCGAATAGGTTAGAACATAGGCGACGCAGAGCCCGAATAATAAACCGAGCAGTGCGGCGACGCCGGCGATCAGTAAGGAATGGGACAAACCTTTCAGCAGCGTGCTTGAGCTATGAAATAATTCGCGGTAATGATCAAAGGTGAGATTAGTTACCTTCAAACCGCCTGACTGGGTTTTAAATACGGACATCAGTACGTTTGCGCCTATCGGAATGCCGATGACTACGGCAAGAAATAACAAGTTTAATGTTGTAAGAAGCACAGCAAACTTGCCAGCCGGCTTCGGTACAGACCGCTGCGCCCGCGCTGATAAGAAATCAAAGCGTGAGCGGCGCATCGCATAAAATTGGACAAACATCGCAATGCCGATTAACAATACGAGATAAAAGGATAGGACACCTGCCATATCAAATCGAATGGGCGACGTATAGATTGCTGAGTAAATGGAGTAAGGCAGTGTCGGAAAACGATAGACGGCGGCAATCGATGCGGGAAGCCCGAAATCGCCGATTGTATCCATAAAGACAAGCGCAGCGCCAGCCCAAACGGCAGGCATGAGCAGAGGCGCTTGGATCGTACGCCATACCGTGAAACCAGATGCTCCGGATAGGCGAGCTGCGTGCGACAGCTGATCAACCTTCCACTCCATTGCTGCATGAACGCTCAAATAGGCGAATGGAAATTTGCTTAAAGTCATAATAAAAATGAGCCCCGCAGGCTGGAAAACAGCGCTTGTAACCCAGTGCCAGCCAAGCAGGTTAACGGCGATACCGCCTCCGGCAGCAAATAGCACCCAGCCCTGCGCTAAAATAAACGAAGGCGTAATAATGAGCAGCCAAACCGAGGCATCCAGCAGCTTGGCTGTTGGAAATGACCAGTTTGCGCGTATCGTTGCCAGTACGCCGCCGAGAAGCGTAGCGAGCACCGTAGTTCCAAGTCCGAGCACGACGGAATTTTCGAGCGATTTTTGCCATAAGGGACGCTTGAATATTTCGAGCAGCAGCGCAAGATCCCCGAGTTGCCAATTGCCGAAGAAAACCCCAGGCAGCAGCACCTGAATAATGACTGCCGCCAAGGGATATAAGACGAGAATGAATAAGATGATACTGACAAACCATCCTAACCGATCCTTCATAAAGGTTTGCATTGTTTACTTAACCGACTGATCAGCGAACCATTGCTTGATAGCTGCTTCATTCTCAGATGCCCAGGAAGCGTCGGCTGCAACGAGCTTCGCATCGGCTGCGCGATCTTGCTTTGCATTTACGCCGTTCACTGAAGGTTGGAAATAGCTCTCGTCGCCTTGATCGATTAAGGCTTGCTGTGTTTTTGGATCGAGCAAAAATTCGATAAATGCCTTAGCCGCATTCGGATTTTTGGTATCCTTCTGAATGGCAGCTACCCGAACGGAAGCAGGAGCGCCTTCTGCTGGCCAGATGATTTCAATGGGCTCATTATCGTTTTTCATCGCATAGGCATTGCTCTCTTGCAGCGCTGCGATGGAGATTTCACCTGAGGCGAGCGCTTTGACAACGTTTGGATTTTTGGGATATACGCGAAGCCCGTTGTCCATCAGCGAGCTGAAAAACGTTTGTCCGCCATCGATTGTCTTTTCATTAAAAAACCAAGAAACGAAAGGATAAGCAGGAGCTGCGATCGCTGGATCAGCCATACCGATCATGTTCTTATACTTCGCATCGGAGAACTCTTCCCATGATTTAGGCGCATCCTCCGCCTTCACTTTGTCCTTGTTGTACACAATAACTCCCGCAGCATGTGCGCCTGTAGGAACATACCATTGCTTCTCAGGCACAAAAGATTTGGCAAAGTCAGTCAGATTGGCGACGTTATCCGGCGACCAGCCTTCGAGCAGTTGACCGCTTGCGCCTAGTCCATAAATGGAAGGCATAGCATCCAGCCAAATGACATCCCAGTGCGGATTGCCTTTCTCTGCTTCAACGCGGGACATAATTTCTGCTCCGTTGCCTACGACAACCTCCAGCTTGTAGCCAGTAGCTTCCTCAAACAATGGAACGATCATGCTGTCAAAATCATTTAAGTAAACCGTAAGCGTTCCTTCATCCTCCGCCCTAGCTGTTTCTGTCGCTTGCGCTTCCTCGGTAGGAGCCGTCGTTTGTGTATTTCCGGCATTTGCTGCTGCCCCGTTATTCGTATTCCCTGCATTTCCGTTGCCGCATGCAGCGGTAAGTGTCATCAATCCAGCTAGCAAAACGGTTCCAAGCCAGCGTTTTCCATTCGTTTTCATCGTATCGATTTCCCTCCACTATCTGTTTTGCTTACCTCCTAACTTTAGCAACGGTTTGTCAGATGATTGTTAACGTATTGTCGAGATATTATGAAATATAATCGATAGATATTGATATACATATAGATTTAATCTATATTAATAGGCAAAAAGCTAGGGAGTGAGTAAGGGATGAACGTACAGCAGCTGCATGTGTTTATGGAGGTATGCAGCGGTCGAACACTCGCGGAAGCTGCAGATAAGCTGGGGCTTAAGCAGCCGACGATCAGCTTTCATCTCAAAAGGCTTGAGGAGGAGCTAGGCGTGGAGCTGTTTCGCAAGCACTCGCGCAGCCTTCAGCCAAGCGAAGCGGCTTTGGAGCTGCTGCCCTATGCGAAGCGAATTGTTTTCCTTATGGAAGAAGCTAGACTTGCCATGTTGGAGCGTCGCGAGCAGGGAGAAGGGCGCCTGCGGCTGGGAGCAAGCTACACGCCCGCAACCTATGTGATGCCGCCGCACTTTGCCGCCTACCGCAAGCTATATCCGAGTGTGAGCCTCATGCTGACCGTGAAGCAAGCAGCTTCCGTGCTTGCGATGCTGCGCAGCTATGAGATCGACGTAGGCATCGTCTCTCTTGGCGAATCGCTGGAAGAAGGGCTTATTATACAGCCGTTAGTCGCCGATGAGCTGAAGCTGCTGCTTGCGCCGGAGCATCCGTTAGCGAGCCAAACGCAAGTAGAAGTCGAGGAGCTTAGGCATGAAACGTTCCTGCTGCATGAAATCGGCTCAACCTCGCGCACCTTGTCGGATGAATGGGCAAGCGGGGCTGGCTTGCAGTGGGAAAGCGTCATGGAACTGGGTGCGATCGAAACGATCAAGGAAGCTTTAAAATGCAATATGGGTGTGGGCATTCTGCCGCGCCGAAGCGTCATTCGAGAAATCGATGCCGGCGAGCTGGTTATGCGCGATCTGCCTCAGTATGTAAACCGCAGGCATATTTGTTTGGCGTACCGCAATGAGGATCAGCTGTCTCCCCATGTCAGATCGTTTATTGAATTTGTACGGCATACCTTTCTTGCACATGGTAAGCTGTAAATAAGGAATATTCGGAGGTGGCTTGGATGAGGAATATGACAGGAAAGGTCGTAGCCGTAACTGGCGCTAATTCCGGCATGGGGCTTGCGACAACGGTAGAGCTTGCGAAGCAAGGCGCGCATGTGGTGATGATATGCCGCAGCAAGGAGCGAGGCGAGCAGGCAATTGAACAAGCACGCAACCAAAGCGGAAGCAACCATATTGACCTCATGACCTGCGATTTAGGCTCGTTTGCCAGCATTCGCAACTTCACAGCTGCATTTAAGCAGAAATATAGTCAGCTTGATGTGCTGATCAATAATGCAGGTGTTGTCTCTTTGAAGCGAGAGATGACATCGGATGGGTTTGAGTCGCAAATAGGGATCAACCATTTGGGTCATTTTTTGCTGACTAACGAGCTTCTTGACCTTATTAAAAGTGCCCCGCAAGGGAGAATTGTCAATGTATCGTCTGGTGCGCATAAGGCTGGAAGGATTCATTTTGACGATCCGAACTTGACGAAGGGCTATAATGTCGTAAAAGGTTATTCGCAATCGAAGCTGGCGAATATTTTATTCACGAATGAGCTGGCGAGACGTCTCGCAGGCACTAGAGTAACGGTTAACAGCGTTCATCCGGGGGCTGTAGCAACCAATATTGGCGTAGATCGCAAGAACGGCTTCGGAAAAACGGTGCATAAGCTGCTCAGGCCTTTTTTCAGAACACCGCTTGAAGGGGCAAAGACAGCTATTTATTTGGCGGCAAGCGATGAGGCGGCAAATCAGACCGGCCAATATTTTATCGACAGCAAGATCGTTCAAACAGCAAGCAAAGCGGGCAATCCTGAGCTGGCGGCCAAGCTTTGGGCATGGAGCGAGCAGCAGGTCGGGCTTACATAATACGTATTTAATTAGCAGCACTAGTCGAACGGCACATGAGATAAACTGAAAATCCATCAACACACTAAAGAGTAAAACGAGCTTATTTTAATATTACGTCTGAAAAATGCTCAGCATGGCACTTCCAGTTCATTGAGTCAGATGAGCGCACAGCTAAAAATTAACGGGAGCTTTCCCAGCTAAAATAACAATAGCAGGAAAAGCTCCTGCTATTTGTGGTGGAATCAACTCAAACTAGCAATTAACAGGATTTAATCCTGCTAATTCAACACAAAATCGCTAAAAAGCCGCCTAGCAGCAAAATTACATGGAGAATTTCCAGCTAATTAAGTCAGATGAGCGCACAACTAAAAATTAACGGGTGCTTTTCCAGCTAAAATAACAATAGCAGGAAAAGCTCCTGCTATTTGACGTGGAAGCAACCCAAAATAGCAATTAACAGGATTTAATCCTGCTAATTCAACACATAATCGCTAAAAAGGCGCTTAGCAGCAAAATTACATGGAGAAGTTCCAGCTAATTAAGTCAGATGAGCGCACAGCTAAAAATTAACGGGGACTTTCCCAGTTAAAATGACAATAGCAGGAAAAGCTCCTGCTATTTGTTGTGGAAGCAACCCCATATTGGGACAATCCATTTCCCTAGCGGACGTCGCCGAAGAGGTCCATTTAACTGCCATTACTTCGATTAAATGTTCATAGCTGTAACAGGCGAAACCTTTCTTGCCTATTTGACAAAAGTTCGGATGATTAAAGATTGTAAGCTGCTAAAATATCCCGAGCTTAAGCTCTATGACATCGGCCGTCAAATGGCATATGTGGAATCGAATTATTTTTCAAAAGCCTTATATATAAGAACGATTTAATAAAATGAGCAATCGTCCAGCTATTTATGGCATTCGAGAGGTTTCGGACAAGCTCTGCAATATTCAGCCGAAGACATCTCATAATAGAAGCAGCAGGTTTGGCGAATATCGGGCAGCTCGCTCATAGTGCCTATATTCGTTTTGCTCATAAACTTAGTAAACGGATTTCGGCGTTCTCCAAATATGCTCCCAGGTGCAGTCTGCGTAATAAACGTGAAATCTTCATGAAGTCGTTGTAAGATTGCCGGATTCGTTTCTTCCTCCAGTCCGTCTTCATAAATCGGAGCCATTCGAACCATCACATTCTCCCATAAGATCACTAGAGGAATTCCACCAAACAGAGATAAAGCATGAAATAATGGGGAAATATGCTCTGCAAAAAGTTGTCGTAATACATGATCCCGCCACTCTTTCCGCTTCCCAGCTACCGGTTCCGTAACGCTTGGTTCTTCAAAGCTCAGATTAGGAAACTTGGATTTAGTCACATTGAACTCGCTGTCGCTGGGTGAAACCAAGCGGCAATTGTCCAACTTCAAGAGCAGATTCTTGTCGTATACCGTCATCGCATACAGAACAGGAGCAACCACTAGAAAAGCATATCGCTTCGCCAGCATCGACGCTGTTACTCTTCTTGATGGCGAACCTATTTCGCTCGCTAGCGAATCCAGATAGGTTTCGCATAGCTCCTTATTCAATAAATTTCTTGAATAAATGAAGCGATCAGCGGAGTGAGTATTATTTTCATAAGAGAAGTGATATCTGCTTTTTAAATTACCCCACTCAGACTTTGAAAGCTTTGCTGACATGTTATGCCTTACCAAGGAAAATTTCAGCTACCCGGTCGACAATCATATTGATGGCAATCGGGCCATAATAGGCAATCCATATGTTTGAATCAACATCATAGACTTGATTGTTCTTCACAGCTTCAACATTTTTCCACGTTTCCGTCTTCTGGATTTCGTCCACTGCCGCCTTGAACATATCATCTTTTACGAGGAAATAATGATTAGCGCCAACTTCCGGGAAAGCTTCTAATGCAATTTCATAAGCCGTATCCTTTTCCTTCAAGACTGACTCTGGGGCATTCAAGCCTAAATCATTGTATAAAATAGCTCCTGTACGGTGGATTGGCGTATGTATACGTATCCCCTCATCACGTGGACGCATTAATGCAACAGTCTGATCTCCGAGCTTAGCCTTCAGTTCTACCTTCAGCTTCGCTGTTTTCACGTTATAGGCTTCCAAGACAGCCTTCGCTTCTTCAGATTTCCCGACAATTTTTCCAAAATTATCTAACGTGACACGCCAATCCTCATTAAAATCAAGCATGATCGTTGGAGCAATTTTGGACAAGCTCTCATACACTTCTTCTTGGAATTCAGTACAAATAATTAAATCGGGCTCCATGGCCATAATAGCTTCAAGATTGGGCTCATCCCTTGTACCAAGCAATTTAACATCCTTCAGCTTATCCATTAAATAAGCCGGGAAGTCTGTTTTATCTGCCGCAGCTTTTACGCTGCCTGCTGGCTGCTCTTCTAAAGTTACCAATTGATCCACAAATTTTGTATCAAGCACCGCAATTTTAAGTGGGCGCTGCTCCAGCGTTGTTTCGCCCTTCATATGTTTAATAACAACAGGATACGCCTGCTGCGCTGTTTGCGATACGTTTGTGTTTGTAGAAGCTACATTGGATTCAGCTCCAGTTGGACTAGCCCCTCCCGTATTGTTTCCCGTGCTATTGCCTGCCGAACATGCACTCAACAATAAAATTAAACTGAGCATCAAGCTAACCGCTAAAACCGACCTCTTACTCCTATTCATCCGTATAACTCCCCCGTCTAATTGTTGATAATGATTATCACAATCACTATCATACGAGAGAGCGTTATCTGCGACAATGGAATTTTGCGACATAGAGGATGAACTTATCCGACGGTACTTTCTGAAGTAAAGAGGAGAAACGCCAAAATGCTTCTTAAAGGCTCGGCTAAAATAATAACTATCACCATAACCTACTGATTCTGCAATGGCTTTAAGCGGCATATTCGTATTCAATAGCATAGTTTGCGCATGATCCATCCGAACCTGAATGAGATACTCCAATGGCCCAATCCGAAGCTGCGCTTTAAATAATCGCTGTAGCTTTCTCTCGTTGCAATGAAGGGTACTCGCCAATTCTTGAAGACTAATGGTCTCAGCATAACGTTCCTCCATGAAGCGAATCGTTTGGCTGACGTAATCCGGCTGAGCCTTAGCAGTACCCTCAGTGGCATGGAGCTGCTTCATAAGATCGTAAACCAATTGGTGAAACAACGCTCTCACATGAAATCTTTCCAATTGAATATCGAGCATCCAGTGCGAATACATTTGCTCGATTCTCGTTAGGAGACCTAGCGGATATGCAGGGGCAAAACCATATTGCATTTGAAAAGGATTATTGTCTCTATATTCATTTAACAGTTCTTTACGAGCTGGTAAAACGAGAACTGCTTTGTAAAAAATAAAATAATAATCGAGTTTTTCATCAACTTGCACAATGTCAATCGTAGCGCCTTTTCCGGCATGGCACACATAAAAACGATTCACCACATGCTCCATTCCGTCGATGAGAATTTTTGCATCACCAGCAGCAGCGAATAGGAAGGCACTGGCTGGCAATCGGAACCCTTGCAGGCTCTCACTCGATCGCAAAATAGACCGACGAACATCAAGCACCCTTATAGCAGCATGATTCCATAATGGTATATGTTCCTGTAACGTCATCATGTTCACCTTCCATGTCTATTTACAATTTTCACCTCTCTTATTATATTAATAATCATTCTCATTATCAAAACATTCCTGAAATATCGATGATAGATTACGCATGCTGGTTGCTTCAGGAAAGAGAATTCAAGCCTTCAAAGAGTTTAGAAAAAAAAGCGGTGTCAGCCTCAAAGATGCCAAGGACTACGTAGATGACTTAGAGCGGAATCAATTACAATAAAAAGGATGGTATACAAAAAAGCACCCATACGCTGTGCACCTTTTTTCAAAGTGTCCAGTATATGGGTACCCGTTGAATCCGTCTCTACGGCAAGCGATACCACGCAAAAGGTTCTCCATATCGGAACGGGCGGCTAATCTTCTGCAGCTCCTCTTCTGTATCTGCGGTTAGCTGCAACGATGCACTCTTCATGTTCTCTTTGAGCTGCTCTACTTTTGTCGCACCCACGATCACCGTAGATACGACAGGCTGATGCATAAGCCATGAGAGCGATAATACGCTTGGCGTGCAGTCCAATTGAGCTGCTAGCTTGGCTACATTTTCGCCCAGTGCAATGGTTTTATTATCGATAAATCTCTGGAAATTCGGGTCTGTCTGAGCGCGAGAACCCTTTGGTGCTCGCTGCGCTATGCTGTATTTCCCTGACAAAATCCCGCCCGCCAACGGGAAATACGGGATGATGCCCACACCTTGGTCTAGACACATCGGGACTAGCTCATTTTCCGGCGTTCGATCCGCTAAGGAGTAGCTAACTTGAGTGGACACGAAGCGGTTTATTCCCAGTCGATCACTGATCCCAAGCGCCTTCATCAGCTCCCACGCAAAGTAATTGGAAGCACCGATGTAACGCACCTTTCCAGAGCGCACCATATCCTCTAGCGTTCGCAGCGTTTCCTCAAGTGGTGTTTCAGGATCGAAAGTATGAATTTGATAAAGATCGATATAGTCGGTTTTCAGACGTTTCAAGCTGTTTTCCAGCTCTGTCTGCAAATGATATCTGGACGAGCCTCGCTCATTTACGCCTGCTCCTCGGACCAACCCTGCTTTTGTAGCTAAGACGACGTTTTGGCGCTGCCCTTCCAACACCTGACCAATTATTTTTTCGGACTCGGTTGCTGCATAAATATTAGCTGTATCGATAAAGTTGATCCCATTGTCTATCGCGCAATGAATGATTTGTTTAGAAGCCTCATAATCCGCGCGTTTGCCAAAGGCGTTGGTGCCTAAGCCGAGCGCGGATACTTTGAGACCGCTATTGCCAAGACGACGGTAATCCATAATGTCCAGCTCCTTTTCCCATGATTAAAATTAGCTTCTATCCATACATTATACCGTTGTTCTCATTCCATTTCAGTATGGGCTGACCGGAACACTTCATAATCAAAATTTGCTCGAACCCTGCTTCATGTGAAGCTTCTATTGCAGAAACTTCAATGCCAACATTTTGAATTGTGACCTGTTGTACATATTCTGATATGATAAGAATTAACTTATATATCGGAACAGGCGTTCCACTAGCGGAAAGGAACCATATCATGAGCAAACAGTTGTCCCATCGAGTCATTAAGCTACTATGCGGCGATACCTTCTATGAACGTGGGGAAGCCTACTATAAAGATGGTAAAGTAACGCTTGCGGACCAAGGCCCGAAGGCAAGCAGCTTTACTGCCATCGTACTGGGAAACAAGCGCTATGAGGTCACGATCAATATTGACCTGGACGGAGACGTCGAAGCGGAATGCTCCTGTCTTGCTTTTAGCACCTATGATAAATATTGCCAGCATGTGGCTGCTGTTTTGCTGCAAATTCATCATTTGCGGAGTGAGCAAGATACACCTGCCCGTATTTACCCCTCACTCCTTCATCCTGAGGATAGACCTTTCGATGACGATGACTTGGATAACGAGGTGGGTACAGCACATCTCCAAAATCGGTATGCGAAGCATGCAGGGTTAGAAAAGGCAGATACTCGCCTTGCTAACGGCATGTTAGGCTTATTCAGCAACCGTCCGCTGCGCACAAGCCGCAGTCGGTCGCTTTTGGACATGCGTACTCCTCTTGAAGTGGAGATTACTTGCAAGCTTTTCCCCTACGGCTACCGAAAGCATATGTTCGGCATAGAGCTCAAGGTCGGTCCAAAACGTTTATATATCGTGCAGCAAATACGAGATTTTCTTGATAAGGTCGATCGGCGGGAGCCTTATGTCTTCTCGAAACATTTTACATATGATCCAGCCCTTCATAGCTTTCAGCAAGAGAACGATGCGCTACTTGCAAGGCTTATTCATATCTATCGAAATGAAAAGATATTTCGTGAATCACTGACCCGCTCATTTCTAAGAGAGGCTCCGGCAAGCGGTGACCGTATGCTGCTCGTGCCTCCCTCCTCTTGGGATAAGACGCTTCCTCTGCTAACGGCTGCGCCAACAGCACAGCTCCTTTATAACAATCTTACGTTTGATGGTATTGGTCTGAGCGACGAAGCGATCCCGCTGCATTTTGCGTTTGATCAAGCGACAAGCGAGGGCTATCAATTAGATATTCAAGGACTCGATCAGATCGTCATTATGGAGGATTATGAGCTGGTCATTGCAAATGGGAAACTGTTACGACTGAAGCCGGATTCTTGCAAACAACTCATGGAGATGAAGCTGCTGCTCGACACCTCTCGCAAGCCAAAAATTCATATTGCACCTGAGCAAATGGAGCCTTTTATGGAAAGGGTGATACCGGGGTTAATGAAGCTGGGCAGCGTTGGCATTGCAGAGTCGATATCCGACCGCGTTCTGCAAACGCAGCTTAAAGCGAAGCTTTTCTTGGATCGCGTAAGAGATCGACTGGTCGCTGGACTTGAGTTCCAATATGGCGACATCATTATTAACCCGTTAGAGGGAAGCGAGAAATCACGCGGTTCCGATCGCATTCTCATGCGAGACGGAGAACAGGAGCGGCTCATTCTTGAGCTGATGGATCTGGTTCCTTTTGCCAAAACCGAAGGCGGTTATTTCATGGAGGACGAGGATTCGGAATTCGAATTTCTCCACAACGTCATCCCGCAGCTTGAGAAGCTGCTAACCGTGTATGCTACCTCCGCCGTTAAGGTGCGAATTGTGACGAAGCATGCAGCGCCAAAGGTAACCATTAATGTAGATGAGCGTACCGATTGGCTGGAATTCAAATTCGATATGGACGGCATTCCTGAATCAGAAATTCGTAACCTGTTAAAGTCGCTTGAAGTACAGCGCAAATATCATCGTTTGCCAAACGGCTCTTTATTACCGCTGGATGGCGCGGAGTTTCAAGAAATCATACATTTCTTAAATGATGTCGGCCTACGCCAAAGCGATGTTCAGGGATCTGAATTCCGCATACCTACAGCCCGCGGCCTGCATCTCATTGGCTCGCATGAGAATGGGAATGCGGTAAGGCTCGGCAAATCATTCCGCCGGTTATTAGAAAACATGCGAAACCCTGACAATTTGGATTTCCCTTTACCTGACAAACTCGTGCCGGTGCTCCGGGATTATCAGCAGTACGGCTATCAATGGATGAAAACTCTTGCTCATTACCATTTCGGGGGTATTCTTGCCGATGATATGGGACTTGGCAAAACGGTGCAAGGAATTGCGTTTATCGTATCGGTGCTTCCAGAGATTCGGAGGCGAGAGCAGCCGGCATTAATCGTTGCTCCTGCTTCACTCGTATACAATTGGCTGAATGAGCTGAAGAAATTTGCCCCCGAAGTTCGCGTCGTTATTGCTGACGGCAGCAAGTCAGAACGCAGCGGCGTGCTGACAGGGGATGCACCCGTAGATGTGATTATTACTTCCTATCCGCTGCTGCGAAGAGATATTGCGGAGTATTTGAAGCAAAGCTTCCATACACTTATTTTGGATGAGGCCCAATATTTCAAAAATCATACGACTCAAACCGCTCAAGCTGTCAAAGCTGTTGATGCCAGTTATCGTTTCGCTTTGACAGGTACGCCCGTTGAAAACTCATTAGAGGAGTTATGGTCCATTTTTGGAGCCGTGTTCCCTGCGTTATTTCCTAGCAAACAAGCTTTCAATGAGCTTTCGCGGGAAGCTGTCGCCAAGCGGGTTCGTCCGTTTCTACTGCGCAGGCTGAAGAGTGATGTACTGAAGGAGCTGCCTGACAAAATCGAATCGATTCAAGCATCGGAGCTGCTGCCTGAGCAGAAACAGCTGTATGTAGGTTTCCTTGCTAAGCTGCAACAGGAGACGGTGAAACATTTGAACGAGGAAAGCTTCCAAAAAAACCGAATTCGAATTTTAGCTGGAATAACACGGCTTCGTCAGCTCTGCTGCCATCCTGCCTTATTCGTAGAAGACTACCGGGGAAGCTCCGCCAAATTCGAGCAGCTTCTCGAAATTATCGATGAATGCCAGGCCGCAGGCAAGCGACTGCTCATCTTCTCGCAATTTACCGAAATGCTCGGACTAATCGGACGGGAGCTGGGTTACCGAGGCATCACTCATTTTTATTTGGACGGACAAACGAAAGCCTCTGAACGCGTCGAGCTCTGTAATCGATTCAATGATGGCGAGCGTGACCTCTTCCTGCTCTCATTAAAAGCCGGAGGCACTGGACTAAACCTGACGGGTGCCGACACCGTTATTCTCTATGATCTTTGGTGGAATCCCGCTGTCGAGCAGCAAGCAGCTGATCGCGCGCATCGCATTGGGCAGAAAAACGTCGTACAGGTTATCCGCCTCGTAACGCAAGGGACGGTCGAGGATAAAATGTATGAGCTTCAGCAAAAGAAAAAAAATCTGATCGACGAGGTCATCCAGCCTGGGCAGGAGGCATTGTCCTCTCTATCGGAAAAAGATATTCGTGAAATTCTAATGATAGAATGATGGGAATGAAGATTCCCGGGTACAACTTAATTTAGACTAAAAACCTCCAAACGACTAACGTTAGGAGGTTTTTTTTTGGGCTTTTGTCTTTGGAAGCTATCTATCATTATGGGATAAACATCATCAATTGATACTAGCAGATTTTAATAGAGATAGGGATATTGACCAGTACGAACACTCTATCATGTACGTATACTTACAGTACATAGATACTAAATCATGAAGAGAAAGGAGGATTTTTCACCTCTGCTAGAATGCTAGTTTACAAAATAGCCTAAGGCTCAATCAAGAAAAGGAGTGCTGCTGTATAAAGCAAAAAAGGGTTCAAAACTGAAAAGAGGTAAAAGCATGAATGATTTAATGATCATTATGACCATTTCCGCATTCCTTCTAACTATCAGCTTCATCTTCTGGCGACCACATGTCAATGAAGCGATACCCGCAACGATCGGCGCCGCAGTCGTTCTCCTAAGTGGAAGCGTCTCACTTTCCGATCTCGGCCAAATAACCGAAACGATAAGCGGAGCCGCAGTTACCATCATTGCTACAATCGTCATGGCAATCGTATTAGAAAGCTTCGGTTTCTTCTACTGGGCAGCCGAGCTGCTCACCAGAAAAGCACGCGGCTCCGGCATTCGCTTATTTTGGCTCACCAACTTATTTTGCTTTCTCATGACGCTTTTCGTAAACAATGATGGAAGCATCTTAATTACAACTCCTATACTGCTGCTCTTGCTGCAAAATATGGGACTGAAAAATCATCAAAAAATACCTTATCTCTTATCTGGCGCATTAATTGCAACGGCATCTAGTGCCCCTATCGGCGTAAGCAACATCGTCAATTTAATAGCATTAAAAATCGTCCATATGGATCTCTACATGCATTCCGCAATGATGTTCGTTCCAGCTTCGCTCGGGCTTGTCCTCTTGTCGCTCCTGCTGTTTGCCGTTTTCTATCGCACGCTTCCCAAAACACTCCCGCCAGCTTCCAGGTGGAATCTCATGCCCGGAAGTCATCCATTAAAGCAAACCTTGCCACAAGAGAACCGCAATCGCTTCATGCGCAATATTCTTATTTTTGTATTCTGCGTCCGAGTCAGCCTCTTTGTCGCATCCTATATCCACTTCCCCGTCTCTGCAATGGCCGTTATCGGCTCAGCGCTTCTGCTTGGATGGCGTTGGTTCTACTTGAAAATTTCTCCGGCGGACATGCTCAAAAAAACGCCATGGTATATTCTCGTATTCGCCTTCAGCATGTATGTTATCATTTATGGCCTTAACAACATCGGTTTAACGGATTGGCTCATCCATCTGATGCAGCCTCTCGTCTCAGGAAGCCTGCTTCACGCCAGCGTCCTTATGGGCGGACTTTTAAGCGTATTATCCAACTTATTCAACAACCATCCTGCCCTCATGGTTGGTACGATTACGCTAATGAATATGGGCCTTGATCCATTGACGTTGAAAATCGCATATTTGGCAAGTGTCATTGGCAGTGACATCGGTTCGCTCCTATTGCCAATTGGTACACTGGCCACACTTATGTGGATGCACATCGTGCGCAAAGGCGGGGTTCATATCAGCTGGGGCCAATATTTTAAGGTAACCTCAATCGTCATTCCGATTACAGTTATTGTTACACTGATTCTATTAACGTATTGGGTATATTGGGTGTTCTAATTAGAAAAGAAAGAGACCTTCCGCTAGGGAAGGTCTCTACTATAAATAACGAGATAAACATTTAATCTGGGTATGAACAGTCTTTTATACTCGAAATAATCCATAACCGCTTAATGGAACGACTGGCGACATATCTATGCTAAGCCCCTGCGACTGTCCATGGAATGCAACATCGACTAGCCACTGCGTAAAGCTGGCAACATCCATCGTCTCCAGCTCCTGCAAGGTGAAGAAACCAGCAGCGTCAACCTCCACATTATCCGGAGTAGGCTCTCCGCTCACATATTCCATCTCAAATGCGACGTACAGATTATGTATGCTTCTCGGCTGATCACGCAGTGCTACGACATTCTTGACGATAGCTTGCACGCCGCACTCCTCCATAACCTCTCGCTCAATCGTGTCCTGAATGGCTTCTAGCTGCTCGATATATCCGCCAGGATTTGTCCATTTTCCTTTTCCAGGCTCTTGAGCTCGGCGAACGAGCAAAATTTTCTCATCCTTAACGACCAGCGCTCCGACACCAATGCTGTAATTTCCCCAATGAACAAAGCTGCAGCTTGTACAAGCTCGCCTCATCGTCCCGTCAACGTCACGGGTTTCGAGCTCATGACCGCATGACATACAAAATTTCGCTTCCATTTGCTTCACCTCTGCATCAAGCTTTTTTTCTCATTTGATTATACGAATTATTTCAGCTTATGCATAGTTTGTATCCATTAAGTACAAACCTTTAATTTGAAAAAGAACAGGACGTACAGGTATAATGCCTTTATGAGCTACAGCATAGGAGGACAACTATCATGCGTTTTGTAAGCAATAATGGCATCACCGACCCAACGCTTAATTTGGCATTAGAGGAATATATACTGCGTTCATTGCCTGACAACGATGACTACCTACTTTTCTACATAAATGAGCCATCCATCATCATTGGCAAAAACCAAAATACCGTTGAAGAAATCAATGCAGATTACGTCGAAAGCAGTGGACTTCATGTCGTCCGCAGGCTCTCCGGAGGCGGGGCAGTCTATCATGATCTCGGCAACTTAAATTTCAGCTTCATCATGAAGGATGACGGTAAGTCCTTCCATAACTTCAAGAAGTTCACGGAGCCCGTTATACGTGCGCTTCAAGAGCTTGGCGTAGACGCAGAAATGACAGGCCGCAATGACCTTCAGGTTGGTGAGCGGAAAATATCCGGCAATGCGCAATTCTCGACGAAGGGTAAAATGTTCAGCCACGGAACGCTGCTGTTTGATTCTGAAATCGAAAATGTAGTATCTGCACTTAAAACGAATGCCGAGAAATATGTATCGAAATCAACCAAATCCATCCGCAGCCGCGTCGCGAATATTACAGAGTTTTTGAAGGAACCGATGACGATAGAGCAGTTTCGGCAAATGCTGCTTCAGTCCATCTTCGAGCAATCCGCCGAGATTCCGTTCTATGAGTTATCTGATCAGGACTGGGAAAATGTGCACAAGCTGGCGGACGAGCGATACCGCAGCTGGGAATGGAACTATGGCCGTTCTCCATCCTTCAATGTGCAGCAGAAGAAGCGAATTGAGGGAGTCGGGACCTTTGATGTTCGTCTTCAGGTTGAAGAAGGACTTATTGTGAACGCTGCTATTTACGGTGACTTTTTCGGCCGCGGTGACAGTAACGAGGTTGCTCATCAGTTGATTGGCACTCGTTATGAAACCTCAGCTCTGAAATTGCTCATAGCTGAAATCGACCTTCCCTTTTATTTTGGTCCTGTAACGAAGGAACAATGGCTTGAGTTGATATTGTAAGCTGCATGCGAACAGCCCCTTGCGTAATGCTAGGGGCTGTTTACGTATGAACAGAACGAGAGGTTACGTTCACCCTTTATCCCTGCTCTCTTTATCTATTGAAGCGTCTATGAAGCTTATTTATTGCTGCTGACATTTTATTCCTTTCCTTCCCCTTGCTCTCCAAGCTTTCCTGATCTGCTCTCTCAAGCGCCAGCAGGACTAAACCATAACCAACTGCTGAAAGCGATGCTGCAACCTTAGCAAGCTCTTCAGACTTAATCTCTTTATTATCAGCCATCATTTTCTCCTTTATATTTTAATTTTCGAGTAACTTTTATGTGATAAGCTGAATCATCATGGTCAAAGGGTTAAAGCTCTTCCTTTTCCGATTTTGCTTTTATGACGGCAAACAATCCAAATAAATCGCCAATGACTAATATAACTGCAGCCCATATAGCAAGATCATCAGCCGATAATTCGGTCGTCTCCGGTTTTGTTGTTGTTTTTGGCATTCGGATTAAGCTCCTTGATTTCATGTGATGATAACAGCCTATGCTAAGGAGCTGATTTGGGTTTGGGCGTATGCCGCTGTGTCCAGAAATAAAATGGACTACAGCAAGAAACCCCGAGCGATTCGCTCGGGGTTTGCCAGAGGATATCCGCAAATGGTACAGTGTGCTGCTTATCAACAAGCCATAAAATGTTATAAATAAAAGGGCTGCCGATGGCAGCCCTTTTATCATTGCTACGGATTAATTTAGCTTCAAGAGCTTGCTAATGATTACGGCAGCTTGCGCCCTGTTAGCAATACCTTTTGGAGCATAAGAACCATCTGTCATACCGTTGATAACACCTTGCTCAGTCAGCAGGGCAATCGCTTCTTTCGCATAAGATGCCATTTTAGCTTGGTCGCTGAATTTACTTAACGCACCATCTACGTCGCTAGCTGCTGCTTCCTTATTAATAAGCTTCAACGCATTAGCAGCCATAATAGCCATTTCCTCACGTGTAATCGGACGGTTAGGATCAAATTTACCGTCGCCTACACCTTGAGCCAGTCCTGCTTTGACTGCCGCAGCTACTGAAGCGTAGTACCAATCCGACGTTTTCACATCACTGAAGTTTGCCGTGGCACTCGCATCCGCCAATTGATAAGCACGAACAAGCATGGTCAAAAACTCAGCTCGCGTTACTTGCTTAAGCGGTGCAAATGATGTGCTGCTAATACCTGTAATAATGCCCTTGCCAGCCAACTCCTTAATCGCGTCTCCAGCCCATGCCTCGACAGCTCCCAAATCCTTAAACTCAGGAACGTCAACTGGCGTTGGCGTCGGTGTTGGAGTGACAACTGGACCTGGTCCGCCGGTGCCTGGGTCCGGTGTTACAACTGGCCCCGTATCCACAGCTGATGCCGCTGCGAAAATTGCATTGGCTACCACTCTGAATTGCTTTTGCGGGTGTGCTCTGTTCAACAAATCATTCGCGAATAACGTGACATTGATATTTCCTTTTTTGTAGGTGAAGCCAATGGTTTTACCTTTTACTTTATCGTTTCCAGGCCACCAGCCTGCTTTAAAGAAGTCAGCATCTGTGCTTGCCGTTGCGAGCACCTTCGCATTTGCAGGAGTAGCAGTGATCCATGAACCCGATGCGGTGTAGAAGTATTCTTTTGCATCGTATGCAGCCGTAATCAAATGAGTTTGATCCAGCTCCGTTTTGAACAAGCCTTCATGGGAGCTTCCTGTCGTTGCGAAATCGAATCCTGGCAGCAGCGCCGAACCCTTCATCGTGTTCATTGCTGATCTTCCGAATCCAATATACGGCTTGCCCTCACCAATCAGATTTGTGCTTGCTTGACCGCTTGTGTTAATGAGCACATCGCTTGCTGCCATATCCGTTGTAACAGGGAAACCTAACTCTTTTAGAACAAATGCTGGAACTCCTGCAGCTGATACCGTCGTTGATTTCAGCAGCGGCCCTTCCTTGCTGTTTTTGCTGTCAAAAGCGATAACATCCAGCAAATATTTTTTGGAAATAGACTGGAGATCCGTTTTGGAAACAAGGAAATCTCCTAATTCGTAACCTGCAGCACCTTTGCTTAGCATCGTTACTGCTTTCTTCGCTGCAAGCAATTCATTTACTGCTTTAATTGCCGCATTACTCGTATTTCTAATGACATATTGTTCTGCATCGCCTGAAATTGTCGTCTCTGGAATCACTACTCCAGTAACGCTACTCGTTTTACCGGAAAATGCTCCGTCCTGACGAATCACATATCGATCAAAACCTCTCATATCAGCAAAGCTTTGAACAATTTCCGCATACATTTCAGAGAAATCCGATACATCAAAGCCATCATACAAGACTAGATTAGCGTATCCTCTCTTCGCTTGCTTCATGTTAACAACGTAAGAGCCAATTGGATAAACGATCTCGCCAATTGTCACTGGTGTCGTTGTCTGTTCTACTTTCACGCCATTGTTAAGCAAGTATTGAACCATTTCATATGTTGCAAGGCGGTTTTTTTGCAATTCGCTTGCTACAGGAAGAACATAATAGTCAGGGAAGAAATTAGTTTCTGCACCACGCGGTCTGCCAATCACTTGGTCAGCAGCATTCGTCAAATATTTATCAACGGTACGGCTGTCTGTATTTTCGATACCGCGTTTATAAACTTCAAGCTGATTCAAGAACAATTTTTCTTTGTTTTCGATTACATATTTAGTTGCAGCAACACTCGCATAGAAGAGCGCAGTTGTTGAATCCTCATTAAGCTCTGGTATTTCCAGTGTATGGCCTAATGCACCATGGTGCATTGCATAGACAGCTGTATAAGCAGGAGATGCATCGTCCCAGCCTGATTTATTAGGACCGCTGTTATTTTGATGGGATTCATACGGAATTTCGTAGCTTGTATACTTGGTATTAGCGATACCCGCTTTCCCCATCGCATTAGCTTGCTCGAGCATGCTTCCAATCAACAGATCATACTCAAAGTTCGGATCATGCGGCGGCGTACACGGCTCGATCAGGAAGCTGCCTACGAATCCATGCATATCCAAGAAGGAAAGCGGCGACCATTTGGCAATTTCTTTCGTTACGATTTTTGTTTCGGGCTGTGTTTGATAGGAATTATCGCGGTTTAAGTCAAATGAGTTCGCATTTGCCCGCGTATTCAAGGAGCGTCCATCTGGATTTTCTGTGAAATTCATTAAGAAAATAGCATTTTCAAGCGCATCATTTACGTTTAGCGTAACGGGCAGCGGATTAGCAGCATCCTCGTTCGTATTGAAATTTATGTTATCCTGCATCCCCATTTCCCGGAAGAAGTTAAGAATAACGTCAACGCCAGGCGCCTCATCCGGATGGATGTTGTTAAGCCATACCGGAACTTTATAGTCCGTGAACGTGCCATTTTTGATTTTATCCTGCAAGCCCTTCGGATCATTCATCATGGCAGGCATCGTTTCATTTAAGTATTTGTCTACAGAGGCTTTATCCTTTGCCAATATCGTAAAATAAATGTTTCTGCCTTGCACGGATTGGCCAAGAACTTGAGTCTCGACATAGCGATTATTTTTCGCATTAATTTCAGCTGTAATGGCATCAATCTCAGGTTTAATTTCATCATACGAATGATAGCTGTCATAAACATTAAGCTTAATTGGTGCGTTCGCAATGGTACGACCGTTCTGATCTAGAACTGCAAAATCACGAGTACCAAGCATCGCTGGGTATCTGGAACGGTGAGAACCTGACAAGTTAGTCGTGTTGTAAATAAGGTCAAACGTAATTTGCGCTTTAACCGTCGTTCCATCCAGAACTGGCGTTCCTTCCAGATAGATGAATGGGTCTCCCGAATAAGAGTTTGTACCCCACTTCTTCCATTCTGTCAGAGGTTTGTCGCCATAGCTCCATTGTAGATCTGCCAGCGTTACGCCTGCCGGCAATTCGAATGCAACGTCAATCGTTCTTTTTTCCGTTATGGATGCTTTATCTTTGCTTAGTTGAAGCTTCTCAGGTGCTAGCTCTTCTACTTCTAGAAGAATGCCTGTCAGCAATGTTGTAAATGTGGTTAAATGTTCTTGGATTCTTCCAGGATAGGCCGACTCGATATAATTTAGAGTATCTTTTGTCGTGTGCCAGATGCTTCCATCAAGCGTCGTTTGTGTATAACCATCCTTTTTGCCTAGGCTCCAGTTGGTCGCTTCCAAGTAGGCATAAGGAATTCCTACTTTCGAGAATGGCGCATGATCACTCCAGTCGCCTGTCGTTCCAGCTGGATATTCAGGGTTTTCACCTGGATTGGTAATGACGGAAAGATCAAGGCGATCAGCAATACTGAGGCCTAGGTCACGAACGAAACCTTTCGAGCCTTCGCTGCCATAAATGTACATATTGTCGCCGACAGCCAAGCTGTCAAGGTTAATCATCGCTATTGTATTTTTCTTCTCATCGGCAGTCATTTGAGACACATAATGTTGAGAGCCTTTAAGCCCTTGCTCTTCCGCGCCGAACGCAATGAATTTAATCGTATACGGCGTGGTTAGCTTGGACACTGCTTTCGCTGATTCCAGCATAACCGCAACACCTGACGCATTATCATCAGCACCTTTGCCTGCGCTGACGGAGTCATAATGCGCGCCTACGATTACAACCTTCGGCGACGTTCCTGCTTTAGTAGCTACGATGTTATTGGAATTAATCGTTGCTCCTTCGCGAGTATAGCTGAAAGGCTGTACCGCTGTATCAAGGCCTAGCTTTTCAAATTCAGCCTTCACATAATTTCCAGCTTCAACCTCTTTCGCTGAACCTGCTACTCGAGCACCGATTGTGGTCGCCATATAATCAAGATAATCATAAGAGCTTTTACCAACCGGAACTTCCGGCTCCGCAAGCGCAGATACGATTAGCGGTTCAGTATCCGATGCTTCTTCCAGACCCGTCGTTTCTGGAGTAGGGGTAGTTTCCGCAACCGGAGCCGTACCTGTGTCGTTGCCCTCTAGTGCGTATGCAGCACCAGGAGCAAAGATTGAGAAAACTAGCATTAAGGAAAGCATGAGTGCGAGAAGCTTTTGAGGGATAATCTTCTTAGACATGTTCTTCCTCCTTTTTTGTCTAGCAAATTAAACGATCAAGCAGAGTGAAGCCAAACCATAGATCGACGTTGCTATACTCATCACTCCATTCCGCTTTTGCGTTAATCAATTTTGACTTAATCTGGGATGTGCCTTTATGTATATGTGTTTAAAGCGTCAAAATTTGTATACAATATACTCATTACGTGAGATAGTGTAACATCAACATTTCATATAGACAATGATATTTTCGAAAAATCTATCAATATTCGATTAAAATCAATCATTTATGTTACTTTATCTAACGTTTAATCTCAAAAAAACGAATATTCTTTACTCATAGTTTAATAGACGTCAATTTAGCTTGCGTAAACAATAACATATAATCATGTCCACCAGCCTTGGAATCCGTACCTGACATATTAAATCCCCCAAATGGATGAACACCGACTAACGCCCCCGTACATTTGCGGTTAATATAAAGATTGCCGCAATGCATATCCTGCAGCGCCACTTGTATACGATCCTCTTCTGCCGAGAAAAAAGCACCCGTCAGGCCAAATTCCGTATCATTGTAAATACGGATAGCCTCCTGCCAATCCTTCGCCTTCGCAATCGCTAGTACGGGCCCGAATATCTCTTCTTGCATTAACGAATCTTTTGGAGCAACATCAACAAATACCGTTGGCTCTATGAAATAGCCACTCTCTATTCCTTTGCCGCCACCTACTAACAATCTACCTTCACTCTTACCTCTCTCAATTGCATTCATGATTTTGTCAAAAGAAGCTTTATCAATGACAGGGCCGATTGCCGCATTCTCTTCCGGCGAACCCATAACAAGCCTGCTCGTTCTTTCTTTTACTTTTTCTATTAGCTCATCATACACATCCGCTACAACGATAGCCCTTGAGCCTGCTGAACATTTCTGTCCCTGAAACCCAAAAGCAGAAGCCACAATTGCATCAGCAGCAGCATCGATATTTGCCGTTTCATCTACGACAATACCGTCCTTCCCACCCATTTCCGCTACCACTCGTTTCATCCATATTTGTCCTGGTGCTTGGTCCGCCGCAAGCTTGTTAATTCGCAGCCCTATTTCCTTCGAGCCTGTGAAGCTAATAAATCTCGTCTTCGGATGACTCGTCAAATAATCTCCTATTTCCGCTCCGCTTCCCGGTAAATATTGAATAACATCAGCAGGCATTCCTGCCTCTACCATCAGCTCATAAAACTTGTAAGCAATAATAGGAGTCGTAGATGCTGGTTTCATAATAATGGTATTGCCTGCAACAATAGATGCACTCGCCATCCCGGCGCAAATAGCGAGCGGGAAATTCCAAGGCGGAATAACAATCCCGACGCCTAGCGGAATATAAGTCAGACGGTTGTCTTCACCTACTAGCTTAACCAGTGGTTTAAGCTCATTGGTTTCCGCCAATTTCAACATTTCACGTGCATAATAATCCATAAAATCAATGGCTTCTGCCGTATCCGCATCGGCTTCAGCCCAGTTTTTACCAGACTCTATTACAAGCCATGCCGAAAAATAATGCTTTCGCTCCCGCATGAGCGCTGCGGCCTTCATTAAGCAGCTCGCTCGTGTCCACACCGAAGTATTCTTCCATGTCTCAAAGGCAGCAAGCGCTGATTTCATCGCCTGCTCAGCTAATTCCTGGCTTGCTTTGGACACTTCGCCTACCACTTCATCCGACCTTGCTGGATTAAGCGATACGATATAATTAGAGGTATGGACCGCATGACCGCCAATATGCAGCGGGTATTGTTTCCCTAACTCAGATCTTACAAGAGCAATGGCTTCCAGAAAGGCAGCACGGTTTTCAGTATTGCGAAAATCTGTCATCGGTTCGGTTACAAAAGGCGTTATTATCCATTCTCTCATTGTAATTCCCCTCTACTTCCACATATTTTTCAGCACAAACCATACATTGTCTGGCCGTTCAGCGAGCCTGCGCATGAAATAACCAAACCAATCTTCACCGTAAGGAACATAGATTCTCACTCTGTAACCATCGCGAACAAGTTCATCCTGCAGCTCCTCACAAATGCCATAAAGCATTTGGAACTCGAATTGCTCCAATGGAATTTCCTGCTCTTTAATAAACCTTTTTGCGCGTTCAATGATGGTTCGGTCATGGGTAGCAACCGCCGTATAACTCCCGCTTTGCAAATGCATCTTAATCAATCTTTCAAATGATAGATCGACATCCGTTTTCTGCGGATATGCAACCACTTCTGACTCTTTATAGGCACCCTTTACTAACCTTAAGTTCGATTGATTCAGCCCTAGCTCATGTACATCCTCTTCCGACCGAAACAAATAGGCTTGAATGACGATACCTACATGGTCATAAGACTCTCGCAGCTTTTTATATAAATCAAGAGCAGGCTGGCAGTGAGAGTAATCTTCCATATCGATTCTCACAAAGTTGTTCATTCGTGCAGCAGCATCCAATATCGTTCTCATATGCTCCTCGCACAGCTTGCTGCCTAGATCCAACCCTAAACTTGTGAGCTTCAAGGATAAGTTCGCATTTGCATGTGAAGCAGCTATTGCCTCAAGAGTACGTAAGCACATATTTGCCGAGTGAGCCGCTTCTTCTTTCCCGCGAATAAACTCACCTAAATGATCTAAAGTGGCCATTTTCCCTTGTTTATTAAGTTTCTTGACCGCTTCAATGGAGCTGTTGATCTCAACCCCAGCTACAAATCGGCTAGCTCCCAGCTTGAGGCCGTATTTACGCGCCAGACTGCCGACCCGCCTGCTTTTGCCGAGAGTCAGAAAAAAGCTTCTCATCATTTTTTCCATAACGAACCCTCGTCTCCCTAACGCCTAGATTCTATATGATTCGTTTGCCAAGCAGGGAAGTCGCCATCTCGACCGCAAGACGAGAAGTTCGCATACCTACATCCAGCAGCGGATTTACCTCAACGATATCCATAGATGTCACGCGGCCCGTTTCAGCGAGCAGCTCCATCGCAAGATGAGCTTCGCGATAGCTAATTCCGCCAGGAACCGGTGTCCCTACACCTATAGCCTCCGCTGGGTCCATACAATCCATATCAAAACTTACATGCACACCATCCGTACCACTGCTCACAATCTCAATTGCCTTTTCCATGACTGCCTTCATTCCTATTCGGTCAATGTCATGCATAGTGAAGCAAGCTATTCCTTCCGTACGAATAAGCTCCTTCTCGTAAGGATCCAAATCACGCGCTCCGATAATAACAACATTTTCTTTCTTAATGAGCGGTCCAGCTCCAGGTATATCGGAAAGCTTAAACTTCCCTAGACCCATCGCGACTGCAAGCGGCATGCCGTGCATATTTCCTGATGGAGTTGTCTCCTCCGTATTCAAGTCGCCATGTGCATCAAACCAGATAATGCCCAAATGATTGTAATGACCAGTCAAACCAGCTAATGTGCCAATCGCTACACTATGGTCCCCCCCTAAAACGAGAGGAAAGGAGTCTGCGAGCACTGCACGATAGACTTGTTCACCTACTAGCCCGCTCATTTCTTTCACTTCGGGCAAATATTTCATTTTGGGCTGCTTGGGATCGAGCACGCCATGCCTCGGACAACTCACCTCGTAATTGCCAACTAAATCAAATCCCATACTTCGGATTTGACGCGCGAGCCCTGATTGAATAATACTTTCTGGTCCAAGCTCCGATCCTGCACGGCTTCCGCCCATCCAGAACGGCACACTTATGAGTCTCACTTTTTTGTTAGCCATAGAATCCGCCCTCTCCGTCATGTTTAGATTCGCTTCCCCAACGTTTCCCAATGTGAACATCCCCTTCTTTAAGCTGTCACCGTTCACAAATCCAGATCTTATTCCCCATGAAGTACGCCCGCAATTATTTCTATCGCCCAATCTATCTCTTCTTTCGTTATGATGAGTGGCGGCGCAAATCGAATGGTTGTATCATGCGTTTCCTTGCACAATAGCCCTTCAGCCATCAGATGCTCACAGTATGGCCTAGCCGCTGTATCAAGCTGCAATCCGATAAACAAGCCTTTGCCGCGAATTTCCACAATATGCGGGGAGTTAATCTTAGCTAATTGGTCCCGAAAATAGTGCCCCAGCTCATCCGAGCGTTCTGCCAATTTCTCCTCTTCGAGCACAGCAATCGCCGATACAGAGACAGCACAAGCCAGCGGGTTGCCACCAAACGTAGACCCATGCGATCCAGGCTCAAAAACATCTAAAATATTATCGTTTGCAGCAATAGCCGAAATTGGCATCACCCCACCGCCCAGCGCCTTGCCCATAATATAAACATCCGGTGTTACACTTTCCCAATCACACGCAAATCGCCTTCCCGTGCGTCCAAATCCGGTCTGGATTTCGTCAGCTACGAACAACACATCGTTTTGCCTGCACAGCTCATAGGCTCCTGACAAATACCCTTCTGGGGGAATAATAATGCCCGCCTCTCCTTGAATAGGCTCAACGAGAAAGGCCGCGGTATTCGGCGTAATCGCTTGTTCAAGAGCGGCTAGATCACCATAAGGTACAAGCTTGAAGCCTGGCGTAAACGGCCCAAAATCCTTTTTGTATTCCTCTGTGGACGAGAAGGAGGTGACCGTTATCGTCCGTCCATGAAAGTTGCCCACGCAAACGATAATTTCCGCTTGGTCGTGCTGCACGCCTTTTTGACGGTATGCCCAGCGACGAACCGCCTTGATGGCAGTTTCCACTGCTTCCGCTCCCGTGTTCATCGCCAAAATTTTATTTTTACCCGTGTAATTAACCAGCTTTTCGTAAAACTCTCCCAACCTATCATTGTGAAAAGCTCGCGAAGTCAACGTTACTTTATCTGCCTGATCCTTAAGCGCATTAATAATCTTCGGATGTCTATGACCATGATTAAGAGCGCTGTATGCACTTAACATATCCATATAACGATTGCCTTCAGGATCCTTCACCCAGACACCTTCAGCCTCTGAAATGACGATGGGCAGCGGATGGTAATTATGTGCCCCATACCGATCTGACTGCTCAATGACAGCCGATGTTGATTTGGTGGATGTCATATTAATGAAATCACTCCTCCCTAATTTGTATACAATATTCAATTGTAGTTGTAAAAAAAACCTGGATTGATTTTTAACCACCAGGAATTTTCACTTTATAACCTTGCCACTATAAAACTTTAGCCAAAAAATCTTGCGTTCGCGGATGCTGCGGGTTTTGGAAAACCTTCAGCGGCACTCCCTCTTCAACAATACAGCCGCCATCCATAAACAACAGCCTATCGCCAACCTCGCGGGCAAAGCCCATTTCATGCGTTACAATGACCATCGTCATTCCGTTTTGAGCAAGCTTCCTCATCACTTCAAGCACCTCGCCGACCATCTCTGGATCAAGCGCTGACGTCGGTTCATCAAAAAGCATAACGCTAGGCTTCATGGCAAGCGCTCTAGCTATCGCAACACGCTGTTTCTGTCCGCCTGAGAGACGATCTGGATATGCATTTTCCTTATCTTCCAGCCCTACTAAACGCAGCAGCTCCAACGCTTCCACTCTTGCTTGCTCTTTGCTTAGCTTCTTCAGCTTTCGCGGGGCTAGAGTCAAATTTTCCAAGACGGTCATATGCGGAAATAAATTAAAATGCTGAAAAACCATCCCCATTTGTTGACGAATCTGGTTTAAATCCGATTGTTTATTCGTAATTTCGCGATCATTCAGCCGAATATCACCTGCCGACGGCTCCTCCAAACGATTCAAACAACGAAGAAAGGTGCTTTTGCCTGAGCCGCTTGGTCCAATGACAACGACGACCTCGCCTTTGGTGATCACTGTATCTATGCCCTTCAATATTTCATTTTTTCCGTAAGATTTCCGCAGCCCTTTTACTACTATCATCAGCTTCTCAACTTCCTCTCCAACACAGCAAGCAGCCTGGATAATGTAAACGTCATGATAAAATATAAAGCGCAAGCGACTAACAACGGCTCCATAGGCGAGAAGGTGACGCTCTGAACCGTACGAGCATTGTACATCAGCTCTGCAATTCCTATGACGGATATAAGCGAGGAATCTTTAATAATAATAATAAATTCATTGCCAATTGCCGGCAGCATATTGCGAAAAGCTTGGGGTAATACGATGTAACGAAGCGCCATTCCTTTGCTTAGCCCCAAGGATCGTGCCGCTTCAGCCTGCCCCTTGTCAATCGCCTCAATTCCCGCTCGGAACACCTCGGCCATGTAGGCTGAACTATTGATCGTAAGCGCTACCACACCCGAAACAAATGGAGAAAAATTTATGCCAAGTCCCGTTAGTCCAAAATGAATAATGAAGATTTGTACGAGCATAGGAGTCCCGCGTATGATCTCAATGTATGCAGAAGCTATAAACTTAATCGGCCAAAAACTTGAGATTCGCATTAGTGCAAAGAGGACCCCGAGCAGCGTGCCTAGTGCCACGCCGAAGAAGGATAACTCCAGCGTGACCAAGGCTCCTCTCAAAAAAATTGGCCAATACTCCGCCAGGAAACCGAAGTTTAAATCCATATCCAACTACTCCGTCCGTTCATTATTCTCCAACCAGTTCATTTGCCTCAATGACATAACGATCAATTTCGCCGCTCTCCTTCAAACGAGCAATCGTTCCATCAATTTTATTCAGCAAGTCTTGATTGCCTTTCTTAACAGCTATCGACACGCCAGCCTCTTCCACGGGCTGCTCAATCTTCACTTCAGACACTGCAATATCTGTTTGCACCACAGCGTATTGATCCGCAACCGGTTTTTCAAGAATAATCGCATCTACACGACCGCTCTTCAACTCCAAAATAAGTTCTGGAATCTTACTCAAAGCCGTTAACTTAGCATCAGCGATTTCCTGTGCAATTCCTTCTTGAATCGAGCCCTTTTGAATACCGATTTTTTTACCTTTCAAATCATCCAACGACTTGAATTGTTCAGCTTGATCTTTTTTCACCAAAACACCTTGACTTGTGAGGTAATAGATTTCTGAGAAATCAACGTTCTTTTTGCGTTCTTCCGTAGGCGTCAGCCCTGAAATAACCATATCAACCTTGCCTGTATCAAGTGCGAGCAGCAAACCATCAAAATCCATATCTTGAATTTTAAGCTCAGCATTCATATCTTTCGCAATCTCTCTAGCAATTTCGATATCAAAACCAACGATCGTATCTTTACCGTCTATCATCTTATGGAATTCAAATGGTGCATAATCTGCGCTCGTACCAAGGGTGAGCGTCGTTTTCTCCACAGCTGGAGGATCAGTCGCTGCGTTATTATTCGTTGCAGCTGGTGTGTTTTCCTTATTATTTTGACCACATGCCGAAAGGACGACCATAACCGAAATAAGCAGCAATGATAATTTCTTTTTCATTTCCATCTCTCCCAATTCATTATCTGATTTAGTCTAAAATCCCCCGAATTGAATATACGGAGTAAAATCTGTATACAATATACATATATGATGGTAGTAATTATAACATCGCTCCCCACTATCTACAACGTTTTTTTTATAAAACTACGGAATAGTCATTTTTCTATGTGAGTTTTTATTACATCTTTCGACATATTACTACGCTTGTCTAACATCTGGATCAGATGTTAGAATAGTGAAATCATATAATGCAAGACTGCATGATTCATTAAATAAGTCACTGCTTTAAAAAAATATAAAAGTAAACAACAACAATCACCTTTACCTCATTAAAGTTAGTTAGAACAGGGGAACCTACATGCAATCACCTAAATACCAATCGTTAAAAGACCATGTTTACGAGTACATCGCTCAAAAGATACAAGACGGCACGCTGCTGCCGAACCAAAAAATCAATGAAGCTGAAATCTGTAAGAAACTAGATATTAGTCGTACGCCTACAAGGGAAGCATTATTTCAACTATCCTCCGACAACCTCCTAGATTATTTGCCTAGACGCGGCTTTACTGTCAAAGCCTTCGATTCCAAGAAAAAACTCGATTTTTCCCGAATTATCGGTGTTTTGGATGCACTTGCTGCTACCCTATGTATCGATTTGCTCCAGCAATCCGACTACATGGAAATGGAGAGGCTTGTCGACAAAATTGATCTCGATATTAGCGAGCTTTATTTTTCCGATTATTATATGGATCAATATAACTTTCACGATATTTATATAAAAAAATGCGACAATCCTGTTTTAATCGAAACTTTAAACTCATTAAAAAACAGCTTTATTCGTCAGTCGTATGCAAGTGAGGACAAGCCGAAGCTGGCAAGCGTGCTAAAGGAAGTTAATGCGGAGCATCGGAAAATTCTCAATTTGTTTCGAGCGAAGGATCACGAAGCTTTGGAAGATACAATTAAGCATCACTGGCGAATCATTGATACAGAGATGCTCTAATATCATACAAAAGGAGGCTGCCGATGGCAGCCTCCTTATTTCTAAACCCTGTTACCTAGCGATTAACAGTTTATTAAACTCTAGCAATGGGAGCGGCTTATGATAATAATAGCCCTGCGCTTTGTCGCAGCCAAGCTGTCTCAGCTGTTCATATTGATCCCATGTTTCTACGCCTTCTGCAACTACCTGCTTCTGCAGATCATGTCCCATCGACACAATGGTCTTCACGATAGATAATCCGCCCTGATAGGCATCCATGTCTGTAATAAAGGAGCGGTCAATTTTTATAATAGCAATGGGAAGCTGTCTTAGTACGCTTAAAGAGGAATACCCTGTACCAAAATCATCAATGGCGATATGTATGCCTAAGGCAACAAGCTCATCGAGCATTTTCCTAGCTACATTCAAATTATTAACGACCATGCTCTCCGTGATCTCCAAGCATAACCGATCAGGCTCCAAGCCGCTGCAGCGCAAAGTCTCCTGAACCTTGTTCACGAAATCCGGCTGCATGAATTGTCTCGAAGAGACATTCACAGATAACATAAAATCATTCCAGCCTTGCTCCTGCCACAGTCTTCCCTGCTGACAGGCCTCCGCAATGACCCACTGTCCGATTTCATTAATTAATCCCGTTTGCTCCGCCAGTGTTATAAACTCTTCTGGATGCACCATACCAAGCTCTACCGATTGCCAGCGAATAAGCGCCTCCGCTCCGATCAATTGCCCGCTAGCCAAATTGATTTGCGGCTGATAATGGAGAACAAATTCCTTGCGTTTAAGCGCCTTGCGGAGATGCTTCTCCAGCTTGACGTCTCGCTGAACCAGAGCAATCATCTCGTTCGTATATAACCGATACTGGTTGCCTCCGCTATGTTTCGCATTGTACATTGCAATGTCTGCCCTCTTGATAAGCCCATCGGAGCTGTCATCATCAAATGGGTGCACACTGATTCCAATACTGCCGCCTAGGTAGAAATCTTGCCCTTGAAGCGTAATGGGCAGCTGAAAGGCTTGATGAATGTTTTCGGCTAGCGACACAATCTCATCATACTCCTCGGCTTCTTTAATTAAAATAATAAATTCATCTCCGCCCAGGCGGGCAAGCAGATGCTGCTTATCCACATTTTGTTGCAGCCGCTGAGCTATATCAATCAAAGCCTGATCGCCAAATTGATGTCCAAGCGTGTCGTTAATTAGCTTGAAGCGATCCAAATCGATAAGCATGACTCCGAGTAATGCTTTAGTCGATTTTACAACTTCCAGCGAAGCCTCCAACTCTCTATTAAAATGATAGCGATTGGGCAACTTAGTCAACGTATCGTGATGTGCCAAAAAATGAATGAGTTGCGACTCATCTTTCTGCTGCGTAATATCCCGAATGACCATAAGCAAAAACCAATCTTTACCTTCGGACATCATCTCTGTGTCAGCCAAAATGTCCCGTTTCTGCCCTTGTTGATTCACTATGGTCAGCTCACGGTTTCTCCAAGCATCCTTTGGAAAGGAAGCAGCAAACGCCTCCTCCATGCTTTTCCGTTCATTAATGACAATAAAGTCAGATAAGGAGCGATTTTCGAGTTCCTCCTCCTTCTGGAATCCAAGTATACGAAGTGCGCCAGGATTTACTTCCTTTATCGTCATATGTTTGTCGACCATAATGATTGCGGTTGGAGAAAAATGATAAAGCAGCTCATACTTTTTGGTCGTAGACGGTAAAAAATCATGTTTCATATAGACACGAAGTGAAATGCTCCATATTATCGTTGTCAAAAAAATGGCTGAATCTGAAACATAAATATTGGGTGAGAATGCAGCATTTATAATCATTACCCCGATCGTCGCCAGCTGGTAAAATAGATTCGCTTTAAACAGCACGATAAATCGTTTACGATCTCCATGGTTACTCGCTTTATTTTGAGCTATTAGACAAATGGCTACGTTGAACAATGAATAAACGACCAATAAACTATAAATAACGGTCATGATTGGAGCAACTTCGATTTGCTTCCAGAATCCCTCTATACGAGCCCCTTCAAATAAATATCCTTTTCCTCGTATTAATAGAAGCAGAAAGTACGTCATAAATGGCATGAACGCTATGCCTATACTAGCCGAGCGAGAAAGCCGGTGGTAACTGCGCCTTGCTGTGAGATGAAGCAGAACGCTCATGCTTGCAGCCGCTATAAAAGTCGGATAAACCATATACGCGGAAATATTCAGTGCATGCTCAGCCGATATTAGTTGTTGAAGATATTGAAAAAAGATCATACACGCCAGCAAGCATATCGTAAGGGAGGCAAGTCGATTCTCAATATGCTTAGCATTTCGTCTTATGATAACTAGAGAAGTGTCAATCATATAGATGATCGGTAGCATAAACAAAAGCAGGAGCAGTATAGATTGATAGTCACTCATATGATATTGCCACCTCGCTGAACATTATTCAAATATACAATTCACATATTTATCCATGCAATATTACTATTATAAAACTTAAATATCGACAGGACAACGAGAAAAAGACGGTTAAACAGAGGTCCACTCTGTCTAACCGTCCTTCTATAAGAGCCCCTGTTCTCGCGAGGCCTGCTCATTGCCATTTTTTTATTTTTTGCCTTTTGCCGCGCTTCCGCCTTTAAATGCGGTACTGCCTTTAGTCATGTTAGCGCTTTTAGCATTAGGCGTATTTTTATCTTCAGTTTTTCCTTTTTCTCCGTCAGCGCCTTTAGTACCTTGGTTTCTGCCAAATACCTTTTTCGCTAACTTCTTCTTTTCCCCTGCTTGCCAGCGATTCCAGCCTTTTTTGTCCGTTCCTCTTCCGGTTCCGCCCTTACCCTTTGTGCTACTCATATCATCACTCCATCATGTCTTCTATGCCGAGTTAAACCTCATAAAATGCAGCAACAGCATCTATCAGAATCTTGTTCCTCGTTATCATTACTTATCAGTATACCATTAATCCTGCACTTGGATTCTTATGATGGCTTTTAAATTTGAAATTCGTTATGGCTTTTGTTCGTCAATCTTAATAAACATGAACCTTATCGCTCATGATTTTCCAAAGGATATTTTTATGACGCTCAGCTCTAAGAACCAATGCCTTCAGCGCAGCTAGTGCTTCGCCTGCTTGTTCCAGGTAGTACTCGTCGCCAAAAAGCGTGTATAGTCTCATATAATCATTATATTCATCCAGCCATTCATTGAAGTAAGAAGAGATCATGCCCATCACTCCCTTAATTCGATTATAGAGCAAGAACATTAAGATTTTATGAAAAAAATAGGAGAAAAACATAAAATCATTCTAGCGCTTTCAATTTCTATAGTATATTTTAAAATTTTCTGAATATTCCCAAAAATGTTTACACACCATTAACAATCACGAGCAGCGATTCGAGCTGCGGCGGCGTTAAAACGACGCCACTCTATTTATTCCTCATTCTACTATTAAATAGGAAATAACAACAAATTTAAATAGAAACTTCAGTTATAATTGTTTCTTATTTTATGGTAGAAATAACAGCTGCTTATTGACCGGAGAATAGAATCCTATGTATTATGAATCTGCTGACCAAGAAATGGCTCTCACAGACATCCCGCTTCAAGAGATTTTTTAATGCCTTATCTTATGAAGACTAGTATCTGAACTCATTGGAGGTCTAAAAATGACATTAATCGATCAAAACGCAGTTGTTCTATTTCAAGGAGACAGCATCACCGATGCTGGCCGCAACCGAAATGACTGGGCAAATCTAGGATCGGGTTATGTAAACCTTGTAACGTCATTGTTTACGAGTAAATATCCTGAGAAGCAAGCTACGTTTCTGAACCGTGGGATATCAGGCGACCGTGTCATCGATTTGGAGCGGAGATGGGAAACGGATTGCCTTGATTTGAAACCAAGCTTGCTGTCTGTTTACGTAGGCATTAATGACACTTGGCGCCGCTATGACAATAATGATCCGCTTAGCACCGAGGAATATTATACAACCTACCGCCGCTTGCTAAGCAGAGCGAAGGAGCAGTTGAATGCCAAGCTTGTTCTAGTCGAGCCCTTCGTGCTGCCGGTTAACGATAGCCAGAAGCAATGGCGTGAGGATCTTGATCCAAAAATTCAAGCTGTCCGCGAGCTGGCAGGAGAATTTAAAGCTATTTATGTTCCGCTTGATGGATTGTTCGCGCAGGCTGCAACGCAGACAGGCCCAGCTTATTGGGCTCCCGACGGTGTCCACCCGTCTCCAGCAGGTGCCGCACTTATTGCCGAGGCATGGCTGCAAGCGGTAAAAGCATAAATCGTATCACTCCTGCAAAGCTGATCCTTAGGATCAGCAAGCTGTAAGTGTATTTATAACCAAAAGGAACAGGCCGCATAAGCAGCCTGCTCCTTTTTTTTACTGCTTATTCGTCAGCAGGGTAACGAAGACCCCACTGCTTCCTGATCGTATCAAGCGTGTCCATAATTGCAAGCGTCTCATCCAGCGGAATAATTGAGCTTTCGAGCCTGTCCTCGCGCAGCGCATTCATCACTTCCTCAGCTTCAAATGCATAACCCTCTGCTTCACGGTCGTCCTCGATCGACTCCGCAATGCCATCTTTCGGGTGGAGGTATGCTGATTTACCGAACAAAAAGTTTGGCACATGAATATGCCCTTTCGTTCCATAAATATAGGCATCGTTAACCATGCCTAGCTGTACCGCTCCATTCAGCGATGCAGTACGTCCACCTTCATATTCAAACAATAATGAAAAGTGCTCGTCTACTCCCGTCTCGCCAAGATGGGCACTGCTCATAATTTTTGATGGCGCACCGCCAAAAATGAAGGAAGCGAAGGAAACCGGATAAATACCAGCATCAAGCAATGCCCCGCCGCCCAGCGCAGGATCCAGCAAACGGCTCTCCGGCGCCCAGCCGATATCAAAGCCAAAGTCAGCTTTAAGCAATCGCACTTCACCGATTTTGCCATCGCCTATCCATTCCATAACCTTACGGATAGGCGGTAAAAACCGCGTCCACATCGCTTCCATGAGAAAAACTCTTTTTTCCCTAGCTAATTCAATGATTTCTCTCGCTTCCGCAGCATTCATTGTGAATGGCTTCTCGCAAAGCACTGCTTTGCCGGCGCGCAGGAGCGCGAGCACATTTTCTTTATGGATCGGATGCAGTGTGCCTACATAAACAATATCGACCTCAGAATCTTGAGTCAGCTCTTCAACACTGCCATAAGCGCGTGGAATATTATACTCCTTGGCAAAGCGTTCAGCCTTCTCTAAATTTCTTCCTCCAACAGCGACTAGCTCTGCGCCCTCTGCAAATGCTAAATCTTTAACAAATTTTGAAGAAATCCAGCCTGGTCCCAAAATGCCCCATTTAATCGTTTGTACCGACATCTCCTTATTCGCTCCTCTGAATAAAAATGTACAATCGTTGTTTGGTCCCTATTATCGGCCGCTTCCGCCGCACCATTTCAATGCCTGTTTTATCGTTGCCTGATACTCTTCCTTCTGCAGCACGGATAAGAGATGCCCTGGTGTTAACACGCATACTCTTCCTTCACCCTGCTCCCTTGTCCAGCCTGCCGGCTGCGTGCCATGTTCGGTCACCGAGGTCATCAATACTTGAATGCGATCGTCAATAACCTCCATAAAATAGTGCTCGTCATGCACCGTAAAGTCCTGTGCATTCGTTCTGTCCCATGGCGTCTCGTCCATAAAAACGACCGTAACGGAACAAGCCTCCGGATGATGCTGGAATACCCCGCCGACAAGCTCGAAGAAAACAGGCTCATTGCGATAGCCCACCGTTCCAGCATGCAGCACCAGCAATCCTTTTCCTTGCTCGACATAGCTCTGGAATTGCAGTTGTATCTCATCTGTAAGCCATGGCGTGTTATCTGATGCCGAAACTTGATTCGATTTCGCAAGCACAACAACATCCTGCTGATCCATCCAAACACGCGACCATTCCGACGCATCCTGGATATAATCGAGCTGAAAACCTTGCTTGCCGAGCGGCTCCAAACCTTCCATGATGAGCTTGCCCGGATGCCAATAATCGTCGCAAATGATGCCGATTTTCATCTCTATCATCCTCTCGCTTCTATATTAGCATTACTCCTATAGTAATTTCTTTAAATTATTGAAGCTAATAGCCAGGCTCTCAAACGGATCACGCCTGCAGACATCCTGCTCGACTACATACCATTCCACACCAATTTCTCTGCACGCTTCAATAATCGCTTGGAAATTCAGGTTTCCTTCGCCAATCTCCGCGAACACTTGTTGATAATCAACGATTTCCAAATCTTTGAGATGAACAACTCCCATACGGCCCTTCACCTGATGAATAGCTTCTACCGGGTTTACTCCGCCAACATGTACCCAGTAGGTGTCGAGCTCGAAGCCAACCGCAGCCTGATCGCTTTCTTGTTGCAAAATATCCATTCCCGTTCTGCCTGCAAACTTCTGGTACTCAAACTGATGATTATGATAAATAAACTGCAAATCATGCTCCTTCAGCTTTCTTCCGATTTCTGTCGCTTGTTTTGCAAAGGTGGAGTAGCCCTCCGCGCTTGTCCGGTACTCATCAGGGATAGAGCCTAACCCTACGTACTCACAATTCCACAGCTTATGCTTCTGCACCGTATTGTCAAAGTCATTGACCAAAGAATCAAGGCTTACATGCGTTGCACAAATACGAAGTCCTTCGGCGTCTGCCAATTCCTTCACTCTTTCCGGAGCAATGGGACCTACTCCCGATACTTGAACCGCTTGATAACCGATTTCCCTTACCTTGCGCAGCGTCTGCTCCAAATCCGCTTCATTTTGGCAATAGTCACGCAACGTATACAACTGCACTGCAATATTTGATAAATTCATATCTCCGCCGCCTTTATCTTAAATTTGGGTTAGCTTACATCGTTATCGATTAATTGTAGCATTATTAATGAAAGCGCTACTTTACTGAGGTTAACCAAGCATAGCCTTTTAATTGATTATAATTGACCAAAGTGAAAATTTTCTTATGAAGGTTCTGAAAAAAGCGCAATAGGAGTCCCGCACATTCGTGCATGGAAACTCCTATTGCGCTTAATGGTCTATCTATCCGTTAACCCTCAATCAGCTTCTTATATGCATCCATTTGGCGCTGCAATTCAGCAAGTACCTTGTCGTAGCCTGCTGTTTTGAGCTTGCTGCGGAATTGTTCTACGGCTTGAGCCGGATCTCCTGCTTTACCATACGTAATCGCAGGTCCCATCTCGCCCGAAACTTGCGTGATTGCTGTCAACTCAGCTTCTACCGGTGTCTTATCAAATACGAATTGGCCGTAAGGGTAAGGCTTTTTGATTTTGTCATATTCCGCATACAATGTTTCTTCGAGCTGATCCCAAGTCGTTACGCTAGGAATTTCGAATTTGTCGACACGTCCACCCCAGAAATCCGAATAAAAGGAATCCTTAGCCTCGTTGTAGGCTGCTGGCTGCGCGCGTTTGCCGTCTTTCACTTCGTATTGTACGCCTTCCAAACCGTAGTTGATCAAATGATAAATTTGCTCGTCATTGCGAATTAAATCATAAGCCATTAGAGCGCGCTCAGGGTTTTTGCTGTGCGCTCCAAGCGATGTTCCTCCGTGCGTGATGGAGAGCTCTGTCAAGTTATTGCCGCCTGTACGAGCAAATGGGAACATTTGCAGCTCAGAACCTGGTTGATCCTTATCCATATTAACGCGCAGCCCGCCAAACGTTTGTGTATGATGCTGATCTAGTCCTGACAATCCAGCGCGCAGCGCGGAACGGTTGTCGTTTTTGTTGTTCAGCACATCCTCGCGCCAGTAGCCTTTATCTGCCCATTCCTTCATTAACGTTGCGAAATTAAGGAATGTGTCTTCAAATACAGGGCTCACTACCGTATACTTCTCCTCAAACGACTTGGTCGTGTACACTGGCAAATAGCCCGTTGAAATTGGAAGCTCTAATTGATCCGTGTAGGACGCTGCATACCCGCCAAATGTGCTTGTTGCTGCAACAGCATCCCAAGGAATGACGCCTTCTTTGTTATCTTTAATATATTGTAGGTATTTGCCAATGCCTTCCCAATCTTTAATTGGATCCGTTATGCCCGCTTCCTTCGCCCAATCTCCACGGTAGAAGAAGCCATGGTTAACCCACTGTGTGTAATCATTTTCTGGAATCAGAACGATATTCCCTTTATATTTGCTCTCCGACCAGTCCTCTTCAGGAATCGAATTCCAGGTTTGCGGCGCATATTGCGGCAATAAATCATTCAAATTCATAAACGCCCCGCGCTGTGCATTGCCCCATGTATCAAGCCAGTCCGTACCAATCGTAATCAAATCCACCGCTTCGCCGGATGCCAGCAGCAGATTATATTTCGTCTGCCAATCTGCCCATTCGACCCATTTCCACTCCAACTCGGCGTTGATTTTTTCCTTCATCAGCTTATTAACCTCAGCCAGCACCTTCTCGAACTGACCGTTTTTCGGCTTATCGCCAAGTACAACATAGCTGATTTTTACGAATTTGGAAGTATCGGCTGCTTTATTGCCATTATCCGTGTTCGTGCTCCCCTTATTCCCGTTTTCCGTGTTCGTACTCCCTTTATTGCCGCTTTCCTTTTTATCTCCGTTGCTGCCGGAACAGGCCGCAAGGCTGATGATCATCATTACAGCGATTAGCAGAGCGGAAATCTTCTTGAAGTTCGACATCTCACTTCTCCCCTTTGTTTTCATGATTCGGGCTTCGCCCTTTATGTGAAGAGGCCCTTGCAGGCCTGCGGCACATCAGCCTTTTACAGCGCCTACTGTAATCCCCTTGATGAAATACCGCTGCACGAACGGGTAGAACAAAATTACGGGACCGGTCGCCACCACCGCGGTTGCCATCTTCATCGATTCCAGCGGCATATCACGAAGCTGAACATTAGAAGCAGCCGACGAATTGCGGATAAAGTCAGCGCTGGTCACCACATTGTACAAAAACAGCTGAAGAGGTCTGTACTTCATATCCGCCGAAAGGAACAGCATCGAGTTATACCACTCATTCCAGTAGCCAAGTGCGATAAACAGCCCAATGGTTGCTAATGCGGGCGTAGTCATCGGCAGGATCAGCTTTAGAAAAATGGTAAAGTCGCCAGCTCCATCGATTTTGGCTGATTCGGTAATGGCATGCGGAATCGAACGAACGAAGCTTTTCATCATGATGATTAGAAATGGACTGAGCAGTCCCGGAAGAAGGATAGCGAGATAATTGTCCTTCAGCGTCAAATATTGCGTCATCAGCAAGTAAAAGGGCACAAGACCGCCGGAGAACAGCGTCGTGAAATAAATGAAAAACGAAATGCCATTCCGATAGCCGAAATCGGGACGCTGAAGCGCGTAGCCGGTCATCGCTACAAGGAAGAGACCAAGAGCCGTCCCGACAATGGTAATACCCATCGTGACAAGATAGGAGCCAATAATCAGATCGGGGTTTTCGAACACGATTTTGTAGGCAAAGGTGCTAAAGTCTCGCGGCCACAAGTTGAAGCCGTATTTCTTAATCGTGCCCTCTGCTGTCAGCGAGGTGCCAAGCACGAGCAAGAAGGGCAATAAACAGCATATCGAAAAACATGTAATGAAAAGATAACCAAAACCTTTGACGATGATGCCACTTATGTCTGTCCGAATGCTGCGTGATTCATCCCTATTTTCCATATGTGACACCTCCTAAAATAACGAGTTTTCGGGCGAAGCCTTCTTCACGAGCCAGTTCGCGGTCAAGACGACAACAAAACCAAATATGGATTGATATAAGCTCACTGCACTGCCAAGCGAGAAGTTGAAGTTCGTCATAAGAGCGCGAAATACATAAGTCTCGATAATATCGGTCGTCGGATATAGGGCTGTGTTGTTAGCACCTACTAAGTTGAAGAATAAACCGAAGTTGCCTTTGAGAATGCCGCCGAGCGAGAAGAGCATCAAGATAATGAAAGTGGGCTTTAGCCAAGGAAGCACGATATAAATAATGCGTTGGAAGGCGTTAGCTCCGTCAATTTCCGAAGCCTCGATAATTTCATTATCCAGCCCCATGATGGCTGCAAAATAAATGATAGAACCGTAGCCGGTGGACTGCCAAAGGTAGGTCAGCACGATAATAAACGGCCATATTTTCGGATCAGAATAGGTTTTGACAGGCTCCATACCTAACGATTCCAGCAAGCTGTTCAATAAGCCGTAGTCATAGCTCAAGATGTTGTAGGCGATAAGCCCGATTAGAACGGCAGATATAAAATGAGGCAAAAACATAAGCGTTTGCGTTATTTTTTTGAACCACTTCTTACGAATCTCATTCAGCAGTATAGCTACAAAAATTTGCATAACATTTCCAAGCACGATGAATACCAAATTGTAGGCAACCGTATTAAAAGAGAGCCGCCATAGGTCACCATTCATCACGAGAAAGCGAAAGTTATCAAATGCGACAAACGGGCTTTTGAAGATGCCATCGGAATAGTTGTAGTTAATAAAAGCTAAATACAAGCCAGGCATCGGCAAATAAGCAAATATAACAAAGAAGGCGATGGCCGGCAAGCACATGATTAGAAGCGTTTTGTTGTTCAAAAATCGTCTAAGCTTGCCACTGCTCATACGCTGTCGTTTCGTTTGGGGCGCCCTCTCGACTATGGTAGTTTCCATCCTTTTTCCCCCTTGTCGTAAAATGCTAGACGGATATGAATTGAATCGACTCCAAACTTCCTTGCTTCTCACGATCAACTGCCTCCAGCAGTATCGTTAGATTCCCCGCACCTGCCTCATACCAAGCACCAGGCAAATAAAAGGAATCAGGACTTCCGCCCGACATTACAGGCCGATTCGCATCGCTTGGCAGCCAAATTCGTCCAATGATCCTTTCCTCCAGAAAAACGGTCATTTTAAGTCCAGCTCCGGAAACCTTTGCTCTCCAGCCCTTGCCCGCTTCCGAATTGATAGTAGCCGTATACAGCCATGCGGTCTCCCCTGGTTCCAAAGCGATCGGAAACCCGCTTTCAACTCCTTGCCCTCGCATATTTTCTGCATGTACGAGCAGCTCTTTCTCCTCCGCCGCATAAACTGAAAAGTTGTCAGCCTCTTGGCCTTCATACAAGTAAACCTGTCCGGATGGTAATCCGAGCACTCGCTCGACGTATACCGTAAGCTCTACCGATTGTCCTGCCGACACATGCTCGGATATATCGAAGTAGGGATCAAACGGATGCACCTCTCCGATTTCCTTCCCGTCTACAAACAGCCGAGCAAGTGACTGAATCCCTTGAAAATGCAGCGTCCACGAGTCCGCCCCTTCCGATGCATGGAACGTTTTTCGGTAATATTCGAATGCCGGATGATCTGGAGACATCCAGCCTCCAAAGTTAACGATCGGCCACATGCTGCTATCGGGCGACTCCGTCAGCTCCTTGCGCAAGATCCGATCCGCAGCCCGGTAGACACTCCAGTTACGGCTCAGGTCTCTAACCTCTGTAATGGCCGACAGCCCTTTAATCCCCTTCATCGCATGCAATCGGAGTCCGGGAAGCCTAGCATCATCAAAGTTCGAATGTCCCCAAATCTCCACTCTGGCAAGCACTCTTCCATCTTGTAGACCGCTGCTCAAGGAAAGATAAGAACTGGCTCCGCCGGGTGCAACCGTTCCTGCATAATGGCCTCCTGCATACAGCGACACAACATCACTGCCTGACCTAATGAGTAGACCCTTAACTGGCTTAACTTCAGGCAGCTGAACAGTCGCTTCATACCAAGCAAAGCCGCGATAAATTTCTAGCTGTTCTAGGTAATCTGCTTTCTTTGAAACAGACAGTCCGTTCTTATCCTTCTCGTTCATAGGTGATGCAGCATCAAAAACACTTAGACGCCAATCAACCGCCGTAACCTCGGGACGATTAGAATACTGGAGCGGCTTGCCATGCTCAATCATGCCGTCATCGTTGTTAAACCCCTCGTGATAAAGCGCTTTCATTCTATCGATTATAAATAGCTTTAACTCTAGCCCATTCGAGGAAATAATCGAGCAGAAGCTATCCTCTTTACCATCAAAGGTTATTCTCACCTTGCCTTCATCTATCATTTCAACGCTTGCGTTGACGGTCTTCACCTCAAGCGGCGGGGCGTCTAGCAGCAATACAATTTCTCCGTTACCTTCTGTATGAAAAGCAAGACTTGCTCCTCCGTGATTCGTTTCTGCCATATACAGCTCCGCTGTCGAGCTCTCTAGTGATCCCTCTATACCCCAGAGCTGGAGTGGAACCCTTGCTGGAAGAGCAAGTGACCTGCCTGCTCTAAGTGTAAAAGTACTCTTCGGATCTGAATTCGATTCATTAACCATCACGATGGCTATTTCTTTATCTTGATCATCCAAATTCGTAACGAATAGGAGACTGCCGCCGCCTTTTAGCTGCAAGGTGTAAGGACCTACAACTCTATCGCTTTCCCCAATTAGTTTCCTATCCGTACAAATGCCATGGCTTGTTGCCTCAGCAAGCGGAGCGCCATATGCTGCGATCATTCGTCCAAGCAGCCTGCCTTCATAAGCTTCCTCGCGGATATGCCCTTCAGGAGAAATCATGCCGCCAAAATCATAATCCGACGTCATAAATGCAAGCGGTTTGCCCCAGTTGTTCGTAGCATTCGTGAAGCCAAAATCCGTTCCTGACACTTGCAAATATGGACCGAGCAGCTTAGCGCCGCAGGAGAGCAATCTACGAAGCAGGTAGTGTGCCCGATTCGTCTCCGTTACGAGCAGCGGATAACCAAGTCCTGCTAAGGTTTCACTATAGTGGAGCACCTTCTGCTCAAATTCCGCCTCGCGATTATCCGGATAGAAGTTGCAGGTCGGCACCACATTCTCTGCGATTCCCGAAGCTTGCAGCAAGCCGCCTTGGCCAGCACAAGCGAACAATGGAACGGTAATTCCATGGTTAAGCACCATATCGCGCAGTGCACTTATATAGCCTTTGGGGTCATTACAGTCATAGAAATCGAGCTCATTATCCAGCTGGACACCGATTACCGTTCCGCCCTCTCCTGCTTGATTCTGCTTTAGCAAAGGCAGGATGTGATCGAACCATTTGGAAACGTAGCCGAGGAAGACAGAATCATTATCGCGAAGCTTCAGCCCCTTGGTTAGCAGATAAGCCGGAAGCGCTCCTCCATCCCATTCCGAGCAAATGTACGGGCCGGGTCTTGCCACGACGTATAGTCCTACTTCTGCAGCCGCTGCCAGAAATGCTGCAATGTCGCGCTCTCCGCTGAAATCCCATTCCCCTTCTGCCGTTTCATGATAGTTCCATGGAAAATACACATCGATGCTGTTATAGCCGAATGCTTTGAGTTGCTCCATCCGCTCCTTCCAAAGCGCACTTGGAATGCGGAAGTAAAACAGCGAGGCGCATAGCAAAATATGAGGGGTTTCCTGAATTTTCACAGCATCCGCATCAAACCTTACGGCAGCTTTTGCTCCAATATCCATGACCATGTCAAAACCTCCAACGAATTAGACTAAAAGTCCGAAATATGTAACCCGTTTCATGTAACCCGTTACATTAATTGATAAAAATAAATACACGTCATGACCGGGATAAACAGAACGCTATTCTGTACGGTTCGCTGATGTGTATTTATGTGTTAGCTTCTGGAATGAAGCAATCTCGATGTTAGTGTAACGGGTTACATTATTGTCGTTGACACCTTGTTATCTTTTTACATTTTGATTGTATGCAACATTGTAAGCGTTGTCAATATATATTTAAAAACTCATTCCTAAGCATTATTTTGTACAGAGGGCGGGGCTGTAGACTCCCTGATAACAAGCTCTGGTCTTAATTTGGTGCTTTTGCTCACTTTATTTTTCGTAATCATTTGGTGCAGCAGCTCCGCTGCATGCCGGCCAACCTCATAACATTTCAAAGAAATCGTCGTCAATTCCGGGATGCTGTTCGAGGCATAAGGAATATCGTCAAACCCAATCAGTGATAAGTCTTGCGGCACGCGAAGTCCTGCTTTGTGAGCAACCTTCATTACGCCGATTGCCACTAAATCGTTCGCGCAAAAAATAGCGGTTGGCCGCTCGGGCAGTTCCAGCAGCTGATTCATAAGCATCTTACCCCTTTCTACAGAAAAACCACCGTCGAGTATCCATTCCTTGCGAGTATGCAGACCGTTTTTCTCCATCGTTTTCACAAAACCGCGAATACGTTGAGTTGTATTGGACATGTGTCTAAACCCGCCAACGAATGCAATATCCGTGTGTCCTAAATCAATTAAATGCTGTGTTGCCAGCTCAGCGCCCTCCAGCTCATCGGAATATACACGGGTCATTCCTTCACCGGGGAGATTACCATTAATAAGCAGCAGTGGCACGCGTTTGCTAGCTTCGACTACCTCACTTACTAGTTCCTTGCTCGGTTTTGCTAAATTAATTCGTCCGCCGATCATGACAATTCCGTCTACTTGCTTCTCCATCAGAATGCTCAAATATTGCGACTCCCGTACATACTGCTCTGCTGAATCACCGTTAGTCGACACCGTATCGCATAGAAAAAAGGTGTACCCTTTGCTGCGGGCTTCCTGATCAAGACCAGACAATACCTCTGGAAAAAAAGGATTTGTAATATCAGGCAAAATAACGCCTATCATCCCTGTTTCCTTCTTAAACAGACTTCTCGCAATCGCGTTAGGCTGAAACTGATGTTTCGCAATTAACTCCATAACTCGCTCTCTTGTTGACTTTTTTACCGGAGCCGTATTATTGATTACGCGCGACACAGTGGCTACTGAGACGTTCGCTTCCCTAGCAATATCATATACAGTAACCGGCTTGATAGCTGCTCACTCCTCAGTCCAAAGTTCGATTCTTCAGTAGAATAACAGAATTTGGGACAAATAGAAACGAGTACATTCTATCTTTTACACCCTTGACTACCCCGGGCGCACATAGTAAAAAAGGCCCTGATAGCGATCAAGGCCTTCAAACATCAACTTCTGCATCTTACTTATGCGCTTCCTTTGCTCTCCTGCTCATCCTTATTCTCGGCTACCAGCTCGCGAGCGGAACTCTTGAATTCATGCAGCGTGCGTCCGACCGCCCTTCCGAGCTCGGGAAGCTTTGATGGTCCGAACACGATCAGAATGACGACTAGAATCATGATCAATCCTGGTATTCCAATACTTTGCAACATTAATCATCACCTCATTCTTTTAAGTGTAAATCGACTAGCGATGCTTACACAATAACAGATACCCGCTAGCCTGTCTCAATGTATGTCATATAATTTAACACGGTTTTTTTGGCAGCTAATTCTCTTCATTAGCAGTCAGCTATGAGTTGTACGATCCGTCTAAATTAGATCTAAAATGTTAGGTTCATCATCTAATGACAGCACATAATATCATAATTATCATTATAGACACATCCAGTTTGTGCGAGTTTATACCACATGATAGGAAGGGAGTGGCTTTTGTAACGCAAAATAGGGGGAAAAGGAGCTGTCATCATGTCGTTTATGGACAAACAAGTCATGAATATCGGAACGGTAAGCGAACTTACCGGATTATCTGGAAGACAGATTCGTTATTATGAGATTCGGAAGCTTATCAGCCCAAAACGAACCATAGGAGGCACCCGCAAATATTCCTTCCTTGATATTGAAAAGTTGGTCTGGATCAGCCGGCAAATGGAGGTTGGCTGGATGACAGCGGAAATCAGGCATAGCGCTGGGAAGCGCAGGACTGACCCCGCAGCGCATGGTTAGGAGGCGGATGCAATGCTGGCACAACCGAGTTTAATCGACCATTTAACAGAGCTGCGCAAAAGAATCATTTATGTTCTGATTGTATTCGCCATCGCTTTATGCGGCGGAATTGCGCTGGTTCGTCCTGTGCTTGCTTATTTGCAGAATTCCTACTCACCCGCCCAGCCTATCCTATGGAATGCCTTCTCTCCATTTGACGCGCTGCAGCTATACGTGCAAACTGGAATGGCGATCGGAATCGGCGCATCGGTCCCGTTCGCTTTGCTGCAGGTGTGGCTGTTCGTCAAGCCTGCTTTGACGCTGCAGGAACGCAAATCAATTCCTTGGCTCATTCCGTTTGCGCTCTTATTATTCCTAATCGGACTAGCCTTCAGCTGGTTCATTGTCTTTCCGATGGCAGTCCAATTCGCGTCCTCCGTAACGCAATCCATGGGGCTTGTAGAAACCTACGGAGCAGCGCAATACATTCAATTCCTGATGCGGATCGTGCTGCCGCTTTCCCTTGTCTTCGAGTACCCGATCGTCCTTGTTTTTCTAGCAAGACTCGGCCTTGTCACGCCTGAGCGCCTGAGAAAAAGCAGAAAGTTCGCCTATGTCATACTGGTCACTTTATCCACCATACTGACGCCGCCCGATTTCATATCTGCATTCATCGTTTTGATTCCATTGGTTATTTTGTTTGAAGCAAGCTTTCCCATTGCTAGATGGGCAAATAAAAGAAAAGATTAGAGGAGGATTAGACATGGATCAAGAAAACAAAGGCATGTCCCGCAGAGAGTTTATAGGAAATGCTAGCAAAATAGGAGGCGCATCAGCCGTTCTGGGCGTTATGGGTACGATGGGCTTATTCACACCCGATCAGGCAAGCGCAGATGCTGCGAAGAAGAAGGATGACTCCAAAACCAAAAAGCTGGGAAAAAACAGTTCGTATATGCTGTTGAACGTTCGTCTGGAAAGCGGATATAAATATGAAAACGGGCAGGTCGTTGCAACAGAAACCGTCCTTCGCAATCTGCAAATCGATAAAGGCACCATTACGAAAATACTTGATACAAAATTGGAATACGGAAAAGGCATCGATTGTTATGACGCAAAGGGCATGCTGCTTCTGCCTTCCTTCAGAGATATGCATATTCATTTGGACAAAACCTTTTACGGAGGTCCTTGGCGAGCAGTTAGGCCGACAAAAAACGGTATTTTCGACCGTATTACCGAGGAGCAGACGCTGCTGCCACTATTGCTGCCAACTGCGCAAGAGCGAGCGGAGAAGCTCATTGAGCTCATACTAGGCTACGGCTCAACATATGTCCGAAGCCATTGCAATATCGATCAGACCGTCGGCCTCAAAAACCTGGAGAAGCTGAAGCTTGCCCTATCCAACTATTCGGACAAAATTTCGCATGAAATCGTCGCGTTCCCTCAGCACGGCCTGCTGCGTTCCAATGTTGAGGGGCTGATTCGCGATGCGATGCAGCTTGGCGTTACGCATGTCGGAGGACTAGATCCTACCTCGGTTGACGCCGATATGGAAAAATCGCTGCAGACGATGGTACAAATTGCGGTAGACTACAAGGCCGGCATTGATATTCACCTTCACGAGGGAGGCGAAACGGGCTTAAAGGCTATTCGAAGATTAGCCGATCTCACGGAGGAAGCTGGCCTTCAAGGAAAAGTTACGGTCAGCCATGCCTTCTCGCTCGCTTCGTTAACAGCAGGCGCCGACGTTGAACTGGCTGACCGCCTTGCATCGCTCGGCATCTCTATTGCTTCATCCGTACCGATCGGCAAAGGCGTGATGCCGATTCCGCTGCTTCAGAAGCAAAAGGTGAACGTTCTGCTCGGCAATGACAGCATTACGGATCACTGGTCGCCATTCGGTATTGGGGATACGCTGCAGAAGGCACATCTTGCCGCACAGCTGTATGGCTGGTCCAGCGAATACAATCTGTCCCGCGCACTTTCCCTGGCTACCGGCGGCATTATGCCGTTAGACGAGTCGGGTAAGCAAATATGGCCAAAGGTCGGCGATGCGGCAACCGCCGTGCTCGTTCCGGCAAGCTGCTCGGCCGAGACGGTTGCAAGGCTGCCGGAACGAGCAGCTGTTCTGCATAAAGGGACGCTCGCCTCAGGCTCACTGGAAGCGGTAAAGCCAAAGAAATAGCTGCCAGATTATCGAAGAAGAGGCTAATCTCATCCTTTTGGGAGAGATTAGCCTCTTCTTCATCTTGATGGAACATTTGCTTGTCCGAGCTCGCGCCTCCGCTTCAGCCATACGCTTATGCCAGCGGCAGCCATCATCATGCCTGTGAAGACGAAGATCCAATGGATGCCAACAGCAAGTCCAAGCAATCCGCCTATTAGCGGCCCAAGCATGGCGCCGAACTGGTTGGCGCTCGTTGTGAGTCCAAACGATCTGCCTCTAAACTGCTCATCCGTGCTTTGCACGACAAGCGTATTAACGATCGGACCGATGCCAGCCATGAACAAGCCGAAAATAAATTGCACGATAGCGAACAGCCACAAGTCTTGAACGAAGTACTGCATGCTTATGACCATGCCGGCACAGAGCAAACATATGACGAGAATGCGATAATACCCTTTTTTCTCTCCCAGCCTTCCCCAGATCGGAGAAGCAAGAATACCCGCTATTCCAATCAGCGAGAGAACAAAGCCGGCAGAGAGCACAGCCCCCTGCAGTCCGCCTTGCAATTTAGCGATATGCAGCGTAAGCAGCGGCTGAATCATATTCACTGAAAGCTGGAATAGAACAAGCAGCATAAGCATGCTCATTAGCGCGCGGTTGCGGAACGCCATGCGGTATGTGACAGGCTCCGCCTGTTTCTTCCCCGCAACTGCGTCTTCTGATGCGTCCGCTTTCCCTTCTCTGACCCAAATAATAACTGCCACTGTAGCAACCAGTATGATGATGGCGGCCACGACGAAGGATCTGCGGAGGCCGAACGCTTCGGCGAGCAGCCCTCCGAACAGCGGACCGAGAATTCCGCCTGTCATTGTACCCGCTTGCATTATGCCGAGACTCCAGCCCAGCTTCTCCTTAGGCGCAACCGAAGCTACAATCGACATGGATGCCGGAACGAATCCGCCCACAAAACCATGCAGCATTCGGACACCCACGAGCTGCCACGGCGTTTGCACGAAGGCGATTAAGGCATAAATGACGGCCAAGCTGAGCCCTGCCCGAATAACCATTTTGCGTTTCCCGTATTTGTCTGCAAGCAGTCCCCATAAGGGAGCCATCACTGCCCCGACGAGAAACGCCGAGGAATGTACGATTCCCGCCCATAGATTAATGGAGCTTTCCGGCACTCCCAGATCGAAGAGGAATAGCGGCAGAAAAGGAACCGACATCGTGTAGCTTGAGCTGCAGAACAGAACGCCGAACCATAAAATAAACATCGTACGCTTCCATGATTGCACGGCTGGTAACCCCCTGTTCGCCTCGTTGAATGAGTTCCGGTGCATTCTTCACTATTATCCACTATACGCTTCCTTTACAAATTGTTCAAAAACCGCACGAAGGAGCATAGAGAAGGAAAACGCCCGTAAAAGACGATTAAAGAAGCACAATGAGGTTTTTTGCGCTTAGATCAGCCGAAAAGAAAAATGGTAGAGTCAGGACTCTCCCTGCTCTACCATTTTGTTCACAAGCCTATACTACACAATGTTGCTAAGAACCTTTAAGACGCGCACGCTTGTCCCCGTACTCCGCTCATCCTTCAGCCCTGTATTACGGACTGTAATTCGCATGTTGTGGTTGTCCGGTTGGAGAGGAAACATCGCTATCACTGGCCGAAATGCTCCCAAGCACCAATCGTCAAATAACTGAACCTGATTAAAGATTAATCCATTTAATGAATATTCAAAAATACCGGTATCAGGGCCGCATAACAGCAAGAGTCCGGCGCTCCGTCCATTGACGGTAAAGGAAAGGGACGCCTCCTTTATTTCCGTAAAAAGATGCTCGGAATGATACCGCCAATTGATGAGCGGCTCTGGCTGCGCCTCCTTGAGAATAAAGCCATCTTGCTGAACTGCTTGACGAGAATCCAGCATCGCAGCATATTCGTAATTTCTTTCGTCTTTCGGAGATGGCAAAGCTGGGATTCCCGGCTTGTACGCACTACTAGATTCCCTAGCAAGAGCCGTTTCCAAAAAGGTCTGCACATACTGGGCATACAGCGCATAACCCGCATCATTCGGATGTACAAGATCAGGAGCGAGCTCTTCCCAGCGCGTTTGGCCTGCCTCTATCAGATTATAGATATTGGCCGCGAAGTTAACGGATGGGATATGATAATGGGTCGCGACCTCCTCATGAACGGCAATATTGAATGGCATTCCGGAGGACAAGTTTTTCTCCGCCGCCGTATAAAGGAAACAGATGTCTGCCTGCGGCGACAGCCTCCTGCACTGCCGTACGATTCCTTCCATGCCTCGAATCGATTCTTCGCGGTCCTCCCCATCGTTGACGCTGAATTCAACGAACAATAAATCAATTTCTCCATTCAGCAAGACATGCTCTCTCATGCGATGGGCGCCGAAGGTGGAATTCGTGCCCCCGACCCCCGCATTTATGCAAGTCACCTTCTCTTCAGAAAATCGTTCTCTCAAATAACTCTCGGTAATGGCACGCCAGCTGGTCTTATTCGGATCGGACGCTCCATAACCCTCTGTTATGGAACCCCCAAGAAAAGCAACGGCTATTGGTTCGTTTCGGAAGAGCTTTTGATTCAGGTTAGGCAATCCTCCTCGCAGGCTCATATAATGGCTGGCAGGCTGGTCTAATTTACTCATAATTAATCCCCCTAAAAAGAGCCCCCCTAATGATTTAGGAGGGCTCTCTCTATTATTTAATTGAAGCTGCCAAGATGTCGTCAAATGCCCAGTGCGTGCTAGGTACATCCCTCCACGGAGATTGCCCTACGCCGCTTGGCTTCTCTCTGCCAATCACCTTGTTGATGATACTAGCCGCTTCGGCACGCGTCAAAGCATGATCCGGCTTAAAGCTACCGTCCTGATAGCCGCTAATGATTCCAGCAGCCTGCACGTTCAGAATAGCAGTATACGCCCAATGACCCGAAATATCCGTAAAGCCTGTTCCTGTTTTCTCAGTGTCGCCTATAATCGAAGAAACAAGCTTGGCCATCTCGGCACGCGTAATCGATTTTCCAGCTCCGAATGTGCCGTTTGCGTAGCCTTGCATCAAGCCCATTCTGGTCACATTCGAAATGGCCTCCTTCGCCCAATCGGAATTGCGAACGTCGCTGTAAGCAATGTCCGCCGCTGCCTTCTCGCGATTTACGACTCTGGACAACATAGCCGCGATCTCAGCGCGGGTTACTTTGTTGTCCGGCTTGAAGGTGCCGTCTCCATAGCCGTTCATGTAGGCGTCATTCAAAAGACCCGGCGCTGCTGTCGGTGCTGCCGTTGGTGTTACATCTGGCGTTACTGCTGGCGGCGCTGTCGGCGCTGTCGTTGGTGTTGGTGTTGGTGTTGGCGTCGGTGTTGGTGTCGGCGTTGGCGTTGGCGTCGGCAATGTTGCGCTATTTACGGTGAACCTCACACCATCTATCCGCATAAAATCACCGGATTTTTTCACAGCCTTAAGCGTATGGACACCGTTTGTCAGCCCGGAAATGCTGTAAACGTCTTGCTGTGTGATCCTGCTCGCGTTATATGCACTTACCGTTTCCTTAAACACACCGTCTACGTAAATAGCGATGTCGCCCTGCGAAGATGACTTAGGCGCAAGCAATGCAATGCCTGTTCCTGTAAATGTATACTCCAAAAAGTCGTCATTCGTCATCGTATAGTGGATATCATTTTGATAATCCCCTTTGTAGGAGATCGCTAAGCTGACTGCTCCATCCGGCTGTACCGCTAAGTATTCCTTCTTGATTGTAATCACATTACCAGATATCGTGTAATCCTTGCCCGCTGCAAGAGGGGTCTCGCCATTCACAATACCAAGCAGGTTGCTTCCGTCAATGCCTAGCGTTGTCGTCACATCAGCCTGTGCCGTCTTGTCAAAGCTGGCTGAATCGGGGCTGATCATATCCGCTGTTTTGAATTTCAATTGATCCAGCAGCATGTAATAGCCCGATTTCTTAACAGCCTTAATGGTATGCGTCCCCTCGGAAAGCCCATCGATGCTGTATACGGTTTGCAGAATCTGCCTGCTTGCATTGTGCGTACTGATCGTTTGCTTGAACACGTTATCCACATAGATGTCGATATCGCCCTGCGAGGAATCCTTTTCTGTAATCACTTCAATGCCCGTGCCCACGAACGTAAACTCAAAATAATCGTTGTTGGCCTCGGTGTAATGCACATCATCCTTGTAATCACCAAACCCCCTATTTCTGCCATGCTGCCAAGCGCCTTTATACGAGATTTCGCTATCATCATTATTGATGGATACATAGCGGCCTCTGGACGTATCGCTCACCACAATCGTCAGGTTCTGAGCGGCGCCGCCGCTGAAGGACAAGGTCAGATTGGCCATACCGTTTGGTTTAGCCGAAAGATATTCCTTCTTGATCGTAAGCTGGCTGCCCGATACTTGGTAGTCGACGCCTGCTTGAAGAGCGGTACCGCCGTCGTCAACTCCGCTTAGGCTGTTGCCGTTAAAGGCAACATTCGTCGTAACATCGGCCTGTGCGGACGCTTTTTTGTCAAAGCTAAGCGCACTAGGGCTGATCGAGCTGTTCTGTCCAGTTGTATCGCTAACCGCAATCGACAAGGACTGCGAGGCTCCGTGATCGAAGCTAAAGCTCAAATTAGCTGTACCGGTCGGCAACGTTGCCAGATACCCTTTCTTGATCGTCACTTCGTCACCCGCTACGATATAATCAGTGCCGTCCAGCAATGCTGCTGCGCCGTTCGAAATGCCAACAAGCGTATTTCCGTTAAGCGTCATCGTGGTCGTGACGTCTTCCTGCAGGTCCGCTTTCTTATCGAAGCTTCCTGCGCCTGGGTTAATCGTGCTGTTTGCCGCCAATGAATCGATAACATCAACAGCTATTGTCTGAGTCGCTCCCCCGTTAAAAGCAAAGGTCAGGCTAGAAGGTCCAATCGGCTGGACGGCAAGATATTCCTTCTTGATCGTCACCGTATTACCTGAAACCGTGTAATCCGTATCCGAAACCAATGCTGCGGAGCTGCCCGTAATGCCGCTCAGGCTGCTTCCGTCGCCCGTTGTCGTCAATGTAAGGTCAGCCTGCTGTCCGGCAGCCTTGTCAAATACTCCTGTGTTCGCGCTAATCAAATCCGGCACGCTGATCCGCAATTTATCCAGCAGCAGGAAGTACCCCGATTTCTTCACCGCCTTGAGCGTGTGGGGACCGTTCGAGAGACCGGTTACGTTGAATACCGGCTGCTGCGCTAATCTGCCGATATTGTAGGTGCTTACGGTTTGCTGGAACTGGTTATCCACGTAGATGTCCACTTCGCCCTGGGAGGGATCCATTTCGGTAATGAATTCGATGCCCGTTCCCGTAAACGTATATTCAAAGAAATCGTTATTGTTCGCCTCGGCGTAATGCACGTCGTCCATATAATCGCCAAGTCCGCGGTTGTTGCTGCGGTTCCAGCCTCCCGTATATACGATAGACGTATCGTCGTCATTGACGGAAATCGAGCCGCCAATGGATGAATCTCTTACGACAAGTGAAACATGCTGCTCCGCACCCGCATCGAAGGTAAATGTCAACACCGTCGTTCCTGCCTCGAGCGCGACAAGAAATGCCTTCTTAATCGTCAGCTGGCTGCCTGATACGGTATAATCCGTGCCTGGCGCCAAAGCATTTCCATTAAGCGCTACCCCCGTTAATTGATTGCCGTTTAACGCTGTCGTCAGCGAAAGGTCGGCCTGGGCCGAAGACTTCTTGTCAAAGTTGACCGTTCCCGGTGTAACTTTGCTGTCCCTTATCGTCGTATCGCTTATCGTAACGACTAGCGTCTGCGAAGCTCCCCCGCTGAAGGTGAACTTCAAATTGGTCGTGCCTTCCTGCCTTGCCGCCAAATACTCTTTCTTGATGGTCACTTCATTATCGGACACCGTATAATCCGTACCCGGTGCCAGCGCTGACCCATTGTTCGAAATGCTGCTCAGCGTATTGTCATTAAGCGCCATAACCGTCGTCACATCCGCCTGCTCCTCGGTCTTCTTATTGAAGCTTGCCGTAGATGGGCTTATTGTGCTGTTTTGCGCCGTGGCATCGCTTACATCAATGACTAAATTTTGTTTGTCTCCAGCTAGCTCTTGACCGCCGTTTCTCGTCCAAGCGCCCGTGTACTTCATGCCGGTATCGTCATCGTTGGCGGCTGCCGTTCCGTCCAGCGCCACTACCTTGAACAAACGCGATCCATGCGAAGCCAAATCTACCGAGCTATAGCCGGTATTAAAAGTGCCCAAATCCTCATGGCTCCATAGGTCGCGAACCGTAGCCGGGCCAGTCAAGCCGATATCGCTCCAATTGACGTTAACCGTCGCAGCAGAGCTTCCGAGGTTAAAAAGTCCGACTGTATAGCTTCCGTCGCCGTTATTCGCATACCACACCTGTTGCTCGGTATCGGTCGACACCGGATGCCCCGGGCGGCCGGCCTGATTGACGGCGATGACCTCTTCGTTCGTGAGCAATTCCAGACCGTAGTCATCCAGTCGGGTCATATCGTTGCCGATATATAGCTGCGCCGACGACAAAGCCCAGAACGACATCGCCGTCTTGCGTTCGTCCGGCGTAATGCCGTCCATCGCCCCGTTACCGATGTTCAGCGAGTCGAAATCGTTCCAGCCGCCGGGACCAGCATGGCGCCAAAACTTCTCTGCTTTCGGAAAGAGCCTGACGACACTGCTCCAGTTCGTTAAAGCTCCCGCGCAATAACATTCGATATCCCAATCAACGCGCCAGCCGTTCGAATATTCCTTCCAGTGGTCGATATATTTGATGTCGAGCGCCCAGGACAGCTCCAGCCAGATATCATGCGGCTCAAGCGCCTGCGACCAGGCTTTTACGTCATCCCTCGAATCCAGAGAAAGGTCGGAGATGCCCGACCCCGGCGTGACGCTGTCGAACTTCAGAAAGTCGACGCCCCACTCGGCATAGAGATCGGCGATGGAGTCTATGTATTTTTGCGCGCACGCATTGGAGAAATCCATTTTGTAGCCAAAGCCCCATGAGTCCGACTCTTTCGTGGGGTCGCCGATATCCTTCATCGAACAGCCTGGTGCGTTGTAGATGGGCAAATCCTGATCATAGGCCTCCTGCGACAAGCCTGGAATGGTGTACAGGCCGAACTTCTGCCCGTTCGCATGAACGTAGTCGATGACCTCCTGCAGTCCGTCAGGAAAAAGCGTCGTGCTCGGAATCGGCCGGCCGTAACCGTCCATTCCCCCGTTCCAAGCCGCATCCACATTGATGTATTCATAGCCGTATGGCTGCAGCTTCTCATGCATCGCATCCGATTGTGCTTTAATCTGTTCGGCGGTAATCCACTTGCCTCCGTTGCCGCCATTAGTAGATTCCCAAACCTGCATGCTATAGCTGCTCCAGCCCATATACGGCTTAGCCGCTATTTCTTTCTTGGCCGCCTCCGCTACTTCGCCTCCCGGTGCGACTGTGCCCAGCTGCGCTGCCAATACAATAAATGCCAATAAATAAATTCGCGTCTTCCTCATCCAACTGCCCAAACTTTTCATCTCCTTTTTGTTATTCATTTGGTTACTCATTTGGAAACTCATTTGGTTATTCACTTTTGTTATTCGTTAACTCCCTCCTTTAGCAACATGCCGACTGTCAAATGATAGCGCTTACCATAAATCGATAATAGTAGAATTCCCTAGCGATCTTATAGGTACATTTTTCCGTTTTACGTACAATTACCCATATTTGAGGGGGCAATCCGCGCTTCGGCGTACCTTTACCGCCTAGGAGTAGCGGTTGCCGGTTACGGACACATCGTCGCAAGCTGTCAGCCGGATCGTTGCTCCGGCTTCCTTTAGCTTGCCGGGCAGGACGATCTGATTGTCCACGAATGTCAAATGTTCCACGCTCCTTGCTTCCAGCAAAGGAGCGTCCCGCATCTCGAACCGGTTGCCCTCAATAACGATACGGGCATGAACATATTGCTCTTCCTCCGCTTCCGAATTCTCCGGGGAAATGGCGATAACCGCGTGATCCGCGCCTCCGCACTCGACGAACGTATTGTCGCGTATGGTCAGGTTATCCACGCTGCCGGACTCGTACCAGCTTCCGGCGTCGCCCGCGACCAGTACCGCGCTCATGGTCATCCGCTCGAACCGGTTGCCCTCGATCAGCGCTCTTCCGCGCGTCGTCACCAAAACGCCGCGGGTCGGTATGCGGGCCATCCGGTTATTTACGATTTCCACCTCGGGCGTCCATGTCACATTCTCCACGACATCGTCGCCTCGCAATGCCTCCGGCACGTCCCTGTCCAGCTTAATCCGCATGACATGCGGGTCGACGAGCGCCGCCTCGATTACGACGGCTTCCGCATAGGCCGCAAGCGATTCGGAACGTATAAATTCGATGCAATCCCCTGGAAAAAACGCGGGAAAGCCGTAGCTTTGCGGATGCATAAACCGGAGCAGCACCTCGTCCGCCGAAGGCTTTCCCGCTACGCGCAAATAAGTGCCGTGCACGTTAATGACATCATCGTGTGCGCCGGCAAATCGGCTGTCCGCCACCCGGATAAGACCCCGGCAGCCCGATACATGAATGAAATCGGCAAAAGCCGCAACCGTGCGGCCCGTTTCCGGACGTGGTGCCAGCTCCATCCGCTCGAAGGAGACATCCTCGCTGAATTGGCATACGAGACCTAGGCCATGCATGAAATGCACGCCCATGTCGCTCCATTCGACCTTGCGGCTGCGGATGACGAGCGCGCCGACCTGATCCCGAATGCCGTCCCTTGTCTGGAGGACGCGCCCGACGGCCGTCGGCGGCATACGTCCGGCATCAAAAAACAGCCTGAGCCTTCCGGGTTCCCTCTCCTCTACGCGGGCAGCCGCAGCCACGGCGTTGTCGATACGCCAGGTCGTATCCGTCAACGGATCATACTCCTGCATCGGGCCGTCCCGAAAGCGCCACCCTTCACCCACCCAAGTGACCGCCCCGTTATCCGCTTCGTATCGGCTGTCCTTATGGACAGCTACGTCAAGGAAGCCGGCTCCTATTCCTTCGACCGTCATCTCGGCAACCGTGGGCTGCTCGTAATCCAGACGAAGGTTGCGGATGGCCACCTCCTCGCAGCCGTCGACAACGATCATCGTCTGTTTGCCATGGAAGACGAACAACGATCCGTTGCCGTCGAGGGTCACGTTCCGCAATCCTTGCAGAAGAATGCCGATCGTCTTCGTTACGTCGGGGTTTTCATCGAAGCTTGCCGTATTGGAAATATAGTATTTCGCCTTTGTTGCGTGCGTGGGATAGAAATCGTACCGTCCCCTCTCGCATGACAGAACGACGGGACCCGCGATTCTTACCGCTTCTTCGATCGCCCTGCGCATCGCAGCCGCCGTGTCTTCCCCCGAATCCGGCCTGCCCCCGAATTCGGCCAAACGGATGACGGTGTGTGGAATGTTCATTGTGTTCACCTCATTCATTGGATTTCCATTGCTCCTGGCGCGCCGTGAGACCAAGAGAATCGGACGCTTCATAGGAAGCGCCCGAATGTGATCTCTATCTAAGATTGTGCCGATGCGTCGTAAGCAGATTGCAGAATTTCAAGGTAACGGTCAAGCTTCAGGTCTTTCAAGCCTTTAACGTAGCTGTCCCAGTCTTTGTCCAGATCCTTGTTGCCCGTTACGAATTGAAGCGAGCTTTGCTCGATATAATTGCGGATGTTCGTCTGCAGCATGCTCATCTCGTCGCTTTGCGCCGGATCTACCCAGATCGACCAGAACGGGAACAGCTCCTTCGGTTCGTTGCCTTCGTACAGCTTCGTCGCTGCATAAAGCCTGCGCTCGTAGTTAGCCGAATCGTAAATGTCCGTCCCTTGTACCCAGCTGTCCCGATACTCCTTCGGCATATAGAAGTGACCCATACCGGACCACCCTGCATTCCTCGGCTCTTCGCCCTCTTTGCCCGGAATCGTTTTAACCTTAGGCTCAACGCCCTCGCCGAGAGCTTTGTCGCCTGGCGCCGGATCTTCCCAATCGATGCCCTTCATGCCGGATCCGCCGTTGGTTTGGCCTTCAGCCGTGTACATATAGTCCGCAAGCTTGATCAGAGCGATCTGTGCCTCTTCGCTTGCTTTGTTCGTGATGACGAATTTCCCGCCTGGAGAAACACCACCGTTGTCATGCGTAGCGAGTGCTCCGTTTGGCCCTTGAAGCGGAGGTACCGGATTATATTTGGCAGAACGCGGACCAGCCAGATCAATGAAGATTGCCGGATGCATGCCTGCGCCGGCACCCAAAATTTCAGCATCCGCATTTTCGCCGATTTTCTTGAACGCCTCGGCGTTTTGCGTAAACGCACCCGGATCGATCAACCCTTCGTCATAAAGCGACTTGACGTAAGCGAGGCCCTCTTTCCATTCCGGTTTGATGGCAGCGGATTCAACCTTACCGCTTGACATGTTCAAATAGTTTCTATCGTCGTTGTATACGAAGCCGCTCATAAGAAATGGAAGGACGCGCACGCCAAATTCTTCCGTCGAACCGCTCAGCGCCACTTCGTCCGCTTTGCCGTTACCGTTCGGATCCTGCGTTTTAAACGCTTTCAGGACATTTTTGAAATCTTCTGGCGTTTTCGGCATATCCAGCTTCAACTTATCCAGCCATTCCGTGTTGATCCACATTTTGTTCGGATAGGAGCAGTGGAAGCACTGTGTATAAGCCACTAGACTGTAAATCTTGCCATCCGGAGCTGTATTCAGCGTCTTCAGATCCGAATTGGACTCCATGGCGGCTTTAATGTTCGGCGCATACTTATCAATGAGATCATTTAATGGAACGATGACTCCCTGCTGCCCGAATTTCAGCAAGTCGGCTTGCGAAAACTGATCGATATAATGAGTCAAAATGTACGCATCTGGATAATCTCCACTTGCAAGGGAAATCTGGCGTTTCTCCTTCGCGCCGTCCGAAGGAACCAATTCGAAATTAAATTTAATATTGAACATGTCCTGTACATGCTTCGTGAACTTGTTGGTCGGCAGGTCGATGCCCTGCTCTTGAACGGCAAACACGCTGATCTCTACTGGTTTCGACGGGGTATCCGCTGCCGATCCTGATGTGTTCCCCTCAGGCGACCCATTATTCGAACCCGATTTTCCATTATCACTTGAACAAGCTGAAAGCACCATGACCATTATGAGAATGAGCGACATCAAACTCCAGCTAAACTTTTTCATTTCATTTTGCCCCCTAAGCATAATTAGATATTGTATAGCTGTTTCCTGCAGGCTTACCACATAGAAACATGAACGCACTTCTCAAATGCTTACATAACCCCCACCTCCTTTTTCCGATAGCTCGGAATCGCCGTCAATTAGCCTTTGACAGAGCCGACTAGCATGCCCTGAACGAAATAGCGCTGCACGAACGGATAGATGATCAGAACCGGAAGTGTAGCCACGACGATTAACGAATATTTGAGCAGCTCAGCGAGCTGAGCCCTTTGTATTTGTACGCTTAGATCCATGGCTCCCGCGCTGTTGTTCTGAATGATAATGCTCCTCAGCACAAGCTGAAGCGGATATAGCTTGTCGGATTTCAAATAGATAAGCGCATCGAAATACGAATTCCATTGTCCAACGGCATACATCAGGAGAAGCACGGCCAAAATCGGCTTCGACAAAGGAATTACGACGCTGCCAAGAAAACGCCAATCGCTGCACCCGTCGATTTCACTCGCTTCGACCAGCTCACTTGGAATCGTGGATTGAAAGAATGAGCGCGCAATGATGACCTGCCATACCCAGATTGCGTTCGGAATGAGCAAAGCCAGGCGGGAATCGATCATTCCCATCTCCTTAACGACAAGATAAGTCGGAATGAGTCCCCCGCTGAACAGCATCGTAAACATGATCATCATCAAGATGCCCTTTCGGCCAAAAAACGATTTTCTTGAAAGTGGATAAGCCAGCATAACTGTCAGCGTTACGCTGATGATCGTTCCAACCGACATATAGAACAAGGAATTTCCGTAACCAGTCATGATTAGCGGCGTCTTCATTATCGTTTGGAAGCCCCGAAACGAAATGTCTACCGGCCAAAGCCAAACCTTTCCGGATACGACAGCTGCCGGACTGCTAATCGAGCTGCTGACAATGTAGATGAGCGGATACAAAACGGCAACGAGCACGAGGCTCAAAATGACATAGATCGCAAAAATTAAAATTCTGTCGCCGGCCGACTCCCTTATTTTGCTTTTGGGTACCGTCGATGAAATAGCCATATACAATTCCCCCTAAATTACCAGATGCTGTTATTCGAAATTCGTTTTGCGAAGCTGTTTACCGCAACCAGAAGGATGAGATTGATTACGGAATTCAACAAGCCGACTGCCGTAGCAAAGCTATAGTTCGCATTCAGCAGGCCCATGCTGTACACATAAGTGGCGATGACCTCTGACGAAGGCAGGTTAAGCGAGTTTTGTAGCAAATAAATTTTCTCGAAGCCGATCGACATGATGTTGCCTACGTTCAGAATCAGGATAATGGTTATAGTCGGAAGGATACCGGGCAAATCGACATGCCAGATTTTCTGAAAGCGCGACGCTCCGTCCACTTTGGCAGCCTCGTACAGTGTCGGATCTATGCCAGCGAGCGCCGCAAGATAGATAACCGCTGCGTATCCAGCCGTCTGCCAAATGTCCGACCATACATAAATCGAACGGAACATGTCGGGCTCGCCCAGAAAGTTGACCGGCTCAAAACCGAAGTATTGGAGCGCGATATTAACAAAACCAAGCCGTGGCGCCAAAAAAAGCATAATCATGGACACCATAACGACAGTGGAAATAAAATACGGGGCGAATGTGACAAGTTGAATGAACCGCTTGAAACGGCCGTTTCGTATCTCGTTCAGCATGAGCGCCAGCAGAATCGGAATCGGAAAACCTGCCAGCAGCTGATAGAAACTCAGAAGCAGCGTATTTTTGATAAGTGTCCAGAAAATAGGATTTTCGAAAAACAGTCTAAAATATTTAAACCCGACCCAAGGGCTGCCCCAGATTCCCTTTACGACGTTATAGTCCTTAAATGCCAGAACTGCATTGATCATCGGAAAGTATTTAAAAATGAGGAAGTATAGCAGCGGCGGAATGACGAGCAAATAGAGCTGCCAATGCGACCGCAAACTCTTGGCCGCTTGCCTCCCATACCCGTTCTTGATTGAATACATGTTCTTAATCTGTTGATCTTTTCTTGTTGTTTGCTGCAGCAGAACGATCCCTCCTATTATGTTTCCCCTGTTTGTGTTAGCGCTTTCTTGAGGCCAATAATAATCCACTTCATCTGTCGTTGTGTAGGTACAATTGGTCATTTTTACGTACATTCTCCCTCTGCAAGGGGGGACATTTCTTCTCTGTACGTCCAGTATTATCGCGGTTTATCTACTTCCGCACCCCTATGCTCGTATTCAGGGTATCCGCGCAAAAATAAAAGGCGAATTCTCATTCAAAATAGAATGAAAATTCTCCTTCGGGTTCTTTCTTACTGATTGTTATTATTTCTCGATTGGTCATACGCTTTTTGCATGATTTCAATAAACCGGCCGATCTGCATATTTTCCAGCCTGCTCACATAGCTTGTCCAATCTTTATCCAAATCCAAGTTGCCAGTAATGAATTGCAGAGTGCTTTGATTGATATAATTGATCAGGTTCGTATGAAGCATGCCTGCTTCGTCGGTTAGCGCCGGATCAACCCAAGTGGTCCAGACCGGGAATACTTCCGCCGGTTCATGACCTTCGTATAGCAGCGTCGCTTCAATGAGCCTTCGTTCATATCCGTCAGGCGCGTAAATGTCTTTGCCTGCAACCCAGCTTTCGCGGTATTCTCTTGGCATATAAAAATGCGCCATCCCGCTCCAGCCGGAATTCGTTGGCACTGCATTCTCAATTGGAATTAATGTCGCGAAATTCGGTTCGATCCCTTCGCCAAGTGCTTCTTCGCCCGCAATCGGCTTTCTCCAGCCGACGCCCTCAAGTCCCGATTGCGATATGGTTTGTCCTTCTGGTGTGTACATGTAATCCACCATTCGGATCAGAGCGATTTGCGCTTCCCTGCTCGCTTTATTCGTAATGACGAATTTAGCGCCCGGCTGCAAGCCGCCGACGGCAAAAGTTGCATAAGAGGCATAGGGCCCCGCCAGCGGCGGCAGCGGTGCATAGTCCTTTGTGCGTTCGCTCACGAAAATAGCGGGGTGCATGCTAGCGGCGGCACCAATGATTTCCGTATCCGCGTTGTCTCCGGCTTTTTTCAGCGCTTCCGCATTTTGAATAAACGCTCCCGGATCAATTAAGCCCTCGTCATACAGCGACTTGATGTAGGCGATGCCTTCCTTCCACTGCGGCTTGTTAGCCGCCGTATCCACCTTGCCGTTGTTCATATACAAATAATTGCGGTCATCGTCGTAAATGAATCCGTTCATTAGATAAGGAATGATATGAACGCCAAAATCCTCCATCGAACCGCTCAGCGGTACTTCGTCCTGCACGCCGTTTTGATTCGGGTCGTTATGCTTGAAGGCTCTTAGCATCGTTGTGAATTCGGCTGTCGTCTTGGGCATGTCCAGCCCCAATTGCTCCAACCACTTCGTGTTCACCCACATTTTGTTCGGGTAGGAGCAGTGGAAGCATTGGCTGTAGGCGACAAGTCCGTAAATATTGCCGTCAGGCGCCGTATTCAAAGCTTTAAGCAGAGGCTCCTTCTCCATGGCCGTTTTAATGTTAGGCGCAAATTGGTCAATGAGCTCGTTAAGCGGCAGAAATACGCCTTGCTTGCCATATTTCAACAGATCGGATTGCGAAAACTGGTCGATGTAGGCCGTTAACAGGTAGGCATCGGGAAAATCGCCGCTCGCAAGCGAAATTTGCCGTTTCTCCTTGGCACCGTCCATCGAAATAATGTCCCAGTTAAACTTCGCGTTAAACTTGTTCTCCAGTAATTTCGTAAAATCATTGCTCTTCAAATCGATGCTGGAATCCTGCTGGGCGAACACTTTAATCTCAACCGGCGCGCCCGGGGAGCCCGCCGAATTCGCCGAGGCGTCCGCCTCACCCGTTTCAGACGGCCCGTTGCTCTGCGAGCACGCGGCCAGCAGCAGGCTGATAATCAATATAAGCGCCGATAAGCCAGCGATTCTTTTTTTCAACCTAATCCTCCCCCTGTCTGCTGCGCGGCCGGACGCTTAAATTTTGATCGATTGCCGATAAGAGCTCGGCGCAACACCCATCACCCGCTTGAAGGCTCTACGGAAGGAATGTGAGCTGTTATACCCTACGCGGGCCGCAATCTCATCGACGGTGCAAGCATTCGTTCTCAGCAGGGCGGTAGCTTGCTCGATTCTAATCATCTCCAAGTAGTCGGATACGTTAATATCCGTTACCTCCTTGAACAATTGCGAGATGTATTTCTCCGGCCGCTCCACTTTTTCCGCAATTCGGTATAAGGTCAGCTCGGAGTCGCCATAGGCCTCGGCAATAAATTTTTTGATTTCCTCGACGGTTTGAATATGGGCATGATTCTTTTTGCTGTTGATCACGCTGCATAACGCTTCCACGATTTCGACGATTTCATCCTGTATCACGCCTATGGCGTTGGACGCTTGAATGCCGATGATTTGGTTTTTTAACGAATGCAGCAGCTCTGATTCCATAAACGCCTTCTGATCGAGCAATTTGAGCAGCGTACCCTTCAGCTCACCAACCAGCTGCTGCTTCATCTCGACGGATAGCTGCTGGTTTTCCATGTTTTTCTCCATAACGGACAGAACCATCCGCTTCGCCTCGTCCGGCTCGCCAGCGCGAATCGTGCTGATCAACCGCTGCTCAATGTCCATCGGATAGTAATAAGTAGCCGTCTCCGGCCTGGAGTCGCTAAACCATACGAAGCTCGTCTTGCTGTTATATTCGGCATATTCCATCGTTTGCTTCGCTTGCTCATAAGAATGGCTCACGTCGATAATCGCCAGGAAGGCGTCCCCGAACGCTGCCGTGATCGAAATTTTGTACTCCGCATATGCGATTTCGGCCAGCTTCTCGAGCGTAACTTCCATTCTCTGCCTGGTTTCCTCGAACCCCAAGTCCCCTTCCTTCGTCGTAAAGATGGTGACGATTCGGTCCGACCCGAGATCCGTCATATGAAGCCGGCTGTCCAGATCGGATAACGTCTGCTTCAAAATCAGCCTCGCGGCATACAGCTCATTCAAAATTTCGACACTGTCCATGCCGGAATAGCCGTTGATCTGCAAAATGCCAACGTATCCCTCATTCGTTTCGAAGCTCGTGTCGGCCTGCGCCGCGGCAGCGGAAATTTCCTCCGAGGTCTGGAAATCCCCGGCAACGAGCCGTTTCAAGAAGCCGTCTCTTACCAGCGGAAGCTGGCGTTTTAATTCATTCTCAAGATGCCGGTTGCTCGTCATGATGCTCGATATGTTACCATGCAGAAAGTCGTACTCATTCCGAACCGTAATCCCATCCTTGCCGAACTGCTCTTTCATGACCGTAAGCAGCCGATTGATTGGCGCGCTGTTTCGGTAAGACAGCAGCAGGCCAGCCAGAAGTCCGAGCAGCAAAGCGGCGCCCGTCACAAGCCACGTAATATATTTAATTTGATTCGCGTTTTCCATCAGCACCTGCCTAGGAATTCCCGCTCTATAGGTCCAGCCGTTTTGTTCGGAATGAATGGTGATAACGAGGTCGTCGTTATAGAACTGGCTGACCTTATCCTGTCCGAGCCGAGCATCCGAAGACAGTTTTTTGGCAGCGGCATCGCTAATTCCCCGTAGTCCAACTGTATTTCCCTGCGCATCGCTAATATGGGCCCAGCCGCCGTACCGGTCCTCAAATCCTGCCAACAGGCTCGATATGTTTTCTTCATCAATGATGACAACGACGGTAGCCGGGGACGAGCCGCTGAAGCTGTCCAGCGGAAGAGACTGCATATACGTTACGACCGACGTCTTCTTTGTGTTACTCGTAAAGGAGCGAAGCGGCATAATTTCGCTGCGGTGCGTTTTGTCCAGCACCGACTTCTTCCACTCCTCGAGCGAAAGATCGTTATAGCGGAAGTTCTGGTAATAATGCTCGGGCCTGAAGTAGGCCGAGCCCTGCGTGAAGATCACGTCATAATTATTTAAGTAGATAAAATAGTTTTGCAAAAAATCGTTGGTCTGGCTGAATGGCGTTACCTGCTTCACCATGCTCCAAATGCCGTACACATTGACTTCATCGCCTGTTTTCTTCTCGTTCATCAATTTATTTAAATCGACGTTTAAGGCAAGCTGCCTAGTAAAGCCCTCGACCTCATCCATTCTTCTCTCCAAAATCTCTTGGCTTCGCTGCAGCTGCGTGACGCTATTTTCAATGGAGATGGATTGTGTTACCGCAATTGAAGTGCGATAGGAAACGAAGCCCGCTATGCTTGGAATGATCAGAATAATAAGATAGGATAGGAGAAACTTTCGAAATATGGTGGAGTACTTTGGCACGGCCAACCCACCTCTCTGAAATAATAGCGCTTACATAATAAGAGCAGCACTTAAAACGCTTAAAAAAAAGCTTCGCTCATCCATAATAACCTAATGATACGAAAAGACAACTACTATTAACAGTCAAGTAGTTGTCTTTTTCTTTTATATGGTTAATTACATGCCTGCTTCTTGCTTTTCCAGAACCTGCAGGTCTTTGCCGAACCTATAGACATGGCCGGGAATAAGCGTAAGCGGCACGGCTTGCTCGCCGAATCGCACGATTGTATCACCCGCCGAAAACGCCCGGATGGTCGCTTCCGTCAGCACACCATTCTCCCAAGCGGCGTCAACCTCCGCATTTCCTTTTACCCGCAGTCCCTTATATGAGCCCTTGGACAAAACACTCGGGAGCGCCGGCAGCAAATGGATTTCACCCGCATGGCTTTGCAGGAGCAAATCGGCCACAGCCGCTGTTCCACCGTAATTGCCGTCAATGACGAAAATATTCGTCTCTGCTCCGGCAACTCCCGCCTTGGAATACGTCAGCATATTATCGAAGCACAGCTCCCCGATCAGATGGGTGATATGCCGCAGTGCACGGTCACCGTCATGCAATCTGGAAAAGCCGGTAGCGAACAGTGCAGCTGTAAATTCAATATCCTCAAGTTCATCGGTCTGCATTCGGCCCAGCAGCGTTTCCTTAGCGGCAGCGCTTAGTTCAGGCGTTTGCCTCGGCGTAATCTGATTGCCTGGATATAAGGCGAAGAGATGCGCTAGATGACGATGCTCCGGCTGGGCTTCCTCATAATCCTCGAGCCATTCCTGCAGCTGTCCCTTCTTCCCGATCATGAGCGGCGGCAGCAGCGCTATCGCTTGCTTCAGCTTCTCCTGAAGCTCCGGATCCGTTTGCAGCAGCTCGGCAGTCTCTAGACAGAAGGTGAACAAATCCCGCACCAGCACCTGATCCATCGTCGAGCCCATCGACAGCTGCTGCGCGCCTTCCTCGCGGTTGCTCGTATAAAAGCTGTTCTCGGGCGAGTTCGACGGTCCAGTTACGAGCCAGCCATTGCCCGAATGCACCGTCATATAGTCGAGGAAGAAAACGGCCGCTTCCTTCATAACCGGATAGGCTTGCTTCGTTAAAAACTGATGATCAAGCCCATACTCATAATGCTCCTTCAAATGAGTCGCAATCCATAATCCGCCCGTTACATTAAGACCCCAGCCCGTTTCCCAGCCCGGAGCCGAGAAGCCCCAAGCGTTCGAGAATACATGCGCCACCCAGCCCTCGCTTCCGTAGAAATCCTGAGCCGCTTGCCTGCCCGCGACAGATAAGCGTTCAATATAGTTCATCAAAGGAACATGGCATTCGGCCAAGTTGCTTATTTCCGTCGGGTAATAGTTCATCTCCGTATTGACGTCCAGATGGTAATCACAGCTCCAAGCCATGCTATTCGCTTCTCCGTCGTTCCAAATGCCTTGCAAATGGAGCGGCAGCGGCGAATCCTCGCGCGAGCCGGCAATCGTCAAATAGCGGCCGTATTGGAAAAACAATGCCACTAAATCAGAATCATCATACTGCCCATTCCGAAAATGCTTCATTCGCTCGTCTGTTGGAAGCTTCGCGCTCGCCGTATCGCCTAAATCAATTGCCACTCGAGCATACAAATCGCGATAATCCGCAATGTGATCCTCTTTCAAGCGCTCATATCCCTTGGCAATTGCCGCCTCGACCTGCACATGACATTCCGAAGCCCATTCCTCATCTGTCCTGCCATAATCCGTATTCATGGCGAAATATATATATGCCTCATCCGCATGCGATACAATGATTTCATTATCGCCGGTTTGGACGATGCCGCCCACAGCAACAACCTTTACCTTGCCCTCGCAAAATACCCCGCACTTCCCGTTGCTGTGCACTTCTTCCGTTGCTTGGCCGCGAAACTCGAGTGTGTCGTTATTCGTAACCGTCGTTGCAAAATCTCCTGTGCGCCCTTGTATGTTCAGCGAGAAGGATATCGCCCCAGCTTGCTCACTCTTCATACGCGATACGACAATGCCGTCGGCATGCGTGGCGAACGTTTCACGGGTAATCTTATTGCCGGAGCTTGTATAGGAAACCTGCGCGATCGCATTTTCCAAGCTTAGCTCGCGTACCAGGTCTTCCCCTTGCTGTTCGAAGCGCAGAGAGATATCGCAGACAGACAGGTTTGTACCGAAGTTTTGTTTCTTAGGCTGCAGCGCTTGCTTAGCCAGTCTGTCACCCTCATTATAATTCCCCTTGAAAAATTGCTCTCTCATCTGCTCCAGATTGGCTTTCGCGTTTCCGCTTCCTTGAATACGCTCTACCTGACCCGACCAATAGGTAATTTCCGTCATGCTCCATGTTTCACTTTCAATGCCACCGTGAATGACGGCGCCTATTCTTCCGTTGCCTATCGGCAGTCCTTGCTTCCAGCCGGCTGCCGGCCCTGAATACCAAAGCTTTGAATGATTCATGCAGTACCCATCCTTTAAATATCAGATTTAATTACGAAATAATTGGTCCGTTTTCCTAGTTTCTTATTTATCGAATACGGAACTCATTAAAGTATTTAGGAATGATTTCAGTGGAAGCGCCCGGAAGCTCTGGAAGTACATACTGTCCATTCTTGACGGTGGCTGGCTCAACAAATATCGTTCTAATCCAAGGAATATACTCAAGCATAATAGCCCCTGGTGTGGCAGCAACCAGATGCTGGTGAATTTGTCCCATATCGCCTACATGCGGGCAGATCGGAATGTCATACGAAGCAGCAAGCCCTGCGACCTGCAGCCACTCTGTAATGCCCGCTACCCTCGTAACGTCAACTTGACAGTACTCGATAGCCCCTTGATGGATATAATCACGGAACGCGTACTTCGAGTACACATGCTCACCAAGTGCGATCGGCACATTCAGTGCATCGGCCAGCTTCTTGTGACCTAGAATATCATCAGGATTAAGCGGCTCCTCCAGCCAAAACAAATCAAATTCTTCCAGCTTCTTGCCCCAGGTCATCGCCGTATTGATATTCCATTGCTGATTGACGTCGATCATAAAAATCACCTGGTCGCCAATCGCTTTGCGAACCGCCTTCACTCGGTCATAATCCTCATGCGGATCCGACTTGCCAACCTTGATTTTCACCCCTGTAAAGCCCTGCTCGACGATGTCCGTTACGTCCTTCAGCAAACGCTCCTTCGACCAATTCAACCAGCCGCCGTTCGTGTTATACGCTTTGATGCCTTTTGATTTATGTCCGCCCAGGTACTGCCATAGCGGCTTGTTAGACGCCTTCGACATAATGTCCCATAACGCGATATCAACGGCAGCAAGCGCCATATGCGTGATGCCTGCCCGTCCGATCCAATGCATTTTTCCATACCGCAGCGTCTCCCAAATCTCCTTAACCATAAAAGGGTCTTTGCCGATCAACTCAGGAGCATAGTAACGATCAATCGTATCGACGATCATATCATCGCCATGGGCGCAGGTTCCCGTGTAGCCGTATCCCACATAACCTTCATCCGTAAAAATACGAACGCCTGACAGCCCCCAATGCGTCGCCACATTAATGGCATCGGTTATCGGCGGGTCTATCGGCACGTGAAGCACGAAAGTTTCTACTTTTGTAATTTTCATTTTTAACTCTCCCTTGGTTTTGTTAATAGCCGAGCGAGGCGCCACCCTCAACTGGCAGCGCTACTCCGGTTATGAATGCCGCTTGCTGCGAAGCCAGATACAACACCGACTGCGCAACCTCCTCCGAAGTTGCTGGCCGGCCAAGCGGATGCATCGCATTCAGCGCAAGTATCGTTGCCGCTTGATCAGGCTGCTGCCTCGTCCATTCCTCTAATAAAGGTGTCATCACACCGGCCGGACACACACAGTTGACTCTTACACCATCCGCCGCAAAATCGAGCGCTAATGACTTCGTCAGCGCTATAATAGCTCCTTTGGAAGCCGCATAAATCGGATTCTGTCGTTGGCCTATAAGGCCGTTCAGCGAAGCCATATTCACAATCGTGCCCTTGGTTTGTCGCAAAAGCGGTATCGCGTGCTTGATCATCAGATACACACCCTTCACATTTACCGCAAGGACATGATCAAACGCCTGCTCATCGATTTCCTCAATCGGCTTTGGCAATATAACGGCAGCATTGTTGTACAGCACATCGAGCTGGCCGAATGCTTGAAGCGTTTCAGCCATGAGCGCCTCAACCGCAATCGCACATGATACATCCGTCTGAATAGCGATCGCACGCACTTTTGGAAACCCTTTCAAAACTCCTTGTTGCTCATTGATTTCATCAGCCACACGCTGCCCTTCAGGCCCGTCCCAATCCGCAACAACGACATATGCTCCCTCAGCAGCGAACAACCTCGCGCTTTCCTCGCCGATGCCAGAACCGCCGCCAGTTATGAGTACAACCTTATCTTTAAATCTCAAGGACATTCCTCCGTTTACACACAATCGTTAACCTAGCTAATAAAAAGATTTATGTTGTTAATTGATCCACATTAGCAATTACTGTTCATTCCCTAATATTTTTGTTATTGTATCATCTATACAGGAAGGTGTATTTGATCAGACATCCATTAAGTTGACAATTCATCCGCTAAAATTTATATGATTATACCAAAGAAGAGGGTGTTCGCTTGAAGAAGCTGAACGAGATCGCGCCTCATGTCGGAGATTCTATGTATTACCTGTATGATGGCAGCTCTAACGAGAAGCTGCGCATTTGCAGCGTCTATGCTTTTCATCTATTTACAGATGGTCCCGGGGAAATGGAGATTGACGGAAAGATGTATCCGATCAACAATCGAACGTTAATCTTTCTTAGGCCAAAGCAGCCACACGCCTTCCATATTTCATCAGATCATCCGCTGTCCTCGTATAATCTTTATTGCGATCTCTGGGAACAGTCCAATCCCGTCTCTGCCAATCGAACCTTCATTTACGCCCCAGAGCCGTTCGAGCTGAATACGGTCGCAGCTTCTTTGGCGTGTGATGAACTTGGCAGCTTGCCATGCGTATTTTCATTGCAGCCTTACCCAGAGCTCTACGATTCCTTCTTAATGCTCGCTAAGCTCTATAATGATTCGCAATACTACCGAACAGATATGATGAACAGCTTGCTCTATGCATGGATTCTTAACTGGTATAATACGATTCATACGCATCGGCCTACTGACTATCGTATCGTTCGCTTGCTCACACATTTAAATGCTCATCCCGAGAAGCGCGAGTCAGTCGAGACGTGGTGGGAGTTTTGCGGCCTGAAGCGAACCTACTTTCATGCTTTGTTTTTACGCGAAACCGGACTCACACCAAAAGCTTACCATCACAAACTGCTCATGAGACGCGCTTCCCATCTCTTGCTCGAAAGCGAGCTGAGTGTTACCGCCATTGCCGACAGGCTTGGTTATGCTTCTATCCATCCGTTCACTCGGCATTTCAGTGCCTTCTATGGTACCAGTCCAAAACAATATCGCATGCAGCCTCAGTCAGAGAAATGATCACACAAGTGCGGAACCACGAAAAATAGCTGTAAGCACAAATTTGTGCTTACAGCTACAAAGCAGTCTATCTTACTCATCTATAAGTACACATACGTGCTTAAGCAGCGGAAACAACTGCACTTGATCGACCGACTGCTGTTGGCGAAACTTGATCGTCTTACGCTCGGGAGAACCTTCAAACAGCCCTTCTGGCAAATCGAGATAGGCGGTTTGGCTCATCGAAATTCAATCCCTATCATGGTCTCGTAGAAATGAATTAACCTTGCTGCACGATCATCCATTTGATCCCGAACTTGTCTACGACCTCGCCGTAGTACGCCCCCCAGGCTTGCAGGTCCAACGGATATATCTGCGTGCCGCCCTCCGCGAGGTTGGTGTAGGCTTGGCGTGCCGTATCCACGTCTTCGAAGGCCAGTCCGAAAGCGAGACTTCCCTCCGTGCCGACCGGACCAAAGGCATCGGACAGAAAAAGCACGTTCCCTCCGGCTACCGACAACACCATGTGCATCACTTTGTCTTGGATCCCCTCAGCTGCGCCGGGCAGTTGGCCGTGTGTCATCAAGGATTGAACCTCGCCGCCCAATGCTTGGATGTAGAACTCGGCTTGCTCTCTAGCATCTGTCGAAACGATGTACGGAGTTAACTTTGCATTCATATAAATCTTCCTCTCTAGGTTTGGTTGTACCAGGATTACAGGCGATTTATACGCTCCGAGATCCGGCCTCTATATGAACGACGAACGCGAGACAAGAAAATCGACACGCTCGCAAAATCTTTTTTTAAAATATTTATGGTGAACCCAATCGACGTGTCTGGAACCTCGAAAAATGGCTGTAAGCACGCATATGCGCTTACAGCCACAAAATATCCTATGTTACTCTTCTGTAAGCACTCATACGTGCTTATTGAGCGAATTCGACGTGTGTGGAACCTCGAAAAATGGCTGTAAGCACGCATATGCGCTTACAGCCATAAAGTAGCCTATGTTACTCATCTATAAGCACACATACGTGCTTATTGTGCGAATTCGACGTGTGCGGAACCTCGAAAAATGGCTGTAAGCACGCATATGCGCTTACAGCCAGAAAATATCCTATGTTACTCATCTGTAAGCACTCATACGTGCTTATTGAGCGAATTCGACGTGTGCGGAACCTCGAAAAATGGCTGTAAGCACGTATTTGCGCTTACAGCCACAAAATATCCTATGTTACTCATCTGTAAGCACTCATACGTGCTTATTGAGCGAATTCGACGTGTGTGGAACAACAAGAAATGGCTTTAAGCACGCCTCTTACTTGAAGACTGTTAACAACGCTTTAGCTTCCTCATGCGCTGGCTCAAGCATCAGAACGCGATGCGTATATTCCGACGCTTCCGTCTCATCGCCCTCTTCATAGCAGCAAACCGCCAGCTTGTAGAATGCTTCTACAGTAATCGTTCCATCCTTCAGTGATTGCTCAAAATACATCCTCGCATCCTCATACAACTCCAGCTCATAGAGCAGGTTGCCGCAGTCCAAAGCTAAATGATGCTGCTCATTCATCGGATAATAACCAGCCCACATCATTTGAATGCCTTGTCGCAAATCTTCCGCTTCTTCGCCGCTGCTCTCCGGCAGCAGGAACTGTATGCGCTGAGCGCTTTGAATGAACAATTGCGCATCATAGCGGCTCAATCGCCAGAAGGCTAGAATAGAGTACAGCTCCAACGATTCAAGATGCTCGTCGAACCATAGCTTCATACTAAAGAAATCATCCGGTCCAAAACGCTCGACAAAACGGCGGTAAGCTAAACGTGTGTTAGCGTAGCTTGCAGGCTGCTCCAGCATGATAATGCAGCCCACATTCAAATTTTTATAGTGATGCTCGGTAAAATAGGATAACGCACCCTTTTGCTCAAAAACATGCTGTATCGCATGGTAATTGGCCGTTAGCGAAAAGCTCCCGTGATGAATAAGCTTGGGAGGTTCGGCAAATTCCCAGTTCTCCATTCGGTGATCGCCCTTATCTGCCGTAAGAAGTACAAACCCCACTTGCGATAAACGTCCGAGCCGCTCAAGACAGTCCAGCCCAATCTCCGGGAAGAGGATATGCGAATCCTCAAGCTTTTGCTTATAAAGCTCGATCACATTCCGATATGGATACGACTCCTCTTCATATTCAGCAGCTCTTCGATAATGATACTCGGGCACCATTCTCCCCAGCATGTCTGATGCGGCAGTTCCATCCGCCTCAGCAGCAGGAAACTCCAAGGAAACTCTGCATTCAAAAATGTTGCCTTCATCTACATAAATTAACTCCTGCGGAATGCTGTCAAAAAAATAATTAGCAATAATCAGCAGCGGCTGCTTCAAGTCAGCTGGCCTTATCGTGTCGCCCGATTGCGTCAGCTGCAGCTCTATATCCCGCACCGCATCAAACTTAGCGAAATCGAGTATTCCCTGCTGGACGAACGGGTGCAAGCTTGGATGCTGCTGCCAATAGGTAATATTTTTGACTGGCAAATCACTTATGATATAACGAAACGGCGGAAGCTCTATACCTGCAAAATCTATCATTTCACATAACTCCGTAAGCACTTGAAAGGCTAATCGGCCCGAACCCGCTCCAAGCTCAAGTATCGTAACTGGTTCCTCCGCTATACCGTCCAGTCTTGCTCTATCCTGCAGAAATCCAAATATGATCTCCGCATAAGCCGTCGCGATCACAGGATTATTCGTAATGTACTGCGGCACTTCCTCGTTCTGCCATGCCTCAATGCCCTGCTCTTCAAAATAAGCACGCTGGAGCTCCCAAATAGGCGCTTCGCTAAAACGGTAAATAGGCTGTTCGCTCTTGTTCATTCTTTTAAACCTACTTTGCTTAATTTAATAAAAGGATTACAACAGACCCTATCCAAGTATCCTAGGTCAAATCCATCAGCTTTAAACCTAGCATCTGCTTGCTGTGTTGTCTATACTGAGCATTTTTCGCTTCGCCCCTCCTATTGGCTGTCCACTATGTTAATAAAAACAAATATTGACAATTATATTCATTCAGATTACTCTGAATTACAGAGTTATCTGAATGAATATAAATGAATATACCTTTGAAAGGAATGGAGCCATGCAGACCGTCATTAAACTCGATCAATTATGCAAGCGGTATGGTACCACTATCGCCGTCGATCATATTACGATGCAAGTGAATAAGGGAGAAATCTTCGGCATTGTAGGTCCGAATGGTGCTGGAAAAACAACAATAATCGAAATTCTCGAAGGTTTGCGAACCGCAGACAGCGGCGTTGCACTGGTCTTAGGCAAGGACATCCGCAAGCATTCGCAAGAAATTAAACAGCGAATCGGTGTTCTGCTGCAATCCACGTCCATGCCGGAAAAAGCTAAAGTTAAAGAAGTGCTGCACATGTTCGGCTCGTTATACAAAAAAACGGTAGATCCAAGTGAAATATCGGCATTCCTCGGTCTCGAGGATAAGCAGAACGCCTTCATCAAGTCGTTGTCCGGCGGGTGGAAGCAGCGCGTATCGCTGGCACTCGCTTTAATCAATGATCCGGAAATCATTTTTCTCGATGAGCCGAGCATGGGATTGGACCCGAACGCCCGCAATGAGATGTGGGAAATGATTCATCGCTTGAAGAAGCAGGGTCGGACGATTGTCGTTACGACTCACTACATGGAGGAAGCTGAATATTTGTGTGACCGAATTGCAGTAATCAGCCGTGGGAGGCTGGTCGCCCTCGATACCCCGCAGAAGCTAATCGCCATGCTGGGCGGAACAAAGCGTATCAGCTTCAAAAACCCAGGAAAAGCAGACAAAAAACGCTTCACTGAGCTTGCGTATGTCGCCTCTGTCGAGTACGAACCAGATATGATCAGGCTGCATTCGAGCGATATCGATGAAACATTAAAACAGCTGTTTCACTTGGCTGCACAGGATGATTGGACGGTCAGCGGGCTGCGGCTCGAGGATGCTTCTATGAACGATGTCTTTACCGAAATGACCTTGCAAGGTAAGGGGGCTGTGAGATGAATGCATTAATGCGTCTTATTGCTTTTGATTTCCGATTGTATTTGCGCGATTGGCTGACGATATTTTGGATGCTCGTGTATCCGATTCTGATGCTGCTTATTTTTGGTTCCATATTCGGCAATCAAGCTGGTGCGGTGGAAGGCGCTCTTTTCATTGATTCTTATATACCCGCACTATGTGGCATGAATGTCATAACCGTATCCGTGTTCACGCTGAACATCAATATGATTACGCAGCGGGAGAGCGGTATACTGCGAAGATACCGGGTTAGCCCCATTCGTTCGAGTGCGGTACTGTTATCCCAATCCATTCAAGGCATCATTCTCGTAATGGCGGGTGCCATCGAGATTATCGTCATCGCCAGCTTAGTCTGGGATATTAAGTTCTCTGTATCTTCCATGCTCCTGCTCTTCGTTTGCCTGTTATTTGGTTGTCTCAGCTTCTTCAGCCTTGGCTTTGCCTTGTCTGGCCTTACCAATACAGCAGGTGCAGCTAGCGGTTTAGCTATGGCCGTATTCTTCCCAACTCTGTTCCTATCTGGCATTGCCATGCCCGTTGATATTTTGCCCACATTCATGCAAAGAGTAAGCGAATGGCTGCCCATGTCCTATTATGTGGATCTTGTTCGTGGCGTATGGCTGGGTGAACCCATTACGTCGTTTGGACTTGAATTTGTTATTATGATTGGATTTGCGATTTGCTGCTGGGTGCTTGCGCTTCTCCTGTTCAGATGGGAGAAATAAGGTGAGATTTGTTTTACGATTAAGGAGTGGTTAGGTTGAACAAAGAGCAGGATGCGGCACATGCTACAGAGTCTCTCCAGGCTTTGCGCGATATCGATTTTATAAAACAAATCATAACAAGAAATAAGAAGAAAATAGATCAATCCCCGCCTTATTTATTCATTTGGGGAACCTACCTGATGCTGGGGATGATAGGCATGCAGTTCGACAGCACAACGTGGCCGATGTGGTTTTGGCCTATTGGCTCGGTCGCGGGTTCTATTCTCTCCGCCTTTATCGGTATTCGGCAATCTCGTCATAGCGCCTCACGAACCGGCGGCACCAACGGTTGGATGTTTGGGCTGCCTTTCCTGGTTATGATGGTGGCGGGATTTTTTATGATGGCGACGGGCATGGTGAACACCCAGTACATCCCTTTGTTCTGGTTCATGCTCGTTGGCATTTTGTATGTCTCCATGGGTGCGATCTTGGGAAAAGGTCCGATGATGATCGGCATATGGTTTATTGTGCTTTCCGCAGCGACACGGCTCTTTTTTCTCGACTATCAATTTTTGGTACTAGGACTGCTCGGTGGCGGAAGCGTCATCTTAGCAGGGGTATGGCTGCAGCTGCGTAGAGGGCGTCATGAGTGACAATCTGCTGGATGCAATCGATGATACTATACATGCCAAAGCGCGCCTCGGCATTATGAGCTTGCTTATTGTACATGGCGAATGCGACTTCAGCTTTCTTCGCGGCGAACTAAACCTAACCGAAGGAAATTTGGGCAACCATATCCGTGTGCTTGAGGAGGCTGCTTATATTCAGGTGAATAAAACGTTCGCCGGAAGACGGCCGAAAACGATCTGCTCACCCACCCAGCTGGGTCTAGACATGTTTCAGCAATATGTCGAGGGATTGGAAAAAATCATTCAAATGACGCGCCTCATAAAGAAAGAATCCGAATAGCTAACCCTCATAATAAAAAGCCTATCTAACCATTAAAGGTTAGATAGGCTTTTTTGACATTGTAGGACGGATTAAAATACTTTCGTCGTCCAAGATTCACAGTTCCATGTATCCGTTACAACATCACGATAAAACTCAGGTTCGTGAGAAATAAGCAGAATGCTGCCCTTGTACGCCTTTAGGGCACGTTTTAGCTCGTCCTTCGCATCCACATCCAAGTGATTGGTCGGCTCATCCAGTACTAGCAGGTTCGTCTCACTGTTGATGAGCTTGCAAAGGCGAACCTTCGCCTTCTCGCCACCGCTGAGCACCGCAATCTTGCTTTCAATATGCTTTGTCGTAAGCCCGCATTTCGCGAGTGCCGCGCGCACTTCGAATTGGGAAAGAGAAGGGAACTCCTTCCATACTTCCTCAATACAGGTATTATAATTCGTATCCTTAATTTCCTGTTGGAAATAACCGATTTGTTGATGCTCTCCACGTTGAACAGTGCCTGACAAAGCCTGAATTTCGCCTAAAATACTGCGCAGAAGCGTCGTTTTACCAATACCGTTCGCCCCTACGAGCGCAATCTTCTGACCGCGCTCCATACGAAGGTCGAGCGGCCGGGACAAAGGACTGTCATAACCGATAACAAGCTCCTTCGTCTCGAATATAAGCTTGCCGGAAGTTCTTCCATCCTTGAAGTTAAACTGAGGTTTCGGCTTTTCCTTCGCAATCTCAATGACATCCATTTTATCAAGTTTCTTCTGCCTCGACATCGCCATGTTCCGGGTCGCTACACTCGCTTTGTTACGCGCAACAAAGTCCTTCAAATCAGCTATTTCCTGCTGCTGACGCTTATAAGCAGATTCAAGCTGCTGCTTTTTCATTTCATGAACCTGTTGGAAGTATTCATAGTCGCCAACATAGCGGTTCAGCTCTTGATTTTCCATATGATAAATGAGGTTAATTACGCTGTTTAGGAATGGAATATCATGCGAGATGAGAATAAAAGCATTCTCGTACTCTTGCAGATAACGCTTCAGCCATTCGATATGCTGCTCATCGAGATAGTTCGTAGGCTCATCCAGAAGCAAAATGTCCGGCTTCTCCAGCAGCAGCTTCGCTAGAAGCACCTTCGTCCGCTGCCCTCCGCTCAGATCATTAACGTCCTTATCAAGTCCAATATCGGTAAGCCCGAGTCCTCGAGCCGTTTCGTCAATTTTCGCATCAATCATATAGAAATCCTGATTCGTCAGCGTGTCCTGAATCGTTCCAACATCCTCAAGCATCTGCTCAAGTTCCTCTGGCGTTACATCGCCCATTCTGCCGTACATATCGTTCATTTCTTGTTCCATATCGAGCAGGTACTGAAAAGCACCCTTCAGCACGTCGCGCATCGTCATTCCTTTGTTTAGAACCGCGTGCTGATCGAGATAGCCTACGCGCATGCGCTTGGACCATTCTACCTTACCGTCATCAGGCTGAAGCTTGCCTGTAATGATGTTCATAAAAGTGGACTTGCCCTCGCCGTTAGCGCCGATGAGTCCAATATGCTCGCCTTTTAGCAGGCGGAAGGATACGTCATTGAAGATCGCACGATCTCCAAAGCCGTGGCTTAGTCGTTCTACATTTAATATGCTCATGAATGACACCTTTTCTTTTGGAATATTATCATTTTATTATAAACGTTAAGGGGCCTACAACTCAATAAGCGCAGTTCGCGATTGACAATAACAAGGCAAGCAGGTAATATTGATTAATAAAACTATTTTAGTTTTTTTAGTTTTATCTAGTCTAAAAGTTCTCTCTCAGGGGGTATGTTCTTGATAGATCGTATTATGAAAGCATTTATCGAAGAGATTCATAATAACGGAATTAAATTCACCATGGACGATTTAGCATCTCGGCTTGGAATTAGCAAACGAACATTGTATGAGCATTTCCCTTCTAAGGTAAGTATTTTGGATGCAATCATTGAGCAGACTTTAAGTGAATTCGATGTGAAAACAGCTTTGATCGTTCAAGACACAAACTTATCCATTATAGAGAAAATCAGAGGCATAGTGACGCTGCTAACCAAACATTATGAATTATATGATATACGTATCTTGGAGCAAATGAAGCGTTACTATCCAGAGCAATGGAAAAAAATTGATGATGCGCTGACGGATGACTGGGATGCATTGCGCAGCGTAATTGAGCAAGGCATTCACGAAGGTATCATTGTTTCCAAAAATATCTCTATCATCATGAAGTTAATGATCGACGCAGCAAACTCAACACTTGATCAACGCTTTTATCAAAAAAATGATATTACGCTTACCGAAGCTTTATCCACCATTGTCGATATTATTCTATTTGGTCTAGTGCCAAGAGATACAGGGGGAGAATAAAAGCCAACGCTTTTATTCTTTTTTAAAACCACCATAAAACTATAAAAACAAAAATAGTTTCACAAGTTCAAATTAAATTTATAGAAACATAATAGGTGAAACATCATGAAAACATTATTTAGAAATCGCGTTTATTTATTAGTGACGGCTTCAGATTTATTACAAAATATAGGTACATGGATACGGAATATTGCTTTGCTCTTTTTCGTATTGGAAAAATCAAATAATGACCCTGTTGCTGTGTCGATGCTAACGGTTATAGAATATTTTCCTATCTTTGCAGTCGCCCTTGTAGGCGGGGCACTCGTTGATCGGTGGAATCCCAAAAAAACGATGATTATAGCTGATTTGTTAAGTATCGTATCTATTTTGCTCATCATTGGCGTTTTAGATTTAGGATTTTGGCCAGCCATTTATATCGCCACTTTCGTATCGACTATTATTACACAGTTCTCTCAGCCTTCATCTATTAAGCTCATTAAACGTTATGTGGAAGAACAGCATGTTGGAGCAGCAGTTGGTTTAACGCAAAGCATGAACTCGATTTTCATGATTATTGGACCTGTGATCGGTACTGCTATTTACGTTAATTTTGGCTTAATGGTATCCTTGTACAGCTTATTGATTCTGTTCGCCCTTTCTGCCACCTTTCTTTCGTTTCTTCCTAAACAAACCCGTGAAGAGAAAAAAGAAAACAGCTCTGTTTTGAAAGAAATCAAAGAGGGAATGATCTACCTTCGCCACAATAGAATATTGATTGTCATCGCCGTCTGGTTTGCCATTGACGGTCTGTCTTGGGGACTCATTCAACCACTCGATGTATTTATATTGACGGAGCGACTGCAATTACCAAAAGAAAATCTACAATGGTTCAGCATGTTATATGGAGTCGGAATGTTAGCAGGGGGATTAATGGCTGCCGCTATAGGCAATCGTTTTGAAACTCGAAAAATATTTACCGTTGTTATTATTGTAACGGCGACAGGAGTGCTTGTTCAGGCGCTTTCCACTTACGTATGGTTAACCGCGTCGTTCCATCTGCTGGTAGGTGTTTTTTATACCGTACTGCAAGTATTGCTTAATATGTTATTTATTAAATCCGTACAGGATGAATATGTTGGCCGCGTTAACGGCGTGATGGTTCCTGTATTTATAGGGTTTATGTTAATCGGTACGTTTTGCTCAGGGTTTTTGAAAGAAGCGACCTCCTTGATTTTTGTATACGGGACTTCCAGCTTCGTACTGCTGCTAACGCTGCCCATCATAAGCAAATTAAAGCCAAAACATTTGAGTAAAATGAAGCACTAGCCGCTAGGGTTAAAATGAAAGAAAACACCCAACTATTCTCGCGAAAAGACGAACTCGCAAGTTAGATGGGAGATTAGATCCAAACCGCATGGTTTGGCATATATTTAGCACTTTTTTTAAAAACATGATTGTTCTAAATTACTTTATCTACTTTTTGTTGTGCGACGCGAAGTTGCGGCTACCCGTGATTTTGCGTCGTATTTTTTATTTTTCATTCTTGCCTGTTTACTGGATAGGCTGCTGACGGTTGCTTTCGGTCCAAAAAACGAACCAACTACTTTGAAAGTTGGAGGGATCTGTTGAACGAAGCCAAACAACTGCTGCATTCTTCCCATCATGGACATGATTCCATCAATACCACCGATTCGACTAAACATAGAACCTGCTCTTTCAAAAGTAGGCTCAAAAGTAGAATCAACCGGTTGACTAAAGTCATTAAATGGTTCATCTACAGTAGGAAGAATTGCGCTTATACGAGCTCTTTTTCTTCTTTCCACTTCGAATCACATTCCTTTTCTTAGTAATGTTGAAATAGGACTACTTCAAAATATGCCAGTCATCCTCTATCGGTATAGTTAATCATCTATAAAGCTTAAATTTGTACCTTTTTAGTTGACTGTTATTTTAATGACATACTTTGCAGAATCGTTATCATTTTAAAATATCTGCCCAGTTAGGAGGAAAATCACTCTTCTGCGGCCCTTTTACATGCTTCCAGCTGACCAGCTTTACATTATCCGGATTCACTGGAGATATGTCGAATGTTAATTGATCCTCTCCGACGGGAATGTGCGGACCAATCGTAGGAATGACATCAAGTGTAATAGAAAAATGAAAACCTCTAAACCCATTCACGCGCTGTACCTTTTCAACATTCACAAAATAAGGATAGACCTGTGGTGATTCAGTCAATATATTCGAATAAATCTCATCTATTTTCTTATCGATATGCGGTAACAGAAACAGCATCAGCATGTCCTGGAACATCAGCTCTTTTGAATCTTGCGGTCGTTCATCCATCATAGCCGTACTTGGATCTTGCATTATAATCAGCATTGCAATGAACAGAACAATCGCAACCACTCTTCTTTTCATAGGGCTGAGTCTCCTTAGTGAACGTTGTGTAAAGTATGCCTAAAGAGATTCTTTTTATGTAAAAGAGTTGTCTTGTGGATAGATCGTTAAGATCGTTAATGTTGACTGTTGTTGCCCCTAACACATAGTCCTTCATTCAAAACGTGCATAAAACAGAATAAACATGAAATATATTCATTGACAAAGCCGAATATAAACGCATAATATGGAATTGTAACTGGTTATGATATCCAAAAGGAGGCGATTCGATTTGTTTACTGATGAGCGTCGTGACAAGATTATTGAACTGCTACAGAAAAATGGTCGTGTACTTGCAAAGGAACTAGCGGATATGTTTGAATTATCGATTGATTCGATCCGAAGAGATCTATCCATTATGGAGGAGAAAGGACTGCTTAAACGTACGCATGGTGGCGCAATACCAGCATCTAAAGTTCGCAGCACCCCGCTCCCGCCGGACCTTCGCTACAAAGAGGGGGCACCGCATCAAGATGCAATATCGAAATTAGCAGCCTCTTTTATACAAGAAAAGGATACTGTTTTTATAGGCAGTGCGGGCATTCATTACGGCATGTTAAAGTTTCTGCCTGACGTACCTTTTACTGTGGTTACGAATGCAATAAGAGTGGCTGACGCTTTGAAGGATCGTGAAGCCATTGATGTATATTTGATAGGCGGCAAAGTGAAAAGCTCGGGAAACATTTCCGATACACTCGCTAATCAGTTTCTTAGACAATTCACTTTAGACCTATGCTTCGTTACTGGGGGCGGCATTTCCAAAAACGGGGTAAGCACCTCTTCTCCAGAAGTTGCTTCATTAGGCAGAACGGCGGTGGAAATTTCTAGAAAACGAATTTGCCTAGCCCCTCATGAGAAACTAGGAATCGATTTTTTTGCAAAAGAAGGCCCCATTACCGATATGGATCTATTGATAACCGATAATGAAGCTAGCATAGCTGCCATTGAGGATATTGAGAACAAAGGTGTAAAAGTGTTAATTGCTCAGTCTGCCGAGGTTTCTTAATCCTTCTTCGATCGGGGCTGCTGCTGCAGCTCCTTCTTCCTAATAATCAACCTAGAGTAGAAGATTGCAAGGATCACTTACGTTTATTTGCATCCGTGCGAACAATAAATGTAAACTCCTTTGTTTTATCTTCTTTATTGATCAGCCGAAATCCGCGAATGGTTGCACCTGGTTCATAATCGTTAAACTGGGAGCTAAGAGACGTCCATATATTTTCATTAAGAACAAAGGAGCCCTTTCCCTTATCGAATTCTATAGTCTTGGTGTTTGTCGGTAACGGTTTATATTTAAGCGTACCATCCTCTTTCAAAATATAATCCAGTAATTCGTACGCATCTGATTTCTTATCTTTCATTTCAATATGTATCGTTTCACCCAGTTCAACATACGGGACGGCAGCATCTACCTTACTCATCGCAGATTCAAAAGAAACCGATTCTTTAGAACCAACAGTCCCCGTGTCCTGCGATTTTACAACATATTGGATTTCGGTTTTCCCTGCTTTGACTGCTATTTCTGATAAACTTTTTGTATTATTTTCATGCTCATTCGTACATGCAGCAATAACAAAAAGTATAGCTAAACAGAAGCTAACAACAAATGTTTTTCTCAACTACTTCCCTCCCTCTTATTTCCAAATAATCACAATAGTTCAGACGATTCAGTTGAACCTTTTGTTTCAATCTTTGACTGTTTTGTCATATAATCTGCACAAAAAAGCAGCTGCAGTTTAAAACTCAACAACTGCCGCTGCCTTTAAAAATAAGTATCCTCAATTAATCGCGATCACCACGCTTTTGTTTCCCAATCAGCTTGCCGCTCTTGACGGTAGCGCTGCACCCACTGCTCTGCGACATCATCAGCTAACTTGTCAAAAGCAGGCGGAGCAACTTTTACTGATTCAGCCCGGATGTTCAGAAACTCTAGTACCTTCCGTACTGTCGCATCATATTCGAGGATAAAATCTTCATAAACGATCGTCAGTGGAACGATCCCTTCTTCCGAGAAGAAGTCCTCCATCGCAGCTTCCCGAAGCGAGCTTTCGATGTACAAATGGTTGATGGCATCAAAATTATACTTATCGGCAATATCATGCTCTTGCGGCTTTTGACCATGCTGCCTATGCCACTCCCCCGATACAATCGCTCGCCACCAGGATACGGCTAATCGCACCTTGTTTCTTCTTGTCATATAGATGTGCTTATTGCAATTTGGAAAAGCTGCACGCCAGACGCTTGCTTTTGTCGCTGTCTCTGGCAATTGAAAAATGTTTCGAAATGCAGTAATCCACTCGGCATTTAAACTCGTCTTCAAACCAAAAACACCATTGGACGAAGTGCCATCCTTCCACATCTGCTCCATTTGTTCCAGCGTCATCGTCTTGGGGTCTTTGGAAAGCAGCCATTCCCCAGGATCTCCAGCTACTCCAGTTGATGAAAGAGCCTCGTTCAGCAGGGTACTCCCTGTTCGCTGTGAAAACCATATCGTATAACTTTGTTCCGGTATCATTCGTATATCACCCTTTCTATATTCTATGTATTGTTCAATCGGGATTCGATGTACGCAACAAGCGCTTTTATAGAATCATCTACGTTATGCCGTTCCGTGTCGATGATCATATCAGGCTGCATGGGCGGCTCATAGGGAGAATCGATTCCCGTAAAATCCTTTATTTCTCCGGATCTAGCTCTGCGATACAACCCTTTTGGATCACGTTGTTCACATGCCTCCAGCGAGCATTTTACATAAACTTCAGCAAAATCATTTGGTTTAAACCGTTGCTTGATCTGTTTTCGGAACGATTCATAGGGGGAAATCATCGGCACAAGGACGACAAAACCCTTTTCTAGGAACATGTCCGCAACTTCCATAGCACGACGCATATTTTCCAATCGAGCCTCTTCCGTAAACCCAAGATCACGATTCAAGCCTAGCCGTAACCGATCGCCGTCAATGATGACGCATCTGATCTCACGCCTGAGCAGTTCACTCTCCGCCCCGCATGCGAGCGTCGTTTTGCCCGAACCGGATAACCCCGTTAGCCAGAAAATCGCTCCGTTATGACCATTCCACTTTTCCCAACTCGTCCTCTGCATCACAGCATTCTCCTTTCTATGTGGAGCTGCAGCCCACCATTTCATCTATTTGTTTCTAGTATAGAAAATTGGGATGTATACGGGCAAGGTAATGATTCATTATAGCCGTTTATGAGAGAGATACTTCCACCACTTTCAAGCCAAACTGAAATAGCGCGCACCGATTGGTATCGGCACGCGCTGTCAGCGATATAGTAAATAATCTTACTCAGGAAATGAGCCTCCAAGGTCCATTCTGACCATTGGAGACAGTTCCTTTAATTATTTATGGATTAAGTGCTCTCGCAATTGCGTCCACATAGCTTTGGCTAGCTCGCTGGCTCACTTCCGCTTGTGGAACGATTACTTCAAAGCTGTGAAAACTGCCGGGATATAAATGAAATTCGACGTCTACACCTGCTTCCGCTAGGCGTGTGACATATTCGATCGTTTCATCTCGGAAAAGATCGAGCTGGCCTATGCATGTATAGGTCGGCGGCAACCCCGCCAAGTTTTCCACCCTTGCCGGCACAGCATGTGAAGATACTTCGCTGTCTTCAGTACGCTCGCCTAAGTACATGTTCCAGGCCGCCAAATTATTCGTCCGGTTCCAGGTTGCATTATCGGCCGTAATCTCATAACTTGATGCCGTAATATTGCGGTCGTCGAGCATCGGATACAGCGGCATTTGGAAGATGAGGGCTGGTCCGCCTTTGTCACGAGCCATTATTGCAAGCGCTGCGGTTAGACCGCCGCCCCCGCTTGCACCGGCAATTGCTACCCGATTCAAATCGATGCCCAGCGAATCAGCTTCGTCCGTCATCCACGTCAAACCGGCATAACAGTCATTGATGGCAGCTGGATAGGGAAACTCAGGGGCAAGTCGATAATCGACAGAAACGACGACACAATTAGCCGCTTGCACGAATCGTTCGCACAAAGCGTCGTCCATATCAGGATGCCCCATCACATAACCTCCCCCATGAATCCACAGCATGGCAGGAAGCTTAGCACCCGTTCGCCCGGCTGGTTCGTAAATTTTGACCAGTATCTCGCCTGCTACACTCGGAATCATCCGACTTGTCGTATGTACATGTTCCGACTTCTCAATCGGAGAACTCGCCAACAAACTTCTGCTCCACTCTAAATTTTCCTCCAGTTGAAAACCAGGAAACTGTGCTAATACGGGCCTTAATTCCGGCAATACTCGACTTTCAAAACTCATGAGATTTCCTCCTAAAATTAAATTTATTTTCGGATACATTGTAGTTAATAACTACAATTGAATTATGATTCTTTTTCCATCTCAGCTTCCCACTTGGCTATTTCCTCTCGAACCCGGGGCGCTACCTCTGTGCCTAGCAACTCAATGGCTCTCATCACTTGGTCATGCGGCATAGTGCTTAAAGGCACATACATCATAAAGCGTGTAACGCCTACATTTTTACGAAGATGAATGATCTTTTGGGCAACAGTCTCCGGATCACCAACATAAAGTGCTCCTTCAAAGCTGCGGGCTGCGTCAAAGCTGGAACGATCATAATGCGCCCAGCCCCGCTCTTTGCCGAGTTTATTCATACCTGCTTGAGTAGAAGGGAAAAATGTATCTGCCGCTAGATCCGTATTCTCTGCAACAAAACCTATGGAATGAGACCCAACTTTAAGGCGCGATTCGTCATGGCCAGCGTGCGCAGCCGCTTTCTTATAAAGCTGAACGAGCGGCTCAAATTGCATCGGACTTCCACCAATGATCGCCAGCATCAGTGGCAATCCTAACAGACCTGCACGGATTGCAGAGTCCCGATTGCCCCCACTGCCAACCCATATCGGTAAAGAATTCTGAACAGGCCGTGGATAAACGCCTAAATCATTAATCGCTGGCCGATGCCCGCCCTTCCATGTTACTTTTTCGGACCCTCGTATTTTTAGAAGCAATTCCAAATGTTCCTCGAACAGCTCATCATAGTCATTCAAATCACAGCCAAACAGTGGAAAAGATTCGATAAAGGAACCCCGGCCAGCCATAATCTCCGCACGTCCATTTGAAATACCATCGAGCGAAGCAAAATCCTGAAAAACACGTACCGGGTCAGATGAAGAAAGCACCGTTACTGCACTCGTTAGCTTAATCCGTTTCGTTTGTGATGCAGCCGCAGCCAGCACAACTGCTGGTGAAGATGCTGCATAATCCTTCCGATGATGCTCACCTACACCAAACACATCAAGTCCCACCTGATCGGCAAGGACAATTTCCTCAACAACTTCACGCAATCGCTGTGCGTGACTTATCACTACACCAGTCTGCATATCCGGTTTTGTTTCTACAAACGAAGTTATACCTATCTCCATGGCCAATCTCTCCTATTCAAATGGTTATATAAGTTTTATTTTAATGTGGCAGCGGTAGCGCGGTTGGTCATTGCCCAAAACAGAAGCGCTAAAGCACTAACAGAAGCCCCGAGCAAGCATACTCCGTCCCAGCCATAACGTGCATAGATAAGGGTCGATGAGATTGAACCGACGGCACTTCCAATGGAATAAAAAACCATGTATCCAGATGCAAGCCGACTGCGAGCCTCCGCACGTAATGCGAAAATCATACTTTGATTCGTGACATGCACGGCCTGCACAGCCAAATCAAGCAGAACAATGCCAATGACCAAGGCGAACAGCGACCGTTCTGTGTAGCTGATTGGCAACCAAGATAGCAGCAATAGAATCAAAGCTATACCTGTCGTTCTCTGTCCGTAACCTCGATCGGCTAGCCGCCCCGCCCGTGCTGCAGCTAACGCTCCAACAACTCCTACGAGGCCAAACGCCCCTATTGCAGTGTGCGAAAGAGATAATGGCGGTGCGCTAAGAGGCAGTACTAATGAAGTCCACAATATGCTGAAAGCCGCAAAAATCAACATAGCCAAAATAGCGCGGATGCGTAAAACTCTCTCTTGGACGAGCAACATAAACACCGACTTAAGCAGCTCTGCATAGGACAGTGATTTTACCTCCCGCTTAACACTTGGCAATACCTTAAATAAGGCATAAACCACAAGAAGCATCAATGCTGCAGAGAATAGATAAACGGAACGCCAACCCGCAAGATCAGTTAATACTCCTGCAATGGTTCGAGCAAGAAGGATGCCAATTACAATTCCGCTTGTTACCATGCCAACGACACGTCCTCTTTCGGCAGGGGCAGCCATTGTCGCTGCAAACGCCACAAGAGTCTGCGTTACAACAGCAAGTAGTCCCACCATAGCCATACCTGCGAAAAGCACCATGCTGGAGGAGGCAATGCCAACGATAATTAGAGCTATCACGGATAATAACATTTGACCGATAATCAGTCGGCGCTGGTTCAGTAAATCTCCAAGCGGTACTAGCAACAACAGTCCCAATCCATAAAAAATTTGGGTGATTGTAATCAAAATGCCAATGGTTGAATAGTCAATACCAAACTCAATCGACAGATTATTAAGCAGCGGCTGTGCGTAGTAGATATTGGCAACAGACATCCCGCAAGCAACCGCAAACAATAGTGTCACATATCGAGACATGGAAGAAGCATGAACGGAATCAAAATGGATAAGCGCCCCTTGTGACGAATTCACCTTTACATTGTTATTGACTACTGCTTTTTCTCTAACCTTTTCTATTTGGAACACTCCTTTCTAAATTCATTTTCAATACCGAGCTTAATATCATACCGATCAGTACGTTATTCAGCTCGGTAAATATAGCTCATATAAACTATTCCTGTCAATGAAAATATTAGATATACTTGGTTTTAGTTTGAAATCCGATTTTTATTTGTTGAAAAATCCGTCATATATTTGACAATGTAAACCGCAAAATATAAAATAATAATATACCAATTGGTACGTAAATGAAGATAGTTGGCTTTACATTTGAATCGTTGGAAAATTAAGAGTAACGAGAGGTTTTGACTATGGGAAGAACCCGCGAGTTTGACGAAGAAAAAGTATTAGAAGCAGCTATGCAGCTATTTTGGGAGAAGGGATATGAGGCTACCTCATTAAGCGATTTAACTTCCAAAATGGGAATTCAACGACCTAGTATATACTCGGCTTTTGGTGATAAAAAAGAGTTATTCGAAGCTGCGCTGCGCAAATACACGATGTCGCGCGCATCTCTTATCCGGACTAGACTTCAGAACCATCCTACTGTAAAAGAAGCATTTCGCACTTTTTTTGAAGGTATAGTTGCAGAGGAATATGCAGAAGATCGCAGCCGAGGCTGCTTTTGCATCAATACCATGGTCGAACTTGCACCACATGATGAGAAATTTGAAGTTCTTACAAGGGAACATCAAATGTACCTATCGGTCATCTTTCAAGAAACGATTGAACGAGGTATACAATCAGGTGAGCTCGAAATCGAGGTAAGCGCGAAGGCTTTATCGCAGTCGCTAATCGTATCGTTAATTGGATTAACCGTAATCATGAAAGCTCGTCCAGAACGATCATTTATTGATAATACGATAGATGTGATACTTACACAGCTTAAGGAAGCTCCAGTCCGAGGCAAGTAGTCCGGGCCGCGTAAATAAATATGAAGCCCACTGACCTATTGGTCGGTGGGCTTCAGCACGCAAAAATATCAATTCATTACTGCTCCCTGCCTCCACGCCATCGCGCTTGCTACTTGAGGAACGTCTTTTTAACGGCCTCTAAATACCCGTAGCCATACAAATCATCAGGCAATAGATAGCTCGTCTCCGTCCACTCATTCCAGCTGTTTATGGTGATTAATGGGGGCTGTTCTGGATGAGCATCGGCATAAGCTTTTGCTTGTTCAAAAGCTAATTGAACATTCTCAGGTGTATTATTTTTCACAATTCCATTCACTAAATTTTTGAATCTAGGGTTATTATCCCAGCCTAATGAAATATGAGGATAGTATGGAATATCATGCTTCGCTTCAATCTGCGCCCATTCTGCAACAACATCCACCATAATTTCATTATAATCACGATCTATATCAACAAAATGTACAAACTGATAATGGGTCATGCTATCAAATCCAAGGAAATTGGCGATTTCATTTGAGGTCACTTTTTCGCCCTCATCCACTCCACTTAAATTGTAATTGGCCTCCCCCCATTTCGTTAGCTGTAAATGAAGCCCAGGCAATCCTTCGCTAACAGCCAATGCTCTAAACCATTCAAATGCCTCTTTCGTTTCTTGTGCCCCGCCTAAACCCTTGATTAAGTTCGCTAAATCATAAATCATAAACACAGGTTTACCTGCGATTGTGTAATAAGACGGATGTTTAAAATACTGATTAATCAACCGGTGTGCAATAACCTCAAATTCCTTGCGATCAACAGCAGCATCCCATATCATATTATCTTGGTCATGTGAATTGCGAATATCCCAAGTATTATTGACATTATGGTTAGCCCACATTAAATAAAATTTCACTCTATCGTTATTCTTAGCCTTCAAATAACCATCATTTAAGCAATTCTCAAGAAAAGGACGGCGATCATACCAATACCAATCATAAATAAATACATTGACGCCATGATCCGCTGCTGCATTAATTTGCATTTCCATTACATAAGGATCTGCTTCGTTGCAGTACCCCCATAGCGGCTTGCGAGGCCAATTATGCTCAGGAAACTTCTTAACGGCGTTCTTGACGGACTGCCATTCACCCATACCTTCCGGCCAGAACATTCTCGTTCGCGGTTCGTCACCTGTATAGGCAGGCCATATATATGCGGCTATATCGTATTTCTGCGTCATGTCGTTCCTCTTCTCCTAGTATAAGTTTATACAATATCACTTGTTACAGTGGACTTTCGTAATTCAGGATTATCGCCAAATCGATGCCGGTCATTTTACCCCTTCACACTCCCGAGTACAAGACCTTTCATGAAATACTTCTGAAGGAACGGGTACAAGAGTAATAGCGGCTTAGTTTAATCCTTTATTCATGAAGATAACGTTTCATTGTACAGCCCAGAACTCTATTAAATGCTTGCCGTTAATTTCGGCAGGAAGCTGATCCACTTGATTGCCATCGCATTTCATCACAAACTCTGTACCCCAACCATGGACAATGATATCGAATATCGCCATCCGATAACGAAGATTCTCTACTCTCAGATCGCGTAGAGTCTCGGGCACCGCTGGTGCAAAGGTAAGGCCTTGTTCATCATATTCCATACCCAAAACACCCAAGTGAAAATAGGAAATAAAGCCAGCGGCATGCCAGAGCTGACCCGGCCAGCGCCATGCCCTTCCTGTTTGATAATCAATCGCTTCATAAAAAGTCTTATTCATAACGCTATTGCGCGTCTGCTGCGCAATGAATGTCATGAGGAGATCCAACCTCCCTTCTCGCCCTGCAGCGGCTGCCATCCCGCTTGTCCATACAACCCACGCCGAATTGCAGAAGTGATTGGATTCTTGACGATAAGGAAATACGTTTACTCCGAATTCGTTCATCGCAACCTCGGGAAGCCGATTCAAGATGCTCCGCCTCTGCTCCGGAGTCGCCACTCCGTAGCGCGGCCACATCGCGATCTCTTGTCCAGCGGATTCCCAATAGCCATGTTGATGGCTCTCGCTGCCGATCGGACCGCTTGTAAAATAGCCTACTTCTTCCTTCCAGTATTGGCTTTGAATCTGGCCAAGAATGAGCTCACCTCTATCGGCCCAATCTTTAATTTGACTCTCCGATTCCCCCATATATACTCCCATGCGCGACATCGCACGGAAAGCCTCCATGAAGTAAATTTCGGTCGCAAGGCTGAATCCGCCGCATTCCGGCTCTGGAAAAGCATCGTTAGAGGTTGATTGATCGGCAGGAATTAATCCTTGATCCGGGTCAAAGCTTTCTTCAAGCTTGGCAATCCTTACTTTAAGGCTGTGCCAGGTTTCTTTGATTAACGTCAGATCGCCCGTCGCCAAATAATAATCCCATATCCCGACAATCGGCATCGCTGTGCCATCAACGCCATTATCAAAGCCGCCCTTCGTCGTAAAGAGCAACGATCTTCTAGCCCCTTCTGGATCCAAGATATTCCCTGTTCGAATGGCAACATGCGCGGTATCCCTTACCCACACGCCGAAGCCATCGCCCGGACCCTGGAATTGCCCCGCGGTCCACATGCCTTCCTCGCCCGGCCGGGCAAACTCTTTCGAACCGCAGCGATAAAAAATGTCGGAAGCAAGACGGTACGCTGCATCGATCGTCGCATGACCCGTATGGATATCCGGCAACCTCGCAATTCCATGCTGAGGTTGCCACACATTGTCGCGATCAATGACGCGCGTCATATCGCTCCACTCGGTTCGGCGCCAGCTAAATTCTTCGATTGCACGGGTTGGAGAAATAATCGTATTGCGATCGGGCACGTAAGCAGGTGGTTCTCCATAAACAGAGTCTTCTACTCGATGCTTGAAAATCGTGTAGCTATCCGATCGGTAGACAATCGTATTGTCTTTAACCGCCTCGTTTATCAGCAGTCTTTCTTCCGAATTCGACCAAATGCTACGCAGCCCGAATACCTCCACGGAATCCGCCCTTACTTTCCCTCTATGACACAGCAATCGAATTTTCCGTTGTTCATATAAGGGTTCTACGGCAATTGACATCACCACTTCGCCCTCGCAGGCGAAAATCTCTATTGATGCTTTATCTAGCAGCAATTGCAGCTTAATCTTTCCACTATCTTGTGTTAACGGAGCGACTACGCCCCGACATTCGATTGATTGCTGGGCCCTATCCAATACGATATTTATTCCATAGAGTTGAACTTCAAGAAGACTATCCGCTTCTATTTCTAGCTCCAGCAGTACTTCCAGCATATCCGAGAAAATATCGTCCGGTTTTCTTTCGGCTGGCAAAATACGAATGCCCGGCCATTCATCAGGAGCGATCCTAAAACGTAAGTCCTCTTCAAAGCTTTGCCCATCATTACATGTGATTTCCGACCAGCATCTTTGCCATACACGTAAATTTTGAAGTTCATTGACTGGCGCAGCTTGAAGCTTGATCCCATCCTCCGTCTTTCGCAAGTTCAACTCGGTAATGAGCATTTGTTGATTGAACGGCATTTCCAAACAACTCATTCCTTGACTAAAACCGATAAGAAAACAGCGGTTATTATCAGCCTTATAAGACAATAATTCGGAATGGAATCCGTACCACAACGCAACGCGTTCACTCTCGGCGATGAAACGATGACCTGATAAATGTCCTATCGAATACGTGTTATCCTCATGAACACAAAGCCATTTTGTTTGTTCTTTATTGCCGTCCACCGGCATCTCCAATAAGCTGGAAGCGTACTTCCTATTGCGCTTCTTGTTTTGCGTTTGTAGTAGATTATAATCCACATCCGCTTCATTCCAGTGGATTAAATCCTTGCTGACCGCATAACCCGAAAACTTATCTGATTCACTATTTTCGTAGAGGCTATGTTCATACCATAGATGCCATTGTCCATGCTCATGATAGAAGTCGATGAGTTCGCTAATCGTGCCCTTTTTCATTGAAAAATGGAACTGAGGACGATATTTCTCCCGGTATAAATCTCCTTCTGCCGCTTGATCGTTTTGAAAAATGACGTGCTCCGCGCGAAACACTTCGTTACTCGATTCTGTTTCCAATTCGCACCCTTTGTAATCTTTTAGATCCAGTGTAAACCAGGAATGAACTTCTTTCGCCGCAAGCTTTAGTTTGAATTGCTTTATTTCAACTCCGTCCCGGATCAATCTGATTAAGCTGAGCGGAGCATCGTTGTGAATGGGCATATGGATAAAACGTTGCGTTATTGTCACTGTATTCCTTATTCTCATATCTTCCTCCCGCCTTTCGCATTTCAAAGTAGTTGGCAACTATAGCTTTTCAGTACGGATTTCCGCCGCTTTCATCTCCCAGACTTCCACTTTGCAGACGACCGCGTCGCTGGTCGAACGCAGCTCGATTCCGTCGCTGCCATCCAAGGAAGGATAGACTCTCGCCGAAAGGCAAGTTTCGTCATCGACAAACACTTCGACGATCGATTGATCTGCGAAAATTCGCAGCTTCAGCGACTCGGCGCCATCAGCGGGCGGCAAATCCCCCTTGATCGGCGACTTATGTACGTTCGGAAACAAGCTCGAATTTGAACGGTCGATGACGATCTTATTCGTCGCCAAATCCAAGCACACGTCCGTATACTCAAGGCCGCACGCCGAAGCGAATATGGAAACGATCAATTCGCCCGTCCCCGCGGTCCGTCTATCGATTTCCACCAAACACTCGAAGGACGTCGAATGCACGCCAGTATTCATCGGAGCTTGCCGGGCGCAAACGTTCGTAAAGCTTCGACTCTCGCCCCTCAGCATCTCCAGCTCAGGAACCGGTGACATCGCGAGCGTGCCATTCGGCTTGAGGTCGACAAGACGCGGCAGCGCCAGCGCCCCCGACCATTCCAAGCTCGCCGGGAAATCCTCTCCTCTTCCTTCCGGAACCCACCCGAGCAGGATGCGACGACCTCTCTCGTCAATGAAGCCTGTTGAGGCATAATAGCCTTCCCAGCCACTAAAGTCGACGGTGCCATGCCTCATCACGTCCGTCAGCTTATCCTCGCTTATTGTTCCAGAAACGTAGCGAACCGGTCCGCTCGGGGAATAGAACAGAACGGCCTTATCGCCAAAGCGGAACAGATGCGGACACTCCCAAATCCACTCGTCTCCCTGATGGAAAATCCCCGTGAAGCTCCAATTTTCCAAATCATCGGAACGATAAATCAAGCTGCAGCCTTTGTCGCCCTCTATGCCTCCTAGCAACATGCGCCATCCGTCTTGCTCTTTCCAGACATAAGGGTCTCTCCATTCCGTAATCCGAAGCTCTCCGTGCAGCTCCGCGGTCAATACGGGATTGATGTCCGGCTTGTGCCAGTTTCGCATGTCTTTCCCCTTGGCAGCCCACTGCTGGGCTCCACTCGTCGGGTTTCGTTCTCCTTCCCCGATGCTCGTATAAAACAACGTCACATCATCGCCGTTTATGACGGAACAACCCGAGTAGCAATGAAGCTCTCCGAGCTCGAGTGAAGGGGCGAGCGCAACCGGCAAATGTGTCCAGTTCACCAGATCGAGGCTTTTGGCATGTCCCCAGTGGATATCACCCCATTCCGGTGCAGAAGGATTGTGTTGGTAAAACAAATGATATTCTCCGCCCGATTGAAAAGGGCCGTTGGGGTCGTTCATCCAATTGTGTGGCGGCGTAAAGTGATACCTCGGTCTATAATTCTTCACTCCTTTTGTTTCCGTCCCACAGCCGTCGAGAAGACCCTTTTCTCTTGCTCGAACGCGCGGAAACGGTTTTTCGTCTTCAATCATCGCTTCTGAATTAGCCCAAAGCAAAGTATGGTCCGACACCTCATCTGTAATTCCGATAAAACGCTTTCAATTCTGCTTCCAACTGAACATGTAGTAATAACCGTTCCGTCTCACGACCCAAGGTTCTTCCACTAAAGTGTCGTAGGCTTCCCGGACCCAACTATATAAACAGCGGTAACCGTGGATGAGAAAATAAAATCCATGACTGCCACTGATTTATTGATCTATCGTTACCCGCTAGCTTAATTCTGAATTCCCTCGGGCAGACCGAGGGGCGATAGCCCCAATGCTTGAATATGGTGCTATCTGATGGATACGCCATCTAGGAAACACTAACATTTCTTTTACTTAATTTCTTAAATACCGAGTATTCCTTATTGGACTTAATAAAACTTAATATCTTATCGCCACATTCTATTGGATTCATCTCTTCAGTATTTACTTCGAGGTCATATTCATCAATGCAATATACTTTGCTGAACTGTGAAGCTGCTAGTCCAATTTTTCTATCTCCTCTTGTTTGCTCTCTTCTTATGAGTTCTTCTTTCGAGCATATTACACCTATAAATAATGTAGGCTGATCGAAAAATAGATCAAGACACTCATTAAACCACTTGTCATTCTCGATTACAGTATCTACTATTACATTCAAACCCATTTCTGAAAACAATTTAATTGTCGAATAGTACATTGAGATTAAGGGATCAAACATTATTTGTGCGATAACTTGCTCATCTACTTCTCTTGTAGGTTCAATATCTGAAAATTTATTATTAAAAAAATCTTTGACAAAATCATCTATTGATAAATGATGAAAAAGAATCTCTTTCTGATTTATCAGTTCAATAGAAATACTAGTCTTTCCTGAACTTGAAGTTCCGTTCATCAACACAATGATTCCTTGCTTCAAACGAATCATCCTCACATATAAGATTTGCGTATCTTTCAGATAATGTTATATTCACAAAGTTCATAAAATTATCCAACTCAGAAAATATTCGAGAAACGATTGAACTATCCTGCCCGTTAGCTTAATGAAACACAGTCAGTCTAATGGTTTATTTTCCTAGTCTAAGACTTTATCTTCTTTTGACAGTTGGACATTCGTATATATCTAATCTTTTCCCCATGGTTCATCCGGATCAGCTCAAAAAAAATACCCCGTAAACAAGTTACGGGGTCATACCTATGATGTCTGGAGTTAAAATGCCGAAGCACCCAAATGAGTCTAATACTTTATTTTCTTCTAACAATTATTGTACGAAGAAAATAAAGTTGTAGACTGGAGTTGTTGATTTGACGCGGTTTTTGAGTTGAAAAATCGTCAGCTTTTGAGAAATAAGTATTAGACTTATATTATTTGTTTTGAGGAAAAGGGTCACATACTGAAAAATAAAGTATTAGACTAACATATAAATCTACCGTATAACCTAAGCATTTTTTTCTTTTTTAAATATTTGACCCTCAAAAGAAAGCAATTTCAATGGCTCATATTCAGGATACAATTCTTTTGATTTCATATAGTAATTGAACGCTAGGGTTTTTCTATTTAGCTTATAATACAAGTATGCCAGCATAAATAATCGATAATACTCATTCGAATCAGAATAAACACAGTTTTCCAAATCGTGAATAAGAGAACCGATTCTAACATGATCATTCCCTACAAATGTCCAAGGAATAAATTCCCTTTCCCCATGAACAACTATTCTTGACCTTACCGAATCAATTGTAGTTAAAAGGTCGCTATGGAGTTTTTTCATAAAAACTGTGCTATTAGCAACAACAAGGCTAATACTAAATTGCCTGCTTAATTCACTCGCCCGCATAGAAAGCACTTTAGAGAAACTTCGTTTTAAATTTAACGATATTAACAATTCAAATTGAGTTACATTACAATTTTTTTGTGCAAATTGTTTAAATGATGCTTGTAAAGCATCATTATAAATGTGCTTAAGCAATTTTGAAAGTTCATCTCTATAAGCAGCAATACTTGACTTGACTACTAAATCAATTACATCATCAAAACCTACGTATGAAAGAACGTTATGATCTAGGCACAATTCCTTTCCCAAATTACCTGTAGAACACGAAAATGCAAAAACAAATGAGTTTCTTAAATTAACTAATTTATCTTTATCAAGTTGTACAACTTGTCCTCTTACAGAATCACCTATAACGTACTCCTCTGTACCATGGGCAGTGAAAATTACAATGTCAGTGTTATTTATTCTATCTGCTAACTCAATTAGAAGATTTTCTGATTTATCATAATGTACATATTGCTCTTCATAAGTCTCGACTAAAAAACTTCTAAACAATCTGAGGAAATTTATTCCTGATGAGCGAGGATAGAAATGTATTATTTTCATCGTTGTCCACCTGAAATAATATTATGAATAATTATTGATTCAGCTAAATTACTTTTATATATTCTACCAGTATCTTCATCTCGTTTAATAAGTGAAATAATTTCATTAATTGTATACTCCTTATTATTAACTAATATCCGCTCATCAGAAATTATTTTACCATACTCAGCAAAATACCTCTCTAAAGTCACTTGTACAAAATCTATACTATTTATTGCCTCTATTATAGTTTCTACACGAAGTTGTAATTCTGGTTGCCCATGATGTATTTCACTCATAGAGATAGTATCCTTTGAAAGAAACTTATAAATCCCTTCATTAAACAAACTTATTAATTCATTTCTATCTGAAAAAACAACTGCAAGATCACCCATCGTATAGAAAATAATTTTACAATGTTTATTAATTTTACTTCTAATCTCTCTAACTAAATCACTTCCGTACTCAGTGTTCCCTGATTGCCTTAGATCATAATCAATTAGTAATACATCAAAAACTTCACTTTCATGTTGCAATAAATTTATAGCTTCATCATATTTTTGAATTGGAATAAATTGAATACTGTACTCGATTTTGTTGTGTTCCTTTATACTTTCGAATATACGATTATATGCTTTAATCTCCCTCAGTATATTTTTAGAATCATCTATTATCATTACGTTGCGCACAAGATGTTCCACAATTAATCCCCCAAGCCGAAACTTATCTGAAAAGCAGCACCAATATCAGATTTAATCAGATTAATTTCTCCATTGTTTGTTTTTACTAATTCATCAATAATTGATAGCCCCATTCCAAATCCACCTTCTGTTGTTGAATAAAAAGGGGTGAAGATATGAGGTATAATATCTTCTGCTATACCTAATCCATTATCTCTAAAGATAATATTCAAAGTAGTAGCTGATACCTCATATGTAATAGAGATAACTTTTTCTCTGTCATCTATAATCTTGAATGACTTTATAGAATTTGAAACTAAATTTTCAATAATTATTTTCAGATCATTTATATCAATTCTAAATCGTACATTCATTTGGCCAGTTATTGAGCAACTAATTGATTCATTAATTAAAGTTGAACTAAAAGATTTACATATTTTATTGAGTTGATCGTATAGATTAACTTCAACTTTTTCTCGTTTCCTAAGAAGATAGTTTCTTGCGTCCAGAAGATAACTTTTAATTTCCTTCGAGGTCTCAAGAATAAAATCTTCATTTTCTTTGATTATCTTAGAAATATCTTCATCTATAATAAAATCCGATAAGTCTGATTTTTGATTCCAGATAGATGTATCAAGATTTTGTAGCCTTATTAGAACCTGATGTATAATTCCTTGTAATAAAGTCTCCTTACTGGACAATCTTTTGTAAACTTCAACTAGCTGTTGTTGATTCTTAATAATTTTATCTTGCTCTTGATTGCTGCTTCTAATTACTTTTGAAAGTTCTACTACCTGTAATGCTAGTTCTGGAGAGAAATTTTTAATTTCTTTAGCCATTATATTTAATTTATTAGTCGCTTCTGTTATTTCAACTCGATGTTCTATATGTTGATTTTCTGTAGTTTTAAACTTCTTGTAATAAAAATACTCTTCTAATTTTTTCATCACTTCTTTTGCAATAAATTCCTTCAGTTGACTTAATGCCTCTGTTTCTTCCAACCCCTGCCTATTGGTAGCGTCAATAAATTCAGTATTATGCTCACGATATATTTGAATGTAACCAATAATGTCACGAACTCCAAGGAATCTATAATGCCCTTGAGACTTCCTTAGTTCAAGCTCAAGCCAGTCATTTTGAGCTTCACCATAGGGGTATATTTGGAAGAAATCACGATATATTCTGATGTTACCGTAATCTTTAACATGATCTTTGAACCTGTGATAAAATGATTGTTTTTCCCCTTTATCAAAAGAGTAAATAACAACTTTTACTGGACCAAAATTATATTTATTACGATAACTTTTTTCTTCTATGAGAGCTCCATTCCTATAAACCTCATAATTCACCTGTTCTAAGTTATACGGGTCAATATTCATCTCAACCCACAATGAACTTATATCATTTAAATTATAAGGTTCTAAAACCATATTGTCATAGCCAAACATCTTACAGTCCAGAATAATTTCAAAAGGGTCGTTCTCCAAATTTGAAAATGGTGATAACATACCTTTTAAACGTTTCTCTAAAGTTTTTATCTCCCGTACTACCCATGCATCTCGTAAACCAGTGATTATTAGTAGCGTACCTTTTTTATCTCTTTTATCTTTATCTTTATCTAATGAATACATTATAGGTATATCACTTAATAATTTGTTATCTTGATCTTCAAACTCTGTCCAATCAAACTCCACGCTGATTGTTTGTTCTTCACTTTCTTTTCGACTAATTAAATACAGCCTGTTGCCAAGTCTATCTGCTGAAAATCGTCCTATTCCTTTTTCACCATTTAGAGGTCTTCCCTTTGCAGTCACATTAGTTCCTTTTTTATGATCCGTGCCAATAACCATCCATTTTTCTTGTATATCCTTTAAATCCATCCCAGTCCCATTATCTTCGATCATTAATACGTCTTTCTCTGGATCAATTGTCACCGTTACTCCCTCTGCATCTGCATCAAAAGAGTTTTTTACGAGTTCAAATATCGCTGAAATTTTATTCGTTACCAATCTTCTTCCAACTAAATCTTTAATATTTGTTGAAGAGCTAAAATGTAATATAGGCATAGTCATCCCCCATTTACAAGCAACTATAATAATCAAACATTTGAACCTTTAAGTGCAATCATTATTTCTTTTGCAATAGAGTTAGCAAACAATGGTGGCACTGCATTTCCGACCTGAGTATACTGCGGAGTTTCATACTTCCTTCTATCTCCACCAGTTGTCCTTTTACCTAAAAACTCAAAAGAATCATCAAATGATTGTAATCTTGCTAATTCTCTAACAGACAGTATTCTTGGATTCTGTGGATCATAGTGAATAATATCGTCAGGCAATGTTAGAACAGTAGGGGAGACTTTGTCTTTGTGAAGTTTCGTACATCTATATTTCTTAGTATTGTATTCTTCAAGTTCTTTCTCGTCTATTCGGTTTAATAATTGTGCGATACTCTCATTGGGTCTTAGTTTTTTAAATCGCTTCACTACTTTTTCTGTATGATTAGAAGCAGAATGATTAGTTAGTCTAACTGACGTTATTCCATCACCATTTATATTTGGAGTTAAACCATTTTTTAATGCTATTTGATATTGGGAATTTTTATATCTATTGTTATATGATTCTGCTGCATCTCCATTTTTCACAAACCTTAAATCTGAAATAGCCTGAGAAACAGTTGTTATATTATTATGAATTACAGGAAAATCCGGTGGAGGTACAACATCAATAATCTTTCCTTTTTCACGTTTAATCTGATGCCCTAAAAAAATAACTCTGGGGCGGTTTTGAGGAACACCATGGTTTTTAGCATTTAACAATTTATATTTTACGCTATAACCAATTTTCTTAGCTTCTTTAACAATTATTTCAGGGACTGTTACGTTATCATAAATTGTACGACTTATTGCCTTTAATTTGCTTACTTTAAACGAGAGGATTCCCTCTACATTCTCTATAACGAAGTATTTTGGTTTTACAATTTTCACTATTTTTAAATAATCAATAAAAAGATAATTTCGTGGATCATCTTGATCTCTCTTTCCAGTCAAACTAAATCCTTGACACGGTGGCCCGCCTACAACTACTGATATTTCATTGCCATTTAGAAAATCTTTAATCTTTTTAGGTGTTGCTATTTTCCTAATATCGCCTTGAAAAAATTCTAAATCTGTGTAGCCTAATTGTTGATGCCTATGTTTATAAGTTAATGCTGCTTCGGCACTAAAATCACATGCATTGGGTATTTTAAATCCTGCTTGAAGAAAACCCTCAGCCATTCCGCCAGCTCCAGAAAACAAATCTAGAACGTTATATACTTGACCGCTCATTAAGCTCCACCTATTCTTTGTTTTGAACCAGGATATCACAGGTAAGACTATTTGACCAGGAGGAAAATACTGTATCACACTTATTCTACACGAGATGTTCGTGACCTACTAGAGAAATTCGTTAAAATTAGTGATGAATCTTATCCTGTACGCGAGATGCCCAATCACTTACGGAATCATTCTGATAATGCTTCACTTTTTCTATTAACAATTTTTCGCGAATTTCTAAAACTTTCTTATCCCAATGACCACTTCTCTGCACTAAACCGTCCAAAAGGAACTTAATTTCATTTTCGATCGCCTTGAATGACATTTCTTTCAGTGGTTGCAAAATAAGCGTCGATATCGACCATTCATCAGGTCTAGCAACCTCGACAATATATTTAGTAATAACTGTGCTAGATACCTGAACGATAGCACAAGTCCGACGAGCTCCATTCGGACAAATTGAGAACCGCTTACCTGGAGGAACTCGTACTACGGACATCCGAATAGAATACGAAGTCATTTCCTTCAGCATACTAATCATCTTAAAAAAGTCTTCTAAGCCAACTGCTTCTGAAACTGAAACCATCTCTAACGTTTGAAAATCAATCGGCGGTGTATCTCCACCTACGATCGAATCCTGCACGCTCACTTCCTTTGCATCCCCCGATGATTTGCCGCCTTTACCAGAGTTAACAACAACATCGTTGCCTGTATTCGTTCGCCTCACGCTTTTCTTTCGAGTCCTTACTACTGGAAAATTAATAAACTTCATGTAGGTGGGAGGGGCCTCAAACACATCCTGATTGGTATCTTCTTTTGCATTTTCACTTTCATCATTAATCACAATGTCGTCATTTTTACTACGAGACGTTATCCGTAAACGTTTTTCGCCGAAAACAGGCTCCTGTCGCTTCTTGGAATGATGCCATAATTCAATTTCATTGGCCGGATGTGTGAATCCCCCCAAACCAATAATCTCTTTAACCAAAATTGTATTTAAAAACTTTTCGCCTCGAACTGTCATTTCAATTGGGCCTGTGGGTGGCAACTCTACACTAAGAGGAATGCCTCTCCTTAACGTAATGGAAGGATTTATAGGCGTTCCATTCACGGCTTGACTAAACAAAATTCGATATACAGAATCCCACATAGCTTTTATTTTGAAGTCCAAATATATCCACGACATGAGACGAGCATTACTCTCCGTAGCCAACGCACTAGAAACACGGTTGCCCAGATGAAAGTGAAGAACATTTCTTTCAAACTCACACTTATCAATAAGTTGTTCCAAGCCATGTGGCTCTAGCAAAGAATTAGCTAATAGGCTTGAATTAATAAACATTGCTCTAAGAAGCTCCATAACAGGAATACAAAATGTTAAATCCTTTATAGAAAATTGAATGATATTTTGCATACCGAGCTCAGGATTCTTGCCAAAATCAATTAGCCGCTTTGGCAGTTTAAAGGAATTCACAATCACCCCTGAATCTAGAGAAGATATTGTGAAATTGTAGGCTGACCCGCTCATCGGACGAACTTGATTCAAGTTACCATTTGTATAAATCTGACCAAGTCTTAAGAGTGGAATTGCCCCCCATGGGCGAGACAGGATGTTTAGATCACCGGAAGCCCTTTTAAATGCAATTCGAACACTCCAATCTCTCCTATAATTCATATAAGGCGAGCCAAACCAAAACAACTCGACATCTTCATCTTCTAAAAATGTCCAAGGTCGAAATCCTATTGAACGCACTGTGTCGTCACCTCATTTGTGTATTCCGATGTATGTAATCCATAGCCGCTATAGCGTTCAAGTGCTTCAGAAACAGTGTGTGAATAACCTGGTTTTAAACCAGCTTTCCTGAAAATCTTCCAGCGTTTGATAGGAAACTCGTCTTTCATGTGTTCCGAAGCCCATTTAACTCTTCGAATTTGAAATTGTTCCACTGACTCCAGATAGTTCGACAGGATTCCTATTGTGACAGGAAGCTTCTCTTTATGTTTCTCAAGCAACGACAGTCTTCCAATACGCTTGCCTATTGAGGCAATAGTGATTTGAACAGGCTTAGTTTCCCTTTCATTAAGCAGCGTTTTACAAGCTTCTTCAACTTCCCAGCTTAATTCGAGATCACGTTTTTCCCAATCCACCCGAACGTAACCTACGGCAAGCTTATTTCTTGGATGCTGTACTTTTATAGTTTTTTGAGATGATGGGGACTCTTCACCACATGCTTTCTGAATTTCCTGATCATAGCGTGCATATTTAATGATTGTTTTCGTATCCACCCCTAATCTCGCGGCTGTTGCCCGATAGGATAAACCATCCTGCATATGATCCTTCAATTGATTCATCCAGACATGCCCGAAAGCTTTAATACGACCAATTCGCAAACGGTCCTCAATATTATGATCTGGTCCTCTTCTGGAATATGAAAAACCACATCTGCATGTAAATGTGCCAACCGGATTACCTGTGTCCGTGCAACGAGTAATCCGTATACCTTCAATAATAGATTTTCTGTAATGAACCGCAGCCTTATTGAGACATGGCCACGGACCTTCTCCGAAAGGGGAGTAGACTGTCTTCATTTGCCCCAAGAAGTCCGAGAAGGATCCAAATAGAAAGTGTATCAGCAATAGATTTCTCAACGGATGAACAGCCCTACGAGCTTTCCTAGCTGCCACTGCGAGCCATGAATAATGCTCCCCATAAATCACACAATCTAGCATTTCAAGTAATTCCCGACCGTAGTAGCCCATAATTTGATCTTCAAGTTTACGTTGCCGAATGTGTTTACCTGGCGTCAAACATCCGCGTTCGTTTAATTTATAAAGTAACGACTCACGGAGATTATAGAGCTCAAGCGAGTTTCCTACGCTTATTAGCCGTTGAACATCCAGCGCAATGTCAAACAACTTTAATAAAAGCTTGTCTGGTAGATTCTTCTGAATCGGCTCCGACTTAAATAAATATCTGGAAATTGGCAACACCGTTAAACCGTGTCGCTCCGCCACAGGATATATTATTCGATGCAATACAACACAGTGGAATGGACAAACCATTACACCAGTAATCTGATGAATACGATGCCAGTAGGGTTCTCCAAACTGTTTAATATTAGCCTCATAACAATCCGGACAAAACTTCAATTCACCGCTTCGATCAATGGTGCTAGCCGTAATACCAACGAACGTATGAATACCTGATCCATCTTTGCTTTTCATCAGTTGTTTTAGTCGTTTGCTGCGTTCAATCGGAAGAAAGGGTGCATAGAACGGATATAGCGTATGCTCATCAATCCACTGATCGGAAGACATTCCTGTTTGTGAACTCCGCTCTGTGAAATCATCCAAGTGACTGGGAAGATCCAATGTTGGAATAACATTTTCTGTACCGTATACTTCTCTTAGCGTCCACTTTGGACTTGAGTTGTTCATACGTAGGTGATAGCGAGTGATTACGCCATACAACAATTCATCCGGATAGGGGAGAGGCACGCTACCATATCCATTCATTTACTCACCACCTCAGCCAAGAAACTCCAACGGATCTTTAATATATCCAGCAGCCCTAAGTGAATCGTAGGCTGGTAGCTTCTTCTTTTTCCCTTGGGTCATAATTACTCGCAAATCATGAGGTGCTGTCGGTAACACCTTAGGCGTACGTTTACTGCGTTGCACTGCGGCTTCACTCGTTACTTTCCTCTGCTTCTGTAATGCGAGCTTTAGCGCCTCTTTGTGAAGATCAACGACATCCAACTCATGCAAATGTGCTTTTGTAACCTCTTTTGCAGACTGTAATGCAACCGACTGTTCAACGCCTGCATCTATTAGCCAAGCGCTTATTTCATTCACAGTCTGCTCGCTGACATCATAACCAAGCTCTGTACGTATCACTTCTAATCTTTCAGCTTGCCGTTGTTCAGCTTCAATCCGATCCAGGTAATCATCCACAGAAACACTATCGTAAATATCAGCAAACATCTGAATTTGCTTCTTCTTACCTGAACGTAAGGCCTCCAAAGCAGGCTTGATTAAGATGAGACGATCCTTTGCAACAGATCGAATTAATTCTGGTGTAATATGCTCGATATCCTTATCCAACGCTCGCCATTGCGTCAACATAAACAGCTTTATTGCAACGTCAGATATGCCTTGAGATTCGTCGAACATTACATCTATAAACTCTTGAGTTAAGTCGACCTTCTTGTCTGTCCACTGATACTTCCACAAGCCTTGCAGCAGCCATTCCCACTCATCATCTTTCTTGAAGTGATGCCATGTGGCATCCCCTTGACCGCTGTTACGCCGCGCATTTCGGAATTCACCATTTAGTGCCGGGAGCGCTTTGTATGTGCCCACAAGAATGACAGGCAATCCAATCGTATTCACCAATTGAACGAAGAAATTCAACATTTGAGCTGCGCGATCATCTTTGGCTTCTTGCAAATTTTGAATCTCATCAATGACCAATACACCAAGACAATGAACCGCAGCAGCCTGAGCCATAATTGGGAGCAGCTCATCCGGAGTTTTAGTCGCATTCTTTTTGTAATATCTAGTGCCGACCAAACTATCAACCGCCAGTAGAAAATTCAAACATAACCCTCTAATAGAACCATCATGTGGACAATCCATTTTCAGCCATACAATTTGATAGGGAGCAGGCATATCTTGCTCTCTATATTTGCGATGCAAGATGACTTGCGGATACATTTGCAAAATCCGCATCAGACTGCTGGATTTCCCAATTCCAGATATACCGACTAGAGCGAATCCAGCAGAGGTAGGGGTATTGACCGGGTATCCGTTTGTAGTCCCCTTCATAATGAGCTCATACGCGTCTTTACGGGCTCTAAAAGCATAATTAGGAGTCAGTGGATTACGCCCCACATAGCCGTCTCTAATCAATCTAGAGAGGCTTTGCTGCAATTCCAAATGTCTGGATAGCGGCCGAAAGAAATCCCTTGAAATCCTCTGAACGCAATGCATGCGAAGATGAACCGGCAAATTACGTTCTGAAGGATTGAAAATCGGACTTGAAGACAGGCTTTTCACTACTGCATGATCATCCCAGATAGGTGGGAGTGCTTCTAGTAATGGATTATTTCGATAATCCTCCAATAAAGGATCTTGGTAGTCCGCTTCTATAAATTCACCACGACTGAACTGAAACAACGGGATATCAAACTCACTCATTCTTCATCACCATCTTCCTGCAAATATGCTTTTATTTTCGATAGCTTATCTGCAGGAGGGATATACGTTTGTTTTTTCTCAACAGCATCATCGCGTTTTAAAGGAATTACATTATTGGTTGAGTCATTCGACGCAGTACCTTGATCGGATAACTGAAAAGCTTCATGTTTGCGGTTTTCAAGTTTTTCATTGGTACGACGCTGTCTAGTTCCTTTCAAACGTTGATTATTGCTTTCTTCGCTTTGTTGAATGGCTTCAATCGTTTTCTTAGCTGCCATTTCAACAATTGCCTTCGTTTGAGCATCGAGTTCGATTTTGGACAGCATGTTATTCACATCTTGGTACCTTCCTTGGTATCTCTCAATCTCTAACAGATCTTCTACTTCCTCAAACCTTTTATTAAGATATCTTTCTTCCCGCTCAAGAAGTGTACATGTTTCGAATTGGTGCCCATTGTTCAACCACAAATAAATTTCATTTGTAGACCGTGGGTCGAAACATACCTTTACCTTCCACGTTTTTTCTGCTCTGGCCTTTATAAACCATTGCTCCCGCATCGCTAATTCACATCCGTAATGCACGCCTTTGAACTGAATTCCTGCAGCAGTAACGGTAGCTTCACCTTGAAGCATTAAGTTTAGCTTTACGATATGCTCGGGCTGTTTTTTAAGACGCCCATTACGATTAACAATCCCCCAATGCCACAAATTTCTAGGAATAGGGGTAACCTCATCAGCCACCATAAATTCGTTCCTGTCATACCACAACATATGATGGTCATTATTGTGATAGAGAATGTTATGAATCATAATCTGTGTAAACTCACTAAGGGTCAGCTTTGCATCCAAGCGATAATCCCTTTCTCCACGCTCTCTATAACGTTCTTTAATTGCTCCAGGAATAAATCGTATGCTTCGCAGATTCGTTAATCGGAACTGCTGCTCAACAATTCCTTTCCAATCTGCCCGATAAGGAGGAGCATTTTCTACATCGACGCCCAGAACATCAATAAGTTGGCTTGGTCTAGTTCCTTCAAGTTCCCCACGATCTGCCGTTAGTTTTTGCGGTAAATGACTGCTTACCCAATCCTCCGGATCAATATCAATACCATATTGTGCGCAGAACTTTACCTTGTCGGTTGTCGTATTGGCCAATGCCATCATTGCACCAATCCAGCTTGGTCCTTCAAGGCCAATGTAAATTCCTGCAATGTATCTACTAAAAACATCGATAACAATGTAAATAATTGGACGACCTATAATCCATTCACGTCGATATTCACTGACCAAATAAACATCCGCTACCGTTGCATCTATTTGAAACCTGGAACCAGGACCAAAGCTTTCATAAGTAGAACTACCGAGAATGGGGCGATAATCTAATGCAAATCTCTTCTTGCCTAGTCTGCTTTTAATCGTATCCTCCAGATCCATTTCTTTTTTGAACCAATACTTGTATTGTCCGAAGGTTGGTAACTGATCTGGAGAAGGAAGTACAGGTACGACCGCCTGTCCACTTTGACGAAAACCAGATGCAAAGAATTTTTCAAGTGTCTTCTGATAGGCATGCTTGAGTGGAGATTTATCCTTATTGTTGTAAAACAACCGAATACCTGATCTGAGCAATTGTTTGATATCTTCATCAATATTGATCCCAACAGGTTCATCTTCAAATTTCCTTGGACGGCCACGTTTAGTTTCCTTAGGTGTTCTATCATTTCCGAGGCTTCCACAATTATTAAAATGGGGCAATAATGCATTTTTCATCTTGCCACCTTGCCAATATCTACGTAAATAACGATAAATCGTACTTTTATGAAGTCCTGTACGTTCTTGTACTTCCTTGATGCGAGATCCCCTAAAGCCTTTTTCAAAACAACTTGGCTCATCAAGCACTATATCCTTAATAGCATCCCATGATTTATCACGAATATTTAAATGCTCACTATCAATATTAGAATCTAATAGGGGGACATTATCATTAATCCAATCAATCTGTTTTAACAGATCTGCTTCAAAGCCTGCTGTATACTCAGAGTAAGTTTTCATAATAGGGAAAGCTTTTTCATCACCCATCGCAATACTAAAGAGAATATCTTCGACAGGCGAAATCCATACTATACGTTCTACAAAACGATACTCAGAATCAGACATCTTCCATTCCACAACCATATTTTCATAGAGTGATTGCATGTCTTTCATCCACCTTTCGCTAGTTTCTCTACTGCTGCATTTATCATGAAGTCTCTCACTGCATTCGTTGGAATGATTCTTTCATTCATATCTACAGACCATATTTTACGTGCTAAAAGATGACGAAAAAGTGCCAAAGACGTTCCTAGCTCTAATCCAAGTTGTTCGTCACAGAATGAACAAGCTCTGGAAATAGCCTCACCGGAATTCAGACGGGTTGAAAGCATTCGCTGTAAATTAGTGATAACGAATCCTCCTAATTCAAAGACGTCATCGTTGTGATACTCTTTATGAATCCATTCAATATTCCTAATTAGAACATCCGGCAAGTCTTGATCGGTGATAATTCCCCAGTCAACATGCCGTTCTTCCCAGTAAACACGCTCTATTTCAAATTTTGCGATTGTTCGCTCATTTTCTAATTCCGAAAATGGCTTAAGCGTTCTTGCGTAGTGCTTATCCTTATATGTAATAAGAAAATCAGTTGTCATTACAATGTCCACGCCTGTCTTCGGATCAGCAGGGTGCTTTACGCCTATTTTTTCTGCTATCAACTTAGTTTCTTCCAACGGAAGAAGAGGGAACTGCTCACGAATATCCGACACATTATCTGAATAATCCAATAGATAGCAATAATCACGTTCTATATCTGAAAGAAGCTCATGCCTTCTGCCCGTTGTCCAACCCACACCACGAGTGGCTCTGCCATCCGAGGGAACATCCTGAATTCGAAGCCATGGAAGATAATCTTTGCCTGTCCCTTGACCTCTTCCTTCTCTAATAAAGCGATCTATCTTTGCTTCTGTGATCTCCCGTTTCCGTTTGGCCATTACGAACCACCCCCAAAATGAAATTAAAAAAAATGAGGCTACCCGAAGGCAGCCTCAAATAGAGTCATGTTGTTTGTTCTGGATGTCGATTCTGTAGACAGTAGTAGAGCTCCTAGTAGCAGTATGGCCAATTACGTCAGTCTAATACTTTATTTTCCCAGTCTACAACTTTATTTTCTCAGTCTAATACTTTATTTTCTTAGTCTAATACTTTATTTTTCAGTCTAACACTTTATTTTCTTTTAACAATTATCAATAATTGAAAACCAATCCCTACTCCACCGTAACACTCTTAGCCAAATTCCGCGGTTTATCCACGTCATGCTCAAGCGCTAACGAAGCATAATAGGAAATCAGTTGAAGCGGAACTACTGAAAGCGCTGGTGACAAGAGCGGAAGTGTCTTCGGAATCGCGAATAGCTCATCGACAGATTTCGCAACTTCTTCCTCTGCACCTTGGTTCGCTATGCCTATAACATGAGCGCCGCGCGCTTTTACTTCTTTAATGTTGCTAAGTGTTTTCTCGTATAGCTCTTCTTGCGTAACAAGCGCGATAACCGGAATTCCTTCCTCTATTAGCGCCAAGGTACCATGCTTCAGCTCTCCTGCTGCATAAGCCTCAGAGTGAATGTACGAGATCTCTTTCAGCTTCAGCGAGCCTTCTTGCGCTACTGCGTAGTCAACGCCACGGCCGATGAAGAACAAATGTTTGTGATGCGAGAACGACTCTGCAACTTGTTTAAGCACATGCGCTTGCTCTAGGATGCGCTCAACCTGTGTAGGTAGCTCATGCATAGCCTCAATAACTTCTGCGATGTAAGAAGCTTCTTTGGTCTCAAGCGTACCTGCCATGTGTAGACCCAGCAGATAAAAAGCAATCAATTGCGAGCTGTATGCTTTTGTCGAAGCAACCGCAATTTCCAGACCTGCCCATGTAATAAGCACATGATCTGCTTCGCGGGCAACCGAGCTGCCTACTACGTTCGTGATGGCAAGCACGCGAGCGCCGTTGCGCTGTGCTTCACGTAGAGCAGCAAGCGTATCAGCAGTTTCGCCAGATTGACTTACAACGATAACGAGCGTATCCGGCGTAATAATCGGTGAGCGGTAACGGTACTCGGATGCCACATCCGTCTCAACCGGAATACGTGCAAGCGACTCAATGACCGTTTTGCCGACAAGACCTGCGTGGTAAGCCGTTCCACATGCTACGATGTGTACTTTACGGATAGATTTAATATATTCAGCTGACATCCCAAGCTCTTTTAAGTCGACAGATTTGCCGTCCTCCGAGATTCGACTCATCATCGTATCACGGTAAGCTTTTGGCTGTTCGTGAATTTCCTTCAGCATGAAGTGATCAAATCCAGCTTTCTCTGCCGTTACTAGATCCCAATCGACATGAAATATTTCCTTGGAAATAATTTCGCCTTCAGTCGTCATTACTTCGACAGCATCACGTGTCAGGATTGCCATTTCGCCGTCGTTCAAAATGTAAACGTTGCGCGTATGCTCCAAGATAGCTGGAATATCCGAACCAATGAAGTTTTCGCCTTCTCCTACACCGATAACAAGCGGGCTTGCAAAACGAACAGCAACCAAGCGATCAGGTTCAAACTCAGTCAAAACACCAAGAGCGAATGCTCCACGCATACGTTTAACCGCACGCTGTACAGCTTCTACGATGTTGCCGTTATATTCATCAGCGATGAGATGAGAAATGACTTCCGTATCCGTTTCCGATACGAAAACATGCCCCTTCGTCATCAATTCTTCCTTCAAGTTCAAGTAATTCTCAATAATTCCGTTGTGAACAACAGAAAATTTAGCCGAGTTGTCCGTATGCGGATGCGAGTTCACATCAGATGGCTTACCATGAGTAGCCCAGCGTGTATGACCGATTCCAACAAAACCTTCCAGCGGTTCTTCACGCAGCAAGCCTTCAAGATTCGCGAGACGTCCTTTGGACTTTGTAATTTCGAGCCCGTTTTTCGTGAAGACAGCGATACCAGCGGAATCATAACCCCGGTACTCCAACTTCTTCAATCCTTCGAGCAAAATGTCCTGCGAGTCGCGTTTACCAATATATCCTACAATTCCACACATAATTTAATAGGCCTCCGATAGGTTATTTTCCCGTCCTAATCGGATGCCGCCAATGCGTGACACAGGCAATATGAAGTTGTCACAAAATAATCCGAATGATTGCGGAAAATGTAACCCCACTGCCCATGCCCACCCTACTGGTGGCATCTTGGACATACGGGAGTAAATTATAATCGAAGCCTGCCGCACGATTGTATGACCGGTCGCCCGGCCGTTTTACGTAACGGCTTTCGGTTGGCTTGTAATACCGGAAGGTCCCCGCCGAATGTTTCGAACACCTTCACCTCGTCAGCTTCCCGTATGAATACCCGCTTCAAGCTGATCCATCCAGCTCTACCACCGATCATTCATCACGCAAGCTCTGGCGCTTATCTTGCTTAAATAACCTCTATCCTCGCTTTCCTTCTTGAATCACACTACCTATCATATTCATTTTCCAGCTGCAGTGCAACCTTTCACTGAAAATATCCTTGTCCATTTTCCAAAATAATGCTCAAAAAACCCGCCGGCTACAAGAACCGACAGGCCTTCGACATCATTCTTCTCTATGATTAACCTAGTTCACTTTTAACGACATCAGCAATTTGTGCAACGTAAGCCTCGACCTGTTCCTTCTCTGGTCCTTCAGCCATAACCCGAATCAACGATTCCGTACCTGATGGACGAACAAGCACGCGGCCGTTGTCGCCAAGCTCAAGCTCTACACTTTTAACCGCTTCTTCAATCGCTGCATTGCCTTGATACAAGCTCTTGTCAGCTACACGTACGTTAACAAGCTTTTGCGGATATTTGCGCATAAGCCCTTTAAGCTCGCTTAGCTTCTTGCCGGAGGCTGCAATCGTATCAACGAGCTGAAGCGCAGTAAGAATACCGTCGCCAGTCGTAATATGGTCAAGGAAAATAACATGACCGGATTGTTCGCCGCCTAGATTGAAGCCGCCGCGACGCATTTCTTCCATCACGTAACGGTCACCGACTGCCGTTTGTGCAGTTTTCAGACCAATGCGTTCCGCTCCCTTGAAGAAGCCGATATTCGCCATAACCGTCGTTACAATAGTATCTTCTTTCAGCTTGCCAGCCCGCTTCATCGCATCGCCGATAATACAAAGAATAAAGTCGCCGTCTACTTCCTCGCCCTTTTCATCAATTGCAATCAGGCGATCAGCATCCCCGTCAAAAGAAAGCCCAAGGTCTGCGCCATGCGCCAGTACTTGCTCACGCAAATATTCTGGATGTGTTGATCCAACGCCAGCATTAATATTCAAGCCATCCGGCTCAGCGCCTACTGTTATAATGTCCGCTCCAAGCTCGCGGAATACAGAAGGAGCGAGCTCATATGCGGAACCGTTTGCGCAGTCCAGTACGATTTTTAGACCTTTGAATTCGCCTTTGATCGTTGTTTTCAAATATTCCAGATAACGCTGTTTAGCGCCTTTATCGCTTGATACCGCTCCGATATCTCCGCCCTCAGGCCGCGGTAATTCATCTGTAAGAGCATCAATTAGCTGTTCGATTTCGAGCTCGGTATCATCCGATAATTTAAAGCCGTCGCCAGCAAAAAATTTAATGCCGTTATCCTCTACAGGATTATGTGATGCAGAAATCATAACGCCAGCATCTGCGTTCAGCTCACGTGTAATATAAGCAACGGCTGGTGTTGATACGACACCTAGACGCACTACGCTTGCACCAATCGACAATAGACCCGCAATGAGTGCGGATTCCAGCATCGGTCCGGAAATACGTGTATCTAGACCAATAACTACCTTCGGCTTTTGAGCCTTATGTGTAAGAACATAGCCGCCGCAGCGACCGATTTTGTATGCTAGCTCAGGTGTAAGCTCACGATTGGCTACGCCGCGAACACCATCTGTACCGAAATATTTCCCCATGTTTAAAAAGCTCCTTTGTAATATATTGCTTTCGTTGTTCTATGCTTATTCATTCCTGATGATTATGGATTCGTAGTTGAACCGCCTGCTGCGTTTCCGTCTCCGTTGCCAGTCTCCTCACTGGTGTCTGGAGGTGGTGTCGTAGTTGGGGTTGGAGGCTCCTCTGTCGGAGTGCCTCCAACCTCCTCTGAGTTGTCCCCGCCTGATCCTGGGATTGAATTGTCCGTTATTTCAATGGTTACGGTCAAAGTTTGCCCATCAGCCAGTACCGTCTGCACATACGCTGGCACGTCGACCTGAAGCGTTATGACATGCATGCCTGGCCCTAGACCCTCGACATTTGCAATAATACTGATATCCGTTGCCTTAAGCGAGGATAACACCGGTTCTGCTCCGCTGACGGTTAAATCAAATTTACCGTTAGCTGGCGTTCGAATGGCCGCTGACAAGCCGCTTGCAACACCTTCTATGGATACATCCAATCCTGTAAGGGTTCTAGTTTTCACAGGAGCAACAACGACATCGAGCTCTACCTCTGCTGGATCAATTGCCTTTATTCCATCAATCAATTCCGTCTTCACTCGAATGGTTCCTGTTTGCTTCACTTTCGAGAGATCGAGCACGGCCCCATCGTAAACCTGCAGCCCGTCTAACACCTTCTGCTCGCCGTATACGGTCACCTTGTCGATAGCCGGCTTCACTGATAATAAGCTTAGTCCCTCAGGCAGAGTGCCTGTATAGCGCACTTGCAGAGGCAGCATCTTCAGCGGAGGCGTTACCTTGACCTCGACATTCAGCGTTTCAGGCGAAACGATCGCATTTGTCATTTCTATACCGTCTACATCGTATACGATAACTTTAGCCTTTTTGTTAACCACCGTTTTATCTGCGCCCTCGACATTAATTTCCGTCGTTACAGCACCGATTCTGCTCATATCATCCTTAGGCAGCGTAACCTGTACCCCTGTCGTTGGTGCTACGATTGTTGATGCTCCAACGATATAACCTTCAGCCGGCTTGCCTTCTATAATGACTTGAGGTTCGAAAGGCTTCGTTATAATTTCTTCGATCTGAACCGTAACGGTGCGCGGCGACATCTCCACAAGCGTAATTCCTTTAGGCAATTTCACAGTCAAAGGCAATTCCTGTATCCCTGGTTTTACGCCCTTCAAGTCCACTTGGACGACATAATCATCTTTTGAAGAAGCATTAAACAAAACAGTGAGCCTGCCCTGCACATCAAGCCGCACAACGGTAGGCTCCATAGCGGTTAACACATACTTATCAGTATCCAGACCATCTGCCGTAATAACCGATGCTTCTATCGTTTTTGTATCAATATTTGATGTCGCTGTCTGTGGTGATGTGTCCGGATCAATATGTACAACAGCCCAGAGCAGCAATCCGACTATGACAGAAATAATTTTGAGCGAGGTAGGGTGACTTAGCCATTTATCCATCACTGCCTCCTTTCCGCTTCCAAAGAGACGCTATCGTAACTCGTTCCTTCGTACGACCCGTCGTCTTCGGCGTCAGCTCATCAAAGAGCTTCGAAATCAGCGATTCCTCATTAATATCTCGTACAATCATGCCTCCTAGAGACAATGATACTTGTCCCGTTTCTTCCGAGACGGTTACGGACACCGCATCCGTTACTTCACTTACTCCGATAGCGGCACGGTGGCGAGTTCCAAGCTCCTTGCTTATAAAAGGATTTTCCGATAGAGGCAAGTAGCAGCCCGCCGCCATAATTTGATTAGAGCGAATAATGACAGCTCCATCATGCAGCGGTGTATTCGGTGTGAAAATGTTAATAAGCAGCTCCGATGTAATTTTTGATTCCATGCGGATGCCTGATTCAATCAATTCACTCAAACCTGTGCTACGCTCAAATACGATTAACGCCCCGATTTTTCGTTCTGCCATAAAACGGACAGCTTTAATTACGCCGTCAATTTGTTCATTAACGACATCCCGATCAAGTGAAAACGACCGCGCAAACAGCTTTCCACGACCAAGCTGCTCCAGTACGCGTCTCAGCTCCGGCTGAAAAATAATTAGCACGCTCACAATTCCGAATGTGAACATCTGATTCATTAGCCATTTCAGCGTATACAGATTGAACCATGTACTCAGCGCCCATACAGCAACGAGTACAACGATCCCTTTTAAAAGTTGAACTGCGCGAGTTCCGCGTACAAGCAAAATCATTTTATAAATAATATAACTAACTATACCAACGTCTATAATATCCTTTAAATAGTCATGCCATGTTAAATCTGAGAAATAACTCATTTGCCAACCCCCAACAGCCGATCCCCTTATTCTTGTCTAATTATCGGTTTTCAACTTTATTATTTTCTATAAATGGGATTGGAAATCCTTTTTTTCAAAAAAAAATAAAAAACGCCCCCCTACAAGAGGGAGGCAGCTTGCTTTAGCGAGCGTTACCGCCAAAAGTTTGCGTTACTTTGTACCAGAACCAATCGAGCGCTTGATCGATCGTTCTGCTCTGTCCCGCGATATGACCAGTCGAAGCCAGGTTCAAGGTTCCATCAATGACGGTAACGTTACCGTCCACCTCGCCCTTAACATCAGCTACTCCATTTTCTACGGTCAAGTTTCCCGTTAGATGAGCACCCTCCGGCACAATAACTGTATTTCCTTCTATAATGACCTGCTGAAGATCCTCGCCTGCTACAATTAGCTTGGTATCCTCTTCCCACATCGTGAAGAAGCTGCCTAACATAACGAGTACAAACACAGCAGCTGCAGTAACACCCGGATATCGATAAATAAAACGTACGATGCGGTTGGTCTGCTTGCTCTGTTTCTTCGGCAATTGCTGCATAATTCGCTGGTTTAAAAGCTCGGATGCCTTCTTGTCATACTCCGCGGCAGGCTTAATCGCTTCTAAAGTCTGGAACACCGCGGCGTCCGTCTTCTGGAGCTGTTCAAACCGACTGCGGCAAGCGGGACAGGAAAGCAAATGAGATTTTAACGTAACGATATCTTCACGCGGCAGCTCGCCGTCCAAATAATCATGCATCCATACGATAGCGACGTTGCAATTCATAGCAGCCAGTCCTTTCTTTCAGTTGCTCGCGCATTAAGTTCTTATCTCGCTATTAGGATACGTTACTAGCAAGAAGGATGTTTCACTTTTTTTTGAAATCGCATAAGTAATCATTTTCAGGTAAGGATTAAGCTTGAATTTCTCCCAAAAAGAAGCCTATGTCTGTCCTAGACATGGCTTTCCTTTAACGGATCGTATCATTATTTAGTATTATAATTTATGCTCAAGCTTCTTGCGAAGAAACTCTCTGCCGCGATGAACCCGTGTCTTTATAGTCGTGACAGGCATGTCCAGCACATCGCCAATTTCCTGCAAAGACAGGTCCTGCATATATCTAAGCGTCATAACGCTCTTATATTTCGGTGGCAGCGATGCAATAGCCGCATGAATAATGCGCTGTGTATCCGATAGAAGAAGCTCTGACTCTGGCGTTCGATTATCGCTCGGTATCATCGAATAACCATCTAACCCTTCATGATCGGATGACTCTGCATCCAGTGAATAGGTCGGCTTGCGTTTACGCAGTCGATCAATACATAGGTTTGTAGCAATTCTATATATCCAAGTTGAAAATTTTAACGTTTCATCATATCTATCCAGGTTTTTGTAAACACGAAGGAAGGTATCCTGTACGACATCCTCCGCTTCCTGGCGGCTGTTTAACATTCGATATGCCATATGAAAGAGCTTGTCTTGATAGAGGTCTACAAGCTCAGCAAAAGCCTGCTGATCGCCTTTAAGCGATAACTTCGCTAGGCGTGCTTCCAATACAATCACCTAAACTCCTCCAAACCTTCCATTCGATCGGCTGATCGCCTTGCTCTATTTATAAAATCATAATGTCTGCACCCGTACCCATACGCACTAGAAAAATCGTAATGCACATGAACTGAAAAAGCAAGACAATTGAGAAAGATACTTCCATTATGAGCATAGACCCTAATTAGTCTTAATGTTCATAAAGATGAGCTACAATATGCAATCAACCGTTCAGGTTTCATTGCTGTTTGCTCCAAAAAATACTAACTGATCTAATAATTATATAGGTTTGACGTTCAGTCGGCAATCGACCTGAGGCTAGTTGTTTTTTCGACTTTCGACTAGGAACTCTAAAATAATTCAAAAAAAGGTCTAGGAAACATATTGTTCCCAGACCCTTCTCTGTTCTTGCAGTTCATATTCTTTAAAGTGTATTTGTTTTCAATTGCTCTAGCACCTTCGTAATCGTCGTTGTAGGAATTGCAAAACCGATACCTTGCGCCTCTGCATTAACAGCCGTGTTTATCCCGATAACCTCCCCCTTCTCATTGAGAAGCGGTCCTCCAGAGTTTCCTGGATTAATCGATGCGTCCGTTTGCAGCAAATGCTCATAATCATGATTTCCTTGCTCATCTGCAATCGTAATCGGCCGCTCTTTCGCACTTAGCACACCCATGGTCAACGTTTGATCGAAGCCATATGGATTACCGATCGCCATGACCCAGTCACCAATTTGTGTTTGATCAGAGCTTCCCAGTTTAAGAGCAGGAAATGCTTTTCCATTCGGCTCTTCCACCTTCAGCACCGCCAAGTCCAGATCATAGCTTGAACCAAGCACCTTTGCTGTTAGAGGCTCATCATAACCTTGGACAGTTACTTTAACTTCCTTCGCATCAGCAATGACGTGTTCGTTGGTCAGAATATAACCATCTGATTCGAAGAAAAATCCTGTACCCGAGCCTACCAGCTCTAGATCTGTACTGCTCGGCTGCTGTTCTTGCGATTCTTGCTGCTGCCCGTTTCTACCCGACCCACCATCACCAAAAAACTGTTGAAAGCGCGGATCATCGAACATGGAGTTTGAACGTGCAGGCTCCGCATAATTTTCGATTTTCACGACCGCGGGGCTAGCTGCTTTGTAGACGGAAGCGATATCTTCGCTTGAACTTAGCGATGCAGTAGACAAGCCAGCATCTTCCTTAGCGGAATTGCTTACTATGCTGGAGCCGGAGTTTTGCACGGTCTGCTCCCCTCCGCTGAACAGATTGTTTTTATCGGCCATGTATGAGAAACCGCCAATAACAATTGCGCCAATCAAGAACGATGCAAGCAGCGTTTTCGCGGAGCTGCCTCCCGAACGCTTTGAACGCTTTTTAAAACCTGCTGCAGGCCCGCTTCCGCTCCCATCTTGTCCCATCCCAAGCTCCTTTTCGTAAGTAGCTTTAAGTTCATTTGTCGATTTGTTTGATTCATAAATATAAGTAGTGACAGGAGTCCGGTTCGTTTCATTCGATGTATGGTTCGACGTGTAAGTATCATCACTCGCATCTGAGCGCTTGTTTTCCTCGTTCATCTCTATCATCCTCTCAAAAGTAGGTGTCTGTTTCCTATGTACCTATCATGCAGGATGTACCTTAAACAAAACTTAAGTGGACTATAAATGAACATAAGAAAATAGAGTTCCAGATTAGAAGGTCAGGCTATTGTTATTCATTAGATCAATCGATATTGACGGCGGAAGACCGTCGGAGCTACGCCTTCCATCTTTTGAAACAATTTGGTAAAGGCGTGAACCGAGGAAAAACCGTAACGTTCGGCGATCACCGTTACCGTATCGTTCGTACTCAGCAGGTCGTTCCTGGCTTTGTTGATACGGCACCGATTCCAATACCATTTGGGTGTAAAGCCGGTATGCGTCCGGAAAAGCGCATGGAAGTGGCTGCGGCTGAGTCCAAGCTTCTCCGCCCAACCCTCGACGTCTTCGTATTCACCGCCTGCCAGCCGTTCCATCGATGCTATCAGCTTGGTAATACGCGGATCTGTGATATCGGACTGACGCCTAGCCAACCGATAGATTTGGTGAAGCAGGAGATTGAAATGACCAGTGATAGCTAGCGAATTCGGATAATCCTCGTGATCGAGAACAGATAAATCAGGAGATACCACCTCGAACTCAGACGTTACCGCCTCGAACATTCCTTTCCATAAGCTGATCGAATCCACGACTAACGAGTAAGGAATCCCACAGTCGAGCTGCACGTCCAACAAACAGTCATCTGATTTCTCGGAACGTTGACACAATAAATCATTGGGAATCCGTACCCCAGTCTTCAATCGATAGGACCATTCGAAGAATACACAACGAAACGTGAGTGGACCATCCACATCCACCTCCCAAGTGTGGGATACGCCAGGCTGGATAAAAAGCAAAGTTCCTGGCTGCAACTGTATATTCGGGCGGTCTTCGTAGATGATGCTGCCACAGCCGGACTCGATGAGATACAGGGAGGGGACATAACAGATCCGAGGACCATGCCGATCGCCCGCGAGCAGGGGGACACGTATCGCAAATCGTACAAATGGACAAATAAATATATGATTAAAAGTAATCACCAACCTTTATTAAAATAATATCATACAATCGGATAAATTGAATATTTTCAGACAAAGACAGAATATCCCGACTCAAGTCATAATGATGGTGATAGCGAGAATGAATTCGCGACGAGAGGATGAGCTGAAGTGCCAAATGCAAATGGAATACCGACGCAAGATGACGTTAAATTTTTTAAAGAAAATGGCTACTGGGTGTCTCCGAAAATTATCGACGATGAAAGGCTGTCCAGGCTGCGCGAAAGAATGGAGAGAGTTTATCGGAACGAATTCGAAACGGGAACGCCTCCCGAAGCCATCTGGAGCTACGAAAAAGGTCACCCGAAAACGCTTCGCAAAACAGATATGGCGAGCTATGCCGACTTAATGATCCGCGCACTCGCCCACGATCCAGTGATCGGCGAGATTGCCGCTGCTTTGACGGAGACGGATACAATCCGTTTCTGGGCCGATCAACTGCTGCATAAGCCTGAACAATCCGGAGGACATGCTTCAAACGTGGGTTGGCATCAGGACTATACGTATTGGAAGTGCTTTCAGAACCCAGAGACGTTGCTAACGGCATGGGTGGCTTACGATGACGTTGACGAAGAGAATGGCTGCATGATGATGGTGCCGGGCAGCAACCAATGGGGGCTTCTAAATGGTAGTGACTTTTACGAACAAAATTTAGACAATCAAAAGAATGGAATGAACGTGCCTGAGGGACAAGTGTTTCGAACTATGCCGATCGTCATGAAAGCGGGGCAAGTCAGCTTCCATCACAGCTTGACAATACACGGAAGCGGGCCTAACATTTCGGATCGGGTACGTCGCTCGTCGGCTCTTCACTTAATGACCGGCGATACGCGCTTCCGGTACGATGAGCGACACCAATACTTGTCGACCAAACAATTCATGGCTTCAGGCGGTAAAGATGGCGATATCGTTCAGGGAGACATGTACCCGGTCATATACAAAAAGGCGTAACGGCATAATGCCGTTACGTCTTTTTTGTATGATCGACTAATGTTCGAGCCGTTCCTCACTTTGTTTAATTTTCCGCCATTGCCCAGGGGTATAACCGGTCGCTTGTTTATACGCTTTCGTAAAATGATGGATGGAATAAAACCCGGTGGATTCGGCTATTTGCTTTAATGAGAATCCGGTCGTTTCCAAGCGAGAATTAGCTGCATGGATTTTGGCCTTGAGATAAAATTCCGAAAAGCTCTCTCCTAGCTCTTCCTTAAAGAGACGGGAAAGCTGCCTTTCCGAAATATGCAAATGCTTGGCTAGATCCTGAAACTTAATCCGTATGGATAAATTGTCGGTTATATATAACTTCGCCTGATATAGTATGACGGATTCGCTTGGCATAGACGTTTTTCTTTGAGGATTGTCCTCATTAAGAAATAACTGAAATAGGGATAAGATCAATGACAGAGCGATATGTTGCAGCAATTGTTGATTGCCTAAGCCATTAAATTCACCATCAATCAATGTTTGCCATAACGAGGCGGCAGTGGACGGGGTTTCTGAAGGCACGTAAACCCGTTCTGTGATCAATAATCGGCGATATCTGCTTACGATATCGGAAACCGACAATTCTTCTGTTAATTCAAATGCAAGATAGACGAGCCCGATGCCAGAGCTTCCGCCTTCAATACAGTGCCATACACCTGGCTTCGAGAGAAACATGTCGCCAGGGTACAACGGATACCGAATGCCGTTATCTAGATAAAATCCATCGCCACGGGTGACATAGCAGATCTCGAAGAAGGAGTGCTTATGGAGAGCATGGGTGTAATGCTCAGGAATACTGCCCCAATAATGAACATGATATGCAGCCTCCAAGTCCCGGAGTTCGTGAATCATCGAATTGAGTTGGTTGATGTTGATGGGTCACGCCTCCATTCCGTTATAAATAACTCATATAAATTATATGATGGCGTACTGATACAAAACAAGGGCATGAAGGTACAAAGACTGGAAGGCGAAATTGAAATAGATTTAAAGAGAAGATGATATTCAATAATGTTTAAAGGAGAAGATAACGATGACAGACTTAATAGTCTCAGAATTGCACAATAAATACGAGAATAAGGGGTATCTTACTTTTCCAGATGTCCTTGATGCGGAGCTGATGGGGGAAGCTAAGGAGCATGTGCAATGGCTGATCAATAAAAATTCGAATCTTCGTCCAGAGCAGCTTCATACTAATTTGATTCACGATGATCCATTCTGGCTACGGCTTATAAGCGATGACCGGCTATTGGATATCGCGCAAACCTTTATCGGACCAGATATTGCTTTGTTTGCTTCCCATTACATTTGTAAACCAGCTTTCACCGGCCAGCCTGTGTTATGGCATCAAGATGGAAGCTATTGGCCCTTGGAACCCATGAAAGTCATTACGTTATGGCTTGCGGTCGATGACTCTACGACAGAGAACGGTTGCATGCGGGTCATCCCCGAGACACATCGTCTACAATTGCAGGAAATGAAAGGCAGCTTCGAAGTCGATAACGTGCTGAGCTCAGAAATCGAGAAGAAATTCGTCGATGAGTCGAAAGCAGTGGATCTCATATTAAAATCGGGAAGCGTCTCCATCCATCACCCGAACATCATCCATGGCTCTAAAGCGAATCTGTCTCCTGAGCGCCGTTGCGGTTTGACCATTCGATATATTCCTACGAGTACACTGGTTACAAAAGGAAATCACCCTATTTATCACTTGCGAGGCAATAAGGGTGACGTACCGAACAATTATTTGCCGCTTCCTAAATATGATTCGTCTCGCCATATGAGCTTCATAGGCTGCGAGAATTTCGGACTTTAGGTATTGGAATGTTGAGACTACTCTGATTTTGGGGTAGTCTCTAGTTGAATCAAGACGCTCGATTTGCTCGTGCCAACCTCCTCTATTTCCGACTTACCTTCACGCCTTGCATCCTATACACGTTCACTCAAATAACATCCCTTCACCCTAACCAGCTCCCGCCGCTGCAACTTCAACTCTCCCCTACTGATTGTCGTCAAGCACTTTCATTCATCATTTGATGGTCACAAAGCAAATTGCAGCATCAACGAAAAGAAAGCCAACCACAGTTATTACCATGGTTGGCTTTCTAAATACTCTATATTCGCCTAAGCGATGGGTTTGAAAGGTTAGCCCGTATTCCGAAGACCTGCGGCAATGCCGTTGATCGTTAGAAGCACTTCGCGGAGCAGCTCCGGATCATCTTCTTCGTTATCACGCAGCGCACGAAGCTCGGTTAGCAGCTGTACTTGCATGTAGCTAAGCGGATCGACGTACGGATTACGCAGACGAATCGATTCTTGGATGACAGGAACATTATCCAAAATTTCCTTTTGACCCGTAATGCTAAGAATAAGCTCAGATGTCAGCTTGTATTCTTCTTCGATTTGCTCAAAAATACGATCGCGGATCGTTTTGTCCTTAATCATATCTGCGTATTCCTTAGCAATAAGCAAATCTGCTTTCGCAAGAGCCATTTGAAGATTATCAATTAGCGAGCGGAAGAACGGGAACTTCTCGTACATCGTACGCAGCGTGTTCAGCTTGTCTTCGTCTTCGCCAATATATTGCTTCATTGCAGTACCTGCGGCATACCAAGCAGGCAGCAAGTAGCGGCTTTGCGTCCATGCGAACACCCAAGGAATGGCACGCAAATCCTCGAAACGATCGCTGTTTTTCCGCTTGGAAGGACGTGAACCAATGTTCAGCTCGCCAACCTCTGGCAGCGGTGTCGACTCCTTGAAGTAGGTCAAGAAATCTGGATCGCGGAAAATAAGATCCTGATACTTCTCGAGTGCTGTCTCAGAAATCGAACGTGCAATTTCATCCCACTCTGCTTCTGCTTGCGGTGCTTGCTCTGGGTATTTCGCCAGACGAGCAGCCGTGATAAGCGCCCAAGTTGCTTGCTCCAAGCTGCGGTATGCAATACCTTGCATCGAATAACGCGAGGAAAGAACCTCACCCTGCTCGGTAATTTTGATGCCGCCGCCAACGGTATGAGGCGGTTGTGCAAGAATACTGCGGTTAAGCGGCATTCCGCCGCGACCAAGCGCTCCACCGCGACCGTGGAAGAACTTCAACTTGACATCGTACTCTTTGCCAGCAGCAGTAATATCATTAAGAGCAACGCGCAGCTCCCAGTTCGCTGTAACAACTCCGCCGTCTTTATTGCTGTCGGAATAACCGAGCATAATTTCATGCAGGTTGCCGCGAGCTTCTACCGCTTGACGGTAGATCGGCATTTCGAACAGCTGCTTCATAATAGCTGGTGCCGCATGAAGATCGTCAATCGTTTCAAATAGAGGTACGGATTGTAGTGTACAACGAATGGTACCGTCCGACTCTTTACGGAACAGGCCGACTTCCTTCGCAAATACCATAACTTCAAGCATGTCGCTTGCGGCTTCAGTCATACTAATCAGATAACTCGAGATACAATTGACGCCAAACTCTTGTTGCGCTTTATAGATTATATGGTATACGTTCAAGCATTCACGCGTTGACTCCGAATAATCAAGATGCCCTGAAGTAAGCGGCCGCGGATCGTTAAGGAGACGGTGAAGCAGGTCTGTTTTTTCTTCTTCCGGAAGTGCCGCATAATCTGCTGCTACATTCATTTTCGCCAAAATTTCAGACATCGCATTTTCATGCTCTTGGCTATGCTGACGGACATCAAGCGCCATAAGGTGGAAACCAAATAGCTCAACTTGACGTACTAACTTAGCAAGTGCTGTATCTGCTACATAATCAGCGTAGTGATGACGCAAGCTGCGGTCAATAACGAGCAAGTCTTCGCGAAGCTCTTCAGGGTGGTTATAACGCATTGGTGATCCCTTAAGTGATTCATCACGTGTATTAGCCAGCTTCTCTAGCATGAAGCCAAGCTTAATACGGTAAGGCTCCTTCGTATTTCTCCATAGATCAACACACTTAAGCTCAACATGTTCACGGTCCGAACGAATCGATTCCACAAGCTCAGCCGATACCTCTACAAGGTTTGTGCTGAAGCTGAGCAGATCCATAAGCTCGCCTAGTTTCTCTTCATACTTGCGAATCGCCAGTTGACGGTGCAGCGTTAGCGTTTCCCAGGTTACCTGAGCTTTCACGGATGGGTTGCCATCGCGATCGCCGCCGATCCAAGAGCCGAAGCGCAAGTAATCAGGCACATGCCAGTTCTCATCAGGATAATACTTGCTTAGGCAGCGTTCAAGCTCTTCATAAACGTTAGGAAGCACCTCGAACAATGTCTCATCAAAATAGTACAAGCCGTTACGAACTTCATCGATAACGGTTGGTTTGCGGTCGCGAAGCTCATCTGTTTGCCACAAAATAAGAACCTCATTCATGAGCTTCTCACGCAGCTTCTCACGCTCGCGATATGTTAGTGTTGGATTATCCAGCTCCATCACATCTACAGCAATCCGTTTATGAATATCAAGCACCGCGCGGCGAGTCGCCTCGGTCGGGTGCGCAGTCATTACTAGTTCTAGCGAAATATTGCTCAAAATATCTCGAACTTCCTCGATCGCAATCTCGCGTTCCTTCAGGTCTTGAATCGCGCTCTCAATGGAGCCGCGTTGTACTGCTTCACCGGCAGAAACTTCGTAATCACGTTTCCGTCTAATCCGATGGTTTTGTTCAGCAATGTTGACGAGCTGAAAATAAATGGCAAACGCTCTAATGACTTGATGACGTATTTCCGGGTTAAGCGATGATACATTTTCTTTGAATTGATCAAATAATTCCGGTACAAATTCAGCGCGAAGAGATTTACTTTGTTCACGAATCCGTTCTACGATTTCAAGCAGCTCACGACCGCCTTGATGAACAAGAACCTCACCGAGAATGTTGCCTAGAAACCGGACATCGCGTCGCAGCAAATTGTTAGCCTGCTGCCGATTTGTGGTCAAAGTAGATGCAGATTGATCCGACATACTGTTCCTCCTAAATTTTTGCGAAGCAACGATTGCTCCGTAAGCATTTACTTGTTTTTCGAAGCAGCAATCACTTCGAAAGCTTGCTTGTACAACATGAACGTTTTTTGACTTCTACCATCATACTACAAAAACCTACAGGGTTGAAGCCCTGAAGCCAATCCTGACAAAAACAGCTTCACTCATTTGGAATAACKGGCCAGCTCCCTTTGGCAGCATGAGTTTCCGGTAAATAATGACTTCGATTATTCGGCTTATAAAAAAGACCGCAACCACCTCTCACTGAAAGGCGATGCGGTCTTGCTAAAGTCGAATTATGCCATTAATTGAATTAATTTCGCCAGCATTTTTGCTGCTTCTTCACGGGTAGCCAAATCTTTTGGCGCAAAGTAGCTTCCTGTCTTATTCGCATAAGTTTTGCCATTAATAATTCCCGCTTCCTGCACTGCAGCTGCTGCTTCCTTCGCAAAGGCACCAATGGATGATGCGTCTTCAAACGCCAATGCATTTGTCTGAGATGGTAAATCAAAATTCATTACGTCAACGAACCTTGCAATCATAGCCACCATTTGCTCACGGCTAATATTGGCCTTAGGGTTGAAGCTGCCCTCGCCAACCCCTCCGACAATTCCTTTCTCAGCAGCCCATGCCACTGCCCCAGCAAAGTAATCGGATGACTTCACGTCCTTAAAGCTTGATGAAGTGTAGCCGTCCAGCTGAACGCCAGCAATTCTTGCTAGGATGAGTGTGAAATCAGCCCTTGTCATATTCGCCTTCGGAGCAAATTTCTGACTGCCCATGCCTCCGATAATATTTCTGGAAGATAAATAGACGATAGAATCCTTCGCAAAGCTTGAAGCCGTATCTAGGAACTCCACGTGATTATAGCCAACTCCATAAGTAGAGAAATGGCTGACCGTAAATTGCAATTGACCTGATGACTTATCGTACACGCTGTTAGGTACAATGATAAGCTTGCCGTCATTTGCAATATAGTAGATGACTACTGCTTGGCTGTCTTCGTTTTCTTGAAGCGTGTACGGAATACTAACCCGTGCAGTACCGCCCTTCAGATCGGTTATGGCCGTTTTTCCACCGAGCAAATCGAACTCATACACAGGATGACTGCCGATCGTTTCCTTGATCGAACTGGACAGCTTAGATGTATCTGCTTTATTAACCGTTATTGAAAGCTCATCGTTTGCTGTAGCTGACGCCAACGTTCCAATAGCCTTAGCATCGAAGGATAAGATTCCTAGCCCTGCATTTACATCCAAGGACTTCAGCCCTTTGGTTGCTAGCTTAGCCATAACGTTCTCCTCAAACTTAATAACAGCGGATTCAGCATCCTTATTCATCGCCACCTTAAACTCAATAGCTCCCGGCTTGCCGTTTGCTGCTTTATCCAGAGCAGCTATTGTTGCATCCAATTGGCTTAACGACACAGTTGCAGTGGTCTTGCCGCTGCTGTCAGTCTCTGCTTTCAATGTGCCTACTGCTTTCACTGTTTCACCATTCACAATTGATATTGCTGGTTCTTCAGGCTTTGTAGAAGGCGCAGGGGATGGATTTGGTGTCGGTGTGCCGTCATCAGCGGAAGTAACCGTAACACTCGTCTCAGCCAAGCCATATCCGTCCTCGCTCATTGCCGAAATGACCGCTGTTCCCGCTTTTACTGCTGTGACATTGCCATTTGTGTCCACTGTTGCTACAGCTGAATTAGACGAAGTCCATACTATAGTAGCAGCACTTCCGCCAACAGGCTCAACGGTCGCGTGCAGCTTGGATGAAGCATCTCCAACCTTCAAGGAAAGAGTAGTCTTATCCATCGTTACTTTCGTTACATTCAGCTGATATACGCCTACCTTGCCGCCTACTTCATAGGCAACCAAAAGCAGAGGCATTCCTGTTGGACTAATGTTAGCCGGAATAAACTCCAAGCCTTCTGGGCCGGTATCAGTATCCAGGTTGTCCTTGCCTTGACTGTCTTTGAACTCGCGAGTGTTTGTATAATTGGCAAATGTCGCATGTGCCGGATTCGTCACATCGTAGGTCATGAAGCCGCCGATGCGCTCAAGACCAACGAAAGCCAAAGTTTTATTGCCGACTTTCCCCGTTTTAATATCCTCTGGTTCTGGGCCCTTCTTGCCGCTTCGATCGTCGATTGCAGTCTTGCTGTTGCTTGTGTTGAAGAATGCTGGCAATCGACTAGCCGTAATCGCTTCAAAATCATTGCCGCTATCATAAACCTGCTCCATCGAGCTCGCATTCCAAATCGAGAAGGAACGGCCGCCGTACATATAAATACCGTCATTGCCCATATCACTTGCCACTTCAATACCATCATAAGCAGTCTTGCCATTCAAGAAAATTGCTGCCGCCGATTTAGGATCAAGCTTACCTTTTAATGCACCAATCGTACTTCCGTTCGTACGATTCGGCCATTCGGTTACATCACCTTCATTCGCCGTAAACAGGTATGTTTGCCCGTTAATCGTATGAGATGCAATACCGTCAGGCATATACATACCTTTAAACGGTACATTTTCCAGCTTAATCGCGCTGTCCTTTAGAACGTCAAGAGCATTACGCGGATCATTGTAATCCTTCAATCCCAGTGCTTTTACCGCAGTCACTTTGTTCGTTTCGATATCAATAATCGCGATTGCGTTATTCTCTTGCAAAGACACATAGGCCGTCTTGTTATCCTCTGAAAGAGTGATATACTCTGGCTCCAGGTCGAACACAGCGTCTGCTTTTGTACCGCTGGATTTAATTTTGCCATCTACAGGATCCACTTTGCCGCGGATATGAACACCATCCTCAATAATGGACAGGTCATCGAATAAAACATGTGTAACCTTGTTGTCTACTGTACTCACGATCGTTACGCTTCCTTTGGGATCAGTTGTACCCGTACGCGGCTCAGCCTCATCCGCAGTAAGTATATACTTTCCGTCAGCTGTCGACTTAATCATATCCGGCTGTACGCCAGCTGCGTAGGTTGCGATTAGTTTACCATCATAATCGAGCACTAATATTTTCCCTGGCTTGAGCGAATCTGCTTCTTGTACGGCTACAGAAACACGCTTTGTCGTCGTATTAATATCTACGCTAGTTAAATCACCGTATACAAAACCTTCAACCTCCGCCATCGGTTTAACAAGTATTGTTTTTTCTTTGATTAGAGTTCCGCTCCCGCTTCCCAAGCTAACAATATCTAAGCTCGGCGGATTACCGGAGCCGTTCACCAAATAGAATTTGGCATTGTCTTTGTTGAATTTGACGATCTCAGCCACGCCGCCATCTTTATTGGATAGGCCAATCGAATATTCTCCGATTTTTGAAATATTAAGCGTGTCTTTAAATTCAGCCGATACAGGCTTGATGACCAAGTCTATAGCAGCGCTCGCTATAGCCAGTCTAACTTCACTGCCAAATACCCCAATCGTTCCGGTTGCTTGTACATTATCCCCGACGTCAGCCTTCGGGAACTCTCCATTCACATAGAGCAGCATGTCATTGTCCAGCTTTAATGTATTTGTAGTTTTGTCCACAGCAGTTACTTTGCCAGTGGTTGTCACTCTCCTGCCGTACATCTCAGCTGTTACTGAACTAAGCTTGTCTATGTTAAGCATGGATTTGTCGAATGTATCTTCCGCTACTAAACTAAATACTTTATTGTTCAGCCTTGTTACCTGCGGATTGCCTTTCACCCGTACTTCTCCTTCATGAAGACCAGCCGTTCCAGAAACGCGTACCTCTGCTCCCACTGGGATGGAAGGGTCTATGCCTTCTACCGCGATCGCACCCGTGAACGATTGCACATACCGCACAGCGTTTGTTTGGCTGTTATCCAATTTAACTGGCGGAGTTGTCACCAATCCTTCAACCGTTACGGCTTTGTCCGTTGTATTCTTTTGAAGTGAGCCAATAACCTTCACAAAATCAGGAATGACATCAACCGTTCCCTCAGTTTTTCCGGCCCGCGTTGGCGATGGATCCACTATCACAAAATCAGCAGCATTGTTGTTGGAATCCTGAAAGTTAATGCGGCGCACACCTTTGATTGCCGCTGGCAATGATGCTCCATTCCCCGCTGAAGTTCCTTCATGCAGCGATGTCTGAACTGCACCGAAGCCTACCGCATCAACAACTGCCGAAGTGGAGTACACTCCTTGGAACAATTCCACCGTGCCATCCACATCAGACATCCCGATGGATTGCTCTTTCGTGCTTGCATACGCATCTGCGAGGTAAGGATCTCCATAATTTTTGTCACTCGTATTTCCCCAAGTAGCTTCAAGGCGAACTAGGTAATAATCGTGAGGAGCAATGACCGCACCTTCTTCAAAATCATAGCCTTGGACCGTTGTAGCTCCCTTATTGCTGTATCTTAGATGATACCCTGCAAGCGATATTGGTGAAGCAGTCGGATTGTATAGCTCTACAAAATCATAGAGGTATGGAGATGCTGCTGGAGGAGTATCTTTATTGATTTTCCCGCCACCACCATATACCTCATTAATTAAAACATGATTTGCAGGCGCTATCTCGGATTGAATCGAAAGAGTAAATGACTTTACTACACTTACTGGCGTCCCTGCCGTGCTATCCGTTACTGTAATCGTCACAGCATTCGATTCCGCCTTGGTAGGTGTCCCTGTAAGCGTTCCGTTTGGTGTAAGATTAAGTCCTTCCGGTAAGCCAGTTGCAGTGAACGTATAAGGCGCTGTTCCGCCAGTGGCCTGGATGACTGCAGAATAAGGAGATCCCACGAAGCCATCAGCGAGAGCTGCTGTGGTAATTGCTAAGGGCTGAACAACACCAGGGCCCCAAGCACCGTCAGCACCGCTGCGAGGGACTGCTGCGGTCAATGCATCGCCTGTAGCAACCTCATAATCAACTTGTTTAAAATCCACTTTATTATTATCCGTATCTGCGAAGTTGCTGCGGCGAATGGACTTTTTCTTCGATGTGCCTTCTGCCGGACCAGTTGGATAAGCCGTTTCATATCCGTCGATATCACTTTCTTCATCATTGCTTCCTGTACCGACCATATCTACATAGCCTTCTGGCTTTGATGCAAATGGATTAGGATCAGTGAGCAAAGTCTGATTACTCATGAGAGCAACCTTCATCCCTTTGTTATTAATGAAACGCTCCCATGTAAGGTCACTTTTCGTAGAGAGATTCACCTTGGGTTTTGAAGCTCCTGTAGAAGCTCCCTTAATAAGAAAAGAGGAATGCGCTTTAATCGTTCCGGTCAGATCAAGCTTTTGCCATGGCTGCGTAGAACCTTTTGTTGCATCAGAACCCCGATCCGCATATTGCAGCGACCACCCTGCAAGATTGACATCACTATCCGTCGGATTATAAAGCTCAATAAAGCCGTGAGATATCAGTATTTTAGCATCTTCGCTCAAGCCACCGCCGTACACTTGATTAATAACAATATGCGGGTTGGCAACGTTATAGGCGTTGTCTACTGCGTAAGGCGTTCCTGACAACGGCAAACCGGCAGCCATTATAGGCCCGCCTGTCAACATCATGCTGGCTGTGATTTCCGTAGCTAATAATAACGATATTAACCTTTTACTATAGATCTTCAAGTTTCACTCACTCCCATATCTATTATGTTAACTAGAATTGTAGAGTGTTTATATTTCATGATGATTAATTATCCGTGAAGCTTTTGTAAAGCACTTGGTAAACCTCATCAAAGCTCGTGTTATGATGTTTTGGATGTAGGCAGAGAAATAACCCGCTGGGCACTTCCAGACGGGTTGTTGATTTATCGTTTTGTTTATTTCCGTTTACATAAAAAATATTCTCAGCTCAACTTGAACATGTGTGCTTGCCTGGTTCATGTTTAGTAGCCCTAACGGACATAGGAATCGTTATTTGGGTGAAACGGAGCATATTCAAGAAGCTTGAATCCAAATAACGGCCTCTATGTCCGTAAGATCTGAAAAAGAGGGGAATTGAGGCAAATAAGGGCTCTGGTGTCCGTTCGATGTGTTTATTTATATTTACATAAATAATATTCTCGGCTCAGCATAGGAATCTGTTCTTGAGTTTTTCATGTTTGACCCTAACGGACATAGAATCCGCTATTTACGAGGATTTAAGCACAAACTCAAATCTAACGGACATAGGATGCGTTATTTCGGTGAAACGGAGCGTATTCAAGAAGCTTGAAGCCAATTAACGGCCTCTATGTCCGTAAGATCTGCAAAAGAGGGGAATTGAGGCAAATAAGGGCTCTGGTGTCCGTTAATTCCCCATGTTTGCAAGCATTTGCATGTAAGTCCATTTTCCTTGTGTGTAATTTTCTTTCCATATCGCTGCATATAGCTCGGGTTTTAGTTTTGTACTATATTTTATTTTCGAAAAGAAAAGTTTTGCCCCAGAAATTGCCTCAACCATTAGTTCCTGCTGCAGCATTGCAATTTTCCAACTCTGAAAAAACAAAAAAAGCCTTGCATCGCAAGGCTTTCGGGTTTAAATAGTTGGAGCGGGTGATGGGAATCGAACCCACGCTATTAGCTTGGAAGGCTAAAGTTCTACCATTGAACTACACCCGCAAAGAAAAAGATTATGGTCGGGACGACACGATTTGAACATGCGACCCCCTGGTCCCAAACCAGGTGCTCTACCAAGCTGAGCTACGTCCCGAAGTGTAAATGAATTGCGTCTAATGATGGGAAAATGGCGCGGCCTAAGAGATTCGAACTCCTGGCCTTTTGATTCGTAGTCAAACGCTCTATCCAGCTGAGCTAAGGCCGCACAATTTATGGAGCGGAAGACGGGAATCGAACCCGCGACCCTCGCCTTGGCAAGGCGATGCTCTACCGCTGAGCCACTTCCGCATGTATTTCTGTCGGCCGTTCGTTTCGTTTATCATCGCGGCGACAAGTAATAATATATCACCCCTGAAAACAAAAAGCAACTGTTTTTTGAAAAAAGTTTTAAATTATTTTAAATCACTTAGAATACACTCGCTTAAAATGGCTACAAAGCCTGATATGGCGCGGGAAAACAAGATTTTCGACTTCAATAATTCATTTATTATTAATCTGTTTTAATGACGTGATCGCTTATGTCTCCTTCCGATTAGTCAACTCTTATTGTTTCCCCCTGTTCGTTTCTTTACCATAACAAACAATATGCATCATACAAGCAGACGAATAAAAAACCGTGTTCCCATGGGAATCACGGTTTAGAATATTAAGCCCCAGCAGCTGCTAGAGCTCTCTCAGACTGCGAACGGTTGATCAATGCCACTTTATCAGCGGCTGGCTGGCCAGCTAGTGCATACGGTAAGCATAGCGGAACGCCCGTACGTGGATCAGGCACGATATCTGCCTCGATATTAAATACTTCACGCATGATGTCTGGTGTCATAACCTCTGCAGGCGTGCCTTCGCCTACAACGACCCCAGTCTTAATTGCGATCATATGATGAGCGTAGCGCGTCGCATGATTCAAATCATGAACGACCATTACTACCGTTCGATTATTAGCAGCGTTTAGCTTTTGAAGCAAATGAAGAACCTCTAGCTGATGCGCCATATCCAGGAATGTCGTAGGCTCGTCAAGAAATAAAATATCGGTCTCCTGCGCAAGCGACATGGCAATCCATGCACGCTGACGTTGTCCGCCAGATAAGTGGTCGACCGGACGATCGGCAAAATCAGTCATGCCTGTCGCTTCGATTGCCCACTGCACAATACTGCGGTCATCCTTGGTCATCGATCCGAAACCCTTTTGGTAAGGAAAACGTCCATAGGAGACTAACTCAGCTACCGTGAGCCCATCTGGAGCAGTTGGATTTTGCGGCAAAATCGCCAATTGCTTCGCTACTTCCTTCGTCGATTGCTTATGGATGGACTTTCCGTCCAGAAGTACACTGCCCTTCGAGGGGTTCATAATACGGGCCATTGTTTTCAAAATCGTTGATTTACCGGATCCGTTTGCTCCTACTAGCGCCGTGATTTTCCCTTGAGGTATAGCAATGTTTAAATTCTCAACGATTAGACGGTCATCATAAGCAATATCAAGACCAGAGGTTGTTAAACGAATCATTTGACATGCACGCTCCTTCCGCTGCCTGAGGCAGACACCTTCTCATTTTATATTTATATTTCATTCATTAACGAATATTGATAACGATTATCATTTATTTCCTAATGATAATGTTTCTCATAAAAAAAGTCAATGATAATATAAGCAGCGAGGCCCATAGCGATAAATAGAACCCTATATAAATAGATAAGCCGCCCAACATAGTAGGACGGCCGTCACTTATCATTTTATGAGGCATTTACCACTTCAGCTTCGTACCAAAAACGAGACCGTTGCTAATTAATCTACCAGGTGTGTTAATGAGCTTTCCTTGTGCGTACAAGCCAGACGATGCTCCTCCGTCCAAATTCATCGCCTGCTCAGCGCCAAGCTGAATCATAATTTGACTCCATTGCTTTATTGTTGCTTTGGAAACGGTAGCAATGACAACAGTCCCATCCTTTTTGACAAGAATTCCGCTTCTTCCGGCTGCGTCGGTTAATATTTTGGAACTGCTAAAACCTTCTCCAGCTGGATTAACCGCTGGCTTCCCATCCTTCACTAACCTTGGTCCCGCACCAATTGCGGTGTGAACACGAGACCAAGCAACCGGAGCATTCGAAAGGTTAGTCATTTCTATTTTATAGTCAACCTTGGTTCCAACCTGAAAACGTGAGGAGAGCTTCTCTTCAGAGCCTGTGTAGACGAGAACATATCCGTTAGCCGGTATGCTGACATTCTCTTTCTTGCTTATTTTGGTCACTACACCCTTACTTACGGTTACTGAAGTGCCAAGTGCAAATCCAAGCTTAGCTCCACGCTTTGGCGTGAACATAATCGCTGAGGAAGCACCTACTGCAGGTGTTCGATTTATAAAATACGCATACCAATTGTTAGGTGACTTGAAAGAACCATTTGTTCCCCCTAAAATTTTGACGCGCAGCGTATCCATGACTACATTGCCATCCCATGTAAAGCCAATCGCTGTGCCTGTATTGCCTATGTGCTCCACATTCCCATCTACAATAACAGTACCATAAGGCTCGGGTATGCCGCCGTAAGCCTCGAAGTAGGTTCCGTTAATGGCTGCATCCGCTTGATAGTCTTTGGCGATCGATAGAAGCGGCTGAACGACGCCTATTTTACGGCTTGCCAGCCCAGCAGTAACTGGCATCCCCTTTGGAATGATCACTGTTTGAACGGTAAACGACTTGCCTGATGCAATAACCTTCTTGGATTCATGCTTCACCTTCAGGTTCAGTGCCGATGCTGTAACCTGAATAGGAAGCTTCAGCTGACCTTTGTAGCCGCTAGTTGTAACCTCTATATATAGATGAGCTGCTCCAACAGCAACGGGGGTTACGACGCTTCTCTCATTGATGCGAACGACCGCTGGATTGTCGGAGCGATAGCTTACAGCGATAGGATCGGACAGCTTCAGCTTGTCCGTGAGCAGAAGCCGTGTATTCAGCGGCAGCTTGATCGACGCTGCTGCATAGGTAATCGCAACGGTGCGGACTGGCCCCGCTGCGATGAGTGTATTGGCGGACGCATATACGAAGCGTCCGCTGCCTTGCGGCGCCACACCGCTCGCGGGAACCGCGGCGTGTCCGCCGTAGGTGTACAAGATCGACCCGGCGGAGCCGTCGATCGCGTACACAGCGCCGGAACGGCCGCCGGCCAGCACCGTGCCGGCGCCAAGGTCCGGCGCAAGCGCCGCGGGGCCGAAGCCGCCCGCCCCGCTGGCGCTAATGCGCCATAGTTCCGCCCCGTCTGCGAGGCGGAACGCAGCTATGCCGTTGCCGCTAAGCTCGGCGGCAACGACAACTCCTTTGTCCCCGGGCAAACGCACCGGGGACGTCCAACCACCTGCGGGCGCTGCCGCAAGCTCGCGAGTGAAGCGGACTTTGCCGTCCTCTTCATACGCAGCAATAGCTCTGCCCGCAAGCAGCATGACGCCTCCGCTTGCGTCGTCCGCGATCAGCTTCGCCCCATGCAGCGTCTGCTCAAGCGACGCTTCCCATACAACAGCGCTGCCGCGCACGGCATATATCATGCCATTGCTGCCCAGCACATAGACGCCGCGCTTACCTGCAACTAGTTCTTTAACCGCTACATTCTCCGGCAGCAGCCCAGCCTGCTGTTCTCCTTCACTGCTCAGCGATAAAATGGCATGCTGATACGCGAAATAAGGGGTGCCTTCCCCGTCCGTCACCATAGCAGATGACTGTAATTGCTCCTTTTTCCCTTTAAAATAATAAATGCCTATCTGACCGCCGTTGCCTGCCTCATCATATTGAAAAATCCTAGCTCCAGTTCCTGCTGCAAACACCTGTCCTTTTTTATTCACAGCTGGAGCGGATAATATCGAGTAGGTGTTGATTCGTTTCAATTCTTTTCCGCCATTATCCAACATAGATATCCATCCATTATTCGTTGCGACTAGCAACTTTCCACTCGGCATAACAATCGGTGGATACAGAGTGCCTTCTCCAGTGAAGCGCCAATACTCCAGTTCTGCTTTGATGACAGGAGAATTCTTAGCATCTGCTGCAACAGCTTTTGTCTCATTTGTCACCTCTGCTGCGGAAACTAGGTTATTCCCATAAGATCCATTAACATTCTCTGCTCCGCTTCCTGTATAACTGACATTCAACACTATGATAAGCAGGATAGCTATAGCTCTTACACGCCATTTATTCGCCACTTGATGCATATTACCTATCTCCTTCTTATATTAAGATTCCAGTTAGTCCCATTGAACTATATCGACAGGTTTAATCTAAAAATGAAGGGATTAAATGGATAATCCAACTCTCATACTCTATAGAGTAATTGGTTGGCATCATGTTGGTTCCTATGATACGATCACAAAAACCATGTCTTCAAATCTATCAATGCGATTACTATTTCTTCACATGAAAATCTTACAGCATTTACTATTTATACTCAAAACGATTAACCTCGTATATCCTTAACATCATGCAGCTTAAAAAGGAGAATCAAAAACCATATGCAAACCGCAAGATGCAAACTAGATCATTTAAAACAATCCGATTTTAAATACATGCAAAGGATATACTCGAGTAATGAGGTTAGAAAATATTTAGGAGGGGTCATACCAGAGGAGCATCATTTAAACAAGTTTCTAGAAACTTTAGAGCGCTCTTCCACGGAGGAGTCATTCATTTGGGCGGTTAGACGAAAAGACAATAATGAGTTTATTGGGGTCGTTTCCTTAGATAATCACACAGACGGAATGTTTAAGGAAATCAGCTATGAATTTCTGCCGCAAAGCTGGGGAAATGTATATGCATTTGAAGTTATCCGTCATCTATTAATGTACGCTCTTCACGAGTTAAAACTTGGAAAAGTAATAGCCGAGACACAAACAGCAAATGTATCCTCCTGCAGACTCCTTGAGAAGGTAGGAATGAAAGTAGAAGCTACATTACAAAGATATGGTGCTGAGCAAGCCCTATATGGCATTGATAATCATCCTGGACTTTTCATTTAAAACACGGGGCATCTAAACGTGGATTTAAATCAAGCAGATGAGTGGTTACTACATCAATCATAATCATGTATATAAACAGCAAAAAACCCTTGTTCGCCAAGGGTTTCTTCATGGTATGGTGCGCGTAGAGGGACTTGAACCCCCACGGTCGCCCGCTAGATCCTAAGTCTAGTGCGTCTGCCAATTCCGCCATACGCGCATATGTGATTCTTTGAAGCTTAACCATGTTTTGTAGGGCTTCCACCTACATTACTCTGTTGACATACAGAGTGCTTCCCTATAAAGGGTGTTAAAGATGGTGCGCGTAGAGGGACTTGAACCCCCACGGTCGCCCGCTAGATCCTAAGTCTAGTGCGTCTGCCAATTCCGCCATACGCGCGCATGTGAGATAAAAAAATGGTGAGTCATGTAGGATTCGAACCTACGACACCCTGATTAAAAGTCAGGTGCTCTACCAACTGAGCTAATGACTCATAGTATAAGTGGCTGGGGATTCAGGGATCGAACCTGAGAATGACGGAGTCAAAGTCCGTTGCCTTACCGCTTGGCTAATCCCCAATAGCGATATGGTGGACGCTGACGGGATCGAACCGCCGACCCTCTGCTTGTAAGGCAGATGCTCTCCCAGCTGAGCTAAGCGTCCATGGATAAAGGCGCCTTTTTGTGAAAATAATTTGGTGACCCGTAGGGGACTCGAACCCCTGTTACCTCCGTGAAAGGGAGGTGTCTTAACCACTTGACCAACGGGCCATGCTAAAATTGATGCTTGTCCTTACAGTTGAAAGTTTTCTGGAGCTCTCAACCGGATTCGAACCGGTGACCTCATCCTTACCATGGATGCACTCTACCTACTGAGCTATGAGAGCATAATGGCTCCCCGAACAGGACTCGAACCTGTGACAACTCGATTAACAGTCGAGTGCTCTACCAACTGAGCTATCAGGGAACATTGTATTCTGAGTTGACATGTTAGTAAAAACTTCAACTTCAAAATAGGCACGGTTGAATATCAAGGCGTATTGCGCCCTGAAAACTGGATACGAAAGTTAGGCTTGCTGAAGCCTTCATGCTGCTGTCTACCGGATGTATGGGTCACGGCAAACGTGTTTAGGATAAGCCCTCGACCGATTAGTATTCGTCAGCTACACACATTGCTGTGCT
>NZ_LGHP01000001.1:3173785-3241577 GCF_001280845.1 Bacillus sp. FJAT-28004
TGTTTGAAATGCTCATTACTTTTTTATCGCTTTTTCGCTTATCCCGAAGGATTTGCGAGGCAGTTATTACTCGTTGTTCAGTTTTCAAAGAGCAAACTATTCTTTCGTGTCAACCGCGTGTGTCTCAGCGGCGACAAGAAATAATATATCACAGGGGCCCAATTAAATGCAACCCCTTTTTTAAAAAAAGTTTAAAAACTTGATTTTATCGATAAGAACGCGCATTTAATGCATAACGCGATAGCTCTTTCGGGGAGGCAATTCGTGCGTACATACGGAAAATGATCTTGTATCTTCTTGTAATAGCTTGTTTAATATCACCATCTAGTCTTGAATCATTCAGGTCCAGCAGCATTTCATCCAGTTCTTTACGAAGGACGTAGTCGAGTTCTTTGCATTCTTTATCGTTGAATAGTATTCCGAGCATAGCCGTGAGTGACCTCCTTAAGTTGAAAAGCGCAACTAGATCGTCCTTTAACGAACAAAAAAGCAACGTCTCACGCAAATGCGTTTCGACACTGCTATACTGTTATGCTCAAATATTGGAAAAATTATTACATCTGCAACAACCATAATGTAATTGTACTTTCGATTACTGCCGCTATAAGCAGTGTTATCGTCAAAATTACCATCATAGGAACGGTACGAACTACAAAACTTTCAAGCTCACGGCTTAGTCCGGCTGTCTTCGATCTGGCGAATACAAGAGATCCTCCTGCTTTCAAGACGAGCACTCCAAAACGCATGCCATAAGCGCAAGCGATAATAATTGCGGGTATTTCCAGGATTCCGTGCGGCAGCAAACCTTTTACAATTAGCTCCATCACATATCCGCCGCCATGCAGCTCCGCTGTCGTTTTCAGCAAATATCCAATCATCATCCCGTTAACAACTAAGAAGAAAAATGGCAAGACCCCAAACAGTGCACCTAAGTACATGACCAATATCGATTTTATTGCATTATTCAAAAAAATGAAGATCATCATCGTTAATGTTGGATTTTTGGAATCATCGATCATTTCGGCTAACTGTCCTAACCCTTTCAGCTGTTCATCTAGAAAAGCTCTGAATGCGGGGTTGGTGCCTCCGATAACCATTCCTGCTAAAAACAATATCGATCCAAACGCTATATAGGGATTCATTTGCTTAAAATGCTCCCAAATCAAACGCCATTTAAACATTTTATCCCCTCCGCAGCTTGTAAGTTCGCAAGATGGATGAATATCTCTGTAGTACGAGCATAGATTGTACTACAAGCGTAAACGACGGCAGCCTTCCATGGAGGCAAATAATCGTTTCGCAATTAAGGATAAGTGAGGTATAAAGGTCGGATTTATACTTTCTTATCTTAGTACAAGCTTCCATTAGAGAGGAGTGCCCTTCCCAATGAACGTTTTTTATGTTCTGAATGGCCGAAAGTTGAAAAGGTATTTCTTAATTTCTATCGCTGTCGTATTTTCCATTGGCATCATCTATGCCGAACGTGACAACATCACCGTGTTTGCTCCGCAGCAGCAGCCGGCTGCAATCTACAGCGTGCCCACTGACAAAAAGGTTGTTGCTCTTACCTTTGACATTAGTTGGGGCGATAAACGCACGGAACCCATTCTTAATGTACTAAAAGAGAAAAACATTAAGCAGGCTACCTTCTTCTTGTCTTCTCCATGGAGTCAGTCCCATCCTGAAATCGTCAGAAAGATTCAAGAGGCTGGTTATGAAATAGGCAGCCATGGACACAAGCACGATAATTACAGCAAGCTGAGCGATGAGGAAATTCGCAAACAAATTACGACTGCACATACCATTCTATCCGACGTAACGGGAAAACAACCGAAATTGATCCGACTTCCTAACGGAGATTTTGACAAGCGGGTACTACGTATTGCCGAAGAACTGCAATATAAGGTTATTCAGTGGGATACGGATTCACTCGATTGGATGAACATCGGTACTGACAAAATTATTAATCGAGTCGTTACGCGTGCTCATCCTGGCGACATTATTTTGTTCCATGCAAGTGATTCCGTAAAACAGACACATGAGGCGCTGCCGATCGTCATTGATCAGCTGCGTGAAAAAGGTTACGATTTCGTTACGGTAACTGATCTCATCACTCAAACAGAGGTCGATGGCAAAGCTGTGCAGGACAAGACATCCTCTACATTCCCACAAATTAATGCTTCAGAATTAGAATATTAAATTAAACGACCGGCTTTGCAGCAATCGCTGCTGAGTCGGTTGTTTCTTTTTTGACCAAACGGTGCATCATCATAATTTGGTATGCATTGCAGACGAATAAAGGAACCATCATAAAGACGATAGCGGATACATTCGTTTCTCCTTGCAGTGCAGGCCAAGCTTCAATGAATGTAATGAAGAACATCAAAAACATTGTCGGTACAAAAGCGGTTTTGTTCGTTTGCTTAACTTTAAACCATGATACCGCTACAGACAGCGCAAGCAGGATAAGCGGCAGCGTCCAGAAAAACCAATTGTTAAGGCGCTGCTCATACAGCATATACCCTAGCCCTATTGCTGCGAATATTGTAGTATATCCCTGCAGCGCATTCCATAAATATTTTTTGCCGAATACGCTAAGCGCGATGTAGTTTAAAGTTAAATAAGCGAAAAAGCCCATTTGGCTGAACGCGCCTATCATTAGGCCAACCAAAGCCATCATTAATGCATTGAAACCGACAGCCTTAAAGCCTAAGAAACCAAACTCTGGATCTACCCAAGCCATAATCGCTCCGGTAATCACGCAGGCAAGTCCCCCTACTACCATACCGCTCCAAAATAAAAAGAACCACTTTTTTAAATTCACGTTCATTATCCTCCTGTTATCCACATTACCCTTTATTTTACCACGTTCACAATAAAAAGCTAAAGTCTGTCCATGATAATACGGTGAACTTTGTACATAATAAGTGTACGATCCATCACTTTTGAACGATTTATTTATCCAAACGGAATGCAGCAGCAATGACATAGAAAGGAGCTTGCGAAACATGCGTAAGAGCTTTGCTTTATTTTCGGTTATTTCAGCAATGTTAATTGTACTATCGGGCTGTGGTGCCGAGTCCTCCGGAAGTAACGAGCAGGTTAGCTACAAGGATTTAAAATCGATGGTCATTGATATCCTCAAAACGGAGGATGCGCAAAAAGCGCTTCAGGAGTCTTCTCAGCAAATGTCTGGCTATAACGGCCAAACCTCCAAGTTGTTGTCTGTACAGGATCAGGAGGAAGTTCGCTTAGCGGTCAAGGATGTTCTTATTTCTCCTCAGTACGACAAGGTAATCAAAAAGCTTATGGTTGATCCACGTTTCGCGGGGGAATTTGCCAAATCCGTTAATAAGCAAAATAAACAAATTCATAAAGAACTAATAAAGGACCCCTCCTATCAAGCAGATTTAATTAAAGTGCTGAAAAATCCAGAGATGGACAAGATGATTCTTGAGGTGCTGCAAAGTACGCAATACCGCAAGGAAGTTATGTCCCTTATGCAGGATGCAATGCAAAATCCGCTATTTCGGCTTGAAGTGCTTGATTTGATGAAAAAAGCGGTCCAAGAAGAGCTTAAGCCAAGTCCAGATGAGAAAGTCGATAAGAAGAAAGATGAATCGGGCGGCGACGAACAGAAATCCGATGAAGGCGGCGGTGACGGCGGAGATTCTGGCTCGGGAGATGAACAAGGCGGCGACTCAGGTATGTAGCAGTCAGTAATTAAAATAAAAATAATAAAGCCCGAACAGGTTGTCTCCAAAGCAGCAATGTCTTGCTGCCTTGGGACGTTTGTTCGGGCTTTTGCTATTTAACTATCCGCCGCATTTTGCTAATACGCGATCTGCAAGTTCCAAGTACATTTTGCCTGTCTCGGTATCCTCTTTGTATACGGAGGGTGCAAAGTCGGGCTCTGACACATGGTTGTCCGGTGCGCCTAACGGAATTTGAGCAAGCAGATCAGCATGAAGCGTCTCAGCAAGACGCGCGCCGCCTCCCCGACCAAATACATATTCCCTCTCGCCGGTAGCCTTGGATTCGAAATAGGACATATTCTCAACGATCCCTATAATTTCGTGTTCAGTCTTAATCGCCATAGCGCCTGCCCTAGCTGCAACGAATGCTGCTGTGGCATGCGGGGTTGTTACGATAATTTCCTTGCTTTGCGGAATAATCTGATGCACATCAAGCGCTACATCTCCCGTACCAGGCGGAAGGTCTAGCAGCAAATAATCTAGCTCGCCCCACTCGATCTCTTGGAAGAAGTTGCGCAGCATTTTGCCGAGCATAGGTCCGCGCCAAACGATCGGGCTGTTATCCTCTACGAAGAAGCCCATGGACATCACCTTGACACCAAATTTCTCAATGGGAATTACCCGTTCATTAACAACATCTGGACGCTCCTCGATACCCATCATATCAGGCACGCTGAAGCCGTAGATGTCTGCGTCGATGATGCCAACGCGCTTGCCCCTGCGGGCTAAAGCAACCGCCAAGTTGACGGTCACCGTCGATTTGCCGACGCCGCCCTTGCCGCTCGCGACGGCGATGAACTGCACCCCGCTGGCAGGATCCAGCAGCGGGTTAGCTAGGCCGGCCCCGTGCCCCTGAACGGGCGCTGGGCCGCTAGTTTTGCCAGCACCGGCGCTAGCCGCAGCCGGTGCTGCAGCTGCCGCTGGCGGCGGCGTAGACGCGCCTGCGCCTGCGGCAGGCGCTGCCCCGGCACGAAACCGGAAGTGCACGGTTTCGGCGCCTAGGCGCGCCAGCGCCTCGCGAAGCGAGGCTTCCAGCGCGGGCTGCAATACCGCGCCAGACCCAAGGACCGTCATCGAAACTTGACGGTCCCGAACCATTACGTCGCGGATGGTGATTTCATCCGCTTTATGCTCTGCCGTCACTAATTCGACGGCTTCTATAACTTGCTCTCGTGTCAACATAGGTTGTGTCCCACCTTTATATAATTAGAACTATATAATAGTTAGTATAACACAGTAAACTAATGAACCAAGTCATCTGCTGACGCTTTGTATCATTTTGGCGTAAGGCAAATTACTTGTCCGTCACCTCATCCTGCAGCACACTGCCGCTTAACTTCTCCCCTGCGGCATATCTCAGAATACCTTGATAGATCGATGCGGCTACCGATCTTTGGTACTCCGTATCTGCAAGCCGCTGTGATTCGCCTGGATTAGATAAGAATCCTACCTCGACCAGCGCCGTCGGTATGTTCTCGATTGATTTCAACACGTAAACATCCTTCACGGTAGCAGCGACCCTTGTTGTATTTTCTAAATTGCGTTTAATCTCATCTTGTATAAAGGTAGCAAGAATAATATTGTCTGGGTGATTGCTCGGATGAAAAAAGGTTTGTGCTCCAGTCCATTTAGTTGAAGGGATGCTGTTCATATGAATGCTTATGACTGCGGCCGGATTGCTGTTTTTAATAAGGGCTACACGTTTCTTTAAGTCTTCCGTCTTGCGCTTGCTGTAGGCTCTTGAATCCCCCGTAGCAAGATCATAATCCCCTTCCCTTGTCATAACCACGATAGCACCAGCCTGTTGCAAATAATCGCGCAAATAAAGCGCAATCGCTAAGTTTAGATCCTTCTCAATAATGCCCTGCTTACTGATCGCACCGCCATCTGCCCCGCCATGGCCAGCATCAATCGCTATGGTCTTGCCAGACAAAGGAAGCGTCCAATAAGACCATGCTTTTTTTGAAGGCATCGATTGTGTAAGCAGTATGCCTGTAAGTGCAATAACCAGCAATCCGATACTGATTCGAATTATGCCTTTAAACGTCAACCAAATGACAACATGCCGATCGATTCGGCGCATAAAAAAACCACCCCGTTCTCCATCAAATGAATACGCGGCATCAAGCAGCTTTAAATAAGCCAAATGCTCACTTTCATTTATATGGGACGAGATGGTCGTTTATGAGACAAACCTTATGTTATTCGGTTAATTAAACTACTGGCTGCTCAGACATGCCTTCAATCAATATTTTAGCAACCTCTGGACGGGAGAACTCAGGCGGCGGGCAAATGCCATCACGCAGCAATGCGCGTACCTTCGTACCCGAAAGTGTCAAATGATGCTCCTTGTCATGCGGGCAAGTTTTGGATGTTGCCATGTTGCCGCACTCTTTGCAGAAGAAGCTGTGCTCGAAATAAAGTGGCGTTATGCCTAGGTCTTCTGCTGGAATCGTTTTGAGCAGGTCTTGAGCTTCGTACGTTCCATAGTAGTCGCCTACACCTGCATGATCGCGTCCAACAATAAAATGCGAGCAACCATAGTTTTTACGAACGAGAGCATGGAAGATCGCCTCACGAGGTCCAGCGTAACGCATAGCTGCCGGGAATACACCAAGGAATACACGATCCTTCGGATAGTAGTTCTCAAGCAGCGCTAGGTAGCTCTTCATCCGTACATTCGCAGGAACATCATCCGATTTCGTTTCACCAACGAGCGGATTGAGGAAAAGCGCATCAACGATTTCCATTGCTGTTTTTTGAATGTATTCATGTGCGCGGTGAACTGGATTGCGAGTTTGGAAACCAACAACGGTTTTCCAGCCTTTTTCTGCAAATAGACGACGAGTTTCCGATGGGTCAAAATAAAACTCATTAAACTTCTCAGGCTGAGGACGTTTTAGAACCGTAATTTCTCCGCCAACATTTGTAGAAGAACGTTCGAACAGCTTTTGAACACCTGGGTGCTCCAGATCATCTGTTTTGAATACGTTGACTGCTTCAACCTTATGGTCAACCGAGTAGATGCTGTCAATGTTAATGATTGCGTATATTACACCATCTTCACCGATTAGAACTGCACGCTCGCCTACGGAAAATTCAGAAGCCTTCGCTTCTTCTACAGCAAGTGTAATAGGAATGCTCCATACGGTTCCATTAGCAAGACGCATGTCTTTCACAACCGACTGGTAATCCGCTTCGTTCATGAAGCCAGTAAGTGGAGAGAACGCTCCAACAGCGATTAGATCAAGGTCAGAGATAGCCCAAGTGTTTATCGTAATGGATTTAAGTGTTTTAGCTTCAGCTAGTAATGCTTCACGTTGTTCGCCCGAAGCGACACGGTTAACGAGTACGCCACCGTGCGGTAGAATTTGACTCATTGAAATTTATCCTCCTCGCGAATGCTTATTTATGCAATCCACATTCTGTTTTTTCTTGACCTGACCAACGACCAGCACGCGGATCTTCACCTGGCATTACTTTGCGAGTGCACTGCTCGCAACCGATGCTTGGGTAGTTTTGATCATGCAATGGATTATATATAACATCATTCTCACGGATATAGTTCCATACGTCCTCAGTAGTCCAGTGAGCAATTGGGTTGAATTTGACCAGTCCGAATTTTGTATCATACTCAATTTTTTTGGAATTAGCGCGAGTAGGTGCTTGATCACGGCGAATGCCCGTAATCCATGCGTCATACTTCGAGAGAATGTTCGTAAGTGGTTTAACTTTACGAATATTGCAGCATGCGTTCGCATCGGACTTCCAAAGTTCTTCACCGAACTGAGCAGCTTGCTCTTCAGGTGTAATTTCAGGCTTCACTTCAACGAAAGGAATGCCAGGGTAACGCTGAGCCATAAGATCACGAGTCTCATATGTTTCTTTAAAATGGAAATCCGTATCTAAATAGAAAATATCCGTTTTTGGGCTAACTTTTTGCAGCATATCAACAAGTACAACATCTTCAGCACCAAAGCTGCATGCGAAAGTAAGATTAGGAAATGTTTCTACCGCAAACGCAATAATTTCTTCCGGTGTTGCGTTTTCAAGTTCTACTTCCTTTTGCTTGATAAGCGCTTCTTTTTCAAAAAGGTTCATTTTTTTGCCCTCCGTTTTTAATTCCTAGTAAATTGCTCTGTATAATAATTATACGTTCAAAGTGTTCAATGTTCAATATAAGTTTTAACCAAAATGAAATAAAGTTTTTGGATTAGCAAAATGCACAAAAAAATGCCCTCTCTGATAAACAGAGAAGGCATTTTGATGTATAGTCTTAACGTTTCGAGAATTGTGGAGCGCGACGAGCCGCTTTAAGACCGTATTTTTTACGCTCTTTCATACGCGGATCACGAGTTAGGAAGCCAGCACGTTTTAGAGCCGGACGGAATTCAGGATCTGCTTTAAGCAAAGCACGTGAAATACCGTGACGGATAGCGCCTGCTTGACCGGACATACCGCCGCCGTTAGCAATTACTAGTACATCGTAGTTAGACAATGTGTCAGTAAGGTTAAGCGGTTGTTTTACGATCAGCTTCAATGTTTCTAGACCAAAATATTCATTAAGGTCGCGTTTGTTAATAATGATTCGTCCTTCACCCGGCACAAGACGTACACGTGCAACAGAGTGTTTACGACGACCGGTTCCATAGTATTGCACTTGAGCCATGAAACTTGTCCTCCTCTTTATTACCCGCGAAGTTCGTAAACTTCAGGGTTTTGTGCTTGATGCGGATGTTCAGCACCTGCGTATACTTTAAGTTTAAGCTTCATTTTGTTACCAAGACGGTTCTTAGGCAACATGCCGTGTACAGCCAGTTCGATTACGCGTTCTGGCTTGTTCTTAATCATCTCTTGTGCCGGAGTGGATTTCAATCCGCCGGAGTACATGGAGTGACTGTAGTAAATTTTATCTGACATTTTCTTACCTGTCAGATGGATTTTTTCTGCGTTGATAACAACAACGAAATCGCCTGTATCAACATGTGGCGTAAATGTCGGTTTGTGTTTGCCGCGGATCAGGGCAGCAACTTCACTCGCCAAGCGGCCTAGCGTCTTGCCTTCCGCATCGACGACGAACCATTTACGATCAACTTCAGTTGATTTAGCCATATAAGTGGTACGCATGGATGATCCTCCTTAATTTCATACATTAATCGTTTTTATAACAACGTAAACGTTGATTTGTTTGTTCATTGTTGATAGCCAAGTTTGTGACAATCTCAGTCGGGGCTGTGGGTTAGCCACTTCGAAAGCACAAGTTATATTCTACTATAAAGAATAAGTAAGTGCAAGTAATTTATAGTGATTTATCCCTGTATTTCGCTGGAATATTCAACATCCATCAACATCAATCCATGCGGCATTGCCGTAGGACCAGCAAGCGAACGATTTCGCCCCTCAAGGATGTTTTTGATCTCCGATGAAGCCATCTTCCCTTCGCCAACCCATAGTAAAGTTCCCATAATGACTCGAACCATATTGTACAGAAAACCATTGCCTGTCACGTACATATGCACGATTGGGCCTTCCTGAACAAAATCTGCTTCATAGATCGTACGAATATGATGAGGCTTGGTTGAATGTATCGATGTGAAGGAAGTAAAGTCATGTTTACCTACTAGGTAGCTAAGACCCTCCCGCATCGCATCCACATCAAGCGGCGTCGGATGATGAAAGCGATATTGTCGGCCAAATACATCAGGAAACTTCCCAGTATCAATCGTATAGCGATACGTTTTGCGCTTAGCGGATCTTCTTGCATGAAAATGCTCTGGCACATCGAATGCTTCAATAATGACGATATCCTTCGGCAACCGCGTATTAAGCGCAATCGCCCATCTCTCTGTTGGAATCGTAGATTCCGTATAGAAATTGAATATTTGTCCCCGCGCATGCACTCCCGCATCTGTGCGACCCGAGCCAATAATAATGGTCGTCTCGCCCGTCAGCTTCTTTATGGCCTTCTCTATTTCACCCTGAACCGTTCTGCCGTAAGGCTGCGTCTGAAAACCGTTAAAGCCTGCCCCGTCATAACTGACCTTTACGCATATATTCCTCAACCTATCCCCCCCTTTAACTATAGGGATACCTAAACGTCCAAAATTCCCTCTTGCTTAGGGAACCTAAGATGCTAAGCCTTATGGACACCTGTAGGTATCACACAAGCTCATCTATTGCCCCTGACATGAATAACAAATCATTCTTTTCAAACAAAAAAAGGTGGCCGCAAGGGTCCACCCTTTTCATTAAAATATAAGAAGTATAGGGAGACCCTAATACTTGCTTATATTTTATTGCGTTAGCAGCTCATCCCCCACGTTGGCAGGCACAAGCCGTTTACCGCTCGCGTATAAAGCTTGGACAAGGTTTAACGCTGTGGACAAGCTTATACATTTCATTTATTAGGTTACTACGCGCGGTCAACCAATTCCAGGTAAACCATAGGCGCAGCATCGCCGCGACGGGGTCCTAGTTTTAGAATACGCGTGTATCCGCCTGCGCGCTCCGAGTAACGAGGTGCTAGATCGGAGAATAGCTTTTGGATAGCGTCTTGCTGTCCATCAACAGTTTCGCGACGAACATAAGCTGCTACTTGACGACGAGCATGAAGATCACCTTGCTTAGCTTTAGTGATCAACTTCTCAGCGATAGAACGAACTTCTTTCGCTTTTGCTTCAGTCGTTTGAATACGCTCATAAAGGAACAAGTCAGTAACGAGGTCACGGAACAAAGCTTTCCGTGCACTAGCGTCACGTCCTAATTTTTGATATGCCATCTTGTTTTCCCCTCCCTTGCTCTTTTGTCTTCACTAGTTGGTTACTACTCTTCCATGCGAAGGCCCAAACCGAGTTCTTCAAGCTTCTCTTGAACTTCCTCAAGGGATTTACGGCCTAGGTTACGGACCTTCATCATATCCTCTTCGGATTTCGTAATTAGCTCTTGAACCGTGTTGATACCAGCGCGTTTCAAGCAGTTGTAAGAACGGACGGAAAGATCAAGTTCCTCGATCGTCATCTCTAGAACTTTCTCTTTCTTATCTTCTTCCTTCTCAACCATAATTTCAGCGTCTTTGGCTTCATCGGTCAATCCAACGAACAAGTCCAAATGCTCAGTCAAAATTTTAGCGCCGAGGCTCACAGCCTCTTCCGGTCTAATACTACCGTCAGTCCATACTTCAAGCGTTAACTTGTCGTAGTTAGTTACTTGACCAACACGCGTATTTTCAACGCTATAATTTACACGAGTAATTGGCGTGTAAATCGAATCTACAGGAATTACACCAATCGGTTGTTCGTCTTTCTTGTTGCGGTCCGCTTGCACGTAACCGCGTCCCCGATTAGCAAATACCCGCATATGGAGCCGCGCGCCGGAGGCCAAGGTTGCGATGTGAAGATCAGGGCTTAAAATCTCGACATCGCTGTCTGCTCGAATGTCGCCCGCTGTAATATTCCCTTCGCCATCCGCGTCGATTTCCAACACCTTTTCTTCATCGGAGTGGATTTTCAACGAGAGGCCCTTCAGGTTCAGAATGATTTCGGTAACATCCTCAATCACTCCGGGAACCGTAGAGAACTCGTGAAGCACTCCATCGATTTGAACCGAAGTTACTGCTGCACCCGGCAACGACGACAACAAAATCCGGCGAAGCGAATTCCCAAGCGTCGTGCCATATCCGCGTTCAAGCGGCTCAACGACGAAACGTCCGTAAGTTCCTTCATCATTCAGTTCTACGGTTTCGATTTTCGGCTTTTCGATCTCAATCACTAATAGTACCCTCCTTCAAACGTCGCTCCGTTAGCTTACGTTATTTTAAGTCAAACCTTGTAGTATGCCAAACCTTCACAACCATTATTCACAAGTTGTTGATATTTGATACCACATCAGATCCAACTATACGCGACGACGTTTCGGAGGACGGCATCCGTTGTGAGGAACTGGTGTTACGTCTTTAATGAGGTTAACTTCCAATCCAGCAGCTTGAAGCGAACGAATCGCAGCTTCACGGCCAGCGCCTGGTCCTTTTACCATCACTTCGACAGTTCTCATGCCATGCTCCATCGCAGCTTTAGCAGCTGTTTCAGCAGCCATTTGTGCTGCGAAAGGCGTGCTCTTACGTGAGCCTCTGAAGCCCATGTTACCAGAGCTTGCCCATGAAATTGCATTGCCGTGAGGATCCGTGATCGTAACGATCGTATTGTTGAATGTCGAGCGAATATGCGCAACGCCAGTCTCAATGTTTTTCCGGTCGCGACGTTTCGTACGAACGACTTTTTTTGGTTTAGCCATTGTCCATTATCCTCCCTTCTTATTTCTTCTTGTTAGCTACAGTCCGACGAGGACCTTTACGTGTACGTGCATTTGTTTTCGTACGTTGACCGCGAACAGGCAAGCCACGACGGTGACGAAGACCACGGTAGCATCCGATTTCAGTCAGACGTTTAATGTTAAGCGAAATTTCACGACGCAAGTCGCCTTCTACTTTAACAGATTTATCAATTGCTTCGCGAAGGCGAGCAAGTTCGTCTTCTGTCAAGTCACGAACACGAGTGTCGTAGCTAACTTCAGCTGTATTCAAAAGTTTTTGCGACGTTGTTTTGCCGATACCGAAAATGTATGTCAGGGCGATTTCGACGCGTTTGTCACGCGGCAAGTCTACACCAGCTATACGTGCCATAGGCTATATTCCCCTCCTTCTATCCTTGTTTTTGTTTGTGTTTCGGATTTTCACAAATCACCATAACGTTGCCTTTGCGACGAATGACTTTGCATTTTTCGCAGATCGGCTTTACCGAAGGTCTAACCTTCATTGTGATTACCTCCCGAATCTTTCGTAATAAGCCCCTACTTGAGCTTATTTACGATAGGTGATGCGCCCTTTTGATAAATCATAAGGCGATAACTGTATAACCACCTTGTCTCCTGTCAGGATGCGAATAAAGTGCATTCTGAGCTTACCGGAAACATGTGCGAGAATTTGATGACCGTTCTCCAGCTCCACCTTGAACGTGGCATTCGGCAACGGTTCTATAACCGTACCTTCGACCTCAATGATGTCTTCCTTAGCCAACCGTCATTCTCCTTTCGCATTTACATACTTCTGAATTGCATAACGTAACTTTGCGTTGGTCACCCTGCCGGTCTCTTGCATACTGCTTGAAACCTCAGAACTAATTGCAGGCTGTAACTCGAGATGTAGAACGTTCTTTTTCTTCGGTCCATCGAATCGGCGCTTATGGCCATCGGCAATCATGACGAATCGCTCATCAACGATTGCTAAGATAACAGCATAGCTTTCCTCATCTTTACCGCGAAGTACTTTGACGAACTGACCAATCTGGGGACGAGCTTCCATCGTCATAGTTATGGTTGCTGCGGCAAAATGGTCAATATTTCAAAGCCGTCCTCTGTAACAGCTACTGTATGCTCGAAATGAGCGCACCATGAGCCGTCTTCCGTTACAACCGTCCAATTGTCTTCGAGCGTCCGGACATATCGTTCACCGATATTAACCATTGGTTCGATTGCAAGTACCATTCCGGTCTTCAGACGAGGTCCACGATCTGGTATGCCGTAGTTCGGTATTTGTGGTTCCTCATGGAGGTCCGCGCCGATTCCGTGCCCTACGTATTCCCGTACTACGGAGAATCCTGCATCTTCAATTACCTTTTGAATAGCATGCGAAATTGTATATAGCCTAATATCCGGTTTGACGAGTGCAAGCCCCGCATAAAGCGATGCTTCCGTCACGTCGAGCAATTTTTGAACTTCAGGGGTTACAGCTCCTACCGCATATGTCCAAGCTGAATCGCCATGATAGCCTTCAAATTGCGCACCGATATCGATACTAATTATATCGCCTTCGTTCAACTTGCGTGACCCAGGGAAGCCGTGCACCAGCTCGTCATTCACAGAAGCACAAATGCTGGAAGGGAAACCATTGTAACCTTTAAAGGAAGGGATCGCATTTTGACTCTTAATGTACGTTTCAGCGATTTGGTCAAGCTCACTAGTAGTGATGCCTGGTTTCACAGCCTGCGCCATCAATCGATGCGTTTCCGCAACAATGCGTCCTGCTTCCCTCATATATCGCAGCTCCGATTCGGATTTGCATATAATCATTACAATGAACCTCGCAAGCAGGATACGATGTCTGATGTTACAACATCAATGTCCTTCTCGCCGTCGACTTCGCGAAGGAGACCTTTAGCACTGTAGTAATCGAGTAGAGGTGCGGTTTTGGATGTATACTCATCCAAACGAGTTCCGACCTTTTCCTCTGTATCATCAGAACGTTGATACAATTCTCCGCCGTCTTTGTCGCAGATACCTTCGACCTTAGGTGGATTAAAGATTACATGATAAGTCGTACCAGTCGTTTTCGATATGCGTCTGCCCGTCAAGCGAGCAAGCAGCAAGCTGCGATCAACCTTTAAATTTACAACATGGTCAATACTGCGTCCGAGCTCCGCAAGCATAACATCAAGTGCTTCTGCTTGCTGCAGTGTGCGAGGAAACCCGTCGAGCAAGAATCCATTTTTGCAATCGGCTTGTTCAAGTCTTTCCTTTACAATGCCGTTCGTGATCTCATCGGGAACGAGCAAGCCTTGATCGACATACTCTTTCGCTTTGATTCCGAGTGCGGTTCCTTCTTTCATAGCGAGGCGAAAAGCATCGCCAGTAGAAATATGAGGAATACCGAACTCTTCAACGATCCGTTCAGCTTGTGTACCTTTACCGGCGCCCGGAGGGCCCATGAATAAAATGTTCATTGCTGAGTTCCTCGCTTTAAGCACAATAGGTTCGGGCGGGCAGCCGCAGAGCGCCTGTTGACGAACGCGGAAGCCCGGTCAGAACCTATTGTTATTTATTGATAAACCCTTTGTAATGGCGTTTGATCAACTGGCTCTCGATTTGCTTCATCGTATCAAGTGCAACACCGATAACGATTAGTAATGAAGTACCACCTAGCTGCACTGACTTAGGTAATCCAGCAAGTGTCCCGAAGAATACCGGAATGATTGAGATAACCGCCAAGAAAATTGCACCTGTCAACGTAATACGCGACATAACGCGTGTTAGGTAAGACGAAGTTGGTTTTCCTGGACGAATACCTGGAATATATCCGCCATTTTTCTTCATTTGATCGGCCATTTGAACCGGATTAATCTGTACGAAAGTGTAGAAGAAGGTAAACCCGATGATTAACAATACGTACAATACCATACCAAGCGGCTGGTCATAGCTCATATTTTTAATGATCCAGTCTGCCCAACCCTGAGTGGACCAAAACTGAGCAATCGTAACCGGGAACATGATAAGTGAAACCGCGAAAATGACCGGAATAACGCCTGCGCCGTTCACTTTCATCGGAATGTGCGTCGATTGTCCGCCGTACATTTTCCGTCCAACAACGCGTTTTGCGTATTGAACAGGAATTTTACGAATACCTTGTTGTACGAATATAACACCGACGATGATTGCGATAATCGCAATCAGAATCAGTACCATTTTGATGATGTTCAGGAACAGTTGGTCTTGGGCACCTACGAACTGATCTTCGACGATCGTACGAATGTGTCCAGGAATACCAGCTGCAATTGCTGCAAAGATAAGAATGGAAATACCATTTCCGATTCCTTTTTCCGTAATTTGCTCACCTAGCCACATCAAGAAAGCAGTACCTGCTGTCAAGATAATCGCGATGATCAAGTAATCAACGAATGTTGCGCCAACGATCATTTCATAACCGTATTGACGGTTAAAGCCGATCGCTGTTGCGAAACCTTGGATCATACCAAGAACAATCGTACCATAACGAGTGATTTGTGCGAGCTTACGTTTACCGTTCTCGCCTTCCTTAGCCCACTCTGCAAATTTCGGGATAACATCCATAGACAACAGCTGTACGATAATCGACGCTGTAATATATGGTGTAATTCCGATTGCAAAGATGGAGAATTGGAACAAAGCACCGCCGGAAAACGTGTTAAGCAAGCCGAACAGTTCCGCACCGGCTGTATTAACTTGCTTAAACACATCTTTGTTTACACCAGGTACCGGAATAAAAGCACCGATGCGGTATATTAATAGGATGAAAAGGGTGAAGAGGATCCTTGTACGAAGATCCGCCACTTTCCAAATATTGGACACGGTCTTGAACAATTAGATCACCTCGGTTTTACCGCCGGCAGCCTGGATTTTCTCTACCGCAGATTGAGAGAACTTGTTTGCTTTAACAGTAAGTGTAACGCTAACTTCACCATTACCCAAAATTTTGATTCCAGCGAGCGGGTTCTTAACGATCCCAGTCTCGATGAGAACTTCTGGAGTGACTTCAGTACCTGCTGCAAAAGCATTTAGCTCTTCAATATTGACAATCGCGTACTCTTTGCGGAACGGGTTGTTAAATCCGCGTTTCGGCACTCGACGATACAAAGGATTTTGTCCGCCCTCGAAACCAGGACGAACGCCGCCGCCGGAGCGAGCGTTTTGACCTTTGTGACCTTTACCGGCGGTTTTACCGTTACCGGAACCGATACCGCGACCTTTGCGCTTTGGCGCTTGGGTTGAGCCCGGTGCTGGTGCTAGCTCATGCAATTTCATCGTTCGTGCACCTCCTTATTTATTTCTTAGAACTTACATCTATTCTTGTACTTCTACAACTTTTACCAAGTGACTAACAGTGTTAACCATGCCGCGGACAGCTGGGCTATCGTTCAAAACAACTGCTTGACGAATCTTTTTAAGACCGAAAGACTCAACCGTTGCACGTTGTTTCTCGTTGCGACCGATTAAACTGCGAACGAGGGTGATTTGCAATTTTGCCATCTTATTTCCCTCCTTAGCGTAACAGTTCTTCGACTGTTTTTCCACGAAGCTTAGCAACTTCTTCCACGCGTTTAAGACGGGAAAGACCTTCAAGCGTTGCATTAACCATATTCATGGAGTTCGAAGAACCTAGCGATTTCGTCAAGATGTCGCCGACACCAGCAAGTTCAAGAACTGCACGAACCGGGCCGCCAGCGATAACGCCAGTACCTTCTGAAGCTGGCTTCAAAAGAACTTCACCTGCACCGAAATGTCCGAGTACAAGATGGGGAATAGTCGTGCCAACGATTGGTACGTGGATCAGGTTTTTCTTAGCATCTTCAATACCTTTGCGGATTGCATCAGGTACTTCGCCTGCTTTACCGATCCCTGCGCCAACGTAGCCTTTACCGTCGCCGACTACTACTAGTGCACTAAAGCTGAAACGGCGTCCGCCTTTTACAACTTTAGATACGCGATTGATATTAACAACTTTTTCAGTCAGTTCTAACGTATTTGGATCTACACGCAAGTCGTTTAACCTCCTTATAAATAAAGTCGATTAGAATTCTAGGCCAGCTTCACGAGCTGCTGTAGCAAGTGCCTGAATTCTGCCGTGATACAAGTAACCACCGCGGTCAAATACTACTTGGGTTACACCCTTAGCTTGAGCGCGTTTCGCAATCAATTCTCCGACTTTGCTCGCTGCATCGATGTTGCCACCGTTGCCAATTGCTTCAGTCAATTCTTTATCCTGTGTGGATGCAGAAACGATTGTTACTCCTGAAACATCGTCGATTAGTTGAGCATACATATGCTTGGAGGAACGGAATACAGATAGACGCGGACGTGCAGCTGTACCGTTAATTTTTTTACGAACACGAAGGTGTCTTTTTAGACGAGCCTTGTTTTTGTCGCCTTTCGTAATCATACAAAGTTCACTCCTTTCTTTATGCCTTAAGACGCTATCTTAAGCAAACGAACCGTTTGCTTATTTTTTCTTACCAGCTTTACCTTCTTTGCGGATGATGCGTTCGCCTTCATACTTGATACCTTTACCTTTATACGGTTCTGGTTCACGTACGGAACGAATTTTTGCTGCAGTTGCGCCAACTAGTTCTTTATCGATACCACGAACAGTGATCTTAGTGTTCGCAGGAACGTCAAACTCGATGCCGTTTTCTGGAGTGATCTCGACTGGGTGAGAGTAACCAACGTTAAGAACGATTTTATCCCCAGCTTTATTTGCACGGTAACCTACGCCAACTAGCTCCAAGTTTTTGGAGAAGCCTTCAGTAACGCCGCTCACCATGTTAGCGATGACGCTGCGAGTTGTTCCGTGCAACGAGCGATGCAATTTATTATCGGAAGGACGTTCTACTAGGATTTCAGTTTCCGTTACATTCACTTTCATTTCTTTGTGAATTTCACGGGAAAGCGATCCTTTCGGTCCTTTTACAGTAATAACTGTGTTGTCCAAGTTGATTGTTACGCCGTTAGGCACTTGGATTGGTTTGCGACCAATACGGGACATTGTTACACCTCCTATCTTTGTGACTTGTTACTTACCAAACGTAGCAAACTACTTCGCCGCCTGATTTAACCTGGCGTGCTTCTTTATCAGTCATAATCCCTTTGGAAGTGGAAATAATTGCAATTCCAAGTCCACCGAGTACACGAGGGATTTCAGTTGATTGTGTATAAACGCGAAGGCCTGGTTTTGAAATACGTTTCAAGCCAGTAATAACGCGCTCTTGGTTAGGGCCGTATTTCAAGAAAATACGGATAATCCCTTGTTTGTTGTCTTCGATATATTCAGCGTCGCGGATAAAACCCTCGCGCTTCAAAATCTCAGCGATTTGCTTCTTCATTTTCGAAGCGGGCATTTCCACGGTCTCGTGACGAACGACATTCGCGTTACGAATACGCGTCAACATATCTGCAACCGGATCAGACATAACCATTGTGTTAACCTCCTTCCCAAACTAGGCTGATTACCAGCTTGCTTTTTTAACGCCAGGAATCTGGCCCTTATGTGCTAACTCACGGAAACAAATCCGGCAAACTTTAAACTTTTGCAAAACAGAATGCGGACGGCCGCAACGCTCACAGCGCGTATACGCGCGCACTTTAAATTTCGGTGTGCGTTGTTGCTTCACTTTCATCGAAGTTTTTGCCACTGGGTATTACACCTCCTAAAAGTGGATTACTTCGTAAACGGCATGCCCATTTGGGTCAGCAGTTCACGAGATTCTTCGTCCGTTTTTGCCGTCGTGACGATGACGATGTCCATACCGCGCACTTTATCGACTTTATCGTACTCGATCTCTGGGAATATCAATTGCTCTTTAAGGCCAAGCGTATAGTTACCGCGACCATCAAAAGCTTTGTTTGATACACCGCGGAAGTCACGCACACGCGGTAGAGAAATGTTGAACAGTTTATCAAGGAAGTGGTACATACGCTCACCGCGCAATGTAACTTTAACCCCGATTGGCATGTTCTCACGAAGCTTAAAGCCTGCAATAGACTTCTTCGCACGAGTAACGACTGGTTTTTGACCGGAAATGATACGTAGTTCTTCAACTGCTACATCAAGGATTTTCGAATTGGAAACCGCTTCGCCTACCCCCATGTTGATAACTACCTTCTCAATTTTCGGCACTTGCATAACAGACGTATAGTTGAACTTCTGCATAAGAGCAGGAGTTATTTCGTTTAAGAAACGACCTTTCAATCTTGCTGCCATTGATCATGGACCTCCTTTCCTACCGTAACGATTAGTCGATTACTTCTCCGGAACGTTTCGCGATCCGAACTTTCTTGCCGTTGTCGAGCACTTTGTATCCGATACGTGTTACTTTACCGCTCTTCGGATCGATATGCATAACGTTTGATACGTGAATTGGCGCTTCTTGTTCGATAATACCGCCCTGTGGATTAGCTTGCGATGGACGAGTATGTTTCTTAACAGTATTTACACCTTCTACAAGAACGCGATTTTCACGCGGGTATGCAGCGATAACGCGGCCCTTCTTACCTTTATCTTTACCGGTAATTACGATAACCGTATCGTCTTTTTTCACGTGCAATTTGTTGTTATGGGATTCGAGTACTTTTTTCAGCCTTGGCATGAGTTACACCTCCTGCACGCTTGTGCTTTCAAGCTTATATAGGTTCTTAGATTACTTCTGGAGCAAGCGATACGATTTTCATGAAATCTTTATCGCGAAGTTCACGGGCAACAGGTCCAAAAATACGTGTGCCGCGTGGGCTTTTATCTTCTTTAACGATAACAGCTGCGTTTTCGTCAAATGCGATGTACGAACCGTCTTTACGACGAACCGAACGTTTTGTACGAACGATAACCGCTTTAACAACGTCACCCTTTTTGACAACGCCGCCTGGTGTTGCTTGTTTTACTGAGCAAACGATCAAATCGCCGATGTGACCAACGCGACGTCCCGTTCCACCAAGTACACGGATACACATCAATTGTTTTGCGCCGGAGTTGTCAGCAACCGCTAAGCGCGAAAATGGTTGAATCATTTCAACGTCCTCCTTTCGGAAAAATGCTCAGATACTGCATACGCTCATTAGATAATAACAGCAACTTCAACAACTTCTACAAGTCTGAAGCGTTTGTCTTTCGATAGCGGACGAGTCTCCATGATTTTCACGATGTCGCCAATCTTCGCTTGGTCATTTTCATCGTGCGCCTTAAATTTTTTCGTAACTTTAATGCGTTTATGGTACAAATCGTGTTTTTTATATGTTTCAATAGCAACTACGATTGTTTTGTCCATCTTGTCGCTTACCACTTTGCCAATTAACACTTTGCGGGCATTGCGTTCGCTCATGTTCTTCCTCCTTCCTTCAGCCATGATTATGCATTCATGTAAGGGATTTACTAGCTGCTAATTCCGAGTTCTCTTTCACGCAAAATCGTTTTAGCACGAGCGATTCCTTTACGCACATCACGGATCCGAGTCGGGTTATCCAATTGGCCAGTAGCCAGTTGGAAACGAAGATTGAAAAGCTCTTCTTTAAAACCAGCGACCTGTTGTTCAAGCTCAGCAGAGGTTAGGTTTCTAAATTCACTAGCTTTCATTTGCTTCACCACCCACTTCTTCACGCTTCACGAATTTAGTCTTGATTGGCAATTTATGAGCCGCAAGACGCATCGCTTCACGAGCGGTTTCTTCGGATACACCAGCAAGTTCAAACAGGATTTTACCTGGTTTAACTACGGCTACCCATTTCTCAACGTTACCTTTACCACTACCCATACGCACTTCAAGAGGCTTTTGAGTAATTGGTTTTGCAGGGAAAATCTTGATCCAAACTTTACCACCACGTTTGATGTAGCGAGTCATAGCGATACGAGCCGCTTCAATCTGACGGTTTGTGATCCATGATGGTTCTAGTGCTTGTAGACCGTATTCACCGAATGCTACTGTAGTGCCGCCTTTAGCGCGACCCTTCATATGACCGCGTTGTTGTTTGCGGTGTTTGACACGTTTAGGTACCAACATGATTAGTTGCCTCCTTCCTGGGGAGCTTTCTTCTTAATCGGAAGGACTTCGCCGCGATAGATCCATACTTTAACGCCGATACGGCCGTATGTTGTAGCCGCTTCAGCCGTGCCGTAATCGATATCTGCACGTAGTGTATGAAGTGGTACTGTTCCTTCGCTGTAGCCTTCCGAACGTGCGATTTCCGCGCCACCGAGACGACCGCTAACAGCGGTTTTGATCCCTTTAGCACCTGAACGCATGGAGCGTTGAATTGCTTGCTTCAATGCGCGACGGAAAGATACACGACGCTCAAGTTGTTGTGCGATGCTTTCAGCTACAAGAATAGCGTCAAGATCTGCATGTTTGATTTCAGAAATGTTGATGTGAACTTTTTTGCCTTTAGAGATTTTACCAAGCTCAGTACGTAGGTTTTCTACTTCGGAACCGCCTTTACCAATAACCATACCTGGTTTTGCGGTTTGGATCGTTACGTTCACGCGGTTAGCTGCACGTTCGATCTCGATGTGAGAAACTGCTGCGTCTTTCAGCTTGTTTTTCAAGTATTCACGGATTTTAACGTCTTCCATAAGAAGATCGCCGAAATCTTTGCCAGCGAACCATTTGGACTCCCAATCACGGATAACTCCGACCCGGAAGCCTATTGGATTTACCTTTTGACCCACACGTATTCCCTCCTTATTTTTCAGATACCACCAAGGTAATGTGGCTGGTTCTTTTATTGATCCGGCTTGCGCGACCCATCGCACGAGGACGGAAACGTTTCATCGTTGGCCCTTGGTTAACAAAGGCTTGCGAGATGAACAATTTGTTTACGTCAAGCTGGTAGTTATGCTCAGCGTTAGCAATAGCAGAGTTCAGCAGCTTCTCCAAAATTGGGGATGCAGACTTAGGCGTGTGGCGCAAAATCGCGATTGCTTCGCCAACTTGTTTACCGCGAATCAAATCCGCAACAAGCTGTGCTTTACGAGGTGCAATACGAATGTATTTAGCGTGCGCTTTAGCTTCTGGCATGTAGGAACCTCCTCTCGTTTACGTTAGAGATGTTTAAGGGCAAATTAACGTCTGCCCGTTTTTTTGTCTTCACCGGCATGGCCTTTATACGTACGAGTTGGTGCAAATTCACCAAGCTTGTGTCCAACCATATCTTCCGTTACATATACAGGCACGTGCTTGCGTCCATCATATACCGCAAATGTGTGACCTATGAATTGTGGGAAAATGGTCGAGCGGCGGGACCAGGTTTTGATAACGACCTTTTTCTCAGCTTCGTTCAATACCTCGACTTTTTTAAGCAGGTATCCGTCAATAAACGGACCTTTCTTTAAACTGCGACCCATTTGTGTTCCTCCCTTCAAATAAGCGGTAGCGATACTTTCGTATCACGCGGTTTGTATCAAGTTGCTATTATTTCGTGCGACGACGAATAATGTATTGGCTTGATGCTTTTTTCTTCTTACGCGTTTTGTAACCAAGAGTTGGTTTACCCCAAGGAGACATAGGCGATTTGCGTCCGATTGGAGCACGGCCTTCACCACCACCGTGTGGGTGATCGTTAGGGTTCATTACAACACCACGTACAGTAGGACGATTGCCCAACCAACGGTTACGGCCGGCTTTACCGATTTTCACTAGTTCGTGATCTTCGTTACCAACAGAACCAATTGTTGCACGGCAAGTGTTCAAGATACGACGAACTTCACCCGAAGTCAAACGAACAGATACGTAGTTTTCTTCTTTACCAAGAAGTTGAGCACTAGTACCAGCTGCACGAACAAGTTGTCCGCCTTTACCCGGTTTCAATTCGATGTTGTGGATAACTGTACCGACAGGGATATTAACAAGTGGCAACGCATTGCCTGGTTTAATATCAGAGCCAACACCAGATACCACTTGATCTCCAACTTTCAATCCTTTAGGAGCGATGATATATGCTTTAGCACCATCAACATAATGGATCAAAGCAATGTTGGAGGAACGGTTCGGATCGTATTCGATCGTCGCAACGTTTCCTACGATACCGTCTTTAGTACGTTTGAAGTCGATGATACGGTATTTACGTTTGTGTCCGCCACCATGGTGACGTACCGTAATTTTACCTTGGTTGTTACGTCCAGCTTTTTTGAAAAGTGGAGCAAGCAACGATTTCTCCGGTGTACTTGTCGTGATCTCTTCGAAAGTCGAAACGGACATGTTACGACGTGCAGGAGAGGTCGGTTTGTACTTTTTAATAGGCACTTTGATTTCCTCCTTTTCTAAACAGACGTTTCAAAGAACTCAAGTTCTTTGCTGTCAGCGCTCAGTTGAACGATGGCTTTTTTCCAATCCGGTCTGTATCCGCTATGTTTACCATAACGTTTCGGTTTACCCGCAACACGCATTGTGTTAACGCCGGTTACTTTTACTTTAAAAATTGACTCAATCGCAAGTTTGATTTCAGTTTTGTTTGAACGAAGATCAACTTCGAAAACATACTTTTTATCAACCATGTAATCGCTCGTACGTTCCGTGATAACCGGGCGCTTGATAATATCGCGTGGATTTTTCATTACGCAAGCACCTCCTGTACTTTCTCTACTGCTTCTTTAGTGATGATAAGGTTGTCATGCACCAAAACATCCAGAACATTGATGCCGTCAGCTGTAACGAACTTCACACCTGGGATGTTACGAGCAGACAATGCTACGTTATCTTCATAATTAGCCGTTACTACTAGAGCTTTACGGCCAACTTTAAGGTTGCCTAGAATTGCTGCAAATTCCTTAGTTTTAGGAGCTGCAAGTGTCAATGAATCCAAAACGATAATTTCGTTTGCAATCACTTTTGAAGACAAAGCAGATTTAATCGCTAGACGACGAACCTTCTTAGGAAGTTTGAAGCCATATGAGCGAGGAGTTGGTCCGAAAACCACGCCACCGCCAACCCATTGCGGGGAGCGAATGCTACCTTGACGAGCACGGCCAGTACCTTTTTGTTTCCAAGGTTTACGACCGCCACCACGTACTTCGGAGCGTCCTTTAGTTTTGTGATTACCGAAGCGTTCAGATGCTTGTTGATTAACAACAGCACTGTGCAAAACGTGAACATTTGGTTGAATTCCGAAAACCGTTTCAGCCAGTTCAAGTTCGCCCACTTGCGCGCCACTCACGTTAAATACTGTTACTTTTGGCATTTCCTGTTCCTCCTTTCTGTAAAATCAATTATTTCTTAACTGTTTGCTTAACTTTTACGAAACCGTTTTTCGGGCCCGGAATCGAACCTTTGATTAGAAGAACATTACGTTCTACATCTACACGGATAACTTCAAGTTTTTGAATCGTGATTGTTTCGTGACCCATATGTCCTGGAAGGCGTTTGCCTTTCGGTACACGGTTCGCTTGGATAGAACCCATCGAACCTGGTCCACGGTGGTAACGGGAACCGTGAGACATAGGACCCGTGCTTTGATTCCAACGTTTGATAACGCCGGCAAAGCCCTTACCTTTTGAAATACCTGTTACGTCAACGAATTCGCCTTCTGTGAATAGGTCAGCTTTTACTAGTTGGCCAACTTCATAATCACCTAGATTAATTCCGCGAATTTCACGAACGTAGCGCTTAGGTGTTGCGTTAGCTTTTTTAGCGTGACCAGCTTCTGGCTTGTTCGATCTGCTTTCCTTTTTATCGGAGAAACCGAATTGAACTGCTTCGTAGCCGTCATTCTCTTGGTCTTTCTTTTGAAGTACTACACAAGGTCCAGCTTCGATAACTGTTACTGGAATAACGTTACCATCAGCAGCAAACACTTGAGTCATACCAAGTTTTTTTCCTAAGATACCTTTCATGTTGACACCTCATTTCCTTTCTATAATCGCATATCCTGATATTACAGTTTGATTTCGATATCTACACCGGATGGTAAATCCAAGCGCATCAATGCATCAACCGTTTGCGGCGTTGGGTTTACAATGTCGATCAAACGCTTATGAGTGCGTTGTTCGAATTGTTCCCTAGAATCCTTGTACTTGTGTACCGCGCGGAGAACGGTGATGATTTGCTTTTCCGTTGGCAACGGAATCGGCCCGGATACGCCTGCACCGGAACGTTTTGCAGTTTCAACGATTTTCTCTGCGGATTGATCAAGAATCCTGTGATCGTATGCTTTCAAGCGGATACGAATCTTTTGCTTTGCCATATAAGTCCCTCCTTCTTTCGCCCAATTTATTATCGGACATACTCCGTGAGAAAACCCTGCACATGCCCCATGGCAAAGGGGCCGGGTGTGTCGGCAACCTCTCACATCATCGCAACGTCAGACCAACAGTCAATATTATACCGAATCTAATAGGCAATTGCAACATAAATTTTCTTCTTTCTTTATACCATCGTAAGACTGCAACAAGAATATCTATAATACCTTGCGAAACACCCTTACATTCGCCCATTATGTCCCTTATTACAAGTATTTAGAACAGTTTGATTATAATAACGGACTTAATGGGCGCTATATGATTATATACATCATCCGGTTGAAAAGACACCGCCAAATAACGCCAGTCCTCACTTTTACAGAAAAAACACGCAGCGACCTTATGTCGCTGCGTGTCTTCTTTCTATTATAACAGAGTTGAAGTGAAGTATCAGCATGCTCTGATTCTATTTGTTTAGAAGGAGTAAGCAGCTGTGACTATTCTAACAGAGCTGCATGCTCTCCATCCAACACTTCATATTCAGTGTAAGTAACCCACTACCCAAGCACGATACGATCATCCGCTAGCTTCTTACCGCTAATAAGCTCAAATTCACCAAGCAATTGTTCAACGGTTAGATCCTTTTTCCGCTCTTCTGGTACATCAAGAATAATCCGGCCTTTATCCATCATAATGAGCCGATTGCCAAGACGGATCGCCTGCTCCATATTATGAGTAACCATAAGCGTGGTCAAATTCATCTCACGAACAAGGTTTTCCGTTAAAGTCGTAATGAGCTCTGCTCTTGAAGGGTCAAGCGCTGCGGTATGCTCATCCAGCAATAAGATTTGCGGTCTAGTAAAGGTAGCCATCAACAGGCTTAGCGCCTGCCGCTCTCCACCAGACAATAAACCAACTTTTGCTCCAAGACGATTCTCAAGTCCAATACCAAGGCGCTGAAGCTCTTGTTTAAAAATCGTACGTTTTGCCCGCGTTACACCAAACGAGAAGCCTCGTGACTTTCCACGTGCATAGGCAATCGCCAAATTCTCTTCAATAGACATATGGGGCGCTGTTCCTGCCATTGGGTCCTGAAATACTCGCCCAATCCAGCGGCTGCGTTGATATTCTGTAAGCTGGCTTATATTATTGCCGTCAATTCTAACCTCACCCGCATCAGGCTTCATTACACCAGATATGATGTTCATTAGTGTTGATTTGCCTGCTCCGTTACTTCCTATAACCGTAATAAAATCGCCAGGCTTCATCATTAGATTAGCGCCTACGAGCGCTGTTTTCTCATCAACGGTACCAGGGTTGAACAGCTTGGACACTTTTGCAATCTCTAACATTAGCGTCCACCTCCAGGATTCATTTTATCCATAGATGCCAGCATTTCTGCTGTTCTTCTTTTGGCTATATTTTTTTGCTTCCATCCCCTTCTAGCTGAAGGAATGATCAAGGCAAAAATAATGATTACAGCTGTAATAAGCTTCATATCAGAAGCATCCAACCATTCTACACGTAGTGCAAATGCATAAATAATTCGATAAATAATCGAACCAAGAATAACAGCTAAAGTCGCTCTAAAGATTGTGCGAGAACCAAATACGGCTTCACCAATAATAACGGATGCAAGACCAATAACGATCATTCCAATACCCATGCTATTATCAGCATATTTATTGTAATGTGCGACTAATGCCCCTGAAGTAGCTACAAGCGAATTCGACAAGGCAACACCAAATATCGTCGTAATATCTGTATTTGCGCCAAAGCTGCGAATCATTCGAGAGTTATCCCCAGTTGCGCGAAGACTCAATCCGAGGTCCGTACGGAAAAATAAATCTAGAACCAACTTAACCACAATGACAAATACGATCATGACAATCAACGTTGATACATTACTGAATAGGTTTTCTTGTCCCCTTAAGGATACGTTTGGTTTTCCCAAAATTCTTAAGTTAATTGAATATAGTGCGATCATCATAATAATGCCTGACAATAGTCCGTTAATTTTCCCTTTTGTATGGAGTAGTCCCGTACAGGTACCAGCGATAGCTCCTCCTACAAATGCACATAATACTGCAATCCATGGAGCCGTTCCATTAACCGTCATAACCGTACCGATAGCGGCGCCAGTTGTGAAACTGCCATCCACCGTTAAATCCGGAAAATCAAGAATTCGAAACGTTATATATACTCCAAGTGCCATAAGCGCATACAATAAACCACTCTCTATAGCTCCCTGCATGGATACGAGCATATGACATACCTCCTTTTCATAACAAGGGGGTGAACGAGTAGCCCGGTCACCCCTTTGGAACCTATGATTCTGCTATTTTAAGCAAATAATTTAAATTTACTCAATGATATTGTTTGCTTGGTCTTTAACAAATGCTTTCATCTCGTCAGTAACTGTAATACCTTGTTCTGCAGCTGCCTTCATGTTGAAGATGAAATCAAGCTTTTGTGGCATGGTAACATCCATATCCGCTGGTTTTTTACCGTTTTTCAAAATCTCAACAGCCATTTGGCCAACTTCATAACCATGATCATAATATTTGAAGCCTACAGCCGCGAAAGCGCCTTTTTCAACCGTATCACGGTCAGCCGAGAAAAATGGAATATCGTTAGCATTAGCAACTTCAATAATCGCATCAACACCGCTTACAACCATGTTATCCAAAGTAATGTAAATAGCATCCACACGGCCTACTAGAGAATCTGCTGCTTGTTTTACATCAGATGAGTTGGCTACAGCTGCTTTTACCAGCTTGATTCCATGCTCAGCGAGAGCTTTCTCAGCGATGTCGCCCATTACAACTGCGTTTGGCTCTCCTTCATTAATAACAAGACCAACATTTTTCACATTAGGAAATTGAGCCGCGATGAAATCCATCGTTTGTTTAATTGCGTCTGGATTCGTATCAGAAGCGCCTGTAACATTTCCTCCTGGTGCTTTCAATTGCGTAACGATTCCTGCATCAATAGGATCTGTTACAGCAGCGAATAATACAGGGATGTCCTTAACTTCATCAGCCAAGCTTTGTGCAGTCGGAGTTGCAATTCCTAATGCAAGGTCACTTTTACTTGATTTAATCTTTTGTGCAATTGTGGCAATATTCGCTTGCTCACCTTGCGCATTATTGAAGTCGATTTTAAGGTTTTTGCCTTCTTCAAATCCACCATCTTTTAGTGCTGCAATAAAACCATCGCGCGTTGCATCCAATGATGGATGCTCTACAATTTGTGAAATTGCAATCGTATACTGTTTTTCGCTGTTGCCTGAACCAGCTTTATTGCCGTCGTTCTCTGCACCTGACTTACCTGAGTTGGCGCCACACGCTGCCGTTACTACCATAACTGAAGCTAATACCAGACTAAGCAAAAATTTTCTGTTCATTCTTTAAATCCCCTCTCATCATATAAGTCCCTTTGTATTGCAGCCTTTTGCAAATAAGTACATGTACAGCAAAGCATTATCGCTTTCTACCATTAAAGCCTATGACTGTGCTTAAGTGACTGGATTTTAATGAGCAAAGGACAAGCTCCACTAACTATTCCTTAATATTAAATGGGCTTAAGGTATACAGTCAATGAATAGTTATATGTAAAATTAAGTTAGAAGCCCTATTGACCGTTCTATATGGAAAAATAAAAAGCCCTCACCGAAGTGAGGGCTTTTGTTATTCATAGCGGCTAAAGCCGCAATGAATTATTTTTGGATAGAAGCTACAGCGCCAGCGCCTACTGTACGGCCGCCTTCACGAATAGAGAAACGAGTTCCCTCTTCAACAGCGATTGGAGCGATAAGCTCAACCGTTACAGTGATGTTGTCGCCTGGCATTACCATCTCAGTGCCTTCTGGCAAGTTGATGATACCCGTTACGTCAGTTGTACGGAAGTAGAACTGTGGACGGTAACCAGTGAAGAAAGGCTTGTGACGGCCACCCTCTTCTTTAGTAAGAACGTAGATTTGTGCAGTGAAGTTAGTGTGTGGTTTAACCGAACCCGGTTTAGCCAAAACTTGTCCACGCTCAATGTTACTACGGTCTACACCACGAAGCAATGCGCCTACGTTGTCCCCAGCTTGAGCAGAGTCAAGCAATTTACGGAACATTTCAACGCCAGTTACTACGGATTTACGGGATTCTTCAGCAAGACCGATAATTTCGATCTCGTCGCCGACTTTGATAATACCACGCTCAACGCGACCAGTAGCAACTGTACCACGGCCAGTGATTGTGAATACATCCTCGACAGGCATAAGGAAAGGTTTAGCTGTATCGCGCTCAGGAGTAGGGATATAAGTATCCACTTGCTCGAAAAGCTCGATGATTTTGTCAGCCCAAGGACCTTCTGGGTTAGCAAGTGCTTCACGAGCAGCACCACGAATGATCGGAGTGTCATCGCCTGGGAACTCATACTCAGAAAGAAGGTCACGAACTTCCATTTCAACTAGCTCAAGAAGCTCTTCGTCTTCAACCATGTCGCATTTGTTCAAGAATACAACGATGTAAGGTACGCCTACTTGTTTCGAAAGCAAGATGTGCTCACGAGTTTGTGGCATAGGACCGTCAGTAGCGGAAACTACAAGAATAGCTCCGTCCATTTGAGCAGCACCAGTGATCATGTTTTTTACATAGTCGGCGTGACCTGGGCAGTCAACGTGTGCGTAGTGACGAGCAGGCGTCTCATACTCAACGTGAGCTGTCGAGATCGTGATACCACGCTCGCGCTCTTCTGGAGCTTTATCGATTTGGTCGAATGCGATTGCTGCACCGCCGTATTTTTTGGAAAGTACAGTTGTGATAGCTGCAGTCAAAGTCGTTTTACCGTGATCGACGTGACCGATAGTACCGATATTAACGTGCGGTTTGTTACGTTCAAATTTTGCCTTAGCCATTGAACTTGAGCCTCCTCAATTTAACATCATATTTTTTATGTGTAGCCGACATTTGGCTCGCAAGCAAACCAAAATGACGGCAAAAGCAATTTGTTTAGCGCTAGTCCAAAAACGATTACTCGCCTTTGTTCTTAGCAATGATCTCTTCAGAGATCGATTTTGGAACTTCTTCATAGTGAGAAAGCTCCATGGAGAATACGCCGCGTCCTTGTGTACCGGAACGTAGTGTAGTGGAATAACCGAACATCTCGGAGAGAGGTACCTTGGAGCGGATAATTTGTGCACCTGCACGAGTATCCATACCTTCGATACGACCACGACGAGAGTTAAGCATACCCATAACATCGCCCATGTACTCTTCAGGAACAGTAACTTCAACCTTCATGATTGGCTCAAGAAGAACTGGCTTACATTTTTCTTTGGCAGCTTTAAGCGCCATCGATCCTGCAATTTTAAACGCCATCTCCGAGGAGTCAACATCATGGTACGATCCGTCAACAACCACAGCTTTAACATCAACGAGCGGGAAGCCGGCTACAACACCGTTCTTCATTGACTCTTCGATACCAGCTTGGATTGGAGCGATAAATTCACGAGGAATTGATCCACCAACAGTTTTGTTTTCGAATATAAAGCCTGAACCTGGCTCAAGTGGTGAAAACTCAACCCAACAATGACCGAATTGACCTTTACCACCGGATTGACGTACGAATTTACCTTCAACCTTCGCAGCTTGACGGAACGTTTCACGGTAAGCAACTTGTGGTTTACCAACGTTTGTCTCAACTTTGAATTCACGGAACATACGGTCAACGAGAATCTCAAGGTGAAGCTCACCCATACCAGAAATAATCGTTTGGTTTGTTTCTTCATCCGTATGTGCGCGGAAAGTAGGATCTTCCTCAGCAAGCTTGGAAATCGCGATACCAAGTTTATCTTGGTCAGCTTTCGTTTTTGGTTCGATAGCAACCGAGATAACCGGCTCAGGGAAGTTCATCGATTCAAGAACGATGATGTGCTTCTCTTCGCAAAGAGTGTCGCCTGTAGTTGTATCTTTAAGACCAACTGCTGCAGCGATATCCCCAGAATAAACTTCTGAGATCTCTTGACGGGAGTTTGCATGCATTTGTAGAATACGTCCAATCCGCTCACGTTTACCCTTTGTAGAGTTAAGAACGTAAGATCCGGATTTGAGTACGCCTGAATACACACGGAAGAAAGTCAGTCTACCAACATAAGGGTCAGTCATGATTTTGAATGCCAAAGCCGCGAACGGCTCTGAATCTGATGATGGACGTGAACCTTCTTCACCATCTTCAAGAGTACCTTTGATAGCTGGTACATCAAGCGGTGAAGGCAAGTAATCCACAACAGCATCCAACATCGGCTGAACACCTTTGTTACGGTATGAGGAGCCAGCTACAACTGGGAAGATTTTAACTTCGCAAACACCTTTACGGAGTGCTGCTTTAATTTCTGGAATAGTGATTTCTTCACCTTCCAAATATTTCATCGTTAACTCTTCATCCAATTCTGCAACTTTCTCAATCAATTCCGTACGAAGTGCATCAACTTGCTCTACATACTCCGCAGGAATTTCGACTTTTTCTGGATCTTTACCGGTATCGTCTTTGTAGATATAAGCTACACGTTCAACGATATCGATAATACCTTTAAAGTCGCTCTCAGCGCCGATAGGTATTTGAATTGCTACGGCATTGGCACCTAGACGCTCACGCATGTCTTTAATTACGTTTAGGTAATCTGCACCAATGATATCCATTTTATTTACGTATGCAATCCGAGGTACGTTGTAACGGTCAGCCTGACGCCATACGGTTTCAGACTGTGGCTCAACGCCTTCTTTTGCACTGAAAACCCCAACGGCCCCGTCCAATACGCGTAGGGAACGTTCAACTTCAACAGTGAAGTCAACGTGTCCCGGGGTGTCGATAATATTAATGCGGTGTCCATGCCATTGAGCAGTAGTCGCGGCAGACGTAATCGTAATACCGCGCTCTTGTTCTTGTTCCATCCAGTCCATCGTAGCTGCACCTTCGTGCACCTCTCCGATTTTGTGAGTACGGCCCGTGAAGAACAAAATCCGTTCAGTAGTTGTGGTTTTACCAGCATCAATATGCGCCATAATCCCGATGTTACGCGTATTATTCAAGGAGAACTCTCTTGACATAAAATGGTCTCCTCTCGAATGTAAAGATTCTACCAGCGGTAGTGAGCAAACGCTTTGTTCGCTTCAGCCATTTTGTGAGTATCTTCGCGCTTTTTAACAGCTGCGCCAGTGTTATTGGAAGCATCTGTGATTTCAGCAGCTAAACGCTCTTCCATCGTTTTCTCACCGCGGTTACGTGAGTAGTTCACGAGCCAGCGGAGACCAAGTGCCGTACGGCGCTCTGGTTTAACTTCGATAGGCACCTGATAGTTTGCACCGCCGACACGGCGTGCTTTAACCTCAAGTACAGGCATAATATTTTTCAAAGCAGCTTCGAACACTTCCATCGGATCTTTACCCGTGCGTTCTTGAATCAGTTTGAAAGCATCATACAATAGCGTTTGTGCAACGCCTCTTTTACCGTCAAGCATAATGCGGTTGATTAGGCGCGTTACCAGTTTGCTATTATATAGCGGATCTGGAAGCACATCGCGTTTCGTTACAGGACCTTTGCGTGGCATGAGAAAGTCCCCCTTTCTTCTAATAGTCGCTATCTCTAGCATTTCAATGACCCGTTAGGGTTATTCTTATGATTTTTTAACTTTCGGACGTTTCGTACCGTATTTCGAACGAGCTTGCATACGGTTGTTTACACCCGCAGTATCAAGTGCACCGCGAACGATATGATAACGTACTCCTGCTAAATCTTTTACTTTACCACCACGGATCAAAACAACGCTATGCTCTTGCAAGTTGTGTCCGATACCCGGAATGTAAGCCGTAACCTCTAAACGGTTCGTTAAACGAACACGAGCATATTTACGAAGTGCGGAGTTCGGTTTCCTTGGAGTCATTGTACCTACACGAGTGCACACACCGCGTTTTTGAGGAGCGCTGATGTTAGTAGCTTCACGTTTCAATGCATTGAAACCTTTTTGCAATGCCGGCGATTTCGATTTAACGACTTTCGCTTGGCGTCCTTTACGGACTAGCTGGTTAATAGTTGGCATGTTGCCACCCCCTTCCCTATATTCATGTCTTTTGAAAATATAAGCATTTACAAAGCAGTTGTTTATAAATCTACTTATATTTCTTCGCGTAACGAGCTCTTTCCACCAAAAGACGGCAATAGCCGTTTACGCATGTATGGTAGACATTTTACCTAAAATTAAGCCCACAGATCCAGGCGGTTCATAAAAGAACAAACAAAAGTTCTCGCCAGTTAATCATCGTTAAATAATCAACTAACAAAAACGGCTATTGCGTTATTCTTCTTCGGTTACGAGCGCTGCCATTGCGGCCCCGACATCGATGCCGCAGGTTTCCCCGAGCTCTATCATCGTGTCGATCCATTTCATTGGAACTCCCGCCCGCTCACATAGATGAACAATCTTCTCTTTCATCTGCGGATCTGCATCTCGTGCGACATAGACTTTAATGGCTCTTTGTTGCTCGAGCATCTTCGTCGTTTGCTTCGCGCCGACTTTGAATTGCATGATAATCACCTTCAATTCTTCCATTCAGCGAACACACAATTAGGCACACTTCGATATATTAACACCTACATTGTGCTTGTGTCAAGAAACTTCTAGGATAATCATTTGCAAATTTTTTGTAAATGAATTTCATACTGTAAACATATAAAAGAGCGGACATCTTCCACTTCCAAGGAAACGGAAGATGTGACGCTCCTTCGATATTAGTTAGTATCCGGTTTTAAAAACATGATCTGCACAGACGTCTAGTCGACGGTTACAGCTTCTGTTTCTAGTTCCCCTTCAACTGCAGTAGTTGCTTCATCTTCTAGTCCAGCAAAGCGAATGTTACGATAACGGGCCATTCCAGTACCTGCTGGAATCAACTTACCGATAATAACATTTTCCTTGAGTCCAAGCAACTGGTCAACTTTGCCTTTAATAGCCGCATCAGTCAATACACGAGTTGTTTCTTGGAAAGAAGCTGCTGACAAGAACGAATCTGTCTCAAGCGATGCCTTCGTAATACCGAGCAAAACAGGTTTTGCAACAGCTGGTTCGAGATCTGCAAAAATCGCAGTGCGGTTTTGAGCTTCATATTCATGAATATCAACAAACGCACCAGGAAGCAATGTTGTGCCGCCTGCATCTACGATACGAATTTTACGGAGCATTTGTTTAATCATGACTTCAACGTGCTTGTCATTGATTTCTACCCCTTGATTTCGATAAACGCGCTGTACTTCTTGCAAAATGTAGTTTTGAACTCCGCGGATACCTTTGATGCGCAGCATATCTTTCGGGTCAATAGAACCGTCAGTCAGCTCATCGCCGGCTTCGATTTGTTGACCTTGCGTTACGCGAATACGCGAACCATAAGTAACAGCATACACTTTTGATTCCGCTTCACCTTGAACCTCGATTTCGCGACGGTCCTTAGCTTCACGAATTTCTTTAACCACACCGTCAAGCTCAGAGATAATCGCTTGACCTTTCGGATTACGCGCCTCAAACAACTCTTGAATACGCGGCAAACCTTGTGTGATATCATCGCCCGCTACGCCGCCCGTATGGAACGTACGCATTGTAAGCTGTGTTCCTGGCTCCCCGATCGATTGAGCCGCAATAATGCCTACCGCTTCCCCAATTTCAACGTGCTTGCCAGTAGCAAGGTTACGTCCGTAACAGATCTTACATACGCCATGACGTGCACGGCAGCTCAGTACGGAACGGATTTGTAGTTTTTCAACGCCAGCGTCAATAATTGCATCCGCTTTGTTCGAGTCAATCAACTCACTGCGGTTAACAATAATTTCGCCTGTTTTTGGATTACGAACCGTTTCAAACGCATAGCGGCCTTCAATACGGTCATAAAGATCTTCAATAACCTCTTTACCGTCTTGAATTTTGCTTACGGAGAAGCCTTTATCGGTACCACAATCTTCTTCACGCACGATTACGTCTTGTGCAACGTCAACAAGTCGACGAGTCAAGTAACCGGAATCGGCAGTACGAAGTGCTGTATCGGCAAGACCTTTCCGCGCTCCGTGAGTGGAAATAAAGTACTCGAGTACTGTAAGACCCTCGCGGAAGTTCGATTTAATTGGCAACTCGATGATACGACCGGATGGATTGGCCATCAGACCACGCATACCGCCAAGCTGTGTAATTTGAGATTTATTACCCCGTGCTTTGGAGTCCACCATAAGCATGATGTTGTTATAACGATCCATCGATTTCATAAGAACTTCGGTGATCTCGTCTTTACATTTACTCCAAATACCGATAATCCGGTCATAACGCTCTTCGTTTGTAATCAAACCACGACGGTATTGATTCATAACAGTACCGACCTTCTCGTCGGAGCGCTTCATAATTTCGTCTTTCTCTTTCGGGATGATAACGTCAGACACGCCGATCGTAATACCAGCCTTAGTTGAGTAAGTGAATCCAAGCTGCTTAATACGGTCAAGAAGCATCGCAGTAAGCGTTGTGTGGTATTGGCGGAAGCATTCTGCAATAACTAATGCAAGATAGTCTTTACCGATCGCACCTGGCGTTTCGATTGCATCCAGGAACTTAGGAAGATCGGCACCTTTTTCGTAAACGAAATATTTATCTGGTGTACCGTGCAAGAGGTTCGTTTTCGTTGCTTCGTTGATATAAGGGAAATCTTCAGGGAAAATTTCATTGAAGATTACTTTACCAACTGTTGTAACGAGCAGCGAATTCTGCTGTTGCTCGGTGAAGTTAACTTTTTTAAGCACACGAACCGGAATGAAAATTCTGGCGTGCAAGGAAACAATACCACGTTGATAAGCAGAGATTGCTTCGTTAATAGTACCGAATACGGAACCACTACCTTTAGCTTCTTTGTTATCCATCGTTAAGTAGAAGCTTCCTAGAACCATATCCTGTGAAGGAGTAACGACTGGTTTGCCGTCTTTCGGGTTAAGGATATTGCCTGATGCAAGCATGAGCAAACGAGCTTCTGCTTGTGCTTCAGCAGACAACGGAACGTGAACGGCCATTTGGTCACCGTCGAAGTCAGCGTTATACGCTGTACAAACGAGTGGGTGAAGCTTAATAGCGCGACCTTCAACCAAAATAGGTTCAAATGCTTGAATACCTAGTCTGTGAAGCGTCGGGGCACGGTTAAGCAATACCGGGTGCTCCTTGATTACTTCCTCAAGAACATCCCATACCTCAGGGCTTACGCGCTCAACCTTGCGCTTCGCACTTTTAATATTGTGTGCTAAGCCTTTATTAACAAGCTCTTTCATAACGAAAGGCTTGAACAATTCTAGTGCCATTTCCTTAGGAAGACCGCACTGGAACATTTTTAGGTTTGGACCTACAACGATAACCGAACGACCAGAGTAGTCAACCCGTTTACCGAGCAAGTTCTGACGGAAACGTCCTTGCTTACCTTTCAGCATATGGCTGAGGGATTTAAGCGGACGGTTACCCGGACCTGTTACAGGGCGACCGCGACGACCGTTATCGATCAATGCGTCAACCGCTTCTTGCAGCATCCGTTTTTCATTTTGCACGATAATATCAGGAGCGCCTAAATCAAGCAGACGCTTCAGACGGTTGTTACGGTTAATAACACGGCGATACAAGTCATTGAGGTCGGAAGTCGCAAAACGTCCACCATCAAGCTGTACCATCGGACGAAGCTCAGGAGGAATGACAGGAAGCACGTCTAGAATCATCCATTCCGGTTCGTTACCGGAATTACGGAATGCTTCTACCACTTCAAGACGCTTGATCGCACGATTGCGTCGTTGTCCTTGAGCGGTACGCAGTTCTTCTTTCAATTGCTCCAATTCTTTGTCAACGTCGATATCTTGCAAAAGCTTTTTAACAGCTTCGGCACCCATACCAGCATGGAATCCATACCCGTATTTCTCACGGTAGCTGCGGTATTCCTTCTCCGAAAGGAGTTGTTTTTTCTCAAGCGGGGTATCACCTGGATCCGTTACTACATAGGATGCGAAATAAATAATCTCCTCAAGCGAACGAGGCGACATATCAAGTGCAAGACCCATGCGGCTCGGAATACCTTTGAAGTACCAAATATGAGAAACTGGAGCTGCTAGCTCAATGTGACCCATACGTTCGCGGCGAACTTTAGCGCGAGTTACTTCAACGCCACAGCGATCACAAACGACACCTTTATAGCGTACACGTTTGTATTTACCGCAATGACATTCCCAGTCTTTTGTAGGTCCAAAAATTTTCTCGCAGAAGAGTCCTTCCTTCTCCGGTTTTAAGGTCCTATAGTTGATCGTCTCCGGCTTTTTAACTTCTCCGCGGGACCACGAGCGAATTTTATCCGGCGAAGCCAGACCTATCTTCATATACTCGAAGTTGTTCACGTCCAACAAGGAGCAACCCTCCTCCGTCATGTATGACAATGTCTATCTAATCAGCTAGATTCCGTCATAGGCGCGTGACCATGTGACGGAATCCAGCAACTAGTTTATTCAGTAGCAGCGCCGACCTCGGCACCTTCTATATTGAGGTTGAGCTTATCACCCGTTGCCTCGTCTTCATCATCCATTTCCTTCATTTCGATCTCTTCTTCATTCTCGGATAGGATTTTAACGTCCATACCCAAACTTTGAAGCTCTTTGATCAAAACTTTGAACGATTCCGGAACACCTGGTTCTGGTACGTTTTCACCTTTGACAATGGATTCGTACGTTTTCACACGACCAACCACGTCATCGGATTTAACAGTCAATATTTCTTGAAGCGTGTACGCAGCGCCATATGCCTCAAGCGCCCATACCTCCATCTCCCCGAAACGTTGTCCACCGAACTGTGCTTTACCACCCAGCGGCTGTTGTGTAACGAGTGAGTAAGGACCAGTGGAACGGGCATGGATTTTATCGTCGACCATGTGCGCCAGTTTGATCATGTACATGACCCCAACTGTAACTTCACGTTCGAAATTCTCACCTGTCCGTCCGTCATACAGTACGGTTTTACCGTTACGCTGCATGCCTGCTTCTTCCATCGCATCAAAAACGTCATTCTCGCGCGCGCCGTCAAATACCGGCGTAGCAGCGTGGATGCCGAGATGCTTACAAGCCATACCTAAGTGAACTTCAAGCGCCTGACCGATGTTCATCCGCGACGGTACGCCGAGCGGGTTAAGAACAACTTCTACAGGTGTGCCATCCGGTAGGAAAGGCATATCTTCTTCAGGCATGATACGAGCGATTACCCCTTTGTTACCATGACGTCCGGCCATTTTGTCGCCTTCGGAAATTTTCCGTTTTTGAGCAATATAAGCACGAACGAGCTGGTTAACGCCTGGTGGCAATTCGTCGCCATTCTCCCGCGTAAATACTTTAACGTCAACAACGATGCCGTCTGTACCATGTGGTACGCGCAGCGATGTATCACGTACTTCACGAGCCTTCTCACCAAAGATAGCGTGCAGCAATCTTTCTTCCGCAGTCAGTTCTGTTACACCCTTAGGCGTTACTTTACCAACAAGGATATCACCAGCGCCAATTTCAGCTCCGACACGAATGATTCCGCGCTCATCTAGGTTGCGAAGAGCATCTTCGCCGACATTCGGAATGTCGCGTGTAATTTCTTCAGGTCCAAGCTTCGTATCACGAGCCTCAGACTCGTATTCCTCGATGTGAATGGATGTATAAACATCCTCTTTCACTAGCTTTTCACTAAGTAGGATCGCATCCTCATAGTTGTAGCCTTCCCACGTCATGAATGCAACGACTACGTTGCGTCCAAGAGCCAATTCGCCTTTTTCAGTGGAAGGACCATCCGCAAGGATATCACCTTTCTTAATAACGTCGCCTTTACGTACAAGCGGGCGTTGATTGATGCACGTTCCTTGGTTAGAGCGCATAAACTTGTGTAGTTTATGTTTTACCAAGTCACCAGTAACTGGCTTTCCATCGATTTGCTCGACGCGACGAAGCCAGATTTCATTAGCGGAAGAACGTTCAATTATACCGTCATGCTTCGCTACGATACAAACGCCTGAGTCTTTCGCTGCTTTGTGCTCCATACCTGTACCAACAAGTGGTGATCTAGGGATAAGAAGAGGTACCGCTTGACGTTGCATGTTGGATCCCATGAGGGCACGGTTGGAGTCATCGTTTTCCAAGAAAGGAATTAACGCTGTCGCAACGGATACTACCTGTTTAGGCGATACGTCCATGTAATCAACGCGATCACTAGGCATAGTCAAGATGTTGTCGGCTTGTTTATTGTAACGAACGATCGTATTCTCTTCTGCAAACTTGTCCTCTGAAGTCAGCTTCGCATTCGCTTGCGCGATTACGTAGTTATCTTCCTCGTCAGCAGTCAGATATGCGATTTGCTCTGTAACAATACCCGTCTTCGGATCTACCCAACGATATGGTGCTTCAATGAAGCCATATTCGTTAATACGAGCAAAGGAAGACAAGGAGTTGATCAAACCGATATTCGGGCCCTCTGGCGTCTCGATCGGACACATACGCCCGTAATGGGAGTGATGGACGTCACGAACTTCAAAGCCCGCGCGTTCCCGAGTCAAACCGCCGGGTCCGAGTGCAGATAAACGACGCTTATGCGTCAGTTCAGCAAGCGGATTCGTTTGGTCCATAAACTGGGACAGCTGCGAGGAGCCGAAGAACTCTTTTATAGATGCAATAACCGGACGAATGTTAATTAGCGCTTGTGGCGTAATCGCATTCGCGTCTTGAATGGACATTCTCTCGCGCACTACGCGCTCCATACGAGACAGACCGATACGGAATTGGTTTTGAAGCAGCTCGCCAACAGAACGCAGACGACGGTTACCCAGATGATCGATATCATCCGTACTGCCTACGCCATGAAGCAAGTTGATAAAGTAGTTAATGGAAGAAATGATGTCCGCAGGCGTGATATGCTTCACGGATTTATCAATTATGCCATTCGCAATTACTTTAATTACTTTGCTTTCGTCATATGGTGAGAATACGCTGATTGTTTGTAGTGGAATACTATCAGCATCAAGCACGCCATTAGCAACGTGATATGTCTTAAAGCCAACATCCTTCTCAAGCTTCTCGAGAATTTCATCGAGCAAGCGACGGTCAATCATTTGTCCGGATTCAGCGATAATCTCGCCAGTCGTAGGATCAACTAGATTTTCCGCGAGCCGTTGGTTAAACAAACGGTTCTTGATGTGAAGTTTTTTGTTTATTTTGTAACGGCCTACATTGGCCAAGTCATAACGTTTTGGATCAAAGAAACGAGCAACTAGCAAGCTCTTCGCATTATCCAAAGTTGGAGGCTCGCCTGGACGAAGACGCTCATAAATTTCGATAAGCGCTTTTTCAGTCGAATCCGTGTTATCTTTGTCTAACGTGTTGCGAATGTACTCATCATGTCCTAGCAGTTCTAGAATCTCAGCGTCAGTACCGAATCCAAGTGAACGCAAAAGTACCGTTACCGGTATTTTCCGGGTCCGGTCAATACGAACGTAGATGATATCTTTAGCATCCGTTTCAAGCTCTAGCCAAGCGCCACGGTTAGGAATAACAGTAGCTGTGTAGTTTTTCTTCCCGTTTTTATCGACCTTCGTGCTGAAGTACACACTCGGGGATCGAACCAATTGGCTGACTATGACACGCTCGGCTCCGTTAATAATAAACGTACCTGTCTCTGTCATAAGCGGGAAATCACCCATGAAAACTTCTTGTTCCTTTACTTCGCCAGTTTCCTTATTGAAAAGTCGCACCTTAACGCGTAAAGGAGCTGCATACGTCACATCGCGCTCTTTTGATTCATCGACCGAATATTTCGGTTCGCCCAAGCTATAGTCGATAAACTCAAGCGATAGATTGCCCGTAAAGTCCGAAATCGGAGAAATATCTTGGAACAACTCAATTAGGTCGCTGTCCAAAAACTTCTCATACGATTTTTGTTGGATTTCAATCAGGTTCGGGACTTCCAGCACCTCGTTGATCCTGGCGTAGCTTCTGCGCGCACGCCGACCATACTGAACAAGTTGTCCTGCCAACTTAACCTCACCCCTCATGTCTGTATCACAGCATCGATAATCACTGCGTCACTATAGACGAACCAGCCGCCTATATAGTCAAATAAAGAAAAGCCCTTATCGAATGGTTCGAAAAAAGAGCATGTTCCGGCAGTTAACCAATCACAGCGCGGCCGTGACAGTCTCATATCAAATAATTTTGCCCAAAACGTAAACATTATACGTCAAATGTGTAAAACTTATGCATTCCGCGCTTTAAATTTACACTTGACATTTTAGTTAACTAAAGAGATCGAGCCCAATTTAATGCTGACATTTTATAATCTTACCATATTGCAAATGTCAAGTCAATAAATATTATTCGGTTTTCAAACATATTTTCAAAACATCTTTTTACTATTTTATCTAAGCTTTTACAGCTCTAAAAATTCGGTACCCTTTATCCTTCGTTACTTCTTCTACTTCTGCGAATAATGACTCCAATTTAGCTTTCGCTGAAGGCGCCCCTTGCTTCTTCTGAATGACAATCCACATGCTGCCACCTTGTTCAAGCAATGCATAACCTTCTTCAAAAATCCGATGCACGACCGTCTTGCCCGCCCTGATAGGTGGATTCGTTACGATTACATCGAATTTCATATGCTTAACTGCTTCAAATAGATCACTCTGCAAAACAGTAACATTAGAAATCTGATTAAGCTTTGCATTCTCGCGTGAAAGCTCTACTGCTCTTTCATTTATGTCTATCATCGTTACTTGCCCATGCTCAGCGAGTTTTGCTGATGTTAATCCAATAGGACCATAACCACAGCCTACGTCAAGAATCTTTGCATTTGCATTCAGCTCCAAAGCATCGATCAACACCTGACTCCCGTAATCAACTCCTGATTTCGAGAATACGCCGGCATCCGTCATAAACTTCAAAGAAAAGCCTCGCAGTGATGCTTCATGAACTTGACGATTATGCTTAACATCTGGGCTCTGTGAGTAATAGTGATTCGACATTATTCATCACTCCCCGCTATTCCATATTGCATCGAGTATATTAAAACCGCCTAGCTTCAGCGAAAAATACTCAATTCTCGTTGAAGGATAAGAATGTACAAGCCAAAAACTTACACATTCTTATCCTTCAACATACAACGAACCCCTTGAAACCTGACGTTTCAAGGGGCTCGCCGGCCGATTCATCATTCAATCGCATGATCAGCTTATTTTATTGAAAGAAATACTACTTAACTTCTACGGAAGCGCCAGCTTCAGTAAGCTTAGCTGCAACAGCTTCTGCTTCTTCTTTAGCAACTTTTTCTTTAACTGCTTTAGGAGCGGAATCAACCAAGTCTTTCGCTTCTTTCAGGCCAAGACCTGTGATTTCGCGAACTACTTTGATTACGTTGATTTTTGAAGGGCCAGCGCCGTTAAGGATAACGTCGAATTCAGTTTGCTCAGCTTCTACAGCTGCGCCAGCGCCTGCTGCTGCTACTGGAGCTGCTGCAGTTACGCCGAATTCTTCTTCAATTGCTTTAACAAGATCGTTCAGTTCAAGAACGTTCATAACTTTAATCGCTTCTAAGATTTGTTCTTTAGACATGATTATACCTCCGGGAATATGGTTTATTTTTTGGTTTATCATACAGCCGACTTGCGTCGGTTCATTACTATAAGGGACTCTTGAATAAAATTAAGCTTGTGCTTCTTGTTTCTCGCCGACTGCTTTAACTGCAAGCGCGAAGTTGCGCACTGGAGCTTGCAATACGCTGAGGAGCATAGAGAGCAAACCGTCGCGGGACGGAAGTTCCGCAAGAGCCTTAATTTCTTCTTGAGATACGACTTTACCTTCAACAACGCCGCCTTTAAGTTTCAAAGCATCGTTTTTCTTAGCGAAATCGTTCAAAATTTTAGCTGGAGCAACAGCGTCTTCTTTACCGAATGCAATTGCTGTAGGACCTGTAAGAATGTTGTTCAATTCTACATAATCCGTACCTTCAGTTGCGCGGCGAACGAGCGAGTTTTTAAGAACTTGGAATTCAATTCCTGCTTCACGAAGTTGTTTCCGAAGCTCAGTTACTTGCGCAACGTTCAATCCACGATAGTCAGCTACTACTGTGCTTGAGCTATTAGCAATTTTCGCCGCGATTACGGCAACTGCCTCTTGTTTCTCTTGGATGATATTTGCGTTAGCCAAACTGTACACCTCCCGTAATAGTATACATTCCGTTAATTACGACGGGCTTTCCACGCCTCGATGCATGAGAAAGGCCTTCGCAGACACTGCGAAGGCCATGATGTCGTTATCGCGCATCAATCCAGAATGGATCGAATGTTGCTTACAAACGTTTTATCATAACACCTCGGTAGGAAATTAAGCCTTAAGGCACCTACTGTCTACGGTATGCGTATTCGAATTTAGTTCCGTTCTTCTTAGCGGAAAGCCGCTGTAGAAACACGAGCGCCTGGGCCCATTGTTGAAGAAACGGCAATGTTTTTCAGGTAAATACCTTTTGACGCAGCCGGTTTAGCACGATTAAGTGCATCGATCAATGCTTTGAGGTTCTCGTTGAGTTTCTCAGCATCAAAAGACACTTTACCGATTGGCGCATGGATTTGACCTGCTTTATCAAGACGGTATTCAATCTTACCGGCTTTGATTTCTTGAACGGCTTTAGCAACGTCAAACGTTACTGTACCAGCTTTAGGGTTAGGCATCAAACCTTTACCACCAAGGATACGTCCAAGTTTACCAACTTCAGCCATCATATCCGGCGTTGCTACGCAAACGTCGAAATCGAACCAGCCTTGTTGGATTTTGTTGATCATGTCTGCATCGCCGACAAAGTCAGCACCCGCAGCTTCCGCTTCTTTCACTTTTTCGCCTTTTGCGAAAACGAGAACGCGTTTAGTTTTACCAGTACCGTGTGGTAGTACAACTACGCCACGAACTGCTTGATCTTGTTTACGTGGGTCTACACCCAAACGAACTGCTACTTCAACGGACTCGTCGAATTTAGCTGTTGCTGCCTTTTTAACAAGATCGATTGCTTCTTGAGGCTCGTATGTTGCTTCGCTGTCAAACAGCTTAGCAGCTTCTACATATTTCTTACCTTGTTTAGCCATTTAATTTTCCTCCTTATGTGGTTGTAGCGGAAAATCCTCCTAAGGATGATCCTCCCACTCGCGAAAGCCGAAGCTAACGCAAAGCAAGCTACTTCGCGGTATTAGTCAACAATAGTTACGCCCATGCTGCGAGCAGTACCTTCAACCATACGCATTGCTGATTCTACAGACGCTGCGTTCAGATCCGGCATTTTTTGCTCAGCGATTTCGCGAACTTTGTCACGTTTCACAGTAGCGACCTTTTTCTTGTTAGGCTCACCTGAACCTTTTTCGATACCAGCTGCGACGCGGAGCAATACTGCTGCCGGCGGCGTTTTTGTTTCGAAAGTGAAAGAACGGTCTTCAAATACTGTAATAACAACCGGAATAATCAAGCCTGCTTGATCTGCGGTACGAGCATTAAACTCTTTACAAAACGCCATAATGTTAACGCCTGCTTGACCAAGTGCTGGACCGATCGGCGGCGCTGGGTTTGCTTTACCTGCAGGAACTTGCAATTTGACCATCTTGATGACCTTTTTTGCCATGCCTGACACACCTCCTTACCCTTTATTCCATGCGTAAATAGCATCCGCCTCAGTTAAGGGGCATCGCTACTTCGCGTCCAAACCTCCACCAGTTTAACCCAGTGGGTTCGGAAACCAGATATTATATCTTTTCCACTTGAGTGTAATCCAGCTCTAGCGGGGTCTCCCTGCCAAACATGTTTACATGAACCTTTAACTTCGCTTTGTCCAGTAAAATTTCTTCTACTGTACCAACAAAATCTGCGAAAGGACCCACTTTGACGCGAACCGTTTCCTTCAAATCGAACTCGATTTTCGGTTTTGGTTCTTCCATGCCCATGTGCTTGAGTATTTGCTCAACCTCATCAGGCAATAGAGGAATCGGTTTTGAACCGGAACCTGTTGATCCTACGAATCCAGTTACACCTGGTGTATTTCGAACAACGTACCATGAATCGTCGGTTTGAACCATTTCCACAAGAACATAGCCGGGGTAGACTTTACGTTGGACAGTCTTCTTCTTACCATCCTTCTCTACCACTTCTTCTTCCATAGGAACAAGCACACGGAAAATCTTATCTTCCATGCCCATTGATTCAACACGGCGTTCCAAATTGGCTTTCACCTTGTTCTCATAACCTGAGTAGGTATGCACGACGTACCATCTTTTTTCCATCACAAATCCACCTTTGGACCCTTCTTAAACAATGAGTTCAACCAGAGACGAGATCCCGATGTCAAGAAGCCAGAAGTAAATAGTCACAAGCGTAATCGTGAGCAAAACCACGATCGAATAGCTTGTCAACTCTTTACGGCTTGGCCAGCGGACCTTCTTAAGCTCCGCCCAGCTGTCGGCAAAAAAACTAAACGTTGTACCAAAGCTTTGCTTTAGTTTAGCCAAAAATGCCACGTTCACACCTCCAATTGACTATCTCGTCTCGCGATGAGGAGTCTGCTCGTTACAGAACTTGCAAAACTTCTTCAACTCGATGCGGTCGGGGTGATTGCGTTTGTTCTTGCTGCTCGCATAGTTTCTCTGTTTGCAGTTTGTGCATGCCAACGTGATAATTACCCGCATTGAATTACACCTCCCGAACTGCTACAAAATACGAATCATGAAGCTCTATATGAAAGTTCATTGATTCCAACGCCAAAACGAAATAAAACCTCGATTTTAGGCCTACCTAAACACTTTATCATACAGCAAATTTGATGTCAATGTAAAAGATAAGTGTTAAGCCTGTGAATGATTGGTAACAAAAGCATCATCGGTCTCGTATCTACCATTATAGTCTACTTTTGTTCGTTTAAAACTAAAAGGACCGTATATTCCACCTAGACACCGCCAGATGGAAGACAGTCCTCGTAAAAAACGATTTACGTATAAATGCGGTTAACCGCTAATGTCTCTGACTTCCAAGTAACGTTCGAGCTTGCGTTTCACCCTTTGAAGAGCGTTGTCGATGGATTTCACATGCCTATCCAAATCAACAGCAATTTCCTGATACGATCTTCCGTCCAAATAAAGCATAAGAACCTTACGTTCAAGATCGCTTAATATTTCGGACATCTTATCTTCCAGGCCAATGAATTCTTCTTGATTAATAATTAATTCTTCTGGATCAGATACTCGCGTACCACAAATGACATCCAGCAGCGTGCGATCCGAATCTTCATCATAAATGGGCTTATCGAGCGAAACGTAGGAATTTAGCGGAATGTGTTTCTGACGCGTGGCTGTTTTGATGGCGGTAATAATTTGCCTAGTTATACACAATTCAGCAAAGGCTTTGAAGCTTGCTAGCTTGTCCCCTTTAAAATCTCGAATTGCCTTATAAAGACCAATCATACCCTCCTGCACGATATCTTCACGATCCGCACCGATAAGAAAATACGAGCGCGCTTTGGCTCTTACAAAATTCTTATACTTGTTTATCAAATATTCCAACGCCATGCTATCACCATTGCGGACCGCTTCGACGATATCCTCGTCCGTACTGCTGTCATACTCGAGCGTACTCCATTCTTTGAGGTCGATACTCACGAACTATCCCTCCGGCCTGCAAGGCGTACACCGCTAGATTCGTATTCACGCAAACCTATCTGATTGATCTCAAAGTCTGAGCTCAACAGTGTTTCACGTCGAAAGATAAGAATGTATACTGAACAAAATCAACACGTTCTTATCGCTAATAATAGAGTCAGTATACATTATGTAACCTTACACCGTCAACCAATCTGAGTCCCAATAACCACAGATATACTGGGAATTTTGTAACTTAGTGGTATGATCTGTGCCAATCATTCGACAGCTTATCGCTCTTCTATTCCTTTATTTCTCTCCGCGCCGAAGTTTCTCCAGCTGGCTTCGAACCTCTAAACTAATTCTTCCGTCTAAAGAATTCCGTTTTCCCGGCTGTTCCTCACGCAATGTCTGCTCGATATTTTTGCGATTCTGACCTATATCAATAAGCAGTTCCCTGGCAGATACGCGAAGCGCACCTTTACCGAATGCCACATGCTGCTCCACCAAATCAGAAGTCGCTACATATATATTTCTACGTCTGACAAATAACTCCGAGCAAAGGCGCTCGATGCATTCATCAGCCGTTTCCTTCTCTTTTGTGTAAACGATAGTCAACCTGTGGTGTCGATAAGTAGCGCCTAGTCCAGGCACCTGATGCGCATCAAACACAACATACACTTTCATTCCTGTAAAACCTTGATAATCCGCCATTAAATCCAACAATTTATCCCGCGCTTCTTCCAGATCATGTTCCTTCAGCTTCTCGAGTACCGGCCAAGCGCCAATTATGTTATAACCGTCGACTAATAAAATATCGTCGCGCCGGTTCATAACCTAAATGCTCCGGCGCTGCCGAACGACCTCATACATAAGAACACCAGCTGCAACGGAAGCATTAAGCGAGTTCAATTGACCGAGCATTGGAAGCTTGACGAGAAAATCACATTTCTCCTTAATAAGTCTTCCCATACCTTTACTCTCATTACCGATTACGATAACCAGCGGCATATCGAATTTCATTTTATATACATCCTGCGATGCACTTACGTCAGTTCCCGCTACCCATACGCCCGCTTCCTTCAACTTATCGATCGTTTGCGCCAAGTTAGTAACACGTGCAACCGGTACATGCTCAGCGGCACCCGCAGATGTTTTTAGCACGGTAGCCGTTAGTCCCGCAGCGCGACGCTTCGGAATGATAACGCCATGCACGCCTGTGCATTCAGCTGTACGCAGAATAGAGCCCAGATTATGAGGATCTTCGATTTCGTCTAGAAGCAAAATAAATGGGATTTCGTCCCGCTGCTTTGCTCGTTCCAGAATCTCCTCAACATCCACATAAGCGAAGGCCGCTGCCTGAGCAACAACTCCCTGATGTGTAACTCCAGGAGCTAAGCTGTCGAGTTTCCTCTTGTCGACGAACTGTACGATGATGCCCGATTTTTTGGCTTCTGCTACAATCGGCTGCGTCAACGTTTTTTGTGCGCCGTCAGCGATCCATATTTTATTAATTTCTCGTCCAGAACGCAGAGCTTCCAGTACAGGGTGTTTACCGGCAATCATTTCATCTTGATCTTGAATCGTTTCTTCCGTCATCGGTAACCCTCCTTTATTTATTTTCATTTACAAAATGGCTCAATGGATCTTATTTATTTTCATGCTTCTTAATTGCAATCGCAAATAGTTCGTTTATTCTATCGATTCTTCCTTCATAGTACAGATAGCCAACCAAGCTCTCCAAAGCTGTAGCTAGACGATAATCGGCTAAATCAGCATTTTTGGGAGGAGCCCCCGATTTCGAATTACGGCCTCGGCGGACAATGTCCGCCTCCTCCTCGGTTAAATGCGGCTGCCAGAGATCTAGCGTCTTCTTTTGTCCTTTGGCAGAAACAAATTTCGTTGCTTCACGGTGAAGGTGATGTGATTTCTGATTCGGAAGCGAAATGAAATATTGTCTTACAAGAAGCTCAAAAACAGCATCACCCATATAAGCTAGAACGACCGGATTCATAAGCTGCGGTGACTTGGACGGTGGGTGAAAGAGCAGCCGATTCGTATCGATATGCTCGCTCATTTACGCCGCCAGCGGATACCTTGCGGCGTATCCTCAAGGACAATGTTTTTCTCTATGAGCAAATCACGAATTTCATCAGCTCTTGCCCAATTTTTGGACTGGCGAGCTTCGGTCCGCTCCACAATAAGCTGCTCAATATCCGCATCCAGCAGTTCTGCGTTCGCTTGCTGCAGCGGCAGTAAACCAAGCACAGCGTCCATACGCTCGAGCAGCGTAAGCAATGCATAGATGGCTTCAGCAGAAACGTCTGTACGATTCAAATACTGATTAGCCTCAGCTACCAAATCAAACACAGTCGTAATCGCATCCGGCGTGTTGAAATCATCGCTCATTTTGGCATGGAATTGTTCATGAATCAACTTTAGTCTCGCATCGAGAGCTTCATCGCCAGAAGGGACAAGTCCGTTGCCATTGCCTACTGCCTCGGTTAGCTTTCCGCCAAATGATGAGAGCCTATGCTTTAGATTTGCTGCGCTGTTTGCAATCCGCTCAACGCTATTCTCGGCTTGCGCAACCGTGTCATCACTGAAGTTAAGCGGACTGCGATAATGCGTCGATAGCATAAAATAACGAATCGCATGAGGTTTAACCCGCTTCACTAGCTCATGCACCGAGATGCCATTGCCAAGCGATTTGGACATTTTCTCATTGTTAATATGAATATAGCCGTTATGCATCCAATAGTTCGCTAGCGGCTTCCCTGTCAGTGCCTCAGATTGAGCCACCTCGCATTCATGATGCGGGAATTGCAAATCATGTCCGCCGCCATGAATATCAAGCGTATCGCCAAGGTAAGTGCGAGCCATAGCCGAGCATTCGATATGCCAACCTGGACGTCCATCGCCAAATGGACTCTCCCATTTGATTTCGCCAGGCTTAGCGCCTTTCCACAATACAAAATCCTGTTGATTCTCTTTGCGGTCGCCAATTTCAACCCGAATACCGAATTGAAGCTCTTCAATATTCTGATGGGAAAGCTTGCCGTAATCCGCGAATGCAGACGTACGATAATAAACGTCGCCCTCACTCATATAAGCATAGCCTTTATCTATTAAGCCTTGAATAAACGTCACGATCTGAGGAATATGTTCTGTCACCCTCGGATTAAGCGTCGCCTTGTGAACACCTAGCGCTTCGATATCTGCATAAAAAGCCGTAATGAACGTCTCCGCTACTTCGGGTACTGTCGTACCAAGCTGCTCTGCTTTGCGAATCAGCTTATCATCGACGTCCGTAAAGTTAACGACATATTGAACCTCATTCCCGACATCCTCCAAATAACGACGAACAACGTCAAAGAAAATAACCGGACGAGCATTTCCAATATGAATGTAATCGTAAACGGTTGGTCCGCAAACATACATTTTTACTTTACCTGGCTCTTGCGATACAAAGGGCTCTTTAAGCCGTGACACTGTATTATAAATGGATATTGTCATTTTCGCATTTCTCCTCCAGCTACAGGATTCCGAAGCTTCATAAGCTCGGATTTCAATTCGTCTATTTCCTTCTGCATCGTACGGAACATTTCGATGACCGGATCGGGCAGCTGTGTATGATCAAGTCGATCTCCTACACGCTCTCCGTTCCTTTTGACAACACGTCCCGGGTTTCCAACTACCGTACAATTCGTAGGAACCTCTCTGAGTACAACCGCATTTGATCCAATGTTAGAAAATTCGCCCACCTGAAATGAGCCGAGCACCTTCGCCCCTGAGCCAATAACTACATTATTGCCAATTGTCGGGTGACGCTTCCCTTTTTCTTTACCCGTTCCACCAAGAGTTACGCCTTGATAAATAACGACATCATCGCCGATTTCACAAGTTTCACCAATCACTACTCCCATGCCATGATCGATAAACAATCGCTCACCGATACGAGCACCTGGATGAATTTCGATGCCAGTCATAAAACGGCTAACCTGTGAGATCAAACGCGCTGTAGTATACCAGCCTTTGCGATATAAGGGATGGGCGATACGATGCGCCCAAATGGCGTGCACGCCTGAATAGGTGAAAATAACCTCGAAGCGACTGCGGGCAGCCGGATCATTCTCAAAAACAGCTAGTATGTCCGATCGAAAATGACGAAACATAAGCAATGCTCCTTTTTCCTACGCTCATAAATTTCTAATAAAAGAAAAAGCCTCTGCAGCATATTATGCTGCAGAGGCGTGTTATCTCGCGGTTCCACTCTGCTTGAATAAATCGACAGCTTCCCTCGCTGATGATTATTCACCTTAAGTCTTTAACGCAGACGATACGTTGCTGCCTACCCTGCCCAGCCAAATATATGCCATTATAGACGAATAAGCGTCTCCGCCCATCCTTATAATTGTGCATTACATGCTGAAACAGCTCGGAACAAAGCTCCCAGGTGCATATTTCCGTTCGGCGGACCAGACAACTTGCAGCCCCATTACGTTTCCTCATAGTCACATGGTGATGCGACTCCGACTCGAATGACGGTTGTCCTCTCTGCGAATCCACAAGCAAACGTACTTCTCCTGTTCATGGCCGTTTGATTCATTCATTTATTAGTCATAGTATACCGAATACCCAAAATTGTGACAAGGGCATTATGTTTACTCTCATCAACTTTAATTAAGCTAAAGAGCCAGCCAATCGCTCGCGCAGACGAAGAGCAACCTTTTCCTTACCGAGCAAGGCAAGAGATTGATTCAAATCAGGACCATGTGTTTGTCCAGTAAGCGCCGCACGAATCGGCATGAACAGCTGCTTGCCTTTAAAGCCGGTTTCCTTCTGCACAGCCTTGATCATCTCTTTGATGCCGTCCACTTCAAAGGCTGTTTCTCCCGCTTCTATTTTTGACAAGAAAGCTTGCAAAACAGTTGGTACTTGCTCCTCGGCAAGAACTTCTACTGCTTCGCTTTCATCCTCGACCGTATCGCGGAAGAATAGTTCTGTCATTGGAACAATTTCTGAGGTGGAACGCAGCTTGTCCTGATGAAGCGCTACTAGAGCAGTCACCCATGCTCTGCCTTCTGCGTCAAGATCAGCAGCTACACGACCCGCATTTTGCAAGTGTGGCAGGCAAAGATCAACAACGCGGTTCAAGTCCGCTTTTTTCAAATACTCATTGTTCATCCAGCTAAGCTTTTGCGTATCAAATACAGCAGGGCTTTTGCTTAAACGTTCTGGATTAAACACGTTAACCAGCTCTTCGCGAGTAAACATTTCCTGCTCACCTTCTGGCGACCAGCCAAGCAGGGTAATAAAATTGAACATCGCTTCCGGCAAATAACCGAGATCATCATATTGTGAAATAAACTGAATGATGGATTCATCACGTTTGCTTAATTTTTTGCGCTGCTCATTCACGATTAGCGTCATATGGCCGAATTTTGGAGTTTCCCAGCCAAACGCTTCATAGATCATCAATTGACGAGGCGTATTCGAGATATGGTCCTCCCCACGCAAAACGTGGCTGATTTTCATCAAATAATCGTCCAGTACTACGGCAAAGTTATAAGTCGGGATACCGTCCTTCTTCACGATTACGAAATCGCCCATCTCCGTCGTATCGAAGCTAATAGAGCCTTTAACGATATCGTCAAAAGCATAGGTCCGATTCTCTGGCACGCGGAAACGAATACTCGGCACGCGTCCTTCCGCTTCAAATGCTTGGCGCTGCTCTTCCGTCAGATTACGGTGCAGTCCAGAATAACGAGGGGTTTCACCGCGCTCCGTTTGCGCTTCCCGCTCCTTTTCAAGCTCCTCCTCTGAACAGTAGCAACGATAAGCAAGACCGCGATCAAGCAGCTCCTGCCAATACTTGTTGTATATATCAAGACGCTCAGTCTGACGGTAAGGTCCGTACCCGCCGCCAATATCGATACTCTCGTCCCAATCCATGCCCAGCCATTTCAAATACTTAAGCTGGCTTTCTTCTCCGCCCTCAACATTGCGCTTAACATCTGTATCTTCAATCCGAATAATAAATTTACCGCCCTGATTTCTTGCGAACAAATAATTAAATAAGGCCGTTCTTGCATTACCAATATGTAAATGACCCGTTGGGGATGGGGCATAACGCACTCGAACTTCTGCAGTCATCTAAATAACCTCCTAAAAGTTTTGCGAAGCACAAACTAGCCTCGTAAGCATATACAGATAAAGTTTTGCGAAGCACAAACTAGCCTCGTAAGCATATACAGATAAAGTTTTGCGAAGCACAAACTAGCCTCGTAAGCATATGCTCATTAATGAATACTCCCGATCATAGCACATCCTTGATCAGACAGACAACGGATTGCGCTGCAATTCCTTCACCGCGTCCTGTGAATCCTAGCTGCTCGGTTGTTGTTGCCTTAACATTCACCTGTGTTACATCAGCCTCAAGCGCCTTCGCTATAATTTCAGCCATTTGCGGAATATAGGGCAGCATTTTTGGCTTTTGAGCAATAATCGTGGAATCTATGTTGCCAAGCTTATAACCACGCTCGCGCACTAGCTTCCATACTTCCTCCAGCAGCTTTAAGCTGTCGGCATCTTTAAAAGCTTCATCCGTATCGGGAAAATGTTTCCCGATATCGCCAAGTCCAAGCGCGCCTAACACCGCATCCGTTATCGCATGCAACAGAACATCCGCATCGGAATGGCCTAGAAGTCCCTTCTCATATGGAATCGTTACTCCCCCAATAATACATGGACGTCCTTCTACCAATTGATGCACATCAAACCCTTGTCCAACTCGAATCATCCTTGCTCACCATTCCCCTCTGCCCTATCGGCATGACGCTTCGCAAGCAAAAATTCCGCCCACGGTAAATCTTCAGGCGTCGTAATTTTAATATTTGTATATTCGCCTTCTGCAACAGTAACACTTGCGCCCATGCGCTCTACAACCATTGCGTCATCCGTTCCAATGAACTCTTCTGCAAGGGCACGTTCATGCGCCTCCAGCAGTAGAACACGTCGAAAAGCTTGCGGCGTTTGTATCGCCCACAAGCTTCGGCGGTCCGGTGTTGAAACGATAACTCCCGTTTCATTGACTTGTTTAATCGTGTCTTTGACGGGAACAGCCAGCACAGAAGCGCCGCTCTGTTCAGCCTGCTCACAGCAAGCGCGGACGGCATCCGCCGATACTAGAGGACGCACGCCGTCATGCACCATCACCCAGTCGCTCTTCAGCTCTTGCAAACCGTAGTATACAGAGTGCTGTCGTTCTTTCCCCCCGGCAACTATAGCTGTTACCTTCGTTATGCCATATAGGGAAGCCCAATTGCGGCAACGCTCCACGTCCTCGCTGCCTACGACCAGAACTACTTCTTTTACCAAATCCATCGATTGAAACAGCTCTAGCGTATGCACAAGAATAGGCTTGTCCGCCAGCTTCAAATACTGCTTGCTTTCTTTCGTTCCCATCCGCGTGCCTCGTCCGGCTGCTACGATGATAACTCCCCAATCTGCTCCCATGCCCTCGACCCGCCTCACACTGAGTTAAAACATAAGTATTTATACGTCTTGCTTTTATAAATAAACTTACGTTTCCCTGCGAAACGAGCTTGTGCCGTCATTTGTCGACGTTAGCCGTTTGCGCAATAACAATAGTACTATCATACCTTGTTACTGCGCTTTTTCCAACAACTTCGGCTTTGCAAATATCATTCGGCCCGCAGAGGTTTGAAGTACGCTCGTTACAAGCACTTCCATCGTTGTCCCGATATATTCACGTCCGCCCTCAACGACGATCATCGTGCCATCATCCAAATATGCGACACCTTGTCCATGCTCTTTGCCGTCTTTTATCACTTGTACGATGATTTCTTCTCCAGGTAGAACTACCGGCTTCACGGCATTAGCCAAATCATTAATATTGAGCACCGACACGCCTTGAAGTTCGCATACTTTGTTTAAATTGAAATCATTGGTAACAACCTTACCGTGAAGCGCCTTAGCCAGCTTTACAAGCTTGCTGTCCACTTCTCCGATTTCTTCAAAATCCCCTTCATAAATAAGAACCTTCACGTCCAGCTCTTTCTGAATCTTGTTCAAAATATCGAGACCGCGGCGTCCTCTATTGCGCTTCAACAAATCAGATGAATCGGCAATATGCTGCAGCTCCTCGAGCACAAACTCAGGAATGACTAACGTCCCTTCAATAAAACCAGTCTTACAGATGTCTGCAATCCGCCCGTCAATAATAACGCTGGTGTCGAGTATCTTATGCTCCTCGTATCCACCCGCTTCGTCTACAGGCGCAATTCTCCGTTTCTCCAGTAGAGCAGCAAAGCCCTCTGCCAACTCTTCCTGCTTATGCAGGCCAATACGCATACCCAAATAACCGAAACATAACATCATAGCAGCAGGAATGAGACTCCCTATACCATCTAAGCCCGATACTGCGGGATAGATCAATACAGTTAGCAATAAACCCGCTAGAAGACCGCCTGCCCCTGCTATCAGTTGCTGCATTGGAAGCGCTGCGGTTTGCTCTGCTCCCTTCTGCATATAGCGGATGACTTGTCCTGCAAGCATTGTTGCCACAACTACACCAAAAACCGCGCCAATTGCTACATTCATGTAATAAGTGCCGGATCGCTGTAGCATTCCGAAGGATGAGCCAGACCATACGGCCGCTCCATTTATCCACCCGTATACTTCACCGCCTGCTATACCACCGAACAACATACCCAATAATTGAATTATTCGTCTAACCATTATGGTTCACCTCCACTATAATTATGTTCCAATAATTGGATCGCTAACCGTGGGGGCACGGATTTATTGCAAACATTTATAATTTTTAATAATTCATATTTTGTAAAAGGCGGATAGGAGGCTTATAATGGATATTAAGAATAAAACATAAGAGGTTGGTGAAAGAGGTGGAACCGATGAGCGCTCCTACACTGGATCAATTTCAGCAGCAAGTATCCGAATTGTTGCTTCGGCACCGCAGCTTGCTAGATGTTATGTCCAAATTCGGACAGTCAGGCGCTTCGGTTAATCGTGCAGTCACGAAAGCAGTAACGGATTGTGGATGTATTGAATTAAATGCTCGCAAACAACAATACTCGGATGAATTAAATCTTGAAAATGCGAAAACGACGCTGCAAAGTCATCTCACCGGAGCCGTATGCGAGCATTGCCGCGATGCGCTCAAGGCCGATCTTGGCCGCAACTTGTTTTATATGACTGCTTTATGTAATCTGCTAGATATTCAACTGGATGAAGTTATTGCTGACGAATACGACAAATGCTCAACTTTAGGCCTGTTTAATTTAACGTAATGATGAAATACATGAATCGAGTAACACAAGAGGCCTCCCAAATTGGGAGGCCTCTCTCATATCGCTAATCTGTTACTTCTGCTGCATGAATTCGGAGACTATAACGTCTAACGGACGTGTAAGAAGAGAATATAAAATAGCAGATTCCTCTTGGCGGTTCAGAACTTTCTTAGAAGCGTAATTGAAAACACCCTTCTCTGTCTCTTGAACCTCTGGACCATAGATGCCCAGCTTAACGATCATCTTCACAGCTGGCAGCGCCCATACATCAGTCTCACCAGAGAGCTTAACCGATTCGAACAACTCTGCTGGATACTGCTGAGCGAAGACACGCCACATCATAACGGCCGCTTCTTGGCGAGTAATGTTGCGGTCCGGCTCAAACCGATTCGTTGTTGTTCCTTTGACCAGCCCCAGCTCATAAGCCTGATGGACAAAAGCCGCTGCCGAATGGCCTTTCAGATCCGTAAAAACGAGTTCTTCCGTACTGCTTCCTTTTAATCCGCTAATCTCCATAAGATGTTTAACAAATTGCCCCCGAGTGACTGATTGCTCGGGATTAAATTTCTCATCCCCATTATCGGAGTAATGCCCTAACACTTTCAGCGTATAGATTGCTTTCTCGTAAGGATGGTCCTTCGCAATATCAGCAAACAAGGTCGGCGCTTTATGTTTCATACCATAGCCGAGTGGATTCAGATAAGGTTCCTTCAAGTAAAGCACTTCATCGCCAGCCCCTATTGCAAATGCTGTGAATTTACCTGTAAGACTATCTACGAACAGGTTGTTATCCACCTGCTTAAGCACGCGAGGTCCAAGGAAGGCATCTGAAATCATCAAGTTGCCTTTATCGTCTGCTTCTATTGATGTATTTAGTTGACCGACACGAAGATCGGTATAAATGCCGATGAATTTTTCCAATTGATTGCTCGTATACGGCGTGAATGAGTCAAGCTTCGCAGGTTCGGCATAGGCTGGGAAAAATGTATTAATAAAAGCCTGATAGAAGAAATCACGGAGAGGGCCAAGCTTGTTGTAGGTGATGAATACTCCCGTCTTTTGTTCTGGAATTAGAAACATAATAGAGCTAGTACCCACAATATCTCCTAATTTCGCAATAACGGAAGAGCTGCTTCCCGCTCCAGGAAGCTGAATAGGCGCTTCAAAACCATAGGTTGTGTTCGGCATTAACGGATGAATTGTGGAACGATACGTTTCCATACTATCAACGGTCGCTTGCTTAAGGATGCGGCCAGATTCTGTTGAACCGCCATTCAGGAAAGAAATCATAAACTTGCCTATGTCTTCAGCAGTAGAGAACATCCCCCCTTGCGGCATTACCGTAGGAGAAACAGCGTATAATTCATGTTTGCTGTTCATAACATCGTATTCCGACACAAGGTTTTCTTTAAGCTTGTTATTGAGTAAAAAATGGCTTGAATCCATATGCAGCGGCTTGAATATATGCTGCTCCATGTAATCATTAAAAGGTAAACTGCTGACTTTTTGTACAATTAATCCAAGCAGCATCGACGCAAAGTTATCGTACATGTAGGCGCTACCTGGCTCCCGAACAACAGAAGGCATATGCCCCCGAACATAGTCTTCAATTTCAACTACTTTCCCGATGTCGGTATGTATATCCTCTGGCTGCGGATCACGTATCTCAAAACCAGTCGTATGCGTAAGTAAATTCTCAATCGTAACCGGCTTGCCAAATGGGTTGTCGAACTTCAAATCCTTCACGTACTTGGTGAAATCGTCTTGAAGGCCGATCTTTCCCTGCTCTACAAGCTGCATAACCGCCGCTGCGGTAAAGGTCTTGGACACTGAGGCGATACGAAACACGCTTGAAGCAGGATCAATAGGTTTTTTCGTTTCCAGATCCGCTAAGCCATATCCTCGCTGTGCGACTGTTTTACCATCCTTCACAATAACGACAGAGGCTCCTACATATTGCGATTTGATTTGTTCCGATGCAAAAAAATCATTCAAGAATGCTGTGGCATTTTCAGCATTTAACACTTTTGGAGCGAGCGCAGCACTCGGCTCCACGGGAGCCGCATATACGGCTGGAACCAGCAGGCTGACTGATAAAGCAGCAGTAACAATCGTTTTGGTCCATAAAGACGGCTTTCTAGTACTAAATAGTCGTTTCAAACCAGCATCTTCTCCATTCAAATTCGTTTTAGTCTGCCTTCTAAATACGAATTCAGCGGATGAACCGTTTCAAAATTATTCCAAAAAAAGATTGTTAAAAGGAGGACATCCTTGCTTTCATCCATAAGTGAAGGCAAAAAAAATAGCGCCCCAAGCACAAAGATACGTGTTGGGATCGCTATTTTGCGTTCAATATTCTAACCATGATTAAGCTGGTTTCTCTGTTTGAACAGGATCTTCAGCGTTTTCATCTCGTTTCTTCCGCTTGCGGTTTCGCTTGGGCAAACGGCGTTCAACGTTTTTTTTTAGGCCGTACAGCGCATAAAGAAGCAGCGGTACAAACAATATTTTGGATAAGTCATTTTTGAACAATAAGCCTAATACGACAGATACAACAATCACAATAGGGACAACCCATATTGCACTCTTCGGAATACCGACCTTTTTGAAATTCGGATATTTAATCGTACTAACCATTAAGATGGAAAGCACCACCGTACTTGTAAGCAGCACCGATACGTAAATGTCATTTTGGAATAAAGCAAGGGTTGCTAACACGCCACCAGCCGCCGGTATTGGCAGACCGATAAAGTGACCTGGCGCACTTGATATCACATTGAAACGAGCAAGCCGCAATGCTCCGCAAATCGGAAACAATGCCGTCACTATCCATGCTAGAGCTGGATTGAGATCTTGAAAAGCAACTACATACATAATAAATGCTGGAGCTACGCCAAACGAAATCACATCGGATAATGAGTCTAACTCCTTACCGAATTCACTTTGAACGTTCAGCGCCCGAGCAACGCGTCCGTCAACACCATCAAGCAGCATGGCGATTAACACCATCATAGCCGCAGTATCTGGTTTTTCATTGAATACAAGAATGATGGCGATTACTCCTAAGAATAAGTTCCCCACCGTGAGAAGGCTCGGTATCGATTTTGCGATCATCTTTTCCACCTCTTCTCTACTATGCCCCAAAACCCTTAACGAATGTATCTCCACGTTACAGGACCACATTCAATCCATTGTATGGGATTTATATTTGCCTGTCAATGAACATCTGCTCTTGGATCCGCTTGAGACCTTCTTTAATAGCGCGTGCCCGTACCTCGCCAATACCTTCAACCTCATCCAATTCTTCAATCGTCGCCATCAAAATATGGGGCAATCGTCCGAAGTTTTCAATCAGATTGTTCATAATAATAAGAGGCAGCCTTGGAATCTTATTCAGCAGACGATAACCGCGCGGAGACACCGACTCATCGCTCATATTGCTCGTATGTGGATAACCAATCAATCGGATGATTGGCGGCGCATCAAGCAGCTCATCCGAGCTTAGCTTCTTGAGACCAGCCCTTATTTCACGTATCTTCTCATCCGAATTTTCTTTTGCATAATCCTTAAGTAAGTACCAAGCATCCTCTTCTACGCCGCCAACGAGCTCATCCATTTGCATGCTGATGAGCCGCCCTTCCGTACCGAGCTCATTCACATAACGTTTAATTTCCATCTTGATGCGCAGCACCATTTCAACACGCTGAATAACATGTGCCACTTCTTGCAGCGTGACAAGCTCTTCGAACTCCAGTGCTGAAAGGTTCGTAAATGATTGGCTGAGCACTGCTTTATATTTCTCGAGCGTTTGAATCGCTTGGTTGGCTTTCGTCAAAATAACGCCCATATCCTTCAGCGAATAACGCAGATTGCCTTGATACAATGTGATAATATTACGACGCTGCGAGATGGATACGACCAGCTTGCCGGTCTGTTTTGCAACCCGCTCTGCAGTTCGGTGACGAATACCCGTTTCGATCGATGGAATTGAACTATTCGGTATAAGCTGCGTGTTCGCATATAAAATTCGGCGCATATCTTCGCTCAAAATAATAGCCCCATCCATTTTTGCAAGCTCATACAAATAGTTAGGAGAGAAGTCGCAATTGATTGAAAAACCCCCGTCCACGACCTCCATTACCTCTGGGCTGTAACCCACAACAAGCAACGCCCCCGTTTTGGCCCGAAGCACATTTTCAAGCCCATCACGAAAAGGGGTACCTGGTGCGACTAATTGCAATAATTGATTCATAATTTCAAGCTGAGTAGGTTCCTTCATCATCTGTCCCCCTATCCAAGCGCTGCCTTTAGTGCTTCCGACACTGTAGATACGCCAATAATTTCTATGCCCGCGGGATGCTTCCACCCCTTTAAGCTCTTCTCAGGCATAATGATACGTTTAAATCCTAGCTTCTCAGCTTCCTTTACCCGTTGCTCTGCACGCGATACGCCGCGCACCTCTCCCGTCAGTCCTACCTCGCCAAAAATAACGTCAAATGGCTTCGTCGGAGCATCCCGAAAACTGGAGGCTATGCTGACCGCAGCTGCGAGATCGACTGCCGGCTCGTCGAGCTTGACTCCACCTGCTACGTTCAAATACGCATCCTGCGTTTGTAGAAACATACCGTTTCGCTTCTCCAGCACTGCAATGATGAGTGCCAATCGGTTATGATCGATACCCGTGGACATTCTGCGCGGAGATGGAAAGTTAGTTGTGGCAACAAGCGCTTGAATTTCCACAAGCACGGGTCTGGTACCTTCCATACTTGCAACCACTGTGGAGCCTGATACGCCAAGCGGACGTTCAGACAAAAACAGTTCAGAGGGATTCGTGACCTCCCGCAGCCCATCCTCGCCCATTTCGAAAATACCAATCTCATTCGTCGAGCCAAAGCGATTTTTGACAGCTCGCAAAATCCGGTAAGTATGATGGCGCTCACCCTCGAAATAGAGGACACAATCCACCATATGCTCGAGCATCCTCGGTCCGGCGATTGCGCCTTCCTTCGTTACATGGCCGACAAGCACCGTTGCAATTCCTTTAATTTTGGCTACTCGCATAAAATGTGCCGTACATTCACGAACCTGTGACACGCTCCCAGGTGCAGATTGAACGTTTGGATCATAGACGGTTTGAATGGAGTCGATTACGAGAAAGTCCGGTTGAACTGATTCTATCGCATCGTTAATTTGCTCCATATTGGTCTCGCATAGTACATACAGCGATTCCGTAAGCGCTCCAAGGCGATCTGCCCTAAGCCTCGTTTGTCGCACCGACTCCTCCCCAGAAATATAGAGCACTTTCAATCCCTTCACCGCGAGCGCATGAGAGGTTTGCAGCAGCAGCGTCGACTTTCCGATACCGGGATCACCGCCAACAAGAATTAGCGAGCCAGGTACAACACCACCGCCAAGCACTCGATTAAGCTCCAGCATCTTTGTTTCTATACGAGGCTCTTGCCCACTTTCTATATGTATGATGGACTGCGGCTTTTCTTTCGCATGAAACGACGACAATCCGACGCCCTTCGTTTTCACAACGGTTTCTTTCTCTTCCACCATAGAGTTCCAAGCATGACAGCCGGGACATTTCCCCAGCCATTTTGGCGATTCAGTACCACATTCCGTACACACAAACTTTGATTTTATTTTGGCCATTCTGTACTCCTTAAACGTTATGAACCAGCGTAATTTAATGATGCCAGCCCTAGCGATTGTGCTTAAAATCGCACTACATAAAGTTTACCATTTTATCCTCCATGTATAAACCCACATTGTTAATGAAAAAAAGGAGATAACCTACCTATTATTCGTTTCCCACAGCTACACTTATCCATTTCACGACTTTTCATTGTTATCCACAGAATTACCAACAAGTTATCAACATTATCCACAACTCATCAACATATCCCCATAGCCTTTATGGATAAAATCAACATAAAAAACGCTCTCGTTATCCACAGTGGATAAGAGAGCGAAATGTTAGTCACAGGATAACTGAATTTATTAGAGCTCAAACTTTTAAAATACACAGAATTAATGCTGCTGAGCCTCAATTCCAGCTTGCCTTGCAACCAGCACGCGATGCGTTGTTAGTTGTGAGCCAAGCATAACACTTTCTGTTTGCTGACCTGCCTCACCCTGCTGCCCGCCACCTCTATGAGCATGCGCTTGCCGAAATGAATCACTGTTCACCCAGCCCTCAAAGGATGCTTTGGTTTCCCAAGTGGTGCTGACTTTAAGCTCATCATATTCTTCTAAACCTTCTGTTAGCAATACTTCCATGCGAACAAAACCAGGCGATAAATCTATGCCTTTTGAGTTTTGAAATCTATTTGCTACCGTCTCCCCGTGACCCTTTTTTACCTTTATCGTATTGGTAACAACTATCATCGTTGCTCCTCCATTCTATGTAAAGCTATAGTCTTATTATACGATAATGATTATCATTGTCAATTTATTAGGATAATAAAAACTGTCCCGCAAGCAGCTATTCTGGTTGCGGGACAGTTTTATATGTTGCTTATTTCGTAGCCGTTTCCTCTGGTTCTTGCTCCGAAATCGATTTGGTAACCGTTAAGCCACCATCCTTCTCATCGATCGTGAATGTATCGCCTTTTTGGATTTTACCCATTAACAAATCTTCGGACAAACGATCCTCGATATGTTTTTGGATAGCCCGGCGAAGTGGACGTGCTCCGTACTGTGGATCATAACCTTCCTTCGCAAGGAAGGCTTTGGCTGCATCCGTCAATATGAAGTCAACTTCCTGTTCACGCAGCCGCTTGCGCAGCTCATCCGACATAAGAGTAACGATTTGGGCAATATGCTCCTCGCCAAGCGAATGGAACACGATACTTTCATCGATACGGTTCAAGAACTCCGGACGGAAGCTTTTCTTAAGCTCGCTGAGCACTTTATCCTTCATTTGTTGGAAGTCGCGTCCCGCATCCTGAACGGCTGTGAAGCCGAGCGAGGAATTGCGCTTGATTTGATCAGCTCCAATGTTGGAAGTCATAATAATCAGCGTATTGCGGAAATCGACAACACGGCCTTTGGAATCAGTCAAGCGACCATCCTCAAGCACCTGAAGCAATATGTTGAATACCTCAGGGTGAGCCTTCTCAATTTCATCTAACAACACAACGGAGTATGGCTTGCGGCGAACCTTCTCGGTTAACTGTCCACCTTCTTCATAACCGACATAACCAGGAGGCGCTCCGACTAGACGTGATGTCGAATGTTTCTCCATATATTCTGACATGTCGATACGGATAACCGCATTTTCATCCCCGAACATTGCTTCAGCAAGCGCTCTTGCGAGCTCGGTTTTACCAACACCCGTTGGCCCTAAGAAAATGAATGAACCTATTGGACGCTTCGGATCCTTCAAACCGGCACGAGCACGACGAATCGCTCTGGATACCGACTTCACGGCATCGTCTTGACCAATGATGCGACCGTGAAGAATATCCTCCATTTTCAGAAGTCGTTCCGTCTCTTCTTCAGCCAGCTTGCTAACAGGAATTCCCGTCCAGCTAGCTACAACCTGAGCAATATCCTCCGGTGTTACTTCAGAATCAGTACGGCCTTGTTTTTCTTTCCACTGGTTTTTGGTGATGTCGAGCTCTTCGCGGATTTTTTGTTCCGTATCGCGCAGGGCTGCCGCTTTCTCGAACTCTTGACTTTGAACCGCTGCATCCTTCTCCTTGCGGATATCTTCCAAACGGTTTTCAAGCTGCTTCAAATTAGGCGGTACTGTGTAAGAATGCAAGCGTACCTTTGAGCCGGCTTCATCAATAAGGTCAATCGCTTTATCTGGCAAGAACCGATCCGGAATATAACGATCGGATAATTTGACAGCTTGCACAATGGCTTCATCCGTAATTTTTACACGGTGATGAGCTTCATAGCGATCACGTAAACCGTACAAAATTTGAATCGCTTCTTCTGGAGAAGGCTGATCCACCGTTATCGGTTGGAAGCGGCGCTCCAGCGCTGCATCTTTTTCAATATATTTGCGATACTCGTCAAGCGTAGTTGCACCGATACATTGCAGTTCACCGCGAGCTAACGCAGGCTTCAAAATATTAGATGCATCGATTGCACCCTCTGCTCCACCTGCACCGATCAACGTATGAAGTTCATCGATGAATAGAATAATATTGCCTGCTTGGCGGATTTCATCCATAATTTTCTTCAGTCGATCTTCAAACTCACCGCGGTATTTCGTACCTGCGACAACAGAGCCCATATCCAGCGTCATGACACGCTTGTCACGCAAAGTTTCGGGAATTTCATTCTCGATAATCTTCTGCGCAAGACCTTCTGCAATCGCTGTTTTACCGACGCCCGGCTCCCCGATTAGCACTGGATTGTTCTTGGTCCGGCGGCTTAGCACTTGAATAACGCGCTCAATTTCTTTGCTTCGGCCGATAACAGGATCCAAGTTTCCTTCCTTCGCATAAGCAGTCAAGTCTCTTGCTAGACCATCGAGCGTAGGCGTGCTTACATTAGCTGGTGAACCGTGATTGCTCGAAACAGCTTCACTGCTGCCGAGTAGTTGAAGAACTTGTTGACGAGCCTTATTAAGGCTAATGCCAAGGTTGTTGAGCACACGTGCCGCAACGCCTTCTCCTTCACGAATAAGACCAAGCAAAATATGCTCTGTGCCAACGTACGTATGTCCAAGCTTTCTAGCTTCATCCATCGAAAGCTCAATTACTTTTTTCGCGCGTGGCGTATATGCAATATTGTTAGGCTGCTCTTGTCCACGACCAATTAGTGCTTCAACCTCGTCTTGAATTTTCTCAAGTCCAAGTCCTAATCCAATTAATGCTTTAGCCGCTATTCCTTCCCCTTCGCGAATAAGGCCAAGCAAAATATGCTCTGTACCAATATTATTGTGTCCGAGACGAACCGCTTCTTCTTGCGCCAATGCAAGCACCTTCTGTGCTCGCTCCGTGAATCTTCCAAACATCATATTTACGCACCCCCATGGCCTTTTTCACCGCGCAATTGCTTGCGTATGAGTTCTGCTCTCCTGAAATCTCTCTGCTCTGGACTCATCTTCTCGTCGAAGGTTTGTTGCAAAAATCCAGGCTGAGTCATTACCAAAAGCTCATTCAACACTTGTGGCGTTACATCTGATAAAATCCCCAGGTCTGCTCCAAGTCGCACATCCGACAACCGCTGCGCTGCTTCCTTGGAGTCCATTATTGAAGCATATGCTAAAATACCGAATGAGCGCTTCACGCGATCCTCTGTTCTCAGCCTCGACTCATGCATAAGACGCTTGCGTGCTGATTTCTCATGCTCGATGATTTGTCTTGCAACACCATATAGATTTTCAATGATTTCATTCTCGGATTGCCCCAGCGTAATTTGGTTAGACACCTGAAACAAATTCCCAAGTGCTTCACTGCCTTCGCCATACAATCCTCTGACCGCTAAGCCCACCTGCGTTACTGCTGACAATATACGATTAATTTGTGACGTTAAGACAAGTGCTGGCAAATGCATCATGACCGATGCCCTGATGCCTGTGCCCACATTTGTCGGACATGTCGTCAAATAACCGCGCTTCTCATCAAACGCATAGTCAGCCGACTCTTCAAAAATATCGTCAATTCCGCTGGCCAATGCCCATGCCTCCTGGATTTGAAAACCTGGATATAGACATTGAATGCGCAAATGATCTTCTTCATTAATCATTATGCTAACAGATTCATTATCGCTTAAAATAACGGCCCCGCATCGCGATTCGTTCGCTAAATTAGGACTGATTAAATGCTTTTCAACAAGCACCCTTTTATCAAGCTCGCTTAAATCTGACAAAACAATGGTCTCAAATGATCCAATAGACTGCAGCTTGCCGCTCTGGCTTACTTCAGTCAGCTGATCCATGACATCCTTAGATTGCTGATTCGTTGCAAGTAATGGAAAAGGCTGATGACGTAAATTTCGGGCTATTCGCACTCTGCTGCTAATGACAATTTCAGATTCGGGACCTGCGTCCCTCATCCATTCGCTAAGCGCATGCTGTGAGAATCGATGCTTAGTCAAGAGATTCCTTCACTCCTTCTATGCCAGCCTACAGATCTGCCATTTTGCGCTCTAATTCACGTATTCGATCACGCAGCTGAGCCGCGCTTTCAAATTCCTCTTGATCGATCTTCTCCTGCAGATCCCGCCTCAGCTGTTCAATCTCGCGCTTGCACTGGATTTGCCCGCCTGAGCGCTTAGGTATCTTGCCGCTGTGTATGGTGCTGCTGTGAATCCGTTTGAGAAGTGGATCAAGCTTACTTTCAAACGAATGATAACAGGAGCTGCAGCCGAATCGGCCTATTTTGCTAAACTGTGTGTAGGTCAGCCCGCATTCCTCGCAGCGCAGCGCTGGCTGCTTTATACCGGTAATCGTCGACCCGCCAACTTGTTCGAAATCAAGGAGCCCCGACAATAAGCTGTGAATAGAAAAACTATTCGGCGCACCAGGAATGCCTTCACCTTTCTCACGAGCACAGTTTTCACAAATATGAAATTCGGTCTTCTCGCCATTAATGATTTTTGTAAAATGAAGCGTAGCCGGTTTTTTACCGCAATCTTGGCAAAACAAGCCTGATCCCTCCTCCCGGTATAAACGGTTGCTCGTTATTTAACCAGCAACGAGATAAGCATAGACCTAAGTAATCTGGCCCGAATTTCATCCCTGAGCGGCAGCTTAAGCGCAATCGTATCACGATGCACAGCTGCACGGAGCAGGTTTCCCTCTCGCTTAGAGATAAGCCTCGCTTCCTCAAGCTGATAAATAAGTCCTTCCGCTGCACCTTGATCGACACATTCTCCAACCGTTTCTTCGATATGGAATTGAATCGCCTTCAGTGCCGGAAGTTCAATCCGTTGTATTCGGATATAGCCTCCGCCGCCACGCTTACTTTCAACCATGTATCCTTTCTCCATGGTAAATCGAGTACTAATAACATAGTTGATTTGCGACGGTACACAAGAAAATTTGTCAGCCAAGTCATTGCGCTGAATTTCTACTGCGCCTTCTGGACTTTCTTGAAGCATAAGCTTCAAATACTGTTCGATGAGATCGGAAATGTTACGCAAACCACCAACCTCCCTGAGAAATAACCAATAAAACCAAAGTTGAAACATAATAATTAATGAGGTCTTGCAATCAAAACAGAATATACACCGAATATTCGGACAACTGACTTTGACTTTCTTTGACCTTGATTTTATTATATGCAATTTCAGCAAAAGGTCAAGTGCTCGGTAAAATTGATTTTCCATTAGCTTGGTACGGTTACAAGCTGTTTATACATAAATAAACTCATTTGTGAGATTAAAGTTGCTCCGCATATACAAAAACAACAAAAAACCTATCGCATAACATGCGATAGGTCTCTCGTGCTTGGCGACGTCCTACTCTCCCAAGACCCTGCGGTCTAAGTACCATTGGCGCTG
>NZ_LGHP01000001.1:3250417-3788429 GCF_001280845.1 Bacillus sp. FJAT-28004
GAGGTGCAAGCACCTCATCAACTCCGCTCGACTTGCATGTATTAGGCACGCCGCCAGCGTTCGTCCTGAGCCAGGATCAAACTCTCCAAATTGGTTGTTTGACTTGCTCAATACTTAACTAGCTATTTTAAAACATTATCGGATCGACGTGATCCATTTGTTCAGTTTTCAAAGAACTTGTTTGTCACATTTTGTCGTGACAAGAAATCATATTATCATCTTCGATCGACGTTGTCAACAGTTTGTTTCACAAATGTTTGTGAGTCATTCAGTTGTTTGTCCGTGTCTCAGAAGCGACAAGAAATAATATATCACTTACGCAAACAGAATACAAGTTGAAAAAAATGACAATTGCATATTATTTTAAACGCTATTTATTTTGGTTAATGAACAGCAATCACACAGGATATCAACGCACACAAGTAGAGCTCCAAATAACAGAAGGAGCTGTCCCGCAAGGTCTATAACCTTTGGGGACAGCTCCTCCTTATCAAAACATTCTAAACTACTGCTAGAAAGACGGCCTATAACTAAATAACGGTTTCGCCCAAAAGACGCAATAGCTCTGCTTCCTCTTCAATAACTGTAATACCAAGCTCACGAGCTTTCGTCAACTTGCTTCCCGCACTTTCTCCTGCTACAACGAAATCCGTTTTTTTGGACACGCTGCCTGAAATTTTGGCGCCACAGGCTTCGAGCAGTTTCGCAGCTTCATCCCTAGACATCGTAGGCAGCGTACCCGTTAGTACGACTGTTTTCCCGCTGAATACACTATCATTTCTCGCAACCAACTGCTGCTCCGCTTCAGCTTTCACGCCGAGCTCGCGCATTCTGGCAATGCTTGCAATGATAATTGGATCTTGGAAAAATCCAACGATGCTCTCAGCGACAATGCCGCCAACATCAGGAAGCGTAATAAGTTCTGTCGCTTCTGCTTGCATAATAGCATCTAGATTACCATAATGATCAGCTAACATTTTCGTTGTCGCTTTGCCCGTATTCGGAATGCCTAAAGCAAATAAGAACGACGCTAACTCTCTATCCTTTGACTTTTCGAAGGCTGCGAGCAGCTTGAGCGCCTTCTTCTCTCCGAATCGTTCGAGCCCAATCAGATCATCGTAAGTAAGTGCGTACAAATCAGCAGGATCACGGACTTCGCAATCTTTGTACAGCTGGTCCGCAGTCATGACGCTGAATGTATCGATGTCCATCGCATCCCGTGATGCAAAATGAGTGATACGGCCGATAATTTGCGGCTGACAGCCTAGCTTATTATTACAGAACAGATGGGCTCCCCGTTGTTCAAGTTCCGTGCCGCATGATGGGCATACCGTTGGAAATACAATTTCTTCTCCAAGCACATCATCGGCTTTGCCTAATATTTCAGGAATAACGTCATTCGAGCGGCGAATCGTAACGAGCGTTCCTAATGCATGCTTTAGGTTTTTGCGCTCGATGTCGCCGATATTGTTGAGCGTACAGTTTTGTACCGTTACACCAGCAAGCTCAACAGCCTCAACACGCGCGACTGGGGTTATTTTGCCGGTACGGCCAACCTCCCAGGACACTGCTTCCAGCACCGTTGCTGCTTCCTCCGCTTCAAACTTAAAGGCAACCGCCCAGCGAGGGAATTTATCCGTATAGCCGAGCGCTTCCCGCGTCCGCATATCAACAACCTTGATTACTGCACCATCAATGAGGAAATCCAGCTGCTCCCGTTGTTCCGTTACACGAAGCAGCTCTTCTTGTACCTCTTCGATCGTATTTTGATACGTCACATAAGGGTTCACCTTAAATCGATTATCCTTCAGAAACTGCTGCATTTCACGGTGATCCGTAAAAGCAACCCCGTCAGCATAGCCGATATTATAAAAGAATGCGTTCAGCTTCCGCTCCGCTGTAACCCGCGGATTGAGATTGCGCAGAGCGCCTGCTGCTGCATTCCTAGCATTCTTGAGCGGCTCAGCTGCTGTTTCATTGTACTTCGCCAGTACAGAGAGCTGCATGATACCTTCACCCTGCACTTCAACAATGCCATCAGCCCACGGAATCGTAAGCGGCACCGAACGAATCGTTCGAACCTGCTGCAAAATACCTTCACCGATCGCACCGTTTCCGCGCGTTGCCGCTTGAACCAGCTGTCCATCCTCGTAAGTTAGATTTAATGTCAAGCCGTCAAACTTGAGCTCAACTACATAACTAGGGGTTGGAAGAGGCTCCACTTCGGGGTTCTTCGCATTATAGTCAGCGACCGCTTTGAGCAGTCTCGTATTCCAAGAGAGCAGATCTTCGACATTTTGCGCTTTGTCCAGACTCCATAAACGAGCGCGGTGCTTATAAGGATCAAAGCCTTTAAGCAATTCTCCGCCTACCCGCTGAGTTGGCGATTCGGGCAATAGTACGCCCGTTTCTTTCTCCAACGCGACAAGCTCATCGTAGAGCTTGTCATAATCCGTATCGTTTATTGATGGCTGATCAAGCGTGTAGTAGCGATAATTATGCTCTGTAATGATCGCAACAAGCTGCTGCATCCTCTCTAATTGAGCGTTCACGGAAGGCTCCTCCTTCTAATCGTCTAAAATGGCTGATCAAACTTACACTTTCGTTATAGGCGCAAAGCCTGCAAGCAATCGCTTGATGCCAACCGGAGCCGGGAATGCGATGTTAAGCTCCATATCCTTGCCCGTCCCCTTGACGGAGACGATAACGCCGATCCCCCATTTGCCATGCGACACTCTATCGCCTGATGCAAATGTTCCAGGCGCGGCATCACCCGCCGCGCCGCTGCTCTGAGCCGCCCGAGCGGCATCCTGCAGCGGCGTGCTAACCCGCACGCCGCCTCTGCCGCCCATCGCGGCCGGGCCCGTTCCCCCCATACCTGGGGAACGGCCACCTGCACCTGGCGCACCGCCAGCTGGCGCGCGTCCGGCAAACCCGCGGCTCGCGCCTTGCGCAGCCGCACCAGTACCGCCCGTGACGCTAACGCCGCTACGAACGCCCCCGCCCCCACGAGAATAACCGCCGCTGCCGCTTGAAGCGCCTTCTCTTACGCTCTCAGGTATTTCCTGTAGAAAACGCGAAGGCATATTGCTGCTTGTACGGCCAAACAAAGTCCGCATCCGCGCGCAAGTTAGATAAAGCCGCTTCTCCGCACGGGTAATCCCAACATAAGCAAGGCGCCGCTCCTCCTCAAGCTCTTCATTATCGGCGAGAGCACGGCTATGCGGAAACACGCTCTCCTCCATGCCTATAATGAAGACGACAGGAAACTCAAGTCCCTTAGCACTATGCATGGTCATTAGTGTAATGGCGTCTTTATTCTTCTCAGCTTCTTCTTCATCTTTGTTCAAGGAGTCAATATCGGCAATAAGCGCCAAATCGGTCAGAAACGCTACGAGCGTCCGATCCTCATTGCGCTTCTCGAAATCCATCGTCACAGATAGAAACTCATCGATATTCTCAAGACGCGCTTTGGACTCCAGCGTATTCTCTTGATGCAGCTCCATACGGTACTGCGAGAGTTCCAGCACCTTCTCTGTAAGCTCCGTCACCGACAAATACTCAACCATCCGAGTAAGATTGTCGATAATCTCATAAAACTCGCGCAATAACGTCCGTGTCCGAGCGTTCACCTCTACCTCGCCAAGGTTGTTCAATACGCGGTAAATAGACGTGCCTCTTCTCGCAGCTTCATCCGCAAGCTTGCCAACCGTTGTATCTCCGATACCACGCTTTGGCACATTAATGATACGTACCAAGCTTATATCGTCATCCGGATTGGAAACGAGCTTCAAATATCCAAGCAAATCCTTAATCTCTTTACGATCATAGAACTTAATTCCGCCGACAATTTGATAAGGAATATCGGATTTAATCAGTATTTCCTCTATAACCCGCGACTGTGCGTTGGTACGGTATAATATCGCATGATTGGCAAATTTATAGCCGTTATTCACGTTTTTGCGAATTTCCCCCGTTACAAAATACCCTTCATCATGCTCTGTATCTGCTTGGTAAAGTGCAATCAGATCTCCCGCACCTTGATCCGTCCACAGCTTTTTCGGCTTGCGCCCCGTATTTAGCTTAATAACCGCGTTTGCTGCATCGAGAATATTTGCTGTTGAACGATAGTTCTGCTCCAGCATAATCGTCCGCGCCTCTGGATAATCGCCCTCAAAGTTCAAAATATTCGTAATGTCAGCTCCACGCCAGCGGTAGATGGACTGATCGCTGTCACCTACTACGCATATATTATGATGTTTGTCCGCAAGCATGCGGGTCAGCATATATTGCGCTCTATTCGTATCCTGATACTCATCGACATGAATGTATCTAAACTTGTTCTGATAAAATTCAAGCACCTCAGGTACATCCTTAAACAGTTGAATCGTCATCATAATAAGATCATCAAAATCGAGTGAATTATTGCTTCTTAGCTTCTTCTGGTATTTCGTAAATACTTGGGCCACAATGCCCTCAAAATAGTCGCCGACCTTTTGCTCGAATTGCTCCGGTGAGATCAGCTCATTTTTCGCTCCGCTTATTGCAGCTTGAACAGCCTTCGGCTCAACCTTCTTCGTATCAATGTTCATATCCTTCATACAGCCGCGGATAACCGACAACTGGTCCGAAGAGTCCAATATGGAGAAACTGGATGTAAAACCAATCCGGTCAATATCTCTTCGAAGAATACGCACGCACATCGAGTGGAAGGTAGATACCCAGATGTCCCGTCCTGATGGCCCTACGAGCGCGCTGACCCTGTCCTGCATTTCTCGTGATGCTTTATTCGTAAAGGTGATGGCCAAAATACTCCATGGCGCCACACGCTTCTTTTCTATTAAGTAAGCAATTCGATGTGTCAGAACGCGAGTCTTGCCGCTGCCCGCTCCAGCCATAATCAAAAGCGGCCCGTCAGTCGCTTGAACAGCATCACGCTGCGGCGGGTTCAACTTCTGTACCGCCTGCTCGATACTCAAATAATTCAACATGCTCAGACTCCTTTGTTCGCATATGTTCGCCTCTCACCAGTGTAGACAACGGCTACCGCTGTGTCAATTTGAGAATATAGGAATTAGCTTGAATTATTAATGGAAGTATGTCAACGCTATAAACAAATAAAAGCATCTGCCATCCTGTCCCATTGTCACCTAAGTGCAACAACGACAGATACAGCGGATGCTTTTTTACAGTTATACCATAGTCATAGCCAAGAATAGAACGAATTAGGCATTTTTAACGGCTGCCACTGTCGATAAAGCTGCTTCAAGATTGGTATAAATAACATTTCCTACGACAACGGTATGAGCAGCTTCTGCTGCTTGACGAGCTTTATCCGCATTATCAATTCCGCCGCCATAAAATAACCGCGCTTGGGTGGCTGTCATCCTTGCCCGCTTCACCAGCTGCATATCGCCGAAGCGTCCGCTATATTCCAAATACACAATTGGCAGTCGCATCAGCCGATCAGCCATTCGCACATGTGCGATGAGCTCTGCTTCCGTTAGCTCTGTTTTCGCACCCGTAACTTTTGCAGCAGTAGCCTCTTCATTCAAAATAATATAGCCCTGTGCCGCTGTTTCCTCCCAAGGTACGAAGGAGCCGTATTCAATGAGCCCTTCGGTTTGCCGTCCGGTAATCCACTCCGCTCTGCTCGTATTCAAGACCAGCGGTACAAAATAACCGTCGAAGCCGGGAACGGCCCCCTCTAAAGTGGAAACCTCTAGCGCACAGTCCACCGCATACCTGCGAATCCTCGCCATGAGATCTACTGTATTCTCAAAAGTAACTCCGCTGGAGCCTCCAACAATAATTGCATCGGTACCTGAATTGCAAATTGCATCGAGCAGTTCATCAGATATGTCTCGATCGGGATCGAGCTTAAATACATGCCTCCAGCTAGAAAACCAAACCTCATTCATGAAAGTCCACGCCTCGCTTTTTCAAAAAAATCGATTGTCGCATAATTGCTATCCTTCTATGCTATGTCAGCGAGATTTCCGTGTCAAACGGTTACTTCCGCCCAAGTTTCTCCTGCGCTTGTTTTATCAGATCTTTGTCACTATCATTAGGTGCACTAATCCGCAGCAAGTAAGTTAAAGCTTCCGCAGGGTCGCCATCTTCCTTCGTTATGCCGTGATAAATCAATCTAGACAATGCGCGCAGCGCATGATCGTTATCTCCTTCAGACTTGTAGGAGGCGATCGCTTGCTCATAATCACCTTTAATAACGAAGCGATCTCCTTCGAGCATCCCTTCCTCTGACACGGTGAAAAACGGAGTTGTCTGAAATAACGCCGTGTAATAGCCCGCAGAGCTCGATATTTTACGCCCGCCCACATCATAGGCATCGACCGACCAAATGAAATCCCCTCCCGGGAAAACTGCGCCAAGCACCCCCGTATTCGAAAGGGTAACGCTACCCGTAGATTCCATGCTTTTACTAAGGCCGCTCGAATAACCTCGTAATTCCTTCAAACTATACTCCGCTACCGTCCCTGTATAGTGCTCCTCCGACAGCGGTACCGTACTGGAACCAACTCTTTTACCTTCTTTATTCCAAAAAATCGTCGTAATCGACAGCTGATAATAATCAGCCCCCGGGTACGCCTCCCATTCAAATCGCAGCTTATCCCCTATTATTTGTTCCTTATTGACGGGTGAAACAGCGGTTACTTGAGGCACGAAGTGAAAATCGTATGTCTCCGTTTTCCCTGCTGCAATACTTACATACTCCCGCGCAGATTGTGTTAAATAATGACCGCTCACCTCAGCTGGCATCACACCGACTCCAACCTCATAATCATTAGCTTCAATATTATAAAAACGATAGACGCCATCCTCGTCAGTAATCGCCACTGGGTAATGCATGAAGGGAGGTGAGCTCCAACCATTGTCAGCCTTGCGGTGCAGTACAACAAATACGTCCGCTGCAGGTTGTCCGCCAATCATGACTTTTCCAGTTATAGATGCTTGATGATTTGGTCTGACGTGTCTTGTATTTAGCATAGCTTGATAGGTCCGCATCTCTTCATATGGAAAGAACCCGACCGGATTTGTAACTGACGCAAGCTCAGCAAAAATCTGACCTGCTTTGTCCCACTCCTTATTCCACATATACAGCTTGCCCAAATTGAACTTAACCCCATTAATATATTGCGAGGTTGAATATTTCTGTATTAAAAATTGAAGTTTGTTTATCGCAAGTTCACGATCTTGCTCGGTTGATTCCTGTCCGCTTGACGAGCTGAATGTTGGAAAAATAAAGATATGCTCATCTCCAGCGGATGATGCGAACTGCATACCAGCTTCTGCCTCCAAGATTAGCGCTGAATCCAAACGGTCATTTTTAGGAAGCCACTTCAATAAAACGTCGTAGTTCCCCGTATGATACATCAAGTAAGGCAAGGTGAAATAGCCAATCCCTGCTCCTAAAACAAGAATCGCAAGCAGCATCGCCATCGTTTTCACTTTCATACGAATCATTTTACCCTCGACCACCCTTCAAGGAGCTCCGATTCGTAATACGTGCCTCCAGCTAGAAATATCAACTTATCATCCTTCTCAAGCGGCAGCTCCGCTTCGTAGGTTTGGGGGAAGGATGCAGATGACGTTAAGTGCTTCCATCCAATAACGGGTACAGCTACAAGCATAGCGAGGACAATGGCAACGGCAACTCCAGGAATACGCACCTCGCGATTCCAGAATGAAGGAGGAGTTGCTTGAATGAGTACAGCCCTCTGAAGCTGGTCATCAAACTGTACATCTGCCAGCTCCCTATCCAATTGTTTGCGAATGCTTTGCTTATCATGCTCTTGTTTCATCCTGCCAACCTCCTTCCTCTAATTGATGTCGAAGCAGTCTGCGGCCTCTCAGCAGCTTGCTTTTGATTGTATTCTCGGATTCACCGAGCACCTGAGCAATTTCTTTAGAGGTAAGCTCTTGATAGTAGTACAGTACAATAACTTCACGATATTTAAGCGGCATCGCCTCTATCGTTTCACGAAGCGACAAGCTCAGCGCCCATCGTTCTATTTCAGCATCCGTTGAATTAATCATGTGACTATGGACTTTCATTTCTTCTCCTGTCGTCTCTCGAAACAGCAGTCTCTTCCAAGAAACGAGCCTCATCTTGCTGCGGCAGCGATTGATCGTCATTTGCAGCAGCCAGCCGCGCAAGCTGCCATCGCCGCGGTATTGGTTTATTTTTTGAAAGGCGGTGATAAACACTTCCTGGCTCACATCCTCAGCCAAGTGGTGATCCTTCAGCAGCAAAGCAGCTGTCCGCAAAATATCATTGCCGTACTGCTTCATCAGCCATTTCAGCGCGGAGCCGTCACCGCTTTTCAGTCGTTCTATCGCTTGTTGCTCCACGCTCATCCGTCCACCTGCCCTCTCTATAAGTAAAGATGCGTTTTGATGTGCAAATGGTTGCAAATCATTCCCTTTTATTTTTATAGCACAAAAAATACCGCCCTCCCTTTCACAGAGAAGACGGCATTTGTTGGTTGTTAGGCTTAACATTTGTTATTTGACAAGCTGACCACGCGTAACGCCAAGCTGATTAATGGCCTTCAGGCTGCGCCATACTTGTGTGCCGCTTATACGGCCATCAAGTGCATCGCGGTATAACGAAAGAACTTCAAGCACCTTCTCCGGCGTTTCTTCTAGAAACTCGACACGGAAGTTGGATACGCCCATGCCTACAAAATTGCGAATATACTCGGCACCCGATTGCTCAACAGCATTGTACACGGTATTGCGGCAGCCTTCATCAACACGAACAGGGTGAGCCATTCCGATACGATCCTGCAAAGATGCGCGTTTCTCCTCGCAAGGACGACCGCAGTTCGTGAAGTCTGTCCCTTCGCTCATAAAGGTGCAATATACACAATGCTCGGTATGGAACATTGGCAAATGCTGATGGATAACCACTTCCAACATCGATGTATCCGAGTTTTCGAGCAAATCAACCATCTGCTGAATGTTCAAATCATACGATGGTGTAATCAGATCAAGTCCAACGTCCTTGAACAGGTTTACCGCTTTGTGGTTCGCTACATTAAGCGAGAAATCGCCAATCAACTTAGGGAATGGCTTATCTGGGTTAGCGGCGCGAGCACGCAGATAGTAATAAAGCGCTCCAGTGTTCCGAATGAGTACTGCATCCGGCTGCAGCTTCAATATATTTGCATGGTAGCCGTTCTCTCCCGGCATATGAATGCGCGGCGTAGCCAGTGCAATAGGTTTGCCTGCTTCACGGGCAGCTGCTACCGCTGCTGGGAATTGCTTAATAAACTCGAAATCAGCATATACATAAGAGACATCGGTTTTGACTGCGGCCTGCACCTGTTCCAAGCTGCGGCATAATGCAATCAAATTAGCGTCTTTTCCATTATTCGGTGCCAAAACATCTTTTCCCGCTACATCCGCCAAAACAGCATCCTTGCTTGAGAACATCGCATTCTTCACATAGACAGGCGGCTTTGGACGCTCACCTGCAAGCAGTTCAACAGCTTCACGGCGCAGTCTGTTCAGTTCACGGATCGGTACGATCAAATCACCTTGCAGCTCTACTTCCAGCTTCTCAAGCTGATAAACAGTGCCGCCTAAACGACCCAACTGATCTTCAAGCAGCGCTGCATCCATCGGACGCTTCTGTGCCTGCTCCAAATCAATCTCTGTAGCGACTTCAACAGTCGTCCCCTTCTGCACATCCGTCCACCATGTACGCATCGGCTGTCCAAGCGCACCCGTCACTCTAACATGAAGCGGGAATACGCGGTACGGCTTTTCCGTTTCGAATGAAGCTCTTAGGCGTCTATCAAGCGCCGGATCGTTCGTTTTCCATACACGATCGCCTACATGAACCTTACGCAAATCAACATCATTTCGTCCAGCTACCAGCTCAATCAGTGTACCTTCCTGCGCCTCGCCCTCGATTTTCATGCCTTGACGGCGAATATCGTAGACGCGTCCGCCCTCTTCCTTCTTCGTTGGGTCGCCTGCGTCAAACACGATGCCATCGCCGCGCTTAAGCGGCGCATCGATCTTCAGCGTAACTGCATCACGCATAACGCGCTCTACACGGCCGAGGTAGACACCACGGCTTTTCGGGAACGTGCCCTCGACGAGCATCTTGTTGTTCGTTCCCGACAGGAAACCATGCGTGAAGCCGCGCGAGAAGCTTTGCTGCAGCTCACGCACATCCTCCACCGACGGCTTCGACAAGTCGCCGTCAAAATATTTATCGATCGCGCGCCGATACTTGCTCACGACATTCGCGACATATTCCGGACTTTTGAGACGTCCTTCAATTTTAAACGATGTTACGCCCGCTTGGATGAGCTCCGGCACAATATCAATCGCCGCCAAATCCTTCGGCGACAGCAAATACGCAATGTCTCCCATCGGCTGTACCTCGCCATCGACCATCAAATCATACGGCAGCCGGCAAGCCTGCGCGCATTCGCCGCGATTGGCCGAGCGTCCTCCCCACATCTCGGACGTGAGACACTGACCCGAATACGATACGCATAGCGCACCGTGTACGAATACCTCCATTGGAAGCTTCGCTTGCTCGCCAATGGTACGGATTTGCTTCAAGTTATTTTCACGTCCAAGAACGACCCGCTCAAGACCAAACGGCTTCGTAAACTCTACAGCTTCTGGCGATGTTATGGTCATTTGCGTTGAGCCGTGAATTGGAAAGTCAGGAGACAGCTCACGAATCAGCTTCACTAGTCCCAAATCCTGTACGATTACCGCGTCCACGCCTGCATCGATACACATTTCGATTAGCTTCTGCGCGTCCCTCAGCTCATCCTCAAATACGAGAATGTTAAATGTGAGGAAGCCTTTTACTCCGTACGTATGCAAAAACGCCATAATTTCCGGCAGTTCCTCACTGCGGAAATTGTTCGCGCGTGCGCGTGCATTAAACTTCTCCACACCAAAAAATATCGCATCCGCGCCATTTGCTACTGCCGCTCTCATGCAATCCCAATCGCCAGCCGGAGCCAGCAGCTCTATGTCCGATCTAATTATTGTATCTGTCATTTTAACTATCAATCCCTCTCATTCTTGAAACCTGCTTCTACTATCTTAACAAACCACGAACATCTATACCACTACACAATACTGGCATCAGCGCCAGCAGCCGAATTCAGGCGACAAAAAGACCGATCCCCCGAATAAGGGAACCGGTCTTTCAATTACAAATTCAATTAATTAAAACGAATGGATTGCACCACGTCATTAATGATTTTGAGATTGCTGTCGGTAGCACGATTATCGTAATAGTTAAAATTAAATACCAAACTACCCTGTGCAGAATCAAAAATATAAAACTCTTCTGTATAAGGCATGTTTTCTTTTGGCTTGGATGAATGAATAACTAGATGTTGTGCTGTTTTCCCATTGATCGTCGCCGTGTTCGATTGCTTCGTAGTGCTTCCCTGTGCGATACCTTCTGGCGAAGTCACATACTTCGAAAGTGAATTTACAACGGAAGCAGCTGGCTCACTCATCTCGAAAACATTAAAAGCGCCCGCACTGAAGGAATAAAGGACTTCATCCTCATTAAAGTTATTTTGCTCACCAGTCCAATAAGTAGGTATCTCAATGGAATATCCATAGGTAGAGCTGCGCTTGGTTGTTTTTATGCTGCGATCAACCAAATCATCATTTTCCTCGACATTGCCAAAGTTTTTCTCAATAAAAGCTGTGTCAATATCAACCGATGCTATAATCTGATTGTAAACCTTTTTACTCTTCTCACTATTGGAAGAAGGGTACATATAGCTTAACGTGTAATGATATTTTCCAGATATGAAAGCAGTCTCGTGATAGGTATACCAAATATTATTAAAGAACGAAAGTTCATAACTGAGCGTTATTGCCTTGCCATCCTGCAAGGTTATCGGCGTGGTTGCGAAATTGCGAAGACTAGAGCTAACATAATCCTCACGAATTCTTGCTTCCCTGCGGGATGCCCAATTTTCAAGGGTTACTCCTTCTAATGCTGATGAAAACGAAAAATATAAAGAATCCGTATCATTATCATACCAAGGCGTCGCGCTCTCGAAGTCTTGGTACCAATCAGTTGGAAGCTTAACCGTTAACCCGTAATCCTCATCTTTAAAGGTGATCACGCCATTTTTAACCTTCGTAACGTCCTTCAACGCTTTATCTGCTTCATTAAAGGAAGGAGCAAAGCTATTTAAAAACGCATCATAGCTATTCAAAACGGACTTATTCGCACCCTTTGCGCCTACAATAACAATGTAATATTTATCGTCTTTTTGAATACCGCGATACTCGTAGTTCATTTTTGATTGTTTTGCGTAGCTTACAACCTTCTCGAAAGTTAAACCGCCCACTGTAATTGTACGTTTGTCTACTGTAATCTCATCTTGATCATAATAGGAAATCATAAGCTCTCTCTGCTCTTCGCTCGACAGCTTGTCATCACCAACACGTTCAGTAATCACATTTACTTGCGCAGCAACCTTGGAATCATCGGCTGTATCTGCCCAAGTTATAAATTCGCCGTTATCGCTTTGATCCACTTGTATCAAACCTGCTGGATAATTTAATGACCATCCATGGTAGCTGTCACCGATTTTAGTTTTACCAAAGTCGGAATCAATGGAAGTGCCGCCGGTACCTGATGATTGTGCACGAACGCCAACAATAACCGTTTCTTTCGTAGCATTGTCTGCCGTAATTTTCGCGCCAAAAGCTTCTACAATCACGCGCAGAGGTACCATGGTTGAGCCTTTAACAGCCACTGGAGCGACAGCTACTGTTTTGGCTGCACCATTCACTTTCACCGTTTTGCTTCCAAAAGTTAAAACGACCTTGCGGTCATTGTAAGTAAGTGTGATGACATTGCCGTTTTCCAATTTAAGTCCCGCTCCAAAAGCATTTGTAATAACTTTTAGCGGAACCATCGTTGTTCCATTGCTTACAAAGGGAGCCTCTACCGTAGATGCTTTCCCATTAATTTTGACGGTTTTGCTGCCCGCCTTCAAGCGAACTTCAACCTTATTGTCGGTCTCTGCAGCGAATGCGGCTATTGGCAGCATCGCTATGACAAGCAAAACCGGCAAAAGCATCGTTAGCATTCTTTTATACATATTTAATTTCATATCCTATATCCCCTTATTATTTGATGATAGCTTTGTTCTTAATCTTAACTCTGCTGCTTAACCTTCAACTAACGTCAGCTTGCGTGTAACGAGGTCTCCATCGATCTGCAGCATAACCTCGACCTGCTGACCAGGCAAATAGCTTTTTAGCAGCTCATTAAGCTCTACGATCGTTGACACTTGCTTGCCTGCAACCTTATAAAGCAAATCACCGTCTTGAATGCCTGCTTTTTTGGCTGCTGCTGACGTCACGGATTTGACCGTTAACGGATCAGAGGTCGGGATTCCGATGATCGCTGACCAGCTTTCCTCAAGTCTGAGACCTAGCGAGGCGCGTTTCACATGTCCGTATTTGAAAAAATGATTCGTTACGTATTGCACCGTATCAGCAGGGATGGAGAATCCGAGATTATCAATTCCTACCTCTACAAATTTTAATGAATTAATGCCGATGACCTCGCCCTTCATATTAACAAGCGGTCCACCGCTGTTGCCTGGATTTATCGATGCATCCGTTTGGAGCAAGTTGTATGCTGAAGAAACACTTCGATTCATGCCGCTAAGGATACCGCTAGTTGCTGTATTGCGAAGCGAGAACGATACAGGTGTGCCAATGGCTACAACCGTCTCGCCTACTTGAACCTTAAGCGGTGACGGGGCTAGCTTCGCGATCGGGAGCTTCGTTGCCTTAATCTTCACTAATGCGAGATCACTCGCCTCATCATGATGCGTGCGTTCTGCATCATATTTCTTGCCGTCTGCTGTAACGACAACCAGATTGGTCATATCCTCAACAACATGCGCATTCGTCACGATCCAGCCATCTGCGCGAATAATAACACCGGTTCCATGCGCCAACGCATACCTAGGATCTGCCGAACCTATATCCTTTGGCTTGCCGAGAATCGCGACGACGGAAGGCGATACCTTCTTCACGACTGATGGAATGTCTACTGGTGTATACACATACGTGTTTGTCTTGGAATCAAACGTACCGGTTCCGCCAAGCGCGTTCGTTAATGAGCTTGCTTTGACATAAACCTCGCCATTAATCTTGGCAGCATTCATCGTATGTGTAGCCGTGTTGCCTGCACCAGCACCCCATACCGTTCCTGCTGCAACAATCGCTCCTAATACTATGAAGCCGCAGATACGTAGCAAGCTGCTTTTCATGAAGCCACTCTCCCAATTTTTCTTCATGCAGACGATTCTCTTAGACTAGCATTTATCCTGCATGAAATATTATCAATCCGTTGTAATATAGCATAATTTACCATATATAACAATGAAAATCGATAGCTTTGATCTCCTAAAAAAATACTATATCCCGATCTAGATTCACATACCGCGCTTGTTTTGTTTAGTTATTATGCGATTTTGTCAAATATGATTTCGGTTATGTGTTCTGATAATAGAAGTGTTATACTAGACGGGACTACTAAATCAATCCATATTGATGGATTCGGGAGGTAAATGAACAAATGAAATTAGGAGTATTTAGCGTACTTTTTGCACAAAAGCCGTTCGAGGAAGCGCTCGACTACATCGCATCCAAAGGGCTTGATGCCATCGAAATCGGAACTGGCGGATATCCAGGCAACGCCCACTGTGACCTAGATGGCTTGCTTTCGGATGAGGGTAAACTGAAAGCGTTTAAACAAGCGATAGAATCACGTGGTTTGATGATCAGCGCACTTAGCTGTCACGGTAACCCATTGCACCCTCAGAAAGCGATTTCGTCGGAGCATGATTCGGTTATTCGTAAAACGATCGAGCTTGCTAACCGTCTTGAAGTTTCCGTTGTAAATACATTCTCTGGCTGCCCTGGCGATCATGAGGATGCGAAATATCCGAACTGGCCTGTTGCTCCTTGGCCAAATGATTTCCAAGAAATTTTGAACTGGCAATGGGAAGCAAAAGTTATTCCATATTGGTCTGAGATCGGCAAGCTTGCTACAGCTAGCGGCGTGAAAATGGGCCTTGAGCTTCATGGCGGTTTCTCCGTTCACAGCCCGGCTACTATGCTTCGCCTTCGCGAAGCGGCTGGTAATGCCATCGGCGCTAACCTTGATCCAAGCCACATGTGGTGGCAAGGAATTGATCCTGTTCAAGCGGTACATATCCTTGGACGTGCTGGAGCTATCCATCACTTCCATGCTAAGGATACGACGATTGATCCGATTAACGTCAATCATCATGGTGTTACGGACATGCAATCGTATGCCCTCATGCTTGACCGTGCTTGGCAGTTCCGTACGGTTGGTTATGGTCATGACCTCAAAACATGGGCAGACATCCTAAGTGCGCTTCGTCTAGTCGGCTATGACTATGTTGTGAGCATTGAGCATGAAGACGGATTAATGTCCGTTGATGAAGGTTTCACGAAGGCTGTTCAAAATCTTCAACAAATTCTTATCCGCGAGCCGCTTGGCGAGATGTGGTGGGTTTAACGCTTATAAATATAGAAAAAGGTCTGCCGGACTTGTCCGGCAGACCTTTTTCTATGTATGCTGTTATGCCATCCAAACTTTTGTGATCATAATGTAATCAATCAACAAAAACAATGCGAGTGAAACTGTCGTAAAACCGATCGCAAAAATGTTCTTCTTCGGACGAGCGTTCAGTAGTCGAACCAGACCGATTGCGATCAATACGGTAAAGGCCAACATAAACCAATCGAAAGTACCAATTTTACTTGCGGTTTGAGCTGCTGCTTCTGCCAAAAACATGAAGGGACCTCCTTTTTTTCGCACGTAACCTATTTTACTATATGTTAGCTTTTTGTGGCTCAAGGCGCAAGTCCGAATCTTCATTCGTAACAACTTTGTCACGATTTCCTAAAAAAGAATGAATCTTTAGCTTAGAAACGGCTTTTCACTAATAAGCCCTCCACTATAAATTGTCCATCTCTACCAAGATCTATAACCGCATTTTGGCGATGATGAATGATCATGCACTCCTAATGAAATAATAAAATAACTAAAAAAGGAATCGGGAAGCCCAGCACTCTTCCCGATTCCTAAAAAGCTATTTGCTATTCAGCAATGCTAAAATCAAAGTCACCGCTTCTGCTCTTGTTGCATTATCCGCAGGAGCGAATATACCGCCTTCTCTGCCTTGAATTAGACTCGCTTTAAATGCTGCTGCCACATAAGGTTTTGCCCAATTCGGGATTTGATCAGCATCTTTAAACGATAGCTCGGCATTGCTCTCTAGAGGCAGCTTCTTCGCACGGACGATCATAGCTGCAACCTCTACGCGCGTAATCGCTTGCGCCGGACGGTACGTATTATCCTCGAAGCCGCTAGCGATTCCCGCATTCACCACACTCGCAATATAAGGTCTTGCCCATGCAGGAATCATGTCGATGTCTGCAAAATCAGCGTCACCTTTCTCTTCCAGATGCAGCGCTCTTGCCAGCATCGCAGCAAACTCTCCGCGCGTTACACTTGCATTTGGACGGAAGGAATTGTCTGTATAACCATTAATGAATTTAAGCTTAATCGCTTGCTGAATGGCTTCTTTTGCCCAGTGTCCATCAATGTCAGTTAGAACAATATCAGGCGTCGGCTTCTCAGGATCTTTTCCACCTGGATTCACCGGATCAGGATTTGTTGTGCCTCCTCCAGGTGATGAAGTATCCGCATTCGTCTTGACGACAATACTTGGACCATTCTCACTCCATTTGCCGCCAACGTTGCTCGCTTCTATTTTGAACGTATAAGATGTATCTGCAGTCAGTCCGCTAACTTGATAGGTGTATACACTGCCGGCTATGCTCGCCTGCTTCACGCCATCCTTGTAAATGGCATATTCTGTAATGCCAGGCGCATCGACAGCTGGTGTCCAGTTTAAGGTTACTCCCGTCTGAGTCACATTCGAAGCGGTCATTACTGCGTTTTCCCACGCTGGCGCTTCAGGCTCTGGTTGTTTTACGTGAAGAGTTAACGCTTTGGTCGGCAATGAAATTAATTCTCCAGTCGAAGAATATTTAATATTGTCGAATGCAAATGTACGTCCATTTGCACTGTCCCATAAGTAACCGAGTACGATTCTGTCGAAGCTTGCAATCGCTGTCGTTGTTTTCACCAATTGCCCATCGATATACATCTTTAAGTCTGTTCCTGATGTGTAATCCCACTTCAGTTCATGCCATCCGACGCTTCGTTTAACCGGAGTTGCCTCCCATGCGGTTGAAGATGCGCTTGCCCTTACCGAATAATAATCCAGCGACCCATAGGTGCCGCCGTCATACAATAAGCCCATGCCTGCCAGCAGGCTGCTTCTTGCGTTGCCGACATGCGCGACAACCCGCGTTTTTGAGCTTTCAGAGCCGTCATCATAAAGCATCATCGATACGACGCCCTGCTGCTTGCCACCAAACACTTTTTGAATGGCATTGCTGCCATTTCCAACAACATATAGCGCACTTTGACCGCCATGATAAGCAACTTTATCCGAAATGCTGCCCGTCGTAATACTCGTGCCCGTCTCCGGCATGAAGTCATTCCAGCCGTTCTCGAAGCTCTCCGAGTAGATCAAGTCCTTGTATTCCTGCACCTTCGCAGAAACCTCAACCTCGGTGACACCTGTTAGATCGCCGATCACTTCAAGCTTGCCAGTCAACGAATCTACAACAACATTCTCATGATTCGTTACATACTCCACTTGATGATAATCCGCATATTCGATCGTATTTTGATCCTCCGTTACGCCGTCAATTCTTAACTGCAGCGTAGTCTTCTCGTCCGATAGCTCCGTTTCGTTCGAAGCAACAAGGTAAGATACGACCTTTGAAGGCGCATGAACAATGACGCGAGCTTCAGCTTTTACATTTGGATTAATGGTGCTTTCAGCCGTAATGATCGTTTCGCCCTCAAGCAGAGGTGATACAAAGCCTTGCGAATTAATTGCGGCCACTGCAGGATTACTGCTCGACCATTTGATTCCTTTAAACCATGCGTTGTCAGGCCCGACTGAAGCTGTCATCTTCTCGCCTCTATGCCTCGCATGAAGCTCCAGCACAGGCTTGTCAAAAACAATGGTTTGCGGCATAACCTCTGGTGCCTGCTCACTTGGTGCATCGCCCGAATATTCATGCGCTCCGATATCCACTTTAGCAGCAGGCGTGATCAGATTATTAAAGAAGTCTTTCGTTGCAGGCGTCCATACCGATGGCGTCAAGGCCGTCATATCCGTTCCTGCATCGATTGCCGGCGAGCCTGGCAGTAATTTGTATCCGTTCAATTTCTCTACATCGAATGTGCTTTGGCTTGCATTAATGATTTCTTTTGGCTCTTCACCCGCTCTTGCGAATTGCGGACTCGCGAACAGATTTTGTTCCAATGATAGTCCAGTCAGCTTCAAGTCCAAGTACCCGCTTCCCGGATAAAAGATATTATTTTTTACTTCGCCGCCAGCAAAGCGGTCTTGTCCAATTGGTGTATTGGCTTTGGAGTAAAAAATATTATTATACATCCGCAAGTATTTTCCAGGATCGCTGATCAGCTTCGTCTGCACTTGCGCATCCGTAAAGAAAGTATTGTTATGAATTAGCGGAGCATCGCCGAGTGTAGTGGGCAGATAATGGAATAGATATCGCCCATCTCCATCATTCACACTAATATTATAGCGAACGAGCGAGTTTGTAGATCCGCTCATAAATAAAATGAATCCACCACGGTTGCTGTGGCTGTAGTTATATTGATAGAGAGTCCCTTCGCTAAACATATCCACGTCAAAGGCTTGTCCATCGTTATAGCCATAAATACCGCCATACACCTCATTGTATTGAATGGTCATATCCTTGACGCCGATAACCCACAGACCGGCATAATTGACGTTGCCTACATTTTTCGCAGAATGTCTGACGACCGTATTGTATTCCATTCTGCCGTTGCTGCCCACATTGCTCATGACGAAACCGTCACCCTGCACATCGGCAACATAGTTATTATTGAACACCACGTTCCTCAGAACTCTCGGAAAGTTGGCTTTCGTATCCCCTTCCCGATAGAGACCCGCATTTCGAATCCCTTCGATATCCACCCGTTCAACCGTATTTCCCTCAACGAGCACATCCTCGATATTGCCAAGGATCAGGATGCCTCCGCTGCCTATTTTCCAGCCCGAAGGGTTTCCGTCGACATCGTGGATATAATTGTTTTTTATCACGATTCCAAGGTGAGGATTGGCTTCCCATTCCGTTACATTTGTTGATGCCGTTCTAATATTAATGCCTGCCCGTTGCGAGACAACGTCAGGATTTTTATTCGTTAATTCGAAATTATGAAACTGTAGGTAGCTGCCATCGACAACGTCGATCGTAGCGGATAACGTTTTATCTTTCACGCTTGTATAATTCTGAATAATAGCTGACTTCTCTGTCGTCGTCGTTCCATTGCCGTTAATAATCGGTCTTATAGACGGATCATCGCTTCCATATTTATCGAAGACGATCGGTGCTTCTTTGGTGCCTGATATTCCTCTTAGCTTTAATGAGCCGTTCCATACGTCTCCAGCTTTGAATAAAATTCGATCTCCAGGCTGCCAGCTTACGCTGTTGACCTTCTCTAGCGATGCCCAAGCTTTATCTTCCGATTTGCCGTCATTATCGTCATGGCCATCATTACTAATATAATACGTTGAGCCTGTTACCGTCTGCTCCGCTATGGCTAGCGGCTGCGAGTCTTCCGATGGTAAGCCCGTCTCCTGTGCTGATATAGCGGGAATCGCTATTGTCGTTAAGAGTGCGACTAAAAGAACCATAGATACAAGCTTTTGCTTCATAAAATGTTTCAAAAATATCATCCTCCTATTATTTTTGATGGACTTACGACATGATCGTTATTTTAGGGAACACCTCCTTATTCATTTCAATCTTCGTTTCTTTCAAGCGCTTGCTTACTTCTTCTTCTAACTGCTCTTGCACATAGAGTTGAATGACTGCGTTCTTAACATCCTCATACTTTTCTATGCCTCTATCTCGCTTCACTAGAAGCCTATACCTATACATCTCATCGCCTGATTGATCAAAATCGCTATAATCGCCTTCCGAGAAGTCGAGAAACTGGGTGTAAAGATTTTGCGATAGTGTATCCTCTTTGGATGTTTCCGTCAGATTTAGTGTCAGATGCTCGGTGCTTAAATGTACGCCAAGTGAAGCTGCTGCTTCGTCTAACGATATATTTTTGGAAGAGGCTGCTTGGACAATTTCATTCCATAGCTCCTCCTTCACATCCGCTTTCCTGTCGATGGAAATTCTCTCGTATTCAAACTCATAACCTTTGTGAAAATACTGCTGCTTCACCTTGTCATAATAAGGTTTAAGCTTATCGTCTGGCAGCTTGCTCTGCGCTTCCTTCGTCCATTTATCGATGAGTTTCTGAACGTTCATACTTTGATGATAGGAGTAATACTCTGCTTTCCCATATTTTTTCGGACCGTAGATAGGCTGGTTATTGGCTACTTTTCTTGCTCTATCCTTATTTTCTCGATCATAGATCTTCAAGAACGTTTCGTAAGAAATGTCACTGACGATCCCATTTTCCTTCATAATGATTTGTTCAATTTTTACCTTCACAAGCTCATCCATTGCTTTTTGCTTCGCATACTCTAGTGGATTTTCACCATTGAAAGAAGCAGTCCAAAAATCTTTGTTATAATCGGCATTGTAGGTTCGTTTGAAATAACTAGTTGTTAAAGCCTTGTTGCTTTGTAAAAAAGCTTGAAATTCACTTTCCGATACGTCGTAATTATCAATGGTAAAAGCAGTCTTCTCATTGAGGCTTAAAGAAGGCATGTTACCAAGCACTACTGCTCCGGCAATAAATAAAATAAGCATGCTGCATAGGGCTATAAGCATCTTTTTCACTTTCACGATGTACTTCCCTCCTCCCCTTATGTAAGCACTTACAATTGAACTTTGTACCATTATAGACAGAAACCAAACTTCGCTATAATGAACAGATTTGACTGATATCGTATAAATTTTACCTGTTGCTCAAAATGAAGCTAAACACCATTGCCAAACCATCAACGTAAACGAAGCTTACAGCCTTATATAGAAAAGAGGCTGTCCCTAAAGGTTATAAACCTTAAGTGACAACCTCTTCTAATTGGCGAGCAAGATCATTTCAGCAATGCTTGTCTCTAAGCTGCTGCATAGGCTACCAATAGCCTTTAATTCCCTTGTTCATTCGAATTAGTGCTTCTAAATAATAATAATCGCCCCAAATCATATAATCATCCGGCGCACGATCGCCCCGCACATGATAAGATCCATGCTTGAGCAGTCCTTCCGCATCCGGAAGATCTGTCGTTGCATAATGATCGACTAACGAATCCATGCTGCTATGAATGGCCTTCTCGAATATAACACGGTCTGAATCATCCTCGGCAAGCAGCTCCTGCAGTTCTAGCAGGCCGCAAATGGCAATAGCAGAGGCCGAGCTGTCACGTGGCGTATCCTGCTCAATCGGTACATCAAAATCCCAATAAGCGACATGATCCTCGGGCAAATGCTCAATGAAGTAATGGCCTAACCGTTTGGACGTTTCCAAAAAATCGGCATCCTTCGTATAACGGTACGCGAGAGCAAATCCGTAGATGCCCCAGGCTTGCCCCCTTGTCCAGGTCGAACCATCCTCATAACCTTGATGAGTCCCGCCTCGAAGTGCATGACCAGTCTTAGGATCAAAGTAAAACGTATGATAAGACGATCGATCGCCACGAATTAAGAACCTTTGGCTAGCACAAGCATGCTTATAGGCAATATCATAATATTTTTGTTCGCCTGTCTGCTCATAGGCCCAGAACAACAGCGGAAGATTCATTAAACAATCAATGATTATACGCCCACCGTTTTCCGGATCATCCTCTTTGCCCCAGGCTTGAATAATCCCTATGTTCGGCCGCCAGCGTGAATAGAGCGTTTCGGCAGCTTCGAGCGCCACAGCACGGGCCTCTTCACTTCCTGTCACTCGCCACTCCGCAACGGCTGACAAAGAATATAAGAAACCAATATCATGATGATCGAGTGCTACATGGCGTTCAAGTCGGTCTTTAAAGTTCGGTAAAAAGGATTGGGCTGCTTCCTTATAGAAAGAATCTTCGCTAGATTCATAGGCAAGCCACATCATGCCAATGTAAAAGCCCTCGATCCAGTCATCATTCTCTCCCCACTCATAACGCTGTCCCTCAATAATATGCGGCAGCTTTCCTGGATGTTTACCTATATTTTGCTTCACTTTAACTATCGCATCGTCAATTGCAGTTTGCCACATCACCATTCACCACCTCAAACAATGTCATAATAAATTATATCTCGTTGCTGCCATGAAAGCTCTCTCCGTTTCACTCAAAATGACCTTTGCTCCAAACTGAATATTCGCTAGGTCTCATGCCCATCTCTCGTTTGAACAACTTAATGAAATAACTTTTGTTGGCATAACCCAAATAATCAGAAATTTCTTCAACACTTTTGCTAGATTGCTGGAGAAGCTCCTTCGCTTTCTGAAGCTTAACCATATTGACATATTCGATGAAATTTTGATTCGTCTCTTTTTTAAACAGACGGCTAAAATAACTGGAATTCAAGTTCAAATGATTTGCCATATCCTCTAACGTCATTTTCTCCGTTACATGCGATACAACAAATTGTTGAGCCTTGATCACTTCCGTCCGTTTAGAACTGATCGCAAATATGCTTAATCTTCTGGATAGCTCATTCAAATGCTGGATCATCCATTCTTCCAAATGATCTAGCGTTTCAATTGCGTTGACCGCATCGTACAACTTCTCTTCTGATAGGAAAGGGTGATACTGCAGTGTAACTTTTGTTTTCATTTGCAGGTCCATAAGCAGCTGTAAAACTAATTCCTTTACATTGCTTGGATGAAACCTTCTTGCTCGAACCTCATTCGTCCACTCCACGATCGTATTCCGCAGCTCGTCTGGTTCATTTAATGCGATGCTTTGATTTATACTCGCAAACAATTGAGAATAATCTGTATACATATCCTCCTTGGAGAATGACACAACTCCGAAACTGTGTACTGCCGATTCTTTGAGATAAAAGCAATGCTCCGGCTCTTTCAACATCGGAAGCAGGACGCCTTGCATTTCTTTCGGCCCTCTCGTTTCCCTGCCCTGAATACAGGAAACCGATATTTTTAAATACTTGTAAATAACTGCAATAGCTTCCTGCATCGCATAATAAATCATTTGCTGCTCTTTGGCCGGATCATTGCTGCCATACAAGATAACTAACTGCTTATTGCTATAACGGAATGTCAACCAGCGTGAAGCATCCAATAAGTCGTGCAAGACATTTTCAACCGAGAAAGCAATCGTATAATCGTTCAATTTCCGATTGCTTGCGACGGTCGACATGCGATCAATAATAACGACTAGTGGAATATAGCTTTTGGCATCCAGCGAAATCCCGTTCGTCCGGGCTTGCTCAATCCAAGCCTCTTTTGTCCAATAGGATTGAAACAAGGTGTCTTTCAAAAACTTTTCTTTAAACGCGGATTGATTCTTTTGTTTGTACAACACCATATCCGTCGCTTTTTTGTTCTCCAATTGCAAATCGGTCACGATATTTTTCAATATTGCTTGTAATTGCTCTACATCCAAGCTTTCTTTCAATATATAATCCTTCACATTCAATTTCAGCGCTTGCTGTGCATATTTAAATTCATTGTGACAGGACAGAACAACGGCTCTGCCTTTCGGATTAATTTCACAAAACTTCTCTAGCATCTCAAGCCCACTCATTTTCGGCATGCCAATATCGGTTAGAATAATGTCGGGCGGACTCTGGCACGCTGCCTCCCAAGCCTCAAGGCCATTTGAGTAACAACCAATCAACTTAATGTCGAGGTCATGCCATAAAACGGTTTGAGAGAGATAACGTACTACCGGATAATCATCATCCACTAGAATTGCCGTCAACATGCTGCGCACCTGCTCTCTTACACTCGAATGGGAATATTAATGTTATCTTCGTTCCGACACCTGACTCGCTTTCGATCGTGGTTTTGACATACTCTCCATAAACGAGCCGCAGCCTCTGAAACACATTTTTCACGCCGATACCCGAAAAGCTTTTATTTTCGCTTTCCTGCGGGTCGTGCACATCCTCGCTTTTCGCTTGAAGCTCTTTCAACTTAACCTCCGTCATTCCAATTCCGTTATCCCGCACAATGATTCGAAGCAGCGCACGCCCATTGACGTACTCTTTATTAGCATCGATAAAAATTTCACCGTCAAATTGCTCGAATCCGTGAATAATGGCGTTTTCAATTAACGGTTGAATCATGAAACGCGGAACCAACGCTTTCTCGCAGCCAGCCTCAAAGTTATACGCTACTCTGACTTGGTTGGCATGTCGGAAATTCATAAGCTTCACATAATGGAGCACGGTGTCTCCCTCTTCTTCCAGAGGTATAAATTCATTATCCCGATTAATCGTCATACGCAATAAAGAGGAAAGCGATTTGATTAATTCCGCATTCTCCTGATCCCCTTGAATCAGTATATTGAGTCTTATCGAATTGAGCAGATTGAACATAAAATGCGGATTAATTTGAGCCTGAAGCATTTCAAGCTCCGCTTTTCGCTTTTTTGCCTGCTCTAATGTAATTTGCTCGAACATCTCTTGAATGCGATCCAGCATAAAATCTATCGTTTTCGCTAAATGGCCGACTTCATTATGTCCGCGTATATTATTGCGCTCGTCGAGCTGGCCACGTCCAATCTTCGTAACAAACACACTTAAATCACGAATAGGCTTCGTTAATGCAGATATTCGAATCGTCAACAGCACGAAAAATAACGAGAAGAACAAGGCTTGAACGATGAAGCTAACGAACAACACCTGTTTGTTCTTATCAATGGCCGCGGACATTGGAATAAGGCTTACGACTCGCCAATCGTTGCTTTCTAATTTTTGCTCGACATAAACATATTTTTTTCTTTCGATTTCGATTGTTCGGTCCATTCCCTCTGGCTTCCACCAAAGCAGCCTTTCCCCAATTCGGGATGGGTCAGCTTGTGAGATAACGACGCCGTTTGAATCTAACAAAAACATTTCCTGATTTTCATTTGTCGTTAGATAGGGACGAACTAAGCGCTCATTTATATTAACGATCATATAGCCAATTGGAATACTAGCCGTCTTCTTGATCGGTCTTCCCATCGTTACGAAATGAGTCGTAATCTTCTCTGTTTGAATTTGCTCACCCAACCAATAGGTAGAAAAGATCGGCAGTTCATTTAATTGATGAAACCATTTTTTCTCATACCATAATTTCGGATTCAAATCACTATGTGAATAGTTTGTATAAAAGGGTTCTTTCACCCCTAAAATCGTAACCTGAAAATCATTTTTTTGAATAAAAAGATCATCCAAAATTCGCGACAGCTTGCTGAAATTAACCGCATATTCCTGCTTCTGCTCCTGTAAGGTTAATCCAGCCTTGTTTACCATTAGCATTTGACGTATTTCAGAGTTCATCAACACAAAATTCGATAAATTTAATGTCTGTTCAAATACGCTGTTAATCTCTGACTTAGCGACCTTAAGTGAATCTTCCGCATTCAATACAACTTTGTCTAAAATGATATCTTTCGTTAAATAGTTTGTGACTAGATAAATAACAGCGAGCGGAATGACAAAACAAATCAATGCTGACCATACTAATTTCATCCGTAATGTATCTTGTCGTTTTAACACAAGTGCAGGCCTCATATCTGAATAGAATAGGGACAGAAATTGATGCTCTTCCTGTCCCACAACATTGTATGCCCTTTATTACGAAAGATCAATTTCAACGTAGCTCATCATTAATTGCCGTTGTTTTTTACAACCTCTGCGATATTTTTATCAATATTCGCAATCGTAGTATCCACGTCTTGTTTGCCTAGAATATACAATTCCGCCTCAGGAATAACCGTATTTTTGGCTTCATCTGCATATTTCGCAGGAACTGGCGCATTACCTGGAACCGTAGTACTCATCGTATACTTCAATGACTCTACGTCGATTTTCGAAGGATCTTTAGCTGCAGCTACTATGGTATCGATTAGCTTGCTGGAATCAGACTTCGCCCAGCCGGAGAATACGCGTCCACTAACAGCAAGACCTTCAGAGGTGTACCATCTTACAAAAGTATAGGCCGCTTCTTTATTTTTTGATTTCGCAGCTACACCCATATACGTCGGTTGTACTGGCGAATAATGTTTGCTTTCTCCATCTAGTTTAGGCAGTGGAGCGAATGCCGTTAGGAAATTAGCCGGGATTGCCTCCGTGCCTCCGGATTCAGCTACCATCCAGTCTCCCATTGGCAGCATTGCAGCTAAACCGTTGAAATATTGGTTACGGTAAGCAAGCTTTTGTGAAATAATATCCTCGTACATATTTGCGCTTTTGTCTTCGTACATCATTTTTTTCATCATTTCTAAATTTGCTTTAAGCACAGGGTCTGTCGCGTTGGAAGTACCATCCGCTTTCAGGAATGTGTTTTCCGAAGGTTTGCTCATCATTTGCAATTGGAAGTAATCCGGCCAGTTATGCAAATAAGCTCCGTAACGCTTCGTTGTTCCTTCACCCTTCGTTAATTTTTGCGCATATTCCATAAACTCTTTCCAAGTCCAGTCCGTTGGAACAGGCAAGCCAGCCTCGTCTAGCATTTCTTTATTCAAGAGTACGAACCAACGCTGCATGGAGGAAGGCAAAGCGTAAATTTTATCGTTTACCTTCGTATCTACAAGATACTCGTCTTCGTATTTATAGCCTTCCTTTTCGATGTAGCTATCCAAAGGCTCAAGCAATCCAATATCGGCGCGCTGCGAATAGTTCGTGTATGGCAGTTCAATAATATCAAGCTGATCATTCGATGCAGCCATTAGATCTAATTTTTGCATGGAAGCAATCGAATCGCCTTTTTCATTCAGCAGGTCAAGCTCAACCTTAATATTCGGATGTTTTTCTTCGAATGCCGAAATCACTTCAGTCCACTTTGCCTTGCCGTCGGTTTGCCATGTGCTTAACTTCAGTGTTACTTGTTCTGCCACTGGCTCTTTAGGAGCATTAGTTGCGTTAGTAGCGTTTGTGGCGCTGCCAGCATTTGAATTCCCACCATTGTTGCCCCCGGAGCAAGCCGATGCGAATACAGCTAATCCCAATAACATCATCGTTAATCTCTTTTTCATAGTAACCCTCCTAATATTTATAACACGACTCGTTATGAAAACGTCTACAAACAAATCCTACCACGTTCAATTCTGATTCGAAGTTCCCAAATTTTACTGAAGAGAAACTATTTTGACTTTGTTACCCTTTTACACCACCAAGTGAAATTCCTTCGATAACTTGTTTTTGACCAAGCGCAAAAATGATAAGCAAAGGAACGATCGCCGATACGGCGCCAGCCATCATAAGTGAGTAAATGTCTCCATATTGGTCACCAAAAAGCCTGATGCCCAGTTGAATCGTAAATAGATCCTTCGACTTCAAAAAGATAAGCGGATACTGGTAGTCATTCCATGTCCATATAAATCGCAGTATTGCGTAGGTCGCCAAGCCTGGACGAATGAGCGGAAGCGCGATTTGAAAAAAGGAACGGAAATGACCTGCGCCATCCATGCGAGCTGATTCCATAAACTCGTTGTTCACACCCATAAAAAATTGTCTGAGCATGAATGCTCCAATAATACTGAAGCTATTGATAAGAATAAGACCAATATGCGTATCGATTAGGTTCAGCCAATTAAACAATAGAAATTGCGGTACAAGCGATGCTTGTGGAGGTACCATATATAAGGCAAGTACAAGAAGAAACATAGTATCTCTGCCTCGGAAGCGTAGTTTAGAAAAACCAAACGCTGCTAGCGCACATACGAATACATTAATCAATGTTGTCGTTAATGTAATGTATATGGAGTTGGTGTAATACCGGAGAAAACCTCCCGTCCACACTTGCCTATAATTTTCGATAAGATGCCACTTTGTTGGAATCCATTCAATGGGAAAATTAAATACGTCTGCTTCCGGTTTGAATGAGGTTGTCAGCATCCACAAGAATGGAAGCAACGACATCATGCCGAAAGCTGCCATAATGATTGTCCATACGATTTTGGATACATTCACATTTTTCATTGCCAATTCCTCCTTTCCGAATTAATAGTTCACCCATTTTTTTTGTGCGAGCATTTGCAGGCCCGTAATAGCAAGACAAATGACAAAAAGAACAAGAGCCATACTCGATGCGTAGCCTGTTTTCAATTGATTGAATGCCGTATCATATAGCTCATATACGATGACGGTCGTCGAATTAGCGGGTCCGCCCTGTGTTAACACTTGAATCAAATCGAAAATTTTGAAAGTACCAATTATTCCAGTTACGAGCAGGAAGAAGGTAGTCGGCGATATGCAAGGCACCGTAATCTTACGGAATTTAGTCCATGTGTTCGCACCGTCAATATCGGCAGCCTCGTACAAGTCCTTCGGAATCCCCTGCAAGCCAGCAATGAAGATAATAATGTTATAGCCTAGCAAAATCCATATTTGAATCATCATCAACGATGGCATCGCATAATCGATATCTGCAAGCCATTTCGGTGGATTGTCGAATCCGATCGAGATTAAGAAATTGTTCACAGGTCCATACGAGGGATGAAAGAGCACCTGCCATACCATAGCTATAGCCACGACACTTGAGATATAAGGTAAAAAATATACAACTTTGAACATATCCTTCAAATAAACATGCTTATCAATGATAATGGACAGTACCAATGCCAGCACAATCGTAATGGGCACCGTAATGATGAAGATAAGGTTGTTTAACAAACTTTTCATGAAAACATCATCATTAAATAGTCGATCAAAGTTATCTAAACCAACAAATTTTATTGCATCAATTCCTGCAACAAAATTCCAACTCGTAAAGCTCAGCAGTAGTGATCCTAATACGGGAATCAAAGTAAGAACAACGAGTCCGAGCATTAAAGGAGCAACGAATAAATAGCCTGCAATTTGCTCCCTTGCTCCCATACTGAGCTGGACTAACGTTTTTTTCTGTCTCATGAAGCTCCTCCTTCAAACTTTCTTTATATGCTTCATTTTAGAAAAAAAAAGAGAAGCTCATAAGAATTAGATCTTTGCATTTTGGAACATATTTTACTTTTTATCATTTAACACGCTTTTTAAGTTGTACTATTTTCGTTTATATCCCATCGCTCTGACGTTTCGGTTTGGTTGTAAATATGCAAAAAAAAGAGGAAGCAGTCTGAGTAAACTCAGCTTGCTCCCTCTTTTTTCTTAACTATTCAGCTGCTGCAGCAACCTTTAGATTCTCTTTATGCCGCGCTGTCGTACGTTCGCGATCACGCTCAAGAATTGGTTTTAAATATTTACCGGTGTACGAGCCATCTACCTTAACGACCTGTTCTGGCGTGCCTGTCGCAACGATCATACCGCCGCCATTGCCGCCCTCTGGTCCTAGATCAATTAAATAATCCGCCGTCTTGATTACGTCGAGGTTATGCTCAATAACGAGCACTGATTCACCTGAATCAACCAAGCGATGAAGAACGGTCAGCAATCTGTCGATGTCGTGTACGTGCAAACCTGTTGTTGGTTCATCCAAAATGTAAAGCGTCTTGCCTGTGGAACGACGATAAAGCTCAGCAGCCAGCTTAACGCGCTGCGCTTCACCACCTGATAATGTGGTAGCTGGTTGCCCCAGCTTCATATAACCAAGACCAACATCAAGCAGCGTCTGTACTTTCCGGTGAATACGTGGAATGTTCTCAAAGAACGAGCAGCCGTCCTCGATGGTCATTTCCAGCACTTCCGCTATATTTTTACCTTTGTATTTCACTTCCAGTGTCTCCCGATTGTAACGCTTGCCTTTGCAAATCTCACAAGGCACATACACATCAGGGAGGAAGTGCATCTCAATCTTAATGATTCCATCTCCGCGACATGCTTCGCAGCGTCCGCCCTTTACATTGAAGCTGAATCTTCCCTTCTTGTAGCCGCGTACTTTCGATTCCGTCGTACTCGCATACAAGTCACGGATGTCATCAAACACACCTGTATAGGTAGCAGGGTTGGATCTTGGCGTCCGACCAATTGGCGATTGGTCAATATCAATGACCTTCTCCAAATGCTCGATGCCTCGCATTTCCTTGTACTGTCCCGGACGTGTCTTCGCCTTGTTCAAATCGCGCGCTAACGTTTTGTACAGAATTTCATTTACGAAAGTCGATTTCCCTGAGCCGGAAACACCTGTCACCGCTGAGAAGACACCAAGTGGAATCTTCACATTTACGTTTCTTAGATTGTTCTCCTTCGCACCACGAACCTCTAACCATTTATCGCTCGTCTTGCGACGTTCCGAAGGCACTTCAATAAACATGCGTCCACTCAAATATTGACCCGTTAATGAGTTTTCATTCGCCATCACTTCCTCTGGCGTACCTTCCGCAATGACCATGCCTCCATGTATACCCGCTCCAGGCCCGATGTCGATAATATAATCGGCTGCCAGCATCGTATCCTCGTCATGCTCAACGACAATCAGCGTATTTCCAAGGTTGCGCATATGCTCAAGCGTCTCAATCAAACGATCGTTATCTCGTTGGTGCAGGCCTATGCTTGGCTCGTCCAATATATACAGAACGCCCATAAGACTTGAGCCGATTTGTGTCGCCAATCGAATGCGCTGTGCTTCACCGCCCGACAGCGTACCCGCTGCGCGGCTTAACGACAAATACTCTAATCCTACGTTCACAAGGAAACCTAGCCGACTATTAATCTCTTTCAAGATTAAACTCGCGATCGCTATTTCCTTCTGAGAAAGCTTTAGCGAATCAAAATATTTCTGCGCATCTCCAATGGACAAAGAGGTTACTTGAGAAATATGCTGCGTATTGATGGTAACCGCTAAAGTTTCCTTGCGAAGCCGTTGTCCTTTGCAGCCACCGCATGGTTTAGCACTCATATAGTTCTCAATATGCTCTCGCATCATATCCGATGCGGTATCTCTATAACGCCGTTCAAGATTATGAACGATGCCTTCGAATGGAACATAGGCTTCTTTGCGATGGCCGAAATCGTTCTCATATAGGAAACGAACACGCTCTCCGCCTGTTCCATATAAAATCTTCTTCATCTGCTCCGGTTCAAGCTCGGATACCGGCACGTCCTGCGGTATGCCATAGTGCACGCAAACCGCGCTTAGAAATTGCGGATAATAATTAGATGTACTGCCTGCCCATGCAAGGAAAGCTGCATCCGCAATCGACTTGCTTGTATCAGGTACAAGCAGATCTGGATCAACGATCATTTTCATGCCTAATCCATCACAATCCGGGCATGCCCCGTAAGGACTATTGAACGAGAACATACGCGGCTCTAGCTCTTCAATACTAAAGCCGCATTCCGGACAAGCTAGATTTGAGCTGAAAAGAAGCTCTTCCTGATCAATGATATCAACGAGTACGCGACCCTCAGATATTTTCAGCGCGGTTTCGATAGAATCCGCCAGTCTCGTTTGAACATCCGATTTCACAACAATACGATCGACGACTACTTCGATGCTGTGCTTTTTATTTTTTTCCAGCTCGATCTTCTCGCTCAGCTCTCGCAGTTCACCATTCACGCGTACACGTACAAAACCTTGTTTCTGAATGTCAGCGAGCAGCTTCGTATGCTCGCCTTTGCGGCCTGAAATAAGAGGAGCTAAAATTTGCAGCTTAGTCTTCTCAGGGTATTCCATAATCCGGTCAACCATTTGCTCAACGGTCTGCGATGTTATCTCGATGCCATGCTCTGGACAATGCGGCTTGCCGATACGGGCAAATAAAAGCCGCAAATAATCATAAATCTCGGTAACCGTTCCGACTGTAGAACGCGGATTGCGGCTCGTTGTCTTCTGATCAATGGAAATGGCCGGTGATAGTCCATCGATAGAATCGACATCCGGCTTTTCCATTTGTCCGAGAAATTGGCGTGCATAAGCGGATAATGATTCAACGTAACGACGCTGACCCTCTGCATAGATGGTATCGAATGCAAGGGAAGATTTACCGGAGCCGCTTAACCCCGTCAGTACCACAAATTTGTCGCGTGGTATAGTGACGTCAATGTTTTTTAGATTGTGGGCGCGAGCGCCCTTCACAACTATTTTATCGCTAGCCAATCGTTTCTCCTCCTACTTCTTAGCCCATCTCGGCACGTAGTTCAAGCAGCGCATCCCGTAGTTCTGCTGCACGTTCGAACTGCAAGTTTTTTGCTGCATCCTTCATTTCTGCTTCCAGCCTTTGAACAAGCGCCAGACGATCTTTCTTTGTCATTTTGTCCACACCAGCACCGGTTAAGTAGTCGGCTTTCTGCTCGGCTACCTTCGTCGCTTCAATCACGGCGTGAACTTTTTTCTTTATCGTTTGCGGCGTAACGCCATGTTTCTCGTTATATGCAAGTTGAATCGTACGGCGACGCTCTGTTTCTTTTATCGCTCGATCCATAGAATCTGTTATTTTGTCGCCATACATAATGACGCGGCCTTCACTGTTTCTCGCCGCACGTCCAATCGTTTGAATAAGCGCGCGATCCGAGCGAAGAAAACCTTCTTTATCCGCATCAAGAATCGTAACCAGCGATACCTCAGGCAAATCGAGACCCTCTCGAAGCAAGTTGATTCCGATGAGGACATGGAAAACGCCCAGCCTAAGGTCACGCAATATAGCTAATCGCTCCAGCGTCTTAATATCAGAATGGAGATATCTTACCTTGATGCCTATCTCCTTCATATAATCGGTTAAGTCCTCTGACATTTTCTTGGTCAGTGTGGTGACAAGCACCCGTTCATCCTTCGCAATGCGATCACGAATTTCGTTCAGCAAGTCATCTATTTGCCCTTTCGTTGGGCGGACATCAATAATCGGATCAATTAGACCTGTAGGGCGAATAATTTGCTCGATCATTTTGTCGGTGTTCTCAATCTCGTAAGGGCCTGGCGTTGCGGATACATAGACGAGCTGCTTCGCCTTCTCCTCAAATTCCTCAAAGCGAAGCGGACGGTTATCCATCGCTGACGGAAGACGGAAGCCATGATTTACGAGCATCTCCTTACGAGCACGGTCACCGTTGTACATCGCTCTAATTTGCGGCAGTGATACGTGCGACTCATCAATCACAATAACCATATCATCCGGAAAATAATCAAGCAGCGTGTATGGCGTAGCCCCCCGCTCTCTAAAAGTAAGCGGTCCAGAATAGTTCTCAATTCCTGAACAGAAGCCCATCTCCGCCATCATTTCCAAGTCGTAGCGCGTCCGCTGCTCAAGCCGCTGCGCTTCAAGCAGCTTGCCTGCTTCGCGGAGCTCGGCGAGACGCTCCTCCAGCTCCCTCTCGATATTGACGAGTGCCACCTTCATCGTCTCTTCTTGCGTAACGAAGTGAGATGCAGGAAAAATAGCGATATGATCGCGTTCGCCGATGATTTCACCGGTGAGCACATCAATTTCCGATATTCGCTCGATATCGTCACCAAAAAGCTCCACTCGAATGGCCCGCTCATTATTGGCTACAGGGAAAATCTCGACAATATCGCCACGAACACGAAACGTTCCACGCGTGAAGCTTATATCGTTGCGCTGATACTGAATATCGACCAGCTTATGCAAAATCGCATCCCGTGACTTTTCCATCCCTACACGGAGCGAAAGCACAAGGCCTCCGTATTCCGTCGGAGATCCGAGACCATAAATACAGGAAACGCTCGCTACGATGATAACATCACGGCGTTCAAACAGTGAGGTCGTCGCGGAATGTCGAAGCTTATCAATTTCATCATTAATGCTTGAATCCTTCTCAATAAAGGTATCGCTGGACGGGATGTAGGCTTCCGGCTGGTAGTAATCATAATAGCTCACGAAATATTCGACTGCGTTATCAGGAAAAAAGGATTTGAACTCACTGCAAAGCTGAGCTGCGAGCGTCTTATTATGGGCAATCACAAGCGTTGGTCGGTTTAGCTTCTCGATCATGTTCGCTATTGTGTACGTCTTACCTGTACCGGTCGCACCGAGAAGCGTCTGATGTCTCTTTCCTGCATGAATACCTTCTAGAAGCTGTTCAATTGCCTTCGGTTGATCGCCTTGCGGCGTATAATCCGATTTTAACTCAAACAGCCTCGTTTCTTTTACGATCTCACTCACGCCTATCACCCACCCCCATCGTTCCAAAATTTATGCTTTTATCATTATAGTCAATTATAGGAATTTCATTTCACTGTTATTTCAAAATAAGAATGTTTGTTCCCATCTATTATACCGTTATCCTTAAAGCGACGCAACGTTCGCAAACAAAAAAAGAATACGCACAGCATACTCGGTTTTTCATCATGATAAGGGTCCATCATTTGTATTCTCTCATATAATTGCAAAACATCGCTTTGTCTATCGCCGCACTCCAAATAGTAAGCAGCCAACATCCTCGCAAAACTCAGCCATCGCTGACGTAACCGTTCTCGTTCATACTCCGCCCATATATACCCAAAATCCTGTAAATGGTCCCCCTCATATTAGCAAATGATATCCTTTCTTATATTTCAAAAAAGGTGAATCAGGAATATCCTGATCCACCTTTTTTTATTGCTTTCCAGCCCTTACTAGCTGTCCATTCTCTCCACCTTCGGATCACGTCGATTAGATGCATGATAGCTGCGCAGCAGCTGCAGTAATGAAGCTGGGCCAGCCGATGCGTAGTAGTTGGCTTGTTCATCAGGAGCAAGAATTACGCCCAGCTGATGATGCTCACCGGCAAATCGCGCCCGCTGCACGAATTTGATTTCTCCATCGAGATTTAGAACCTCCAGCTTGCAAAATGCTGAGTTTTGAACGAGTGCCTCATAAAGGTCTTCTTTTGTACGTACGCGTACCCCGTTAACCTTGTGCAAAATCTCGCCTGTTGTAAGTCCCATCAATGCAGCTGGTGTTCCAGGTACAATTCCAAGTATTCGCAATCCACGTGAATCATGCACATACAATGGAGATTGCGCTGCTTCCTTTGAACGGCTCCTCCAAATGATTGCCTCATGCAGCAGTAGTGATGCTAATGCAGCAAGCGGCAGCAGAACCGGCTGCCACCAAGCTAGAATAGCTGCGCCAGCTAAACATATGCTGTACAGAAGCAGCCCTTTCGCAGCATGCTTTGCTTTTTCACGCGGCAATAAAGATCGTGTCATTTCCGTAAATCCAATGATCATCGGCAAGGCTACAAACGACCAGCCCTGCGACCAATCTGCTCCAAATAAAGGTGTCCACGGCAATGCCGTCATGGATGATCCGCTAGCATCTGTCGGTACAAGCATGAGGAGCGGGACTGGCCAAAATCCCTGCAGCATATAGCCGCCAACCAGCTTTCCTCTTTTACCCTCAAGAAATAAAGGTGTAGATAATCGATCACCTTGCCAGCGAACGAGAACGGCTTCTGCAAGATGAAGCAGTGCAACCAGCACCAGCAGACCAGCAGCATCAATACCTGCAAGCGAAACCGCTAATGACCCTAACCAATCCGTCCGATCCGCAAGTGTCGTCCATCCAAACGACCACTGGAGAAGCGTGATTACTCCCGCGCTGTAGGCAAAACATAAGTACCTTATTCGAATGAGCATTAAGATGGCAGCAACCACCCAAAGCCAGAGAACGGCTTCTCCTGTTAGCGATACCCCAATGAACGCTCCTGCAATGGACACCGTTATACCGATCATGAGGCCCGTAAACATCGCCTTAAGAACCAAGCCCGGCCAATGATGCAGCTTTACCGCAAACATTTGCCTCTCCACTCGTATTTGCCTTGTATACTGTAAAATAATGAATAACACCGCAATATAATAGAATGGCTGTGCAACTAATTGGACAGCCGCTTGCCCGAGCATTTCTATTAACTCGATCGCCGTTTCCAAAGCCAACACTCCTTCGCTTGTTCCACATATCCCTATTCGCGTATAAAAATAAAAGGCTGACCCTGTTAAACAGAGTCAACCTCTTATTCATTCGACATGCGCGTATTATTTCCTGCCTACCGCCTTAATTGCTTCCAACAGCTGCTTGTCATTCTTCTTATCTTGAATCCATTTAATGACTTGCTTCTCTAGCACTTCTCCCGTTTGCTTATCGACCTGTCCCGTAGCCGGCAAGCTGTGCTCGGATTGGAATCTCTTAACGGCCTCTGTTGTCTCCGCTCCGAAATAACCATCCTCGCGCTTAGGTTCATAGCCGAGTCCGTGCAGCATGATTTGTACGCTCCGTACTTGCTCGCCCAGCATATCCTGCTTCAGCGTCTCCGAAATCGCAAGTCTTGCAACGGTATATAAATCTGGCGGCTGCACCGTAAGATCCGGTTTTATTCCATTTTCATGGATCCAATTGCCCTTTGGTGTTAACCATTTGGCTATCGTCATTTTTAGAAGACTACCGTCGCCAAGCGCTTTGTTGTAGCTCACTTGCACGGTACCTTTTCCGAAGGAGGTTTCACCAACGAGCTTCGCTCCGGCGCTCTCCTGCAGCGCTCCTGCCAAAATTTCTGACGCGCTTGCACTCCCGTTATTCATAAGAACTGCTATTGGGTACGATTTTCCTTGTCCCTTCGACAGCGTTTTCTCCCTATTTCCTTCACGATCCTCAACCTGAACGACTGTCGTACCCTTGGCTAAGAAGGTCTGTGCAATCTCAACAACAACCGGCAGAACGCCCCCAGGATTATTGCGCACGTCGATGACAAGCCCCTTCATCCCTTGTTCCTCTAACTTCGAGAGCTCTTGCTTAAATCGCTCTGCTGTATGTAGAGAAAATTGTCTGATTTCAATGACACCTGTACCATCAGGTTGCAGTGTGCCATATACCGTTTCCACATCAATATCATCGCGGATGAGTACGAGCTGTATCGGTTCAGAAAATCCGGCACGCTGTACTTGAATTTTCGCTTTTGTCCCTTTTGGGCCGCGAATTTTCGCTACGGCATCCTGTAGATTCAATCCATCAAGCTTCGCCCCGTTAACCGTCAGCAAAATATCTTTCGCTAATAAGCCTGAACGTTCAGCCGGAGAGCCCTTAATGGGGGATACAACAACAATCCGTCCATTCTCAAGCGTAACCTCTGCTCCGATACCCGTAAACGAGCCTTCGATCGATTCCGAAAAATGTTGAGCTACGTCCTTCTCCATGTAGACGGAATAGGGATCATCCAGCGACGACATCATGCCGCTTACTGCACCATCAAGCAGCTCCATGCGATCGACCTTCTGATAATATTTTGTTTCAATTAATTCCAGTACCGCATTAAGCTTCGTCAGCTCTTCCGTTTTAAGCCTGAAGCGGTCACCGTCATCAGCTGCCGCTGCTGAAAGTGCAGGCGCCGCTGGCTTGTCCGGGTTAATCATTTGGTCCGCGATCGTTAGCGTAACGAGTACGGATGCAATCATCGTTAGCATAACGAACGCGAATACTGTCCGTCCTTTGAAATGCACCTGTCTACACCACCTTCTCATCTTACACGGTCTTAGATTTAAGACCACACTAGTATATGACAAGCCGCTTACAATTATTTGTATTTTTCGGTAAAAATGATCATTTTATATTTATTTTTTCTGTACGATTATAAACAAGGCAGCCACATGGGCTGCCTCTTGATTTATTTTATGAAAGATTGCTTATTTCAAATATCCGCCTGGATTAACAGGAGTTTGGCTCTTACGCACTTCAAAATGCAAATGCGGTCCCGTCGAATTGCCTGTACTGCCAACCTCAGCAATCTTCTGGCCCTTCTTAACGGTTTCACCTTTTTTTACGTCAATTCCACCATTTCGAATATGTCCGTATAACGTCCACAAGCCATTCCCATGGTCAATGATGACACAATTTCCGTAAGTGCTCCACTTTTGCGCAACGAGTACAACACCGTCTTCAGCTGCGTATATATCCGTTCCCTGTGGTGCAGCGAAATCCATGCCTGTATGCGTATGTTTTTTACCTGTGATCGGATGAACCCGTGTGCCAAAGCTTGAGCTTATGCGATAGTTATCCTTAATTGGCATACCAAGCTTACCGCCCGTATACGGATTCGATATTTTATTTTTCGCTGCATTCAACTTCGCTACTTCCGCAGCAAGCGCCATAAGCAGCTCCTCTTGTTCCTTGCTGATGCCCTCGAGCTCCTCTAACGTGGAGTCGATTTGGACGAGCTTATTGTCTAGTTGTTTGATATTGCTATTGTAGCTCGCTATCATGACTTCTTTCTCTTGTTCTTTCTTCACAAGATGAGCTTCATATTGCTCCAGCTTCTCATAAATCTTTTTTACTTCTGCAAATTGCTTCTCCACTTCCACTTTCTTGAGAGCAACAAGCTCCTTCTCTTCTCTTTGCTCCGCCAAAATATCTCGATCCTGCGACAGAATCGATTGAAGGGCATCGAAACGATCAATGAAATCAGTAAAGCTAGTCGCGCTCAGAAGCACGTCCATATAAGATACAAAACCGTTCGTATACATCAGACGCATGCGAGATTGCAGCAACTCATCGCGTGTTACTACACGCTCTTCAGCCTGTTCGAGCTCAAGACCGGTCTGCAGCAATTCCTCTTCCTTGGCATCGCTTTGCGCTTGCATTTTTGTTTTGTTGATGACGACATTATCAATCTCTGCCATCAAATTTGTGATAGAAGCTTCCGCTTCTGTTTTCTTACCCAGAATGCTTACTTTCTCATTCTCGGCTGTCTTTGCCTGATTATGAGCGTTAGCCGCTTGCCGCTCCGCTTTAGCGGCACGTTGCTCTGCTTCCCTCATTTCCGCCTTAGCGGCTGCTAATTGTTTCTTGATTTCGCTAAGAGAAGCAGCTTCTCCTCCTGTTGGTTGCATGACAAACACCGCAAGCATTATCGTGACTGTGAATAACAGCCATTTCCTCTTCTTCACGTTCGCATCCTCCTACACTTTCAAATACTTTCGTATCGAAATCGTGCTGCCCCAAATGCCGATTAATGTTCCGAGTACTATGAGCAGCGTGGCGGTCAGCATACCAGACTCCTCTACCGTGATGAGCTTAATCATCATTAGCGATAATTCCATTTGCGTAAATTTCACAAGCTGCGAGTAACCAACGAGCACAGCAACGGTTGTTAAAACCGAGCTGATAATTCCAATAAGTGCACCTTCAATGAAAAACGGCCAGCGAATAAAAGAATTCGTCGCGCCAACCAACTTCATAATGCCAATTTCTCTGCGTCTTGCGATAATTGTCATTTTGATCGTGTTCGAGATCAGGAACATCGCTGTTACCGACAGACCTACAACGATGACGATACCTATGTAACGCAAAGCATTTGTAATTTTGAAAAGAGTCTCTACCGTGCCTTGTCCATATTTAATTTTGGCAATCGGAATGAGCTCATCTGCTTTATTTATCGCATCGATCTTCTTTGCTGCTTCTTCAATCGATTGCGGTTCATAAACCTCTACCGTAAACGAATCCGGCAGCGGGTTTTTTTCTTTCTCATAACCATCCAGCAAATCCTTATTCTCATCGCCTAGGTTTTTCCGCAGCAGCTCTAGACCCTCTGCTTTGGACACAAACGTTACTTGCTTGACCTCTGTTAAATTACCGATTTTGTTCTGCAGCTCCGTTATCTTCGCTTTGTCTACATTAAGCTGTAAAAACACGCGAATTTGCACCTGACTCTCGATCTGTGCCGCCATTGAGTTAACGTTTAGTGCGAGCAATAAAAATATGCCGAGGATGAACAAGGATATAAATATCGAGCTCACTGAAGCAAACGACATCCAGCCATTTCTTATGATGTTTTTGGCGCCTTCTCGTAGATGACGGAGTATAGTTCTAAGCTTCATAACCGTACTCCCCTCTAGCCTCGTCACGTACGATATTGCCGTCCTCGATTGCAATGACGCGCTTACGTATGGAGTTAACGATATCTTTATTGTGGGTAGCCATAATGATTGTCGCGCCGCGGAAGTTGATTTCCTCAAGCAAGTTCATAATGCCCTGCGACGTTTCCGGGTCCAAGTTGCCCGTAGGCTCGTCCGCTACGATAACGGATGGGTTATTTACAATCGCTCTTGCAATCGATACCCGCTGCTGCTCACCGCCCGATAACTGAGCTGGCAGGCTTGCATGCTTATGCTTCAATCCTACGAGATCGAGAACCTCCATCGTTCGCCTCTTGATCACGCGGGTCGGGGCTTCAATAACTTCCATAGCAAATGCAACGTTTTCAAATACAGTTAATTTGGGTAAAAGTCTAAAGTCCTGAAAAATAACGCCAATATTTCGTCTAACAAATGGGATTTTGCGCGGTTTCAGCTTCCCTATGTTAAATCCATTAACAGAAATCTGCCCTTTTGTCGGTACTTCCTCACGATAAATTAATTTCATAAATGTCGATTTACCTGCACCAGATGGTCCTACTAGATAAACAAATTCATTGCGATCTATACGAACAGAGACGCCTTTTAACGCATGCGTTCCGTCGGTGTACGTTTTCCATATGTCTTGCATCTCAATCACATTATCACATCCTGTTTATAGTCAGTACTACTATTTCGACAGTTTGTGCTGAATTCCTTCATAAGGAGCTCGCTTTCCTCATTTTTCACAAATCTCATAATCGAAGCAATTGTCGAATCAACCTCTCACTGCGCATTAGACAAAATTGCAGAGTATTCAGCATATACATGTAAGACTGCTTTTTTTAACATGCAGAAAGGAGTGATTCGTATCGTAAAACGTATCCATATTGGGATTATCATTGCGGCTTCGCTGCTTCTTATTGCAGCTGTAGGTTGGGGCTTTATCTGGAACTATGCACAGCAAAAAACGGTTCCTGATGAGGTTGATGCTGGCGGCATAGCTATTGGAGGCATGCCGATAGAAGATGCTCTTAAGCTGCTCACGGAATATGAGAGTTCGTTGCAGCAGCGCACTATTACGATTCATGCATCTGCGGAAGCTGGCGACAGCAAGCAATGGACCGTAAAAGAGCTTGGGTATAAAGCAGAATTCAAAACCATTCGCGAGGCCTTATTAAAACTTGGCGAAGGTGATATATGGGATCGTGCCGTTTACCGCTATCAATTTCCCAACCAGTATGAGCTCTCACAAGCTTGGAACTCTGACGCATTTGATGCAGCCCTTCGCAAGCAGTGGAGCTGGATTGAAAAAAGTGCTACCAAAAATGCAACGCGAATCATTACCGATAAGGACGAGGTAATCTATGAGCCTCATGTTGATGCCTACCGCTTGGATATCGGAGAACTTATCGAACAGGTGAACGATTGGGTCGTACTGAAAAAGGAGCAAATCGGTGCGCCTGCTGAGAAAGCTTTTGAAGCAGAACTGCCGATCACCGTTATTCATCCCGAACTAACACTTGAGAAATTGAAGGAAGAAGGAATAGATCGTAAAATTATATCTTTTTCTACTGATTTCAGGACGAGCGCAGAAGGACGTGCTCACAACGTGACCGTAACCGCAGAAGCTCTTAACGATTGGGAACTCGCACCTGGTGAAATTTTCGATTATAGCAAGCTAATTGCCAAAGCAGAGGAATTATACGAGTATCGCGAAGCTCCAGTTATTTTGAATGGGAAGCTTGTTCCAGGCATCGGCGGCGGCATATGCCAAGTATCGAGCACGCTTTACAATGCGATCCTTCGAGCAGGGTTGGAAATTGTCGAACGACGCAATCATTCACTGCCCGTTGCTTATTTGCCTATTGGCCAGGACGCTACTTATGCGGGTGGCGCCATCAACTTTCGTTTTAAAAACACAACAGGCAAAAACCTCATCATTCGTACCTCAGTAGTGGATCGCAAGCTGACGATCAAGCTGTTCGGTACAATGAAAGATAACGAAAAGTACGATATCGAATCCGTAACGCTCAAAACGATTGAACCAACGGTTCAGGAAAAAACGAATACACGCTTATCGCCAGGCCAAAAGGTTACTGTGGAAACAGGTAAGCAGGGCTTTGTCGTAGAAACCTACCGTACGCTAACTCGTGATGGCGAAGTCGTCTCCCGTGAACGCTTGTCACGTGATACCTACAAGGCTCAGCCAACCATCATTGAGGTTGGCCCGATGAAGGGCGGAAAAGGACCATCAGCTACGCCAACTCCGCCACCGCAAACGACAGAACCGCTGCTCGAGGATGGAGTTTTATAGGTGTATGAGTGACTAGTGCGTGGAAACTGCTATCAACTTATCTATCAAAAAAAGCAGTTCAGCTCGTTGCCTCCAAGGCAACGCTGAACTGCTTTTTAATCTATATACCTTTATAAAGGGCTAACTCCATTATCTGCTGCGCTCAAGATACTCTGTCACCCATGCTGCTGTTTGCTCTAATGCAAGCTCTGCGCGTCCAATTGCATCTTGTACTTGTGTTTTTGCCGTACCGCCATAAACGTTACGCGCATTTACAACCTGTTCCGGTTGAAGCACTGCATAAATACGATCATCGAACAAAGAAGAGAACTTCTTGAACTCTTCCAGTGTAAGGTCTAGCAAGTATTTGTTTTGCTCGATGCAATACAATACGGTTTTGCCGATAACCTCATGTGCTTGGCGGAAAGGCAAGCCTTTGCCAACGAGGAAGTCTGCAATATCCGTTGCGTTCGAGAAATCCTGGTTAACGGCTTGACGCATCCGTTCCTTGTTTACCTTCATCGTTGCAATCATCGGAGCAAATAACTGAAGCGCGCCTTGCAGCGTCTTCACTGTATCGAACATGCCTTCTTTGTCTTCCTGCATGTCTTTGTTATAAGCAAGCGGCAATGATTTAAGCACTGTCAGCAAGCCAACAAGATCACCGTAAACGCGTCCGGTTTTACCGCGAACAAGTTCAGGTACGTCTGGGTTTTTCTTTTGCGGCATAATGCTGCTGCCTGTGCAGAACGCATCATCCAACTCAACAAAGTGAAACTCGGTGCTCGACCAAAGAATAAGCTCTTCGCTAAGGCGCGATAGATGCATCATGATAATCGATGCGTCAGCTAGAAACTCAACAATAAAGTCACGGTCGCTTACCGCATCCAAGCTATTCTCATAAACGCGATCAAACTTAAGTTGGCTTGCCACAAAATGACGATCGATTGGGAAGGTTGTCCCTGCCAAAGCGCCTGCTCCAAGCGGAAGCACGTTGATACGCTTATAGCTGTCTTGCAAACGCTCAATATCGCGTCCAAACATCGATACGTAAGCCATCAAGTGATGAGCAAACAGGATCGGCTGCGCACGCTGCAAATGCGTATAACCAGGTACAATCGTATCAATATTAGCTTTCGCTTGCCCAATAAGTGCGGATTGCAGTTTGTATAGCATATCTACGAACTCGACAACGCGCTTACGCAGCCACAAATGCATATCCGTCGCAACTTGGTCATTCCGGCTGCGGCCGGTATGAAGCTTGCCGCCTACGGAGCCAACATCGTCGATTAGCGTCTTCTCGATATTCATATGAATATCTTCGTCTCCAATAGAGAATTCGATATCGTCGCGTTTGATGCGCTGAAGCACGCGGTGCAAGCCGTCCTTAATCTTCTCAACGTCATCCAAAGGAAGTATGCCTTGCTTGCCCAGCATCGTAACATGCGCCAGACTGCCTTGAATATCCTCTTCAGCGAGCTCCTTGTCGAACATAATCGATGCCGTATATTCCTCTACCAATTGGTCCGTTTTTTTCGTAAAACGACCGCCCCATAATTTACTCACTGGTTCGCTACACTCCCTTGTAAAACTTATTTATTGCTAACTGCCGATGATACTTTTAGACGCAATGCGTTCAGACGGATAAAGCCAGTCGCGTCACCTTGATCGTATGCTTGTGAAGGATCAGCTTCCATCGTTGCAATATCAGGATTGTACAAGCTCACTGGGCTTTGTACGCCTGCTCCGATAACATTACCTTTGTACAGCTTCAAGCGAACAACGCCGCTTACGTTCTTTTGTGATTCCGACACAAGTGCTTGCAAAGCAAGACGCTCAGGCGCGAACCAGAAGCCGTTGTATACGAGCTGGCTATATTTTGCAATCAACGAATCACGAAGATGCATAACTTCGCGGTCCATTGTCAAAGATTCCATTTTGCGGTGAGCGGTGAACAAGATTGTGCCGCCCGGTGTTTCGTACACGCCGCGGCTCTTCATGCCGACAAAACGATTCTCAACCATGTCAACGCGTCCGATGCCGTGCTTGCCGCCAAGGTCGTTGAGCATATCCATAACCTCAAGTGGGCTAAGCTCTTTGCCGTTAATAGCCGTACAGTTGCCTTCTGCAAAAGTAAGCTCTACATATTCTGCTTTATCCGGAGCATTCTCAGGAGATACGCTTAGCACATACATGCTTTCGTTTTCTTCAGAGCTAGGATCGAACCAAGGATCTTCCAGCATGCCGCTCTCAAAGCTAATGTGCAGCAGGTTGCGGTCTGTCGAATACGGCTTCGCCGCAGACGCCGTAACTGGAATGTTGTGTTTCTCCGCATACGCGATCATTTCCGCACGACCCGGGAATTCTTCACGGAATGCTTCAAGGCGCCAAGGCGCGATAACGCCGATCTCAGGAGCAAGTGCAGCAGCAGTCAGCTCAAAACGAACCTGATCGTTGCCTTTGCCTGTTGCGCCGTGCGCAATATAAGCTGCGCCTTCTGCGCGAGCGATATCAACCATGCGTTTCGCAATAAGCGGACGGGCAATGGAAGTTCCGAGCAAATATTGGCCTTCATAAAGCGTTCCCGCTTGGAACATCGGGTAGATGAAATCTTTTGCGAACTCATCGCGAAGATCATCGATGTACACTTTGGAAGCGCCCGTTGCGAGTGCTTTTTCTTCCAAGCCGTCAAGCTCATCCTTTTGTCCAATATCTGCTGTGAATGCGATGATTTCAGCATCGTAAGTTTCTTTCAACCATTTGAGGATAACCGAAGTATCCAAGCCTCCGGAGTAGGCGAGTACAATTTTTTCTTTTGCCATAGTATTGTTTTACTTCCCTTCGAATAAATTCATATATTTATAGCGTTTAAGCTAGGACATGATTGCTGCCATAATCGCTTTTTGTGCGTGAAGACGGTTCTCTGCCTGGTCGAAAATAATCGAACGATCGCCGTCGATTACGCCTTCGCTCACTTCTTCGCCGCGGTGTGCCGGCAAGCAGTGCATGAAGAGGTAGTCCTTCTTCGCGTATTTCGTAATAGCCTCATTAACCTGATAAGCGGCAAAAGCAATCTCACGTTCCTTCTGCTCTGCTTCTTGCCCCATGCTCGCCCACACATCTGTGTATACGATATCAGCGTCAGCAATAGCTTCCTTCGGATCGCGGCAAATGTGAATTTGCGAACCCGTCTCGGCAGCATGATCCTTCGTTTGCTGAATAATATCTGCATCCGGCTCATAACCCTCTGGAGTCGCAACAGACATATGAAGACCAAGCTTCGCAGCGCCCATCAACAGAGAATGAGTCATATTGTTGCCATCGCCGATATAAGCAATTTTCAAACCTTCCAAACGACCCTTTTGCTCAAGAATGGTTTGGTAATCCGCAAGTGCTTGGCATGGATGTGATAGATCCGTCAAACCGTTGATGACCGGAATTGTTGCTCCACGAGCAAGCTCAACCACCTTACGATGTGCGAATGTACGAATCATAATACCGTCTAGGTAGCGCGACAACGTTTGTGCTGTATCCCAGATCGTCTCGCCGCGACCGATTTGCAGATCATTTCCACTAAGGAATAGACCCTGACCGCCAAGCTGGTACATCCCAACTTCAAACGAAACACGTGTACGTGTCGACGATTTCTCAAAAATCATACCAAGCGTCTTACCCTTTAGTACATGGTGAGTTTCGCCCGCTTTTTGTTTTTGCTTCAGATCAATGGCTAGGTCGATCAAGTAACGAATTTCCTCTGGCTTAAAATCAACCAGCATTAGAAAGTCGCGCCCTTTCAAGCTTTGCGCCAAATCCTCGTTTACTGTTCCTTGCATGGTAGAGCCCTCCTTCAGCTTAAAACAATCTTCTAGCATTTATGATTTAACGACATGCCGCTTCGCTTCCAGTAGTTCGACTAATAGCGCAACAGCTATGTCAATTTCTTCATCCGTAACGAGTAAATTAGGCAATAATCGAATGACATTCGGTCCTGCCGAGATAACGATCAGACCACGCTCCTGTGCCGCGTTCAAAATATCTGAAATAGGCTCCGCACACGCGATCCCTACTAGCAAACCAAGTCCACGAACCTCATGAACAAAATCATTCCCCGCAAGTTTCTCCCGAAGCTGTGAAATCAGATATTCGCCTTTTTGCGCCGCGCGCGCGGACAAATTCTCTCCAACGATCGTCTCAAGAGTCGCCTTTACAACTGCTGTAGCAATCGGCGTTCCACCGAATGTTGAGCCGTGGCTGCCTGCGGTAAAACCTTCACGAAGCTTTTCCTTTGCGGCCATTGCGCCAACTGGGAAGCCACTTCCAAGACCTTTGGCCATCGTGAAAATATCAGGCTCAATCCCGTAATGCTCATATGCAAACAGCTTGCCTGTACGTCCCATTCCCGTTTGAATCTCATCCACAATAAGAAGAATGCCTTGCTTCTCGCATAGAGCGACAAGCTCTTTCATGTAATCGGGATCAACCGGATAAATACCGCCTTCTGCCTGCACCATTTCCAGCATGATTGCTGCCGTTTGGTCAGAAACAGCCGCTTCAAGTGCAGCTAAATCGTTCAGAGGAATGGTTTTGAAGCCAGCCGGCAGCGGCGCAAAACCTTCCTTCACCTTCGCTTGGCCCGTTGCTGTAAGCGTAGCAAGCGTACGTCCGTGGAACGATTGCTCGAAAGTAATGATCTCGAATCGACCATTGTTCAGTACCTTCTGATTGTAACGGCGTGCAAGCTTGATAGCCGCTTCGTTCGCCTCAGCACCCGAGTTGCAGAAAAACACGGCATCTGCGCAGCTATTGTCAGTAATGAGCTTACCAGCTTCCGCTTGGTTCGGAATATGGAACAGATTCGATACATGCCACAGCTCGTCGAGCTGCTTAACGAGCGCTGCTTTGATTTGTTTAGGAGCATGCCCTAGATTTGTAACGGCAATACCGCTCATAAAATCGAGATATTTATTTCCTTTATCGTCCCATAGCCAGCTGCCGTCACCTTTTACCAAAGCCATCGGATATCTTGCATAGGTTGGAAAAAGAGATTGGTCAACTGCAGCTGTTGCATTCGTGTCACTCATCGACCTTACACCCGCCCTTCATTCATCTGAACTATTCGAGTACCAACGCCGCCTTCACGTACCGCTCTTGTCAAAACGCCTGGCTCCTCACCGCTTACGATCACCACTTCACGCACACGGCCTTGTATGCACTGAATCGCTGCGCGAACTTTTGGAATCATGCCGCCGTAAATCTCACCGCTTGTTATCATCTCTTCAATCTCTGCAACGGATACAACAGGAAGCACCTGCTTCTGTCCATCTACTGTTTTGAGAATGCCCGGTACGTCCGTAACAACGATCATTCGTTCTACTCCGAGATGGGAGGCAACAGCACCTGCAGCTGTGTCCGCATTAATGTTGTAGCGTTGCCCTTGATCATCAATCCCGATGGGTGCAATGACTGGAATGTAACCCATGTTCATAACACCTTCAATAATCTCAGCATTCACATCTGTAACGTCGCCGACAAAGCCGATCTCTGCCGAGTTTGCAACAGGCCGCGCTTGAATGAGCATGCCATCCACACCGGATAATCCGAGTGCCTTAGCGCCGTTGATTTGAATTTTTCGAACGATTTCTTTATTAATACGACCGGCAAGTACCATCTCAACTACGTCAAGCACAGCATCATTGGTTTTACGCAGACCGTTAACAAATCCAGTCTCTATTCCCAGCTTACCGAGCGTTTCCGATATCGCTGGACCGCCGCCATGCACGATGACCGGAAGAACGCCAGATAGCTGAAGCTCTCGCAACTCGTCAAAAAAACTGTTAGGAAGCGCCGCCAGTGTGCTGCCTCCGCATTTCATTACAAATCGTTGCTCCGTCACTGTTCCATACCCTCCAAGCATCTACTTTGCTTATGTCCGATATGCCGCATTAATGCGAACATAGTCATAGGTCAAATCGCAGCCCCATGCCGTTGCCGTTCCTTCGCCATTATGTAAGTCAACGCGAATAACAACGGTATCACCTTTCAAATATTCCAAGGCAACCTCTTCATCAAATACGACAGGACGGGATTGCTCCAATGTCAAAATATCGCCAAGACGGATGTCGACCGTCTCCGGATTAACCGGCTGGCCTGCACGGCCTACTGCCGCAATAATACGACCCCAGTTTGCGTCCGCTCCAAACACGGCCGATTTCACGAGCGATGATCCGATAACCGTCTTCGCAATCGCTTGTGCAGAATCGTCGCTTACCGCACCGTTCACCTGTACCTCCACGAGCTTGGTTGCGCCTTCGCCATCGCGGGCGATCGCTTTTGCAAGCACCTCACATACATGACGGATCGCAGCTACAAATGCTGCCCAGCCTTCGTGAGCTTCTGTCAGCTCCGTATTGCCAGCAAGTCCACTCGCCATAGCAACCAGCATATCGTTCGTGCTCGTATCACCATCAACGGTAATCATATTGAAAGTCAGATCCGTCGCAAGACGAAGTACCTGCTGAAGCGCTTCGCTTCCAATAGCTGCATCTGTCGTTACGAATCCAAGCATCGTCGCCATATTCGGATGAATCATGCCCGAGCCTTTGGCTGCACCTGAGACATGTACGCGTTTGCCGTCAAGCTCAAGCTCAACGCAAACCATCTTTTGAACCAAATCCGTCGTTAGAATCGCTTGGCAAAAATCATCCGCGCCTTCGCGATTACCGTCCAGCTTAGCCGGAAGGCCGTCAATGCCCACGCGCACCTTGTCCATCTTCAACAGCTCGCCAATAACACCCGTTGACGCTACCGCTACATGTTCCGAAGAAACGCCAATTGCTTCAGCAAATCTGGAGCGCATTTCGTAAGCGTCCGCTTCGCCTTGTTTGCCTGTACAAGCATTCGCGTTGCCGCTATTCACAAGCACCGCACGCAGCACGCCGCCAGAGCCGATGCTCTCGCGTGTTACTTGAAGAGGTGCAGCCTGAAACACATTAGTCGTGTATACGCCTGCTGCTGCTGCTGGCACCTCACATACGATTGCGCCAAGATCGTGACGCGTCGTTTTTTTGAGACCGCAGTGCAATCCACCTGCTTTGAAGCCTTGTGGCGTTGTTATCGAGCCGTCAGCGACGACCGTGAACAAGGCTGTCGTATTATCCTGTCCCATCGTAAAATCGTATCTCCTTCACCTGTATGAGTATGGTTATAAGATCAGTAGGAATGTTTTTGTTATTAATTAAGGATAAACGGGAACGAATTGCAAACCGAGCGTCTCGTCCCAGCCCATCATCAGGTTCAAGTTTTGAATCGCTTGACCCGCAGCGCCTTTAACCAGGTTGTCGATAACAGAAACGATGGTTACGCGGTTCGTACGCTCATCGACTGCAAAGCCGATATCGCAATAGTTGGAGCCCCATACTTCTTTGGTAGACGGCCATTGTCCTTCTGGACGAATACGTACAAACTTACGTCCTTCATAATAAGAACGATATAAATCGATAAAATCACTAGTGCTCCGTTCACCTTGAACGACCGCATACATCGTGGACATAATACCGCGCGTCATTGGCACGAGATGCGTCGTAAAGGTAGTCACGACCGGCTTATTAGCCGTATCGGAAAGAACCATTTCTATTTCTGGGATATGTTGATGCTGATTTAGCTTATATGCTTTTAAATTTTCGTTAAGTTCTGAATAATGAGTGCCAAGTGAAGCACCGCGACCTGCACCGGAAACGCCTGATTTGGCGTCAATGATGATTGTAGATGGATCAACCCAGCCCTCTTTGACAGCTGGTAGAAGACCTAACAGTGTCGCTGTCGGGTAACAGCCTGGATTAGAGATGAATGGAGCATCCTTCACTTGATCGCCGTATATTTCGGCAAGGCCAAACACGGCTTGCTTCAAGTAAGCCTCGTCTGCTGAAGGCTTCTTGTACCACTGCTCATATAGAGCTGGCGACTTCAAGCGGAAATCTCCTGACAAATCAATAATTTTCAAACCGACTTCAAGCAAAGCTGGAACCAGCTTTGCTGCCACGCCAGCAGGCGTTGCTAGAAATACGACATCTGCTTTCGCTTTAATTGCAGCAGGATCCACATCATCAAGCAATTCTTCGCGAATGCCTGTCAAATGAGGATAACCTTCCGTAATCGGCGTGCCTGCGCTGGATGACGATATGACTGAAGTCACCTCTGCCAGCGGATGGGATGCGAGCAATCGAATGAGTTCTACACCGCCATAGCCAGTTGAACCGATAATCGCTATTTTCACCTTTGTGCTCATGTTAATCTCTCCCCGAAACTAGATACTGCATGCTATCTTTTCCCCTGCTATGCAGCTTCATCTATTGCTCTTTCCGCACGCGGAAAGGATGTTTTCTTCCACAACTTACAATTGTACATCATTCGGTAGTTCATGGAAATACGCACATTGTTTCGTATTATTATACATTCGAATTCATAATAATACAACGAACAAATGATGATAATTTTGCTCATTTTATGAATTCTCTGAGAGTATGGCCTTTTACAAAACAAGAACATTTGTTCTCGTTTCATACTAACACAGAATGATCATAATTGGTATAGTTTGGACATTAAGAAAAATGGAGCACGAGAGGACACAATGTACATTTGATCATGATTAAGTCGACCTCTCGTTAACTATCCAGCTTAAAGCCCTGACCAATCACCTCAGCTGTATTACTAATAATAACAAAGCTTCCAGGATCAATAGACTTAACGATTTGCTTCAGCTTTGGCACCTCATTTTGCCCGACTACTACCATTAACACCGTTCGCCCCGCGCCAGTATACCCACCGTGGCCATCCAGCCTCGTCAATCCACGGTCCAAATCATTAAGAATCGCTTTCGCTACATCATCTGAATGATCGCTGATGATAAACGCAACCTTAGATAGCTGTAATCCGCTTTGTACAAAATCTATCGTCTTGCTCGTCACGAATAAACCAATCAAGGCGTACAGCGCAACCTCCGGAGAAATGATAATACCAGCCGCAATGATCACGCAGCCATCGAAACAAACGATAGCCAAGCTGAGCGGCAGTCCTGTATAGCGATGTAAAATTTGCGCAGCTAAATCCAGACCGCCTGTAGATGCTCCTCCACGAAAAACAAGGCCAAGTCCTAGACCGACCCCGATACCGCCATAAATTGCCGCAAGCAGTGGATTATCCGTAGGCGATGGCCAGCCATTCGACAGCAGCACAAACAGAGGCAATATAATCGAACCTAGCGCTGTTTTCGCTCCAAACCGTTTGCCAAGCAGCCACAGGCCCGCGATAAACAGCGGAATATTGATCGCCCATTGCGTGACTGCAGGAGTAATGCCTGCCGCTCTTTGGACGAGAATTGATATGCCTGATACGCCTCCAGAAGCAATCCCATTGGGCACCATGAACATATTGAAGCTAATCGCTACGATAGCCGAACCGATCAGGAGCTGAATAATGTTCCAAATCGACTGGGTTCGCGGACTGAAGCTGCGCCCGCCTTTTCTCCGCTTCGCCGTGCTTTCTTTCATACCTTTTATCTCCTCGCAAGCCGATTATCGCAAAAAGAAGAGTTCCACACGTTAACCGTGTTGGAACTCTTCACTGAAACTATCCATTTGTAGATGACCGCAAATTACTCATGACGAATCTGATGACGCAAATATCCATCAATAAAAGCGTCGATGTCGCCATCCATAACCGCGCCGACATTACCTGTCTCTACAGAAGTACGGTGATCTTTCACCATACTATATGGATGGAAAACATAAGAACGAATTTGACTTCCCCACGCGATTTCCGATTGATCGCCGCGTATTTCCGCCAAATGCTTCATCTGCTCCTCGATCTTCCGATCATACAGCTTAGAACGAAGCATCTTCATAGCACGTTCCCGGTTCTGAATTTGTGAACGCTCCTGCTGGCAGGCGACCACAATGCCTGAAGGGATGTGGGTAATACGGATAGCCGACTCCGTCTTATTGACGTGCTGCCCGCCTGCTCCACTCGCCCGGTACGTATCCACCTTCAAATCCTCACTGCGAATCTCTATCTCGATGCTGTCATCGATTTCAGGGACTACATCGCATGAAGCAAACGACGTGTGGCGACGACCCGCAGAATCAAACGGAGAAATGCGAACTAAACGGTGCACACCTTTCTCAGCCTTCAAATACCCGTATGCATTGAAGCCCTTCACCAAAATGGTGACACTTTTAATGCCGGCCTCATCACCAGGCAAGTAATCAAGAAGCTCGACCTTGAAGCCGCTCTTCTCCGCCCAGCGAGTGTACATCCTGTAAAGCATCAAACCCCAGTCCTGAGACTCCGTACCGCCGGCGCCAGGATGCAGCTCCAGAATCGCATTGAGCTTATCGTAAGGCTGATTAAGCAGCAGTTGAAGCTCAAACTCGCTTATCTTGCGCATGAGCTTCTCCACGCCACTCACAACGTCTGCTGCAAGCGACTCATCGCCTTCTTCTTCCGCCAGCTCCAGCATCATCTGAAGATCTTCCTGTTCGCTATACAACCCGTCGTAATGATCCACAACTGACTTCACCGCATTAAGCTCCGAAATAACGCTTTGCGCTTTGTCATTATCATCCCAAAAATCAGGGAATGTCATCTTCTCCTCGAAATTAGCAATAATTTCTTGCTTAAGATCTAAGTCAAAGTGACCCCCTAAGCTCTTGGAGCCGCTTGGCCATTTCACGCAGGTCTTGTTTAACCGTTATGTCTATCATAGCTTCCGCTTCACCTCAAAATAATGGTTCATGGTTTATTTTATGCCATGCTCATTAATGCCGTTCCTTACTTGCCGTGGCATTGTTTGTATTTCTTGCCGCTGCCGCAAGGGCATGCATCGTTACGGCCTACACGATCTTCGCGCTTAGCAGGACGCTTCTCCATAGCTTCTCCGCCGCCGCTCGTCGTAGTCGTTTGGCCTTGAGCTACCTCTTGACGCTCCAGGTTGCTCTCTACGCGCGCCTTCATAATGTATCTTGCAACTTCCTCATGGATGCTCTCGATCATTTCCTTGAACATCTCGAAGCCTTCAAATTGATATTCACGAAGTGGATCCGTACCGCCGTATGCACGCAGGTGGATACCTTGACGGAGCTGATCCATCGCATCGATGTGATCCATCCATTTGCTATCTACCGCACGAAGCACAACGACCTTCTCGAATTCACGCATCGTTTCTTCACCAAGCTCTTGTTCACGCTCATCATAGGAAGCAACGACTTCAGCATAAATGTAGTCGATAATTTCTTCCTTCTCTTTGCCCCAAATCTCTTCCTTGGTCAAAGATCCCTCTTGCAGGAAGTTCGCTTGAGCATAATCAACGATGGCTTGAAGATCCCACTCCTCCGGAATGTCCTCCGAACAGTGAGCCTCAACAATACGTTCGATCACAGGCTTAAGCATTTCCATAACTTCCTGGCGAATGTTCTCCGAACCAAGAATATCGCGGCGCTGCTTATAGATAACCTCACGCTGCTGATTCATGACATCATCGTATTGTAGAACGACTTTCCGAATGTCAAAGTTATTGCCCTCAACGCGTTTCTGCGCCGATTCAATGGCTCTAGAAATCATCCGACTCTCAATCGGCTGATCCTCATCAAGTCCAAGCTTATCCATCATGCCCATAATATTTTCAGAACCGAAGCGACGCATCAGCTCATCCTCAAGCGATAGATAAAACTGTGATGAACCTGGATCGCCTTGACGTCCAGCACGACCACGCAGCTGGTTATCGATCCGACGGCTTTCATGGCGCTCTGTACCAATGATATGCAAGCCGCCTAGTTCAGCAACCGCATCACCTAGCAAAATATCTGTACCACGTCCAGCCATGTTCGTTGCTATCGTTACAGAGCCCGATTGACCAGCGCGCGAAATAATTTCTGCCTCTTCCGCATGGAACTTCGCGTTGAGCACTTTGTGCGTAACGCCTCTGCGCTTCAGCATATCTGATAATTTCTCCGAGTTCTCGATAGATATTGTACCTACGAGTACCGGTTGATTTTTACTGTGGCGTTCTACGATCTCTTCTACGACCGCTTTGAATTTACCGAGTTCGGATTTGTAGACAACATCTGCAATATCCTTACGGATCATCGAGCGGTTTGTAGGCACTTGAATAACATCGAGTCCATAAATACGCTTGAACTCTTCTTCCTCTGTCTTCGCAGTACCCGTCATACCAGCCAGCTTGCGGTACATACGGAAATAGTTTTGGAAAGTAATCGTCGCAAGCGTCATGCTCTCGTTCTGAACCTTCAGCTCTTCCTTCGCTTCAATAGCTTGGTGAAGACCGTCGCTATAGCGACGTCCCGACATAAGACGACCGGTAAATTCATCAACGATGACAACCTCTTCTTCTTCCACTACATAATCCACGTCGCGCTTCATAATAAAGTTAGCTTTCAGCGCTTGTTGAACATGGTGGTTGAGGGTAACATTCGCATGATCGAACAGGTTCTCGATTTGGAATGCCTTCTCCGTCTTCTCAACGCCTGCTTCAGTTAACATTACACTGCGAAGCTTAATATCGATCGTGAAATCCTCTTCAGGCTTCAAACGGCCAATAAAGCGGTCTGCTGCAAAATAGAGCTCTGTTGATTTAGCAGCCTGTCCAGAAATAATAAGCGGTGTCCGCGCTTCATCGACAAGAATGGAATCCACTTCATCAATAATGGAAAAATAAAGAGGACGCTGTACCATTTGTTCTTTGTATAGCACCATGTTGTCGCGCAGATAATCAAAACCAAATTCATTATTTGTTCCATACGTAATATCGCATGCATATGCTTCTTGCTTCTCATCATGCGATAAGCCATGAAGATTACAACCGACAGTCATACCCAGGAAGCCATACAGCTGGCCCATAAGCTCACTGTCACGCTGTGCAAGATAGTTATTAACCGTGATAACATGTACGCCTTTGCCGAGCAATGCGTTCAAATATACTGGAAGCGTCGCAACGAGCGTTTTACCTTCACCCGTTCTCATCTCCGCAATCTTACCTTCATGCAGTACGATACCGCCGAGCAGCTGCACATCAAAGTGACGCATGCCAAGCGTACGCTTGGAAGCTTCTCTAACTGTTGCAAAAGCTTCAGGCAATATTTTGTCTAACGTCTCGCCTTTTTCAATTCTTGCTTTGAATTCCTCAGTTTTCGCGCGGAGCGCTTCGTCAGATAAAGCAGTGAATTTTGGCTCAATCGCATTTATTTCATCTACCGTCCGTTGGATCCGCTTTACCTCGCGCTCGTTATGGTCACCAAATATCTTTTTCACTAATCCGAGCATGGAATTCCCCTTTCGTAGTAACGCCTCTTTGCATTAAATTGTATCAGTTTGTCGACACCGCCGCAACGAGGATGATTGTAAAAGAAAAAGCCTCTCTCCATAAAGGAGAAAAGGCTCATCTAATGTAATGTATAATGACGGCTAGCCTTGCTCAATTAACCCATATTTCCCGTCGCTGCGTTTGTACACAACACTAACCTCTTTGTTGTCTACATTCGAAAAAACGAAGAAACTATGTCCTACCATATTCATTTGCAAAATCGCTTCTTCCACATCCATAGGCTTGAGTGCAAAACGCTTAGTACGAACGAGCTCTAGATCATCCTCTTCTTCCAGAACGCCCACTGCGGAGCCTTCTTCTTTAAATAGAGCGCGTACACCGCTGCTTTGGCGGAACTTACGATTTACTTTAGTTTTATGTTTACGTATTTGTCGTTCGAGTTTGTCCGCAACCAGATCAATCGATGCGTACATATCCTCGCTTTTCTCCTCGGCTCTTAGCATGACACCGGTGAGCGGTATGGTCACCTCAACTGCATGTTTCCCTTTGGTGACGGATAGTGTTACGTTAATTTCGGAGGTGATTGGTGCTTCGAAATATTTATCCAATCGGCTGAGTTTCTTTTCGACGTAGTCTCTCAATGCGTCTGTCACTTGAAAGTGTTGACCTCGAATGTTGTAGTTCATGGGGAACTCCTCCTTTACATGTTATTATTATATCATATGTAGGCACTGAGATCAAAATAGTTTTTTATCTATTTAGAATATTCAGATAAATAATGCTATAGAACTACGAGACTTGTCACAACTTAGTCATATACACCTTATTCCCACTCGGTTAACAAAAAAAAGCCCCGGTTTCCCGGAGCTTTGTGTAAGTTACTTGTTTAATGATCCAAATTATAAGTTGGCTGGATCAGCCGGATAATTACAGTTTAACTACGTTTGCTGCTTGTGGACCACGAGCGCCTTCAACAATATCGAATTCGACGGATTGGCCTTCTTCAAGTGTTTTGAATCCTTCAGTTTGGATAGCGGAGAAATGAACAAATACGTCGCCGCCTTGCTCAGTCTCGATAAATCCATAACCTTTTTCCGCGTTAAACCATTTAACTTTACCTTGCATGTGCAAACATTCCCTTCATCTTCAAATACTGTGAGGCATCGCTTTGTATAACCCACAATTTGACTATAACACCCACTTTACGGAATTGTCAAACAATTTATTGTAAGCGAATTCATTTCAGGTGTAACAACGAATTTGGAAGGCTGTCCTTGTCGAATGAACGGTTAAAATATCTGAAAATGGTTCTTTACTCTCAAAAATAAAACCGCCCAAAGGGCGGCTTTTTATTCGTTCAATTTAATTAAACAACGGTTGATTGCGTTTGTTTGAATGTATTTCCATTCGCTTGAGCCGCTAATTGATTATATTGCTTGGCTGCCTGAATCCAGGTTTCTTTCAAGTCAATAAGATGGGCAAGCACTTCTTCTGCCGGCTCTACATCTTTCTTCATGTTTGCTTCTATTAAACGTGTATTAAAATATTCATATAATTTGAGCAAATTTTCTGAAATGGGGTTAGAACGATCAATTGTAATGATGAACTCACTTACAATATCCTGCACCTTTAAAAGGCTTGTATTTGCGTCTGCATAGCGTTGTTCTTTTATCGCTTCAATCCCTTGACGGCAAAAACGGATAGCGCCATCGTAGAGCATAATAAGTAGTTGTCCTGGGGTAGCCGTTTGAATCGTATTTTGAAGATACTTATTACGTTGTTGAAGTTGCATTGTTTATCCTCCTAAGAACTAAATTAATGTGTCATTTAAGAGCTGTGTGGTTTCATCTTACAAAAATGGAGCTAACCTTTTTTATCTATTAGTATACCAGCCATTTCCCACATTTTGGCGACAAAGTCCAACGTTTTCTCTGGAGGGATTTCTCGAATGACTTCACCCGATGTACTATCTAGTACTTTTACTGAGATTATATTCGTTTGCTTATGTACAGAAAACTCTAGGTTTGTGCTTTTGCCTTCCATAGCCTTTATTGCTCTATCGATTGCTTTAACAAGCTGCTCTTCACTAATTGCAACATGCTCACCGCGAGCCTCTGCCTTTTTCAATTCTGCTGAACTAGAAAATTTCGAAAGATTTTGCAATTCACTTACCCCGCTAGCACTCGCTCTATCTACTCCAGAATTACTACTGTCAATACTGACAATACTTCGGTTCAGCGAGTTAATCACCCCAGCAACCGGTATATTAGTGTTCATTACCTATCATTCCTTCCGCATCAATAGTCCTAGCTTATATATCGGCAACTAATCTCTTTTGTGTTAGAAGAAAACTTGTAATTTGTTATGGTGCGATTATCAAAATTAAAGAATTAAAAATAGGCCTCTCTAGGAGAAGCCTTGGTTAATTATTTCTTTTTATCAAAAAATGCGCCATATGGCGAATAAGAATTACCATAATCTCCGTACTGCTGATTGACTGCTTGGGTTTTCTTCATGTTCATGATTTCTGAACCCAATGCTTGTTTCTTCCGATCCATGATGGGAACAATCTTCTGATCAATCTCATACGCTGGCTGAAGATAGGTTTTTCTTTGTGTATCGGTAAAGGATAAACCTTGAGCTAACAATTCAGAAACGAGATCTATAATCTCTTGTCTCTTATTCAAAAGCTCTATCCATTCTTCGGGCTCACTATTGTCATCTAATACTCTCTGCTCTAACGAAAGCGTGTGATTTAAAAGTTCGTTAAGAAGAGAATCTAGAGAGGTATTCATATACACTTACCCTTTCCTATGAAGCTTTAATAAATTGTATGCTTCTTATTTCTTAGCTAACTCAACCTTGTTGTTGTGATAACCAATTCCCTTGGGCATTTGCTTTGTTCATTGCGGTTTCCATTGCAGTGAATTTTCTCCAATAACGACTTTCAATACCCTCAAGTCGCGTTTCCCACTTACTAATATCTGTATTAATTCTGCTCAGACCCTTACCAAGAATACTCTTGTCTGCAAGTGAAGCAGAACTCCCTGCTTTGTCCGTAAGCTTACCCATCGAAACGTTAAGTTGATTGTACAAACGCTCAGCAAATCCACTTTCATTTAATTTCACATTGGCATCTGTTGAGGTACTCGTCCTTGTAAACATCTCCATTATAGCATTTCCATTTTGAGAAATTGCTTCACGCAGCTTCGTATCACTAATATATAACTTCCCTTTTTCCGAATAGGTGCCCGTTGTGATTCCAATCTCACTAAGACTATCATATTTAGGATCAATGCCGGTGCCTTTTACATTCGTTGATAAAGATTGACGCATTTGAGATAACACATTTGAGAGCAAAGTATCTTGACGCAACAAACCGCTCTTCGCTTTCTCTTCCCATTGTTCAATTTGCTTATCCGATAATGATTCTTTCTCCTCAGCTAATAGAGGTTTAAAATCTTTATAACTACTTTCACTGATTTTCTTATTAATTTTATCCAAAATATCGTTATATTTCTCTACATATTCTTTAATCGATTTGAAGATTGCATCCTCATCGGGCTTGAGGTTGACTTGGGTCGTTCCCTTACTTTTAATATTGAATTCCACACCATCGAACGTGAAGGAAGTACTATTGACTGAGTAAGATATACTGTTAATCTTCACGGTTGCTGATTTAGCATCTGCTGAGAGTTGGTGTCCCGTGCTTGTTTTAAAGTTTTCGTTTGTCGGATCAGCTGGGTTAATTATCACTTTATCATCAACAATCCCAGCAGACATGCCCAGCTTAACTCCAAACTGGCCACTAAGCTCTATTTTAGATTCCGCCCCACTAGTCGTTGTTGTAAACGTGATGGATTTATCATCCTTCAAGTAGCTTGCACTAACACCCGTTTTCGAAGAAAGAGCATTAACTTTTGCTAATATACTATTGATTGTATCATCTTTTTTCACTTCAATAATACTCTTAATTTCTGAACCAATAGCAAAGGAAAACTCTTCTCCAATTGCAGTAGACCCATCTTTCAAAATAGCATCTGTAGTGAATTTCACAGACGCTGCCTTACTTGGCTCGGGGAGCTTATCTACTTCAACATTATAAACGGATGCGCTTGGGCTCCCCTTTTGTTTTACAGATACGACCGAATCATTATCCGATGTCAAAACCTTCTTCTGGTATGTTCCTTGTAGCTTCATATCAAAGGTTTTATTTTTAAGATCCGATAAGAGAGCGTTCATCTCTCTATATTGGTCACGTCTCCATTCCTCCGTTTGCTTTTTCTGGAGAAGTTTGTTTAATGGGGCGCTCTCAGCCTTCATTAAGTTTTTAACGATTGTTTCTGTATCTAAACCTGATACTAAGCCGCCCATCCGAATCGAGTTTATCATGGTTATCCTCCAGCCTCTTCTCATCTATTTATATCCAATATTTATAAAGCTATTGAATCTTAATATTATGATTTTTTTTCTTAAACCCATATGCGATTTCAATAAATAATAAAACTACTGCACAATAGTTGTGTCAAAATCATTAAATCTAATACAAGTATTATCGGCTATTATTAATGTATTGTTTAGGAAAATTGATAATATTAATCATAGTATATTTGAAGTCAACAGTCAGAGTGTTATCTGTTGATACTAAAACTTAGTTAATCTGATTATTATTGGACCATCACTCAAAAAAAAGAGACTCCCGAAAAAAACGGAGTCTCTTAATTTTTGCTCTTTTAAGATTAACGAAGCAATTGAAGAACGCCTTGTGGTTGTTGGTTAGCTTGAGCCAACATAGCTTGAGCAGCTTGAGCAAGGATATTATTTTTCGTTTGGCTCATCATTTCTTTTGCCATGTCTACGTCACGAACACGAGATTCAGCAGCAGTTAAGTTCTCGGAAGAAGTGTTTAGGTTGTTGATTGTGTGCTCTAGACGGTTTTGGAATGCACCTAGTTTAGAACGCTCGCTTGATACATTTTCGATAGCATTATTAATGATTGTAATCGCTTTGGAAGCAGATTTTGCGTCAGCAATACTGATAGTTTTTGGAGTAGCACCTGTAGTATCAGTTAATCCCAAAGATTCAGCGTCTGTCTTTTCAATGTCAACTTTCACATTTTGGTTTTCATTCGCACCAATTTGGAAACTTGCAGAAGAATCAGCTTTTGCTGCAACTGCATTTCTTTGAGCTAGGGAGTTAACAGTAACAGTACCAGCCGCAAGAGCATTAGTACCATCATACTTTAATGTTATGCCATTTCCTACAACTGCATCTGCTGCTGCAACACTAGTAAGACGATATACTTTGGTAGATACTGTACCATCTTCTGCAGTGAATTTATCCGATACAGTTAAGTTAGTTGCAGATGCTGCTCCTGTAGTAGCGCCAGCAAACAATTTCGAGTGTACATTACCGCCTGTTGCATCTGCAAGCACAAGTGCATCAGTAGTATTGTTTGCATTAATTAGTAGTTTTCCATCTTCGGACAAAGTAGCAGTAGCACCTGTGACTTGAGTATTAATAGCATTAACCAAATCTTGAACTGTACTTTCTGTTGTTAAGCCTGTAATCGATACAGCAGCAGCTGCGCCGACTTTAACTGTAAAATCAGTAGTATCAGTAACTCCAAGATCAGTCAGCTTCTGATTGGAAGCAAATTTAAGAGCTGTCTCTGAGTAAGCTTGAGTACCAACGGAAATTGTCATTTCATGTTTTCCTACAGTTGTATCTGTGAAAGAACCTGTAACTGCGGAAGCTTTTGTTGCTCCTGCATCTGACAATACAGCTGAACCTGCTGCAACTGCTACTTGAGCAGCTTTTTTACCAGAAAGATCACCATTCAATAGCTTCTTAGTATTGAACTCTGTAGTATTGGCAATACGATCGATTTCTGATACTAATTGGTTAACTTCCTTTTGAAGTTCTCCACGATCTTTATCGTTATTTGTATCACTTGCTGATTGAACTGCTAGTTCGCGCACACGTTGCAAAATGGAATGTGTTTCGTTCAAAGCACCCTCAGCAGTCTGGATCAAAGAAATGCCATCTTGGGAGTTTTTCGAAGCCATATCCAATCCGCGGATTTGACCGCGCATTTTTTCGGAGATTGCAAGGCCAGCTGCATCGTCACCTGCACGGTTGATGCGAAGACCAGAAGACAATTTCTCGATGTTTTTGCTAGTAGCTGCAGTGTTAGCACCCAATTGGCGGTGTGTGTTCAAAGCTGCGATATTGTGGTTAATAATCATTGTTATTTCCTCCTTGAAATTTTCGTATTTCCGCATCCTTGCGGAAGCTTACGATAATAGTTCGGCCGTCCTATTATCGCGCTATTATATTTATCGGATTTCTCCATCAATTGTTTATAGCTTATATTTAAAAAAACAAATTATTTTTTAAAAAACTTTGAAACGTCCTCAATGGATACTGCACTAGTTGCTGCCGCACGATTTTCGGCTTGAATAGCCATATATATTTCTTTGCGATGAATATCAACTTCTTTCGGCGCTCGTATACCCAATTTAACATTGTCACCTTCTACGCCCAATACAATAATTTCAACATTCGCGCCAATCATGATGGACTCATTAGTTTTCCTTGATAAAACGAGCATAGCTTCTCTACCTCCCTAAATTCGATTGAGCGGAGCACGCGAACTGTATGTACTATCGTGAAGAATAAGCTGTTTTCCCAATTTTGTTCTGTTATTCAGAACGATCGGGGCAAGCAAATTAATTGTCGCATTTGCAAAGTCCGTAGAAACCGTTATGACAGACCAAATCTCGACCTCTTCTTCATTTTTAATGCTTAGTTCTTGTTTAATGATTTCTGGGAGCTGCCATTCGTACTCTGGATAAAACAAAAATGGACTTGCAACTAACATTGATATGCTTTTCTCCTCAGTAGCCTTCATTAGCTTCATTGGCAGTACGTCTCCGAATTCTTCGAATAAAAATTGATTCAAATGCTCGAAACCTGGAATACCCTGCTCAAATTGATAAATTAGTTGTTCTGTATTCACATCATAACCCCCTATTAGGATTCCTCTTTTATTAAAAATAAAAACTATAGACCCAATGCGTCATGCGCAAATGATCTATAGTCTAAAATAATGGCAACATCTAAATGAGTTGATCGAGTTGTGGAGGAATAATCTCCACATTAGGATATTGGCTCATATAAATGTCCAGCTTGCCGCGTTCATATTCATGAATGGGCTTGTTCACTTGAACATTTAGATTCACTCGACCTGGTGTTGTTTCAATGGAGAGCTCGCTAGGAATATATTGAATATCAATATTATCATAGGCTGCTTCCCCGCGAAAATCAAATTCAGGGAAGGTTCGTTTCCAATCCCTTGCCATCTCTGCAATGGGGTTTCCACCTAAATGAATCGATGCCATCTGATCGCCCTTCTCCACAATACGTGCAATACCCTGTAACGCAATATCAGAGGCCATTGAATATATTTTGCTCATTGTTTGCAAGTTGTTTCCAACTGCTAAAGCATCCCATACTCGATCTTGATTAATTTCAAGCCGTCCTCTGGTTGTATTGAAATGTTGTTCTGGCCTAATCTGTTCCATTTCCATAGTAGCAGCAGGCTGCTCAAGACGCTGTTTGCCAATATCGGCATCAATGGACAGAACTGCATCTGTCTGGCGTATTTGAATTTGAGGAATTCGCATGTTTATCTCCCCCTATCTCAAGAAGTCAACCAAGCTTGGACGTATAAGCTGTGCTCCAACTGATAGGGAAGCCTGATACACATTTTCCTCTGTCTTCATATTAGTAATCACTTCAGACATATCGGCATCTTCTGTTTTCGCCTGTACCGTTTTTAAATTGATTTCGATATCCGCAAGTCGATTTTGAACAATATCGACCCGATTTACTTTAGCTCCTACTTCAGCACGCTTCGTAAGCATTGTATTCATACGGCTATCTACCTGCCCAATCAATGCGGAAACTCCCTTTTGATCAGCTGAACCAAGCATATCATATGCTCTTTGAAGAAGTAGAAAGACGTTGTCGTTGCTTTCGATCTCTGCTTGAGTTGCGTTTGGAGATATACCATTCCCAAAAACTTCATTACCTGTTATATTTACGCCTAATTTCATACCCGCAGAAAGCTCATATTTAATTGAGCCATTATCCGAGCTGACTTGATATGCTTTTAACAAAGGTGGATCAGCTATCAAATCAACTGTACCGTCTACTCCCATCGTTGGATAAGGCTTCTCACCTGTCAATTCGCCATTAAATACTTGTTTACCGTTGAATTGACTATTACCAATTTCCACCATTTGATTATATAGCTGCGACATTTCGACTTTTATTGCATCAAGACTTGTTTGCTCATTCGTCCCAGTGGCACCCTTAACCAATAACTCCCTGACACGCTGCATAATTTCTCCTGCTTGTCCAATCGAAGTGTCTGTATATTCCAGCATAGATAACGAAGAGCTTACGTTTTTGGAATATTGATCATTGGAATCCAGTTCACTACGGTAACGGAGAGCAAAAGTGATACCAACGGGATCATCAGATGGCTTATTGATCTTCATACCCGTTGATAATTGATTTTGAAGGGTATTCATGCGCCCCATATTGTTCGATATATTACGCAGCAGCTGCGTATTCATCATCGATTGTGTCACGCGAAACGACATAATGTCTCACCTCCAGTTTTTAATTATAAGCCTACACGGCCCATGCCATTAATGACCTTATCTAAAACTTCATCAATCATCGTCATATTTCGAGCAGCTGCATTGTATGCATGCTGATATCTGATCATATTGGACATTTCTTCATCTAGCGAAACTCCACTAACCGATTGTCTGCGGGATTCAACTTGATCGACGATAATTTGTTGATTCGCTTGCATCCGAGTTGCTTCAGCTGCTTGTACGCCCAGCTGACCGACAACAGAACGGAAATAAGCATCCACCGTATTTTTGTTCTCACCTGTCCCCGCATCGAAGTCAAAACGAGTATCTCTCATTTGTGAGAAAAGAACGGCTAATGAGTTATTACCGCTAATGACTGACTCTGAACCATCTGCATTCGTAGCCACTCGCATTGATGTAGCAATCAAATTGGAATTCGCGACAATGGCTGGGTTAAGTGTTATGTTGCCCGCATTTAGTCCTGCTGTTCCGCCCGAACCGTCTGTGAAGAACGGTAAGCCTGCTTCTTGTCCCGCTAATGAGTATCCAAGCTGGTGCAAACCATTAAGCCCTTTTACCGTAACCGTTGTATCTTCACTTAATGTACGATTTGTCCCAGAGTAAGTAACATTGTTCAAAACTGTTCCCTCTGGCAATACGGAACCTTTAGGCAAAGTAACTTCAAATTCACCATTTGCCATTGTTTGAACGAGATTATTGAGCTCTCCAATATACCCCTCAACGTAATGATCTCTCGCATAAATCGTCCCATAAATAGCTCCGCTATTTAAATCACCAGAAGCAACAGCCGTAGCTATCGCTGCCGAATCCAGTGCTGCAGTAGCTGTGCCTTGTACCAGCTCCGTACCGCCCATCATAATTCTATAGCCGCTCTCTTGGTCTTCTACGCGAATATTGATTAATCCCGAAAGCTGGTCTGTAATCAGATCACGCTGATCTCGCAAATCGTTCGCGTTATCTCCTAAGCCTTCAACACGTCTAATTTCGCCATTTAACTGGGCAATGCTTGTCGTAATCGAATTAACTGTATTTAAGTTAATCTCGACATTTTCCGTCAAATCTGCTTTTAGATCGCCGAGCTGCTTCGCCGTGTAATTAAAGGAATCAACCAAAGCCATCGTTTGTTCCATAACGACTTTGCGGCCATCGGCATTCTCCGGGTTTTTGCTGAGATCTGACCACGAATTCCAAAAATTCGAGATAACCGTTCTGAGGCCTGTATCACTCGGTTCATTCACGATGCCCTCTAATTTAGAGAGTGTGTCGAGCTGTACGGAGAAATTACCATATGATTTATATTCGTTACGATACTGATTATCCAGAAATTTCTCTCTAATACGGGTGATAGATGACGCCTCTACCCCTGTACCAAGCTGACCAGCTGCTGTTGATTTGGAGAAACCAACCGCGTCTATTGGCCTTGATGCAGTCATATTCACTACCTGGCGCGAATATCCCTTCGTGTTGGCGTTTGAAATGTTGTGTCCAGTCGTATTCAGAGCAGACTGAGTCGTGAATAAGCTGCGCCTTGCCGTTTCTAAGCCATGAAAAGTCGATGCCATCGTATATTGTCCTCTCTTGTTACGTTTTCATATTAAAGCGGCCATTACGATTTAAGGCCATGCCTTGCACAGCACGATGATAGGTCGCTTCTTCCTCAGTCGGACCAAGCAGCAAATCCTGAGTGAAATGCAAATGCTCCAGAGTCATCCTTACGAGCTGCTGATTGAATTCGTTAATATCTTGAAGTTTCTTAAGGGCCGCCGACAGGTCATTCCATATAGCTTGAAGCTGCTGCTTCTCATTCGCTTGGTAAACAGCCTGTATGAGCTTCTCCATTTTGAATGAACGATGGGCAGTCAGTTTCTGGTCGAGCATATATTTTCCAATCAAAAAGATACGCTGCTGCTCCAGATCCATTATGCGCTGAAGGCTTTTCTTCTCTTTACTGGAAATATACGAGAGCGTCTCTACTTGGTTTACGGTAATGGCCGATGTCTTCGCATTACCATATTCAATTAGCTGAAGGTGCTCGTCTAATAGCTCTTGCAAAATCACGATGATTTGCTGGATGTACTCATTCATTTAGAGGACTACTCCTTCAGGAAGGGAAGCAGCTTCTCGGCAATCTTGCCAGCTTCCACATGATAGTTGCCTGTTGCTACCGAACGCTTCAGCTGTTCAATATGTTCTGTTCTGTCTGCTCCGCTCAATTTGCTTGTGGATAGTAATTCCTTGGCAGCTGCAGAGATTTGAACCTCGTCCTTCTGCTTTGCTTTGTCTGTCCCGCCGATTCTGGACTCCATTTGCTTCTGGTAAGGATTAAGCGCTCCGATACGATTCGTCTCATTTATTTTCATTGTTTACCCACCTCATTATTTACAGGAACTAAAAAAGCCGATTACCTTTACAAGTATTATCGGCTTCAGTCAAGTGAAATTTTATAGTCAACAAAATATTAACTTAAATCATTTATCGTTGTATCTCTCTAAACCTTTATAAACACCTGTTGATTTGTAAGCACTCTTTAAATCTTCTTTTCTGGATATGTCTTGGAACATTTGCTTTTTATCCTTCTCGATACGCTGGCGGCAATTGTCGCAAAGATGATTTTCACGAATCAGCGTTCCGCAGGATTCACAAGGGTATGACATATTCGGCGCATTCATAATGGAGATACGACCCTCACGTATGAACTTTGTAATTTGTTTAATCGAAACGCCAGTAGCATCAGAAACCTCAGTTATAATCGAGCCTCTAAACTCACGCAAATAATTTGCGCAAAGCTCATATTCTTTATCAATTTCTCGCATGCATGCCGGGCACACGTCTCTAAAGTTTTTTGCAAAAAGCTTACCGCAGCGAGGACAATTATCTAGGTTCATCGCTCTGAGCCCTCCTTTTTTTGTAAAACCATACAAGCTATTAGTTACATTCTAATCGATAGCATTAACTTTTTCACTATGAATCTATTTATCAGATCTATCAGCCTAGCTGAATTATGAGCGAGCCCAGGTCAAAATATAGATATCAAGCGGCTGCTCCACATGTCGTTGAAGAGCTTTTGAGCAGGCTTCTGCCGTGCTTCCAGTCGTATAGATATCGTCAATTAAAAGTATGCGAGCAGCTCTATGGTTTAGTTGCTTTTTGCTATGTGGTCTAGAAACCAATAAGCTTATATTAATTGTATTCACTTCAAAAAGTGATTGGGTATCGCGCATTCTTTCGGAGCGCGTTTTGAAGCTTTGCTTCTCTGAATGGCGAGAACGAATGAGTAATTCCATAAGCGGCAACTGATAGCGCTTAGCAATATGGCTGGCTAGCTGCTCCGCTTGATTGAAGCCTCGATCCGCTACTCGTTCTTCACTGACAGGAACATAGGTAATGGCATCCCAGTAATCCGCTATTGATATTTTCGCTCTACGGCTGCGACTACTAATGCTTGCCACGTTAGACTGCTGAATGATTTCAGCGGTCATCGCCTCGAATGCAGGCAGGAGCATATCTCCAAGCAAAGGAGCGAGCTGCTCGTTGCCCCTGTATTTGTACAGGGCGAGCATTGCTCGCATCGCTTGATTATAATGAACCGCGCTGCGGTTGCATACGAATGAGCCATGCGGACGACGTATGCAGTCCTCGCAGGGGATTCCGCGCCCGCATCTACGGCAGGCGATGCGGGTGAGCCATGGTATTGCGGAGAGGCACGCTCCGCAAAGGGAGTTTCGAAGCAGGGTCGTCAGCTTCGCGTGGTTGTAGCTGCTCGCGCTGCGAGCCTCGCTTTGCGGTTTGCCGCAAAGGAGACATGCGGCAGAATGGGGAGCAAGCAGCTGCGCGGATAGGGTGAAAGCGGATTGAAGACGCTGAAGCCAAGCTCTTGGCGAGACACTCATATGGGCGAGCCTCCTTTGGGTGTGGGGAGCAAGTAGCCTTGCTTGCGAGCCATGCGATTCATCGTTTGTATGTGCTTCACAGCAAGCAGCTGCGGCCGATTGCGATCGTGGCTGCAAAAATAAACTCGACCGAATGGATCTTCCGCGGAACGTCCTGCCCTGCCTGCCATTTGGACCAAGGAAGCTTCGTCAAAGAGCCTTCCGTCTGCATCAAGGATGTAGACATCGCTTTTTGGAATTGTAACTCCCCTCTCTAATATGGTAGTCGTAACTAACACCCGTATCTCTCGCGAGCGAAAACGCTGTACCTTCTCCGTTCTCTCGGCATCTTGGGAAGAGGTGGCCGCTATAGCAGAAAGTGAAAAAACTGCGCGCAGCAAAGCCGCCATAGGCTCGGTTTGCGCAATTTGCTGCACGAATACAAAAAGCTGGGCGTCGCGATCAAGCGATGCCCGCATGACTGTTAACAGCTTTGGCGGCAGCTTACGCTGCTGAAGCATCTGCTTTACTGTCGGTGTTTGAAGGAGCTTGGGTACAGGAAGCGGATGACGATGATAACGAACAGGTACCCTTACATGAGGAAGCTTCCCGCGTTTGGCTGCTCGCTGCAGCTCACTAGGCGGGGTAGCAGACAGCAGCAAACGAGCGGCACCTGGCGCACAGCTTTTGTCTGCTGCGAAATGCAGCAGCGGATCACCCGCGTAGGGAAACGCATCAAGCTCGTCAACTACAACAAGGTCAAACCCTTGATAGAACCGCATCAACTGATGTGTGGTTGCAAGCGTAATATCCCCACTCTCCCAGCGCTGCTCGCTTCCACCGTATAACGTTACGACCGATGCCTTAGGAAAAGCTTTTCGAATGCGCGGGTCAAGTTCGATCACCACATCACGGCGCGGCGTTGCAATAAGCGCCTTCCCACCCCGCAGTAGGACAGATTCCACCAACGGAAAAATCATTTCCGTCTTACCCGCTCCCGTAACGGCCCAGAGGAGAAAATCCCTTACCTGGTCTGAGTCGATCTTCTTTGATGAAGACCGATCCAGCGACGGCTCTTCCACAAACTGCAATGCCTCGGCCGCTGCAGCTGTCTGCGCTGGGCTCAGCGCCCATTTATGAAGCCGCTGTTCATACGTCAGCGGCTTCAACACCTGCGCAGAGCCGCCTACGCTCGCCTCTGCCAAACACACCCCCATGCGCTGCCCTGTAATGAGCAGCTCACATTCCCGGCTTCGCCCCATCCCAATGCACGCCATGCAATAGGCGCAGTGCCTCCCGCACGCTGCACATGCCGTGCGGTGCATTTGCGCCTCGCCGCTCCCGCAGCGCAAACAGCGGCGCCCCAAAGCGTCCAATCGCCCGCCAACCACGGTGGCGATTGATCCGCTCAGGCGCACCTGCCCGAGCAGCGCAGCAAGCTGGAGCACTTCTCTCCAGCTTGACGCGGCACCGGGACAGCTTGCGCCATCTAACAGGGCGTGTGCCTCGCTTCGCAAAAGCGCACGTCCCTGCATCCTACCCGCGGCAAGCTTCGCCCCTGCCGCGATCTCTCCCAGCTCCGCAGCGCTATAAACTCGCGCTCCCTCCCCGCCCAAGATCATAACCCTGCCTCTTGCCACTTCTCTATGCTCAAGTAACTCACCCACTCGTCCCGCCTCTCCCTCCTCACACCTCGCTCCCGCTCCCACTACTCCAACAAACTCCTGCTCCGCCCCTAGAACCCGCTTCCACCGCTCCACCAACCCAAGCACACTCTCTACCCCCACCGTCCCATACTGCTTCTCCCGCTTCCCCCAACGCAACCAACGGCTTTCCCCCACAATCTTGCTACTTTTATCAACATGCTTTGCTGCTCCATCAAATTTCTGATCACGACTCGCCTGCCCTCCAGCTTCCGCCTCTCGACTACCCATACCCATAACCCTCGCCTCCTCAGCACATGTAAGCAACAGCTTAAGCGCCTCATAACTGCTATGATTTCCGCCCGCTCCGCTACCGCTTTTATCTTTACCCGCTCTGCCATCTTTGCCTCGATTCATAGCCCTATCCCAAAGCTCCACTGCAACACAAGCATCCCCAAGCGGCAGTTCTTCTTTTATTAACCAGCCTTCATCCGCAATTCCTCTATTTAGGCAGCCTGCTTCACCAAATTTGCCACTCATCCAGAAGTGTTTATCCACCGCTGATTTGATGGTCACTCGGGCCTTCCAGCATCCGCACACATTCACAACATAAACCTGAGCCTTCATCTCCATCCGCTCCCTTGACGCTTTAAATAGCTGGTTTTTTTTAAAGTCATGTTAAATTGAATATGACCACACATCTAGAACAACAGGAGACTGTTGTTTCCAACGCTTTAAACAAAAAAAAGCACACCCAACAACGCATTTAGCGTTATTGAGTGTGCTTCACTCCGGTTATTCCATTACCGTAAAGTATATACTAAAACGGCATTTTCGACAAATCTGACGGGTTTTGCAAATCAACCAGCACCGCATGATCGGAAAGCGACACAACCCCTTCTGCCTGCAGCAGCCATAACAGCTGAGTTCCATCCACACCCATCGTTTGAGAACGCTTACTATCTTTGCTTTCGGTCAATGGATCCGATCCATTAGAGTGTATCCTAACCTCATTGCCCCCTCTAGCTAATCGTTCAACAATAGCCAGCGTCTCATCCGTTGCCCCTTGATCTACGATCGTCAACCGCACATTTTTGCCCATCCTCCGTGAGAAAGAAAACAGCGAGCGTACATACCATTCCATATTTTTTTGCTGGACGTCCGCAACAAGCACATAATGCTTGCTGGATTGCTGGCGTCCTCGCCAGATTCGAAACGCCAGATGCACCGACAATGCAGCCAAAACATAACAGCCAATAACAAGAAGTAAAAGTTCAAACATGGCGGCCACCTCCTCTTTGTGACACTATATGCCATGAAGAGCCCACTGGTTCCGCAATCGAGGGACAAGGTGACAAAATGTGCGTTATGTCAAAATTATATCCTAGTTTGCGATGATTATTAGTCATTTTCCGACAAAGAAACACCCTTGAGCAATTTCCAATACATGGTATCATTTTACTATGAATACATGCATATATAACCTATGCGCGCATATAGAAAGGGAGAGTGGATTTTCGCATTCAAAATAACTAGGGAAGCGATGAAGTATAATCTACAACTGGACACTTGGATTATATGGAGCTAGTAGTGTAACCGGCCCTCTTGGAACCCCACTACGTATCTAAGAGGAGAGTGAACGATGCGTTATTTCAAGAAGAAGCTCTGTTTAAGCTTGGCCCTATTATTAATTTTCACGTTGTCGATTAGTTCCCTTGCCATGGCGGAAGGTGAGAGCAATCAAAGCACAGATACTGCGGCACTCGTAGATGAGAATAGCTGCCCGCAATACTCATCAGATCGGAAGGATGTCATTGCAACGCATTCCAATATCGTAGTCAATAATGATGGAACCGCTACCGCAACCTTCCAGACGACAAAAGATTGCGTCAGAGTTAGCTTCTCCGCCTATGAAGGCCCTGCAGACTGGGCTCCTGGTTCTGGCGATACAACCATTCCATACAACTTGCAGACTTACTTTGAGGGAGGACAATCTATTGTATATCCCAAAGCCGGAACCCACACCGTCACAATTAATATTCCAAAATGTTTACCTTATCAAATAGATATCTATAGCGGTGATTTAATTAAGAAGTTAGGTCCCGGCGCTCACGGCGACAAAATTTTAGCCTGGAACCTAAAACTTTCGAATAGCTGTACCGGTAATATTACAATCAACAAACACTTAAATCATGTAGAAGGCGCTCCTCATGCAGGCATAACCTTCGAGCTTTGGAAAAATGGCCTTTTAATCAAAAGCGGTGTTACAAATAGTGACGGTATTCTGCAATTCAACGAATTGCCCATCGGCACCTATACGTTAAAAGAATTAACCTTAGACGGCTTTACCACGGATCTAGTGGCTAGCCAGCAGATCGTAGTAACGACTGATAATTTGGTACAAAAACAAGTAATCAATACGCCTAAGCTTAAACTTGAATCGGCATGCTCAGCCGAACCGGATAAGACAAGAATCTGGAAAGTAAGCAATGAGAGTAATATCGAAGTTCCTTTTTCATGGGAGATTCCAAATTCAAATCAAACAGGTAATGGCGTTATACCTGGGAAAGATTCCGTCAATTTAACAACGAATACGGAACTTGTCAACCCAACCGATCCCCAAGCTATACCTAATACGCTTAAAATTCATTGGGGCAGTGAGAAGGAGCTTTCACTTGTGAACGAAGGTGAAACCTGTTCTACGCCAACACCAACACCATCATCTACACCTGAGAATACGCCTACACCAACACCATCTTCCACACCTGAGAATACACCTACTCCTACACCATCTTCTACACCTGTGAATACACCGACTGCTTCACCTACACCATCTCCTACACCTGTGAATACACCGACTGTAACAACTACGGTAACGACATCACCGACATCATCACCTGAGGCAACGCCAATTATTGAAATTGATGATGAAGACCCGCCTATTGGAGGAATTGGTGAGGGCGAGGAGGGCGAACCTCCAATCGTTCCTGTCGTTGATGTTGACGAAGATCAAGTCCCGCTTGATACCCTGCCAAAAACAGGTGAAGGCAGTCCGATTCCTTATTATCTCATCGGTGCATTTGCCCTTTCAGCTGGATTCCTTACTCTTCGCAAACAAAAACAAAGAAAATAGTTGATATCATTTCTTCCACCACGCACTCTTAAGCTAATTTTCATACAGCTTAGGAGTGCTTTTCTTTTACATGATCTCTGCTAAGCAGCTATCAAAAGCACACAAAAAAACCCGCACCAACCGATACGGGGGTTTTGCTCGATATGTAGTTAAGGATCAAAAAGGATACTACAGCGTAACCCATCCATATTTGATCGATTGAATAACAGCTTGCGTACGGTCATCAACTTCCATCTTTTGCAAAATACTGCTCACATGGTTTTTAACCGTTTTTTCGCTAATGAACAAAAACTCTCCAATGAGCTTATTGCTCTTGCCCTCTGCCATAAGCCTTAACACCTCTGCCTCGCGGCGTGTTAATGGGCTTTCATCGCCAGCAACGAACTTGACTCCTGGTTCTTGAGCAGCTGCAGCTCCGGATACGATTCCCATTTCATCCAAATACGTCATCCGACGAAGCTGATTAATTAGTTTGCCTGTTACTTTAGGATGGATATAGGCATGGCCCTGGACAACGGAGCGAATAGCGTTAATTAGCGATTCTGCCTCCATATCTTTCAGAAGGTAGCCCGTAGCCCCTTTACGAAGTGTTTCGAATACATAGCTCTCATCGTCATGGATAGATAGAATGATAACCTTAACGTCAGGAAACATGCTTTTCAATCGTTCTGTTGTGACAACACCGTTCTCAATGGGCATATTAATATCCATCAGGACAATCTCAGGAATGGTATGATTACAAAACTCCAAAACTTGAATGCCATCTCCGCACTCGCCAATAACTTCAAGATCGTCTTCCATATTAAGAATCCGCTTTAGTCCTTCACGGAACAGTTGGTGGTCATCCGCAAGTAAAATTTTGATTGTATTCACATTGCTTGCAACTCTTTGGATCGTCATCATCTTACTCCTTTCTAGATTCAGCAGTAGTAGGTATATCTATTATAATTTTCGTCCCTATATCGGGATTTGAGTCTATATCCATCCTTCCCTCTATTAGCTCAATGCGTTCTCTCATCCCTACCAAGCCAAAATGTGCGTTTCGAGTAGCATCCTGCTCGATTAAATCGCTGTTAAATCCAACGCCGTTGTCTTGAATTACGAGTGAAATATGCTGTGGCTGATAGTTAATCTCGAGCATTACATGTGAAGCGCTCGCATGTTTTAGTGCATTGGTAAAGGCTTCCTGAACCAAGCGGAATATAGCAGCTTCCATTGCAGAGGGCATTCGAGCCTCTTTACCGATAAGCTCGAATACGGTATGTATTTTTGTTTTCTCTTCAAAATCCTGCGTGAATTTACGAAGAGTCGGTACAAGTCCCAAATCATCCAAGGCCATCGGGCGCAAATTAAATATAATTTTGCGAATTTCTTCTAGACCGGAACGAACTTGTCCTTTCAAATCTACTAATTCTTCCTGCACCATCACAAATTCCTGCTTGATCAGCATACGTTCTGCAATTTCTGTTCGAAGGACGATATTGGCGAGTGATTGAGCTGGACCATCATGGATTTCTCTAGCGATCCTTTTACGTTCTTCCTCTTGTGCCAAAATAATTTTCAAACCCAGCAGTTGCCTTGTTTTGGCAGATTCAAGAATACGAGTAACCTGGTTAAGGTCACCCGATAAATATTCAAGCACGACATTTATTTGTGAAGCAATCGTTTCAGCCCGCTCGATTGAATTTTCTACATTTCGAACACGTTTTTGCAAATCATCTCGACGCGCTTTCAAGTAGGATTCCTTCTCGCGGTACACCATCAAATCCAACTGGATTTGTGTAGCCTTCTCATAAGCAGACTTGATGTCATCTTCCTTGTAGCGCACGAAATCTCGGCTTACTTCTGTCAGCCTTATACGCGCACGGCGATAGTCCTGCTCCAGCTGATCAACCCTGTCAATCGTCTTCACCGTTTCTTGAAGCACGATTTCAAGCTCCTGCTCGAGCGATTCCAACTCCGTGCGCGCTGATTCACATATTTCATAAATCTGGTATTTGCTGTCTTCCATTACTTCAATTGCATTTTTAATGACTCGATTTATATCGACTGTAAGGTGGTCCACTGTAGATCGGCAACCTTTCTATTTTAAAGGTTAATCTACTCTATCATACCACAGATTGGATATATTTCGTCCATCGTTAATCGATGGTAATCTTTTTCACTTTCCCGTCATACCCGACCTTTAGGCCTAGTTTCTCTGAAAATAAACGGACCGGAATCAGCGTCCGATTATTACGAACGATAGGCGTAATATCTGACGATTGCAGGGCTCCGTTTAAAATAAGATCCTTTTTGCCAAGTGTCATTTCCATCAATTTATTGCCGCGAAGAACGGTGACTTGTCCCGTTTTACCGTCAAACAACAGCTTAGCTCCCATTGCATCGGATACGAACCGGACCGGCACATAGGTCGTTCCATTCAAAACGATTGGTGCTGAATCGAGCGTAATCGCTTTTCCATTAACCGTCGCTGCCGATTTACCTACAGTCATTACGACCTTAGTTTGCGTATCAACCGTTACGGAAGGAGGATATTGCAGCTTCATATTATCTAGTCCAATTGAACCTGATGCTGTTCGTTCATCCTGGCCTTCGGCGATCGTCACAACATAAATTCTTTTTAGTTTGACAGGAAATTTCATCCCAACAGATGATAAATTCATCTTCACATTCTTCCAGCCGCTCCAATCAAGCTGCTTGGCAAGGTCAATAAGATGCGCTTTCCCAGCCGCATCGATAAACTCTGCGCGTACCCAATTCAGACTGTTATCTCCGTAAAGATCGACCGTCATTGAAGTAGGTGAGCCTTCTATCGCGCGACCGTTTGTATTAAACACCGCATACGATGCTTTGGTTCCGGTGCCATTTGTGAAATCATAATCCAGCTTCAAAGTCTTCGAAGAAGCTTGTCCTTGGAAGTCGGATACCAAGTTTACGCTTCCTGTCGTTGTATCCGCAGGCGTAACCTGTGACGTGATTGGATATGTCGTTTTTTCAAAATCCTCAAAAGTTTTGACTGCTTCCCCTTGCGTGAATGGAATCATTGCCGGAAAACCATCATAACGCGCAATTGCGTAGCCAATGCTTGTACCTGCGTTAACCGATTGCACCGTTAGGCTGTCGCCATTTCGTGCTGCGGTAAAACCAATAAACTCCCACTTCACGGAATCTGCGCTAAGCTTATATGAATTTCCATTTTTCAGTTTTACGGTTAACGGAACAGTAATGGTTGCTCCTTTTGCCAGTACACCTGCAGTTGTATCAATAGAGAGGGATGCAATTTGATCCTGTCCTATAACTTCAATTTCTTGTTTGGTTGAGATCGCTCCTGATTTCACAGTGAGAGTCGTTTTGCCTGCCTTAGTCGCAGTGAACTCATTGCCTTTGAAAGCTCCTATTGCTTTGTCAGAACTCCACACTGCGGTAGAATTGTCTATTTCAAACGGGTTATAGTATGTATCATAACCTTTTATTGAATAAGACGATTTTTGCCCGATAAACATGACGTTAGCACCGCTCACAGCGATACCTTTCAGCGAACCCGCTGGTGCCGATGTGAATACTCCTATTCCGTTTGCGACACTTCTTTGAGTTGTGCCGTATTGCGTTGGATGAGACAGCTTCAAATCATTGGTTCCAAGTGGGCGTTCGATCATCGTCGTAGACCCTCCACCATCCAGGTTCACGCCTTTATATACGCCTAGCTGCAGCATAATTTGCTGAAGCTCTTTCAAGCTTACACCCGTGTTTCCGCCGCTGCGCTCACTCGTGATGAGATATACTTTAGTCCCATCCTGTGAATAGCCTACCGCTGAACGAGAAGTATAAGATGAGCCGCTTACTCCTGTTATATCGCGGGAAAACTGTGCTGCTGCACCTGCATTGACTAACAGCGTATGTCCACCTGCCATCATTTCAAAAGAGTTCGGATCAACCTTCGCTCCCGTTGTTTGAGAAACGAGCGCATAATCCGCATTGATCGATTGTCCAATTTGTAAATGCTCCTTCACATAATTAGCCGCAAGACCATGTGACCGGAGTATGTATCCATCAGCAGGTACTTGACCTGCAATTGCTTTATCGATTGAAATCTCCTCAATTACGCCATTGCGTACTAATACTTCTGTAGGCGTGGAGCCTGAGTTTTTCGGGCGTTCTGTACCTCCCCAAGCACTTGTATAGATATACATCATATTCACATGGCTAAAGTTGGAGCCCGTTGTCTCCGGAATATAAGCGGATTGATTGAGCCCTTCCAGTGGGAATGTGGAGCCATCCTCTGCTGTTACCAAGCCATTAAAGGTATAGTTATCAATCATAGGTTTGCGATCTTTGGAAACCGAGAAAGCATACATCCCTTTTAGCTTCGCAGGACTCGACATAAACATGCCGCTTGCGATTTGCCCGCCAAGCGGAGCACCTTCATTTCCCATTACGAATACGTCAGCATTAATGGCTGCTACGGCTCCGTTTTCTTTTGTCATATTAAGTATCGTATTTAATTGACCTATGCTATTATTTTTTCCACTCATCGCATTTAAGGATACGTAGGGATTCGTAAGATCGATTTCAATAACATGAACATCGGTTTGCACCTTGGAGCTGCCGCGCGTAGTTTGAAATACGTAGTCAAGCCGCTTAGCTCCTGCTGTTATAAATGATTGCTGTGAAAGCTTAAGCGTAGGATTAGCAGCAGCCTCTGCTGACTGAATAACTGCTGTCTGCCAGCTGCTAGGCATAATTGAAGCAATAGGTTGTACAAGCAGCGCTCCACCTAATACGACGATTATAACCCGTTTTCCTAAACCTTCTGACTGTCGATCTATGATTTTTTGAAACTTACTCATTAGATTTACAACTCTCCCATCGATTAATCTATTAGTTATAGACTACAAGAGTTGTAGAAAAGTTACGCATGATAGAAGACTGCTATCGTTTTCTATTGGGTGATAGATATCAGCTATGTGTTTGGCGGAAGAGCATATTATAAAAAAAAAGCTCGCCGTTTGGGCGAGCTGCTGAGCTACGGTTCATTTATTATGATGTAAGAAATTTCACCTTCTGCAGCAAACGAAGAAGCATCACTGTACCTTCTGCACGGGTTGCATTTGTTTGCGGGCTCAACGTTGTTGCTGTTTTACCGCTAATCACACCAATATACACTGATTTCGCCATGTCTGTCTGCGCCCACGCGCCGACTTTGCCGCGATCCGTATACTTCTTGAGATAAGCTGAGGCTGATTCTGGCAGCTGCACCGTTAAACCAGCCACCTTCGCTGCTCTAATCATCATAACGGCCATTTCTTGACGTGTAATCGGACTGTTTGGCTTAAAGGTGCCGTCCGTATTGCCAGCAACGACTCCAGCTGCTGAGGCTGCTCCAATATAAGCCCCCATCGCCGTGTTCGCATTCACATCCTTGAACTTAGCCGCTGCATTCCTGTCGCTGCTGAGGCCAAGTCCTTTGGCAATATACGTCGCAAACTCACCACGTGTAATAGCCTTTTCTGGTTCAAACTTCGTGGCTGTGCGCCCTTCCACAATAAATTTGCGTGACATAATATGGATCGCAGAAGCTGCCCAATGCTTTGATAGATCCGAGAAGCTAGATGAATTGCTTACAAGCGCATACGCGCTATTGCCTTTTCGCTTAAACGTTGCTGTTGTCTTCCCACCGCTTGTCGTAAGCACTGTAGGGACGTAGGAGAGCCCTCCTGTTGTAGGGTCGAACCACACAACTGCCGTATTTTTAGGATCCGCATTTTGAAATGTCTGAGTCGTTCGTGAGACATAACCGCTAAAATCATTGAATGGCTTTTGAATCGACCCATTCACAACAGTAATATCGAAGTGATAAGGGCCTGCTAGCAAACTCGTATTTGAACTATTTATTTTTGTACTGAGGCTTCCAGTTAAGGTCGATAGTCCTTGGTCAATGCGAACAAGTAATTGACCCGCCACGCTATTTCCATTAAGCAATGTATTGATTTTCATATAATCCGCTGCATTTAATTGCAGCTCATAGGTAACATCACCGTATTGAACAGCAAATATGGAGTTCGAATTCAAGCGATATGCTGCATCTAGCGCACTGATTGGAACAGCTACAATAGCGGCTCTCTCAGATGATGGCACCTTAAACGCCACACGTGGACTTGTTAAGCCAGCTGCACGAGCCGTTTGGAATGCAGAAAGCAGCTTCTCGTTCGATAAAGTATATCGGTTAGCTTGCACTCCGGCAGGTGATACGTCAAACATTGTCGTTGCTGCCGTCGTTTTCAAACCAACTCCACCGCCATCCGCTGCTTCATAGTCACCAGATAATCCGTCAAGTATCGTCGTTTGGTTTGCTGCATTTATGTTCGTAAAGCTGTTTATCGTTGAACCGCTATTTGTTCGAAGACCTGAAACAGTTGAATAATAGGTTACTGAAACCGTCTCCCCTACAGCGAATGGAGAGGTTAACGATAAAATAACGGATGATCCACTAATATCTACCCTCGATACCGATTTAACAGAGTAATTCGCATTAACAACAAATTGAACTGTAGAAGGCACATAGCTTGCATTTAACGTTTCCGCAAAATTAATAGTTAGTGTTGATCCTTTAGCAATTACTCCGTAAATGTTTCCATTATGTCCTCCGCTGCCTCCACCACCTGATGTTACGTTATTAAAGGATGAAGCAGCATTGCCTGCTAGATCTGATATTAACGTTACGGATGCCAAATAGGATACGGAAGTAATTTGCCCTGTTGTTACGGCTGATGAAAGCGTCAATAAAACTGAGCTCCCAGAAATTCGAACTTGGATAACACTGCGTGCGATATTTTCTACCAGAACATTAAACTGCCCCACTGAAGGAACACTTTGTGGATTTAAACTTTTATTATAATTGAGTGTAACGATATTACTGCTCACGCCAATGGACTGAAGAGTTGGCGTACCTGTGTCTGGCGTACTATAGATGCTGTAGTTATTAAATGCTGCCAAATAGTTGCCTGCCGTATCGCGTATTGGGTACGTGCCCGGAGCATAAGTCACATACACGTTCTGATAGTTTTGTATCGAGCCATTAATCGTTAACAAAATATTGCTGCCGGTGCTCGAAATCGAAGTTGTACTGTAATTCACACCGCCCACATTAACCGTAAATTGCAAATATGCATAGCTGTTCACGGTCGATAGGTCCTTATTAAAAGATAAAGTGATCGCTGTACCCGAAGCGTTCCCGCTTACAATGGTTGGTGCAGCGACATCCTTTGCACCCGATACGTCCTGATTTGCAATACTTATAGCTATATTGCCCGAAGTGTCTTGAATAGGGCTTATTGCTGCTTTGGAATAGGAGAGTTTCACCACTTGTCCAGCCACGATAGGGCTCGATAACGTTAGAATGACTGTTTCTCCACGAATCTGAACACCGATCACAGAACGAGGTGCCCCATTAACTGTCACATAATAACTTCCTGTCGAAGGTATCGCGTGCACGTACAGCTCTTCATTATAGGTCATCGTAATCGTTGCTCCGCTCCACTCAAGCTTGCTTAATGTAGGAGCTGTTGTATCTGAACCAAATGATTGAAAAGTCCATTGATATTCATTTAATATTCCAGCAAAATTATTGCCAGCCAAATCAGTTACTGCACTCGCATCAATCGTAACATAATAAGAAGTTTTTGCTGTAAATGGTTGCGTTGGCGCTATGACTAACACATTATTATTATTGCCATCTACATAAAAATTAGCGGGAATCGGCTGCAGTTTGCTATCACCGATTGGATTGAACGTTATTGACCCTGTTGCACCTTTTTTTATAGGCTCACTAAACGTAGCAGTAAAAGCTTGGTTTAACCCTACTGCTACGGCATTGTTAACTGGATTCAGTAAAGATAGCGTTGGTCTAACTGTATCTTGTGATACGGTGAAGGACCAGTAAGTCGATGAAGATATCCCTGCAAAATGATTTCCTGCCGCATCACGAATAGCCCGATTGCCGATCGTTATATAGTATTTCGTATTGTTGACGAAAGCCTTCTCGGATTCTCCGTTAACCGCCTTATTGGGATCTATCGTCAATTGATAGGTACCGCCGCCAGTCACTCGCTCCGATGTAATTGGAATGGATCTAAACAAGGAACCCGTTGCAGACTCCCTTATCTCAATAAGCCCATTACTCGGAAATACCGGTTCGTTAAATGTAATTCTGAGCACAGAATTTAAGCTGCTAATCGACCCATTAGCTGCCGGAAGTAATTCTGTTGCTAGTGGCGGAATGGTTTCATAACCTGGGTCTGTACTGAAATTCCAAATGGATGCTCCAGCAATACCGTGATACCACTGAGCTCCATTTGGGTCTGTCTGGGTGAATGCTCCGGCGTCAATCAAAACATAATAAGCCGTATTCGGCTCAAAGCTAGAGCTTGGAGTAATCTTTACCTGATTTTTATTTACTGTGATTCTGGAAGAAAGAGCACTAAAACGTTCAAATGTCGTATTATTGCTAATTCTGCGTATTTCAATATATTTATCTGCGCGTGCTTGTACATTTTTATCAAAAGTGATCGTTAGCTCCGAGTTGACCGGAACAGAGGTCGCGTTATCTGCTGGAACAAACGGTGCGGCCACGTTTACCGGCGCTGCGTCCGTTGTAAAAACCCATGATGTGCCGTAATACAGATTCCCCGCTGCATCTTGAAATGCAGTATCTGGAATTGTAACGGTATATGCTGTATTTGGCTGAAGTGCTGCCGGGGGTTGAATAACTATTTGGTTCGTACCGCTGCCTCTTACCGCGTTGGATGTAACTGCAATTGTACGGTTATCCTCCACCGAACTAATTTGGATATCACCACTAGCAACATATACAGGTTCATTAAATGAAATTATAATTGGCGTAGTCACTGCAATCGGAGCTGCAGTCGGTGAAAAACCCGTATGAGAAGGCCTGGTCACATCGACTTCAGCAACAGTTCGAAAATTCCAACTGCTTGCACTTTTGATTCCGGCATAACCAACACCATTGGATTGGTTAACAAATGCTCCTGCATCTACCAATATGTAATAATTCGTATTTAAGGCAAAATGATTAAGCGGATCTATAGTCGCGACTCGCTGCGTTGAATCAATAGTAATACGATTAGATGATAGGGGTATACTCTCTACCAAATTGCTTGTGGCATAGTCATAAATATGAATAGACGTTGAACTAGAGCCTTTGCTTATATTTTCATCAAAGGTCATCTTTAAATCAGCGGAGATCGATACGTTAATTAGATCGTCGGCTGGGCTTAAACTGAGTACGACAGGACCGGCAGCCGCTGCAGCCGCTTGCTGTGGAGCCGATGACCAGCCAGCCAGACTTAGTTGGAGCAACAGCATAACAGCGATAAACGAAGATAGCTTGCTCGTTCGATTCATTTCAATTCACTCCTCAAAAAAATACACTCGTACCTTATTTGTCGGTTACTTGGCATGAAAAATTTAGGTTAAACTACTTTTTTGTGTCGAATGACAAACAAAAAAGCCGTCCATGAAGTAGTCTTACTACTTTCTGGACAGCTTTTTAACCTATAAAGGCATCTTATATTGTGAGCCTAAGTCTTAAACTCCGCTTTGAACGCCAGCGTCTGCTTTAAGCTTCTCAGCTTTGTCAACACGTTCCCAAGGAAGATCAACGTCTGTACGGCCGAAGTGACCATATGCAGCTGTTTGTCTGTAAATTGGACGACGCAGATCAAGCATTTTGATAATGCCCGCTGGACGAAGGTCAAAGTTGCTAGTGATCAGCTCAACGAGTTTATCTTCACCAATTTTGCCTGTTCCATACGTATCCACGTTAATGGATACCGGTTGAGCAACACCAATAGCATAAGCCAATTGGATTTCGCACTTGTCTGCAAGTCCTGCAGCTACGATGTTCTTAGCTACATAACGGGCAGCATAGGCTGCTGAACGGTCAACTTTTGTAGGATCCTTGCCGGAGAATGCGCCGCCGCCATGACGAGCGTAGCCGCCATACGTATCAACGATAATTTTACGGCCAGTTAGACCAGCATCACCTTGAGGTCCGCCGATTACGAAGCGACCAGTTGGGTTAATGAAGTATTTAGTATCAGCATCAAGCCATTCCACTGGAACAACTGGCTTAATAACATGCTCAAGAATATCTTTTTGAATTTGCTCAAGCGTGATTTCTTCCGCATGTTGTGTAGAAACGACAATTGTGTCTACGCGAACTGGTTTACCATCTGCGTATTCAATAGTAACTTGTGTTTTACCGTCTGGACGAAGGTAATCAAGCGTCTCGTTTTTACGAACTTCAGACAAACGACGAGCGATACGGTGAGAAAGCGCAATTGGAAGCGGCATAAGCTCAGGCGTTTCGTTTGTAGCAAAACCAAACATAAGCCCTTGGTCGCCTGCACCGATATCTTCATTCTCTAGCTTCATATCTTTGCCATCACGTGTCTCAAGCGCAGCGTTAACGCCTTGTGCAATGTCAGCGGACTGCTCATTGAGCGAAGTCAATACTGCACATGTGCTGGAGTCAAAACCGTATTTGGCACGAGTGTAGCCAATTTCCTTAATTGTACGGCGTGCAATGGAAGAAATATCAATAAAATCAGCACGGCTGCTAATTTCTCCAATAACGAGTACAAGACCTGTTGCTACAGAAACCTCACAAGCAACACGCGCGTTTGGATCTGCTTCTAGAAATGCATCTAAGACAGCATCGGATATTTGATCACAAATCTTATCCGGATGGCCTTCAGTAACTGATTCTGATGTAAACAAATGGCGTCCTTTAACCGACATCCGTATCAACCTCCTACAACCTTAGTATGATATAAGTGCGGACATTCTACACAAAAAATGAACCTTTTCCCGTAGGAAAAGGTTGTTTGACAACTCTTCTAAAACAGTATGATACCGAAAATGTCGCTTTGTGTCAATGGACGCCGGAATTTCCAGTAATTATTGATAACCGCCAAGTACCGATTCTGCTTGTGTAATCAGCCTTCTGGTAATTTCTCCGCCCACTGAACCAGCTTGCCTTGTCGATAATGCTGACCAGTGTACGCTGTGACCTGCTCCTGCTCCAGAAGAAGCCCCTAGCTCGCCTGCAAACTCAGTGTCCGCTCCCTCATTTGCATAACCGCCTGAGGTTAAGCCAAATTCTGCAGCAATTTCATATTTCAGTTGATTCAATGCTGCCTTACTTGTTGGTACTACTATTTTATTCGAACGACTCATAAATGACACCTCCAAAGAATGTAGGAACACAATTGTATTGTGCATCCGTTCATCATCTTTGAAGCGTATAATCTATTGTCATTTCGGGTAAAATGTTGAACATCCATCCATATTATTGCAAGCTGTATTTCCCTTTAACCAAAACCGTTAAGCCGTTCTTTTGATTAGGATCTGGCAATATGCCGCGGCCCTCACGCGGGAAAAGCAATAAATGATTGGTTGGAATAGCTTTCCCTTTAGTTATATCCGTACCGCCAGTAAGATCGGCTATACCGCTTGCGTCAGAGCTGTAAGCAATCGCCTTGCCTACACGTACAATGACCTCTGTCCCTTGGCCGGCCATTAGCGTCTTGCCAGCTGGCACTGTGACAACTTCTAGCGCAGAGTCTACGACAGGTGGCGTTGTACCGCCTCCAGGAGAGCCACCACCTAGTTTTGCAAGCTGTTCATCCACATAGCTTTTGGTGACAACAGGGTCTTCTACAGAGCCAGGAGTCAGCGCATTTGATTCCGCTTCAAGCGGTGATGCAAAGTTCACGCCGACCCACACGCCTGCTCCTACTAAAACAACAGCAACTAAACCGCGTATTACCTTTTTCTTCACTTTTGGAAGTCTCCTCTCTATCTCTCATCTCCTATAAAGATACTAGATTTAAGTAGGAGAAACCAGTTTTTTTATAAGTTTAGTGCTTTCCGTCTAGCCAGTTAATTGATGAAGAGAACGAAATAGGCATTGTAGCTAATTTTTTTCTATTACCGTTGAAAGTCTCATAAATATTCAATTGATAGTTTTCCCAAAGCAGTGTTTCTCCCATTTCTTTATCAGGATCACTGTAATTGGAACCTACTTTCCACTTCACGCTGTTTTCAGCTTTTCCTTCAAGATCAATCACTTGTGAAATAAGAATTTGTTTTGTTTCCTCATGTTCAATCTCAAATACCAATTGAGATTGTGTGTATCCATCAAAATTAGTATCCTTTTGAACATTACCTCCAACTTTGATATCCATTCTCGTGCCGTTCATCCATACATTAAAGAAATTCATGTCGACGGTATACGGTCCAACCTTCAATCCCGTAAAGTTGTTGCTAGCGATCTTCTCTTCTGGAAGAGTAAATTGCGCTGCGCGCAGGAATCCCTTAGCGGTTGCAGTCCCTTGCAATAAACCATTATCGTCAAATGCTTCTCCCATTAAAAGCTGAATACCAGAACGATCTACATTTTGTGGTAATTCCGTCCATACGATGAGCTGATCTTTACTTTCTGATTTGATTGCGTTTGTTGCTTTCGTGAATTTTGCTTCATAAAGATTTCCATCCGCTGTTTTAAAGTATCCTGCTAGTAACGGAAGAGATCCGATTCTTTTTTGTTTATTAGTCAACTCGACGAATACAGCATACATATCCGCTTTGTCACCGCTATATGTTCTAACATCTGTAATAAGTGCATTATATGGCGCTCCATTATTTTGCTGAACAAATACAGCACCTAAATCTACTTGCTTAACGGGTACGATCGTTGATCTTGTAAGTTCTCCAATTTCAGTAACCGTTTCTCCAGCTTTCTGTGATAGTTTCAATTTAAGCTTCTTCCATGAATAGTTGTACGGAATCGAGCCCACATAACTAATCGTTGTTGATGCTCCTGGGGCTAATCCAATGTCACCGACTTTCTTAATTGCTTTACCATTCAGCTTAATATTGTCATCAACAATGAGCATTCCTGTTAAGTCAGGTAAAGGCAGATATACCGAACCCTTATTTCTCACAATTAGATCCGCGATTACATTATCATCGTTATTCCAAGGGAACCTCTGCACCGCGCTCAATTCTACTTCATATGTACCATCATCATTCGTAAATGTTGTTTTGGTTGAAGTAGATGTTGTTGTTGTCACTTTGAATGGAATATCAAACACGACAACCGGTATCTCAACTTTATTCGTTTCTGCTCCAACATTATTAGTAACAATAAGTTTCCAGCCAGTTGTCGCAACAGACAAAGGGATGGATCCCGTTAACTGAACCGCATTAAGTACGGATGGTTCTAATGCTAGCGTTTCATCTGTTTTATTTCTTAGAGCCAGCTTATATAATCCTTTAGGTGTTTGGGCATAATAATTATATTGCGGTAATGCTACGCCGAATTTCCCTGTATTTCGTGCTACATAAGTTAAATTAACATTATAGTTTTTTGCAGACTTTGTTATATTAATTTGATCAATACGCAAGTTGATTAGGGAGTTATTAGCAAGCACACCCTTAAATCCTCCTGCTTTAACAAAGTTCGAGTATCCTTTTGGGAAAGTATACTGTCCAATCGTTTTTTCATATCCAGACACGCTAAAATCAAATTTTATAATATTTACAACGAGTTGATCCAATGTAACTTTTGTTCCAACTTCACTATAGTAAGTTAAAGTTGTCGTTGTTTTTGGTAGAGCCTTCTTTTTTTTGTCGGCTTCAAGTAAGGTCAACGTGTATTTTGTTCCTCCCGTTGTCTTTAATCGCGCCCAATAATCGACCAAATTAATTGCGCTGCTGTCACCATTATAGATGGTAAAGGTAAAGCTGGCAGTCGCACCGGTTGCACTTGGAATTAAATTCGCATCCGTTAATTGAATATATGATGACTTTGTAATACTTACTTTCTTGAAAACATTGGCGGCAGCTGCAGCCTCAACTGACTTTGGTACAGGTACTGCGCTTATCAACACCACTAATGCAAGAAAGAACGATAGTATCATAGGCATTCTTTTTAAACTCTTCTGCATTTTCATTTCACTCCGTATCTTTTGGTATACATATCTAGACGCAAACATTTACCAATAAGTTTCGTTTAAAAATAAATTCCTTCATATTCTCCTTTCGCAAGAAAAATGAATATACCTAATTTAAATATAACCTTTTATTATGAACTATGTATGAACAAAAAAAAGACTGAGAGACGAGCTCTCAGCCTTCTTCCATCATGCGAACATGATTACTATTTTCTTTTAATTACGATTACAGCAGCTTCTTTGTGGTTCACGTCATAAACGCTACCAGTTTCAGCTACAGTTACGCTAGTAACTGTTGAGATGTTTGTACCGTTTAGGTCTTTAACATCTGTGTAGTTACCAGTGTAGATAGTTTTGCCATCTGCAGATACTACGTATACAACAGTGTTAGGAGTGATGAGGTAGTTACCGTTGCTGCTACCAAAAGTGTTTTCGTTTTGGTTAGCTGCAATGGAAATTGTAGTCAATCCAGTTCCAACAAGATCTGCAGTATCATACAGTTTGCTTGAGTTAGCTGCATCAGTCAATTTAACGATTTTGTTTACAGAGCTGTTATTAACATTAGTGTTATTAATGTTAGTGTACGCTTCGCCAGTTACTTCAGTTGTAACATTTTGACCACCTACGTTCAATGTAACAGTGTACGTAGAAGCAGTTGCTGAAGTAGCATTTTTGTCAGCTGATACGAACAAGCCATAGATTGCTGCGCCTGTTTCTGCATTTGCATCTGTATCAGTTTTCAAAATGATGTAGTTAGCAGTTGCACCGCTAGCATTTACATAAGCTTTATCAGCTTTTGTTACTTGTGCAAGTGTACCAACAGCCAATTTACGATCAGCAAGATCAGTTGCACCAAGCTTAGTAGCATCGATTACAACAGTGTTCGCATTGATGATGTATTTTGTAGTTGTATCTTGAGCAGTATCAAGAACGATTTCAGTTGCGGAAACTTTGGAAACATTGTATCCAGCGTTTTTCACATCTGTTTTAGCAGTAACGTCAGTAAGCTTGGAATCATTGAATACCAACTCAACCAATTGATTCTGAACTGCTTGGAATTTTGTAAGAAGAGCAACATCAGTGTATTTCACTTCGTTTTTGTTAGCTTTTACATCGAAGTAAGTTACTTTTGTTTTCTCAACAAATTCTTCGTTTTCAAGTTGTTGAGCTTTTTTAGCTTCAAGAACCACTACGTAAGGTTTGTTAACCGCTGCTTCTGGAGCAGTTGCTTTAACGATTTTGCCATCTGCATTAAGTAGAAGAGTAAACTCTTTACCAATGTTTGTAGCGATCAATGTTGCAACATCACCACTTACAGCATTACCTGTTTTTTCATACACTTTACCAGCAACAGTGTATTTAGCAGTACCATTTGTAGTACCTACAGCTTCAAGTTTGCCTGTAGCTGTGTTGCGAACTGCAGCAACTTTAATTGCAACGTTACCGGATTTGGAAACAGCGCTGATTACATCGTCTTTTTTCAGGTCAGTAACTTTAGCTACTTTACCGTCAATAGTTACAGATGTAGCATCATTGATGAATGCGCTAGTTTGGTTCGTGTTAACACGAGCATCACGGTAAGCAGTTTTCTCTTCAACCGAAGTTACAAGAGCATCTTTGATAGACCATTTTTCAGCAGTTGCAACGCGAACTTGATCGTTAACCAAGTACAATGTTACAGTGTCGCCTGTGGTTGCAGTTGAAAGTGCTGTTTCTTGACCGTTTACGAAGTAAACTGTGCTAGCAACAGTAGCTTTCGTTTTAACTTCTGAACCTACTTTGATTTTTACGGAACCAGCAACTTGGTCAGCTTCCAAAGTACCAGTCAAAGTAGCAGCAGTATCTTGTGCATCAGTGATTGCAACAATTTTACCGTCTTTACCTTTAACAACTGTTACGTTGTGACCAAGCAAATCAACTAGTGATTTACCGCCAGTAACGATAAAGTTAGAAGCAGTAGCGATAGTGTCAGTTTTCAACTCGTCGTTACCTGCAGTGTTTTTCTGAGTCCAACGAAGTTTAACTTTGCCGTCAACTACAGAAGCTGCAAGAAGCTCAGCTGAAGATGTGTTACCAAGTTTCGAAATCAATGCGTTGTTCGAAACTACTTCGTTACCATCAACATTGTACGAAACCAGTTTAGCGTTAAGAGTGTTAGAAGTCATTTGTGCTACAACACCACGAAGTGCTTTAGCGCCAACGTTAAGATCAACGTTGTTGAACAAGCCAACATCTTCAGCTTTCAATAGGTAGTTATAAGGCCATACGCCTGACAACTTTTTCTCTTGGTAACCAAGAGCACGAACCAATACCGCAACAACTTCTTCAAACTTAACTGCATCACTTGGACGGAAGTTTTTAGTGCCTAGATCGCCCAAGATGAAACCTTTTGTTGCAGCTGCGTTGATGTAGCCTGTGTACCAAACGTTTGCTTTAACATCTTTGAACGTTGGTTTAACATTTTGCATCAATTTAGCTGCGCCTTCGTTACCAGAACCGATAACGATTACTTTTGCCAATTCAGCGCGAGTAATTGTGTTTTCTGGTTTGAATGTACCGTCTTCATAACCTGAGATGATTCCTAGTGCAGTTAGTTCTTCAACTGCTGATTGTATCGGTTTGCCAACAACATCAGATGGTGTTGCTGCAAAAGCTGGAACTGATAATGGTAGTACTAGCGCTGTAGCTAGCACAAATGCTGCTATTTTTTTCTTCATAACCTTTATTTCTCCTCCTCTAAATACGTGCGGTTGTTGAGAGTTTTGTTTAAATAGTGAATTGCTCTTTTCCCTCATAGCCGATTCACCCCCTTTCCAGAGTTGAGCACAGATTTGATATAAATGATGTCTACAATCATGATAAACCCATTTGTAAAATCATGTCGTAGAAACTTGTAAAAAATGCGAGAACATTGCTAGAGTCACGACACCACTTTAACATTATACAATGGGCGGGTCGTACCGTAAAGAGGAAGTTGAGAATTCATTCCAATTTGTTTCCAGCATGAGTAGGTCTCGCGCATCAAATCATGTGTTTGTTACAACGTCATGTATTTAAACGCACGTGACAATGAAAAGTTGCGATGTTCTAAAAAAAACTTTAAAAGTTTTTCTTTTTCCGTTTTTTTCACTTATGTACACCTAACGGTTATCTACTCACTGCTTTGTTAGTATAGCTTGTTTTCATAGAGCACGTCGATGCTAAACATTTTCCATGGATAAAGTTTCTCGTATATTTAAAAAGCAATAGTGGCGTAAAAAAATCTGGTCGCAGAAAAAATACTGCAACCAGATTTTTCTAACCTTTTAAGTTTAACCGATTTTAGGAAGCTTACCTAAGTCAGCCAAAATACGAGCTACGATAATCGCTGCGTCAGAGCGCAACAGATTTGATCTTGGCTCAAACACTGAACCACCCTTTGGATTGCTTGGATCAACAGGAGATCCGAGAATATACCTTTTCTTTGCAATGGCAAACACAGAACTCTTCGCATAGAAATTGACACTGCCCGCATCCTTAAATGTTTTCTCGAGATCCTTATCGATCTTCGATGAATCGGTAGCCAGCTTCATGTCCAGCGCTCTCGCAATAATAACAGATGCCTCTTCTCTTGTCAGACTAGCACTTGGCTGGAACGTACGTGGACCCGTCCCGCGTATAATACCTTCCCTCGCTGCTGTCTCTACATATCTATAATCCCATAATGCATCTGGATTAATGATAGCCGGTACATCATCGAAATGCGGCTTGCTGAGTTCAAAGTTAAGCGGAATATCTAGTGCCTTAACCATCATTCTTGCAAATTCGCCGCGCGAAATATATATGTTGGAGCCAAAATCATCAAAACCTGCTGCATTCATGATTCCTTTAGCATAAATTGCCTCTAGAAAGTTTCTTGCATACGGATGAGAAGTCATATCACTGTATGAATAAACCATTTTTCCGACTACATAATAACCGAATTTATTGAAGGGAACCGTGATTGTATTTTTCTTCACATCTACTTTACCGCCAATGTTTTCCCAATATTTCGCTTTAACATCATAACGGTATACGGTGATAATTGTTCCAATGCTGTCCTTCATGTTCGGATCGAATCCAAGCGTCAAGGATCCAGTCTTAGAAGTAACTAGCTCACGATTGTCAGGTCGATCATCATAGGTAGGAATCTTTGTCCCGTCTGTTCCCTTAGCATTCGGGAATTGATATGGATCTACGCCCATTTTCAGAGGGTCATATGCACCTGTAGCAGGATCATCCGCCAAGCCAGCATCAATCCAGTAAACAGGACTTGCCTTTGTAAACCTTGTCGGATAAGACAATCTGAATCTTGTTCCGAAACTTTCCATAATGATGTTGAAATTCGGCGGCCATGCTTCTAATTCACGTCGATCAACGACCCCATCCTCTGGATTGGCAATTGCGAACAACATATTATGTCCGTTAAATACCTGGTTCTTCAGATTTGCAGGTACGTTAAAGTCTGTACGGATCAACGTAGTACCTTTTTCGAATTTCAGTGATAGTGATCCATCGAAAATTTTGTGAGTACTCGCCATTGGCTCCATAAATTGAGCGCCCGGTATATTCGTTGGAGCGTACGTTATCTCAATACTGCTTTGCACTTTATCGTTTACACTCGAAATGATAAAGTCAATTTTGTTTTTGCCAACTTTCAGTTTGCTTACATAGACGCGATATGTGTTTTTATAAAGTTCTTCGATAGTTGCTGGATTATTATCAGAGTCATAATCAATTTTCTCAGCAATTTGCTTGTTAATAGTTACCGAGTTTGCGCCTGGGGCGTCAATGATAACCTCAATGAAATTTTGATTTACAATCGCTTTGTTTGGCAAAATTGGACGCAAAATCGTATAAGGAAGCGATGTTGGATCCACTTCAAGACGATAAGAAGCTTTCGGACCTGTTTCACCATTGTTGTACGCTGTAAACGTGTATACACTCGAACTGCCGTCAGGATTTAAAGCCTGCGCGTTCAAAACGAATGAGAACGTCTTTGTGTCTATATCGTAACGAACCGCCAGGTTAGCGATATTGTTTGTTGTACTTTCATTTACTTTGCCAAGCACTGTCGCACCTTTCATGATGACCAGCTCATTGCTTAGGTTCCAGCGGATTGGCGTTTTCAGTGAGCTACTTTCAATTTTCAAAATGTATTTATCAGGATCTGTGAGTTCTGCGCTATCTTTCATCAATTGAATTTTAGCTTGAATATTAGCCAAAATATCCGTGTTCGTACTGCCAGTAGCAATAAAATCGATAAAATCGAATGTACCAAAAATATTCATGTTCGCTTCGTTTGTCGTGAAAATCCCACCACGATTCACGAAGTTTGGATCATTCGGAACTGGCTCCGCATATTTGCTGCTATACGGATAAATAGAGGTGCCTTCTACTGGTATTACCGGCAGGTTTGTTGGAATCAAATATAATTTGATCTTTTTCTCGTAAGAGTTTTTGCTTCCTTGGAATACGAATTTGATCTCATTCTCACCACTAAACAATGCATTAAATGCATTCGCCCTTTGGTCTGGTACAATTTCGAAATTGGTTACAGGCTTGCCAGCTTGCTGCTGCAGCTGGATCGGCGTATTATTCACGTAGAAAAATACAGTTTGAGCTTCATTTGCTTTAAAAGTGTAACGAACCTCAGAAGTATTATTAATATTGTTCATAATACCTTTAAAGTCACTCAAAGTACCTGAAATAGCCGCTGTAATCCGTTCAGATTGCAGCTTGTTCGTATCATCATATACCGTCATATTGTCAAATACACTTGTATAACTGACATATGGTCCAAAGAGCATCGTAAACTTAACATCTTTTTTCACGCCGCCAACATCAAGCGTTACTGTTTGCGTTCCTTCAAATGGAAGTTTATGAAAAACAATGATCTCACGCTTATACACTTTGCCATTAATATTGACAAATTTATTACTCAATTGACTCGATACATTTTCAATATTAGCTTTATCGTCAAACTTATAGTCACTCGGTGCTGACGCATTGGAAACATTTTTAATTCCCGTAATTGTAACGAGATCAGCGGTCTTCGTTACATCAGCATTACCAACCAACACTTCCATCGCGAAAGGTACACTATAAATATTGGCCCCCTCAAGCGGAGTACCAGTGAGTGATTCACCTGTCCCCGTTTTATAACCGTTCAAGTAATTAATCTTGTCAATGAATTGGGCCGCTCCATTTCGAAGCGAGAAACTCATAAGCCCCGTTCCTTCACTGCCATTCTGGCCGAGCGACTCTGTTTTTGCATTTTTTGCTGTTAACTGAATGTTATAGATCTTATTGTAAGCCAGCTTATTATTATGATCCACACCAATAGGACGAGTAAACTCATAAATAAAGAATGCTTCTTGACCCGAATAAGTTCCTACAGGTGTAGCAGAAGCAGTTGCTGGTTGTATCAACTTAAAGGTGCTGTCTCCATTTTGTGTGATCGTATATTCGATAGGTATGCTCTTCGTTGGATCTGGATGCGGGTCAAGCTTATCGTCTGCGTTATCATCCTTTAAAAAGTTAGGGACGATGATTCTACCTGTCACACTTGCTGAATTCACATCGGTTACCAAAAGGTTTGGATTGTACTCTAACGGTTCTGCTGTATCGACTCCGTTATTTTTACCATTAAGATTAACATCTAAAAAGGTCACTTGGCCGTTATAAAAAGCAATCTCTCGAGTTGTCTCAACCGTCTGATTCGCGTTTTTCACTTTGATGCTAACCAAGTTTTTTCCTTTGTTCACCGTAATCGGAGATGCAGCAAACTGATAATTATTGGAGCTGTTAACCGAATAGGTTTTACTGCTGCCATTCACATCCACCGTAACCTGCTGTGCATTAGGAGCGAAACCCGTAATACTGATGTCAGCGGATTGTCGGCCTGCTGATGTCGTTGAATGCACAACCGTTGTTCCAACTTCTTCAATTGCAAATTTATTTCCATCTAATTGTGCAACTAAATCGTAAAATACAGGTCCGTTGTGATATTCAATATAAATGGAGCTTGTTACTTCTCCGCCGCCTTGAATACCTCTGAACGTTATACGGTTCAAGCCAGGGAATAATTCTACGTTGAATACCTGCATATTAAATCCGCTAATATAAATATTGCTTGTAATGTTCTCGCGTTTGGAGCCAAGATCGTCATCTGTTGGGTCAGCGGTGCCCTTGTTATTGATTACTTGAACAATACTGTAAGATACCGAAGTAGGGTCTACACCCGTGATTGATCCATTCAAAGTCAGACGCGGGTCTGTCGTTACCCTTGCTTCCGTAGATAATTCCTTTTCTGTTGGAAAACTGAAGCTGCCTGTTGCTGCTGTTACCGTTTGTGAAGCTCCGAACGGCGGCAACAATGTAATCAACAGTGCCAGCGTTAGCGCTAATGATAGTAATTTTTTCAAAACAATGTTCCTCCTTTATGTATGTGACGAGCATGGGTATTAGAATGATAGATGGCCTGACGACTATGCGGCTTACCTCTGAATAAATCTTCCTCCCTTTTCCTCTTTAGTCAGCTTTGATGCAATTGCAGTTAGGCGCTCTGACCGCAGAAAAGTTCTGTACAGTTGTTATCGGCTTTTGGCTCCCAATTTTTTAGCTATTTGCTCCATTTCGAACAAAAAAAGAGCCCTGATTCCGTTAAAGGATTCAGAGCTCTTATTTATTTGGAACGGGATTCAGCATCCAGCTTGAGTCGAAGTCTCATTCGAGCTAGGAAATTAATAAGCGGCCTGCGTGTTTTGTCCACGATACCGGTTATTTCTGCCCCAATCTGTAAGAAAAACATTAGCATACAGATGACGGCAAAGGTGATCCAGTTCGCCGCGCTCGACTGTACGACAGCCGATTGCACGATTGCGAGTCCGCCGAATATTGCAGCTACTCCCCATATGATAAGGACAGTACGACGGTGGCTGAAGCCAAGGTCACGCAAACGATGATGCAAATGTCCTTTGTCTGGAGCAAAAATTGGTTTTTTGTTTACCCAGCGGCGAACGATTGCGAAGAAAGTATCCGAAAGCGGAACGCCGATAATGAGCAGCGGTGTTACAAACGATACCATCGTTACCTGCTTGAAGCCGAGCATCGAAAGCGTTGCTAGACTGAAGCCGAGAAAAAGCGATCCCGAGTCGCCCATAAATATTTTTGCGGGATGAAAGTTGAAAACAAGAAATCCGACAATTCCGCCAAGCAGCAATGTACTTAGCAAGATAACAGGTTGGAAGCCCATCAGCGATGCCATCACAACAATCGTTGCAATCGCGATTCCCGATACGCCGGCAGCAAGCCCGTCCAAGCCATCGATCAGATTAATAGCATTTGTTACGCCAACGATCCATAGAATCGTAAGCGGAATGCTGATCCAACCGGCAATTGGCTGCATCGTTTCACCGAACGGTATGTTCAGCAAGTCGATCTTTACGTCAAAGACGAAAACGACTACGCATGCCGCCGCGATTTGACCGAGCAGCTTCACCTTTGCCGAAAGCTCGAAACGGTCATCGAAAGCACCTAAAATAATAATCATCGTACCGCCGACAAGCAGCGCGTTGATCATATTTGAATCCTGCGGACGGAGCAAGCCGTCTGGTATAAATGGCGATAAAATAAAGAATGCGCCTACGAATGCAATATAAATAGCTAGACCGCCAAGACGCGGCATAATGCGCGTGTGTACTTTGCGGTGATTTGGTTTGTCTATTGCGCCTACTTTGAATGCAAATTTCTTAACAAGCGGCGTCATCGCAATGGCAAGAACAAGAGCGATTATGAACCCAATTGAATACAGCAAGCCTACCGGCATGTGTGCAACTCCCCTTTTCTTTCTACCGAAGTGAATTATACTCCGATTGGAAAGGAAACTCCAACCCCGTTTTCATCCAATTTTCATGGTTTTAACGAGAATTTCACGGTGTAGGTCGAGGTTTTGTTACGTTTTCTTTGTCGCGAACCACTTTCACTACGAATTTCGGCAAAACAAGCATTCTTTTGTAGCGTTTAGGCTCTTGCAGCAAGCGATAAAACCATTCAAGCCGAAGTTTTTGAAAAATATCAGGAGCCCGCTTTAGTTTGCCTGAAACAACGTCGAAGCTTCCGCCAACGCCCATAATCAAAGGCACGCCCAGCTTATGCTTGTATTTCACTATCCACGGCTCCTGCGTATCCGCTCCTCGTGCCACAAATAATAAATCAGGTGCAGCAGCACGGATCTCTTCCACCACTTCTTCATCCTGATCCGGGCCAAAAAATCCGTTCCGGTAACCTACGATTTTCACTTGAGGGTATTGCAGCTGCAGCTTTTCTGCCGCCGCCTCAATAATCTCTTGCGAGGTGCCAAGCAGATAAGCTTTCCATTTACGTGTTTCACCTTCCTGCAAAAGACGATGAAGGAGATCAAACCCTGTTACTCGTTCTGCAACAGGCTGTCCCACGTATTTGGCTGCCCATACAACTCCTGCGCCATCGGGCACGATAAGATCTGCACGTCGAATCATCGCACTGTAATTAGGATCCTCAACGGCAGACATAATCATAATCGGATTAGCGGTAATAACATGCGTTACCTGTCTTCCCTCGATTGCTTCTATTAAATAATTGACTGTCTCATCCATGCTCACCTTGGAGAATGGTATGCCGTAAATCGGCACAGTTGGTAGTTGTTTCGACAAGAGGAACTCACCTCGATAATGTATGACGCAGCAAATGAACAATTTGTTGCGCCGGTCTTTGCGATTGTTGTTTTAAAAGATCGATTGCTGGCTTGTGCTTCGCTTGCCAGCTCTCCTTGTCAGACAGCAGCAAATGCGCTGCCTCTGCGAATTGTTCGGCATCCAGCTGCTCTGTCGTGCCGATGGCTTTGATGCCAAGTCGACCCAGAAATTGGTCGATCTTCGGGTCGTACGAGAGGCCAAGCATGGGAACCATTTGGCCCGCGGCATAAATAAGCGCATGGAGGCGCATGCCAAGCAAAGCGTCGCACCGGCTGACCGCAAGCAGCATTTGCTGGGGGTCGTCGCCGGGCGCGGTCAGCTCGGCGGTGGAACCGTTGCCGAGCCGGCCGCGCAGCCGTTCCATCACCTGCTCCGACGCTACTGTGTCGGAGGGAGTATGGAACGGCAGGAAGCGCAGCCGGACAGGCATGCGCTTCGACAGCGCGACTAGCGCGTCGGCGGCGCGCTCGAGATCGGCGCCGTCACTGCGCCAGTGGCGCAGCGATACTCCGACTAACGGCGCAGCAGGAGGGCTGAACGCATCGGCGGCTTGTCCAACAGCCGATGTGCCAGCTGGAAGCGGCAAGCCCATGACCGGATCGGGAACGATATCAATCCGATCACTAGGCACGCCGATACTTCCGAGCAAAGCAGCAGATTCCGAATCCCTAACGGATACATAAGCACTTCGATTCATGACTCCACGAATGAAAGAATCCATCCAGCGGCGGTTCACAGGACCGATACCTTGCGAATAAGCGAATGTTGGCTTACCCAGCAATTGTGCCAGCTTCATGACTCCAGTATAGTAAGGAATCGTTTTGGCACTTGTAACGTCTTGCAGGAGGCTTCCGCCTCCGCTGATTAGACCGTCACTGCCTTTCAACGCTTTCCATAGATCTGCTGGATGCATTCGGCGAACAGCTTCAACGCCATACATCCGGCTTGTCCAATCCGGATCAGCCGATAAAACGATCGGCTGAATTTGCACGCCTTGCGCCTTGCCTTCTTCTTCTAGTGCAAGCAATATCGATTTGAGTACCGCTTCATCACCGCTGTTGTGGAAGCCATAATAGCCTGAAATTACTATTCGACGAATTTGCGGATGACGGCTGGTGCCCATTTACGAATTGCTCCTTCCACTAACTGCCATGCCAAAATCAAAATACAGCCGATTATGATACCTGTACCCAAGCCGAGCGCTACACGAATCATCGAAATGTAAAGCGGCGTGTGAAGATGTGCAAAGGTATCAACCATCGTCAATTGGCCGATCGAACCGACAATGACAAGCAGCCAAGCTGCACGGTAACGAAGTGCAAGGAACAAGCCAAGCAACAGCGGTGGATGACCAAGCATAAACTCTTTAAAGCGTGGTCGTACGCCGAATGTAGACTCTAACCACCCGCGAATAAGCAGCTCGATTGCTGGTGCTTGTCCATTGTTCCCTGTACGAGACAAGTAATAGAAACCGATAGCGCCAATGAATACAGCTACGATAATCCACGTTAAAGTAATAGGTTGTGACAGCAGCTTGCGCAGCTTTCCGATCGAAGTTTGACCGTTATAGAAAAATACATAGATGGCCACCAATACAATCGGTGCCAAATGCAGCACACTAACTCCGCGGAATTGTTCCAATACCAGATTGTACGTAATATTGTTCAACAATCCGAATATCATAGGCGCTCCCATGAGGGAGATTAGTGTCGCCACAATAAACCAATTCAAAGCAAGACCAAAACGTCTACCTGTAGATAAGGCAGGAAATATCCATTTCATACGATTTCCACTCTCATATACAGCACCTGGCTGCTGAGGTGTCTGTCCTTGCTGGCTGCGTCCTACCGACCAATTCATTCCGCCAATAACACGACGCTCACCGACGGTGCGGGAGTAAATCCGATTCATCACCCATACAAGAGCCAGCGTAGGGGCTGCAATCGAAGCACCTAATGCTAGGCCCTGCTCCATGAGCGAGCTGTTAAGCTTGTACAAGCCTGCGCTTCCAACTAAGCCAATAGCATAGACTGGAATATAAACGCCTGGAATAAAGGCTCCTATTAACAAAGTAATCAATGCTACTGCACCAGCAGCAACGATTGCACGTACAGGTTTGTTCCAAGAAGGCGGCTCATGATCAAACGCTTTTGGCATGCCTGGCGTAAAGCCTGCGTTCGAGAGCTTATCTACTATGCCGCCCTCTTCACCCATTGCTTCAGCAATGCGGTCCAAGGAATTAACCACCATTGCTTTATCCGTATTCGACTGAGCCGTCCCGTTCAAGAAAAACATACGGATATTGCGATCCTTTGCCGCTAAAAGAAAACGATCAGCAATCGCTTCTGGAGACATCGTCATTCCATCGTTCTCCGACAAAGAATATAATCTGACTACATTATAATTTGTAATATAAGCTAATTTATTTATACCTTGTTGCGGTTTTTTCAAATTTTCTATTGTAGCTATACCCATATCGTATTTTTTAAGCAGTTCTCCGAACTGATAAAGGCTGTTATCCATCGCTTGATCGGATGCACCCTTTACTTTGTCGCCTTCGAACAATACGCGCTCAACATCGTATTCCTTCAATTTCGCAAGCACAGCGTCTGTTGCTTGCTGATCATAAGGCTTAATACGATCGGAGAAGCGAGGCAATATTTTAAATCCTGCATTATGAATCGTTTCAAGTGACATTGGATCAAAATCCATCGTTTTCATAACAGCCTCGGTAATCGGCATCTCAACGACAAAACCTTTACGGCCGCCGTATGACCAATCACTGTACACAGCCTCGGAACGATCCAACGCTTCGCGTACAATAGGACTAATCATTTCTTCTTCTTTTGGTCCATTGAATAAAATATAAGTAAAGTTTTGACCTACCGGCTCAAACTTGCTTTGCAGCAATGCAGCGTCTCTAGAGCTGTAAAAAGTCAGTCTGCCTGATATCTGCAGATCCTTCAGAGAGCTCTCATAAACGGCCATCGTTGTGACGCCAGATTCCTTCAGCATCTCCAGCTTCTCAGTCAGAAACTGCTGCGGCCTTGCCTGCTTTTCCGCAACCTCAATAATATCCCGGTAATCAAATACATATTCAACTTGCTTCGACGATTTTTCCATTTCCATACGAACGGCTCCGAGCGGCAATGCTGCCGCCACCCCGATAATTGCAATGATCCATAAAACGAATCTTGCACGCCGATTCCATTGCTGCCAACGTAAAAACACACAATTCCTCCGTTCTAAACAGGTTGATTAACGTTCTATTCGGTACGGTCTACCCGTTCCATAACGGAGGTTTGCAATGATTGCAGCGCTACAGCAGCAGCATCCTTAGACTCACCCTTGACCGCAAAATATACTTTGATTTTTGGCTCCGTGCCCGATGGACGCAAGCAGAACCATGAGCCGTCCGCTCGCAAATATTTCAACACATTCTCCGGACGCAAGCCATCTTGGCCCTCGCCGTAATCAAGCACATGCTCCACTTTAACGCCGCCGATTTCAGTTGGCGGATTTTGACGCCAGTCATCCATAATAGCACCAATTTTTTGTACACCATCAAGGCCCTTAAGCGTACGCGACTCCAAGCCTTCCAAATAAAAACCATGTTCAGCATATAGTTCAAGCAGAACATCGTACAACGTTTTCCCTTGACTGCTATAATAAGCCGCAGCTTCAGCAATTAATAGTGCGGCAACGATCGCATCTTTATCACGCGCATAAGTTCCTGTTAAATAACCATAGCTTTCCTCGTAGCCGAATAGGAAAGTGTGCTCACCCGTTTGCTCATAACGAGTCATTTTTTCACCAATATATTTGAAGCCTGTTAACGTATTTTCAACCGCCACGCCGTATGAACGGGCAATATCCGCGCCCAACTCACTTGTCACGATCGTTTTGACAACAACGCCATTGTCTGGCAGCTGTCCACGTTCCTTCAACTGGCTCAGCACATAATGAACCATTAGTGCACCTGATTGGTTGCCAGTGAGCACCACGTACTCGCCCTCATTGTTTTTCACAACCGCACCCATACGGTCTGCGTCAGGATCGGTACCTATAATGATATCTGCATTGACCTGCTGCGCTAACTTAATCGCAAGTGTAAACGCCTCGCGCTCTTCCGGATTAGGAGACTTTACGGTGCTAAAATATCCATCCGGCTGCTCTTGCTCCGGTACGATGTGCACATTTTTAAAACCAACCTTTTTCAACACTTCGCGAACAGGCATATTGCCAGTGCCATGCAGAGGTGTGAATACAACGCTAATCTTTTCGCCAATTTCCCCTTTGATGAGATCTGCATTCAAGCTCTGAGCAACTACCGTATCAATAAATTGTTGATCGGCATCTTCTCCAAGCCAGCGAAGCAGGCCCTTCGCCTCCGCTTCCTCGCGACTAAGCCTTTTCACTTCATCAAAACCAGCGATTTGACTGATAGCAGAAATAACCTGTTCAGCTTCCTCAGGAATGAGCTGGCAGCCGTCAGCGCCATATGCTTTGTAACCATTGTACTCAGGCGGATTGTGGCTTGCCGTAATGACAATACCGCTGGATGCATGCAGTGAGCGCACCGCAAAAGAAAGCTGAGGTGTTGGACGCAGCGCGGTGAATAAATAAGTAGTAATACCGTTGCCAGCAAGCACAAGCGCTGCATCCAGCGCAAACTCAGGGGAGTTATTGCGGGAATCATGAGCGATGACAACTGAAGGAGCAGCTCCATCAGCAGATTTACCTGCAAGCAGCCAATTCGCAAGTCCCTGTGTCGCTTTACCAACCGTATAAGTATTCAAACGATTCGTTCCTGCACCCATTACACCGCGCAAGCCGCCCGTACCAAATTCAAGGTCACGATAAAAACGGTCCGTAATCTCTTTTTCTTGCCCTTCAATATTGCGCAGCTCGTCCTTTGTTCCCGCATCAATAAGCGGATCATTAAGCCACGCCTCATATTTAGCAATAACAGTAGTATTCGTTTCGTTCGTCATATTTAGCAGCCTCTTTCATTCATGAATTTATATTTATGAAGGATTAGATAAAGCAAACATAAGCTCGCCTTCGGCAACGATTTGATCGCCAACTCTTGCTGTCCCTTGCCCTTTTCCAATAGAGCCCTTAAGCCTTGTAATCTGGACCTCAAGCGTCAACGTATCGCCAGGCTTTACTTGACCACGAAAACGGAAGCCGTCGATGCCAGCAAAAAAACCAAGCTTTCCACGATTAGCTTCTATCATCAGCATCGCTACAGTACCTACCTGCGCAAGCGCTTCTACTATAAGAACGCCTGGCATAACCGGATAACCCGGGAAATGACCTACAAAATAGGGTTCATTCATCGTAACATTTTTGAGACCGACTGCACGCACGCCTGGCTCAACCTCCAAAATTCGGTCGATTAGCAGAAACGGCGGACGGTGCGGAATGATTTCTTGAATTTGATTAATATCCAACATGACAAAAAAAGCCCCTCTCATTAGTAGTTAGGTAGTATAAAAAGTGTCTTTCTGTACGACACTATACATATCCCTCATAAACTGCAGTTTATGAAGGTTAAGATAAGAGGTTTGGCTGCTTGGACCCGAAGTGTCCTCAGCCAAGCCTCTTTGTTCATATGTAGTGAATTAAAAGATCACGAATGTCCGGCTGGTGTTTCCGTTATGTTTTTATTCAGCGCTTTAAACATCACGATATACATAATTGAAGTTACGAATGAGAAGGCAATGACCCCCCACAAATAAAAATGAGCATTCGGCGCTTCAAAGAAAATCAGCATAATCGCTGCATAAAAGAGCACAGTTGTCAGCTTCCCCATCCAGTTGGCAGGTACCGTCTTTTTCCCTCGAAAGTGAAAATAGAGTCCCCCCGCTATCATGCCCAAATCGCGCAAAAACATCGCTGCAGCCGCTGCCCAAGAAATATGGCCGGATACGAGCAGCGATACAATAACCGTGATCAGCATCAACTTATCCGCAAGCGGATCAAGCATTATTCCAGCCGTCGTTACCTGACCGGTTCTGCGTGCGATATAACCATCAAGTACATCGGTAATACCAGCAGCAACCATAATCAAAAAGGCAGGAATCATATGTCCTTCCGCAAAAATCACAATGTAGACAGGGATTAATAAAAAACGCAATGATGTTAATAGATTCGGCAGATTCAAATATTCACGCTCCTCTACCTATTACTGACTGTCCACCATGGTTCCCAACTATTATACAACTACCTCCCACAAAAATAAAACTATCGCTGTTCCTAATAAGCTAAGCAAATTGCAGAAGTTAGTTCAAACTAACTATTTGCCATTTTTTTATTTATACATTTTGTGATCGTTATTCATTTTTACCATCTTCTTACCGTTATAAATAGAATACCAATTACTTTAAACAAGAAAGGACAGGGATGTAGTGAATTTTAGTTTGCGATTAAATAAGTCGTTAAAAGGAACTCGCAGGTGGCTGTCAGCTGCACTTGCATTCGTATTGGTTATGACTTCCATGACTGGAGTTGTCAACGCCGCAGAAGATACAGTAAACGGCATTGAATTTAACTATGACTCAACGGATTACAACAGCAGCACGTCATCACTGGAAACATTTGTTGAAGATGATCAGGTCAATTTAACGGTATTCGCCTCCATTTCAGGTTCGTCATCGAAAAAGGAAGTTACAGCGGATGCGACATGGAAATCATCCAATACCGCTCTCGTCAAAGTGGAAAAAGGCATATTAACGGGTGTGGGCAAGGGAACTGCAACGATAAGTGCTACTTATAAAGGCTACACGATTTCTATCAAGGCTTCATCAGATTATGTTTATGATTCAGTAACCCTGATGCAGAACGGAATAACCGCACCAGCAACGACTGATATCGAGATTGGTCAAAACTTGGTCTTCACGTTAAACGGCTTGAAAGCAAACCAAGAGCCAAAAAACGTGACAAGCGATGCTGTTTGGACAACATCAAACGCTGCTATTGCTACAGTTGATGAAGGCGCTATTACATTACTAGGTGTCGGAGCCGTTACGATTACCGCCAAGCTTAAAGGTAAATCCGATTCGATTACAGTAAATGTTACCTCACCTTACAAATCGATTACGATTGATTCCGGTAATTCAGGCAATCTGGTCGAACTCGACATCGGCTATGACGACAAAGTATTAACCGCCTCCGTCGCACCGAAGACTGGCGGAACACTTCCCGTTACAAATGAAGCCAAATGGGTAAGCGCTAATGAAAAAGTGGCCTCAGTTAAAAAAGGCGTAATCACAGCGGTAAGCGCTGGAAAAACGACGATTACCGTATCCTACAAAGGTGTTAGCACATCCATTGATGTTGTTGTGCGTACGGCTTTTCAGTCGATCAAGCTCTCACCTGAGAAGGAATACCATCTGCTGCTGCAGGACGCACCGCTTCAAGTTAAAGCCGACGTGCTTGATAATAAAAATAATTCTGACGATGTGACTGATAAAGCCGATTGGACGTCTTCGAACGTCGTAGTCGCTACCGTTACAGCAGGAAAGATATTTCCTAAATCGGTCGGCACAACTAAAATTACAGCAAACTACAAGGGTGTTAGCCGCAGCATTGAAATTACGGTATACCCGAGCATAACCGAGCTTACTGTTGAAACGGAAACCATCGATGGTTACACCGAAATCAGCGAGAATCTGCCTAAAGTAATGGCAACAACCTTTGATGGTACGAAGGTCGACGTATCCAAAATTGTGGTTTGGACTTCCGCGGATGAGAAAGTAGCTACCATAAAAGACGGCCAATGGACAGCTAAAACGCTTGGGAAATCCGTCCTTACCGCAGCTCTTCAGGGATATAAAACAAATGTGACTTTAGTCGTTCATATGAAGCCATTAAAGCTGATAGCTGGCGTAAAAGATCTTAGCATTATTTTAGGAAAAGAAACACCTTTCCCTTCCGTAACCGTTGTTAATGAAGACGGAGAAGAAGAGGATATTTCGAGCAGAGTCAAATGGAAGTCTTCATCAGAGGATATCGTGCTGAAAGAAAAGAGCATGAAAGGCTTAGATGTAGCCAGTATTACGCTCACAGCCACTTACCTGACTAAGAGTGTAACTGTACGTGTAAAAATTGAGGAAGAAATCGTCAAGCTTGTTGTTGACCCCATTTCTCTCGATCTTTATCCTGGCAGATCCAAATCCGTTAAGGTTACAGGTTATTACAAGAGCGGCAAGCAGGTTTCGTTAGGATCAAAAATGAATTGGGAGTCTGGAAATCCTAACATCGCAACCGTTAGCAGCACTACTGTTAAAGGGGTTGCCGTAGGAACAACTAAAATTACCGGTTCATACCAAGGCAAAACGGTCATTGTCCCTGTTGTGATTTCCCCTAAACTGAAATCACTTGTCCTATCCAGCAAATCAGTTCAGCTCAGCCCTGGAGGAATCTATTCGGCTAAGCTGCAAGCTAATTTTACGACTGGAAACCCGGCTGATGTAACCGATAACGCAGTTTGGACATCATCCAAAGCTAGTGTCGCTACCGTAGTTAATGGAAAGATCATTGCTGTTAGCAAAGGATCCGCATCCATTAAAGCAACCTATGCAGGCAAAAGTGTCACGATAAGGGTAAGTGTAAAATAAATAAAAAATGCTGCAAGTGTGAAGCTCGTTACATAACGAGTTTTTCACTTGCGTAATAGAAGTGTATCTTTCGTATTGATACCCAAAAAAGGGTTGCCCGCTTTGCAGCATACACTGCAAAATGGGCAACCCTTTTTCTCTTATATTAATTACGATTCAGCAAACACTAAGTCATAGAGATGCTGCCATGTAGCCCAGCTAAAAACCTCATCCCCAGACTGCTTGCCTATTACGACGTAACCAATGTACAAGCCTGCCACTAGCATAATGATCATTATGAGCGGTACGATGCTTTTGCGTAAAAGCCACAGCAGCATGCTTACCCCTTTGGGCCGTTGCTTCTTATTGGAGCTCTCTTCAGCCTTCGCGCGACTACTGCGCTTCTGCCTCCCAGAGCTTTTCTCTTCCGCTTTACTCCCGGATCCGCTTGCTTCATGGTCCATTCGCTCATCGGCCATACTCATCAACATCATCCTATCCTTATGCGCGCAGCCCGTTGGTAAGGCTCATCATCGTATCACTTGACGATAACGCTCTAGCTGCCAATTGATAAGCGCGCTGCACATTAATAAGCTCGGTCATCTCGTCCGTCAGCTCGACATTTGACTGCTCCAAGTAACCTTGACGCAGCACAATGTTATTTTCCGAATTCGGCACAGCCTGCTGCACGACATCACCAGCATTAATTCCGTTTGCAACGACAAACAGGTTATCAGAAACCGCAGTCAATGCCGCAGGACGCGAAGCTTGCAGCAACTTAATGCTGCCAAGCGGAATCGTGCGCTCAGAAGATACTCCAAGCACGGTTCCGTCTGGATTTACCCGTAAACTGTACCCTTGAGGTACTACGATATTGCGCTCAACCACGTTTCCTGTCACAGCATCTCTTACGTTAGCTACGACTGGATATCCGTCTTCCGTTGCCAAAATCGTATCACCGTTTGCGCCGACCGTCAACTGAAACGCTCCGTTGCGTGTATAAGCACGGTTGCCAGCGTTGTCCACTTCCACCTCGAACAGTGCATTTCCCTCAATCGCAATATCCGTTTCTTTATCGGTTCCTTGCATAGGGCCTTGAGAGAGATTGGGTTGAACCATCGTCATTCTCGAGCCCCAGCCTTGCGTGAAATCCATTGGTGTTTTACGACCAGGCTGATTAAAAGCCTCTGGCTGGCTTCTTACGTTTGTAAGAAGATCCTCAAAGGTCGCTTCCTTGCGTTTGTAACCAACTGTATTCACATTAGCTATATTATCCGCGAGAAGATCCAGCTTCTGTTGAAGACCATTCATCGATACCATAGCGTTAATCATTGAACTGTTCATGCTTCGTGCACCTCCGCTACTTCAACCTGTTGTTACACGCGACCTACTTCATTGACTGCTTTGCTTAAGCTTTGATCATAAAATTGGATAACCTTCTGGTTAGCTTCATAAGCACGCAGCGCCGACATAAGATCAATAGCCGCTTGCGCGGTATCAACGTTAGAGCGTTCTATGTAGCCTTGTCTTACTTCAACGCGCTCATTCTGAGCGATAGCGACAGCTTCACCATTATCTCCCGAGAAACGGAAGCTCCCGTTCCCATCGCGCACAAGCAGATTGGGATCATCAACACGGCTAATAAGCAGTTGAACGCCGATATCCTGCCCATTCGTATCCATGAAGCGCTGGTTATCCGTTAGTACGAGTCTATCAAGCCCCACACCCGCTGGCATCTGAATAGGCTGACCATTTGTCCCAAGCACACTTGATCCGTCACTTCCCATAAGGAAACCATCCTCGGTCAGCGTAAACTTCCCACCGCGTGTATATCGAATCTCGCCATTTTGATCCTGTAGCGTAAAAAAGGCTTGAGGTTGAAAAGTAACCTCTCCGTCTGGTCCAATATTTTTACCGGAAGCGTCAAAGGATAAGCCGTCTACATCAATGTTGGAGATCAATGCAAAATCAGACGAGTTATTCGTCTGTGTCAGATCACCCTGTAAATGAATGGACAAGCTTTCTTCCGCAAATACACCGTTAGTCAGTTTCCCGATCTTAGTGAAATTCTCCGGTCCTGCACCTGTTAATGACAACATCATTTCCGGAAAAGAACGAGTTACAGCGTTTGTCTGTTTATAACCAGGCGTATTTATATTCGAAATATTATTCGTCACCGTATCATGTCTGCGCTGCTGAGAAATCATGCCCGACGCCGCGGTGTATAGTCCTCTTAACATCGTTGTTACCTCCTTAGTGCTTCCAATCGATCCTAGCTATATATGTTATCGGTTGAAAGCAAGGCTGCCTGAATAGCTTGTCCATGCGACCTATGACTCATTTACGCCTCGGCTACGCCCCCCTAAGGCTCCCTACCCGCGCAAATCATTATAATATAGGCCGCTTGCGGTCTTTACTTCTTCCCGAGCTTGTCCAAGTTATCTAGAAGGATTCCCGTTCCCTTAACGACGCAGTGCATCGGATCTTCTGCAATTAGCACAGGTACTTTAAGCTCTTCTGCTAGAAGCGAATCTAGTCCGCCAAGCAAAGCGCCCCCACCTGTCAAAATAACACCACGGTCGATAATGTCCGCTGACAACTCTGGCGGCGTGCGTTCCAACACGGACTTAGCAGCCGATACGATGGACATTACAGAGTCCCATAGCGCCTCGCGAATCTCTCCTGAACGAATCGTTAGCGTAAGAGGAAGTCCCGACACCATATCTCTTCCGCGAATATCGATTTCTTCCTGCTTCCCGCCATCTAGCACTGTACCGATTTTTATTTTTATATCCTCGCTCGTTCTTTCACCAATTAGAAGCTTGTATTTATTTTTGATAAACTTCATAATCGCATCGTCGAACTTGTCCCCTGCAACTTTAATGGAGGAGGCAGTGACAACGTCGCCCATGGAAAGTACGGCTACATCTGTCGTGCCCCCGCCAATATCAACGACCATATTGCCGCTAGGCTGGAAAATATCCATTCCAGCCCCTATCGCAGCCGCTTTTGGTTCATCCTCAAGAAATACTTCCTTCGCTCCACTGCGTTCCGCAGCTTCACGAATAGCTTTCTGCTCCACCGAAGTAATGTTTGTTGGAGCACAAATAAGAATACGGGGACGGCTAAACCATTTCCGTCCCTCGACGCGATCAATAAATGCTTTTAACATAATTTCCGTAATTTCAAAATCAGCAATAACACCATCGCGCAGCGGACGAATCGCAATAATGTTGCCCGGCGTTCTGCCTACCATGCGATGCGCTTCCTCGCCTACTGCCAGCACACGTTTCGAATCGCTTTCAATGGCAACAACTGAAGGCTCATCGAGTACGACGCCTCTACCTTTTACATGTATGGACACATTTGCAGTACCAAGATCAATCCCAATATCCTTGCTCAACATAAGGCTTAAGTCCCCCAACGAATAATAATTACAAAACGTACGATTGGTTCCCTTGACACAGAAACCGTTAACGTTTATTATTCGCCAAAAAAGACAAAATTCCTCTATAATTCGCGAAAAAACTTCAGTGTTTCCCTGCAGCGAGTACTTCACGCTTTTTCGTACTCGTTTTCTTATATTTAATTTTGGTCGCTTCTCCTCCCCTTAGATGCCTAATTGATTTGTGGTACTCGAGAATGTGCTTTACCTGATCGGCCAAATCGGGGTTTATTTCAGGAAGCCGTTCTGTTAAGTCCTTGTGCACTGTGCTTTTAGACACACCAAACTCCTTGGCGATCGTCCGCACCGTATGCTTCGTTTCCACGATGCAGCGGCCTATTTTAATGGTTCGCTCCTTAATGTAATCGTGCACGTTCCCGCCTCCCTACTCGAGATAGTTTGGTACATTATATGAGTAGGCATCGTATATATTCGTTGTGGTCAAGCCTGACAGGCAGGAATGTGAATAAATTTTCATAAAAACGTAAAACAGGCAGGGAATTGCTCCCCGCCTGTACGACTAAAGTCCTATTTTTACTAACTCAACGTTATTCTTTAGCTCTTATTACTCTTGGATTAATGAGCTTGGGTTTATCGCCTTGCCATTGCTTCTTGTTTCATAATGAAGGTGGATCCCCAAATCGCGTTCTAAATCATTGCGACCGGCTTTTGCGATAATCGTACCTTGTGTAACGTCATCGCCTTTTTTAACCGTTACATCCGCTAAGCTTTGGTAAACAGTCACCAGACCGCCCTCATGTGTAATTTCGACCGAATTGCCGTTGGTCGGATGTTCCTCCACATAAGTAACCTTACCTGATAGCGCTGCAAGTACATCAAATGATTTACCGCTTGGGTCAACAAAGTCGATACCCATATGAGGAGAGAACTTGTCGCCCGTTTGAATCAATGCAGCCTCGCGTTCTGCGTCACTTGCTTTTTCGTCGTAGAATGGAAGTTCTTCCTTAAGCACTGTTTTGTCAGTTAGCGGCCAATGGATCGATTCGTTAGCAGCAATAACTTCAAGGACATCCTCATCCTTGCCTTGCGGTACAGTTGTATCCCCTTGTGTAACTTCAGAAGGATCGGTTTTTCCTGCTGTCGGTTTCGTATCCGCCCCCTGATAGATCCACATTAAGGTTACGATAATTGCTGCCGCGGCCATGAAGATTGCTGGAGATACCCATCGCTTTGCAAAAAGGTTCTTCCATCCACTGCTAGATTTGGCGGCAGACGTTCCTCCCAGAACAGTTTTGGGAGTTTCTTCTGGTCTTTGCTTCGGTTTACTTTGATTTTGATCATTCATTTTCTATCACCTCACTAGCCATTGTTACCAGATCTGCTAGGTTTATACGTGAGGTTAATACGAAATATTGAAAGAGTTCAAATTACGAGCGAACCCTGAGTTGTTCCGATAGCTTCGAAGCTTGTTCCACTTGAACGCTAGAATAATAATGAGCCAGAATCGCCTCGGCTTTTACCCCTGATTGCGCCATTCCATTGGCTCCCCACTGGCTCATGCCTACTCCATGCCCGTAACCAAATGTCGTTATGGAAATAGTTTTACCTTTTATACTCCAAGTAAATTGAGAGGAAGCAAGTCCTAGCATTTCTCTCACTTCCCTGCCCGAGAAGGTAGTTCCTCCTATAATAATCTTGCTGATTCGATTTCCTTCTGTCTTCTCTACTACGCGAATAGAGGGTTTGGCAGAGTTCTTCTTTGCTACTCCGAGCTTGCTGTAAAACTCGTTAAGTGACAACTTCACTGTTTCTTTATACTTCGGCGAAAGTTCTTTGTCCCATGGGCTTGCGACGCTTCGCAAATAAGGAACCTCTTGATTCCAATAGTCCTCCGAGTTTTCGGTAAATCCATTGCTGGTAGAGAAGAAAGCCGCATCTATCGGCTCGCCTTTATACGTAATAACTTTGCCCTTCGTCTGAATGACCGCTTCATTCAGCTTGCTCATATTGTTCTTCTGCTCATACTTTGGCCATTTGGTTGCGAGATCTGCAACTGAAATATACACCTGATGATCTGTCGTATCCGTCACATCGGCTCCCTTTACGGGAACTCCACTGTCATTGCCAAGCAGGATTCTTCGTATCATATACGTACGCGCGGCAATGGCTTGCGCCTTTAACGCCTCAAGCTCGAAGCCGATTGGCATTTCCGCTGCTACTACACCACGAACATACGCTTCAAGCGGGACACTCTCAATCCGTTTTTCTTTTGTCATATAAATACGAACGATGAGACGATCAATGGCATCCATCGTTTCCCCATTCTTCTCATCACCATCTGTGGGCTTTATCGTCTGCCTAGAATCGATTCCTTCTGAAGACGGAAGCAGTACATCTACATCATCCAACTCGCCCGTTTTCGGTATGGATTGAGCACCAACTTGTACAGCAGTATTATCTGTCATTGACCTAGCAGCCTGTACATCACGAAGCTCATCGAGCGAAAGCCTTACCAGAATGATGGATGCACCAAGCATCGCTCCTATTGCAAACAAGGCCATCCGTCTGCTTGTCCGCAAACGATCGATCATCGAAACTATTGAAACCTTCCCTCTTCTTCGCCTCATGAGCTCTCCTTCCACCTTGGCCGGAAAAAGGAAGCAGGAATCAGCTTTCGCCGACCCCCTCTCTCTTAATCCGATCCTGATGGTTCATTCTATGAGTACAAATGATAGGGTAGAACCTTAAAGTCTAATCATGGCGAAGCGCGTCAACCGGCCGTAGGCCTGCCGCTTTATTTGCGGGCAGATAGCCAAATATGACGCCCACGAGAGCAGAGAATACAAAAGCCAGCCATACGGTATCTAAAGGAACTTCTGTCTCTGTATGCATAACCATTCCAATCGTAAAAGAGGCAATATATCCGAGCCCAATTCCGAGTGCACCGCCCAAACCGCTAATGCACACAGCCTCTACTAAAAATTGAAACATAATATCCCGTTTTTTTGCTCCCAATGATTTTCGGATGCCAATCTCTCTCGTACGTTCAGTTACAGACACTAGCATAATATTCATAATGCCGATTCCACCTACGATAAGTGAAATGATCGCCACATAAATGAGCTGCCTGTTCATCGTTTCATTAACAGAATTTAATGTTTTCATCGCTTCTTCTTGATTAAATACCCTGTAGGCATTCTCATTGCCTCGGAATTTCTCATAGAGAACGGCCTCTACTGCAGTAACAGTGGCAGCCATGCGATCTATATCCGACACCATTAAGTTAATAGTAGAAACGCCGCTTGTTTGAAATATTTTCTGAGCCGTAGTTATAGGAATTAGTATTTTCTCGTCGTTTGATCCGGTCAGTGAGCTCCCTTGTGATTCGAGCAGTCCAACAATTGTAAAAATATAACCGTTAATCGTTATTTTCTTGCCTACTGCTGCCGCCGGATCCTCTCCCTCGTCCTCAAATAAATCGATTGCGGTATCTACGCCGATAAGCGCAACCTTTGTATTATTTTTTATATCTGGAGAAGCGATATATCTACCATCCTGTACGGGAAAACTCTTTACTTCCTCGTAAGCAGCAGTTATCCCTTCTACGTTAACAGATACTTGAGTCTTACCATACTTCGCATAACCGGTAGTACTCGTGACTGGCGCAACCCCCGCTATATTCATAACATCCCCAAGCTCATTTGCTTCATCTACCGAAAGCGTTGTAACCGTTCCACGACCCAGAATGTTAACAGAGAGCGAGTTAGGGCTCCCAAGTGAAGATACCTGCTTAGCTACTTCATTGGAGGATGCCTTCCCCATAGCTACGAGCGCAATTACCGTTGCAACGCCAATCAATATACCGAGCATCGATAGGATTGTTCTAAGCTTGTTGGATAAGACGCTCTTGACTGCCATTTTGAGGCCTTGCGTAAGCTTCATCGCTGTCCCTCCTCTCTTGCTCCCGCTCCGTCAACACCCCATCTCGAATAATGACTGTACGGCTTGCTCGTTTGGCTACTTCCATATCATGTGTAATTAAAACGATAGTCTGACCCGCGCTGTGCAGCTCATCCATCATATTTAGCACTTCCATGCCAGTCTTAGAGTCAAGCGCCCCTGTTGGCTCATCAGCAAGTAGTATTGGGGGATTAGTCGCCAGCGCGCGCGCAATGCCAACACGTTGTTGCTGTCCGCCTGATAGCTCGTTTTGGCGGTGATTCATCCGATCGCCAAGCCCTACTCTCTCCAGCGCTTCCATTGCTCTCAATCGCCGCTCTTTGCCAGGCAAGCCCCGATAAATAAGCGGAAGCTCGCAGTTCTCTAGTGCTGTAAGCTTCGGAAGCAAATGATACCCTTGAAAAATAAATCCGATCTTTTTATTGCGAATTTCCGTCAGCTTATTGTCGTTTTGTCCAGTCACCTCAAGCCCTTCAAGCTTGTAGCTTCCTTCGCTCGGCAAATCGAGACAGCCAATAATGTTCATTAGCGTCGACTTCCCAGATCCGGATGGACCAACGATGGCTAGAAAATCACCGTGTGCAACCGTGAGGGAAACCTCGTGCAGCACGGTCATTTTTTCACGCGCCATCATATAAAACTTTGAAATATTGTTCATTTCTATTAAAGGAGCATTCAGCGTTGAACTCATCGGATACCACCCGCTCCTGTTCGCATTCCTCCACCCATGCCTCCGTTGCCCATTCCGCCTGGGAAGACCATTACGTCGCCAGCGAAACCGCCCTGCCGCATCGTCATCTCCGTAGATCCACTGCCCATGCCAGCCGCTCCTTGGGCAATCGGAACAAGCACACTGTCCCCTTCTTTCAGCCCTGAGACAATTTCCACAAAATTCTCATTACTAAGTCCTGTTGTCACCTCTACGAGCTTACCGCCAAGCGCATCCGGCATTCGGCCGCCAGCACGGCCTCCTGCTGCAAACCCGCCTCCAGTGGCTGCACGGTTTGCGCCTGCTTGTCCTGCAGGAGCCGCTCCATCCACTGCCGTTGATTGAACCGCTCCTGCTCTTGCTCCAGCACCTTGCCTCGCAGCTCCTGCTCCTGCTCCTGTACCAGCTCCCTCAGCCGGAGCTTTCTGAGCTCCGCTTGTCGCATTGCCTTGACCAGCTGCAGCCCCTTGCTTCCCGCTTGCGGCTCCGCCGGGACCATCTGCTCCCTCTTGCTGCTGCCCTACTCCCGCTGGTGCAGCCTCTCCGCCGTTTTCAGCCGGAACACGAACGAAAGACCTTGTTCCCATTTCGACAACGGCATTCACCGGTACAAGAATGATATCTTCCTTTGATGCAATCGTTATTGCTGCTTCACCAGACATACCCGCCTTAACACCCTCGATGTCCTTAAGCAGTAGGTTAACTTCAAAAGCTGATGAACCGTTATTTGATGTACCCTCCATCGCAATTTCAGATACGGTCGCATCGATCGTCTTGTCGGTAAGTGCGCTTAAGGATAGGTCTGCCGTTTGCTTAACTTTTAAAGAAGATATATCAAGCTCATCCACAGACGTAACAAATTCCAGCTTCGTATAATCTACAATTGTAGCTATCGCCGTACTTGCATTTACCTCATCGCCTACTTCAATAGTCATTTCGGTAACTTCGCCATCGATGGAGGCTGTCACCACTTTTTCCTCTTTTTCTTGTTCATCATAAATATCTTGCAATTGATCTTGGTAGTCCGCTATCTCGTCATTTGCATTTTCAATATTTTTTTGAAGCGATTCCTTCGTAGCCTCTTCATTTTCAGTGCCCGTTGCTTCCTTATAATTTTGTTGATATCCAGTAATCGTTTCTTGCAGTTTTTTAATGCTTTTCTCAATCGTTTTTATTTTGTCATCATTGTCATCCGCAGCCTCAAAGGTAACAAGAACTTGCCCTGCTTTGATCTTGTCCCCTTTTTTGACATTCACAGTGGCTATGGTGCCGCTCTTGCCTGCAGTCACCGTTTCCCTCGAATTAGCTGCTACTGATCCAGTTCCGCTAATTTGTTTGACGATTGACCCTTTGGTAGCCTGCACAGTCAGAGATGTAGGCATCACACCTGCTGCTTCCTTATCCTTAGCAAAATAAAAATAATATGCACCTGCTCCAGCTGCGGCAAAAATGATTAAAATGCCGAGCCCTATCGTCCACTTCTTCATCTGCTTTAATCCACCTTCCATCGGTCTTAGTGAGATCGACTATAGCACTCAAAAATGAACGGAAGATGAACAAGCTTGCCTCCTTTAGCGGTGTAAGAATACGAGGGTGCTTACAGCCATTCTTTCTGCCGCCACACACACCGTATTCGCACAATAAGAACGCATACGTGCTTACAGACGACTAATCATGCCTATTTCTTCGCTGTAAGAACACCTGCGTGCTTATAGCCATTCTTTCTGCCGCCACATACGCCGTATTCGCACCATAAGAACACATACGTGCTTACAGACAACTAATCATGCCTATTTCTTCGCTGTAAGAACACCTGCGTGCTTTCAGCCATTCTTTCTGCTGCCACATACGCCGTATTCGTACCATAAGAACACATACGTGCTTACAGACGACTAATCATGCCTATTTCTTCGCTGTAAGAACACCTGCGTTCTTACAGTCATTCTTTCTGCCGCCACACACGCCGTATTCGCACCATAAGAACACATACGTGCTTACAGACAACTAATCATGCCTATTTCTTCGCTGTAAGAACACCTGCGTTCTTACAGACGACTAATCATGCCTATTTCTTCGCTGTAAGGACACCTGCGTGCTTACAGCCGTTCTTTCTGCCGCCTCATACGTCGTATTCGCACAATAAGAACGCATACGTGCTTACAGACAACTAATCATGCCTATTTCTTCGCTGTAAGAGCACTGGCGTGCTTACAGCCGTTCTTTCTGCCACCTCATACGCCGTATTCGCACAATAAGAACGCATACGTGCTTACAGACAACTAATCATGCCTATTTCTTCGCTGTAAGAACACCTGCGTGCTTACAGCCATTCTTTCTGCCGCCTCATACGTCGTATTCGCACAATAAGAACGCATACGTGCTTACAGACGACTAACCACGGTTATTTCTTGACTGTAAAAACACTGGCGTGCTTATAGCCATTCTTTCTGCCAACTCATACGCGTATTCGCACCATAAGAACACATACGTGCTTACAGACGACTAACCACGGTTATTTCTTGACTGTAAGAACACCTGCGTTCTTACAATCATTCTTTCTGCCGCCTCATACGCCGTATTCGCACAATAAGAACGCATACGTGCTTACAGACGACTAACCATACCTATTCCTTCGCTGTAAGGACACCTGCGTGCTTACAGCCATTCTTTCTGCCAACTCATACGCGTATTCGCACCATAAGAACACATACGTGCTTACAGACGACTAACCACGGTTATTTCTTGACTGTAAGAACACTGGCGTGCTTACAGCCATCTAATCATCGCTTTTTCCTCAGTGTAAGAACGCGTACGTAAAATAGCCCCCACCTATTGAACAGATGGGAGCATGCGTATGATTTAGGAATATTACGTTTGGCGACAAGAACTCATCCCTATTATTTTCTAGTGAATTGGTGATATGTCTTACGGTCGATGAAGTTACTCATAACAACCTTAACTTCGTCCTCTGTCAACCCAACCGGCTCGCCGTCTTCATCGGTTCCAGTGAAGACAGCATTTCCAATAACGGATACTTTAGGTTCGTACTCATCTTGGTTTCTGATTCGCAATTTCTCGGTAAGATGGAAATTGAATGCTGAACCATCTCTCTGTAAGTCCATGTTAATCCATAAAACAATGTCATTCCATATCGTAATAGACTCGACGTCCCCCTCTGCAATTCCTTCTAATCCGTCGTAGATGTTTTCATTTATTTCTATTTCTTTAACTTCTATGTCTTTATCGATTTCTGCGACGATTACCTTCATGGTAGCCATTCGGCAACACACCCTTCGTTATACGAAATGAAATATTTTAATTAATTCTATGACAAGTGCTTACCAAATTACAAACTTTCACTTGATTGCACGTGTTGCAACGTGTGTGTCAAATAGCCCAACCTAGAGATCATATGGGCGCACTCTTTCACCCACCGCAGCTGCTTCTGCACTATAAAAAAAGAGTATATTTCGTTCTCCCAAAGTGGCAAGAAAGAAACATACTCTCATTAACATATACAGCAGCGGTTATATAGGAGGAAGCTCCTGCAAAACAGGCAGTGAAGAAATCGCGCCTGCTCTTGTTGTCGTAAGAGCAGCGGCAGCGTTGGCGAACGAAATCATCCGCTTTGCCTTCTCAGCATCTATTTCACTCAAAGCCCCTTCGATTCGTTGGAGCTGGTACAGCAATGCTCCAATAAAAGCATCACCTGCGCCGGTTGTATCCATGACCGCTACCTTCTGACCAGGAGTGGATGCTTTATAGGAGGACGTATACCATGCCGCACCATCCGCTCCCTTCGTGTAGACAACAGCCTGAACATCCCCGACAAACAAAGAGGAAATAGCCTCCCTCTCGTCTTCAATTCCCGTCACAAAGGCAAGCTCGTCCGAGCTTATTTTGACAAGATGACTTAGCGGGATGAATTCCAAAATCGTTTGTCTGCACTGCTCATGATCCACCCAAAGCGGCAGCCGCACGTTAGGATCAAAGCTGATGAGTCCGCCTGCTGCTTTCATCGCCGAAATCGCTTTAAGATGCGCATATTTCACAGGGGCTTCAATGAGATCAACAGAGCAATAGTGCAAAATATCTCCCTTAGAGAACCATTCCTCGCTAATCTCTTCCTCAGAAAGCAGCATATCGGCGCTTGGGTTCCGGTAGAAAGAAAAATCTCTGTCCCCGTCAGCTTTTAAGCTTACAAATGCAAGAGCAGTGTTCGCCTCATCGGTCTGGAGCACATGCTGCGTATCGACACCTGACTCTTTCATGGTTTCCAAAAGAAAATCACCGAAAGCGTCTTTGCCCAGCTTACCGATGAAGGCACTGCTGCCGCCTAGCTTCGCTACCGCGCATGCGACATTAGCAGGCGCACCGCCCGCCTCCTTCGTGAATCCAACAACATTTTTAAGCTCAACACCTCTGGTGTCTGGAATAAAATCAATTAACGCCTCACCAATCGTATATAGTTTCGACAGTTTAAGCCCCCCTACCTGATGTCCCATTTTTTAAAGGATACTATAGTACATTCACCTTCCGCATAAGCGAGAATACCAAGCGAATCAGTACCTGGGTATATACGGCCTGTCATAACCTTCTCGCCGCCTTGAATGAACACCTCAACGGAGGATTTATCAACAAAGATGCTCAAAGCAAGCAAACCATCTTTCAGTTCAACGCTCGTTCTGCGCTCCCCGCCAAGACCGATTCCTGACTTATCGCGGTTAAAACGGAAAATGCCTTCCTCCTGTCGATAAGACAAGACAGTCTCTTCCTCGCCGTACACCCGCAGCTTTAAGCCAAATTCTTCGGTTTGCTCGGCCTTGAATACAACCTCAAGCTCATAACAATCACCACTGACTTCCATATCCTTAGCACCCGACAAGTAAATATCGCTTGCCTCAAAAGCATTATGCCGATAATTCTTGGTTTCCTCCAAAGGCTTGAACAATAACAATTCTCCCTGCAAAACAACTTCGCGCGGCATTGTCATCGCACCAGCCCAATAGTGTCCGAGCTGCGTTGGAATTTCTTGCTCCCATGTCTCCATCCAGCCGATGATGATGCGTCTGCCTTTTTCATCAATCGTTGTCTGCGGAGCATAAAAATCAAAGCCGCAATCAACTGGCTCGTACCGATCATACTGAAAGCTGCTTTGCTCGATATTCAAGCGTCCAACCATATAGGTAGTGGAGTGCAGATTGTGATAGTCATCTCCTTGCGCAGGCATACGCTGAGGCGACATAATAAGCACGTCATGTCCGCCGAGCTCAAATAGATCCGGACACTCCCAATTGTCGCCGAGCTTCCCGTCACTGCGCGCGATTTCTCCAACAAGACTCCAACTAACAAGATCCATAGAACGATACATCAAAATGAGCCCGTTGCCTTGTCCGTCATTTGATCCCAAGACCACATAATATACACCGTCACGCTCAAATACCTTCGGATCTCTGAAATCCTTCTGGCTGAGTCCTGCCGGTATTTGCTCTGGACCGATGACAGGATTGCTTGTCAGCTTCTCGAAACGGATTCCATCCTCGGAAACGGCAATATTTTGATTTTGACAGTAATCGAGATCCTTATTTGGCCCCGTTATCAAATGACCCGTATACATCAAATACAGCTTGCCATCCCGCTCAATAGCGCTGCCAGAGAAGCAGCCGTCGCGGTCGTAAGCCTGATCAGGCGCAAGAGCGACCGGTAGATGTTTCCACTTCATTAGATCATCGCTAACCGCATGTCCCCAGTGCATCGGACCCCATACGGGCTGGTACGGATAATGCTGATAGAACATATGGTATTCGCCATTGTAATAGACAAAACCATTCGGATCATTCATCCAGCCAAACTCGCTCATTAAATGAAAGGTAAGACGGTATTCCTCTTTCAGCAAATATTTGCACTCTGCAATAAATGTGTCGGCATTTTCTCTTGTATACAAAATAAAGCATCCAACCCTTACTTATTATTTGATTGAGCCTTGCATGACTCCTTGGATAATATATTTCTGCGCAAATAAGTAGACAACAAGCACAGGCAATATGGTCAGCATAAGACCAGCCATAAGTGGTCCATAATCAACCGTATACGTACCGAAGAAATAGAAAGTAGACAACGGCAGTGTTCGCTCATCCGGCGAAATTAACACGAGGGAAGGCAGTAGGAAGTCATTCCAAATCCATAACACGTTCAAAATCGCAATCGTAACCGTCGTCGGAGCAAGCACCGGAAAAACGATACGGAAGAAGGTTTGCGTTCGCGTACAACCATCGATAAGCGCCGCTTCTTCCAGCTCAGCTGGTATGCTTTTCACAAACCCATGATAAATAAAGACGGCCAGCGGACTGCCAAATCCGATATACATATAAATAAGGGCCCATTTGCTGTTTAGAAGACCAATGGTTCCGTATATTTTGACGAGAGGGATCATAATAGCTTGGAAAGGTATGATCATTGCCGCAACCATTAGGAAAAAAATATATTGGTTCATCCTGGTTTGATTTCGCACAAAATAATGAGCCGTCATAGCAGCCAAAATAGAGATCAGTATAACGCTAAGCACGGTTATCATAACGGAGTTCATAAAAGCGGAAATGAAATTCATTTTTTCAAAAGCATTCGTGTAGTTAGCAAAGCTAAAGCTATCCGGCAAGGACAGCGGGCTTGATGTAATCGCCTTGTTTTCCTTAAATGAGTTGATAAGCAGCATGAAAAAAGGAAACACGAACAATATTAAAATAATGAAGAGGGTGATGAACTTCGTCCAAACGAGCCATTGGTTCTTTTTCTCCATCACGCCTCTACCTCCAGCTTTTTGCTAAAATAAACCTGTGCAATGGTAATCGTCGCCACAAGCAAGAAAAGCACAAAAGCTTCTGCTTGACCTACCCCATAATCTCGCGATAGGAATGCCTTCTCGTACACATGCATCGATACCATTTCGGTGCTTTTGAACGGTCCTCCCTTTGTTAGCGAGACGTTCAAGTCATAAACCATAAAGCATCTTTGGAGTGAGAGGAAAATGCAGACGATAAACGATGGAACCATAAGCGGCAAAATCATTTTGCGCATTTTGGTCCATAAGCTCGCGCCATCAATACTTGCTGCCTCCAAAATATCCTTAGGCACATTCATAAGCCCAGCTACATAAATAACCATCATATAACCGGCATATTGCCATACCGTGACGATAATCATCGACCAGAAGGCTTTATCCGGGTCTGCCAGCCACGAGGAGCTGAACAGCGGAATACCCCATTCTTTTCCTAGGTACACCAATACATTCGAAAAAATGAATTGCCATACAAAGCCGAGTACAATACCGCCCACCAAGTTTGGAATAAAGAAGCCGGCTCTGAAAATACTTTGCCCCTTCAATCCTCTCGTCAGCACATAGGCTAGTAGAAACGCGACCACGTTTATAAGTGCGACTGAAATGAAAACATATTTCAAAGTCAGTAAAAATGACTTCCAAAAAACAGCATCCTTAAATACCGATACGTAATTCTCAAACCCGACCAAACTGCTTGTCGTCGATATGCCATCCCAATTTGTAAAGGTCAAATAAATCCCATACAAGAAAGGAATAATCATTACAGCAAGAAAAGCAAACAAAGTAGGTCCGGTAAACAGCAGCCGTAATCGCAATCGATTCCACAGCCCTTTTTCCGTTATCATCATGATCCCTCACATTCAAGCATGGTTTTGTAAATCAAAAAACGTTTAAGAGTAAACAGCTTACCCCGTCATTTGGCGGGGTAAGCCTTTCGTTAGCTATAAATGATTACTTAACCGTCTTCCAATATTCTTGAATTTCTTTCGTTAACGTCGCACGATCAGCCGCACCTGCTAAATACTTTTGCATAGATGCGCCAAGTTTAGCCCAGTGATCGGCTGGCAGCGTGCTAATTGAATCTTGTGTTTTGCCTTTTGCGATATGTTCAGAAATGGACTTTGCAAGCGGATCATTAGCTTCAAGCGTAATATTCTTGAACGCTGGAATAATATTCGCTTTGTTCACAAGAAAGTCTTGCCCCTTCTCGCTGTATACCATCCACTCTAAAAACGTTTTGGCAGCAGCCTGCTGCTCAGCCGTATTTTCCTCCTTGTCTATCACGAGACGCTTCGAGACAGCAGAGGACACTTGTGTGTTACCAAAATCATCTGGATTGTTGCTCACAGGCACAGGCAGAAAGCCGTATTGTCCGCTTGCAGTATCGAAGCTGCTAATTTGCGGCCATGCCCAGTTTCCTTGGAACCAGATACCCACCTCACCTTTACCTAGCACTTCCGGACCACGTTCATAGGTGCCTGACAATGGGGAAGCTTTGTCGATATTGTATTTGGTCATTACGTCAAACGTATCCATCAAGCCATTAAAAACATTATTACTAGTCAAATCGACTGTACCTGCTTTCAAATCGTCTATGAACTTTGCAACAACTGCTGTATCAGCTGATTGACCAGCATAAGCCAGTGGCAAATAGTGTGCTCCTAGCGACCAATCCATCGGAGAGATGATAAGTGGTGCTTTGCCTGAAGCTTCGATTTTCTTGAACAAGTCTTCAAGTGCGCTTGTTGTGTTAATCGTTGCTGGATCAAATGCTCCGCCTACCGCTTGATCCACAACTGCTTTGTTATAAATAAAGCCATAGCCTTCAATCGCCAGCGGGAAAGCGTAGTTTTTACCTTCAAATGTAGTTAGTGCTGTGCTGCGATCAACCGCATCGGACATCCATTTCTCGCCGCTAAGATCAAGGACACGATCCTTGAATTTCTCAACATCTCCTGTATCCAGCATTGTAATCGTAGCCGGGTTGCCTGATGCATAAAGTGCAGAGGCTTTCTCAAAAGGAGACTGTCCAGCGGGTACAGGTATAATTTCAAGTGTAATATTAGGATTATCCTCTTTAAATACTTTCGCAGCTTCTTCCAGTTGGGCTTGAATTTCACCCTTCGAGTTAAGCAATGATATCTTTACTGCAGAACCTCCATTAGATGATTCGGAGTTGCCCGAATTACCACATGCCGTTACAACCATCACTACCATAAGCGATAGTGCTATCGCTTGCATCCACTTCAATGATTTCATTTGATTGCCCCCGATATATGAAATTGAAAGGCGGGTTACCGATCGTGTAAACCGCTTACAAAACGTATTATATAATTGTAAATAAGACTATGTCAATCGTTTGACATGTTAAACGATTGACATAGTCTTCAAAAAATAAAAAAACCCTTGCTGCGCTTGGGTTTTTCACGTCTTCTACAGTCTATGTAGATGCTCGTTTAATCAGCTCAACCGGTAAAATATTTTCGAGTTCGAAGGCTTCCTCGTTCATTTGCTTCAAAATCAAATCAATCGCCATTTTCCCAATTTCTGCAATCGGCTGTTTTACCGTTGTCAGCTCTGGCGTGAGCCATCTGGCAGCGCTAATATCGTCATAACCGATAATTTTCACATCCTCCGGGATCCGTTTGCCAGCGATCGCACACTCCTTGATTGCAAAAGCAGCAATAATATCACTCGTTGCGAAAATACCGTCTAAATCAGGGTGATCCTGAAACAGCTGATGTATGATTTGCTCATACTGCAGTTGATCAAACACATTCATATCTGTCTGAATGATCACATGCTCGATCCCCTTCTCCTTCATCACGGCCTGAAAAGCCTCTGTTCGCTGGTTTGCGAGTAAATGTAGCTCCAAGTTACCACATATATGTGCAATTTTATTGCAGCCTTTACTAACCAGCAATTGTGCCGCCAGACTTCCACCTTCGAAATTATTCGAAGAAATATACGGGATATCACTGCTGATCTGACGATCAATCGTTACAATTGGCGAACTCAAATGTTTGTACTCCTCAACCTGCAGCGTATGACTACCCATAATAATGCCGTCTACACGATTTCGCTTAAGCATTTCGATATAATCCTTTTCTTTCTGAGGGTCTAGCTGAGAATTGCAAAGCAGCATTTTGAAGCCTAGCTCATAGGCATAGTTTTCTATGTGGTTCGCGAGCTCACCAAAAAAAGGATGAGATACACTAGGTATAATTAGTCCAATTACGTTAGATTGTTTTCTTAGTAAAGAACGCGCAATCTCGTTAGGCTGGTAATTTAATTGCTCCATCGTTTTATAAACCTTAGTTCTAGTTGCTTCACTGATATAACCCCGATTGTTTAAAACGCGGGAAACCGTCGTCACGGAAACATTCGCTATTTTTGCCACATCGTGTATCGTTGCCATGGCCGCCCCTTTGCTTCTTGCAGTAGTAGTACCCATTATAGCTAAATGGTTAGCATAATTATACTTAATTTACAATTCAAAAGTATAGATCCTTCAAACAAAAAGAAGCTGTTTCAGATAAGCCCCTTACGGCTTATTTGAAACAGCTTCTTCGTCTTGTTCGTATCGCAGAATTAAGCCCAGGTTGGCTGAACTTTGAGAACCGCAACCTCTTTCTCACGCTTAAATGAAGCAGCTGTATCCACATCAGATGATGTTGTTGAAGAGATCGCCACTACAGCAGCTGTATCCCGTACCGCCGATGTTACATGGACCGAAACGGATGGTTTGCTCGACGCCGAATCTTCCTCGCTAATCAGCTCAATACGATGGATATCAGCTCCAAGAGCTGCAAGCTTGCCTGTAATGTTGACATAACCACGATCCACGTGATGCAGACCTGTTACTTCAGTCTCGCCTTCTGCACGCAAAGCTGCACAAATAAGTGCTGCTCCTGCTCTCAAATCGGTAGCACATACCTTTGCACCCGTTAGCGGCATACCGCCGTTAACGATAGCTGTACGTCCATCTACTTTAATTTGAGCGTTCATCTTCTGGAATTCCTCGACATGCATAAAACGATTCTCGAAAACCGTTTCCGTAATAACGCTTGTTCCCTCAGACACAAGGAGAAGAGCCATCATTTGAGATTGCATATCTGTCGGGAAACCTGGATGCGGCAATGTTTTCACATCAACCGATTTCAATTGCGTACTGGATTGTACACGGATCCCGTTGTCGCTCTCCGTAATTTCTACGCCCATTTCTTGCAGCTTAGAAATAACCGGCGTCAGATGGTCGGAAATAGCACCTTCAACGAATACGTCACCGCCTGTAATAGCAGCAGCGATCATATAAGTGCCTGCTTCAACGCGGTCAGGAATCACATTATGCGCTGCGCCAAACATACGGTCCACGCCTTCGATACGAATAACTCCTGTACCAGCGCCACGAACCTTGCCGCCCATTGCATTGATATAGTTGGCCAAATCCACGATTTCTGGTTCTTTGGCTGCATTCTCAAGAATCGTTGTGCCCTCTGCTAAAGCAGCTGCCATCATAATATTTTCCGTTGCGCCTACGCTGGCTACGTCGAGATAAATCTTCGCACCCTTAAGACGAGTCTTTGTGCTGGCTTCGATAAAGCCCTGCCCAAGCGTAATTTCTGCGCCCATGGCTTCAAAGCCCTTCAAATGCTGATCAATCGGACGAGTGCCGATCGCACAGCCACCAGGCAATGAAATTCTTACCTTGCCTATACGTCCAAGAAGAGGACCCATAACGAGGAAGGATGCCCGCATTTTCCGAATAAGCTCATAAGGAGCTTCATAAGTCGTAATGGTCTGCGCTGTAATGCGCATCGTTTCATTATTATAGGATAGTTGTGCGCCTAAAGAGGCAAGCACTTTCTGAATCGTCATAACGTCGTCGAGGAGGGGTACGTCATAGATGACGCTGTCTCCTTCTGTCGCCAATAATGAGGCCGCTAAAATGGGGAGTACTGCATTTTTTGCTCCGCTAACACGGACCGTTCCCTTCAAACGCTGGCCTCCGCGGACGATAATTTTGGTCATCTTTTGGTTCCCTCCGCGAACTGCATTTTCTATTTCTTATTCGTGAAAAACAAGGATTATCTCACTTTACCCAACCCTCATCTTATCACTCAATTACACCAATCGACAAGCGTTATATTATTACCATTTTTTACATGTCATTCTCAGGGCGTTTTATGACTTTTTTCTCCAAAAACGTCTCTTTTCCAAGGGAAAAATACGTTTCCAGTACGATTACGGGTCCTGATTTATACCTATTCGCAAGCCATCTGCTTTTTGAGACCGTCATGTATTACCCATTGTTGACATGTTTCGCTTTTGTTATTCGACAAATGATTTAAGAAGGACGGTGTAGCCCCAATATTCCATGATGAATTTAGCTAACAAATGACCCATAATAATAGCAATAAATACTTGAAACAACCGAGCTTTTGGGCTCTTGGGAAAACGGAAAAACGTCTCCCACTTTACCTCTTGCAGTACAAACCACACCAGAATAATACTAAGAATGACAATAACTATAGAGAATAATCCAGTCATTCCGGTATAGTTTTGCAAACCATCGTAAAGATCATAATTTACGTCCATGTTGCCTCCTGAGCTTTCTCATGTTTTAAGCTTCAAACTCAAGCAGCCATATTAGCAGCAAGAATGGCGGACACATTCTGCTTTCTATTACAAACGAAATGAGAAGCTCTTTTGTTCGAAGAAAATATTAGGTGATGAATCGGTGGAGCAGCACAGTATAGTCCGCTCGGCTAGCCTGCAAGCTAGGTTTGTACAGATTTGATTCAATACCCTCAATTTGCTTATTCAACTTCATGGCATACAGCATAGGCGCCGACCAATGGGACTTTGGTACATCGGTGAACGGGTCTATGATGGGCAGCCTCGGCTGAACACCATCCGCATACCCAATAATCATCGCCATTTCAGCTCGTGTAATCGGCTGATCCGGCTTAAACTCGCCATTCGGAAAACCTTTTACCCACCCTTGACCGACAGCCCTCTCAATCGCATCATTAGCCCAATGGTTCAATGGGACATCTTTAAAGGGTTTCCCTTGTACGCTACGAGCTGTAATCGGATTATATGCCTTCACAACCATAGAAACAGCCTCGGCTCGCGTAATTGGGCGTCTAGGCTCAAAACGATTTTGTCCTGTTCCGTTAATGATGCCTTTTTTGTTTAAAGCGACGATTTCATTTTGTGCCCAATGACCCTTAATATCACGGAATCCAGCAACCAGCTCCTCGGACTTTACCTTTAACCGATAATACTGCTTGTCAAAAGGCGCGTCTGCTTGCAGCTTCACGTAATACACACCAGGCTGCAGCACCTTTTCTTGGGATTGCAGCTTCCCGCCAGTTCCCGTAGAGGAGGACGTAAGCTGTTTCATCCGCTTGTCATACAGCAATAGGTTCAAATCAATGTCAAACGGTACGCCGCTTAACGTCATACTGATAATGCTGGAGCTTGAAACCCGGATTTGAAACCAATCTACGTCGGAGTAGCTGCTAATTACACCAAGGTACTCCGTACCTGGATTAATCATATACGCCTCGTACGATTTATCGTTTGGTTCATTCGGATCATCATATTTGGGCATATAATCCATCTTCAATATGTAAGTGCCTATTGTCGGACTAGCTTCTGAGGAGATTGCATTGTGAACACGAATATAATATTTACCAGGAGTCACAGTTATGACTGGTGACTGCTCGATCTCCCCTTCGCCTTCATCGTCGTACACCATTAATTGCTGGCCCGCCTTTTGAATAGCTAGCCCCAGATCAATACGTGCCGTATTGGTACTGAGCACAAGACTCAGCTTACCGCTCTGCGTAAAAGTTACCGCAAACCAGTCACGATCCGCCATTTGGTGAAAGTTGCCTGTAATCGACTGAGTACGAGGCTGCAATGTCGATGCTTCAAAAGATTTATCATTTTTTTCGTAATCGTCTGGCTTCATCGTAAAGGCAGATGTAAGCCGGTAGGGCAATTCATCGTTGCTGCTCTGATTAATAAGCTCTAGATGAATGAGCTGCCGCCCTTTTTTAACCTCAAGATCAATGAATCTGTTTGCAAGCTTCGTATCGCTTGTACTTTGCTTCACGCCATTCATGTAATGGGTGAGCCGAACAGGCGGGACAATTTTCCCGCTGGCAACAAGCCCTTCGTAGTGAAGAGTTAACGTACCGTCATATGGAGCATCGATTTGATACCAATCATGATCAGATACGCCTTGCAGCATAGCAGAAATTTGTGTATTTAGCGGAAAGCGTGCCGCTGTTGATTGGCTTTCATTCGGTTCAAAGCCGTCTTGCTTCAAAGTAGTTCGCACCGCTTGGTCAATCTGCAGCAAACCATAGCCTGACGTGCCGTCCGGACCAGGTGGACCAATATCCTTAGCCGTCTGGCGCAGCAGCTCACGTATTTGGTAAGGCTTCAAGTCCGTGTAACGTGCCCATATGAGCGCTGCTGCAGCCGCTGCTTGCGGAGCTGCCATTGATGTTCCTTCCTCTTTCTTATAAAGTCCACCAATTGCTGTTGTATATACATTCCAAGGTGCAACGAGATCAAGCTCGGTGCCTCGATTCGATCGATTATCAACCGTATTATTGGACTTTACGCCTCCAACCGCGAGTACGGTCGGATAGGCTGCCGGATATTTTACTGACGCTTTCTCTCCTAAGGTTACGCCGTCATTGCCTGCCGCTGCTACGAGCAGAACGTTTTTGCTTTCCGCATATTGTACAATATCGAGCATATACGGAGAGTAACGATGCAGGCCAACCGATAACACGACGATGCTTGCTCCGCTGCGAACGGCGTACAAAATAGCCTCGCCCAGCTCCTGCTCTGTTCCGTCTCCTCGATGATCGAGTGCCTTTATCGGCATTATTTTGGCTTTCCAGACGATACCTGATACACCAATCCCGTTATTTCCCGCAGCTGCAATTACACCTGCTACACTCGTGCCGTGGCCGTTATCATCCTCAGGTGTCTCGCCGGGGCTGACTAGATTAACGCCCGGGACAAGATTTCCCTTCAAATCCGGATGCTCCAAATCAATACCGGTATCCACGATCGCAATCGTAAGCTGCTGCTGCTCGCGGACGGTTTCCCACGCCTTTTGCGCGCCGATCTGACTGAGATAGAGCTGCTTAGACAGCTCTGGATCATTCGCTTTCAGCGCAACTGCTGCTGCTATCTTCGCTGTGGAAGCAGCTTCAGATTCCGTTGACGCTGCTGGCGGAGTCGCTGATGGAGAAGACTCTGAGGGTGAAGACCCTGAGATTGAAGCTCCTGAGGGCGATTCGCCGATAGGTGAAGATCCTGAAGGCGATTCGCCGATAGGTGAAGACCCTGAAGGCGTTACGCCGATAGGTGAAGACCCTGAAGGCGCTTCGCCGATAGGTGAAGACCCTGAAGGCGTTACGCCGATAGGTGAAGACCCTGAGGGCGCTGTCGCCTTCGGCGACTGCCGCGCAGAGCTGCGCGCGGCATCTGAGACTGCCGAGGCTGCGTCCTCCGACTCGCCGGCAGGCAGAGCAAGCATGTGCACCCTATTGTTCGGGTGCACGTACTCTACACCCGGCAGGCTTCGCAGCCGGTGCAGCCATTCCTGTACGTCCGCGCCTTCATCGGCCGGACGTACGAGCGTGACCGCCGCCTCATTCTGGCGGCGAAGCACTTCTGTCCCGCGCAGCTCATGCGCTAGCGCGGGGTCACGCCATTTGAGCAGCCAGCTTTGCGGCTGCTCTACATCGGCGCCTTCGGCGTCCTCAGCCGCAGGAGATGCTGCGGCTAGCGCCGTAGGCGTCGCTCCGGGAGCGAGACCTGCGGGGGCTATGCCCCCGAGGGTGATGCTCCCGAGCAGCAGCGCGGGCAGCGCGCGACGAAGGAGCTTGCGCGCGGCGAGCGTGGCATTGGCGCTTGCTTGTTTATACAAGCGCGCTGTATGCATGTTGACCGCAGACGCCAATCGGTCAACTAATCGACTCTGACTAATCATTTTCGAATTTCGTATTCGTTTTGGCTCTTTTTCATTACTCATCATATTCTGCCTTTTCGTATCAAATGGGTGATAGTTTGTTACCCCATTCAATTGGATATTCTTTAACTATAATTTCTCTTCTCAGACATCATTTTCCTTGTTTTAGAAAGACAAAAAGGACAAAAGTCCTACAGTTTCCCCGCTCCATAACTATGAACGGCAGTATTCGGCACAAACTATTATTTCCCGGTAAATATAGACGAGTATAAACCATACTTTCATAGACATCATAGTACTCCATATCTACTACGATATGAATCTATACCCCCTTGCAGCACATTACCCACATCATTCATCACTGAAACAGTACCTATTGTAATCCTACTCACATTCCCCTTTCAGAACAACGTCAGGCAGACTCGTCCCTTCCTATTTTGTTATAAAAAAGAAACGAAAGATTACATATATCCTATTTCTCTTTAACGAACGGGAAATGTTCCTGCTATTTTAGCTCTTTTTAGTGTCTATATCAGATGAACAGGATTTTCTCCTGTTATTTCAGCTCATTTACTAGCAAAGTGACCGAATCCCCAAAATTAGCTGGAGTTTTTCCTGTTAAACTCGATGATTACGCTATTCTCAGCTATATTAATGGGAGTTCTTCCTGTTAATCAGACTTCGGCTACAGCCTTGACCTATCCTTAATCTTAGTTGTGCGTATGACTTTTCTTGATTGGTTACCTTAATTACAGCTATATCTACTGCCTCAACTGTGCCCCTACCCATAACTTTGAATACGATTATTATTACAATCATATCTAAAACTGCTGTTACAGTCTGTGTCCTTAACAGTAACTTTGACTACAATTCTACTTCTAGCTTTAACTACTACCTACTTCCCCTGTGCCGCCTCGCAAATTCCATCCAAACAGGAAACAAAAAAAGATCGTTTAAATAGACATCATCTACTTAAACGACCTATTATTTTTACACTTCCCACAAAAGCAGCAATCTACTGCAATCTGCTTATCCCATGATCATTAAATCGCCCTTGATCGAGAATATCGCATCAATCCATTGCATTAAAGGTCCTGGGAAAATACCTAGCGCAATCGTTGCCGCTGCACATAACCAGATCACAACTCCCGTTGCTCCTGATATTCGCACCTCATTATTCTCTTCTCCGCTGCGCATGAACATCTGACGAACTATGCCAAAGTAGAAATAGTAAGAAATGACGCTGCTTACGACGATAATAGCTACAAGCCAATACGCTTTGGCATTAGCTGCTCCCAGCAAGATAAACAGTTTGCCAAAAAATCCGCCGGATATCGGTAATCCTGATAAAGACAAGATGAACACAACCATAGCCGCAGCCGTCCAAGGCGCTCGGTAGTACATACCCGCGAAACTTTTCAGCTCCTCTTGCCCCGATGCGCGGCTCACGACTGTAAAGACCGCAAACGCTCCTATCGTCATAAACAAGTACGCAACCAGATAATAAACAAATTCAGAGAAGTTGCTGCTATGTACGGCGGTTATTGAGATTCCAATAGGCACCAGCATATAACCCGCATTAGCCACGCCTGACAAGGCAAGCAAACGCTTCACGTTCCTTTGTTTTAGCGCAGCTGTTGTTCCTACGAGCATCGCTGCAGCAGCGATCACCAGCAGAACTAGAAAGAGATCTTTCGATACTTCTGCAGCTTCCTGAGCTGCACGGAATAAACCGGTGCTAAACATAACTCTGAATATAGCAGCTAGCGCAGCGCCTTTGGCAATAACCGCCAGAAAAGCCGACACAGGTGTCGGAGCCCCTTGATATACATCAGGTGCCCAAGCGTGAAACGGAGCTGCTGCGATCTTAATGCCGAAGCCGGCAATCATAAACAAGAAACCCACATAGGCAAGTGCTTTGAAATCCTGCATAGCCCGTGGCAATGCCTCTCCTATTATACCGAGATCAACTGATCCCGTTATGCCGTATAGGTACGACATCCCGAACAGCACCATCGCCGAGGAAATCCCGCCAATAACGACATACTTGAATGCCGCCTCAGCCGATAAAGTTGATTTGCGTCTAAGGCCCACCAATACATAACTTGTAATACTAAGGAGCTCTAGTCCGATGTACAACGAAACCAAGTTTCCTGACGAAGCCATCATCATCGCACCCATAAGCGCGGGAAGCACCAGATAGAAATACTCCGATTTGTCCGTTATCGCGTCCTCATCCCGATCCGATCCAATTGCGAGCAGGATGATAAGTGCAGTGCCCGTTAAAAATACGATTTTCAACAGGCTGGCAAAATCATCAATACGATAGCTATTGCTAAGTAGTTGAATCGCCTCAGCGGAAGAATTCCCCTGATTCATATCCATCAACCGAAGCACGACTAGCAGCAGCGACGCGAGAATGCCTACTAGCGTCAGCGGGCCCATTAATCGCCTGCTCACACGCCTGGGCATCAGCAAATCCGCTACAACAAGAACCAAAAACATAACTGCCAACATTAACTCAGGGGCAAGGTAGAGCATATCCGTCCATGTCAGTGGTATAAAAGAAACGCCTTCGTACATGGTCTATCCCCCCGCCCTTGTTGCAAGTAATTGTCCGAACAGCCTATCCATGCCATACTGCATAGTATCTGTAAGAATGGAAGGAAAACAGCCGAGAAGCACAATGAATGCAAGCAGCACAATCATCGGAGCCGCTTCAATAAGCCTTGCGTCCTTAAATGCGCTAAACGCCTCCCGCTGTGGTCCAAATGTAATCTTGAGTACGGCGCGAAGCACGTAGACTGCGGTCAAAATAATGCCGAGCGCAGCAGCCACAGTCAGCCAGCGATGTGACTCAAATAGACCAAGCAAGGATAGAAACTCCCCTATAAATCCGGATAAACCAGGAAGTCCAAGTGAAGCGAGTCCCCCAGTTAGCAGTACTCCGCTTATGAATGGCATTGAGCGAGCCAACCCGCCTAATTCTTGCAGCTCGGTCGTTCCCGTTCGTTCATATATGCTGCCAACAATCAGAAATAATAATGCTGATATAAGCCCGTGCGATACGAGCTGATACACAGCTCCCTGCAAGCCAATCTCATTTATTGCAGCAATCCCAAGCAAGACGATCCCCATATGACTAATGGAGGAATAAGCAAGCACCAGTTTAAACTCACGCTGCCTGAAGGCAAGCAGCGCTCCATACAGTATATTTATGACGCCAAGCACAGCTAGCACTGTCGCAAATTGTCGTGCTTGATCAGGGAAGAGCATGATCCCAAATCTCAGCAAGCCATATGCGCCCATTTTAAGCAATATGCCGGAATGAATCATGACAATAGAGGTTGGAGCTTCCGTGTGCACCTTAAGCATCCAGGTATGGAACGGAAATATCGGCAGCTTAATGCCGAAGGCAACCAGCAGCATAATAAACAGCATCCATTGCATCGTATCCGTCAGCTGGAATGGATTGATTGAACCAACCTGCTCAGGAGTCAAGTTAACCCAAGCGGCTGCGTCAGCCATGTTACGGAAGATGTCTATATAGCTGCCGCTATAAATAAAGCTTACTTGATCGCCTACTTGATCGACACGGAAGCCAGCTGTGTTCACGAGGATAACGAATGCAACCAACATGATGGCTGACCCAATTCCGTTATAGATCAAGAATTGATTTGCCGCGCGCTCGCGATTGAAATAGCCCCAAATACCGATCAAGAAGTACATCGCAACAAGTGTAATCTCGAAAAACACAAAAAACAAAAATAAGTCACGGGCTAGAAACACGCCAAGCATCCCAAGCTCCAGCAGCAAAAACCATATAAAAAACGATTTCCATCTTTTTTTAATATGGACGGCAGCAAGTGCAGCCATCGCCGATACGAGCGTTGCAAGTAAGAGAAGCGGAAGCGATAGTCCGTCTATGCCCAGCTCATATTGAAACGTAAACATAAATTCAGAAACGCCGTCTGGCACCTCTTTATTTAGAGGTACTTCCACCCAGCTATACTGCTCCTCATATGCCGAGCCGCCCTGCTGTTTATTATAATCAGCATAAAGCCACAGGGAGAGCAGCAGAGGAACTAATGATGTTATGACAACCGTTGTTTTCATCCATCTGCTTCGATGCTTCGGAAGCAGCAGCAGTACAATTATACCAAGCAGCGGTGTTAGCAAAATAAGCGATAATATAGGAATGTCACTCAGGATGCTCATGGCAGGAACCTCCTTCCAACGATAGCAGCCACAAGAATAACGAATCCGATAACGGCAGCCAAACCATAAGTTTGTACTTGACCGTTCTGCAGCCGAGCAGCCACTTTCCCAGCAGAGGTTGCAGCTGTGCCTGTTATCCGAACGATCCCGCCTACAACATAGGAATCAAACGCCATGAGTGCGGAGCCAAGCAGCTTTATCGGCTTCACAATCATAACGGCATAAAGCTCATCCAAGTAATAACCGCGTTCCAGCAGTTTTACAAGCTTGGGCATCTTTTCATGCAACACGTTTTTATTGACGCTATTTTTACCATAGATGAGCCAGCCGATATATATACCGAGAAGGCCTACAGCAATGGATGCAACGATTGCGATGCCGCTGTTATGCGGCTCTTCCACACTATCATTGATCCATGAGCCAAAAAAGCCGTTCCATGGTGTCTCAATAAATCCAACTGTTGCTGCCAGTACAGCGAGCACGATCATCGGCAGCGTCATAGAAATTGGCGATTCTTTGGCATGAGAAGAGGCCTCGTTTGGTTTTCCCATAAACACAAGGAAGAACAACCGAGACATGTAAAGCGCCGTACAGAAAGCTGCTGCCAGCCCCACGATAAATAAAAGTGGATTTGTCTCCCAAGCAATCGTCAAAATCAAGTCTTTCGACCAGAAACCCGATAATGGCGGAATGCCAGCAAGCGCTAATGCGCCAATTGCGAACGTCCATGTCGTCACTCGCATTTTTGAGCCAAGTCCGCCCATCTCATGAATGTTCTGTGTATGTACCGCATGAATGATACTGCCAGCCCCAAGGAATAGCAGCGCTTTGAAGAAAGCGTGCGTGAACAGATGAAAGATGCCGCCCGTTAAGGAACCAAGACCAAGCGCCATCATCATATAACCTAGCTGGCTGACCGTGGAATAGGCTAAAATCCGTTTAATATCCTTTTGTGCAAGCGCAATCGTCGCAGCAAATATAGCTGTAAAACCACCAACATAAGCGATTGTCTCCATAGCAGCTGCGGAGTCCTGAAAAATATCATAAGTCCGTGCAATTAGGAACACGCCTGCTGCAACCATAGTAGCCGCATGAATCAGTGCACTAATCGGGGTTGGCCCTTCCATCGCATCAGGAAGCCACACATGAAGCGGAAACTGACCTGATTTGCCGACCGCACCTACAAAAATAAGTAAAGCGATTAACGTCGTAATACCGTTCGTGATCGCGCCCGATTGTCCATCGAACACACTTTGAATCGTGGTGAAATCAAGAGCGTGATCCGGCATATACCAGAACAGAAGCAAAATAGCGATCAGCAAGCCGACATCGCCAATTCTTGTTACGATAAATGCTTTCTTGGCCGCTGCACGTGCTTTCGGCAGTGTAAACCAGAAGCCAATCAGCAGAAACGAGCATACGCCTACTAATTCCCAGAAAATATAAAGCGATAATAAATTATCAGATAGTACAAGTCCTAGCATTGAGAATGTGAACAAGGCAACATAGCCATAAAACACGGTTATTCGCTCATCATTCTTCATGTAGCCGGCCGAGTACACATTCACGAGGAAGCTGACGAGTGTTACGACCACCAGCATAAGTGCTGTCAGATTGGTCACCTCGAACCCAATCTTCAACGTATAATCTCCTATCGCAATCCAATCAAAGGAATAGTTATAATCGACTTCGTTAGCACCTAGTCGGTCAATCAAAATAAATAAAGAAAGGACGAAAGCGCCAAATGAACCAAGTGATCCGATGAAAACGCCCGCTCGACGATAACTGCGACCGAGCGCCGTCAAAACGAGGAATGCTGCCAGCGGAAACAGCGGAATTAACCAAGCCGACTGTGAGTACATATTCATACGCTGCGCTACCTCCTCATTTTGTCAAACTCATCGACATTAACTGTCCCGCGCAATCGGAACAATGCAATTAATATAGCTACTCCGATTGCAACTTCAGCCGCAGCGACCGTAATCGTAAATAAAGAAAAAATTTGACCAGTCAAGGACGGAACAACACCGTACTTCGAAAAGGCAACTAAATTCAAATTAACCGCGTTCAGCATAAGCTCAAGCGAGAGCAGAACGACTACCGCATTTCTTTTCACTAACGCGCCATATAACCCGATACAAAACAGAATAGCCGCCATCGTTAAATAGGAAGGAAGCATGTAATTATTCCTCCTCCTTTTTGGCAAGCACGATTGCTCCGATAAAAGCTACCGTCAGAAGCACCGAGAGCAGCTCGAACGGTATCACATACCCTGTATATAGGAGCTCGCCAATTGCCATCGTATTGTCTTCTCCAGGCTGAAATGGCTGAGGCTCCGGAAATGTCGTAGATCGGATCGCATAGAACAATAAGCCGAACAAGCTGAGCGCGCCTACTGCGGCAAGCGTCTCATGCAGCGGTTTAACCGGCTCACGCTCACCTGCATGATGCTTCGTCATCATAATGCCGAATATCATTAGAATGGACACAGCTCCAGCATATATAAGTACCTGAACGAAAGCGACGAACTCCGCCTCAAGCAGCACGAACATCCCTGCTAAGCCTAAAAAAACAGCTGCCATAGAGATGACCATATGTACGACCTTCTCAAGGCTGATCATTAGCACAGCACCGCATATCATGATTACTGAGAAAATAAAGAAAGCGACAAATTCGCCTGTGAATGCAATATTGAACAACTATTTTGCGCCCCCTTTGGCCGGCGCTCCGATATTGTTATTGTCCTGCCGAGTAAGTGTGTTATTGTCTGTCAGCCACTCTGCATCCTTGAACAAATCATCGCGGCTGAAGGTCGCCAGTTCAAAATGATTGGACATGACGATCGCTTCGGTTGGACAAACCTCGGTGCACAGGTCACACAAGATGCATATTTCAAAATTAATATCAAACGTATCGATTACCTTGCCCTTTTTATCAGGATCTGGGTTCGGTTTGCCTGTTAGCGTTATGCAGTCTGTTGGACAAATGCGTGCGCACTGGTTGCAAACGATACATAAATCCGGAATAAAGTGCTGAATGCCACGGAACCGATCCGGCATGACAAAAGGCACGTCAGGATAGGAGGTGGTCACTTTTGGAGCCGTCATTGATTTGAGCGTTACACCCAGTCCTTGCAGCATTCCTTTCATTTCCTTCTCCCCTTTGCTAGTTCTTAATAAACAGCTCCAAATATACAGCCGTTAGAAACACATTAAGCAGCGACACCGGAAGCAATACCTTCCAGCCAAGACCCATGAGCTGATCCACCCGTATGCGCGGCAGTGTAGCGCGAATCCAAAATAAGAAAAACACAATAAACGCAAATTTGAGCAAAAACCATATAATCCCCGGTACAAAATCAAGAAATGGTGCCGGTGCGTGCCAGCCGCCCAGAAACAGCACCGTTGTTAAAGCAGCAATCGCATAAACGTACACGTATTCCGAGAGCATAAAAAACGCAAAGCGAAAGCCGCTATATTCTACGTGATAACCTGCAACAAGCTCAGATTCCGCCTCCGGCAAATCAAAGGGCGTACGATTGAGCTCCGATACAGCTGCAATAATAAAAATAATGAAACCGATAATTTGAGGAATGAAATTCCAGTCCCAAAACCAGCCGCCATCCTGCGCCGCTACAATATCGCGTAGATTCAAACTACCGCTGAGTAAAATAACGCCTACTACCGAAATAACGAGCGGTACCTCATAGCTTATCATTTGTGCTGCCGAGCGCATACCCCCAAGGAGCGCATACTTATTATTAGACGCCCAGCCGCCAAGCACGATTGCAAGCGTCGAGATACCCGACAAAGCAACATAATAAAGCAAACCGACATTCAAATCTGCAAAATATAAATTTTGCGTATAGGGCAGCACTGCCAGCACGGAGAAGGCTGGTATGTAAGCTAGAGCAGGTGCAAGAATGAACAACGCCCGATCAGCCTTGCGCGGTATCGTGTCCTCCTTGATAAGCAGCTTAAAAATATCAGCTACAGTCTGCAGCAAGCCAAATGGGCCTACGCGATTGGGACCGATGCGAAGCTGCATCCAGCCTATTACCTTACGCTCGAAATAAATTGCGTACGTGACGAAGCCAAGCACGATGAATAAGAATACGACAGCCCAAAGGAACAGCACAAGTGCATTTCCCCAAGTTAGCGATTGGTTAAGCCATGACTGCATTAGCAATCGACCTCCCCGACGACAATATCAATGCCGCCCAGTATCGTAATGAGGTTCGTCATCGTTTCGCCTACGAGCAGCTTCGGCAGTATTTGCAAATTGACGAATGACGGTCTTCTGAATTTGAGTCTATAAGGTTCTGCTTTTCCTTTGGATACGATATGGCAGCCAATTTCGCCGCGCGGCGATTCAATTCGCACATACACTTCGCCAGCAGGGGGTCTGATTGCACGTGGAACCTTGCCCATCGTCTCCCCGCCAGTAGGAAATTGATCCAGTGCCTGCTTCAAAATACGCAAGCTTTGGCGAATTTCTTCCAGCCGAATACGATAACGATCATAACAATCCCCGACTTTTCCTAGCGGCACATCAAATTCGAATTGGCTGTACAAGCTGTATGGCTCGGCCTTGCGAATATCAAAGTCTACCCCTGTACATCGTAAATTAGCTCCCGATAAGCCGTAGTCAATTGCTGTTGCTGCATCATATTTTCCTATCCCCTTAATACGGGCAAGGAAAATTTCGTTGCCGCTGACGAGCTTATCGTACTCTTGCAGCTTATTCTCCATATAAGGAATAAAGTCTCGCACCTTATCCAGCCAGCCAGGAGGCGCATCCCACTTTACTCCGCCGACTCGCATGTAGTTATAAGTTAATCTTGCACCGCACAGCTCATTAAATAAATCGATAATAATTTCCCTGTCACGGAATGCGTAAAGAAACGGACTCATTGCCCCGATATCAAGCAGGTAAGTTCCCCACCAAACAAGATGGCTTGCTATACGCTGCAGTTCCATGACGAGAAGCCTAAGATACTCCGCCCGCTGCGGTACTTCAAGCCCCATCATCGTTTCAACTGCATGTACGAGTACGTAATTGTTAGTCATCGCTGATACGTAATCCATTCGATCGGTGTAGGGGATGATTTGTGTGAAATTTAAGTTTTCCGCGATCTTCTCGGTACCTCGGTGCAAATAACCCATGACAGGTGTCGCTTCGGTTATTACTTCACCATCGAGCTTAACGATTATCCGGAATACGCCATGTGTGCTTGGATGCTGAGGACCTACATTTAAGAGCAGTTCTTCTGTACGGATCAAGGGCTGCCTACACCTCCGAATCTATCGATTCATAATCTTTGCGCAGCGGGTGGCCCACCCAGTCGTCGGGCATCATGATCCGCCGCATGTCGGGGTGTCCAGGAAAATCAACTCCAAGTAAATCATATATTTCACGTTCATTCCAATTGGCTGTTGCCCAGACTGGTGTCGCAGAATATACGGCTGATGCTTCTCTATCAGCCTTTATCTTTATCGCGACCTCTCTTTTGGTTCCGAGCGAGATCATATGATAAACCACTTCTATATGCGTCTCGTAATCAACACCTGACACATTACGCAAATAATTGAATTGCAGCTGCTCATGCTCTTTGAGCAGCCTTGCAGCTTCCCGCCAGTGTGCGTTGTTTACAAAAATCATCGGCATATCGCCGTTTAATTCATTTAGATAGGCATCCTCAACCGCAGCATCAGCTACCTCCTGTTTCAGGAGCGCTACAATAGCATCGAGCTCGGGCTGTCTTGGGGAGGGAGCTTTAGGCTGTTCTGGCTCTGTTATATTCGACCCAGCTTCCGCTTCAGCCTTGGCCTTTGCTGCAGCCCTTGCAGCGCGCGCCTCGGCAGCAGCCTTCAGCTTGGCTTCACGCTCCGCGTCTACAGGTGGCGTCTCAGTGACCGGCTTCTCATCTTCACTCATCGACCGGTCACCCGCTTCCCAGTCTTCGCTTCATAGCGGATTTTCTCCTGCAGCTTATTAATGCCATAGATCAGCGCTGCCGGGTTAGGCGGACAACCTGGAATATACACATCAACGGGTACGATTTGATCGACGCCTTTTATGACTGAATAGGATTTAATATAAGGTCCGCCGGCCGTTGCACAGGATCCCATTGCGATAACCCACTTCGGCTCTGGCATTTGATCATAAAGCCTCCTTAAAAGTGGCCCCATCTTTTTCGTAACTGTACCGGCCACAATCATAACATCGGACTGCCGCGGCGAGGTTCGGAACATGACCCCAAAGCGGTCCAGATCATAATGCGATGCGCCCGTTCCCATCATTTCAATCGCGCAGCAAGCAAGACCGAATGTGAGCGGCCATAACGAGTTGCTTCTAGCCCAAGCCTTCAATTGCTCCAAGGTGCCCATAAATACGTTGCGTTCCAGCTCTTTGCGTTCCTCTAACGAAATTGATTCTAAACTGAATTCCATTTCAGCACCTTCTTTTTCCAGGCATATAGAAGACCAATAAGCAGCATTCCCGCAAAAATCAACATTTCGACTAGCACAAATAAGCCGAGCTTATTATATGCAACGGCCCAAGGATATAAGAAAACGGTTTCTACATCAAAGATGACAAACATTAGCGCAAACAAGTAATAGCGAATGTTAAAACGGACCTGTCCCTCACCTACCGGCTCATTGCCACTTTCATAGGTGGTTTGCTTGAGCTCATTTGGCTTATTCGGCCTTAGCAGTCTTCCTACAGTCAATGCAACTACTGGAAGCAAGATGCCAAGCACGATAAAAATAGCCACGACGACATAATTATTGGAGTAGTGTTCCACACGATCGCCTCCGTCAATTCGAGTAGGTAGCCGCTTGGTCAATTTTCCTCACAATTATAACAAATGCTTCCACTGCCGTCTATGATGGAGTTGCATCGTAGGCAGGTTCCTTGTTCGTTATATCTGAATTTCCTTCTGCTGCTTCACTATCCTTCTGTCTGCGACTATTAGACCCCTGCTCATCTTTAAACCGCCCATCGCTCATATCCTTTTTCCCTCTAATAACGGCAACCAGCAGCAGCAATAATGGCATAACAAAACCATGCAGTAAGCTGTAAATCGTCCAGCCTCCTATGCTAAACTCATGCGCATGAGCAGCATTCCGATAAACCATCAACGAGATAGGCACAATGACAAATGAATAGGGAATAACCAATGGTCGATATGTAGAAAGATTAACCATTTGAGCAGTTAAGACCGTCAGTACATAGACGCAAAGTGCAAGCTTCATAAAGACTGTTCCGATCCAGACCATCGCAACTAATATTTCAACACGTACCAATATCTCTTCGATATTAATATTTTTCGCCATATCATAGACGGCAAACGGGCTTCTGCTCGCTTCTTGAACGCCCATTACAGCAACCAAAAAAATCGTAATCAGCGTACTCACAAATGCAATGGCAACAACAGAGAGCTTGAGTGATTTTCTTAATTTTTTGCGATCCTCCTGCCGCACAAGCGGAAAAATCATTGTAATAAATACAAATTCCGCAATAGGGAACCCCAGAATCGGATATATCCCCTTGATCGGCCTTAACCAACCCTCATACAAGAAAGGTTCAAAGTTCTGAAAATTAAATTGATTGAACAATGCAAAGATAACAAGTCCAATGACCAATATAGACCAGCTGAATAGAATCTCACCCGTTCTTGAAATCGTTTCTATACCCAAAAAAACACCATATATTATAACAATCATGAATGTGAGATTAATGAACCACTCTGGAGTTTGTGGCAATACGGACAAATTCATAAAATCGGATATATTTCGAAGTACCAATGCACTGAGCAGTAAAAAATAAAAAATATACAGTAAAGTCAGCGCCTTCCCAAGCCAAACCCCCAGCAGTTTTTCTGAGTATTGAGCCAAAGTCAGCCTAGGAAAACGTTCAGCAAGCGCTAGGTAGATCAGCAGAATGAAATAATTAAATGGTCCTGCGAGCACCATCGAAATCCATCCGTCCTGCTTGGCAATCGACGTTACCAGTGTTGGCAATATGAGCGCTGCACTTCCAAGTGCAAATAAAAACAGTATTTTGGCGCATTGCCCCGATGTAATCTCGGCATTGTTTATTCCTGCATATTTACTCATCTCTACTGCGCCCCCTCCTCTAACCACTTTAATATAGGTTTATATACAGGCGAGAAAATAGCTGTAATCCAATCTGCCGGATTGGGTATCGGGAGATGCAGATGTTTTGCCGCCATAATTCCCACCCCTATTGCCAAAATAACCAATGCCCAGCCCCCCTCGCGCTGACGGTTATTTTGGCTGTTGCGTTTCCATATTGCCGTACCAACCGCAGCGGCAAATACGAAAATGACAATGAGAACCATCATACTGTTCACTCATTTCGATATAGATTCGCCCCGTATACCTGATCCTGTTATTGTTGTCGAACAGATTACTTTACTTTTCACTTGAGGGAATATGTCTTCCCAATCTCCTTCGATTTTCCTCCAAATGTTGGGCTCATTGAAATAGACCTCTTTCCCCCAACCTAATACATCCGAACGGAATTTTTTCTGCAAACTATTGATAGTGCCCGCTACCTCTTCCTCGATCGCTTTACTTGTCATTTTGCCGACAGTGACCAGCACCTTTTCGTCAGAAATGTTGACGCCGTGGCACATGATCTCTTGAATACCGCCCACTACACTTATATGGACCTCAATGGTTGGATTGCCATCTGGGCCTTGTTTGACTTTATACACTGTCGCTGTATCCTGCACCTCAACAATTAGCTCCCCCTCCGTTTCCGGGCATCCCATCTTTATGACGGTGCTTTCCACTTTGTTTTGAAGCCAGGATAACCCTCTTGAATCCCTAGGTTTCAAATAATCAATAAGTTTGCCTTCGCGAAACACCGCCATCGTTGACAGCACGGGAATGGCCTTCGCAGGTATACTGTTTGTATTATCGTTCGAGTGGCCCTCCTCCTTATTTCCTTCAATGCGAACAGAAGGTAATACAGCCTGCTGCTTCCCTCCCCCCAATAACCTCGTTAATTCTTTAACCTTCACGACGTAGCCCGACGCATAGGCAGACTGGTTCACCTCAACCATCTCACGCAGTTGATTAACAGGGATCGATTCCATTTGAGTCGTTAGTTGCAGCATATCCTTCGCCCTCACTCCGCGAGTAACGATAACAGAAATATCCGTACGTATATCCGGGTTTCTCTCTATTAAGTCCACTAATGGATAAATCCCTTTTTTCGCCATTTTCTCACTAATAATCAACATTTGCGTGTGTGAGAAAAAAAGCCGCCTAGACGTTTTTGTCGACATTTTTCGGATCGCCTCGAATAATGTATCTCCTTTTTCAGTAAACGTCGTCACCGCTGTACCACCTATACTTCCCTTGGCTTCCGCTGCGACGTTTTGCGGCAATACGACCTGAACCGTCAGCTCCAGCTTATTTTTACCCGAAGGGTCTTCATCAACCCCTAAAGCAAGTACGACTCCGAGTCTGTCCAAATAGCGTAAATCCCAACAGCCGCTTAATAATGGCATCATGCAAATGATCCATGCAAGAACCAGTTTTCGTCCTATTTTCCTGAACGCTAAAAACCGATTCCTCGCATTGGTGCTGCCTTTGCTCATTGCTGCGGCTCCTTCCTATGCTCCAAATCAATATCTTGTCTAATTCTATTATCAGATGCGAGCTGCTGTGGACGCTCACGCATCATCCAAAGGGGAGCCCGCACTAGCGTATCCTTCATATCTTTTAGATACATTGGAGCAAACGGTTTAATATACGGCATGCCAAACGATCTTAAATTACTCAAATGCAGCAGAAGCAGCAGCACAACTAGCCCAATCCCATAAAAACCAAGCGTGGAGGCGGCTAGAAGCAGCAGAAAGCGCAGCAGCCTTGCTGCAATTCCAAGACTGTAGTTAGGAGATACGAAGCTCGCGATCGCCGTGAAAGAAACGACGATAACGACTGCCGGAGAGACAATTCCCGCCTCTACGACCGATTGCCCGATAACAAGACCCCCAACGATCGATATCGTATTCCCTGCGGCGCTCGGCATTCTCACAACGGCTTCCCGCAATATTTCAAATACAAATTCCATAATAAAAGCTTCCAAATAAGCAGGGAAAGGCACGCCCTCCCGCTGTGCGGCAAGCTTGAGCAGCAGCTGCGTCGGTATCATTTCCTGATGATATCCAACGATTGCGACATAAATCGACGGCATAAGCAGTGCGATTAAAAAGGATACAAAACGAAGCAGCCGCAGAAATGTCGCTATATCAAACCGCTGATAATAATCTTCGGACGCTTGAAAAAACATATTTAATATCGTGGGTGCGATCAGAACAAAAGGTGTTCCATCAACAAAAATTGCTATTCGACCTTCCAGCAGATTGCCTGCCACAGCATCCGGCCGTTCAACACTCATAATGGTAGGAAATGGTGACCACTTCTGATCCGTAATCAGTTCCTCGATATAACCAGATTCCAAGATGCCGTCAATCTGTATCTCTTCCAATCGTTCTCTTAAATCTGTGAGCACATTATCATCCGCCAAACCTTTGATGTACATAATACATACAGGGGTTTGCGAAATCTCTCCGATCGTCCATTGCTCCATCCACAGCTTGGGGCTCCGTATTTTCCTGCGAATCAGGGATGTATTTGTTCGAATGGACTCCGTAAAGCCTTCCCTTGGTCCACGTATGGCCATTTCGGTTTTTGGTTCTTCTACGCTTCGCCTTGCTCCGCCTACAACGTTGGTTCCTATCGCATGGATTGCTCCCTCTACCATGATGATGCAATAACCCATAAACAGTTTTTGAAACAACAACTTCCAATCACATAAATCGTTAATTATGCCCGTTGAAAGCAAGTTGTTTTTCATAAAGGCAAGCAGCTCAGCAGGCTCTAAATCAACATCCTCCGGATATCTCCCTATATGCAGCGGTTGTATGACGAAATGGTCGAGACGTTCATCATCAACCATCCCTTGCACATAAACAATGAGCGCTTTGGTTTGTCCTATATCTGTTAACTTCAGCTCACGATAGATAATATCCTGACTCTCTCCTAGCTCACGCTTCATAGCCTCCATATTCTGATCCAGAGAAGTGAAAAGGGCTTTCTCCGCAAAAGGCTGAAGTTGTTCCTTCTCATGCATCTCAGCTTTGGTTAGGCGCTTGTCAGCCTTATTGCCGGTGCTGCTATTGCCTTGCCTGTAAGTTCGGAACATATACCCCTCTCCTTTCTGACTCATGGCTTGGATTGTTTCTTAGGATAACTCTTCCATGGCATAATTATGTATTGAGACATTTTGAATACTTGTGACCATGGCACAAAAAAGAGCCGCAGATCCGTTTTGGTACGGATTTCTGCGACCCTATATCCATTCATCTATCGAATTCGCGATTCTGTCAGCTTAAACTGACCAACAAGCTGCTGAAGCAGCGTCGTAATCGACTCCACACTCTGTGACGTTTGCTTCACGTTTGTCATTTCGCCAATGAGCTCTTGTACTTTACTTTCCACATCGGAAGAAATCTTCCGATTTTCTCTACTTACGAGTGCAATTTTCTCCATAAGCTGTACGACCTCATCAACAACCTGCGTCTTGCGAAGATCCTCAGCATGCGCGGAGGCAAGCGTACTGGCTGCTGCAGCGACAAGCTGATTGCCTTCCTCGACCACTCGTGTGCCTTCATCCATAGAAGCGTAGGCTTGCTTCGCCTCATCATAAATATGACGAGTAATTTCATGCACTTCTTCGGTCGATTTTTTGGTCATATCTGCAAGCTTGCGGATTTCTGATGCCACAACCGCAAAACCTCTTCCTTGCTCGCCAACCCTTGCTGCCTCGATCGATGCATTAAGCGCCAATAAATTTGTTTGTGCTGATATTTCTTCGATGACATGCAAAACCCCTTGTATTTCCTGCACTGTATCCATAAATTTATGGATAGTGCCGTTGGTCTCTCCTACCTTGGCAGAAATGTGATGCATCTTTTCACCAATGCGATCAACCTCGGCTTTGGCTACCTCAATCTGCTCAGCTGCTTGTTCCTCAATCTGTCTCAGTGTTGCCTGCATATCGCCTGCCGCATCCTTCGCCATATCAATATCCTTCAATTGCAATCTAATGCTTCCAATCATATCGGATACTTTCCCGCTAACCCGTTCCGTCGAGGCCGATGTGACGGCTGCCGACTCATTCAGCACAAGCTGGCTGGATAGAACATCTGAGGAGGCAAGCCTAACCTGAAGCATAATACCTTCCAGTGAATCTATCATATTGTTGATCCATTTAGCTAATTCCTTGGATTCATCGTTATCAAAATCACTTAGTTGCAGACGCTGCGTCAAATCGCCTTTTCCTTCTGCATTTATTCGAATAAAACGGTTAATCTGACGCAGATGTGATACGACACGCTTCGACTCCCTCTTCTGCAGGGAACTGCTAAATAACAATCCAAATATAAGATGGAGTATGCCTACCGATGTTGCAGTTACCCAAACAGGAGCATGAACTGAGAGAAGTAAGATCAGTAAAACTGTCAAAATACTTACACTCACAATCGACATAAGCTGCAGCTTACGTTGTCTCCAGCCTATACTGCGAATCCGGTACACTTCCTCCAAATCACCCTCGCACATCATCCCCCATTTGTCTGGACAATGCGGCAACTGAAACGTTACCCCCTTACCAATAACAGATATATGCCGATAATCGGAATAACCCGGATATTCCACGAATAGGTTGCTGCCATTGCCAATCGTATTCGCTACCCCCGGATGAAGCTGCCCTGTTGCCGGGTCAGTAAAGATGATTTCAAGTTCTGTATGCTCCTTGATCGAAACTTTGCCCCAATCGGTTGTTACACCGTCTTTGAGATTTTCACCATGTGTGAATGTCCGATCCTCGAACCGGCTTCTGGAAAGAGCCGTTCCTGGCGCTATTTGAGTATTCAATCCTGCCTTCGCCATAAATATATAATTGTCACCGGAATCTGGATAGACGTGCCCTGATTCGCGCTGAATCAAGTCTCCAAGAACATCATTAGGCACGCGTCCGCATAATGTGCCTACAAAGCTCCCACTTACCGAAATCGGAAGCATAAATAGCAAAGTCATTTTATCGTGAAAAGATGAAGAGCGCGCCCCCAGCTTTAAAGTTAGCGAATCACTATAGGGACCATACAGACATCGACGAGAGCTGCTCGCCTGCTTAGTATAAGCAAGTCCAAGCTGCAAACTGCTGTCTTCCTGATAGCGTGTTCCAATATGTGGCTTGTGAGTGGAGCTTATGACAGTTTGCTTCGCATCTAGCAAAAATAGTTCGGTTATATCAATCGCTCGAGCATATGTTCTTTCAAATAGTCTTTCTATTTGTGACTGTACGGTAGAAGTATTGAAATCTTTGTTTTGAGCAAGGAACACTGCCATTTGGTCCCCCAATTGGTCGATATAATTCCAATATTCCGTCGCCCACGAAGTGAGCAGTTCCTTCCGTGTCTCGGCAATTCCCTCAAAGCTCTGCTCGACATCTGTTTTCATATCTTTATTCAAATGCCATGAAACCCAGAGTGGAAATCCTACCTTCGTACCTAGCCAATCAAACATATTGCTCTCCCCCCGCTACTTCTATCGTATATGATGTTAACTATATTAACATATAATTGAGGGAAAAATATACAAATTATTAGTTTTTTTGTCGAAAACACATACGATATAAGAGATATCACATCAGATTGCTGCTAAAACACGAATATTAGTAAGAACCTAACATATAATATTCATCATCTACTATAATGTCAGTTCTAGATGTTATATATTCTTTTCCTTTTAAACACAATCTCTCATTCCAATAAAAAAAGCACTGCCAGCGCCTTAAAGGCGTTGACAGTGCTTTACTGGATGATGCTTATTTTTGTTTAACATGCAGACGATTCATCGCACGCTGCAAAGCAAGCTCTGCACGGCGGAAATCAACTTGGTCTTGCTTCGCAGCAAGACGTTGCTGTGCACGCTGTTTAGCGGCTTCTGCACGTTCAACATTAATATCAGTTGCAAGCTCAGCGCTCTCGGCAAGAATAACAATCTTATCCTTGCGTACCTCGATAAAGCCTCCATTAACTGCAACAACATCTACTTTATTACCGCGTTTGATAACGACAGGTGCAATGCGAAGCGGTGTGACAAGCGGAATGTGATTTGGCAATATGCCAAGTTCACCTTCAACGCCTGTTACACTAACCATATTCGCAGTCTCTGCGTACACTTTACGCTCAGGTGTTACAATCTCTACTAAAAAAGAACTCATGTGGATTCCTCCCGCCTTTCGCTATTAAAGCGTTTTGGCTTTCTCCACGGCTTCTTCAATCACACCAACATATCGGAAAGCTTCTTCCGGAAGGTCGTCATGTTTGCCCTCGAGAATTTCTTTAAAGCTGCGAACCGATTCTTTTACAGGTACATATTTTCCTTTAGTTCCTGTGAACGGCTCAGCAACGTGGAACGGTTGAGAAAGGAAAAGTTGAATTTTACGTGCGCGAGACACGGTCAATTTATCTTCTTCACTTAGCTCATCCATACCAAGAATTGCGATAATATCTTGAAGCTCTTTGTAGCGTTGAAGAATTTTCTTAACGCCTTGAGCTACGTTATAGTGCTCAGCACCCAAAACAGATGGGCTTAGGATACGTGAAGACGACGCGAGTGGATCAACCGCTGGGAAGATACCCATCTCGGAGATTTTACGCTCCAAGTTTGTCGTTGCATCCAAGTGGGCAAACGTCGTTGCAGGAGCTGGATCCGTATAGTCATCGGCAGGTACATAGATCGCTTGGATCGAAGTAACCGAACCTTTTTTCGTAGACGTAATACGCTCTTGCAATTGACCCATTTCAGTTGCCAGCGTTGGCTGGTAACCTACCGCGGAAGGCATACGGCCTAGAAGGGCCGAAACCTCGGAACCTGCTTGCGTGAAACGGAAGATGTTATCGACGAACAATAGTACGTCTTTTCCTTCTTCGTCACGGAAATACTCAGCCATTGTCAGACCTGTCAAAGCAACGCGTTGACGTGCGCCTGGCGGCTCGTTCATTTGTCCGAATACCATCGCTGTTTTGCTTAGTACGCCGGAATCTTTCATCTCGTGGTAAAGGTCATTTCCTTCACGAGTACGCTCACCAACGCCCGCGAATACGGAAATACCGCCATGCTCTTGAGCGATGTTGTTAATAAGCTCTTGAATCGTAACCGTTTTACCTACGCCTGCGCCGCCGAAGAGGCCGATTTTACCGCCTTTTGCGTATGGAGCAAGAAGATCGATTACTTTAATGCCTGTTTCAAGAATTTCCGCTTGCGTGGACAATTCGTCGAAAGCAGGTGCTGCGCGGTGAATCGGAAGGTTAACTGCCGATGAAGCATCGCCAGCTTCGTCAATTGGTTGGCCTAGCACGTTAAATACGCGACCAAGCGTAGAAGCACCAACCGGAATAGTAATAGGTGCGCCTGTATCTACAGCGATCATACCGCGTACAAGACCGTCTGTCGTACTCATAGCTACGGCACGTACCTTATTGTCACCGAGGTGAACGGCTACTTCAAGCGTCAAGTTAATATCAATGCCGCCTGCTTCGCCCTTTTGCTCGATTTTGACAGCGTTCAAAATTTCCGGCAAATTGCCGCGTTCGAACTCTAAGTCTACGACCGGACCCATGACGGATACAACATGTCCTTTTTTCATGGTTTTCCCTCCTGGTTCCTTCTTGTTACTGCACGCCGGTCAGCTTATCGCAAGCGCCTGGCCCTTGCAGTGTATATATTAAGATTGGGCATTTGCCCCTGCAACGATCTCGGAAATTTCTTGTGTAATCGCTGCTTGACGCGCTCTATTGTAAGTGAGCGTCAATTGGTTGATGATTTTTGTCGCGTTTTTCGTGGCGCTTCCCATGGCAGTCATACGTGCCCCGAATTCACTTGCTTTTCCGTCTAGAACTGCGCTGTAAATGAGCGTTTCCGCATATTTAGGCAGCAGCACTTCAAGCACGCCCTCCGGTGATGGCTCGTATTCATACGATGTGACAGCCGTGTTCCCGCCTACTTCTGCAAGCGGCAGTAAACGTACGTCTGTCGGCACTTGAGTAATCGCATTAACGAATTCGTTATAGTACAAGTACAACTCATCATAAGCGCCTTCTGAGAACATATTAACGGCTGAATAAGCAACCGATTTAATGTCTGCGAATGTTGGAGCATCTGGCAAGCCGATAACTTCCTCAACAATTGTCATGTTGCGGCGGCGGAAATAGTCGCGACCTTTCCGTCCGATAACGAACAATACATATTCATCAGTCGACTTATGATTCTCACGAATCGTTTGCGTTACTTTACGAAGAATATTCGCATTGTAGCCGCCTGCTAGTCCGCGGTCCGATGTAATAACGAGATAACCCGTTTTCTTCACTGGACGCTTCTCTAGCATAGGATGCTTCACATCTTTAGTACCAGCTGCGATGCTTGCTACAACTTCCTTCAGCTTCTCAGCATATGGACGTGATGCTTGCGCTGCTTCTTGTGCTTTTCTAAGACGGGAAGCGGCAACCATTTCCATTGCTTTCGTAATCTGCTTCGTATTTTGTTTACTCTTGATTTCGCGTTTAATATCGCGCATACCTTTTGCCATTTGGTTTTCACCCGCCTTTGTTGCTTTGGACCTGCTCCAAAGCCTGGTGTTGGTGGAGAAAGTTATCTAGGCCCGAACATGAAGAACGGGCTTAGATTTATATTGGATTATAAGAAGGTATAAGTTTCACCCGTATTTGCTGGATTATGCTGATACAGAGAAGCTTTTCTTAAATTTATTGATAGCATCAACGAGAGCTTTCTCGTTATCCGCAACAAGATCCTTCGTATCGCGGATCGATTGGCCGATTTCAGGGCTGTTCGAATCGAGGTACGCGTGGAACTCTTCCTCAAAGCGAAGGATATCGCCAACTGGAATCTCATCCAAGTGACCTTTAACAGCAGAGAAGATCGAGATAACTTGCTTCTCAACAGGCATCGGCTTGTTAACGTCTTGTTTAAGAATTTCCATCGTGCGCGCACCGCGGTTAAGACGAGCTAGCGTCGATTTGTCAAGGTCTGAGCCGAACTGCGAGAACGCTTGAAGCTCACGGTAAGCCGCAAGATCCAGACGAAGAGTACCAGCAACCTTTTTCATTGCTTTGATTTGAGCGGAACCACCTACACGGGATACAGAGATACCAACGTTAACCGCTGGACGCTGACCGGAATAGAACAGATCTGCTTCTAGGAAGATTTGACCGTCTGTAATCGAGATAACATTCGTAGGAATGTATGCCGATACGTCGGATGCTTGTGTCTCAATGAATGGCAATGCCGTCATTGAACCGCCGCCTCTAGCGTCGCTTAGTTTAGCCGCACGCTCTAGCAAACGGGAGTGAAGGTAGAATACATCACCTGGGTATGCTTCACGACCCGGTGGACGACGAAGCAAGAGTGAAAGCTCACGGTAAGCAGCGGCTTGTTTCGATAGATCATCGTAGATAACAAGAACATGCTCACCTTTGTACATGAAGTACTCACCCATTGTACAACCAGCATAAGGAGCTAGGAAGAGCAATGGAGCCGGCTCAGATGCACCAGCAGTTACTACGATAGTGTATTCAAGAGCACCGTGGCGACGAAGTGTTTCCACTACGTTAGCAACAGTGGATTGTTTTTGACCAACAGCAACGTAAATACATTTTACGCCGTTGCCTTTTTGGTTGATGATTGCATCGATTGCAATGGAAGTTTTACCCGTTTGACGGTCACCGATGATAAGCTCACGTTGTCCGCGGCCTACTGGTACCATTGCGTCGATTGCTTTCATACCTGTTTGCATAGGCTCATGAACCGATTTACGGTCGATTACGCCTGGTGCTGGAGATTCAATTGCACGGAATTGAGTCGTGTTGATTGGACCTTTACCATCTAGTGGCTGACCAAGTGGATTTACTACGCGGCCAAGAAGCTCTTCGCCGACAGGTACTTCCATGATACGGCCTGTACGTTTAACTTGATCGCCTTCGCGAATATCCGTGTATGGTCCAAGGATAACGACACCGACGTTGCTTTCTTCGAGGTTCAAAGCCATACCGACTACACCGTTTGAGAATTCGAGCAATTCACCCTGCATCGCATTTTCCAAACCGTGTACGCGGGCGATACCGTCACCGACATTGATTACGGTGCCGACGTCTACGACTTGAATTTCGGATTTAAAATTTTCGATCTGTTGTTTAATCAGCGTGCTGATTTCATCAGGTCTGATACTCAATTCGTTCACCCCTATCTACAGTGCATTAGATTTTAAACGATTTTTGTAAACGTTCCAGCTTGCCGGACAAGCTTCCATCATATAGACGGTCGCCGATGCGTACTTGTACGCCTCCTAGCAAAGATGGTTCTACGATTTGCTGTGCAATAATAGTTTTGCCGGTCAATTGTCCGAACTGTGCTGCTACATTAGCAAGCTCATCATCAGACATAGCTTGTGCGGAATAAACCGTAGCATGCGCTTGACCAAGCGAATCTCCCGCAACCTTGGTGTATGCTGCATATACATCAGCAATAACATCTTGGCGTCTGCGAGTGATAAGAATCTGTACCGTGTTGAAAACTAGTGCAGATACACGATCACCGAATGCTGCTTTGAGAACGGCGATCTTTTGTTCTGGAGCAATACTTGGGACAGACAGAAATTTTTCAATGTCAGCGTCCTGCTCAAGAGCTTGCACGATCAGCTTAAGCTGCTCCTCAACCTCTGAAACAACCTTTTGCTGCAGCGCAACCTCGAACAGTGCTTTAGCGTAGCGCTTCGCTACGACTGCATCGCGGCTCATTTATTTCCAACTTCTTTCAAATATTGACCAACAAGCTGTTCTTGTGATTTTTCATCCACTTGCTTCTCAATAATTTTCGACGCGATTTTCACGGAGATGCCGCCAACTTCTGTACGAAGCGCTGCAATAGCTTTGTTTTTCTCGCTTTCGATATCTTTGAGAGCATCGTCTTTCAGACGGGATGCTTCTGTTTTTGCCGTTTGAACGATCTCGTCTGCTTGCTTCGAGCTCGTCGTTCTGGATTGCTCAATAATTTCATAAGCTTCTTTGCGAGCTTGTTGGAGTGCCAACTTCTGCTCTTCCATTTGCTGATCGGCTGCTTTGCGGCTGTTTTCAGCTGTATTCATTTGCTCTAAAACTAGCTGTCTGCGCTTCTCCATTACATCGAATAACGGACCGAACGCATACTTATTAAGTAACCAGTACAATACGCCAAACGCGACCATTGCGATTACTGTCGATTCCCAAATCCATGCCATTGATGCCACTCCTTTCTCACCACAATATTGTCTTAATCATAACGAAGGCGAAGAGGGCTAAGGCCTTCCCCGCCAGTTTCAAATATTATGCTTGGAAGAAAGCCAAGAAACCGATAACTACGCCGATGATAGGCACAACTTCGACGATACCTACACCGATAAACATTGTTGTTTGCAATTTACCTTGAAGTTCTGGTTGACGAGCGATACCTTCTACTGTTTTACTAACGATCATACCATTACCTACGCCCGCGCCAATCGCACCCAAACCTACTGCCAAAGCTGCTGCTAATAATTCCATTTTTAAAATCCTCCTCGAAAATTGTTGTTTTTTTGTATAACCAACCTCAATGTTGAATTAAGACATAAAGCGAAAATTAATGTGCTTCCTCTTCATCGTGAATGGCTGATTGTGAAATATAAACCATCGTCAGAATCGTGAACAAGAAAGCCTGTATGCCGCCTACAAAAAGACTGAAGCCCTGCCATGCAACCAGGAACGGCGTACCAATCCAGCCCAGCATCAGGATTGTTGCAATCAGTACTTCACCTGCGAAGATGTTAGCGAACAACCGAAGCGCAAGTGTTACTGGCTTAGCGATTGTTTCTAGCAAGTTAACTGGAAGGAAAACCGGAAACGGATGCAAGTAATGCTTCAAGTAGTGCTTTCTATTCTGCTTCAAACCAAGGAAATGGATGATCACGAATACGATAAGCGCAAGCCCAGCAGTTACTGAAATGTCAGCCGTTGGTGATTTCCACCATGCTACTTCCTTATGCTCTTCTAACATCTCTTCAGTAAATCCTATCGAAGGCATCGCGTGATGCGGTTCAGTAACGATACCGAATGGCAAGCCTAGCACGTTGGAGATAAATATGAACATAATAAGCGTTAGACCTAGAGACAAGAATGGCTTTACACGGTTGAGCGGCATTGTACTAGCAATAAAGCTGTGTACAAACTCCACTACCCATTCCATGAAGTTCTGCATCTTCGACGGGTTGTCCACCGAAAGGTTGCGAACAGCCAGCTTAGCGATCAAGAACGTCACAATGACTGACACCACAAGTGCTATCAAGGTCGAGAGATCAATATTAAACGGCCCGAGTGGTATCACCGGAAATACATGCATCTAAAATTTTCACCCCTTTCCGCTAAGATTGTTTTTATTGTGAATATATGCTGCTACCAAAAGAATAAACGGCATGACCATACAGCCAGCTAACGCGGCCGGCATGCTGAGATCCTCCGGAAAACGATAGGCGATCATGGCAACCAGCAACACTGTTGCGATGCGGTTTCCTAGACCAAGACCTCTCTTGCGTGGTCCAACCCCCGCTGCTCCTAGGGTGACCATTTCTACTCTGCGTCTTAGTAAAAACGCATTCATGGAACTTGCTGCCAATCCCACAAGAAGACCGAGAGCCACCGTACGCCAGTCCGGCAAGAAAGCCCATACAATTAGGCATACCGCCATTGCATAAATAAGCGTACGTAAAGCTGTCTTCATTATTTTATCCATCGGCGTCCTCCATAACCTTCTTAACGAGCAGAATGGCTGAGAGTAGTCCGACAGCCAGACCGACCAGTATGCCACCGAGCGCCCATCCCTTCGCGTCACCAAAACGGTTCCCGAGGGAAGTGCCGATCCAATAGCCTAAAAAGATACATACAGCGACTTGCAATCCGAGTGCACCGACTAGTCCGGCCGCGAGCAGTGGATTGTCCCTTCTGTCCTTTTTATTCATGGTTCATACCCCTGTCAATCCTCATTTATTTTATCCAAGCCACAACACGTTTGTCAATTGAATTAACTGCAAACTTTTGGTGAATTGATCGACCAAAACCCTTGATACATAAGGTGTTGTGCGTCCCGAAAACCGTACAGTACTACTGTATGCTGTACATTCGCCTCTCAGCTCATCACCTCGGTGTAATCTATGAACGTTCTGTGAACGAAACAGGACGATCCTTTAGCCTGCCAAAATGATGCAAGATCGCATCTACAATACGTTCGGAAGCGGTGCCATCGCCATAAGGGTTAGCCGCTTGGCTCATACGAGAATACAGCTGAGAATCGGTTAGCAGCGCATGTGCCCTGCTGTACACCAGCTCCTCATTCGTACCGACCAGTTCTAACGTTCCTGCTTCAATCCCCTCAGGACGCTCGGTCGTATCGCGAAGCACGAGAGTCGGCACGCCAAACGACGGAGCCTCCTCTTGCAAACCGCCAGAATCCGTCATGATCATAAAGGCATGTGGATAGAAATTATGGAACTCGAACACATCAAGCGGGTCAATCAAGCGAATACGCGGGTGATCGCCCAAAATCTCATTCGCAGGCTCCCTAACGGCTGGATTTGGATGTACCGCATACACGACAACGACATCCTCGTGCTCGTCGGCAATACGTTTCACCGCTCTGAAAATGTTGCGATGCGGCTCGCCTAGCGCTTCACGCCGATGAGCTGTCATGAGAATCATCCGTTTTCCCTTCGCCCAGTCGATGACTGGATGCGAGAAGGACTCGTCCACCGTATATTGGAATACGTCTGTAGCCGTGTTCCCAGTCACATAAATGGCAGCATCCGACTTGTTCTCTTTGCGTAAATTGTTCGCCGACCATTCTGTCGGTGCAAAATGCACATCTGAGAGCACGCCGGCAAGCTGCCGATTCATTTCTTCCGGATACGGAGAAAGTTTATTCCAAGTACGAAGTCCCGCCTCAACGTGGCCGACTTTTATTTGCTTTAGAAACGCTGCATAGCTCGCTAGAAACGTTGTCTGTGTATCGCCGTGAACAAGCACGATATCAGGCTTCGCTTGCGTTAGAACAGGATCAAGCCCCTCTAATACGCGCACAGTCGTCTCCGTTAGCGTTTGACGATCCTTCATCACATTCAAATCGTAGTTGGGATGAATTTCAAAAAAATCTAGCACCTGATCAAGCATCTGGCGATGCTGCGCAGTCACGCAGACGATCGATTCGATTTCATCCTCTCGCTTCTGGAGCTCAAGTACGAGCGGCGCCATCTTGACTGCCTCAGGACGTGTTCCAAAAATAGTCATTACCTTCAGTTTAGACAAAAGATTCCACTCCTATTATCATTTCATACGACTCTGTGCTAATTTGTTCCGAACATGCGGTCTCCAGCATCACCTAGACCAGGGATGATGTAACCCTTCTCATCCAGACGCTCATCGAGTGCGGCGATATAAATATCGACATCAGGATGCGCTTCTTGAACCGCCTTCACGCCTTCTGGAGCAGCAATAAGACACATTAATTTAATTTGATCGCAATGATGATTTTTTAGCGAATTGATGGCTGCGATAGCAGAACCGCCAGTTGCAAGCATTGGATCGATAACGATGAGCAGACGATTCGGCGCATCCGTAGGCAAATTAATGTAATACTCCTTAGGCTGGAGCGTTTCATGATCACGTGCAAGACCGATATGACCTACCTTTGCCGATGGAATCAGCTTCAGTATACCGTCGACCATACCAAGACCAGCGCGCAAAATAGGCACAAGCCCAAGCATTCTTCCGGATACAACCTTCGAATCCGTCTCGGCTACAGGCGTCTGCACCTTAATCGTATCAAGCGGTATTTCTCTCGTAATTTCGTATGACATCATTGTAGCTACTTCATCAACCAATTCCCGAAAATCTTTTGTATTCGTTTCTTTATTCCGAATAAAAGTCAGCTTATGCTGAATTAACGGATGGTCGCAAATGATTACTTTGCTCATGGAGCGGTATTCCTCCCGTTTGTTGTTGTTATTGTATAGTAGTCTTCACACAATCCCGTATATTATAGCATTGTAAACAAGCCCTTGCATCTTGAGTTTTATGATTGCGCAAAAAAAGGCCGGTGATTCCAAAAATAGGAGTCACAGGCCGCTGTAACTATATTCCTTTTAACTGCTGCAGCCTCCGCCGCCGCAAGATGATCCACCACCGTCTCCACCGCTTCCGCAGGATGAATCCCCGCCTGATCCGCTATCTCCGCTGTCACTTCCGTCCGAATGGTCATCTCTTCCATCGTCGGATGAGCCGCTGCAAGCATAAGTGGTATCGCCGCTTCCATTTGCTTTGCGCTCCTCTTCATTTTGAGCTTGATCCATCTGCTGTGCAAAATCATTCGGATGCGATATAGAATTGTAAATAAGAAGTCCCGAAAGCAGGCCAGTAGCTCCAAGAACAGGATCATAATTATAGCTGTTTCGCGTGCGAATTTCTTTGCCGTGCGGAGCATTGCCGTCTCCAGCCGCAATAAGCTGTGATTTTGCCCGTTCGATCATATAGTCAGCCGCGGCATTCAAATCGGCATAACGCGCTGTTGTTTTAACGTTGAACCACTCCTTGCGCAGCTCTTCATTGCTCCACCCAGCAAGTTCTCCCAGCCTTTGCTCCGGCATTTGCGTTCGGTAAAAGGCACCCCATAACCTGCCGCTAGCCGGCGCTTGCCCAAACAGCTCGCCATACGCCCAGTCAAACATCGCTCGTTCTCCCATAAGCGGCTGTGCACCTGGAGCATGCGGGGCATGATGAATCATTTCTCCGCAGAAGCGCGTGCAAAACTGTTCATACTCCCTTGTAAACATCAGCATCTCATGCCATACCGCATCAACCTGCTTGCTATACATAGGAACGCTGCGCATGATGCCGCACATGAGAAAGTAGCGCTTAAGCTCAAACCAGGTCCAGTTCCATTCTTTATCCGATATCCTTGGAAACTCCTTCAATACCCTATCCTTTACTCGGCTCTCAAAATCGATGCCTAGCGCGGATTCCAAGCGTTCCGCCGCGGTTCTCGCAGGGTGGCCGTACGGTACGCCAAGTGCAGTCGGCAGCTCGGCATTCGGCCAAGGTGTAAACGCATTGGTACGACCAACGGAACCTCTGCCTCTTCCGCCCGATTTAGCGTTGCTGTTTGAACTATTCGATTTTGAAATTGCACTTAATACAACAATAACCAAAACTACAATGAACAATATCGTTACAAATTGCTCCATCCTAACCCTCCCACGTCAGTTCGTCTTCCCCATATATTAACACATCTCCTAATAGCACGGACCATTGCTGTTATCCTACAAAATAAAAAAACCGCCATGCGGTTGTGAACATTTGCACATTAAGCAAGACGATAAAGAAGCTCGCATACAAAATTAAAGCTCTTCTGAAGAGAAGCCGTTAAACAGTGCTGTAATGCCGTGTATGCCTACTTCATTGTTACGGACGGATTTTCCTCACCCTTCCCCGTAATGTCCAGCACAACCGCTCTATGATCCTGCTCCTTGTGCTTGCGCACTGCGAAGCCGCTCTCCTCAAGCTTATCTACAGGGGATCGTGAAGAAAACATGCAAACTTTTATCCACATTCAGTGAAGTAATCATTTTATATATTCAAAAAAATCGTTCAAATTATAAACTATCCACATTTTTAACGTAAGTTATCCACAATTGTCCACAGAATATTCACAAAATTGTGCACAACCTGCTCAAAACAAAAAAAGATGAAGCAGGAATCATCCTTGCTCCACCTTTTTCAAAAAATCTATACACATGAAGCTTAAATAGCCCTCAATGAATGTTTTCTAAATGTTGAATAAAACATCGTCTCTTTATACTGACGCGTAGTGACAAGCGGCAAAATGCCCTTTTCTCACTTCAAGCAGTGCAGGCTCGTCCACTTTGCATTTATTAGTCGCAATCGGACAACGCGTATGGAATTGGCAGCCTGATGGCGGATTGATAGGACTTGGCAAATCGCCAGTCAATACAATACGCTCACGGGTAGCTTCAATCTCCGGATCTGGAATTGGAATAGCCGATAGCAGAGCTCTTGTATAAGGGTGTGCTGGACTTGCGTACAATTCACTGCTCTCTGCAAGCTCGACGATTTTACCAAGATACATAACCGCTACGCGGTCGCTTATATGCTTAACCATGGACAAATCATGCGCGATAAACAAGTAAGTCAAGCCCATCTTACGCTGCAGATCCATCATTAAGTTTACAACTTGCGCTTGAATCGATACGTCTAGCGCTGAGATCGGCTCATCCGCAATGATGAAACGCGGATCAACTGCAAGTGCGCGGGCAATACCGATACGCTGACGCTGACCGCCAGAGAACTCATGCGGATACCTTGTAGCGTGATCGGGATTAAGACCAACGACATCAAGTAGATTCTCAACTCTGTGCTTGCGTTCTTTTTTACTAGCAACAAGCTTGTGAATATCAAGCGCTTCTCCAATGATGTCCATAACCGTCATACGCGGGTTTAATGATGCGTATGGATCTTGGAATATCATTTGCATATCACGGCGAAGTTCCTTGAGCTTAGGACCCTTCAACTTATAAATATCTTGCCCGTCGAAGTTAACACCACCGCTAGTTGGTTCATAAAGCCGCATGATGGTACGACCAGCTGTTGATTTTCCGCAACCGGATTCGCCAACGACGCCGACCGTTTCTCCTTTTTTGATGGAGAAGGATATATCATTAACAGCATGGAGCGTCGCTCCACCGCCTAAATTAAAAGATTTACGCAAATTATTAATTTCAATTAATGGTGCACTCATACTGACACCTCCCGATTTGCATAAGGATGTGCTAGCCAGCATGCTGACTCATGATTCTCATTGCCATCTACCGGGAGCAATTCAGGATCATTGTCCACGCATACCCGCATTGCTTCATCGCAGCGAGCACAGAAGCTGCAGCCCGTCGGCGGTTTAATCAAATCCGGCGGCATACCGTAAATCGGCACCAGCGGCTCTTCCTTCTTCTGATCAAGACGCGGAAGCGAGCGCAGCAGTCCTCTTGTATAAGGATGCTTAGGGTTTTTGAAGATCTCCCATTTTGTACCCGTTTCTACAACCTTACCTGCATACATAACGATAACGCGGTCACACATATCTGCTACAACGCCTAAATCATGCGTAATAAGAATAATAGAAGTGCCAAGTTTTTGCTGCAAGTCCTTCATGACTCGCATAATTTGCGCTTGAATTGTAACGTCTAATGCTGTTGTAGGCTCATCCGCAATAAGAAGCGATGGGTTGCATGCAAGTGCGATAGCAATCATCGCCCGTTGACGCATGCCTCCAGAGAATTGATGCGGATATTGATTAACCCGTGAAGCAGGGTTCGGAATACCTACAAGTTCAAGCATTTCAATGGCGCGTTCAGTCGCTTTTGCACCGCTTATTCCTTGGTGCTTGATTAGTCCCTCTGTAATCTGACGGCCAATCGTTAGCGTAGGATTAAGAGAGGTCATCGGATCCTGAAAGATCATCCCCATCTCTTTACCACGGATGTCTTCCATTTGACTATTGGACATTTTCAAAATTTCTTGGCCTTTAAACATAATCGATCCTTTAGTATCGGCCGGAGGCGATGGAATCAAACGCATGAGCGATTGTGCGGTTACACTCTTGCCGCAACCGGACTCCCCAACAATGGCTACTGCCTCGCCTTTGTTGACGTGAAAATTCACACCGCGAACCGCTTTAACGATACCGCCTCGAACTTTGAAATTAACACGAAGGTCTTTTACTTCAAGTAACTTCTCCATCATTGACCACCTCCTACTTCTTCATTTTCGGATCAAGCGCATCTCTCAGACCGTCGCCAAAAATATTAAAGCAAAGCATCGTAATGCTTATAACTGCTGCTGGGAAAATCATTCTCCACGGATACAGTGTCCATGCTTTAATTGCATCATTTATCATCGTACCCAGTGACGCAGCCGGGGATTGAACACCTAGTCCCAAGAAGCTGAGGAATGCCTCTGCGAAGATCGCACTTGGAACAGTAAGCGTCAACGTTACGATAATCGGGCCCATTGCGTTAGGAATAAGATGTCTGAATAGAATACGTGGAGTGCTAGCGCCGAGCGCTTGAGCAGCCATAACGTATTCTTGGTTTTTGAGCTGCATGATCTGGCCGCGCACAATCCAAGCCATACTGATCCAACCGGTTATACTAAGCGCAAGCACGATCGTGAACATGCTAGGCTCTAATATGACAATCAAAAGAATGATAATAAGCATGCTTGGAATGGAGTATAGAACTTCACAAAAACGGTTCAATATCTCATCGACACGTCCGCCGAAATAACCCATAATTCCGCCGATAATAACTCCGAGCACCAAGTCAGCTAGTGCAGCATATATACCAACCTGCAGAGATATTCCAGCGCCCATCCAAGTACGGGTGAAGAGATCCCGTCCGAGATCATCTGTACCAAACCAGTAGGTAGCGTTAGGGCCCAGATTTTTTTCCTTCAAGTGATTGGTTTGAAAATCCTGCTCCGATATCATCGGGCCAAAAATCGCCGCAAGGGAGACGATAAGCAATACAATTAAGCTGAACATTGCTATTTTGTTGGAACGCAGACGCAGCCAAGCATCTTTCCATGCAGAGATGCTCTCACGAACAACAACTTCCGTGTGCTTCTCGTCTTTATTCAGCTTAGCGAATTGATCCGGCGTAAAGGTCTTATCCTTCATCCTTTTCCGCCTCCTCTTGTCAGCTTGATACGCGGATCGACAAAGCCATAAGCAACGTCAGTCAAGAACCGCGCAACCATCAGGATAATACCATAAAATAAAGTAAGCCCCATTATGAGCGTATAGTCACGGTTAGTAATACTTTGTACAAAATATTTTCCAATTCCACCTATACCAAAAATTTGTTCGACAACGACAGATCCGGTAATAATGTTAGCGGTCATCGGTCCGATATAAGTTACTACTGGCAAAATAGCATTGCGTAGAGCATGACGAACCAAGATAATGCGGCCGCTGAGACCTTTGGCGCGAGCGGTCTTAATGTAGTCAGCGGATAGTACTTCTAGCATCGTTGAGCGCGTCAGACGCGCGATAAATGCGGCTGGAAGGAATGAAAGCGCAAGAACAGGCATAATGAAATCTGTAGGATCGTTAAGTCCCGATACATTTAGCCAGCGCAGCTTGCTGCCTAGCACGAACTGTAAAATGGATGCTGCCAAAAAGTTGGGAATCGATACCCCTAGCACTGCAATAACAATCGTGAAGCTATCCAAAAATTTACGATGATTAAGCGCCGCAATGATGCCCAGAATCAAACCTAATGCTAAAGACACAATGACGGCAAAAAGGCCGATTTGCGCAGAATAAATAAAGCTTTCTTTAATAATACGAGTAACGGACATATATTGCTGCTTCATTGACATCCCTAAATCGCCATGAAGCAAATTGTTCAAATACATCAAATATTGTTTCCATACCGGCTGATCAAGGCCGTACATTTGCAAGAGGTGCTCTCTTATTTTCTCGGGAATAGCCTTCTCCCTAATAAAGGGATCGCCCGGGATGATTTTCATAAGAAAGAACGTAGCGGACGCAAGAACAAACAACGAGACAAACATGGATAGAAACTTCTTGGATACATATTTTATCAACGCAATGGACACCTCCTTACAGAATATAAACAAGAAGCAATGCTATAAGTGATAAAGCCTGAATCTGTCAACAAGAAAGGGATATATGCGGACACCCCGCATATATCCCTAGCTTCAGGTGCTGGAAGGACGACTATTTCGCTTCGTAGTAACCTCTTGTGTAGTCAATGTCGCCTTTATAGTCTGTAACGATGTTTTTGAATCCAGGTTTAAGCATGTAAACGTTGCTGTAGTAGTAAATCGGCATGATCGGCATGTATTCCATAAGAATTTTTTCTGCCTCAGTCATAGCCGCAACACGTTCAGCTTGATCTCCGCTTGCATTCGCTTTTTTGATCAAAGCGTCATATTCAGGAGAAGCAAAACCTGTATTGTTTTGACTGCCGCCAGTTACGAACATATCCAAGTAAGTCATTGGATCGTTGTAGTCAGCTCCCCAACCTGCGCGAGCGATTTGATAGTTCATTGCTGTACGGTTTTTCAGTAGAACGGCAAACTCTTGGTTCTCGATACCAACTTCGATACCAAGGTTTTGACGCCACATTTCAACGATTGCTTCAGCAATTTTCTTGTGGCCGTCGCTTGTGTTGAATGTCAATGTTACTTTAGGGAACTTAGCTAGCTTAAGCTCAGCTAGACCTTCAGCAAGCAATGTTTTTGCTTCGTCAACATTTTCAGTGAAGAAATCATCTTTTACTTCGTTACGGTAATCTTCTTTCAAACCGATGATGCCTGGTGGAACAAATCCAAACGAAGGAACTTCGCCAGCCATCGTTACGCTCTCAACGATTGCTTGGCGGTCGATCGCCATTGCAAGTGCTTTACGAACTTTTAAGTTGTTGAAAGGAACTTCTTCTGTGTTGAATTGGTAGTAGTACGAGCTTGCGATACCTTTTGTAACGATCTCGTCTTTTTTCGATTCTTTCAGAACCGGGATTTGTTCAGCTGGAATTTCACCCGTTGGTTTACCAGTGTAATCAAGTTTGTCTGTCTCGTAGTTAGCAAGCTCAGTTGCAGACTCTGTGATCATTGTAAAGTCAACGCCTGCAAATTTAATTTGGTCTTTTTCGTAGTAGTTTTCGTTAGGAACAAGCTTAATGGAAGTATTGTGCTGCCATTCGCTCATTTTGAAAGGACCATTACCGATGATTGTTTTTGCATCAGCAGCCCAAGCCTCGTTGTCCTTCACTGAAGGATGAACAGGGTTGTAAACATAGAAAGAAGTAAGGCTCAAGAAGTAAGGCGTAGGTGAAACGAGTTTAACTTCAAGCGTTTGAGCATCAAGAGCTTTGATACCAACCGCATCAGTGTTTGTCGTTTTGCCTTCGTTATAATCTTGTGCGCCAACGATGTAGTAGAATTGGTACGCGTAAGTTGAACCTACAGCAGGATCAAGAGCGCGTTTCCAAGAGAATTCGTAGTCATTTGCAGTAACAGGGTCGCCGTTACTCCATTTTGCGTCTTTACGGATTTTAAAAGTGTACGTTTTGCCGTCTTCTGATTTTTCCCAGCTTTCAGCTGTTGCAGGAATGGATTCACCATTCTCATTTTTACGAGTTAGACCCTCATAAATACCAGTTGCAAGTGTACCTGATACGTTGTCTTCCATAAGTGCCGGGTCAAGAGTTGAAGGCTCAGAGTGAATGTTCAATCTGAAAACTTTCGCTGCAGTTGTTCCTCCGTTTGTGGCGCCGTTTGTAGCACCGTTGTTGCCTGTTTCTTCTTTCGGCGTACAACCTACAGCAACAATAGCAAGAATGAGTAAAGCAGCAATAAATGATAAACCAAACTTTCTTGTTCTCATTGTAATCCTCCCGTTTTTTTCTCTGCTCTGTTTAACTTGGCAATACCGTTCAACCCACTCGCGCCTAATACACAAACTTTTGCATCTTCAACTAGCTTGTCCAATGCAAATGCACGTATCCCCTTGAGCATTGTCAAACACTCTTCCCATTTAAACAATGAGATTATATTTAATAATATTTTTCACTATACAACCATGTTAATTATTTATCAAGAATATGTAAGCTGTAAATTTTTGTTTATATTTACTTTTATACACTATTCTTTAGCGCTTTGACGCGTTTATTCAATTAATTAATTTGTTGCGTTAATGCTGTACAGCGTTTATTCAGTTAATTATTTCATTAATTTTTCACATTAATATTTTTACAGTTAATTATTAACAAAAATAGAACTAATTTTTAAAAATACAGATTAAATTCAATATACTTTATATTTCCATATTAATTTTAAAATCATATTTATTTATCACTTAAAACCCGTTTTTTTCAGTCTTTACACTATAACATATGTTATATCGACTATTATATATATTTATTAATTTCTAGATGCATTGGCTGAACATTTTTTCATTTTAATATTGACGTTTGCTCATCGATTGCAATCTGCTTCTTGCTGGATTATTTTTTATAGAAATATTATTTATGCACGGCATATAATCAAAAAAAAACCTATTCATGCATATGCACAAATAGGTCTTTTTAAATAATAATTTATTTATGATTAGTAAGTCATGCCAGGGTAAAGCGGATATTGTGCCGTAAGATCACGGACCATGCCGCGCGCTTTGGCGAGCACATCTTGATCTTGAGGGCTGTTAAGCACAAGTGCAATAACCTCAGCAATAACCTTCATTGCTTTCTCATCCATGCCGCGAGCTGTTGCTGCTGGTGTACCAATACGAATACCAGATGTTACGAACGGACTTGTCGGATCAAATGGAATTGCATTTTTGTTAACGGTAATTCCGACTTCATCAAGCACATGTTCTGCTACTTTACCTGTAATGTTCAGGCTGCGTGTGTCAAGCAGCATCAAGTGATTGTCTGTTCCGCCAGATACGATATTGAAGCCTTTTGCAACAAGCTCTTCAGAAAGAACTTTTGCATTCTTAACAACTTGTGTTGCGTATTGCTTGAATTCAGGCCTAAGCGCTTCTCCGAAAGCTACTGCTTTAGCAGCAATAATATGCATCAAAGGACCACCTTGCGAGCCAGGGAAAACCGCTTTATCGATGGCTGCAGCCCAAGGTTGACGACAAAGGATCATACCGCCGCGAGGTCCACGAAGTGTTTTGTGTGTTGTAGTCGTTACAAAATGAGCATGAGGCACTGGGCTCGGATGAAGACCAGCTGCAACCAAACCAGCGATGTGTGCCATATCAACCATGAACAAAGCGCCTACATCATTAGCAATTTTGCCAAGCTTCTCGAAATCGATCGTACGTGGATATGCACTTGCACCAGCAACGATCAAACGAGGACGGTGCTTGAAAGCAAGCTTACGAACTTCTTCATAATCAATCGTGAAGGAATCTTCTTGCACGCCGTATGCAACGAAGTTATAAAGCAATCCAGATGCATTAACAGGGCTGCCGTGCGTCAAATGGCCGCCATGCGCAAGATTCATACCAAGTACAGTGTCGCCAGGCTGCAAAGCTGCAAGGTAAACAGCCATGTTCGCTTGTGCGCCGGAGTGTGGCTGCACGTTCGCATGCTCAGCGCCGAAAAGTTCTTTCGCACGATTGCGTGCAATATCCTCAACGATGTCAACATGTTCACAACCGCCATAGAAACGTTTACTTGGGTAACCTTCTGCATATTTGTTCGTTAGGACGCTTCCCATAGCTTCCAATACCGCTTCGCTAACGATGTTCTCGGATGCGATAAGCTCGATGTTGTCACGCTGACGTGTAAGCTCTAGTCCTAATGCTTTCAATACTTCTGGGTCTTGTTTGCGCAAATTTTCCATGATTAAATTCCTCCTCAAATTAGAAACCCTTTATTTAAAATCAAATCATTATGATCATAAATCAACTATTCGCATGTCCCAGCAGATTGCTGTGCCGTTATATCCGTGCTCAGCTCGTATACTGCACGGGAGCCGCCTATTAATTTCGGTCTCGTAATGGCCATCGTGACATGGGCTCCGCCAATTTCACGAATAGTCGGACGAACGGGAACAGCCACCCGCTTCAAATGCATGCCAATAAACGTATCACCGATATCGATACCCGCATGGGCCTGTACCGTTTCCACCAGACAAGGTGCCTTCAGCTGACGATAGGCGTATGCCGCCATTGATCCGCCCGCTTTCGGTACCGGAATTGCACCTACGATGCCTAGTCCCAATCGTTCTGCGGAAGCTTGATCAATCACAAGCGCACGATTCAGATGCTCGCAGCATTGATAAACCGGAATGAAGCCAACCTCGCTGCGAACCGCTTCAACGCCTGCGTAAATTTGTGCAGCCGTTTCAATTGTACCCGAAGTTCCAATGCGGTGACCGAGCACCTCACTAGTACTTACACCGATTACTAGCAGCTGACTCATAACAAGCTTGCCTGCCGTAACTAGCTCCCGAACAATTTGTTCCACCTGCTCTGAAATGCTTCCAAACTGTACGTTTTCGTCTACGTTCATTGCGATTGCCCCCTAATTAGGACTGGCTGCTGTTCTGTTCTTCAATTTGTTTCACTTTATTAAGACGACCGACATGACGTTCTCCGTTCGAGAACGGCGTATCAAGCCAGATGCGAATAATTTCAAGTGCCACTCCAGGACCAACCACTCGTTCCCCAAGCGCCAAAACATTCGTATCATTATGCTCCCGAGTTGCTTGGGCTGAGAACATGTCATTCACGAGTGCACAGCGGATACCGCGTACTTTATTTGCCGCAATCGTCATACCGATACCCGTTCCGCAAATCAGTATACCGCGCTCTGCTTTGCCGCTTGTAACAAGGTCGCATACGGGCAATGCATAGTCCGGATAATCGACTGATTGGTCACAGTTGCAACCAACATCTTCAATTTCATGGCCAAGCGACAGAAGAAACGGTACAACGACGTCCTTCAAACGGTATCCAGCATGATCAGCACCAATAGCAATTTTCAACGTAAAGACCTCCTTAGAAATGTAACATCACAGTGCTAGTATACCTATTTTTGCTCAAAAAGACGAAAAAAGAGCAAGACATGCTTATTAGCATGCTGCTCTTTGCCCAGGCGACCGGCCGTATATTCCGATGCTCCACCGTGGTTACCCACTTCCGTCGCCAGTTACATCGGAAACCGTATATTGTCATTTTATAATAACTGAAACGGCTTAAAAAATCAATCCATTAAACAGCTGAAGCTGTCCTGTCACGAATTATCTTTTGGCCAGCTTGTCCAGCAGCTTGACGAGTGCATCCTCTATTTCATTGGCGCTGCTGTTGTATATAGCAAGCGAGCCTCCGAAAGGATCAACGATGTCAAAGCTCGGTATACGACGCTCCAGTTCGAGCAATCGTCTTCTCTCGCCAGTTGTCAGCTGCTGACCCAGCGCTTGCTTCATATGAAGCTCCGTATATAGCTGCTCCAGTTCTTCAATATCAGCGAGCACCTGAGCGTCTTGATTCGCATATTCCTTTAGCGTATAGATTTTGTCAACCGCTTCGGGATGCCATTGCAGCAATCCACGTTTATGATTAACCGTCATCGTCAAAATAATATCAGCCCAACCGACCGCCTCGCTCGTAAGCGCCAGCGACGTGCTCTTGTGCTCGATGTCCCGCTGCCTAAGTGTTTCCACTGCTTGAGCTGACACTGGCAGGCCATCAATGGTGGATATGCCTGCGGAGCGAACGGCGACGGTAATTCCTCTCAAAGCAGCCATCCGGCGAAGCATAGCCTCTGCCATTGGCGAGCGGCATGTATTGCCTGTACAAACAAATAAAATACGTTTCACACTGCCAACTCCTTTTGCACGTTATGCCAAACTGTTCAACGATCAAGCAGAAACGCCTTCGGCGTCCTTTAGACGCTGAAGCACCTTTGACGGTGAAATATAAATAAGTATTAGAAGATGATCTACTTTCTTATCTTTTAAAAAATAAACAAGATGCCGAATACGAATAAAATCCCTCCGCCTATTGCCTCTCCATATTCGCCAAGCTGACCGCTGACTTTACGGCCAAGCATTAAGCCAAATATCGACATCACACCGCCGAGCAGGCCAATAAGCAGAACCGTCATCAACATGTTTGCTGCGAACATCCCAAGCGTAATGCCAACTGAGAATGAGTCAATACTGACGCTAAGTGAAAGCACGAGCAAACCCCACAAGGATTTATGGTCAAAGGATTGAACCGCCTCACCGCGCAGCGAGCTATAAATCATGTGTCCGCCGAGCAGTACCAGCAAAATACCCGCCGCAGTCGTGGCCACATCTCCAAGCAGGGAGCCTACGTATTGACCTGTAAAAATGCCTGCCAGCGGCATAATCATATGGAACAACGCGATAACAACGCCCAGCTTCAATATTTCCCTTAGCCTTATGCCTTTGAGCCCGATGCCCAGTCCAAGAGAAAAAGCGTCTAGACTGAGCGCCACCGCAATAATGAGCAGCGTTAAAAACTGTCCAGCTTGCAATTGTGCTTCAATCACAGCCTATCTCCCCCATGTCCGCTTGTAGTCTTTACCAAACATATGCGGACATGAGGACAAACATACTAGTGCGGTTTCAGGCTAATTTTGTTTGGAAAATGATATTCACTCCTAGATCACTTTCTATACGCGAATAATTCGGTTTCCAGCCGCTTTGGCTAGCCGATTCATTAGTGCTGCGCCGATGCCGTGCTCACTGCAGCTCTCTGCCCAAATGCGCTGAGCGCCAGCTCCGTCAAAATCACGCAATGCCGCATAAAGCTGATGAGCCGCTGTGCCAAGCTCCTCCTCACTGCCTAACGAGAATACATAATCCGCATCGTAGCGATCCAATCTTTCCTCGAAGGCGAGCACGCCAGTTACCTCGCCGCGCTCCCTTGCAGCTCCAACTTGATCTTGAATGTATGCTGAGACAGCTTCAAAATCACCCTGTACCAGCTCGAGCTCCCCTTTTGGTGCATAATGTGTATATTTCATGCCTGGAGATCGCGGGGCCGACTCTGGTTCTTCTATTGAGGCGCTATCAATTGCCGCAGAGGGTGCCGCTTTCTGAAGCGCTTCGCGAGTAATTCCGCCTGGCCGCAAAATACGAATGCTATTCTCGCCAGCGAGCTCGATCACCGTTGACTCGAGGCCGACACCAGTCGCACCGTCATCAATGAGGCCATCGATGCGTCCATCCAGATCCTCCAGCACATGCTCAGCAAGTGTAGGACTTGGCCTTCCAGATCGGTTGGCGCTCGGTGCTGCGACCGGACAATCTGCTATCTCAAGCAGCGCCAACGCCGTTCTGTGATCAGGAATTCGAATACCGACGGTAGATAGTCCAGCCGTTACGAGCGGCGATAACGCATTTTCACGAACGGGCAGCACAATGGTAAGCGGTCCTGGCCAAAAGTTTTCCATCAGCGATGAAGCCAGTTCAGAATAAGGCAGCACAAGCTCATCTAATTGCTTGCGATTGGCAATATGCACAATTAGAGGATTGTCCGATGGACGCCCCTTTGCGGTGAAAATTCGCTCAACCGCCGCTGTGCATCGAGCATCCGCGCCAAGCCCATAAACCGTCTCGGTCGGGAAAGCAATAAGGCCGCCTTCTCTTAATTGATTCGCGGCTTCCGATAGTTCTTCCCGCAGTTGATGATCATGAGCCTTATTCACGCGCCATACATTTGTTTTAGTCATCTCTATCCTTCAATCCTTGCTCTTAATTGAAATTGTTCATTCATTCGCTATTATAGCATAAGCACCCGTAAACAAGCAGAAACGACGGCTGCGTCTTCACCTTTAAAGGCGCAGCTGTCGTTTCTTATGAAAACAGTGATTTTATCCAATCAATGAAGGACTTGATCATTTCCCAAAGAAAAAATTTCGCTTCTGGCGCTTCACCTTGAGAAGGAGTGTCTGCAGAAGCTGTTTCTAGTGCAGTTGTCTTGGCAGGTGCAGTATCCGATTTCACTGCCGCTGCTTGTTCTGTCTCTGCTCCAGATGCTGCCGCTGCCTCACCGCTTACAGCGTCGATAAAACATAGTGGCGGGAACAGTACGCACCACCAATTTTGACCGCCGCCTTCACCAAGTGTAATACGTAATGCTTCATAGTCTCCAGCAGGGTAAACTTGATTGCCGTACATCTTCGTCGGGAACGGAACCATGCCAAGCTCTGCGGAGGAGCTATATTCAAAGCCGCGGCTCTTCAACACTTCCGCTGTAATCCGTTCAATTTCAGGCATATTGGCGAGAATCGTCTGACGTGCTTCCTCAATTGTCTGAGGGCCCGTTACCCAACTATTCATCGCTTTAACGATTTCATCCCGGACAAGACGCTTCACGACTTGATCAGCAGGATTATCGGAATTGGCTAAAATACGAAGGCGAATCGCTTCCTGCGGAATTTCTCCGCCCGCAACCGCAGCATCCATTTGCTGGGCTTCCCAGCTCATAATTAAGACAATAAGTGCAAAAATAATAAAACCATACGATTTACGATAAACTAACTTATTAGAATGACCCGAATTAGAATGAGCGGATTTTGAAATATTGGAATAGGAATGAAGGGAATAATGGCTGGACATATAACACAAGCTCCTCTCGTCGCACCCGTCAGTGCGTCTGCTTGCGTTCCGGAACGTATCTATCCGTCATTATGTCCGTTTACCCGAATATATAAACCTAGCAATCTATCTATTTTTGATCCTATCGCATACGCCCTTCTAGCAAGTTATAATAATGTCAGTAAATGTGAAGGATGGATGCTTGATGGATTTCCAAAAAACCTATACAGCTTATCGACCGCTGCTCCATTCGATTGCTTATCGAATGCTTGGCACGTTCAATGAGGCTGAGGATCTCGTTCAGGATGTTTTTGCAGACTACAGTCTTCTAGACCTCAGTGAGATTAAAAATGAAAAAGCCTATCTCGTTCGAATGCTCACTAACCGCTCGATCAATCTCAGTCAATCTGCACGCAAAAGAAAAGAAGTCTATGTTGGACATTGGCTGCCCGAACCAGACGTCAGCACGACCAAACAAGACCCTGCTGAAATTTATGCGGAGCAGGAAGACATTTCTTATGCTCTGCTTGTTATGCTTGAGCAGCTTACAGCAGTTGAGCGGGCTGTGTTTATACTTAGAGAAACACTCCAATACGATTATGAGGAAATCGCTTCATGCTTACATAAAACGGCAGCCAATTGCCGTAAAATATACAGCCGAGCTAAAGAGAAGCTTCAAGAGAAAAGGACTCTGCTTCCCACAAACACGGTCAAAGCAGAGCCGCTTGCTGTCGCATTCATGGAAGCAGCTGCTTCTGGAAACTTCGATAAATTGGTTTCTCTTTTGTCGGAAGAAGCGATTCTTATTTCCGATGGAGGCGGCAAGGTGCGTGCAGCTATCTTCGCTATAATTAGCAGAGCCAGAGTCATCGCCTTTTTGAAGGGTGTAATTCCGAGGACCTTCTTGGGAGATGGCCATCAATTCGCTGACGTTAACGGACAAGCTGGTGTCATCGTGAACAAAGACGGCATGCCAAGAAGCGTTATCAGCTTTCAACTGGATGAGGAAGGGCAGAAGGTTGAGCGGATTTATGTCATGTTGAATCCCGACAAGCTGAAGCATGTTCGGATTGAATGATCTGTTTAAAATTGGGACCTCCACCTATTCAGATAGACGGAGTATGGGGCAACCCGAAATAAATTAAACCTTATTATCAATCTGCTGTCACATCCGATCGCTGTGTTTTGTCTTAGAGGATGAAAGCAAATAAATCAGAACGCAGAGGAGAATGAGAAACATGTCAGAAAGAATCCAGATAGCCAAAGAAATACCCGCCGCATATAAAGCAATGGTTGGATTGGAACAATACCTAGGCACTACTAGCATCGACAAGCAGCTGCAAGAATTGATTAAAATTCGCGCATCGCAAATAAATGGCTGTGCGTACTGCATTAACATGCACACGAAGGACGCAAGAAGCCTGGGTGAAACCGAGCAACGGATTTATGCTTTAAGCGCTTGGCGTGATACGCCGTATTTCACGAAGGAAGAACGAGCGATACTCGCCTTAACAGAATCGGTCACAGTCATTACGAAGGAACATGTGCCCGATGCTGTGTATGAAGAAGCTGCGCGGTATTTCGAAAGCAAACAAATCGGAGAAATCATTATGGCAATTATTACGATCAACGCATGGAATCGCATCGCGATAAGCACCAATATGATGCCGGAATAAGGATTAGAGGCGTATTATACTTGTCGCATTAAAGTTTGCTTAGGGATAAGGGATACATGTGCAATGGAGAGTCAGATAAATACAAAAAGCGGTTCCTCTTTCTTAGAGGAACCGCTTTTTACTGCGAGCGAAGTTAATGCTTCGTCGCAATGACGTGACGCTCGATTCCAGCGTAGTCACTGATGATGCGAATGTCATCCCATTGCGACATTTCTCGCATCATGTCAGCGACGATGCGAGGCTGGCCCATGCCGAGCTCGAAAGCGACGATGCGAGGCATTTGCTCAAGCAGCGGAAGCTGCTCCAGCATACGCCGGTAGGGTATTAACCCGTCCGGCCCGCCTTCCAGCGCGAGATGCGGCTCATAGTCGCGCACCTCGCGCTGCAGCCCTTGCATGTCAGCCGCCGGTATGTACGGCGGGTTGGATACGAGCACGTCGATGCGCAGCTCGTCGTGCCGGAGTTCACTCTGCTCATGCCCAGTTATAAAGGGCATGAGCAGGTCGCCCTGCACGAACTTCAGACGATCCGCAGCTTCATGGCGGATCGCGTTCGTGCGGGCGACTGCCAGCGCGTCCGGCGATAGATCGGATGCGCATACGCGCCATGCGGGACGCTGCGTAGCTAGCGTTACGGCGATGGCGCCGCTGCCTGTGCCGACGTCGACAATTGTCGGCGGCTGCATTTCCCCTGCAATCATCGCAGGGGGCCAAATAAGATCCGCTGCGTCAAGCACCGCTTCTACGAGCAGCTCCGTCTCCGGACGCGGAATGAGTACCGCAGGCGTGACTGTAAATGGCCGGCCATAAAACCATTGCTCACCAATAATATATTGAACCGGCTCCCCAGCTGCCTTACGCCGTACGAGGCCTTCCCAATCCGCTAACCGCTCAATAGGAAACAATTCACCGCCATCACGAAGCAGCGCAGCTCGGTCCATATGTAGCAAATGCATGAGCAATAGCTCAGCATTGTTGCGCGGCTCTTCCACCGTTTCCGACTGCAGGATCTCGGTCGCTTGCATGCAAGCTTGCCGCAACGTTAGCGGCTCAACGAACCATTGCTCCTCCGAATGCTTGCTCATCCCTGTATCGCCCTTTCAAATCTAAAGTCTATTCCGTCACGCATTACTTGCCGCCACTCTATTCCCCAGTACCACTTCTCAGCTTACTACAACAAACTAAGCTCACTGCTATACCCCAGCCAACAGCAAGCCGTCATCTCACACATTCGCATCGTACGCTTGCATCGCTTCCCCAAACCGAATAAAACGCCAGACCTCTGATTGCTTATGATAAGCAACCAGCGACCTAGCGCAACATTGTTAAGCCATTTCACGTTCCATAAGATCAGCTTGCTCTGCAATCGTCAGAGAAGAAATAACCTCTGACAAATCGCCGTTCATAACTGAATCGAGCTTATGAAGCGTCAATCCAATACGGTGATCCGTTACACGGCTTTGCGGGAAATTGTATGTGCGAATACGTTCGCTGCGATCTCCCGTTCCGACCTTGCTCTTACGCTCGCCCGCATATTTTGCTTCTTCTTCTTGGCGGCGAACATCGGAAATACGTGCACGAAGCACTGCAAGTGCTTTCGCCTTGTTCTCATTTTGTGATTTGCCATCCTGACAGGTGGCCATAATACCCGTTGGAACATGCAATACACGCACCGCAGATTTCGTTGTATTAACAGACTGTCCGCCTGCTCCACTGGAACAGAAAGTATCTATACGAATATCCTTGTCGAGAATCTCAACCTCTACATCTTCAACCTCCGGCATAACAGCTACCGTCGAAGTCGATGTATGGATACGTCCGCCCGATTCCGTTACAGGAATACGCTGCACGCGATGTGCACCACTTTCGAACTTCATCTTGCTGTACGCGCCTTTGCCCGTAATCATAAAGATAACCTCTTTGAATCCGCCAACGTCATTTTCGCTGAAGTCCATCAACTCTACGCGCCAGCCTTGAGCATCCGCAAACTTCGTGTACATACGATATAGCTCATATGCGAACAAAGCAGCTTCATCTCCGCCAGCCGCACCGCGAATTTCGACAATAACGTTCTTGTCATCATTAGGGTCCTTCGGCAATAGAACGATACGAATTTGCTCATCAAGCTCAGCTTGACGCTTGCTCAATTCGTCGATTTCCATTTTAACCATTTCACGCATTTCGTCATCGAGTTTCTCAGCTTGCATCAGCTTAGCGTCGCCCAGCTGCTCGGTAACTTGTTTATATTCCGTAAAGGCATCATATGCCTCTTGTAAATCCGACTGCTCCTTGGAAAGCTCTCTAAGCCGTTTGGGATCACTGGATACATCCGGATCACACAACAGCTCACTCAGCTTCTCATACCGGTTTGCGAGTGCTTCTAAACGGTCAAACACGATCATTCACCTCTGTTTATTCCATTAGGATAATGTTCATTATACCATACCATCGAATTTCTATCGACTGCTGGTTTCGATTTACAGCCAGCTAATCATGCCTATTTTTACGAACCGCTTCAATCTTCATATGCCAAGCAACAGCCATTGGTTACTGGACATCAAGCTGTGGCGCTAACAGCAGCAAAGCCCTGTAAGCGCAAAGCTGCACTTACAGGGCTCTATTATTCCCCTAATATTTACACGTTAAAACGGAAATGGATAACATCGCCGTCACGCACGACGTATTCTTTACCCTCGAGACGAACTTGCCCCTTCTCACGAGCCGCTACCATGGAACCAGCAGCTGCAAGATCCGTGAAGGAAACAACCTCAGCACGAATGAATCCACGTTCGAAATCGGTATGAATAACGCCAGCCGCTTGCGGTGCTTTTGTTCCGCTGCGAATCGTCCATGCGCGAACCTCTTGTACACCCGCCGTGAAATACGTGTATAGACCAAGCAGCTTGTACGCAGCACTGATCAAACGGTTCAAGCCCGACTCCGACATGCCCAGCTCCTCAAGGAACATTTCTTTGTCTTCGCCTTCAAGCTCAGCAATCTCAGCTTCAACCTTCGCGCTGATTGGCACTACTTCTGCGCCCTCTGCAGCTGCGAACTCGCGTACTTTTTGTACGTACTCATTGCCGTCTGAATTTGAAACCTCGTCTTCGCTCACGTTAGCGGCATACAATACCGTCTTCATTGTCAACAAATGCAAATCACGAACAAGCAGCTTCTCATCATCGCTCAGCTCCAGGCTGCGCGCAGGCATGTCGTTATACAACGCTTCCTTAATGCGTTCAAGCACTTCGATTTCCTGAGCAACCTTCTTGTCCCCACCCTTAAGATTTTTACGGGAGCGTTCAATTTTTTTATCAACTGAATCGATATCCGCCAAAATAAGCTCCAAATTAATCGTTTGGATATCGCTAATTGGATCTACCTTACCCGATACATGCGTAATGTTGTCATCTTGGAAGCAGCGAACCACATGAACAATGGCATCTACCTCGCGGATATGCGCCAAAAATTTATTGCCCAAACCTTCGCCCTTGCTCGCGCCAGCAACCAAGCCGGCAATATCTACAAACTCAAACGCCGTAGGTACGATGCTCTTAGGAACAACTAGCTCAACCAGCTTGTCCAAACGCTCGTCCGGTACCTCAACAACACCAACGTTAGGATCTATTGTACAAAAAGGATAATTGGCAGATTCTGCGCCTGCTTGCGTAATTGCGTTAAACAATGTTGATTTGCCGACGTTGGGCAAACCTACTATTCCTGCTTTCAATGCCATGCTATAAGACACCCCTATTTTCCCGAAAGTAAACAACTCCAGCTATTATACCCCAGCGTCACCTACTTTGAAAGTGCCATCCGTTAAGCCTAAGTGGCATTTGCTGGCTTCCTTGGCAAATGAAGATTCAGAATGATTAGCCGGGCTGCGGAAATACTATGTTGGTGCTGGCTTGATCCGTGCATAAAAGCACCTAAAATTTAAGGAGGCAAACTTATGGAAAATCAGACTCATAAAGGAAATTACAAAGGGACGACGAATATGAAAGCCAAAAACCAGGATATGGCATTCGTCAATGATACGATTGAGGATGCGAAGTCTGTAACAAATTTTAGCTCAAAAAAGAAGAAAACCGATTAACTTTCGTCCAGTGAAATGAAACACATGTAAACTATGGCTCCATATATATAAATAAAGCCTGGATTCTACAAGCACGCCGCACGTCTCGTAGAATCCAGGTTTCTTGTTTTAGTATTACGTTACATGCGTAGGGGGGCCTCTTGCAGCTCAGCGCGTGATTGAAGGTAACGGAAAAATGCTACCGAAGCTTCACCTCGCGTCACCTGCTTCTTAGGCAAAAACTTACCATCCGACAAGCTCATAATTTTAAGACCTACCACAATTGCCGCCTGCCCCTTGTTTTCAATCTCAGCCGAGTCTTTAAACGAGGCTTTAAATATATGATCGTAATTCGCAAGTGCATTATAACCAAGTGCTCGAACGATCAGCTCCGCCATTTCATCACGGGATACTTTACCGCTAGGGTTAAAGGAACCATCGCCAACATCAATCAAATTTTGTTCCAATGCGCTTTCTACATACACGAAATAGCTGGAGTCCGCAGCTACATCATTAAATGAAGCTTTACCCATAAGCTGATTACTGAAGGACATCGAGAGCGGTGATACTCCGCTGCTTCGTGCAAGCACAAGCATTTTAATTAACTCTCCACGTGTAACTGCTTCATTGGGACGCACAAGACCATCCTTCACATCAAGCGCTTTGTAAGCAACCATTAGCTCAAGCTGTCGCTGCGCAAAATGTCCCTCAATATCCTTCGCTTTCGGCTTCTCAAGCTGCGTAACTTCACCTGTTTCCCGATTGCGCCAGCCACCTGTTTCTGCATCAAGAAATACCGATTCATCCATTAGTCTTGGTACAAGTTGGTAAACAAGTTCAGCATTAGTTGACTTTTCAACCTCGTCGCCTCTTATTTCGCCTGAAGCAATCATCAACTTATATTTCTCAATTGGAATAGGTTGCCCGTTCCATGAGAAGTTTTGTACAAGCCGGTACGTAAGCTGTGTTCGATAATAGTCGAGCCAGCTGTCAACAGCCTGTTCCTTCTTAATCAAAACAGGTGCTTGAGCTGGATAATCAAAGTTCGACAAATTGGCATCATAATTTACTACTTCTCCAGTGCTCGAATGGATGGCCAAATTGACGTTGTCGTATTCAACCGCTGCGCCATAAATTTTGTGCACGAAATTGAAATAGTATTGCCTTGGTTCTCCTGCGTCGAGCCCCTCATATTGCTTCGGATCAGGTTTAACAAAATAAAGCTCGTCAGTCAGCCAAGGCAAGCGCTTCTTAATCGCGTCCACTGCTAATGCAGATGCTTGCTCAAGCGTCACCTTTGGACTGCCAGACTGGCTTTGCTCGTTATACATATATGCATTAAAATGGCGAACGTCTCCAGTACGCCCGTTAACTGAGGCTGACGCTGAGCCAATCTCCTTGCCATCCTTTTTTACAGTCCAATTCAGCTGCCAATACGCTTCTGTTTCACCTGTGCTCTCATTATTATTTTCACTGTAATTGGAACCGTTCAGCTCCGCTCCAGCAGGCAGCGCAAAAGCAGCTTTTACCGCATCAATTGCTTGCTTCTCGGTAACTGTTCCCGCCTTAGGCTCATCTCCTAAAGGTTTCTCGGACACCGGTGTTTCCGATATCGTCCCCGCTCTAAAGTAACTGTCTCTCGATTGGTCCTTTAACTGGCCAGTAACAGCATCGATCGATATAGGCTGCAGTTCATAACTTAGCAAAGGCTTTCTTTTCCCCTGCATATTGTAAGGCACGATATAAGCTAGCTGCGGTGCAGCAGCTGCTCGGAGCTTGTTATTTGCTTCTTCCATAGTCAGTTTTGCATCAACTTTCGGGAAGTTAATCGTATCATCCCACTGCAAAGAGTACCTGCGAATATGCCCCTCACTATCCACTTCAAGCTCAATGTAGTTATCCACATAGGGGATATCATAGACCAAACGGTCATATCGAATCGAATGTACGACCTCACCAGTAAGCGGCGGGCGCAGTTTTACACCATAATCAGGGTTATATTGAATTTTTCCTTTATAATCAGCTGCTATTTTATCTATGAATTGGAGCGCAATTTGCTGTGCGGCATCACGTTCAACCTTAAGAGGATACGTTGGTTTGGCAGATGGGTTATCAGTATAAGAGTTGAATTCAAGGAGCTGGCCTTTATCCGCATGAATACGCACATAAATGCTCCCCAAATGCTTGCCGTTCACTTTCTTCACGAAGTCGAGTCCCCAAGCATTACGTTTGCCGCCAGCCATCATTTCCATATTGAGACTAGCCCCTTGGAGAACATACTCCTTAGGAATGCTCACGTACTGCCTTGCCAGCGCTTCTGCCTTCTCCTTCGTTATCGCTACATCAACTGGAGCTGCTAATCCTTCTTTCATGATGTCTCCTTCCGACGATGTCACGGCTTGTGCTGCTGCATTCGTCCCTGCTGGCTTGTTTAAGCTCTCAGCAAATACCGATGCGGGCATTATGCTCATAAGCATCGCTGTTGATAGCATAACGGCAAGCCTCTTCCGATTATTGATCTTCACTGTTTCACCCTCCAATGCTTTTCCAATTTATTCATAAATTAGACGCGCTAAACATTATGGAAGTTGCACAATAATAGAAAAAAGACTGCCTTCGGCACATGTCCGTAGGGCAGTCTTTTGCAATATACAGTTAATACGGCTAGGTTGTTCTTCTATGTTCAATATATGCCCATATTTTTTGCAAAATATAAATGCAGAGCCATGAGAACAATATAATAATCAACGGCATAACCGTGAAGTTATAACGGTATTCCGGTACGAACACGAGTCTAATCATCGTCATAACGAAGATGACCACCGCAAGCATGGCTGCTGGATGTCTCCATCTCCATATAAGCGCAAGCAGCGGAATGATCGTGCTGTATATAATCAGTACATGCAAGTAAGCTACCTTCGGATAGGCATTATAGATTGGCGAATGCCCGGAACCGAAGAACATGTGCGTATACGTATATTTGAGCTTTCCTACTGTATACCATTTGACGTATTTCCAAGTTTGCTGCGTGAAGCCAGCTTTAATGCGGGCCCAAGCAACTTCATCCTGAGTCATTCCCGTAGGATCTACGATCTTGTCTGTATAATCTTTATTCGGATAAGTACCCGCTTTGAATGGATTAGACTGGGAAGCTGTCAAGACAAACTCATTTAACGTAACGACGTTCCGTATCCACCAAGGAAGCATCGTAGCCGATAGGCAAAGACCAGTAATAACCCCTAGCAATAGAACTTTTTTGAAAATCGCCCATTTGGATGTTGCCTCGGTCTGCAAACCCGATTTCTTTTTGAACCATTTCTGAAGCAAAAACACGCCGTACAAAGGTACAAATATCGGTAAAAATTCCGCTCTTACAAGTACAGTAAGACCTAATAAAACACCCGCTAACGCAGCGTCCCGCTTACGTTCAGTCCGAAAGGCATATAGCTGCATGGATAAGTAGGCCATTAAGAAAAACAATGCCAGCGTTTCAGTAAGAACGGCTCCGTTCGCCCAAATAAAAGGATGATAAATCGCACTGATAAACAGTGATACTATCGCAACCCATTTATTCCTTGTAGCTTGCATCGCAATCATATAGATGAGAACTAGTGTAGCCATGCTGATTAACACCTGAACCCAGCGAATAAGCGGGAACAGCTCTACACCTATCTGATTAGCCACCACATACATACCTGTCATAAAGAGAGGATAACCCGGCGTTACCCTTGCATTCGGAACCTCTTCCTTATAGGCGTAAATGCCTTTATCCACCAACCGGTGCACCATCTCTTCGTAATACTTCGAATCATGTGAAATGTTATGTTTGACCGATGTAAGAAAATCAACCCTCAGCCACAAGGCAAGCATAAAAATAAGAACGATCGCTATCGTCCATGCTTTGTTTTTCCTAACCCATTCCACCACGTAAATTGATCCTCCCCAATGATAAAGCGGCTTATTTCCAAGCGAGCACGATTACACCCGCCAAAATAATGGCTGCGCCTATCCAGCGCTGCAGCGGTACCGATTCATTAAATATAAATACAGCTGCAACCAGCGCTATTATATAAGCCAAGCTTTGCAGCGGATAGGCTAAGCTAAGCGGCAGCTTCTTAAGTACGTACAACCAGAGAACGGTAGCAATCCCGTACAAAACAAGTCCCGACCAAATATGTGGCGACCACAATAACGAGACCCATGTGTCGCCCTTCGCCGTATCCATTTTGTTCATTCCTGTTTTCCACAATAATTGGCCCGAAACAAGTAGCAAAATATTAAGAAACAATATGATATATGCCATTATGAATCCGACCTTTTGCGTTCATGTAGCTCGTGATGTAAAATACCAAGCTCTTGTGTAAGACGAATGACCTTCTCCGATAATTTGGATACGATGACTGTAAGATGCAAAATGAGCATAATGCAGAACAAAATACCGACCAAGAAAAGCAGTGCCGGCGCATAAGCAATACCAATCGCATGAGCTAAAGTATCAATAATTTGAACACGTACGGACAATATCAACATCACTACACCAAACAAAAGCCACAGCATAGAGTATTGCTCACGGAGCAATCTCCGGTTAATCAACATAATCAGCACAAACAAAAAAACCACACTTGTGATAATCCACAAGGCTTGCATGGTGTATCCTCCTTAAAGTTTGCAGAGCAAACTCTCATCGTAAGCATCAACTAAGTTTTGCCACGCGTAAACGGCTTGTGCCAGAATCTGGCGGCTAGAGCTCGTTTCGCAAAGAAATATAAGCAAGGTATAAAGTTCAAACTTTTACCTTCTTATATTTAGAGCAAACTCTCATCGTAAGCATTTTTCTAAGATTGAACCTCGACCGGCTTCGTTGCTTTCAAGCTGCGAATGAACAACGATAACGTGACCTTAACCATATAATACACCGAACGCATAGCATTTATAGATGAAGTCCCACCTGTACGTGCTTCCATAACAACCGCTACCTCACTTGTACGCAGACCGCTGCGATGAATGAGCACGATCGAATCCACCTCTGGATAGTCTGTCGCATAATCGCTTTGGAATACGGCAATCGCACGTTTATTAGCAGCGCGGAACCCTGAGGTTACGTCCAGCACCCGTTTGCGTGTCATTGCACTAACAATGGTAGACAAAATCTTTATACCGACTCTCCGTGTCGCGGAGGAAAGGAAACCGGTTTGTTCGATAAAGCGCGAGCCAATCGCCAAATCTGCTTTCCCGCTAAGCACTGGATCCAAAATCAAGTGAAGCTGCTCTGCTTTATGCTGACCGTCTCCATCCACTTGAACAGCAACATCATAGTCATAACGGTGAGCATAACGATAGCCGGTCTGCATAGCGCCACCGATACCTAGATTCGTCGGAAGTGTGACAACAGAAGCGCCGTTCGCTTCAGCTACTTCACGTGTACGATCCTTCGAGCCGTCATTGATGACCAGAATATGAGCAGATGGGCAATGCGTCTTCACATCATGTATCACATGGCTTATGCTGTGTTCCTCATTATAAGCCGGAATAATGATTAATATTTTTGAAGATGTTATACCTTGCCGCAGGGACTCACCGGTAACCGTTTTGTCCTTTTTCGTACTGACTGCGTTCACTACATCACCACTCCATAAATCAAAGTTTGGGCACGCTGCTGCGTACAATTATTTTAATTCTACTAACTAAACTAGTATAAAGCAACAGATAAGCTTGGTAATATCCCTTATTATTTCCTTAACTTTCGCTTAATTAGGCCCACTTTTCCGTAAGCACTAAATACCTTTTATACCAATATTATGATAGTAAAAATGAGAGTTTCCAGAAAAAAAAATATCGCCTGCCACCAGTTGCTCACTGATACCAGACGATATTAAGACGGTTATTTATTAAAAAATGTTGCTTACATTTGGCCGGAAATTTTTGCTTTCAATGCATCTTTTGATTGTACGCCAACCATTTTGTCAACGGGTTGACCGTCTTTGAACAAAATCAATGTTGGGATACTCATAACGCCGAATTGTGAAGCAAGCTCCGGCTGTTCGTCAACGTTAATTTTTGCAATTACAGCTTGACCTTCCAGCTCAGCGGAAAGCTCCTCAACGATCGGAAGCTGCATTTTGCAAGGTCCACACCAAGGTGCCCAGAAATCTACAAGGGAAACGCCGTTTTGAATGGACTCGTTAAAGTTTTCTTTCGTCAATGCTACTGCCATTTCAATCATCCTCTCCAAACAATGTGTATGATAAAGGGAATACCCGTCTCACCGCTAATTGAAACATCATTTGCTAACCGCATGCGTGAATTTGTTTCAACACATCCTGAATCGTTATCGCGCTAAAATGACTTTCCAACTGCTTCTCCGCTGTGCAAAATATGCCGAACATCACTTGATTCATATTCGATCCAACGACACAATCCATCTCTGGATTGCCCGAGCACCAACTCGGAATAAGCGAGCCTTGTGCCATCACGCGATAAATATCAGCAAGTGTTACTACACTCGGGTCAATCGTCAGCCTATAGCCGCCTCCTGAGCCTTCGCGCGTATCCACATATCCACTGCGGCGCAAACCACCCATTACCTTGCGAACGCGAGCAGAGTGTGTTCCGACATTCTCGGCGATCATATCACTGCTAGCCATTCTTTCCGGTAAATAAGCCAAGTAAACGAGACTGTGTACGGCAATCGTAAATTCGCTGTTCACTGTTTAAGGGCCTCCCTGCTTTATACTGTAATTTTATCCGTTACAGTTAAGTTTGTCAATAGTCAGGTCGCCATCTTGCTTTCTTAGGATGCTGCATGGGCAATATCGTTATTCTCCATCAGATTTTGGATTGAAGGAAAAGGTTTTTTTTCGTTCTTAGTCATGTTTGAACACTTTCCCTGAATAAATATGAATAGTGCTACCTTATTCGGTATTGAGCATGAAGACAAAGCTGAAGGGCACATGGCTTCCTACACTAGTTTTACTATGTAAAACTTTAAGGAGGTGACGCAAAATGGCGTTATTTTGGAATCGATGGATAGTCGTTCGTACGGAAGGGGGTTCTAGATCGGAGCTCATTGACCGATTGGAGGCCCATTTCAAAACAAATGGTTTGAAATCCAAAATCACCATTGAGGGCAATTCCTTGAAACGGATTCATGTGCTTAAAAAGGATGCCGATCTCGCCAAAAGGCTGCTGGACGCGTTTGACGAGGAGCTTTAAAATGTGTGGCAAAGCTTTGCCAAGCAGCGGCTCCCTCAGAGGGCAGCCGCTGCTTGTGTTACTTTTCTAGGACGAGCGTCCTACTATGGAAGAATTCCGCATAACGCGGTAGCCTTTGCGAACGCCGTTCAGCACCCATTCGGGTACCGGAATCGGCTTTTTGGACAGAAAAGGCATATAGATACGGTTGTAGGCCTTCTTCAAATCCTCCCACATCGTACAAGGTTCTTCCTTCAGAAAATCAGAAATATCCAGCACGATACCCCGTCCATCCTTGATCATTACATTTTTCCCGTGCACATCATGAGGATACAAACCGCGGGACCTTGCATAATCCAGCGCTTGATCAATATCGTCTATTGCTTTTGTTGGTATAGCTACTCCATCAATGATGCACTGATATAAGGTTTTTCCCTTTAGTCGCTTTAAAATCAAATAATAATGACCTTTATATTCACCCGCATGATAACAAGTTGAAAATGCAGGATGATTACCAATTCGCCGGTAAACCTCGCATTCACTCTCCCAGCCATCACGGCCAGGCGCATAAACCTTCACAGCAATATCCGAGTAATCATGATGTGTAAATACGCCGGCGTAATTGCCCGCTCCAAGTAGTTTCCAGCCGAACGGCGTCTCCACAACTCTAATTGGATTTGTTGGATCAACACTATCAAGCACAAGCTCTGAGAGCAATGACCGCTCCATAAGAGCAATAAACGTATTCAGCTGCTTCTCCTCCATTGTAAGTACTCCTCTTCTCCCTATCTACATACATGCTTTCCTTTCATTGTAAGACCAGCGGCTGCAAAAATAAAGACCGCACCAAAAAGCTTTTCAGCTCTTCAGCACGGTCTCGCAGCATACTTGATCTTAATGGCCTCCGCTTACAACCTTTAGACCAATAACCCCTGAAATAATCATGGATAAAAATAACATCTTACGCCAGTTCCTCGACTCTCCAAAAATAAACATACCGAGCACCACGCTGCCTATTGAGCCGATTCCAGTCCATATACCATAAGCCGTACTAATCGGAATGGTCTGCAATGCTTTAGATAAAAAGAAAAAGCTTACGAAACCAGCGCCAATCGCCCCTACGGTCCCCTTCCAACGTTTAAAGCCATCGGAGAGCTTTATGAAGGTAACGCCGGCGACCTCTCCAAAGCCTGATATAATTAAGAAGACCCATGCCATTTTAAGAACCCACCTTCTGTTTTTCTAAGTTGTTCGTACTCATCAGTGTCTTATCTGGAGCTGGCTTATCACTTGATACAAGCTTAAGTCCGACAATGCCCCCAACTAGCAATGCGATAAAGAACAAGCGCCAGAAATCAGCCGGTTCGTTAAGGATAAGGATACCTGCAATGACGGTACCAACCGTTCCGATTCCCGTAAACATGGCATAAGCGACGCCGATTTCGATCGTTCGCATCGCGCGCGCAAACAACATAAAGCTTATTACTAGCAATACCACCGTAATTATGCTTGGAACGAGCACCGTAAAGCCCTCCGAATATTTAAGGCCAAACGTCCAGCCCACCTCAAGAAACCCCGCTAATAATAAAAAGACCCACTGCATTTTATTCAATCCCTTCTCGCTGTCATCGTCCAAATCTGCCATAATGATTGCCATACCATTTTCTTCCTTTTTTCAAACAGCTCTTTCTCATATATTTGGTTTTCGACAAGGATGCCATCTACGCATACATAGAAGGTAGCAATTAATCGTTCCGCCTCTTCTAGGTTAAACAACCCCTGTGAAGCTCCCTTTTCCAGCACGCTAATTAAACCCTTGTTCAGTTCATACTCATATCGCAACAGATCTTGATTGAGCTGATCCCGCAAGTGCCGCGGTGGTACAAGCATTGTTTTCTTTAAGAAAGCCTGACCCGTCGTTAAATGAACGAGATCGGTAAAAAAAGTAAACAATCGGTGTACCTGCTCCTTAATCGGATCCTGCTCCATATCTTGAAGAAGCTCTATAAACTGATTATGTTCTTCAACGATCACTTCTTGAATGAGCTGCAAGAACAATTGTTCTTTGGACTTATAATGTGCATATATGGATGGCGTCTTGATGCCCACAGCCTTAGCAATCTCTGACAAAGATGCTCCCTCGTAGCCTGATTCCGTGAACATCGTCAGCGCTGCAAGCTTTATTCGTTCCGCCGTTGTAGGTTCAGCACTCATGTAATTCCCTCCGATCTGAGTTCGTTCCCCTTCCTAACGAACGTTAGTCTCACAAATTTTAAGACGATATTATCATTTAGTCAAGTTATACAAACCTTTTTACAAAAAAAACCATGCATGCTCCTTTTTGGTGGAGATCATGCATGGCTTTTGAATTATTGCTTTGAGGTTCGGTTATATTTTCTCCACAGCATAGAGCCTGCATTAAAGATCATGCCTAATGCAATGCCAAGGAGCGTGACGATAACGTTCAAAATAAGGAAATAAACAAGCAGCAATCCAAAATCGACCGTATTGTCCGATAGAGGCAGCACTTGGCTGAGCACAAATGCAAGAAGAACGCTAAACGGGATCCAGAACAAGAAGATGAAGATCGGAAAGTACCAATGCTGATTTCGAAATAGCTTTACGATGGGTAAAGCAAACGCGATAATCATGATCGTGCAAATGATGTAGCTCCGCTCCACAATTCCGCTATAAAAATAAGCTGTATATAAAAACACATTACTCAAAGCGGCATAAATGGCACTCAATATCAGTACCGACCGCATCGATCGCCGAAACAACATTGGCTCCTTCGTGGCCTCTTCCATTACATGCCTACAATTTCTTGAAGTGCCTGAGTAAAGGCATCCATTTCTTCGTCCGTTCCGATGCTAACCCGCAAATACTCATTAATCCGAGGTTGATCGAAGTACCGAACAAGCACGCCTTTATCGCGCAGCTGTACAAAAATGTCCTTAGCTGCTAGGGTCTTATGCGAAATAAAGACGAAATTCGCTTTCGAGTCCGTTGCAACAAAGCCGAGCTCCTGTACCTGCTCCGTTACACGCTCACGAGTTGCAATGACTTTTTCCGTCGTTTCTCGGAAATAAGCATCATCCTCGAATGAAGCAATGGCACCCGCTAAAGCAAGCCGATCCATCGTATATGAATTAAATGAATTTTTGATTCGATTCAGCCCATCAATCAATTCCTCGCTGCCAAAAGCAAAACCAACGCGAAGGCCAGCGAGTGAACGGGATTTCGAGAGTGTTTGAACGACGAGCAAATTCGGATAATCCTTGATAAGCTCCACCGCTGATTGTCCGCCGAAGTCAATATAGGCCTCGTCAATAATAACAACCTGATTCGGGTTGCTTTCAAGCAATGTACGAATATTTTCGAGCGGGAGCAATTGAGCTGTCGGTGCATTCGGGTTCGGTATAATGATACCTCCGTTATCCGGATGAAACGCCTCGATTTGTACGTTAAACTGCTCGTCCAGCGCAATAAGCTCTGTTTGCAAACCATATAGCTTTGCATACACTTTATAGAAGCTGTACGTAATATCAGGGAACAGTATCGTCTTATCCGGATCAAAAAAAGCAGCGAACGCAAAAGCCAAAATTTCATCGGAACCGTTGCCCGCAAATACTTGCTCTGCTCGCAAGCCGTAATAGGAAGCAGCCGCTTTCACTAGATCATCGCAGGTAGGATCCGGATATAGGCGCAAATCTGCATTCGCAGCCCCTTTGATGGCATCGATTACCTTCGGAGATGGTGGATACGGATTCTCATTCGTATTCAGTTTAATATAGGTTTTATCCTTAGGCTGCTCGCCTGGGACATAAGGCACTAGCGAAGCGGTCAGCGGACTCCAAAATTTACTCAATGGCAATTCTTCCTTTCGTACTCGACATTTCTATCGCTTTTTTTCATTTATTTTAACATTAACGGGTTTGTTAATTACAGTGCCTGACGAACGACAAGCCTAGTCATCAGAAGCCCAAGCAGCGCGCCAAACGTATTAAGTATAATATCGTCGATGTCGAAGCTGCCCACCCGCGTCAACATTTGAGTAAGCTCAACGACTGCGATCAGCATAACGGTGACAAAGGTAAGTCTAAATACTTTCAAGTACTTCTTATTTAATAAGGGCAGGAATATGCCAATCGGTATGAATAAGACAATGTTTCCGAATAAATTTTTGAACCAAATATCAGGGTTGAAATGATCATAGTGGATGATATATTTTTTTATCGTATAAAGCGGAACCAGATTATAGTTGTACCCCTCGCCAAAGTAACGGCCTCGGTAAAATAATAGCCAGCACATCATTAAGGTGTAAAACAAAGCAATTGCGATAATCAACATATTCAGCAGCGAGCTTTTGAATATGGCTTTCGAATCCCTCCGCATCGCTTACAGTCTCCAAGGCACGGAATAGACTTTAAACTCTGCCGCTCCTGTAATCACCAGTCCGTTAAGCTGATGGCCTGTAGCACATCCTCCGTCAATGCCAATCTTACCTGTGCCGAACCAAATATCTGGTTTTCCATGAATATCGATGGTTTTGGTATGGCCGAAAATAACTGTTTTGCTCACATTTGTTGGCCTCTCAAGGAACGGCTGCTTTATGTAAAGAAAGTCTCTGGCAGGCTGCTCTTTCCAATTCAAGTAATTAGGATTAAGACCCGCATGCACATATATAAAGTGTTCATCCTCATGATAATAAGGCAGGTTATCCAAAAAAGTCATGTGATGCGCGTAACGCTCTTGAACGGCTATTTTGGCTTGATCGATGACATACTCGATTGGACCTTGCTTAATTCCAGCATAGCTCTCTGCGGTTTGCCTGCCGCCATGGCCAGTAAACTTAAGCAGCGCCTGCTCACTCCGCTCCAGCATAACATCAACGAGCCTCTCGTCGTGATTGCCTTGAACGGCAATTGCCCCGTCCTTTTGAACTAAGCTGATGACTTGCTCCACCACGTCCCTGCTTTGCGGACCCCGATCAACGAAATCGCCAAGCAGCATAAGCTGATCCTCACCGGGACAATAATTCATAAGTGAAAGCAAATCATTAAACGGTGTATAACATCCATGAATATCACTAATCACAAGCGTTCGCTTCATATACGCCTCCCCGAGATCACCAGATCTCTTTCTACACCATCCAGCACAGCTACCTTTGGCAAATGACCCCAAACCTCAAATCCAAACTTACGCAGCAGAGCGAGGCTCGGCTCATTATGTCCAAACACAAAACCAAGCAGCGTACTTATCCCTAACCGCGGACTTTCCTCGATCGCTTTCTGAATCAAAACCGTACCAAGACCAAGCTTGCGGTATTCTTCTGCTATATAAATGCTGATTTCAGCTGTTGCGTTGTAAGCTGGTCTGCCATAAAACGATTGAAAACTAAACCAAGCTGCGATTTCCCCTTCAATGAGCAGTACCCATAGCGGTCTGAAATTAGGAGAATGCTCATCAAACCACGCTTTTTTGCTAGCTACAGTAGCAGGCTCAAGATCCGCCGTCACCATTCTGCTTGCAATTGTTGAATTATAGATATCAACAATACGCTCCAGATCACTTAGCTGCGCATCGATAATTTCATATTTGAGCTCTCTGGTCATGCTCGCCACCTCTTACCCTTCTACGTCTAGATGGATGCTGCTTTAAATAGGCCTATTCCAACTTTGACAAATTATATCACAACGCCGAATGATTAAGCATCTATGCTTACATGATAGATTCCTTCTATGGAGACACCGTTTCTTCAAAACCCTTGTTCCATTCGGTACTTGTTATAATCGGCAGGCGTGTTGAGATTGGTAAAAATAGACGCGCCACGCTGCTCTTGCGGAGTAACCTCGAGCGTTTGAAGCCGGCGCAGCAGTCCCATTAAACGGAAATCCCGATCCTCTAGCGCTTCTTCTATTTGCGACACAATTCTAGTATGATATAGGGCGTGAAAAGGTTGATTAGGTGTGTGGATCACATCTACTCCTTTGTCCACATAAGCGAGAAGCTCAGAAAACAATGCTTCTGACAATTGCGGCATATCGCACGCCATAACAAATACGTAACCCTCAGCAATCATTGACAAGCCTGCATGCAACCCCGATAACGGGCCGCACTCTGGGTAACGATCCAACGCAAAACTAACTTTCTCTCCTAATTCTTCAAGGCTCTCACGATAAAGCGCTTCACGCTGCAACGACCCTACCGAAACAACCACATGCTGCACGAGTCCCGTGAGTTGTTCTACGAGCCGGTACAGCAGCGGCTTACCTTCAATAATCAGCAGCGCTTTATCGACCCCCATCCTCGTACTTAAACCGCCAGCTAGTATCAAGCCATGAATGTTGTGCTTTGCCATCTTCTCACCCTCCCTCTGAACAGAAAGAAAGCCTGCCGAGCGCTCAGGCAAGGCAGGCTTCTATTATTTTCCGGCTTACGCCTTGGACGGATCGAACGAACTCTTCAGTGAAACGATGCGGTTGAAAGCAAGTTTCTCACCAGTCGTATCCTTCGGATCTACGTTAAAGTAGCCGTGACGGAAAAATTGGAACTTGTCGCTGCCGACTGCATTTTTCATATTGGGCTCTACGAAACCTTGCAGCACTTCCAGTGAATTCGGGTTGATGCATTCCATGAAAGGTTTGCCTTCATCTTCTGCTTCGCTCGTAATAAGCGGCTCAAACAACCGGAACTCAGCAGCAATGGCTTGAGAAGCTTCTATCCAGTGAATGGTCCCTTTCACTTTACGTTCATTAAAGCCAGAACCACTCTTCGTCTTCACATCATAGGTACAGTGCAGCTCAATCACATTGCCCTCTACATCCTTAATGGCCTCTTGGCAAGTAATAAAGTATGCATGCTTCAAACGCACTTCATTGCCAGGGAATAGACGGAAATATTTGTTCGGAGGATTTTCCATGAAATCATCCTGTTCAATATAAATCTCACGGGAAAACGGAATTTGACGCGTTCCCATCTCTTCGTTTTCTGCATTGTTTTCCGCATCGAGCAGCTCGGTTTGGCCTTCTGGATAGTTCGTAATGACCACTTTAAGCGGGCGCAATACCGCCATTGTACGAAGTGCCTTCAGCTTCAAGTCTTCTCTTATAAAATGCTCAAGGTTGCGCTCATCCACAAGGCTGTTGCTTTTCGACACACCGATCTCACGGCAGAAAGCACGCAAAGATTCCGGTGTGTAGCCTTTGCGGCGCAAGCCGCTAATCGTTGGCATACGTGGATCGTCCCAGCCGTCTACAGCCGCTTCATCCACCAATTGCTTAAGCTTGCGTTTGCTCATAACGGTGTTCGTTACGTTCAAACGGGCAAATTCATATTGATGAGGTGTGGACGCCATCTCACATTCAGCTACTGTCCAATCATAGAGTGGACGGTGATCCTCAAACTCTAGCGTACAAATGGAATGCGTGATGCCTTCAATCGCATCGCTTAGCGGGTGAGCATAGTCATACATCGGATAGATGCACCAAGCATCGCCCGTGCGGTGATGATGCGTATGCGAAATACGATATAAAACCGGATCACGCAAAGTAATGTTCGGAGAAGCCATATCAATCTTGGCGCGAAGCACCTTTTCGCCGTCCTTGAATTCACCTGCGCGCATGCGTGCGAACAAATCAAGGTTCTCCTCTACTGTACGGTTCCGATAAGGACTTTCCTTGCCTGGCTCTGTCAACGTACCGCGAAACTCGCGCATTTGCTCAGCCGTCAGATCGCATACATAAGCTTTACCCTTTTGAATAAGAAGCACCGCACGGTTGTATAGCTCTTCAAAATAATCCGACGCAAAACGAAGCTCGTCCCACTCGAAGCCAAGCCAGCGGACATCCTCTTGAATAGATTCCACATACTCTGTATCTTCTTTTATCGGATTCGTATCATCGAAACGCAAATTTGTCTTGCCCTTAAATTCGTCTGCCAGCTCAAAGTTCAGACAAATCGACTTGGCATGTCCAATATGCAAATAGCCGTTCGGCTCTGGCGGAAAACGAGTGACAATTTCTTGCACATGGCCGCTCTTCAAATCTTCGACTACAATGTTTTTTATAAAATTCGAGGATGAGGACTTGTTCTCTACTGCATTCTCCATCTGCGACCAACCTTTCCCACGGAAAATATTTATCCTCTTATAATACACAAATTCCCGTGAAATTATAATACTCTGTATATATGAACCACTTTCTGAGCAAGCTGGCGAACCGATCTTAAAACCGAATGACGCCAGACGAGTAGAGAAAGACAAGCAGTACCAAAATAGGCGCCACGTAACGCAGCATGAATCCCCATAACCGAAGCCACCACGCAGTCAAACCTGATTCCTCAGCCGCTCCTTTCCATGCATAGCCGACAAACAAGGTAACCACCAGCCCTCCGAGCGGCAGCACGATATTCGAGCATACAAAATCCACCCAATCAAAAAACGACTTTCCTCCAAACGTAAGCCAAGGTACTTTGTCTCCAAGAGATAAAGCCGATGGCACTCCGACAAGGAAGCACAGAAAGGTCAACAAGATAACGGAGAATCTGCGGCTCCAGCCGAATGCCTCACGAACGAATGCTACTGGCACTTCAAGCAGGGAAACGGTTGAAGTAAGCGCCGCAAAGGATAGCAGCAAGAAGAACAAACCGCCAAACAACCATCCTAGCGGCATGGCTGAGAATGCAGCCGGCAGCGCTACGAACACGAGTCCAGGACCTTGAGAAGGTTCTAATCCAAAGGCGAACGTTGTTGGGAAAATGATCAAGCCTGCTAGAAACGCGTAGATTAAGTCGCCGAGACCGATAGCTACCGTAGCCATCCCAAGCGATTGCCGCTTATCAACATAAGCACCGTAAGTCATAATCGCCCCCATGCCAAGCGACAAGGAGAAAAACGCATGACCGAGCGCCACAAGCACAGACTCTGCTGTCAGCTTGCTAAAATCAGGCTTCAGAAAAAAGGATACTCCCTCCGCCGCTCCCTCTAATGACAGTGCCCGCACACAAAGCACAATGAGCAAAATAACGAGCCCCGGGATAAAAATCTTATTAAACTTTTCGATGCCAGCCGACACGCCACGGATGATGACGAAGCCTGTTAGAAGCATAATGATGAATTGCCAGAACACAGGCATCCAGCTTGCATTAAAATCGCTGAACAGCACTGAAAAATCTTGATGCTCAAACAGTTTCCCCGTAAAGGACAACAATGCGTAATGCAAGGTCCAGCCAGCGACTACCGCATAAAAGGACAAAATAACGAACGCACCCAATACGGTAATAAAACCAAAGCCGCCCCAAATCTTTTGGCCGCTAAGCCGAATGAATGAAGTAGACGCATTGCCGCGTCCGCCCCGGCCTACTGCCAGTTCAGCCAGCAACACCGGCAAGCCGACGAGCAGCAGGCATATAATGAAGAGCAAGAAAAAAGCCGCGCCTCCGTATAGGCCCGTAATATAAGGAAACTTCCACATATTCCCAAGACCAACTGCGCTTCCGATTGCCGCCAAAATAAATCCCGAGGATGTAAACCTCTCCTTGGCACCTTGTCCTTGTCCTTCGCCTTGCAAGGATTCTGTTTGATCTTGCTTCTTCATGTGCTCCCCCTCCTAAATGCTGCGCTCTCCGCTATTCATCCACTGTACTGATGGGTAGTATGACCATTTTTGAAAAATATATCTACATGCATACATACTGACCGTGCATAGGCTTCATAAGGAAACCTTGATTCTCCTGCTGTATATAGCAGGAGTTTTTCCTATATTGCCGCCGCGATCAAGCCCTCGGAACAAGAGTAAATATCTCTTGGTCGGAAGCTTGAAACCAATTACTTACACCCCACATATTTCACACTCTCTACCCACAGCCTCGTTCCACTTAAGTTTTATACATGCAGTCCTGATCGATGCGAGAGGAAAATAATTATTTATGCATAAACAAACCTTAATTTTAACTTAGGATATAACCATTTTAAATCGTATAAAATCCAGATAAATTAAGAGATTATTATATTTAAATCCTCAAAACCCTCGTAAAACTATTTGCATATTTTTAACCTAAATATCAAATGAGAAAAGTCTCAATATAACGCTTCTTCAGGTATCATTAGACATAAAAAAATGGACAGAACGAATAATCGTTTCTGTCCATTTCCAACCCTTAATCCCAGGTAAAGGAGTATCTTATAAGTAGAATTATTTTTGAAAAGATGAAGCACTGGAGCCACTGTATGACCTGAAAATAAGACTAACCATTGACTCCTAAACTTGCGGTAGAGCCGATCTTTTTCACCTGAGAAGCGGTGTATGATTAGGATGCTGTCCCCATTGAAAATGCTCTATTGTCCGCTATTTCACACTTCATTAACGTTGAGGTTTAGATTATGCTTTTCACAGTTCTCTGCTTCCATAATCAAGATTGCACCTACCATATGATAGCGATGAATCATCTTCGTTAACCTGTGAAACAGGATTCTATTGTATGTTTCTCAAAGGACTAAGATACTTCTAGCTTCTTCTGCTTAACTCTAGGCTTTAATTTCGTTTGCTATAACGAGCTCTAGGATAACAATCTCTACATTATAGCTAAACGAAATTAGTGTCGAAGCATAGTCCCTCATACGGGAAAATGTACGATAACAAGGCATCCACTCGCCATCAAACGCCAGTCTTGCCTACAAAACGACTAAAACAACCATTAAATGGGCTTTTTTTCGCCGGGAAGCCGCATGTATTTCATTTTTTAGTGAGGGAGCACTAAAGCAGCTGCTCGATATTGGCCTTCATATCGGAAGGTTCATCGGTCGATTCGAACCGTTTTACGACATTCCCTTCACGATCGATCAGGAATTTCGTGAAGTTCCATTTGACTGAGTTGCCCTCGAGATAATGAGGCAGCTTCTCCGAAAGAAAAGCATTAAGCATTTTACCGCTAGGGTTGCTTGTGTCAAAACCTTCAAAAGGAGCATCTTCCGTTAATTGCTTGAATAGAGGATGAGCAGTTTCGTCCCGAACATCAGTTTTCTCAAAAAGCGGGAATGTCACCCCGTAGTTCAACTGGCAAAAACTTTGGACATCTGAGTTTGCACCCGGCTCCTGTTCACCAAACTGATTACTTGGAAAACCAAGAATCTCAAGACCTTGGTCTTTGTATTCTACATATAGCTTTTGTAATTCAGCGTACTGCGGTGTAAAGCCGCATTTGCTTGCTGTATTGACGACAATTAGCACCTTACCTTTATATTGTTCCATACTTTGTTGTTGACCGTTAATGCCCTGCAGCTCATGCGAGTAAATGCTCATTGCTTTTTGCCTCCTCTATTCTATGTGAGTTTCAATAAATTAAATTGTATGCAATTTAATTGTTAACATAGAATACCATGAAAAACAAAAGACTGTCAAACCCGAATTCTTTAACGAAAGATTATTTTCCGCTCGGTATACTACGGTACTGCTAGCAAGTGATTTTTTTAAAACTAATATAAAAAAAAAGACCGCCCCTCTTGCGCGTTCTCTCGCGCATGAGTGCAGTCCTGCTCTGATGATCTAATTTATAATTGCGTTTGCTTCTTTCTGTTGCCCAGCCATTCGGTGAATAAAGTATAATCCTGCTCCACTTGATCCGCATAGGAAATGGCCCAATTGGCAATTGAAGTACAAAAAGCATCCTCGTCATTGCCCATCGCCTTCACAATTTCAATCTCACTGTGATAAGCAAGAATACCTTGCGCTACATCGGCATCCGCCCGCGCATGCATTTTGGCAGTCAGCCTGCCCATACTCGTCGTAACCGATAAGAAATCTCCTGCCGTATCAAGAGCTTCAAGCTTAAGTCGCTTCTTATACGGTGATCGCTCACGCACATAAAACTGACGATCTCCAATGGAAAGCCATCCAAGATAGGGGTCTGCCTCATGATGCATCGCTCTCTGAGTCATTGTCACACGTTGACCCTGATGCTCAAACATGGACCAGAATGTCTCATCATAAGACATAAAGTACGCCGGAACCGGCACACGCACTTCCTTCACTTCAAGCACGATATCGTCCTCGCCTTGCGCGTCTTCACCAGCTTCAATTAGCACATAGTATCTGTCGAGTCCAATAGATGCTGTTCCCGAGCCATGCTTCACAGCAATATCCTTCACCTGAAAATGAAGTAATTCCTCTGTGTCATCTGCTTTGACGGTAGCCAAATACATAGGCCATGCTTCCAGCAAAGCATCACGCTCCTCATCGGTTGGAGATACAATTTCATCTGTCGTCGAAAACTTCCTATGCTCCTGTACGAGCGCTGTCACCTTTTCTAGGAAATGCTGGTCCTTACGTTTTTGCAGTTTTTTTAGCAGCTTCTTGACGGGACCTTCCGCACGTTCGATGTCAATCGCATATGTACCTGGGTCATCCTTCCCCTTTGCGAAACGTCGCATCTGCTTGGAGTAGGCCAGTAAATATGCTTCAATGGAGCTAATTTGACTAGCATGGTTTTGCCCCTTAAGCCTACCGACGAGCGCTATACTTACCGACATTCGCATTAAATCATACAAATATGAGCCCAAGTAACCTTCATCAAAATCGTTCACATCATAGACCAATGCGCCTTGTTCATTGCGGAAAGCACCAAAGTTCTCAAAGTGCAGATCACCCTGAATCCAAGTTGGACGGCCCTCTGGCGTGTGATAGGGAAACCATATCCGAGATGCGTCAAAATAAAACAAATAAGCGCTGCCGCGAAAAAAAGAAAATGGCGTTTCCGACATTTTAAGATACTTTTCTTCACGTTTACCGCGCTCAAGCTTCATTATTTTTTGATCAAATTCTTGAAAAATCGCTGATAGTGTCCGTCTTCTAAGTTTACTCTGGGTCAGCTTTACTCGTTCCGTCAGCTTCGAATCCATACATTCTCCCCCATTCAACCTACATCTCTACTTTTTTGAGCCTCATATAATCACTAATCATTGCCATCCGCCAAGGTAAAATCATACCAAAAGCTAGCAAATAGAATACCGCCCCGGTTTGCGGAATCGACATATATTGCTCGACAACACTATGAAGGGAAAGCCGGATAATGAACAGCGTCAGCATAATAAAAACAAACGCCTTCGATCGTCTTACGTAAATTTCGGATTTAACGCGCTCCAAACGGGTCGTCACGATTAACGGAAATGCAAAGATCAGCATGCCGGTCAAAAAAGAGGCTAATCCCCAAAACCACGGAATATGCGTCTGCGAGAAGGCAAACATGATGAAGCCTGTCGCCATGCCGAGCGGCGGTATAATGATTTTGCGCAATGAGGTCGGCCGTTTACCAGCGCGCATACGAAGGATGATAAGTGTAAGACCGGCCAAAGCTGAAATGATAATGGAACCGACTTGAATCACTTGCGTTGACAGCAGCACCGCTAACAACCCCCGTTTTCATGGTGTGGATGCCCTATTTTTATAATAGCGAAAGCGCTCTTAATCCTTTACAAGGCAACAATAAATCACTCTTTATTCCATCGTACTTCAAAACCATAAACATCGCAAACTTACATTATAGCCTAAAGCAAGGTAGCCCTCCTGCGGAACGTTCTCCTCTTGCCAGAAAAACAGACTGCTCTATTCCTCATAATAAAACACTATTCTCTAGCGTCATGGCCGCTGTGATGCAAGAAAGAAGCTTGGCGCAATACTGAATTGACCAATTAATCCAGGAAACTAAGAAAATCATGAGCAATTTCATACCCTATGACTCGTTGTCTACTGCCACGATAAAAAGGTATCAGCCCACCTTTTGAGCATAACTTTTTCAACAAATTAACTGCCGTTTTATGATCAATTTCAAAATGCCGCTCCACATCCTTCGGCCTGATAAGACGAGCCTGCTGAATAGCAAGCCGTATAATTTCTTTCTCTGCTAGTTGAATACGTGTTGTCGGCGCTTGCCTAGCCTGGTACCTGCTCATAACCATTTTAAGCATTGTCATGCATAGCTCAGGGTTCTTCTCTACATCATCGTAAGCGAAAGAGATGACCGGGTAGCCCATCGCATGCAAAAAGGTTTCTCGGTTTAGTTCATGGCAATATTTCAATCGATCCATGTCTCGGACATGTGAAGCAAATCCTTTTATCTCAATAATGAGCCTCACCGTACCCGAGAACCACGCAAAATCTGCAAAATAGGATCTACCTCGCCAATCCATAACTTCATACTCGGGATGTAGGCTTTGAAAGTCACCCCAAAGAGGCCACCATACATTACGTAGAAATAACGACTCGGCATGGCCATGGCCTCTTTCCAGCCTGCCTCGACGTTCACCTGCCCGTTTATCTACATGATATTGAATAAATGAGCGATGCGCTTCCTCATAGGTCACTTTCAATCATCCTCTCTAGAAAAAGAAAACGTCCCGTTACCACTCACTGATGAGTGTTAACGGGACGTTCTTCGTCTCTTGTCTTTAATTATAAGACATCTGGAATGATAAGAATAGTATTGTTCTATTATTCTTTTGAGCATTTATCAGGTCTATTTGGTGCCGAAAAAAAATCAACCTCATCCGCCTCATATGAACGAACACTTCGCATCTGAGATTTAGTTAAATTGCTATTACCTTATTCATTTTCGTCAATAAAAAGTAACTTAACCGGAATTTCTCCTGCTAATTCATCCTTCATCCAAATAAATATCATCTTAACAGGAATTTCTCCAGTTAATATGTGCTATATCTCCTGAATCTGCTAATATCCAACCAATTAACAGGAGGTTTTCCTTCTAAATGAGTAGAATCGGCTAGAACAGCAAAATTAGCTGGAGGTTTTCCTGTTAGTGTTAGTTGCGTTACATAAATTGGCTAGTTTGGTTCGTGGTTGGTGGTTGGTCGGTCGTGGTTGATGGTTGATGGTTGGTCGGTTGATGGTTGGTCGGTCGTGGTTGATGATCAGTGGTTGGTGGTTCGTGGTCGGTGGTTCGTGGTTCGTGGTTGGTGGTTGGTGGTTGGTTGGTGGTTGGTTGGTGGTCGATGATCGGTGGTCGGTGGTCGGTGGTCGGTGGTCGGTGGTCGATGGTCGATGATCGGTGGTCGGTGGTCGGTGGTTCGTGGTTCGTGGTTGGTCGTCGATGATCGGTGGTCGGTGGTTCGTGGTTCGTGGTTGGTCGTCGATGATCGGTGGTTGGTGGTTCGTGGTTGGTGGTTGGTGGTTCGTGGTTCGTGGTTCGTGGTTGGATGGTGATTGGTTGGTAATTGGTTGGTGATTGGTGATTGGTGGTTGGTGGTTGGTCGGTCGTGGTTGATGGTTGGTGGTTCGTGGTTCGTGGTTCGTGGTTGGATGGTGATTGGTTGGTGGTTGGTGGTTCGTGGTTCGTGGTTCGTGATTGGTGGTTGGTGGTTGGTGGTTGGTGGTTGGTGGTTCGTGGTTCGTGATTGGTGGTTGGTTGGTGGTCGGTGGTTTCGTTGGCTCGTGGAATCTCAGTCAAATCGTTTGTGGCGGGCGGGTTGATAGCTTACGGTTCGTGAATTCGCGGTTACTCAATCTTGTAACTGGAGGTTTCTGCTTTTTAGCTCGTTAGTAGGTTCAAGTGGATCTAAGGATGAATTGCTGCATGTAGAAGGGAGACACAGAAGTACGCAATCGGCGTGCCTCTGTGTGATGTTTCCCCCGTTGCTTCTTGTTTATCTCTGTGGCATAAACTTGCGGATATCAACGCCCAGCGCTTGCGAAAGCTTCATGCCTAATTCGCGATCGGCACGGAAGAAGTTGCAGATGGCGCGGAGTCTTATATCGTCATTAGTCTGCTCGAGCTCACCAGTCAGATTGGCAAGTAGATTCGCTTGTTGTTCTTCAGACAGTGAACGATAGCGCTCGCCCGCTTGTGTGAAATCGTCCGTTTTGTCAATTTTTTGACGGCCAGCCGACCCTTGAAGAGGCGCGAGTGAATCAGCATAAACCTGCTTTTCCTTCGGACTCTCTGATGAGCTGTTAGGCTCATAGTTCACTGGAGAAGGGTCTGCCTGCATCGTCATTGCACCATCTCGTTGATGGTTGCGTACCGGTGCATACGGACAATTTACCGGAATGTGCAGGTAGTTCGCTCCAAGGCGGTACCGCTGTGTATCAGGATATGAGAACAATCTACCCTGCAGCAGTTTATCCTCCGATGGTTCGATTCCTGGCACAAGCGTTCCTGGTGAGAAGGCTGATTGCTCAACCTCTGCAAAATAGTTTACTGGGTTGCGATTCAACGTCATCGTGCCTACCTTTTGCAACGGGTACATATCCTCTGGCCATACCTTCGTCGGATCTAGCGGATCGAACGCATACCGTTCGACGTGATCGACAGGCATAAGCTGTACATGAAGCTCCCACTCTGGGAAGTTGCCGAGCTCTATCGCATCATGCAAATCACGTGTCGCATGGTTAAAGTCCTTGCCCTGCATAACGCTCGCTTCCGCTGCTGTAAAGTTCCTTACTCCTTGCAGCGACTTCCAAGTATATTTAACATAGGTCGGTTTTCCTTCGTCATTAATCCACTTGAAGGCATGAACGCCGAATCCGTCCATTTCACGATAAGTAGCAGGCGTTCCGTCATCCGAGAACAACCAAGTGAGCATATGCGTGGATTCAGGAGAGAGTGTCATGAAATCCCAATAGCGCGCAGGCTCTTGGACATTCGTATTTGGCGCCGGCTTTAAGGAATGTACCATATCAGGAAATTTCATGGCATCACGAATGAAAAATACCGGTAAATGGTTTCCTACAATATCATAATTGCCTTCCTGCGTATAAAATTTTACCGAGAAGCCTCGTGGATCGCGCGCCGTCTCCGGCGAGCCTGTTCCATTAATAACCGTTGAAAAGCGTACAAATACAGGCGTCTCTACTCCTGGCTCCTGCATAAAATGAGCCTTTGTATGACCCTTCATGCTAACCTCCGTGCGGAATACTCCATGTGCGCCTGCTCCTCGTGCATGCACGACACGCTCTGGAATACGCTCGCGGTCAAAATGCGCAAGCTTCTCAAGTAAATGGTAATCCTCTATTAGAGTAGGCCCGCGCTGCCCTGCTGTACGCGAGTTTTGATTATCGCCAACGGGCGCGCCTTGATTCGTTGTCATATAGTTTTCCATGATAGCACCTCATCGATTATTTTATATATTTAGACTTGATCTAAATCTATAATATAATCTTATCGAATAGTCGGTCGACTGTCATGAAAGCCTAATGAATGAAACATGAATATTTCATGAAACGCAGCCATCTTGAGAATTCATGTCCCAAAATGATACACACCTACCGATTAGTCGCGAATATCCGCAATCCGGTAACCTACCCCGCGCACGGTAACAATATATTTTGGTGCTACAGCGCTGTCCTTTAGTTTTTTGCGTAGACTTTTAATATGAGCATCCACCAAGTTGCTTCCTCCATAGAAATGCAAACCCCAAACGGTATCTAGCAGCGACTCACGCGTTAAGACGGAGCCGTCCGATGTTATGAAATGCAGAAGCAGATCATATTCCGTCTTCGTAAGGTCTATGCGCAGCCCTGCCCGATCAACGGTCATCTTCTTGAGATCAACCTGGATATCCTTAAACTCTCGTATATCGCTATCCGCTTTCGCAACGGTTACTGGCTTATTTAGTAGCATACGGTTGATTTGTTTTATCGCTTGCTCAGGTTTAGCCGGCCAGACTAACAGCTCGGATGCACCAAGGGCAAAAGTCTCACGACTATCATATGATTTCTGATCCATCAAAATAAGGACAGGAACCGCATGCCTCTCAGCCGCTTCCACCAGTTCTACACCTGCCTGAAGCGTATGGCTTGCGGCAGCTTGAGCTACAGGGATCGCATCAAATACGAGAAGCTCCGGCTGCAAGCTTTGCAGCATGTTTTTATTGAAATCATGCAGCGAAAACACATCAAAGCATTCGGATGACAACGCAACGAGCAAGCTTTTGACCCTCTCTGGAAACGGACTAATAATCATGACCCGCTTCGTTATGGAGCAAAGCATCCCGCTTTGCAGCAGTTCTTCCTCTGAATAGCCAGCTGCTGCTGCGCTCTGGTCGAGCGGTATACCCTCATTTAAATACTCGTTGTTTATTATGATTGTTTCGTCGCGCATTGTTCACAAACCCCCTCTAATACGACTTGTACATGCTCAATCTTATATTTCGTCTCCGAGGCCACCTTCTCCATCCACTCATTAGGTAATTCAGTCAAAACCTCATCCACGCGGCCGCACACAGTGCACACGATATGCTGATGCTCATCCGTTCGAGCGTCATAGCGGCTGACCGTTTCTCCAAGCTTCAATTCTCTAATGAGCCCCACATCCGTCAAATAACGCAATGAGTTGTACACGGTGCCGTAAGCGAAGTTGAAGCCTTTGCCTCTCAGTCGTTCAATGACATCGGCCGCCGTCGGATGGTCTGGAGCATGCTGTACGACTTCAAAGATAGCTTTGCGCTGTATCGTTAAGTTAATTTTATTCATAATAAGATCATTCCTTTTGTTACTGATTTTAGACTAAGTATAAATTGAAGGGTCAAAACGGTCAACCTCACTAGCTTTCCTTTATCATCCTAATTTTAAAAAGACAGCTTATAACCAAAATCAGTGCCTTACAAAACAATACGGAATTGAATGACTAAAAAGAGCCCAAACCAACCTCAAAAAACACCTCGCGGAAGGAAGTAACGGACACCAGAGACCTTATTTGCATCAATCTCACTCTTTTTGCAAAAGTAACGGACATACAGGTCGCTATTTGGCTTCAAGTGATATGATTTTACTCTATTTCAAGCATATAGCGGATTCAGTGTCCGTTAGAATTCAGTTTGGACTCAAATATCATATATAGCGGCTTATACGTCCGTTAGAGGCAAGCATGAACTCTAATGATCATAAATATTGCATTCTGTGCCGTTAGACTCCAGCCTGAACTCTATTCATCAAAAGTATCGACTGCTACGTCCGTTACAATCCATTCTGAGCACTATTCATCATAAATAACGACTTCCAGTCCGTTAGAGGCAAGCCCCTCCCTACCTTAAGCTTTGAACTAACACCAAAAAACAATTAAAATTTTTTGTCGAATTGAATAATCTGAATATTTACAAAATTCAAACAAAGGTGTATACTAAGCTTATCTTAAACGAGAGGGGATAGCCCATTGAAGTAGGTTAGCGATGCATGTCTCACAAACTCGGGAAGGAGCATTCATTCAATCATTGCCGGACATGCTGGGACAATAGCGAATGAGGATGTAGTCGACCATATGAATGATAAGTACTTATGAGGAACAAGGATTTGAAACAAATCGAAAGGAAGTTGATCGAGGTCAATAAAATTAGGATCGAAGTCGATAGGGTTTGTAACAAATTCGAAAGGACGAAGAAGAGGCAAACAGCGGATTGGAGCGTTAGAATAAATTGAATAGTTTTCTACCAAGCAGGTGAAGGGCTTCTGGTTATCTTAGATAAGCAGAAGCCCTTCTTATGTGTGTCTATAGGATGGGACTGAGTAGTCTGGAGATCGATTCTTTCAACCGATTTATGATTGGCCGGTTGGCATAAACAGCTTCCGTTAGCTGCGTGCAATGTTCGACATCATCCTCAAAAATGCGTTGCAGCTTTGCCGATGTCTGCGTATCATAGATAAACGCATTCATCTCAAAATTAAGCTTAAAGCTGCGAATATCGACATTGGCCGTTCCAACGGACGCCACCTTGCCGTCGATGACAAGCGTTTTTGCGTGAAGGAACCCTTTCTCGTACATATAGCATTTAACTCCGCCTGCGAGAAGCTCTCCCAAATAAGAATGAGTTGCCCAGTATACAAAGAAATGATCTGGCTTACTCGGCAGCATAATACGCACATCCACTCCGGACAAAGCAGCGATCTTCAGCGCGGTCATCAAACTTTCATCAGGTACAAAATATGGCGTTTGCAAGCTGATCGTTTTTCGAGCTGAATAAATCATTTTGATATAGCCATTTTTAATTTGTTGATATTGCGTATCTGGACCACTCGCCACAAGCTGCATGCCAATCGTTCCCGTATCATCGCTCATAATCGGGAAATACCGCTCGTTAAGCTCTATTCGGCTGGAAGCCGCCAAATTCCAATCCATAAGAAACTGCGCCTGCATCTGCAGCACTGCATTACCACGAACTCTGAGATGCGTATCTCTCCATTCGCCAAAATGCTCGTTTAATCCTAAATATTCATCTCCGATGTTGAAGCCGCCAATATAACCGACTTGACCGTCAACGATAACGAGCTTGCGATGATTGCGATAATTGATTTTTAAATTCAAATAAGGAATTCGCGATGGAAAAAACGCCGCTTCCCGGCCGCCGGCTGCAATCAACTCCGCAAAATAACGCTTCGGCAATTTGGAGCTTCCTATATGATCATACAAAAACTTAACCTCAACGCCCTCTGCCGCTTTCTCTGCGAGCGCCTTAACCAATCTTCTGCCCAGTTCATCGTCACGGACGATATAGTAGACGAGATGAATATGATGCTGAGCCGATTGAATATCCTTGAGCAGCGCGTCAAACTTCTGATTGCCCTCCGTATAGATCTCAACCGCATTGTTGCTCGTATATACCGCATAGCTCGTTTTCAGACTCATATAGATCATGTCTTGGTAACTTCGCATCACAGGATCATTATATACAATTTCATCGTCTCGCAGCTGGCGCATTTGCCTCTCGACCGTGTGCTCGATAATGCGCTGACTGTCGCCAAGCAGCTTATACAGCTTTCTTTTACGTACCTTCTGCCCTAATATTAAATACAAAACAAAGCCGAAAACGGGGATGAAGAAAAGAATCATCAGCCAAGCCCAAGTTGTGCTTGCGCTGCGCCTCTCGAGAAAGATAACCGTAATCGCCAAAAAAATGTTTAGCAGCATAATAATTGCAGATGCGTTTTGCATGATGACCATCCGTATTATAGCACCTCAGTTTTATGTAAAAGCTAATGCGATCATACTCCAAGCACGGTGTATGTTCAAGCCTCATTATATGCTACAATTCAAGCAACAAAGCATTTTTCCGAATTTGAGAGGTAAAAAAACCTGTCTACAACATGTAATAGATGGGCTTATATATTTCAATAATACCCGCATAAGTGGCACTGGAGGACTTACGATGGACATACGCAAGCTTAGATTGGACGAGAAAGCGCTCGGTACTTTAAGCGAGGAGCGAGATGAGTATGAACGAGATTATGCAAGACTCATTCAATCCCCCGCTTTCCGCCGTCTGCAAGGTAAATCACAAGTATTTGGTGCAGGTACGGGCGATTACTATAGAACGAGGCTAACCCATTCTCTTGAAGTGTCGCAGATTGCACGCGAGGTTGCGCGCAGGTTAGGCAAACAATATGATTTCCTAGCGCGCAAGGAGCATCCAGGGCTAATATTAGATCCCGCTGTCGTCGAGATTGCCGCGATCGCACATGATTTGGGCCATCCCCCTTTTGGACATAAAGGTGAAGAAGTGCTCAACCATTTGCTCATGGAGGAGTATGGCATTCCATACGAGGGAAACGCGCAAAATTTTCGGATATTGATGTTTCTAGAGAAACGCGCAGGAAGCGGAAGCGGCCTTGATTTGACCGCCGCTGTCTTACTTGCTATTAATAAATACCCATTTAGTCTCAGTGAGCCCGGTCGACTTAAAGGTCTTTATAGTACAGAGTGGGGAGAAATCGCTCAGCTCCGCCATTCATGGCAAATTCCTGACGGCTGTTCGACACTGGAAGCACAGCTTATGGATCTATGCGATGACATTGCATATTCCACCCATGATATTGAAGACGGAATTCGTGCCGGGAAAATTCAAATGAACCGCACCTTTTTCGAGGATAGCAGGCTGATCGACCATGTTGTTCAGGAAATTGTCGACGATAAAGGAAATACCGGAATTGGCTGGGGAGAGGTGGACATCCCTGCGATGGTGAAGCGTGTACTCGTTTCCTATTTCGAGCAGTGGCAAGAACTTTACGTAAGCTGTGATCGCGAAGCCTCTCGTACTAGGCGGGAGATGAAAGCACGCTGGGTCAGCTTGTTCGCCGGCAAGGTCGGCATCATAGACGATACCACGCGCAGCTGGAAAAAAGTCACGTTCGTGAACAATGGACAACAGGATATCGAATTGCTTCGCACAATGGAAATACTGAAGAAGCTTGCGTGGGTAACACTCATTAAGGATTTCCGCGTTCAGCGCTTGCAAATGCGCAGTGAGATTATGATAAGACGGCTATGGGACAGCTTCAAAGTTCCCGATTCCGGACGCCTCATTATTCCGCCAGACTGGATAGAGAATTATGAGATCCATAAGAACAAATGGAGCTGGCCGCGATTTGTTGCGGATTATATTTCAGGCATGACCGATGCATACGCCGAGAAGGTGTACGCCGAGCTTTATGCCAGCAAATCAGGCTCCATTTATGAGATGGATTAATGAAAAAAAGCGCAGCCTTGAATGAGTCTAACTCATTCGAGGCTGCGCTTTTTATTTTCAGGGCTTAGTCTTGTTAGATATTATAGCTTACCGCACTTGCAGAAAGGTCGGTAATATAATCGAAGAATCGAACGGGATCAACATCATAAACAAGGCTGACTGGGCGGCCGCCTTCTACTTCCACTGTACGGCCTTGGCTAGGTCCATCCTTAATCACGCCGCTGTGTACAGTCTTAATTTCTACGAGATCCGGATTGCCGACAACAGCTGTCGTAAGCACATCCCACAGATAATAAGTCGAGTTGGTCTCCATATAAACAAGCGGTGGACAAGCTGCATAACATTGACCGACAAAATCAAGACCCTCATGCTTGCGAAGCGATGCCCAGCGATTGCGTACATCCATCGTAAGCGGTACTTTGTTCGTGCTCTCAAGCGCTACGAGCAAAATCGGAATGCTGCTTGCCCATACGCGATGCATAGCTTCAGGGTCCCAGAAGGCATTCCATTCTGCTGTTCCGTCGTGCTCTGGCTCTTGAACATTGCCCTTTTCATTAAACGTACCGCCCATCCAGACAAGCTTCTCAATCTTCGCTTCCACATCCGGAGCTTCATCGAGTGCTCTTGCCAAATCAGTAAGCGGACCTGTAAATAGCAATGTCACCTTCTCATCCGACTTGCGAAGCTGCTCAATCATATGTTGATGCGCTGGCAGCGCAGATACATTCGTGCGAATCGTTCCTGATTCATTCAAAATAGGCAGCGCGTCCACAAAAAACGTATGCATACGCCATTCAGCAGGGAATGGATTTACACCGCGTGAATTTGATCTAGCCACTTCAAGCGATTTATTTTTGACAGGGTCGCCAAAGCGATCAATAATTTTGCTGCTGGCTTTAATGCCTGGCTCTAAATAGCCGTCGGCAGGAATAACGGATACCCCAAGCAGCTCAACATCTTTCATTTGCAATAGAAGAAATAGTGATACCAGGTCGTCTACACCGGCGTCATGATTAAAATAAAGTTTAACTCCCATATCTATCCATCCTTCCTGAGTATAAAACGATATATCGTTTGTCCATCCTATATAGAGAGGAGGTGAATTGTCAATGGCTAAGGATGTACTGTGCGAAGTGAATTCATGCAAGTTCTGGGCAGCAGGAAACCACTGCGGCGCCTCTTCTATTTATGTGGTCAGCAATCGCGGCAAGCAAGCCAGCAACTCCGAAGAAACAGATTGCAAAACGTTTGAAGCAAAGATCTAACGAATGGCATTACCAATAGTGAGCAGCGCAAGCGACTATCCTTAATGAACAATCGTTTAGGCTTGTACGAATACAGCTTGCGCTGCACTATTGCTTCTTATTTTGTGACAGGAACCGCGTCAAAATACTCTTCCAGCACCTCTCCGCTCTCCATAATCTCAGTGGCCACATCCGTACCTACATAACGCAAATGCCAAGGCTCATATTGATAGCCTGTAATCTTTTCTTTGCCTTTCAAGTACCGGATAATAAATCCGTACTCATGTGCAAACTTCATAAGCCACTGCGCTTCCTTTGTATCAGCAAAACAATCGGCTGCCGCACACTTGCCGTCACTTCCCGATACATCGATCGCTAGTCCCGTTTCATGCTCGCTTGTACCAGGTAGAGCGCTATAAGTTCTTGCCTTTTCGAGTCCATCCCTCTTCACATAGCGATCAAACAGCGTTGTTTGCGTCTTATGCGAACGATAAGCGGATACACCAGCGAGTAGGATGTTGTCATCCTCTGCTGCTGCAAACAGCTTCTCAAGCGCCGTGGCTGCTTCCTGCCTCATCTTGCGTTTTTCTATTTTCTCGGAAAAAATAAATCGAACGTCAGGATAAACGAGATCCGTAGGATTGTAATCCTCTGGCAGCTTATGCTGCTTATTGACGAGTACCGAAATTTCCGCAGGTTTGGCGATAACCACTATACCGTCTTCTGTCTGCTCTGTTTGCCCAGAGCCAGCCTCATTCTCACCTTTTCCCTCATTGCCCGAATCTGGATTGTTGGTGTTTGTTGGCTTTTCAGTAGCTGTTGGTGTATCATCGCTCGGATCTTCCCCAATACTGCCCGACAATTCTCCACTGTCTGCGTTGCCATCAGCAGAAGCTTGTTTTGGTGGAATCGTTGTTGTCTCATCCTTATTAAATAAAGAGTAACCAAACACTATTCCCGCGCATACAATAATAAACAGCAACAGCCTTCTTGTTTTTTTCATGATAAGCCTCCAACATTATTTTTACATATATTTCATGTAATTACACTTGTAATCATGGTTTGTTTAATAGTAGTTAATTAATAGACTACTAAAACTACAGTAATGTTTCAATCTAATAGCATGGAAATGTTGACATGAATAGGAATAAACAAAAAGTCTTAATAATTCGCTATTTAAAAAATATTTTGATTGGGCATGGAGGTGCCTTTTGCCTTTTGACATTCGACTATAATTAGGAGCATAATGGATAAGAATTTACAAAACGAACGTATATTAAAATTAGCTGTCTGGCTGCCTCTGTGAGATGGCCAGTTTTTGCTGTGAAAGGTAGGCGGTTATATGACTTTTTTAACTCCAAAACGATTATTAAGCACTCGTCCCATTCTTTTTTTCTCGTTTATTATGCTTCTCAAAAGCTACCTAGCATGGATGGTCATCTTCGAGGACGGTTTTTCGTGGACTACTATTCTAAAAGAAATTCCGTTTGTCCTCATTGTTTACTGTCTTATAGAGTGGTTCTCTTCTAAACGCAAACTTATTTATTATTTAATCGCAAATCTAGTGATGACGCTCATTCTATTTGCTGTCATTATGTATTACAAGTATTACGGTGTTATTGTGACCTATCTCGCGCTGGAGCAGGTCAACCAAGTTACAGCGGTTAAAAATAGCGTATTTTCACTCATGGATCCTTACTACTTGCTAATCTTTATCGATATTATCATTATGGCTGTGTTATTATTTCGTCCAAAGAAAGCAGTGAATTGGAAGAAACAAAGCACCGTCAAGGAAAGTAAACGACTTGTCCTTGCGTTGTTCAGCATCTCAATCGCGCTTTGCCTCTTCAACATTTTGCCAAACCGCGCCAGCATGAATGAAATTGTTAAAGCGGAGCAAATGGGAATACTCAATTACGAGGCATATATGATTTTCAAGAACAAATCGATAGATTATGTTGATCCAAACCATATTACACAAGAAAAAATCAATTCCGTTAAAAAAATTGAAACACCTGCTACGCCGCAGCTATGGAAAACGGCAGCAGGCAAAAACGTCATTATCATTCAAATGGAGTCGTTTCAAAACTTCCTCGTTAACTTGAAGATTGACGGAAAAGAAATTACGCCCAACATCAATAAGCTAGTCAATGAAAACTATTACTTCAAGCATTTCTATCAGCAGGTCGGTCAAGGCAATACATCTGATGCTGAGTTCGTCGTCAACACTTCTTTCTATATTCCGCCACGCGGCGCAGCAACGATGATTTATGCCGACAAGGAACTTCCGAGCTTGCCGAAGATGCTGAAAGCAAACGGATATGATACAACAACGTTCCATACGAATGTTGTCGAGTTCTGGAACCGCGGAGAGCTTTACAAGGCACTTGGCTTTGATCGTTACTACGATCAAAAGTTTTTTGGAGATGAAGATGCTGTGTTTTTCGGCGCTTCCGATGAGCAGCTTTACAAGAAAACAGCTGCTGAGATGGCACGTATGAGCGAGAATGGCAAGCCATTTTACTCGCATGTTATTTCAATGACTTCACATCATCCGTTTACAATTCCAGCAGAGAAATACAAAATGACGCTCCCTGAGCGTTATGAGAAAACCTTTGTTGGTGATTATATCCGCGCACAAAACTATGCTGACTTCGCGCTTGGCGAGTTCATTGCAGATTTGAAGGAACGCGGTATTTGGGATAACAGCTTGATCTTGTTATACGGTGACCATCTCGGCCTTCCAGTATACTCGCTGGACCGTAATGACAAGGAGCTAATGGCTGAAATTTATGGTCATGAATACGGCTATACCGATATGATTAACATTCCGCTCGTTGTAGCATCGACAGGCGTAACAGAGGGTAAAGTATTCGATCAGCTTGGCGGTCAAGTAGACGTCTTGCCTACGATTGCGAATATGCTTGGCATTTCCTTGGATGATCATATCCACTTCGGCCAAGACTTGTTCAATCAAACGTATAATGTACTGCCACAACGTTATTATCTCCCGACAGGCTCATTCTTAAGCAGCAAAGAGCTATTCATGTCAGGCAGTGGATATGAGGACGGTACTCACTACTCCTTAGCCGGCGACGGTATTAAGGAACAGGTGGCAACAGAGGATGAATATCAGCGTGCGCTTGAGCTGCTCAACCTTTCCGACAGCTACGTCAGTCAATTGCCATCTTGGAAAACGAAATAATCAAAACCAAAAAGCTCCCCTTGAAGCGGATTATTGCGCTTCGAGAGGAGCCTTTTTTTTCATAAATAAAGATGGTTAGCTGCCTTTTACCGCTTCAAGAACTTCTTTGACATGCCCGTCTACACTTACGCTGCGCCATTCCTTAGCAAGCTTACCCTGCTCATCCAGCAGGAAGGTGGAGCGCTCGATACCCATAAATTCCTCGCCATTCCAGCTCCGCAGCTTCCACACGCCGAATAGCTCTGAGACCGTATGCTCTGTGTCAGACAGCAATAAGAACGGTAGCTCATGCTTATCCACGAATTGCTCATGAGAAGCCAGATCATCCGGGCTGATTCCGATAACCTCCGCATTGTTCGCGCCAAACTCACCGTTAAAGTCGCGGAAGTCACATGATTCCGTTGTGCAGCCAGGCGTCATATCACGCGGGTAAAAATAAATAACGAGCTTCTTGCCCGCATAGTCGGCTAGCTCCACACTTTTGCCGTTTGATGCCTGCAGCTTGAAATTCGGGACCTGGTCCCCTACCTTTACATGCTCTCCCATAATTGAAACGCTCCTCTAATTTTTATTTTTAATTAACAGGCCTTGCTCGCCTTCCTCCAAATACAGCTCACCAAGCCCGCGCACGGTTACACGAACCGGGAAGCTCTCTGCCGTCTTGTTCGTAAAATGCCAGCGTCTGCCTTTCTCAACCACGATAAATATGCCGTTGTCATCGCCGATCGGATTAAAATTGTCGCTGCGCGTCTTATAGGTCATGATGCCGAGCTCTGCAAATTGATCTACTGCTGTGGGGACGTCGCTTGTCGTTACGCCAATTTCACTGATACAAAGAATGTCTTGTGGCGGGTCAAAGGGACGCTCAACACTATTATCCATCGTATGGCGAGCAATCAACTCTAAAATATTACCCGACGGGTCTTCAAAATAAACAGAATGCGAGTTCCAAGATTCACTATATGACACATCCTGCCCATCCTCCGTACCAATCGGAACCAGCGCTTCAATCCACTGTTTTGCTTCCGTGAATTTATTCTCTGGAATCGTAAAAGCAAAGTGATAACAATATGCTGCAGCGGCTTGATCGCCTGTCTCTTGAAATGTCAGCTCGCTCCAGCCGGCCTGCACCGTAAAGCTGCCTTGCTCGGAGCGAATAACCGGCAATCCCAGCACATCTCTGTAAAAAGGCAAAATACTTGCTGCTCTTTCGGTCAATAACACCAGCTTTTCTATGATCATTTTACACCTCGTTATGTTCGTGATACAAAACACTTTCAGTAACGAAAGTTTTTGCCTGAGCTTTATCATCATATAAGCCATATGCGAGCATGAGCTTAGTTATGGCAGCCTCAACCGACAGCTTCTCAATGACAATCGCACCCGCCTCTATTAAACGAAGTGAAGACGAGTAAAGGGCAGCTGAACGATCTCGAATCGGACATATGTATACATCAATGCCAAGCTCTGTACAGTTCGCAATAAACGCAGGAAGCGAGTATGGTCCCTCCTCTATCGCGCTTGCTGTGCCCGAGTGATGCAGATCATGGAGAATAGCCTTCGGCCGAATCGTTGTAAAATCATATAGTGAATAGTTCAAGCCCGGATATGGCCTAATATAAACGATGCTGGAATCGAGTTTAAGTGTGTCCGGCTCCCAAGCAAAAGATGCTTTAAGCTTGGTCTTCAGTGCTTCAGGACTAGGATTTCTCTCATGCTCAAGCCAGTTGAACACACGGTCTGCCATCTTTCCGTACGGCACTCCGTAGGGGCTGCCAAATTGATCCGTGAAGGAGGCAGCTTGCGTCACTCTCGTTGCAAGGTAAACAAGCGGAATACCTTTATCATCTTCGTAAATGACAAATACGCCCGGCAGCTGCATATCCGCAACAAAGTCGATCGCATTCGCAAAGTTGCGGCGTCCATTGCTTCTTTCATCGTCAACGGGGTAATTGCTTGCTGTCAGCACAATTGGAATTTTGGTATCTGCAAACAAATAGCCGATCATCGCAGCGCTATAGGTCAGTGTATCCGAACCATGAGTGATGACTAAACCAGCATATACCTCTGAATCTACACCTCGGACAGCTTCTGCAAGCGCGATCCAATCCTCTGTCGTCATATTTTCACTTAACAAGTTAAGCGGCTGTATCGCATCAAGTTTGATATCATCTCGCTGCTCAGCACTATTGCTATAATCATCTATAAGCGAGTATGAGCCCGCGTCATTAACATCGATGCCTTTTCCCTGCTTCTTGCTTCCAATGGTCCCGCCTGTAAAAACAACTAATAACTGCTTCACAAATGTTCCTCCTTATTGTCCTGCAATCGCTAGCTAGCGATAAAAAAAAGATAACTTCTACTATCGTATATGCGTATCTCTATTCTGGTCAAGGCACAAGATCTATCCTTACATGTTGCCCTGTCCAACTCGCTTCATACGATATTCGAATCCCTATTCCTACAAACAAAAGGAGGTGCCGTCAGGCACTTGTTTCTTGCATGCCCGCTGCATCCTCCATTCGTTTAATCTCCTTCCGGCTTTCTCTGCTGCTGCCAAAAAACATCGAACTGCTTCAGCAACTCTTCCGTCGAAATCGTATTCATCAAATACTGTCGACCCACATCTGTACCCATTTGAAAAAAATCACTATAATTTTTATAATGGCTCGGTTTTTTTACACCTTGAAAACGGTCTGGGTTATTTGCCATCAACATATAAGGGGCATACGGCCCTGTAGAATACTTTTCTTCTTCAATCGTATTGTTATAGATGGAAATGACTCCTGATGCATCAGCAAAGGCGCGATTGTTCTCGATCGACGACAGATAAGAAATGAATTTCCAAGCCTCATCTTTATGCTTAGACCCGGAAGCAATCCCCCAGCCGGCTGCACCCATGTTGTAATGCGAGATCCCATCAGGTCCGGTTGGCAAAGGGGCTGTTGCCCACTGGTTGTTCTTTAGCTTTTCCTTAATAACACCCATCACATCTGAATCCTGTATAAGCAAAGCCGCTTTGCCGTTCACAAACGCCTGAACCTGTTCATTGAAACCCCAATCTATGGACGCTGGATCTGAAATCTCAGCATAAATCTTTCGGTAAAGCTCAATAGCCTCAGCTGCGTGATCACCTGAGTAAATCGTCGTACCATCCATCTTGAACATGGAATCGCTTATGGAGACATTCTTTCCGTTATAGTCTTGAATAATAGTAGACAATGTATTAGCCGCACCTCTGCCGCCGCGAAAGGAAAAGCCGTATATCCCTTCCTCCGGCTTCGTCAACTGCTTACCGACAAAAAAGAGCTGTTCCCATGTTTCTGGAATTTGCAGCGCTTTGGCATCGAACCAATCCTTGCGGTAATAGAGCATCACTTGATAGAGACTGCTCGGAATGTAAAAGGTGACATCGCCTACATCCCTAGACATCAGCTTTGCATTATTATTAAGAAGCATATAATTGCTCCATGATGAAATATAGCTCTCCAAGCTTGTAATCAGACCGCGCGCTGCAAGTTGATGTACCGTAACGTCGCGCACTTCCACGATATCGACCTTTTGCTGCTGCTCCAGCATCGACAATATCGTCTGATCAGCCGTGTCGTAATCTGGCGTTATTCTCACAATCTCGATATTCGGATTGTCCATTTCAAATTGTTCAATTATTTTATCGAATTCTACTGTCCGCAGAGGTGTCATCAGACTCTCAACCACCTTTAAGGTCACCTTACCCGGTGTTGTTGTCTGTTCGAGCTGTTCCGGACTATCTGAATTAAGCGTACAACCGCTTATGATAGATATCATGATGATTAACGAGAGCGGGTATAGTACCTTGCCCATTTCAGTGAGCTTCATAAAATCCCTCCCGATCAAAAAATAATGATTCATAACCATTACTTTATTTATCGGTTACACGTGCTTATAACAATACAGCTGTCTTCTTCTTTTTTTGCAGCATATCACAGTAAATAAATAGGACGATTGCTCGCATCTATTGCGCATAACTCATCACATGCCTCACTGTCTCATCGATGAGCCCATCATGGACGGTAGGATTATAATTTAGCCGGTCATGATAACCGATAAATATACATCTTCTTCGTGCATCCTTTTCCCTCAAGCGGCGCCAACGCGCTTCCAGCTGATTGCAGTAATCACGGGAAGACTCCGCTGGTACTAGGAAGAGAACACTGCTGCAGCCCAGATCAGCAATCTCCCTTAACGAGCTTGTATCGAGAAACCCAATCTGGTGTGCTGACTTCGGATATGACATTTGTAAATCGTCATAAAAAAAGTCTTTCATCTTGCGGCGGCGCGGGCCAAATATACGAAAGCCAGTTTTTCCAGCATGAACAATTAGGATGGGCTCATCGCCTAGACTGTTTTTGAGCTGTGTACGTGCGTTTTCAACTTTCATCTCATAATAGGATAACCAGCGCTCTGCTACCGTGGACAAACCTAGCACTTCGCTAATCTCGATCAGCCGCTCCTTCCAGGAGTAGGCCTTCCAATCGAGCATCAGAACAGGCGCAATAGCCGAACATGCCGCGTACATATCCTCATCCAGCATACCCGCCAATATTAAATCCGGTTCCGCTTCACGCAGCTGCTGAAGTACCTTTTCATGCTGATGATTGTTCAGACGAATAAAAGACAAACAAGTTGGCATGCCGATAGCTGATAAGTCCCCTGCAAACACAGATACAAGCGTTGCTACTCGTTTCTTCGCAAGCTGGGCGTATTCCGTAGGAGCCAGTCCCATATGTTTCTTAAACAACCGGCTAAAATAGTACTCGTCAGGATAACCGACGGAATGTGCCACGTCGACAATCGAAGAGGACGTACCCGAGAGCATACGCATAGAAGCATCCAGCCGCAGCTTGGTCATATATTTAAGCGGAGTAAGTCCCGTATAGCTGCGAAAGGCTTGATAAAAACGACTTGTACTCACACCTGAGGATCTTGCAAGCTCCTCCATATCCATCGGTGAGCTTAATTGCTCAATCATGAACTGCTTGGCTTGCTCGACGTAGCCAATTAAATCAGCTTCGGTCTCTCTCGGCTGATGGACGGATTGAATAAGCGCTGCGACCATTGCATAAAGCTGTGATTGCAGCTGATAGTATAAACCTGCATCGTCAGTGCCGCAGTCGCTTTGAAAGTCCTGAAGCCAGCTTCTGGCTTGAGGCATCCGCAGCAGCTTTAGTCCCATGCTGTCTCGGTAAGGGAGCGTCTCTGTGACGGCTGCTGGCGACTCGCTTCGGAAGCGGATAAGCACGATTTCAGCTAGCTGGTTACCCTCATTAAGCAGCGTACATTCACAATGGGACGGAATGAGAAACAGCTCCCCGCCAACTGCTTTTTTAGTCGTGTGCTGCTCCTCCTTCACAATGGCAACCTTTACTTTATGTTGAAGCACAAACGCAAAGCATTGCTCCTCCCTATTGTTCAGCTGCATATGCTGCAACGACGGGAGCTTTACTTCCTCCGTGCCGATATAGGACATTTCACCGTACTTTGTTTGATTCGGTTGCTGCGTCATGCGCGCTCACATCCTTAATAAACAATATTATTTTTTAAATTGTAAATAATAATAATTATCATTGTCAATGCTGTAAGAGGAGTAAGCTTATTCCAATTACAGCTGATAAGCGATCCTTTTCGTTTCACAACACCAGTTAGAGTTGACGATTCCGAACTATCCTTATGATAAGACCGAGGTGACTTGACATGACGACGACTAAAAACGATGCCTCCAAGGTGCATCATCAACATAGTACGGAAAAGCCCAGCGCCAATCAGCGCAGCAGCAAGCGTTATTTTGGCCGCGGCGGCGTGAAGGTTGCACTAATGAAGCTGCTTATCATTCAGCCGATGCATGGCTACCAGATGATGAAGGCTCTAGAGGAGCAGTCTGGCGGACTCTATGTACCGAGCGCTGGTTCCATATATCCCACGCTTCAAATGCTTGTTGAATGCGGATTCGTCTCTGTTCAATTAGAGGACGGCGGCAAGAAGGTCTATATGATTACCGAGCAAGGCCGTTCCGCCTTGCAGCTGCTTCCCGATAAAACAAGGGGCAATACAACCGAGGACGGCAGCCCCTCGCCAAAAACCGAATTCATCCGGAATGAGAAAATACGCCTTAAGCTCGGACTATCGAATGAATCCTTCATTCTGCTCAAACTGGTAACACGAGCCGAGCAAGAAGCTTCCGCCAGCAAGGAGCAAGCCGAAAAGCTCCAACGTCTGCTAAGCGAGCAACAGCAGCAAATCAGCGCATTTCTTAATGGACGCGCATCGTATGCGAATGCAGAAATCAATCCATACGATCTGGCTAGACGTTAAGTATAACAAGAAAAGGGTTATCGCATGGGTCTTTGTGACAAAGACCCTGGATAACCCTCCATTTTAACGATTAATGGGTTGAATCATGTGAGACATGATGCCCCTTAAGTGTGTGACCGCTATGAACGCGATCCGTTTGTTCTGTTTCCTGTCTGCGCCCCATAAACGGCCACCAGTTAGCTGGTCCGAACGTACGCACCATAACCGGAATGAACAACGGAAGCATCAATAAAGCATAGATGAACAATCCGCAAAGCACGATCGTCGCTATTTGCAGGAGCGACATTACTCCTGAAGGAAGCATCGCTGCGAATGTTCCGCCTAGAATAACGGCCGCAGACATAATAACCGTACCCATGTTTTTCATCGCTTCGAGTATCGCTTCCTGAGGTGATAGATGGCGGTACTCCTTAAAGCGATCCATCAAGAAAATACTATAATCAATTCCGAGTGCGACCAGCATGACAAATCCGAAGAAAGGAACCGCCCAGCTAATGCCTGACTGCCCAAGCAGCCTTACGAAAATGACCTCCGCAATCGCCATCGAGGAATAGAATGTAACGAGGAGCGATGCGATCATATAAAGCGGCATGACGATCGAGCGGAACAATAGGATAAGAATGATCGAAATCCCGATCAGCATAAGAATGACCGTACGAGAATAATCCGATGCTGATATATTGCTCAAATCGTTATTCATGCTTGTTACTCCGCCGATAGCCACCTGTGCTCCGCTATAATCTGTGCCTTGAATGGCGCGTTTAGCGGCTGCTTCCAGCCCATCGATCTGAGCCATAGTTTCCTGTGCATACGGATTGCCGTTAAATATGACGTCGAATTTTGCCGTTTGGCGATCCTCCGACATATACACATTAAGGGCAGTCTGAAACTCCTTGTTCGCAATAGCTTCATCTGGAATATACCAGCCTGTCATTTGCTTATTCGGCGATTCGGCAAGGCTGTTCAAATAGCCGCCAGCAGAAGTCAGACCATCCGTTACCTGCGTTAAGCCGTCAACGCTTTGATCCAAACCGCTGGTCAATTCACCTAGTTGATCATTTAAAGATGCGAAGCCTGCTTGAAGCTCCTTCTGTCCATCTGATAGTTCATTAAAGCCCTGCGTGACGCCCGGCAGCTTCGAGACAATTTGACCTTGACCTGCAGCTGCCTGCTCAATGCCTTTTTGCAGTTCTCCTAGCCCTGCAGCAAGCTTGCCAAAACCTGAAGCAAGTGCCGTTTGTCCTTCACTTGCTTGTAAGAAACCAGCATTTGCTTGCGTCATGCCAGCCGAAATACCTGTCAGCTGTTCATTGAGCTGCGACAACTGCCCGCTGATGCCTGCTGCTCCTTCTTGCAGCTTACCAAGTGCAAGTAATGTTTGTTTGAAAGTCTCATCGTTTTGCAGTTCTGGGTAACTCTCCTGTAGTCCTGTCAGACTTTGCTCTACACCAGATAAACCGCTCGCAAGCTTCGCCTGCTCAGAGGCAATGGCGCTATAAGCGCCTGTAAGTTGACCAAGACCGCCGCCTAGCTGCTCATAGCTGCTAAGCAATTTACGACTCGCGCCCGCCAGCTGCTCCGCGCTCGCTTGCGCCTGCTTCAATCCTTCAGTAAGCTCTCCAGCGCCTGCAGATCCATCTTGCAGCCCTTGTTGAATCTTTTTCAAACCTGTGCCGAGCTGTACAATTCCAGCCTTCAGCTCATTCGTGCCATTAACGAGCTTGCCCGCGCCATCAACGGCTTCATTTAATTTTGGCGCATTCTCGCTTAACGCGCTGCTTGCCTCTGAGAGACCATCCCCGATTTTGCCCAAGCCTTCGCCGCTTTGACCAAGTCCATTCTCAAGGGTGCTGACTTGATCCGACACGAGAAATTGCTCCATCACTTCACCTGTCGGACGAGTTGCGCTGCGAACAGTCTTGATGCCCCCCGAATTCGCAAGCTCGCGACTGATTTGCTCCAGTACAGCAAGCCCCTCTGGCGTATCCATTGGCTTATCGGCTTTGACCACCACGGTCGTAGGCAGCGAATCGCCAGGTCCAAAGCTATCCGAAATAATGTTGAACGCTTTAACGGAGTCATATTTGTCACCAATCTCATCAAGCGAGTTAAAAGAGATTGTGCCTTTGTATGCCGTAAGGAAAGGTACGATAATGACAGCCAAAATAACGAGTGCCCACAAAGGCCTTTTTAATGAAAACTTACCTACTGTACCCCACAGCTTGCTCGGCTTATGCTCCAATGATCCTTTTGCCGGCCAAAACAGTTTTGTGCCCAGCACCGCCATAAAAAACGGTACGATCGTAAACAAAGCGATAAGCAGCACCGCTACCCCGACTGCAACGGCAACCGCCGAGCGGTAAAGCATAAACGTCGAGAATCCGATTGCAGAGAAGCCAACAAGCACCGCTAAGCCAGAAAATAAAACAGTTCTTCCCGCCGTACGGTAAGTCTGCACAATTGCTTCTGTCTTATCGCCGCCGCTATGCGTCAGTTCTTCCTTGAAGCGGCTAATAAGCAGGATGCAATAGTCAGTCCCGATTCCAAATAGTACAGCAACCAAGAAAATTTGCGTGAAGTTCGAAAGGGGGAAATCGAAATATTTGACTAAAAATGAAATAATGGATTGCGAAATTAAGTAAGTAAAACCGACTGCTACAAGCGGTACGAGCGGCGCAATTGCAGAACGGAATACAACAAACAAAATAATTAATATAAAACCAAGTGTAATGAACTCTGTTTTCTTAAGCCCTTCCTGCGAGCTCTGCACAACATCCTCAGAGATCAGCCAGTTGCCCGTATAATAATGTTCCACTTTCACATCCGAAATCGTCTCATAGAGTCCGTCTCTTAGTTCAGCAAGCTCACGGTCGCCAGCCTCGACATTTACGAGTGCAAGAACGGTGCTTCCGTCCTTGGATACCATTTGCTCCTCAAGCTCTTTGGTATCAAAGTGAGTCGTCACGGAAAGTACGCCAATAGCCTCGCCTTTGCTCTTCAGCTTATCGATTCCACTCTTCACTTCCACTAAATCGGCGTCAGATAGACCACCATCCTTATGGAATACAAGCACGGTGGCCATTCCGCTGCTGGCACTGGCGCTATCGCCTCCGCCAATAGACTTCTCCAATTCGCTAGCTACTGAAGAAGAATAACCATCAGGTACATTAATCTGCCCTTTCGTACGAACAAGCTCCTCCATATTCGGCGCACTGAGCATCAGACCTACTGCTGCAGCAAGCCACAACACCAAAACAAACCATCTAAACTTCAAAACGGTTCTCATTTTTGTTCCCCCTCAAATATAATAGAACTAAGGATTCATCATTTCCTTTGCAAGCTTCTCGAAGGTTTCGATAAAGAAGTTCGCCTCTTGCTCTTCAAAACGATTAATGTATTTGGCCAGCAGCACTTGTATCTTATCCTCCATGCGGTCGCAGACCTGCTTACCTTCCTCCGTCAGCGCTAAGTAGATAACCCTACGATCCTTCTCATCCGGCAGTCTTTGAATCAAGTTTTTATCAAATAATCGCGTAATGATTGCGGTTATTGAGCTTTTGCCCACGCAAAAAATGTCGGCTAATTCGGATGAAGTGCTCATCTCCCTCGACCGTAAATAACGAAGTGTTGAAAACTGGTCTACCGTTAGATCATCCGGCATTAGCTCGCGGATCATCGCATTTAACCGACGGTTTACGAGGAAATTAGCCGCCTCGTAGCGATCGATCAGTTGTTTCAATGACGCTCGATCCACACTGGTGTCCTCCTTCATATGCAGCTTCTAAATATCCACGAAATTAATTCTATTGTAAAATAGTTCGATAATAGAACTATATCAAAGGAATTTATTTAAAACAACGCCTTAATTTAGAATATATTGTGAACAAATGTATTGTACGGCAAACAAGCCATTTGCTTTTTTCAAGCCTCAATTTATATACTAGTGATGTAATCAAACCAACCATTATTGGAGGTATGTCGCATGTTCGATATCGTAATTATTGGTGCTGGTCCAGCTGGAGCAAGTGCAGCCATTTTTACTGCAAAAGCAGGCAAAAAGACGCTCGTGTTTGAGAACAACAAAGGAATGACAAAACGCGCTTGGTTCGAAAACTATTACGGAATTGCGGAAATCGGTGGTCCTGAGCTTGTTGATACAGGCAAACGGCAGGCTCAGAAGTTCGGAGCGGAGTTCAAGGAGGAAACGGTACAAAATATCGTTGCCATAACTGACGGCCTACGGGTGGAAACAGACGGCGGAAGCTATGAAGCCAAACATGTGCTTATTGCAACGGGCGTATCGACTGAGCTAGCTGAGCATATCGGGATCTCTACGAAACCAGGCACCGAGCCTCGTATTAAAACCGTTATTGCGGTTGATCCAGCTGGTAAAACGAATATCGACAACATTTGGGCAGCAGGAACCGTTGCCGGAGTAAGCGTACATGCCATTGTTACTGCAGGGGATGGCGCAAAAGCTGCCATTAACATCATTAGCGAATTAAACGGTGCGCGTTACGTAGATCATGATATTTTAAAGGTTTAGCAGCATCAACTTAACGCAAAAGCAGGATATTAGAAAAAATTGTCGAATAACAGGGAAAATAATCAATTTCTTTTATGTTCATATCATAAACTGGGTGCTTCGGCACCCTTTTGTTTGAATGTAATAGACCTTGTCACACTTCCAGGAGGCCGACGGTGAGCAACCCATTGTTTCAGCAGCACAACAAACAATTGACGATTGCTTTCGCATTTGCCTTATGTGCGCTTCTCGCGCTTGCAGCCGAGTCGAATCATTTTCAATTTTTGTACGGCATTACCTTTTCTTTAACGAGTCTATTCATCCTTCTTGGCTTGCGTTTATTCGGTTACTTGCAGGGACTCTTCATCGCCGCAATTGTCCTATCCATCGGTACTTTTCTATTGAAACAACCCCTTTTTCATTACATCATCTTAATTGAAGCCGCCTTTGTCGGCTTGCTCCTTCGCAAATATAAGAACCAGCTGTTCGGGCTTGACGCCGTATTCTGGGTTTTAATCGGTATGCCAGCCATCTGTTGGTTCTACTCCTTTAATTCTCCGCTCTCAGCACAAGATTTGCTTCTTATTGCAGGCATCATCGCCATGAATGGCTTATTTAATGCACTGTTCGCTGAGATTATTCACCAGTATGTTCCACTGCGTAAATGGAGCGGACTTTCCTCGGGAAAACAAGGACCCAATTCCTTTAGCAAGGTACTGTTTCATTTTTCCATCGGCATCGTATTCATTTCCTTTTTACTCAATATTTTCATGAACAGCTTGAGCTCTATTAAAGAAGTAAGTCTGTATGCTGAGCGCCTATCTTCGATTGAAGTCAATCGTGTTACCGACTCATTGGATAAATGGCAAGCGGTTAGCATTGGGATAGAGAAACAGGAGCAGATTGCTTTCATTCAGCTAGCGCTTAACAAACATACCCGAAACTCAATTATATCTATCACGAATGCTGACCATAAAATTATCGCATCCACCAAGTCAGAGCTTGTGGGTGAAATGTTTGATCTCTCCAAAGAAACCAGAGTCACTCCCTTAAATAATAAATCGTATTTAGTCATGCCAGTTGAGAAAAAATACTCCTGGTACTTTCAGACGTGGCACGATGGCAATTTGATATATAAAGATAAAATTCGGGCAACGGATTGGCTTGTTTACGTTGATATTCCACTTAAAAACCATCAAAATTATTTATTTTCCAAATATTTTACACATTTTGTTTATATGATCGGACTTGCCGTATTCGCCGCCATTCTCGCTTATCTCATTAATCGGTGGCTCTCTCGCAGCTTAACTCGGCTAGCCAAAGCGACAACAAATCTTCCGCTGAAACTCCAGCAGATGAATAATGTGGAATGGCCGAGAAGCAGTATTGTAGAGATCCATTCCTTGATTGCGAATTTCAAACATATGTCGACCAACCTCATTCATATGTTCCAAGAGTCGCAGCGGAGCAACGAGAGGCTGGAAGCTCAGGCTTACTTATTGCAGCAATCGGAGGAGAGATTGCATCAGCTTGCCTATTACGATATGCTGACTGGTTTGCCCAATAGACTGCAATTCACACTCCATTTTCAAGATATGATCACTATGAACGCAAATTCAAAAAAACCGATAGCTATCATGTTCGCTGATATTAATCGCTTTAAACAAATTAATGATACGCTCGGACATGCCGTAGGAGATATCTTGCTCCGCAAGGCAGCAGAACGTTTCGGAGCGGCTGTGTTTAATGACTGCAGCGTATTCCGTTTGGGAGGAGACGAATTTGTTTTCGCCTTACGGTATGATCATGAAGAGGAGCTAGCCGCAAATGCCCAAGCAGTCGTAGATTCCTTCAATGAGCCTTTTGTCATCGATGAAGCACTGCTTTACCTGACGGTTAGCGTCGGCATAAGCGTGTACCCGCAGGATGGCAGCGATATGGACACCATTATCCGAAATGCCGATATTGCTATGTACAGCGCCAAAGAGCAGGGAGACGGCTGTTACCGATTTTTTAAGCCAAAGCTGGTGTCCGCCATGACAGAGAAGATGCAGCTCGAAAACGGGCTTTATAATGCACTGCAAAACAAACAGTTTTCTCTTCATTATCAACCGAAAATTAATGCTGTGTCTGGCGAGCTCTGTGGCATAGAAGCGCTTATTCGCTGGCGTCATCCCGAGCTCGGTATGATTCCACCTGATAAATTCATTCCGCTAGCCGAACAATCTGGCTTTATACTCGATATCGACAGTTGGGTCTTTCACGAGGCATGCCGGCAAAATAAAGCGTGGCAGGATGCGGGATTACGGCGTATATGCGTTTCAGTAAACATATCAGCAAGACATTTCTACCAAGGAAACTTATCTGAAATGATCGTTAAAGCATTAAAGGACACAGGTCTTGAGCCGCAATATGTGAGCCTTGAAATTACCGAGGGTGTATTCATGCGAAATATGGATCAAGTGATCGAGACCATTCTGTTCCTTCGAGGGCTTGGCATACAAATTTCAATCGATGATTTCGGCACGGGTTATTCATCTTTGAATCAGCTGCAGCGCTTGCCTATATCGGACGTTAAGCTCGATCGTTCCTTCATTCAAGGCATTACAAATGATGAGAAAAAATCATCCATCGTAAAGGCCATTATCGAGCTTGTACATAGCATGAACATGAAGGTTGTTGCGGAAGGCGTGGAGACGATTGCTGAATCGGACTTCTGTACCAAGCTGCAGTGTGATGAGCTGCAAGGTTATTTATTCAGTAAGCCGCTGCCACCACAGGAGCTTGCGCTATTGCTCGGAAGGTCCGTTTAAGTAAGAGGAAAAACTTGAAAGGAGCTATCTCTAGGTCAAAGACCACAGGGATGGCTCCTTTCTACTTTCTTTTAAAAACTACGCAAAATAATCTTAAATACCGCCTATTAAGCCGTTATGCAGTTGGAGTTGCGGCTGCGGAGGCGTCAGTTGTTGATTCACTTTTCGCTGCATCACTGCTCGGACGTGCGCCCCGCGGTCCTTTACCGCCAGGGCCGCCCTTGCCATGTCCTCCTCGAGCCTTCATTTCTCCGTTTACATGCTCCGTTGCATGTTGGACAGCCTCGGCTAGCTTAGTATCATACTGTTCTTGTGTAATGGTTCCCGCTGCCAACTCCTCCGCTAGCTTCGCTTTTTTATCTTTCACCTGCAAGTCAATGATGACCCCAATCGCAACACCCTTCTCCGCAGCGATTGCCGCTACTGTCTTGCCTGATTCTAGCTCTGCCTTAAGCACATCCGCGGTTATACCGAGTGCCGCAGCGATCCCCTCTATATTTTTCTCGAAGCCTCCGCCTCTTTCACCACCGCCGCCCTGCTTTCCAAAGCCTATGCCTTTGGAATCCAGTAGCTTCTCTGCTAGTGCAGCGGCGTCCGGCTTCACTAGTTGTTTCCCTGTTTCCGCGAGCTTGTCCGCTTCTGCGTCCGGCTTCGGATTTACCGCCTCTGCAGCCTCCAGCCATTCAACAAGCTTTGCCTTGAGCTCTGTTCGCGTTTTCCCACTCTCTGCTGCAACTTCCGTAAGCGTTAACGTTTGCAACTTCGTTTGAAGTGCTGCTTCATCTAGCCCTAAGTACGTTAGTAACTGTTCTTGTATTTGTTCAAAGCCGCGTCCAAAGCCGCCATGTCTACCTTCATGATCCTTCTTAGCTGCGTTGTTCTCTGCCTGTGTGCCTTGCTCTTGCTGAGTGTCACTGCTTGCTGCTGTCGCATTTACATATTGGCTTGCCCATAGGCCTCCGCCACCTAGGGTAAGCGTTAGTGCAATCGCACCTGCTGTTATTGCTTTTGCTCTCTTCATTAAATAATCCACCTTTCACTTTCAAGTTTGTTGTTACAAGATCTAGCATAGCCAGTAAAACTTAAGCCTCCTTTAACCCCCGCTGAATGTTGGCTGAATATAAGCAATAATTGAATACTTTCCTAACATAAAGCCCCGTATTTATCTAATAGATGTTTGTTAATGTAGTTACAGTTGTTATTTTATGAATTGTAAAAAAATGGACTGATTGATTACTATTCACTTTTCGACATAATTCGACGATAACTTATCTTATCTTAACTTTTCATTATGGGGTGTGATTGCATGTTACGAATAAAAGACAGAAGTTTAGTCGTTACCAGCTCTATCGTATTAGCCCTTCTTTTAGTCATTGTCATTAGCGTCACGGAGTATTTGTCCTACAGCTCGCAGAAAAAATCCTATTTAGATGAAATTGAACGGATAGGGCAAACGCTCGGCTATCAAATCGAGGCTGGCCACGATCTTATTACCTTCGGATATAACGAAGTATCTGCAGGACGCGACACCAATAATGCTACGTTCGAGCTGCTTAAGCTTCAGCTTGACGTAATGATTAAGAACGATATCGTTGCAAATGCTTATGTGTATATGCCCGAGGTTATTGAGCGCGACGGTAAAAAATTTATAAAGATGATACAGAGCAACGAAGCTCTCTCCACCGCAGGCCTTGGCCCAGGGGGTGAGTATGAAATGACTGCCGAATTCGCAGGAAAAATCGATGAAACGCTGAAAAAAGTGTCAGCCTTGACTGAGGTCGTTACAGATGACTACGGCCAGTGGATTTCTTATTTAGCCCGGGTAAAAGACCCTAGCGGTAAAGTGATAGGGATATTCGGCATCGATGTTGATTACAAACAACTCGACGATGCTTTGAATCTTATATTTTGGAAAAGCTTAGGGGTTGCCTTGCTTCTATCCTTTATTGCCATTCTTATCATTGTTGTTCTCATAAGAATGACGTTGAAGCCGCTCAAACGGCTCGCTGAAGTATCCTCTTTAGCAGCGAAAGGCGACTTGACGCTTGCTGTTTCAGTCAATGGCGGCAATGAGATAGCGCAAGTCTCCAATGCCTTTAATGAAATGATCGCGAGCCTGCGTCAGCTCACCGGCAGCATCCGAATTACATCCGATGAGGTCGCTGGATCAGCTTACAATATGCAGCAAAGTGCTGAGCAGACATCCCGGGCGACAGAAGAAGTAACGGAGGCCATTCAAGAAGTTGCTTCAGGCTCCGATACACAGCTGCAAAGCTTGCAAGAGTGCCAGCGCGCTATGACCGAAATGACGATCGGCATTCAAAGAATCGCAGAATCGACCTCATCTGTATCTGAGCTGGCAGCGGATACGACTGCACTCGCTACGGAAGGCGAGACCGTCATTGATCAAACGCTGCAGCAGATGAATGCTATTGAGTCCAATGTAGTCGAAACAGTCACTACCTTACATGAATTGAAGGAGCAAAGCGACAAAATCGGCGGCATACTTGCCTTGATCGGCGATGTAGCCAATCAAACAAATCTGCTTGCACTTAACGCTTCGATTGAGGCAGCGCGTGCTGGCGAGCACGGCAAAGGTTTTGCTGTCGTAGCCCATGAAATCCGCAAGCTGGCTGAGCGGTCCAAGGAATCATCCGAGCAAATTGGATCAATATTGCATAGCATCGGAAGCCATGCAGCAACTGCTGTTTCATCTATGGAGCAATCAGTCGAAGCTGCACGCTTCGGTTCGAGCATCTCAGCACAGGCCGGCGAATCCTTCCGCTCCATCGTTACATCCATTCGCGATGTGTCCAGTCAGGTGCAGGAAGTTTCTGCAGCGTCGGAGCAAATGTCAGCGGGAAGCGAGCAAATAGCAGCTTCACTAGATGCGCTTGAGGGCATAACGGCCAGCTCAGCAGGAAATTCACAGCGTGTTGCTGCTGCCTCGGAAGAGCAGCTTGCCTCCATGCAGGAGGTTGCAAGCTCATCTGAGCAGCTGCGCAATTTAGCTTCAACCTTGAATGAAGCCATCAGCCGCTTCAAAACCTAATGGTATAAACAACGAACAGCATGGTTATCTCTCGTTGCAGCACGCTTTGTCTTTGAACTGTAATGACCTTGCCAATACAAAAAAAACGGCTAAGCGGGATGACTCTCGCTTAGCCGTTTTTTGCAGCTTTCTATTATGCGGATGCTGCGCCAAATTGCAGCTGGTACATAGCGTAATACTTGCCGCGTTGTTCCATAAGCTCATCATGGCTGCCTCGCTCCACAATGACACCGCGATCAAGTACAAGAATTTGATCTGCACTGCGAATCGTCGACAGACGGTGCGCGATGACAAACGTCGTGCGGCCCTTCTTCAGTACATCAAGTGCCTCTTGAATGATGGCTTCCGTCTCGGTATCTATGCTGGCTGTCGCCTCATCGAGAATGAGGATAGCCGGATCATAAGCCAGCGCCCTTGCGAAGGAAATCAACTGCCGTTGACCAGCAGACAAGGTGCTTCCCTTCTCAATAACAGGCGCATCAATACCGCCCTGAAACTGACTGAACATGTCGTAAGCTCCGACGTCACGAAGCGACTGTACAATTTTCTCTCGGCTAATCTCTGGGTTATCAAGACTAATGTTCGATGCGATCGTTCCGGTAAACAGGAATGGATCCTGAAGGACGATGCCCATATGCTGCCTGAGCAGCTGCTTCGGCATATCGCGCACATCGGTGCCATCCACTATAATCTTACCCTCGTTCGAATCATAGAAACGGAACAACAGATTAAGTATCGAGCTTTTGCCTGAGCCGGTATGGCCAACTAAAGCGACCGTTTGACCTTGACGAGCGTGGAAGGAGATATGCTTCAGCACGTACTCATCCTTTTTATAAGCAAATGAAACATCCTCGAACTGAACATCACCCTTATATCGCTCCATTTTGCCGGAAACAACATCGATTCCTTCCTCGTCCATCAGCTTAAATACCCGTTCGGCAGATACGCGTGCCGTCTCGAGATTTGATAGCTGGTTTACGATGCCGACAATCGGCGCAAACATACGATGCATATAATCGATGAATGCGTAAAGCACGCCGACCGATACCGCTCCGCGAAGCGAATCACCCCAGAACATAATAAGTACAATTAGAAATAATATATTCCGAATGACGTTGACTAGATTATGCGATGTAATGGAGTTGAGGCTGAGCAGTTTGTTTTGATACTTGTAATAATACTCATTCATTTCCTCAAATTCCTTAGTCGTTTCCTTCTGACGGCGGAACGCCTGGATAATCGTCATCCCTTGTATGGATTCATTAATCATTCCGTTGATTTCGCTCAACTTCGATCTAATGATACGATTATAACGAGCAGCAAATTTACGGTAAACGATAATCCATATGATGAGGATCGGCACAAGCGGCAGAGCCACAAGCGCTAAGCGCACATCTAGTAAGAACAAAGCTCCATAAATAGCCACCATATAAATAATACCTGTGAAGAAATTCGCTAACACTGCAACGTACAACTCGCGAATAGCTTCTGTATCATTCGTCACCCGCGAGACAACCTGCCCAGCTGATAAATTATCATAATAATTTACGGGCAGCCGCTGCGTATGTGCAAAAATATCTGTACGCAGCCTTCGCACAATACGGTTCGCAGACGTTTGCAGCATAAGCCGCTGTCCATAGGTGAAGACAGCAACGAGCAGCAAAAATCCGAAATACATAGCCGCTAGCTTCATTAATGCCGGAAACTCCGGCTTATAGAAGGAATACAGCTCTTGTGATGTGAGCTTCGTTACAGGGTACGAGACCGTTTCGCCCGTTTCCTTGTTTGTCACAGTGAGGTTGTTCCCCTCTACCACACGCTTGCCTTGATCGGATGCCATTGCATCCTCCAGCCAATAAAATTGACGTCCAACCTGCAGCACGCGAACTTCCTTGCCCTTCTGTTCCGAAGCGGCAAAGTGATCCTCGCGCTTATACCATTTATCTTTATAAAGAACCGCATAATCTTGTTTTGCCTCGACTTCATGCCATTTCTTCTCGATGCCGAGAATATTCTGGTCAATCATCCGTTTTGCAATTAGCGGTCCTGCCAGCTCTGCGCATACAGCAAGCACGAGCAGAAGAAGCGCAAGCAGGATCGGTTTTTTATAAAGCATGGCGTATTGAAACAATCGTTTTCCTGTGTTGCCCATTGCTCTTCACGCCTCCAATTTATTACGTTTCAATAATAGCCTCAAGCTGCTGGCGATCATACTGCTCGCGGTACCAGCCGCCTCTCTCAAGCAATTGCTCATGCGTACCTTCCTGAATAATTCGTCCTTCGTCGAGAACAATAATCCAGTCCGCATGCTGCACTGCAGATAAACGATGCGTCGTAATGAGCGTCGTCTTGCCTGCTCTTTCTGTACGGATACCCTCAATAATTTCGGACTCCGTTTTCCCGTCTACAGCTGACAACGCATCGTCCATCAGCAATATCTCTGGATCTGCGATGAGTGCACGCGCAATACTAACGCGCTGCTTCTGCCCGCCGGACAGCGCAACACCTCGCTCGCCAACCATCGTCTCCAGTCCATCCGGTAAAAACTTAATATCTTTGGCGAATGAAGCCCGCTCGAGTGCCCGCTGCAAATCAGCATCTGTGCCTTCTTTTAGGCCATAGAAAATATTTTCGCGGATCGTCTTCGAGAACAAGATTGGCTGCTGCGGCACATAACCGATCCAGCTTAGCAAGTCATCAATTTTCAAGCTGCCAAGCGGCTCGCCAGATATATGAATGCCGCCCCGTCCAAGCGGATATTCCCGAAGCAGCTGCTTCAGTAGTGTTGTCTTGCCGCTGCCAGTTCTACCTACGATACCAAGCGTTTGCCCCTGTGATAACGTAAAGGACACATCTACCAAGTTATCGACTTGAGAAGACGGATAACGGAACGTGACATTTTTGAATTGCAGGGACGTTGGTTCCGCCACTTTCACCTGCGCAGCTGCATCAGCAACGTCAGGCTTATAGCCAAGTGTCTCACTTACACGATCGAGTGAAGCATTACCGCGCTGCATAATGTTAATGAGCTCACCGATAGCAAACATCGGCCAGATCAGCATCCCAAGAAATACGTTAAAGGATACGAGCTCCCCGAGCGTTATTTCATTGTGGAATACGAGATATCCGCCATAACAAAGCCCGATCAAATAGCTCATTCCAACGAGTATTTTCATCGTCGGCTCGAATAACGCGTCGATGCGCGCAACAGCAATATTTTTGTTAAGCACATCATTTGTTTTGGCGCTGAAACGCGCCTCGCTTGCTTCTTCCTGCACGAAAGCTCTAATGACGCGAACGCCGGATACCGATTCCAGCACCTGATCGTTCAGATCGCCAAATGCGTCTTGCGCGTCCATAAATCGTTCGTGAATTTTTTTACCATAATGCTTCATGGCAAGCGCCATAAGCGGAAGTGGCAGCAATGCGGCAAGTGTGAGCTTCACGCTTATCAAACCTGCCATAACAATCAGAATCGTAATCATAAATAGAGTCGAGTCAATTAACGTCAATATGCCGAAGCCCGCTGTCTGCGCAACCGCTCCTAAATCATTTGTCGAGCGCGCCATAAGATCGCCCGTCCGATTGCGTTCATAAAAGGTTGGAGTCATTCGTAAAAAATGTCCCATCAAACGCGACCTCAGCAGCTTCTCAAGCACGAATGCTCCGCCAAACAGCTTGTAATGCCATATGTACGTGATGATATAGCCTACTACCGTAAGTGCGATCCAGCCGTAAAGCACACGATCAAAATCGGCTTGACCGAGCAGATCCTGATGGATGCCGTCAATTGTATAGCCGATAAGCCACGGCGGGATGACATCGATAATTCCTGTTAGTACTAGAAGTGTTATAGCAACGGTATAACGCTTCCAATGCAATTTAAAAAACCAGCTTAATTTTTTGAGTACACTAAACATGCTTCTCTACCACACCTTCCGCTATCCATCCAAGCTTCGTTTACCTTCGATTTACTCCCGAAAACACAAAAAAGCGTGTCGTCGTAACGACACGCTTCTTCCCCTCAAAAAAACGCGACTTAGATAAGTCTCGCGAGGGCATAGAAAAGGCGCATAATTACGATTACGTAATCATGCGCCTCTGATGATGGGGATACCCTTAATCAAAGTGAAACAACGCGCGGATGGATTACGTTATTCATGTTCAAATGATGGTTCTTTCTTACAGCTAAATGAATGTAATTGTAAGTGTTCATGTAACGCAATCCTCCTCTCGCTAAAATATATTAGTCACTTTACCATCCATAGAAATTACTGTCAATAGTGATTGGTTAAAAAAAAAATAAATTAACTATCCGTATAGAAAGTTCTAAATGTCACATATCGTTGCAAATTTCTGTGATCTTAATCACATAGTTTGGTGCATCCTAAGGTCTATACTTAAACATATTAGATGCAAACAGACATTGGAGGGGTTATTCATGTTAAGTGCACAATGTATTCAAATTATTAAATCTACGGTTCCTGTATTAGAGGTTCACGGCGTGACGATTACAAAACGCTTCTATCAGCTTTTGTTCACCAATCATCCTGAGCTCCTGAACCTGTTCAATCACGCTAACCAAAAACAAGGCAGACAACAAGCCGCGCTTGCCAACGTCGTTTATGCAGCAGCGCAGCATATCGAGAACCTTGCAGCTATTATTCCGGTTGTGAAGCAAATTGGACATAAGCATCGCAGCTTAGGAGTGAAGCCGGAGCACTATCCGATTGTCGGCAAATACTTGCTGATGGCGATTAAAGATGTGCTTGGAGAAGCTGCTACGGATGAAATATTAAATGCATGGGCGGAGGCTTATGGCATAATTGCGGATGCTTTTATAAGCATTGAGCAAGAAATGTACGAGAATACACATTCGCAGGCGGGCGGCTGGGAGGGCTTCCGTGCTTTTCGAGTGGCGCGGAAGGTGCAGGAGAGCCATGTAATCACTTCTTTCTATTTGGTTCCAGAAGATGGCCAATCCATTGCAAGCTACGAACCCGGTCAATACGTAACCGTCAAAATCAAAAAGGAAGGCGCCGAACACACGCAAATACGACAATATAGCTTATCCGATGCTCCTGGAAAACCTTACTATCGAATCTCGGTTAAACGCGAGGACGCTTATCTAGACCGTTCCGCCGGCGAAGTATCGTCCTACCTGCACCAGCATGTTGTTGAGGGGGAAACTTTATGGTTATCCGCTCCTGCAGGAGACTTTATTCTAAATCGGACGGATGAGCGTCCCGTCGTATTGATAAGCGGAGGTGTCGGGTTGACGCCGATGCTCAGTATGTTAAATACACTAACCGAACATGATCCGAAACGTCAGGTAACCTTTATACATTCCGCCCAGAACGGTGATGTCCATGCCATGAGGGAGCAAGTGAATCTACTTGCGAGTGAACACCCTCAGGTCTCTGTCTACTATTGCTACGTGAAGCCGACAGAAAGAGACCTGAAAGAACAGCTTTTCCATAAGGAAGGCTATATTGATCTGCCTTGGCTGCAATCCATTATTACGGATACTGACGCTGCCTTTTATTTCTGCGGCCCGACTCCATTCATGGCGGCAATTAATCATTCTCTTCAGCAAATAGGCGTGGCAGATTCGGACATTCACTATGAATTTTTCGGTCCCGCAGCCAGCCTTGAACTTGCAGCGATAAGCTAGCTTGCTCCTATCTCGGCTGCGCCCGCAGCAGCCGATTGACCGTTTCGCGGCGAAGGCCGATGAGCTGACCAATCTCATCCTGTGTCAGCACATCGGTTATCGCTGTGGGTCCAATGTATGCCGCAAACCATTCCCGCAGCTTCCTTAGCTTTTCGGCAGGCGCCACTTGTGTTAATTGATCGATTCGCTGCTGCATCATCCTCAGCTTACTTTGAAGGAGCCGTGCGACTTCAAGGCTTTTCTCCGGACTCAGCTTCAGCTCGTCGTACCATTGCTGCGGCGATACTAGATCGATCTCACAAGCAACAAGCGCAATCGCTGTACCGTGATAAGGCAAAGGACTAATTAACGAATGATGAGGAATGATCTCGTTCGGTACGATGATATTAACTAGAAACGGATGACCGTCTTCATGAACGCGAACAATTTTCAGCAAACCGCTCTTTAAGTGAAACAGCGGCCCACTTTCCCCTTGGTTGAACAACGTCTGTCCTTTATGCAGCAGCATGGTATTCTCCTTATCAGCAAGCCCAGCCGATTATTTGGCTGGGCTTATTTTAATTTCTCACGGCAACAGAATGAACGTTTTCATTCGAATTGACAAATATAAATGATTGACGGTACAAGAACGGTGAGGGTAAAATGTAACATGCTGCGTAAAGTTAACCGTTGCAATCCACTTGGAAAGAAGGCGAGCTCACGGCATGCGTATTAGAACCTATGCAATCTGCTTATATATCATCATGATTTACTGGATCTCGTTACATATTCCGTATATGCATTCCTTGTTCTTCCCTACTTTGGGCGCTTTCAGCTTGCTCTTCATTTCACGCCCGTTCGAGAAATCACAACTTCGCAAAATCGCCCTTGGCGCCGTCTTTTCTTCATTTATCGGCTCCATTCTTAATTATTGGAATCCTGGGGTACTATCGCTGCTTCTCACACTACTCATCGTCATTTTTTGCATCAATCGATTTAACTGGAACGCTCCTCCCATTTTGGCCGTTGCGCTTATTCCTTTTTTCACACAGCCCACGTTATTCTGGGCCATTCCCTTGTCCGTATGCGGATCGCTGCTCGGTTTGCTGGTCACCTTATCAGCTGCAGTATATATAGAGAAACGATTTGAATCATTACCGTCACTTCTCAATCGAATAGTCAAAACGGAATCCGATTCCGTCAATTGATTACCCCTTCCACTCTTCAGGCAGAAGCCGTTGATACTGGGTTTGCAAATACCGATCGTCTATGAGCACGAGTGTCCCGCGATCGGTTTCCGAGCGGATTAGACGGCCGCCAGCCTGCAGCACCTTATTCATCCCTGGGAACACATACGCATAATCATACCCATTCTTGCCCTGCTCGTTAAAATAATCCTTCAGCATATTGCGCTCTACACCGAGCTGCGGCAGCCCTACACCAACAACGATAACTCCGACCAATCGGTCTCCGGCCAAGTCGACACCCTCCGAGAACACGCCGCCCATCACCGCAAAACCAATCAAGGATTTCCCGCTCCCAGCCTGAAATGTACCTAAAAAACGATCTCGTTCTTCCTCCGCCATGTCGGGTCTTTGCAGCAGCACTTCTGCATCTGAAGCCGTACCAGCAGGAACAGACCATTCCTTAAGCTCCATATACGTCTCGTAAACGGCATTCATATAGGCATAGGATGGAAAAAACACAAAATAGTTACCCGGTCGCTCACTCATCAGCTCCATGATTAGCTTCGCTATCGGCAGCTTAGACTGATCGCGGTCGTGGTACCTTGTAGAAAGCGGATTGATCACTACATCAAGCTGTTCCTTTGCAAAGGGGGACGGCACCGCGAGCGTGTAATCATTTTCTCCCGCTCCCAGCATGTCCATATAATACGAGACTGGAGATAGCGTTGCAGAGAAATAGATATGCGAGCGATAGCCCTTGCCTATCTGCTGCAGCAATTGAGAGGGATCAAGACAAAATAACTTGAGCCGGACGTCGCTCTTCGAAAGTTCGATATAAACAACATAACGATCATCAAACAACTTGGCTGTACGCACAAAGTTTTGTGCTGCAAAATAGGCATCCAAAAGCAAGCCGTTCCCGCTAACACCGACGGCTAAAGCCTGTTCGGCAGCCGAGGCGAATGCGTCCGCTAGCGCCACTAATTCCTCGGGAAGCTGCCGCTGAATCAGATGCGGCGCCCCGTCGCTGCTTTTACGCAGCGCGATGAAATAATCGTTGATTGCCTTGGCCGTGCGATAACCCTCGCCATGCGTACCCTTGAGCTCACGCTGCAGCGCAAGAAAGGGCGCCTTCGTCAGCTCCGCCGAAAACATCTCCCGCGCCCGATCAACAAGGTTATGCGCTTCATCCACGAGCAGTGCTGTCCGCTTCTTCATCTCCGCATATTGACGCTTAAATGAAATGCGCGGGTCAAAAATATAATTGTAATCACAGACAACCGCATCAGACGCATAAGCCAAATCAAGTGAAAATTCGAATGGACATACTTTATGCTTATGGGCATAGGCTTCAATGACCGACCTTGTCATAATCGTCTCCTGCTCCAATATATCAAGCACCGCTCCGTTAATTCGATCATAATAGCCTTCCGCATACGGGCAATGCTCCTTCTCGCAGCGAACTTCCTCTTGAAAGCATATTTTATCCTTAGCCGTGATCGTCACGGCGTGGAGATGCAGCCCTTTCTCGCGCATAAACATCAAAGCGTCCTCAGCCGCGGCTCTTGTCGTCGTCCTTGCTGTCAAATAATAAAAGCGCTGAAGCATGCCTGCTCCCATTGCTTTGATGGCGGGATAAGTCGTCGATATCGTCTTGCCTATGCCAGTTGGCGCCTTCGCAAATAGACGAACGCCTTCCTCAATCGATTTATAAACCGCTCCTGCCAGCTTTCGCTGCCCTGCTCGGTAAGTCTCAAATGGAAAAGCAAGCCCGTTAATGCTTTTATTCCGTAACTGCTCATGCTTGCGCAGCTGCTGCACATAGGGAGCGTATCGAGCAGTAATCTCATAGACATATTGCTCCAGCTCTATGAAGGTGACTTCACGCGTGAACCGCCGCTCCTCCTCTGTCTTCGTCTGCACATAGGTAAGCTGCACGCGCATGGCTGTCTGCTCATGCTCTTTCGCGTACATATAGGCATAAAATAATGCTTGCGCCCAGTGTACAGGATAACCGTCCTCCGCTATTCGATCCAAGTCGCCGCCAGTCGATTTGATTTCATCAACGGTCAATATCGGATCTGTTCCGAGCAATCCATCACATCGTCCGTCCACAACAAATAGCAGATCATCCACTTGGATGTCCGCTTTGACATAGACCTCCTTCTGATCCTGTTCGCCGTAGGTTAGCTGCACTCTCTGATGCGCTTTCGTGCCTTCATGCATCGTATCAATTGCATTTAGCCTTACGTCGATGCTACCGCTCAGAAATACGTATTCGACTAAGTTTCTCACCGATATCGTGACCGTATCATTCATCAGCATATTTTCCTGCTACCGCTCCCATAAAGAACATTTGTTCCTCAATTGTAACACAAGCTTCCTCTCATTCGCACACGAGTTATGTTTGTTATCCACTTGGCAATACTGGCATTCTTAAGCAATGAATGAGCAAATAGACGTCAATGTTGTATTCCATACAACATTGACGTCTATTTTTGTGAGCCCGACTCTCTAGCTTTATATACGGATTAATTAGAGCTCTTCCGTCTCATCCTCGGGGTGATTACCAACGCCGTTCAATAGGTCAATGCCGTGGAATTCCTCACCGGGAGACGCAGGATCGATCGGACTGTCCTTCGCCATAACATCCGCATCTGGCACGGAGGCCAGCTCCTCTGAAATTTCCTCTGCCGTATCGACCTCGTCGACCAGCCCCTCACGATTATCCAGCGAAGCAGGGATATGAGATTCATGCACATGCGCATTCTCATTCGGATGCTGCTTCTCCAGCAGCTCCGATGCATGAGGCACAGCTCCCCCGCGCATTTCCTCCGTAAACAGACCAAAGTCAGGATCAATGTCTTTTTCCGTCACTAAACTCTTAGCATGCCGTTGATCGTGATCATGTTCATTATCCATTTTGAATACCTCCTTCATCCTGTTATCTACCTTATACTACCCACTATCTGGGTGTTTCTAACCATAAGCCTAAACACAAGCTAAAATAGCTATGGTTGCGTTATCCTGATAAGGCCTCCGCTCTGCAAGAACATGCTGCAAAATGTGAGTTGCGGCAAGCGGAGGGTATAAGCACGACGCTTCCTCCAGCAGCTTATCCGATAAATCGTCATAGAGCCCGTCACTGCATAATATAACCAGATCACCCGGCAAAAGGAGCAGCGGCTCTTGATTGGCATCGATTTCCGTTATGCGCGGGATTCCCAAGTAACTCGTTAATAAATGGCGTTCCGGATGCGACCCGGCTTCTTCCTGTGTGAGTATACCCGCCAAAACCTGCTCCCTCAGCCGATTCGCATAGATGTGATCCCTTGTCAGTGGAATGAGCACACCCCCTCGAAACAAATAGATTCGGCTGTCCCCCGCTGATATCCAGTAAAGCTCTCCTTGATGAATAACAGTCGCAATCAGCGTCGTTCCGACGCTCCATTCCAGCTCATGACTAAGCGCCATCTCATAGACAGCTTGGTTCGCAAGATGCAGCGACTGCTCCAATGCCTTCGGTATGGACTCCTCCGCTGATTTCGCTTTATATTCGTTCAGCATCATCTGGATCGCAAGCTGTCCTGCCTCTTTACCCATAGCGTAACCGCCCATTCCATCAGCAATCACGGCAAGCACACCGCGATGCTCAATAGCTTCCTCATCGTCGAGTGACGAGAAGCCATAAGCATCCTGCTGCTCCTCACGCTCGCCAATATGCTGCGCATGCCCGGTGATGACCTTCATATTGACGACAGCATTACGGCTATTCGGAATCGACCCGGCTGCAGCATTTGCGGCTCCTATAATCTGCTCGATTGAAGGTGTTTTTAGAGGGACGGCTGGAGGCACCCATGTAGGCGTTACGGCAATCTCTGATCTTGACATCGTCTTCGTTCGAGCAGCTTCATCCACTCCAACGCCACGATCGCTTTTGCCCCTTTTGCTAGCGGGAAGATCAAATACGATTAACATGATGAGTATGACTCCAAAGCCGATCATGCCGCTCGCGAGCGCAATCTCAATAAACTCGCCTTGCTGGTTGTTCCATAGCTGTTCCCGTTGCTTATCCGGAATCGCCGCTACTCCGATATAGACGGTCACAAGCAGCAATAAAACAATAGCCAAACCTTTGATTATCCATCTTCTGTTCATCCGATCCCCGCCTCGCCTCAGCTTCCCGCCCATCATCTACCATTTTATTTGCGTAAGCAGCGATTTATGCCGAAACCATAAGTTGCGAAAATGCATTTTAAGTAACTTCTTAGTCGGAAAGGAGGCAATGTACATAAAGAAGATGTTCTCCTACAAGGTAAAAAGCCTTGCGGTACAATCTCATCCTATATAGCAGATCCTTAAATGAAATAGAGACTGTTCCAAAAGTAGATTTATCTACCTTTGAAACAGCCTCTTCATAAACGTTGCAATGGTCTAAGCTAATCCTACTACATCGGTCAAACGACAATATCGCGATAAGATGCCAGCACGTTGCCTTCCAAATCCGTCGCAAATAGAACCGAGCGTTCACTCTCCAGCACGAAGCTGTAGCTCTTATTGGTTTGCGCATCACGCACAGTAACAGGACAGTCCATACCCGCTTCCGAGATAAAAGTATATAAGCTTCCCTGCTTAAATTGCAGCTTGTTGCCAAAGATCCCCGGGTGGTCTCCGCCTGCTTCCCATACGATGCCTGGTTTCAAATCCTCAGCCTCGTGCAGGGCAGCCTCATAAAGTGCAATGAGTGTATCCGTACGCTCGTTAAGCTCCAGCGGCAGTGGACACCACATGACCTTGCCTAATCCATGGGATAAGGTTCGAACGGTTGAAATGCCATCCGAATAGCTTCCGCTGCTGTCCAAAGCGATTTCTTTGTTTAGCTCGCCAATCTTCTTGCCTCCGAAAGAAGCTTTGAAGATGCGCTCGCCAATTTGCAGCGTTTCTTCCCGTGATATATTGCTTAAGCGATACGGTCCCACAATCGATTCCGCCCGTGAAGTTGGCTTCCAGTATTCATCTAGCCCAATAGGTCCGGTGAACAGCAGCGTGCCTCCGTGAGCTTCAACATGCGCAAGCAGCTCCGTCAGCGCAGCATCGCTGAAATTGTGAGCGCTCGGAACGATAATGAGCTTCGGCTTGTCTCGCTGCAAGGTTTCCAAGTGAAACTCTCCAATCCCGCGATGCGGGAGCTTCATTTCGTAGCCCAGCACACGAGTTAAATTTCCTGTCGCTTCGCAAGCAAAACGGCGGCTGGAGAAATCATTGGAGTAAGGAAATACAACCGCAATCTCCTCTAGCTGGCGTTCCTCAAACATGCTCGAAATTCGGGCAATAAATTTGCCGAAATCATAGGATACATCCGCTTCCGGCTTCTGTGTCCCGTCAGCCCGCAGAGCTCCGATATTCGACTCACAAACGTTGTCCATGAAATAGTTCGTATTCCACAGCCACTGCACCGCGCCTGCGCCGCCTGCGGCAAAAGCGTATGCGTATTTGCGCTCTAAGATGTTCCTCAGCTCTTCCTCTGAACGCTTCGCCCGGTTATCCGGCATTTCCACATACATAATGCCCGTTTCTTGAATCAAGGTCGGCTTGCTAGGATCTTTGCCATATACGCTGTCCCATAGCAGCCTGTCATTTAGCCACCAAGTGTGTACTGTTGTGTAATCGACGCTTTCCGCATAGATTAGCGGAGAAGGACGCGGCCCCATGCCAAGCGCCTCGTCTTGACCAACAGTCACGAGCTGACGCGGGGAAATGGCATGAATCGTTGCCGTAAGCTCCCCTACCCAGCGGTTATGCATATCCATCGTAAACCGTGTATAGTCCAGCCAGCGCGTATTTTTCTTCAGCTTCTTCACGTCTTGGATATCAAAAGCGATGTCCGTTTGCTCCGGCAAGGTGACCGCTTCAAAGTCCGGCAGCTCTGTACTCGTCATATTCCACCGCGCCTGCAGCTTGCCAATCGATGCGTGCCGCTGCTTCAGCCAATTCACATAGGCTGCTTTTTCAAAAGGATCATGCATGGAGCGAGGTCCTGAGAAAATGCGCATATGATCAAATAATGACGGCTCATTGATCAAATCCCACTGTACATTGGACGTGTTTTTATGCCTGGATACGATCGCTGCAATAAACCGTTTTTGTGCTTGTACGCTTCTTGGATCAAGATACGGATTTTTGCCTTCCCAAGCTTCTGGAGCAAAGGCGAAGAAGCTGAAGGTCATTTCAATCTCATGCTTAGCCGCTGTCAAAATAAAAGCATCCACAGCTCTGAGCAGTTCTTCCGATGCATGCCCGTCCTCAAACATAAGATGCCGCCACGCCGTCCATAAGCCAGTACGGATCAGGTTGATGCCGGCTTCCTTCATCGTCGCCATATCTTGATCCCAGATCGCAGCATTCGGCATAGACACGAATTTCCGGCCTACATCCGAGGTCATATACGTCATTCCTACAATAGGGAAGGGAGCGCCATTTTTCTCAAAATAATCCCGACCAACCGCGAGTGGCGTACCTCTCTTCAGCAATTCTGGGTCATGCCCCCAGAAGCCCTGCCGCAGTACTCTCTTTTCTCCGCTTTCAGCTTCTGCTTCACACACGATCTCATACAAGCCCGGCTCTACAGCAAGCGGTACACTCAAGGTTATGTATTCGATTTCGCTTCCAACTCTCAAGCTCAAACGATGCTGCCATAACGCCTCAGCCTCTCCTTGCTTATAAATGGAAATAGCCATCGACCAGTTCTCTTGCTTGCTGCTTTGCTCGTAGCCATATGCCGATTTAGTTTGCTGTGCTTGAAGCGTCAGATGCGGTCTCTCTGCTTCATAATAAACCGCGTAGCTCGGCTTAATCCAAAGCTCAGTAACACCCCTTGCGCAAAATGCCGCCCATTCTGCAAGAGCATCCGCACCTGCGCCCGACCAGAAACGGTCTGTCAGCTGTTGATTCACAAATAACCAGCGTCCGCCTGCAAAATCACCCTTGTTATGCTCGATCAGAACGACAGGAGCCGATACTTCCCGGCCATCAGCAGACATTCCCTTCAGAAGCGGTCGAATGTGTGCATTCATCGGCCCCTGCGAGCCCGTAGCCTGATTCAGCTGATCCCGCTCATGCGTCACATGCAAAATAAGTCCAAACGTACGTTCAATCGTGAACAAATGCTCCTTGCCCTGCAGCAAAGGCAGCTCCAGATTGTGGCACAGTGCGGTTGAACGCGTATGATCGACAGCAAGCGCCTCATGAATAAATAGTTCCTGATGGTACGCTGTCATCTCCTGCTGGACTTCCCACTGCTCGCCATCCCGGCTCACCGGCTGTTTAAAAGGGGCTCCGCCTGCGTGAATCAATCCCCCGCCCCGCTGTACAAAAGCGAGTATATCCGGCCATGACGCTTTCGGAAAATACGATCCGTGCAAATGAACGAAACAGTCTACCCCGTCTTCTCTAAGTGCTGCTGACAATCCCTCCGCATCGGTTACTTTAAACAGACTATTCAGCTTTTGAAGTGCCTCTGAATCTGGCGCACAGCCGTCTAACGGAAAAGTAGGGTCATAAAATAGTACTGCTTTCATGTTTCTCGCTCCTATCATTTCTCTATTGTTTATGGATCTTTACTTTCCATGATTCGCTATTTATTGCATAATGGAAGACTAAGCATCATGATTGAACATGGATTACAATTACGTACTGGAGGCGAACACAGTCGTGTCAAAGCACACATCTAAGTCAACTTCGTTGTCACGAGCCAAAATAAATTGGAATCATTTGAAATCAAGCTTACTTCTGAAATACGCCTTGTCGTACATACTCATCTTTCTAATCCCTTTGACCGGAGTTACCATATTCGTTTATGAAAACGCAGTCACTGGTCTTCGCTCTGAGATTGAACAGTCCAATGTGAATCAATTGAATCAAGTGAAAATGACGATTGATGACCGGATGAGAGAGCTTCAGGAAATCGCCAGCAAAATAGCCTACGACGAGCAATTAACGCCTTATATGGTTCGTGATCCCTATTTCGGCTGGGAAGCTATTCGTCAACTTTCTACCTACAAAGCCAACAGCAGCATTTTGGAAGATTTATTCCTATATTTCCATGATGATTCTACTATTTACTCATCTCGCGGTCTCACCAATGTAGATGTTTTATTTAGCCAAACCTATCAGTTTAATCATGCGAGTAAAGAGGATTTGCTTCATGACCTAAATGAAGCCAAAGGTCCGATTATGCGTCCTGCTGAGCAGGTCAACGTTAACTATCGCAAGGAATCTATGCTTACTCTGCTCGTTCCGATTATGCCAAATGATCCTTTCCCTTATGGAACCGTTGTCTATTTGATGGAAGAGTCCAAGCTGACCGGTGTCATGGATTCCATCCTCAACAACTTTTCCGGCAGCAGCTATATCTTTGATCAGGACGGCAAAATGCTGACGGCCAATAATCATGGGGCAAGCATGCCGCAGGGCGACTTATCTGTCCTTTCTGCTTTGCAGCCAGGCATTCACAGCCTGACACTTAACGGTGAGAAGCAGTCTGTTGTTGCTGTGCTATCGCAAGAGAATGGATGGACTTACGTCGCCGCAATGCCGAGCCATCAATTTTTCAGCCGTGTCGTTCACATTCAAACTCTGATTCTGCTTGTATTCAGTATCGTTGTACTGACTGGCATTGCCGCAGCTATGTTATTGGCCAAGCGTCAATACCATCCCATTAAAGATTTAATGGAGTTCGCCAAACAAAAGAGCAAAAGCACTGCATTAGATTCAGCAAAAATCAGCAACGAATGGGATTGGATTAAGCAGACCATTCATGATTATAATGCTCGAATAGATATACAGGAGCCTTATGTTCGCAATCAATGCTTGCTGCTTCTACTCAAGCATGGCAAACCTGACGACCCAGAGATCGAGCAGCTAGTCTTGGATGCAGGACTTGAGCTTCCGCAGGGGCAAGGGTATTATTTCTCTGTTATTTTGGCTTGGAATGCTTCCAATACGGGCGAAAATTCCCGTCAGGAACGCCAGCAGATGCAGGAAATGCTCCATGAATTGGAGCTGCCGGATCTCCATTCGCGAGTTTATGGCATCGAGTTCTCTCCAGCAGAGCAATTTGCGTTCATGGTTAGCCTTGTACCATCAGAGTCCGTACCTTTGCAGCAGCAGATTGAACAAATCGTTGAGTCCATAAAGCTCATGATTATGGAAAACTCGCAGCTGCTGCCATCGCTAGGGGTTGGTACACCATACGAGAATCTGGCAGAGCTTAATCAATCCTTTATCGAAGCGGCTACCGCGCTGGAATTCCGATTGGCAGGAGGTAATGGCCATGTCACTTACTTTGAACACTTGGCAGAGCTCAGCTCGCCTGATACAGAGACATTCTGGATTCCCAAGAAATCACTGCTCAAGCTGGAGCAAAGTTTGAAGCAAGGCAATGAATCCGTAGCAAGACAAATGATTGGCAGTATAATTGATGATATGAAAAATGAGTCCTTATCCGTTTCCTTGCTGCGATGCTTTTGCTATGACCTTCTGAACGCCATGCTGCGAACAGCATCTGAGATGGGCATGCACAGCGTCATTCAGCATATCTCGTCTTTGGCTACATTTGAAACACTTGAAGAAACCGAGCACAAGCTGAACGGACTAGCCGCACAAATCTGCGCGCAGGTAGAGAGAAATACCGAAACCGAGCAGCATTCTTTAATGGACGATATCGTAGCGTACGTGGATCAACAATATGCGGATTACACGCTCAGTCTGGAGCATATCGCCTTGAAATACGCGATCTCAACTTCCTATTTGAGCCGCAGCTTTAAAGAAAAAACAGGTCTCAACTTTTCACAATATATTTCGCGCTGCCGTATGGAGGAAGTCATGCGCCTGCTGCTGAGCACCGATGCTCCACTTAAAGACATTATTGAGCAAGTCGGATACTTGGATACACCGAACTTTATTCGTAAATTTAAGAAAGAGACAGGCCTTACCCCAGGGCAATACCGTAAGCTTAATGCTCCCGAAGTCCACCATGTGGAGTAAAGCCCATCATTGTCATAATGCTCATAATCAAAGCCAACTCTTAAGCACCGTTTCCGGTGCAAGAGTTGGCTTATTTACTTAGATGTTAGCTCGTTTTCCAGCGGTCGTATGCCGTCTGATAAATCTCCGCCATCCGTTCTCCACCCATTTTCTTGATCGTTCCAACATATTTATCCCAACCGCTCATCGAATCTTGACCTGTAATAAACTTTGCTTCCATTTGCATAACATAAGTGCTCAGGTCAGAGCGAAGTTTTGTAACCTCAGCCGACTCTTCTGCAGTCAAGAACAAAGCTGGAAACGGAACTTTTGCACCGCGATCCAACAGCTTTTCCTTATTTTCCTTGGTTACCCACTCATCGAACTCTGTTCTCAAGCCCTTTGTAAGGTCATCGCTAATAACCATAGGCGCGGCAATACCATAGTTAGGTGTAAGTGTTGAGCGGTATTCCTCCCGATCGCCGCCGCCTGGAACAGGCAGCCATTCCTTCGTCATTGAAGCTTTGTCTGTATATTTCCAGAGCGTACCTTCAGGTCCTTTGTCAAACAGCATTGCTCCATCATAGGAGTACAAATAATCGACCCAACGCATCGACGCTTCCGGCGCTTTGTTGCTGCTCGTAATTGCGAAGGCACCTGTTGAATAACCTCTATTTTTTGCAATTGCAGGAGCTGCTACCATATCACTCTTCACAGGGCTGAACAGCACATCTTCTGTGTCTGGCTCGCCGCCAAGTGTAAAGTATGCATGCCACTCCGAGAACAACCCGACTTGATTGTTTTTAGCTTTTGCTTTCTTCTGATCATCCGTTTGAGAGAATGACTCATGATCGAGCAGTTCCTCACTCCAAAGACGATTGATATATTCCAGGTACGCCTTGTAAGGCTCTTCCATAGGCGTATAATGAACAACATCCTTCTCATCTACATAAATTTCTTCCTCATATGCGCCAAAAGCTCCTAGAATCCACGTCCTCAAATCTCTCATCTTCGAGGAGGAAGCGAGTGGAATTTCGTCTTTTTGGCCATTGCCGTTCGGATCTTCTTCTTTGACCCGCTTCAAATAGGTGTACAATTCCTCCGTTGTTTCAGGAATTTTCTTAATATCAAGCGCTTTCAGAAAGTCGCCGTTATACCAAAGCGGATTGCGGTACCATGGCTGGTTTAAATCAAATCTTGGCAAGGAGTAAATATGCCCGTCCGGTGCTGTGATGGATTTGCGAATATCCGGGTAAGTCTCAAGCAGCTTCTTCACATTGGGTGCATATTCGTCAATAAGGTCTTCCAGTGGAATGAGAATGCCTTGTCCACCATAATTCAGCTCCTCAGCCTGAGTTAGCTTTGCGCCAAACAATACATTAGGATAATCGCCGCTTGCAAAAACTAGGTTTTTCTTCGTATCAAAGCTGTCTCTAGGCGCATTCAAATACTCAAATTTAATGCCCGTCAATTTCTCCATTTCGTCCATTACCGGCATGTCATTCCAGTTCTGAATACCGATGTCCGGCGCCATTAGCGTTAAGGTGATTTTCTCGTTAACGATTGGGAAGCCTTCCTTATTCACGTCTTCAGCTGCTCCTGCTCCCGCTCCCGCCGTATTTCCTTTTTCCTTGTCACCGGACGAGCCGCAGCCAGCCAACAATGTAACCGTCATCACTCCTGCCATCAGAAGTGTTAAAGCTTTTCTCGATTTGTACATTCTTAAATCCTCCCTTTTTTCCTCTATACTATTTAAATGGAGCTATATAATAAGCAAAGGAATGATTTCCTTCGTCCATTATCTCACAAAGTCCTTCGGAAAAGCTCCGAACAAGGCAACTAACCCTTTACAGAGCCAATCATGACGCCTTGTACGAAGTAACGCTGCAAAAACGGATAAACAGCAATGATCGGAAGTGTCGATACAATAATGACCGCATATTTGACCAAAGAAGCTGCATCTGCCTTGGAATTCATAGCCATCGCTACCTCACCGCTAACCGCGGCACCCGTAGTCTCTGCCGTCATTTCCTGCAGCACTAGAATTTGACGCAAAATCATTTGAAGCGGATATTTCGCCTCGTCATTCAAATAAATCAACGCGGAAAAATAACTATTCCAATGCCCTACTCCATAAAAGAGAGCCATAACCGCAATAATCGGTGAGGATAGCGGTAAAATAATACGGACAAATAGCTTCAAGTTTGTACACCCATCCATATGTGCAGCTTCTTGCAGCTCCTTCGGAATCGTAGACTGGAAAAAGGTTCTCGCCACGATGATATTCCATACCGAGGCCGCGACTGGCAAAATAAGCGCACCCATGCTGTTAATGAGGCCTAGGTTTTTAATTAACAAGTAACTCGGCACAAGGCCTCCGCTAAAGAACATCGTAACTAGAATGATGCCCATGAACAGTTTGCGTCCTATGAAATCGGTTCTGCTCAGCGCATACGCGGCAGGCAGGGTAACGACTAGATTGAGCAGAGTACCAACGATCGTGTAAATGACCGTATTGAGATATCCGTTCCAAACTTTCGCGTTATCGAATACCAGCTTGTACCCTTCCCACGTAATTCCCTTCGGAAACAGCCACATTTCGCCTGAATTGACGTATTTCGGATCACTTATCGAAGCGCTGACCATATAGAGTACCGGGTACAACACAACGATTAGCGCGAGTAGCAAATAAATATAGTTCAAAATGAGAAACAGCTTGTCGCCCTTTGATTCTTTTACTGCTGTAACCATACGTTTCTGCTCCTCCTTCCTACCAAAGACTGGTTTCGCTTGTGCGTTTCGCAATTTTGTTGACCATAATTAGCAAAAGCGCATTCACTACTGAATTGAACAAGCCCACGGCCGTAGAGAAGCTATATTGTGCATCTACTAGCCCGGTTCGGTAAACAAATGTAGAGATGACATCCGATGACCCCATATTTAATGGATTTTGCAGCAGCAAAATTTTCTCGAAGCCAACGCCCAAAATATTGCCCATGTTCAAAATCAATAAAATGGTGATGGTCGGTACAATCGTCGGCAAGTTGATGTGCAGCACTCGTTTGAGTCGACTTGCGCCATCGACGATAGCAGCCTCATGCAGCTGTGGATCTACGCCAGACAATGCTGCAAGATAAATAATTGTCCCCCAGCCCGCGCTTTGCCACACGCCTGACAAGACGTACACCGTCTTAAACCATTTTGGATCCGTAAGATAGGCAGCCGGCTCCATGCCAAGCAGCTCGATCAGTCTTACAAGCATTCCCGATGATGGCGACAAGAATGTTATGATCATCCCGGCCATTACGACGACAGAAATAAAATGCGGTGCATAAGTAACCGTTTGCACAGTTTTCTTAAAATAGCCGTTCTTAATTTCATTAAATGCTAACGCTAGAATGATCGGCAGCGGAAAACCGATGGCCAGCTCATATAAGCTAATGCTGAACGTATTCCACAATAAGTCCCAAAAATAATAGGAGTTAAAAAATCTCTCGAAATGCTCGAAGCCTACCCACGGACTCCCCATAATGCCTTTTGTCGGAATGAAATTTTTGAAAGCAATCTGGATACCGTACATCGGACCATAATGGAAGATAAGAAAGTACAGCATGACAGGAGTCATAAATAAGTAGAGCTCCCAGTTTTGCAGCATCTTTTTTGCGAGCGGCTTGTTTCCGCTTGTTTTCTTGTTTAATGGAACAGCTTGCAATTCGTTTCCTTCCATCTCTCTCGAATCCTCCTCTCTCTATGTTGTTATTCGCAGCTTCACTCTACCGGCAAACGGCATTGTAATTGACTAGCGCTTACATTCCAAATTGTATTCGTTTTCATCAGCAACGGTAAATATGTATGATCTGCATTGTCATTCGAAAACGCCGTAACCATAGGGATTTACAGGCTTTTCGCAATGACAGTTGTCCTATTTGAGCTCATCAGAACGCTCTTAATGTGTTAGATATGCTGTCCGAAAATGGGGTGCAAGTGATACATATTGTGCTTTGCAGATAAATGTGTGAACCTTTCTTACGAATGCCTGTTTCTGAACAGCCGTTATCAATTATCTCTTATGAACACGCATACAATTCCAATCCAATTCAGGAGGCTTTTGACCGTGACAAACAAAACCGCCCATCTTATTTCCCACACCCATTGGGACCGTGAATGGTACATGCCTTACGAATACCACCATACGCTGCTCGCAGAGCTAATGAACGATTTGCTTCGCATCTTGGAAGAGGATGACAGCTTCCGCAGCTTTCATCTGGACGGACAGACGATCATTATTGAAGACTATCTACAGATTCATCCTGAGAAACGGGAAGTGCTCGAGAAATACATTCGAGAAGGCCGGATTATTATCGGTCCATGGTATGTGCTGCAAGATGAATTTCTGACAAGCTCCGAGGCGAATGTCCGCAACTTGTTAATTGGGCATCAAGATGCTGCTTATTATGGCGTTATTTCGAAGCTTGGTTATTTCCCCGATTCCTTCGGCAATATGGGGCAGGCTCCACAAATGCTGAAACAAGCAGATATTGATACCGCTGTGTTTGGACGGGGTGTTAAGCCGACCGGCTTCGATAATATGGTCGGTGAAACGACTGGCTCCAGCTATGAATCTCCCTATTCAGAAATGCACTGGACCTCTCCTGACGGTTCGACCGTGCTGGGACTGCTTTTCGCAAACTGGTACAACAACGGGATGGAAGTGCCGACTGATCCAGAAGAAGCGAAAGCCTATTGGACCAAACGGCTAGGCGATGCCAGCAAATATGCTTCTACACCAGAGCTTCTATTCATGAACGGCTGTGACCATCAGCCTATTCAGACCAACTTAACCGAGGGCATCCGCACGGCAAGCGAGCTTTTCCCAGACGTCACCTTTGTTCATTCCAGCTTTGAGCAATATATCGAAGCGTTGAAGGGACAGCTGCCTTCCCATTTGACGACGGTCGAAGGCGAGCTGCGCAGCCAGCATACAGACGGATGGAGTACGCTCGTCAACACGGCTTCCGCTCGGGTTTACTTGAAGCAGCTCAATCAACAGGGACAAACCTTGCTGGAGAAAGGCGCTGAGCCTCTAGCTGCACTTGCTCATTTGGTTAGCAGTCAAAGCTATCCGCATCAGCTATTGACCTATGCCTGGAAGACGCTTATGCAAAATCATCCTCATGACAGTATTTGCGGCTGCAGCGTAGACGAAGTGCATCAGGAAATGGTGACGCGATTCGATAAGAGCCGCCATACGGCCGAATCCATCATAGCGGAGAGCCTGCGTGCAATTACGGGACAGATCGATACAAGCGGGGTTAAAGCCTGGGCAGAATCCAGTGTGCCTGTTGCTATTTTCAACATGACGGGTTGGGAGCGCAGCGGTACAGTTAGCGTGGAGCTAATCATTGCCAAAGCTTATTTCAAGGAAGGGCCTAACCCTGCTGCCATTGCTGAGCGGCTTGAGAAGCTTCCGCTTCATTTGGAGAATGGGGCTCTGCTGGATGACGAGGGTTATGCTATTGCTGCCAAAGTGGAGGATTTAGGCGTTCATTTCGGTTATGAGCTGCCGAAGGATAAATTCCGCCAGCCTTATATGGCTCGCAAAATAAAGTTAACGTTTGAAGCAAGCCGGGTTCCCGCACTTGGCTTTAAAACGTATGCTTGGCATGAATCCGCTACATCATCGGCGTTAACGCCTAGTACATCACTAATCGCCAGCCCAAGCGGCATGGAAAATCAATATATTGCTGTAAGCTTTGAAGCAGACGGATCTTTTAATTTAACGGATAAAGTAACCGGTAAGACATTCCCGGGACTTGGTATTTACGAGGATTGTGGTGATATTGGCAATGAATATGTATTCAGGCAGCCTGAGGGAGAACAGCCTCTTACGACCAAGGGTGTCCCGGCAACCATAACACTTGTTGAGAACGAAGCTTATCGGGTCACGTACGAGATTGTCCATGAATGGGCAGTTCCAGCCAGGGCCGATGATACATTTACCACAGAAAAACGAAAAATGGTACGTTTCCGCGATCGGCAGGCCAAACGCGTAGAGCATATGGTTTCGATGCGCATCGTCACTCGCGTTAGCCTAGAGCATTCCGGCAAAGGGCTGCAGCTGCAGGCATCCTTCCATAATCAGGCCAAGGATCATCGTCTTCGCGTATTGTTCCCTACTGGGCTGAAGTCTGACAAGCATTTGGCTGACTCGATCTTCGAGGTCGCTTCCCGTGACACGACGCCAGCGGAAGAGTGGGTGAATCCAAGCAATGCACAGCATCAACACGCGTTTGTTAGTGTGTCGGACGGCGAACACGGCTTAAGTGTCGCTAATAAAGGTCTTAACGAATACGAAGTGCTTCGCGATGGATCTAATACCATAGCTGTAACGCTTCTCCGTTCTGTTTCTGAGCTGGGAGATTGGGGAGTATTCCCGACACCGGAGGCGCAATGTCTTGGCGAGCATACGGTAGAGTTCTCCCTATTCCCGCACGCCGGCGATGCTATTGCTTCGGAGGCATTTGTGGAAGCTTACCAATTCCAAGCCCCTTGGTTCGCCCTGCAAACCGGAAATCAACAAGGCTCGCTCCCGGCAACCTATGAGCCCCTGAAGTGGGAAGGCAAAGGGTTCGCCTTGTCCGCCTTTAAAGTATCGCAGCAAAGCGGCGATGTCATTATTCGTTGGTATAACCTTGCGGGCGAGCCGCATGAGCTGGCGTTTGAAGCTAATTTTGGCGTAGATCATATTTATCAAAGCGATATTTTGGAACGCCGCCAAGAGGCCGCGAGCATCCAGAACAGCCTAGTACGCCAAACCATTGGAAAAGCAAAAATTATAACCTACTCTCTACAATTGAACTAATCAGGAGGTTTACCCTATGAAGTTACCAGATTCCATTATTAACGTATTATCTGAAGCGGACCAGCGCCTTGCGCATCGTCCCAAGCTGCAAAAGCTTTTCAAAAATTGTTTTCCAAATACGCTGGAGACGACGATCAAGCTGATGGACGACGGCACAACCTTTGTCATTACAGGAGATATTCCGGCTATGTGGCTGCGGGATTCAACGGAGCAGGTTCGTCATTACATCCCCTATGCCAAGGAGGATGTTGATCTGCAGCGTATTATTAGCGGCGTGATTCGCCGTCAGATGTTCTACATTAATATAGATCCCTATACGAACGCGTTTAACGAAACGGCAAGCGGCAAGCATTATAATGCAGGCGATCAATCGGATATGACAGCTTGGATGTGGGAGCGCAAATATGAGCTGGATTCCTTGTGCTTCCCTACCCAGCTCGCCTATATGTACTGGCAGGAAACGGGCAAAAGCGATATTTTCGATGATGCCTGCTATCAAGCATTAAACTCGATTGTAAATGTAATAAAAACAGAGCAGCGACATGAAGAGAAATCGCCTTACCGCTTCGTGCGACCAGGCTTTAAAGAAACCGAAACGCTGCAAAATGACGGGTTAGGATTGCCGGTCAACTACACAGGCATGTCTTGGTCGGGCTTCCGTCCAAGCGATGATGCTTGCCTGTTCGGCTACAACATTCCATCCAACATGTTTGCCGTCGTTATTTTGGGCTACATTCGGGATATTGCGGATCAAGTGTATGGAGACAAAGAATTGGCGGGAAGAGCAGAAAAGCTGCGGCAGGAGATCGACTTCGGCATCAGAGCGTACGGCATCGTCAGTCATCCGGTATTCGGCAAAATTTATGCGTATGAAACGGATGGGTATGGAAACTACTGTCTTATGGATGATGCGGGTACACCTGGACTGCTGTCTATTCCTTATTTCGGATATTCGTCTGTGGACGATCCCATTTATCAAAACACACGCAGGTTTGCGCTGAGCCACGAAAATCCGTTTTACTTTAAAGGCAAATTTGCCAAAGGCATAGGCAGCCCTCATACGCCTGCCGGACATGTATGGCATATGGCTTTGTCGATGCAGGCGCTGACTGCCGACAATAATGAAGAAATAAAAGAGCTTATCGATATGCTCGTGAATACGGATGCTGATACGGGCTTTATGCACGAGGGCTTCCATCCGGATGATCCGTCCATATTCTCGCGAGAATGGTTCGCTTGGTCCAACAGCCTATTCGCCATGTTGATTTGCGAGGCGATGGATAGAGACATCGTATAATCTCGTTTACGGGTAAGTTCTCTCACGAATAAGAGGCAGCTCCTTTGGTCAATGACCTTAGGGCTGCCTCTTCTATTATAGAAGATACGGGAGCATCATGATCTTCTATTAGCTCAAAATATTATTTTTTCACAATATCCTGTACCGCTTTGTCGAATTTCTCAAGCAATTGATCACTAGTAATCTGCTTGCCGAGATATTCTTGCATAGCCGCACCCCATTGCTGTGTGATGCCATCAGGGAAACGATCCCAGTTCCAGCTTTTCACTTGCTCTGGGTTTGCATTCGCGAAGGTCGCAAAGTCTCCGCCGATTTTGCCTACCGCTTCTGGATTCGGCTCAATAGAGGACAATGCCGGTACAAATTTGAAGTCCGTTGAAATGAATTTTTTGCCCGTTTCCGACGTAACCATCCAATTCAAGAATGCTTTTGCTTCTTCAACTTGGTCGGATTTGCTGTTGACGATCCAGTTGTTCGGCACTCCGGTAAATACGTTAGGTTTTCCTTGAAGAGGTACAGCCATCATACCAAGGTTAAGCGCTGGGTCAATTTCATCAATCATGCCTTGAATCCAGTTGCCGTGCTGAATCATCGCATATTTGCCTGCTGCGAACTCAGCTACCTGTGTATTGTAATCCGTTGTCAGCGCATTGTCTTGACCATTCGCGAACATAATGTCCACAAGGCGAATCCATTGCTTCATGATCGGATCGTCTTTCAGCTTCACTTTGCCCGCTTTCACATCTTCAATAAATGCCGCTGGATCAGCTTGGTTAGCGAATGCGATATTTAGCGTATGAATGCCCATCGACCACCACTCCGAAGTAAGCGCGAATGGAATGATGCCCGCATCCTTCAGCTTTTTAGCTGCTGCTTCAAGGTCCTCCAGTGTTTGCGGAAGATCTGTGATGCCTGCTTTTGCAAAAAGATCCTTATTGTATGTGAAGCCGTAAGCTTCAAGGTTCATTGGCATGCCCAGCAGCTTTCCGTCACGCGTAATTTGCGCTTTCGATGCTTCCACCAAATCCTTCGCCCAAGCCTCACCGGTCAAGTCAGTCGCACGATCCACATAAGGATCGAAGCCTGCCCATCCGCTAGAGTTGAAAATTTCAGGCTCCTCACCCGCTGCTAGCTCTGCTTTCAGCAATGCACTGTAGTCTTCACCGCCGCCATGCGTTTCGATATCTACTTTAACTCCCGTTTCCTTCTCGTACTCGGCAGCCATTTTGGCAAGTGCATCGGCAATCTCTACTTTGAACTGGAATACCTTGATCGTAACGTCCTTCTTCTTCGGTGCTTCCGTCGCCTCTGTCTCACCGCTTTTTTCTGTTTCTTTTGGTGCATTTGTACCCTTTGCGCCGTTATTGTTGTTGCTTCCACAGCCACTCGCCAGAACGATGAGCATAATAGCAACTAACATGAGTAAGGACATTTTTTTCATCTTATGACCTCCCGCAAATTTTCTATATATCTTATTTTTGTATCGCTTACAACGTCATTATAATTGTGCAACAATGTGGCACAACACCGAATATATTGTACTTCTAGGTGTAAAATGTTGATAACTTCCATATTAAATTTTTTTATCGTTAACCTTTTACAGAACCGGCCGTAATTCCTTCAATAATATGCTTTTGTAAAAACAAAAAAAACAAGATAATCGGAATCGTGCTAAGCGTGAGCGCCGCCATGGCGAGATCCCATTTGCGCAAATATTGGCCAAAAAACTTTTGCACGGCGAGCGGAATCGTAGTCAGCTTATCATTAATGACAAGCACAGGCAGCAAATAATCATTCCAAACCCACAGCACATTCAAAATAATGACCGTAACCGTGATCGGCTTCAGCAGCGGGAATACGATTCGCCAGAAAACGCCATAAGGTGAGCAGCCGTCCACGACCGCCGCTTCCTCTACCTCTAGCGGAACAGATTTAATGAACCCATGATACAGAAACATCGATAAGGAAATGCCAAAGCCCATATAACATATAACGATACCATACAAATGTCCGCGTAATTCGAACATCGACGTAATGCGCATAAGCGGCAGCATAACCGATTGGAATGGAATGATCATGGCAGCAATAAGCACCGTCAGCAAAATTTTATTAAAGGTCGTCGGACGCCTAACCAAGCGATAAGCCATCATGGAGCTGACGATGACAAGCATAAGGACGCTAATCGAAGTTACCATAAATGAATTCAGAAACACAGTCGGAAAATCGATGGCAACCCATGCACGCTTGAAGTTATCAAGCCCCAGCTTCTCAGGCAGCGAAGCGGCGTTGAGCAAAATAAACTTGAGCTCCTTGAACGAGTTGATGATCAAAAAGTAGAACGGTGCCAAAAAGATGAGCGCAGCCGCAATCCCTATAAGCTCCAGCAATAAAATAAGAGGTGTATAACGCTGTCTGTTTTCCATTAAGCCTCTACCTCCTTCTTCTTCGTGAACCATACCTGCGTCACCGTAATTAAAGCAACACCGAAGAAGAAAATCATCGCTTTTGCCGTTCCGAGTCCATACCGATTGTTGACCAGTCCCTCGCGGTACACATTTAGTGCAATGGATTCCGTTGCATTACCGGGTCCGCCAGCCGTCAGCGACAGGTTAAGATCGAACATTTTGAACGAGTTTGATGTGGTCAGGAACAAGCAGATCGTAATGGCTGGCATAATAAGCGGCACGGTTACCGAACGCAGCATTTGCCATGCTCCTGCCCCGTCGATTTTGGCAGCCTCGATTAAATCCTTGGGCACGCTGATCATGGCTGCGATATAAATAATCATCATATACCCCGCTGTTTGCCATACGAATACGATAACGATGCCCCAAAAAGCGGTATCTGGAGTGCCAAGCCATTGTAGGTTAAAGAACCCGATGCCCGTTGCTTCCCCTATCGCACGAAAGCCCCTTACGAATATGAAATACCAGATGTAGCCGAGCAGCAGCCCTCCGATTACGTTAGGCAGAAAAAATACGGTTCGCAGAATGTTGCGGCTCTTCAGGTTTCGCGTAAGCAGCAGAGATAACAGAAATGCCAGCAGGTTGGTGACGATAACCGCGGCAACCGTAAATTTAGTAGTAAACCAAAATGCATTCCAAAAACGCTCATCGTCGGAGAAAATCTTAACTATATTTTTCATTCCTACCCATTTGGCGTTGCCCAAATCCATCCCGTTCCATTCCGTAAAGGTGTAGTAAAAACCCATCACGAATGGCGCAAGCACAATCAATATAAAGGCAATGAGTCCCGGTCCAACAAATACCGTTTGCTGTATCCATTCGTTCCACTTGATTTTTTTGGACATCATTCTCGTCCCCTTTCTCTTTCCCTATGTCGGAATATATCTGTTGATATTCACAGTATAAAACCGAGTCCCCCCTCAAACCACAGAGGATGATGATAAGGTAGGTGGACTATATTGACCATCCGCAGCATGATCGGTTACTGTGTATGCAAGAGTGACTTGAACAGAAAGCGGGCGATTGCGGTCATGAATACGATTAAGCCATTTAACACCATTCGCAAAAAGCTCATGCTTTTGCTGCTCGCAGCTACGATTTTGCCGATTGCAACCTCGATGATTATCTCCTATAATGCGACAACCAAATCGATTACAGAGGATGCAATTGCCCGAAACAATCGACTGCTGTCGCTCGGGAAAACCAACATTATGAACTATATGAACAACATCAATCAGAAGTCTCTCGCTGTCTACAACGCGATGAACGTTCCACGCTCCTTGTATTATATTTTGGAGCACAGCATGGAGGACGAGGTATTCCCGAACGATATTACCGACGTCATCCGCAATCGCAACCTGCTGAAGGATCATTTGTACAACATCTATCAAAGCGTCAGTGAATTTCATAAAGTAAGGCTTTATGCGGTCAACCAAAACGCAACGTATCTACTATGGAATGACGACATTAAGGTTGGGCGAAACAATGTCCCTATCCCGCAGACATTTAAGAAAGCATTTATTGAGCCTACGCATATGAGCCATAATTACGGACTCGTTGATCTCAAATCGTCAGCAAGCGAGGAAATGGTATTTACGCTCCATCGTCCAATCTTTCTCGCTCCCAGTGACGAGCTGCTCGCTGAGCTGTCTATCGATGTAAAGCTGCATGTATTAGAGGATTTAAACCGCCAGCTCTATGACGGAGGTGAAGAAAGCTTCTATATCGCAGACTCCAACGGTCAAATTGTGCTTTCCTCTAACAAAAACGAAATCGGTACATCCGCAAAGCAGAGCTGGCTCGGGACGATTTTTGGCTCGGGACAAGACAGCGGGCATTTTGACTGGAAGGAAGAAGATTTCAAAGGAATGATCTTTTATGATCGAATTAAGACGCCCTACATGGACTGGTATTTAATTAAGCAGACGCCATACAAACATCTCTTTAGCGCTGCCGATCGCATTGCCCGCATTAATACGGCAGTCGGAATCGCTTTTCTTGGTGTCGTTGTATTAGCTACACTGTTTATTTCGATTCGGTTTACGAAGCCGCTGCTGCGCTTAATCGGTTATGTGAACAAGATTGAAACGGGTAATTTGAACGTATCGATTGATATACACAGCAATGATGAAATCGGTCTGCTCGCAAGACGGTTTCGATCGATGATGCAGACCATCAACAATTTGATTTTGACCGAATATCGGCTTGAGATTGCTAATAAAACCAATGAGTTGAAAGCGCTGCAAGCTCAAGTAAATCCACACTTTCTTTATAACGCGCTGCAATCGATTGGTACGGTTTCACTTCAGCACGGCGACACCAAAGCCTATTCACTCCTAACGTCTCTCGGCAAAATGATGCGCTATCACATGAACACAATGGATTCGGTCGTGGAACTGCGCAGGGAGCTCGATTATGTACAGGCTTATCTCGATCTGCAGAAGCAGCGCTTTGACACTGCTCTTCATGTTCAACTGCTGATCGACGAGCAGACAAGGCATATTCTCGTTCCCAAAATGATTTTGCAGCCGCTCCTCGAAAACTTTTTCAAGCACGGCTTTGTGCAATCATCTGAGGAGCCATCGGAACTTCTAATTAGCAGCCGCTTGGATAAGCAGCGGGAATGGCTCTCCATTACCGTACAGGATAACGGCTGTGGTGTATCCGAGGAGCGGCTTCAGGAGGTGCTCCTTCAGCTGGAGAAGGTTCCAAAGCTAGGAGCTGCGCAGCAGAATGATCAAGAGGAGGGCGGCATCGGTCTACATAATGTGCTTTCGCGCCTGCGCCTGCATTTTGACAAAACGGCTGCTATGGAGCTGCGTCACGTGAAGCCGCAGGGCTTTTCCGTTACGATTCATATTCCGCTAGCAAAGGAGAATGAAGGATGAAGGCACTAATCATTGATGATGAGAAGCATGTTAGGGAAGCGATTCGTTTACTTGTCCCATGGGATGAATTCGGCATTGATAGGCTGCTCGAAGCACAGGATGGCATGGCCGCTACTGCATTAATTCGCACGGAACGGCCAGAAATTATTTTTACCGATATGATGATGCCTAATATGGATGGCACGGAGCTGCTGCAATGGGTGGCTGAGCATGCGCCCGCTAGTAAAATCATCGTCATCAGCGGACATGACGACTTTAGCCTCGTTCGCCATGCCGTAAAATACGGCGGTATCGATTATATTTTAAAGCCTATTGATGCAGAGCAGCTCATTAGTGCTTTGGCGAAAGCGGTAAGCAGCTATAATGCAGAGGAGCAGGAGCGAAGCCGTAAAAATAGGATGAACATCGAGCTTAATCAGCTTAAGCCGATGTACCTGGAGCAATATTTTTCAACGTTGATCAACGAACCTGGCTCCTACCCTAACTTTGCCGATACGCTCAGACTGGAATTGGGTATTATGAAGCCCATACCTCGTGCACGCATTGCGCTGGTTAAGCTTGAGCTCACCTCTCCCTTCATAAGAGAAAAATTCGCTTCAGGACTCGATTTGCTGTTGTTCTCCTTGACGAATATTTGCAATGAATTTCTAAAGGACAAAGAAATCGGCTTCGCGCTTCGCCACCGAGGACAAGATCAAGAGCTATTGCTGCTATTCTGGGGAGATGGAGAGCCGGCGCCTGCATTGATTAAAGAAATAAATGATGCCATATTTATGATACTCAAGACGCGGTTTCATTTTGGACTCGGGCATTCTGCTGCCTTTCCTGCATCAGCGGCCATCGCTTATCAACAAGCGAAGCATGCGCTTTTACGCCGAAACTTGCTCGTTAACGATTCGTATTGCCATACCTTTGACGCGGCTGTTCATCATCAAAACAACACACTGCTGCTCTTTAGTGAGCACGAGGAAAGAATAAAGTTTGCGGTACAGAGCGGAAATAAAGAACAGATACGCCGCGCTTTAAAGCCATGGTTCGATACGCTTGATCAAGCTGGCTTCATTTCGTTAGAGCAGCTGATCCACTGGAGACAGCAATTCGAGTTAGCCAAGTCCATTTGGGAATACAAAAGCGAAAAAAGCAAAAGTGACAGTAAGCATGACTTAGCTGAGGAACAGGCACTCTTATCTTTGGATGCCCATGGATTTTTCGATTATGAGCAGTGGAAGCAGGACATCTTTACGGAAACATGCGATGTTTCCATGAGAATGACTGAACATGACAAGGAACGAAGTGTCATCGAGGACATCGCAACCTATATTGAACAGCATCCCCATGAGGAGATTACGCTTCAGGATATATCCGAGCGCTTTTATTTAAGCAGGGAATACATTTCGCGTAAATTCAAGCAAGAGACAAACGGAAATCTGTCAGACTTTATTGCGGAGGTTCGGATCAAGCGGGCGAAGGAGCTGCTGGGGAATGGGCAATTAAAAATTTCACAGGTTGCTGAGCTGGTTGGCTTCCAAGACGAGAAATATTTTAGCCGTGTCTTCAAGAAACGCACAAACTGCACGCCGAACGACTATAGGAAACATCACTACAGCGGAGATAATTAGCGGGCAATCGGATTAACTGTAGGTTCAAGCTCAAACGTTAGCGTTCGTCTTTTGCAGCAAATGCTGTCATCTTGCTCAGCTATATAAACGGATTCAAAAGTTGAGATTAATACAAAAAAAAGCTGAGCTTCGTTCAGTTGGCATTCGCCATCCGAGCAAAACTCAGCTTCTCTTTGCCTCTGAAGGGACACCTACATGATCGGTGTACCCTTCTTCAACGTCTTCATGTCACTATTGGAGTTATTGAGCGCGGGCAGCATTTTCTCGCCGCTGACCATTGGTTCATGGCAGATTAAACAAGTAGGAACGTGATCAAACGCGAAGTTATCGCGCATCCAACTGTTGCACCCTTCCGTCTCGCATGTCCATACCTTCGTGTTTTCTTCCGGAATTTCTTCAAGCGGTTTTTTACGATTGTACATGTGGTCAGCCCCCTTCGCGATAAAAAAGGAAAAACTGCCTCGAACTTAGAGTAAGGGGCAGTTATCATTTATAAACAGCAGTGTATTGTGAATATTTGCTTCAAACTTGCAATTGATTTTATTGTACCATATTTCGTCCAATAAAGGCAAATATCAGCCTATACTTTAGCGCCTTTTTTTTGGAGAAGCACAGTAATAAGCAAACAGCTGCTCGATCGGCTTGAAATATAGATGCCCATCCTCCCACGGCTGAAAATGAGTATCCATTCTGGAATCGTTCCAATCCGCCGGTGTCCCCGTCGTACTTAGCTTTCTAGGCAGCACCGGTAGCAGCTCCTCTGGTTCGAGCACTCGGTCTAGTTATCACAGTAAATGAACACGTTGCGCCCACATTTGAAGCATCCAATCGTCATGATCTCCCCTTGCTCCATTAGCTGCTGAACAGCTTTTCCCTGCTTCGCCGCTTCGACTGCTTCCGATTCAAAGCCCTCTCTGATTTGTGCCCTTGCAATGACTCTAAACATAAAATCTCCCGCTCCGCTCGTATGGTTAACTGAAGTTCATTTAATCTTATAACTTCCCTCTATATTTAAACGCTAATTAACTTTATCAAAATGGCTGATACACCATCAGTAAGATGAGCAGAAATGCAAAAACATGCGTTATGCCTTCTATTTTTGCTGACTGCTTGGTTATCGCTTTATACTCGGGAGGGAGTTCTTCTCCCTTATGATTTTCCAAGATGGCCGCTTGCGCTTTCAAGTTTCTCGGCAGCATGCCGATCACAAATATCTGAGTAATCAAGTAGATGGCGATTGACGCGATAAACCACGCCTCCGTGAACAATGAGGTTTCCAAAATCCCCATGATAAGACCGGTCAGTAATAAGCTGATGCTCCCCACCTTGGGCAAAATCTCTAAATTTTTCAATAGCTGCAGGGTATACTTAGCCTGAGTAGCCGTCTTCGCCATTCTCACTAATATCGGAAAACCAAATACCACTCCAAGCCCCATCACCGCAGCTAACACATGAATAAATAAGACGCTGGTATACAACACATCAATCATTCCTCTCAGGTATGGTGGGCCCCAACCTAGTTGTGCGAGAAAGACTCTGTTCTTGTCGTATATAACGGTACCATAAGGGAGCTCTCCGCTACAATTTATCGATTTTTTCAAAAAAAATGATGCCAACGCCTGTTTTTTTTAATGTTGGATATTCTAATAAAGGCAGTTGAAAGAAATGCCCATAACCGAGGAGGGAACAACAATTGGAAAGCACGAGTGAGTTTGTCCAAAAGGTACAGGATACGCAGCGTAAAGCCGAGCTCAACAAAAGAAGAAACGGTAACGGCAACCCTGCAGAGAGACTAGCCACCAAACAGCACAGCACCAATAAGTAAATAAATCATTACATGAACAAATGAATGAATACGCTCATTAAGCCTATTCATGTTCATTAGCTGAAAATGCTAATTTCGCTAAAAAAGATGTTCATCGCAAAAGAGGGTGCTGTCATTGTTGGATGGCAGCACCTTGTTATGCGGAGACAGTTGTCTCTACTTATTGGATATCACATAAAGTGATGCCTACTTCTTGCTTCGATAGCTAACTCGAAAGTATGTAATCTACATTAATGTTTCTTACTGCCCAGCGTACAATAAATCCTCTAACTTACCTGCAAGTATGTAATCGATAATGTATTGAACACCTTAGACGTCGCGCACCACATCGCAGCCGCAGATTCTAGTGTAGTTTGTGCAATAGAATTCCCTCTCACACCACAATAATCATGCTCCATTGCAGTTCGTGCAACAGAATCGTCTAAAATTGTTTCTTTCCGTGCTGCGGCAGCAGTTTCTATTGCATTTCTGCAATGGGAGCCGTTATGCAGCGCCTTGTGTCAGGTTTCTATTGTATTTTGTGCAGCTTGGCTAGCGAGTTCCGTTAAGTATTGGCACAAATAAAAACCAGCCCTACATGTGATACCATGTTTGACTGGTCTATATTTATAACCTATTGACCATAAGCACATGATCTCTTCGAGCTTTTAAACGGAATACTCGTGAGGGTAGTAAGCAATATGGGAATCTGCAAAAATCGTGAGGCTATTCTCGTCAGCATCATATTCAACTGGGCCGTCTTTGACGTAATACCAGGTTTTTAGCGTCGGCTGATCGTCAAACTCATGGAAAACAAATACATTCAGCTCTGTCTTATGCGCAAGCAGGTCTTCAATGACCTCGCTCCATGGCACAGAAACCGTGAACCGCCAGCCTTCCCCCTGCGGAACGAGCGTATAGGGTACTTCCTGCTTATTCGAATCAATAAACATCCGTCCGCCTACCGCATGTTTAACAAGAAACGTTTGTTTCATCTCTTACCCCTCCTCAAAAGTTTGCGAATGCAAACTTACTTCGAAAGCCTTTGCTTAAAGCTTGCGATAGCAAACTTACTTCGAAAGCATATGCTTAAGTTTGCGATAGCAAACTTACTTCGAAAGCCTACGGCAAATCGATTAGCATAAAAAAGGCTGGAGCAGTAGCTGTGAGCATGAGCTCTTCTACAGCTTCAATTTGCGCCTCATCACCTGTCATGAGCGTTTCTCCATGAACCGACAGTTCACCATCAATGATATATATAAATTGCTTGCGTCCCGGCTCAACAACGTATTCGAGCTGCTTTCCTTGCTCCAGCTTGCTCAGATAGATCGTCATATCTTGACTAATGGAGGCAGCTTGCTCTACAACCTGATTAGAAACAACAGGAAGCAGCGCATTATGCAGCTTGCTCACATCAAATCGGATCGCTTCATAGGATGGCGTCATTCCTCGTTCCTGCGGCATGAACCAAAGTTGGAGCAAACGCAGCTCCTCATCTTCAGATGCGTTGAATTCCGTATGGATGACGCCGGTGCCAGCTGACATTCGTTGTACCTCGCCAAACGAGGATACGACCGAGTTGCCCAAATTATCCTCATGTCTAATTAGACCATTCAATACGATAGATACGATTTCCATGTCGCTGTGGGGATGAGCGCCAAAGCCTTTTCCCGGAGCCAAATAATCGTCATTGCACACACGCATCACACCAAAGCCTGTTCGATTCGGATCATAATAAGCTCCGAATGAGAAGCTTGGTTGGCTGCGCAGCCACCCTAGATCCGCCGAATGCCGCGATGCCGCGGGGAATACATCGATCATCGTCTCTCCTCCAAACAACTTTTTATTTACTTACTTATTTATAGCAGTTTTCAATTCTCCTAGCAAGCTTAATCTTGAACAGCATTCAGCAGCGGCTCAAAACCATCGATATAACAGCCTGCTATATCTCCGCCGCGAATAACGACAGCTCCCGGCGTTCCTGTCATCATAATATCGCCAGGCAGCAGCGTCATCACTCTGGAATGAAAAGCTACGGCAGCAAAGGGACGGAACTTCATATTGAACACCTTGTTTCGATGCGCAACTTCACCATTGATCGTGGTCTCCACGTACAGCTCTAACAAATCAGGAAACTCATCCTTCGTAATAAACTCCGGTCCAAAGCTGAAGAAGGTATCAAAGCTTTTGGCTCTCGATAAGTACCGCTGATGTCTAGCGTGGATATCGGATGCCGTTACGTCAATTGTCGTCGTATAGCCTGCAATGACGTCATACACTTCGGCTACCGTTATGTTTTTGCAGGTTTTTCCGATAATTATGCCGAGTTCAGCTTCCGCTGTAATTTTCCCAACGCCATGTGGAATTTGAATGGCATCAAGCGGGCCGATAATCGTTGTGTCCGGTTTAATGAAGCTGACCGGCTCCTCATTCAGGTCTGCTAATGCAAGCTCCGCTGCATCTTTTACGTAGTTCATGCCGATGCCCCAAATTTTGCGAGGGTGACGATATAGTGGCGCGTATTGCACATCCTCGTAAGGAATTGCTGGCAATCGCTTTAGCTTTTCCTTACCCGCTCCTACGTACCATTCTGTTAAAGGCTCCAGCTCGCCCAGTCGAATAAGCTCGAACAGCTCCGTATTCCAGCTGGTTCGTTCAGCCTCATTAATCGTTTCGATGAGAACAAGCCCCTTTGCGCTCGGGATCGCAGCAAGCTCCTTGCCATTCACTTTTACCGTTGATATTTTCATCGCCAGCGGCTCCTTTTCTTTAACTTAATGGTCTTATTCGAGTCGAGACGCGATCAGCCACCCATTCCAGCAGCCTCATATCATGGCCTCTTCCCGCTATAAACGAAATGCCAATTGGACAGCTAAGTTCTCCTGCAATCGGAACCGTAACCTGCGGCAGTCCTGCAAGCCCCGCCAAACAGCTCATTTCAAGCGTTTGTGCACGTCGCTGTTCAACCTCTGAGCCTGATAAACCAAGCAGCGGCGCTATGGCAGGCACAGTCGGCACAACGAGCACGGTATCCTCCCTGAGCCATTCATCCAAAAGAGCTCGTGCCTTCTCCCTCATTATGTATGCCGTATCACTGTTCTCTTGCTTCAATGTGCTCGCCCAAGCAAATCGCTCCGCAATGCCAGGTCCGAAGGCAGGCTGCTCTCGCAATATCCAATCCCGATGCTCACGCCAAATCTCTAATCCTTGAATGGTGCGAAAAGCATTCATCCACTCCCGCAACCCGCTTTGCGCGACGATTGCTTGTTCATGCCTCTCAACTAATTCCCTCAGCAATGGGAAATATTGCGTTGCAGCCGAGGATGTATGCTCATCCGTCAATGACCATACATCCTCGGCGAATACCATTCGCGAGAAACTTGCTTTACTTTTCTCTTGCTTATCGAGCAGTACACTTCCCACTTTACGAAGTGTCTGCGCGTCGCGAGCCATCCAGCCTACCGTATCGAAGCTAGGCGCCAGCGGTATAAGCCCAGTCGTATCTACTGCCCCATGTGTAGGCCGTATTCCATAAATTCCGCAATAAGCGGATGGCACGCGAATGGAGCCTCCCGTGTCGGTCCCAATAGCGAAGTCCGCTAAGCCTGCTGCTACCGCAACTGCTGAACCGCTAGAGGAGCCTCCGGGTATCCGACCTAACGCTTTTGGATTCACCGGAGTCCCATAATGGGCATTCTCCCCGTTAATGCTGTACATCAATTCATCCGTAATCGTCGTCCCTTCTAATCTTGCGCCTTTGCTAAGCAGCCGCTTTATGACCGCCGCATGATTAGTCGCCTCATTATGAGTTCGCAGCCAATCCGGGTTACCCGCTCCAGAGACGTGGCCAGCAATATCGAATACATCCTTTATCGCAAACGTTTTGCCGCTTAAGACACCTTCAGCTAAAGGCTCTATCACAAGCTGCTCCGTCGCATAAACATTCCAGCTTTGCTTCATCAAGCTCCCCGCCTCCCTTCAACCACTTTCAACCTTACCATCCGATTGCCGCGCCATCGCAGCGCGGATCCGATCCACCTTGCAGGAATCCTTGCTCATCGCGCATAATGGCATGGGCATGGCCCATAATACCGTCGAAATCCTTCACTTTTTTGACCGTGTGCCCTGCTTGCGCAAGCGTAGCTAGTACATCTGCAGAAACCCGTCCTTCTATCTTCAGCTCCTGGGTAGGCTCTCCCCACGTCCTCCCCCATACCCATCTAGGCTCATTTATCGCTTGCTGAGGATTCATGCCATAGTCAATCATCCGTGTAAATATCGCCGTTTGCGTCTGTGGCTGACCTTCGCCGCCTTGCGTGCCATACAGCACGACAGGTTTGCCATCACGACATGCCATAGCTGGCATTAAGGTATGGAACGTCCTTTTCGCTGGCTTCAAGCTGTTCACATGACTTTGGTCAAGTGAGAAAAAGGAGCCGCGGTTTTGCAATAAAACACCTGTGTTGCCCGCCACAACGCCCGATCCGAACTCGAAATATAAGCTTTGAATAAAGGAGACGGAGTTCCCTTCTTCATCTACGACCGCTGCATAGGCGGTATCGCTGCCAAGCACTTCTGATTTCTCGCATGAAGCACGATTTAGCTCAATAGAAGCAGCAAGCTCTGCCGCATAATTTTTGTCCAAAAGCCGCTCAAGCGGCACGTTTGTAAAGGCAGGATCTGATAAATACTTGTTCCGGTCACGGAAGCTTAGCTTTAGCGCCTCGATGCATAGCTGATAATAATCATGCGAGCCATGCTCGATTTCGCCGAGCTTAAATTTCTCCAATATTTGAAGAGCCATAATAGCGGAAAAGCCTTGTGAATTGGGAGGCATTTGATGAAGCGTATAACCTCGATAAGAGCCCTCAATCGGGGTTACCCAATCACCATGATGATCAGCAAAATCATCCGCCGTCAGGAGTCCATCATGTCTGCCCAGAAAACTTGTTATTTCCTTCGCTGTCTCACCTTTATAAAACTCATCACGCCCAAATTCAGCTAAACGGCGCAGCGTCTTCGCAAGCGCAAGCTGCTTGAAGCGCTCGCCAACCTTGACCACCTGCCCGCCAGGCAAATAAATATCTGCTGTTTCAAGCGTTCTCGCAAGCACTGCTTCATTATGAACCGTATTTTGATATTGATCGTTCGACATCGGAAAACCGTTTTCGGCATAGTTAATGGCCGGAGCCAGCACCTGTGCCCAGCCCAGCCGACCGTACTGACGGTGAACCGCGTCCCAGCCATCCACCATGCCGGGTACGGTTACGATGCTGCCCATACCCCGATTTGGGATGGCCGCCAAGCCAGCGTAAGCACCCATGTTAGCCTTATAGCCTGATCGACCGCTAGCATTATAGCCCCGGACCTTGCCTTCACTATGATGATAGCCGAGCCAGAAGGAATCTCCTCCGAGACTTGTCATATGCGGATAAACGACTGCGAGACATGCGCTCACAGCGACAGCTGCATCATAGGCATTTCCGCCTTGCGCAAGCATACGAGCGCCAGCCGCAGTAGCTAAATAATGAGGGCTGACAACCATTGTTTTTGTTCCAATCACGGATTGATTCACGTCTACCACCCCCAGAAATGTTTATAACTCTAACAAAACTCTTAAATCATTTATTTATATGTTAGATAATATAACATTGTGTATTCTTTTAAAATACCATCTCAGTGAATGATAGGCAATAAAAATGTAACTTCTTTTTATTCATTTTTGTTGAAAACGAATAGTAATGTGTATATATTTATACATATGGTAATCAAAACGTGATATTACAAGACACCTTGCAATATAATGAAATACAATTGGAGCTGATGAACAAGTGCAAGAAAAACCTTTTGATGAACCAAAAGCGATAGAAATTGATGAAGTTGATCGCAAAATCATTGCAGAGCTCAATATTAATGGAAGAATATCTTACACAGACTTAGCGAAGGAAATTGGATTATCGCGCGTAGCTGTCCAATCTCGGATCAATGCGTTGATGGATGGCGGCGTAATCGAACGGTTTACGGCCGTCATTAACCCTGAGCGTATCGGCATAAGCGTATCGGCTTTCTTCAATGTGGAAGTTGAACCTAAACATCTGCACGCCGTCGCTGATCAGCTCTCGACAGAGCCGTTCGTTACAAGCCTCTACCATATGACCGGCCCGAGTAAATTGCATATGCACGGTCTATTTCGCAACAATCAGGAAATGGAGCATTTTCTTAAGGATAAGCTTTACACACTGCCCGGCATTATGAGCGTCGATTGTCAGGTGTTAATTAATCGTTACAAGAGTCGAATGGGAATGAGGCTGTAAATGATGGCTAGCAAAATAATGAATAACCGCTACATGCAGCTATCGTGGGCGATGATGAAGACAGGCATTATCGGCTACGGCGGCGGCCCGTCCGTCATTCCGCTGATTCGTTATGAGGCAGTTACGAACTATAAATGGATAGAAGATGAGGAATTTGGTGAAATTCTTGCGCTGGCGAATGCTCTGCCTGGTCCTATTGCAACAAAGATAGCAGCTTATCTAGGTTATCGCGAAAAGGGTACTTTGGGTGCCATCGTGTCTGTTCTCGCCCATATCATTCCTTCCGGTATTGCGATGATTCTTCTATTAACGACTGTACAGTTCCTTAGCAGCGCCGCATTCATACAAGGGATGATCGGCGCTGTAACGCCTGTCATCGCCGTAATGCTTGGCATGATGGCTTATGAATTCGGAGAACGGGCCGTCAAAGGACTTGGCAAATACGTCGGCTTCGGTTTTTTTGCTTTAGCATTCGGACTGCTGCAAGGCATTCATATTCACCCTGCTATCGTCATTCTTTTATTTCTTGGTTACGGCGCTTTTCATCTAAGAACAGTTGCAGCCCTTCAACGAAAAAAACAGCAGAAGCAGCTCCGCAATGGGCAGCAAAAGGAGGGCGTAACTCGTGGAATGGATTAATTTAATAATCGGATTCTTTATTGCCAACGTTCTTGGCTACGGCGGCGGGCCCGCCTCCATTCCGCTTATGTACAGGGAGATCGTGACGAACCATGGGTGGACGACGCCGGTAGAGTTCTCTAACATCCTTGCACTCGGCAACGCACTCCCAGGTCCGATTGCAACTAAAATTGCTGCCTTTGTCGGCTATGATGTCGGCGGCTGGATCGGCTTGGTTGTTGCTTTGGCTGCAACGATTGTGCCATCCGCTATCGCGCTTATTCTACTGCTTAAGGTGCTGCAAAAGCATCGCCAATCGCCTGTAGTCAAAGGAATGACGCTGCTTGTACAGCCCGTGATCGCCATTATGATGCTGCTTCTTACCTGGCAAATGGCTGAAAGCTCTATCGAATCCATTGGTATTATTCAATCACTCATTATTGCAGCGGTCGCTTTCTGGGCGATGCAGTTCCGCAATATCCATCCTGCCATCGTCATTGTTATCGCATTCGCATATGGCGGACTCGTTATTCCTCATTTAAATGTATTGTAAAATGACTAAGAGGATGAACCCGAGTAGCAAATGTCTACTCAGGTTCACCCTTAGCCTAATTGATCCTCATCATGAACAGAATAGGTAGCTTCACCCAATAAGGGTTCATACATCATAATCGCATGGTTCTCCGTAATAAATTCATCATCTACCAGAATTTCCTCTGTGTTATACACTTTTCTATGTATTTTATTATGTCTGACATAACCGCCCCAAAACTCGTGGGTGATCCAGTGTTCTTTTTCATACACTTCATATGTTCTTATCCCAGGAACCTCCGCTCTCCATTCCCCAACCAAATGTGTATCAGTCAAATTCAAACACAGTTGATACGCATGATTCGTTTCATTCTTAATCTGCAAATCCAAATAATTATAGGCACAAGTTGCCCCGCTGCCAAAGGGTTGATTTCTATTGGAATCGGGAAAAACATCGTAACTGTGGCGGTACCTCTCCGTAATCGTTAAAGGAGAATGCAAGGTCATCCAATAAATTAAATTTGATAATTGGCACAACCCACCGCCTACCCCCGTCGTAACCTTTCCATAGTGCAGGATCATGCCATCCACATAACCATCTCTTCTGGCAGGGTTGCCGATCAATCGCCAATACGAGAAAGTTTCGCCCGGATGGATCACCAAGCCGCTTAACTTTTTTGAGGCAATGCTAAGGTTCGTAATTTTATTATGCTGCAGCCACATATCCACATCCCGCAGCTTACGCAGCAACGGTGTGCGGTGTTCAAAAATTCGATAAGGCAGCAGTTCATTATTCGTGCGCCATTTCGCGAAATTTTTCTCCCCAAAGTACCAATCGAGATAACGTTTAAATCGGTAATACTTTTTCCCAAAATATATCCTTAACTGACTTCTCTTTATAGGTCGCAATGAGGTCATCTCTACGAACCTCCCTCCTACTAGAAATGTTTACACCTCAATAGAGTTAATCTTTTTTAGCTTTCTTTTTCAGTTCAGTCCACTGAGTATAAACAAGCAAAAGGCAACCAAAAAAAAGCAGCAGACGAAAATACGATATAGCATGGGTGTCTATCCATTGTTTGATTAAATCGTATCCGTAGAATAAACTTAAAGCTACTCCAATACCCATCCATATTTTATGGCTCATGATTGGTCTCCTTTGATTCTGTAGTAAAGTTTACTCTTTAATACTGCATATGCAAAGCTGCAAAACCAATCTCGCCTCGAAAACATGTTATCCCCTTCATCAATCATCGGACTCCCTTTATTAACTATTCCTGTTTATTCGTTTCACGCAAAACCTCTTTCGGAAAATACTAATCCATCTTTCGTTGTTTGCGCTCTTTTAAATCAAATATACTTTAAATGAAATAGGAAATAAGTCCCTTGGTGCAAAAGTATTGCCATCTTTATAATCAAGTGAAGAGTGACCATTCCTATTCGACTGTTTTCAATCTCTCCTCTACACTTACGGATATATATCCCTTATCACTAACAACTACGGCAAATGACGAGGAGTGACCGGATTGCACATAGCTTTTATATTTACATTATTATTGAACTTACTCAGCTGCTTGATCCTCATTTGGTCCTTTTACAATGAACATAAACAATTTCGGATATTTAAAAAATCAAAAAACAATGTTCAAGTATATAACCCGTCTTTCCTTATTTCCGACAAAAAATTAACTCTAACGGTGTTCGCTTATGTAGTCATAGTTACGACTTTGTGGATACTGCTTATCTTTGGAATAAGCGATATCGTGTATAAGCACTGGTTTGCATATGTTTTTCCAATTATGCTCATAACCATATTCTCTGGCGGTAAAATTAACTATTCCATTGGTAGTGATGGCGTTTACCATGCAAACTCAGTCATTCCTTGGGAGGAGATTGTTTGTTATCAATTGAAGGAAACAGATCCTTTTCATACGAAATTCACACTCGACATACATACAAAACATCAAGTTTTACGTGGAATAGTTCCTGCTGATTCGAAAACAAAATTACTTGCGTTACTCCGAAATGTACCGAGTGGACAGGTCATTTAGATGAAACGACAGCTGGACAGCACACGCTAAACATAATCTCACCCACTACAAAAACAAAAACAGCAGCCCCCTGGGAACACCAATGGTCTACTGTTTTTTTACTTTTATACTCACCTAAACCCGCGCACGAATTCCATCTATATAAGCCTTCGACGTGGCCATTTGGTGCTCTTTTGCTTCTTCCATGATGATGTGTACATGTGGCTTATATTGATTCAAAAGCTTCATATACAGCTCATAATTCATCTGTCCGAGGCCGGCAGTTACGGTAGCCAACTCGCCAATCTCAAGCAAAATGCGATCCTTAGCATGTGCCGCGATAATACGGTCGCCGAGCAGCTCGAACGCTTGCTCGATGACCTCATCCTGCCTCGCAAAATTAGCAGACGTCAGCAGATTTCCGGGATCAATAACGACACCAATATTGGAGGAAGGAACCTCCTCCAGCATCCGGGCCAGCTCAGGAGCCGTTCCTATCAAATGGTCGTTAGCCGCCTCTAACCCGACAAAGACGCCCCATTTCTCGGCTTCCTCAGCTAACTCCTCTAATGTCGCCTTCATCACAGACCAATCTCGATCAGTGTAGTCTCCGCCTTCATTCCGTCCCGTTTCCGCAGCGACCATCGGCGCTCCAAAAAACTTCGCATAGCGCAGCAGCTCCTTAAAGCGATTCACATTTGCAAGGCGGAGCTGCTCGTCTCGTTCAAATAAATGAACATAGCAGCCAAGCACCGAAATCGAAACCCCATGCTTATCGAACTGCTCGCCGATTGCATTGGCAAGGCCTGGGCTCAAGTTCCCAGGCTTGCTGAAATCGACATCGCTAATCGCCTTCCACAATGCTAGCTGCACATGGCTGAAGCCGCTCTCCGCAACTTTAGGAGCAAGCTCCTTGTACGGCAAGCTTCCGAATAAATGAGCGAGTACACCGACTGACATCTGATCGTCTCCTTCATATTTAGGCGCTGCCCTCGAGTGCTACATCCACCTTCGGCGCATACACTTTTTTGGCTAAATAGGACTGCGCAATCATGAATAAACCACCTGTTACCCAGTAAAGTGAGATAGCCGCCGGTGCCGATAGCGCGAATACGCCCATAAGGATCGGAGATAGATAACCCATGAAAGCCATCTGCTTCTGCTGTGCAGCATTCGCATTGGGTTGCGTCGTCTGCGACACCTTGAACTGTACAAAATAAACGATCGCTGCGATGATCGGCAGCACGATATCCGGCGAACCTAGCTTAAACCAGAGAAAGGAATGATCCGCCAGCTCAGGCGTCAGCTTAATAGCAGAATATAGCCCCATCAAAATCGGCATTTGAATGAGCATCGGCAAGCAGCCGATAGCAAGCGGATTGACCTTATGCTTCTGGTAAAGCTGCATCGTTTCCTGCTGCAGCTTCTGCTTGGATGCTGCATCTGACTTGTTTTTGTATTTATCTTGGAGCTCTTTGAGCTCCGGCTGAAGTACCGCCATCTTTGTCTTCATCTGACTCTGAGAGCGATATTGGCGCATCATGAGCGGCAGTAGAACAAGTCTGATCAAAAGCGTAATACCAATAATCGCAAAGCCATAATTTCCACTAAACATATCAGCAAGATACTGAAGAACCGCTGATAATGGATAAATGACATAGTGGTTAAATATGCCCGGCGTATTCCCATCGATCGTACCGCTTGCTGTACTACAACCGCTTACTAGAAGAAGTCCTGCCAGCATCATGCCGGCCATTAATACACGTCCATATTTTAAAGAAGGGAATACATTGTTCGTTTCCATAAAAATCCTCCTCGTTTGTTTGAAAATAGCTGGGCAAACGAGTTGGAACAATCTGCTATGTCGTCATCAGGCGATTCTTTCCGCTTCACCTTTCGAACTAACCAGTGATGCAGCGGAATCGATCGAATCAATACCTGCGGCATCAAACTATACAATATACTTACAACCTGGCTCCGTTCCCAGTACTCATAAGCACCAGAATGCAAATGCGAAGCGTAAGCATACGCTAAAGAACAAAGAAGACTGATTGAAATCAGATACGGTATGACGTCATGCAGCTCAAGCTCGAACAATGTACTCACCTCCCTTCATTTCAAAATAGATTTCATTCTATCTGGATATTATAACAGTAATTCTCATCAAATGACGACTGTCAAAATTTCAAATATTCAAACGAAATTTGCAAGTGCCTCATCTTCAATAAATGCAGTCTTTTCGCATAAATATTTCAGCATAATTATAAGTGGGTACTAATAAATATGCTGAAATTTTCACAAAAGCGACTTATTGGTTATTTACAAAGGATATGGAACACCATATAATTTCTAATGTTGCAGGCGCATACGGCTGAATCAGATCTATTTTTCGACATAAACTCATCTCGTGATAAAAGATAAGCCTGTTAAACCTATCAACTTAGAAGAAAGAGGACATCATGAATCGAAAAAAGCTCAAAGTCATTTATTTATCGCTCATCGTCTTTACGGTTCTGCTGATCGGACTTGGACAAGCCTTCCCTATGGGGAAAAACAGCGCTTATTCCGTTAGTGCAGAGAGTGCAGCAAGCACTCCAGCAGTTGGTCAAAAAAAGAAACTTGTAATGGGCACATCTGCCGATTATCCACCTTACGAAAATGTCGACGCCAAAAACAACGGTGAAATCGTTGGATTAGATATCGATATTGCTAAGTATATCACCAGCCAGCTCGGATACGAACTGGAAATCACACACATGGATTTCAATGGGCTCGTTGCCGCGCTTCAGACAGGCCGAGTCGACTTCGTAATGTCCGCCATGTCCGCTACGGATGAGCGAAGGCAGAATGTCGATTTCTCCGATACTTATTACGCTGCCCGCAATACGATCGTCTCAAAAAAGTCTGCGCCGCTGGAGACTGAAGCCTCATTATCTGGCAAATTAATCGCGACTCAGCTTGGCTCTACGCAGGATCTATACGCGGAAACGATTGAGGGAGCTACACTAAAAAAACTCAATAAGATTCCAGATCTGATTCAAGAGCTGAATTCCGACCGCGTCGATGCCGCTATCGTAGAAGACGCTGTCGCCATAGAAATGACCAACCTTAACCCAGGGCTAGCGATGCATTTCTTGCCAGCAGAATCGGCAGACAATGGTTATGCCATTGCATTTCCTAAGAAATCACCTATTGTGAGCGAGTTTAACGGCGTCCTCTCGGAAATGAAGGACAACGGAAAGCTCGAAGAAATCGTGCAGAAGTGGTTTACTGTTGAGAAGGAAGAATCCGATTCGCTGCTTAACCTGAACATCGACTTCAGCATGCTGAAGGGATACATTCCTTATATTCTAAAAGGTGTATACGTAACGCTTCTCTTTACCCTTGTCTCCGCATTATTCGGACTTGTGTGGGGAACGGTACTGTCACTGTTCAAAATATCCGGTATTAAGCCGCTCGAGTGGTTCGCAACCGCCTATACATCCATATTCCGCGGCACGCCGCTGCTTGTCCAGCTGACGATTATTTATTATGCAACCCCGCAGCTATTCAACTATGACATTCCTGCGCTGATGGCTGCCGGTTTAGCATTCGGACTCAATTCCTCGGCTTACTTGTCCGAAACGATCCGCGGCGGCATTATGGCCGTGGACAAAGGACAGCGCGAGGCCGCCATTGCACTCGGCATTCCTTACCGAAAAATGATGCTGCGCATTATTTTCCCGCAGGCACTTCGTAATATTTTGCCAGCGCTCGTGAATGAATGTGTTGCTTTGCTTAAAGAATCGTCACTCGTATCCGTCATTGGTGTTTCCGATTTGATGCGCCGAGCAGATGTGGTGCGATCTATTGAGTTCCGTTCCATCGAAGTATTATTATTTATTGCCGCGATCTATTACGTGCTTGTGCTCGTCTTAACATCGTTTGCCCGTATGCTTGAAAGGAGGCTGCGCCGCAGTGATTAATGTAACCGACTTAACAAAAACCTTCGGCAAAAACCAAGTGCTGAAAGGCATTACGACAACCGTTGAAAAAGGAGAGGTCGTTGCACTCATTGGACCGTCCGGTTCAGGTAAATCCACCTTTCTTCGTTGTTTAAATATGCTTGAGACACCGACTTCCGGTGTGATTACGATTGATGGAACGCCGATTACCGATCCCAAAACGAACATAGCCCGCGTACGGCAGCGGATTGGCATGGTATTCCAGCATTTTCACCTGTTCCCGCATATGACCGTCATCGATAATATTACGTTTGCTCCGATTCAGGTCAAAGGAGTATCGCAGGAGCAAGCTCGCGAGAAGGCGATGGAGCTGCTGGCTCGTGTAGGTCTCTCGGACAAAGCAGATAGTTATCCATCCCGCTTATCCGGAGGGCAGAAGCAGCGTGTAGCCATCGCGAGAAGCTTAGCTATGGAACCCGACATTTTACTGTTCGATGAGCCTACTTCGGCGCTTGATCCTGAGATGGTGAAAGAGGTGCTTAACGTTATTCGCGGCCTTGCGGATAGCGGCATGACGATGCTAATCGTTACGCATGAGATGAAATTCGCCCGCGAAGCTGCGGACACGATCTACTTCCTGGATAACGGCAAGCTTGTTGAAAAAACGAAACCTGAACAGTTTTTCACAAAGCCGCAAAGCGAGCGCGCTGCACGGTTTCTGGAGCAGGTGCTCTAATCAACTCGATCGAAGGTTGGCGCTAACAGGTTGTGTGTTTATAAGCTGCCAATATAGGTTACTTTTCAGGATTAGAACGGCTAGGGTGAATGAGTCTCCCACACTTCAGGCGGATTATCAAAAAAGTAACCTCAGTCGCAGATAGCTAGCACTGAAACGTACGTTGTAGTTTCTGCAACAGATACCTTACATGAGTCTTAGTTAAATGAACTACGTTGCACTTTTGCAGCAGAATGGGTCGGTTTTGCTGCATCCAAGGCTGAATTGACTGATTCTGCTGCACTTACTGCAACATAGCCATTCGCTCAGCCGCAGCTCGAGCATTCTATTGTAGTTTCTACAGTAGAATGACGTTTGAGGGGCCCATCCCATGGCCCTCTGATGCTATCGGTAAATGGCTAGCCAGCTAATCAATTGCTGACTGCCCTGCCTTCATCTTATTACAACATGGGGGGCACCGAGCCGAACATCGCTCTCAACCAAGCAGAAAGCAGAGAACAGCCATCTGCTAACCCATAGCAACAACTACAAACAAAGCTCTGCGGCTCATTTAGCCGCAGAGCTTTCTCTTTATCCGCTACTTTTTCCGAGCAACAAGCGATTCCATCTCCACACAAGCCATGATGAACGCGCCGACGCCGTGCAAATCATTCTGACTCGTTGGACGCGTGACGTAGTTCTCATAATCGCCGGCCGAGGTGCCGATGCAAATATCCGGCAGGACAAAGCGACCCTTCTCATCAGACTGCACCACTCGTACAAGCCCTTCAAACCCGCGCCTAGCCGCAGCCAAGCACTCATCGCCAACGAGACCAAGCTTGTATGCTCTAGCAAGCGTATAAACGAACAAACAGCTGCAGGAGGTCTCAAGCCAATTGTCTGCCAAATGACCTTTATCCACCACCTGATACCATAGACCGCTCTCCGCATCCTGATATTTAACAAGCGTCCGCGAAAAATCAGCCAGTGCAGCCTTCAGCTCGGTACACCCCGCTTCACCTTCTGCTATTTCATCAAGAAATTGAGCTACCGCAAGACCATACCAACCAAGTGAACGACCCCAAAATTCAGGCGAGCAGCCTGTCACTGGATCTGCCCAAGGCATCTGCCTGCTCTCATCCCAAGCGTGATACAGCAGTCCCGTCTGCTCATCCCTCATATAACGGCGCATCAACTGCTCTTGATGCAGCACCATATCGCGCAGTCCTATATCCCCATACGCGTTAGCATATTTGAGCGCAAATACCCCGCACATATACAAACCGTCCAGCCACATATTGTAGGCGTATTTATCCTTGTGCCAGAAGCCGCCCTCCGAGGTCCGATGCAGCGTATTGAACAGGCCGCGCAGCTTATCAGCAGAGACTCGGTATTTGCGATCACTGCCGTGCTCATCAAGCCGAAACAAGAGCAGCCCCGGTTGTATAGCATCCAGCTCGTCACGGGCAAAATCAAAGTTGCCGTTATCATCAACTAGCTTGTCTACGTATCGTTTGATATAGGCAGCGTAGCGGTCATCCCGCTCCTCCTGCCACAGCATCTCCATCCCGCAAAGAAACACGCCTTGGTGATAATGCCAACGGCCAGCAGGCGGAAGCTTTTCCGGCAAATAAGCATTCATTAAAGAATCACAAGCAGCTCTCGCCCATTCAATCGGTGTCATTTTCACTTTATTTGGCATCCAAACAGAACTCCTCTCCATTTTCCCTATTACGGTTCAAGCTCACGCCATCAGCCTTTAATTGAGCCAAGCATCGCGCCTTTGGAGAAATGCTTTTGCAAGAATGGATAAACAATCAGAATGGGCAGCGTCGCTACAACGATGACAGCCATCTTCACCGTCTGGTCGGGCGGAGGTACTGCTGCATCTAAGTCAGAACTGTAATCGAGACCGCTAGCAAGCACGACGATTTGACGAAGCAGCACCTGAATCGGCCATTTGGCGCTGTCATCCAAGTACAGAATGGCACTGAGGTACGTGTTCCAATAAGTTACCGCATAAAACAATGAAATCGTCGCAATAGCAGGCATAGATAACGGGAGAACGATCCGGAACAAGATGCCGAAGTCGTTGCAGCCGTCGATTTTCGCCGATTCCTCCAGCCCTTCGGGAATATTTTGAAAAAAGTTTTTCAAAATAATAAGGTTGAATGCGCTGATCGCCGACGGAATAATAAGCGCCGCATAGCTGTCGATCAATCCCATCTCCCGTACAACGAGAAACGTCGGAATGAGTCCGCCGCTGAACAGCATCGTAAATACGACGAGAAACATGATTCCCTTGCGCCCGTCGAGATCTCTTCGCGACAAGCCATATGCCATCAATGCTGTCGTGAACATGCTGAACAGTGTGCCAACTAATGTAACGCCAGTCGAAACCGTCATCGCACGAAAAATGGTATTGGTCGAGAAAATAAATTTATAGGCATCAAAACTCCAAATCGTAGGCACGAGGATGAACTTCTTCATCGCCATCTCGGCGCTGGTCGTGAACGATCCGGCAACAACATGCAGGAACGGGAGCACCGTAACGAGCGCGATAATGGCAAGTAGCGTGAAGTTCACTATTGAAAAAAGCCGCCCGCTGAACGTTTTATCCTCTACCATGCTGAACCCTCCTTAAGTTTTAGTAGCGAAGCTTTCTTCGTCTTCGACCGACCGCCCTATTTTAATAGACACCTTCCTCGCCCATCTTCTTCGCAAGCTTATTGGCCGCTATAACAAGCACCAGCCCGATAAATGATTTAAAGAAGCCGATCGCCGTGCTGTAGCTGAATTGTCCCTGCCTAAGACCGGCTGTATAAACATAGGTGTCGATAATTTCGGCAACGTCGCGATTCATCGCATTCAGCAATAGATATACATGCTCGAAGCCAAGCTCAAGCACATCGCCGATTTTTAGAATCAGTAAAATAATAATAACGCTTCGAATCGCAGGCAGCGTGATATGCCATACCTGCCTGAGCCGACCCGCGCCATCCATGCGCGCTGCCTCATACAAGCCAGGATCGACGGAGGCGATAGCCGCCAAATATATGATCGTTCCCCAACCCGCTTCCCGCCAGATAACCTGAATGATATAGGTTGGTCTGAACCACTCGGGACTGAGCAGGAAATTGATTTTTTCGAATCCAAAGTACACAAGCAGCTCGTTCACAATACCGCCGTCCGACGTCAGCATGACGAAGCTGATCGACACGATAATGACCCACGACATAAAATGCGGCAAATACACAAGCGTCTGAAATGTTCGTTTAAAAAAAGAGAATCGAACCTCGTTCAGCATTAGCGCTAGTAAAATCGGGACTGGAAAATAGAATAATAAGTTCATGCCAAACAGCAGCAGCGTATTCGTCAAAATGCTCAAAAAATCCGGTTCCGTGAACAGACGTTCAAAATGCTTAATCCCAACCCATTCGCTCCCGCCTATACCCTTAAACGGCTTATAGTCCTGAAACGCGATAGCAAGCCCAAACATCGGAATATATTTAAAAATAATAAAGAAGAGCACGCCCGGCAGCAGCATGACATAAAGCCATTTGTTTTTCCAAAGCCGCTTCTTAAGCTCGCTCGTTCTAGGCTGAGGTACCCTTGCCAGTTGAACTGCGGTTTCCTGATGACCTTCTTGCATATGGGTTCTTCCTTTCCACGGGAGGTTTTAGAGACTGCTCGAGCAAGCGAGCAGCCTCTATGGGCTATTCTTTATTTTTTGTAGGCAGCATTATATTCTTCGATAATTTGAGCCCCGCCGCGCTTCTTCCAATCCTCAACCGCTTTGTCAAATCCAGCCTTATCGATAGATCCATAAATATATTTGTAAGTGGCATCCTTCATAATTTCCTGAAGCTCCGTACCCTTCTCTGTGTACGTCTTCGAATCAAGCGGCGCAGTAGGATCGGCAATGGCGATCTTCTCGTTCTCGATGATGAGCTGCTCTGCATGAATTCGTGCCGGAAGCTCATGGAAACCATCGTACATGCCGTTCGTTTCAGGCTCGCCTATGACGCTGTCCTTAAAGCCTTTGACCTCGCGTTCCGTCAGCTCTTTATCTGCCGATGCTTTCGCCTTGCCTTCCACTACCGTATAATGAGTGCCTTCAATTCCCCAGAACATCATGTTCGCCACTTCTGGCGTCATCAGCTTATCGAAGAAGGCCAAAATTTTCTTAAGCTCGGCTTCGTCTTTAATTGCTGATTTCGGGAACAACGCTACGTTGTTATAGCCCGGAATGGACCATGATGCCAGCTTCCCGTCTGGTCCGGCAACCAAGCTATGTGTATCAACAACTGCTGTCGGCACGTTCTTAACAAGGTCCTTAACCAGCGAGTCAACATCCTGCATGGAGCCGATGTATACGCCCGCCTTGCCGCTTGTGAACATATTTACTTGATCTGTTTTGCTTGTAGCGGCAAAGTCTACGTTCATCAATTTCGCATCACGGATCTTTTTGATAAAATCCATCGTGGCTGCATATTCAGGCGTCGTAAAATCCGGAACGAGCTGCCCGTCCCTCTCTCCCCAGTTGTTCAGCGTGCCGAACCATGCAGAAACCGTTTTGAAAGCGCCATACACGAGATCGTTGCGGTCAGCTAAACCAATCGTATCCGGTTTGTTGTTGCCATCCGGGTCGCCCGTCGTAAATTTCTCCATCATCGCAAACAGCTCATCTACGTTAGTCGGTGCGGCGATGCCCAGCTTATCTGCCCAGTCCTTACGGTAAATGATTCCTTGGCGAGCGAGCGGCCTGCCGATGTATACCGAATAAAGCTTGCCATCCACTTTGGTATTATTCAGAATCTCTTCTTTCAGCTTGCTCAGATTCGGGAACTCGCTGAAATAAGCGCCAATTTCCCAAAACTGACCGTCCCGAATCGCTTCCTTCATTTGAACGAAGGTCGCTTGGTTTTTCAAATAAGTAACCTGAGGCAGCGAGCCCGTCGCAAAGGAAGCGTTCAGCTTCTCCTCATATGTGTCTGCCGGGAAAAATTGATACGTTAGTTTTGTATTCGTTAGCTTTTCCAACTCATTTTTGATTGTATCTGGCGGTGTCTCAGCGATGTTAAGTGGAAGCATGATCGTAATTTCGGTCGGCTTCTCCGGCTCCACGGGTTTGTCTGTCTCCTCAGTCTTTGTTCCGCTGTCATTGCTTACTGCTGGCGGCGTATTGTTTTTTCCGTTATTGCTGCCGCTTGAGCAAGCTGCGAGCAATAAGCTAAATGTCAAAACCACGCCCATCAGAATCGAAACCGATTTTTTCTTCATACAGCGTTGACCTCCATATAACGTTTTGGTTGCTACCCCTTCAAGCTACCATCACGATAGAGAGTGCCGAAACAATCATTTGTACATATGGCGTATCGTTTCAGAGGCATCTGAGTTAATGATTATCACCGCTTGTGGTGACACTTGTGTCAGAATAATAATGGCCGCAACACAAAAAGGATGAAGATCGCTCTTCACCCTCAAATCATGTACATGGTTATCGTTTATATGAAAGGGCACTCATAACAGCATGTCCCTTACTTCCAAGCGGAAATCTTGATCTTCTTATATTTGTTCACCAATCTTCTCTCCAGCTTCTTAAAAAAACCTTGGGTCTTTTTCTCTTCCTGTATGTTGCGCAGACCTCGTATAAGCAGCTGGTATCTCCATTCGTTATCATATCCGAGCTTATGTACTTCTTGGAAAAAATCAGGTTTCATGTTAAGTCACACTCCATGTCGTCTTTTCACTTCAGCCATCCATCAACAACTTAAATCAGATTCTTATTATATACTGTTGTTCTATGCAATTTCTAAACAAATTACGAGTTATTTCGACAATTATATATAATTTTTAGTTTGAAATCGATACTTTTATACTAGTTCTTTGTACTCATTCGCCTTCTTTGTTACTTTTATTCGCAAAAAATAGAGCAGCCAAGCAGGAAATAAATAACCTGCTTGGCTGCTCTATTTAGATATGGGACTCTTTCATTATTTTTTGAAATAAGCATCCGTATATTCGCTAATCATCAAGCTGCCGCCGCTGCGCTTCCAGCGTTCGACCTCCTGATAGAAGCCTTGGGCGCTAATTTGTCCGAGAATATATTTGTACGTCGCGTCAGAAATAATTTTGTTCAGCTCCATGCTTTTCTCATCATACGTCTTCGAATCCAGTCCAATCACCTTGTCCGTCACGATAAACTTATCGTTATCTGCACTGAGGCGCTCCGCCATCTCCCACATCGTTTCTTTCTCCGCTACCTTCAGCACATTCGGATTACTTAGGTCGGCAATCATAAGCGGATAAAGCGCATTGACCTCTGTTACGCGAAGCTGCGACGTCTCTTCGGGAAGTTGAACCTGCTCCCCCTCCATAAGATAGTGCTTGCCCTCTATCCCGTAACGCATAAGATTGGCAACGTCCTTATCCATCGTACAATCGAAGAACGCAAGCTGCTCTAGCAGCTCCTCCTCCGTCCGAATCGCCTTTTTGGAAAATAAATAAAGACCATTATAGTTCGGAATCGACCAGACACGGTACCCTTCCGGTCCTTGTATGCGATTCGCTAATGTAAATCTCGCTGCAGGATTAATCTGCTTCGCTTCATCCGAGAGCCGCTGCACGTCGGTCATACTGCCGATATATACGCCTGCGGCACCACGTATAATGTTATCACGCTGCATCTCCTTGCTCGTCACCGCAAAATCCGTGTTTATGAGCTGTTCATCGTACAGCCGCTTCATGAAATTCATCGTATCCATATACGCTGCCGTTTCGAACTCCGGAACCACCTTCTTATCAACAATACCCCAATTGTTCGGTGTGCCGAAATAAGAGCTTAACGTCTTAAACGCTCCAAATACCAGATCATTACGATCAGCCAGCCCGACGGTATCCTTAAGCCCGTTGCGGTCAGGATCCCCCAGCGTAAACTGCTGGATCACCTCATACAACTCTTCAATCGTTCCGGGCTTGTCTAGCTTGAGATTTTCCAGCCAGTCTTCCCTTATAATAATGCCCTGCCTAGATGATGGCCGCTCCGTGTACAGCCCGTAAATGCCGCCATCAATCGCGGACTGCCCCAAAATGCCGCTATCCAAATGCCTTAAATTCGGGAACCGCTCCAAATAAGGGCCGATCTCCCAGAAAGACCCCGAGCGAATCGCATTTTTCACAAAAATATAATCGGTATGCTTCACGAACGTCGCCTTCTTAAGCGAATTGGTCGAGAGCGCTGTGTTCATTTTATCTGTGTAAATACCGTCAGGTACCCAGTTAATATCAAGCTTCACATTCGTTAAGTCTTCGATGAGCGTAATGATCTCCTCACTTGGCGGGTGGGGAAAGTGGAGCGGCGCCATAATTGAAATCGTCGTTTTTGCATTTACGTCTCTTCGCTCATTCGGAGCAGAAGATGCGGTGCATGAAGCACATATGAAGAGGATAAGCAGCACTATAAAAAAGCGACAGCTTAAGCGTAGTCCTGTGTTCTGTGAACTGATTCCCACCTTAATCCCCCTTGTCTTATCAGCCTTTTCTCTTCATAATCTAAGGAAATGATTATCTGCGCGACAGATGATTATTGCTCAAAATGTATGCGTTTACTAAAATAAAGCTAATGCTCGTTCATTCCTAGAGAAGGTGTTGATAGCTGTGCGATCCTTAACCTTTTTAAGCAAGATGACGATCTTCGGCTTTCTGCTCAGCACGCTTCCCGTCATTTTTATCGGCGCATTCTCTTATGCAACCTCTTCCAGTGAAATCCAGAAAAATGTAAACCGTGGAAAAATGCAGCTTATAATGCAAATCAACTCAAATGTAGAGCAGAAATTGACGACTGTCAACCACACGCTGAATCAGGTGATTAACTCGACCGTGCTCAAAAAAGCGATGAATCAGCCGCTCACCGTCAACGATTTTGTCATGTATGATGACTTGCGGAACGAAATCCGCCATATGCAATCCTTTGACACCAAGCTTGAGGACGTCGTCCTGATTAACGATCGCCACAACTGGATGATCAAGAATTCCGGGCTCTATTCCTTTGAGCAATATGCATATTTCGAGGAGCTATCCAGCCTAATGCAAGTACCTGAAGGAACCTCATGGGTGCTTAACCCATCCAGCTGGTTTTATAGCGAGGAGGCAGCAGAGAGTGCTGCTTGCAGCTACAGCATAAGCCTCGTGAAGAAGCTTCCGACGAATGGGCTTGAAAAATACGGCTTAGCGCTCGCCAACATTCCGACCTGCAGCTTGCAGGAGCTGCTTAAGAGCGATGAAGACCCTTTTTCTACAATTATGATTTTGGATGACCAATACCGTATTCTGCTTCATCCCGACCAAACGTTGATCGGCAAACCCGTCCTCGAAAGCGGTTTGCATATGGGACAGCTCACTGAGCCCTCCGGTCAATTTACTGAATCGATTGATCAGAAGGATTATTCCGTCACCTATTACCGTTCCGAGCTTAACGGCTGGGTCTACCTCTCAGCCACATCCATTGCCGGCATGACGAAGGAATCAAATAAAATCGGCACGTATACGCTATATGTTTGCTTATTTATGCTTATGCTGTCCATGCTGCTCGCCTGGCTCGGCTCGCGGCGTATGTATTCACCGATTCAATTGCTGCTGAATCAAATCGGCGAGCGTCTGACCGATATTCAGAAGCGGAAAACAAATGAGTTTCAAGCGATTGGCGAACGCGTCACCCATTTATTCCAATCCAAAACCGAGCTTGAGAAGGAGGTTAGGCAGCATATTCATCAAGTGCGCACCTTTTTCTTCATGAAGGCCTTCCAAGGCCATATCAAGCCAAGTGAAGTTCCCGAGAAGCTAACGCAATTTGGCTACGAATCTCAGCTAAAAGAGTGGAAAACGATGGCAGCTATTACACTGCAAATCGATTTTACCGACAACAGCCGATACTCAAAGAATGATCTTGAGCTGCTTCTATTCGCCGTGCATAACATTATCGAGGAGCTCATCCCCTTCGAGCAGAGGCTAGCGCCAATCATTATGGATCAAACGATTGTGACGATTATCGGCAGTGCGGAAGTGGGCAAAGAAGCTTTCCACAATGCCAAATATGCGTTAACCGAGCATCTCCAGCAGCAGATTGCAAGCTACCTTAACGTACAGGTCAGCATTGGCATGAGCTTGCCCTTCAGCTCCTTCTCGTCGCTGGCGACAGCCTATAGGGAAGGCCTTGAGGCGCTGAAGCAGCGCATGAAACTAGGCGTAGGCATCATTATTCAGTATGAGAATGTGAATGCTGGCAAACATTATTTGAACCTTAACTATCCGGGGCATATCGAGAATGAGCTTATGGATGCCATTAAGCTGGCAGAGAAGGATAAATCGAAAGAGCTGCTAAAAGCCTTTTTGCAAGCCGTATTTATCGTAGAGCTATCGCCGCAGGAATATCAAATTCCGCTTGCTCGGCTGCTCAATAACCTGCTGATTGTCATGCAGGAATCAGGCGTAAGCCTAAACCAGATCCATCCATTAAAAGGCTCGCTGCTCGAGGAGCTGCTTGAACTGCATACGTCTGCTGAGATCGATGATTGGTTCTGGACGAGTGTTGTCTATCCGTTGATTAACATATTTAAGGATCGTCAGGAGGCGCAGTACCATAACATTTCCGAGAAAATTATTGACCTTGTGCAGCATCAGTACGACACCGACCTCACACTTGAGGAATGCGCGTCGCGACTCCACTATAATGCGAATTATTTGAGCAGTGTTTTTCGCAAGGAGACGAATTATTCGTTTAGTGAATATTTGTCGATGTATCGTTTTAAAATGGCAAAACAGTGGCTTGCAGAGAGCGAGCTGCCGATTAAAGACATCGCCTCAAAGCTGTGTTACAACAACCCGCAAAACTTCATCCGTTCCTTCCGTAAGCAAGAGGGAATTACGCCCGGACAATACCGCTATAAAAAACGCAGCGGATAACCGATAAAAATAATGAAAGCATTTGGAAAATATTTTGCTCTTCAATATGAGAAGGAGGCTATACGCATGACACAACGACCGTCAGCGGAAGAATACAATGCTTATTATGAACAGTATATCGGCCTTGTGGGCGAAGGATCTGTTACGGAATGGCTTACAAAGCAGCTGGCAAGCACGACTGAATTGCTTTCCGATATTCCCGAGGAGCAGGCCAACTACCGCTTTGCGGAAGGAAAATGGACGCTTAAGGAAGTAATCGGTCACATCTCTGATAATGAGCGCGTCATGAGCTACCGTTTGCTTCGCGCAGCACGGGGTGATAAGACGCCTCTTGCCGGTTATGATCAGGATGATTTCATGAACGGTGCCTCCTTTCAAGATTGGTCTTTATCACAAATTATCGAGGATTACATTTCCGTTCGCCGAGCTACGCTCGCTTTATTGCGCGGCTTGTCTGAAGAAGCTTGGCATCGCATAGGCGTAGCTAATGGCGGCAACATTTCAGCTAGAGCGCTCGCTTATATTATTGCTGGACATGAGATTCATCATTTGAACATCGTTCAGGATAAGTATTTAGGGAAATAAATCGTTTCTCTAATTTGATTGTTAACATAACGTGAAACCAGATAAAGTCCTATATGTAAACCTTTTATTGTGATAAAATGGTTAACATATAGGACTTTTTAGTATGAGGAGCGGTACTTCTATGACGATTCGATTACGAGGACACCATCTGCTTTGTCTACTAGGTTATCGAGGCATGGGGTATTCAGATGATTTCTGTGTAAATATGACCGCTATTTACGAGAAGCTGCGGGTAAATCCTGAAACTGAAATTGAGATGATTTTAGGCCCAGACGATGTTTGCAAAGCGTATCCGCCGGACAAAGCCTACCACTGTGAGGGAACCGTCTACAGCTTGGATGAGGCAATACTCTCAAAGCTTGGGCTTCAAGTAGGCTCAAGCGGCAGCTGGCAATCCATCTGTGACCGCGTAGCTGAAACGATGGTGCCTGAGGACATCAGTCATCTCTGCACGACCTGCCCTTGGGAGAAATACGGAGTATGTGCCGAGGGAGTCGGACTGCTTGTAGAGGGCAAACCACTGCCTAAAGTAGGTGCGTAACAAAAAATGAGGCAAGGAAATGCTATCGCAACGCACCTTGCCTCATTTTGCAATCACAATTGAACCCACAATCAAACGTTTACTATCAATAGCGTTGAACGGTTCTGGCAATTAAGCGCTTAAGATCACGAACCCGATTAGGGGAATCAACGGTTGAATGACTCAGCATGTCGCACAGGGCAACAAGGTCCTCAAGCCTCGAGAGAAGCTTCCATTTTCCATTAAGAACTCCCCCATTTTCCTGATAAGACCGGATAAAATGATTTTCAAATAAAGAGCCGTCCTCCTCATACCGCAGCATATTGGCAATATCAGCATGCCGTCTCCACGAAAAGGCGAATTCCCAGTCAAGAACAGCAGATACAGAGCATCCTTCCCGTTCATTTCGCATCAATATGTTTAAACCATTGAAATCCGAATGTACAAGCACCGGCGGTTCCATGTTTTCGGGCAATATTGAGCGATGTGTTTGACAGAAAGACCATACCTGCTCTGTAAGTTCCTCTCCTAGCCATTTACCGCATGGGCTGTTGTAGAGACATTGTTCGATAAAAGAGATAAACGGGCCGTCGTCCATTTGGAATGGTTGAGTGACAGTTAAGTCCTTATCTAGAAATCCAGATTTCGGAAACGTGAAGCTATGAATACGTGCTAGCACGCTGCCGACAGAAGATGCAGCTGCTGCTACATCCTCACTAGTTCCTGCTTTCAACACATCACGTAAAAGAAAACCTTCTTTCCACTCTAGCACTGCCCAAGCTTTATCGAATGTACTGCAGCTTGTATCAAGGTAGATATAGTCAGCTACTGGAACGGATTCTCGTACAAGCTTTGCAATAGCCGCCTCTTTTTGTGCAATCTCTCCATCTCCACGGAACAAACGAACCACATAGGGAGTCGAGCTGCCCTCCAAAATGATTTTGTAATTGGAATTGCTGAAGCCGGTACTTAATCTTTCCGCTGTAATAACCCGTATTCCCGAAAGAGCAGGTTTAATTAATTCATTTAGTTGCTTGAGGTCTAGAGAAATGTGCTGCTCGGTTCGTTCCCAGCCTTCTTTCATATACAAGGCTCCTTGCTCAATCTGCCAATTACCCGTATGGCAGAATATTTTATTGGTTTACTCAAATGGTCAATCGCTGCAAGCCATTCATATAAGGCTGAAGTGCGGCTGGGATACGAATCGAGCCATCCTCCTCCTGATGGTTCTCGATGAGCGGAATGAGGATACGCGGGCTTGCCACTGCTGTGTTGTTCAGTGTATGGCAAAATTTTAACGAGCCATCCTCGGCACGGTAGCGTATATTCGAGCGGCGTGCTTGAAAATCATGCAGGTTCGACGACGAATGCGTCTCCCCGTATGCTTGCCTGCTTGGCATCCATGTCTCGATATCGTACTGCTTATACGTTTTTTGCGACATATCTCCCGTGCAAACCGCCATGACCCTATAAGGCAGCTCAAGGAACTGAAGCAGTTCCTCTGCATTAGCCGTTATTTCCTGCAGCAGCGACTCCGACAACGCTGGATCAGCCTTACACAAAATGACCTGTTCGACCTTTGCAAACTGATGTACACGGTAAAGGCCATGAACATCTCTGCCTGCCGATCCGACCTCGCTGCGGAAGCATACCGATGCAGCAGCCAGCTTAATTGGCGCTCCAACCTCTACAATTTCGTCCGCATAATAGGTAACCATAGGTACCTCCGAGGTGCCAACCAGCCACTTCTCATCGCCTGCAATCCGGTAGGTTTGATCCTCACCGAGTGGAAAAAAGCCAGTGTGATTCATCGCATCGGTACGGACCATTAATGGCACATCCAGCAGTGTGAAGCCTTTTTTCAGCAGTAAATCGATAGCAAGCTGCTGCACGGCGCGATGGAGCAGAACGCCTGCCCCCTTCAAGTAATAATTGCGACTGCCTGCTGCTTTCACGCCTCGCTGCACATCAATCATATCGTGAAGCTCGCCCAGCGCCATATGATCCTTCGGCTCGAATGGGAAACTCGGGGCTTCGCCAACACGCCTCTGCTCAACATTATCCGCATCCGATCGTCCATCTGGCGTGTCTGGCGATACGATGTTAGGTACTAGTTCCAGCAGCTCAGTAGCATGCCGCTCTACTGTTGCAAGCTCCGCTTCTACTGTGCTCAGCTTCTCATTCGTTTCCTTTACCTTCTGCTTGGTTTCCTCCACTTCAGGCAGAGCACCCTGCCTCACCAGCGTACCAATATGATTCGAGAGCTTGTTGCGAATTTCCCGCAAAGCTTCCGACTCTTGCATCAACTGACGTTTCTTCTCGTCCCAGAGCAGCAGCTCAGCAATAGAAATCTGTATCCCCTTCTGATTTGCCACCGTCTGTACCTGCTCCTGATTTTGCCTTACCCATCTCATGTCCAACATGTCACCCGCGCTCCTTTTCATTAGAAAAACACAAAAAACGCCCTTCATCCCTATGGGACGAGGAGCGTTTTTTACTCGCGGTGCCACCCAAATTGACCAAACAGACGCACTGTTCAATCCTCTTTGTTCCGCGATAACGGGCGGGCCCGGTAAACTTAGGGGGAAGGTGCTTCCCTCCCCTTGACGAGAACGCCTCCGAGTTGGATTCTCTTCACTGGCGTGATCCGATAATTAATTTTGTAGTAATATAACATATTATATGAGACCAACACAAGTGCCATTGTGGAAATTAAATTCCAATTCACTCTTTTAGAAAACCTTGCATGCAACTTTATCCACTTTTTAACAGTCAATAAATGATAAGAAGAAGGGAGGGCATGTATTGAGATATAGTCTTCTATTTACATTCGTACTCATCATGTTTGGGCTGGTGGGGTGTGAGAGCTCGGAAGGAAACAACGCTTTAACCATTAATTCAGAGCAAGTAAAGAACGAGCCGCTTACGGAATCGATTCAAAAATCAAATGATAAATTAATCATTCAAAAAAGAGTCGGAATGGAAAACCGATACGAGGACCATAAGGAAATTAACGAGGAGAAATCCGTTTCTACCGTTAAAAGCATTTTACAAGAAGGAGAATGGGAAAAAGTTAAATTCGAGATGTCACGATCCGCCGATTACAAAGTTCATTTCCAGCCTACAGATGGCTCAGAAGCAAAAGCGGTATTATATGAAATTTGGTTTACGAACGATATTGCTGAGATTTATATAAGCGGTACTCATTCTTATAAAAAAACGACTAAAGAGGATGCAGAAGCGCTGGGTACTATTATAAAATGAGCAAGGAGTACTGGTCTTTTCTTATATTAGAAAGAAATGAGGCGTGGTGTTAATGAAATGGATCAGCACTCTTCTCATTTTACTCGTATCTGTATCCCTATTTCTTATGACTACACCATCTAAAAGCTTCGCATGGTCATGTATGGAGAGCGATGAGCCCAAGCAATTGTTTAAAAGGCATGATTTTGTATATATTGCAAAAGCCATGGAGACCTCCTATGAGGACACAGGCGGTATGAATCCCAAAAGCAGGACAACCTTTGAAGTGAAATCGACATTGAAAGGCACTTCCACCGATAAAGTAACCGTTGTAACGACTGTCGGCAGTGATTTTACTGAAGGCACAGACTATCTTGTATATGCTTATCAAACAACGAAAAGCAATTATTTATACAAGTATGAACCAGGTGAGATCGCTACAGATACTTGGTGTGGGGGAACAAAACCATTATCGCTTGCGAGTTACGATCTTGAAGATATTGCTGAATATAAAAAGATGAATAAAATAGTCAATTTTATTATGATTCCCCTAGTTGTTGCTGCAGTAATGGTTACCGTTTTCTTTCTAATAAAACGATTCCACAAAGGAAACCTGCGGCGACGCTGATGTGTTTTTCAAGGTTTATGGTTGAGAACACGGCGACTCGTTTAAAATAATAAGGAGACATAAAGATGGGCCGGATCAAGCAAGCCCTTCACGAAGGAGGCTCCTCATGCTGAATGGGACGACGACAATACCGCGTAAGAATAGAAGACAAAAAGGTTTTGCGTCTTTCGCTGCTTTTGGAATCACGATGACCTTATTAGCTGGCTGCGGACAAACAGGAACGAGCGAAATGGGTGCTCCGCCTAATCCGGATTCCGCTGCAATCGCACCCGCTAATCTAGACGAAGAAACGAACGCTGTATCCGAGGCGGATAATCCCTTCGCTGCTGCAGGCATTAATGATCCCCAGGCTTTTATCAAAATGTTCGAGGCGGCTAAGGCAGCTGTTGCCGCTGATGAGAAAGATGCAGTTGCAGAGCTAGTGCTACTGCCGCTTCGTGTAAACGGGAAAACGCCTATGGAAATTACGTCCAAAGCGGAATTTATTGAGAAATATGATTTAATCATGACCAAGTCCGTGAAAGAGGCGCTAGCCGCGCAGAAGGTTGAGGATTTGTTCGTTCGCGATCAAGGGGTGATGGTCGGAGACGGTGAGCTTTGGTTTGGCGCATCGGCCGAGGAGCCTCAGGTATACGGCATTATTGCCGTTAACCCTTAGTAGGTACCGTAAAGAAATAGACGCCGATTGTAGATTAAATGTACAAAAAAACAGTCCACCTTGTCATCATATCGTGGACTGTTTGGTATGAATCCTTTTTCTATTCCTTCGTAAGAGACTTTAACACCTCAACCGCCATTGTTACTTTATCCTCTCCCAACGTAGTTTCCGTTCCATAAAAAAACAGCACATTTGCTACATGGTGTGAACGATATGGCTCCAAATCCGCTGCTGCCCAACTACCAGCGAAATCCTCTAATCCCTTTTTAGCCTCTTTGCTTGATGAATACATATAAATACTGATATTCTGACTAGTATTATAGCTAAATTGCTCCGGTTTAATATCGTTATAGGCTCTCGAAAATACAGCATCCGGATTGATATCGGTTTTTTCGGTTAACGGGATGCCATGTTTTTTGAATACGTTCTTTATTTGTTCTAACGTTATCGTTGCATCGTTTTGCTCATTCGAACCTCCGCCGTAAGTACATCCTGTAACCACTAAACACATCATACAAACGATTATAATGATTTTCCTCATAACATCGCCCCTTTAACTGCTATGACGTATTAAAAAGGAAATAAGTTACAGAAGCTCATTCCAGCCAAGCCCTAATTCGGTAACGGTGTCATTACCAATTTGGATATCTTTTTTCGTAAAAGCCTCCGCACCCAATCTGTAATAAAAGGCTGTTGCACAATTTTTCTCTAAAACCCATACCATTAATGATTGGTAATGGTGTCGTTTCAAATGATTGACCACAGCGGAAAACAGCGCTTTTCCATATCCCAGTCCCTGGTATTCTTCGAGCAAGTATATGGAGTAAAGCTCTGAGTCGTAGTGATATTGCTCACTCCTGCACTTCCCACCGTTTGCGAACCCAACTATTGCTCCATCATCACTTTCCATAACGTAAATCACTTCATCGGGATTCGAACGATTAAATACCCAATTCCAATTGTTAATACGGCTTTCGACACTGAGCTTGGACAAATATTCATCCGAGATTATCCCCTTGTAGGTGGTTTTCCAGCTCGCTACATGAACATGAGAGATACCAGGTACATCATCAATCGTCGCCTGTCGAATCCGCATATTATCCTCTTTTCTAATCGCGTAATTGGAATGAATATACTTTGACCTCCCTATTATCCTCTTAAAAAATCAGAAGCTTTATTTTCACGCAGCCAACTCGTCATAAAATTAAACAGCTCTATAGAGTACATATGTTCTTTGTTCCCAGCCGGCATTGTCTCAACAATTTGTTTTACATTGTCTTCAACCGACACGGATTCAATGAAACTAACCAAACCCGGATTAAATGAATTTAGCGCTTCAAAGTAATGCCTCTGCGGTTCAATAAAAGTTAAATGCATTTCAAATCCTCCTCGTCCTCTGGTCGTGTCTCCCTCCTTGCGTCTACGCAGCTCAGCTTCATTTATATTTAATAAATAATATTTATCTGGAAATCCAATCTTACGAGCAAGCAATTGCTTACGGTAATAATCCGTTATGAAATCAAGCGACTGTCCGTCAAAGAGAGTAAATCCAAAAGCCCAGTTGTACCAGAACGGCTGAAATAGATCGATGTCAATAACAACAAAACGATGATCCCTGCATTTCTCCTGTGCTATTCTAAAGCGATCAAGCTGACGTTCAAAGAACCATTCAGGATACTCATGCTCAGGGCGTTTCCACCACGTATTCACTTCGGGAATATGATAACCATCGTAGTTTAATGCTAACGCGCTAGAGGTCGTCGTCTTGCCAACTGCACTTGCACCTTCTATTTGTATAATCGTCATAAAATTCCCCTCGCACTTCGCTTAATTCTGCTTTTATAGAAAAACCATGAGGTGAAAATCGATTCCTCTGCATTATGGCTTGCAACCTTATTTATGAAATAAAAATCCTGAGGATCTATTTCTATTTTTGTAATAGGTTGAACCGGCGCTTCGCTTATCCACTCGTCAAATGAAACGATCGAATGACTAACCAATCTAAACGGTTCCTGTGGTAGAAAGTACACCATCCACTTCTCCATGGGGCTTTATTCATAGTGTCGCTGGTTAACGAGAAGAAATAATATTTACTAGATGCATTCACTTTTAAACATGCATTTCGAAAGTTTCCTACCAATTTACTCCGATCAAAAACAGCATAAAACAACGGCCAGATGCCATCTTTTGTGCCAAATACAGCGTCCACATATTTACCGTTAAAAAGTGTCTGTCTTCTCAACTCGAATTGTTCAATATTTTTATGATTTGACCCGTGCATAATTACGGGCTTCGTCATTGCTATATACTGTACAAAACGGAACTTAGGATAAGTGCTGGAATACATAATTTCAGACTTATTGCGAACGGCGTCCGAATACAACTTTTCATATTCCTTGATTTCATCATCAGAGAAATTAAATACAGGAGAGCGATAAAATAGGAGCCCCATCAATACTGAAGCTACTTTACGTATCATGCCATTCCCTCTATCCGGACGGAGCCATTATTTTTTTACACTTTTTATAAAGGCATTGCCAACGACAAGCGTAACGGCAATAACCACGATAACAACTAAAGTATCTTCTGAATTGTGGACACGGTGGGTTAAATCGAACAGGTACCCTAATTCAAAAAATAGGATAACCAGCCAGATCGCAAAATAATGTTTTGTGCTCATCGTATCAACCTCTTCTCAAGACGATTTATTTGGCCAAACCATTCTAATTTCGTCTCCAATTATTTTTCACAAGCAAAATAGCTATAATCAACAAAAATATGCCACCTACATAAAAAAGCACCTTTTTAAAGCTGAATGCTTTTCCCTCATATTCGCTCCCATACACTGCCTTAATGAAAGAACCATCGTCTGCCTTTATCGCAATGGCCTCATTAATATCTATATCCTTGATTGCGTAGTATTCCGTTCCCTTCGGATAAAAGTTTGAGAAGTTGCCAGAGTAAGTCCCTTCTTCATCTGAATAGGAGGTTACCTTTCCGATTTTATCGCCAATTTGCGATGATTCCACCCAAGTGTCCGAAATGATATAAGACTTGCCGTCGTTCACAACAAAGCGATGTGCCCAATCCGCATGTGCCGACCCTAAAGCAACCAATGTACTTACTGCGAAAAAAACGCTAAATAAAAACATAAACTTCCTCAAATGGTTGCACCTCCCTGCATTGTACCTTAATTAGACGAAAAAAAAGAGAGAGAGTTGCATTTGGATCACCGTTAACAAATAAAGCTGCCAATCCGTTATGATCGACAGCCAACACTCGTTTATATCAACCTCATTTTATCGTTAAACGATTAAGTGTTTGTGAATATCTGAGAGGCAAGTTCTTCGGCGTAGTCCAAAATATGGATACGTTCACCATGCCCCTCTATTCGATTCACAACTTGCTTAGCCGTTTCAAAATTAAAGGTAACGCGGCCAGTGGTCTCAAACCCTTCCGGCATAGGAACAAAGCTATGAACCTTAGCGATAACAAATACAGTATACGTATCTGTTTCCGTCCAATACCAGCAGGCAAAAGGTATTCTCTTTGGCATCAATAACAGGCCGGCTTCCTCCACCGTCTCCCGATCTAACGCCTCGTCTATACTCTCGCCCGGTTCGATTCTGCCGCCAACCGTCGTTAGTGTTTGTTCGTTGCGATCCCATACCATCACGATCGACCCATCATCAAGCAAAGGAATACTGTGTATGCCAGCAATTCTTTTGTCCGTTGGGAGCTCCTTCACTCTTTTTAACATAAAACCCTCTCCTTCAGCCTATCGCTACTCATTACTTAGAAGGTGACAGACCTCTTCCAGCTTCATACCTCGAGATCCTTTAACTAAAACGACATCATCTTTACGAAGTATTCGCAGACACTCCAATTTAATTGGCTTCGATATACCTTGGCGATGCTTTGCAGCGCTTTTAACGTATCTTTTACTATAATAATCGGCAATCCTTCTGGAGGCGGTGTATGGTCTGCTTACCATAAGGAAGCGACTGCACCCCCCTCAAAAGCCTGATGCATGCAGCGTTTCTTGCCACGCATAACCTTCAGCCATGTTTATGATTTCTTCAAGGGAACGTTTGATCATTGGAATCCTCCCTTATGGTCAACGCATTTCACTATAATCACCCATATATTACCTTATATTAAATTGCTTTGCTCGATTTTTCCACCCATATCTTCCTAGTTATATGCCTTATCCGTTATAAATGAACAAAAAAACGCTTGCGGCTAAGAGCCGGCAAGCGCATTACGAACAGCTAATATATATTTCGACTGATCCAGCGGGTTGACACCTCGCCTTACCCGTTCCGCCTTTACATCAGGCGGACATTCGCGATATCCGGCGAAGAAGGTTGCCAGCGCGCCTCTGCCCTTTGTAAGCGATCCGAACCTCGCAGGAAACTCAAGCGACGTAGCCACAGGAATGATCCCTTCGATTTCCATTCGTTCCTGCCTGACGACTGGCGTGTCAAACTCACCCCGCATCAGAATGAGCTCATTCATCAGCTTGCCACCCGTCTCTTCCGGAACAGAGAGGCGGAAGGACAGCATAGGCTCCAGCAGCTTTACCCCAATACGTGATAAACCATCCATAATGCCCATCGGCGTTGCTACCGCAAAATCAAGCGGATGGGTATGCCACACATGATGCTCACCCTCGACGAGAGTAACCTTAATATCCGTTACTTCCCAGCCAAAAAGCCCCTGCTGCAGCGCTTCAGGTACACTTCTTGCTACCTCGTTCTGATAGCGGTCAAGCAGACGCTCCGAGCGAACAACAGAGCTGAACGTTATTCCGCTCCCCCGTTCACCGGGCTCAATATAAAACCGCAGTATTGCCCAGCATGGCTTCGGCATTGTGTAGGCAATGAAACCCTCGCCTGTTTGAGCAGGCGTCTCTTTATAAATGACAGACGGCTGATCGAATTCAGCCTTTAGGCCGTACCGATTGTTCAGCACATGCGTAAGCACCTCAATCTGAATCGGCCCCATTACTTTCAGATGCAGCTCGCGCTGATCCTGCAGCCATTGTAAATCGAGCAGCGGATCCTCATCCGCAAGCTCATGCAGCGCCGCAACGACAGCCGGATATTCGGCTTCGTTGCTCCAGCGCACCTGTACCGTCAGCAGCGGTACGGCCATCCGCGTCTCACCAGGCACATATTCTGCGCTGCCTATAATGTCGCCAATGCGTGCCTGAGTCCAGCCGCAAACAGCTGCAATATCTCCTGCCGCGAGCAGTCCCACATCCTCGGCCTTCTGCCCATCGATTTTGCGAATCTGTGTAATTTTCTCCTCGATCTGCTGCGTCTCATTGCGGACGGAATCACGATTGCGAATGATGCCGCTGTATAGGCGAACATAAGCGATTCTACCCATCGCCGCATCACGCTCGATACGGAAGACAACACCCGACACCGGACCTTCTGAGACGATTTTGGGTGGAGGCAGCAGTGTAATCATCGCTTGCATGAGCGGCTCGATACCTATCCCACGATTCGATGCGCCAAAAAGAATCGGAAACAGCTCACCACGCTGTGTAAGCGCAGGCAGCCGTTGATTCAGCTCCGCTTTCGGCAGCGTGCCGCTATCCAAATATTGCAGAAGCAGTGATTCATCGTGCTCTGCCATGGTTTCCTCCAGCTGCTGCAAATAGATCTGGGCTTCCTCCGTCTCACTCTCCGCTGTTCCAGCCCCAAGCAAGCTAACTGCACCGCTAAAGCTATCTTCGATACCAAGCGGGGCCTGAACCGGCGCTGCTTGATTGGATAGCAACCGCCTGATTTGCTGGATCGTTCCTAATGGATCGGCTCCGATTCGGTCCATCTTGTTCACATAAATAAGCGTAGGAATATTTCTCTCCCGTAAGGCATGCCAAATGACTTCTGTCTGCGCCTGTACACCCTCCACCGCTGACAAAATAAGTACCGCTCCATCCATGACGCGAAGTGAACGCTCGACCTCCGAGAGAAAATCGACATGACCCGGGGTATCAATCAAATTAATGGTTACACCCTGCCAAGAGAAACGAGTTGCAGCTGCACGTACCGATATACCCCTTGATCGTTCCACTTCAAGAAAATCCGTCTGCGCCGTCCCCGCATCCACACTGCCAAGCGATCGAATGCGTCCGCTATGGAATAAAATCTGTTCTGTTGTGGTTGTCTTTCCTGCATCTACGTGAGCAAATATTCCGATGTTTCGTATATGTGTTGAAGCATTAGGCTCCATTAAACATGTCCCCTTACCCTTACTAGCTATTCCTTTTCTTATCCTACCGCTGAAAGCGTTTTACGGCAACAAAAAACGGCCTACCGGGGCAATCGCCCGATAAGCCGTTTAATTAGATGTACTTCTATTTATATTAGCCTTGTTGAATCGCTTCAATATCGATGGAGATCTTCACTTCGTCGCCAATGAGTACGCCGCCTGTTTCGAGAGCAGTATTATACGTTAAGCCGTAGTCACTGCGCTTCAGGCTGCCTGTCGCGCTAAAGCCTACTTTATCGTTGCCCCAAGGATCTTTGCCTGCACCTTCGAAGCTAACAGCAAATTTCTCGGAACGCGTCACACCGTGAAGGTTCACATCCCCAAGTACGGAATACTCACCGTTGTCTGTTTTTGTGATTGCTGTTGATGTAAATACGAGCTTTGGAAACTGCTCGATATCAAAAAAATCACTGTTGCGCAAATGTGCATCACGATCTTTGTTGCGTGTATCCACGCTTTCGAGGTCAATCGTAAGCTGGATGTCAGCCGAAGTCAGGTCATGCGCGTCAGCGGAGATATTGGCTTCAAAAGCATGAAAAGCACCTTTTACTTTTGCGATCATCATATGTTTTACCGAGAAATCGATACTGCTGTGCGTGGAATCAACCGTCCATTGTGATTTTGCCATTTTAAAATTCCTCCTATGTATAATTTATTATTAACTTACTTTTTAAAATCAACTAACTTATAATATGTATATATTATTGTTTAAACCTATTTTTGTCAATTGTATTTACAAAAAAAAGACGCCAGAGAAGTTGAAGCAACTTCTCTGGCGTCCTAGCTTATTTTTATCCTTGCAATACTGAGGATTTCTCCTTATTGTCACGCTTGACGAGCCCATATTTTTCCCATTTTCTGCTCTTCCACCGGAAGAACATAATAACCGCGCGCAGCCATTCATCCGCTGCAATTGCCAGCCAAATGCCAGCTAAGCCCAAATCAAGCTGGAATACGAAGAAGTAGCCGAGCGGCAAGCTCATTGCGACCATAGAACCCATTCCGATATACAGAGGGTACTTCGCATCGCCTGACGCACGCAGTGAATTGATAAGCACGATATTAATCGTACGGCCGGTCTCCAGTACGATGCTCAGCAGCAGCACGTTTATGCCTAGCCGAACAATTTCCTCATCGTCCGTAAACATCCGCATGAGCGGCTCACGGAACAATATCACGAGCAATACGGCGATCAAAGTTACAATGCTTGCCCAGCGTACGCTTCTCCATACTTGGCGATAGGCAATCGTTTGCTCGCCTGCACCGACCATCCTGCCTACGATGATCGCCGTTCCCATACCGATCGCGAACGCGAATAGATATGTAAACATCGAAATGTTGTTGGCATAATTTTTGGCAGCCAATGAAGCAGCCCCAAGATACGTCGCATAATATAAAAACACTATTTGGCAAGTCTGGTACATCACCTGCTCCAGAGCAGACGGAATGCCGATTCTCAGTATTTTTAAAATATACTCCTTGGATAGCTCATAATAGTAATGGATCTCAATCCGCACCGACATAATCCGATACAGCATCCAGAAAAAGACGATGAGCGCCAAACCACGACTAATTACCGATGACAGCGCTGCGCCTTGAACGCCCATCTCCGGAAAACCAAATTTCCCGAAAATAAGCAAATAGTTGCCGATGATATGAACGATATTCATACCTAGCGATACGAACATCGCTTCCTTTGTAAAACCGTGTACACGAATAATTGCGGATATGGAGTTAATTATCGCTTGAAGGAAGATCATTCCGCCTACAATCGATAGATAGCTCTTCGCATGTTCAAGTATCTCACCTTGCAAATTCAACGTCTGCAACAAATGTCCACCGAACAACACGAACATAAGACTTATAAATATCCCGACTACTAGATTGAGCGTAATAGCAAGCGCTGATATTTTCGCTGCTTCTACAAACTTGCGAGAGCCGATATATTGCGCAACTACAATGGATGCCCCGTTGCCGATTACCTCTAATAGTAAGATCGCTATATGCAAATATTGATTTGATGCTCCGACGCCAGATACAGCATTATCCGAAATCGCGCTCAGCATCAGCGTATCTGCAATACCCATGAGCATAAACAAAAAGATTTCCAAAAATATGGGCCATGTCAGAAAAAATAAGTTTAAGCCTTTCTGATCCCGTTGCCCTGTTCCATTACCAGCCTCTGCTGTTGTCATGTTGTCACCTTCTTCTAATATGAAAAGTAAAGCACAAGGTATCGTAGCATATAAAATGGCTTATTGCACGCTAGAATCGCAGTTTTACACGAATTAAATGTTGGTAGATCTTATGTAAACGCATTCCTTTATCTCTTTTGAAAATAGGCCCATTCTACTATTAAAAACTGTCATTTTATGCCTATAAAAAAAGACTGCACTCAGGTCGCCAAGGCAACCTTCGAACAGTCTTCCTCTTTATAATATAAAATGATAGATATCATTATTGCTCTTCAGACTCTTCCTCAGCTGCTTCTTCCTCAGCTGACTCTTCTTCTGCTTCCTCAGAGGATTCTTCCTCAATGGCAGCAGCAGCTTCTTCCGCTTCTTCTTCCAGTTCAGCCTCAACAGCTTCTACTACTTCTTCAGCTGGAGCCTCTTCCGAAATCAGTTCTGCGGTTTCTTCCGCGCCTTCTTGAACTACTTCTTCTTCTTGGCTCATGTTTATTCACCTCCTACTTCTTATTACCTTAATAATAGCGCTTTCATAGAACTAAACAAGAGGTGTAAAATGTCGTTTCATAGGAACTATTTTCGCTTTTTGTAATGTTCGATTCCTTTTGCTTTTTTTCGACTTTTTTCCCCGCCAGAGGTCTAGTACTTCGTTCCGACTTACGGCGGTTTTACATAGCTGATGAACTAGATAAGATGAATATCGACTAATAACTACGATGTCGTTGTATTCGTTGCAATCAATCTTTTCAGGGGGCTCACTCGATGTATCATTTATGGATTCATTTGGAATTAGGTACGTTAATGCTATACGTGATTTTTTCATTAATAGCTGCGGCCAAAGCGTCAAAACTCGCATATAACCAAACGGAGCAGCAGCTTTATCACAAAACGCGAAAACTGTTATTTTGGTCTGTTTCCTTAAGCCTGCTTACGGCAGGGATGGCCGCAGCTGATTTGATGCTTGCTTCGATGACGCATCCACAATTTTGGACACAACGTCTGCTCATTCACACACCGTTTGCCATTATTCCTTTCCTCCTCATTTGGTTTGGCTCCTATCCGAAAATACGCAGGCTCATGCAGCGAACGAATGCCCGGACACAGCTGGATAATGATGTTGCCCGCCGCCGCCAAGCGTCTGATCCCGTATTAATCGTTCCGTTTCAACTAGCACCGCTATTCTCATTAGCATTGCTTTACTTTGCTTTAATGCCGCCTAATTCATTCCGCTGGTCTACGGTGACGATGACGACAACATTTTTTATGTTTATTGCTTGTATGGTCTGGATGCTTCAAACTCATCGCAATCAGCTTGCTGCAGAAGCACCGCCCGTTTACCGGCCTTGGCTGCGCAAACTGCGCCATACCGGCGTTCTTCTCGTTATTTTAGCAATACTCGGTATTCCCTTTATGATGGCCTTTGAGGGCAATCGGCTATCTGAGCGACTAAGTATACTCCCAGACCAAATGGATGATGCTTATTCTATAAATGCCTCTGAGCGTCAAATTTTAATCCAGCACTGACAACCCCTATGTATTGGGAGGAGTTAATACTGGACTTTAGTCCAGTTAGCCGTTTTACCTACAGCAGGAGGACAGTTAATTTCAATGTATGCTATGCTGAAATAAGCTAATAAAACGTTGATTGGGGTGCTCTAGAACGATGAAACTAAAAACCATTAGCGGGTTTGTCCTCCTGCTGCTCGGAGCTGTCTTATTTCTAAACCAAGGCGAAGAATTCGGCCCAGGCAAAATATTTGCCTACTTCTGGCCATCGTTATTCGTCATACCGGTCGGACTTTTCTTTCACTGGCTGTACTTCTCCATGATCGGCAGACGCGGATCTGGCCTATTAATACCGGGAGGCATCTTGTTTACCGCAGGGGTCGTTTGTCAGATCGCCATGCTATTCAACAATTGGGGGTACATGTGGCCGGGCTTTATTCTCGCCGTTGCCATAGGCTTGTTCGAATTTTATTGGTTCGGAAATCGCAACAAATGGTTGCTTATTCCAATTAACATTTTGACCGTGTTATCTCTGCTCTTCTTCGCCGTCTTCTCGATTGGTTCCCTCTACAGCAAGTTTCTACTTAGCCAACCGATCATTGCTATCATACTTATTCTCGCCGGCGCTATCATCCTGCTGACGAAGAAGAAAGACATATAACAACTCCTCCTGTGGTATGGTATAATCACATGCATCGCAAACCTGTGCATATGCTTACGAAGTGGTTTGCTTCGCAAACCTTAGATTATGCTTACGAAGTGGTTTGCTTCGCAAACCTAGGTTTATGCTTACGAAGTGGTTTGCTTCGCAAACCTTTAGGAGGAAATGAAAGATGCTGTCTTTTGAACAAAAGCTTGCTATTATTGAAGGCTTTCCTGAATTAGAACGGAAGGACGTTTCTCTTGGCCGCACTAACTTCCACTACGAAGAGAGCGCGCATGAGAAAAAGTCGGTCGTGCACCATCTGCATCCGAACGGAAACGGTTATGTTTTTGCCGGCTTGGTTCCTGGTGTAACAACCGACGATAAAGGCCTAGTCAATATTCGTGATTTCAGCGAGGATGAGCTTCGCTCGCTTATTGAGAAATCAATCCGTTCTCTTGCTATCGCACCACCGGAGAAACCGGAATCGAAGAAAAAGAATAAACGCAAGGCTCCGCAGGAAGAGCGTTGGATCGGACCCGATAACGCCGTGCTTACCCTGCTGTTTGAAGAAGATCTTTGGTATTTATATGCCGACTTGAATCTAGAATCAGCTTTCGAAACGTACGAGGAAGCCTTGCAGTACTTAGAAGAAGAGCAGTTCTCACGTGCATAGTCGGCACAAGACTACGAGCGTTTGTTCATAGGTACTAAAACCCGTATCGCCGAAAAAAGGAGAAACGTTTGTTGTTTCTCCTTTTTTCTGTGCGTCTAAACAGGATTTCTGTCGTTCCGTGTCTAATTGTAGTAGGAGCATCTTAGACCATGGGAGGAATCATTTTTGTCTATAAAAGCTAAGCTATCCTTCTCCATATCCGTAATAGTAGCTGTCATACTAATATTAAGTACTTTGCTCTATTACTTCACAACCAAAAAAGAGGCTGAAGCTAATCTTGAGGCTCAGTTTACTAATATTGCTAAACAAATAAGCATCACTGTGGAGGCATCGGAGAACGCTCGACAGTATATGGAGAACACGCTCGGTGATAAGCTGCGTATCGCCTCTCTTGCGGCTAAAGCTGAGCTCGATCCGGATATTAAAAATGTGACAAACAAGCAGCTCGTTAAGCTTAGCGCGCAGCTTGGCGTCGATCATATTACCTTATGGCAGCGCTTTGGCAACGATGTTATCGCCATGCGTTCTTCTGATCCCAATGAAATCAACTTGAGTTCAAAAACATGGGATTATTGGCATGTTGCCTTTCTACAGCTGTTCGACAAACATGAAGTAGACATTGTGCAGGGACAGAAGCTCAAAAATTTCTGGTCGGGACCATTTAATTTCTCAACCTCAGATCCGTCAGAAATTCGTAAGTGGGGGTCTTATTATGACGGCTCGACAAACTATATGATCAATCCCTACGTTAACGCTCAGGTACTGCTTGATTTCGACTACACCATCGGGACAGACGCGATTGTTAATAAAATCATTGCCGATCAGTCCGATATTTTGGAAGTTACCGGATTCGACCTTGAGTTTTACGGCAAGGACAAAATTATCAAATACAAACAAGGCATTCCCGTTTACAATTTGGACGTTCGGGCAATCCCGTTTGGCGACTATAACTATCAGGATCAACCTAACGATTTTTTGAATATTCAACAAGTAAGTAAAACCGGCAAAGCCCTCACGGTCAAAAGAAATATCAATGGTGTTCCGGTCATCAAAAACTTCATTCCAATTAAAAAAATGAACAAAAACTATGTTTTTAGCGTCGTGTTTGATCAGAAAGCCATTCAAAAACCTGTTAATCAGTTGCTGATTATGCAATTTGTCATCTCTTTGGGGCTCGTCTTTATTACACTGATTGCGAGCTATTTCATAGCAGGCTTCATGTTGCGCGGTCTCAATCAAGTTATGCGAAAAGTAAATGCGATTGCTTCAGGCGATTTTGGGGAAGTCATTACGATTCGCAGCGAGGATGAATTAGGATTGCTTGCCTCTCGCGTCGATACGATGGGCAGTAATCTAAATCATTATACAACTCAACTTAAAGCTGCGGCGGAAGAGCTGCAAAGCACGAAGCAATATTTGGAATCATTCGTCAATCATACATCGGATGCCATTCACGTGACGGATCTGGAAGGCCATGTTATTCAGGTCAACATCGCTTTCGAAAAAATGTACGGATGGAATCAAGAAGAAGTTCTAGGCATACCGCTAGATAACGTTCCGCGCGACTACTTGAGCTCGCACAAAGAGCTCGAGGCTACTGTACTGCGAGGCGGCTCCGTTACCGACTATGAAACGGTCCGATACACCAAGTCCGGCAATCTCATCGATCTAAGCATCACCATTTCTCCTATTCGCGACGAGCTTGGCACTATTATTGCGATTGCTACTATTTCTCGGAATATTACTTCCCGTAAGCAAACGGAGGAGATCATTAGGCGCTCTGAGAAACTATCTGTCGTAGGCCAAATTGCAGCAGGCGTTGCACATGAGGTACGTAATCCGCTTACCACACTGCGAGGTTTTGTACAGCTCCACAAGCAGACCGGATCGTTATCGCCTGCTCATCTTGAGATCATGCTTAACGAGCTCGATCAGATCAATATGATTGTGAGTGAGTTTCTCGTATTCGCTAAGCCGCAAGCCACCAGCTATCAGCCGGTGAACATCATTCGCCTCGTTGGCGATATTATGATGCTGCTTGATTCAGAAGCGAAGATGAGCAACGTTCAGCTCGCGCTGCTTGCGGAAGCCGAGCTTCCTGAGGTTATTGGCGAGGCCAATCAGTTAAAACAGGTTTTCGTAAACATCATGAAAAACGGCATAGAGTCAATGACCGGCGGCGGCGTTCTTACCGTCAAGGTAGAGTGCGCTGCAAATGATGAAATCATCCTGCAGTTTATCGATCAAGGCTGCGGAATTGCTGAAAGTGACTTGCAACGCCTAGGAGAACCTTTCTTTACGAAAAAAACGAGCGGAAATGGGCTAGGCCTTATGGTAAGCCAGCAGATTATTGCCGCTCACAAGGGTACAATTGTGTTCCACAGCGAGCTTGGTTCCGGCACTTGCGTTGAAATAACATTGCCAGCGGACAGCTAGGGAATTTCCCCAGCTGTCCAGTTTTATATAATTTTGTAGAAAATTAAATTACTATGGTAAAATGTGTCCGTAGCCCTTTACCTATCGAAAGATTTTATAAATAAGTACGTCTTATCATTCCGCTACATTGGGAGTCACTAATGTTATGACTATGAATTCCCCTGTGTCACAGTATATTATTGTTGTCATTATTTCAGGCGTTCTTAGCGTGCTGCTTGCCATATATGCTTATTACAACAAGACTAAATTTTCAGGCATGAACGTATTTATGTGGATGACCGTTCTGTCCGCGGTTTACACTTTTGCCTTTGCGTTTGAGCTTGCCAGCGACTCGCTTCAGGAAATTCGATTTTGGATAAATATTGAATACATAGGCATGCCCTTTATCGCCCCTTGCAGCCTGCTGCTCATTATGCACTATGTTGGGCTGGATAAATTCAACAAAATCAAAAAATCGTGGGGCTTATTCTTCATTCCAGCCATTACTCTGCTAATGGTCTCGACAAACGAGTTTCACCATCTCTTTTATAAAACATTATATGTGCGGCCTCAAGAAACAACAGTGATGGTGGATGTGATACCTGGTATTTGGTATTACGTACATGGCGGCTATACCTTTGGGTCTATGTTAGTCAGCTTGTTTATATTGGCACGCTACTGGCAGAAGACGAAGTCCATTTATCGCAAACAAATGATTACGCTCGCCATAGGCATCTCGCTCCCTATGCTTGGAGCGTTATTGTACGTACTTGGACTTACTCCACATGGGATGGATCCTGTTCCGGTCCTAATGTGCATTACGTCCATTTTGTATGTCACATCCATCTTCTCTACTGCACTGCTGACCGTTGCACCTATAGCACGGGAACATATCTTTGAGAGTATGCGTGACGGCGTTCTCGTTCTTAATTTAGAAAACCAAATCATGGATTTTAATGGCGCGGCCACGACGATTATCCCAGCGCTCACTCCTCTAGCGATTGGTCAAAAGCTCGATCACATCTGGAAGCGTGGAGCCGAATCCGGCGCCTTTTCCTTTGGGATGGACGAAACCGGAGAGTATGAGCAGGAGTTCAAGTGGATTCGAGGCGGAGAAACGTTCTACTATCGGATAAGAGCCTCCAACCTATTGAAGCCGAATGGCCAGCTTGCAGGCAGAACTATCGTTATGATCGATGTTACAGAGCATACGCTGCTTCAGAATAAGCTGCGTCACCTTGCGGAAATCGATGGGCTCACCTCAATTTATAATCGTACTTCTTTTATGGAAAAAAGCAGACAACTGCTCGCCTCCGCCCATCAAACCAAGCAGCCGCTTTCGTTTATTTTGTTTGATATCGACTATTTCAAGCAAATCAATGACCAATATGGGCATAGCTTAGGCGATTTTGCTCTTCAGCACGTCGTGATGATCTGCCAGCAAGCGCTCCCGGCTGATGCTTTATTCGGACGTTACGGCGGCGAAGAATTCGCGATCAGCTTGCCGAATACATCGCTTTTGCAAGCGGGACAAGCTGCTGAACAGATTCGAGCATCCATCGCTGGAAACCCACTCTATAGCGCGTCCAGAGCGATAGCAATGACAGCCAGCTTTGGAGTCGCAGAGGCAAAAACCGTCGATGTTCCGTTAGAGGCACTGATAAGTGAAGCAGACGTTGCCCTCTACCTCTCCAAAAATAGCGGACGGAACGCCGTACATTTGTCGAGCCAAGAGCGTGTACATGCAAACCAAGATAAATAACCATACTAGCATGAAAGAGATAGGTGGGATGACTTCATGTTTAAATTTGCTGCTTTGCGCAACATTTTGCGTTTTCGGCCAAGTCCTCCGCAAGTGATGACCTTCGGCTTTATATTTCTTATATTGATCGGTGCCCAGCTCCTATCACAGCCTATATCTTATACGAATGACGTTTCGCTTTCTTATTTGGATGCTTTGTTTATGTCGACCAGCGCTACTTGCGTTACAGGGCTTACAGTACTAAACACAGGCACTCATTTCTCCACATTCGGTCAGGTTGTCATCATCGTATTAGCTCAAATCGGGGGATTAGGCTTTATGACGATGGCAACCTTATTTGCTTTACTGTTTCGCAAGCGGATTTCGTTTCGCGAACGTCTTGTGCTGCAAGAATCGATGAACTACGGCTCCACAGAAGGCATCGTGCGCATGATTCGTAAAGTTTTACTTTATGCCCTTGTCATCGAGTTAACTGGCGCCGTATTGCTTAGCGGCTATTTTATGCTGGAAATGCCGATCGGTAAGTCAATTTATTTTGGCATTTTCCATAGTATTTCTTTTTTTAACAATGCAGGCTTTGATTTGTTCTCGCAGTTTCCCGAACGAGCAAGCAGTCTGATCCATTACGTGGAGGACCCGTTCGTAAATATCGTATCCATGCTGCTGATTTTCTTTGGCGGAATTGGGTTTATCGTCATATCAGAGCTCGTAACCTATCCAAAAAACAGAAAGCTCAGCTTACATAGTAAAGTCGTCTTGTCCGTAACCGGTATTCTTACCGCAGTGGGCGCGATCGTTATTTTTGCACTTGAGTTTTCTAATACCAACACGCTTCAGCCTTTGACGGTTATCGGAAAGACTCTCGGCGCTTTATTTCAATCCGTTACAGCTCGTTCAGCTGGTCTGAGTACGATTGATCCTAGCCAACTGCGAGAGGTTACACAGTTTTTCATCGTCCTGCTCATGTTTATCGGTGCGGGTCCCGGCTCAACGGGCGGTGGTATTCGAGTAACGACCTTTGCCATTCTCATTGGCGCAATCGTTGCGATGATGAGGGGAAGAGAAGATGTCGTCTTGTTCCGTTATCGCATTTCCAAAACTCAAATTCATCAGGCTATTATGTTCACAATGATTGCTTTCTCGATCATTTGCGGGGCGACCATGATTCTCTCCATAACGGAGACAGGATCCTTTCTGGCTATATTGTTTGAAGCTACCTCTGCCTACTGTACGGTTGGCATGTCAGCGGGACTAACGAGCCACTTAAGTGATATTGGTAAAATAATTATTATTCTGCTTATGTTTGTCGGACGGTTAGGACCTGTCACGTTGGCTTTTGCGCTTAACACACGTTCCAAAAAGGAGCTTTACCGCTTCCCTGAAGGCAAAATCACGATTGGTTAGGTTCAGATTTGCATCAATAATCTAGTGAATGATACGATAGTTGCAGGCTAGTCGTTAAGGCTACTAAAGGAGTTTACGTCATTATGATATTAAATTCGCATACCGATTCTATACATGCTTCTCATGAGGAATGGCGCAATAACAGAAAACGAGTGCTAATCGTAACAGCTGTTGATGCCGAGCGCGAAGCGGTTGTTCGTGGGTTACAAGGACTACAAGGTGTTGACGTCATTACGGCTGGAGTCGGTGCAGCAGCAGCGGCAGCTAGCACAGCTACCTTCTTAACTGCAGCAACTGACGATTACGATCTAGTCATAAGCGCTGGCATTGGCGGCGGTTTTGCTCCAAAAGCAGAGATTGGCTCATTGGTCGTTGCCGATCTGATTGTTGCTGCTGACTTGGGCGCCGAGACGCAGGATGGCTTCCTTAGTTTGGACGAGCTGGGGTTCGGTTCAGCACGTATTCCCGTAAGCGCCACTTGGAATGATCGTTTGTATAATGCAATTCAATCGGATGGTTTATCGGTTTGCAGCGGCGCTATTCTTACCGTAACAACAGCAACAGGTACTGCAGAGACCACTGCTGCGCTAATCAAACGTATTAGCGGTGCGGCTGCCGAAGGGATGGAGGGGCATGGCGTTGCTGTAGCAGCCTCTGGACTTGGCATTCCAGTTACTGAAATTCGCGCGATCTCCAATGCGGTTGGACCACGGGATCGCTCGGCTTGGCGCATTGGAGAAGCATTAGCCTCATTAGAAGCAGCTAGTAAAGCCATACGGGAGGTTTTTTAGAATGAATATTGCTTATTCACCATGTCCAAATGATACTTTCGTTTTCCACGCTTGGACGCACGGACTTATTCCCGGCGCTCCTGAACTGGATGTTACCTATGCCGACATCGATATTACGAATAATTGGGCTGCTAAATCCAAAGGCCCCGAAGTCATGAAAATTTCTTATGCGGCATTGCCTTGGGTGTTGGAAGATTATAAGCTATTGCCTTGCGGAGGCGCGCTGGGCAGAGGCTGCGGACCGCTCGTATTAACCGCAGGAGAAATAAAAAGCGCTGCTGATCTCGCAGGTAAGCGAGTCGCTGTTCCCAGTGAGCGCTCGACCGCTTACCTGTTGTTCAGATTATGGGCTGCTCAGCATATTCCGAACGGGGATCTCGAAATTGTAGTCATGCCCTTCCACGAAATTATGCCTGCTGTTCGCGATGGCCAAATGGACGCAGGACTTGTTATCCATGAAGCACGCTTCACTTATCCCACGTATGGACTCAGCATGCTGACTGATCTGGGCAGCTGGTGGGAGTCCGACACAGGTTTCCCTATTCCGCTTGGAGCAATCATCGCTAAGCGTTCACTAGACACGGATGCCATTACTGAATGGGTTCGCGCATCGGTTGAATATGCATGGGCTAATCCTGAGGTTTCTCGCTCCTATATTATGATGCATGCACAGGAACTCTCACCGGACGTCGCTCAAGCACATATCGATCTTTACGTAAATAACTTTACTGCGAACCTAGGAGATGACGGATATGCCGCGGTAACAGCGCTGCTTGGACGCGCTGCTGAGGAAGGACTTGTGCCTAGCTTCGACCTATCGCTGCTGCGCTAAACGACCCATTTAGCTCAACTTATGCGCTACATTGCACTTTCTGCAATGCAACACCCCAACAAACAACCGCTAATGTGCTACGTTGCACTTTGTGCAATAGAATCGCCAAAAATGCCGCCAATTCCGATGAATTGGCGGCATTCTGTTGTATTTTATGCAATGTAGCTCTTACGAGTGGCCATTTAGCTGCATTCTATTGCACTTTCTGCAGTAGAAAGTCCACTCCCGTCCCATCTAGCTAGCTCATATGCGTGCTGCTCTGCTTCGACAAACGCTTAAACTCAGACTCACCTTATTTGCTGGCATTACGCTCTACTACTACTGTTACCAGATCAAATGAGTCCACAGGTACGCTGTCATCCACTTAAACAAATCAATAGCGCGCGCTCATCTTATTTGCTAGAATCCCGCTCCACAACAGCAATCGGACCAAAAGATATTAGAAGTCTGATCTTTTTTGAAAAAGGTCTGCTTGGGATGGGGGAGCCCCCCGCATTGCACGCAGCAGCTTTATCTAAGCGCATAAATGCACCTATTCCGCCAATTACTTTTCAATTCTGCTCAACTAGATGCACTTGTGCACCTAGTTGCGCTATTTCCATCTGATTTGTTAAAAACAGGTGCACTTCTGCGCTTATTCACACTCCACTCACGGTTCACACACACTACACACGGTACACTCTCGCTTCACGCACGCTCCCGCGCATACAGCCGCCACTCCCTAAAAAAAGCCGTGAATACAAAGCCTGGCTAGCCAAGCTAGCTAAGTGAGCACCCCGCTTAGCCGCAGCAGCTTCATCTAAGCGCATAAATGCACCTATTCCGCCAACTACTTTTCAAATCTGCTCAACTAGATGCACTTATGCACCTAGTTGCGCCATTTCCATCTGATTTGTTAAAAACAGGTGCACTTCTGCGCTTATTCACACTCCACGCGCGGTGCACGCACAATCCACACTCACACTCCTTGCACACTTTACAAGCGCACACCCTACGCACTCAGCCGCCACTCCCTACAAAAAAAGGGTTAAACGCCGAGCGTATCAACTCATAACTGACAATACGAATACCTTTTATCAATTCAAGGCTAATAGGTGTCCTCAGAGGTGGCGTCATCTGCTTCGACAAAGCGCTTAAGCGCGAACAGTTTATTTTCCCAATAACGCTCGTAATAGGCCAGCCACCGTTTCAGCTCAAGGAGCGGCTCCGGGTCGAGCCGATACCGCGTTTCCCGCCCAACCTTCCGGTCCTTCACGAGTCCAGCATCCGCCAAAACACGCAAATGCTTGGATACTGCTGTACGACTCATCGTAAAATGACCGCTTATAACGGTGACCGGCAGCTCCTCGTCTCCAAGCAAATGCAGCAGTTTGCGACGCGTTGGATCAGCAATTGCTTGAAAAACATCATGCTTTGGTGCGGGCTCAGCCATCTTAGGCCTCTACATACTTGCTTAGATTTTGAACAAGACCGATCCAGCCACCAGACATTCTACCATGAACCTCCTCATGCGACTGTCCGAATTCCGTAACCTTATTCACATCCCAGCCGGAGTGAATAAGTGTACACTCCGTTTTGCCTTGCAAATCAGTCAATTCGAAGGTCAACGACCAATCCTTGCCCCATTCAAAAGTAAGGCATGTCGGCGGTTCAAGTACGGTTACTTTACAAGGAGAATTGCCGAAAGGTCCTGCTTCCAAATGAAACTCATAGCCCAACTCAGCTCGAAAATTATTCGGCATAAACCAGGCTGCGATGCCCTCAGATGTTGCGACTGCATCCCATACTTTCTGAATCGGCGCGTTAAGAACCAGCGTTTGTCTAATATCAGGCAGCGTGCCCTGCTTATTGTTGTTTTCCATTATATGACCTCCATAAGGTGTATTTTTGCATATTATTTTCGACATTACGAAACCATTTGGTTTCGTAATGAGATTATATGACACCTTTTGGTTTCGTGTCAAATAAGTAAACCGAAACAATCGCTAGTATATCCATTTGCCGATCCCTTAAGCCTCTGCTCCGCCCATTTGCCGCCAACCAGCTTCCCATTAGAGAAAGTCGCGGTACGAGCCGGAGCATATGCAAGCGCATGTTTCGCATTCAAAGCAGCCACTAGCATAAAGCTAGCAGGGTCGCCCTCCTTCGGTTCTAGCGTCCCAGCGGAAATAAGCGGATAGGTTTGCAGCAGCTCATCATCAAGTATCCAGCCGAATTTTTCTGCCAGCTTGGCGCCTCTTGCAAGCAAATCACCGTTACCGAAAGGACTCCAAGCATCAAGAATATTGTCAGAACCGACATGAACGCGGACGCCTTCCACAACCAGCTGATCAACGCGCGGCATTGGTCTATCGAGCGGAACACTCGTAATGATCGCCACGTCATTTGACCTCAACTGCTGGGCAAGCTCTTTGGACTCTGCTTCGGTCACTTGCCCCAAGCAATACGCATGGCTGACAGCCGTTCTTCCGCGTTTATCCGCTTGTGCTGTCAATTCGGCGAAGCGGCTAATCGTATACAAGCCCAAGTGACCTGGATCATGCAAGTGAAGATCTACGCCGGCATTAAATTCAGCGCTGAGCTCAAATATAGCCTCAAGACTTCGATCAACCTTGCGATCCAGTCCCGCTGGATCGACACCCCCGACGTATTCGGCACCTGCACGCATGGCCTCCTTCATTACTTGCAAAGAATCTGATCGAAGCAGTCCCTGCTGCGGGAAAGCGACGATCTCCATTTCCATGACCCCGCGGTACTCTTCTCGAACTTGAAGCACATCCTCCAAATGCGAGATACCGAGCTCTGGATCAACGTCCACATGCGTCCGAATTTTGGTGGTACCATGGCTGAGTAGCAGATCGATAAGCCGACGCGCACGCTCTGCTGCCGTAGTCGGAAGCGAAGCAAGCATCGACTTCTCAAACGATAATTGCCCAGGCAATGTTATGAAAGGCTGCAGCGGTTTCCACGGCTCACCCAAAAAATGTTTGTCCAGATGAATATGCATATCCGTTGTCGCCGGCAAGTATTGCAGGCCTTCAGCATCCCTTACGCCATCTGTATTCACGCCCGCAGAATCACTACTGCTTGCCGTTATTTTTGAAATAATACCCTTCTGTAAATCTAGCGTAATATCAAATAAACGATCATTAATAAGAACTCGATTTAGTTGTGTGATGCTCATTTCTGTCACCCTCTGCCTCTTTATTTCGTTAGTGTGCGCCCAAATATGCTTTTATCATACGATCATCATGCAGCAATACGGAGGACGAGCCATGCATTGCTATACTCCCATTATCTACAACATAACCGCGCTTCGCAATCGATAGCGCCTTATGTGCCATCTGCTCAACAAGCAGAATCGATGTACCATCATCAGCCAATGCTTTTATGGTGGCGAAGATTTCATTCACAATGATAGGCGCGAGCCCAAGTGAAGGCTCATCGAGCAGCAATAGCTTAGGCTTGCTGATCATAGCTCTCGATAACACAAGCATCTGCTGCTCACCGCCACTTAGTGTGTAAGCAAGCTGATTCCTCCGCTCAAATAGCCGAGGAAACCGCTCAAATACAAGATCCAGCTCCTTTTCAAACTGAGGTTTTGATACGGAGCCAATTTTCCTCTTGAGCCCCATTCGCAGGTTTTCAGCAACTGATAACGTACCAAACACTTCGCGGCCCTCCGGCACAAGTGACACACCAAGGTTTGATGTTCGGTTCGCAGATAGAAAGGTAATCGGCGTTCCGTCCAGCTCAATTACACCTGCATGTGGGCGAACAAGCCCAAGCACCGATTGCAGCAGCGTTGTTTTACCAGCACCGTTAGAGCCGATAACCGCTACAATCTCGCCTTCATTTAGCTCTACGTCAATTCCTTTTAACGCGTGAATGGCACCGTATCGAACGTCTAATCCTTTAATGCTCAGCACTGACAGCAACCTCCTCTCCGCCTAAATAAGCTTGAATAACGCGGGGATCGCTTAGCATTTGCTCTGGCTGGCCAGTTCCGATAATTTTGCCAAAATCAAGCACAGTAACCGTATCGGATACGCGCTGTACAAAGTCCATATGATGCTCAATTAAAATGACCGTCATCCCATATTTAACAAGCTTGCGCAGCAGCTGCTCCAGCTGCTCAATCTCAGCGGTAGTCATTCCTGCTGCCGGCTCATCCAGCAAAAGCAGGCTTGGCGCTGTAGCTAAAGCACGCGCAATTTCCACCATCCGCTGATGACCGTACGGCAGCTGACTTGCTGGCATTTGCCGATCACCCGCGTAGCCAATAAGGTCCAATAGTGCATGCGAGCGCTCCTCCATTCGCCTTTCTGCTCGAAGCTGCTTTGGCGATCGTATAAGCGACGATGCTAGGCTGCTGCGCTCCCGCTTCATCATGCCGGTCATGACGTTCTCGAGCACTGTCAGCTCCTTGAATAACCGAGAATGCTGAAATGTTCGGGCAATGCCAAGTTCCGCAACGGCAGATAATGAACGAGGAATAAGCTTCTCCCCATGTAGGCTAAACGAGCCTTGATCAGAGGCGTACAATCCTGAAATTACGTTAAGCAGCGTCGTTTTACCTGCTCCGTTCGGACCGACCAGCGAATGAATTGTACCGGAGGTTACCGAAAGGCTCACATCCTTCAATGCATGCAGTCCGCCAAAATGTTTATTGATGCCTTCAAGAACAAGCATTTGCTTATTTCTTGCCCGAAGCGCTGCCGCAAACAGTTCGATTTCCTCAGCTGATTTCCCTGATGACATCCTTTCCCCTTCACCCGCAAGCTTGCCCTTGCGCGGCGCCAACCAGCCAGCAATCGTACCGACAATGCCTTTTGGCAGAAAAAATAGAACCGCGAACATAATACCGCCGTATAGAGCCATCCGAAGCTTCTCCATATCGAGCACCTCTGGCAAAAACACGATAATAATCGCTCCTATAACAGGTCCCAGCACTCTGCCCGCTCCGCCCAAAATAACGATTAGAACCAATTGAACAGAAGTCTGAAAATGGTATGTGTCCGGACTAATAAAGCTATTGGTATGTGCGTATATAGCACCTGATAAACCAGCGAGCACGGAGCTGATCGCAAACCCAGCGTATTGAACCGCAAACTTGCGAATACCAAGCGATGCTGCGGCAATTTCATTTTCCTTCGTTGCAATCATTGCCCTTCCCCATGAAGATCGGCGTAAATTACGAGCGAGCAGCAGTACAACTACACATACAGCAAGTACGAATAAATACATCCCTTTCAGATCGAAAATATAATCGGCGACTTGCGGCTTCGCAATACCAGAAATGCCTAGCGGCCCGCCTGAGAAGGCATCCCAACGAATGAGCACCTCATGTATGACGACACCGAAGGCGATTGTAATCATCGATAAATAAACGCCTCCCGCTCTGATGGTTGGAATGGCGATCAAGCTGCCAATGAGTAGGGATACCAGCATACCGATCAGCACCACCGTCCAGAACGACAAGCCATATTTTGTACTAAGAAAGGAAGACATGTAAGCGCCAATTGCCATCAAGCCCGCATGACCGATGGAGACGATACCGCAATAGCCAATTAAAATATTCATGCCTGTGCATGTGATAACGAAAATTCCGATCATAAACATTAGGTTAAGGTAATACGTATCGACCATCCAAGGCCCTGCGGCAAGCAGCCCTATGGCTGCAATACCGACAATCCACACGGCTGCAGCGCGGTAACTAAAACTTTTTCCTGTAAGTTGATTCAACTGCGCACCTCCTGACGGTTCGAAATTACACTTTCACGATCGTTTTGCGAGCATTGAACAAGCCCATAGGCTTCCAATACAACACTAGAATAACTAATCCATAAACAAACATTTCTCGGAACGCCGTCGAAATGTATTGCCCGATGAAAGCTTCAGAAATACCCAACATGAGTCCGGCTGCAACAATGCCCTTCGGATTATTAACACCCGCTAGAATAGCTACAGAAATGGCCTTAAGTCCCAGCGGCAGCCCGATATCGACAGAAACCGCATAATTGGTAGACATTAAAGCTCCTCCGATGCCTGCCAGCAGGCCGCTCAGCACATAAGCAACCGCAACAATTTTATTGCTGCTCACACCCATGATTTCGACTGCTGTCCGATTGTCTGCAGTCGCTCGAAGCCATAAGCCCCAATGTGATTTCTTATAAAACAAAATCAACAACAGCAGCAGGATACCTACGACCGGCAGAAAAATAAATTCCTTCCAGTAGATGCCTGCGCCAAATATACGAAGCATCTCATCACCTACCGGAGAAGGGGTTACCCCTTCATCCGGACCGTTAATGTAGAGGGAAACATCTTGAATGATAATGCCTACCGCTATCGTGCTGAGCACCCACTCGATCGAATTCGCGCCTTTGTCGAACTTGCGGATCGCAAGTCTCTCAATGCCTAGATTCAGCAGACCTACGATAAGTGCAGCAAGTACGAAGGAGATGAAGAAAGGGAGATGCAGAAGCTCGGCAAAGCCGTACATAAGCACTCCGCCAAGCATGACCAGCTGACCCTGCGACATATTCAGTGTTCCATTCACCACAAACGTCAAGCTGTAACCAAGCGCGATCAAGGCATATAGACATCCAACCGAGAGCCCGCTAATCATGAGCTGGAGTATAAGCGACATGTCCATCCCTCTTTCCTATTTAATGACTTACTGCTTATCTGCAATAACGAGTTTTCCGTCCTTCCACACACACATCAGATAAGAATTCACATCTACTGCATCATGATTTTCAGATGTGAACGCCTGCTCCCAATCTTTAATAACACCGCTGTAAGCACCAAGATTTGTCTCCAGCGTATTCTTGATAGCCTCGCGATCCTTCTTCAAATCACCAGTCAAGCCAACCTTCTCAATAGCTTGAAAAATCATCATAGCTCCATCATAACCTTGCGCAGCCGATGCGAAAGTCGTCGGGATATGGCCAAACTTAGCTGTGAAGTCCGCCAAAAACACCTTTGCCGTCTCGCGAGTTTGTTCCACATTAAAGTTTGCCGTTTGGATCGCGTACGTTCCTTCTGCCAGCTCCTTGCCAACCTCTTGAGCTCCTTTATTCGCCATGCCGTTCTCGCCTACAATCGGTACCTTCCAGCCAAGCTTATCCATTGCTTGCAGAACATACCCATTAGCTGCCCCTTGGCCGAACAAGTAAATCACTTCTGCTCCCGCTTGCTTCGCACGATTAACTTGTGCCGTCATATCTTTATCCTTCGCATTGTCAAAGGACTCGACTGCCACGGGCTTCAATCCTTCCGATTCCAGCACCTTGGTCATCGCTGCTGCGGCACCTTTACCGTAACCGCCATTCTCGTGCAATACCGCGATATTTGTCGTATTAAAATGTTCTTTGATAAATTTGAGCGCATATTGCGCCGTTATGTTAGCGTTCATCCGTACGCCAAATGTCCAAGGCATGCCGGACTCCACGGATGCAGGGACATTCGAAGTTGCAACCATGAACGGGAACTTCTCCTCCATAATGATCGGCGATTGTGCCAGCATAACGGTACTATGGAAACCGCCGATTGCAGCAAGCACTTTCTCCTTCTGGCTAAAATCACGAATGATGCTGATACCGCGTGTTGGGTTTTGCTCCGTATCGCGTACGACGAGCTCAACAAGGCGTCCATTGATGCCGCCTTTCGCATTGATCTGATCAACCGCTACTTGAACGCCTTGATAAAGGTTAACCGAGTTCATCGCGTTATCGCCTGTCGCTTCCGTCGACATTCCGATTAAAATCGGCTCCTTGCTCCCCGCTGCTTCATTTCCAGCAGGTGCTCCCGCTGCCTCTGATTCCTTTCCATTTCCCCCAGCGCCGCATGCAGCCAGCACCCACATCATGACAACAACCAGCAATCCTAACGTCCATTTATTGCTTGTAAGCTTCCTCATCCGAAAACACACTCCTCTATATTGGTTTTTAATAATATAAGAATTTATTTCGCATCCGAAGGACGGCAAAGCCGTTTACGGTTCTTACATACCTTGCAAGCTGCTCGTGACTCGGGTTTCCGCCACCTTAACACCGCGTTTCCACACCGTTCTGTGCTCCGGCTTATCCAGTAGAATATCCCGTTCGGTCGGTACCGCAAATAACACCATATCCGCTTGTGAACCCAGCCGCAGTCCATAGCTCTTAATCCCAAGCGCCCTTGCGGCCCCTTCCGTCAGCATTTTAATCAGTTGACGAGCATCACTTTCACCGCCCATATATGCGGTTACCGCAAGCAGCCATGCGGTTTCAAGTGGATCGGCTTTACCGAACGGGGTAAATGGATTGCGTACATTGTTAACGCCGACCACAACATTCACGCCCTTCTCTAGCAGCAAACTTATCGGCGTAAGCCCGCGCCGCTGCTTCTCCTGATCACCTCGGCCGTTGATAAACAAATCGGTAGCCGGCAGGCTCATAATATGAAGATCTGCTTCCTTGATCAGCTCTGCAACAGGTTCCGCCTGCCTGCGTTCCAGCGAACCTAACGAGGTTACATGTCCTGCGGAGACAAGTCCTTGCATCCCTGCTGCAATCGTTCTGCCAGCAATATCAGAAATGGCAAGCTGCTCAGGGTTATCAGAGAAATCAGCGTGGAAATCGATCGGCTTGCCGTATTTCTCCGCCAGCTCGAAGACAAACTGCAGATGCGCTTCAAGATTAGCGTCCTGATACGTAATGCCGCCTACCACGTCGCCTCCGGACCGCATCGCTTCATCCATGAGCTCAGCCGTACCTGGACTTTTGAATATTCCCTCCTGAGGAAACACGACAATTTGTATATCAAGCGCATGCTTTACCTTTTCCTTCAGCTCAAGCCCAGCCTCAAAGGCAGTCAAACCAAGGATAGGATCAACCTCCGCATGACAGCGCATATGAGTGACCCCGCTGCGAATCGCTTCGCGAATAACAGCAAGCGAACGAGCCTCCATATCTGTACGAGTGAAGCCATGCTTCATATCAGCAGTCATTCGAATCGCATCAGATAAAGAGGCTGCTTCCTGAGCCATCCGCGAGAGCAGATAAGCTTTCTCAAGATGAATATGCGGCTCCACAAAACCCGGCAGCAGCATCCCGCCAGCAGCGTGCTCTATTAGATGCGCATCTGGTACAAACTCACCTCCACTCGGAGCTATGTACTCGATCTTTCCCTGCCGAATCCCAATATCCATGAGCCTTATTTCATTCTGTAAACGTACCTGCATAAGGAGTAAATCGAGCAATGCCCTCACCTCTGTTTATGACTATTCATGTGGATGATGAGACGAGTCTTATGAAGAGGCTCACCCATCGTTCATGTTATGTTATTTAACATTGAATCCCTTGAAAAGAGCATACCCTTCTCTCATATGAACTGTCATTGTTCGATTGATCCAAAAATTTGTCTTTATTTTAGATCAAACATCCAGCATACTCTTTACATCATCATAAATTGATGTTAGTTTTTATATCATAAAATAAAACAAAGAAGGATGGATGAGGGTGCTGCTCGAGCAATTGCTGTCCAATGCTATATTTTCCAATTCACAGGTCATTGCAGGCCATAGCGGCTTATCACGTGTCGTTCAAACCGTAAATATTATGGATGCCCCTGATATCATCCATTTCTTGAGACCCGGTGAGCTGCTGCTTACGAACGGCTACTTCATGAAGGAGAAGCCTGAAACGCTGCTTAATCTTATGACGATGATGAATCAATTGAAATGCTCCGGTCTGGCGGTGAAAACGAGACGTTTTGCACTCGACATCCCCCAAGAGGTCAAGGACGAGGCTGATCGTATTCAGTTTCCGATTATCGAAATCTCTTCGGTCGAGCATTCACTCGGAGAAATCTTGCAGCGCTCGACCAGCGTTATTTTAGATAATAAAAATGATGAACTGCAGCACTCCCTCACAGTCCACAAACAATTTGCTTCAATGATCATGAAAGGAAACGGAATTCCCGAGATCATAACCGCTCTAACGCAGCTGCTTTGCTCGCCTGTACTGCTGCTTAGCAGCAAGCTGCAGGTTACTGCACACTCCCATCACTTCAAGCAAACGAGGATGCTGCCGCTCATATCAGCTGCCCAAGACGTTCTAAGCAATCTACCTTCACTGCAAACCGCAGTGCATCACTGCTTGCTCGATCCCGCATTACACGAATATCGCCATGTAGCGATTTATCCGATATCCACCTATAGGCATGAGGGTTATTTGATTGCATTCCAGCCTAAACAGGCTTCTTCCAACCAGCATGACTTAACGCTAGAACAGGCTTCTAATGTCATTGGTATGGAAATGTCGAAGCGTCAGGCGGTGAAGGAACGCTCACGTCGGTACAAAAATGAATTTTTCTCCGATTTAATTGATGGTTTCATCGGCTCCGAGCATGAGGCTCTGCATCGTGGCAAGAAATACGGTCTAAAGCAAAAAGGAAAATATCTCCTCTTAGCCGCGCGGAAAGACGAGCAGACTGGCTCGCGAGAGGACATAACAAATAACGCTGCATCTTTATTCGATGAGCGTCTAATTTCTGAGCGGGATGTACAATATGAGCTGATTAAGCGCCATTTTTCTTTGCTGGGTGAAGTATTCGTCATGTTTACCAAAAATGATTTGTTCGGCATGCTCTGTTTCATTCAAGAGACCGAATGGGAGGAAAGCGTGTTTCTAAAGCATCTGTCTGCTATGAGCTCTCAGCTCTTTGAGCAATCCCAGCTTAGCATCTCGCTTGGCATCGGCAACCCTGTGACTAACGTACTCGACATTGGACTCTCTTATAACGAGGCAGTCAAAGCGCTGCAAATCGGCTATCAAATGAAAAAAACGAGGTTTATTCAGTCTTATCAATCCAAGGATATCAGCTATCTCTTCCGGATGATTCCAGATGATGAGCTGAAGCAATTTTATGCGGAAACGTTTCAGTGCTTCTCTTCTATTGAAGAGACCGAGCAAAAGGAGCTGATGCGAACGCTGAATAATTACTATGATACCCAGTGCCAGCTCGTCGAAACGGCTAAACGGCTCTTTGTGCACCGCAATACTGTTATTTATCGTTTAGACAAATGTGAGAAGCTGATGGGCATAAAGCTCAAAGATCCATTGGAGAGCCTTCGCTTCCGGATCGCCTTCGCTATCGAGCCCTTATTACGAATAGATCCTAGTCGTTAGAAATACAAAAAGGGACGATCACCGGCCAAATTAAACCGAAGTGAACGTCCCTTCTACACCATTGTTATTCTAAATTAGCATGATTGCCATACATCGCCTGACCGCTTAATGCCTGCTTCTCCATCAATCGCAAAATGATCGCATCACATACAATCAACAGCATCTGCTCAAATAATGAGCCCATCGGTTGAATCGTAGTCGCTTCATTCGCTGCTTGATCCTTCGGGGCGCCTGGCAGCTTCACGACAACATCAGCCAAAGTGCCGATTGTCGATGCTGGTGAGAGCGTTAATACACCTACCGCTGCTTCCAAGCTTTTCGCTTTTTCCGCCATCGGCACCAGCGATTTTGTCTCGCCGGAGCCAGAGCCAATCAGGAGCAGATCGCCTTTGCTTAGGCTGCGGGTAACCGTCTCGCCTACGACGTACACATCCAAGCCGAGATGCATAAGTCTCATCGCGAATGCCCGCATCATCAGTCCCGAGCGGCCTGCTCCTGCTACAAATATGCGTCCAGCCGAGCCAATAGCTTCAGAGAGAAGCTCCATTTGTTCCTCTGTAAGCTGATCTGAAGCTTGATTCAGCTCTTGTATGATGGCAGCTAGACTGTGTTGGTTAGGCATCATTCGAATTAACCTTGCTTAATCAATTGCTGCATTTCAGCAGCTGCTGCTTTGATGTCGGCTTGTCCTGTAATACCGCCGCCTACGATGATCAGATCAGGACCAACAGCGATAACCTCCGGTAATGTGCTCAGCTTAATACCGCCTGCAACAGCTACCTTCGCATTTTTGACTACTGCTTTTATCGTTCGCAAATCCTCAAAGGAGTTTTGACCTTCGGCTTGAAGATCATAGCCCGTATGAACACAGATATAATCAACGCCGAGTGCATCAACCTCAGCAGCACGCTCTGCCAAGTTTTTAACGGCAATCATATCGACCAATATTTGTTTTCCTTGTTTCTTAGCCTCATCGACCGCACCCTTGATGCTCGCATCCTCTGCTACACCAAGAATCGTTACGATATCCGCGCCAGCTTCGGAAGCTTTCATAACTTCATAGCCGCCCGCATCCATGATCTTCAAATCCGCAAGCACAGTCATGTTAGGAAAAGCATCCTTAAGCGCTTTGACCGCGTGCAAGCCTTCATTGATTACGATCGGGGTACCAATTTCTACTACATCAACAAAAGGCTCAACCTGCTTCACAACTTCGATAGCCCCTTGAATATCAACAAGATCCAATGCTAATTGCAATTTCATCTATTATTCACTCCTCATAGGTTTTGTTTGTTTAGCTTACAACGCCTATTGTAGAGAGTTACTGCTGAAAACAAAAGTACGCACTTTTATGTAACGTAGTACCCATATGGGAACTATAAGAATTCATTCCATTCATTTTTCGTGCAGCTGAGCTGTTCTTTCTTGGTGCTGCTCGCCCCATTGCGACATGACGTTCAGCAGCTCCTTTACAGTTAGACCGTACTCTGTTAATGAATACTCTACCTTAGGCGGCACCTGCGTATAAACCTTGCGATCGATGATCGCATCATCCTCTAATTCTCGCAGCTGCTGCGTAAGCATTTTTTGCGTTATGGCCGGCATCTCCCGTTTTAGCTCGCCAAATCGATGTGTTCCATCGGTTAAATGACAAAGAATAACTGGCTTCCATTTTCCGCCTATGACTTTCAAGGTCAACTCTACTGTTTCTTTAAAATGCTGATCTCCCAAAACATACGACTCCTTTCGTCAAAACATATTACGAACCTACAAATGTAAACGATGATCCGTCTAATTGGCTGAATATCACATAATTGCAGTCATAAGAAAGAAACGTCATCATCATTTTGACCTATTTTCAAATAAAAAGTTGCTACTTGCAATTCGTAGAATATAACTCAATAATAAAACACAACGTAGTAAATTCCTTATTAAGAGGATATCATATCTATGCCGCTTCATACGAATCAATCAATCTACATGGAATAGAGGAGAGATAAACATGGAATTAAAAAATAGATCAGCTATCATCACAGGCGCAGGAAAAGGCATCGGCAAAGCAATTGCCACTTCGCTAGCAGCAGAAGGCGTCAACCTAGGGATTATTGCTCGCACGAGCGCTGACCTAGAAACATTACAAGCCTCGCTTTCAAGCACTTACGGGGTGAAAGTGTTCATTGCAACCGCCGATGTGGCTGTTAAATCCGAGGTCGATCAAGCCATTGCGACACTCAAAGAGAGCCTAGGCTCCATCGATATTCTAATCAACAATGCAGGTATTGGAACATTCGGCACATTGCTGGAGATGGATCACGAGCAATGGGAGCGCATCATCCAAACGAATGTTTTGGGAACCTACTATGTGACTCGCGCAGCACTTCCGACCATGCTTGAGCAAAGCGGCGGAAGCATCATTAATATTGCTTCTACGGCTGGCGAACGCGGTTTTGCAACAGGCTCCGCTTACTGTGCTTCTAAATTTGCTGTAATGGGTATGACCGAGGCGCTTATGCAGGAAGTTCGTAAATCGAACATTCGTGTAACTGCCCTTACGCCAAGCACCGTCAACACAGAGCTTGCATCAAACGCAGGTTTAAAAATAGGCGACGAGGATCGTATGATGCAAGCTGAGGATATGGCTGAACTGGTTCTTGCAACCTTGAAACTGCCTGATCGCGTATTTATTAAAACGGCCGGCATTTGGACAACAAATCCGCAATAATAGACCTAACATACTGCCCCACGCCTTTGCTGGCGTTGGGGTTTTACGTATTATATCCGTGCAGAAGCTACCCCGCTGTGCATTTCTTGGGAGGTAAAAGCTACGATGACAAAACATAACATTCCCTTTTCGATATTAGATCTAGCTCCGATCGTTACTGGAAGCACGCCGGCTCATTCCTTTCACAACACGCTTGATCTGGCCCAGAACGCTGAAAAATGGGGCTACAACCGATTCTGGCTAGCCGAACACCATAATATGCCCGGAATCGCCAGCTCTGCAACTTCGGTTGTTATTGGCTACGTAGCTGCTGGAACAGAAAAAATCCGCGTGGGCTCCGGCGGCATTATGCTTCCGAATCATGCGCCGCTCGTCATAGCCGAGCAATTCGGCACGCTCGAGTCTATGTATCCTGGCCGTATCGATCTCGGGCTCGGAAGAGCGCCGGGCTCCGATCAGGTTGCAGCCCGTGCGCTGCGCCGCGGACTTGGCAACAATGGCGAGGATTTCCCTGAACAATTGAATGAGCTTCGCCATTATTTCAATCCGAGCACTGAATCACGTGGCGTCTTGCCACGTGCTGTTCCCGGCGAGGGTCTAGATGTTCCGATCTGGCTGCTTGGCTCCAGCGGCTTTAGCGCGCAGCTTGCCGGTCACCACGGCCTTCCGTTTGCTTTTGCCAGCCATTTTGCGCCGGATTTTCTCCTACCCGCATTGAAGCTGTATCGCGATAACTTCCGTCCATCAGAAGCGCTTGATAAGCCTTATGCCATGGTTGGTCTGAATGTCATTGTCGCAGATTCGGACGAAGCAGCCAAATTCCTCGCCACCTCTCAGGAGCAAGCATTCCTGAACCTGATACGAGGACGTATGGGACAGCTGAACCCGCCAGTTGACAGCATGGATGGCCTATGGAATGAGCAGGAGAAAATGATCGTTCAAAAGCAGCTTAGCTTTACCGTTGCCGGCACAAAAGCAACCGTAAAGGACAAGCTAAACTCCCTTATCGAGCAGACTGGCGCCGACGAGCTCATTGTCGTCAGCCAAGTTTATGATCATGCAGCGCGTCTTCGCTCCTTCGAGCTTCTCGCTGAAATATTTAATGAAAGCCATACCGCTTCCGACGAGGCGCGTTAATCATGCAAAGAGCAGCATCCAAAGGCGTAAACCGCCTGGGATGCTGCTTTTTCTATGCTTTCCTGCATGCCTACTGGAACACTGCGACAATTCCGTGGTGTAGTTTTGGGCTTATTCAGCAATACTAAGTAAATCATTGTTGAGGGTGTGAGAACATGGGGCCTATATTCGCTATTTACGCCAAAGATCTTCGCAGCATTTTCAGGAACAGCGCAGCTGCCATCGTAATTGTCGGGCTCGCTTTTTTGCCGTCTTTGTATGCATGGTTCAACATTAAAGCGTCCTGGGATCCATACGGCCAGACGAGCTCTCTAGCCATTGCCGTCGTGAACAACGATGAAGGCGCCGAGCTGCGTGGCACACCCATTAAAGTCGGGGACGAAATTATAGCTTCCTTGAAGGAAAATAAAAAAATCGGCTGGGTGTTCGTTGAGAACAAGCAAGCCATTGAAGGCGTTAAGCATGGCGACTATTATGCCAGCATCACGATTCCAGCCGATTTCTCTGCCAAAATGGCTACGGTATTATCAAACAATTTACAACAAGCAGAGCTCGACTATGCCGTAAATGAGAAGATCAACGCCGTATCGCCAAAAATTGCCCAGAAGGGCGCGAGCGGCATTATTGAGCAGGTTCGCGCAAGCTTTGTCAAAACCGCAAACGAAACGATTTTTCGTATATTCAATCAAATTGGCATCGAGCTTGAAGAGAACAAACCCGCAATTGAACAGGTTCGCAGTACCGTATTCAAATTGGAATCGTTATTCCCCCAAATCAATGAAGCCGTTGCACTAGCGGTTACCGATGTTGAGAAATCGAAGAAAATCGTCGCAACCGTTCAAAAGGAGCTGCCTAAAGCTGCTCAGCTCGCGAAGGACGGTGAAGCATTCTCAAAGCAGCTCGGTACTTTTTTTGATCAAAGTTCGTCGGCGCTTGACACGGCTGGCCCGCTCATTAAGCAGGATTTGCAGCTGCTGCTGCAAACAGCCAACGCTATGGATGAGCTTGTCGGCATATTACAAGATACAACCATAGATCCTGAAGTCGTGAAAACGAGCTTGGAGCTTGCAGAACAGCGTCTGGCGAGCGCAATCATCGTAACTGACGGGATGCTGGATCTGCTTGATCGCTTGAATGATTTGGCCCCAAGCAAAGCACTTGTGTCAACAATAGATCGACTAGAGCAGGTAAACACAAGGTTTCAGCAGCAGCTCACTATTGTTAAACAAATTCATACGGCTATCGAAAAAGGAGAAAAGCCTGCTCAAACCCTTATCGATCGCCTAAGCACCCTATCCAAAGAAACCTCATCCTTCTTAACGGATGTGCTGCGCCGATATGATAGTGAAATTTTACCGCATATTAAACAAGCAGCGGACAAAGCGAAGAAAGCAGCAGCAACAGCGGAGTCCGTATTAGCGGAGGCAAACAAGACGATTCCGAGTGCTGCATTAATCGTAAGCGATGCGGCTAAGGGACTTGAGCTTGGTGGGAAAGAGCTCACGAAAATTCAAAAAAACTTACCCGTAGCCGAGCAAAGGATCAAAGGACTCGCTCAGCGCATTCGCGATCTAGAGAAGGAAGGGAATCTGAACGAGCTCGTCGATTTGCTCAAAAATGATGCCGAGCGCGAGGGTGCTTTTTTCGCGGAGCCGGTCATACTCAAGGAGAATCGTTTATTCCCGATACCGAATTATGGATCAGCCATGTCCCCTTTTTTCACAACACTGTCCCTATGGGTTGGTGCGCTTCTACTCGTTTCGCTGCTTAGTGTAGACGTTCATCCAGCAGAAACCGCGTACCGCAGCTATCACATTTATTTCGGGCGGTACCTGACTTTCCTTACGATTGCTATCGTGCAATCACTGCTTGTTACGGTCGGCGATATATGGCTGCTTAAGGCGTATGTCGCTAATAAATTATGGTTTATTCTGTTTGGCGTTATTTTGAGCGCAGTGTTCATGCTGATTGTATATACACTTGTATCTGTATTCGGCAATGTCGGCAAGGCGATGGCTATCGTCCTGCTCGTGCTTCAGCTTGCTGGATCAGGCGGTACGTTCCCCATTCAAGTAACACCGCCGTTTTTTCAAGCGATTCACCCCTTCTTGCCTTTCACCTACGCGATCAGCATGATGCGGGAAGCGGTAGGCGGCATTTTATGGGATATCGTTGCCCGGGATTTAATAGCTCTTGCCATTTTCGCTGGCGCTGCACTGTTGGTTGGTCTAGCCCTCAAGAAATGGATTAACCGATATTCTACCAAAATGCTGGAAAAAGCGAAGCTGAGCGGATTAATTCACTAGAACAATATTTGACTAGTCCCCTTTTTCTATGAATAATAAAAAATATACAATAGAAAATCGTACTGGGTTGGAGGGAATTATATGTCCATGGTTCCGCAAATATTGGAGTTTAATAAAAAGTTTGTTGAAGAAAAGCATTATGAAGCGTATTTGACCGACAAATTTCCCGATAAGAAGATTGCTGTCCTTACTTGTATGGACACTAGGCTCGTAGAGCTTTTGCCAAAAGCATTGAATTTAAAAAATGGCGACGCTAAATTTATTAAAAATGCTGGCGCCATTCTGACTCAGCCATTCGGAAGCGCGATGCGCAGCATCTTGATCGCCGTATACGAGCTTGGCGCACGCGAAGTTTTCGTCATCGGCCATCATGGCTGCGGTATGACAAATCTCGATACAGAAGGCATGGTTAGCAAATTTCAAGAGTATGGAATCGATCCTCTGGCCATTGAAACGCTCGAGAATTCAGGCATACGTATGGAGAAATTTTTGCGGGGCTTTGCAAGTTCTGAAGAAGGCGTCATGCACAGCGTCAAATTGATTCGTAAGCACCCTCTCTTCCCTAAAGCCATTCCGGTTCATGGATTTATCCTCGACCCCGAGACGGGCGCTCTGGAGCTTCTTGTTCAGGATTATCAGGGGGAGTAGTTCGCCTGTTAGCCTAATCAATTACCCTTACACTGCAGTTTCTGCAATAGAATGACTTGTCGCACTTATCTTCTTAACTTACACTGCAATTTCTGCAACGTGCGTACGTAAAGCATGCCAAAAACGGTTGTCCACATGGCTGAATAAGCCCATGAAGACAACCGTTTTTTATTTTACCGCAATATAAATGTCTACCTCTGCATTCGCAGGGTCAAAAGTTCGACCGTCATACAGCTCGTAATCACCGCAATACGTACGCTCAATGGATGAATGCTCGAAAAAAGACCAAATCTCACCCCACGCTTGCGCTACGACCTCATACACGGGACCCTTCTTCGTCTTGAAAACCATAAACTTAGCCTCCGGAATCGTCACCTGCTCTAATCCATCCGGCAGCTCAGCTTCTGCATTAGTCCGCTCATGTCCAATTAACACCGTGTATGCACCACTTGCATCACTTTCGTATTCGGTATACAGCGCATAGATCAGATGGCCATTACTCACCTGTGCTCGGTCAGCGATACCGCTGGCGAAATAAGAATCCCATAGCCCAGGCAAACGTCCATTTGCTCCCGCTTCCTCGGCATTCGTCGTACGTGTCGTTACCCCTATAAGTGCAACTGCTGGTTTCTCTACGATTTGTTCATTCATCTGCTTTCCCCATTTCCTTGGTTTGACTCTTATTTTACCTAAGGAAACTGGACAGCTGTCTGTCTTAGTTCTTGTAACGATTAACAATATTTTGGGCTCGCAAAATAATTTGCTCCACGAGAGCTTCCGGCTGCTCCACCTTTACCTGATCACCATAGCTTAGCAGCATCCCATAAAACCATTCGTCTACTGTATGCTTGCCTTCCACACGCAAGCATCCGTCCTCCATGACAGTGACTTGATCCGGATGGAAGGCATCTCCAACACGATGGCGCACCTGCGGCTGGAATATAAGAGTTACGATCGTATCGGCATTTTGCGACCATTCCGCATCCCATGCGTAACCGTCTAGCGAAGGTGTCTGGCGGCGCTCAAATCGCTCCAGCAACAGATTCAGCTTCTGGATGCGCGATAAACGAAATACTCGAAACTGCTCGCGAAGCGTACAATAAGCCTGTAAGTACCATATGTTCCCTTTCAAAATCAGCGCATATGGCTCTATCACTCTCTCTGTCTCGGAGCCGTTCATGTTAATATAGCTAAGCTCCACTTTCCGCGTCTTTTCAATAGCCTGTTTGAACAAGTTTACCTTGTCACGCGCTGCTGGTCCCTGCCCCCATGGGTTCAAATCAAAAACCAAGCTGTCTCCATGGCGATCATCCTCGAGCTTATCTGATTTACGCAGCAATGCTTTGACTTTCTCATGCAAACCAGCATAGGTCGCATCGTCTAACGCGGTACCTATGCCTTTTACGGCTGCAATAAGAGATGATATTTCGGCTAATGTTAAATAATGACGAGACAGGGTGTATTGCTCCATGATCTCGAACCCGCCCGTTGTACCTTGGTGGGCCAATACGGGAATGCCCGATTGGCTTAGCGTATCCATGTCGCGGTAGATTGTTTTTGTTGATACTTCAAAACGGTCAGCCAGCTCCTTGGCGCTGATTCTTCCCCGGTTAAGCAGCAGTACGGTCATCGCCAATAAACGATCAATCTTCAAGTCATTTCCTACTTTCTGAGCTTTTGCTTCTACCTAAATCTAATTTCAGCAATCGGTCCACTCTCGACAAAACCTATATTTTGATAGACTTTGTTAGAAGCAGGGTTTTTATTATCTGCATAAAGCATCGGCTCTCTGTTCTCTTCCTCCAAAATCTCGCAAAGCCCCGCTACAATAGCGCTGGCATAGCCATTTCTCCGAAGTACAGGCGGCGTATAAACCGCATTGATTCGTCCATGCCGCGGAGAACGATGAGCGATGTTAGCCATAGCTACCGGCAGCTCATCGACAGTCCAGAAGTATAGATTGCCTCTCATGACCATTCCCTCGGCAGCCGGAAGCTGACTAACAGGTATGACCGATGCCCCGTAAGCATCCTCCGAGAAGCCCGCCAGAAATTCCGCGACAAGCTCTACATGCTGGCGTGTGGCTTGAATCATTTTCCCCTTTACTTTAATGGGCTTATTCACCTTCGGGCATGAATAGGCTGTCATCATCATGTAAGCATGATATTGCAGCTGATTGGCCTCCGCATACCGCTTCGCGAATGGTTCTGCCGTAGACGGAGCTCCGCATATACCGGGCAAATCCGTTCCTTTGTAATAAGCAATAAGCTCTTGCATCAGCACTTCTCTTCGCTCGTCCGTCACATCATCCGATAACCATAACCAAGCGTTATGTCCAGGCGAGCCTGCAAAGAGCAGCCGTCCGTCAGACGTCTTCAAGCTTGTTGCGCCTTCTATTGCAGTAACCAAATGAATCAAATTATATTGCAGCTCATCTCGCATAAATGGAAATTGGTTTAACACATGATCATCTGGATGCAGTTTTTCTAGCATATGATCCCTCCTCCTCTTACTGATAATTAATACCCTCTATACTTTTAGAGCTGTCTAATTATTTCAGTCCAACACCAATACCCATAAAAAGTATTGATGTAACAAACACGACAATTGGATGATCCTAATTTTAGCAAAATTCAATCTTAATGGGTGGAATTTTATACGATTACGCTTCTATTGACGATCTTGTGCTGCTAAAATCCAAAATCCTGATGCGTCAAATCGGTATTGGCCCCGATTGCTGCTTTGCTGCCTTCACCGGCAGCGACAACAAGCTGCGCAGGTACAATGATGGAAGAATCGCCAGCCGCATATACGCCTCTTACACTCGTTCTACCGTAGTCGTCAGTAACGAAGCCGCCTGCCTGTGTCATCGCACAGCCTAGCGCTTCCCCGAAGTGAGCCGCTTGGTCCCATGATGGGGTAACAAAGCCGCCTGCGCGCGCCATCTCGGTATTATCCGCAAATACGATACGATGAAGGCGGCCATTCTCACCATGCAGAGCTTTAATCCTTTGCTGAGTCACCAGAATACCTCTTTGTCCTAACTGACCAATTTGCTGAGGACTAAGGCTGTTCGCTCCATTTGTACAAACGAGCACGTTTTTGCTCCAGTTAAACACTGTTTTTGCCAAATTGAAAATATTCGAGCCCTCCGAAATGACGACGAGCGGTTTATCGCGCAGCTCCCATCCATCGCAGTATGGACAGCTGAATAAGCTTCTCCCATAAAAGTCACGTATGCCAGGAATAGCAGGCAATGATTCCTTCAAACCTGCTGCCAAAATAAGCGTACGAGCTTGATAGATAACGCCGTTGCTTGTCATCAGTTGAAAGCCCGTTTCACTGCGCTGCACTTCCGTCACCTTGTCTGGCTTAATGGTGACCGAAGGATATTGGGCAATATCCACATGGGCTAATCGACGAAGCTCGCGCGGCTCGATGCCATCTCGTGTAATGAAGCCATGCGACTCATGCGTAACCGCGTTTCTAGGCTTATTGTGATCAAATACAATAACAACTCTACGCGATCTGCCAAGCACGAGCGCAGCATTTAAACCAGCAGGCCCGCCGCCGATGATAGCACAATCCAGCTTCATATCTATCACTCCTTTATAGTTGAACTATTAATAATCCGCTGCTTTTAAACAAATTATCGCTTATCTTTATTCAATTATCGCAGGAAGGATGCATCATGATTGTTTAATGGAGTACTCGCTGCAAGCCGCTTTTAAACATTAATATATTCTCACTTATGTAATCTCCAATCGACAATTTTCTTCACGAATTGTATAATTCTGTTGTTCCTTCATTAACTAACGGTGGTGACTATTATTTTATACGCATTCTCTTTGTTAGTTTCCTTTGCAATCGTTTATTTCTTAATTCCTCCGTTTGCAAAGCTAGCTTTTCGTCTTGATTTTGTGGACAAGCCCCGCAAGGATGTTGAGCGCAAGCTTCATCGGGAACCGATTCCACTCACGGCTAGTTATGTTATCTTCATCGGTTTTTTCTTTACCTATTTGCTTGTAACAAGAGATTTCTCCCTACAAACTGGCGCAATATTTTTAGGGGGCGTACTGCTGCTCTTCATCGGTACTGTTGATGATTGGTATAAGACAAAAGGCAAAGACTTTCCGTCTCTTCCTAAATTTATTGTACAAATATCAGCAGCTGTGCTCGTTTATGCCTCTGGCATAGCATTTACTGGCTTTTACAATCCGCTTTCAGGCGAATATGTGCTGCTTCCTGTTATTCTGCAATTTACACTTACGATTTTGTGGATTTTTGGTGTAACGACGGTCATTAACTTTTCGGATGGCATGGACGGGCTCGCTGGCGGACTATCGGCTATTTCTGCCGTTACGCTGTTCGTTGTAGCACTGGCAAAAGGGCAATCCAACTCCGCTATCATGGCCATTATTTTAGTAGGTGTCACGATTGCGTACTTGCGATATAACAAACCTCCCGCAAAAATCTTCATGGGCGATGCCGGAGCAACTTTTCTTGGGTTTATCCTGGCAGTTATTGCTCTGGATGGCGCGTTCAAACAAGCTACCTTGATGTCGTTGTTCATCCCCATTCTTGCGCTCGGCGTACCGATCTTCGATAATTTATTCGTCGTCGTGAAACGGATGCTGCAAGGAAAAGCGATCTATCAAGCAGATGCCAGCCAAGCGCATTACCGTCTTTTGCGGGCTGGACTTAATCATAAGCAGGTCGTCATGTTCCTTTGCCTAATCAGCACATGCTTATGCCTATCGTCTATCATTTTGCTGCTTGTTCAGATTTAACAAAATATGCCCTCAAGTGGATTCATTCACTTGAGGGCATACTTTTTCTTATATTCATTGGTTAGATGAAACATTTTCTGTGGTTTTGCAGTCTGATGATTAAGTGGGTGACTATTCCTTTTTCTCCATTACAGCAAAGTAATTTTCTTCATCATCTGCAAAGTTAAATACTCTACCGGAAGGCATCGTTATAATATCTCCGACTGTGACATTTTTATTTGACAAGTCACTATGTAATTGATCGAAATTTTCCGTAAAAAACATTAAAGATGGTGTACCGAGATTTAATCCAGGTGACATTTTAGCAACAAATTCCTTATTATGGAGAATGATCGTTGTATCTGCACCCTTTGTAGGAGCAATTTCAATCCATCGAAATCCTTGACCATTGTTTTCTTCAGAAATGACTTGAAAACCTACTTTTTCTGTCCAAAATTGTACTGCCGTATCTTGATTGTTTACATACAACATAATTTGGCCAACTTTACTAATCATTGCTCATTCCACTCCCTTGTATGACTAATTGCCAAACTCGAACTCGATGCTCATACTCCAGCTTGTCTCCACTACATCCCTATTTTATAGCATGTAGAGTATGTTATCAATTGAGCATATTTCCAAAAAAATCTATATGCTATGGTTTGCGTTATACGCATTTATGGACTCAATAGAACGTGATGACCTCAGGCCAGTCCCATTGCCCGTAGTAGGAATCTGCTTGGTCGATACTTTTAATCCATTCAACAACATGTCGTCCGTCTATGTCTGCCATGATTACACTTGCTGTTGTATGATCGTTCCTCACCCAAACTAGCTTCGAGTGAAGTACTACCGGGTTATAAGCACCTTGCTTTCGAGAGGGCTTTGTCATATGTTTTTGCATTCCATTGTTCAGTTCCACCCTCACTAAGTAAGGATAAGCTGGTGGATGCTGATCGTCTTCTTGTTTAGACTCCTTTGCTCTCGACACGATAATATGCTGCATATCCTGCCATGCAAATGCCTGATCAACGAAGCCTTTAGGCGTATATGCGGCCCCTTTTTCTGAGGTCACTTCCAGCACCTTTAGCTGTTTATTACGAGTAGCCTCACGCCCGATACCTGCTATGTAAGCAAGTCGGTTTCCGCTCTCTGCCCATGAGAACCACTGTGGATTATTCACCATCTCATCAAGTGTTCGAAAAACAACGCCGTCAGATGAAATCACACAGAGCATGTTGCTATCGGCGGACAATGATGCGGTTGGCTTAGCGAGGAAAGCGATACATCGACCATCAGCAGACCATTTGAATATACTAGTGCCTACCGCAAAAAAATCATCAGATGGTGCTGGCAGCACATGAACGGTTGTATAGGTACGAGGATCGTCCAATGTACCGAGAGGTATTTGATAAAGGCGGATCGGCGTCCATCCGTCCGGGAGCAGTTCTGACTGTGAAGAAGCAAAAAAACCTTTGCCATCTGGCAGCCATGAGAAATTATCAATTGCAGCGGCGGAACCTAGCGGCTTGTCCGGCATGCTCACGTCGACATACTGCAACCGATCCTTTGTTTGATACGCTAACAGCTTATCATTCGGTGCCCATTGAAAATATTTCCCAACATTCACAGCAACGAGACTGTTTTGGCCAGTTTGAAGCTGTAGTACCCATAGTTCTTGTTCTGCTTCTCCCAATGTATAAGCAAGCCATTTTCCATCAAATGACCACCTTGGATTACGCACAAGCGGTCCGCTAACCAGCTTTTTCTCTGCATTGCCTGCTTTTAACCAAAGGTCACCATTACGCACAAAAGCCGCCCTTAGCAGTTGCTCATGTCCCCCATTCGGCGCTGCAGCGATATCCGCTCCGCTCGACATCATGACCAGCACAAGCAACAAGGCGATCCAAACTTTTACGATTTTCATTTTGGGGAACCTCCTAAAAAAATACTTATGGTTACCGTTCCCTTTGGCGGTTGAATCATGCACCTATTATGTCTGAAACTTTTTAAGATTTTTGTTTCCAGTTTGATAACTATTTGTAACTGTTCTGTTACGAATTTTATTAGCTTTCGCCATATAATTGATTTACAACGATTTATCATCCAGAGGGGCTGAACATCATTTTTACCATCGGTATTATTCGTAATCATCGCTTTTCCCACCGTCTTCTTCTCATCGACCTTGCTGCAATTCTCCCCATTCGAATCAATATAGGAGGATTCCGCCATGCCTAAACCAATCGGCAACAGTAGTCGCTATATGCCGGGACTGGATGGCTTGCGCGCCATTGCTGTTCTTGCTGTCATCGCTTATCACTTGAATTTGCAATGGGTGCCAGGCGGACTGCTAGGGGTTACCATGTTTTTTGTCCTCTCTGGATATCTGATCACGGACATTTTGTTAAAACAGCTTAGTCAATCAAAAACATTAGATCTAAAAACTTTTTTCATTCGTCGTGCTAGGCGACTGCTACCTGCGATGTTCCTCATGATAGCTGTCGTTTCATTATGGCTATTGATTAGTGATACTGGTCGGTTATTGTCCCTAAAGGGGGATATCGGATCGGCATTGCTCTATATAAGCAATTGGTATCTTATTTTTCATGATGTTTCGTACTTTGAGAGCTTCGGCCCTGCTTCTCCGTTCGGTCATTTATGGTCGCTAGCCGTTGAAGAACAGTTTTATTTAATCTGGCCATTAGTGCTTTTAGCGGTTATTCGCTTCTCTCCGAAACGTGGCAAACTTGCTCTATGGACACTAGCCGCAGCGGCAGTATCTGCTGGTGCAATGACGCTGCTGTACCAGCCAGGCGCAGATCCGAGCCGAGTCTACTATGGAACGGACACAAGAGCTTTTGCCCTACTCATCGGCGCAGCGCTTGCTATCGTTTGGCCAAGTTGGAAGCTGTCAGCGACCCTATCCAAACGCAGTCGTATTGTTATGGATGCTGTAGGTACATTCGGTTTCGTCATCATTTTGGTTATGATTAATCAATCCAGCGAATATGATTCTTTTCTTTATCGCGGAGGCATGGTGCTTCTCTCTCTTGCTACTGCGGTTGTCGTCGCTGCGCTGGCACATCCTGCAAGTAAACTCGCAAATATAATCGGCAGCAAAGCTCTTGCTTGGGTAGGCGTCCGTTCCTACGGCATTTATTTGTATCATTATCCGATCATCGTGTTGACCACTCCAACCGCCGAGAGCGGTGAGCTGCATCTTGCAAGAGCACTCATTCAAGTGATCCTTACTTTTGCCCTTGCTGAGCTTTCTTGGCGGTTTATAGAGGAGCCTATAAGGCACGGTGCGCTTGGGAAAATATACTCCCTGTTTAAACGGCAAACCATTCAACGAATTCGCGTGCTTGGACTAAAAAAAGCGAGTACTTATCTCGCCGTGCTTGTGATTGTCTTCTCGAGCGTATCCTGCACGAGCAGTGTGAATTTGCAATCTGCCAGCGGTAATGGCAAGAACAATGAAACATCCGTAGTTACACCCGTCAAGCCGAATGATTCGGGGGAAACTACTCCTGACACAGAGCGCGAACCCGACAAGACCGGACAAAATGAGACAGTGAGCAACCCGAAGCCTACAGAACCAGAGAAACAAACCCCGCCGCAGGCGACGGAGCCACCCGATCAGTCTAAAACTCCCGCAGGCAGCAGACCTGATCAAACTGATCCATCTGTAATCGATCCGAAGCTGCCAAGCACTGGTACCGCCACTGACGTTGATAAGTCGAAACCTGTACCAACGGATACTGACAAACCAACCAGCAATAACCCTCAGGGAAGCAAAGATAACGAACCTGTACCAGGTAAAAAACCTGTTGCTCCTATCGACCAAAACAGCGTTACAGCTATCGGTGATTCCGTTCTGCTCGATGCCGGCCCCTTCTTGGAGAAGCTCGTTCCGGGTATCGTAATTGATGGTAAAATAGGAAGACAGTTTGGGCAGGCTTCTGCCGTTATCGAGGACTTGAAAAAAAATAATCAGCTTGGAAATACGGTTGTCATTCAGCTCGGAACGAACGGTGCTTTTACGACTAAACAGATGAATGGGCTGCTAAGTGCTTTAGGCACAGAGCGTCAAATTATTTTCATCAATACACGTGTTCCGCGCAAATGGCAAGATTCCGTAAACAAAATGCTCGCCGCAACAGCGAAAAAGTCAGCGAATGTTACCATCGTAGACTGGTATACAGCAAGCAAAGGGAAAAAGGACTTCTTTGCTGCCGATGGCGTGCATTTGAAAAAGCACGGAGCAGAGTTTTATGCAGACCTGCTCGTTGAAGCGATAGACATATAAGCATACAATGAAGAGTGCTTCGGAGGTATTATCACCTCTCAAGCACTCTTTTTTTTAATAGCAACAATGTCTTTATTCCCTTGTGATAGATTTATCGCATTCCGTTCGTATTACATAGTAGGCGCCAATAATTAATGCAAGGAGGGGTGAACAATTGAAAATTACAGAGGACAATGTTGTACAACAAATACAGAACAAAAACGAAAAAGCCATCTCCTTCATCATCAATCAGTATGGAGGCTTGCTTACCGTAATTATTAAACGACAATTAAATTACCAGCAGCAGGATTATGAGGAATGTTTGGATGACGTTTTGCTATCTATCTGGAATAACATCCATCATTTTGATCCGGAGAAAAACGGCTTTAAACAATGGCTTGCAGCGATTGCCAAATATAAAGCGATTGATTATCAAAGAAAACAAATCAAGCTTCAAACTCAACAGTTTTCTGTTTCCGAAATAGATGATGGCATGCTCAAAACAAGCCAAGCAGCAGGCACAAGCCAAGTTGATGAGCTGTTTGACCAATTATCAGCGCGTGAACGAGAGATTTTCGAAAAATACTATTTAGAGGGAACACCTTCCCATGAAATCGCGGAGCACTATAATGCCAAGGAATCTTGGGTTTACAACAAGCTTTCCAGAGGACGTAAAAAACTGAAGAGTTTTTTAGTCAAAAATAATCAAGGATAAGGAGTGATACGATGTCGATTTATAAAGAGCTAAATGATCTAAATTTAGATGTAAGCCAGTATGAAGAACAGGAGCTCACCAGTGTCCAAAAAAAGAATTGGGAACGTCGCGTACTGAGCAAAATTAGAAATCATAAAACCACAAATAAAAAGAAATATGCAGGAGTTGCGGTGGCCATTATTTTAGCAGCAGGGATTTCAATTAGCACGGGGACAGTGACTTTTGCAAATGTTCCATTCGTCGGGGGTTTAATTGAACGGTTGATGGCAACTAATGCAAATGAGCAAACAGATTATGCCCCGTTCAAAACTGAAATTGGTGCCACTGCTGAAAATAAGTACGGTAAATGGACATTAGATGAGGCGTTGATTGATAACGGACGGTTGCTCATCAGCTCCACTTATGAGCCCGCCAAGGGGGTCGACTTTCATTACAAAATGCATCCGATGCCTACCGTACTCATGAATGGACAGAGCCTCACTTTAGGAACCGCTGGGCAATCGATTAAAGTACACGATTCCATGTATACAATATATAATGAGGTTAGAATGTCCGAGCTTCCTATCGGTGAAACGATAGCGTTTCAAATTACGTACGATAATTTAGACTGGAGCATAGACTCGGAAGTGAAGCCGATAGAAAATCCTTGGACTTTTGATATCAATGTTCCAACTAAACAATTGGCAGTGACAAGTGAAACGATTACATTCAAACAGGACATATCACTTGGAAACGGACAATCGATTCATCTAAAAAGCATGGTCGTGTCACCCATCTCAACGATCCTATATTATGACTGGCCGGAACAAGCAAACCACATTGCTTTTAAAATTGTAAGTGAATCCGGGACCGAAATATACCCAAATACGGCGGAAATATCGCCTGAAAGTTCTTATAACCGATATGTTCCTATTGATTTGAAAGCAGAGAAATACTATTTAGTTCCCATTGAAAGCTCAGAAAACCCTCATGCCAAGAACCCAGGCAAGGTGCCGGAGCAATCCATACTGATTAATCCATAACTAAGGTCTAAAAGGGAGAGCTGGACTCTCTCTTTTTTTGGAGGAGGCGCCACCATGCCATACATTCAGTTCAAAGATTTGGACGTTTTTTATGAAAAAATGGGGATAGGTGAGCCCATCATTTTTTTGCATAGCGGCTACTCACGGGGGATTTTAGCCTTCGCCAGCCAATTGCTTGATTTCCAGAGCAAATACACTTGTTATTATCCAGATTTCAGAGGTCATGGAAGAACGAGGTGCAACAGCCTCGAATGGAATACGCCAGAGCTTGTAGAGGATACGATTGGTTTTATGGACATGCTTGGCATAGCCAGAGCACATTTTATCGGGTACAGCTTGGGTGCGAATGTTGGATTGTATAGTGCAGTTCATTATCCAGAAAGAGTAGCTACTTTGACTACCATAGGCACTAGCGGCTTTGCTGATCCAACAGGTGTCGAGCAATTCGAACCGGAGTGGCTTTTGGAACACGGGCAGCAAGCGACCATCAATCAAATGATTGAAAGACACGAAGAAGCTCATCGAGGAAATTGGCAGGAGCATATGCGGAAGTCTGCGAACGATTGGCGACTATATCCTCAGCTTACGAGCGAACAGCTTAGCAGCATTCGTTGTCCTTCCTTGCTTATTACTGGAGAAAATGACCCTTTTGTTGGTGAAGCGAAGATAAAACATTTAAGTTCCCTGATTGAAGGATCACGATCTCTCGTTGTTCAGGGCGGCAGTCACAGACCTCATATGCTTAGAGAAAATCCGGCTTTGGTTAATGACTCCATACTTGATTTTATTGGCTCATATTCTATATTGGGCATTAAATTGCAATAACAAAGCAGCAGCCACGGACCTAATTCTCATGTCCGCGGCTGCCGCTACATTTATGGCTCATCAAGTTGGCCGTACAATCGTGAACTGCTCCCCTAGCTTCGCATAGTCATTTCCAGCAAGCCGGCTCACCGGCTTCAAAGCTTCAGCGTTAATCCGCCCTTTCTCGTACAAAACCTCATCTACGTGAAAGCGCACGACTCGGCCAATCAATAGATCGCAAGCTGGCGAATCCTCAGTACCGCCAAGCGGGAGCGCTTGATCGAGTACACATTCCATCCGGATTCTCGCTTCAGCTACACCCGGCACACTTACAAGGTCGCTTGCAATAGCCGTTAGCCCTGCAAGCTCGACCTCGCTCTCTTCTGGAGGCAAAGGTGCCGCCGTTAAATTAATCGCTTCAATATAGCTTTCATCAGAGATATGAACAACAAACTCGCCTGTGACGGCGGCATTTCGGGCGGTATCTTTCTGAATACCGCCCGGCTTGCGTTGTACAGATACCGCTACCATAGGCGGATTAGCTGTAATGATATTGAAGAAGCTGAACGGGGCTGCGTTCAGCACTCCTTCACTGGAGAGCGTAGTTACAAAAGCAATCGGTCTCGGCACAATGCTGCCAATCAACAGCTTGTAATTATCCTGCACGCTCTGGCTCGTTGGATCAATGGATAACATGATGTGCTCCCCTTTCAAAGCGAATGGCTTGCTTCTATTAGCCATTAAAAGTTTTGTTAAACCAAGCCGCTGCAGCAGCTACCTCTGTACTCGTCAGCTGATGTCCGAATGTCTCCCAATGTACCGTAACGGGCGCGCCTGCTGCTTGCAGCATACGGTCTAACTCTTCCGTTTCCTTCGGTGTACAAAGCGGATCATTCGAGCCGGCGCCGATGAAACAAGGCACGCCAGCTAGATCAGGCAGCTTAACATCGCGAATCGGTACCATCGGGTGATGCAATATGGCTCCGCGAAGCGTGCCTTGATAGTGGAACAGCAGGCTCCCTGCGATATTAGCTCCATTGGAATAACCGATTGCCACTATATTATTGCGGTCGAATCCATATTCGACTGCTGCATGATCAAGGAAATCATTTAGCTCCTTCGTACGGAATATAAGATCCTCTAGATCAAATACGCCTTCAGCAAGCCTTCTGAAATAGCGCGGCATACCATTCTCCAGCACATTTCCCCTCACACTCAGCACAGACGAAGCAGGCGAGACAAGATCAGCGAGCGGGAGCAAATCCCGCTCAGTACCTCCCGTTCCATGCAAGAGCAGCAGTACGGATGCAGTTGAATCCGTTCCTTGTTTAAATATATGTTTCATTATTTGTCCTCCTCCAATACTCTAACTTCAAATGGTGACAATAATTGCTCTATTTGTGTACGATGCTCCTCATACCATTCCGGAAGCATCAGCTTCTCACCGAGATGCGCCGGCTCTTCATCGCGAGCAAAACCCGGTGGGTCTGTTGCAATCTCGAATAATATGCCGCCGGCTTCACGGAAATAAATCGCATTAAAATATTGACGATCCACGATTGGTGTAGGCTGTAAGCCGTGGCTCTCAACATGGCTTCTCCATTCTGCATGCTCTGCATCGTCCTTTGCTCTCCATGCGATGTGATGAACGGTGCCAGCACCACCATGACCTGGCTCCATGCTCGCCACATTAATGTCTATCAGGTTGCCCAAATCGCCGGTTGCTTTAAAACGAGCATAACCTTCATCTTCCCCGTGTTTCTCCAGTCCCATTACGTTAACAAGGAGCTCAGCGGTTTTGGCTGGAGCAGTCGTGTAAAGAATAGCACCACCAAAACCCTTAATCGCTTTATGCGCCGGAACGCCGCCAAACGACCATTTACTGTCCGCTCCTTGCTCACGAGCTACAATTTCAAGCTTTAAACCGTCAGGATCTTCGAATTGCAAATACTGCTCGCCAAATCTCGATGTCTGTGTAAATTTCACATTCAACTTAACTAAGCGCTCTTTCCAGAAATCGAATGCCCCAGTAGGTACAACGTAAGTGGTTATTCCCACTTGCCCGCCGCCAATTTTGCCTTTACGCGAATTTTCCCAAGGAAAAAACGTAATAATAGTGCCCGGACTTCCGATCTCGTTGCCAAAATATAAATGATAAACCTCAGGCGCGTCAAAGTTAATCGTCTTCTTAATTAACCGCAAACCTAGTACACCTGCATAAAAATCTGCAGTCGTCTGAGCATTCCGAACAAAGGCGGTTATATGGTGAATACCAGCAGTTTGATTAGTCATTTCAATGACACTCCTTATTTTATATGAATATGAAAAGTAATGTAACTAACTCTAAAACCGATTAGCCGATAAGCGCGTCAATTGAATATTCGCCAGCGCCTGTTAATGCGATACCTATAGCAATGGCAACGAGAACAAGATTATATTCATAACCATTTGCTGTTGCCCATATTCCATTAGGACCATGCACCTTCACAATTGCGCCGAGCATAGTAAGCACAATCAAAACCGCGGCAAGAGGTGTAAGCAGACCAGCGACGAATAACAGCCCCCCGATAAGCTCCATTAATCCGGCTGCAACAGCCATTGCGACCCCTGGCTTAATGCCAACTGATTCTAACCAGCCGCCCGTTCCTTTTGGACCATAACCGCCAAACCAACCAAACAGTTTTTGTGCACCATGCCCTACGAACAACAGACCCACAACGACACGAACAACCAACAATCCCAATGCAATACTCAATTTAAACTCCTCCATTTTGTTTTAAATTTTTTACTTAGACGAACTCCATAGCTCTTCTTTTACCACTATTTAAAGAATCTCTATTTTAAGATATATGACAAACATCAATGATCGCCGCTACCCTATAACAGCCATCATTGTATGCAGTGAAACCAAGCAACTGATTACACCCTGTATCTTTGCACTTTTGTTAAATCAGCTACTTGTAGTGCTCCTGTGCGAACTTTCCGAGTTTCTTGAGCAGCTTGCTTGTAAGCTGCTTCTCTTCTGTCGAAAGCCCATTTACCGCTTGCTCGATCGCTTCCGTATGAGCAGGAAAAACATCCTCTACAAATTGTTTCCCTTCGTCAGTCAGCTCTGCATAAATGAGACGTCTATCCGATGTCGAAGCTCTGCGGCGTACCGCTTGCTTCTTCTCCAGCTTATCAACGACATAAGTGATGTTACCGCTGCTCATAAGCACTTTCTCGCCTATTTGCTGCAAGGGCTGCGGTCCCCGATGATACAACAATTCAAGTACTCCAAATTCCGTCCGATTTAAGCCGTTTTTACGAATATCGCGATCTGCATGAGCATTCACCCATTGGCTCGCTCTAGACAGCGCGATGAAGAGATCTAATGAATCATTTTGTTGTTCGTTTGCCATGATTATCACTCCCCTCTGCGCCGATTTATCTTTAATTAATTTATCTTGAATTAAAGATAATATATTTTGAAACAGTTGTCAACTCTCTTGTCGAATTTTTTTAGGCGGTCATAACAAGCATGCTCCGAAAAAAAGAACGGCTTGAAGCTAGTCTTCACTTCAAACCGTTCAACGATTCAATTGCTTTCATTCTATTCAGCTTTCTTTGCCTGACCTAACTGAGTTCCCTTTTATTAAAGAAACATATATCCGTTCATGCTCAATGGCATCGCCGCTAATAAGCTTGATCAGCTGTTCAGCAGCAAGGGCGCCCCACTGGCGCTTGGAATAATCTATTGTGGACAAGCGCGGCTGTGTATACGAAGCCAGCTCCATATTATCGAATCCCACAATATGAATGTGTTCACCGATCTGTATGTTCGGGTGATGCGCCGCCAAAAAATTAAACATACCGATAGCCATCTCATCGTTAAAGCAAAACACAGCCGCAGTAGTACCGCTGCTCTCAGCCATAATTTTCGCTGCAGCCTGCTCCCCTGCCGACTTATTGAAATTGCCCTCAATAACGCTTAGCTTAACGCCAGCGGTCCGCTCCACCGCTTGCGTAACAGCTTGCAGCCGCTGCCTCGAATCATATGAGCCGCTAGGTCCGGTCACTACGTACAGCGTCCGATGGCCCTGCTCGATGAGGTATTCCGCTGCCAGCCTCGCTCCTGCCTTGTTATCAAGCAGCACCTGATTAATGTTCGGATGCTGCAGCTCACGGTCCAGCACAACAAGTTTATGTCCGCGCTCCGCGTAGCTCAGCAGTTCTGTGCTCCCGAAGGTCTCGTCCAGTATAATGGCTCCGTCAATCATTCGCTCGGGAAGCATCCGATGGGATTGCTTCCCGCTGCATACGATCAAGTCATAGCCCTTTTCTGATAAAATTTCCTTCGTGCCTTGCAAGAGATCGCCGTAAAATGCGCCGCTGAAGTCGGTAAGAAAGACACCGATAATTTTCGTTTCTCTCGTCTTGAGCGACCTTGCAGCAGCGTTCGGGATATAGTTCAATTCCTTTGCAACAGCCAATATTCGCGCTGTCGTCTCATCCGTCACCTTTGGGCTGCCGTTAAGCGCGTATGATACCGTCGAGATCGAGACCCCCGCTTGTTTAGCGATATCCTTAATACTAACCACAGCATTCGCTCCTATCTTTCATCGTTCCTTCACTATATCACAAAGACTGGCGGTTCTAGGAGACCGCCAGTCAGCTGCTTACATAAATATTTCGATTCGGTTTGATTCCGAATGAAGGTTTGTTTTCAATTGTTCTTCGGTGATTTGAACGCCGCCTGTACGATAGCGGTTAGCTGAATTCTTCCATTCAACATCCTTGCCGTTAATTGTCACCTTCGTTACCTGACCCGCATCGCTAAGACGATAAACGAAAGTAATCGGCAAACCGTTCCACATGAAATCGAAGTGCATGCCGTCTAGTTTGGATGGCAAAATCGGATCGATGACCAGATCACCCTCTGACTGGCGGATGCCGAGTGCATTCGAAATCAATTGGTTCATATAAATTCCGGGACCGCTCGAATAAATTCTCCAGCCGCCTTTAACAGGCACTGTACCGTCACGAAGCTCTCCGAAACGCTCCTGCGCCTCATACCTATTGTTGAACTTTCCGTCCGAGCTGCTGAAATAGGAGTTGCTTTGGCGCAGCTCTGCATTAGGTACAACGTCGCGCAAGCCAACTGGATTAATCATAAGAAGGCCTTGCCACACTTCATCCGTCTTACCTAGCTTCGCCATTGCCTCTACATAACGGATATGAGCATGAACATATTGCAAGCCGACTTCTCGGCCGAAATTAGATGCCTGCTCTGCCCGCTTGAAGTTCGTGCTAACGCCGCCCGCATACTGTGCAGGACGATTCATTAGCCTTACGCCATCAGGACAATACAACTGCTCTTTAATAATTTGGTAATGCTCAGCAGCTTGCTCCTCTGTAAGCAATTCGCTAATCATACTGCGCGTCATCGGAAGCAGGCGATATTGAATGCCTGTTGTCGTATCCGTCGGGTGAAGCATCAACTTCGCATCGCCTGGTTCCTCCATATAAACGAAACCTGGGATAACCTCTTGCTGCAGCATATACTGATTGAAATCTGCTTGAATAGCAGACGCCAGCTGTTTAAGCTCGGCTGCCTGTACCGCATCAACTTCTTCCAGCACGCGGCCAAACTGAGCAATAACCTGATATGTCAGCGCCACAGTCCAGCTGCTGACCATATATTGCTTAAGCTGCGCGTTGGCTGGTTGGAGCGTATCGTCCCAATCTCCATCTCCATAGGAAGACAAATGCGTATCGTGCAGGAAGTGGCTCTTCATATAAGCAATTTCCTTCATCGCATGGTCAAGCAGCGTCGAAGGCTCTGCTGTAAATTCGCCCTTATGACGGATCGTGTAAGGTACTCGCTCCTGCAAAATGCTGTAATCCTTCGTTGCAGCCAAGTAGTCGCCAAGCACCTTCAGCGGCCAGACAATAATATCGCCATGGCTCTCTTCTTGCTGGATGTGGAAGTACTTGTCGAACATGAACCATTGCGGCCAATTGCCGTCATCCTCGTATTGATGGGAATAGACGGTCTTCAGGATTTCTGCAACCTGCTCATATTTGTTCATAGCCATGAAGTACTCCGTCGGCCCTTGGCAAACGTCACGAGTTCCCCATGCTGCACCTCCATATTGCTCAAGTCCATGAGGTACCGAATAATGGACGAGCATATTGTGTGTGTACCACCAAGCCAGCGCATTAACTTTATCCAGCTCAGCTGCAGCCTGAGCAGATCCCTCTGATGAGAGGCGGAAGCCATTCATTACATTTCGGAAAAACTCACGATAGCGCTCGATTTCCATATCCGCCTTACGCTCAGCAAGAGGCAGCGTTTCGCCATGCAAGAGGCCTTGCATCGTAATCGTCCACTCCGCACTTTGACCAAGCTGCATCACGACAAGCGATGCTGAACCTGTAGCTGCACCGCTGACAAGCAAGCTTTCGTCTCCTGCTGTCATGTCAGCACCGCTAACAGACATCCGATATTGCATATCAGGGAATATTGGGGAGCTTATGGATGCTTGGTCAGCCTTGAAAGTAAATACGCCATCCACCAGCTCCATGTGGAACGGCAGCTCATATTCATTGTTGTTCATGGAAACTTGGTTCGTAACCAAATATCGATAAGCTTGTCCCTTAACCGAACGAAGGTGAAGGCGTACCTCAGGCGAATCGACGGTTGTGTAATTTGTAATAATGAGTGTGTCGTCTGCCATTTTGTAGAACCAACGGGCATAGTTGAAGCCGATCTCAAACATCGAAGGCATCGTAAGAAGACCGTATGTTCCTTCGGATTCCACATAAATGCGTTGTCCTGATGTCTTAAAATTGTTTAGTGCGTTGCGAGCATTCGTAAACAGCTTGTGAAAACTCGTATTGCCCACTAGCAATTGTGAGTTAAAAATACCGTACATGTACGAGGTCGTCGTCATAACATCCTCTGTCATACGGTCATTGCCGCCTGACATCAGAATATGACCGTGTGGACGCTCAACAAGTAGCTCCTTCTCTTTGAGCACAACATGCTCATGGCTTTCGGTAAAGAAGGAGAGCAGCTTGCCGTCTTGCCATTCCTCTTGATGACGCTTAGGGAAATAGGTGTTAATTTCCTCTATCGTCATCGATGCCGTGCGAACTGGCGACCCTATAGCATCTGCAATCTCAGACTTTGCTACAGGCTCCGCTGAAGCTGTGAAGTCAGTCTCATTCGAGCGCTCAACTTCTTCCCAAGCTGCCTGAACTTCTGCGCTGAACTCTACCGAATTCACTGCTGAAGCATGATCAGCCTTGAACAAGCCGTAAAACACAAAGCGAGCATTATCCTTCAACAAAACAGGCTTTGATTGAAGCGCTGCATAAGTGAATTCATATTGGTATACCTCATTTGCAAGCTCAGCCTTGCCGAGAGCCTCAGGTACATCTGTTTCTTTATAGCTAAGACCAAAGAATTGGAATCCGTCCGTCGAATAACTAGCTGCGCCTGTCAGTGCACCATGCTGCATGTAAGGAAATGAGCCTTGCATTGGCTGATTCTGGCGGAAGCACAGGACATAACCTAGCTTCTCATCCTTAAACGACTTATGGTCAACATACTGCGACATATAAGCCTCATTTGAGCGCACCGCACCAATATCAGCGAGTCCAATATCTTGTCCGTAAATGATGTCGATCTTCGCTTCTCTTCCTTGCGAATGGACGGTTACGTCCCAGAACCAGATGCTTTGGTTCGTCATTGTGAAGACAACGCGATAGGCGATGCCGCCAAATGCAGTCCCCTCCCAAAGCAAGCGTCCTTCCGCAGCCGACATGCGGCTGGACGAACGAATACCAAGCAGAGGCTCGTAAGAAATTCCTTCATCGGTATGCATACGCAAATAAAGATTGTTAAGCGAACCATCCACGTTGTTCGACACCACTTGATTCAGCATCGTTCCTTTATTTACGGCTTTTGCAAGGTCTCCGCTGCTTAGAAAATCAAACGTCAGCTCTCCTGCTTTTATCTGCAATGCATTCATTGCCTTCAACGCATCGATTACAGCTTCCATTCTTCTCACTGCCTCTCTATTTGCTTAGTTTGAATTTAAGCGTTTCTACATCACGGCTGTTAGGCCCAATATATAGTTCAAAGTCACCTGGGTCACTTGCGAAGGAAAGATCAGCATGATAGTAACGCAGCTGTTTTTCCTCTAGTGTAAAGGAAATTTCTTTGCTCTCGCCTGGCTGCAGCATAATTTTGCGGAATGCCTTCAGCTCTTGCAGCGGACGAACAACATCGCCAGCCATATCGCGTACATATAATTGCACGGTTTCTTCACCGGCACGAGACCCTGTGTTCGTTACCGTTATGTTAGCTTGCAATGGTTTAGATACACTCATTGTATCCAATGCCAGCTCCGCCCCGCTGTAGGCAAAGCTTGTATAACCAAGCCCATAACCAAACGGCAGCAGCGGCTCATTCGGAATGTCCAAATACTGAGATACGTATTTCACCTGAGCATCTGGTGCGCCTTGCGGCCTGCCTGTATTGAAACGATTGTAATAGACTGGCACTTGGCCTACGGAATAAGGAAACGACATCGATAACCTTCCGGTTGGCTCCGATTCTCCAAACAATAATTCCGCAATAGCAGCTCCGCCCTCTGTACCTGGGAACCACGCCTCTAACACGGCATCTGATTGATCAATAACACCATGTAGGTCAAGCGGACGTCCATTAAATAAGACAGTAATCATCGGCTTGCCGAGCTGCTTCAGCTTAGCAATCAGCTCTAGCTGTACCTGCGGCAGCTTAATATCAGACCTGCTGCTCGCTTCACCGCTCATGTCAGAATGCTCGCCTAATGCGAGAACAAGGATATCCGCCTCATTCGCCGCAGTAAGTGCCGCTTGCCACTGCTCATCCGTCATCGCTTCAATACCGCAGCCTTCTGTCACAGATAGCAGTGACGCATCAATTTTGCTTGCTATACCCGCTGCTAGCTGAATTGCCTCTTCTTTGGAACCAAGCCAAGACCAAGGTCCAAGAATATCGCCGCTAGCCGCAAACGGACCGATCAACGCAATTTTTTGCTCGCGTCCAAGCGGGAGAACTCCTTCATTTTTTACGAGGACACAGGATTTAAGCGCAAGCTCACGCGCAGCCTGACGATGTGCTGCAGATCCTACGATTTCTTGCTCAAGCTCTGCATTCGCACCACGATATGGATTTTCGAACAAGCCCAGCTTCTGCTTTAGCTCCAAAATGCGAAGTACTGCTTCGTCAATTAGTGCGACATCGATTTCCTTCTCCTCAACAAGCCGCTGCAAGTGATCGGAGTAACAAGTGGTCATCATTTCAATATCGACGCCTGCTTTGATCGCCTTCATCGCCGCTTCTGCCTCATCTGCTGCAACGCCATGCGGGATTAGCTCCTTCACTGCGCCCCAATCGGAGATCAGCACGCCGTCAAACGCCCATTCACCACGAAGCAGGTCTCGCATAAGCCACTTGTTCCCAGAAGCCGGTATGCCATCGACCGTATTGAATGCCGTCATGACCATTTCGCAGCCCTCATCCAGCGCTGCTTTATAGGCTGGCAAATAATACTCGCGCAGTTGGCGCTCAGATAGATCAACCGTATTATAGTCGCGTCCACCCTCTGCAGCTCCATATGCTGCGAAGTGTTTCACGCATGCAGCTACACGGTTAATATCATTTGCAAGGTCCTTCCCTTGGAAACCTCTTACGAATGCTCTGGCAAATTCACTGTTCAAATACGGATCCTCGCCTGTCGACTCCATAACTCTACCCCATCTTGGATCCCGTACGAGATCGACCATCGGAGCGAATGTAACGTGTACACCTGCCGCAGCAGCTTCCTTAGCTGCAATCTCGGCACTTTGTTCTGCCAGCTCCATATCCCATGAGCAGCCGATTGCCAGCGGTACAGGGAAGATCGTTTTGTAGCCATGAACGATATCCGCCATAACCAGAAGCGGTATGCCTAAGCGGTTGCTCGCCAAATGCTGCTTCTGTATGTTAATGACTTCCCTCGCTCCTGTTAAGCCAAGCACGGAGCCCGTATTACGAACCGTTTCTTCCGTTATGCCCATTTCCGCCATCGGTCCGGTTATTTGTCCATCTGCACCTTGAAAGAATGGCGTCGCCAGCTGCAGCAGCTGTCCGATCTTCTCCTCAAGCGTCATGAGCTTTAGAAGAGCCGCAGGTTGCTTATCCATATCCGTGTTCCTCCTCGTAGTAGCCAATCAAATTAATCGTTCTTATCGTTAATGTTTACAGGTCCTTCTGTCTTTACCACGCCTATGTCTAATACCTCATAATTTTAACAATCGAAACGTTTCTATTGATTCCTAATTTGGATTATAAACAATTCAAAAAGAGTCGTCAATGGCTGTTTCACCTCGAATAGAAACGTTTATATTATTAATATGAGGCGATTTCCCTGAAATAAAAAAACGCTTGAACACGATAAAACTTTGATCTATAATGATGTCGAAACGTTTCGAAACTTTAAGCATGTCCGGTTTATAAGATGTAAACGGTAATATTTTTTATTTATAGAAACGTTTCACCACGTCAAAAAGATTTTCTATATACAGGTGACGAGCGTTTTTGCTGTTGCAGGTTTTGAAGTATTTTCCTGCTCATCTACACCCAGCTTAGGCTGAAAAATACGGCTAACAACAGCCGCCCTCGTGCATAACTTGCACGGCTTCACAGCATAGTACTTATAACAATCATTCACACAGGAGGAATAATTAATGTTTAAGAAATCAGTAGCAACCACACTAGCCAGCTCCATGCTGCTTGTCGGTGCTCTCACTGCTTGCGGAAGCAACAACAGCAATGAAGGAGCAGCGAGCGATAAAGTAACGCTCAACGTATGGGGCATGGGTGAAGAAGCCAAAGCTTTACCGAAGATTGCTGAGCAATTTATGGTTGAGAATCCAAACATTAAAGTCAATGTACAAGCACTTCCTTGGGATACGGCACATGATAAGCTGTTGACGGCTGTCGCTTCCAAAAAAGGTCCAGACGTGCTTCAAATGGGCACAACTTGGATTCCTGAATTTGCATCTGCCAAGGCGCTTATGGATATTACTCCTTACGTAGCTCAATATCCTGAGCTGGCTGAAGAGAACTTCTATCCAGGATCCGTTTTAACGACAAAATACGAAAATGCAACTGTCGGCGTGCCTTGGTATATCGACACTCGCGTTCTTTACTACCGTACAGATCTACTGAAGGAAGCCGGATACGATAAAGCTCCGCAAACATGGGATGAGCTTAAAGATGCTGCAACGAAGCTAAAAGCTCGCGGCAAAAACAAATACGGCATTAGCCTTGATGTAAAAGAACAGTCGCTGCTATTCATGTTCGCACGTCAAAATGGTTCGAAACTTATCGAGAACAATAAACCACAATTCAACGAACCGGAGTTTGTTGAAGCGGTAGAATATTTGGACAGTTTCTTTAAAGACGGTTCTGCACCGGTTGATCTAGGTATGGACATCATCCCTGCATTCAAGGGTGAGGGCATTCTACCCATGTTCATTAGCGGACCTTGGATGATTAAACTGATCAATGACCAAGCACCTGAGCTTGCAGGCAAATGGGCTACAGCTGTGCTTCCTAAGAAACAGAACAACCTGTCTTCTCTAGGCGGCTCTAACTTGTCTGTATTCCAACATACAACGCACAAAGAAGAGGCATTGAAATTCCTAGCTTACATGAGCAAGCCTGAAACACAGCTAAAATGGCTGGAACTGTCGAACTCCCTTCCTTCCACGAAGAAAGCTTGGGAAGATAAAGCCTTGACAACAGACCCTAATGTTAAAGTGATCGGCGATCAAATGAATAACTCAGAGCCAATGCCGGTAATTAAACAATGGGAAGAAATTGCTCAAAACGTTCTATCAACATTTGAGAAAATTTACCGCGGCAACGCAGACATTAAAAAAGAACTTGACGCATTCAACGCAAAATCAGAACAAATATTGAATAAATAATGATCGCAAGCGCCGGCAGCGGTTCTGAAACAGAGCCGCTGCCGGTTCCATTAGGAATGGATAAAGCCAGGCGCTCATAGCAAAGGAAGGGTCGTTTATGAAAGGGATCTCTCAGAGTAAGGCACCGTACTTCTTTATCGCTCCAACGCTTATTTTGCTTACCTTATTTTCGTTGTTGCCGATCCTTGTGGCCTTAATAATAAGCTTTACGGATATGGACCTGGCGGGCCTTGCTGACTGGTCCAATATTTCATTCATCGGATTCAAAAACTATGTAGACGTACTGGCTGATCCTATTTTTGTAAAAGCCATACTCAATACGTTGTTCTACGTTATTATCGGGGTTCCTCTCGTTATCGTATGTTCACTTGCTATTGCGATCATGATTAATTTCGGCGCAAACCGTGCTTTCAAAGCTTTCCGCGTCGTCTATTATATGCCATCGGTTACGAACGTCGTTGCCGTTGCAGTCGTATGGGGCTTCCTTTACAATCCTGCTTTCGGTCTACTCAACTATATTCTTGATTCGGTTAATCTGCCTACGGTTCCATGGCTTCAAGATCCGGTCATGGCTAAAATATCACTTATTCTGATGGCAGTATGGAGAGGGATCGGTCTCAATATGATCATCTTCATCGCTGCGCTTCAAGGTATTCCGAAGTCTTATTACGAGGCGGCTCAACTGGATGGTGCTAGCACATGGAAACAGCTGATTTATATTACGATTCCAATGCTGCGCTTCGCGATCTTCTTCGTATCGATCACTACCATGATCGGTTGGCTGCAATTTTTCGAGGAGCCATTCATTATGACCGACGGCGGTCCACTCGATAGCACAACATCTGTGGCCCTGTTTATTTACCGGAACGGCTTCCAGCTTAGCAACTTCGGATATGCAGCGGCGGGATCATTCGTCCTGTTTATCGCCATTATTATGATTACGCTCGTTCAATTCAGATTTCAGAATAAAGAAACGGATCTATAATTCAAACGGAGGTGTAATGGATGAGTTCGCAAGCAAAAGCGTCAAGCGCCTCGAACGGCGAAAAAGCGCTCAAGTGGATACTAGGCATATGCCTCGCGGTCGGCGGGGTATTGGTCATCCTTCCTTTCGTATGGATGATCCTTTCTTCCTTTAAACCAGAGAGCGAGATACAGAATATCCCGCCTACATTGTTGCCTGAGCGCTTCACGACGGAAAATTTTAAAAACTTATTTGAGAATATGAACTTTGGCGTCTATTTGAAAAACACGCTAATTATCGTCTTCTTCTCCTTTATTGGCTTATTCCTGAATGCTATGGCCGGATTCGGCTTCGCCAAATATAAGTTCAAAGGCAGTAACAACTTGTTCTATATCGTACTCGCTACAATGATGATTCCTGGACAGGTTACGATGATTCCGGTTTATCTGATCCTAAACGAGATGCATCTGACGAATACGATGATCGGTATTGTGCTTCCCGGCCTTGTCGGTGCCTTCGGTATATTCTTATTCCGTCAGTTTATGGCTACCATTCCAGACGAGCTGCTTGAAGCAACCCGTCTTGACGGTGCGAGTGAATTCCGAACGTTCTTGCAGATCGTGCTTCCAATCTCAAAGCCGATTCTAGCGGTACAAGGCATTCTAGCCTTTATCGGCGGATGGAACAGCTTCCTGTGGCCGCTAATTATCGCCAATGACGAGAAGCTCTACACACTCTCAGTCGGCTTGTCATTGCTCAAAGGACAATATGGCGGCAACTATGCGCTTCAAATGGCGGGATCTACGTTTATGGTTGTACCTATCATCATTATTTTTATCTTCTTCCAAAAGCATATTATCGAGAACTACGCAATTTCAGGCATTAAATAATAAAGCAGGGGCTGTCTTTCAAGGTGTGTTTCGACCTTTGAAGACAGCCCCTACGTTGTTGTATAAGCTTATTCGGTATGCATCATGCCGAGGATAGAGCTTAGGCGGCAACGGTACTCCTGCGGCTTACCGCCACCATGCTGAGGACGGATACGCATCTGCTTGCAGGAAAACGGTCTCGCCTATTTTTGGAGTAGAAATTCGTGCATTCCTCTCCTTAGCCGCCTTCACCGCTCGTTCGACAGGATCGGTCCAATCATGTAGTGCTAGTGTGAATGCGCCCCAATGAATCGGAATCATAATCTTTCCGCGTACGTCCAAGTGGGCCTGTACCGTTTCTTCAGGCATCATATGGATAGCTGCCCAGCGCTCATCATATTGCCCGCATTCCATTAATGTGAGATCAAATGGACCGTATTTATCGCCAATTTCTTTAAAGTGTGGACCATAGCCGCTATCTCCGCTAAAAAAGACCCTCGTCTCTCGGCCGTGAATAACCCATGAGCACCATAACGTAGCGTCCCGATCCGTCAGACTTCTTCCTGAGAAATGTCTTGCTGGCGTACAAGCGAGTTGAAGCCCTTCATAGGTAAACTCATCCCACCAATCATGCTCCTCCACACGGGAGGGATCGACTCCCCATTTCACCAAATGAGGGGCAACGCCGAGCGGGACGATAAACCGTTTCACCTTATCCTTTAGCTTCACAATTGAACCATAATCCAGGTGATCGTAATGATCATGTGAAATGAGAACAGCATCGATCATCGGAAGCTGTTCCATCTCGAACGGAAGCTTATCGCTATATCTTTTTCCGCCAATGAATGGAAACGGAGACGGCGCCTTGCCGAACATCGGATCTAGAAGCAGTGTTTTTCCATCCAGCTGCAGCAAGGCAGCGGAATGGCCGAACCACGTCAACTTAGGCTGCTGCTTCTCCCCGTCATACACATTACTTAGCGGCTCGATCCTAACCGCTTTGCTTGGCCTCGCCATCTTATTGCCTTTCATAAATTGAACGAGCAGCTTCAGCTTCTCTTTTGTTGTCGTGTCCATAGCTGTAGGAATTAGATTTATAAATTTTTTACTGGCATACTGTTTGGACCGACTTAGCTGCTGCTGCCGCGCCTTGGATGGACCTGCTCCAAAGGCAGGATAATACTGCAAGACCAAATATGCAATAACCACTAATACCGCAATCAAACTAATAAAAATGAGCATTCCCTCTAACCTCTTCCCTCGTAGCTTCTACACATAGAAAAACCGCTATTGAAGTATACGTTACTACTTCAACAGCGGTTTTATCAAGTTTACGTAAAGGTTCGGCTAAGCGCGTCTTGTTCCTCGCATAATAGCGCTTAACAGCAGTACGACTACAACGGCACCGATAATAGCTGGGATTAGGGCAAAACCGCCCATTGTTGGACCCCACGAGCCGAGTATAAGCGTGCCTAACCAAGCTCCGATGAAGCCGGCTACGATGTTGCCGATAATTCCTCCCGGTACGTCGCGCCCAATTAGCAGACCGCCTAACCAACCAATTATTCCGCCAACGATTAATGTCCATAATAGACCCATATTTTTTTGCCCCTCTCTGTCATTCGATATAGCTATGATTAACCTCTTGTGCCTATTTTGAAACATGGCATTCAGATGCAATTTATGGAAGAGTGGGACGGTGCCTATAAATAAACAATGTTCTTTGGCATGGCTGTTAGTTGACCGGCAGTGTCACCTCAAAAGTTGATCCGTCATTCAGCTGGCTGTTTACTCGAATTTCACCGCGATGAAGCTCGACGATTTTTTTGACGATGGACAGACCCAGCCCGCTTCCATCAGCCGTGCGCGTGCGCTGCTTATCACCCTTATAAAAACGTTCAAAAATTCGCAGCTGATCCTCCAGAGAAATACCGATGCCTGTGTCCGTTATCCTAACCTTGATTTCGCTGCCCACACTTTGGAGTATGATCTTAATGCTCCCTTTAGCAGGAGTGAACTTAATCGCATTATGGATGAGGTTAACCCAAACCTGGCTAAGCATCTCTTCACTAGCCACGATCTCCACTTCCTCGAGCCCCAGTTCAAGCTCCAGCTCCTTCTCAAGCCACTGCGGCTCGCAAGCCAGCACGATGCTCTCAAGCTGCGTATCAAGGCGGTATCGCTTCGGATCGAGCTGCTGCTGCTCAGATTCAAGCGTGGTCAGCTTGAGCAGATTATCGCTTATTTTGGACAAGCGCGTCGTTTCCTTCTCAATAATCGATAAATAATGGCGCTGCTCCTCTAGGCTAAGACCCTCTCGCTGAAGCGTGCTCGCAAATCCGCGTATCGATGTCAAAGGCGACTGAATCTCATGCGATACGTTAGAAATAAACTCCTGACGAAGCATCTCTACCTGCTTCAACTCATGCGCCATATCGTTAATTGATTGAATAAAGTCGCCGATTTGACCGTGATACTTCTTGTCGCGATCAAGCGTAACATTGAAATCGCCTTTGGCCATCCGCTTTAAAGCATCCATCATTTCGATCCAAACCGCCCTTTGCCTCGGTCCTGTCGTCAGATTAACAATACCAATCAGTACAATCAGAAATAGAATGCCAAGTGCCCAGTTTACCAGCTGTACCACATATTCAGGCCAATCGACTTCATGCCTTGCATAAAACCATTTGGTTAACCAGAACGCCAGTGAGAAAGCTCCTCCGCTGCATACAAACAACATCGATGTTGCTCCTAAGACACGAAGCACGATGCTTACTTTAGATAATCGCTTAATCATTAGAGCGCCTCCAGCCGGTAGCCGAGCCCGCGTATCGTACTAATCTTAATGGAAACCTCCCATGCGACAAAACGCTCTCGCAATCGGTTAATATGCACATCGAGCGTCCTTTCATTGCCGTCAAAATCATAGCCCCAAATCGCTTCGATCAGCTGATTGCGCGTCAAAGTACGGCCAAGATGACTAACGAGCTTGAAAAGCAGCTCAAACTCTTTTGGTGGAAGCGTGGTGTATTCCGAGTGAATCTTCACTTCATAGGTCTGTCGATCGAGCATGAGCTCCGCTACGGAAACCTGCTGGGACACCGCGATTCGGTAACGCTTCAATAACGCTTTGACCCTGACAGTTAGTTCCGCTGGATCAAACGGCTTCACCAAATAATCGTCTGTTCCTAGATGAAAGCCCCGTACCTTATCGCCCATTTCACCCTTGGCTGTCAGCATGAGCAGTGGGATATCGAACTGCTTCCGCAGCTCTCGGCACAGCTCCCAGCCGTCCATGTTCGGCATCATAATGTCCAATATAACCATATCCGCAGGTGTTGCTTCCATTTGAGCAAGCGCCGTTTGCCCATCCGGTACCTCTTGGACGCTTAAACCCTCTTTCTCCAAAATAACGCGAACAAGCTCACGAATATGTGGATCATCGTCCACAATTAGCACATAGCCCATCTCTCCACCCTCTTATCCCGCTTACGAAGCCGTTTTGTTCATTCGAAGCTGACCATTAGCGAATTCTCGATACATGGCATGGCTATCATATAATTGATCATGCGTCCCTACACCAGTAATGACGCCTTTCTCTAGGAAAACGATCGAGTCCGCATCCACGACCGTCGACAAGCGATGGGCGATGACGACGGTCGTCCGTCCGATCATCAGATTTTTGAGCGCATCCTGCACCACTTCTTCTGACTTGCTGTCTAGATTCGACGTCGCTTCGTCGAGCATGAGGATATGTGGGTCACGCAGCAGCGCCCTTGCAATCGCAATCCGCTGCCGCTGACCGCCCGATAGCTTGATGCCGCGCTCGCCAACCTCTGTTTCATAACTCTCTGGCAATGCCTCAATAAATCCGTCTGCATAAGCCATTCGAGCAGCCTGCTCGATTTCCTGCTGCGTCGCCTCACGCGTCAGACCGTAGCATAAATTATCTTTAATCGTGCCTGCGATAATCGGACTCTCCTGCGAAACATAGCCAATCTGGCTCCGCCATGAACGCAGTGAAGCGTCGCGAATATCTGTTCCGCCAAGCCGGATCGCACCGGATGTCGGGTCGTAGAATCTCTCCAGCAGTGAGAAAAGCGTCGTTTTGCCGCTGCCGCTCGGGCCGACCAGTGCTGTTACTTTGCCCGCTTCAATCGTCAGGCTCACATCCCGCAGGATCGGCTCCTCCGGCTTATAGGCAAAAGATACATTTTCCACCTGCAAGGTCTGATCCATCTGGGTTACTGCCTTGCCATTATCTTGATCTTCCTCATCGGATTCTAATATGCCGATAATGCTGTCAGTCGCGCCCATGGCCTTCTGAAATTGCGTAAAGAATTGTGATATTTGCGTGATAGGCAGCATGATCTGGAACAGGTACATAATAAATGCTACTAATTCGCCTGCGGTCATCGCGCCCGACGATACTTGAACGCCGCCAAAGCCGATTAAGCACACGAGCAGCAATAAGATGATAAATGTAACGATTGGCGATATAAGCGCCTGCATGCGCGCTTCCTTTAAGCCAAAGCCAAACAAATTCTGAATACCTACGCGTCCTTGCTCATATTCAGCAGGCTCAGAGCCGGATGCTTTCACCAGCCGAATTTCCGACACCACACGATTTACAACCGAAGTAAACCGCGCGTTCTCCTCCTGTGTTGATTTGGATATGCTGTACATTTTTCGCCCAATTGGAACCATAATTAATGCAGCCACGGGGAAGACGGTCAACATAATTAGCGTCATCTGCCAGTTCATATAGAAAAGAATCGATAATGCGCCGATAATGGACAGTATTCCGGTGAAAAAACCAGTGACATGCTCCGTAATAAGCCCCTTCAAGAGCGCCGTATCATTGGTCAGCCGACTAATCGTATCACCGGATGATTTGTTGTCATAGTAAGGAACCGGCAAGCGCAGCAGCTTGCTCCACAACCGCTCGCGAATGGACGATACGATCTTATTTCCGCTGTAATGCAGCAAGTAGACCGACACGCCCCCGGACACAACCTGAGCGATGAAAGCAGCTGCCATCCCTACAATTTGCCCCGTGCTCAGTGACCCCAGCGAGAACCCATTAACCATATTTTTTGTAAATAAAGGGATCGTTAATCCTACAAGCGTCGTAATGACGCTCAAAATAACCGCAATAGACAGCATCATCTTCGGAGGATTCGTCTCCATGATGAGCCCTATGAATCGCTTTACATTGCTTTTTTTCTCTTTCATCGGTATCACTCCTGTATCTCTATTCTCTCCACAACAATTCCTACTTTACCTTGCCTATTTAAACGCAATATAAACAACGAAGCTATCGCTGGGTTTTTAAGCAAGCCACTACGAATAGGAGCGCTGCCTATGTATATGCAAGAAGAGCAGGTTGTCATCGGAATAGACGGCGGCGGGACGCATATCCGCGTCATGGTGTGCAGTCATAGAGGACATGTACTTTCTTATTTGGAACGAGGCTCCGCCTCCATTTACAAAGACGAGATTTCAAGCACTGCAGCAAGCTGGCCGCACTCCTTATCAAGCGCTCGCGCTGGTTGCGGGTATTGCAGACCTCGATTCGCCATCTGACCTCGAATGGATTAAGACTTTAACAAAGCATCCGGGACTTACCTGCCCGATGTGGCATGTGAATGATGCGGTCTCGGCTCATAGAGGCGCATTAATGGATGAACAAGGCATCGACGTTATGGCTGGAACGGGCTCGATTATCGTAGGAATGACGGACGATGGACAAATGATTCGCAACTATGATTTTCACCATTACGCAGCTAGCGCTGCAAGATTTATTGCCTATGATGCCGTTATCCATAATCTGAGTGAGCATACGTTTGTGGGAAACGAATAGGTGTTTGATTCAACTTCGGCAATTTGAAGAGCGGCTATTGACCTTTCCGTTACGTATACCTTTAAGCTAGGGAAGAATCATTTTGAGCCCTATAGAGGAGGAATTGCGATGCCAGACCATTTTGCTATTTATGAGGAAGAAGCAGCGCGTTATCATGAATTGATTGCCAAGCAGCCTAGTGTGCTGGATTGGATCGAAGAAATACGGCCGATTAGAGGATTGGATGTCGTAGACCTTGGTGCCGGCTCCGGCAGGCTGACTGCCGTACTAGCCGATCAGGCAAACTCGATTATCGCGCTCGATGCGTATGAACCCATGCTCCATATTGCGGCAGAGCGGTTAGGCTCTGCCGGGCATACGAATTGGAGTACGCAGGTTGCCGATCATCGCGAGCTGCCTCTTGAGGGCCACAGCGCGGATGTAATCGTGTCCGGCTGGAGCATTTGTTATTTGTGCAGCGATGAGCTGCCTGACTGGGAAACTAACATCCGGCAGGTCATGAGTGAAATGAAGCGTGTGCTCCGCGATAACGGAACCATTATTATTTTCGAGACGATGGGCACTGGCTTTGAAACACCTCATCCGCCTAGCTTCCTGAAGAAATATTATGCTGCTCTTGAGCACGACTATGGCTTCTCACACAAATGGATACGAACGGATTATGAATTTGACAGCGCCGAGCAAGCGGAACAATTAACGCGATTTTTCTTCAGTGATGAATTAGCTGATAGAGTCGCACGCGATAAGCTTGTCCATCTGCCCGAATGCGCCGGTATTTGGTGGCTGCATCTATGAGTGAATGTGTGCTATCCAGACTTTTCTAAACACCAAGTAGTCATACAGCGTTTACCTGCTACAATAACGGTTTTGAGAGGCTCGAATAAATGTCCGTTCAACTTTGCAGTCATCCCAAGCAGTTTTTCCTCATTGACCAGAAAACGTCTGCTTCCGTCAGGAAGCAGATATTGTCCATCTCCAAGCGGCTGCATACTGGACTCCATGCCAATGGAGGAGGCTAACCTGGCGAATAGCTTCCCGCCTGGCTTCAGCACGCGCCACAGCTCATCAACCATTTGATCAAAATGCGTCTCATTGTCGGCGAAATGCAGTACCGCGCTGCTAATGATAAAGTCAAAGCTTGCATCCGCGAAGCTCATCTTCTCTACCGCCTCCACGCGTGCCTGCTCTTTCACCCATATAGGCGCTATCGACTCAGCTAGCCGCTGCACCTCATGAATAGCAGCCTCTGATCGATCTATTGCATAGACCTGATAACCGCTGCGGAGCAAATACGTTAGGTTTCTCCCAGAGCCACAGCCTGCATCAAGAATACGCATATCCTTCGAAAGTGTTCCCTTCAGCAGTTGATCAAATAAATAAATATCGATGCCGTCAAATTGCTCCTTCAATTCCATCTCCATAAATTTGCTCCTCCTTATATCAAGACTAATAAACCTCATATATATAAACCTTGGTCCGATACATATCACGGCAAATAAGAACGCGCTCAGGCTCCCAGTCCGGCAGTGCAAAGCATATGCTTATCACATGCGCACCCGGCTTTAATTGATCGCGAAAAATCGGACTTAAACGCCGCATCGCGCCGGGATAGAGGTAACACACAACCATATCCACATCCGTGTATGAATATGTGTACAAGTCGCCCCTTTTGAACGATACATGAGCAAGATTTTCGAGTTTCGCAGCAATAAAAGATATCCACATGGGGATAACTGAATTTTCTATGCCGATGATTCGCCAGCCCCTGCTGTTTCTTCCCACTTGAAGCGCGAGCGTACCCCAGCCTGAGCCCGCTTCCACCATAATGCCGCGGCTTTGCATCCGTTTGATCAGATCGACAACAACTCTCCGCACAGATGCTGATGAAGGCATAGGCGAAATGCCATTCCGCCAGCTTACATATACGATGGACAGCAGGGCAATCAGCACGAGAGCTGCCACGACCATCAAAACAATCTGATAGATGAAGCTTTCCATGATGATCTCCTAAGCTTTATCCGGTTGCTTTCGTCTTAAGACTTATTCCCTCTGCGCACCTTCAGTTGCTTGCCCTTTACTGTCGTATTCCTCATAACTTCCAGCACAAGCGAACCTTTTCCATTCAAAATTTCAACATCAGTGACGTTGTCCAAAATCGTAATAATACCGATATCATCTGCGGACACGCCTTCTATTTTTGCAATCGTTCCGACAAAATCGACCGCTCTAAGCTTCTTTTTCTTGCCGCCGTTAAAGTTAAGCTTCATAATCTGTTTGTTCAACTGCTCACGCTTATCTTTTTTGAGAACAGGACCAATATTAAGCTTCTGTTCAAAATCTTCTCGACGAAGGTCAACAGCTTCCTCTGATGGCGACTTCGCTTTGTTAATGCTAAATCCGATGTAGTCTTCTATTTCTGCAAGTCGTCTACCGTCCTTAGGTGCCGCGAAGGTGATTGCTTTTCCCGTTTTGCCAGCTCGTCCGGTTCTGCCCGTACGATGAACATAACTTTCCTTCTCAAGCGGAATATCGAAGTTGATGACATGCGTAATATTCGTTATATCAATGCCTCTTGCTGCTACATCCGTTGCAACCAAGTAACGGAACTGCCCTCTGCGGAACGCATTCATAACTTCAAAACGCTCGTCCTGCTCCATACCGCCATGAATACGGTCGCATGGATATTCGAGCTCAGCCATTTGCCTGAACACTTGATCCACATTCTCCTGCGTCCGGCAAAAAATAATACAGCTATCTGGATTTTCAACGATCATTACATCTTGAAGCAGCTTAAATTTATCTGCTTCTTTCACTTCAATGACGGAGTGCTCAATTGTAGCCGTCGTAAGCCCTTCAGCCTTGATCTCTACTTGAACGGGAGCGTTCATATATCGATGCGATAACTTAGCAACATCCTCGGGGAACGTAGCGGAGAACAGCATCGTCACTCTGTCTGTTGGAAGCTGCTGAATAATAGCCTGTACCTGCTCGATAAAGCCCATGTTTAGCATTTCGTCCGCTTCATCGATGACGAGATATTTGATGCGCTCGATCGGCAGTGTTCCGCGCTCAATATGATCATGTACGCGTCCCGGCGTCCCAACAACCATATGCGTTCTTTGCTTAAGCTCAGCCTTCTGGATATGGAAAGGCGCTTTACCGTACAGAGCCGTCGCTTTGATCCGCTTGAAGCGGCCAATATTCGTAATATCCTCATTTACTTGGAGAGCAAGCTCCCTCGTTGGCGTCAGCACGAGCACCTGAGGTTTATTTTCGTTCCAATCAACCAACTCGCACAATGGAATGCCGTAGGCTGCTGTTTTACCGCTGCCCGTTTGTGATTTAACGACCAGATCTTTTTGCTCAAGCGCAACCGGAATAACCTCGCGTTGTACCTCTGTTGGCGTTTCGTAGGACAGGCTTTCCAATGCTCGCACAATTTCTTGACTTAAGGCATAATCCGCAAACTTTATTTCACTCATCTATAAACCTCTTCCGCACTTTAGTAGTTAATTCTTTCGTAACCTTAAGAATAGCATAATAACAGCCCTTTTGATTCATAAACCTTTGAGCAGCCGGCAGAAAGGCCATCTTTCACTTATCTTGTTACTAGCATAGCCAAAAAAACAGAACTGACGACAAAGCGTCAGGATTGTTATTCCGCTGTCATAACAAATTCAATTATTTCTCTGTTAGATAAACAGCTAAATTGGGTTATATCATATAAGGGCTGCTTATCGCTGAGAAAGGCAGTACTACAAAAAGTGAGTACTAGTTCACTTTAGAATGGGTCATTATAATAAAAGCCAGATCAACTAGAAAGGCTTGTGAGTGCTATGCTTCGATTAAATGTTACGCGTGTTGGATTTCTTATGGGCGTTTCACTGCTGCTTGCTTCCATCATCTACTTCTTTGCGGCGAACTGGGGCGGCCTTGTCCGCGCAGATAAAATTCTCGCGTCTGCCGGCATCATGGTGTTATTCTATGGCGCAGCTTTTATTTTTTCCAAAATGAAAATTATGCTCGGGCATCACTATTTTTTGTCTGCTACTTTTCTAGTCGGTGGCTGCATCGCGTTTGGCGTGGCGGTTGCCCTTTTAAATCAAATATATAATTCGCATGCGGACACCTATGAGCTATTTCTCATTTGGTCCATTCCTGCCCTGCTGCTCTCGTTCATTACCCGCTTTAATCCGTTTTATATACTAGCCTATATACTCGTTCATCTGACCTTGTGGCAATACTTTTTCCCGAGTTCATATCACATCGTGCATAGCGATCACGAAATTTTGCTGATTGGCTGTTTATTTGCGCTTATTAATCTCATCCTATTCGTACTAATAGAAGCCAAACGACTCACTTCTGCTCCGCTTAAATTCATTAGCTTTATCGTCTTTCATATTTCCTTGCTTGTTTTGACGAGTTCTACTCTATACGATCTTTATGGAGCTTGGATGAATATCGCTTGCGTTGCGGCGATTGCGTTCGGATTCTACTATTTCGCTCAAGTGCGTCTGGACAAAATCATGCTCACACTCAACGCGCTAGCCGCTTCTGCTTTTGCTGTATTCAAATATCTGGAGCTGATGTCCGAACATGCTTCTACCGCTTTTTTCATGCTTGGACTCGTCTTTGTAGCCTTATTGCTGACAGCCAACGTCTTTTTCTTCCGTTACCTGAACAAGCTTGGCAAAAATGATTTAAACTCTGATGAACAACCTGAACAAGCAGCCAACACACAAGCAGAAGCCCATAAGAGCGCCCTTTTCGGCAAAATCGCATCCACAATCGTTACGGTAATTGGTGTCTTGATTGGCAGCATTTCCTTGGTAGGCTTAGTGCTGTTAGCTGCTGGTGAAATCCCGCCCGAAAACATTTTATTTGTGGTATCTCTGCTATTTATTATTCCGACGCTGTTGCTGAATCGCTTAAATACCGCTGTTCGTTACACGGTGCTTACGATTGGCTATATAGCTGGTCTTATTTCTATAGCTTGGATCGACATAACAGCCTTATCTATTCTTTTCTTGGCCGTATCGATTGTCGGATGGTTCAAATGGCAAGGAAGGGTACCGCATCTCTTCATCTATTCCTTAATTAATATTAATATCGCTATTCTTCTGTTTCAGTTATTTGGATCTGTCCAGCATGCCGCTTCCTTCATCGTGTTCATTTTGACATCGCTAAATGCGGTCATTTATGCTAGCCACCATCTGCTGAGAGAAGGTGCTCTCAAAAACCAAGTACGAGAATGCGGTTGGTTCTTTACACTTCTGCTTCTATTCTGGCTGACCTTTATGCAGGATATCTTTCCTTACTCCTATGAGCTATTCAATATATTGAACTTCATTGTGGTTACGATTGCAGCCTTCTTATTTGTACGCCGCAACCAAGTTTTTGAGGCAGCAGTAAGCTTCGTATTCTGGTTTATCTTCCTTGCGTTCAAGTATTATGACTTGTTCTGGACGTTATTGCACAAGTCGATTACGCTCGCTTTGCTCGGCATAATTGCCATTGCAGTTACTTATATTTATGCCTATAGGACGCGGGCGGGCGTGTCTGAACAAGCGGACTCATTCAGCCGATTGCTGCGCAGAAGCCCTGTTCTAATCGCTATCGTCGTAGCACTGCAGCTCGGCTATGTCGGTTACCATGCCGCAGTAAGCGAGGCATTGCTCTCCAGCGGCACCTCAATTAAGCTGGCGATTGAGCCGCTTGATCCGAGATCTATTTTGCAAGGAGATTACGTACGACTCCAATACAACATTTCGACACCGCCAGATCACATCGCTCAGGAATTAGAGACGCGTCGAAGCAACAGCCGGATCAAGGTCGTTCTTCAACAAGGCACGGACGGCATTTACAACTTTGACCGTATATATAGAAATGGTGAAACGGTAACGAACAAGGAAATCGTTATTAACGGCTCCACCAGCGGCTGGAGAAATATCAACTACGGTATTGAAACGTATTTTGTACCGGAGGGCACAGGAATCGAAACCGAGCAAAACGCTCGCTTTGCCTATGTAATGGTTGGGACGAGAGGCGACGCGCTGCTCGAGAAATTAACGAAAGAATAACGAAATACACTTACCCGCTAATCAGCAGATAAAAAAGCAGGACCTATACAGCGTTATGGCTGTATAAGTCCTGCTTTTTTCAAAATAACCGTCAAAGCTACTTCAATTATCCGTGCATTAACTTGTTTAATTCAGTAAAATCCTCTAAATAACCGTTTCGCTCCAGTTCCATCAATGCCTTCCGGATGCTGTTCTCGTCTTCACCAGATTGATCCGAGAGTGCTAATAGTTCAGGCATTGTAATGTTTCTATGCTCCTTGCAATAAGTGAGCAGACCTTTTGCTGCCCAAGATAAGCGATCATCCTGGAATTCTCCGATCATTTTACGGAACAATTTATGTGGGATTAGCTGCTCGTTAACTAATTCTTGCATTGCTTTCATTGCAAGTTTTGTCGACATACGGCCTTTTTTAGCAACCTCGTCTAAGGTGAGCGATGCGGAATCCGTCGTGCTTGAGCTGAGTACGATATAAATCATTTGCGAATAAATATCCAAGCTTTGGTTATAAAAGATTTCGGTGGAAACGGTAAAGTTTCTCACGTTGCCGGGTATAATTTCTGTTGTCATTTTATTTCTCTCCCTTCCGAATGGTCTATACCATAATAAAGGTTCGGATACGGGGTTTCAAATGGGGGTTCATTAGAAAATGTTAATCCCATCCACGAGAAAAAAGATAATTTCATCTCCATGAGGTTATCTTTCTTCTTCTATTTCAGGATTGTAGCGGTATTTCTCTAAATCAACCCGTCCTGCCTCGCTTGTTGCAACACCTTCCCCGTTTAAATAAAAGATCTGCATATAACGAGCTTCCTCTTCGTGAATCGATATCTCTCCCTTTGCATTAACAACTCTGTGCCAGGGAAGATTATAAATGCCGCTTAACGAATGCAACACTCGGACGACCTGTCTTGCACCCCTGCGATTGCCGGCCAGTTCCGCGATTTGACCATACGTCATGACGGTGCCTTCTGGAATCGCCTTAATAATGGATACGACTCTTTGCGTATAGGGCTGCATAGGAGAACTCCTTTTATTCATGTTTTTTATAAATGTTTCTTATTATCATAACTTATTGAGTCTCATTTACGCTTGTTGGAAGGTGCAGAGCATAATATCTCTACTTGTGTTTCAATTTAATATCCATAAACTGGATGTTTAATCCACAAACTGCAGCTATACGACTGGTTGTGAGGGGAATTCGAAATCTTTTTATGAAAAGCTATAAATTTCTTTTTAACTTTTCGTGAAAACGATGTAGAATAGAAACAAAGGGTTTAATCCGATTACGTCATACGCGCATTCACATCCTTCTGCTTGATGCAGGAATAAGACTGTTACGTACGCACAGACATTTTTCGTAGAACTATGTGAAAAGTGTAACAATCTTTCAGGGTGCATTCTTGTCTTTAGCGGCTGACACAATTGAGACTACAACTTACTTTCAAATTTACGTAAAGGAGGACATTCTATTATGTCACAACCATCTGCTGGACAAGAGGTAGCAGCAAGCCTCGTCGAAGAAAAACAAACGTTGGATGTACTTGATCAATTGATGAAGCCGGAGGTTCAAGAGTCTCTAACTGTACTCGTGGACAGCCTGCCGAAATTAGCTGAAATGGTTACTCTAATGACCAAAGCTTATGATTTTGCACAAAACATCGCTACAGACAAAGTGTTGATCAACGATTTCGCTCAAGGTATCGGTGAATTCGTCAAACCGGTTCAAGAGAAAGCAAAAGGTATCGCAACAGCAGCTATTGAAGCTGGCGAGCGTTCGCAAGAAGCTGCTAACTCTTCAGTTGGCCTATTCGCTATGTTGAAAATGCTAAAAGATCCGGAAGTTCAAAAAACGCTACGTTTCGCGCAAGCTTTCCTTAGCGTATTGTCTGAACGCAAAAACGATAAAGTATAATACACCGAATACGTATAGAACGAACGGAGGATGAACATGTCGAAGCAAATACTAATTCTTGGTGGCGGTTATGGTGGTCTTCTTACTGCTCTAACAGCACGCAAACATTTGACTGCAGCAGAAGCTAGCATCACAATCGTTAACCGTTTTCCAACTCACCAAATCATTACTGAGCTGCACAGACTTGCTGGGGACACAATCGCTGAGCAAGCGGTTGCTCTACCGCTTAGCAAGCTTCTAGGCGACAAACAAGTTAACATCATCGTTGACTCGGTAAAAGAAATTAAACCAAACGAGAAGCAAGTTGTTCTTGAAAGCGGACAAGTGCAAAAGTACGACACTCTTGTTGTAGCACTTGGAAGTGAAACGAACTACTTCGGTATTCCAGGACTGGAAGAGAACAGCCTTGTTCTTAAATCCGTTGCTGATGCTAACAAAATCCGTAAGCATGTTGAAGATCGTCTTGACGCTTACAAAAAATCAGGCAACAAAGCTGACGCAACAATCGTTGTTGGCGGCGGCGGCTTGACTGGCGTTGAGCTTGTTGGTGAATTCGCTGACAGACTTCCTGAGGTTTGTCGCAGCAAAGGCATCGATTTCAATGATATTTCGCTATATTGCGTAGAAGCCGGCCCTGCCGTTCTTCCAATCTTCCCGAAAGTATTGATCGAGCGCGCTGTAGCCAGCCTTGAGAAACGCGGCGTTAACTTCATTACAAGCGTAGCGATTACAGAAGCTACAAAAAGCTCCGTATCGCTTAAAGACGGACGTACAATTGAATCTAGCACAATCATTTGGACTGGCGGCGTTAAAGGCAACCCAGTTGTCGGCAGCAGCGGCCTTGCAGAAGATCGCGGTCGTTCACTTGTTACATCAACGCTTCAATCGACTTCACACGCTGATGTATTCCTTGCTGGCGACTGCGCAGTTGTATTCCCAGAAGGCAGCGAACGTCCTTACCCTCCAACAGCTCAGCTTGCTTGGCAAATGGGCGAAACGGTAGGTTACAACCTAGCGGTTCAAATCAAAGGCGGCGTAATGGATAAATTTGTACCTGTATTCTCCGGAACGCTGGGCAGCCTTGGCCGTAAAGATGGCGTAGGCACAATTGGCGGCAACGCGACACAGCTTAAGGGCTTGCCTGCATCCCTTATGAAGGAAGCAAGTAACGTTCGTTACCTGTCACATATTCACGGTCTGTTCGCACTAGCGTACTAATATACACAAATAAAAAGAAGGAGGGCAGCTGCCCTCCTTCTTTTTGTACCTAAATAAAATAAAAACCATTATCCAACATACAATGGTTACTAGACTTAAAGAGATGTTTTCACATAAAAAACACCACCAAGAATGATAAAGGATTTCTTGGTGGTGTTTTGTAACACTCGGTAATACCTCGCATTACTTAGTCATATTAAGTATGATAATGAATTACCCCGTATTACAATTTGCAGTTGTTAGCTCCATGCTTCAATATCTTCGTCATCAATTTCTTCCTCTGCGACCGGAGCAGATTTGTGGTTAGGAATGGGGTCATTGGCAGCTGCACTAACTTCAACTATCGCTGCTGCCACTTGCTGCGCACCCGTCAATGGAGGACGTGATTCACTCTCTTGCTGCAAGGTCGAATTACTTTGCAATCTATTCCTCTCCATCGGAACAAAGGCCTGTAAATTCCGAACGCCGTTTACGGCGACCTCATTTTCAACCAAATATCGAAGAGAATCCATTAGGTTCGATTGTGAATTCAACCAAAGCATAATGAGTGGATCTTCTGATTTTTTTGTTTTCAAGCTAATATTTTCACCGGGCAGTTTTGTTTTTTTCATACCTGTCACCTACCAAAATCCGTTAGATTATACCTCAGCCTGCTGGTACGGGCTGAACCGCTTTATTTTTCAGAGCCTCATAGATTTTGCCACGCACGAATGCGTCAAGACCCATTGCATTCAACTGCACCGCGTACTCGGCAGGAATATACAGCAGCTGCATTTCTCTTTCCGTGCACAGTTCTTTCAGTTGTCCATAGAGTATCGAGCGCATAAGTATGCTTCCGCCGCCATATACGCAAATCAGATCGATCTCATTGCGTGCTTTGGTCAGCTGTTTTTTGACATGCTGCACAATTTGTCTAACCTGGCTCTCGAGCGGTCTTCTGAGTGTCTTGAGCGCTCGTGCGTGGTACTTATGATTAGGGTTTTTAATGACATCGCTAAAAAACTGACGCGGGCTATCCGCCAAATGAATAAGACGATTAAACTCCTGCAGCGCTTCTTCAATCGCATAACCGGCGCCATGATGGCTGCCGTGCACGAATTGACGCAAAAATTTATTGCCCTCCGTAATCGGATACTCTGTAGATCCATCTCCGATATCGACATGAAGAATGCGTTTGTCTTTGAAATAACTGCCGTTGAATTTCTTATCTACTTCATAAGATTCAAGGAAATCTCCAAAAATTTCGCCCTCTCTCCAACCGCCTGCTGTATCCTTCTGCAGCGTGAAAATAACGGGCGTTGCCTCTGGAACCACCTTCGCAAACGGGAATACGATTTTTACGGCTACGCGCTGCATGCCCAAATGAACCGTCACATGATGCAAACCAGAGGTAAAACGTTTCTCGAACTTAGCGGAAGTCTCATCCGTATGCTGCGTAACGGGAAGCGCCGTTGCCATGTCTACCTCCACATCAATTTGTACAGGTATCTTTTTCTCTTCCTCGTACGCTTTCTGAACCGCCATCGCCGCAATTTGAGCAAGCGTGTTAATGACTGGTAAATCCATATCGCTCTTCAGGTCGATTCCGATTTGTAGATTGTCCAAAACTTCTCCGCTCTCCAGAGCGAACTTCCCAACATAGTACATTCCTGGTCTTGCTGAAGGCGAATCAATCGTTACAACCAGTTGATCCTGCAAGTTCTTAATAAAGCTCTCCGGAGTTTGCTCCTCGCTCCATGGAAGCTCGTCCACCGTACAATTTACATTAGGCTGCTGAACCAGCTTGCCATCAATAATAAGATCATGCTCACTGTTTCCGTTATCGTTGCCTACAAAGAAATGATAATTCATAATGGCTTTCCTCCTAGAAAAGGTTTTAGGAAACATATCTAGCTTCCATCGGTCATGTTTTTTTGCTGCAACTGTCATGGTAATACTTTGCCATACAAAGTATTAGTTTACATCAAGCTATAGTCCCAAAGCCCATTAATCTTTTCTCATCTGTTTATGTCGTAATATGTTTGTATCGATCGGTTCTTTAACGATGCTGTCGTCTCTGCCCTTTTTCGTCAAAAAAAGCTAACCCGCTTGAGGCGGATTAGCTTTGCTGCAATCGTCATTGGGATAATTATTTACGCTCTTATTTCAAGAAGCTCGTATTTAATAACACCCATAGGAGCACTTACGTTAATGATGCTGCCTACCGTCTGACCGAGCAGTTCTTTGCCTAGCGGGCTCTCGTAGGAAATTTTATTATCAGCTACATCTGCTTCCTCTGTACCTACGATTTTATATTCGATCTTCTCGGAAAATTCGATATCGTTTAAAATGACGGTTAAACCGATGCTTACTTTGGATAGGTCTAAGCTCTTTGCTTCGATCACGCGAGCCTTCTTCAGCATTTTATCTAAAATAAGAATTCTTGTTTCCATAAAGGACTGATCATTTTTGGCTGAGTGATATTCGCTGTTTTCCTTTAAGTCGCCATAACTGATCGCCAATTTTATCCGTGCAGCCAATTCTTTGCGCTTCACATATTTAAGATCATCCAACTCGGCTTGCAGCTGCTCTAAGCCTTCTTGGGTCAAAATCACTTCATCTTTCGACATCTTAACAACTCCTATCTGCTATCTTGTTTTAATTTTACTCTAAATCCCGAAAATAAGCGAAATTCCACGACCTTCTTTTTAATCCCAGTTGCTGTCATCATTTTGAAATATCAATAAAACCTTCACCAAACACGTCACGCACATCATGAATCGTAATAAATGCATTTTTGTCGCATGCCTTCACAATTTTTTTCAACTGACTTAGTTCCTGCTTGCTAATGACGATATATAAAATTTCCTGCGGCGTGTTCGTATAGTGACCGCGCCCATAAATAACGGTAACCCCTCTGTCCATCACCACATTAACCTGCTCGGCAATCTTGCCCTGCTCCTTGGATATAATGGTGACCGCTTTTTTCGGATTAACCCCTTCAATGATGAAGTCCATCACCTTTGTACCGATATACAGCATCACAATGGTAAGCATCAGCGCCTCGGCACCGATAATGAAATAAGAAGAGAACGCGACAATTAAGTCAAAAAACAACAGCGCGTAGCTAATGTTCCAATCTAAATACTTATTCGCAATACGCGCCAATATCGTCGTTCCGGCGGTTGTGCCTCCAACGCGGATAATTAGCCCGATTCCTGCTCCGCCAAACAACCCGCCGAACACAGCGTTTACGATTAATTCGTCAGATTGAATACTCCAGTCAGCTGTTAAATGGAGAAATAGAGAGTGAAAAAGTACCGCTGCAATCGTATAAATGACCGTCTGCTTATCCAGAAAACGATAACCGACAATGAGCAAGAAGGAGTTGAAAATTAAGCTCATCAGCCATGGCGCCCATCCAAATACATAATATAAAATAATCGTTATCCCGGTAACACCGCCTTCACCAAACTCGTTCGGAATAACAAATAAGTTGATTGCTAATGCAAAAATAAGTGCTCCGATCATAATCATCAATAAATCCAATGCCCTCTTCTTCATATGCATACACCCTTCTTATCTAAAAATATATGACTGTAGTATGTCCATCTTATCCGAAATTGTAAATAATCAGAAAAAATGGCTATATAAAACGATAAAAAGAACACCTCTTTTAGAAGGTGTTCTCATATGTTTCACATGATTATCTTTTAAAAGCAGCGATTAAAAACGTATGATACGCTTCCAGTGGGATCAAACGACTGAACTTTCTTGACCCAATATCTGCTCTTTGGTTTTTTTGATCTGTTTGCTTCGCAGCTGGCCGCATGCAGCATCAATATCCGTGCCATGCTCAAGGCGAACACTGCAGCTAATCCCTTGTTTCTTCAGCGTATCGTAGAACGCCCGCACCGTTTCCCGATCCGTTCTTTGATATTGGCTATGCTCATCGACTGGATTGTACGGAATGAGATTGACGTTGGCCAGATTGCCTCGGTGACCAATGAGCTGAGCTAGCTCTAGAGCGTGCTCTTTTTGATCATTAACATCCTTCAGCAATATATATTCCAGTGTAATTCTCCGATTCGTTTTCTCCAAATAATAATCGATGGATTCCATCAATTTCTCGATCGGAATCGCACGGTTTATTTTCATAATACGCGTTCTCAGCTCATTATTCGGCGCATGCAAGGAAACCGCAAGATTAACCTGCAAATCCGAGTCAGCGAATTCAACGATTTTGTTCGCTAAGCCGCTCGTCGATACCGTAATATGTCTAGCTGCGATTGCAAGCCCCTTCTGGCTCTTGATAACGCCGATAAAGTCCGTCAGGTTCTTGAAGTTATCGAATGGCTCTCCGATCCCCATCACGACAACGTGGCTCACATGCTCGTCCTGCTGCGCTTGATCCAAATGAAGCTGTACCTTCATAATCTGCTCCACAATCTCACCGCTCGTTAAATCGCGGCTCTTGGCAAGCAGACCGCTCGCACAGAAGCTGCAGCCAATGTTACAGCCTACTTGTGTCGTAACACAGACGGATAAACCGAATTTATGTCTCATCAGTACTGTCTCAATTAAATTGCCATCATGCAGCTTGAACAAAAATTTATTCGTTCCGTCCGCTGACTCCTGCCTCGTATGCTCACTAAGCGTTTGAATGACAAAATGTTCAGACAGAAGCTGGATAATCTCTTCTTTCACATCAAGCATATCGGAGAAAGCCGTTACACGCTTCCGGTAAAGCCAATCCCATACCTGTGACGCCCGAAACTTTGTATACTCTCGTTCTTTCAGCCATTCCGTCAACTGATCAAACGTTAAACCATATATAGATGCTTTATTCATAACTGATCCTCTTTTCAAAACTGCAGCAAGCAGTCCTATTCTAGCTAGTAGGCCGAAACAAACAATCTGCTTATTATTGTCCCAAAATTACCTCATTAAAACAAGGGGGGAAAGCGCCCAATTATTACGTTAATGTCCTTGCCTCAGCTTAAATGTAACATTTCTTACAAAAGTACCGTCTTCCTATGAAATGGTTTCAACTCGTAAGCCCAATAAAGCAATCGATCTGTACATAATAGCTATCATCATATCCGTAACTAGACTATTTTGGAGGTGTCAAATTGCCTTTTACTTTTGCTCATCCCCTTTACATAGCTCCATTAAAATCAGTAAAGCCAGCTTACTTTAGCTTAACTGGACTATGTCTTGGAAGCATGTCTCCCGACTTTGAATATTTCATTGCGCTGCAGCCCTATCAAACGATCGGCCATACATTTAGCGGGTTGATCTATCAAGCGATACCAATGAGCATCATACTCGCTTATTTGTTTCATTATGTTGTAAAAATCCCCTTAGCCAAAAACTTGCCTGCACTAGGCAATCTAGACCATAAAGTATACAGCCTCGTTAGCGATTGGAAGCTAAACACGATACAAAGCTGGTTAGTCTTTCTCGTTTCGATCATCATTGGCTTCTACTCGCACATTTTAATCGATGCCTGCACGCATTATTCAGGGATGTTCGTTACGACATTCACCGTTCTTCGTGAAACGGTAGCTGGCATACCTCTATACAAATGGTTTCAGCGTTCCTTATCGATCATCGGGCTAATTATAGAAGCTCTGCTGTTTTACCACTTTTTTAATAAAGTTAAGGTGAGCTCTACTTATACTGGCGTAGCCAAAAAGCTCAAAATCGTATATTGGGCCATTGTTTTATTTTGTACATTCATGACCTTAGCATTAAAGCTTATCTTCACATCCAGCACCAACTATATTGGCATAACCGTTGTTTCTCCTATTTCAGGGTTTATGTTGGGCATTCTGATTGCAAGCATCGTTTATCATGGATATACCAAAAAATAAGGATATCCCCATTTATCATGAGCTCTCATTATCGGGGCTTATTTTTTTTGTAAATAGAATCACTAACAGTTCCTAACTCCCGAGAATGCATTTTGCCATATTGGCGTAACATTCAAACTTTATGCTTGATCCTATAAATCGTACAGATTAACGGGAGGAACCAGCTTTGAAAAATAAAACAATCGTCGTTACCGGAGGAACAGGCTCTTGGGGCCGAGAGCTCGTAAAGAGACTGTTAGAGAGGGAGCCTAAGGAAATCCGTATTTTTTCCCGAAACGAAGCGCTTCAAGTCGAAATGCAGCACGAATTTCATCATCATCCGAAGTTAACCTTCATCATTGGAGATATACGCGATAAATACGAAATAATGCAGGCCTGCCAGCAGGCGGATTATATTTATCATTTAGCTGCCTTAAAGCATGTTCCGATCTGCGAGCAGCAGCCGGACAGTGCCATGAAAACGAATGTTATAGGCACTCAAAATGTCATTCAGGCCGCAATTAAAAACAAAGTGGAGAAGGTTATTTATGTATCAACCGATAAAGCCTCCCACCCATCGAGTACCTACGGAATGACCAAAGCAATAGGTGAGAAGCTCATTGTCCATGCCAATTTAAGAGAGGGCAAGACGAAATTTGTATGTGTGCGCAGCGGCAATGTTCTCGGATCGACAGGCAGCGTGCTACCTATTTTCAGGCAACAAATTGAGCAAGGATTGCACATCAACCTTACAGATAAAAGAATGACCCGTTTTTTCTTAGCATTGGAAGAAGCCGTGGCTTTGCTGCTCAAAGCGACGGATGAAAGCAGCGGTGGTGAGGTTTATGTGATGAGAATGCAAGGATGCCGTATTCAGGACCTTGCAGAGGTGTTAATTGAGGAGCTGGCGACATCAGAAATCCAGATCCTTGAAACAGGCGCTCGCCTTGGTGAGAGTATGTGTGAATCGCTTATTTCTGAATTTGAAAGCACCACTTCCATTCATTTGGATGATGACTATTATGTCATATTGCCTCCTTTCCCTATAGCTGGATTACAAGAAACCTATGCCGCCAGCAATCCTGTGCATTTCGATCATTACCATTCTGATCATTTATTGATGAGCAAACCGGAAATAAAAGAAATGCTGCATAAAGGTGGTTTCTTGGCATGAAAAACACAATCGTATTGACTGGAGGAGGCACTGCAGGCCATGTATCAGGAAATCTTGTACTGATACCTAAATGTGAAGAAGAGAATTGGGACATCCATTATATCGGGTCAGAGCAAGGCATCGAGAGAAAGCTGGTCTCTGACTACAAAGTGGTGACTTACCATCCTATTTCTACCGGTAAGCTAAGACGTTATCTGGCTTGGGAAAATGTAATCGACGTATTTCGAGTTGTTCGCGGAATTTTCCAAGCTTACCGGCTTATTAAAAAATTAAAGCCACATGTCATTTTTTCAAAAGGCGGCTTCGTTGCAGTGCCGGTCGTGCTTGGAGCGAGGCTTAATAAGGTGCCTATCGTTATATATGAACCGGACCTGAACATGGGATTAGCTAATAAAATCTCCTATCCCTTTGCTGCAACGATATGTACCGCCTTCAAGGAAACAGCAGCAAATCTTCCTGATTCAAAAGCTGTTTATACGGGACCTATCTTGCAGAAAAATTTGAAGTCAGAAAACATTCAGCGCGCATTAAATGCCTGCGGGTTTACTTCCGAGAAGCCAGTTCTTCTTATAATGGGCGGCAGCCTAGGGGCGGACAGCATCAACCAAATGGTCAAAACGACCAGGCATGAGCTGCTAAATACCTTTCAAATGGTTCATATTTGCGGCAAAGGCAAGGTTGATCACACCCTCTCCATGCCTGGCTATAAGGCATTTGAATTTGTCAGCGGAGAGCTTGCGGATCTACTAGCGATAGCGGATGTTGTCGTTTCTCGTGCAGGTTCAAACTCCATCATGGAGCTGCTTGCACTGCAGAAGCCAATGCTGCTTATCCCGCATACGAGAGGTGGAAGCCGTAGTGGACAGCTTATGAATGCACAATATTTTGAGCAGGCCGGCTTTGCCGAGCTGCTGCTTCAAGAGCAAATGACCGCTCAAAGCTTTATTAAGGCAATTGGGCATCTCTTTGAGAATCGATCTATTTATGCCGATAATATGAATACCCAAGAAAATGGCGAAGGTGCCCCTAAGATCATGGAGCTGATTAAGGAAGCCGGCAACCGAGATCAGCTAATGAACAGATCAGGTTTTTGATGAGATGAAAATAGCTGCTTATTTGGTCGTCTTATTTTTCATCGTTGTCGTAGTCGTCTTTAGTTATGGTTTGCTTACAACTTCATGACCAGAGCTGCCGCTGGTATGAAACGAAAACAAGATGTGCAGTTTATTCTAATAATAGGTATGATATCCCTTACGTATTCTATCTTTCATATTTGCTTGGAAGGAGCGCTTTATGAATATATTAATCGCCGATGATGAGCCTTTTATGCTCAAAATTTTAAATGCGTATTTTGAAAAAGAAGCCTTCCATACCTTCCTAGCACAGGACGGTGAAGAAGCGCTGCAAATTTTCTACTCGAACAATATTCATATTGCCGTGTTAGACTGGATGATGCCTAAGGTGAATGGCATTCAAGTCTGTAAAGAGATCAAAAAACAAAGCAAAACGAAGGTATTGATGTTAACGGCAAAAGGTGAAGACGAGGATGAGCTCATCGCCTTGCAATCAGGTGCGGATGAGTATGTCAGCAAGCCGTTTGACCCGCGTATATTGATTTTACGAGTGAAAAAGCTGCTTCATATGGATCATCAAATTACGATAGGAAATATAAAAATAGATATCGATAGTCAAAAAATTTTCAAGGATGAAACAGACTTGCAAGCTACGAATAAAGAGTTTCATTTAATGAAATATTTTATTGAAAACAGAGGGATTATTATCACACGGAAAGCTTTGCTCGATCGTATTTGGGGATTCGACTACTTTGGCGAAGAACGAACAGTTGATACGCATATCCGCAGGCTAAGAGCAAAAATCGGGGATCATTTGATCAAAACCCATAGAGGAATGGGCTACAGCTTGGAACAACCGCATGAATAAACTAAATAAAAAGTTGATTGTGCGAATTTTATTCGTGTTTTGTATAGTCGTTATTTTCTCGTTTGTCATGAATTCATTTTTCTTGCCCAAATATCTTTTGTATCAAAAAAAGCATGCCCTTGCTGCTCTAACCGAGCAGATCGATAAGATGGATACGGAGCAGCTATTGCAAAGTGCAGAGGCTCTGGAGAATGAGCATGATGTTACCATCGTAAATACACCTAACCATAATAATATAAATGAGCTAAACGGTACGATTATAGATCGTTTAAACAAAAAAGGCATTACGCTAAGCAAGTTCTGGATTACGAAAGAAAGCATCGATAAGCTTAACGAAAATATCATGGTTAGAAAAATTTATAATCAGCAAAAACTGAAATCAAGCTTTCTTGTTACCTTCATGAAAAAAGACGAGATGATTTTTGTAGTAGGTGAATCCATTTCACACTCGACTGAAACGCTCACCATCGTCAATCAATTTAACCTCTATATTTATGCAGGCGAGCTGCTGCTGCTAATTATGCTGTCAGCGCTTTTTACGAGAAGCATCGTTCGTCCACTTGCCAAAATACAAGAAGCAGCAGAAGGCATTTCAAATTTATCGTTTACCAAAGTTCATATCCGTACCAACGATGAAATTGAATCGCTAGCAAAAAGCATCAATACAATGAGTGATAAATTAGAGCATGCACATCATGAGTTGGAAGCCAAAAATGATAACTTGCGACAGTTTATTGCAAACATATCACATGAGCTGAAAACCCCGCTTTCCTTGATCAAAGCCTACTCATCCGGGATAAAGGATGGTATGGACGACGGTACTTATATTGATGTTATACAGCAGCAAACCGATGACATTGCGATCTTGGTCAATAAGCTGCTCGAGCTCTCCAAGCTGCAAACCGATCTGTATCGAATGAGCGCCTTTGATTTCAAACAGCTGCTCCATCGAACCTTACAGAAATATCGCATTTCCATTCAACAGCAGGGAATTTCACTTTCTGTAGATGACAGCTTGCTCGGCCAATCCCATGTATTAGCTGACGAGCAGAAAATAGAGATGGTACTAAACAATTTTATTTCCAATGCAATGAAGTATTCAACGAATCAACAGATCCGCATAGCAGTCGATAATAGAGAAGAACAGTTATATTTCTCGATCAACAACGGTGTAGAAAATGATGAACAGCGGCAGTGGGATCATATATGGGAACCGTTTTACGTCATGGAGAGCTCACGGAATAAACAGTTAAGCGGAACAGGCTTAGGCTTATCGATTGCGAGAACGATTTTGCAGAAGCATGAATCAATGTTTGGCTTTCATATTCAAAACGAGGAAATAACATTTTATTTCTCGTTGCCAGTAAATACGGATGCGAATTAAAGGCGCTGCGACAGTCATGTTGCGGGGTCTTATTTTTTTGTCACATTGACGTAACAAAAAGATACTATGATTGCTCTTATAGCTCGGAGCTTTATTTAAAGAAATCATACAGAGAGTGAAATTGGGGGTAATATGCGACCATCTTCAGCACCTATGAGCAGACGGACTTTCTTGAAGAAGAGCATGCAACTAACATTGGGACTAATGGGGGCCGCTAGCTTATCCGGTGTGTATTCACGCCTAATTGAGCCGTATTGGATTGAAGTTAAGCATGTAGAGGTTAAGCTTCCGAAGCTGCCCGCCTCCTACAACTCCTTTCGAATCGTTCATTTTAGCGATCTGCATTTAGGCTTCCATTCTAATCCCGAACATTTGTCAGAGCTGGTAGAGCAGATCCGGCAAGTAAAACCAGATGTTATTTGCTTTACTGGTGATTTGCTTGATCATTCAACAGCATTTATTCCAGAAGCGATAGCCTTTCTCTCTAAGCTTCGGGCACCCTTTGGGCAATTTGCCGTACTGGGCAACCACGATGCCTTCGGCAATCGGAGAGCTGTTACAAATGGGCTAGCACAAGCCGGGTTCCATGTACTCGATAACAAGAATGTCGCGTTAACAAAAGGTAAAACGCCTATATACATGGCCGGAGTCGATGATCCATGGGTTGGAAATCCCAATATCAACCGAGCTTTAAAAGGCATCCCTGACGGTTCTTGTACCGTTTTGCTTGCTCATGAACCAGATTTTGCAGATGAATATACCCGCTATCCGGTCGACCTGCAATTGTCAGGCCATAGCCATGGCGGGCAAGTACGAATTCCATTTATAGGGGCATTATATACACCTCCCTATGGGAGCAAATATACTAACGGGTTATACCATGTTCCAAATAGCAATTTGCAAGTGTATACCACACGCGGAGTAGGGATGACCCGGATTCCGGTTCGTTTTAATTGTCGACCAGAGCTTACCGTTATTACTTTAAAGGCACAATAAAGGATAGTGGATACTAGCACCATTTCAACATGGAAATAATACGATGGAGTATGCAGCATGACATTAGCCTAGGAAGGTGTGACGGTTATGACTGGAATCATCAAAAACTTCTATGTGAATGGAAATACAGCTCGCGGATTTACCAGCCTGTTCGACTCGTCTTTGCAAAATCTGCAGCGCTTATTTATTTTAAGAGAAGGACCCGCTGCAGAGCGATCAAACCTCATTCGATCAATCGCAGACGATATGGTGCGAGATGGCTACGATATATGGCTGCTGCATTGTCCCTTCGACAACGACTTGCTTGATGGGCTGATCGTGCCTTCGCTGCAGCTCGGTATCGTCGATGGTACGTTGCCGCGCGCCATTGATCCAGCCTTGTCAGGTGCAGCCATTCAATACATTCATTTCGGTGAGGCAGCTGATGCAGAACAACTATATGCGCGAACACCAGAAATAGAAATTTTAAGTGCACAAATTACTGAGGCGTATGAACGAGCTTACGCTGGCTTTGCTGAGGCGCTTCGTATTCATGACGATTGGGAAACCGTTTATATTCAGAACATGAATTTCCAAGCAGCCGATGAGCTGACCGAATCGTATATCGATACATTTTATGGCGATAACAGGTTGGATAAGGAAAGCCGCGTTGATCACCGTTTTTTGGGCGCCGCCACGCCAAAGGGCTCGGTCGATTTTGTCCCAAATCTGACCGAGGGGGTAAAAAGGTATTTGGTTAAAGGCAGAGCTGGTTCAGGCAAATCCACCATGCTCAAAAAAATAGCCGCGGCTGGAGTTGAACGCGGATTCAACGTAGAGATTTACCATTGCGGCTTCGATCCGAACAGCTTGGATATGGTCATCGTTCGTGAGCTTGGCTTCGCTATATTTGACAGCACAGCACCGCATGAGTATTTTCCCGACCGTACAGGTGATGAAATCATCGATATGTATGACAGCTGCATTAAGCCTGGAACGGATGAAGCCTACTCGGATACCATTACCGAGATCAAAAACCGTTACGCTGCGCAAATCAAAACATCGGTTCAGCAGCTCGCTCTTGCCAAGTCGCTACAGGATGAGCGGGAGCAAATCTACACGCAGGCTATAGACTTCAATCAAGTTGAACAGATTAAAAATAAAGCGAAGCAAGCAATCGGCATTATTTTGGCTGCAACTCGATAACTATAAAAGCAGTACCCAAATAAAAAGCCTGCAGAACTCCACCGAATGGGTGAAGCCTGCAGGCTTTTTTGATGAACATAAGGCTATTGCTTACGGAATAGGTGCAGCATTGTATATTTCACTGCAACTTATTTCCATATCATTCCGTATAGATGGTGCCATCATTCTAACAGATAAATAGGAGGACTTTAATTGTCAAAAAAACCAATAGGTGCTGCTGCTATTATCGTAGATTCTGAAAATCGTGTTCTGCTGGTGAAACATAACTATGGAAAATATAATTGGGAAATCCCAGGTGGATTGTCTGAACAAAACGAGTCTGCACAGGACACTGCCATAAGAGAGGTATTTGAAGAAACGGGGCTTGAAGTTACAGTAGATCGCTTAACAGGTGTATATTACGATCCAAGCAATGATATGCATCACTTTGTTTTCATTTGCAAAGCAGTCAACAATCGAAAACCACAGCCTTGTTATGCAGAGATCGTAGCCTGTCAGTACAGCAGCATAGATGATCTGCCTCGACCAATCAGTGATTTTACTTATAAACGTATCCAAGACGCTATGAATCCCGATCAAACGGAAAGGTTCCACACGATCGGGCCGAGACAGTGGATCGAATAACAAAATGCCGACTGCAAGTTGCAGTCGGCATGCTTCATGATTCCACTTGACTCGTCCTTGCAATAATTTCGTCGATAAAGCATTGTAGTGTACTCGTTAAATAAGAATCCTTGCGCCGAATAAAAATAGTCGTAATATCACGATAAGGCTCAGGTACACTATGACAGTAGACGATGCCGTTAGCAGCTAAATCCACGATCGATGATTCCGGAATAATCGTTATGCCTACACCCGCTGCGACACTGCCAATAATCGTCCCAAATGTGCCAAACTCCATAATTTGTTTCGGGATAATACCCTCTACCTTCATCCAGCTTTCCAATCTCCCGCGGTAACCGCAGCCTTTATTGTAGAGCAAGAGCGGTTTTGTCGTGATGTCCTCCATTGAAAAGGCATCTCCTTTGGTAACCAGCACTAGCTTTTCTTGAATGACCTCCACCTGCTCAATTAATGGATGCCTGATTGGTCCAGTAACAAAAGCGCCATCCAGCTTCATATCAAGAACCTCTTGCAGCAAATGATCCGTCACTCCGGCTTTCAGCGATAATTCAACATTCGGATACTTGCTGTAATACGAGGATAAAATATGAGGAAGCGCGATTACGGTCTCCACAATTCCGATTTCAAGGACACCGGAAGGGTTTGATTTATTGTGAAAGGTACGCTTCATTTCCTCCATTTTGGACAAAATATCTCTCGAATGCTCGAGCAGGCGTTTGCCTTCCGTATTTAAAATCATCCCGCGCTTATGACGATAAAATAATGGCGTATCCAGCTCTTGCTCCAGCAGCTTAATTCTTGCTGTTACATTTGATTGCACATAGTTCAGTTCGAGCGCTGCCTTGCTTATACTGCCATGTGCAGCAACGGTCTGAAAAATTTTCAAATCCTTAAATTCCAATTTGACCCCTCCGCTGCATTTCGATTCCCATTCGATATATTTTAACTATCATTATAAATGATGATAAACTTTATTTTCAATCGTTTTACTATAGCCTTGCAACCCCCTATCATTGGCTATAGACAATAAATCGGCAGAATTTCTATTAGGGAGAGAGTCCATTCGTGCTTAAAAAACAAGTCATTATCGGATCCATACTTTGCCTCATTGCAAGTATGTCGTGGGGAGCTATGTTTCCTGTAGCCCACGTTGCATTACAACAAATTGATCCTTTTTATTTTTCGTTTATTCGTTATTTTGTCGTTGCGATCATTCTAAGCGTACTATTATTAATTAAAGAAGGTAAATCCGCATTCCGCTTAGAGGGCAGAGGTAAATCTCTGTTATTTTATGGAACGATGGCATTTACAGTCTATAATATGGCCGTTTTCCTTGGGCAGCATCTGATGGGTGAATCAGGAACAGTCGCTGCTTCGATAATGGAAGTACTTATGCCGATGATATCTATTATGGTATTGTGGGTCACTAAAAAAACAGCGCCAAAAAAATATATGCTTACAAGCGTAGCCATCGCCCTTGTCGGAGCTTTACTTGTTATTACGAACGGAAAATTAGCTTTCTTCATGATGGCTGGCCAACATATTTTCCCGCTCCTGCTCATTTTTGCGGGGGTTGTCGGATGGGTCATTTATTCCATGGGTGGAACCCAGTTTAAACAATGGTCCATCCTCCGCTATTCCACATTAACCTGCTTGCTCGGCAGCGCCGTATCTTTTGTCATCGTTACGCTTGCATCCACCTTTGGTGTGCTGCCCGTGCCCACTTGGGAAACGATACTTTCAATTAAGTACGAAATGTCCTTCATGATCTTATTGCCGGGACTCGCCGCCTTGTTATGCTGGAATGCAGGGATCAAATTATTATCGCCGCTAAACGGCATATTGTTTATTAATTTCGTTCCGATTACGACATTCGTTATTATGGCTTTCCAAGGTTATCAAATTAGCGTTTATGAGTTTTTCGGCACCTTGCTCGTCATCTTCGCACTCGTTCGAAACAATGTGCAGCAGAGGAAAGCGATGAGCAAATCCAGTCCGAGCACTTATGCTGCTCCGCGTCATCCCAAAGGTCAGGCCGCTAAGGCTACCTCTTAACCAGACCATAAAAAAACCACTCCTAATGGAGTGGTTTTCTCATTTACGCACCATTATCCTGTTATTTTCCGCATCAGCAGTTCAATAGGTCCCCTTGAAAATTTCTTCCGCCACAAAACACTAAATAGGATGCTCAATAGGAAAAAACATACCGAGTAGGTGGAAGCAAATATCAACGATTGGTTTTCTAGTCGATTTAGTACGATTAAAATACCAATACCGATCACCACATGACTAACATAATGAGTCAACGTTAACTGGCCTGTATGAACGATGGCATTTATAAACCAGCCTCTATCATATTTTTCGGTCAGGTACAGACATACGATCAAGAAGACAATAGCAGAACCTGTTGCAGATAAAATGTACAAAATATTCGGCAAAATCGGACCTGTATTGAACAGAAAAGCAGCGACTTCACTGCCCATACTCGGGATAAACAGATAAGTTAATATTTTTGACAGCAGCTCAATCGTTATGGTGACAGCCGCTCCAATGATAAGCAGTTTATTTCGAAGCGCCTTATTATTAAGGTTTATTCGCCCTAGCAACAAACCCACTATGAAAAAGCAAAACCATGGGAATACCGGATGATAGCCATTAAAAAATAAATTGCGAATAAAACCGTCCAGTGTCCAAAAATCAACATAATTCATAAACGGTACAGGACCTCCCCACCCTGTAAAGGTGTCATAGATAAGCTGAAGGCATTGTGCCGTTATTAGGATTGCTGCACCTAACCCATACAAGGTCCTATCTTTTACTGTAATTAGCGCTGCCGCTATGAACAAATAAACACCATAATAATGTAAAATATCGCCTGTCCATTCCATCACATACAACAGCAATCCGATAATAAATAGGAATAGCGATCGTTTCCAAATGAGTTGACGAACCGCCATAATGTTTGTTTTATCCTGGCTAGCAGCAGCTTTCCTAGACATAAGTGAAATGCCTATTCCAGCAAGAAGCACAAATAAAGCGGATGCACGTCCTTGAAATAACGAAGTAACGGTAATTAACCACGCAGGGCCATTATGCTCAGCATTTGTAATCACAATAAAATTGACAATGAGCATGCCAAACAGTGCCCATGCACGGGCAAAATCCAGCCCAATTAATCGTCTACTCGCTTCCACGAGCATCACTTCCTTTGAAAACGCTGCTTACAGCTTCTACCCAGATCTGCTTGTAATCGACATGCTCAACCAGCATCATAAAGTTTCCGATATTATCAAGGACTAAAGCAAGTACATGGGCTTTGGCGACAAAGTTCTGATCTGAAACGAGTCCAAATTTTCTTGCCTTCTCCATCAGCATTTCAAATCCTTGCAAATATCCTTTTTGAATCATAAGCAATTTTTCATGATAAAAGGGTAACCTTGTTGCCATCAGCATGTATTCCTGCAACACGCGATTATAATACGGGTCCTTAGCCTGCTCATCAATCATATGGGTTCCAAATGCAATGAGCTTCTCCTCAAAATTTTCTTTTGTAAATGTCTCCACCTCAAAAAAAGTCGAGAATTCAATCGCGCTGCATAAGTCTTCGAAAATAGCTGCAATTAGATCTTCTTTTGATTTGAAGTAGTAGTAAATGGATGGTTTAGCTATCCCCACCGCTTTCGCGATCATCGAGTAAGTCGTTTTCGTAATACCTACCTCTGCAAATAATTGATAGCTAACTTGTTTGATGGACGCCAATGTTTCCTCGCTTTTACTCATCATGACTCCCCCTGCAACTTGAACTTTCTTTAGAATAGCAGGTTAGCGGGATGTTTTCAACCTACCGTTAGGTAGATTATCGCCAAAACAATGACAGCCCTTTCCTATTGTATTTACCAAATGTTCTTATTAACATATATTGACATCATATATATCGGAGTGATATATTATGAATCGAAATATAAAAATGGATATTTTTTGCATCTATACCCATCTATTCTAGTGGAACGACAAGGAGGTACATTTGCTTTGAACAGCCAGGATGTTATTTTAGGCACACTTATGAGACGGTCATTATCAGGTTATGAAATTAAACAATTATTCGAGGATATTTTCTCTTATTTCTATAGCTCAAGCTATGGAACGATTTATCCGATGCTGCATCGGATGGAAAAGGAGGAATTGATCACCAAGGAAAATGTGCTTCAGGAGGGCAAGCCAAATAAAAATGTGTTTACTATAACGGAAGCTGGAAAAAGCCGATTTTACGAATATCTGCACAGCCCTATGGAATCGGATACGATCAAGTCAGATTTTCTAATGAGGCTATTTTTTGGCCAGTATGTAGGGAATGACATGGTCATTGCGTGGTTAAAGCAGGCTCAAGTGCACGCACAAACACAATTGGATCAGTTACGTGAGAAATACGCCATTTATAAAGACAGCATGCAGCCTGCACATCTTATATGCATTGAAATCGGAATAAAGGAATATAGTGCTAAGCTGGAAACGATTCAAGAAGGATTGGATCGTATGGATAAATTAGAACAGGAAAAGAGGGTTTAGTATGGAAAAATCACGTTCAAATAATAAGCTCATTATTCTTGCCATGGCGCTTGGGTTATTAATGGCGTCATTGGATAATACGATTGTTGCCTCCTGCATTAACAAATTAAGCGAGGATTTTAACATTTTTGATAAAGTAAGCTGGGTATTTACGGCCTATATGCTGGCAGCAACAAGCACGATGCTCGTGTTTGGCAAAATGTCCGATTTGTTCGGTAGAAAAATGTTTTACATGATTGGAATTGGACTGTTTCTTATCGGTTCGGCCTTATGCGGTATTGCTCAGAACGCTGATCAGCTCATATGGTTCCGCGTCATTCAAGGGATAGGCTCTGGCGCCTTGTTTCCGATCAGTTTCACTATTATTTATACGATTTTTAAAGACCCAAAGGATGCAGCAAAAATGTCTGGCGTATTCGGTGCGATCTTCGGCCTTTCCTCCGTTGCGGGCCCGCAGCTGGGCAGCTTCATTGCTGAACATTTTGGTTGGAGATGGAATTTCTATATCAACGTGCCGATCGGTTTGGCATCGATGATTGTTCTGATGATTGCACTCAAAGAAACCCGTTCAGAGAAGAAACCAAAAATCGATTACTTAGGTACATTATTTTTAATCATTACCACCGTCTCTTTAATGCTTGCACTGGAATGGGGCGGCAAAAACTACGCTTGGAGCTCATGGCAGGAAATTAGCTTATTCACGATTTCTGCTGTAATCGGCGCTTTATTTATTTTCGTCGAGCTGCGTGCCCCTGAGCCGGTTCTTCCTCTTAGTATCTTTAAAAATAAGATGGTCTTGGGCACAAGTATCCTTTGCTTCTGCCAGGGTGTAATTATGTTCTCAGCCATTACATATCTGCCTAGCTTTACGGTAGGGGTATTAGGGCATACCAACTCCAACGGCGTATTGACACCTATGATGGCCTCGTTAATCGGTGGTGCTATTCTATTTGGTTTCCTACAGTCCAAATTCGCCTTCCGTACACTAATGCTGTTCACTATGCTAATGACCATTATTGTAGCTACACTGCTCTCTACAGTTAGCGCTCATGCTTCCAGCGGCTATATGATTGCACTTATGATTTTGCTTGGCTTTGGCGCGGTCGGCCCTTTAATGAGTGTTGCGCAGAGCTCAATTGCTGCAAACGTTGATCCTAAATATATGGGCATTAGTTCTTCTATCGTCGGCTTCTGGCGCAACATTGGCGGTATATTGGGTGCCTCCATTATGGCGACGATTGTGAATAACAACTTACATCGATTAATTACGGCGGGTGCGGATAAGGCTGGGATTCCTTCTGATAAAATCAACACGTTAGCCAATCCAGAACTACTCATGCGTGCAGGTGGTCAACTAGACCCGCAAATACGGAAGTTTCTGCAAGAAGCGCTGGCAACAGCCATCAATCACGGCTTTATACTCAGTATTTGTGTCGGCAGCATTGGCTTGATCACGGCAATGTTTGTTGGTGCAAGCAGATTGGGAGCCGCGAAAAACAAGCCTTCCAGCGCAGCGCACATATAAGTCTTTAATTAGCATGTAACGGTAATCTGCGATGCAAATTACCGTTACGCGCATCCTTATTCTTTATCCGTAGGTTTATGTATACCGTCTTCATAAAAATCAAAGATAAGCTGCTGCTTCGTCCCTCTTACCGCATAGAAAACGTCAGATATTTTCTTCCCTTTCTTTCTCAGTTCGCTTTCCAGCCATTCCTTCGTCAGCCCATTCTCCTTCATTTCTTTCTCCAAAAGTGAACCATCCATTATTAATTCAACGGGAAATGCCTGTGTGTTTAATTGAAGCTTCATATCCTTTTTGGTTACAAGCTGATACTCTTCTTTTTTTAATACCGACACCATCCCGTTGTCCTCTAGTACGGCATATTCAACCTCATCCATATTGAAAATGCCATTTTCCCTTAACGCTTGATCCAAAGAATCCAGTGTATATCTTACTTTCTTCATATTATTTTCAAGAATTTTCCCGCCTTCGATCAGTACGGTTGGAGAACCTGAGATCCAACTTCTCAATTTACGGCTCTTTAAGGCAATGACGGATAACAAATAGGACGTAACAGTCATAACCGCAAGTGACAAAATGATATGCGACCATTTCAATGTTTCATTGAATGCCAAATTGGCTGCAAGTGCCCCTATTGTAATACCGGTCACAAAATCATGAAACGTCATGTTGGAAATCGTCTGTTTCCCCAATATCCTAGCTACTAATAGAAGCAGTAAAATAGCAACAATTGTACGAATTATAATATCCATATAGTTATTCATGCCGTCTTCCCTCCTCCGCTCTCATTGTTTCCAAAGCGATTTGAAAAAAATCATGGATCAGCGTATCATCTTAAAAGTGAATAGAACAGGGATCCACTTCTAATGACGATGAAGCGACGCCGCTTTTGTATTATACTTTGTTATATGACAAATTGTATTGGAGCTGAGAATGATGATGAAAACCGAGATTATAAACCGATTTATCACTTATGCGAAGGTGGACACACAGTCCGATGAAAGCAGCGACACCTGCCCTTCCACGCCTGGACAACTTACGCTTGGCCATATGCTGGTAGAGGAATTGAAAACAATCGGCATGCAGGAGATTACAATGGATGCTAACGGCTATGTCATGGCTACCCTTCCAGCCAATACGGATAAAGAGATCCCAACGATCGGTTTTCTCGCCCATATCGATACTGCGACCGATTTTACTGGTACTAACGTAAATCCGCAAATTATTGAACAATATGATGGACAAGACATCGTCTTGAACGAAGCTCAGCGCATCATTATGTCACCAAGCGATTTTCCAGAGCTAAGCAACTATAAGGGTCATACGTTGATTACTACAGACGGCACTACGCTGCTTGGTGCAGACGATAAAGCTGGCATTACAGAGATCATGACAGCGATGGCTCATCTCATTAATCATCCCGAGCTGAAGCACGGCAGAATAAGAGTAGCCTTCACCCCTGATGAAGAAATCGGCAGAGGTCCGCATAAGTTTGATGTAGCCGCCTTTGACGCCATCTATGCCTATACAATGGATGGAGGTCCGCTAGGCGAGCTTCAATACGAAAGCTTTAATGCAGCGGGCGCCATCATTACGTGCAAGGGCAAAAACGTTCATCCCGGTACTGCCAAAGGCAAAATGATCAACGCCGCCAAAATTGCGATGGAGCTTCATGGAAAATTGCCAGCTGATGAAACGCCTGAGCAGACGGAAGGCCATGAAGGCTTCTACCACCTGTCATCCATTCAGGGCGACGTTGAGCAAACCGAGCTTCGTTATTTGATTCGTGATCATGACCGCAGCCGATTTAGCGAAAGAAAACTTGAGCTTACTCGTATCGTGGAGGAACTGAAAGCGAAGTACGGAGAAGAACGTATTGTGCTTGAAATCAAAGACCAATACTTCAATATGAAGGAGAAAATCGAGCCGGTGATGGAAGTCGTAGACATTGCCGAGCAAGCGATGATTAACCTCGGCATCACCCCGATTATTGAGCCGATTCGCGGCGGTACAGACGGCTCGCAGCTTTCATACATGGGATTGCCGACACCAAATATATTTACTGGCGGAGAAAATTATCATGGCCGCTTTGAATACGTATCGGCTGACAATATGGTACAAGCCGTCAATACTATTATTGAAATCGTAAAGCTGTACGAACAAAAAGCATAACTCCCGCTAGTAAACAAACAGGCTGTCGTCCACATGATATGCTCCCAAAAGAAAAAAAGAGAAAGCCTATATTTTTGAGGCTTTCTTTTTTATGTCTAGTTGGAAAGGAATATCCACATCCAATATCTGTTAGATTTAAGCACAAAGATCGCGCTACTCCTTCTTACTGTGGTGCATAGATAATATTTGTCAAGTGCCTTACATCCCTTTTTTTATTGAATAGTGATATAATAATTAATAAAAATCAATTGATTTATTATTCCTGATCTATGATTCTATTAAGCGATCTGTATTACTTCAGTGAGTTTCGTTCTTGATAACAATAATAGTTAAGGAAGATGGACAATAATGCTGACAATTTTTCTGTGTGATGACAATCAACAAATGTTAGATAACTACAGACTTCTTATTAATGAATTTGCCAACAAAAATCGCATATTAGTAAATATTTTCACTTTTCAAAATGGAGAATCTTTGGTATTCCACTTGCTTGATTCTCCTAATCAGGTGGATATTATTTATTTGGATATCTTGATGGGATCATTGAATGGTATTGAAACTGCAAAAAAACTGAGAACGATTGGCTGCAAGTCGGAAATCGTATTCCTAACGACTAGCGAGGATTATGTGTTCGATGCATTTGACATCTCTCCGGTTCAATATTTGGTAAAGCATAATACGACAACGGAAAGGTTTGAGCAGATTCTCGCTCGGGCCATTGCATTAGCTGAGGTTAAAGAGGGCGAGATGTTTATATGTGAATCCGGTTATTCATGCAAAATCATACCTATGAAGGACATTTCTTATTTCGAAATCAGAAAACGGGTCGTTACGGTCCACTATAAAGGAAATGAAAGTTTTGAATTTTACGGAACAATGGATCAGCTAATGCATCAGCTTCAAGGAAAGGATTTTATTCGGGTTCATCGCTCATATATAGTTAATTTACAATATATCGCAAAATTTCAGCCTCAAAATTTACAGTTAAAGACAGATGAATGTATTCCTATCGGTGTGACCTACATGAGATCAGTGAAACAGGAATTTTCAAACTATATCTGCCAAATGTCTAAATAAAGGGGGAGGGATATGCAATTTGTATTTGTTGCTTTATTGATTGTCTATAATATCCAATTCCTGCTTTACTGTAATAATATATTTCCGGTCAATCGAGGACACTGGCTTAACTATGCGATTGTCGTTATTTCCAATATTGCCTGTTATATAGCAGTGGAATATATGAATCTTCCTCAAACGGGTGTTTTGGCTAAGAGTGTTTTATTCATGTTGGGACTCAAATTTCTCTTCGAAATCAACCTCATACCCATGCTGTTCTATGGATTAGTTTATATTTTTATTATTTTCTCCTTTAAAGGAATTGTGGCCTCGGTTTTTGCCTTGATTTTGAGTGAAGATATTGATTATATTCTTCAAGGCGAGAAATTTTATACGGTTGTTTCGATTGCAGCGCTGGCTTCAATCCTATTTATTTATATTATAAAGAAAACGATTGTTAATGAATTACAATTAAGGAAATTTCATTGGAATGGAAGCCAAATGAAAAATATCGTCGTTCTTCAAATAGCATTACTTTTTTACCTTATGCTGATCTTCGACGGGCGATTTGTTGATTCGAACCCACTATGGTTTACGATATTATATTTAGTATCAAATATTTGGAGTCTTGCTCTAATGCTGGTTGTTTGGAACAAAACTATTCGGGCTGCATATCTTCAGGAATATGAGCGACAAACCAAGCAACTGCAAGAACAGCTCGAACGCCAACTGAGACATTACAAATCGTATCAAAAATACACGGAGAGCTTCCGGAATTTTAAACATGATTATAATACGATGATGTCATGGGTTAAGACTCTGCTTAAAAATAATGAGAATGATAGAGCGTCCAAATTAATAGATGATATTGAGTATACAATGCACAATAGTGTCTTAGTTCATAAGACTTATTCCAATAATTTTATACTGGATGCCATTTTACAGGATGAGGCCAATGTATGTGACGAATATCATATTCGTTTTTCGGCGCTTGCACTTATCCCTCCTCACATTGCGCTGTCTAAGCTGGATATCATCCGTATTTTTTCAAATGCACTAAGAAATGCCATTGAAGCATGCTGCAGGATAGAGGATTACTCGGATCGGTTTATCGAAGTTTCAAGCTTTACTAATGAAGGTTGGCTATGTATTATGATCAAAAATTCATTCAACGGAGAGATAAAGATGGAAGATGAAGGGGTGGTTACCATCAAACAAGATAAAGAAAACCACGGTGTCGGCATAAGAATATTAAAAGAAATCGTTGAGAAGAGCGGCGGATTAATTCACATGGACATAGACCCGATAGAGAAAATATTTATTACTAAATTTCATATACCCGCACAGTAGTGATGATTTATTAAATGCTAGAATCAAATGATTGCGGTCTCGGCAAGAAAAGGATGACTTCTGTGGTTATAGCCCCATCAAGTAGACAGTAAAATAAGAACCTTAAGCGGCGATTGTTTCTCGGTATTCAACCGGGGAGTGGTCGCCTGTTTTTTTCTGAAAGCGTTCATTGTTGTAGTCAACGCTTTCTCCGAAAAAGGTTACCGTATGCCTTCGTTGTGTATTGAAATCCCTGGTCTGAATGAAAGTGCTCTTATTTGGAACAAAAGAACAATCATTCGATACTCAATCAACGAAGTGCTCAACTTTTTAGCTATGATCTAATCATACGGTAGCCGCTTGAGCTTCTCAGATGAGCTGAAGGTAAAGCAAAGCAAAGCAAAGGACAGGCGTTCTGCCCGATCCGATCCTTTGCTTTGCTTTCCTTTTTACTTAGACAAGCACTAACTCGGTAAATACAGACTCACTAGTAATCAGGAGGAAGGTCTCATGTATTATGGTTGTAATGGGGGAGGTGAATTTTTTTAAATATGCTAAGCAACATCGATATCGGACGCTTAAAGAAAAAGTACAGACAACGACAGCATACTTTGATATTTAGACAGAAGCTTGAGGAAATTCGACATCTCCGACAAGAAACGCGTAGCATTCTTCATAATTGCGACGATTCACGACGTTCGTTTTTCCGTCGTGCACTGGCTATCGAACTGGAATACGGATTCAATAATCAGAAAGACACTATACATTTAGAATACCAGCCCAAATTAAACGGTCAGAGTGAAGTAATAGGGGCGGAAGCTCTATTGCGCTGGAATCATCCGGTTTGCGGAGCGATATCGCCAGAGCTAATCTTAGGTATTTGCGAAGAAGCAGGTCTTACCAAACAATTGACTGCATGGATTTTGAATCAGGCTATAAGCGATTTAAAGCAATGGCATATACAGGGCCATAGCAACCTGACCATTTCGATCAATGTGGATCCGAGACAGCTGGAAGAAGAGGATCACCTTGTTCAGACGATACAGGTATGCATAAATAAAGCGACTATTGACCCTAAATATGTGGAACTGGAGCTTACGGAAAGAACGGTAATTCCTCAAAGCCGCTCCGTTCGTCGCAACCTTGAGAAGTTGAAAGCTATGGATATCAATGTATCCATTGATGATTTTGGCATGGGACATAGCTCTTTGTCGTATCTATGTGAATACTCTATAAGCTGCGTAAAGCTGGATATTGCTCTGGTCCGTGAAATCGAAAGTTGCAAGAAGCGGCAGATCCTTGTAGAGTCCATTATTTCGTTGTGTAAGAAATTGAATGTCATGGTGGTAGCAGAAGGTGTGGAAACAAAACAACAGCTTGAAATCTTGCAAAAGCTTGGTTGCTGCTATTATCAAGGTTTTTATTTTAGCAAGTCATTGACTAGTGAAAATTTCACAAAATTTATGACCCATCAAATTGGCTTGTGAGAATTAACTAACTATTAAAGAACGATACCATTAGGAGTGAATCAGCAAATGAAAATCAAAAAAGTATTTCTATTATCAATAGCTATTCTATTACTAGCGTTCCCCGCAGCGGCAAGCGCGGCAGATAATGCCACTTCTCAAGGCAGTATTCAGATAACTCCGGGAGATACTATAACCCCGCCGATCGACCCAAGCGTGCCGGGCGGAGGTACTGGAAATCAAGGGTCATTAACCATTGATAATGTCTCGCCGTTACTGTTCGATACGCATCAATTGGCCGGCGGAAAAATGACCTATTCAACGACGACAGTAAATCCCAATGTTCAAGTAACGGATACTCGCGGAACGGGAACAGGTTGGACCTTGCAAGTATCGGCCACGCCATTCAAAGATCAAACGGACGACACGATAGTGTTGAAAGGTGCGGTTGTAACGCTTCCGGTTGGAATGTTCGTGACGACTACCGGGAATGTTTCCGCAACGCCCATGGCAAATAGCGTTCAATTAAGCACAGATACGGACGTAACCGCACCGCAAAACCTGATGGTTGCGGCGGTTAATACAGGTCTGGGAACATGGGTGGATAAATTTAACGCTAGCAATGTGATAATTGAAGTCCCTGCAGGGAACCTGGTTGGTGAATATGCTTCCACATTATACTGGAGTCTGCTGGATGCGCCGCAATAGTATACAGTAGGAGGCGAGATAGATGAAGGTTATTAAGCTACTGGTATTAGGAATTATCCTTGCCGGGGCAGCCTATTCAAGCAATCCGGTCAAGGCAGCTGGGGTTGATTCGGCCGTTTCCAGCAGCACCATAAGCTTTATTCCCGATGAGGGGACAACGAATCCGGTAGATCCTGAAGATCCGGATAATCCGGATCCGCCTTGGCCGATTGATCCTGAAGATCCGGGAAACGGAGGCACTGGAAGCATTGGAGCGTTGACACTTGATTATGTCTCCAATATCCAATTCGGAACCCAAAAAATTGCTAGCGGAAACATAACGTATTATGCCTTAAATAAAAATCCGTTTGTACAAGTTACAGATAAACGCGGAACCGGTGAAGGATGGTCTCTGAAGGCACAGGCTTCCGAATTCACAAGCGAGGATCGGAAAGTGTTGGCAGGCGCCATATTATCCTTTCGAAACGGACGAGTAAAATCACTGTCCGGCAATGTATCCGCTCCTCCTGAAGCGTATGACGTTGTCTTTGATAATATGGATGCAAAGCCGGTGATGATGGCTGAAGAAGGCGCCGGACGCGGAACCTGGGTCGACGTTTTCACAGGAACGGGCGGCGATAATAGAAATGTCCAATTAAAGGTTTTGGAGGGGTCGGCAGATACGCTTATCCATTATACGGCAGAAATTACTTGGGAATTGTCTAACGCACCAAGTTAAAATCGTTTCAATTGTTGAACTGGGCTTTTTTTAAAGCCGGGTTCAACTTTGTTTTCAGGGCATGAACATGCGTTCCATTTGAACGAGGAAGGGATGTCGAATGAAAAAAGGTTTATTAATGCTTCTGGTTTCATTATGGATTGGGTTGGGGATGGTCGCAAACCATGACACGGCTTTTGCTGGATCGATGAGTTATTCCGTTAAAGCGAATATTCCCAAGAATCAGATCAATAAGAAACTTACCTATTTTGACTTGAAAATGAGTCCCGGTTCAAAACAAACGATTTCGTTAACCGTGAAAAACGGATCAACCGAAGAAATAGAGCTGATAATTGAACCTAACACAGCGATAACGAACCAAAATGGAGTCATTGATTACAGCAAACATGATCATGAAAAAGACAGTTCATTGAAATATGCATTTTCTGAGCTTATTACTCCAAAGCAAAAAGTAACGTTAAAAGGAAACGAAACGAAGAATGTGCCGTTTACGATTCAAATGCCCGAGAAGTCGTTTGACGGAATTATTTTGGGCGGTTTCCAGATTTACGAAATCAATCAAACGGATAAAACACAAGCCAATCATAATGTTCAAATAAACAATAAATTTTCTTATGTGATTGGCGTGAAATTAACCGAAACTGAAAAATCGGTACGGCCTGATCTAAAGTTAAATGAGGTTCAAGCGGGATTAATGAACTATCGTCCGGTGGTTACCGCCAATCTGCAAAATATAGAAGCGGTTATTGTAAACAATTTGGATGTAGATGCCAGAGTCACTAAAGAAGGTCAACAAAAGACGCTTCACGAAACGAAAAAAAGCAAATTATCCATGGCTCCGAATTCTAATTTTGATTTTCCGATTAGTTGGGACGGCAAACAGCTTGAACCTGGAAAATATCATATATATGTAACGGCTAATGACGGCAATCAAACCTGGAGATTTGATAAAATGTTCGAAATTAAAAGTAAAGATGCACAGCAGATCAATGAAGTCGCAGTTGAAACCACTGCCGAAAAAGGAAATAGGTTTGTTTATTGGGGCATGGGCGCGATCATTTTAATATTATTATTCATTATTTTTATATTGCTGTTAAAGAAAAAAAGAGGGGAAAACCATCCAAATGATGAACAACAAATTCCCTTATCCTAAGTTTATGCTCCTATTAATCATGTGTGTACTGCTTCCCAGCTTCGTGTGGATGGCACCAGCCCGGGGTGAAGCTGCAGTTGCGAATCAGCCTCTCGAAGGGATTAAATTAGACAATCTGTTTATTCCTCCGGATCTTGATCCTTCCGTTGTTGACGTTACTTATGTTACTTATGCTACCTATGGTGAGCAACGAAGAACCCGTAGTGCAAACATTCCTCCAGCCAAGATTGATCTAGATAATATTTTTACGATACCTACGGGTTCGAACAGTTCCATTATTGATGGTTCAATCGTTCAAATAACTCCTGCATCTACTTGGAAAAAAGGTGGAATCTGGTCGACCAGCAACAATTTTTTCGATTTAACACAAGATTTCAAATCGTCAATGTATATCTACTTCGGAAATCGAGGAAAGGATGCAGCGGATGGTATTGCTTTTGTTATGCATAATGATTCCAGAGGCACAAACGCATTGTCTCCTAACAACGGCGCCGGTCTTGGGGTGTGGGCATCACAGAATCATAATGGTCCGTATGATGGCATTCAAAATAGTCTAGCGGTTGAATTTGACACTCATATAAATAATGGTGGCATTGGTGAAGGTCGATTTGACGTAGACAGTTCCGCTGGGAACCATATTGCTTGGAACTATCCAGGTAAAACCAGCATATATACTGATTACTATCATTTCCCTGATTTTACAAGAAAGATGATGCATAACAATCTTCAATATACTGGGATATTATCCAACGATACATGGCGCAGATTTGAAGTGGAATGGAATGTGGCGAAAAGCATGTTATCTTATCAACTGGAAGGGACAAGTAAGGTTAATATCCCCATCAATGTACAAGATGTCTTTGGTTCGAACCAGATCTATTGGGGGTTTACGGGTTCAACCGGAGGTGACTATGCCTTGAATCAGGTTGTATTTGAAACTGTTCCTGGACTGGTAAACAGCGAAGTGAAAGAAACGATAACCAGAGATTCATTTAATGTAAACGGCGCCACCGTCTTTTTTGGTGATGAGTTAACTTACACCATCACGGCGAAATATCTCTCAGGCAAACAAGACTGGAAAAACATCGTGGGACAAACAACAATTAATGACTATGTTACGTATGTACCGGGTTCATTGACATTAACAGATCGTAACGGAACTGTACCCTTGAATGATGCTTTGTGGTCTGGGAATACGTTAGCCGTTAATCTATCTGACATGAATGCTGATAATCATGAACAGAGCATTTCTTTTAAGGTTGCAGTAAACCAGGTATCACAAACAACCCCAGTTGCTGAAAAGACAGACTTTCGGGGAAGTAACCATGTTACCCAAACTTCACCAGTGAATTACTTTATTGATATTAACCAAGCCCCCAAAGTGGCAATCGATGAGGCTGGCACTATTCATATTAAGGTTGGTCAAGATTATGAGGTCACAGGAACCTGGCAAGATCCTGATAATTCCACCAACACGCTATACTATGCATTGAACAATAATCTCCTAAACACTGAAGAGCTGGATAATGGCGGTTCTACAGATCCAGTGCCGTGGAACTATCTCGTATCATCCAGTCTATTGCAAAAAGGCGAAAATATATTTCAAGTAGCATCAAGAGATCCGAGAGGGGCCTATTCTATAGCTTTTCTAAATATTTTTGTTGAGAGTCCGCCAACCGTTACGTTAATGGATGCGAATAAGGAAATTCCAGTTGATTTCGGCACAACTTATACCATTAACGGGAGCTGGAGCGACCTTGATAGTCATGCAGTTGATTTATATTATGCAATAGATAGTGCTGCTCCAGTCAATTTTGCTCCCGGTGCAGAAAATTCGACTATTAAAGGTGAAGAAATCATCTATCAATATACTATACCCGCAGACCAATTAACATTAGGCATGCATCAAATTGCAGTTTATGCAGTGGATGAAAGGGGCTGGCACTCCAATGTTGAAACCGTAAAAGTCAATGTTACCGGAAAATTAGTTTTCACGAGTGTGGCTGAAAACATGAGTTTTGAGAATATAAAGATTGCAAGCCAACCGACTATTTCAGAACGAAATAATGATTGGGACATCCATGTGAAAGATACCCGTGGAACAGGCAGTCCATGGCGTCTCTCAGCGACTTTGACTGAAGAATTTACAGATGGCAAAGGACACCACTTGAAAGATGCATTAATATTTGTTGATGAGCATGGAAATGAAACAACGATGGAGCTTGGAATACCTATGAATGTTTATGACGATATTTCTTATGACCAGCAGGAGGTAAGCATTCAGTGGGAAATAGATCGAGGAATATTATTGAAAATCAACCCCTATGTCTATGCAGCAGAATATAAAGGATTGATTAGTTGGAACTTAGTTGATGCTCCTTAATAGGGTAAGAATCCACTGCGACGCCTTTTATTAGACAGGCTGCAATACCGCCGTCTTGGTGGCACACGAATACGCATCCCTGCATGAGGTACGTGACGGCTTCCTCCGCATTCCGCATCTATACAAGCAGCCCCCTAATAAACCAGAGATACGCGATTAGGTGCGATCTCGTACCATACCGAACTTATTCGCATAATATGCAGGACGGACGACTGGATAACCGGAGACCTTCCCCCATTCCTTAACACGGAGCGGCGGGAGGTCTTTTTTATGTATTATTTGCGTCGTACATACCCAACCTTCGAAGAACTTCAAAAGACATCGATGCGTACATTTATTTTTACAATAACGAGCGTTTGCAGGCAAAACTAAACGGCCTCAGTCCAATAGAATTCAGGACCAAGGCCGCTTAACCGATTTTTATTATTTATATTGTCTAAGCCTGTTTGTGATTGGATCTTTTAGCAAAGCACATCTTTTTCCTGTTCGACGATGTCCATTTCAAGATTATTTAGTCCGTTGTCTTCTAATACGGCAGCCTTATCCCCGTACTCTTTTATAATATGGATTTCACCCCATGAACAAAGGGAATCCAATATCGATTTTAAGCTCCATCCGTATTCACTAAGCTCATATTCAACCCGCGGGGGGACCTCATTGTAGCTTATCCGATTCACGATGCCATCTTGCTCCAGCTCCCTCAGCTGCTGCGTTAACATCTTTTGTGTAATAGAGGGCATAATACGTTTTAGATCGCTCGTTCTTTTTTTGCCATGTGTTAAATGACAAAGGATTACACACTTCCATTTTCCCCCAATTACCTCGAGGGTCGCTTCCACTGAAATATTATATTTCTTCTTAATCACAGGTTAATCCTCCCAAACTGAGCTGTAGCCTACTGTTGATGCAATTATTACTTTTTAGTACCTATAGTACTTCAAAGTACGTACTGTTCATTCCCGCCTAAACCAATCATAATAGCACTTACCGGCCGGCAATACTACACAAAAGGGGTTATACAAATGGCTTTAGATAAAAAAAGAAGTACTTTGGCGCTCCTTGCGTTAGCCATAAGCGCCTTTGCGATTGGGACAACAGAGTTCATCAGTGTAGGGCTTCTCCCGCTTATATCTGAAGACTTGAATATATCTGTTACAACATCCGCACTAACCGTTACTTTATATGCTTTGGGGGTGACTTTTGGAGCGCCGATACTAACGTCTTTAACATCTAATATTCCGCGAAAAACATTATTGTTTTGGATTATGATTGTTTTTATTGCCGGAAATAGCCTTGCCGCAATAGCGAGTGGGGTTGGCATTTTACTGACAGCACGCGTCATCTCGGCGTTGGCTCATGGTGTATTTATGTCGATTGGATCTACCATTGCAGCTGATCTCGTTCCCGAGAACCGCAGGGCAAGTGCGATCGCTATTATGTTTTCAGGACTTACAGTAGCTACCGTTACAGGCGTGCCCTTGGGTACTTGGATTGGACAAAACTGGGGCTGGCGTGCTGCCTTTGTCGGCATTGTTGTCATTGGCATAATAGCCTTTATAGCCAATATGATTTTGATTCCTTCTGATTTGCGCAAAGGAACTCGAACACCGCTCCGCGAGCAGGTGAAGCTGGTTACGAATGGACGATTGCTGCTTGCATTCGCTATTACTGCCATTGGGTATGGGGGCACGTTTGTTGTCTTTACTTATTTATCCCCGTTACTTCACGATATAACCGGATTTAAGGAAAGTACGGTAGCGGCCATTCTTTTGGTTTACGGCATCGCGATAGCAATCGGCAATGTCATTGGAGGAAAAGCTGCCAATAAGAAGCCGATTACCGCCTTGTTTTACATGTTTATTTTGCAGGCTATTATACTCTTCATTCTCACATTCACCGCTCCGTTTAAAGTAGCTGGCTTGATTACAATTTTCTTAATGGGACTGTTTGCTTTTATGAACGTACCCGGCTTGCAAGTGCATGTGGTTATGCTCGCTGAGCGATATGCGCCGAAGGCGGTAGATGTCGCTTCCGCTGTTAACATTGCTGCGTTTAACGCTGGTATTGCAATTGGAGCCTATTTGGGCGGTGTCGTTACGGACTCGATTGGACTTATTCATACAGCATGGGTAGGAGCTTTGATGGTTGTCGGAGCTGTCATATTAACCGGCTGGGCAAGAGCTTTGGAAAAAAAAGATGAAACAAAACACAGGAGGGCTTCACTATGATCGCAAAACATTTACAGGATACAACTACACTTCACAACGGTGTTCAAATGCCATGGTTTGGTCTTGGCGTATTTAAAGTTGAGGATGGTGCTGAGCTCGTTAATGCTGTCAAAGCAGCCATCAAGAATGGCTACCGCAGTATTGATACTGCAGCTATTTATGACAATGAAACAGGTGTCGGACAAGGTATTCGTGAGGCTATGGTTGAATACAACGTGGCTAGAGAAGAGCTTTTTGTTACATCAAAAGTATGGAATGCTGATCTTGGATATGAATCTACGCTGGCAGCCTACGAAACAACGCTAAATAAGCTAGGTCTGGAATATCTTGATTTGTACCTTATTCATTGGCCTGTAGAAGGTAAATTCCAAGAAGCGTGGAGAGCTTTGGAAACTCTATATAAGGATGGTCGTGTAAAAGCGATCGGCGTAAGCAATTTTCAGATTCATCATCTGGAGACGTTAATGAAAGATGCTGTCGTTAAACCGATGGTCAATCAAGTGGAACTCCATCCGCAGCTAACTCAGAAAGAGTTGATTGAATATAGCAAGGAACAAGGCATTCAAATCGAAGCATGGTCTCCGTTAATGCAGGGTCAGCTGTTAGAACATCCTGTTCTTAAAGAGGTCGCTGATAAACATAACAAATCCATTGCCCAAGTCATTCTGCGCTGGGATTTACAGCATGGTATTGTAACGATTCCGAAATCTACGAAAGAACAGCGCATCATTGAAAACTCTGACGTATTTGATTTTGTGCTCTCTGAAGAGGAGCTAGCTCAGATTGATGCTTTAAACCAGAATCTTCGGGTTGGCCCAGATCCTGACAACTTTGATTTTTAATATATGGTCCCAGTAACGAAAACGCCGTCTCTTTCAATAATGAAAGAGATGGCGTTTTTTTTTTGCAGGATAATGAGCAATGGTATCGAAATGATTGTACATAAACCATCAATACAGCTTTCTGGCGTATAACATTCTAATCACATAAAAGTGGAGGGTACTATGGCGAGCTTACATTTTCGAGAGGACGGCAATTTTAAAATTGTTCAATTTACCGATCTACATTGGCAAAATGGGCAGCAAGAGGATTTACAGACGTATTCGCTAATGAAGAATATCCTTCAAGAAGAAGCACCGGATTTGGTGATCTTTACAGGTGACGTTATTTATAGCGAGCATTGTGCAGATAGGAAAGAGTCCTATAAAAATGCTGTCAAAGCAGCGGAAGAATTTAATATCCCCTGGGCAGCTGTGTTTGGCAATCATGATACCGAGGTTGGCACCACCAGAGAAGAGCTTATTCGATTGCAGCAGGAAAGACCGCTTAGCTTAACAGAAATGGGCCCTAGCCTAGGGGATCGTGTAGGAAATTATGTGCTTGAAATCCATTCTAAAAATAATAACGGACCAGCTGCCGCATTATATTTATTAGATTCTGGCGAATATGCCGATCAGCCAGTTGGCGGCTATGCATGGGTAACTCACAGCCAAATTGGCTGGTATAAGGAGCAGTCCGCTCGTTTAACGAAGCAAAACAATGATGTTCCACTACCCTCACTAGCGTTTTTCCATATCCCTGTACCCGAATATAACGAGGTATGGAACGAGCATACCTGCTATGGGCAAAAACACGAAGGCGTAGCAAGTCCAAAAATAAATTCCGGACTATTTACCGCCTTTCTTGAAATGAAAGATGTACGTGGCACGTTCGTGGGTCATGACCATATCAATGATTACTGGGGTGAGCTTCACGGCATACGTCTCTGTTATGGACGGGCAACGGGTTATAACACCTATGGAAAAGAAGGCTTTCCGCGAGGCGCACGGATCATACAATTAACCGAAGGGGAAGCTGACTTTCAAACATGGCTTAGATTGGATGATGGATCTGTCGTAGTCAATCAGCCAGAGCATCTACCAGAGCAAGGTTAGCGTCACCGTTCATCATGCATAAATAAGGACAACCAGATGGTTGTCCTTATTTGTGTTTATATCCATTTCAAGGCTGCCAGAGCACAATTTCTCCACAAACTAGTTCATTATATTTTCCCACTTTTGTGCTATACTAGCTTGTCAGCATTTTAACAACAAATAATGTAAGATTATCAACTTATTCAAGAGGTGCATAATGTCTCAACCGCCAACTAAGAAGGCGCTTTTGACCGAGATTGAGAGCCTTCGCGCATTTGGCATACTTGCCGTCATTATGATTCACGCGACATCCTCTTCGGTGGTCAATGCCGACCCTAACTCCACACTGTTTCTGATTCTGGTCCTGTTCAATACTTTATCCAAATTCGCCGTACCTCTATTCATTCTGATCAGTGGCATATCTCTTTTCTACAATTACAATGATAAACCATTAAACAAGCAGACGGCTAAATCGTTCTACAAGAAGCGTTTGACTAAAATTATGCTGCCGTTTCTTCTATTTTCATTTATTTATTATGCCACTATCATCTATTTCAGATATGGATTTACTAGTTTTGAACAGTTTATTTCTTATTTTCAAACCTGGGATTTTTTCGTTAAATTGATGATTGGAAAAACCTATGCTCATTTGTATTTTATCTTCATTATCATCCAGTGTTATTTGCTCTTCCCACTGCTGTGGTATGTGATGAGAAAGTGGCCTCGTCTCGTTAATTGGTTGATAACAGGAGGACTTCTCGTACAATGGGCTTATATGCTGAATGCGAAAGAAATCGGAATTAAATACGTCACCAGCGGATTTTTCGCATATAGCTTGTACTTTTGTATCGGGGCTTACATTGGAATCAACTATACGAAGCTTTACTCCTATTGGGAGCGCAATCGAAACAGCATTGCTTTACGTAGCACATTAATTCTGGTATTAGTCACTTCCGGCGCTATCAATGTGATCTACTACTTACGTGAAGCTCAGGGAAAAATACTATTTAACGATATCTTTTTGGTGCAATTGAAAAATGAAATTTATATCACTGCTGCATGCCTGCTCCTTATTCATTTAGCACTTCGGATTAAGGCATCCCGCATCGAATATTTGAAAGCTGTTCTTATTCATCTCAGCCATGCATCGTTTGGCATGTACTTGCTTCATCCGATGTTCCTCAGATATTACCGTATGATGGATGTGAATGGCAGTCCGCTAGTCTATGGTGCATGGATTGCAGGCGGCTTCTTACTGGCTCTAATCGGCTCATGGATCATCGTCACTTGGGCTGGAAAAGTAAGAGGAAACTGGATTTTATTCGGACCTATTCCCAAGCAGAAACCGCTCGGACAGTAGCCGCGAAGGATGAAATTAAAACATTTATGTGACGCCCCTCTGCTTATCATAGGCAAAAGGGGCGTTTTCAATAATTTCCCCCTATGCGAGTCAGGTGATTTCCGTTAAACTAGTAATTCTGGTATCGGCAGAATCAACTATAATATTGCAGGTTTACCCCTGAAAAACTATTGGAGGTTTCTTTTCTAACATGCATAATGAACATCATTCCAATGTAAAAATCGTAACCGCCGACCCAAGCGCAATCGGCTTATTTGGGCTGGCTATCGTTACGCTCGTAGCCTCCTCACAAAAGCTCGGCTTAACGGAGGGTCTTAGTCTCGTTATTCCATGGGCTATCTTCCTAGGCGCCTTTGCCCAGCTCTTTGCTTCTATACAAGATGCCAAACACAATAATACATTCGGTATGACCGCTTTTGGCGCCTATGCTTTTTTCTGGATGGCCATGGCCGGCAGCTGGCTTATCAAGCTCGGAGTATTCGGCGCAGAGCTAGCAGCAATCGCAGACAGCAAGCAGCTTGGTTTTGCTTTTGTCGGTTATCTCATATTCTCCCTGCTGATGACCATCGGGGCAGCTGAGACAAATAAAGTCTTGTTCTTCATCTTCGTACTGATTGACCTGCTGTTCCTAGGCCTGAGCTTCGATGCATTCGGAGTTGCCTCCGACGTGTTCCACACACTCGCTGCTTATGCCGAGATGGGTATCGCTCTGCTGTCGCTATATGCCGCGGGTGCAGCTGTGCTGAACACGCATTTTGGACGTGTGTTTCTGCCAATCGGTCGGCCTTTTGGCATCTTCAAACCCCGTTCATAATTGAAATCTCATACCTATCTATAATAAAAGCCAGCCGCTCATCGTGCCGATCCCCGATAGAGCGGCTTTTTTTAACGCCGTTGCAGCAAGTCCATATGCATTTTCACAACCGCTTTTTTGATTTTTGTAGACGGTTGGCCCATGCCGGGTCTGTGAATATCATTAGGGAAAAAGACGGCAAACATACCCGGCTTAAGATGGAGCAATATCTCATCTGCTGAAGGCTTATACAGCGCGTAATCCTGCTCACTGTCATAAGCTTTAACGGGTTCAACATCTTCTCGCAGCGATGACCACCCGATGGTTTCTTCACCTTCAATTAAATATTGGAGGTCGATATAGGACTCGTGTTTCTCAGCAAGATGATCTTCTGAAGCCTTCGCATCAAATTCCATAAATGAAGCATACATAAGATCACCGTTAATCTCGACACGACCGGCAGCAGGATTTTGTACTAGTATTTTCTTAAGTTCGTCCATCGCTGTTACGATGACGGTATTCTCGTATTTGCTTTGATCTCCCCATGATGTCAAAGAACCTAAAATCATGACCTATTCCCCCAATGGCGTATTCAAAAGCTTGTTCCGCATATGCTATGCTTTAAAGCAATTTCACAGCTACTGACCCAGCAGTACTTTCCTTATTCCTTATAGAATCCTCGTAGGTTCTCTTGAAATATTCAACATATAGTACATCGAGCAAGTAAAGCTGTGAAATCTTCGCAGATAATGAACCGCCTTGCAGAGGCCCTTCATTCGCGCCGCATAGCAGTGTGAGATCCGAGTAAGAGGTTAGCGGTGACTTAACGAATCTGGTAATAGAAATGACGGTAGCACCACTTTCTTTTGCCTTTTTTGCCACTTCAATCGTATCCTTGGTAGAACCGGAATAAGAAATAACGACGGCAACATCTCGTTTCGTCATTAAAGCCGCCGACATCATCTGCAGATGGGAATCGATGCTGCATTCCGTTTTATTTATGATACGCATAAATTTGATTTTCGCTTCCATTGCTGTCATTAATGAAGAACCGACGCCAAAAAATATGACGCGTTCCGCTTGAAGCAAATGTTCAATGGCTTGATTCATTTTTTCGTTATCGATCAGATGATAAGTTTCGTTTAACGCGCTTATATTGGATGACAGCACCTTGGAGGACACTTGCTCTATCGTATCGTTCATCAGAACCTTGTCCGTGAGCTGCGGTATTTCGTTTTCCACTGTGATGCTATGTGCAAGTGCAATCTTGAAATCCTGATACCCCTTGTAGCTTAACGATCGGCAAAACCTGAATACACTTGACTCGCCTACTCCGCAGCTATCCGCAAGATCAGTGATCGACATATAAACGACACTTTCCGAGTTATCCAAGACATAGTCCGCTACTTTTTTTTCCGTATTCGTCAGGTTGTTGTATTTCGAATGAATCGTTGTGAAAATATTGATCGTGCGCAACCCATCACCTCCCTAAATCCTTTACACTCAGCGTAAAAATAATGATGCAGCACCTAATAAGCCAGCCTTATTTCCAAGAGAAGCCTTTAGAATATTCACACCCAAAAAACTTTCCATGATTAACTCTTTTGTTTGTTTCTCGACTATGCGAACGAGTTCATCCTGTTCCATCACTCCGCCCCCTACAATAATTGCAGGTGGATTGAAGATATGAATAAGTGAAGCTAAACCCGCAGATACTTCAGCAGTCCAAGTATGCAAAATATGATTTAACGTATCGTTTCCTACCTGTATTTTATCAAAAAAACCTTTTCCATCTACAATTTCTGGATCAGCTTCTTGGGCCATTCGGATTAAGGCTGCCGTTGAGGCGTAGGTTTCGTAATACGGTTTTCTCGTGCTGCCATTCATGTTAGACAATGGATGTGTAAATATATGACCGAATTCAGCGGCCGATCCGCTTGATCCGCGGTATATCTGACGATTAATGACGATAGCTCCGCCGATACCTGTTCCAAACGTTAAGCATAAGAAATCAGTAAACGACTTTGCTGCCCCAAAGTATGCCTCGCCTAAAGCAGCCGCATTCACATCATTTTCTACCTTAACGGGTTTATGGAATCGGTTCTCCACGATTTCTTTAATCTTCATACCTGTATAATTGGGGATATTCTCGTTTGCATACAAAACGCAGCCCTCTTCGGTGTTCACTTGACCGGCCGTACTGATAGCGACAGCATCGAAATGATGATAGGATTCCAATTGATCAAGCAATCTTTCCATGAGATGCAAGCCGCCCAAATGAGCCTCGGTAGAATATTCCTTGAACTGAGTAATCGTTCCTTGTTCATCGCAAATGCCGATCTTCGTGTTGGTGCCACCAATATCCGCCGCTAAAATGTTCATCCCCATGGCTATTCAACAGCCTTTACGAATTTTTTGGTTATTTCCATCGGTCTTGTAATGGAAGACCCCACTACTGCCGAATAAATTCCTTGGTCAAATAATCTTTTTAATTCCTCGGGTGTCGAGATGCCGCCCTCCGCTATGATCGGAACGGATATCGTATTTACGAGCTTCTCTATCAATTGAAAATCCGGCAAAGCGTTATCTTTTGTTGCTTCGGTATAACCACTGAGCGTCGTGCCTATAATGTCAAACCCAAGCTCTGCAGCCTTGATTGCTTCAGCATAAGTGGAGCAATCCGCCATAAAGAGCTGATCTGTATATTTTTCTCTTAGTAACGGAAATAATTCCGATATAGTCGAACCATCCGGTCTCACACGATCCGTCGCGTCCATTGCGATGATGTCTACGCCTTCAAGACAAAGCTCATCCACTTCCTTCATCGTGGGAGTGATAAATACGGCAGACCCCTCATAAACCTCTTTAATGATCCCGATAATTGGTAAATCAACTTGCCTCTTGATTTCCCTAATATCCTCCACACTGTTAGCACGAATACCCGAAGCACCGCCTAAGTATGCTGCATATGCCATTCTCCCCATAATAAATGGACTATGAAGCGGCTCATCAGGCAAGGCCTGGCAGGAAACAACCAGCTTTCTTCTTATCATATCAAGGACATTTCTATTTGTATTCATTGGACTCCACTCCACTACGGTTTTATTTACTCCTCGAATGCACCCTGCCATCTTATAAGCAAAATTAGGAATACTAAATCAAGTCATCATAGCAGTAGGCAAAAACAACATATCATAATACCTTGATATTGTAAATTAATTTCATTATTTTTTAATTAATAAAAAATATTTCCACCACAAAACTCCCCCCTAGATTTTCTGCCCTCTCGGGTTTATTATCTTTTTTCTACATAAATAAAAAGACCCGATAAGCTCTATAAGAGCGAATCAGGCCTCAACTATTCCGTTTTTACTTTAGCGTAACTCATGATAAATAAAACCTAAATCTTTTTCACAAATTCCGACTTCAATTTCATAGCGCCAAAGCTATCAATTTTGCAATCAATATCATGATCGCCTTCAATTAAGCGGATGTTTTTTACTTTTGTGCCTATTTTGATAACGAGCGAGCTGCCTTTAACTTTAAGGTCTTTAATAACAGTAACAGAATCGCCATCGTTCAACACATTTCCATTCGCATCTTTGATTATTCTTTTATCTTCATCGTTATCGGATTCTGATTGTAAGCTCCACTCATGACTGCATTCTGGACAGATCAGCAGACTGCCATCCTCGTACGTGTATTCAGAATTGCATTCCGGGCAATTTGGCAAACTAGACATAATTTCATGTCCTCCATTCCTTATTGTACATTCAAGCTCTCCTTGAAGTTGCCTTACAAGTATATGGGATATTGTCCAATCAATCCACTAGATTAAATACAGCCCTAGCTACTAAGCGAAGCTAGGGCTGTTTGCAACCGTATCAACAATATTATTCTTTAATAAATTCCTTCGTACTGCGTACCGTATCAATCGGGCGAACTAATTTTTCGATTTCTTCACGTTTAGGCTCTAGGAAAGGAGGCAGCGATAATTTTTCACCAAGCGTCTCATAAGGCTCATCTCCCATAAAACCTGGACCATCCGTTGCAAATTCGAATAAAATTTGCGGAGCCACTCTAGCGTACAACGATTCGAAAAAGTGACGGTTCACATAGCCAGAAGACGGCAATCTGAAACTCTCTAGACGCTCGATCCATTCATTCAATACGCCGCGGTCCTCAACACGGAATGCCACGTGGTGAACGGTGCCGAAGCCTTGATGCGCTTGTGGAAGCACAGCATTGTATTCCACAATAACTTGAGCTCCATTTCCGCCTTCACCAACCTCAAATAGATGGAATGAGCCGTCTTGATCAATCTCTTTGAACAACAGTACTTTTTCCAGCATCGTTTTGAAGTTCTCGAAATTAGAAATGCGAATGAAAATTGGCCCTAGACCCGTAATCGCGTGCTCTAACGGAATTGGTCCTTTTTCCCAAGGCACCCCTGAAGCTACCCCTTTATTATTTTCATCCGAAATCAATTGATAGTGTTGGTCATCAAAGTCAACGAACGAAAGTGACTTCTTGTCAAACAGCTCTTGAATACCGGTATGCTTGACATCTAGACGGTTGAATCGCTCTACCCAGTATTGCAGAGCCGCATCATTCGGAATTCGGAATGAAGTTTTTGATATTTCATTCGTCCCATGCACGCCCTTCGGAATATGTGGAAAATCGAAAAATGTCATGTCAGTGCCTGCGTTGCCTTTATCATCTGCAAAAAACAAATGATACGTTTGAATATCGTCTTGATTCACTGTTTTCTTAACTAAACGCATACCTAACACATTAGTAAAAAAGTCATAGTTGCGTTCTGCGCTGCTTGTAATCGCCGTAACATGATGGATACCTTTTAATTGATTCATTATATATTCCTCCATTCAATTTTAGCTTTCCCGTGGTACATGAATAAAAATCATCTTCTAAAACAATCTTTAATTTAATTATCTTTAATTTAAGATAAATATAACAGGTTTACTTTTCGCTGTCAACATGTCCGCATACACAGGAAACAAAAAAACAATAAGCCTCGTCCTCATGACTGTGCTCATTGCTTTGTTTTCGTAATTGTATCTATCTAAAGTATACTTTTTCTACATTGTACTTCGCTCTGTATTTGTTAATAAGGTAAGTTTCGTAGATCTCCCGATCAACAGAATCCTCATTGACATAAACCTCAATTTTAGTAACCTCATTGCGATGATTCTTCATGACGGATACTGAATCCTCAAAATGTTTTTTGATTCGAGGTCTTAGTTTCCGCGCCTTACCGACAAACAGCAGCTCGTCCTTATCGTTGTAAAACATAAAAAAGCCACCATGTTCCCTCGTAATCAGGTGAAAATCAGTAAAGCCATAAATATTGCTCAGCTGGGGATTAACCTGCTTGGTAATGGTCACGTCCGGTGCCGGAATCGTTATGTTTATCATAATGGTTCACTTCCTCTCTGCGTATAGGTCTATATACTATCACAAAACCCCAAATGAAAACCATTGGCACGGTAAATAACCTATTTACCAAAATAGGATATCTGCTGACGTTCAACAGGTTATAATGACTGTTTTAACTTCTTGTAGGCTAACCCAGATCAGCCATTGTTATTCTCTCTGCTTATTAGCGCTATCGTGCATTAGCCCAAACGAATATGACCTCCATTGCATATTCTTATTAGGTGAACACCTATATTAAGGAGGAAACACATATGTTCTATTCGATTCCTTGGATATCAGAACCACGGCATCAACCCTCGTTCTATACAAGAAATGCCATTCATCCAGGGACTTATCCTTATAACTCTTACACATGGCAGACGAATTATATCCCCTATAGGCAAACACCTGCACCGTTCTTTAGAATGGAAAGGGGTATCGTACAAGGTAATACATGTATAAGTAAAGCTGTAGTAGAATTAAACCAGACTTTCCGAACGCTCTGGGAGCAACACGTCGCTTGGACGAGGATGCTTATTATTAGTATTGCAGAAGAATTGCCTGACTTGGCTCTAGTTACCGAACGTCTGCTCCGAAATCCTACGGATATGGCCGCCGTGTTTAGACATTATTACGGGGATGCAGTAGCTTCTCAGTTTGACAGCTTAATGAGAGAACATCTTGTTTTGGCTGCCCAACTCGTTAAAGCTGCGAAGGCCGGCAACAACCAAGCAGCTGCGGAAGCGGAGAAGAAATGGTACGCCAATGCAGATGAAATCGCTGGTTTTTTGAACAGTATCAATCCCAACTGGCCAAAGTCAGTCTTGCAGAACATGCTGTATGAGCATCTGCGAATGACCAAAGATGAAGCCGTATTTCGGTTATCCAAAAAATATAAATCCGACATCGAGGCCTTTGATCAAATTGAGAAGCAGGCATTGGAAATGGCAGATGCATTTACAGCTGGCATCGTTGCGCAATTCCCCAATGCTTTTCAATAAATTTCAGTATGCGAATATAAGCTAGCTTCTTAGTTGTTTAAAATGAAAGGGCACCCACTTGGGTGCCTTTTTTTCTTCAAAACAATAGTCATCAAAGAAGTAGTAACGATCTTTTCATTTCATATTTACAAAAGTACACGTGGACGCAGCATCCGTTCCACGATACGAAGCATTTGTTTACTTGTTAAAAAACGAGATGCTTGAGCTGTTATGAAATTTTTGAACCCGGCAACAGCATAAGGCCGACCAGCCTCTAATGAGCGAAGCGCCACTTGTACAACATTTTCTGGCGTATCACGCTTTCCGACCGAAGCCTCCTCAGCTCCCACAACGCTAAAGAATGGGGTTTCCGTTGAACCTGGACATAGAGCAAGAAATTGGACACCGCGTTTGCGGTTTTCTTCCCAAAGCGACTGTGTAAACGACAATACAAATGCTTTAGTCGCTCCGTACACTGCCATATATGGATCCGGTTGAAATGCTGCCGTAGAAGCTACATTAATGACTATACCGCTCTGTTTCTTCAGAATATCCGGTAAAAATAAATGAGTGAGATCCACAACCGCAAGTACGTTGAGCATAACTTCTTCATGCACTCGGTCTCTGGATAATTGATCAAATAATCCATGACTAGCGAACCCCGCATTATTAATTAATATATCTACACTAAGACCACGTTTTAAGCATTCTTGATATAGTTTGGCGGGAGAGCCTTCTCTAGATAGATCTGAGACGATAACTTCCGTTTGAATGCCATGTTTCTTACTTAGTTTCTCAGCTAAAGCAACGAGCTTAGATTCCGAGCGTGCGGTTAAGATCAAATGGCTTCCCTTAGCAGCCAATTCATGCGCAAACGCTTCTCCTATACCCGAAGAAGCACCTGTAATCAGTGCCCACTTGTTTTGTACCTGTTTCATCGTCTCAACCCTCTCGGATATGTAGTTTTTATGTAGAAACATTGTTTCCTAATGAAATCATTGTATTTAAATGCGCATCTAATGTCAACTTATTGATTAATAAAACCTTTTGATGGTACAGTAATGCCTAGTTTAGGTTGGTGTTCTGATATTGAAAATAGTAAAATGAAGGTCAGGAAATAACATGTCTCGAAAAAACTAAAGGTCTGAGGGTGAAGTTAGATGAACAATCCTTCCGATATGCCTTTCACAGATAATCGTGCTGTAAAAACCTATCAGGAAACAAGACTGCAGCATACCGAGAACTTAAGGCAAAACGTGGTTGAGGCAGCTGCAAGGATTTTGCAGGAACAAGGCCCAGAAGCGGTTACGGTTCGCCGAGTTGCCGAGAAAATGGAATGTTCCACAAAAATTATTTATAACTTATTTAATAACAAGGAAGGTTTGGCTAAACAATTATTTTTGGAAGGCTGCAAGCTGTTAGCCAAATCCTTTGAAGCGGTGCCAAAACAAGCAGATTTGGAAAACTATCTTCGTGGTTTGAGTGAAGCTTATTGGAGCTTTGGACAAACCTATACAAGCTACTATATGCTGATGTTTGGTGGTGCATTTAGTGAATTTAAACCGGAAGAGGAGAGCCTTAAAGCGACAATAACAGCTTTACAACAAGTAATAAATACGATCGCAGCAGCAATTGAGCAAGGATTAATTGCCGAAAAAGACCCGATACTTGTCGTTCATGTTGTTTGGGCATCACTGCATGGTGTCATTCACCTTCACTTAGGCGGTCATATTGAGAGTGAGGCATTAGCGAAAACGTTATATGACAGGACTGTATCCAATTTAATTCAGACATTCTTTTTTGAGCGTTAGTTAATGGAATGACCCCTCTCTTTTTCCCAAGTCTCGGCAAAATTTAAGGGCACCCGCTGGGGTGCCCTTTGCTTGTATACTATTTCGCAGTAGCTCCGCCATCAAGGATGAATTCCGCTCCCGTTGAAAAAGAGGATTCATCAGATGCCAGAAAGACAACTAAATTCGCGACTTCTTCTACCGTGCCAAAACGCCCTAATGGCGCCATGATTTGGGCTAACTCTGATTCAGGCAGCTTAGCTTTGTCAACAGCATAGGCTCCCATCGCCGTATTAATATAGGCTGGATGTATCGAATTGACCCGGACATTAGCCGGTGCATATTCAACAGCTGCATCCTTAGTCATAATTCGTACTGCGCCCTTGCTGGCACCATACGCAATATGACCTGCAGCCCCTTTTAGACCTGCAACGGAGGAAGCATTAATAACCGACCCGCTGCCTTTCTTCGCCATAAGCGGCATGACATGTTTCATCCCAAGAAATACACTGGTGACATTGATGCTCATCATGCGATTAAATTCATCTAATGTCGTTTCTGCGAGAGGTTTAATGAAATAGATACCTGCATTATTAAATAAAATGTCAATTTGTCCGTATGATGATAAGGAAGCGTCAACGACCTGTTTCCAGCTATCTTCATTACTGACATCATGGTGTAATGCGATAGCTTCACCGCCGGATTGTTGAATTTCGGCAGCGGTCTTTTTAACATTTTCCAGATTGATATCCGTTACGACAACTTTGGCACCTTCATTCGCAAATCTAAGCGCCGTTGTCTTTCCTATACCTGTACCTGCGCCCGTAATGAGAGCAATTTTGCCTTGTAGTCTCATGGTTGATACTTCCTTTCGGGTTTGTCGTCCAAATTAGATCAAGGTGATTGAAGTACAAAATCAGACAGCTGTGTAGCCGCCATCCACTAGAAGGCTTGTACCTGTTATAAAAGAAGCGTCATCGCTGGCAAGGAACAGAACGGCTTTACCGACTTCTTCTGGCCTGCCTAGACGTTTCATCGGGTGCAAATCGATAAGGTGCTGCGTAATCGCCTCACTCCGACCTTGGATGAGTGGCGTATCAATGTATCCCGGACATATAGCGTTAACTCGAATTCCTTTTGTGGCATAGTCTGCACTCAGCGACTGGGTTAAAAGCTTAACGCCGCCTTTAGCAGAAGCGTATGCGGTAACATTTGCTTTGCCAACGTGGCTATGGATGGAGCCGCAATTTACGATGGAACCTCCTGTGCCTTGTGCAAGCATTTGCTTAATCGCATATTTATCACAGAGAAATACACCTGTTAGATTGATATCAATGGTTCTTTTCCATGCTTCCGCACTTAATAGATCAGCGGGTCCGTCTTTAGCAATACCTGCATTGGCAAACAGAATATCCAGCTTGCCATATTTGTTTACCGTCTGGGATACCATATGAATAACGTCTTCCTCGTTAGCCACGTCCGTTTTTACAAACAAGGTGTCAAAGCCCTCCGCATTCAACTGATCTGAAACCGCCTGCCCCTGATCAGAAAAATCCGCGATGACCACTTTAGCGCCTTCTTCGGCAAATAAGCGGACGGTTACTTCACCAATACCACTTGCACCACCTGTAACAATAGCCACTTTATCTTGGAATCTCATGGTTTCTACACCCCTTCTCATCTTTCGAGCCCCTAAACGGTCTCGATTACGTTGTCCAAAATCCGCCAATCTCACTCTTACTTAATAAGAACAAGTATCTGTACCCTGATTTCATATTATCACTGTTTTAAGTTAAGATATATTTAAACATATTGAATAATGATTAAGATAAACTGAATTAAAGGAGAATCATCGTCCATGAATATTGAAAAGCTGGAGTATCTTGTTGAGGTAGTGAAGACGGGGTCTATTTCAGGTGCTGCTCAAAATTTACATGTCACCGTATCAGCTATTAGTCAGGCGATATCAAGCTTAGAATCGGAATGGGGCGTTGTTATCCTCAAGCGATCTCGGTCAGGAGCAGTTCCAACGGCTGAAGGAATTGTAATTATTAAGAAGGTGTATGAAGTACTTAACAAGTACAAAGAGCTAATGGAAACTACACAAGGTTATTCCAATTCCATTCAAGGAAACTTGCGGTTCGCTACTATTCCTGGGCACGCATTTTTAATCGAGAATGCCGTTATGGATTTCAAAAAGGATTATCCACAAGTAAGAATGGAAATTTTCGAGAAAGGCTCCCAAGAAATTATTGATGACATCCTACATAATCGCGCCGACTTGGGCTTTATTATATTGTTTGAGAATCGAATCGTTGAGAATATGGGGCTCTCCATTGAACGATTGATGAGCGTAAAGATGGTTGCAGCAGTCAGCAAACAATCTCCGTTAGCGCTTAACAAAACGATTACACCCGAGGAGATCATGCAGCAGACGGTTGTCTTGTACAACGATGATTATGTCAAATGGTTTATGGATGACTTTCAAGCCAAATTTGGTCCTGTTGATATTTTGTTTACGACAAATAACCCGAACTCGATCGGTAGAGCCCTTAAAAATCATCATGCCGTAACAATTGGTCTTGATTATTCTTTTGCAAGTGAATTACCTATAATTCGTAATGAATCGGTCATTTTGGAAATCGATTTAACAGGCCAAAGCCCTGTGTATTTGGGTCTTATTCAGCCAGAAGGACATCATTCCACTCCGATATCTAAGAGCTTCATAACTCGGCTAAAACATGATCTAGCGGAGTGCAAAAGCTAACACGGCTTAGCCATTCGTTAACAATTCCCGCAAATAAGGACTCATGAACAAATCATTGGGATCCATCTGCTTTCTGATTTCTGCGAACTCCTGCCACTGGGGATAGCGCTTCACGAGATTAGCTGCCTTGAGCGTATGCATTTTTCCCCAATGGGGTCTGCCTTCATAACGAAGAAATATTTGCTCCATCACTTCAAAATAACGTTTATAGGGCATTCCTTTATACATATGGACTGCAATATAAGCAGAATCGCGGCCATAGGCAGGACTAAGCCAAATATCATCAGCCGCCACATATCGACACTCAATCGGAAAATGAACATGGAATCGCTCACGCTCCATTGCCTCTCGCATTTCACGAATTACAGATGTCATTGCTTCTTTCGGCAAGCTGTATTCCATTTCATTAAAACGAACGGTTCTTTCTGTCGCAAATATTCGGTGGCTAAAATTCGCTTTCGTCATAACGGGTACACTTGATGCGCTTAGCCTGCTAATGGTCGCACTTGCTGTGGGAATGATTTTGCAAAACCCTGATAATAGGCCAAATAACGTGTTTTCAATCAGTTTCTCATTCACATATTCAAGTACTTTATTCGTGGGTATGGGATCATCCGCTTCGTTCATCAGTTTTACCTGACAAGTCTCCGCATACGGGAACCAAAAAAACTCAAAATGTCGGTTCTCCTTTATAAAATGTGGCAAGCTCGTCAAGCAATCCGTCAAAGCCATACGTTTGCTCTCATAGGAGAGGACATAAGCTTTTCTTAAACGAAGCTTTACCTGAACAATAATGCCTAATGTGCCAAGTGAAACCTGCAATGCACGAAATAGCTCAGGATGTGATTGCAGCGTACATTCCATCACTTCTCCTAAGCCATTTACAACTGTTATGCCAATCACCTGTGTAGCCATACTTCCTAAACGTACCCCTGATCCGTGGGTTCCCGTACTAATTGCTCCTGCTATCGACTGGACATCAATATCGCCTAGATTTTCTTGTGCCAATCCTTCTTCATGCAACAATTCTCCTAACCGCTTCAGCTTCGTACCTGCCCAGACGACAGCCGTCTGCTGGGCTGCGTCTACGCTAACAAGTCCTTGCATTCCGTCCAAGGACATGAGCACCTGATCTGAAGCAGCCACCGCCGTGAAGGAGTGTGCTGACCCTACAACACGTAAATATTTTCCCCTCTTCAAACACTCATTACGAACGATTTCTACTACCTCATCTATCGTCTTCGGATACCTTATAAGCTCAGGATCGGCGATCACTGACCCCGACCAATTTGTCCAGCTTTTCCGATTCTCGCTCATAGGAAGCATTCCCCTTCTCCGCGGTAGGTTAAGTATTCATCAACAATGTCTTTCCCAGATATAGCAAATAGCTTAGGAAAGCTCTCACATAATTCACCAGCCTTAGCATGCCGGAAAAATATCGGGTCCCCTAGCTCGAGCGCCAAACCACTCGGACATCGAAGCGGCGTCTGCACCTCCCCCGCGCCTTCTAACGGGAGCAGTATTAGACCCTCTGGCAAATACGGTTGTGGCGCTTTATCCACGCCTACAGCACCTGAAGCGGTGTACCCCCCACCTAAGCAGGTTACCATATCCGATCTAGGTTTCCGGACGACCTCCACCGCATATCCAGCAGCAGGCAAATACCGAAAACCAGCATAATGATCAAACAGCGCCGGAGAATAAAAGCCGGAACCGACCGTGATCTCGGTTACACCTCGTTCCAATCTGGAGCTGTCCATACTTCCGGTGCCCCCAGCGTTTACAAAGCGCAATTCCAAGCCTAATGCGTGAATGCCTTGCAACACTTCTTCACGCCGCTTAGCTACCTCCTTAACCGAGCGCCGCTTCAACTGACGAATGAATGCGTTTTTAAACCACTTTCCCGAAACATGATCCCCTACCCCAGCGATTTGTGCCTCGTAGCCCATTACACCATCCAGCCTCACCCATTTTAATTGCATAATCCGTTCAACAATCGGCCTTGCTTGCGCCCAAGAGGTTACCGGTGATCTCCATATGCCAAAATGGAGCCCTGGATAATTAGCAGACATATCGATATCTAGACAGACGGCTGCCTGTACGCCAATTGCTGCTGCCAGCTGCTCAATATGCTCCACATGTTGAATAGAATCAACCATAAACACGATTATCCGGTCACTAGCCGCAGCCTGTAAAAGAATCGATATTTCACTCTGATTCCAAACGGGGTATCCCAAAAGCAAATCATCGAAGCCATGCTTCAGTAGAAAAGCAGCCTCTCTCGCTGTATAACACATGATCCCTTGGAACGCTTCGTCTGATTGGACAATCCGGCGAAGAACCTCCACAGACCGTATGGATTTGCTTGCAACACGTATCTTCTTATCGCCCGCCGCAGCTGCAATGGCTCTACTATTCGCATCCAATAAATCAAGATTTACATAAGCAAAGGGCTTTGCCACCTGCGCGAAAATCCTTTTATATTGCTCATATTGAGGGAGCTCGATAGGCCATTCTCCATTCTACGTTTGCACGATTATTTTTACATTATATTCCTCTCTTTTGGATAGAATCCTTTTTTATGCGTACGTTCGTTTGCTGGGTTGTGAGCAGCCTTGCCTTTGCCGCGAATCACAACTACAAATAAAAAAAAGAGCTATCCTTCTCACACCAGCGGTGTTTGAAAGATAGCTCTTTTTGTATGTTTTACAATGGTCTTATGCTTTGTTGGAAGAACCAAACTCACGCATTTTACCCATAACTGTTTGTTTAATTCCTTCGCGACCTGGAGCAAGGAATTTACGTGGATCGAAAGCTTCGGAATCTGCACTCAACACTTCACGAACGATTTTCGTGAATGTAATTTGGTTCTCAGTGTTTACGTTGATTTTAGCAGTTCCAAGCGAAATGGATCTTTTGATGTGCTCAGTAGGGATACCTGTGCCGCCATGCAATACTAGTGGCAATTTGATTGTTTGGCAAATCTCTTCCATTTCTTTGAAGCCTAGGTTTGGTTCACCTTTGTAAGGACCATGAACGGAACCAAGTGCAGGAGCAAGGCAATCAATACCAGTACGTTGAACTAGCTCGAAGCACTCCTTAGGATCTGCATAAATAACGCCTTCAGCTATTACATCGTCTTCTTGTCCGCCAACTGTACCTAGCTCAGCTTCAACTGAAACGCCGCGCTCGTGAGCGTATGCAACAACTTCTTGTGTAGTTTTTACGTTTTCTTCAAATGGAGAGTGTGAAGCATCGATCATAACGGATGTAAATCCAGCGTCAATCGCAGCTTTACATTTTTCAAAGCTTGAACCGTGGTCCAAATGGATTGCAACAGGAACCGTAATTTTCATTTCTTCAATTAGGGATTTCACGATTGCAGTTACAACTGTGAAGCCTCCCATGTAACGAGCTGCGCCTTCAGAAACGCCAAGGATAACCGGGGATTGCTCTTCTTGAGCAGCGCCTAGAATGGCTTGTGTCCACTCCAAGTTGTTGATGTTGTATTGACCAACTGCATATCCTTCTTTTAACGCTTTGTTCAACATTTCTTTCATTGATACCAATGCCATATTAAAATCCTCCTTAGAGTTTAACTAACTATTTTTAATCATGTAAATGTCTGAACATATTGTTAGAATTATCACTAATTAATAGTCAGGACCATTAACATTCTGAATACCTTGTACTACTTTATTAAGCACCCAACTATTGTACATCTTTCTCCTTTAATAAATCAACTTATTTTGCCCCCTATTAACGAGCATTTCCTAGCTGCAATCGCTTACACATGGGTTTTCTTCACTTTTTTCTCGAAAATAATAAAGCGCAGCAATAAAGTAAATTTTATTCATACCAATTAAAAAATGAATGCCTGATTTTCGGCTACGTTATATTTTTGAGGGCTCTATAATAAGAACATAATCTAAGTTTAGGGTGTGCAAACATGGTACCTGCAGAGCGTAACGAAGAATATTACAGGGCGTTATTAGAAAAAAGAACGGAATATGAAGGAGTATTTTATGTAGGAGTCAAGACAACTGGCGTATTCTGCCGTCCAACTTGTCCGGCACGGAAGCCAAAGTTTGAAAACTGCGAATTTTACGAGACAGCACAACAAGCGCTGCTCGCCTCTTATCGGCCATGTCAAAGATGTCGTCCGTTATCTCATCCGAATCATGTATCAGATGTTGTTCGCCAGCTTGTTGCAGCTGTCGAGGAAAATCCTGAAAAACGATGGAAAGAACAAGATTTCAAAAACCTCTCAGTTGATGAATCAACGGCACGCCGTCAATTCAAAAAACGGTTTGGCATGACATTTGTTGAATACGCACGTGCCCGCCGCATGGGACTTGCCTTGAAAAACATCAGATCTGGACAGACGATCATTGATACACAGTTGTCTGCCGGTTATGAATCAAGCAGTGGTTTTAGAGACGCATTCTCTCGAATTATGGGGGCCGCTCCTACTTTATTGGAAAATAGTAAGGTTCTAAAAGCATGTTGGATCGATACACGGCTTGGTCCGATGATTGCGATTGGGAATGAGACTGCACTTTATCTTCTTGAATTTGTTGACCGGCGAGGGCTAGAGCGCGAAGTGGAAAGGCTTAGAAAAAGGACAAAATCCGCAATCATTCCAGGAGTCACGGAACCAATCCGATCAGTTGAGAGTGAATTGACCCAATATTTTGACGGTAAACTGACTGTATTCAAAACCCCTGTCTCGTTACTCGGATCGCCTTTTCAAAAAAGCGTGTGGGAGCAATTAATGAAAATTCCGCCGGGTGAAACTCGTTCCTATTCTGACATCGCCGTTTCGCTCGGAAAACCATCCGCCTATCGTGCTGTCGCTCAGGCCAATGGCGCAAATCAGCTTGCCATTATGATTCCTTGTCACCGTGTCATCAACTCAAATGGTGAATTAGGCGGCTACGGCGGTGGATTAACACGTAAAAATTGGCTTTTAAATCATGAAAAACATGGTGAATAATATGGCATCTCAAATCAATAAAGCTCGACTTCTAAGAGGCGTTTGGACACAAAAAAAGAACCACGCCCCTATTACATAGAGTGTAGTTTCTGCTTTGTCAATTTAGGCAGCATTTTCTTCCTCCCAACACTTTTAAAGGAGATACGTTATATCAAGTGTAATTAGAAAATGATGGGAGCGTGGAAGGTATGGAAAACGTGCAGCAAGCTAATGTTCAAGAAAGAGCTCTTGAAAATATGGGTCTTCTCGATTTGACTGGAGTGAAAGCTGAGGATTTGGCCGATGTTACCTCCATCCGCAACAATGGCATAATTATTGCCCCAGAATCGTTATCTAGTGCTTTGAATCGAATTCCTCAACAAAATAACGGATGTGTTTGTTTAATACCTAATACGGCAGGTAAAGTAAAAATCCTGTCTGGACAGGTTTCATTGGGTGGAGAGTTTTTTGCTAACAGTAATGGTGCTCCTGAGGACATCGCGGTTATTGCAGGGCAAGCGGTTATTACCTCGCCAGTGGAAAAAATCGGATTTCAAGATATTATTTTAGCAGGTCAGCTGATTTTGCCTAAAGGGAGCGATGTCGTGCTAGGAAGTGCTATATCGCGCATGCTCGGTCAAGTCGTTTATTATTCAAATACATCCAATGTGCGATTGTTTCTCGGAGATGATACGTTCTCCAATAGCTTCTTCGACTTCATCGAGGAAAAAATGTGTATGGTGCTGATTGGCAGTTTTGAAATTGCCGATGATGTTCAAATCGAGTCGATTAAAAACAAAGTTTCAGAAATCGTTCTAGTCGGTGATTTAACTGCTTCTAAAGCAGTAGTACCTTTACTCCAATATCTTGCCATTTCTAAAACAGGAGATATCAACATCAGAGATGATGCATGAGAAACAAGCTATGCCGATGAATCCAGAGGCTTTGTTTCAGCAATTGTACCGTACCCATTCAAGGCAAATCTATTCTTATTTACTCGGACGAACGGAGAGTAAAGAAACGGCTGCAGACTTGCTGCAGGACGTGTTTATGAAAATTTGGAACCGAAAAGATGTGGTCGAACGTATTCCCGAGGATCAACAATTGTACTGGATATTTTCGATTGCTGCCAATCGGGTAAAGGACTATTATCGGAAATCGCAGAGCTACAAACAAGCGGTATCAAAAATGCAGCTGCATACCTTTCCTAGTCCAAACGGCGACCTATCGCAATTGTTAGCTGGCCGTGAGCAGTTTCACGAGCTTGAGTCAGCCATTCGAGAACTACCCGAGGAGCTTCGTTCTATATTGCTCATGAAGGCGGTTGGCGGTATGAAAAGCGGCGAGATTGGCGCCGCGCTCGGGTTGCCTGCAGGGACAGTTCGCTATAAAATACTGCTAGCACGCCGTCAGCTTGCCGAAACACTTGGTATGCTGCACAAAGAAAAGGCTGCAGAAAGGAAGTGAAATGGATGAGCGATCACGAGTCAGCGATGTGGCTTCCTGCGGATGTTGAACAAATGCTGGATGAACTACTGGATACCTGGGCTCATCATGTCCAGCTTCCTTCGCAGCATGAGGAAGAAATCAATGCACATCTATTTACGGTTTCCAACGACCTTGGCTGCGAGTGGTGGCATTCGTTATTTAATCATTTGCCTTTCCAAAACACAAAATCATTTGCAGTATCGCCCTATTTAAATAAACGGTCAGGGTAAATGATAGCTTATTAACAAATGGAAAGGGACTGCCTTGGGCAGTCCCTTTTCTTGCTCTCCTATTTCGTTATATTCACAAGAAAAAAACCTCAAACGCATGTATCACTGGTATAATTCTTAACTATAGTACGTGTTGAATATGAAGATGAATATTTGTTTCAACCGACTCCCAGAGACTGCATACTTGGAGGCTTCATCATGATTGATATCAATTCTGAAAAACGTCTTAATGACCTGCTTGAAAGGTACGGCAATAACTCACACAGTCATTTATACTACCTTGGTGATAAGGAATGGTTTTGGGATTCAGATTACGAGGCGTTAATCGTGTATCGCTCTGTCTTGAATAGAAGAATCGTGCTTGGCGATCCTGTTGGAAATCCCCAGTTTACTAGCCGCGTTATTAAACAATTTGTCGCGGACTGCGATGAAAATAAACAAATACCGGTATTTTACCAAGCAAAATCCTCATTTTTACCGCTGTATGAGCAATTAGGGCTAAGCTGCTCAAAAATCGGAGAAGAAGCTCAAGTTAATTTATCTACCTTTCACCTGAATGGGAAGCAGTGGCTTAAGCTGCGAAATCGCATGAGTAAATTTGGACGTACTGGCTTCACCTTCGAGGTTCTGCACCCTCCATATAGTGATTCATTCCTGGATCGTCTTCAAGCCATTTCAGATGAGTGGCTGGGTAGTCGCAAAGAGAAAAGCTTTTCCGTGGGCTCTTTTGCTAAGGAGTATGTCATTCGCTTTCCTGTTGCGTTACTGGTTGGCCCGGATGGAAATTACGAGGCGTTTGTCTCGATTGCAGGCGATCATCAATCATTCGCCGATAGGAAGAGAGAAGAATCTGTTGGTCGACGGATAACGGTTGATCTCATGCGTTATACAAAAGCATGCCCCCATGGCACAATGGATGCCCTATTTATTTCCTTATTCCTTTGGGCCAAAGAACAAACCTATGACGTTTGCAGCTTAGGTATGGCTCCGCTTGCTAACGTAACCGATTCTCACATCGTCAAGCTCCTCTATAAGTATGGGAACAAGCTGTATAACTTTAAGGGGCTGTATGAATATAAGAATAAATTCGCTCCGAAATGGGAGAATATCTACCTCGTTTCACAGCCTGCAGCTACTTCAATTAACGTAGCACTATTGGCATTAATCATTCATTCAACCGATCCTGACAAACAATCAACCGGTAAAATTCCGTCCAAACATTTTATACATAAAGTATTATTTTCAAAGAAAAGAGCTTAGCCTTAGAGCAAATAGGCAGCGACATTACTCGAAACTCAGGGTGGCATCACAAAAAAGATAAAAACAAAGGACACCCTTCTGGGTGCCCTTTGTTTATTCTGTTTTTACATTTACACTTTTTTGAATTCGATCCAGTCGATTTGCAAGCCCGGTTTGATGAATTCCAGCTTCAACTCATAAAGACCCGCTTCCAGCTCAACCTTCACAAGCTTCTGTTTGATCCATTTGCCTTCCGTCCCATTCGTCTGAATGGTCGTCATCAATTGATCATTAAGTGTCACGTTACAAGCACTTTGAGCTAGCTCAGGCTCCGGGGACATGATGCTGACAATAATCCGGTATTGACCAGCCTGATCCACTTTCATAAAGCTTGATCCTGTTGCCACTGGTTTAACTTGTGCATTCTCGGAAAGCACTTGCGCTTGCTCCGTTGAAAGGGATGAATTAGCCTTAAATGAATCGACCTTTTCTTCAATGACTTGTTTTCTCGAGAATACCGGTGCTTGCATAATGAACTCACAAATGTTCATAGCAGAGCGCTGAAGTTCTCCTCTTGTTAACGTACCATTCTCTAGTGATTCGATGGTATTGTCATCCCAGCCATTGATCTCCGCTCCGTAGTTAGGAACAACCATATATAGATCATTTTGTGCACGAACCATCCAGTTCGTATATTTACGATCGGCTGCGCCTCCATGGACAACATCGTTCATGATGGCCCACCAGTCCGTCATTACAATACCTTTAAAGCCCCATTCACCGCGAAGCACCGTGGTATTCATATCATAATTAGAAGCCGCCCAGTGCCCGTTGATGGGATTATAGGAGGTCATAATGGAATTCGCGCCGCCTTGTTTCACCGCGATTTCAAAGCCTTTCAGATAAATCTCCCGAAGGGCGCGTTCAGAAACGATCGCATCTACTTTACTGCGATGTTTTTCCTGGTTATTACATGCAAAATGCTTTAGCGTTGCGTTAGAGCCGCCCTTCATAATGCCTCGAGTACATGCTGCAGCAAACACCCCAGAAATTAGCGGATCCTCTGAAAAATACTCAAAGTTGCGTCCATTAAGCGGACTACGGCGAATATTCAAGCCAGGTCCAAGCAAGGCGTCCACATTGTTGCTTAATAATTCTTGGCCTTCCATAACATAAAGCTCTTCGACCAATTCAGCATTCCAAGTAGCAGCAAGCAAGGTGCCGATTGCAACCTGCGTCGCTTTCTGCCCGCTATCCATGCGAATACCAGATGGGCCGTCTGCTGTACAAGCAACTGGAATTCCGTAATTGAACAAGCTGTCGCTTACTCCGCCGAAAGCCGAAGCCGTACCCGGTGTTACGAGTGGACTGCTCATACCTTCTCCTCTGACAATGGCAGCCAAATCCTGATCGCTAAGCTGAGCGATAAAGGCCTCCATGCCAACCTTCTGGTCATAAACATCTCTTAATTTAAGTCCTTGATTACCGGTTTGCTTAAGCGTTACGGGAAGATTCTTCTCGATCCGATCCGCCAGAGAAACTTTACGACTCGGCACTTCTTCCGTAACGATTTCATACGAACCGTCTTCCTTCTGAGCGCCCGGTTTCATTCTGCTAAAGCTCTCCGTCGGTGCTAGCGCCTCTTGCAGCTGCTCCACGACTTGAAGAGTTTCCACAACGTAACCGCCTTGTCCTTGTACGGCTACTTCCCCAAGGTTCTTGACACTGGTTCCCACATAAAAGCGATATGTACCTGCCTCCAGCACATAAGCGGAAGGTTGCCCAGTAACACCGGCGTCATCATAGGATGCCATAGAATCAACGGAGAAACTCACAGTAAGAAGCTCCGATTCACCCGCCTGAAGCACTTTTGTTTTCCCGAATGCCGCCAAAGCTTTAGCCGGTTGCCCAAGCTTTCCTTGCGGCGCTTCGTAATAGACCTGCACGACTTCTTTACCCGAATAGGCAGCTCCTGTATTGGTTACAGTTACGTCGATTTCAACGTATTCTTTTCCTTCTTTGGTGGTCAGTTTAGCTTCCTCAGGCTCGACTTTAAATGAGGTATAAGAGATACCATATCCAAATTCATACTGAACCTTCTCTGGGCAAAATGTTTCAAAATAACGATAACCCACATAGATATCTTCCTGATAAAAGTTTTTAAATTCATTGCCATAGTTGCGAGTTGATGGATAATCATCGATGGAATAAGCAATCGTATCCGTCAATTTACCGCTAGGAGTCACTTCTCCAGCCAGCACGTCGGCAATTGCATTTCCGCCTTCCATTCCACCCTGCCATGAGTAAATAGCACATGGAATCGGATGCACATAACTTTCATCGTTCATCCAACTCATATCAATAATGTTCGATACATTCAGTACCACGATCGTTTGTTCAAAATAAGCCGTTACCTGCTTCAGCATCGCTTTTTCGTCCGCCGTTAGCTGGTAGCTTCCGGGTGCGTCAGCATTATCCTGATCTTCACCCGCTGTACGTCCGATAACAACGATTGCCTTACTCGATTTACCTCTTGCCCCCGACACCAGTTCATCAGTTAAAGGCATTTCCTTCTGGTGCCACGGCTCAGCAGCCCAGCCGCCACCACCATTATCGAATGGATTTTGCTCAATCCACTTCTCATAGACAGCCGCCAGTTCTTCGTTGACTGTAAGGTTCTTTTTACCACGAAGACCATCTATCAAATTAGTTGTATAAGTAACATGGACGCTCCCGCCTGATCCTGTACCGCTGCGATAGTAGTTAACCTGGGTTCTACCAAAAATAGCAACGTTTTCACCATCTCGAAGCGGAAGTACTTGTCCTTCATTTTTTAATAGTACCGCGCCTTCTGCGGCTACTGTTCGGCTAAATTCAGCAAAACCTTCTAATGGAAATCCCAGACTCTGTGTACTCAATTTGTTTCCTCCCGGTTGTCTATTCCATACCTATTGCTGGTTCGATAGAAAGGTGCCTAGTCTCTTTCTATTTTTCTATTTTTTGCGAACCCCTGTATGTTCCCTATATAATCCTTTAATGAATAAAAGATATACTAATAATATACAAGCACAGCTTCTAAAAAAGCAAAATTCACAGTCTTTATATGGCTTTGGCTTGACGAACCACTTTTCTACTATTATTTTTTTTCCGCTAATGATATTATTCTGCTGTAAGTTATTTTACTTATAAATATTAAGGAGGAATACCTGATGAAAAAGAGATCGATTAAATCATTATCTGCTGGTATTGGGTATTCAACTGCTGTTTTTTTCTAAAATTGATATCGACGGGATAGGTCTGTCAAAAATCAAATGAAGTTAAAATACAGTGAAAATATATAACCTATTCATCGTTATCTATTTTCTATTTATAAGGAGACTTACAAATGATGAACTTAAATAATGATATAATTAAACGATATAATCCGGAAAATATAGCGAAACCTGTTGGTAGTTATAGTCATGTTACAAAAATAAGTAGAAATGCTGAAATGTATGTGTTTTCCGGTCAAATTGGTATTGATCAGAACAACAATATCCCCACAGATTTTAATCAACAAGTAACAAATACAATGAGCAATATTGTTGATATCCTTGCTTCTCAACAATTGACTCCTGATCATGTCATTAAAATCAACATTTGGGCCACAGAAGAAATAGATTGGGATCATTTCTATGCCATTTGGGATAAGGTTTTCGGCCCCACTCCTCCCTCAATGACGGTTGCTTATATTAAAGGATTAGGTTTACCTGAATTAAAAATTGAATTAGATGTTTGGGCGGCGGGTTAAAGCCATAGAATTGTGAGTTTCTCCAAGCATTATATTTTCCTCTAGACATAAAAAAGCCCCCTTACAGTAGCAGGTTTTATTATTTCACCTGTTTACCGTAAGGGGAGCTTATTAGTCCTAGACTGCCGTTTTAATACTACACCTCAGTGCCTATATCAAGAATCGTTTGTTCGTCCGAATTCCAACGCCATCGCGGAAAATATCCTTGCAGATGCACTCCGCCATACCATTCATCTATCCCTTTTTTAGCGACCCAGTCCTCTTTTCCATCCAACACGCTTTTTCCAAAATCAGTTAAAGCAACTTCACAATCGCGAAATGACACCGATGAATCATTATAAGCGGGGAATACCTGTAACCCTTGTATCAATGGATACGGATCTTGTGACATCTCTCTTAAAATATGCCAGTATTGCAGATCACCCATACCTAAAGCATTGAGCTTATTTCCAACATGTTCAAATAATTCATACGGAGTGTTTATCCCAGCCTGGATCATCGCAAGTGTTGTCTGCTCTACGATACCAAGACCATTGTGTGTAGAAGGGAAACGCGATAGATGAAATTGGAACGCCTCATGCGCAAACGGCAGCACGGACGTATCTTGACTTAATAATTGCTGCAACAGCTGCGGATTCTGTGCTGCATAGGCTTGCCAAAACGCTCTGCCTAATTCCAGCTCTTCTGCTCCGATAGATTTCCATGTTCCCGATAACGTCTCCATTTGCTCGCGTGACAGTTGTCCTAGACCGCGAAACAGTTCAATTCCCGGATACTCTCCGATGCACAATAAACTCAGTTTCGTTTTTAACAAAGGCTGCCCTGAGAACCAATGGAGCAAATAGCACAGCATCGTCTGATCGAATAAATCATGCTCAAACCAAAACACGATCTCCTCATATTTATGAAAATCAGCCAAAACCTTCTCCTGTGTTTCACTGCCCTGAATATATTCCGAGCGAGGGATTCCCATCGTATGTTCCAAGTATAGTGATCGTACAGAGCGATTGTCTAATGCAGCAGGATCTAAAAATACAGGACCATGAGGATATACTTCCCTCCATACTAAAATATCACCTTTCACAATGCCTTGCCGCAGCTTCTCCGCTACCGAATCCCCGTTTACAATATGAAGCACACCTTTTCCTCCTAACGTCATTTATATTTTTCATTGAATTTGAAGCTCACTCTATCAACCATGCAGTAACCCCTTATTGCTCTAAATCATACAAGGACGTATCCACTGCCTGAATATAAGGCGTCCATTCTCCTGTCGTGTAAAGCAAAAGCCGGTGCATCGCACGCGTGCATGCGGTATAGAAGAGCTTGCGTTCGCTTTCCCGATGATACGCCTGCGAAGAAACATCGTAGATCAGCACAGCGTCGAACTCAACGCCCTTAGCAAGATACGCGGGAATAATCAGCGTTCCCTTCTCAAATGTAGGCGTCTTCTTCGTGATGAGCCGCAGCGCCTGACAGCCCAAGGCCGTCAAAGTCTCGAAGACATCGCTGCTCTCGGTCGCTGTCTTCGTAATGACGGCGATGGATCCGTAACCTTCGGCCTGAAGCGCTGCGAGATCTGCCGCCATTCGTTCCGCTCGCTTCTCGCTGCTGCCCGCCTTAAAGAGGAGCGGCTTCCTTCCGCCTCTCTCGAAGGGCACGATCGCTTCCCCATATGGCAGCAACGACTTGGTGAACTCCACGATCTCGCGGGTGGAACGATAACTGCGTACAAGAAAGAACCGACTCGTTTCTCCCTCGCCATAAAGCCGTATAAGCGGCGAATCCGCCTCGTGCAAATTCGTAGCCTGCGTAAAAATCGCCTGACCGAAATCACCGAGCACCGTCATCTGAGCACGGGGGAACAGCTTTTTGAGAAACTCATATTGAAACATCGAGTAATCCTGGCCCTCATCGACGAATATATGCCGTACCTCCGTATTCGTCCGAATGCCCTCGATGAGTTCTTTTAAATATAGATATGGTGTCGCATCCTCATAAAACAGTTCGAGCCGGCTCAGTTTCTCCTTGGTTTGCTTGCATATTTCTAACCAACCATCAAGTAATTCGGTCTCATTCGTCATCTCAAGGTAAGTGGCAACATCATTGAACAGCTGGTCGTACAGACCCACCATATCTATGAACAATAACCGCTTCACACTTCGCCTTAGCTCTTTGAAATGTTCTTTCACGATCATGCGGCGCAGCAGTTCTTCCTCCTGCTGGGCAAAGTCGAATACATCTTCCTCTTGTTGGTGCTGATTGTGCAGTATGTTGTAGGCTTCGACGTATTGCTCGGCAAACTCGAAAATACCCTCCTCTCTACGCAAAAACTTATAGGCTGCGGCATACTGATCATTGTCGAGGTAATTAAGCTCCTCCTCCACCCAGAGTTCATCCCGCTCCTTACGCTCCAGCATGACTAGCTCCCGCAACATCCACTCCTGCAGCAGAGCGACGCGATTGACCAAGCGGATCGAAGCGTCGTAGCTGTAAAACTGCGATTTTATTTGGTGAGCGGTGATCAATTCGCGATCTCGGAATCGGATCGCATTGAATCGCATGCCTTCCCGCCCTAGCCACAATACATAGTTTTGGAGAGCCTTAAGGAAAGCTTCCGACGATTTATATTGGATCCCATTCAGCCTGGCCTCATAACCCGGCGTTGATTCTTCAGTCAGTACATATTCGAGCTGATCGAACGGATCCTCAAGACGAAACGTTGATCCGAGCCAGTATTCAAGATATTCCTGGAAGGTCGTCTGCTGCATATTCTCCTCGCCAAGCTCGGGAAGCACTGTGGAAACATAGCTGTTATACATCGGATTAGGCGAGAAAAGAACCACTTGATCGGCCTTCAGCCTCTCGCGGTGTTTGTATAGCAGGTACGCAACTCGCTGCAATGCGGCAGAGGTCTTCCCGCTGCCGGCTGCCCCCTGCACAATGAGCATTCGGCTATTGTCGTTACGAATAATCTCGTTTTGCTCCTTTTGAATGGTCGCTACGATACTCTTCATCTGCGCATCTGCGCCCTTTCCGAGCATCTGCTGAAGCAATTCGTCGCCGATTGTTAAGCTGGAGTCAAACAAATTCTGAATCTGCCCGTCTCGAATCTGGTACTGCCTCTTCAGCTCCATTGTCCCAGCGACGTGTCCTCCCGGCGTTTCAAAGGCGACCGCCCCTGGTGAATAGTCGTAGTATAGACTCGCAATAGGTGTTCGCCAGTCATACACCAGGAAGCTCATACCATCTGCATCAACGAAGGACGATACACCGATATAGACTTGCTCATTGAGGTCCAGTCCATCCTCTTGAAAATCGATACGTCCAAAATAAGGAGAAGGCAGCAATCGGTTCATACTCTTCCATTGCTGCGTTAACTGCCCGTGGCTGCGTTCCCGTTCGGATAACACCGCAGCCTGCTGCTTGATCGTGAAGAAGGTCTCTTCGAAATCTTCGTCTGTGCTCGTATTGACCGTTACTTCTTCCCAAAATCGCTTGCGGATGTCCGCCGCTTGATCGCGTAGTTGATCCACCTCGGGCTCCAACTCGACGATTCTTAATTGCAGATTTTTCGTAACCAAATCCAACCGTTCCTGCTCTTGCTGCCAATCATTTGCGTTCAACATCCTCCTGAACACGCTCCTTATTCGTCTAGTCTGGAGAAGAAAAAGAACATTTGACAAACTGTAAATCCATGTGATAAGATAAGAGTGTAGATAAGATGTAATATTTATGTCGTTTTTTAAAAAATAAATCAGTGGTTTTCTAATATTATCATAATGCGTCTTTGTGCGCAATTTATTTATATAATTGAACTCGGCAAAACCTGCCGGGTTCTTTTTTATTCAGCCCATACAACTTTGAAAAAGGCCATCCATTAGCGGATGGCCTTACTTTGTAGAACATGCTGAAGCTTGACCAATGGGTGTGCTTTTTAATACATAGATCAGATTGTATGCCCGGTTAGGTCCGATAGTCCCAACTTTGTTGCAATCTCTCTTTATTGGTCTGATTTTGGGCGGAATGAAGGGCTGCCATGCAGCAGCCCTTCATTTGCTCAACTATTGTTTTCCCTTAATTGGACCAGCAGCAATAATTTCTTTTTCCATATTGGAAAATTTCTCGAAATTGCGAGTAAACTGTTCAGCCAAATCCAAAGCGGCCTTCTTATACGCATCTTGATCCTGCCAAGTATGACGGGGAACCAAAACATTGCTTGGAACACCCTCCACGAAATCGGGACAGAGCACACCAAAGGTCGGATCGGCCGTAAACGTCGCTTGCTCGATACTTCCATTCAAAGCAGCGGTTACCATCGCACGGGTGAAAGTTAAGTTCATCCTCTTTCCTACACCGTAGGGACCCCCGGACCAGCCCGTATTAACCAAATACACTTTAACTTGGTTCTCCTCAATTTTATCTCCCAACAGCCTTGCATACACAGTTGGATGCAGCGGAAGGAAAGGCGCCCCAAAGCAAGTGGAAAATGTCGCCTCCGGTTCCGTTACTCCTCTCTCGGTACCTGCCAACTTCGAAGTATACCCTGACAAAAAGTGATACATCGCCTGTTCCCTCGTCAGCTTCGAAATAGGAGGCAGCACGCCGAAAGCATCAGCTGTTAAGAAAATGATGACGTTCGGATGCCCCGCCTTCCCTGGGATGACTGCACCAGGAATTACATTGATTGGATAAGCGGCTCGTGTATTTTCTGTCGTCCGAGTATCGTTATAATCCGCTATGCCTGTCTTTGGATCCAGAACGACATTTTCTAAAACCGAACCATAACGAATAGCCTGCCAAATTTGAGGTTCCTTTTCTTCGGATAGATTGGCACACTTGGCATAACATCCGCCTTCAAAGTTATAGACCCCTTGATCGGTCCAACCATGTTCATCGTCCCCAATCAAGCGTCGGTTTGCATCAGCGGAAAGCGTCGTTTTTCCTGTTCCGGATAACCCGAAGAATAAAGCAACATCGCCTTTTTCGCCCACATTAGCTGAGCAATGCATCGGAAAAATGTCCCGGAAAGGGAGCAAATAATTCAGAACGCTAAAAATCGATTTTTTCATCTCTCCTGCATACTCGGTCCCTCCGATGAGAACCATTTTCCTTTCAAAGGAAAGGCAGATAAACGTTTCAGAGCGCGTACCGTCCACTTCCGGATCAGCTTTTAAGCCCGGCAATGCGATCACGGTGAACTCGGCACGATGGGTTTGCAATTCTTCCTGTGTCGGGCGAACAAAAAGCTGCCGGACAAATAAATTATGCCACGCATATTGATTCACGATGCGAATGGGTAACCGATACTCCGAGTCTGACCCGGCATAACCGTCGAATACAAACAAATCCTTATCCGACATATAGTCTTTCGCTTTTTGATAGAGCCGCTCGAACTGAAGCTGTGAGATGGGTTGATTCACAGCCCCCCAATCTATGTGATCCATTACGGAAGGTTCTTGGACAATGAACTTATCTTTTGGGGAACGTCCGGTATATTTCCCTGTGTTTACTTGTAAGGCTCCTGAGGAAGCAAGAACCCCTTCCTTCCGTTCTAATGCAATTTGGACCAGCTGGGATACGGGCAAATTATTATTTACCATACCTATTTTCAACTGCTGCAACTTGGCTTCCATACTTATCAATTCCCTTCGTTTTGTTATCCAAACATTGCAGAGGTGCTCTCCACACATGATCCACTCTTTTTCATTAGCAGTACGAGTTCGACGACACGACTGGTGTAAGCCCTTTCATTTTCATAGCAGGTTAATGTGAAACGGTTTCTGCAATTTCCTCTTTAGTACTTGTCCAATAGCTCTGCTCCTGCGATACCTGGATTCGTCATTTCATATGGATCGAGAATAATTTGGAGCTCCTCTTCCGTTAAAACATTATATAAAAGGCATAGCTCCCGTACTGGACGCCCCGTTAGAATCGCTTCACGCGCAATCCTTGCTACGACTTCATAGCCCAGATGAGGGTTAAGCGCGGTAATGACCCCGACACTTTTCTCCACATACTCTTTGCAGCGCTCTACGTTCGCTTCGATTTCTTCCAAACAATGTACACGGAAAACTTTGAAGGCTTGATTCATCATACTGAGCGATTGTAGCAAATTGAACACGAGCACAGGCTCCATCACATTAAGCTCGAGCTGCCCCGCTTCGGAGGCAAGACAAATCGTATGGTCATTTCCGATAACCTGGAACGCTACCTGATTGATGACCTCAGCCATGACCGGATTGACCTTGCCTGGCATGATGGACGAGCCGGGTTGCCGTGCAGGTAGATTCAGCTCCCCGAGCCCAGCACGCGGTCCAGAGGCGAGCAATCGTAAGTCGTTGGCAATCTTAGACATATTGATCATGCAAATTTTCAATGCGCCTGACACTTCGGTATAAGCATCTGTATTTTGAGTTGCGTCCACCAGGTGATCCGTATTGGTAAGCGGCAGCCCGCTGAGCTCAGCGAGCAATGCCACAACCCGCTTAATGTAGCGGGGATCGGCATTCAGGCCGGTTCCGACGGCTGTTGCACCCATGTTGACTTCATACAAATGGCCGCGAGTTTGTTTTATCCGCTTGATATCGCGCTCCAGTACTCTGCTGTAAGCCTCAAATTCCTGCCCTAGTCGGATCGGCACACCATCCTGAAGATGCGTCCGCCCCATTTTGATAACCCCGTCGAATTGCACGGCTTTTTTACGAAATGCCGTGAGCATCTCCTCCATCGTCACTAGCAGCTTCTCAATTAAAGAAAGTGTTGCAATATGAATCGCCGTCGGAAAAGCATCGTTGGTCGATTGGGCCATATTCACATGCGAATTGGGACTTACTTTAAAATAATCGCCTTTGATTCCCCCGAGGATCTCGATCGCCCGGTTGGCGATGACCTCATTGGTATTCATGTTGATGGACGTACCTGCTCCGCCTTGTATCGGATCGACGATAAATTGATCATGCAATTTACCGTCCATAATTTCCTGTGCCGCTTGCACAACTGCCTGCCCAATCTTAGGAGTCAACTGCCTAATTTCCATGTTCGCTGCAGCAGCCGCATGTTTAACGGTTGCCATCGCACGTATCAATTCTTCGTGAATACGGTAGCCGGTAATTGGGAAATTTTCTACTGCGCGCAGTGTTTGAATGCCATAATAGGCGTCGGACGGCACTTCCTTAGAACCAAGAAAATCTTTTTCTACCCTTTGCTCAGCTGTTGTCATGGTTGTTTCCTCCTCGTTATTCTCTTAAGCAGCCTTCTTGATGGACTCTACATATTTCTTTCCTTTGTCCTTGTCGTACTGGCCTTCCCATTTAGCCATGACCACCGAGGCTATAGAATTGCCGATAACATTGACTACTGTCCGGGCCATATCCAGAATACGGTCAATACCTGCGATAAAAGCTAGACCTTCAAGCGGAATCCCGACGGATCCGAGTGTGCAAGCAGGACGACAAACGAAGCACCTGGCACGCCAGCAATTCCTTTTGAAGTGAGCATCAAGACAAGCATCAACATGATTTGAGAGCTAATCGACATTTGGATCCCATACATTTGTGCAATAAATAATGCAGCTATCGCTTGATATAACGTGGACCCGTCCAAGTTAAACGAATATCCCGTAGGGATGACAAATGACGTGATTGCCTTCGGTACGCCGAACTTCTCCATTTTTACCATCATCTTTGGAAGTGCCGTTTCGGAGCTTGCTGTAGAGAAAGCCAGAATGAGTTCATCTTTTAATATGCGAACAATTGCCATAAGGCTTGTACCGCAAAGCTTAGCAATTAAACCCAGCACGATAACTACAAACAGGAACATTCCGATATACACGGCTAGCACCAATTTCCCCAAAGGAATCAAAGAGCCGACACCAAATTTAGATACGGTTACACCAATCAATCCGAATACACCGATCGGCGCAAATTTCATAATTTGGTTCGTCACCCAGAACATCGATTCGGCAACGCCCTGGAAAAAAGATAAAACCGGCTTTCCTTTATCACCAATCGCGGCAACGCCCAAGCCAAACAATACAGAGAAGAAAATGATCGCCAACATGTCACCGGCTACTAATGATTCAAAAATGTTCTTCGGAACGATATTGACAAATGTGTCGGCAAAGCTGTGACTGGTCACATTTTGCGCCGCTTCGACATATTTCGTAATATCTGACTTAGCTAGTCCAGCCATATTGATTCCGGCCCCAGGCTGAAAGATATTCGCTATGACCAAGCCGAAAATAATAGCAATCGTCGTCACGATTTCAAAATAAAGAAGCGTTTTCCCTCCAAGTCTTCCAAGCTTTTTAATATCTCCTACTCCCGCTACTCCGACAATAAGAGAGGAAACGACTATGGGAACGACAATCATTTTAATCAAACGAATGAAAATGTCTCCCGCGGGTTTCAAATAACTTTCGATGTTTGGGTTACCATAAAAAATGGCCCCGACAATAACCCCTAATAGTAGTCCAAACAAGATTTGAAAGGCCAAACCAAATTTTTTCATAATAACTCTCCTTTTTCTATAAATATAAAGCGCTTTCTTTTTTATATAATTTAAAATGTCTTGAATGAGTTTATTGTACGGGGAATCTACAGCAATCTATATGAATCTACATGTTGTGCAAAAATTGTTTGGTTCATCCTTCGTCGAATGGTTCATCTCGTTTTTGGAATAATAAAGATGAAGGAGTATCTATGACCATGGAGGAATAATACAAATGATGTGGAAAGTCTGTTAGTTGTTAAGAAAGGTGGCCGGAAAACCGCTTTGAAAGAAAAATGGCTTCTGTTAACACTAATGGTCATTTCGGTTCCGATCGCGGGCGAATTACATTTTTACCCGTTCCAAACTGATTTTCGCGTGAGTCTGGGCACTCCTGCCTTTTTTCTATTCCTACTCTGGATCCGTTCTCCCTCGCCGCTTATCTCCGGATTACTTGTCGGCAGTTCGGTTACGATCTTTCGCATTGGACTTGATTTGACACACGAACCGTATTGGAACTGGGGAGCAGCTTTTCAGCATCATTATCCGGTATTCTTTTACTATTTGACCTATGCGATTGCCTTCGCGGCAGTTCGAATGAACCGTCGTCATAACCAACTACTACTGGTTGGAGTACTTGGTGTGGCGTGTGAAATCGCCGCGACGTTGGTAGAGATTTTGCTGCGTTATTCGGCAACAGCGCAAACGACCAATTTCGCAACCTGGAATCAGATTGTTCTCATTGCTTTTTTTCGGAGTTTTTTCGTTCTTGGTTTTTTCAATTTGGTCAAATTGAGGCAGTCGAAAGTGGCAGAAGAGCAGAAGCGTAAAGAAAACGAGAAGCTGCTCATGCTTATTTCTGAGCTTTACGAGGAAACTATTCAATTGAAGAAAACGCTGCACAACGCAGAAAATATCACCCGTGACAGCTACGAGCTGTATCAATCGTTAAATGATGCACAGTATGTTTTTCATGAAGATCTAGCACAAAAAGCTCTCCGGATCGCCGGTGAGGTTCATGAGATAAAAAAGGACAATCAACGGATATATGCGGGACTATCCAGCCTGATTTCGCACGAAAGCGAGTATATGCCGGTCCAAGAATTGGCCGATATTGTTCTGCGCTCCAATCAGAAATATGCCCAATCACTTGGTAAGAAGATCGAATTCACTCTACATACCGAAGGGATCCTTCCTTTATGTCATGTGTACACAGCTTTGTCTTTGTTCAATAACTTAGTAGCCAATGCCGTAGAATCGTTTGAGGAACAGGGCATTATCCGCATATGGGTTAAACGAGAAAAAGATGATATTGTATTCAGTGTCTCCGATAATGGCCCAGGTATTGCGCCGAAGTATCGAGAGAAAATCTTCATGCCCGGCTATACGACCAAATTCGATAAAGCTGGCAATCCGTCTACGGGAATCGGTTTGGTTTATGTGAATCAGGAAACAGAGCGTTTGCTCGGAAACGTCCAAGTTCAAGACAACACCGAAGGCGCAGGTACAGTTTTCACCATCACATTGCCAATTGGCCAAATAGGAAAGGAAGGGTAGCGCGATGCGTTTTTTTATTATCGATGACGATCCGGCTATCCGTTCCATGCTGGAACAAATTATCGAGGATGAGAATTTAGGAAGTGTGGTAGGCGAAGCTCCTGACGGGGCGCATGTTGACATCACTTTGCTCGAACTCAAGCAAGTCGACATCATGCTTATCGATTTACTAATGCCCGTTCGTGACGGCATAGAAACCGTTCGCAAACTATCCGGGAGCTTTGAAGGGAAAATCATTATGATTTCTCAAGTGGAGTCGAAGGAAATGATAGTCAAGGCGTATGCATGCGGAATTGAATATTATATCACTAAGCCCATAAATCGTTTGGAAGTTATTGCCGTTATTAGAAAGGTTTCTGAATTGCTGCTCATCCGCCAATCCTTACGAAATATTCAAATATCTCTCCGTGCTGTCGGCTTCAGTGGCGAATTAACGGAGAAGGGGCCTTCTTCCACTGAAAAAAATATCATTACATGCGGAAACTATATGTTATCAGATCTCGGACTGATTGGGGAAGCCGGCAGCAAAGACTTGCTGGAGATGCTCGATTATTTATACCGTTATGAGGCCCATCACTCACAGCAACAGGGCTTTCCGCAGCTTCATGAAATATACCATCAAATTGCCTTGAAAAAATTAGGCCCCTCCGCTTCGACTATCGACTTGAAAAAAGAGATCAAAGCGGCCGAACAACGGGTGCGGCGAGCAGTGAATCAAGCGCTAACCCACTTGGCATCCCTTGGATTGATCGATTATTCGAATCCGAAGTTCGAGCAGTACTCTACAAAGTTTTTTGACCTGAGTGATATCCGCAAAAAAATGAAAGCACTGGATAATGATGAAACTTCTGCTCTCAGCTTAAACCGGCAAAACACAAAAAAGTTTATTCAGGTCCTTTATTTAGAATCAAGAAAGTTAATGAGCTGACAAGCCGCTCCAAAATAATCGAAGGATAAGCCTCCGATTAATGCACCCACGATACCACCTCCCTGGTGGAAGAGAAGGAGAACTCCAGTATGTCTTCCTTTTCCGTTTGCAAATAGCCCTAATAGGTAAAAGCTTTGTTGCTTATTTAAAAATGGAGTGTCTACGTGATCCCAGTTAGTTCATATTAATCCACAAAAAGAGCCTCGTCACTACTCACGAGGCTCTTCTTTATAATCTATGATTAGCAAACAATTAAGAATCTTGGCTGTTATCATTTCTTTTTCATACTTTGTTTTGTACTCTTCCTAAGCTTCAATAACTGTTTTTCGGTTCAGGGTGGTTTTAGTTTCTTCTGCTTCCTCCGCCTGCCCCGCACGTTTAATGAAGAATGAAAGCAAGAGACCTACTAATCCGATTCCAATAATGACAAGATACGCATCATTAATACCTTGAATAGATGCCTCCATCATGATATGTTCCTTCGAAAAATTGGCTGAGTCGCCTGCTGCAACCATATCCTGAAGATGGGACTTGGTACGGCTCGCCATAACCGTGACAAGCAATGAGGTACCTATCGCACCAGCCACCTGCTTAATGGTGTTTGATATAGCTGTACCGTGTGCATTCAGTCTTGCAGGCAGTTGGTTTAGACCCGCCGTAGTGATTGGCATCAGGAACATAGCCATCCCGAAGCGTCGTCCTGTGGACATCAGAACTAAATACGTATAACTGGTGGAATCGGTCAGATTAACGAATCCGATTGTTGTCACAATCGTAATAGCCATACCGATGATGGACAGCCACTTCGCTCCGAACCGGTCGAATAGCTTTCCTGTTATCGGCATCATTAGTCCCATTAGAAGCGCACCAGGGAGCATAAGCAGCCCTGACTCTAGAGCTGTGTATCCACGTGCACTTTGCAAATAGAGTGGAAGCAGCATCATATCTGCATACATGACCATGGTTACAGCAATATTAATAATGGTGGTTAAGGAAAACATGCTGTATTTAAACGCCCTTAGATCAAGAAGCGGATCCTTCGAAATCAGCTGTCTCCATGTAAACAAAATCAAGGCAACCACACCCGTAACAAGCGATGCAATCACTTCCGCGCTTGACCAACCTTTGCTTCCAGCACTGCTGAAGCCATAAAGAACGGTACCAAATCCGATTGTTGACAGAATGACACTCAAAATATCAATTTTAGGATAGGTTCGTTCAGCCACATTTTTCAGGAAAATATAAGCAACCACAATAATGATGGCGACAATTGGAAGCATTCCATAAAACATCGTACGCCATGAATAATGCTCCATGACATAACCAGCGATTGCAGGTCCAATTGCAGGAGCAAAAATAATAGACAATCCAACCATTCCCATAGCAGCTCCGCGCTTATCAGGAGGAAATACCGTCAGAATGACATTCATGAGCAGCGGCATAATAATCCCAGCTCCAGCGGCTTGAATGAGGCGGCCAGTTAGCAAAATGTCGAAGTTAGGCGCAACTGCCGAAACAATGGTTCCGACGAGAAAAATGATCATAGAAGACTGAAACAGCTCACGGGTCGTAAACCGTTGCATTAGAAATGCAGTAATTGGAATAAGCACCCCGTTAACCAACATGTATCCTGTTGTTAGCCATTGTGCGGTAGACGCTTCAATGTTAAAGTCAACCATCAGCTCTGGCAGCGCGACGCTCATAATCGTCTGATTCAAAACGGCGATAAAAGCTCCCAGAATCATGACAAACAACAAGGGACCTTTCTTAATTGAACTGCTATCAAAGGCTAAATTTTTACTCATTATGCTCAATCCCTTCAAATTCTTCGTGAGTTTAATAAACACTTTGTAGTATAATAAACTCAATGTAAAAGATTATAATTATCTCTCTTCCATTTTACAAACAACAGATTTTCGAAAAATGTTTATTAGTTTACAGTTGAGCTGGATCTGTCGTCTACACGGAAAATAAACTACATAACCAGATGAAATTGTCGTTTAGATCATTTATAGGGAAAGGAAATAAGAGCCTATGTCAACACCGCGTACGGATCCGCGTGTACTTCGCACGCGCCAATTGATTCGAGATGCATTTATCGATTTGCTTCAGGAGATTGAACTTGAGAAAATAACCGTGAATCGTATTACGGAACGAGCTACCATTAATCGTGTTACCTTCTATCTTCATTACCGTGATATTCCAGAAATGCTTGAGAAGATGGCGGATGACATGATTAATGAAATTCATGCTATCTTGAATGATGTTAGGAATGAGTCTCGTTCCATAGATAGGGATTGGTCCATATTGGTGAAAATGCTTGAGCATATCGCGGAAAATTCAAAATTTTACAAGGTGCTGCTCGCTTCACAACGCATTCCGCTTTTCACTGATCGGCTTATGAATCTAATCGTTGATATTATCACTATTAGAAGCGAGAACCGAGACAATTCCTCTTCTACTTCGGCTGTGATCGTTCCGAAAGATATTGCAATCTGGTATGGTTCCTCCGCCTTCATTGGTACAATTGTCTGCTGGCTACGCAATGATATGCCCTACACGCCACAATTTCTCGCCAAGCAGCTTTCCCTGCTGTTCCGTTTGCATCAAAATACGAACCAGCTTATAGAGCTCGAGTGATTTCATAAAAAACATAAATAAGCTCTCAGACGAACAAGTCCGACTGAGAGCTTATTTATGTTAAGGGTTTTAGTTTCTATAGATAATGTACGATTACGGTTGCAGCAGCACCGCTTTATTTTTCTTGTCTTGCGAAGCATGTAGTTTTACCATCGCAAATCGTGCAATTGGTTGAATGACTAAACTCTCAGCAATCAGTACAATTAAGAAATTTCTTGGCCAATTCGTTAAGAAGTTGCTAAAAATATCAGAACTAAAACCGTTTCCTACAATATCGCCAATAAACGTCATAGCGGCTGACATTCCTAGTACAGTGAATAAGATGCGGAATAAAATTTTGGCATTAAAGCTATCCGTTGGATCTGTAAATTTCCCAACCAATTTTTCAGCGATACGACCAATAAGAACAGGTTCCAAAATCATGACAATAATCCACATGATTGGTAACGTCTTAAGGATCGTTAAGGCAACCTCTTCATTGAATTCCCCGGCAGCTAGAATGACATTTACTGAAGTCATAAACAGAACAGTCAATGTACAAATGATTGCGCCATACAATGCTCCCTCTTTTCCGTTTCTCGGCAATCTTGTTTCTAGGTTCATTTTTTTCTTCCTTTCAAAGAGATTATTTCAGACTTTAGCAAAAAGCAGCTGGATACAGGAGCAAATGCAGCAACGATTATAAATTCCTGCATCAAAAAGCCTTCAATAGATTCGGTAATAATTTGGCGATCGTTTTTAAAGGTTCTGTTGATTTTTGCGTTAAACAAAGCAGCATCGCACCTTCAATTGAAGCTGTCATCAACAATGCAGTAGCGGAAGCTGATTCATTCGAATGGCCTTCAGTTACAAGTTTCGCACAGTAAATGTGTTGAATATTTTCATAAAGCGCACTACATGCTTTGCGGACAGGTTCACTCACCGTGGCCATTTCACTGACAATACTGCTAAATGTATATCCGGTAATGGTTCCGTCTGTTTCTAAGTTATGAATTAACTTATCAATCATGGCTTGTGTGGCTTCCTTAGTTGATAGATGCCCTCTGAAAATATTCTCGATATCTGTCGTAATTGCTTTGTTTAAGGTGTGTAAGCAAGTAATTAACAGTTCTTCTTTTCCATTTGGAAAATGATGATAGAGCGCTCCTTTTGTAACGTTACAGGCTTTTAAGATTTCACTCAGTCCTACACTTTTATAGCCTTTATGCTGAAAAAGGATTGTAGATGTCTCAATGATTAGCGATTTTGTATCCAAATTAGTCTCCTCCCCACAACATACCGACTGGTCTGTTTGTTATTATAACAATATTTTTACCCATGATGTAAGTGTTTTTTTCACTTTATAAAATTAGATTAGATTCAATATGGTAATATATTGGTAATCATAAATATTAATCCCTTGGAGGTAAGAGATAATGGCGTATCCATTTGATCCGATTACCAAATTTATCTTTTTGGAAACTGAAATTGAGCACGCTGATGTTATATTGGTTCCTGGAGGGAGCCATCCGCAGTTGATGGAAAAAGCCTCTGAAATACATTTGAAAATGCTAGATATTCTTTTGAGGTATTAAAAGAAGTAGGGTTGCAAGCTAATAAAGTAATTATGGTTTGCAAAGCTGGCCATGCGAGGTCGAAAAAATAGGTAGATATTTTGGACATCATATTCCAAATTGGGTAAACCGATAAAATATTTATGTTCTCCATGTATTTAAAGAGAAATGGCTGTATAATTGTATAAAAAAGCAATTGGCTATTGAAGATGATTACGGTTGCTTGTTAGGTCCAAAGAGGAGGAAACTTATGAAAGTTACTAAGCTTCGACCATTTATTCCATCAGGCAAAGATTATTTACTTGCACAGCGTTTTTTTGAAGATCTTGGTTTTGAGAAAGTCTACTCCGACGACGGATTGAGTATCTTTCGAATGGGGGAGCAGGAATTCTTTCTTCAAAATTTCCATAATCAAGAATTCCAAGATAATTACATGGTAGAACTAGAAGTGGAGGATTTAGATGGTTGGTGGGCACTCATACAAACCATTACTTTAGAGAAGAATTATTCTATTAAGGCGAAAGAACCTACAATATATCCTTGGGGAAAACGTGAGATCAACCTAATAGATCCCGCTGGTGTATGTTGGCATATTTCAGAAGTAATGAAATAGTTGTTCACCCATGATGTTGTATGAGGTCGATCCAATAAAAAAAAGAACCTTGCTTAAGGTTCTTAAAATATTGACCTGCGATCCCATCTCCATTATATGAATATAGACCTTTGAGTTTATGGGACTAAAAAAACTAGGGCTACTCCCTATTTGCGATTTGTTCTTGTGCGAGACGGATCATTTCCCGAACCATGGAACCGCCAATTTTGCCGCCGATTTGACCCACTGATTCCGTAGTCAGATTGCCATTGTCACCAGGCTGCAGAGGTATGCCAAGCTCCTTAGCCACTTCGTATTTTACGTCGTCCGGTTGATTAGGGTTAACTGCATATCCTTCGCGCTTCATTACTTCTGCTTTGAAAGCCTGCATCCCCTGTTCCACCCCTGGCACCGCATATTTTCTCCTTCTTCTTGCCATCATGATGCACTCCCCTCAATGTCTTTTCCATAACATGCCCGGAAGCACAAATTTCATTCCGCTTCCACTTCGGGGCAAGTTACCATTCAACTTCGGGTCGGCTTCAAGCTACTCAAAAATGCGGGCACCCTCCATTGAAGGTGCCTAGGCAGTTTTTATATTATTATATTTCTTCTTGCCATGCCGCTCCAGTATATATCTTATTTTTGCGGAGCCATGTTGTTGTAGATAACATCTGCAGTTACCTTGCCAGTGCTGACATCCTGAGAAGTGTAGCCCGACACGGTATTACCAACTTTAAATTCTTTCTGCAGCAGCTCTTCAGATGGCTCAGATGCTGTCGGCTCTTTACTGCCTAGCTCTGTTTTATCTGTTACCGTCACCCACAGGTCACCTACCTTGAAGCTTTTACCATCTTCACTTACTTCGGAGATGACACCATTAATATTGACTGCAACTTTACCCATTGTAGGAGGATTTGTTACAACAGCCGAGGGCTGGGGTGTAGCAATCGGTGTATTCTGGCTCATCGTGAAGATGCTGACCGATAATACCGCACACGCTGCAATACCGACTGTCCAACCTGTTAACGTTCTTTTCTTAGCTTTTTCCATTTTTAATTGCTCCTTTTGATTGATCCTATTTTTTTGTGTTGTCTTTTCCATTTCCAACATCATCTTCTGATATGTTGCTTCTTTAAAATCCTCACTTGTTTTCACATGAGACATCCCGGATTTATAAACAGATTTCTTCATCCTCAAGGCCTCCAATCTTCTCTTTTAAGATAAAGCGTCCTCTTGCAAGCCATGTTCCTACCGTTGCGGGTTTGGACTGCAAAATAACTGCAATTTCCTGAATAGAATATCCCTCATAATAGTGCAGATGAATCGGAATCCGATATTTCTTGTCCAAGGCCAATACGGCCTGTAAGACCTCATTTTCTTCCTTCGGAAGGTAGCTCAGATCTTCGGGAACAGGGTTCCTGCTTTTGAACCACCCCGTTTTTAGCATATTTTTACTTTTATTAATGGTAGCTCGAATCAACCAAGCTTTTTCATGTTCACTGTTTTCAAATACAGGGCGCTTTTGCAAATAGGTGAGAAATACTTCCTGTGCCACCTCTTCAGCGTCAGCTATATTTTTCAAGTATGCAAAAGCAATTTTAATCATGCTTTGTGAATATAGATCCAAGGCCTGCCGCACTGATTCATTGAGCTCAAATGAATTGTACACCTCAGCACCCCCTTTCACTATTAATACAACTGAGAAGCCTCATATTTTTCATTGCGTCAATTTTTTTTAGCATACTGCTATTTCCAATAAAATAAACGTTCGGATCAACGGGATAGAACTTGACCATTGGTTTAATGTGGCTGCACATTCCCTATATTGCTATAGACGCAAAAAAACCCGCCAATTACTGCGAGCGCAATTGTACGGGCTTAGTCAACCAGAACCTTTTCTTTTGACAGATATCAATGCCTTCATTCCGAATATTTTTGCGACGGGCGCCGCTCGCTCTTCCGATATGCCTTCGGCGACATTCCATTCCATTTTTTAAATACCCTGTTGAAATAGCTCTGATCATTAAAGTTCAGCCATGCTGCGATATCGGCGATCGGATAGTCTGTCAGCGTGAGCAGCCTCTTCGCTTCCTCAATCCGTTCGCGTTGGACGTACTCGGAAATTGTTAGCCCAACCTCCTTCTTGAACAGGCTCGACAAGTAGTTTGGACTGAGATTCGTACACTCGGCTAGTCGTTCAAGAGTAATGTCGCCGTACAAATGGTTGGCGATCTCGTGAAGACTATCCTGTATTGCTGGTGAGTAGTGACCCCGGCGAACCTCCGATACCCGATCAACGAAGTCGAACAGCACTTCGGTCATGATAGCGCCGATCGCTTGCAGCGTATCCTTCTCCTCCAGCTGCTGAATATAGAAGTCACTCAGCGTAAACGCATCCTCCTCGTGCATTCCTCCTTCAATTGCAGCTCGACAGATCAGAGCGATTCCCGTAATCATCAGGTTCTTCTCGCTCCGAATCCTGCTCCGCTTGGCCAGCACGCCAAACTCGTCCTCGGCAATGATGGATTCCGTGACGAATGTTCTTATTCGTTCCCTCTCTCCGTTGCGCACGTAGTGCAGCATGACGCGCTCATGCGACAGGTTGGCGTGCAGCATACCGCTGCGACGTCTTCGCGACAGCTCGGCATCCGGTTCTTTCTTCTCCACAACCGGTTCCGTCATCGGCATGTCCTCTGCTAGAAGGCTGGTCGACGAATCAACTAGTTGCCTGCAAACCACATAATAAATCATCCGGCTTAAAGCGGCAGTTCGCTCCGGGGGGAGTAGCGGAATCTCTTCGTACAATTGGAGTAAATACCTCCGGTTACCTATTGGGAGGGAACTCATTGTCTCGTTCCATTCGCCCCCTTGTGGCTTTTCATGCATGTACGGACCTACAACGAGCGTACCAGCAAGCTGATTTTCGTCAAACGCATTCACAAAAAAATACTGCAGCCTGGATCGGGTAAAATGAACTGGCTGCTCTGCAGCATACAGCGCGTAAGCGTAGCCGGCTACCTGTTCGCGAATAGATGCAAAATAAGGGTTAGAGTAAAACAAACGGTCGGTATATTCTGCTTCAATTGTCCGGCCCGGGTGGATGATAAATACAGGGAGTCCAATAACATCATAGAGAAGTCGGCCAAATACAACCAGTTCGGGGAGCTTATTCATGCGAACCTCCATAGGGTACCATTAAGGTTAAAAAGAAGATGATAAAAAAGTACTACAAATCGTTGATAAATACAATTTTCATTAATGAAAGCGCATTACAATAAGAAAGCAGAGATCCTTTGCTATTACACTCGAAAGGGATGAATTAAAATGTTGGAAAATAAAATAGCTATCGTTACTGGAGCAGGAAGCGGCATCGGCCGTGCTAGCAGCTTAAAAATGGCAGGCAACGGCGCAAAAATCGTCGCTGTTGATTTTAATCAGGAAACCGGCCAAGAGACGGTTCGAATGATTCAGGAACAGGGCGGCGAAGCCATCTTCGTTCAGGCCGACGTGTCAAATAGCGAGGATGTTCAGCGCTATGTAAAAGCAGCCGTTGATGCTTACGAACGTATCGATATTTTCTTCAACAATGCCGGCGTTGTACAGAAGTTCTCGAAGCTCGCGGACATTGACGAGAACGAGTTCGACCGAATTATGAATGTCAATGTCCGGGGCGTCTTCCTCGGTATGAAATATGTTTTAAAGGTGATGGAGGAGCAAGAGAGCGGAACGATCATTAATACCGCTTCGACGGCGGGGGTAAAAAGTGAGCACAGCGCTTCCGCTTATTCCGCCAGCAAACATGCGGTTGTCGGTCTGACGAAGGGTGCGGCGATCGAGTATGTGAAAAAAGGCATCCGTATCAACGGGATTTGTCCGGGTGGTGTGGAAACAGCTCTGACGAAGAGCGTAGAACAGGCTTTCATGTCGGGAGGATACGTGCCAGAGGAAGTCGGCAATATGCGTATGGGCCGCTATGCTAAGCCGGACGAGCTTGCAGAAGTCGTCACATTCCTCGCTTCCGATCGCTCTAGCTACATGACAGGCTCCATCGTACTGATCGACGGTGGGCTAACGCTCTAAACCAACTCACCACGTCGGTTTATTTATGCAGAGACACCGTTATTTGTGATGCGGTTACCCGTATCACTCACAAAGAAAGCATCGAGGACAGTGGGTTGTTCTCGATGCTTCAGTATTTTTACAACTATGTGCTGATTAATGGAATCCTTAACTCTGATCCCCCTTGCAGAGCTTACTTATTTCCTCCCAGGTTATGGCTATACGTACGATGTCTTCTTCAAGCAGATCGGTCCCTATCTGGACTTCAATATATTCGATCGGCGTAATCGCCTTGATGGCATGCCTCGCTCCAGCAGGAATTTGCAGAACGTCACCCGTTTGAATCTGAACATTCACTGCTTCCATAATGAATTCTCCGGTCCCGGAAATGATGATCCAGATTTCTTTTCTCTTCTGATGAAAATGATAGCTTGTATTTTTCCCCGGTATCAATTCTACTTTCTTCGTTAAGGTTTCCGGTTGTATTTCCGCCTTCGAATAATCAAATATTCGATAAGTTCCCCATCTTTTTTCCCCTTGCATGGGCTCTTGACGGCTGTTTCGTATACTTTTAATTTGATTGGATTTGTCTTTATTAGCAACAAGAATACCATCTGCGCTAGCAGCTACGATAAGATTAGAAACCCCAATAACGTGAATCGGGCAAACAAGCTCGTTGACTAAATGCGTATGAATGGAATCGCTCGAAATCTCTCCTAGACCGATGACGCTATTTTCAAAAAAGTCCGGAAGCACACTCCAGTCGCCTAGATCCTTCCAAGCATTGTCGTATGGAATGACCACCGAAGGTCTTGTTTTCTCCACAACCTCTACATCAAAGCTAGCATCGGGAAGATGCTCGTAGCAGTCAATTAGATCATCATATGCTGAGGGCAGACCTTTACTTTTCAAACTAGAAAGCATGAAAGATAACGGAAAAGCAAACACACCGCAGTTCCACAAGGCATTATTGCCCATCAAAAGGAGTGCTTTCTCTACATCAGGCTTTTCAACGAATTGAGTAACCGAAAAATAATCCTTCGATAAATTATCGCTCGAATGCTGCGGTACAATATAGCCAAATTGGCTGGAGGCATGCTTGGGAGTCGTTCCAAGAAGGGCCAGCTCAGAGCCCGATTGAGCAAGGACGTCGGGAAATTTACGAAGCAAATTGAAAAATTCGGGCTCAACGAAGAGATCGGCAGGAATCACGCATACCGTTTCATCTGGAGCTGCCAGCAGCTTGGTATGCAAATAACTTGAAGCTATAGCAACTGCTGTATAGGTTCCCCTTCTATGAGGTTCAGCAATAAATGGAATTTTGTCCCCCACATGGTTTCGTACAATTTCCGCTTGGCTTTTATGTGCAACAATAGAGGTGCATGGAAGCAATCCTGCTTCATCCAATTGTCTGCATACTCTTTGAATCATGGATTCCATGCCGCCAACTTCCGAAGGCAGGAGCTTTAGAAATATTTTCGATCGGATCTCGTTCGATAACGGCCACAGTCTTTTTCCAGAACCGCCACTCAATAGTACAATTCGCAATTACATTTCCCCCTTCTAAAGAATGGAATAATCGATTATCTTTTGGTCCGACATACCCTATCTATCACGCTTTTCATTGTACGGCCCGCACGGTTCCAGGACAGTTTAAGCGCATCACGTCTTCCTTGGTCCCCTTTCTTCTTGCACAGATGAGGGTTTTCATACGCTGTTCTCATCTGTCTCTTTAAATTTCTAATATCCGCTTCTGCCCAACGTTGTCCTTTCTCCGAAAACAAATGGCGAAATTGACGTGATATCGAGGATTTTCGATTCATACTGGTGACAGGGGATCGTAATTTATAGTTAATTAAGAATGAATTTTTACTTGTTAAGAAATCCATGTGTCCGCCCCACCCGGTTGCGATTACGGGAATGCCGCTGGCCAATGATTCTAATAACGGCAAGCCTACTCCTTCACCTCTTGTAGGTAGAACAAATGCATGACCGCGGTTATAAATTCCTCTCAACTTCTTGGGACTTAGATGCCTTGCCATAATGATGACCGGTGCTGTTCTCTTACGAATTCCGAGTCTTTTTTTGTAGGATTGGATTTGGCTGCTGATCCATTTTTCGTTTTCAAACTTTGCATATCCGTTCGTTTTGATGATCAGAAGCACTTTGTCTGAGGAAGAAAACTCTTCCCAATAAGCCTTTAATAAAGCTTCGGGGTTTTTACGGTGCTGAAAGCCAAATACAGAAATAAAAGTAAACTTACCATCTGCATTTTTTATGGGCAGTTTCTTTTTGTTTGGGGTAAAAGTTCGGGCGTTGACTCCATGAGGAACAATAAAAATAGGAACCTTCACTCCACTGTCTCTCATGGCCTTCTTGTTTTGATACGAAGGGACGCATACGGCATCAGCTCGATTGAGAGGGCTCCGCCATCGATTAGGGATTCGTGTCGTCTCCCAGACGGTATTCATGATAATAACTTTAAAATGCTTTCTTTCCTTCTTCATGTTAATCGTATTAGGGGAGTAATGATAAATTAAAACCCTTTGTCTTTTTGAGTTTTTGGGTGACCGTGTCCTCGCAGCTTCAACTTTGACCTTAACCCCTTGCAATTTTAACGCTCGAACATATTCTCTGCTCGCGATTCCAAGACCGGAAGCTCTGCCCACAGGCCCTCTCCATACGATTTGATTTGGAGTCATTATCGCATCTTGGCCTTTCTTACATAACCTTTACGCATATGAAAAGAGAATGATCGATATCGTCGTGATTGCGTCTTAATTTGTTTTTGTGTGATTTGCGCAATATTCATACCTATGCTCTTGTTTAGTGCACTCTTGAGAACTAGTCCGCTTGGATTTTTAGAATAGAGGAAGTTTCCGTAGGTTTCAAATTCTGAGAAAGCAAATTGCTTCGACTTGTCCATCTTCCTTATTATCGCCGAATACCATCTCGTGTGATGTTTTGATGCAATTTCCCTCTTCAATTGCTGCAGCTTCGACCTCTCAAACAGCATATAGTGGGTAACAAAGGACATGGGTGCCGCAGCTTTTTTCCCTAATAGCTTTCTATAGGTTTTAAAATATTCAGGCTGGCTCCATTTTCTGCAATAAAATAATGTCTTATTACCTTTTCTGAAAACATGCGGTCGAATTAACACCGTGTCAGCGTCAATAACTAAAAAATATTTCGATGTACATAAAGTATCGCCGCTCATTTTCAATAATTGCTGGAAAAGCCACCCTGACCGTTCCCATTTCTTAGAACGATAGTGAATGTCCTTCTTCGTAATGGGAAGAACTGTGTTTTCATCGATAAATCTGCATCCTTTTCGTCTGCACAGTTCCCGTATCTTATTCTGCCTCGGCGCCACAATTAGGATGCTGCCAATAGGATGCTTAACCTGTTTTCTAACGGCATCAATCACATAGGGCAGAGTCTTTAAATCCTTTGCGATTGCAGGGATCAGGACATCTATTTTTTCCTTGCTGCTTATTTTACTCACGATTGGATCTAACATATCTTCCTCTCCTTTCAACAAGCTACCTTAGCATGATATGCTGACGATGAGCAAAAGTAATAGGCATACCATTAGTGTACGGAACTTAGGGCTATTATAAGATACGCCAAAAAAGGGGCGCATCTGTATAAGTGCGCCCCTTTTTTAGTACCTACTGCAAATCGTTCAAAGTAACCTGTCTGGTCAGAATAAACCGTTAATAATATGCTAGATAAAGAATCATCTTTTTCTACTATTTTTGTTATGTGTTTTTCATTTTATTCATTAACTACCTTTTTAGATATTTACCTATGTATAATAGTATTGTCGAATTTCATCGAATCGTGTAGATTTACATTAAGCAAATTCGACATTGAAATGCTACAATGAAAATATCTTATTCATATATATTTCTATGTGAAAATAATAAAAATGATTTTTTGGTACAGGAGAGACATCTTATGCAACGCATTCCTTTTAGTAACACTTTGACAATCGGGCTCATGTTATTCGCCTTGTTCTTCGGAGCGGGAAATCTCGTATTCCCGGCGATGATGGGCCAAATCGCAGGTGATCAGTATTGGCAAGCCAATCTGGGATTCCTGATCACGGGCGTCGGTCTGCCTTTGCTTGGAACGTTGGCGCTCGGCTTTTCCGGCTTGAAAAATTTGCTCGCATTAACCAATCGCGTGCATCCTTGGTTTGCCGTCGGCTACACAACTTTGCTCTACTTAACGATCGGGCCGTTGTTTGCCATGCCGAGAACCGGCAGCATTTCGTACGAAATCGGTATTAAGCCCTATATCGAAACGGAACATGGACCGCTTGGAATGGTGGTCTTCACCGTATTATTTTTCGGGGTAACCTTGCTCCTTTCTATTAACCCAGCAAAAATGGTTGATATTATAGGAAAGATACTGACACCTATTTTGATCGGCTGCATCGCATTATTGGCCATAGCATCCTTTACGGTACCCCTAGGAAAGCCTCAAGAACCGAAATCCGGGTATGCCTCCCAAGCCTTCTTTAATGGATTTCAAGAGGGGTATTTGACTATGGATGCGCTCGCGGCATTCGTATTCGGCATTATCGTCATAAACGCTATTAGAGCGAAAGGGGTCCACGAACGTAAAAGCATTCTGTCCGTCTGCTTCCAAGCGACCTTAATTGCAGCGGCTATGCTCGCCGTTATTTACACATCTCTAACTTATATCGGAGCAAGCAGCGTATCCACCTTTGGTATTCTGACCAATGGCGGCGAGGTGTTGAACTTGGTGACTAGCCATTATTTCGGCACGTTCGGAGGGGTTGTACTCGGTATCATTGTGCTGCTTGCCTGTCTGACCACAAGCATCGGACTGACCGCCTCTTGCAGCAGCTATTTTCAAAAGATTATTCCAGGCATGTCGTATAAAAGTATCTGCATCGTCTTGTGTGTTGTCAGCGCCCTGCTGGCAAATATAGGTCTAGAGCAATTAATCCATTTTTCTGAGCCCGTTCTGACGATATTATACCCGCTGGCTATCGTGCTCATCTTACTGACATTCTTGCATGATTTGTTTAAAGGCAAGCGCACCGTATACGGGGTTAGCCTGCTGCTGACTTTTCTCGTCAGCCTGGTCGATGGTCTTGAAAATACGCCGCTAGGTATAGAGCAGCTCCATGACTGGTTTAACCACTACTTACCTTTGTATAATATCGGATTGGGCTGGCTGATTCCAGCCTGCGCTGGAATGCTGATTGGGCTTCTGCTGCCAGAGCGACATAAGGGACGACAATCTTCTAGTCTCTTGGGAGACTGAAGTTTCAAATGCGCCGCTCAACCGCTTTTCGAGAATAGTGACCTTGCCCTAATTAGATGGACACAGAGAACCCCTCTATAATAAATCATGGAGGGGTTTTTCGGATTATACCTGCGTTTTACTTTGCACTAACTGTGTATTTCATTCTATTTTCCCTTTGATTATTCGGCATTGTCGTCATGACGGATTCATGTCCAAGCTCCTCTTTGATTTTTTCCATAGCAAACAATGGCTTATGCTCATTCCCTGGTTGCTCATAATAGCTAAAATCGAATTCTTCAAGCTTAGCATCCCCGAGAGTAGCGCGTAATTTCGCGATAACCGGAACGTCGCAAGTAGCGTCAGGTCCGACAACATTGTAAACACGCACACCTGTATGGTTGGAGCTCTCTACCGATTTTTTGATGGCATTAACCACATCGCTTGCAAGCACATGCGTTAATTGTGTGATCGGTAAAAATAACACAGTATGAAGGTCAACTTCTTCCGGTGACCAGGTTTCATCAGATGCGATGCTCCCAAATCTCAAATGAATAAAATCGGCATCCGTATATTTACGGCTGAAGTATCGCGCCAGGTCCTCCACCATGGCCTTACTTAATCCGTATGCATCCGTTGCCAAACAAGGATGATCATCAGCAATAGGGAAGCTTAAGGGAAGAAACTCTGGGTCCAGACAACCGACTGCTGCGATTGAACTGGCCATGACGAATTTTCGACACCCGCGGTCAAGCAAATAACGGAGCAGCCTTCTTGTTCCAAGTAAGTTGACGGAAAGCCCATCCTCCTCACTGCATCCGCCTGTAACTGCGGCAAGATGTATAACCGATGTAATCTCATACTTGTCGAGCTGACGCAAATCCTCGAAGCTGTCGAACGTCCCCTTCACAAAAGGCACATCGCTATTCGGTTTTTTTCTAGACATACACAGAACATCATGCTGTTTAGCAAGTCGCTCTATCAAAAGAGCCCCCAAAAAACCGCTCGCTCCGGTAATTAGTATAGTCATCGTCCTCGCTCCTTTTCATGTGATACAGCGCTTTCACTTTCTTTGTGCAACTTAAAATAGTTTCGCCTGCCTTCTCTTAGCATTAATAGTATGTCATTCCCTTGAACAAGCCAAGCCAAGTCAATACTTTGCAGGCGGGGCTGCTTATTCAACGTTGGATTCCCGCTTTTTCTTTGCTATTGGAGATTGGGAACGTACGTTTGAATATTTTAACCATCATCAAATTCAAATGTCTGAACCTAAACTCGGACCAGACGAACTTACTCCCTGTTCATTAACTGAATCAAAGGTCAACTCATAAAAGAGCTCCCAATCAATTGTTTGACCTGACGATTGTACAAATAAATGATTGTTTGCTAAATACTTCGTTGAATGGTTCGGATAAAATAAAAACAGTATTTACCATTCTCTAAGAGGAGTGAGATGCTTGAGTAAATGGATTCACCGACCGGCAAGGGGGGAATGGGTAGATTTGCGCAATCCCTAATGAAAGCGCTTTCTAAAGGATGAACAAGGACTTTCGCGGCACGATATTGAGCTACGCCGGCAACGACAATATGAAGCAGATGATGATCTCAATAACTTAGCGTATTCATCGCTATCTAAACCTCATCCAAAATCCAACCAGACTCGAAGCAGAAAAATACGAGTACAAGATGATCGTCAGGGCTCTCTTAGAGTACGCTAAGGTGAAGGCTGTCGAAGCAATGAGAACCCACATGAATGATTCGATTTTTCTACTTTAGTAAGCGTTTTCATTAAAAACCGTTTGGAGGAATGTCTTTTGGCTGTTCGAATGACTGCCTACTGGAAAAAGAATATTGTCCGGCATTGGCAATTGTATGCCATCGTCTCCGTTCCCGTTGCATTTCTAATCATTTTCAATTACGTTCCGCTCCTCGGCATCCAACTTGCCTTCAAGGAGTTCAACCCGGTTCAAGGCATCTGGGGCAGCCCGTGGGTAGGCGGCAAACAGTTTGCCATGTTTTTCGAATCTCCGTTTTTCTGGCCGATCATTAAGAATACGCTGCTGCTTAGCGTCTACTCGCTTTTCATTGGCGCCCCGGCTGCCATTCTTCTTGCTCTGGCTATGAATGAGGTGGGCAATCAACGTTTCAAGAAGGTCGTTCAAATGTTCACCTATGCTCCTTATTTTATTTCCACGGTTGTATTAGTCGGGATCATTAATATCGTGTTGTCGCCATCGACCGGATTGTATGGTCAATTGACGGGTTTGGTGGGCATTACGGATCCGATCGATATTTTAGGCGATCCAAGCGCATTCTCTTCCCTCTTTGTATGGTCAGCTGTTTGGCAGGAGACCGGATACGGAGCGGTTGTCTACTTGGCGGCATTATCGGGCGTCAATCCGGAGCTGTATGAAGCGGCCAGGATCGACGGCGCCACCCGGCTCAAAAAAATATTCCATATCGATTTGCCTGCCATCCGGCCTACCATTATCATTCTGTTTATTATGGCGATCGGCGGTCTACTCAGCGTGGGCTTCGAGAAAGTGTTTCTACTACAAAATATTATGAATCTCAGTACGTCAGAGGTCATATCGACTTATGTTTATAAGATCGGACTCGTACATATGAATTACAGCTTTGCTGTTGCCGTTGGCGTATTCAACTCCGTCATTGGGTTTGTGCTGATCTTCATCGCGAACTTCCTAGCTCGCAAATATTCCGATTCGAGTCTGTTTTAATGAAAGGGGCGGCAATGAAAGTGAGAAAGAACACGCTCATCAAAGAGTCTTTGCCCGATCGGATCAGCATGGCCATCATCTATACGCTGCTTACGCTCGTGTTGATTGCCGTTGCCTATCCGCTGATCTATATCGTCAGTTCGTCATTCAGCTCTTCGACGGCCGTTATGGAGGGTCGCGTTTGGCTGCTGCCCGTTCAACCTACACTGAACGGGTATCATGCCGTATTTCAATATCCACAAATTTGGAACGGTTATTTAAATTCCATTATTTATACCGCGTTGGGATCCCTAATAAGCATCAGCCTAACGGTCATGATGGCTTACCCGTTATCACGAACGACATTTGTTGGACGAAAACTGCTCGTTTGGGCGCTGTTGTTCGCTATGTTGTTCAGTGGAGGGCTGATCCCGTTCTATCTAGTTGTGAGATCGCTTCACATGCTGGATACAATATGGGCGATGGTGTTGCCAGGTGCACTTAGCGTCTTCTCGGTCATCGTAGCGAAGACGTTCTTTCAGTCGACCATACCCAACGATCTGTACGAAGCAGCTCAGTTGGACGGATGCAACGATGGCCGTTATCTAATCAGTATTGTATTGCCGCTGTCTAAGCCTGTCCTTGCCGTTCTACTGCTTTGGTCTGCAGTGGGTCAATGGAATTCCTACTTCAACGCATTGATTCTACTGGATAGTGAGAAGATGTACCCTCTGCAGCTCGTGCTACGCGAAATATTGGTACTCAATTCGGTCTCGCTCGGCTCGATGAGCCTATCGGCAGAGCAACTAAAGCAGTTCGAGGATATGAAAAACTTGCTAAAATATTCCGTGATCGTCGTTGCCAGTGTACCCATTTTAATGCTTTACCCGTTCATCCAAAAATATTTTGTGAAAGGGGTGATGATCGGTTCTATCAAAGCGTGAACCGGTATGCTTCTTTTCATCTGCTTTCAAAAATTTGAAAGATGGAGGGGTCTTATACATGTCTAAAACAAGTAAAATATCAATTACAGCAGCGTTGATTTGCATACTTTTGATTCTGTCTTCCTGCTCGGGAAATAACGGCGAGAACGGAAAGCAGACCGATAAAGTAGTAGATGAGAATACCGTCGTTGACGTTTCGTTCTTCGCCGTGCCGTCTGGTGATGTCATCGATCTGGAAACGAACTGGTTTACCAAGTATGTCAAGGATATGTACAAACTGAACATCAAGTGGGTGACGTCTCCTTCCAGCGACTCGGCCACCAAGCAGTCTTTGCTGCTATCGGGCGGTAACTATCCGGAAGTGTTTTGGTCAGGATCATTCACGCCTTCTGAAATATTAAAGTTATCTAAACAGGGCATACTCCTTCCCTTGAACAGCTATATCGATACATACGCCCCTAATTTGAAATCGGCGATCGATACAGCTCCCGGATTGAAGCAGGCCATCACGGCACCCGACGGTAATATTTATGGGCTCACTTCGTACAACACCTGTCTACACTGTTATTGGGGCTCGAAGTTCTGGATGAACACCGCCTATCTGGAGAAGTTCAACTTAACGATGCCGACTACAACCGAAGAATTCGAGCAAGTGCTACAGGTGTTCAAGGATAATGGGTTGATTCCGCTGTCTGGTACATCGGACGGCTATGATCCAACCGTGTTCCTTATGAATGCGTTCATCTACCACAATAACTCTGATCTTTTTAATGTGGATGATGGAAAGGTTACGTACGCTCCTGTGCAGGAAGGATGGAGGAATGGTCTCGCCTACATCAATAAACTTTATTCGAAGGGCTTGATCGATAAACAGGCATTTAGCCAGAAAAGTGAGGTGCTTAAACCACTAGCCGCACAAGATAAAGTTGCTGTCATTCCTTCACTATATAGTGGCGCCTTCCTTGACGCGGGGCACAAGAGCTATCCCGACTGGAGCTCTATGACGCCGTTAAAAGGCCCGGACGGTACGCAATATGCTTCCTTCAGCGGTAATACGCCAAGGTCGATGTCCGTCGTTGTGACGAAAAAAGCGACCGAGGCTCAAATCATCCGCCTTATAAAGCTGATAGATTTCATCTACACGCCAGAGGGCACACAGATGATGAACTTCGGCCCAGAAGGAAAGTACTGGACGAAAGCCGCTCCTGGAGTGAAAGGGCTTGACGGCGAGCAAGGGCTGTTCATCACCCAATCCGATAAGTTCTATTCGGCTGGCGCGAAGCAGAATGAAGGCTGGAACCAGATGGGTCCGGTATACCAGAATATGACGTGGCGTAACGGCTTCGTCGAGGCCAAACCACCATTTTCCGCAGACGGACTGGAGTCTTTGCTGCTGCTGGAGACGATGAAAAACTATACCGGGCATCAGCCGGATCAAGTCTATCCTGGCGCGATTTGGATGGAGCCGGAACAATATCAGAAATATGCGTTGCTCAAGACCAATATAGAGCAATATGTGAATCAATGGAAAGCACAGTTCATCCTGGGCAGCAAATCGCTAGACACTGATTGGGACTCGTATGTGAAAGGTTTTGAAAAGTTGGGCCTTCCTGAGTTTTTGGAAATGTCGCAAAATGCGATGATAGAACCGTTTGACACAACTGCCTATAAGCCAGATGCCAAAACGATTGAGTTTCTATCCTCATTAGAGTAACGTCGTGAAATGATAATTGTGTAAAGGGCCCGTTTCTATAACGGCTGAGGGGGAAGGGCGATAGCCCTTCCTCTTTTTTGCGTCTTCTACATTTTCTGAATAGTAGACGAATCCGTGTGCCGTTACGGAACGGTCGACATTCTAGTCAATAAGGCAGGAATCGACCATGCAGCTTGATCTTTTTTTACTTTCTCGATGGAACGAGGCACACAAATATGACAATGGCTAGTGTAACGGTTGGATGTGGTGAGTGTCCCGATCCGACCCTCAAGCGTCGATCATTCCTGGCCTCTTCGATATTTTAGAGGGGTTGTACCGGTGATTTGCCGGAACAGTCTGGAGAAATAGTGGATGGATGAAAAATCATGCTTCTCCGCTATTTCCGTGACGGTAAGCTGAGAATTGCACAAGTCGTATTTTGCTCTGTTGATTCGGAAGTGATTCATGTATTGGATGGGTGACATTCCCGTCGCATGCTTGAACAGCTCGAAAAAATAGCCCCGCGAGATCCGCAGCTCTTCATAATAATGTTCCAGTGGCTCCGGTCGGCCCCTCATCAAATCCTGATCCAAACACTCCAGCAGCTTATCCATACGCGGGTCCGGAAATTGCGCCTCATTCAGTGCGAAGCTTAAAAAATGCTCGATAAATGCTTGAAACCGACATTGCACCTTCAAGTTCCTCAGTAATGTGCGTTCGGTTAGATACACATTGTCCGTGTAGAAGCCTTCGAATAGTTCGGTCCAGATACGTATTCGCTCAACGGTCGAATGCTCCGGAATGGAATAGAGAAAAGCCGGGCCGATCATGTCGGTCTGCACCTGCGGGAAATCGTATAAAATCGTTGACGGTGACTCGAATCGCGCTTGCCGGTCGACGAAATGCCAGTCGAAATAACAGCAAATATGTACCATCGGCTCATAATCATCCGCAATCCATTCATGGATCTGCCCTGGAGGGATATAGACCAGCGAGCCGGGCCTCGCAATATGCGTCCGTCCGCACGTATGTATGACACCTTGACCCTCGCTGATCAGATAAAGGGAGCTTCCATAACATATACGCTGCGAGCTGGTCTGTCCTTTTGAGAACGGGTATCGGGTCGCATAATAAACATATGGGTGCAAGGATGTAATTTTCATATGATTATTGTACAAAAAAATGAACTCTCTGTAAATACAAAAACGTTCGGTTGAGGTTATATTTACTTATAGTTTAAACGTAAAAAGGAGAGATCATTCACATGGTAGATTCCCGTTTCTTGTTGACAGATGAACAAATGATTCAGTTCATCACGAAAGGTTATGTCGTGATACAGAATGAATTGCCGCAGCAGCTTCACCAGCATGTTATGGACTCGATTAATCATGTTCTGCACAATGAGGGCAATCCGGGTAATAACATTTTGCCGCGCGTTCCGGATATTCAGCAATTCTTCGACACGCCGGTTGTGAAGGGCGCTTTGACGAGCGTTCTGGGGCCGGACTATTACATGCATCCGCATCGACACTGTCACTATAATCAGCCGGGCAATCAGACTCCTGGCGGGGGCACTTGGCATAAGGACGGGTATTGGTCGGCGATGCGCAGCCACCGGCCATGGTGGGCGATGATCTTCTATTATACGCAAGATGTTACCGAAGACTTGGGACCGACCGCAATTATGCCGGGAACCCAGTATTATGAGAAGTTTATCGGCGACCGGGGAGAAACGATGCTTCCGACTGGAAAAGCGGGTACCATGGTGCTGGTCCATTTCGATATGTGGCATAAAGCTTCAATAAATACGACGAATTTGGACCGCTATATGCTGAAGTTTCAATTTGTTCGGCTACGGGCTCCGGAGCAGCCAAGCTGGAATCATACGAATGACGAACTCGTTGTTCCGGAAGGAACGCCGGCATTCCATCATCATCTGTGGAACGACATCTGGAACTGGCTGCGCGGCGAGCGGGCGGGATCGGCGAACGGCTCTGCATACGCGGATACTTCCAAGCTGAAGCAGCTGGAGAACGAATTGACTTCAGAATCATATGAAATCCGGGGGCAGGCGGCAGACGAGATTGGACGATATGGAACCTCCGCCGCTGCCTTGGCGCCGCAGCTCGGTAGTTTGCTGGGCGATTCGGTGGAAACCGTCGCGCTCAATGCTTCTTATGCGCTCGGACATATGGGGCCGGAAGGCGTGAAAGAGTTGCTTGCGCAGCTAGTGACAGGAACCAACCAGATCGCAGAGCGCGCTGCATACGGTCTTCAAGGGGCGGGTGTCGGTGCAGCACCGGGACTGATCGATGCGCTTAATGATCCGAAAGAAAAACGGAGAGCGTTCGCAGCGTTTGTTCTCGGCATGCTCGGATCGGATGCCGTTTCTGCCGTTCCGGCGCTGCTCACATCGTTAAGCGATGAGAGCGAATGGGTCCGCCGCAACGTTATCGAGTCGCTGGGGATGATCGTACAGCCCGCGGAGCAAATCGTTCCGGCGTTGGCGGGCGTATTGGAGGAATCGCTCACGAAAGAAATGTCCGGCGAACCAAATACGTCGGACATTTATGTAGAAAATCAAAGTTATATCACGAACAAAATCGGGTATACCGCTGCGTTGTCCTTGCTGCGCATCGGCAAGGCAGGCGACCCGGCCATCATGCTGCGGGCACTTGAGAAAGGTTTGGAAAGTCATGACCGTTATGTCAGATCCTATGCTGCTGAAGCGCTGACAAACATCCGTACGCCCGAGGCTATCGATACATTAATTCGATTCTACCGATCCTCAAGATGGTGCCCGGATACTCATAAAGCCAGCACGTTCTAAACGAAAATATGCGACAATCTAGTTTTTCACGGAACGCTGTCCGGTCTCCCTACCAGGAGGCCAGATGGCGTTCTGTGCGTTGTGTTAATACATGTGTATTCGGATGGGAGCCCAAAGCTTTTATGACTATACATTTGACGCAGCATACATGTGGGAAGATGTATATTAGGCAGGTATGATTATTTGGTAGCGCCTGTTTCACTTTGGAATTCTGTTGATGAAACCTATGAGCACGTGAAAAAAGTGATCTTTGAGCATAGTGGTCACAACCCAATGATTGAGGAACCTCTAACCTTTGACAAAAAGCTAAGCAAGTGGATTCTTGAGGGCAATTGAGGCTTTCCTTTGTATAACGAAAAACACTAAGTTGATTCTTAGTGTTTTTTTATTTCCTGCCCCTTTGGTTTCGCCCAAATGAGTTTTACCATTGTGTCTAACAGCGAAATTTAGTAAAAACCGATATAACTTTGCAAAGCTAGTAGGCCAATTCCGCCAGCAGCTTGCCAAGCCGGTCAAGGTTCTGTTCATTAGCTTCTATGCAAATCGGCTTAGATTTTTCAAACTCCTCTTTTTCCTTGAAAAGTTGACGGAAGGTGACTCTGGTGCTGCCTTCGATGCTCTCGAAGGTAGCCGTTATCCGAAATTCGTGACCGGACACATGATCAAGCACAATCCGCTCTGACGGTACAATCTCAACAAAGACGTTATGGTTAGGATAATCCACCCCATCCGGTCCATGCATGATGAACCGCCATGTGCCTCCCGGCCTGATATCACACACTTGATTCGTATTCGTGAAACCTTGCGGCCCCCACCATCGGGCTAACAAATCGGGAGTTGTCCAGGCCCGAAACACGAGTTCCCGCGGGACATCGTACTCGCGCGTAGCAATAAGTTCATTTTCACCTATAGTCATGTTCCTACCTCCCCTTCTACTACCTTGCCGAGTGCGTCCAACATGACGTTTGTACCGTGTTCCCGTACTTCTGGCGTATCGTGTCCGTCAAAGAACGCACCTTGCTCCGTGAAAATCAGCTTCGTACCGACCTCCACCTTGATAAGCTCTATTGTTGTAATCGAGACGGAGATACGTGTGCCTCCCGAATCCAGCGTGTACGTATAGACAATGCGCTGCTCTGGAACAAGCTCCTGATAGTTGGCGTCGAAGGTAAAGATCGGCCCTTCCGGCGGCCCGCCACTGCTGTACTCACGCCCGCCGACCTGAAAATCGAAGATGTCTGGCTTCGAAAACCACTTGGCTTTGGAAATCGGATCTGCCCATGCGTGATAAACCCTCTCCGGCGAAGCGGCATAAGTCCGCTCGACGACAAAAGTTCCATGGTTGACAAATCGTTCGTTCATTAATTTTCCTCCTTATGTTTCGGAATTCCGCTTTCCTCGGCAAGAAAGTCTCCTAACAGGTCCAAATGTCGCTCCCAACTCGTTTGCCGCTCAATGACCGGTTTCTCAAATTCCATCTTCATCGCTTGCAGAAGACTCGTGAAATCTTCAACCGTTAATTCCGCCTGGCCTTGCATAAGTTTGGATACATGTCTGAGCTGCTCCAATAGTTTCTGCTGCAGTTTGATCTGTTCTTTGATTTGATTTATCTGCAGGTTGACGATCTCAAGCGGACTGATATGCCCGCCACTTAAGGCCAAATTAATCTCCTCGAGAGATAACCCCAGTTCCTTAAGTGATAATATCTGGTGCAAGCGTGATAAGTTCGATTCACTATATAGCCTGTGGCCCGATTCCGTCTGGTCGGATGGAGATAACAGACCAATTTGATCATAAAAGCGTAGGGTTCGTACGGTAAGCCCCGTCAGCTTGGCGAGGTCCCCAACCTTCCAATGTCTCCTCATTAACCATCTCCACTCTTTGTCGCTAGCTATGTACCGGTAGCTCTATTGTAAAACATTACGTTACGTAAGGTGCAAGCGAAATTGTAACGCTCTACCGAATTTTTTTGCGCCACTGATTTTGAACACAGGCTATTGTGTCTAACGGAGAAAACTCCGCCGTGGCGCTATTTAATGCTATTGTATTAGAAATATACGCTTGGAATCCTAAGCGTATATTTGAGTATTTTTTAAAATTTCGCCCTACTTATGATACGGTTCACCGTATCACTTATAGAGCGAAATATTATGGCATCTATTTGGATGCCTTTTGCCACATCTTCGCTATAATATATCTATTATTCATATCCTAATAGAATCAACCATAGGTTTTTTGGGAGGAGCCTGCCATCGGTGGGCTTCTTTTTGCTTTTTCTGCCTGCCGAAGGTTTGCGTGGGTTAAGCGTCTAAGATTCTGGCAATTAAATATACGCTATAAATCATACTGTTGTTTTCTGGCCAAATGGGCTTCTCCCCAGCCGTGCATCATATCAAGTACGGTCTGGAGAGTTGCCCCATACTCGGTCATGGAATATTCAACCTTTGGAGGGATCTGAGGATAAATAACCCGCTTGATAATTTCTTCTCCCTCTAATTCACGCAGATGGGAAGTAAGCATTTTTTTGGTAACACCAGGTAATGCTTGATGCAACTCACTGAACCTCATCGTCCCACTATGGAGCAAGTTGAGCATAATTGCGATTTTCCATTTGCCTACAATCGTCTCCAACGCCGTTGCGACTTTGCAATTGTTTGGTTTCCCATCCATATTTCTAACCTCCAACTCACCGACTGTTATCTGTTATCTATTATCTACCCTAGATTCTGATTTATGAAATAAAGGTTACATTGAAGGTACCCTGTCACTTTATTGTGCCTACTTCATAAATAGCGTATAAAGCTGCATAATGAATTTAAGAAATAATAGTAACTTAATATTAGTAAGATAAAAATCAGATTGCAAGGAGGAAGTTAACAATGTCCAGTCAAGTTGTTTTCAGTCGCAGCATCAAAAGTGTCCGTACCCCTGAATTCCAACGGAATAGCGACATCCATACGATGGCATGGGTTTTTGAACCCGGGAATTGGGAAGAACATGATCCGTTTTTGCTTATGGCTCACGATCATATGCGTAGTGGCGTATTCGGCATTCATCCCCATCGCGGAATCGAGACGGTCACTTTTTTAATAGACGGTCATCTTAATCATTATGACAGCAAGCATGGAAAAGGCGTACTTCATCCTGGTGATGCACAATGGATGACTGCAGGCAGAGGCGTTGAACATGTCGAAGACGCGGCAAAAGACGAGGAGGTCAATCTTCTTCAATTATGGGTTAACATTCCTCGTGAATGGAAGATGTCCCCTTCCAGATACCAAGACTTACGTAAAGATGAAATGCCTATTCTACATGAAGACGGGGCCGAAATCCGGATCTTCTCTGGTTCTTGTGGCAATAAGATTGCTGATACGAAAAATATAGCTCCAGTGACGATGTTGGAAGTGATGCTTGAACCAGGAGCGGCGGTCTCGCCGCAATTGCCAGGAAGCTACAATGGATTTCTGTACATTTTGGAAGGTGAAGGAATCTTTGGTTTGAATGATACAGCAGGAACAAAAGGGCAAGTATTATGGATGGGATCTGCAGGAACTGCTGAGCAAAGCACAATTAATATCCAGGCGAAAAGCAAAATGCGTGTCATGCTATACGCAGGTGAACCGATTCGTGAACCTGTCGTTGCCAGAGGCCCTTTTGTAATGAACACGGAAGAAGAAATCATTCAAGCCTTTAATGATTATAAAAATGGAAAATTTAAATTTTAATTCTGTATAAAATTGACTTGTATAGAGAAAGAGTTGTATAAGATGAAAAAATATTCACTATTGATTGTAGCTTTATTTATCGCATCATTGAACTTGCGTCCCGCGATTAACTCCATTGCTCCCTTGCTTGAGAATATAAGAGACAACTTGGGAATGAACGCCTCTGTTGCGAGCTTGCTGACTTCGATTCCTGTCCTGTGCATGGGACTATTCTCCCCGGCAGCCGTGAAATTCAGCGGAAAATGGGGCATTGAGCGGGTACTTGGTTGGTCGCTATTTGTGATTGGAATAGGTACTGTTCTTCGTTTCTTTACACATTCGACTTTTTCTTTGCTTATTACTGCTTTTATCGCGGGAGTTGGTATTGCAGTTGCAGGACCACTTCTTCCTGGGTTTATTAAGCGCCACTTTCCTAAGCATGTACCCTCGATGATCGCGGTATACACGGTTGCGCTAACTTTAGGAGCCGCACTAAGTTCTGGATTCGCAAGATCGTTGCAGGATGGATTTAATTCGTGGCAAAGTGCGTTAGGGATCTGGGCGGTTATTGCGTTCGGCGCCGTACTTCTATGGTGGATGTTTGTACTGCGGCGTACTCCTACGCAAGTTCAGCTCTCTTCAACTGGTTCGAAAGCAAGTTTGCCATGGAAGAATAAAAAAGCATGGCAGCTTACGCTATCATTTGGCTTAATGGCGATGCTGTTCTATTCTTTTACAGCTTGGCTGCCGCAAATTGTTCAGGGTATGGGTTATAGCAAGTCTTACGCAGCAAATGTTCTTACGATATTCGTCGTTGTTCAGATTCCGGTGAGTCTCATTCTACCGATTCTGCTACGTCATTTCCCTTCCCGTCGCCTTTGGCTATCGGTCGAAGCGCTGTTAGAACTAATCGGACTTATCCTTCTCGCGTCCTCCGCCGAACCTTGGATTGCTGCAATCTTTATTGGAGCAGGCGCAGGTGGATTGTTTTCACTCAATCTCCTTCTGCCTTTGGATGCTACCAACAATCCACAAGAGGCCGCTTCTTGGTCGGCTATGACCCAATCCATCGGTTATGTCCTCGGAGCAACGGGTCCCATTATTCTTGGCTGGATTCATGATGCGACCGAAAGTTTCTCTACTGCGATAGCAGGGCTGATCGTAATTAATGTGGTGATGATCTTCGTGCAGTTTGCAGCTACTTCTATCAAAAAAAGCCAACGTGCAGCATGATAGTGATGTGAAAGTTCCAATTCAAACGAAGATGCCTCCAAAACCACTATACCAGTGGGGCTGGAGGCTTCTTTTTCTTAGATTAAACATTTAAAGTGGGACGTAAAAAATCCAAAAATGAGCCCTTATTTTTCTCAGAAGGGGGAGAGGTTTTCATAGACCTCATGCTTCCCATTCTATACCCTACTCACTCCGGCTTTTTCCACCCCGTTATTGCATTGGCAGAAGTTCGGAACGTTCGGCTGCAATGGAGTAACTCAGCCCCTGCTGAGCTATCGCATCAAAATGATTCGTCTCGGGACTGTCGTTATCCAGCACGCCCACTAAACCATTTCCTCGAAGAATGTATCGCGTTCTTTTCCGGCTGGTTGACTATCACAATGCCTGATACAACCAAGCCCAGCGCTGCAAGCACCATTAGATGCATCACTTCACCTAACATCAACGCTGACAATACCACACCGAAAACCGGCGTCAAGAATAAATACATCGAAACGCTTCCGACCTTGTTGTATTTCATGACATTATTCCAAAGCACAAAACCTGTGGCAGATACAAGCGACAAATACAGCATCATCAGCACCGTACTCCATGTGAACACAAACGGAAAAGGCCCAGCAAAAGACGCACCGACAGCAAACAAAGCGATTCCGCCAAGCAGCATCTGCCAGCTCGTCATATATAGTACATCCAGCTCCTTCGCTTCATTTTTGGAAAGAACATTACCAAACGCGCCGAGAAACATGCTTAGCAGCAAGCAGACTTCCCCCACGCCCATATGAAAGGCCATCTCCCCTTTTGTCATGTTCGCCACAATCACTCCACCGAAACCTAACGCCACTCCAGTGATTTTTCTCAAATTAAAACGGTCGTTCCTATACATAAAATGGGCAAGCAAAATCTGAAAAAACGAGGTCGTCCCCGCGATAATGGATCCTTGAATACCTGTAACCATACTCATGCCGTAATAAAAAAAGGCATACTGAAGAAATGTTTGAAAAAGTCCTATTTTGCTTACCTTGAGTAACGTCCCTCGCTGATACCCTGCCTTCCTGCGGATTAATTTCATGAACAAAAGGATGAGCAAAGAAGCAAGGACAAACCGGTAACCTGCAAACAAAAGCTGCTCGGACCAATTTTCTTTCCCTATCGCCAGCTCGCCATAACTAAGTTTAATAAACGGAAAAGCGCTCCCCCACAGCAGTGACGCTAATGTTGCAGTGAACATAATGCCCAAAGGATGCTTGAAAAATCTCTCTGAAGTCATTCTAACAGACACCTCGATGATTATTAATCGTATTCATGATTGCTTATAGTACGTAAATATAACTCTTTTCCATAAAAAGATAAACGACCGATCCCCTGTTAAATTCAGGGAAGCGATCGTCGCTGGGACATAAGGACAATTTTCTGCGAACATTTTACTAAGGTGCTTGTACCGCGGCAAAAGGCACAACGGCTCTGCGGTATTTCATAAGACCGATACAAATATCGCGAAGAAGGCATTCTTTATGCTCGCCGTGATCAGGATATCGAATCAAATCGCCACCGTTATGCACGAGGACCTTCCCTCCACTTCCATCTATTGAAGGATACTGCCATATATAATCGGACGAATATCTCGCATGTTCAGTCCCTATGGATGTAAGACCTAAAGCATGTTCAGGCAATGGAGTAAATCCTCTTGCATACGTCCCGAGTATCCCTTCCCAGCCATCAAAGTCTTCTGGCATATTCTTGAAAAATTCAAAGGGATCATTCTCTACTCTTATCTTGAGATTCGTATAGGGGACAGGCGATACCATTTGGGATGGTTTTAAAAATGGAAGCACGCACACAGCAACATCTATATTTAATATGAGTTGTCCGCCATTTTTAACATAATCCATTATTCTATCCGAATATTTTTCCATATATATTTGATCGCAATGACCAGGGATATAGATGATATCACAGTTCCAAACCTCATCTGGAATAGGACGAATACCATAGTATTCGATTTGTCCGCTTGTACCTTCAAACGTTTTCGATAAATACGAGGGAGTATCCACAGAATCTATCCCTGTTGTTTGTAAATAAGCCATTTTAAACGGTTGTATCTGATTTCGATCAATTCCAAGCTCGTTATTAAGCCATGGATAAAACCTTTGAAGTAGTTTAGTTGTTGTTGGCATAAATCGTTGACCGTTATGACTATGAGGGTCAAGTGTTGTGATAAAAACTCTACCCCCGCCTTCTAAATCCTTAAAATCAATGACAACGGAATCATGAGTATCTTCTATCGCAAGCAATGTAGTCCCATTATGATTTCCCTTGTATGCACCATGCCAGTGCCAATGTAAATGCTCAGGCTTCACATATTCAAACAAAGAATGGTTTCCATGATCGGGAACATATAGTTCTATTTTACGTTCTGGTCTCGTCCACCATAGCCAATCCTTAGTGTTACACTCAACCCACTCTATATTTACAACGTCTAATAGTTGATCAGCTTTATCTAGTGCAAAAATGAGTAGAAATCCGCCATTTCTAACATAATCATTAAGCTGTTTTTTATGAAGCAGAATGCGGTCACTGTGACTATGACAAGAAATAATGACTGCACCAAATTCCTCCAAGTTAAAGTTAGACAGGTCATCCGCATATATGAATTGATCCATGTGATGAGCAAAATCCCAATAGCTGATTAACTGGGCACTTGTTCCCGTTGTAACATAAGCGATTTTTTTCAACTTTGCCTCCTAATAATTTCATTCTTTAACTTGTACCCCAGCAAAAGGCACAACTGCTCTGCGATATTTCATAAGACCTACACAAATATCACGAACAAGGCATTCTTTATGCTCACCGTGATCAGGATATCGCACCATATTATCACCGTTATGCACGAATACCTTTCCGCCACTTCCATCTAAAGTAGGATACTGCCATATATAATCTGATGCATGTTTTGCATTTTCAGCCCCTATGGATGTGAGACCTATAGCATTTTCAGGTAATTGCGTAAATCCTCTTGAATACTGCCCTATTATGCCGCTCCACCCATCAAAGTCATCTGGCATATTCTTAAAAAATTCAAATGGATCATTTTCTACTCTTACCTTGATATTCGTATAGGGGGTTGGCGGCACCGTTTGGAATGGCTTTAAAAATGGCAGCCAGCATACAGCTACTTCTATATTTAATATGAGTTGTCCACCATTCTTGACATATTCCATCATTCTATCCGAGTATCGTTGCATATAGATATTGTCACCAAGACCAGGGTAGTAGATGATATCACAGTCCCACACCTCATCCGGAATAGGACGAACGCCATAGTATTCGATTTGTCCGCCTGTGCCTTCAAAGGTTTGCGCTAAATATGAAGGCGTATTCTCAGAGTCAAACGATGTCGTTTGCAAATAAGCCACTTTAAACGGATTGATCTTATTTCTGTCGATGCCAAGCTCGTTATTAATCCACGGGTAAAACTGTTTTAACAGTTTAATAGCTGCAGGCATAAATCGTTGACCGTTATGGCTATGCGGGTCTAGCGTTGTGATGAAAACTCTACCCCCGCCTTCTAAACCCTGAAAATCGACGATAACGGACTCATCCGTATCCTCTATCGCGAGCAATGCAGTCCCGTTATGATTTCCCTTGAATGAACCATGCCAGTGCCAACCCAGATTCTCAGGCTTTACAAAATCAAAAAAGGAGTGATTCTTGTGGTCCGGAACATATAACTCTACTTTCCCGCCCGGCTTCGTCCACCATAGCCAATCCTTGGTTTTTGAATCGACCCATTCTATGCTTACAACATCTAAAAGCTGATCTGCTTGATCAAGCGCAAAAACTAAGAGAAATCCGCCCATTCTTACATAGTCATTCAGCTGTTTTTTATGGGGCAGAATACGGTCACTATGACAATGACAAGATATAATGACTGCGCCGAACTCCTCCAAATTAAAATGAGGGAGGTCGTCAGCATAAATCAATTGATCTACGTAATGCGCATAATCCCAATAGCTGATTAACTGCGAACTTATTCCCGTGTGTACATAAGCGATTTTTTTCATATTTACCTCTTAATATTGATGTAGATCGATTGGTAAAATGGTTGAATAGGATTTCTCCGCTTGCTCAAACGATAGTATTTCAGAATTGATTCCAAAATAATTTCGTAGATTCGTAGTGTTAACGACATTTTCAGTTTTATCGAAAATAAACTTATCTTTTCCTAGGAGCAACGTTGACTGTGCTATACGAAAGGCATGCTGAGGGAAATGAGTGTTAATAATAATCGAATATTCCCCTTGTGCATTTAACTCTTCGACAACATTCAATACCTTTAGTTGATTTTTCAAATCAAGATGAGATTCAGGCTCGTCCATGATAAGTATTTTTGGATTTTTGATCAGAGCTCGTGCAATTAAAACCATTTGCAGCTCGCCACCGCTCATTTTGTTGCAATTTCGTTCACTTAGATATTCAATACCTAGCTTTCTTAATTGCTCATAGGATTTCTCGTAATCCTCTTTTTTAGGAAGCCTGCCCATTTTTACATGAGGAGATAAGCCCATAACGGTCATTTCAAGTCCTGTAAATCCAAATGCCATGCTTTTCGATTGTGGAACATAGGCTACTAGCTTCCAATACTTACTAGCAGACATTTGTTTAACCGACTCACCATTTATACGTATATCACCTGATTTATACTCTAAAAATCCCAATAAGCATTTGACAAATGTCGTCTTACCAATCCCGTTTGCTCCTAATATGGCTAATGTTTCACCCTTGTTTACGTTAAAGGATAAATCTTTAAATATCTGCCTATCTGAGCTAGGGTAGTGAAAGTTAAGATTTTCAACGCTAATCATCCCACACTCCTCCTGTTCTTTTAAGCAGATAGATAAAGAATGGCACACCAATAAGCGAGCTTATAATAGAAAGAGGAATTTCTGCTCCTGTTATGGATCTTGCAAGTGTATCTGTAATTAGCACGAAAATACCACCCATAATCATACTAGCTGGCACTAAATGCCTATTATCTGTTCCGACGATCATCCGAGTAAAATGCGGTACAATAAGCCCAACAAAACTAATAATACCAGCAATAGATACAATCGCTGCAACAATGACTGTTGTGAAAAAGATAATAATAATACGTGCTTTTTTCACATTTATGCCCAGCGAAGTCGCTTCCTCCTCATCTAGAGAAAGAAGATTTAGTTGCCATCTGTATTTATAGAGGACAATTAAAGAAATCAAAATACTAGGCATTGTTCTAATAATGGTTTCCTTCGAAGGTCCAGCAAGTGAGCCCATAAGCCAAAAGGTGATAGCAGGAAGTTCATTTTTGGGATCGGCCAAATACTTTAGTATGGCGACGCCAGAGTCAAATAATGCGCTAGTAATAATTCCTGCAAGTACGAGCATAAGCACAGTAAGACGCCCGCGTCTTCTTGCGATGATATAGGTGAGGTACATCCCTGCAAATGCAAAGAGTACGGCAAAAAACTGCGTGCCAAGCGTTGTTCCAATCGTTATTATGCCAAGAGCTGCACCAAAGCTGGCTCCCGATGATACGCCTAAAATATGCTCACTTACGAGCGGATTACCAAAAGTAGCCTGCAAAGCAGCACCAGAAACAGCAATGCCAGCTCCGATAACGACAGCTAATAGTACACGAGGAATTCTAACTTCATGAACGACTACTGAAATCTTTGAGTCTGATAAAGAATCTGGGTTAATGATTGAATAGAAAACATCTAGCGGGGCGATTGTGTATCTTCCGATACAAATCGCCGCCACCATTAAAATAAACAAGGAAAGAGAGGATAATACGTAAAAGTTCCTAAGACGCCTTTGTCTAGCTGCTACCATCAAAACCTCTCCTTATTGCATAAACATTTCGAAGTATTTGCTATTTTTGTTCTCTTCAACATTTAGAATTTGATCAATATCTTCATCGGTTACATCGATATTGTATAACAGTTTATAATCATCACGGACCTGTTCGCGCATACTAAAGTCCTTGAATTTCTCCGGATTCGCTAAGAAAGCATAGAAATACCAGGTAATTCCTGGATTATCAAGTTGAGATGCTGCTGGGGCTTTGTACACTCTTTTTTCTTTTACAGCTGTCAGGTTTTTAAGGACAGGATGATTAAAGAAATATTCGGGAGTTATATCTTTTGCAAAATCGCCAATAACGATCATATTAGGATCCCATTGTAGCAAGGTTTCTGCATTGATCTCAGCATCTGGTGTATCAAATTTACCAACTGTATAGGTAAGGTTTTCCACCTTATGTACAGCAGTGTGAGGGAGTTCTGTTCCCCATACTGTGATTTTATTTTCAGCCACATTGCCTATAAAAACATGATTTTGTCGCTCATCTTCTGTTAGGCTTTCGGTTACTTTAAGAACGGCTTGTTTTGATTTCTCATGGTGTGCAAAAACCTCATCTACTCGATCTTGCTTTCCTAGAGCTTTACCGTACAATGTATATCTTTCAATATCGTCAGCATATTTACCCCAGTTTACAGCTATAACATCAATGCCAGCATCTTCTAGGGGCTTAATTCCTTCTTCTCCAAAATTCCATTGATAAACAACATCAGGGGCCAGCTTTAAAATACTTTCAACATTTGGCTTTGACCAATCACCTTGCATGATGTCAGATTTCACATTTAGAATTCCTGGATATTTTTTTGCAACGACACCGCCTGCAATATTATTATCTTGATCAGCTTTTACCATGCCTAAGTATGGTTCAGCGGATTGTGTAATAGAAAGCATTTCAGATCCCTCGGCTGGAAACAGCACGAATGATTTTGCATATCCTTTCTCAAGAACAACCTCTTTGCCTCTACCGTCAACAATCTTTACCGGTGCAGATGCACTGCTCTCATTAATGCTTCCGTTATTCTTAGGGCTGTTATCCGTGCTTTGGCAACCTACAGAAGTTAATACCACAGTACCTATTAAACTAGTCAATAATAATTTTTTCATATCTTTTTTCCCCTTTGTATGTTGTACCTCTGATTCATGGTGTAGAAATGCTCTTTAGCTCAGGTCGACTGAAACTGTTTATCGAAACCTCTTCGGCTATTCATCCAGAGGACCGTTCAATTGAACATCGGGATCAGGGCTTGTACTTATAACATTCTCATTCCTTTTTAACCTAGGGAACATAGTAGCATCCATTGATAATGATTGTCAATATCAATTGTGGCTTCTTTTTCTCAATAAGATTTATAAATCCAGCATTTAGTAAATTGGGAACACTAAAACAGGGAAGAACCCTTGTTTATTGGGCTCTTCCCTGTTTATCAATAAATTTGCGTCATTTGTGGTAAGGTTCACTGTATCATTCTAACTGCGAATTTTGAAAGTGCATCTCATATTGGTGCCCATTCATTTTCAAACGATCATTGAAATACCAACACTCTTTTTCCAACATAATGTTACAACACATTACTACATTAAGATCTCGATTTTTGTTTAAATGCTTCAACCATTCCAGACTATTTTGCTTCCAGCGCGTCATCGTTTATCGTTAGTGAAACATTATAAAGTCAACACTATCAAGCCTTTTCCTCATATTATGTGTCACCTTTTGAAATGAATTCACCTTGCTCCAGGGTTGACATTCGGGCAAAGATTTTTGTCTAAATATTTTTATGTATCTGGTTTATAACTCGACAGAAGTTCTATTGCAAGCTTGATATAATCTAGTTAACTCTTAATACTAGTTTGGGGGGAATGGAAGAATGGAAGCTATTCTATTATTCATCTGGAATCTAATGATGGTATTCAAACAGGATAATGCAAATCAGGCCGATAAAGGTAAACCAGCCTGTCTTGGCATAATCTATTCGTTTGAAGCGTACTTGATTGAGAAACAATCCATATCCGTATTGCCAGATAGTCAAAAGAAAAATGAGCCATTGCAACCGTTCATCCCCATACAGAAAAGCCCGCAACGCAACCCGCGTACCGAATGGCAGATTTGGTGCGAGAATAATAAAATGTTGTTCCAGAGCGCCGCTTAGCATTAACGTAAAGTTAGATCGCTCTAATTGTTGCATAATAAAACATAGACTGTGAATTGCTAGTGGTGTGACTTGGTTAACCAATTTACAATTGAGAGGAATGAAATAAATGAAAACAATTTTCTTCTTTTTCTGGAATCTTATACTGGGAATCAAACGAGTCCATATCAAACAGCTTCATAAGGAAACAACATGTCCCGTTTTAATCTATTCGATTGAAGAGCATATGATAAGGAAACAAACGGCAGCCGTCTTGCCAAGTAGGCGGAATCAGCATTGCATTAAGCTGCAGCAACCGCTCCCTATGCAGAAAGACCTTCAAAACAACCCCCGGGCCGAATGGCAGATTTGGTGCGAGAACAATAAGATGTTGTTCCAAAGTTCCGCTTGAGAAGCTATATGCAGATTGGAATTAAGAATTTATTGAGTGAGTTATACTTCTCATTATCGGCCTGATCCAACTCATTTTACAATCCACTCTTTATCTCTTTTACAGTCCCAATGCTATACCAAAAAATATTTAGCCGTCATTTGTGATAGGGTTCTCCGTATCATCTATAGAGCGAAGTCGAAAGGTACCTATTTTACTGACACCATGCATTCCTACATGACAATTACTATGTTCGAAACCCGTGCAATCCCGGCGGGGCGTCGTGTCTCTAATCAAAAATCAAAAAGCCCCTGAAACTTAATGTCTCAGAGGCAATAAATCTTTACTATTACATAAGTCGCAAGGGTTATGTCGTAAAACTAGGTTCGTATGCCTCAAACTCATAAATCCTTGCTGCAAGGTTGGTGGTTTGCGTAGGTGCCGTAACGTTCAACTTGATAAGTGAACCATTGACCACGGCAAGAGCTATCAAGAAATCAATGCAGTAAAAAGACACTGAGCTTCTATTCATCAATGTCTTTTTACTGCATTGATACTTTTCCATCAACATCATGTTTCATCGTTGAATTCGGACTAATTCACTTTAGCAATATTCTTGTAATCATTTTAATTAGAGGGTTGTAATTTAAAGCAACTTAATCAGCGCTTCTAGCTCATCAACTAATACTTTTGCAAGTTCAAAATCAGTATTTTTTAAAGCCAATTCTATTTTCATTTCAATTGATTTTTTATTTTGTTCAGTTTCTAAATAGTCTTTATCAAAATGACTAGCATAAATCATCTGTCTAAATTCTCGCATACTCATTTTTCTAATCGTCTTATCGTCAATGATTAATACATAATCCATACCATTTACAACAGAATAGAAATCATGAGATATCATGAGAATCGCACCTTTATAGTCTGCAATGGCTTTTTCCAGCGCGATTTGTGTATAGGTGTCTAAATGGCTTGTCGGTTCATCAAGAAGCAATACGTTTGCTTTACTGCCAGAAACTTTAGCCAACTGAAGAATATTTCTTTCTCCACCAGATAGAGATGCTATCTTTTGATTAAGGATTTCTCCTTCAAAGCCATAGTTTGCAATATACGATCTGATCTCATCATAAGTGTTAAACCCAGCATCAATGAATTCTTCAAGAATTGTATTAGAATCCTCTAGCATTTCACCTTGAAGTTGAGATAAATAAGCCACTTTAGCATCCGCATTTATTTCAATGGAATCATGATTATTGTTAAACATTTCTCGGAGTAACGTCGTTTTTCCAGTACCATTCGCACCGATAAGAGCTACTTTATCAGTAGATTTTATCTCAAAGTTAACATTCTCTAACAGCAACTCATCAAAGGCTACACTATAATTATTGACATTTACAACAATGCTGTCTTCAATCTCATGATCAATATCGAAACTGATTATCGGTTGCTTAATATCAACAAATGGGGCTTTAAGTCTACGCGCTTCCAATCTCTCTTGAAACCTAACTCTAGCTTTTAACGCTCTTCCTCTAGATGCTTCAGAATTATAGGTTGCGATCGCTCTAAGATTATCGATAATGTTCTCGTTTCTTTCAATTTCTTCTTTCTCAGCGACTGTGAGTTCCTGTAACTCAATTTTAGTCTGAAGTAATGAGAAGTTATACTCAATATATCGCCCTTCAAACTCTTGGATCTCCATGTTTTCAAGGTGTATTATTTTGTTGAAACAATGATTCAATAGATATCGGTTGTGGGTAACAACTAGCAGTATTCCTTTGTGAGCATTAATAAGATTTTTAAGCGCATTTAGGTTTTCAAAATCTAAAAATACATCGGGTTCATCCATAATCATTAAGTCGGGACTAATAAGCATTTCCTTCATCACTTGAATAAGTTTGAATTCCCCACCACTCAGGTCGGATACTCTAAGATCTTTTAGCTTCATGAGGTTTGCTAAATTTAGTTTCTTATTAATGTTGCTTTCAAAATTATCGCCGCCGATTGAATCAAATGCGTCTAAAGCTAATTGATACTTTTCGAGTAGCGGCTCCATATCCGATGATGTTTCCATTTCGGTACAAATAGATTGTATTTCATTTTGTATCTTAATAAATTCTTCTCCGATATATTCAAAAACGGTTGTTTCTTTCGTTTGGTCTAGATGTGAGAATTGACTTACATACCCGAGTGTACAAGATGGTTCCATCTCTAACTTGCCCTCGAACAAATATCTTTCTGGATCCATCAGTATATCTATCAGTGTACTTTTCCCACTGCCACTTGTTCCTATAAAAGCACAATGCTGTGCCTCTTCTAACGTAAATGAAATGTTTTTATATAGTTCTTTTTGTGGAAATGAGAAGGATAAGTTTTCAACTTTTATCATAGTATTACCTTTCTTATAACTAAAATGGTGACTATTATTGGATGTATTGCTCCGATTCGAGTTGAACAATAAAAACTTGCCATTACTTGTGATAGGGTTCCCCACGATTTATCTTCACTCCGCGATAAATCTGCTCAATCAGCACCAGACGCATCAGCTGGTGCGGCAAGGTCATGCGCCCAAAGCTCAGCTTCTGCTGGGCGCGCTTAAGCACAGCGGGAGCAAGGCCTGTGCTCCCGCCAATAACAAAAGCCACGTGGCTGCGCCCATACGTGGCTAATTTATCGAGCTGGCCCGCGAGATCCTCGCTTGACCAGAGCTCGCCATCCAGCGCGAGCGCGACAACGTGCGCATCAGGCTTCAGCTGCGCTAGAAGCCTCTCGCCCTCTCGCTCGCGCACAATCGCTTCCTCCGCCGGACTCATCGTCTCCGGCGCCTTCTCATCGGGCACTTCCGTGAGCGTAAGCTTCACGTAAGGCCCTAACCGCTTGGCATATTCCGCTATGCCGAGCACTAAGTACTTTTCTTTCAGCTTACCAACAGCAGCTATCTGTATATGCATGCCTTACACTTCCCTTTATAATCTAGGATGAATTCTTCAGTCCGATATGCTCTCCAGACATGAATACCCTCTAGATCCATTCTTTATATCTGTTCTTCCCTAAATTCAGCTAAACCACCAAAAAAGTAGCTGGTTCTTCACAAAAATCACATTTGCGCGGTGGATCCCAGTCTGCGAATTGTGTTTCTTTCAGATCTACTACGTCTGGCGCATCCTCATACTCATCTACAAAACGGTCCAATGCCTTTTCAATATGTTCTTTACATACACAATACATCGTCTGCACGCTTCCTATCCCTAGTTGATGGTCGTCCTAATTGTCTATACACAGCATATCAGAAAACGCCTCTCCATGTGAAGACGACAAATTCCGTATATCTTTCGCTAATAACTGACTGAATTTTTTTCTTAACATTTCTCCGCCCGTTCACTATCACCATTTTCATCCTATCATTATCTCCGTATTATCCCTCTCTCAGTATCCTTCCCCGCTTCCACCCATAAAAAAACCGCAGCACACAAATGGTTTCCCATTTGTATACCACGGCTCCTTCAAACTATTCATCGATTTCCTTCTCGACAAGCTTTAACTTTCCAACTTACTCTTCGTCTTCCTTCTCAGCCAACTTAAACTTCGTAACCTTCAGCTTACCATCCCGGTAAAAGCTAATTTCTATCTCGTCGCCGATCTTTTTCTGTTGGTACAAATATTTGCGAAGCTCCATCGTGCTGCTGATCGACTCGCGATCCAGCTTAATGATCACGTCATTGAATAGCAGACCTGCATCCTTAGCAGGACCAACCGCTTCAAGCACGATTACGCCATCGAAGACTTCGTCTGGTAACGTAAGCTTCTGTCCGCCCTCGAGAACCTGCTCATCGCCTGCATCAGCCTCTTCTTCGTCATGAGGAACATCGCCTTCTGGCAAAATTCCGCCTTCGCCAGCATTGCCGTATGCATCCTCAAAGTCCTGCTGCTCCCAATACTGCTCCAAATCCATGGTGTACACACCAAGATATGGACGCGGTACATGACCAAGCTTGATTAAGCTTTCAACGATTGGCATAGCCAGATTGATTGGGATAGCGAATCCGATGCCTTCTACGCCGAGATCAGCTATTTTCATACTGTTGATCCCTACTACGCGTCCGTTCAAATCAATGAGCGGTCCGCCGCTGTTGCCTTGGTTTATCGAAGCATCAATTTGAATAACCTCTTGCTCCCAGTCGTACACGCCATCTTGATTGAGCGATACAGGCACGATCTGTTTCGTCTTGCTCACGCTGCCCGTTGTCACAGACTCTCCGAGCCCAAGCGGGTTCCCGATCGCAATAATATATTCAGCAGGGCGAAGCGCCGACGAATCGCCAATTTCTGCAACAACATCTATTCCCTTAGCGTCGATTTCAAGTACAGCAAGATCGGTAATTTGATCTTTTCCGACAATGCGAGCCTCACGCGCTTCTCCGTTCATCAGCACTACCTTAACCGCCTGCGCCTGATCGATGACATGGTAATTCGTAATAATGATCGCTTTGCCATCCTTCTTGCTAATGATGACGCCAGAGCCTACACCCGCTTCGCGCAGCGTACCTTTACCTTCCTCATTTTCCGGCTGCGCTTTGCCGTTTCCGATTCCGAGAGAAAACATCTGCAGATTAATGACGCTTACGACGGCCGGTCTTACTTTCGCTGAAGCCTGTATAGGACGTTCAAGCGGATCAACCACTTGAATACCTCCGGTAACCGCAGCAGCTCCGCCGCCGCTGTTCGTACCGCCGCCTCCGCCAAAGACGACGCCGAACAACAACGTTGCGGCTACCGCGCTTGTAATAGAGGATACAAATGCAATACGGACGGTGGACCACTTGCGCCCACCGCTTTTATATCGAAAAGCAAAGTCTTCCTTCTTACTCTCGCGAGCAGCACGCTTGGAAACTTTGGTTGAATAAAAATCGTCGTCGAATAAGCTCATTACTATCGCTCCTCTCAATGTCTCGGACATCAAGACTATTTTTTTTTCAATCTAGGAATGTTTTCGGAAGAAATGACTAAAATAATAATAGATTGAGACGATGCTTATCAAATGTTTTTCAATCCGCTTCAAAAGTCGTTCCACCAAAGGAGAAATGCTAAGATGAAAGCCAAAACGCCTGTAGCTTGGGAGCATGTTCAGCTTGCTGCAAAACTAGCGGATTTAAAGGATGATCACTACCGTACCGTTCTCACCTTAAGTGCGATGCTAGAGTTATTCATAGATAAGGGTATCCTTACTAGAGAAGAGCTAAGCGCTAAGGCTGATGCGCTTGACGCACAGCTGGAGTCACTTATTTCTGCTTCACTACATCCCATGACGTAGGTCGGTCGTGATAGGTTGCGCGCAGCGGATGTTCTTCTTTCTTATAAAATATTCCATGATCCTCTAATATAGTATTCACGGTCAACATGGCCAAATCCATTAGATTATGATCAAGGCTCAAATGAGCCAAATAAACGCGTTTTGTTCGATCTGTCATGAGCTCTAGCAGTGCTTCGCCTGCTGCCACATTTGATAAATGGCCAACATCGCTCAATATTCGACGCTTCGTATTCCACGGGTATCGCCCCATGCGAAGCATCTCCGTATCATGATTGGCCTCAAGCACAAGTACATCCGAATCAATAATTTGACGTTTGACCTTTTCGCTTACATACCCAAGATCCGTTGCGAGACTCAGCTTCTCACCATTCTCTACAAAACAATAACCTACAGGCTCTGCCGCATCATGCGAGATCGGATACGATTGAATAGCCATTGAACCGAGGTTCACCTCTTCACCTGTTTCCATAAACACTCGCTTCTCTGGAGCAATCGTGCCAACATGTCTCTCCATTGCAGCCCACGTTGCCTCATTCGCATAAATGGGCAAATCATACTTTCTTGCAAAAGCGCCCAATCCCTTTATATGATCGGAATGCTCATGCGTGACGAACAGCCCGTCCAATTGATGGCCCGTCACTCCACGCTCGCGCATGAGTTCATCCAGCTTCTTCGCGCTCATACCCGCATCAACGATCACCATCTTGTCATTTCCCTGCACGATGGTTGCATTGCCCGTCGAACCGCTTCCTAGTACTGTAAATCGAAGTCCCATAATTGCGTTTTCCTGTCCCTTCTCCTGCTCCCGTTAACGTAAACCGTTCGCTGCCGCTTCCCCTTGCTCATCATCCGTTGCAACCTCTCCGCTGATCGCATGCACATAAAACAGATGACCATCCTCCAGCATAACCCGCCATGATGGCACCGACACTTGCCTCTCCGAATCGAAGATTTGGCCTTTATAGCCAAGCTGAATATCGGTAATCACAGCACCATCCGGTAAATAAGTTTCGATCAAGCTCGCTACAACCTTTGCGGCTGGCAGCACCTGCTTCGCTTCACCCGATCCTAGCAGCTCTACACGATCCTGCAGAAAGGAAGTAATTTTCTGATCCTTAATATAAAGCTTCAGCTTCACATCGAACATCGGACGTCCTTCTACTACTCTATAAAAAACAAACTCGCCTACGCTGCTGTTCAGCACATCAAATGCATATTGATCAAGCTCAGGTATACGATCCCCAAGTGTTTTAATTAATTCTTTTTTGGAATAGACGATCGTACTATCCACGGGTTCTTTCAATATGACCGGCTCCGCATTTTTCCGGCTGTCAGAGTGAAGCAAATACGTTAAATCCTTTAGCTCAGGTGTCTCCAGCGACAGATTGGCTTCTAACGAAATACGCTTCTGCTGCATGAGCTGTATCTTATCCTGCGGCAGCTCTGCCGTATTTACATTAATGTTCAACTGTTCCCTGATATCCAGCCAAAGCTGATAACCAAGTAGTACATTGAGCAATAAAAACGAAATAATAAGCACGTTTTTCGCTCGTCCCCAATCCAATCGCCTTCACCTCCTGCCCTTGCATCCTATTTCTATGGCCCATTAAGCGATCGAAGCTGGATAGCACCTGCTGATAAGCTTACAGCCCCTGCACCGTTTGCCGCTGTTGCTGTCGCATCATTTGGCTTCTCTGTACTGCCATCAGCCTCGCCTTGCACAGCTTCCTCATTCTTCTGTTCAGGGGGCGTATATCCGCTTCGATATGCCCCTACCAGTATTTCTTCTGTACCGTCTTTCAGGCGAACAGCCCATACAGGTATGAACCGAAGCCTACCCTCATCGATCGGAGTTGCTTGTAGTGCTGGGAACAAAGCCGTCACCTCGCTGCGTCTATCGTAATTACTGAGCGTTTGCTCCAGCTCTTCTCCGCCTGACAACCAGCGAACACTCCTCGATTCCGACCGTTGACCAAGTGTAATAAGCGATCTCGAATATTCGGTTACGACACCTTGTTGAAGCCTTAGTTTCATATATCCATAGTGAAACGGCTTCGTGTCCATAACAGGATATTGCTCGATATATTGCTTAAATCTAATATCCTTTCCTTCGCCACCTGGCATAGCATTTACAAAACGATGTGTGCCGTCCCATCCGCCATGCCAATTTACAAAGTCTACAGAAGCATAAACGTTGTCACTAAGCAGATTTTCAGTAATTTGCGGCGCACTCGGATCTGTATAGCTGATCCACTTGCCGTTCTGTTCTACCTGCAATCCCCGCTTGCCATCTGTGTAAATTTGCGAACCGCCTCGGTCCTCAATCGCTCTTGTTGTGCTTGGATCGAAGAACAAGCTTCGTTTCATCAAATCAGGCGAATAGGTTTCATATGGAAATACCATTTCTGTTGATTGAATCGGCGCAAGCGGAATATACAGGCCGTCTGATGTCATTGAATATTTAGGCTGGAACTGTCCGAACCCTACATAGTCCTGCACATCGCGTACCGTTAGATCTGCGCGAACCGACTCATAAACCATTTCACCATCTGCGCTAAAGAAGAAAGTTCGAATTTCCTCGGTGCCCGTCGTCTTGAAAATCCAGATACGGTCTATCGTTTCGTTCAAAAACAGCAGATCGCCCTCCAGCTTAAGCAGCTTTTGCAGCAGCTCCACCGGAATGCCGTTATCGAAACGAAGTTCAATACCGATATCATTTCTCCGAATCTCTTCCCAATTCAACACATCCGAAGGGCTTCGCTGAAACCCTTTAAATTCTCTACCCTGAATGCGCTGGTTAAGAATCATATCGTAGAACTGTGTGCCCGGATAAATAATGGTATGCTTATTGCCGCCTAAATGGATGACTAACGCTTCTGGAAAAATAACACTCTCCACGCTTGTCGCCTTTCCTATCGGCTCAGCATTAACATAATCCTGATCACTTCTTACCGTAGCGCCAAGACCTGGCATGCTGTAAGCAAGCAAGTAGCTTTGAAGAAGGCTTAGTACTACTAGCAGGATAAGGGTTGTCGTCTTTATTTTTTCTTTCATGCCAGTTCTCCCCCTTCCTGCAGCAGTGGGAGAGTGAATGTAACGGTAGTTCCTTCATTAAGCTCGGAATCGAGTGAAATTGTACCGCTATGTGCCTTCACAATTTCCCGGGCAATCGAAAGCCCGAGGCCAGTGCCGCCCATATTGCGCGAGCGAGCTTTATCTACACGATAGAAGCGGTCAAAAATACGATTCAAATCCTTTTTTGGAATACCAATTCCGGTATCCTTCACACTAATTGAAAGTGATGTCGAATCGGACGGCTTCTTCGCCGTTAATTCAATGGTTCCACCGTCCAGCGTATATTTGATCGCATTCGAGAATAAATTATCAAGCACCTGATCAATTTGATCGCGGTCAAGCCACGCTGACTCCAGCCCGTCATCAACGCTTACTGCGGCTTTGATCGACTTCTGTCTAAGCTGGAATGAGAAACGATCAGCCACCTCATCAAGCATGTCATGTACGTTTGTCTGTCTGCGGCGCAGCGGTGCTTGGTTCGAATCCAGTCGCGACAAGTGCAGCAGATCAGTTACGAGCCTAATCATCCGCTCCGTTTCATTGCGAATGACGCCAACAAACCGCTCTGATAACTCTCTTTCATCCAGCGCACCATCATTGAGTGCTTCGGCATAGCTCTTAATCGTAGTAAGCGGTGTACGCAGCTCATGCGAGACATTCGCAACAAACTGACGCCGCGATTGCTCAAGCTTCTCTTGCTCTGTTACATCCTGCAAGACAGCAATCGTTCCGGTAATGCCTTTATCACGGCGATGAATAGGCGTAAAAGTTACTTTCAGCAGCCCCTCATCATTATCATTCATCTCTTGCCCATCGGCATCACGTTCAATGAGCAGTGTCTGACCGCGTCCTTGCTGCAGCTCGTCCAATCGCTGCTCTGATAGATCGAACAACTCAGACAGCTCAAGTCCTTCGCAGGAGCGTACGTCGAGCAGCTCTAGTGCTCGCCTGTTCCATACGATGACCTTTCCGTTTTCATCTGCGGCAACCACGCCATCGCTCATGTTGGAGAGAACAGAAGCAAGCTTTTCATTCTCCTCTTCATTAACCGAAAGTGCTTCTTTGAGCCGAATTGTCATATCATTAAAAGCAATGCTCAAGCTGCCAATCTCATCATCACCAAGCACGGGCACCTGTAAATCAAATTTCCCTTGCGAAATCGCCTCAGCTTGCCTCGTTAAACCTTGAATAGGACTTGTAATGGTGTGTGCAAGCAATATGCCCAGCACACCAGTAAGACCTAGTGCAATTAAGGTTCCTGAGAAAAAGATTTGATTGACCCTATTGACGGTCTCATAAAGCTCGTTCATAGACGCAACGACATATACGACCCCAACCACCTTGTTGTCGTTAATCGTCACGGGCTGGGCAATCATTTTCTTGCGCGTATTATCATCATCTATAATTTCTTGCTCATTGTCGGTAATGTTCTGAAGCGCCCGACTTACGGCAAGCGATTTGTTCTTCTGGCCGATATAGGTCTCATTGCTTTGAACGGAGGTCGCTACCATTTTCCCGTTCGAATCAAGCACCTGTACCTCAGCCCCGCTAATACTGAACAGATTGCGAACGACCAAGCTAAGATCCTCTGTCGTACTTTCCGCAGAATCACTCTCGGTATCCGGTTTAGCCGCTAAGCTCGGAGCGGCAAACTTTGATAAAATATCCGCTTGCTCCTTCAAATTTTTCGTGAAGCTGTCAATTAATGAGTTTTTAACCGTGCTTATAAAATAAACACCAATCAACTGCATAGCCACTAATATGAGCAGCAAATAGATGATGACCAGCTTAACTTGGATTGTGCGAAAGAAACTTTTGCCCTTCATCCTGGGCCGAAGCCTCCGGACTTGGAGTTGCGCATCATATAGCCGAGACCGCGCCGAGTCATAATATATTCAGGACGACTTGGATCATCCTCAATTTTCTCGCGCAATCTTCTAATCGTAACATCTACCGTTCGCACGTCTCCGAAATACTCAAATCCCCATACTGCCTGAAGCAAATGCTCCCGCGTCATCACCTTGCCGCTGTTGCGGGCCATATAATAAACGAGCTCATACTCGCGATGTGTAAGATCAAGCGGTACGCCGTCTTTATAAACCACGTACATATCCGTATCCACAAATAGGTTAAACAGCTTAAAGCCTTGCTGCTCCTGCTCAGCAGAACTATCGGCATTACCTGAAGTATCGCCGCTTGCAGCTTCTTCTGTCTTTTGCTGCCTGCGCAGATGCGCCTTCACTCGCGCGAGCAGTTCTCTTGTGCTAAATGGTTTCGTTACATAATCATCGGCACCCAGCTCAAGTCCAAGCACCTTATCAATTTCCGTATCCTTAGCCGTCAGCATAATAATTGGCATTTGCAGCTTGGCACGAACCTCACGGCATACATCCATACCGTCCTTTACAGGCAGCATCAAGTCTAGCAAAATCAGATCAGGAAGCTCCTCGAACGCAAGCCGAACCGCCTCGCCGCCATCGAAAGCGCAAATAACTTGATGCCCTTCCTTCTCCAAATTAAACTTTATAATATCTGCTATCGGCTGTTCGTCATCGACCACTAATATTTTTCCGTGCATCGCTACACCCGCCCGTCGCTTGTCCTTTGTATTACCTTCTATTTTAACACTGTTATCCCTTCCTTCACAATGAAACTTCCCTCATGATGCAAGGTTTTTCCTCAGCTCTCCTCTACTGCATCAAACAGTCAATCAATCCATGTGCATCCATATCATTTTTTAACATAAATAAAAAAAGGAGAAACACTCCGCCGTATGCGAAAGTGTTTCTCCTTTTTAGATAATGGTTATATGTTATAAGTACTTTAATGGATTTTGTAAAACGCCGTCCTTGTGTACTTCAAAATGCAAATGAACGCCAGTAGAGTTGCCTGTACTGCCCATAATAGCAATCGTGTCACCCTTTTCAACGATATCTCCTACACTAGTCTTGTAAGAGCTGAGGTGGCCGTATACGGTTTGGTAGCCGTTTTTATGATTGATAATAACCGTCTTGCCTAGACCTGGCTTCGTACCTACAAACTCAACTTTTCCTGTATCGGAAGCAAGAATGCTCTTGTTACCAGTAAGGTCAATACCGTTATGCATACGTCCCCAACGTTTTCCGAACTTACTAGTCATTCTAGAACTCGTGACAGGCATCGCGAAACGTCCTGATCCTTCACCCAAAACAACCTTCGTTCCTCGTTCAACGATTTTTGGAGTCGCTTCTTTAACAACTTCCTTTGTGAGAAGCTCTTCGGTTACTACATAACCGTTTTGCTTCACGATACGATAAGTCATCCGCTTAGAGCCAGCCGTACCATTCGAAATCGTCTTCGACTCGCCTACACGCATGCTCGCATTTTTCTTAATTTCAACTGGTGGTTCGATCGTTTCAACTTCAACTAAATTCTCGGTTGTCTTTACCGTGAGCTCCGGTTGGAGCACTGTTAGATCAAGAACATCGCCAATCGTTAGCTTATCGTCTTTAATCCATGCGTTGTTCTTATAAATAACCTCTGGGGAAATATCATATTTCTGTGCGATACAGCCGACGCAATCGCCTTCTTGTACCGTATATTTAGTTGGTTGAATACTGCCTTGAACGAGCATCTTATAAATGGCTTCAGCTTCCATGATCTGCTCTGGATCGGTATCGATGGATTCCATCATAACAGCCTCGATGAATTCAACCTCTGTAACTTCACGCCCAGGCTGCTTAGAGGCTGCCTTCGATTCAAGCGCTGGCTGCTCTGCATCTTTTGCATTGAACGAAAGTGACTTCACTTCCTTTGCTTCCTTCTTCGCTGAAGCAAGCTTAGGTGCAAACTTGCTTTGAACACGTAATAAAACTTCATCTGCCGTCTGTTGGTCTTTCACGATGCCAATGACTTTTCCGTCAACCTTCACTTCGACACCAACAGCGTGAGAGGTAAACAACCCTTCAAGCTTGTCTAGCGTACCAGCAGTTTCAGGAGTTCCTTTGAATGCATGATCAGGCTCGTAGGTAATCGTTCCTGTATCAAGCACCATATTGATGCCTGGGTTAGCTTGCTGAACCTCTTCGGTTTCCAGCAAAACTAGCTGCTCTACTTCTTCTGGATCACTTACGGTTCCAACTGTTGTGCCATTCATATATACGTTATAAAATTCGACTGTGTTTGCTTGGACATATTGGATTCCGCTAAATCCGGCTACTGTGAGGAGTACGAGCGCCCCGCCCGCTAATTGAACCGGCTTTTTTCGCCAAAATGGCTTGTTTGCCTGTTCACTTGCGAATTGCTGCTGTGTCTTGCCATTCAAGTGTTGCGATCGGTCATGCCGAAAGTACTGAATCGCTTGATTCCATACTTTCTGAATCCGACTCTTGTCCCTGAAAACGGTCATGATTGTCTCCTTTTCGCGCTAATGCAACTTTTTTTCCGATTTCCGACATAAAAAAAGACGAATTATCCTGTCGGATCGTTCGCCTAATACTGTAACATATGCCCAACAATTGGAGCAACCTTTACACGCTATTCACAATATTAATATTTTTTCAGAATCTCCATCATTTGCCCATATTCGGTCTTGTCGAGATGCTGTGCCATTATTTGTTGAATATCTGTCAACTCTTGTTCCGTCAGCCCGTTTTCGATATATTGAGAGATCGTTTGCCACGATTCCTGCGGTAATTTTGTCATCAGCAGACTGAATAATTGTTCCTTATCCGCATCGCTCATTTGATCCTTTACCTCGGTCAAATCATCAGTCGTCATCGCCGTTTCTGTATTGTCTACACCTGCTGTTCCCTCTTCAACGCTGCCAACCTCAGGTTGTGTACCGCCGCCCGCTTCTGTACCTCCGCCTATACCAATATCGGTAAGCGGAGCATCGGTTGCCTGTCCAAATGCATCGACCGCTGCCGGAGGCTCAGCCTGCTCATTTCCTTCCGCATTTGTTGCCGGAGTATCTTCACCTTCAACTGAAGTCTTCTTCTCTTCTTTATCTACGATATCCGTCGTTACTAGCGGATCGGCTCCCCATAACTTGCCCCAAACGCCTGACATCGCCATCGGCGGCACTTCAAGCGGTAAATTGAATTGTTTTAATATCGTCTCCACATAACTGGTTACAATATATCCCGTCGTCCAAATAGACAAGAAGCTGACTATTAAACCTGCTGCTACAATTTTCGCGAGCCATTCTACTTTTTTCAACATACTCACACCATTCCCTTCGTCCAGCAGCTGACAAAATACTATTTCACAGCTACAATTGCCATAATCTGTTACATACCATTATGGTCAACATTAGGGACAGTCATTCTTCCAAACCCTATTAATTTCCTATTATTTGAGTGTTATAAAGCGAGTTTATAGCGTATTTATATAACAAAAAAAGGATGGCCCGAAGGCCACCCTTTGTATTAATCATTTTATTCGTAAATAGGACGAACCGGATTTGTTTGCTCACGGTTACGGCCAACGGAGAAGATCGCAATTGGAATTCCTGTAAGCTCGGATACTCGGTTCAAATAATTGCGTGTATTAACTGGAAGATCCTCAAGTGTTTTCGCGCCAGTGATATCCTCAGACCAGCCTGGGTGCTCCTCATAAATCGCTTCGCACTCAGATACCATTTTAAGGCTTGCTGGGTAAGTATCGATCACTTCACCGCGCAATTTGTAGCCCGTACAAATTTTAACCGTTTCAAGGCCTGTAAGAACGTCTAACGAGTTCAGAGAAAGGCCTGTTATACCGCTAACGCGGCGTGCATGACGAACGACTACCGTATCGAACCAGCCTACGCGGCGTGGGCGACCTGTTACCGTACCATATTCATGGCCTTTGTCACGGATCATTTGACCAATTTCGTTGTCTTGCTCAGTTGGGAAGGGACCATCGCCTACACGAGTCGTATAGGCTTTTGCTACACCAATTACTTGCTGGATTTTTGAAGGACCAACGCCAGAACCGATACATACTCCGCCAGCCGATGGGTTAGAGGATGTTACGTAAGGATAAGTTCCTTGGTCGATATCAAGCATAACGCCTTGAGCGCCTTCAAACAAAACCTTCTGACCTGCGTCAATCGCATCGTTTAGGATAACAGATGTATCTGTTACATATTTGCGAAGCACTTCTGCAAAACCGAGATAGTCGCTAACAATGGAATCAGCATCAAGTTGCTCTCCGCCATATACTTGCTCAATCAATTGGTTTTTCTCGATGATAATGCTGCGAACTCTTGATTCAAATTCCTCAGCGTCCATCAAATCAGCGATACGAATACCGTTACGTGCTGCTTTGTCCATGTAGCAAGGGCCGATCCCTTTACGTGTTGTGCCGATTTTGTTATCACCTTTACGATCTTCTTCAAGACCGTCAAGTACAAGGTGATAAGGCATAATGACATGAGCACGATCGCTAATTTTCAAATTATCAGTAGAGAAACCATTTTCGTGAATATAGTTAATTTCGTCGATCAGCGCTTCCGGATTAATAACCATTCCGTTACCGATGACGCAAGTTTTATCATGATTGAAAATACCCGATGGAATCATCGTCAATTTATATTTTTTGTTATCAATAAGGATGGTGTGTCCGGCATTGTTTCCTCCTTGGTAACGAGCGACGACGTCGGCTCCCTCTGCCAAGTAATCAGTGATTTTGCCTTTACCTTCGTCTCCCCACTGTGTACCAACTACAACAACCGTAGACATAATTATACCCCCGTCCGGTGTTTATAAACACCGAAAATTACCGTCCCAATGCTATGTACACCAGCATTCCCTTCATGAAAGGGCCTGTGATACAAGTCAAAAGACAGCATTAATAGTGTAGCAGTCCAACTTCGAGAAGTCAAACGAAAAACGAACAATTGCATAACTACCCATGCAATTGTTCGGATATTCATGATGCCTGCATCGGATCTTGATGCGCGCGATCAATACTTACGAATTTATTGTACTTTTTGAGAAAGACAAGCTCTACAGTACCTACCGGTCCATTCCGCTGCTTAGCGATAATGATCTCGATAATATCTTTTTTCTCAGACTCTTTATCATAGTAATCATCCCTGTAAAGGAACGATACGATATCAGCATCTTGCTCGATTGATCCTGATTCCCGAAGGTCAGACATCATCGGACGCTTATCCTGCCGCTGCTCAACGCCCCGGCTTAACTGCGAAAGAGCAATTACGGGAACCTCAAGCTCACGTGCGATTTGCTTCAACGTACGCGAAATTTCAGAAACCTCTTGCTGCCGATTCTCGCCCGCTTTGCCGCGGCCGGAGATCAGCTGCAAATAGTCTATCATGATCATGCCTAACCCTTTTTCCTTCTTCAAGCGACGGCATTTGGCGCGAATTTCTGCGACCGTAATACCCGGTGTATCATCAATAAAGATTTGTGCCTCCGAGAGCGATCCAATCGCCATCGTCAGCTTCTCCCAGTCATCGCCTTCAAGGTGTCCTGTCCGCATGCGCTGTGCATCTACGTTTGCTTCTGCGCAAATCATACGCTGTACAAGCTGTGCCGCTGACATCTCCAGGCTGAAGATCGCGACGGTCTCGCGTGCGCGAACGCCGACATTTTGTGCAACGTTAAGCGCGAATGCCGTTTTACCTACAGAAGGACGGGCAGCAACGATTATCAAGTCGCTTCGCTGGAAGCCCGCAGTCATCCGGTCAAGGTCGGTAAAGCCTGACGGAATGCCCGTCGTGCCTCCCTTGTCCTGATAAAGCTGCTCAACCTTCTCGAATACCTCCATCAGTACATCACGGATGGAGATGAACCCGCTGCCGGAGCGGCGGTTCGAAATTTCGAGAATTTTTTTCTCTGCATCACCGAGAAGTACGCCTACATCCTCCGAATTCGCATAACCATCGGATACGATGTTGGTCGCTGTACGAATAAGGCGTCTCAGCATCGACTTCTCTTCTACAATTTGTGCGTAATAGTCAACGTTTGCTGCGGTTGGTACCGAGTTGGCAAGCTTTGCCAAATAGCTGACTCCGCCAATTTCCTCAAGCAAATGCTGATCCTGCAAATGCGCCGTCAAGGTCACGAGATCAACCGGCTGGTTGTTCTCCGCGATCTCGACCATCGCCTCATATATTTGTCTGTGAGGACCGCTGTAGAAGTCTTCACTGCGCACCCGCTCCATTGCTGTAATCAAGGCTTCCGATTGCAGCAATATAGCTCCGATGACAGCTTGTTCAGCTTCTAAGTTTTGCGGTGGAACACGATCAAACATCAATTCAGTGCTCATGGGCCCCTCCTAAAAGGTTTGCGTAGCAAACCTACTTCGTAAGCATAAACTAAGGTTTTCGAAGAAAACCTACATCGTAAGCATATACTTTTGCCTGCTCTATTCTTCAGACGCCTGTACGCTCAGCTTCGCTTTCACTTCAGGATGAAGCTTTACAACGACCTGTGTAACGCCTAGCGTACGAATTGGATCTTCTAGCTCGATTTTGCGTTTATCTACTTTAATGCCTTGCGCTGCTAATGCTTCGCCAATTTGTTTGCTCGTAATGGCACCAAACAGTCTTCCGCCCTCGCCTGCTTTTGTCTTAATAACGATGGTCATCTCTTCAAGCTTCTTGCCTAGTTCTTGCGCGTCCTGTTTTTCCTTATCCTTACGCTTTTGCTCAGAAGCATGCTGAACCTCCAGCGTCTTTAGGTTGCCGTCTGAAGCTAACTTCGCGAGACCTTGTGGCAATAGAAAATTCCGTACATACCCTTCGGACAGATCCTTCACTTGCCCTTTTTTCCCTTGTCCTTTAACATCCTGCAAAAAGATTACTTTCATTCAAATAACCCCTCTTCCTTTTCAATTTCGTCTAAAACTTGTTTCAGACGTTCGGCTACTTCCACTACTGATCCTTCAAGCTGAGCGGCAGCATTCGTCAAATGTCCGCCTCCGCCCATTCTCTCCATGACGACCTGCACATTCATATGACCCAGTGAACGTGCGCTAATGCCAATAAGTCCATCAGAGCGCTCCCCGATGACGAAGGAAGCGAGTATATCCGTCATATTGAGCAGCGTATCCGCTGATTGCGCGATGAGCAGCTGCGAATATTTACGACCACTTTCGGTAACTGCAATGGCTACATGCTCATAGAGCACCTCGGCATGCTTAATAATTTCTGCTTTGCGCACGTATTCCTCAAGATCCTCTTTCAACATTCGCTGAATCATCATCGAGTCTGCCCCATTGCGGCGAAGGAACGATGCAGCTTCAAACGTTCTCGCACCTGTGCGAAGCGAGAAGCTCTTCGTATCTACCGTAATTCCGGCAAGCAAAGCAGTCGATTCCCTTACATCAAGTACGACCCGATCATGAATATATTGCAGCAGCTCCGTTACGAGCTCACATGTTGATGAAGCGTACGGCTCCATATAAATTAATATCGCATTCGCGATAAATTCCTCACTTCGGCGATGATGATCGACAACGACGATGCGGTCGGTCTGCGTGAGCAGCTTAGGCTCCTTAACCATAGACACCTTATGCGTATCAACAACAACAGCGAGCGTCTGAGGCGTTATCAATGCTGAGGCCTGCTCCGGCGAGACAAACCGTTTGGAGAGCTTCTCGTCTTCACGGATCAGCTCCATCATTTTCTGGATGGCCGGATTGACGCCTTCTAACACAATATAGGCTTCCTTGCCGAACAGCTGCGCCGCTTTCATGACGCCGATCGCTGCTCCTATCGCATCCATATCGGGCATTTTGTGCCCCATAATGACTACGTTGTGGCTCTCGCGTATCAAATCACGAAGGGCATGGGCGACCACCCGTGCGCGCACGCGCGTCCGCTTCTCCACTGCATTCGACTTGCCGCCGTAGAAGGACTGCCGGCTTCCAACCTTTACCGCCGCTTGGTCGCCGCCTCGTCCGAGCGCAATATCAAGACTCATATGCGCCCATTGGCCAAGCTCGATAATATGCTCAGCGCCTGCCGCAAAACCGATACTTAGCGTAACCGGTATTTTGTGATCGCCGGTAATTTCCCTAACCTCGTCAAGTACGACAAAACGAGATTGTTCAAGCTGTTTTAACGTTTTTTGATCGGTCACCAATAGAAAACGATCAGAGGTGAGCCTTTTCAAATAAATATGATACTTCTGAGCCCATTCCGTAATTTCCGTAGTCACCTTCGCAAGCATAGAGCTTCGTTGGTGATCGTCCAAGCCCTGCGTAACTTCCTCCAAATTATCGATCATTACGATACCGATAACGAGCTTCTCATCATCGTATTTGCGGCCAAGCTGCCACAGATCCGTAATGTTCTTCACATAGAGAATCCGTTCCTTCTGCTTAAAGATCAGCTGATAGACTTGTGAACCCACGGTTGCTTCAATGGTGCCTTCTCGTTCCTTCACTTGCTGCAATGATGGAAAAAGCTCCGCAAGCGGAACGCCGATGACGGTTTCCCGATCCACCATGCCAGCAATATAAGGATTATGCCATTCAACCATACGATCTTCGTTATATAAAATAATTCCGAAAGGAAGCTCGCTGACGACATCGTTTCCTGCCTTCTTAACCCGGTAGGACAACGTGCCTAGATACGATTTCAAATCTTTGCGGAAAGCACGTTCTGCCATTATGGTATAAAACAATACCAAGGCCGTGAGCAGTAATCCGAGCAGCCCAAGCAGCCACTCGAACCATGCAAGTCCCACCGACATGAGCACCATCAATGCAAAAGCCCACATTTGATGCATTCCGTGCCATCGTGTAACCAAAAACTTCGGCATTCCCTATCCGCTCCTGTGCTATGGTTTCGTAAACGACTTGCGGATTGGAAAAGCAGTATCCAGCACACCTATTAAGCTAAGCGGCGGGATCAATAGCACCGGAATTGCAATAAGAATCGGTACCGCTTTGTTCCATCCTCGCTGATGAGCAAGGAAAAAGAAAAATCCGACAGCCTGAAACGCAAAAACATAACTAAGCAGAGGTACCAGGTTCATTAAAGCCACTGCAAAAAAAGAATCGCTCGTCGTTGACGAGAACAGCTCGATTACATAAGTAATTAAATAAATCACAACAAGCAAGCGAGGCAAACGCCACTCTCTAGCACGCGTAAATCTAGGCACTTCCGGTCCGCCGCTCCACTTCACAGCTCTGCGAGCTACAAATTGCGAAATAGCAGTGATTGCGAAGGCGATAATAATAAAGGTCACAGGAATAGAATTGACCATCGTACGAGCCACAACTTCAGTTAGATCCGAATTCCATTCTGTAGGGAGTAACTGCTTCGTCATCAGTTCATCGACTGTTGACCTTATGAATGTTCTTAACTCTTTTATGAGTGAAATATTCAAGAATACCTCGAATATAATCAGCTCAAGCATCAACTGAGCAAGAACGACAACGCTGACCGTCCGAAGGACCTTTGAGGCAGGCGCTTGTTTCATATACAAGTGGCCCATCACAATAGACGGAATGAGGAAAAACAATCCAATGATAAGCGTAGCTGGCCCGCCGATAATAAATGCCAGTACCCATACTGGAAGCAGATGCAGCACAAAAGATTTTGGTGACAGGATCGTATACAGCACGACATACGGCACCATAAGCAGCATCATGGTAATTACGTTAAAGAGTGGTACTAGAAGGGACAATAATAAAAGGAGTGCCGTACAGCTCCACAGCACTGGTTTCAAGCCGGTTCTCAAACCGTTCACCTCTTGCTTATATAATCTGGTTTCTTACGAAACTTTTACAACTCATTATAGCATAAAAGCTAAACATATCACGCACATTCCCATGGGCTTACTCTTTAGACGAACCGTCCACTTAGGCGTCTCCTATCAAAGAAAAAGACGGAACAGCAAGCTTATTCCGTCTTTTTCTTATTATATTGCCCTGCCCAGTTTGAAAATAGTACCTGAAGACGATCCCAATCGCTGCCGTTTCTTATTTATCATGCAGCACATTATGCGACTCCATAATAATTTTCTGACAGTAATCAATAATTTCGCTTCTGCGTACGATTCCGATAAAACGATTCATATCATCTACGACAGGCACAAAGTTTTGCACCTTCGCGAGCGATATTAAATCATCCATATTAGCATCTATTCGTACCGTCTTATTGTTCATTCGAAGCGGTACATCGATTAGCTTCACCTTATTGGTTTGTTCCAGTGATAAGTCAGCATGATTTTTAAAATACCATAACAAATCGCCTTCCGTAACCGTACCTGCATAACCGCCATCATCATTAATAATAGGCACCGCCGTGTAGCGATGGTATTCCATACGCTCTAGCGTCTGTCTTAATGTTACTTCCTGGGTGACACATACGACCTCTTGCTTCGGCAACAAAAAAAACGCGATATTCATCTTCCTTAAACCACTCCGTTCCGTTTGCTCTTTCCATTCCCATTGGCCCTAAGGCAGCAAGACGGCTCGGAGCAAACAGCATTAAGGCTGCTTGGACGTCGCTTCGCTGCTTGATAGTGCACCTACATCTTTCACCTTATCTACTGTGTACTTATCGGGCAATATCAGACTGGAAGCAGGTGTATCTGCGTTTAACCAGTTCTTAATCATCTTCTGTACCTTCGCCAAATCGTCTTCATCGGCAAAATAATACCAAGCCCCGCCGCTTTTCAGGCGATGTCCATCACCAAGCAGCGAATGGCTGTAAATTTTGCGTTCCTTCGCCTGCAACATGGTTTGACCAATGTCTATTAGCTGCTGCGGACGCATATCCGTACTGAAATTATCACCCATAATATCCATAAGCTCAGGAACTTTAGACCATTGATTCATTTGCTTCGCTTTATCCATAAGAAGATTCAAGAAAATCTGATGCCGCTCTGTACGATTTATATCGCCGCCAGCATCCTCACGATAACGAACATAGTTGAGTGTATCTTTGCCATTGTAGGTGTCCTGACCTGCTTTAATGACAAATTTCTCATGATCTGCATCATCGTTGACCATATCTTCTTCGATAGGGAGCGAGATTCCGCCAAGCGTGTCAATCACGTTGCGAAATCCTTCGAAGTTAATAGACGCGTAATACTGAATAGGCGTATCTAAAAACTTCTCAACCGTATCCATCGCCATTCCCGCACCGCCAAATGCATAAGCATGCGTAATCTTATCCTGTTTATTCTTACCGACAATGTCTACATACGTATCACGCGGTATAGAGATCATAAGCAGCTCGCCGTCATTCGGACGAACAACCGTATAAATCATCGTATCCGACCGGCCAGTTTCCTTGCCGCGTTGGTCAACGCCAAGCAGCAATACGGAGAATGGATCTTGTTTCTTATTAATTGTACTCACCGGGACGGGTTCCCGTCCATCGATAGGTTTATAAGATTGCTCGAGCTGCTTCTTCACATGACCTTCAAGAAACCAATCAAACCCTAGCATAGCCAAGGTCCCTCTGTTGAAAAAACCGACAACTGCAAGAATAACCACTGCAGCTGATGCCGCATATAACCATCTACGTTTATTCATAATATGATGACTTCTCCTATCTTATCAATTCTTTTATAATTACGCATTCTTTAGTTTAGACGATAATTTGTCGAAACAGGTTACAAACCTTTTACAATGTTTTGATACCATTTTTGGATAATATTTTATAAAATAAAAAGGTCTATGGAAAAAGTATGACGAATACAATCATTGCAATAGTAGGTAAAATAGAAAGGGTGAATCTCTTGAATCAACCTCCTTCCTTACATCCAGACGGCTCATCAACAGGACTTGACCCAAAAGTAGCAGGCTTGCTTTGCTACCTGGCTGGCTTTATAACCGGCATAATATTCCTAGTGCTAGAGAAGAAGAGTCGCTTCGTCAGGCTGCATGCTGTCCAATCGATCGTCGTGTCGGTCGCTTTCATCGCCGCCAATATTTTATTAGGCTTTATCCCGTTAATCGGCTGGCTGCTAGGGATACTGCTCGGTTTGGGTGCTTTCATCCTATGGATAGGTCTCATGCTGCTCACACTACAAGGGAAGCTGAATAAGCTGCCTATCATCGGTGATTGGTCAGAGCAACAGGCTAATAAGTTTTAATATGAGGAAATGATACACTTCCTTATATTTAAAAAATGGACGGCCTACTGCCGTTCTTTTTTTTATCAATCTATAAGTTCATAAGAACTACTCATTAAACCAGGCAAATAATCTTGTAATTGCTAGGTATCGGCTAATATCATTCTACTGGCTTCTCTAAATCGGTAAAATTGAGCTTTTGCAGCCTTATAACCCTCATTCAGCGGTTTGATGAATAGGCAGAAAGTTCGTACTATTAAGTGACATCAATTAAATACGAATAAGAAGGATTGTGAATATTTATTATGGGTATAGGACTTAATCTGCTCTTAGTTGCTTTACTAATTGTGTTAACCGCTTTTTTCGTAGCTACTGAATTTGCAATCATTAAGCTTCGTTCCAGCCGTGTCGACCAGTTAGTCGTTGAAGGCAAGAAAAACGCCATTGCCGTTCAACGTGTTGTAAGCAATTTGGATGGTTACCTATCTGCCTGTCAGCTTGGTATTACGATTACAGCGCTCGGACTTGGTTGGTTAGGAGAACCTACCGTTGAAAAACTTCTTCTCCCTCTATTCGAGCAATGGCAATTAAACAGTAATGTCAGTCACATTTTGTCATTTCTAATCGCTTTTCTTTTAATCACATTTATCCATGTGGTAGTCGGTGAGCTTGCTCCCAAGAGCATCGCCATCCAAAAAGCAGAGCTTGTCAGCTTCACAGTCGTAAAGCCAATTATTCTCTTCTATAAAGTGATGTACCCTTTCATTTGGGTCTTGAACGGCTCTGCCAATGCTTTGGTTCGTTTGTTTGGCCTAAAACCGGCGAAGGAGCATGAGAACGCCCATTCAGAAGAAGAAATTCAAATCATATTAACAGACAGCCTTGAGAGCGGTAAAATTAACAATACGGAATATGGTTACGTAAATCGGATCTTTGCTTTTGATGAAATTTTAGCTAAAGAAATTATGGTTCCGCGTACGGATATGACCGTCTTATATAAGAAAAATACGCTGAAGGAAAACATGGATATCATTCGTAAAGAGCAATATACCCGCTTCCCTGTTGCTGGAGACAGCAAAGACCATATCGTCGGGATGATCAATACAAAGCAATTGTTTCTTCAATATCAAGTAAACAAAGATATTGATTTGCAAACACTTATACAGCCCGTCATGTCCGTATCTGAGGTTATGCCTGTAAAGACATTGCTAAAACGGATGCAGCAAGAGCGCGTTCACTTTGCTATCGTAGTAGATGAGTATGGCGGCACATCCGGCCTTGTGACCATTGAGGATATTTTGGAGGAAATTGTCGGTGACATTAGGGACGAGTTTGATGCTGATGAACGAAAAGATATCGAAATGCTGTCAGATTCATCTTATCTGCTTGATGGCAAGGTGTCACTCACCGAGCTGGGCGACCTGATAGGCGCCGAGCTTGAGCATGAAGAGGTTGATACGGTCGGCGGCTGGCTATATAGCGAAATGGACGAGGCAAAGCCAGGAAAACAATTTGGCTTTCATAATTTGACCTTTACCGTTCGCGAAGTAAGCAAACATCGCATTAATAAAGTCGAGTTAACGATTGGTCCACCTGTTCACCTCCTCAAACCTGAGGTTGGCTAAACTGAAAAGGAAGGCGCACCCAGCGCCTTCCTTTTTTTACGTATGCTGTTTTGAATTAAGGACACTCTAATTAAAAATGTACAAGAAAGGAATTTATGATGCTTATCAATATTATTTTCGGGTTCATTATTCCTTGGATTGCCGGTATATACTTGGGTAGAAAAAGCCCCAAAACCTTGCTTCTCATCTTCCCCATTGGAGCAGTTACTTCCATGGTCATCAACTCTTTTGGATTTCAACTAATGTTTTGGGATTTCACGCCTCTCATACCCAATGATGAATCCGTATCCGCTTTGCCGCTGGATATCGGTCTTTACCCCCTACTTGCATGCTTTATGATCTGGCTGATCAATTCCCGTCCAGTAAATACAGCACTGGTCATGTTTTTGTTCATACTGGGTACTACACTACTTGAATTTATGGCATTATTAATCGGCAAAGTATCCTACGGCAACGGCTGGAACATAGGATATACGTTCCTCTCCTATTTGCTTGCTTTTGGAATCGTATTTATATATTACAAGCTGCTTAAGGGATACCGCTTATTATAACGACTTCCCGCCGTTCTTCTCTTCTTCATAAAGAAGGGAGCGGCTTCTAAACCATTCGAACAAATGAATCACAATGACCTTGATGACCGCATAACCCGGCACGGCAAGTACAATGCCTGCAAGGCCAAATAAATTGCCTGCTGTCAAAATGACAAAAATAATGGTGATCGGATGGATATGCAAGGTTTTGCCCATGATCTGCGGCGAGATGAACTTGCCTTCGATTAATTGAACAATGGTCCAAATAACCACCATCTTCAGGAGCATGACGGGCGAAGTCACCATAGCGACAACTAGAGCTGGTGTAATCGCAATGGCTGGTCCTAAATACGGGATAACGCTTGTGCATGCAGCAACCAGAGCAAGTACAAGCGAATACTCAAGACCAATAATTAAATAACCGATATATAATAGCAGCCCGATACAGAAGCTTACTATAATTTGCCCTCTGATATAGCTGCTGACTTGTCCGTTCATCTCTGCCATAATTCGTTTCGTATGCGGCTGCAGCTTATTAGGCAGGACACTAACGATCGTTTGCGGCAGCTTTTTGCCGTCCTTCAGCAAATAGAACAATATAAACGGAAGTGTCAATATCGCAAGAATAACCTCTTTGAGCGCTCCGACAAAGGAACCTACACTTGCTAACGTTCCATTCAGAATGGAAGTCGCTTGCTCCGTAATATTGGATGTTAACTTCTCCGGATTTAAATTAAACCACTCTTGCATCTGAATAAACCCAGCGCTGTCCATAACTTCCTCAAATTTAAGCCGCAATTGCTCTCCGTATTTAGGGAAACTGTTCACAAAACTCACGGCTTGCCCGTTTAGTATTGGAATGACTATGACCAGCAATATTGTAATCAGTCCTGCGCCAAGCAGGAACAGCATAACAATAGAATATACCCTTTTGACTCCTTTGCGTTCTAAGAAATCGACGGCTGGATTAAGCAAGTAATAAGCAATTCCCGCCAATATGACCGGCAGCAGCAACGTCTTGAGCAGCACGGTTACGGGTGTGAAAATGTATGAAATTTTCGTCAGCACCATAATATTAAGTCCAACAAGTAACAAAACAAGCAGAAATAATACGAACTTGTTGTTCAAAATAAATTTTTTAAACCGCTCGGTTCCTGTTTTGCTATTTTCCATGGTCATGCTCCCTCTTTTCTTCTCATACAGGTGATCATTTTGGTTTATTGTAGCATTACTTCAAATAAAAACGCGAATGACATGAGTTCTGCATATACCTGCAACTTCCCGCTTCCTTTTAGCGTAATATAACTTATGTGTACTACGATCCTAGGAGGGATTTCATTGTCCATATTTAAACGTCTACGCGACCTTACTTTATCGAATGTATATGCTCTAATTGAGAAAGCGGAAGACCCTGTTAAGTTGACCGATCAATATATTCGCGACATGCAAGAGGATCTGGCGGACGCCGAGAAAGCAGTCGCAGCGCAAATTGCCATTGAGAAGAAATTTAAGCAGCTTTATGAAGAACAAGCACAGCTGGTAGAGAAGCGTGGCGAGCAAGCTCACCTCGCAGCACAAGCACAGAACATTGAGCTCGCTCGTCGTGCCTTGGAAGAGAAGAAATCAACCGAACAGAAATCGACGGAGTACAAAGCGAGCTTTGATCAGAATAAATTGCTCGCAGATAACCTGCGCGGCAAGCTTGATGAGATGCGCCAGCAGCTGACTGAACTTAAGAACAAGCGTGAGACACTCGTCGCTCGTTATAATGCAGCCAAAGCGCAAACAGAAATCAATAAAGCAATGTCAGGCTTCGGTACCGATTCAGCTGCGTCAGGCATGAAGCGCATGGAAGAGAAAATGCTGCAAATGGAAGCGCAAGCTGAAGCCAGTAATGAGATGAGCTCTAAGGGAAAATCGCTTGATGCTGAGTTTGAGAAGCTTGGCAAGGACAAAGCGGTCGAAGATGAGCTTGCCGCTTTGATGAAGCAATACGAGAAACAATAATAACCCATTCACATCATAAATATCGTATAGTGTGACCGCTGGTGGTACAAATCGGAATGCCGGTTTTAACCGAATGCGGTCATTTTTATAAATTGGAACCTATGGAGGAACTCACGATGTCTTGGATTGATCTTATTCGAATTCCGATTTGGACAGGTGCTGGAGCGATTTTATTAGTTATCATCATGTTTTTGGATTCGCGCTTTACGAAGTACAATGATTTGCAGGAGATTAAAAATGGAAATACCGCGGTAACGACACGTTTTGTACTTAAGCTATTTGCACAGGCGTACATATTGTCCCAATCTATCAGTAAATCAAGTGAAATGTGGGAAGCTCTAATCATCTCGCTCATCTCCTTCGTTTTGTTGCTCATACTAGAGTGGATCGTCGAGAAAATTGTCATTGCTATAAGCGGTATGAAGCTGGAGCAAGGTATTCATGAGGGCAAAGTCAGCTACGCGTTGTTCGCAGGCTCCCTGCATGTCGCTGGCGCATTGATTATCGGATCTATTTAACTATTTAGAAGGAGCATATAAGATGAGCTTGTTCAAAAGAATCAAAAACCTAATTACCCCTGTGGAGCCGCCCATCGCTGAGAAAAGCATAATGACATTGTCCCCTGGCGATGCTTGCGAGGTTTCCTTAATCACTTACAACGTTACAGGCAGAACACATAATCGTGCTCGCAACGCCATTGTCCTCACGCTGCAGGATGGCATAACCATTCGTTATTTAACGATAGAAGAACGAGAGAAAACGGTCTTTGCGCTTTATGACTCGATTGACGGGCGCCTGGAGTCGATTGACGAGGTACCTACGATTTTGGAGCTGGATGAACGCAATTATCATATGGAGGAGCAATTCTCCGGTTTAATTACAGCGGTCGGCAAAACGCCTTACATGCAGGGAGGCGAACAACACGTCTGGCAATATCAATCGGATGATATGAAGCTGCTTCGTATCGAATGGCAAAACGGGCGCTTCATGCTCTATGAAGGAGAAAGCGTTCTGCCTGCAGATGTGCGCGTGCTGCGCGGAGGTTAGGAGGATAACGATGAACAAATGGTGGCATCAATCTTTGAAATACCTGCTTCTACTTAGCTTTATCATCCCTCTTCTCACAGCATGTGCCGTTTCGGATAAAGTTAAGGAGCAGTATCCATTAGAATCAGTCAATGGTTCTGGCAATCAAACCTCCTACGTATATCGTGCCGAAAATCGCTCTGTTCCTGACGTCGCTTCGGATTTTAACGAGCAACGTAAACCGAAGCAGCAGAGCGAAGTAAGTACAGAGCGAATGTTTCTCGTATATTCTGATGAAGTCATTGATTTGCAGCAAGCCCCTGATGCACCAGAAGATACGCTGATTGAAATTAACTCAACGGAATATGTACGCCAGAATTATAGCTCAAGCTTTCTCCAAGCCTACTTAATTGCCAGTGTACTAGATGATCTGTTCGACAAGGGCAAATATGGCAGCGGCAAATACCGAGGTTACTCGTCGAAGGATACGTACAAGCCTAAGACGACTTACCGCATACCTACCATCGATGATAAGAAGCTTGCACCACCCGTTACGGTTAATCGTACCGGTTCGGTAATGAGACGCTCCAAAGATGCGAGTGTATCCTCCTCATCGACCAAAGCAAGCTCGAACACCATCACGACTAAGCCCGCTACGAAAGGCAAGATTGTGAAAGACAATAAGCAAAAGAGCAGCTCAAGCAAAGTATTTACCAAACCACGAACGTCCAAACCATCCGTCAAGGCCGGCAAAAGCAGAATTTCACGGCGACGCTAAAGCCAGCCATGATCGCTCACTTCAAGCAAAAATGCCTTCAGCGTCCTCTGGATGCTGTAGCAGCTTTGACGGAAAAGTAAAAGAGCAGTATCCTCTTCTTGGATACTGCTCTTTTATTATGCTTGTTCTTTTTTGGACACATCCTTCAAATCATCCTGTATGCTTTTATTCCATAATGGCACTCCTGAGCGATATGCCGCTCTTCCATTCAAATGCCCGGCAACCGGTCCCGTTATGAATACAAACACTATACCTAACAGCAGCTTTGCACTCGTATGCTCCAAGTAAATCATAAAATATAGGAAGGCGGCCACCAGTATGAATAACACCCCAAGCGTTGCGCTTTTGGTTGCTGCATGTGATCTTAAATAAACATCGGGAAGCCGAATTAATCCAAAGGCACTTAAAGCGCCAATTAAAGCGCCAAACAAAACCATTAGCCCTATAATTAGCTCCCCTGCCTTACTTATCATCTCCATGTTCAAAGACAACACCTCTTTCAATATATCTTGCAAAAGCTGTTGTGCCAATAAAGGTCAATATCCCGATCAATAATATAATATCGAAATAATTTTGTGTTTTTAGCAGCATGCAAATGACCGCGATCATCGATAATAAAATAACGCCGATCGTATCCAGGGCAGCAATCCGGTCTGTTATCGAAGGACCTTTAAGCAGCCGGTACATACAACCCAAAATAGCTAGCGATAGTATAACTAATGATGCAACAAGCAAAGTCGACAGCATTACCGGGTCACCTCCATAATCGCTTTTTCAAAAGAGTCCTTGATCTGCTGCGAAAGCAGCTCCGCATCGTCCATATCCATCGCATGAATATATAATGTTCGTCCATCATTGGATACGTCGAGTGTCAGCGTCCCAGGTGTTAAACAGATGAGGCAAGAAAGTACTGTTATTTCCCAGTCTGACTTGAGCTCGGTTTGCAAGGCGAAAATACCCGGACGTATGGCAAGCTTAGGACGAACGATTAATCCAATCACAACAAAGCTTGAAATAAATAGTTCTTTGATGAACAAAACGAGCAGCTTAATAATCGCCCATATTTTCTTCATATAGAAGTCATGCGGCCAAAAACGGCTGAGCAGACCTATAAATATAATACCGATAATATAGCCAACGATGAACCGAGGAGCTGACCAATCATTATGAAGAAACATCCATACAAAAGAAATGATTAAGTTTAATAAGATTTGCAAAGCCATCTCATCTACTCCTTTAATACGGCATCGATATACTGCGCCGGATTGACAAGCGTATGCCCTGCTTCAGAAACGAATTGATACACCCACTCCGAACCGATGCCCATTACAACCACAATCAAGCATAAACTCGCTGCGGAAACGGTAAATCCTTTATTCATCACAGGCAACGAATCAGCGTTTTTCATTTCTGCTCCCCAGAATGCAGCCATAAATATTTTGATCAAAGAGTAGAGCACGATGAAGCTTGAGGCAAGCGACACGGCTGTAAGCCAGAAATATTTTTCTTGAAAACCACCCATAATGATAAGCAGTTTTCCTGTAAATCCACTAAGCGGAGGAATTCCTGCAATGGCTAATGCGGCGATAAAAAACATCCAGCCCATAAGCGGATAACGCTTGATTAGCCCTCCCATTTCCTTTAAACGACCTGTTCCTGCTACATACATCAGCATCCCTCCGACTATAAAGAGGAGTGCCTTCGCAATCATATCATGCAGCAAATAGAAGACGACTCCGTCTAATGCATCCTTCGAGCTCACCGCTAAACCAAATGCAAGAAAGCCAACGCTAATGATGACATTATAGTTCAAAATACGATTAATATCGGAATAAGCAGCTGCTCCGAAAGCACCTAAAACCATTGTTGCGGCGGCCATCCAAGCCATCCAATTATGCGTAATGACGGGTTCATGGTAAAAGATAAGCGTAAATGTCCGTATAAGTGCATACAAACCTACTTTAGTGAGCAATGCACCAAACAATGCGGATACCGCTACTGGTGGCGCACTATAGGAGCCTGGCAGCCAGAAAAATAAGAACAGTCCCGCTTTTAGCGAAAACACGATCATGAACAATATCGCAATCACGTTCAATACGCCAGTCTGACCCACCTCAGCAATGCGTTGTGACAGGTCCGCCATATTCAATGTGCCAACAACACCGTACAAATACGCGACAGCTGCTACAAATAACGTTGAGGATAAAATATTAATTAATATATATTTCAACGTTTCCCGAAGCTGCTTCTTCGTTCCTCCAAGCACAATAAGCGCGTAGGATGAAATGAGCATAACCTCGAAGCAAACAAATAAATTAAATAAATCCCCTGTTAGAAAAGATCCGCTCACACCGACTAGCAGAAACTGATAAAACGGATAAAAATAATATCTTTCTCTCTCCTTGCCGATCGTACCAAATGCAAAGAACAAGCAGCAGGTGCCTACAATAGTTGTCGCCAGAACAAGCAACGCGGCAAGCATATCCCCTACGAATACAATGCCGTATGGCGGAAGCCAGCCTCCCATATGCAGTGTTTGAATGCCATCTGTTTTCACCTGATAGAGAAGGACTATAGCTGCAGCCATATTGAACAGCATACCAATCACGCTGATCCAGCGCTGCAGGGCCGCATTATTTTTAAAAAACAAAAGGATGACTGCCGTGCACAAAGGGATAAGAAGCGGGAATACAAGCAGATTATTCATCATCATTCCCCCTGAGCTGCTCCATATCATCAGTACCCAGCTTCTGGTAAGCCTTATAAGCGAGTACAAAGAAAAAAGAGGTCACGCCAAAGCTGATTACGATAGAGGTTAGAATCAGAGCCTGCGGCAGCGGATCGACATATGTTTCCGCCTTTTCACCAAGCAGCGGCGCAGCTCCTGTTTTCAGTTTGGACATCGTAAGCAGCAGCAAATGAACACCATGCGTAAGAATAGAGGTTCCCAAAATGATACGCAGCAGGCTTTTAGATAAGATCAGATACACCCCGACTGTAAAAATGACACCGATTGCGAGCGACATATATAATTCCATAGCTACTTATCCCTCCCTATCGTTAAAATGATGGTCATCGTCACGCCTATAACGGTCAAATATACCCCTAAATCAAATAGCATTGCCGTAGCAAGCTCCGTGTCGCCAAGCAGCGGCAGCTCGAAGTGACCAAAGGCATGACTGAGAAAAGGTGCATCAAATAAGAAAGAACCTATTCCCGTCAATATGGCTATCGTAAGCCCAATCGCTGTTAATACTCGGAAATCGATACGAATAACTTCACGCATCGTCTGCAATCCAAAGGCCATCGTAAGCAAAATAAATGCAGCCGACGCCATTAGTGCGCCGATAAATCCTCCGCCTGGGTGGTTATGTCCTGCAAACATCAAGTACAGGGAAAACGTCAGTATAATGAAGATAACGACTTTCGCTATCGTCTTAAGAATCACATCGTTGCTTCTTATAACTGAAAACGCCAGCTTCCCTCTATTGCTTTGCTTAGGAAGCAGCACGCCTTCATCCTCTGTATCCAGCTTCAACTTGATCATCGCATAAATACCAAATGATGCTATGGCAAGGACGACTATTTCAAGCATCGTATCGAAGCCGCGGAAATCAACGAGAATGACGTTAACTACATTTTTTCCACCGGCTAATTCATAGCTCTCTTTTAAGAAAAAGTCTGATATGGAATCAAATGAACGACTCCCGCTTGCACCAAGCGCAATTAAGGTCATCATAATACCCACACTAAGTGCAATAACAAAGTTAGATAGTCTAAACCGAAGGGCTGCTATTTCCTTGCTTAACTTCGGCAAATGATAAAAACAAAGGAGAAACAGCGTCACCGATACCGTCTCTACAATCATCTGTGTTAAAGCCAAATCAGGGGCTTGGAAGATGACAAAAAATAAAGTAACCATATATCCCGCAGCACCAGTTAGAATAATAGCCATCATTCTCGACTTGGTGAACGGTATAGCAATAACCGATATGACTAAGACGATAATAATAACTGCTTCGTATATGGAGATAGGAGCAAAATCCGAGTACTGAAACACATTCACCTTCTCTTGGATCATCGTTAAACCGAGAGATGCTATTAGAAATACAAAGATGTACATCAAATAGTGGCGAATGGAGCCAGTCATATAACGGTTAGTCAAACGATTGGAGCCTCTATCCAAAGCACGAAGTCCCCCATCATACATTTGGTTCAATGATATGTGATCGAAAAGCGGTTGATTGACCCATTTGATTCGTTGATGAAACTTGAATAATAGGGTCCCCGCTAAAATAACCCCCATCGTCATAAATATTTCAGTTGTCCAGCCATGCCAGAATGGAATAGACACTAGGAAATGCTCCCCGGGCAGCAGCAAATTCGGATGAATGGCGGCCATGGCCGGTTCAATCAATGAGTACGCAATCAGATTTGGAAAAAAGCCGATTACAATAACTAAAGAAGCAAGAATTACCGGGGAAATAAGCATTCCTATTGGCGCTTCATGCGGCTTCTTGGCCAATTTTTCAAATTGTGCTGGTCCCGTAAATGTTCTAAATAGCAGAATCATGCTGTATACAAATGTAAATATACTAGCAATCCATGCCATAACGGGAATGATGGCTAGCAAAAATGATACATTGAAAATATCCAGCTGCTTAATATTGAGCACCGCTGTAAAAAACATTTCTTTGCTCAAAAAACCATTAAATGGCGGCAAGCCGGCCATCGAAAAGGTTCCAATGAGTGCGATAGAGAAGGTTATCGGCATTAAAGCCATAAGACCGCCTAGCTTGCGAATGTCCCTCGTCCCTGTTTCATGGTCAACGATCCCGGCTACCATGAACAAAGCACCTTTAAACACGGCATGATTAATCAAGTGAAAAATCGCCGCCATTGTTGCTTTTGCATAAAAGAGTGAATCCGTACTTCCTGTGTAGAAGGCAGCCGCCGAACCAAGGCCGAATAAACTCATAAGAAGGCCGAGCTGGCTAATCGTTGAGAACGCGAGTAATGATTTTAAATCTGTCTGCTTCATGGCTCGGAAAGAGCCGTAAATCATTGTCACAAGACCAAAGAAGGAAACGAGCCAGAACCATGCCGACTCTCCAGAGAAGATTGGACTAAACCTTGCGACTAAATATAAACCTGCTTTAACCATCGTGGCTGAATGGAGATACGCACTAACTGGGGTCGGAGCCTCCATCGCATCTGGCAACCAAATATGAAACGGAAACTGAGCAGATTTCGTAAACGCACCAACAAGAATCAATAACATCGCTGGTAAAAACAATGTATGGCTGTTCAGAGTATCCATACTGCCGATAATCTCACGAATACTAAAGGTGCCTGACATCACGTACAGCAGTACAAATCCAGCCAGCATGGCAAGCCCGCCAAATACAGTAATGAGCATTGATTTTAATGCGCCATATCTTGATTTCTCTCTATGATTCCAGAAAGCGATCAGTAAGAATGAGGAGATGCTAGTTAGCTCCCAGAAACCATACAGCACAATAAGGTTATCTGATAGCACAACCCCCAGCATAGCTCCCATAAATAGAAGCAAATAAACATAAAAGGACGATATAGCTTCCTTATTTTTATCCAAATAGTAAATCGAATAAAGGACGACTAACGAACCAATTCCCGTAATTAATAAGGCAAATAATAAACCCAAACCGTCCAAATAAACGGTGAAATTGACTCCTAATGAAGGAATCCATGGGATGGTTGCTGATAGACTCTTTCCACTTTGAATCGCTGCTATTTGCCATAAAAAATAACTAAACAGCAGAATAGGCAAAGGAAGAATAATCCACCCTGTATGAACCTCGCGCAGCAGCTTTCGCAGTAAAGGACTAATAGCAGCCATTATAAATGGTAAAATGATGACGATAGACAGCAAAGATACTCTCCCCTTCCTCTACAAATGACTTCCTTATCTTTTCCATATTTCTATAAAAGTACTTCCATTTCTGCCGGAACCTTAAAAAAACGCAAAAAGAGCCCGCTGTTGGCAGGCTCCTCCGATAAAAAAAGTTCATTTAGTTGTGTTTTGACTACGCCTTAGTATATCGTTCAAGTCTAATATTGTCAAAACAAATTGATGAATGGTATGGCTGGGAGAATGAAAATGGATGAAATGGGGATTACTCTTACTAAAGGAGTGATCATCATGCTGAATACAAAAATAGCGATCAGCTCATTCATTTTTGTTCTGATTTTAGTTGGCGCATGGCATTTGGATAATCAAATGGACGAGCAACGGAGCAAACAGCTGAATCCTGCATCCTTGCAGCACTATAAAATATATTCAGCACATGATTCCATCCATCAATTGGAACCCTTTTCACCTTATTTGCCCCGTGAATATATGCGAATCATTCAATTTGGAACACAAAAAAAGCCTACTGAGAAATCTCAGTAGACTTTCTGATTCCAAGCAGCGACCTATTCAGTCGTGTAAGGAAGCAATGCGATTTGACGTGAACGTTTAATTGCGATTGTAAGCAAGCGTTGGTATTTCGCGCTTGTTCCAGTCACACGACGTGGCAAGATTTTGCCGCGCTCGCTAATAAACTTTTTCAACAAATCAACATCTTTATAGTCAATTTTAGAAATTTTGTTTACAGTGAAGAAACAAACTTTACGGCGTTTGTTGCGTCCGCCTTTACGTCCGCTGAACTTACGTTCTGGACGCTCGTCGCCACCGTTATCTCTTTGCTTGAAAGCCATGATAGGTATCCTCCTTATCGTTGAAAATATTACAATTACACAACAGCTTTATATCTCAATAAAGGCTGTGCAACTGCTCCATTGACATGTGCAGCCTGAGCTACACCATTATCAAAATGGCAAATCATCCTCTGATATATCAATCGGGCGTCCGTCATCCTGAAACGGATCACGGCTGTCGTTACGTGAGTTATTACCAGATGGACGGTTACCGCTGCTTTGGGACGCATTGCCGCCGAAATTACTTCCACCGGTGCTTGTACCGCCGCTGTAGCTGCTTCCACCCTCTTCACGCGATCCACCGCCATCTTTGTTGGATTCCAAGAACCGAACGTTATCAGCGATAACTTCCGTCACGTAGACGCGTTTGCCTTCGTTGTTCTCGTAATTCCGAACTTGAATGCGACCTTCAACCGCTGTTAAGCGGCCTTTGCGCAAATAGTTGGCGCAAGTCTCGGCCAGTTGACGCCATGTTACAACCGGAATAAAATCCGCTTCACGCTCACCTTGACCACCGCTTGTAAACGGACGATCTACCGCTAACGTAAATTGTGTAACTGCGACACCTGCAGGTGTATAGCGAAGCTCTGGGTCTCTCGTCAATCTACCAATTAGTATAACACGATTCAACATCGTTTCTGACCTCCCAATCGAACAATCCAGCGTGGATTAAGCGGCGTCTCTGACGATCAACGAACGGATAACTTCATCCGTAATCTTCATGATACGGTCAAGTTCATTCACAACTTCAGTTGTTGCGTTGAAATGAACGAGTACAAAATAACCATCACGAAGCTTGTTGATTTCATACGCAAGACGACGTTTTCCGCTCACATCTTGCTTTGTGACTTCTCCGCCATTGGAGATAATGCCATGGAATTTGTCAACGATCGCTTGCAAGGCTTCTTGCTCAACGTCTGGACGTACGATGTACATTACTTCATATTTGCGCATATTGTTTCACCTCCTCTTGGACTAACGGCCCCATAAATGGAGCAAGGAACGAGCTTCTGCTCGCATCTCTATACTATATCAAATCTGATCGCCCATGACAAGCGAAAATAACCGTTGATGAAGCATTGGGAGCAAATAGTGGTTATCGATCCATTTTATAGCCGTTATCTGCTACTCATGCAAATTCCACTGCCTGCAAATACTACAACATGAAGGGATAGATCAAGTGTACTCCTCTATCCGCTCTAATTAAAAGCTGGAGGTTGATCATAATGGGTGAAGGTACAATGTTTTCGCCGGGCGACAAAGCTCCGAATGATGGCACATACATCGAGGACGGTGTAAACTCATTTCATATGGGTATCAATAATCCGAAGAAGGTCAAGCTTAGCAAGGGACAACGTTTCCCTGACACAACTAATCACGAACGTAAATGGAAACGAATGGGTCATTAATCTTTTTTCTTGTTTTGAATAATTATGTTTCACTTTGGCCATTCTAATTTTTGACGGTGTAAGAGAGGTGTGGTTCCATTGAACCATTTCGGCAAACGCAGAGACTATACCCGTCCAAAAACGGATTAGCTCTCATTGCGTGAGGATTTCGTCCACTCAGTAGAGAAGCGGAGGGTTGTGCCAAAGACACTTGTCTGTAACACACGCGCATTCGAGCATTGATACGTTTACCGTTCAAACGGCCCGCGTATGATTGTGCTCAAAAGGATTTAATGAAGCAATTGCTGATTTGTTCCGATTGACGAATGAAGTTTCAAAAGCTTGTAGTGAGAATTGATCGACTCAGCCATTAATCACCGTCAGGAAGAGAGCTCGCAAGAGCTCTCTTTTCTTTGCTTTCTGTTCCTTTTATATTTCCAAATCCATTAATAGATACAAAAAAACGGTTCCTCTGAAGGAACCGTTGAATGTTTAATATAATGGCGGAGAAGGTGGGATTCGAACCCACGCACGGTTTGACCCGCCTAGCTGATTTCGAGTCAGCCCCCTTGGGCCTCTTGGGTACCTCTCCGCATGTAAAAATTATTGTATCATAGAGCTTGTCAACGCGCAAGTATTTCCTAAAAATTACTTAATCGCAGCTTAAGTTAAGCCTTCTTCAGAGGCCTTAGAGCGCAGCACCTTTTTCATGTTCTTCTCGAATTTTGCTCTTGGTATTAGAACGCTGTGCTTACAACCAACGCATTTAATTCGAATGTCCATCCCCATTCGAATGACTTCCATTTCATTAGAGCCGCATGGATGCTGTTTTTTCATTTGAACAACATCACCTAGCTCAAATTGCTTACGCTCCATCTTTTTCGCCTCCCTTTCCATTGCGATGATAAGTGACCATTCGAGGATATGGAATTTCGATACCACTTGCATCTAATGCCTTCTTAAGTTCCATATTTAATTTACGAGATACGATCGGATGCGTATTCGGTCGACACTCAGCAATCACTCGAAGTGTTACCCCTGTCGGAGCAATGGCCTGTATGCCAAGCACTTCCGGTGCATTAATTAAATTCTCATCTTGCATCGTGATCATTGTATGACGAATGACCTCAAGAGCCCGATTTACTTCTTCCTCAAATGCAATAGAAATGTCGACTACAGCAATGCTATTATTTATCGAGAAATTCGTTACCTCATTAATCATACCATTGGGGACAATATGGACTTCTCCGGTCCAGCTCTGGATACGAGTCGTCCTTAAGCCGATAACTTCCACAGTCCCTTTAAATTGTCCAGTCTGGATCACATCACCGACAGCGAATTGATCCTCTAGCACAATGAAAAATCCCGTTATGATATCCTTTACCAAGCTTTGAGCGCCAAACCCGACAGCAAGTCCAAGTACGCCTGCTCCTGCGAGCAATGGCCCTAAATTAATCCCGAACTCGGACAATATGAGCATAATGGTAATAAAATAAACGACATAGGAGGCTACATTTTTCATTAGCTTGCCTACCGTTGTCATTCGTCTTGTATGGTTGATCAACATCTTGTTCTCACGCTCTAAAATAATTCGGTCAATGGTTTTATGTATAACCCATAAAATAAATCGCCCAATAAATAAGAACATGATTATTCGCAGTGCAGAACTCCCAAATGCCTGCCATAATTCATTATTTGTCAACCAATCAACAAATTCATCATATCGTCCTCTGATTGACATTGTAATTCCTCCTTTATCAAACTTTACTGTAGTTACATGTCTATTTGCTCGTAACCGGCATCAATTGGCTTAAATATACCTCTGACCTCCACGTTTTCCTGCACAATAACTTCCTTTACCATTAACAAGTCTTCTTCTGGAAAATGAATAGATAATGCGCAGCCGGCTGTAATTTCCTTCGGCGTGGGACATATGTCAATTTCAATTTCTGCGTATTCGAGCAGCATTTCTGCACGCAATGCTTGCTGAGTTGAATCGAAGGCAATTAACACAAGCAAGACCCCCATCAAATTATCATGACAAACTTACTTGGCAAACAAAATATCAAAACTATCTGACGTATAAAATGGTTGTCCTATCCATATACTAGTAGCATATCGGTATAATCGGAGGGATTCTATGAAGCTTTCATTTATTAAAGAGACGCCTTTGAAGGTACCCTACACCACCGCAAACGTTATTGGCATGCTAGTTAATCGCCTTACAGCTATGCTCGAAGAAATGGCTGCTACCCGTCCCATCGTAGTCGTCTGCGTAGGCACGGACCGTTCAACGGGAGACTCTTTAGGACCGCTGATTGGAACCTCATTATCGAAATACCGCAGTCCTCATTTTTCACTATTCGGCACACTGGAGAATCCGGTTCATGCTATGAATTTAGATGATACCCTTATTGAGATCAATCGGCGGTTCCACAAGCCATTTGTTATCGGTATTGATGCATGCCTTGGTCAAGTATCCAGCGTAGGCAGCATTCAAGTTGGTGTAGGCCCCGTACGTCCTGGTGCTGGTGTCAACAAGGATCTTCCTCCCGTTGGCGACATTCATATTACAGGTATCGTTAATGTAGGCGGTTTTATGGAGTATTTTGTGTTGCAAAACACTCGTCTGCATCTCGTCATGAAAATGGCCGACATTATCTCGCTCAGTTTATTTACTGCTATTGCAAACAATGCCCATCACATAACCAGCGCTCTCGATCAAACTGCTGCTTCAGATAACATTTAAAGCGATTAACCCTGCTATTTTGCTTCTAAAATAGCTTTAAGTTCTTCTGGAGTTAATGGATAATCTGATTGGCCTTTTTCAAGCGGCTTCGCATAGATATAACTGTTTTCTCTATTGTGAATACCCGAGAATACAGCTCCATCCTTCTCATCATTTATAATTGCGATTGAAAAGCTTAAATTACTACCCTGTTCGGCAAAAGCATTGTAGCGAATAACGCCCACTTTTCCTTTTTGCTTGGTCAAAGTAGATTGCATTTCAATTATTTGTGCCTTCATCTGCGTATTCGCCTGCTGCTGGTCAGCAAGCTCTTGCTTCAAATCAACGATGACATCCTCTATGTTCGTCACACCTGTGTTCCCCATGACTGCTGTGTATTGCTTTCTCAGCTTTTTCAGCCGCCTGCCTAGTACGCCTATCCAAATGATTAATACGATGGTAAATAGCGCTATGACCACCGTAACTGCATTCATCGGATTTGATGTCCAATCTTCCATCTTAGTTGCTCCGCCCCCAGTTCATTGCTAAATCCCATATTGCTGTGCAATCTCTTTTATTGCATCTGTTAACGCATCAATTTCTTCATTCGTCGTATAAACACCGACACTTGCTCGTATTGCTCCTGTTTCTAATGTACCTGCACATGCATGTGCGAGTGGAGTGCAATGAAATCCTGCTCGCACAGCAATTCGGTAATGCTGATCCAATATGAATGATAGTTCAGACGGATCAACACCTTCCAAATTAAAAGCCACAATTCCTGTTCTCTGCTCACCAAGTTCTGGGCCCAGTATTTTGACTCCTTTGACTGGTTCAAGATCATGAATAAGTCTCTGAGTAAGCATCCATTCCTTAGTATGGATATTGTGCACCGTCTCATTCAGAACATACTGAACACCGGCTTTGAGACCCGCCAAGCCCGGTGTATTTTGCGTGCCTGCCTCGTAACGATCCGGTCTCACTTGAGGCTGCTCTACAGCCTCTGATTGACTCCCCGTCCCACCATGCAACAAAGGCACCAAATCAAGCTCAGGATCGATGTATAGCCCTCCTGTGCCTTGTGGACCAAGCAATCCTTTATGTCCCGGAAAAGCCAGCATATGAATGCCCATTGTTCTTACATCTATAGGTAAAATACCTGCACTTTGCGCGGCATCGACTAACAATTTAATTCCATGCGTTCTTGTTAGTTCAGCTATATCCGCAACAGGCATAATTGTTCCTAAAAGGTTTGAACTATGATTTACAATAGCGAGTGTTGTGTTGGGGCGAATCGCAGAAGCAACATCATCGATGTTTATATTTCCACGTTCATCCGAATCTACATATGTCACTTCGATACCTATCGTTTGTTCTAGAAAATATAACGGTCTTCTTACTGAGTTGTGTTCAACTGAGGTTGCAATAACATGATCTCCAGGCTTCAACCAGCCTTTTATCGCCATGTTTAATGACATCGTTGTATTAGAGGTGAACGCAATATCATTTGGATTTTTTATGTTAAACAGCTTTGCCAATTGTTTGCGTGTTTCAAATAGTATACGGCTTGCTCGCACAGCCATAGCATGGCTGCCTCTACCCGGATTAGCAGCGTCGTTTAACATTGCATTAACGACTGCTTCTGTTACCGCAGGAGGCTTAGGCCAAGAGGTTGCCGCATGATCCAAATATATAACTGATTGGTTATTATTACTCACGAATATCACACCTTTCCTAGCTACCTGCTCACAACAATGGCATACCTTAGTTTAATCTTTCAAAAGCAAGATTACAACTAAGGTATGCCATTGTTTGGTATAGTCTATGCCATGTATTGAAGCAATTCTAGCAAACGTTCCAAATCCTGTTTACTATAGTATTGAAGCTCAATTTTCCCTTTATCTTTTTGCTGTTTTATTTTCACTGTCGTTTTAAATCGTTCACGCAGTGACTCCTCCAAATGGTCAATATACGGATCGCGTTTTTTCTGACTAGGCTTCGTTGTGTCTTCCGGTTGCTTCGAATCTAGCTTCTGAATCGCCTCTTCAAGTTCACGAACACTCCACTCTTGAGAAACGGTAAGATCTGCTAATTCTTTCTGCACTTTATCATCTTTAATACCGACCAACGCTCTAGCATGACCCATAGAAATTGTTCCACGTGAAACATTGTCTTTTATTTCAGTTGGCAATGAAAGCAAACGCACAAAGTTCGCAATATGTGATCGAGACTTACCGACCTTCATGGATAGTTCTTCTTGTGTAAGCTTGAACTTGTCTATGAGAGCTTGATAAGCTATTGCAACTTCAATTGCATTTAAATCTTCACGCTGTAGATTTTCTATTAAAGCAATCTCCATTACCTGTTGATCAGTAAACGATCTTACTACAGCAGGTATTGTAGCATTCCCACAATATTGCGAAGCACGGAAACGTCTTTCACCTGCTATTATTTCGTAGCCTTTCAATACAGTACGAACGATAATAGGTTGAATGATGCCATGCTGCTTAATGGATTCTGCTAATTCCTTAATGGAATCCTCATCGAATGTTTTCCTCGGTTGATACGGATTAGGTCTCAGTTGGGATAATGTAATTTCAATCACTTTATCATCGTCATTCACAGAAAGCGATGGGATAAGCGCATCCAGCCCTCTACCTAGCCGCTTGCTCATACATAATCACTTCCTTTGCGAGTTCAAGATAAACTTCTGCACCTTTAGAACGCGGGTCGTATGTGATAATAGCTTGTCCATGTGATGGCGCTTCACTTAAACGAACATTACGTGGAATAATGGTTTGGTATACTTTTTGTTGGAAATATTTTTTTACCTCTTCAATAACTTGAATTCCCAGATTAGTTCTCGCATCAAGCATGGTCAAAAGAACACCTTCAATTTGAAGCGATGTATTCAAATGCTTTTGAACGAGTCGAACGGTATTGAGTAGCTGACTCAGACCTTCAAGAGCATAATATTCACACTGAATAGGAATAAGAACAGAATCTGCTGCAGTTAACGAGTTTATCGTTAGAATACCAAGTGACGGAGGACAATCAATAAGTACATAATCGAAATCATCCTTAACCATGTGCAAAGACTTTTTCAAACGCAGCTCTCTTGATATTGTCGGCACCAATTCAATCTCGGCACCAGCAAGTTGTATGGTTGCTGGAATGATTTTTAGGCCAGGGACACTTGTCTCACACATTGCATCTTTTGGATGGACTTCATTAATGAGGACATCGTAAATACAGTTCGTTACGTCTCCTTTGTTAATACCGAGACCACTCGTCGTATTCCCTTGTGGATCAATATCTACTAGCAGCACTTTTTTACCAAGTGATGCAAGACAGGCAGCTAAATTGACAGACGTTGTCGTTTTTCCGACACCGCCTTTCTGATTGGCTATTGCAATTATTTTCGACAAAACCGGCTCACCTCTATGTGTACAACTTTTATGTGCTACTTGAGATCCAATAAAAAAAATATGTTAGAAACTTAAAACTAGCCATTCATTACGAACCAAATATTTGTAGCTCATAAAATATAAAATCAGCTACAAATGGCATCGCCGCCCTCAGTGAGGGCGGCACAAATAAACATTAAATTATTCTATTTTATGATTTGAATTTTATCTTTTAGGGATCTGGATCGTAATTTCATAATGATCTTCATGATCCTTTTCATTCGTCTTAATTTGTAGACCAGAACCAGAAACCATTTCAATCGATTGTCTGATTGTATTTAGCGCTAGACGTACATCCTTTGTAAAGGAAACACGTTTCGCTTTCTTGAGTTTTGTTGATTCTTTCAGAAAAGCAATTCTAACCTCGGTTTGTTTAACATTTAAATCTTTAGTAATAATTTCATCTAAAACTTTAAGCTGCAATTCTTCATTATCTAGCGACAATAAAGCCCTTGCATGTCGTTCCGTAATCTTCCGTTCCATTAAAGCCATCTTAATCGTATCATTCAACATTAACAATCTCAATTTATTGGCAATAGTCGATTGACTTTTCCCAAGCCGCTGAGCCAAGCTTTCTTGTGTTAATTGATGAAGCTCGATTAATTTTTGATATGCAATCGCTTCCTCAATAGCCGATAAACCTTCTCTTTGAAGATTCTCTATTAGAGCAATAGATGCCGTTTGTGAATCATTAAATTCGCGAACAATTCCAGGAATGGTATCATAACCAAGTTTGGTGACCGCACGCCAACGACGTTCCCCTGCTATAATTTCATATCTTCCATTACGCATACGAACAACGATTGGCTGAATAACACCGTGCGTTTTTATCGTCTGACATAATTCTTCAATTCGGTCATCATCAAAAATCGTCCGCGGCTGAAATGGGCTTGCGTCGATTTCTTGAATCGGTATTTGCCGAACTTCTTCTTGCGGTATGCGCTGCTCGGACAGGCCGAACAATCGAGAAAATTGTTCTTTCATATCGATAATTACCACCCGATCATGAGATAAACCTTGTTATTAATCACTTCAAATGAAACCATTTTCTCCATCTTAGTGATGGAAATCATGCGATTCATACAAAATGTAAGCATCCACACTAGCAAACTAGTTGGACGCCTCTATTCTATTAAAAAGCAATTACAAGGTTTTTGCAATAAATACGCTTCAGCAGTAAGATTGGTTCATTGCCAATTGGATTATTTCGGTTACTAGAACCTCTCTCAGGTAATAATCGTCAACTGCACGGCGAACATCCATAACAAAATTCATTCGGAAATGATAGGAGAGGCTTTAGTTAAAATATAATCAGGTATGGCTGTAAAGCTTGATACGATGCTTATATTTGACCGTGGTACGAACAACTATTTGTCTCATAAAGACAGTAATTGGTTTCGTCTATGTAACGGTATCGTCCAGTCTCTTCATCTACTATAATAATTCGACTATCACTGGACGATCTCCTGCTTTGACATCATTTTAGAACAAATAATTGTTATAAGAAAATGGAAGTTCTTTTCCCCAAGTAACCATTTGCAAAATGTTTCACGTGGAACATTGGATGCCAGCTACATAAGTGGCTGCTTTAGTGGAGTGCCTGCTTTTCTAGGATATTTTCGCGGAGTAGCATCTAGCTTCTCTATTAAAATAATATGTCGCTCTGATTGTTCGTTTGGTAGAGATAACTGATGCTGTGATTTGATTTTTCCTTTTAGCTCTCTCAGGCTTAAAGATGCCTCCCGAACTTCTTCATCGGATTGCGATCCTTTCATTGCAGCAAACAATCCACCTTTTTTTACGAAGGGCAAACAAAATTCATTTAAAACATTTAATCTCGCAACTGCCCTTGCCGTTACTAAATCATACTTATCACGGTGATCTGGTAATTGTGCAATATCCTCGGCCCGGCCATGCAGACATAAAACTTGGTCCAAACCAAGCTGTTCCTTCAGATGCGTTAGAAATTGAATTCTTTTATTTAAAGAATCAACAATCATGATTTGCAAATGGGGAAAACAAATCTTCAAAGGTATACTCGGAAAACCTGCTCCTGAACCAATATCTGCAAGCTTGCGCACACTGTCCATTTTCGTATAGAAAGAAAGAGAAACGGAATCATAAAAATGCTTTTCGTATACAGCATCACGTTCTGTAATGCCGGTCAAATTCATTTTCTCATTCCACTCAACAAGTAGACGATAATAGATTTCAAATTGATCAAGCTGAACGGGAGAAAGCGGAATGCCGCTCTCTTCCATTCGTTTTGTAAACCAGTTTAATGTTTCATCCATATTATGATCCTCTCGCTGCAGTAACACGGTTATAATGTTCCAAGTAAACAAGCAGTATGGAAATATCAGCTGGTGTAACTCCGGCAATACGAGATGCTTGCCCGATAGAAAGCGGTCTGATAACAGAAAGTTTTTGCTTCGCTTCAGATGCTAAGCTGCGAACATCACTATAATCAATGTCATCGGGAATACGTTTTTTCTCCATTTTGTTCAACCGAGCTACCTGTACAAGCTGCTTCTCAATATAACCTGCATATTTGATTTGAATTTCAACCTGTTCCTTCATTTCCTCCGTCATTTCTGGAACCGAAGGTACAACGGTTTCTAACATCGCATAAGTAACCTCAGGTCGACGAAGCAACGACAACGCGTCTGTCCCGTGCTCCATTGGTGCCGTACCTGCTGCTATTAGCATTTCATTCGCTTGATCAGGTTTTACTTTAGTTCCGCGTAGACGTTCAATATCAATTTCAACTAATTCTTTTTTACGCAAAAATTTATTGTAACGTTCCTCCGAAATAAGACCAATTTCGTAGCCTGTTGGCGTTAAACGCAAATCTGCATTATCATGACGAAGCAATAATCGATATTCCGCTCTTGAAGTAAGCAAACGATAAGGATCGTTTGTTCCCTTCGTAACAAGATCATCAATCATTACACCAATATAGCCATCAGCACGACCGATAATTATTGGTTCTTTTCCTTGTACCTTGCGCGCAGCATTAATGCCGGCCATAACGCCTTGCCCTGCTGCTTCCTCATAACCGGATGTTCCGTTAATTTGTCCAGCTGTGAATAGACCGTCGATCACCTTAGTCTCCAAAGATGGCCACAGCTGTGTAGGAACTACCGCATCATACTCAATCGCGTAACCGTTGCGCATCATCTCAACTTTTTCCAAACCTGGTATAGAACGTAAAATGCCTAGTTGTACATCTTCCGGCATACTTGTCGAGAGACCTTGCACATAATACTCAGATGTATTTTTACCTTCTGGCTCTAAGAAGATTTGGTGCTTTGGCTTATCCGCAAAACGAACAATTTTGTCCTCGATGGATGGACAATATCTTGGACCAGTTCCCTCAATTGCACCTGAGAACATTGGCGCACGGTGAAGATTATCATTAATAATCTTGTGCGTCGCTTCAGATGTATAAGTTAACCAGCAAGGCAATTGTTCGTTTGTTGAAGATTCCGTTTCATGCGAGAAAAACTTAGGTTTATCGTCGCCAGGTTGAATTTCTGTTTTCGAGAAATCAATCGTATCCTTGTGAACACGCGGCGGCGTACCTGTCTTGAAGCGTACAAGCTCCAAGCCATGTTCCTTCAAGCTTGCAGAAAGTCTAACAGATGGCTGTTGATTATTTGGCCCGCTCTCATACATCAGCTCGCCCATAATAATTTTCCCGCGTAAATATGTGCCTGTTGTAACAACAGTTGTCCGAGCACGATACTCCGCACCCGTTTTCGTTACGATCCCCAGACACTTTCCATCCTCAACAATAAGCTCTTCAGCCATACCTTGTCTTAAGGTCAAATGAGGTGTTTCCTCAATCGTCTTCTTCATTAAATGCTGATAATCAAATTTGTCAGCTTGCGCACGCAGTGCATGCACGGCTGGACCTTTGCCTGTATTAAGCATCCGCATTTGAATAAAAGTTTTATCAATATTACGTCCCATCTCACCGCCGAGCGCATCAATTTCACGCACCACATGACCTTTAGCCGGTCCCCCGATAGATGGATTGCATGGCATGAAAGCAACCATGTCTAGATTTATTGTAAGCAGCAGCGTCTCACAGCCCATACGCGCAGCCGCAAGTGCAGCTTCACAGCCCGCATGACCTGCTCCAATGACGATAACGTCATATTCACCAGCTAAATATCTCATTGTCCTTCACCCTCCTAAAGGTTTTCGAAGAAAACCACTTCGTAAGCATTAACCTAGGTTTTCGAAGAAAACCACTTCGTAAGCATTAACCTCGATTTTCGTAGAAAACCTATTTCAAAAGCATATTGAAGGCTTTCATAGAAATTCTTCAATATGCTTCTTCTATTCATAGAATCCTATCTTGATTAGAATAACGTTATGAACGATATCCTATTTTCTTAACTTTCACACAGACTTACATTGCACAGCCCCTACAACAAGAACCTCAGCTGCATTTAGCAAATACCACTATAAGCAACTAACATAACGATCTTCTACATTAAAGCCGCACTGTAAGTTTAATTCATATCGGCAGCAAAAGCCTACTACCATCTATTTCCCTAGGCAAAACTGCGAGAAAATTTGATCGATCAATGAATCTCCAGCCTCATCACCTAAAATTTCACCAAGCGACTCCCATGCCGACCTGGCATCGATTTGAATCAGATCAATTGGAATTCCAGTATCAGATGCTTCTATAGCATCGACTAGTGATTGCCTTGCCCGCTTCAATAAAGCAATATGTCGAACATTGCTCACATATGTCAAATCACCGGATTCAAGCTGACCCTCAAAAAACATCTCGCTTATCGTCTTCTCTAAGCGATCAAGTCCGTCTTCCTCAAGAACTGACATTTTTACGATGGAATCGGCAGAAATCGACTCCTCCACCACCTCAATTTCTAATTGACGCGGCAAGTCAGTCTTATTTATGATCGCAATGACTGGACGACCCTTCATTTGCGACAAAAGCTCCCGATCATCGACTTGCAATGGCTCGTTATAATTGAGCACTAACAAAATGAGATCCGCTTCTTCAAGCGCATTTCGTGAACGCTCCACACCAATTCGCTCAACGACATCGGTCGTTTCACGAATACCCGCTGTATCCAGCAGTCGAAGTGGAATTCCATTTAACGCTACAAATTGTTCTATGACATCACGAGTTGTTCCAGGGATATCCGTAACGATAGCCTTATTCTCCTGCGTCAACACATTCATAAGAGATGATTTACCGACATTGGGCCGTCCAACAATAGCTGTTACAATGCCTTCTCTCAATATCTTGCCTTCGTTTGCGGTTTTTAACAGACGATCTATTTCATCAATAGCAGAATCGCATTGGTCACGAATGAACGAACTAGTCATTTCCTCTACGTCATGCTCCGGATAATCGATGTTCACTTCAATATGGGCAAGCAGCTCAATAACCGTCTGCCTCAATGCCTTAATCCTCTTCGACAGGACGCCTTCCGCTTGTTTACGAGCAACGGAAAATGCACGATCTGATTTTGAACGAATCAAATCGATAACAGCCTCTGCTTGCATAAGGTCGATCCGCCCATTCAGAAAGGCACGCTTCGTAAACTCGCCTGGTTCTGCGGTACGATAGCCGTCTAGCTGTAATACGACATCAAGCACCTTTTTAACGGCAATAACGCCACCATGTGCGTTTATTTCGACAACATCCTCCGCGGTAAACGAACGGGGACCTCTCATCAATGTAACCAGTACTTCTTCAACTTCTTCTCCCGACCTCGGATCGAGAATATGTCCATAATGCAGCGTATGTGTATCCGCATCATTTAGGTTTATTTTCGAACGAAAAACACTAGCGATACCAGTAATTGCTTCGGGTCCGCTCACTCTTATTATTGCGATTCCGCCTTCTCCGACTGCTGTGGAAATGGCAGCTATCGTATCATGTACCATTGCTGTCAGCACCTCTCAAATGGAAAAACAGCAATGACCATTATGAGCCATTGCTGTGGATAGCGTATTGATTCGTATACATTTATATTGTGCAATTTATTGTCTTAATGCTATAACGACTCGCCGATTCGGCTCATCACCTTTACTGAACGTTTTCACCTTAGGGTGGTTTTGCAACTGCGAATGAATAACTTTGCGCTCATGCGGCGACATCGGCTCCAGGACAACTTCTTTCCTAGTGCGGATAACTCGTCCCGCCAAACGATCGGATAAATCCGCTAACGTTTTGCGGCGGCGCTCCCGAAAATCCTCTGCATCAAGTACGATACGCAAATGACTGTCTGAGTAACGATTAGCCACAATATTAACCAAGTACTGTAATGCATCCAACGTTTGTCCGCGACGTCCAATCAGCATGCCAAGATCTCCACTGCCTGTTACAGCGATGTTAATACCTTCTCTTGTTTGCTTTCGATCGATGTTTACTTGCAATCCCATCGTGCCAGCCACTTCGCGGAGAAAATTCTCCGCTTCAAGCATGGGATCGGGAATAAGCTCAAGCTCAACTTTCGCTTCCTTTGCGCCGAACAGTCCAAAGAAACCTTTGGTTGGCTGCTCAAGCACAACTTGTTTAACGCGGTCTTCAGTTACTTGCAATTGTAATAATCCGTTACGCACAGCATCTTCTACCGTTTTCCCCGATGCAATGATTTTCTTCATTTCGCAGGGGCCTCCTTACCCTTGTCAGATGAACGAACGTATAGGAAGTAGTTTTGAATGATTGTGTAAATGTTACTGTAAACCCAGTACAAAGGAAGAGCCGCTGGGAATGAAAGTGCCATTACAAAAATAAGCACAGGGAAAATCGCCAGCATCATGCCCATACCTGGCATCGTTTGTGTTTGCTGCTTCTGCATCATCTTGGACTGAATGAAAGTTGTAGCAGCAGCAAGAACCGGAAGAATATACAGTGGATCCTTCTCACCAAGTTCAAGCCAAAGGAACGTATGCTCACGAATATCAGGGTTTTTATAAATTGAATTGTACAAAGCGATAAAAATCGGCATTTGAACAATCAGAGGCAAACAGCCCGCCATCGGATTTACCTGATGCGTTTGGAACAGCTTCATCGTCTCTTCCTGCTGCTTTTGCGGATTGTCTTTATGTTTTTTCTTAATTTCAGCCATTTGCGGCTGCAACGCCTGCATAGCTTTGGAACTGCGATACTGTTTTAGCGTTAACGGCAAAATCAATGTTCGTACAATAATCGTCAGGAGCAATATAGCAAGTCCGTAGGATTCGCCAAACCAGCCTGCGAACGTATCAAGCGTTAAGGCAAAATAATAAACGACGTTCTTCTCCCAGAAGTTCCCCTTCAATAGATCAGCAGTCTCCGTTGTTTCCGTTGATGGAGCACCGCATCCTGCCAGTACACCCATAAGCAGAACAAGACCTAACACTAAAATCAATTTCTTGTTTTTTGTCCAAAACAACAACTTTAAAACTCCTCTCTGAAAGCCATTACATCAAGCGTCAGCGGCCATAGCCGTACTCTTGCGGCGCAGCATATGTTTCGTGGAAAAATACAGGCATTGTATAACTTATACAATCTTATATTTTCATTCTAGACTATACCATAATTTATGGGACAAAGAAACAACGAGACTAACCATGCATCCGCTTTCTTAATGCATGCTTTATCACGTTTTTTAGGCATGCGAAGCAAGCCGGCAAAATAACGTTAATCTGCCTGCTTCTCCTTTGAAAAACTCGTGCTTTTCAGCAAACCTGCTTTCTTCAATACATGAAGAACGCTCTTCTCCATATCCTTCATCTTCATCAATGTAGCAGGCTTTCTTACTATTAGTATGAAGTCGGTTCTGGGTACGATTCGATTTGCCTGGTGACGAACAATTTCTTTAATCATTCGGCGCATGCGATTGCGTACGACCGCATTGCCTATTTTTTTACTCGCCGATACACCAAGGCGAAATGGTTCCGCCGATGGCTGTTTCGACCAATAGACGACGAATTGCCCATTCGCAAACGATTTGCCGCCTCGATAAATCCGGCTGAAGTCTTCACGATTGCGAAGACGCAATTTTCTATGCACGACTGTTGGCCACCGTTCTCTTATTCATCTTCTAAGTATAGTCAGCAAGCGAGCTGCATAAGCAGCTGCTCACTCACTCTTCAACCTCATAAGCAAAAAAAAAAGACCACCAGACGTGGTCTTCTGCTTATGCGCTCAGTACTTTTCTTCCTCTTTGACGACGCGCTGCCAAAACTTTACGTCCGTTCTTCGTGCTCATCCGTTTGCGGAATCCATGCACTTTCGCGCGTTTGCTTACATTAGGTCTAAATGTAGGTCTCATCGTTCTGCACCTCCTATACTGCGTGTTTCCAATCAAGCGTAAACGGCTCTCGCCGCCATAGATTGACGGAGCAGCATCGTTTCGCGGTGAAATATAAGCAGCATTATAAGCATACACCTATAACGTCTTATATTTAAAAAAACGCTTTTTTTATTAAACCATGTCCGGCACCAAAAGTCAATGACCAGCCCCAGCTCCCGCCTGTTGATAAAAAAAATTCAGAAGGCAGTTGTGGATAAGCGCATGAATTGACTTCGTTTTTCAAAAACTAATAACATGTGCACAATCCACAGGGGGGTCAAACGAACTTTGTCGAAATCTTAACAAGATATAAACAATATGTAGTGGTGTAGATAACTTTTATGCACAAGCAGTTGAGAATGTGGATAAAATATGCGATTCCGTTGAAATATAAGGCATCTTTTGCTATGATTATTATGTTTTCACTGTGGATTAGATCAATATTGCCTCAGTTTTATCAACAGCCTGTGGATAACATTGTGAACAAACTCATCCCCTATTTATAACTCATTCGCATATTATTCTTTATAATGTGGATGCTTTCGTTATAATACCCTTGTTTTCGACATTTTTTCTTGCAACTGCGCCATTCGTGGCGATTTGGATAAGGAGTGACAGTCTGTGGACAGCCATACCTATGATTTATGGCAGCAAGTGTTGTCGATCATTCAGACTAAATTAAGCAAACCGAGCTTTGACACTTGGTTCAAAGCAACGAAAGCTAATTTTGTTGATGATTCTATGCTTGAAGTAACAGCGCCGACAACATTTGCGGCCGAATGGCTGGAGGGCCGTTATACGAAGCTAATAAGAACAACACTGTATGAATTTTTGGGCAGACAAGTTGATGTTCGCTTCTCTATTGAAGAACCGAAGGGTGCGGAGCCTGCATATATGTTTCCGCCGAAAGCGGTGCATTCCCCCGTCATGAACGAGGAAGCGACACCTACTCATATGCTTAACCCGAAGTATACGTTTGATACATTCGTTATCGGGGCTAACAACCGTTTTGCGCATGCAGCATCGCTTGCCGTGGCGGAAGCGCCAGCCAAAGCCTACAATCCATTGTTTTTATACGGTGGAGTCGGGCTCGGTAAAACCCACTTAATGCATGCCATTGGCCACTACATCATGGATCACAACCCGAATACGAAAGTTCTTTACATCTCTTCTGAGAAATTTACCAACGAGTTCATTAATGCTATCCGTGATAACCGTGGTGAAAGCTTCCGTACGAAATATCGCAATATCGACGTTCTTCTCATCGACGATATTCAATTTCTAGCCGGAAAAGAACAGACGCAGGAAGAGTTTTTCCATACTTTTAATGCACTGCATGAGGAGCGGAAACAGATTGTCATTTCAAGTGACCGTCCTCCAAAAGAAATTCCGACGCTGGAAGAACGGCTGCGTTCTCGCTTTGAATGGGGACTCATTACCGACATACAGCCGCCGGATCTAGAGACACGGATTGCTATATTACGCAAGAAAGCACGTGCTGAGAATTTAGATATTCCTAACGAAGCGATGATCTATATTGCTAATCAAATCGATACGAATATCCGTGAATTGGAGGGTGCCCTTATTCGGGTAGTCGCCTATTCATCCTTAATAAACGCTGATATTACGTCGCATTTGGCGGCAGAAGCGCTCAAGGACATCATCCCCTCCAGCAGACCAAGAATGATTACGATGCACGATATTCAGACGAAAGTCGGGGAGTTCTATGGGCTGCGGCTAGAGGAATTCAAAGCGCGAAAAAGAACGAAAGCGGTAGCCTACCCAAGGCAAATTGCAATGTACCTATCCAGGGAGCTGACCGATTTCTCTTTGCCGAAGATTGGTGAAGCTTTTGGTGGACGTGACCATACAACTGTTATCCATGCGCATGAGAAAATTACACAGCAGCTTAAGATAGATCAGGACCTATACAAAATCATTCAAAACCTGACAGAAAAGATCAAAAATCATATGTGAACAACTAAGCAAGCCTATGCACAAGCTATGCACATGTGGATAGGCTTGCTTTATCGGTCTTCCAAGGGGTTATCCACATATTCAGTGCCCCTACTACTACGACTACTAAAAATCTTTAAAAAAACATCATCAAATACGCCTAAACGGCTGATGCCAGCCTTTGCAGGCAAAAGCTCGCTTCGCGGTGAAGTATAAGGTTTGTATAACGTTCAAATTTATACACCCTACTATTCAAAACATAACCGAATTTCGGCATTTTCAAAAAAATCGTTTCGTGCGAGCTCATACTTGGATGAATTTATAAGAACGCTAGGAGTGAAATCATGAAATTAACAATCTCAAAAAATGAATTAAACGATGCGATCCAGCAAGTGGCAAAGGCTGCTTCCTCACGTCCTGCCATACCTATTCTCGGTGGTATCAAAATCGAGGTTACTCATCTAGGGGTAACACTTACAGCAAGCGATACCGATATCTCAATTCAAAGCTTCATCCCTGTGGAAAGAGATCAATTCGTTATTGCACATGTGGATAAACCAGGAAGCGTCGTTTTACCCGCAAAGTTTTTTGTGGAGATTGTAAAAAAGCTCCCATCCGAGCAAGTTATTATTGACGTGAGCAACACTTATCAAACGATGATTCGTTCAGGCTCAACTGAAATTCAAATGGTCGGACTTGATCCAGAAGAATTTCCGGTACTTCCTTCCATTGAGCAGAACGAAATATTGCAAATGCCAGGAGATCTATTAAAAGCGATGATTCGCCAAACGGTTCTTGCAGCTTCAGCAAGTGAACAAACACCTATTTTGACAGGTGTGCTTTGGAACTTGCTTGAAGGAGAATTGAAATTTATAGCAACGGACCGCCATCGTCTAGCTAGTCGTACAGCACAAGTTGATACTGAGGCACAGCTCAAATTTAGCAATGTCGTTATTTCAGCCAAAACACTTATTGAGCTATCCAAGCTCGTTCCCGAGCAAAACGCGCTCGTTGATATCGTTGTTACAGACAATCAGGTTCTGTTTAAACTCGGAAACGTTTTGTTTTATACACGTATTCTTGACGGAACATATCCCGATACTTCTAAAATTATTCCGCAAACGTTCAAAACAGAACTTGTACTTGATACAAAAAATGTGATGGACGCTATTGATCGTGCTTACCTTATGTCTCGTGAGGAAAAAACAAATATCGTACGCCTAATGACGCTTGAAGATGGAACGATCGAAATTTCATCAAGCTCAACTGAACTAGGCAGGGTAACCGAGCAGCTTGAAGCTAAGGAATTTAATGGCGAGCCTCTTCGAATTGCCTTTAACTCCAAATATATGCTCGACGTCCTTAAAGTTATTGACAGCGAGCAATTGTTTATTGGATTCACAGGCGCAATGAGCCCTATTATTATTCGTCCTATGGACCACGCGTATAGCATGTATGTCATCTTGCCTTATAGAACAACAGGCTAAATTCAAATATAAGCAAGAAAGGACTGACCTATTTCCATGAAAGAAATCGTCATCAAGACGGAGTATATAACGCTTGGCCAGTTTTTGAAGCTCTCTGATTGTATTCAAACCGGCGGACATGCGAAGTTTTTCCTTCAAGAAAACACTGTCGTTATTAACGGAGAAGCGGATAACCGCAGAGGAAGAAAATTGTATGCTGGTGATAAAGTAGAAGTTGAAGGCTGCGGCATCTTTACGGTAGGTAGAGAGTAACGCACCAACGGACCGGGAGGTCAAAACGTGTTTTTAACGAGCATACAGCTGCAAAATTATCGGAACTACAGCGAGATTGATTTGCAAACGCCTAATAAGGTCAATATATTTCTTGGTCAAAATGCTCAAGGCAAAACCAATTTGCTCGAGGCTATTTTCGTACTTGCATTAACCAAGTCTCATCGCACATCGAAGGATAAGGAACTCATTGGCTGGCATGAAGGTTCCGCTCGTATTTCTGGTGAGGTCGATAAGAAGTACGGAGCGATCAAGCTGGATCTCCTTTTCTCAGCGCAAGGAAAAAAGGCGAAAATAAACGGACTTGAGCAGCGTAAGCTCAGTGATTTCATCGGTTCGGTAAATGTCGTTATGTTTGCGCCAGAGGATCTTGAAATTGTAAAAGGAACGCCGGGAGTGCGAAGACGGTTTCTCGATATGGAAATCGGACAAGTACAGCCCGGCTATTTGTATACACTCCAGCAATATGGAAAAGTGCTGCAGCAGCGTAACAATTTTTTGAAAGCCTCCTATCCTGGAGGGGCAAATCAAACGATGCTTGAAGTGTGGAATATGCAGCTTGCTGAGCATGGTGTTAAAATCATGAAAAAAAGGAAACACTTCATACATAAATTACAAACGTTTGCAGAACGAATACATGCAGGCATAACGAACGGCGCTGAGCAGCTCACGATTGAGTACCGTCCTTCTTTTGATACGGATGCCCAGCAAGATGAAACTGTTTTATTTGATCAATTTATGATAAAGTTAACACAGGTGAAAGATCAGGAGATTCGCAGAGGGGTTACGCTCGTGGGTCCGCATCGCGATGATTTGGCGTTTTTTATTAACGGCAAAGAAGCACAAACTTACGGCTCACAGGGACAACAGCGAACAACGGCCCTGTCTTTAAAATTGGCAGAAATAGAACTCATTAACGAGGAAATCGGAGAGTATCCGATTTTGCTGCTTGACGATGTGCTGTCAGAGCTTGATCAGAATCGTCAGACGCAGCTTATTGAGACATTTCAGAGCAAAGTACAAACCTTTATTACAACGACCGGCCTTGAAAGCGTGAATGTGAGCAGGCTTCAGGATGCCGGCATCTATCATGTGCATGACGGCCGAGTGACACGTTAAATTGCGAATAGGAGAGGTGAGGAAGAGGACATGTACATCCATTTGGGCGGCGAGAAAATAATTCGGGCTGCGGAGCTCGTGGCCATCTTTGATATTTCTATCGAGCAATCCTCTAAACTATCCAAGCAATTCGTTGCGGGAGCACGCAAGCGTAAGGACGTTGAAACGATAGGCGAAGAAGAGCCGAAATCGATCGTTGTAACGAAGCAAAAAATATATTATTCGCCTATTTCATCCTCTACGCTTAAGAAAAGAGCCCATCAGTTTGTGGCGAACGGCTAGAGCGAAGGCGATCAGGAACAGCAGTTGAGAGGAGCAGTGAAGTTGCATGTCTTTGGAACAGCATACGTATGACGAGAGTCAGATACAGGTCTTGGAAGGTTTAGAGGCGGTACGCAAACGTCCGGGGATGTATATTGGCTCCACTAGTGGCAAAGGTCTTCACCATCTCGTATGGGAGGTTGTTGATAACAGTATTGACGAGGCTTTGGCCGGTTATTGCTCAAAAATCGAAATTATCGTTCATGAGAATAACAGCGTAACGGTTATCGATAATGGACGCGGTATCCCTGTAGGCGAGAATGCGAAACTGAAAAAATCGACGCTAGAAGTCGTTATGACTGTTTTGCATGCGGGAGGTAAGTTCGGCGGAGAGGGCTATAAAGTATCCGGCGGCTTGCACGGGGTCGGCGTATCTGTCGTAAACGCACTGTCCGAGCTTGTCATTGTTCAAGTAAAACGCGAAGGTCATATCTACCAGCAAGAGTACCGCAAGGGTGCTCCGCAGTATGATATCAAAATTATCGGCGAGACAACGGAAACGGGTACTCAAGTAACGTTTACGCCTGATACAGAAATTTTTACGGAAACGACCGTATATGACTATGAGACGCTGCAGTCGCGTATTCGCGAGCTTGCATTTTTGAATAAAGGCATTGAAATTGTTCTTAGTGATGAGCGTACAGGCGTATCCAATACGTTTAAATATGAGGGCGGTATTATCGAGTTTGTAAAATACTTGAACCGCAATCGCGAACCTCTACATGAGCTGCCGATTTATGTTGAAGGCTCGAAGGATCATATCCAGGTAGAAGTCGCTTTACAGTATAATGACAGCTACACCGAGAATATATACTCTTTCGCGAATAATATTAATACACATGAGGGCGGTACGCATGAGTCGGGCTTTAAGAGCGCCCTTACGCGTATTATCAACGATTATGCCCGCAAAACAAACCTAATCAAGGACAATGATTCAAACTTCTCTGGTGATGATGTGCGTGAAGGATTGACGGCTATTATTTCTGTCAAAATCCCAGAACCGCAATTCGAGGGACAAACAAAGACTAAGCTTGGTAACAGCGAAGTCCGCGGAATCGTAGAGTCATTTTTTGCCGAGAAGCTGCAGGAGTTTCTTGAGGAGAACCCTTCTGTATCACGCAAAATCGTAGAAAAAGGTTTGTCGGCCGCTCGTGCTCGTGAAGCAGCGCGCAAAGCGCGTGAGCTGACTCGTCGCAAAAGTGCCCTGGAAGTTGGCTCTCTGCCTGGTAAACTTGCCGATTGCTCATCTAAGGATGCATCAATCAGTGAGCTGTACATCGTAGAAGGTGACTCAGCTGGCGGATCTGCTAAGCAAGGTCGCGATCGTCATTTCCAAGCGATTTTGCCGCTTCGCGGTAAGATTTTGAACGTAGAAAAGGCTCGCCTCGATCGGATTCTTGGCAATGCTGAGATTCGTGCTATCATTACTGCGCTCGGCACCGGAATTAGCGAGGACTTTGACCTTGCTAAGGCGCGTTATCACAAAATCATTATTATGACCGATGCCGACGTCGATGGTGCGCATATTCGTACGCTCATGTTGACGTTCTTCTATCGCTATATGCGTCAAATTATAGATGCTGGCTATATTTATATTGCACAGCCTCCTCTCTTCAAGATCGAGCGTAATAAAGTTATTCGCTACGCGCAAACCGAGAAGGAGCGCGATAGGATCATTGCTGAATTTGGAGAAGGCGTCAAAGTAAACGTTCAGCGCTATAAAGGACTAGGAGAGATGAACGCTATTCAGCTTTGGGAGACAACGATGGATCCCGAGAGCCGTACGATGCTCCAAGTAACGATAGAGGACGCGATTGAAGCTGATGTCGTATTTGATACGCTTATGGGTGATAACGTTGAGCCTCGCCGTGAGTTCATTCAGAAATACGCTAGATACGTAACAAATCTAGATGTTTAAAATAACTGATTTTCGTAAAGAAGCAGCCGTCCATTATGGACGACTGCTTCTTTTTTTGAAACGGCCATAGGCAGCTGCATAGCGATATACTTTTTGAAAGACGCTTTTATCAGGCAGCTTTCGAAAGATATATGGGTCGGGGAATGTATTGACTTCCAAGATCCATGGATGCAGTTTTGCGTCGATTGCAATATCGACACCTAGTTCTTTTATATTTGGGTATGCAGTCTCTAAGTGATGGGCAATGGTAATGCTCACTTTTTTTAATTTGTTTTTGAAGGCAGCGAGCTCAGCTGAGTTAGTATGATCCCTCATGAGCAGCTCAAGCGCCATTGGAGTACCTCCGCTATGATAATTGGTCACAATTTTTGCAGGATGAGCGAGTCTCCCGATAATACCGGTGACTTCCCATTCGTTACGAGGGTTTTTCTGAACCATGACGCGAATATCGAAACGGCGCTTCTGATGCCTAAGCAAATGAATACCCCTTTGAACGAGATAACTTCGCTTCTTCGTTTGTTGCGACAGCTTATGATACATCTGTTCGAATGTAGGGAAAGACAAGATCTTCGTCCCTAACTGATAACGATATCCGAGCGCAGGTAGGGTTGTTTTTTCCACGCGAATGACGCCATTGCCGAATGTACCGTTTGTCGGCTTGACGTAGACCATACCGTATTCATTAAGCATCGATTGAAGGCTGCCGTGTCCGAATAGATTCGTTGCAGGCATATAGGTGCGTAAATAACCCGACGTCAGCAAGACTTTTGTTTTGGCCCATTTACTCGTAACACGTTGTATACTCAACGATTTTTCTCCTTTCCGAATGCTGCTTCTCCAGGTAATCGCTTTGAAATGATGCAGGAGACAGACTTTCGATTGAGTGGTATAATGAAAGTTAGGTTTGTTTATTATATGGCAGCTTTTCATGTATGGAGAGCGGTAATTCACCTATTTTTAGCTGTCAATATCGAAAGTTTCACAGGAATTCCAAAAGCATGAGCAAAAAAGGTTTATATGCTCGCTTTTTGAGAAAGTAATATAAGAGTTATGTTTGTTTAAGAGTAGCTATAGATGGCGTCAAGGAGGTAAATCATGGCGGAAGAACAACGTATGTCTGTAAGAGATCGGGATATTGGTACGGAGATGCGGGATTCCTTTATGGATTACGCAATGAGTATCATCGTAAGTCGTGCTCTTCCTGATGTTAGGGATGGACTTAAGCCAGTGCATCGACGCATATTGTATGCGATGTCTGAGCTCGGCATGTCACCAGACAAGCCCCATAAGAAGTCAGCGAGAATAGTAGGAGAAGTAATTGGTAAGTATCATCCACATGGTGATTCTGCAGTGTATGAATCAATGGTACGAATGGCACAAGATTTTTCCATGCGTTATATGCTCGTAGATGGACATGGTAACTTTGGTTCAATTGATGGCGACTTTGCAGCTGCCATGCGTTATACGGAAGCTCGTCTTTCGAAGATCGCAATGGAACTGCTGCGTGATATCAACAAGGAAACGATTGATTTCGCACCCAACTATGATGGCGAAGAATCAGAGCCAGTCGTATTGCCAGCACGTTATCCTAACCTTCTCGTAAACGGGGTTACGGGGATAGCGGTCGGTATGGCCACGAATATTCCTCCTCATAACTTGAATGAGGTTATCGATGGGGTACAGGCGCTAATTGTAAATCCTGATATTACGCCGCTCGAGCTAATGGAGTATATAAAAGGGCCAGATTTTCCAACAGCCGGTTTTGTAATGGGTCGTCAGGGTATACGTCAAGCTTATTTGACAGGCCGTGGATCTGTAACGATGAGAGCGCGGGCTACCATTGAGGAGAGTAACGGCAAAGCGCGCATTATTGTGCATGAGCTGCCTTATCAAGTCATTAAAGCTCGTTTAGTTGAGAAAATAGCCGAACTTGTTCGCGAGAAGAAAATCGAAGGCATTACTGATTTGCGCGATGAATCTGATCGTAACGGCATGCGCGTAGTTATTGAGCTTCGCCGTGATGTGAACCCGAGCATCATATTAAATAATTTATACAAGCATACACAGCTGCAGTCTAACTTTGGGATTAACATGCTGGCACTCGTAAACGGCGAGCCCAAGACGCTAAACATACGCGATATGCTTTATCATTATTTGCAGCATCAGATCGAGGTCATTCGTCGTCGCACAGAGTTCGAACTGAAGAAGGCTGAAGCACGGGCGCATATTTTGGAGGGCTTGCGAATCGCGCTTGACCATTTGGATGAGGTCATTGCTCTAATTCGCGCTTCCCAAACTGCAGATCAAGCTCGTGAAGGTTTGATTACAAGATTCTCGCTCAGTCATGAGCAGGCGCAAGCGATTTTGGATATGCGTTTGCAGCGCTTGACTGGTCTGGAAAGAGATAAAATTGAAGCAGAGTATGCAGAACTTATGCGTAAAATTGCTGAATATAAAGCGATTCTAGCTGATGAGCAGCTTGTGCTTGATATCATCAGTACGGAGCTTGCAGAAGTGAAGGATCGTTTCGGTGATGAGCGTCGTACGGAGCTAATGGCAAGTGATGAGGAAATTCTAGACGAGGATCTTATTCCTCGCGAGGATGTTATCATCTCCATTACTCACACGGGCTACATCAAACGTTTACCGGTTGGCACTTATCGCAGCCAGAAGCGCGGCGGCAAAGGCGTAGTCGGCATGGGTACCAAGGATGATGATTTCGTTGAGCATCTATTTGTATCCAATACGCATCACTACCTGCTGTTCTTTACGAACAAAGGTAAGGTGTATAAGTTGAAAGCCTATGAGATTCCTGATCTCAACCGTACTGCACGCGGTACACCAATCATCAATCTTATTCAAATTGAACAGGGTGAGACGATTAATGCGGTCATACCTGTACAAGAATTTGATTCTGAACATTTCTTGTTCTTTGCTACAAGGCAAGGGGTTGTGAAGAAGACTCCACTTGATGACTATGTCAACATACGGAAAGTCGGATTAATCGCGATCTCTCTTCGTGAGGATGATGATCTCATTGGTGTGAAGCTGACTGACGGAAACCAGGAGATTATTATGGGGACGGCGCAGGGTATGTCCATTCGTTACTCCGAGCAGGATGTTCGCTCAATGGGACGTTCGGCTACAGGCGTAAAAGGTATCCAACTCGATGAAGAAGATACCGTTATCGATATGGATGTTATCGTACCTGATAAGGATATTCTGATCGTTACCTCCAAAGGTTATGGCAAGCGGACTCCAGTGGCCGATTACCGTATTCAGAACCGTGGTGGTAAAGGGATCAAGACGCTCAACGTAACCGAAAAAAATGGACCGATCGTATCGCTTAAAGTGGTAGAAAACGATGAGGATCTTATGATTATGACGGCATCTGGCACGATGATTCGTACCAGCATGGAAGGCATATCGACGATGGGACGGAATACGCAGGGTGTAAGACTAATTAATACACGTGAAGACGATACGGTAGCGACTGTTACTCGTGTTGCTCGCAGCGAAGATAATGAAGTTATGGATGAGAACGAAGAGCAAGATGGCGGCGAAACGACGCTAGAGTAAAATGCAGAAGACCCAGCTGACTCCGTCGCATGACGAGTCAGCCCGGGTTTTCCGTATTAATGGGAGTACATAATACTATTCAGGCACAAGGGGAGAGGACTCTCGTGGCAGCAGTAACATTATTACATCTCAAATTAGGCGACAAAATCATTGAAGATGTCCTCACCCCACTTGGCAGTGTTTTATTTCAAAAGGGAAAGATCGTTACCCCTAAAGAAATAGAAATATTGCAAGCATTTCTCATTACTAGTGTTGAAATTGAATCGAACCTTGATCCAAGCAAAACAAAAGAAGAAACCGATGAGGATGTTAGCCAAGAAGCGAGTTCAGCATTAGTCGCATCTCCCCTTCATGAAGAGTACGACAAAATGATTATTGTTCTTCGACAAGTATTTAATACTGTTGCAGCCAGCCAAGCCATGCCGATCATGGATGTTCGTAAGCAGCTTGAGCGAATACTGGAGCACATAAAAAGCTATAATTTGCTGACCTTTGTACCACGTCAATTTATGGAGAAAGACTATTTGCTTCATAACAGCATTACGTCTGCATTAACCTCTTATCAAATTGCACAATGGACAGGCTTCCCTCAAAAGGATTGGATGCAAATTGCGTTTGCCGGTTTACTGCATGATATCGGCAACGTCCGAATTGACAAAGCGATCTTAACGAAGCCTAATTCGTTATCAGCAGAAGAAAAAGAAGAAATGAAGCGTCATACAGTTCTTGGGTATCAACTACTCAAAAATGTATCTGCTCTTAATGAAGGAGTAAAGATGGCGGCGCTTCAGCATCATGAGAAGGTTGACGGAACAGGTTATCCGCTCGGCATAGATGCGACGAAGATAAACCCTTATGCTAAGATTGTAGCAATTGCTGATATATTTCATGCAATGACCTTAAACAAGGCATATAGGAAGGCTGCCTCTCCTTATCTCGTATTGGAACAAATCCAAAGCGATTCATTCGGTAAGCTAGATCCTACGTATGTACGTACATTTGTAGAGAAGGCTACTCAGTTCCATAATGGTATTGTCGTGAAGCTTAGCGATGAACGTATCGGGGAAATTGTATTCTCGGATCGCAATCATCCCACTAGGCCTTGGGTATCCATTGATGGTGTAATCGTAAACCTAATCGTTGACCGGCATCTTCATATTAAAGAAGTGCTCAGATAAGGTGAGTTGTCACATGCCAAGTAAGTACAAATGCGCTAAGCAGACTAATCCAAGCCTGCTTGCCGCATCATTGTACTTATTTTTTTTATTGTAATAGAAGAATAACTACTGAAAGTTAGGAAATTATATAATATGTTGCAACTGTTTATTTGAGATTAAAATGTGATTAAAGCTGACTGTTAAGGCAAACAGAAGGTATGATATGCTAATACAAAAAGTTTTTCGCAAATAATGAAAAAAACCCTTGCAATGCCATAGGCGCCTATGATATATTATCTAGGTCGCCAACGAGACACACGGTCGACACGAAAGAAAAGATTGCTCTTTGAAAACTGAACAACGAGTAATAACTGCCTCGCAAATCCTTCGGGATAAGCGAAAAARSSRWWAAAAAGTAATGAGCATTTCAAACACCAATTTGGAGAGTTTGATCCTGGCTCAGGACGAACGCTGGCGGCGTGCCTAATACATGCAAGTCGAGCGGAGTTGATGAGGTGCTTGCACCTCTGATACTTAGCGGCGGACGGGTGAGTAACACGTGGGTAACCTGCCTATAAGACTKGGATAACATTCGGAAACGAATGCTAATACCGGATACGCGATTTGGTCGCATGATCGAATCGGGAAAGATGGAGMAATCTATCACTTATAGATGGACCCGCGGCGCATTAGCTAGTTGGTGAGGTAACGGCTCACCAAGGCGACGATGCGTAGCCGACCTGAGAGGGTGATCGGCCACACTGGGACTGAGACACGGCCCAGACTCCTACGGGAGGCAGCAGTATGGAATCTTCCGCAATGGACGAAAGTCTGACGGAGCAACGCCGCGTGAGTGATGAAGGTTTTCGGATCGTAAAGCTCTGTTGCCAGGGAAGAATGCTTGGGAGAGTAACTGCTCCCAAGGTGACGGTACCTGAGAAGAAAGCCCCGGCTAACTACGTGCCAGCAGCCGCGGTAATACGTAGGGGGCAAGCGTTGTCCGGAATTATTGGGCGTAAAGCGCGCGCAGGCGGCCTTGTAAGTCTGTTGTTTAAACTTGGGGCTCAACCCCAAGTCGCAATGGAAACTGCAAAGCTTGAGTACAGAAGAGGAAAGTGGAATTCCACGTGTAGCGGTGAAATGCGTAGAGATGTGGAGGAACACCAGTGGCGAAGGCGACTTTCTGGGCTGTAACTGACGCTGAGGCGCGAAAGCGTGGGGAGCAAACAGGATTAGAT